>NZ_JAZIFX010000001.1:0-2761119 GCF_036634175.1 Streptomyces sp. P9-A2
CGGGTCAGGTGGAGGCTCGATTCCATGTAAGGATTGAGTCATGGCACGACCCTCCCGTTACCCGCTTGAGCTCCGCCGTCGTGCGGTGCGCATGGTCGCCGAGGTGCGCGACGACCACCCGAACGAGACGGCCGCCCTGCAGGCGGTCACCGACAAGCTCGGCATCGGGTCCCGCGAGACGCTGCGGAACTGGGTCAAGCAGCACGAGATCGACGCGGGGACGCGTCCGGGGACGACGACGGAGGAGTCCGCCCAGCTCAAGGCGTTGAAGAAGGAGAACGCCGAGCTGAAGCGGGCCAACGAGATCCTCAAGGCCGCGGCGAGTTTCTTCGCGGCCGAGCTCGACCGGCCACACACGCGCTCGTAGCCTTCATCGACGAGCACCGGGACCGCTTCGGCGGCGTCGAGCCGATCTGCCGGGTCCTCACCGACCACGACTGCAAGATCGCCCCCTCCACGTACTACGCCCACAAGAAACGCCTCGAAACGCCCTCCGCCCGCCGCTTGCGCGACGAAGAACTCAAGGAGCGGATCCAGGACGTCCACACGTCCAACTACCGTGTCTACGGGGCCCGGAAGGTCTGGCGCGAGCTGAACCGGCAGGGACATGCGGTGGCCCGCTGCACCGTCGAGCGCCTGATGCGCGAGCTCGGGATCCAGGGGGCAGTGCGCGGCAGACGCGTCATCACCACGATCCCCGGCGGACAGGTCCAGCGGGCCCCCGATCTGGTCGACCGCGACTTCGTCGCCGTCGCTCCGAACCGGTGCTGGGTGGCGGACTTCACCCATGTGAAGACCTGGTCCGCGACCGTCTATGTCGCGTTCGTCGTGGACACCTTCTCCCGCCGGATCGTCGGCTGGTCCGCGGCCACCGTGAAGGAGACCGTCTTCGTGCTGGACGCCCTGGAGATGGCCCTCTGGCAACGCGACCGCGATAAACAGCCGGTTCAGCCGGGCGAGTTGATCCATCACTCGGACGCCGGGTCGCAACCCGGACTCAACCGGTCGTTGCAACACCGGCTTCCTGAATCGATAGTAGATGCCCGTTGAGGGCTTCGGCGGGTGTCTTCCAACCGAGGGTCTTGCGGGGCCTGCTGTTGAGTGCGAGAGCAACAGCCTGGAGATCTTCGGGATCCCATCGCGACAGGTCGGTGCCCTTGGGAAAGTACTGTCGCAGCAGCCCGTTGGTGTTCTCGTTCGTGCCTCGCTGCCAGGGGCTGTGCGGGTCGGCGAAGTAGACCTGCAACCCTGTGCCGAAGCGGAGTTGGGCATGCTGAGCCAGCTCCTTGCCACGGTCCCAGGTCAATGAGCGACGCAGCTGCTCGGGCAGCGTGGTAATCGTGGCGGCGATCGCGTCCCTGACGGCCTCGGCGCCCAGGCCTGCCAGCGCCGGCCCGTTCTTCACCCGCGGCTCGATACCGAAGCCTTCCATCCGGGGCAGATGCAGAAGCATCGTGAACCGCGTCGTGCGTTCCACCAGCGTGCCGATCGCGGACTTGCCGGTGCCGATGATCAAGTCTCCCTCCCAGTGCCCTGGGACCGCACGGTCTTCAGCTTCGGCCGGCCGCTGACTGATCATCACCTCGGGCGTGACGTGCCCGCCCGCCCGCCGTCGGGAGCGGGAGCGGGGAACCCGCAGCGCACGGCCGGTGCGCAGGCAGGCGACCAGCTCGCGCTTGAGCGCCCCGCGTCCCTGGACGTAGAGGGCCTGGTAGATCGCCTCGTGCGAGATACGCATGGACTCATCATCGGGGAAGTCCGCCTTGAGCCGGTGGGCGATCTGCTCCGGACTCCACGCCCTCGCCCACCGCCGGTCCTGACGCCGGGGCTTGTTGCGTCCTTTCCACCGCGGCGTCTGCGGCCCGGCCACCGGCGTCCCGTCCGGACGCCGGACCTCTCCGGCGAGCCGGTCCTGCACATACTCACGCAGCCGCTCATTGGCCACCAGCTTCGGCGTCTTGGGACGCCGCGCCATCAGCTCCGCCTTCCACTGCGCGATCGAGGCCCGGTAGGTGAGCTGTCCGCCGCGGGTGGCCGCGTTGCGCCGCAGTTCCCGCGAGACGGTCGACGGATCCCTGCCCAGCCGGCGTGCGATCTCGCGCACGCCCACGTCCTGGGCGTTGAGCAGCGCGATCTCCTCGCGTTCCGCGAAGGACAGGTACCGGCCTGATGGCGGGCTGAGCTGGATCGACGGCATGCCGCCACGCTCACGGAACCACCGGGATCCCACTACCGGGGATACGCCGCACGTGACGGCAGCGTCCTCGCTGGCCATCCCCTCGGCGATCTTCACCCAGAACGCCCGCTCCACTTCCCGACGGATCGGAGGCCGCCCCGGCGAACGCATCGCCGGACGCCCCGTCACCGCCGTCGCCCAGCCCTCTGGTCTTCCCACGCGACACCTCCGTGATCAAGGTGTTGCGACGATCAATTGAATCCGCCCAATACACGTCGTTCAAGCTCGCCGAGCACCTGGACGCCGCCGGCATCGCGGCGAGCATCGGATCGGTCGGTGACGCGTACGACAACGCCCTGATGGAGTCCACGATCGGCCTGTTCAAAACCGAGTTGATCAAGCCCCGGCGGCCCTGAAAGACGCTCTCCCAGGTCGAGCTGGCCACCGCCGAGTGGGTCGACTGGTACAACCACCGAAGACTCCACGGCGAGATAGGCCACATTCCGCCCGTCGAATACGAAGCCAACTACTACACCGAACTCACGAAACCCCAGGTCATCACCACAATCTGAGATCTCTACCGAACCCGGGGCGGTTCATCTGGACTGCCTTCGACGGCCAGGGAGCTGCTCATGGCAACTGAATGGGGCGCCTTGCAGCATGCATATGGGAGTGCCGAGGACACCCCGCCGTACCTGTGTCAACTCCTGAACGAGGATCCCGAGGTGCAGGCCGAGGCACTGGGAATGCTCGATATGTCCGTGCTGCATCAAGGATCCCTGTACAGTTCCACCCCGCCGGCCGCACTGTTCGTCGCAGCGATCCTGACCCACCCCCAGACTTTGGCCGAGCACGAGAGCTTCTTCCCCTGGGATGACCGGACCCGGCCCCTGCGTGCCGCACTACTCGACTGGCTCGGCCAGATCGCCGACTCGGCCTCCTACGGCGAAGACCCCGGCAGCGAGGACGAGTACGGGGATGAGTACGACGGCGAGGACGAAGACGAGCTCGAAGCGATCCACGCATGCCGGAGTATCCGACGCGAGCTCTACGACGCGGTCGAACCGTTCCTCGACGATCCGCATCCGGACACCCGAGAGGCAGCCCTCGGAACGGTCACCCTGCTTCTGAAGGCACCCGACCTCGCTGAGCTCGTCCCCCGCGCCGCCCACCGCCTGCGCAACGTTCTCGCAGCAGACGGAAGCCGCCGAGAACGCTCCTCCGCAGCTCTGGCGATGGGCGCCTGGGGCCAGGACACCACCGGCCTCCTCAACGATCCTGATCCAGCCGTGCGCGCCTGCGCCGCTTTGGCCACCGGATGCGAGCACATGCCACGAGCCACCGCCGTCCTGCTCGAAGCCCTGCAAAGCCCGGCCGAGGCAGACCACTGGTTCCCCGACCCCCTCCCCCAGATCGACGGCTGGCTCCGCTTCACCCTTCTGAAGGCCGTCCTTGACCGCGTCGGCGCCTTCGAGGACCTAGCCCCGGCGGCCATGGCCCTGATACCGCTCGCCAGCGACTACACCGTCGACCGCGACTGGGGTCCGCTGCTCGTCAAAGCCTTCCCCACCGGCTACAGCCCTGGCCTGCCACTGTCGGCCGCGCAACGAGAGCTTCTGCAAGCCGTCACCGCCAATGACAATTGCTGGGGAAATATTGGCAACAGATTCCACTGGCTCAGGGAAGCCGGCCTGCCGGAGCAGCGCGACGCCATCCGAGCCCTGCTCTGATCACACGGACATCGGCTGATCTGGTCCAAGAACAAGACCTGTCCGCAGTCCGCTGTGGTCCCGGCTCCGCGTACCTGTCGAAAACGACCGTGACAGGTACAGCGAGAGCTGGACCAGAGAAATGAGATCAAACCCCACGTACGGGGCAAACACCGTCGCTCAGCACGCGGCGCAGTGAGAATCCGACAGCGCGAACGAGAAGCGGTGAGAACCCGACAGTTTCAGTGCGACAGGACAGCAGTCAAGAGAACCAACGCAGAGCGACGTCAGCTGGCGTTTGCCAACAAGCGTGCTGATTCGCCAACCACGTTGCGTCGTCACAGTCGTCCCGGTGGGTGCGCTCACCGCCGGTGTGCGGACTCTGTCCACAGGTCCGCGCTCCGAGGATCGCTTCTGAGGCCGCCGCGATCAGCGCAGCGGCCCGTATGTGAGGAGCTGCCCATGATCCAGAACCCGCTCATGTCCCAGGTTCCCGGCGTGCCGCTCGCTCCGTTGACGCCGGATGCAGCGATCAGTGCCTTCAGCTACCTCCGGGCCGTGGAGGCCGGCGACACCGAAGCAGCCGCCGGGTTCGCCAGCGCCGGATCCGCGAATGCATTGGCTGCTCGTGGACGTCGCCAAGCGGATCGTCGTCCCGGTCACCGCTCTGTGCGGCATCGACCCGGACCCGTGCGACGACTCCTTCGCCCTGGCGGCCGTCGGGCGGGTCCTCGTGACCACCTTGGGCAACTGGGCGTCGCAGGCCGGCTCGAATGCGGCGGAAGGAATCGCCTACGCGGTCATCTCCTTCGTCAGGCAGGTCCTCACCGAGGAAGAGTGCGGTGAAACCGTCGCCGGTGTCCTGCGACAGCTGGAGGCCGTCGGCGTGGGCCAGGCCCTCGATGCGCACCTCGCACCGGCCGGTGCGCACTCGGTGCGCCTGTCCATCGTGTAGTGCGCCCCGGGACGGCGGTGGTGCGCACCACCGCACCGCACCAGGTGCGCCCCAGCGGCGGGCAGGCCCCCTATCACACACCCCCTTGACCACGGCCTGACCGGCGGCCCGAACGTGCTGTGGCAAGGAGAAACGTGCCGGGTGGCACACCTGGCCAAGGGGGCCGACGCGCGCCAGGTCGACCTGGTCAAGGGGGCGGTCGACGGTGCGCACACCGGTGCGGCGCGGACGCCTCGGGGGACGACGCTCTCGGGCAGTCAGGGCGCCAGTGGTCGGCGGGTAGGTGCCCGCCGACCACTGGGTAAGGGCCGGCTCGAGGGACTACGGCTGGCCGATGACCCGACCCAGTTCGATCCGGTCGATGTTCGGAGCCCACGCGCTCGTGTTCCCGAACGTCACACTGTTGGAGCCCTCCTTCAGGTCGACGGGAACGCTCAGCGTCCAGTAGTCGTCCCAGCTCCAGGTGTTCTTGAAGGTGACCTTCCGGGGAGTGGCGCTCCCCACCGTGATGTCCGCCGTACGGGACATGATGTCCGTGTTGTAGGCGTGACCGTTGTCGCGCCGGTCGTTGTGCGCGTAGTGGACGACCAGCAGATAGCGGCCGGACCTGGGCGCGTCTACCGTGAACTCGGCGGTGGCGGCGGCGCTGTTGCCGAGGTCGCCGATGTACGAACCGGCGGAGGCGTGGGGAGAGTCGACGAGCTTCGCCCCGCCCGCCAGGGTGGCGGATGCGGCCTCGTAGGAGAGCGTGCCGGCGGTCGAGCCGTCACCCATGACGTCCAGGGAGCGCACGGAGGCGTACCCGGCCGTCATGGCGACGCGGTTGTTGCCCGCTGCCAGGTACAGCCGCAGGGGCCGGCCGGGCGCCGCCGTCACCTTCTCTCCGTGCAGGGTGAGCTTCACCGCCGCCGAGGCCCGCGACACCACCCTGTAGTGGCCGTCGCGTGGGGCGTACACGTCGAAGATCGTCTTGTCGCCCTGGCGCAGGACCAGAGCACCCGTGCCTACCCCGGCCGAGGAGGAGTAGTCGTACGAGGGTTTTCCGCTGATGTCCGCCAGCGTGGCCTCGTACGAGGCGGACGGGGCTCCGGTGCGCGCGGTCAGGTCGACGCGGTCGAGGGTGACTTCGGCGTCGCCCTTGGAGAGCGACAGCACATGGGTTCCGGCCGACAGCTCCACGCTGACGTCCTTCTTGGCGCGGTAGGTCCAGTTTTCCGTAGAGGGGTAGGTGACCGTGACCGGGTCCGCGCCGTCGACGGACAGCTTCTGTGTGGCGGGGGCGCCGGACTGGTTGCCGTAGAGGATCGACAGGTCGTACCTCCCGGCCTCGGGCACCGTCACGGTGAAGTCGACCTTGCTTGAGGCCTGGTTGAGCGAGCCGACGTCCTTCGTTCCGGAGGCCGCGTAGCCGTTGGGGTTGCTGACGGTGCCCTGGGTGTAGACCCGGCCGCCGGTGATGGCCGCGTCCTCGGCCTCGTACGAGGCGGACCAGGGCACGGAGGCGGCGGACGGGGTGCCGGAGCCGCCGGGGGTGAGGACGATCCGGTACGCGGACATCTTGTGCAGGCCGCGCAGCGGGACGGTCACCGAGCCGTCGTCGGCCACCTTCACCTTCGTCCGCGCGAGGACGCGCGGCGTCGCGTGCTGGCCCTCGTAGCCGGACCAGGCGGCCTCGGTGACCGTCGCGGTGACCGTGCGGCCGAAGACGGGTCGGGAAACGTTCCGCACCACGACGTCGGAGTCGCCGGCGGAGCCGCCGAGCAGGATCTGCGCCTGGCGGCGCGAGGTGTCGAGGGAGGCGAGACCCTGGAGGGTGTCGATGGTGTTGGCCTGCGGTGGGGTCACCTTGACGGTGTCGCCGGTCAGCCCGGCGTACCAGCGGAAGAACCACCAGCCGCCGTTGGGAATGTTTGACCGCACCACGTTGCCGTCCATGTTGCCGGCGGCGTCCCAGTAGGCCTGGTTGGCGTACACCTTGTTCCGCTCGAACATCGAGACCCACTGCACGAGCTGCCCCGGCACGGACAGGTCACGGCGGTTGGCGTACTCGTCGATGTTGATCTTCAGCGGTGCGATGCCCAACCGACGTTCGATCGAGCGGTAGTTGTCGTAGTGTGCCTGGAAGTCGCGCAGCGAGCTCGAGCTCAGCTCATGCCAGGTCATCACCTGGGGCAGGACGTTCTCCCGCTGGGCGAAGGCGAGGAAGTCGGTCATCAGCCGGGTGTGGTAACCCGTCTCGTTGGGTCCGGCGATCCTCGCGTCTGGGTCGATCGCGCGAATGCGCTGGTACACCGTTTTCCAGTCCTTGAAGAACCGGTCCCGGTTGATCTCGTACTGCGCCTGGTCGGAGACGCCGATGTTGTACCAGATCCAGTCGGGCTCGTTGAACGGGATGTAGACAAAGCGGTCGCTGTTCGGGTTGGCCGATACCTCCTTGACGATCTTGTCGACCTTGGGGAGGTAGTCGTTGATGCCGAGGTCCTCGTACGGCCACTTGGCGTAGATGTCCTGCATCATCACGTTGATCTCGCCGCCACCGTTGCGGAAGAACGACTTGGAGACGGTGAGTGCGTCGCCGTTGGGGTGCTGGGCACCGCCCTCCGGCTTCTGCGAGATGCTGGTGATCTTCAAGGGCTCCAGGACGGCGTCGCTGGGCACGCTGTCGTCACTGAGTCCGTACAGCGCGCCGTTGGCGCCGTGCGTCACCGGCCCTTCGGAGGCGGCGAGGTCGACGGTGACACATTGCGGGTCGGCGGCGGCTGCCGCGGGCCCCGCCGCGGGAAGGGTGCCTGCCATGACGACTGCTCCAAGTACGGTGGTGAGGAAGGCGGTTCTCGCACGGGACCTCGTGCGGGTCCTTGTACGGCCTCTCGTGCGGGTGGGGGTGATCACGCTGTTGGACCTCCGGTCACTTGACGGCTCCACTGGTGATTCCGGACACGATCTTTCGCTGGCCGACGAGGAACACGGCGACCATGGGCAGGCTCATCACCACGACGTACGCGAAGACGAGGTGCCAGTTGTTGAGGTAGAGCTGGGCGCCGGCGACCTGGTAGAGGTTCAGTGGGAGGGTCGCCCGCTCTCCGCCGCCGAGGACGAAGAAGGCGTAGAAGACATCGCTCCAGGCGTAGAGCATCACCATGATCGTCGCGGTGGCGATCACCGGCCTGAGCAGGGGGAGGACGATCCGCAGGAAGATCCGGGACGGCTTCGCCCCGTCGATCCGCGCCGCCTCCTCCAGCTCGACGGGGATGGTACGGATGAAGCCCGTCATGAAGAAGATCGACGTGGAGAGGTACATTCCGGTGTAGACGGCGATCATCCCGGGCCGGGTGTTCGCGAGCCCGAGCTGCCGCAGCTCCATCACGATGGTGATGACGGCGGGCGGCAGCAGCAGTCCGCTGATGCACAGCGCGTACGCCGCCGAGACCAGCTTGGACTTGCGGCGGGCGAAGACCCAGGCGGCGCCCGCTCCGAGGATCAGGACGAGGGCCACCGAAGGCACCACGACGATGAGCGAGTTGAAGAAGCCGCGCACCATCTCGCCCTGGCTGACGGCGTCCTGGTAGTTGCTGCCGGGCTGCCAGTGCCGCGGCAGGTCCAGGTTCGGCGTGACGGCATCCGCCTGCGGCTTGGCCGACGTGAGGGCGACCAGCCACAGCGGTACGCCCACGGCGAGCCCGGCGAGGAGGAGGACGAGGACCGGGCGGCCGTACCGCCACACCGGGGTCATGGCATCTGCTCCCTTCGCCGCAGGCCGATGACGAGCGGGATCGCGATGGCGACCACGACCAGGAACAGGACGAGGCTCATCGCGGAGGCCTGGGCGTACAGGCCCTGCCCGAAGACCCGGAACATGTAGATGTTGAACACCTCGGTGGAAGCCGCGGGCCCGCCACCCGTGGTGGCCTGCACGATGTCGAACGTGTTCATCGACCCGATCAGCGCCGTGGTCACGTTGAAGGTGACCGCCGGCGCGAGCATCGGCCAGCGCACCGACCGGAAGGTCCGCCAGGGGCCGGCGCCGTCGCACTTCGCGGCCTCCAGCATCTCGCCGGGGATGCCCTTGAGCCCGGCCAGATAGATCAGCATGGCCAGGCCCATCCACTTCCAGCCGTGGATGAGGGTGACCAGGACCAGCGTCCAGGTCGTCGAGCCCAGCCATGGAACGTCGGTGCCGAGAACGGAGTTGACGGCGCCGTCCTGGTCGAGCAGGGCCTGGAAGACGTAGCCGGTGGCGAGCGCCGAGATGAGCACCGGCAGGAAGAAGACGGCGCGGAAGAACCGGTTGAAGCGGGTGTCGGCCTCCAGCAGCAGGGCGAGCACGAGCCCGAAGCCGTTCTGGAACAGCGCCGCCAGCAGGGCGTACAGCAGGGTCGTGCGGATCGCGCGCAGCAGCGAGCCGTCGTCGGCGATGGTCTTGAAGTTGTCGAGGCCGGTGAAGGCGATGTCCGCGTGGTAAGAGGACCAGTTGGTGAACGGGTAGTAGAAGTTGAGCAGGTTCGGCGCCAGGAAGAAGCCCGCGAAGACGGCGATCGCGGGGAGCGCGAACCACCAGGGGTGGTGCGTGGCGGCGCGCGGCAGCCGGCCCGCCCTCTTCGCTGCGCCCTTCACTCGTGCCGACCCCTGCTTACGCGTACGTATGGCCGTGTCCGCCATCGGAAGTCCCGCCCGTGGATGTCGGGGAAGTGGGGAATCGGGTTGTCTAGAAGCCGGGTGCGCCCTGAGCCTTGGCCACCTGCGCGAACTGGTCCTGGATCGCCTGGGCGACCTGCTGCGGGCTCTTCTTGCCGTAGATCATGTCGGCGAGGTAGAGGTGCGTGTCCGGGGCGACGATGGCCTTGGCCTGGAAGACCCCGATGGCCTTGGACAGGGCCGCGACCTGCTCCTTGGACGTCTGCGGGAGCCCGTCGGGGGTGGGCACGGAGGGCTGTACGGACGGGATCTTCATCGCCTTGATGTAGCCGGCGTAGTCGGGGCCGAGCCAGAAGGCGAGGAACTGCCGGGCTGCGTTCTGCCGTTTCTCGTCGCCGGTCCTGAAGGCAACCACACCGTTGGTCTGGTCGGGTGAGTACATGCCGGTGGCGGAGGAGTTGGTGATCGGGAACCAGCCGATCGTCCGGTCGATCTCCGCCGTGGGGTGCTTGGCCTGCAACTGGCTCTGGAAGGAGGTGACGTTGAGGGCCATGGCGGCCTCGCCCTTCCACAGCGCGTCCGCCTGTCCGGTGAAGGTGCCGGTCCGGTAGTTCTTCTGGGCGAGCCCCGCGTCGAGCAATTCCTCCTTGTACTTCTTGATGGCGGCGACGACGACCGGGTCGGTCCACTTCTCCTTGTTCTCGTTCAGGCCGGCCCACCACTGCTGGTCGAGGTCGGTGAGTTGGATCTGCATCTGCCACTGGAGGGGCCACTTGTCGCCGCCGGCCTCGTAGAAGCCGGCCGCGTCGGTCTTTTCCGTGACGGTCCGGCCGAGGGCCAGGAGATCGTTGTACGACGTGGGGAAGTCCTTCTCGCTCAGTCCCGCCTGCTGGAAGACGTCCTTGTTGTAGTAGACGCCGAGCATGGCGGGGCTGGTGACGATGGCCGCGTACCGTTTGCCGTCGATGACGCCGAGCGAGCGCTCGGTGTCGCCGAGCCTGGAGACCCACTCCTCCCCGTCGAGGGTCAGGAGGTTCTGCTGCGGCTGGATGAACGGCAGCGTGGAGATGGACGGCTGCCAGAACATCAGGTCGGGCCGGTCGCCGGAGGCGAGTTTGGTCGGCACGTTCTGCTCGTACAGGTCCGGGATCGCCTGGGTCTCCACCTCGGCGCCGGTGGCCTTCTCGAAGGCGTCGATGACCTGCTGCGGTGCGTTGACCGTGTTCTGCGCGGTCCACACGGTCAGCTTCACGCCGTCCAGGCGGGCGGTCGGGTCGACCGTCGTCTGCTTCGCGTCCGCACCGGAGTCGCCGGCGGTGGGGTCACTGCACGCGGTGACGGCCAGGCCGACGGCGCATATCAGTGCCAGGGCGGGGAGAGCTCTTGTCTTCATCTCGTGCCTTTCGAGAACGGGTGGTTCAGGAAGCAGGACTCAGAACCGCGGTGTTCCTAAGAGCCGTTCAGCCACCCGCGGGCGGCGCCCCCGAGCTCTCCCGCACCACCAGCTCCGGCACGGAGACGGGGTGCGGGGCGATGTGCGCGGACTCCTCCAGCACCCCGTGCAGCAGGGCGAAGGCGGCCCGCCCGAGGCCGGTGAAGTCCAGGCGTACGGTCGTCAGAGACGGGGTCAGATAAGCGGAGTGCGGGGCGTCGTCGAAGCCGGCGACGCTGACCTCGCCGGGGACGGACCGGCCGGACTCGTGCAGGGCACGCAGCACCCCGAGCGCGAGGTCGTCGTTGCCGCACAGGATCGCGGTGACGTCCGGGTCCTTCGCCAGCTTCCGGCCCGCCCCGTGGCCGCCGGCCGGACCCCAGCAGCCTTGTACCGGAAGGGGCTCGGGCGCTCCCGCCTCCTTGAGCGCCTGCCGCCAGCCGGTGGTGCGGGCGCTGGTGCGCCGGGTGCTGGAGGGGATGGCGACGTAGTGCACGGTCTCGTGGCCGAGGGCGAGCAGATGGCGGGTCGCCTCGTAGGCGGCCTCGCGGTCGTCGGTCCACACCCAGGGGCGGTCGTTCCCGGGCGGGCTCGCGGGGGTCTCGATCACGCCGACGACCGGCAGTCCGGCGGGGACGGCGCCCAGGGCCCGTACACCGGCCGGATCGTAGGCGATCACGATCAGCCCGCCGCCCGCGTCCGCCGCCCGTTGCACCGCGGCGGCGGCAGCGGCCTCGTCCACCGATTCGAGGACGCCGATTCCCACCGCATACGAGGCGGCGCGGGCGGCCTCCTCGATGCCCTGGAGAATGGAGGCGTAACCGTAGTGGGTGGTGTTGGCCGTGAGCACGGTCACGGCCCTGCCGCGTCCGCTGGCCAAGGCGAGCGCGGTGGCGTTGCGACGGAAGCCCAGTTCGTCGATGGCGGCGAGCACCCGTTCCCGGGTGGACGGCTTGACGCTGGGATGGCCGTTGATCACCCGGGAGACGGTCTGGTAGGAGACCCCGGCGGCGGTCGCGACGTCCCTGATGCTCGCAGGGCGCCTTGTGTGACCGGTCACATTCATGCCAGGATTGTGACCGGTCACAATGCGGCCGTCAAGAGACGGTAACGATGGATTCACGCGGCTGACGCAGACCGCCGCCGACGGACGGGCAGGGCGGGGTCAGGAGGGGGAAACGCCTTGACCGATACGGCGGATTCGACGACGAAGGTCGCCGACTACCCGGATGCCAGGATCAGTTGGGGACACTCGGCGCTCCGGATCGAGATCGCCACCGCCTCCGACGGGACCCTCCGGCTGGTCCGGCTGACCCCACCCGGCGACACCGGACCTACCTGCGGACCGGAGATGGCCCTCCCCCTCGTCGAACTGACCGCCCTCGGCCACGGCAGCGGCTGGTCCGGGCCGCGCTTCACCGGTACGGCCTTCGGTACGCGGCTGCGGTACCGGGACCACCGCAGCGGCAGCCGCGCCGGCTGGGTGTGGCTGACCGTCGAACTCCGGGACCGCGCGAGCGGGTTGACGGCGCTGGTCGAGTTGACGTCCCCGGTCGGATTGCCGGTGCTCCGCTCCCGCGTCCGGCTCCGCAACGAGGGCACCGAGCCCCTGGTCATCCAGTCGGTCAGCAGCCTGCTGCTCGGCGGCCTGCCCGTTCCGGACGCTCTCGACGTGCACCACGCCCGCAACGACTGGCTCGCGGAGTGCCGTTGGCACGCCGAGCCGCTGCGCGACACCGTCGCCGACATCAACGTCGGCGCCCACCAGCACGACAGCCGGGCCGCCCTCGTCCTCACCGGACGCGGCAGCTGGTCCACCGACGGCCACCTGCCGATGGGAGCGCTGACGGAAAGGGGCGGCGGCCGGACCTGGCTGTGGCAGATCGAGTCCCCGGCCGGCTGGCGCTGGGACCTGGGCGAACACACGCACGGCACGTATCTGGCGCTGAACGGCCCCACGGACGCGGAGCACCAGTGGCGGGTCAGGCTCGCTCCGGGCACGGAGTTCACCACCGTGCCGGGGGCGCTGGCCCTCGGCACCGGGTTCGACGCGGCAATGGGGGCGCTGACCTCGTACCGCCGTGCCGTACGCCGTCCGCACCCGGACCACACCACGCTCCCCGTCGTCTTCAACGACTACATGAACACCCTGATGGGCAACCCGACGACGGAGAAGCTGCTGCCGCTGATCGACGCGGCCGCCGAGGCCGGGGCGGAGTACTTCTGCATCGACTCCGGCTGGTACGACGACGACACCGAGGGCTGGTGGGACAGCGTCGGCGCATGGCAGCCCTCACCGCGTCGCTTCCCCGACGGCGGGATCCAGGCGGTCCTGGACCGGATCCGGGAGCGAGGCATGGTGCCCGGGCTGTGGCTGGAGCCGGAGGTCGTCGGGGTGCGCAGCCCCCTGGCGACCAGCCTCCCGCCGGACGCCTTCTTCCAGCGGGACGGCGTGCGCATCGGCGAACAGGGCCGCCACCAACTGGACCTGCGGCACCCGGCCGCCCGTGCGCACCTCGACAAGACGGTGGACCGGATCGTCGGCGGCTGGGGCGTGGGCTATCTCAAACTGGACTACAACATCGTGGTCGATCCGGGAACCTGCGCCCCCGGTGACATTGCGCCGGGAGCCGGGCTGCTCGGCCACGCCCAGGCCTACCTGGACTGGCTGTCCGACGTTCTGGACCGTTACCCCGGGCTGGTCGTGGAGAACTGCGCCTCGGGCGGGATGAGGATGGACGGGGCCACTCTCGCCGTCACTCAGCTCCAGTCCACCAGCGACCAGCAGGACCCGCTGCGCTACCCAACGATCGCCGCGGCCGCGCCGACGGCGGTTCCGCCCGAGCAGGGCGCCGTCTGGGCCTACCCGCAGCCCGGGTTCGACGACGACCTGATCACCTTCACCCTGGGCGGCGCACTGCTCGGACGGATTCATCTGTCCGGCCACCTCGATCGGATGTCGGAGCATCAGCTCGAGCTCGTACGGGACGCGGTGGGGGCGTACAGGACGATCCGCGGGGATCTGGCACAGGCGGTACCGTTCTGGCCGCTGGGTCTTCCGGGGTGGACGGACGAGTGGCTGGCCCTGGGGATGCGGGTGCCTGGTGGCCGTACGTCCTACCTCACCGTCTGGCGCCGTGGGGGAGAGGCCGAACTCCGGGTTCCGGTAGGGCACCTGGCAGGGCGGGAGGTCCGTGCGGACATCCTGCACCCGTCCGCGGCGGATGCGGGCTCGGCGGCCTGGGACGGGAACGGACTGCGGGTGTCACTGCCGCGCGTGCCCGCCGTCCTGCTGGTCCGTCTCACTTCGGGCGGATAGGGACACGGGCCGTAGGGACGGGTCCGCGAGCCCGGCCCGGGGGCCAGGCGGCGCGGCTCAGAGCCTGTCGGATGGCTGATCATGCGCGAAGCGTGACGTTGGGGTTCTGCCCTCCGGACATGGCGACGGCCCCGGAATGATCACGTGGTGTGTGCCAGTGCGAGAACTCCGAGGCCGTCAGCGGCCCATGCTGCCCGCCCAGTCTGACCGATGAGATGTGGGAGATCATCCAGCCGCTCCTTCCTGTATATGACCTGCGAAGAGGCGGCGGGGTGCGCAAGTAAGCAGACCGGTTGGTGCTCGACTCGATCCTGGGCCTTGTCCCCTGTCAGAGGGCTCTACATTCTTTCCCGGGTTGGTCCCCCCATTCGTAGGGTGGGGACGCCCAGGGGTGCCGGGTGTGGCTATCAGAGGGCGTTTAGGGATGGATTGCGGCACTAAGTCGCTCCTGCGACCAACAACCTTCGGGCTGATTCGCACCTTACGCGCGCCTTCACGGCCTTCCGGGTGCCGGCTCGTGCGCCCGTTTGATCAGCTTATCGGAGCTGGATTCCGTCTGGTTTAGCAATGGGGCGGAAGATTCTCACCAGTGCGGAACTTCCAGGCATTTCAGGCTGCGCACGTTACCGATGAATACGGCAAAGCGGGTTGAAATGCCCATCGCGAATCAACATCAAACGCCCACTCAAGCGCCAGCTCCGCCCGGACATCTCCCGGCGGCGTCCCGACACCCACTACCTCCACGGCGTGGACTGAACGGCAAACGAGGCCCGTGCCGCGCTGGGTCTGACCGCCGACGACGCCGGGCCCGCCGCGCGGCAGGCAGCCAGTCGCGGCACGACACTTCAAAACGGACGGCGATGTCCGAGTTCGCCACGGCCCGACCGCTGAACCCGGCGGCCGGCAGACCGGCCCCCCTTGCTACGGCACCCGCAGCAGCGATGCCCGGCCGGCGCCTCGGGCACCGCTGTCCTCCCGGCCCGCGCGGCCAGGCCGACGCAGTCCGGTCCGGGGCTGTCGGGGACGTGCCGGGTGCGGGGCGTTGAGGGCGTCAGCGGGTCTGCCCGTCCTGGTCCGCTGCGGTCCCCGGCCCCAGTTGGCCGATGAGCGTGGCGGTCGCGGCAGCAAGTCGCTCGGCGAGGCTGAAGTCGCCGTCACGATGCCCCGCAGCGGCCCGTCCTCATCGGCATCGGCCTCTTGCCCCAGGCGCTCGCATAGTTACCGGTCGGCCTGGTCCAGGACGTCGGGCCAGACACCGCCGTACGTCTCCGGGCGCACTTTGGTCAGGGGTGTCAGCCACAGGTCCGCGTGAGACTGGAGCAGCTGCTCGGTCGGCCGGAAGTGCTGAAACACACGCCCCTGTCGTTGTCTGTCAGGCCTGGCTGTGTGCGGCGGGTGTGTCGGGCAGGTGGTGCTCCCACTTCTGCAGCTCGTCTGCCATCTGGCGTAGCTCGTGGATGAGTTGCCGGAGCTGTTCCCTGCTGGTCACCTCGGCTTCTTCTGCTCTCGTGGCCTCGAGCATGACGTACGGCTGAGCGTCAGGTTCTTCGTCGGAACGGTCGCAGGTCAGGGTGGTCAAAAGTTCCAGCCATCCCGGCTTTCCGGCGCGGCGGGGAGCGGCGATCCCAGGTCCCAGCAGCATGTGAGGGCTGTCGTCCTGGTGAGTGGCGGTGTGGTCCCAGTCGCACCATGTGGGGCAGGCGGTGGCCGCCGCGGGAACTGGTTGAGGGATGACCGTGTCCATGATGCGGATTGTTCCCTCTGGCCTGCGGCGCGTGCTGGAGGCGCACGGGGGTCGGACGCGGGCCGGCGGGGTCGCCGGTGACGTGGCCGCACACCGGCCGGCAATCTCCGCTTGCCTACAACACGCGGCGACCACGCTGCGCAAAAGCCGCCACCTCGCTCAGCTCATCGCGCAGCACAAACAGCCAGCTCAGCCACATGCCACCAGTCACCCACGCCTCCGCGCCGCGTAACCCTCCCTCGATACCGCCCAGTACAGCTGAGCATCAGCAGGCCACAACCAAGATCAATACGCAAGCGCCCCAGCTACGCCACATCCGTAGGCTCCGCTGGGACGCGGTCGAACTCGTGTGGCCGTCGGGCCGGACAGTGACCGAGGTCGCGCGGGAACTCGGGGTCAGTCCGGAGTCGTTGCGGGGCTGGGTGAAGAAGGCCCGCGCCGCCCAGGACACCGGATCGGGACTCGATGCCCGGGGGCGGGGCGGGCCGTCGATCGAGTCCCTGTCGAATCCGGAGCGGTTCAGGTGTGACGTGCACTGGTTCAGTTCGAGTGGGCATCCACGGAAAGCCTGCCTGTAGGCCGCCCACCCCGGGTCGGGGCTGGGAATCACCACCCGGAGGGCTTCGCGGTGCCCATGACGCGGCTGACGGTGATCTCGATGACGACCCGGTTCGGGTTGACCCGCGGGGTCTTGTACCGCTCGGCGTACCGGCGCTCGGCATCGGCAACGGAGGCGGGATCGTCCTTGATCACGGCTGTGCCTTCGAGAGTGCACCAGCGCCGGCCTTCGACCTGCCCCACGGACACGCGTGCCTCGGTGCCGACGGCCAGGGCGGCGCGGACGTTGCGCGCCTTCTTGCTGCCGCCGTCGGTGATGACGCGGGCGATCCGTGCCTGGGGGTCGTAGGTGACGCCGACGGGGATGAGGTGCGGAGTGCCGTCAGGCCTGAGCGTGGTCAGGAAGCACGTGCGGCGCTCCCGCCAGAACATGTCGTCCCCCTCAGCAGGCTGCGGTGCCCTGATGTCCAACGTGGGTCTCCTCGGTGCGAACGGCTCAGCACGACGTCCACGAGCCCGAAGGGTCGTGGAGGCCGATGGTTCAACCGTAACGGGCCGCCCTGGCCGGGCCCCGCTTCCCCCTGCCTGCCCGTGCACAGGCCGGCAGATGGCCAAGGTCGAGGGAGGTTCCCGTCCGCTGCACTCACCGAGCCGCACCCAGTCCCACCTGTGCCGTTCGGAATTCGTCGCTGCTGCTCAGAGTGGGGCCGGCGCGTCACAAGGGCCTCCTGGAACCCTGTCCGGGTGATCGTCTCACTGGTGTGTCGGGGGACGCGGAAGCTGCTGTCGGTCCCGGCGGTGCTGTTGCGTCGACGCGCGGCCAAGGATGCCGAGTTGTTGGTGCTGCGGCATGAGAACGCGGTGCTGCGCAGGCAGCTCGCCGGTCCGGTGCGGTACGAGCCGTCGGACCGGATCTGGTTCGCTGCGCTGATCGAGGTGTACCGCGCGTACTACCTGCTCACCGTGCTGGACGCGGGCACGCTCGGGCTGGGCATCGTCTATAGGCATCTCCGGCATCGGAGGCGTCATCGGCGCGCTGAAGGCCCCGCGGCTCGCGAGGCGGTTCGGGCCGGGCCCGGTGATGCCGGCGGCCTTCGGGCTCTACCCGGTGCTGGGTGTCCCACTGCTCCTTGCCCGGCCCGGTCCCGGGTGGCTGACGGTGCTCGCCCTCACCGGCGCCGTGCAGATGGCGGCCGCGACCTGTGCGGGAACGATGCAGCGTTCGGTACGCCAGCAGCTGACGCCGGCCAAGCTGCAGGGGCGAGCTCAGCAGGGCCTTGGCCCCGCCGAGCATCCCCACACCACTGATATCGCCCCGGCACAGAACGCCACCGAGGAGCCATTTCGCTCGTGGGTTCAGCCGCGCGTTCAACTCTCTCACCTCACGGTGTTCGTTTTCTCGGGAGGATCGTCGGGTCGATCGGCCGGGCGCCACACGGGCGAGTGTACCGACGCCCGGCATCGAGGCCCTTCCTGCCGGGCACTTCGGTATCACCCAAGGGGTTATGAGCACCGGCACGGCCGACGTCGGAGCGTTTTCGACCGGAGGCTTGACACATCGAACCCAACACTGTGTGATTACCGCCACCTAAGGCGTGAGAGGGGTCACACCGTGAAGTCAAAGGCAGCCATCCTCTGGGAGACCGGCCAGCCGTGGAGCGTCGAGGAGATCGAACTCGACCCGCCCCAGCAGAACGAGGTCCTCGTACGGATCGAGGCCGCCGGCATGTGCCACTCCGACGATCATGTCCGGGCCGGCGACGGATACGCCGCGCTCCCCACCATCGGTGGGCACGAGGGTGCGGGCGTGATCGAGCAGGTCGGTCCCGGCATCGAGCACCTGGCCGTGGGCGACCACGTGGTGTTCTCGTTCCTGCCCGCCTGCGGACGGTGCCGCTGGTGCGCGAGCGGACGGTCGAACCTGTGCGACTACGGGCAGTTCCTGATGGAAGGCTCGATGATCAGCGGCGGGTACCGCGCGCATGCCCGGGGCAAGGACGTCGGCACGCTCTCCCTCGTGGGCACCTTCAGCGAGCGCACCGTCGCGCACGAGACGTCGGTCGTGAAGATCGACCAGGACATCCCCTTCGAGGTCGCCTGTCTGCTCGGCTGCGGGGTGCCGACCGGCTGGGGATCGTCGGTCAACATCGGCAAGGTCCAACCCGGCGAGACCGTCGTGGTGGTGGGGATCGGCGGCATCGGCGCGAACGCGGTCCAGGGCGCCCGGATGTCCGGCGCGCAGAACATCGTGGCCGTCGACCCGGTGGCCTTCAAAACCGACCAGGCGAAGATTCTCGGTGCCACGCACACCGCTGCCTCCATGGAGGAGGCGATGGGCATCGTGCAGGACGTCACCCGGGGCGTCATGGCCGATGTCGGGGTGTGCACGATCGGCGTGGTCGAGGGGGAGATGATCCAGCCGTTCCTCGACCTCGTCTCCAAGGGCGGTCGCGCGGTCCTCACCGGCATGGCCCGCAACGTCGACAACAAGGCGACTCTGGGCCTGCAGATGTTCGCGCTGTTCGAGAAGTCCCTGCTCGGCACCGTGTACGGCGGCTGCAACCCGCGCGCCGACATCCCCCGCCTCGCCGACCTGTACCGGACAGGAAAGCTCCAGCTCGACGAGCTGGTCACCCGCACCTACTCCCTCGACCAGATCAACGAGGGCTACGCCGACATGCTCGCAGGCAAGAACATCCGCGGCGTGATCGTCAACCAGTTCTGAACCGATCCCGCTGCCGAGGAGGCTCCGTGACGACGACGCGTCAAGGCGACAACCAACAGCAACTCGACGACAGACAAAAGCAACTCGCCGAGCAGCTCAGCCACTTCGACCTCTTCAGCTGGGAGGACCAGCGGGTGAAGTGGGAGCTGTTCGACTACGCCCGGGGACGATGCCCGGTGGCACACACGGACGGAAACGGCGGCTTCTACATCGTCAGCCGCTACGACGACGTACGACGGGTCATGGAGGACTGGGAGACGTTCTCCTCGACCGAGTCACCGCTGGTGCCGACCGGCGTGCCGTCGCTCTGCCCCATCGACGACGACCCGCCCGTCCAGACCGCGGCCCGGCAGCTGCTCAACCCGCTCTTCTCCCGCAAGGCGCTCGCGCCGTACGAGGAGGCGATGCATCAGACCGCCGTCGACCTGATCGACGCGTTCATCGACCGCGGCTCCGCGGAGATCCTCAACGAGTACGCCGGCCCCTACGTCGGCCGGATGCTGACAAAAGTTATCTTCAACGACCTCACCGACGAGGAGCTCAACGCGGCCCAGGAGCTCGCGCTCGCCGTCGCCGAGGCAGCCACACCAGAGCTGTTCGGGCAGCTGTTCGTCATGTGTACCAAGTACCTGGAGCGTGCCAAGAAACGCGGGATCACCGGCGACGGTGTGCTCGCCCGCCTCGTCAACGGCCGCTTCGGCGACCGGCCCATCACCCAGGAGGAGCAGATCGGTTGCCTGGGCATCCTGGTCCTCGGGGGCCTGGACACCACGCGGGCCGCGATCGGCAACATCGCCTACCGGCTCACGCAGCACCCCGGGCTCGAGGACCGGCTGCGGGACCCCGCGTGGGTGCGCCGGGACATGGACGAGTTCCTCCGCCTCGACTCCCCCGTCGCCGCGATGGCACGCGTGGCGACCCGGGACGTCGAGCTCAACGGTGTGCTGATCAAGAAGGGCGAGCGGGTACAGGTCCGGTTCGACTCCGCCAACCGGGACACAGCCAAGTTCCGTGACGCCGACCAGCTGGTCTTCGACGAGGCGCGCAGCGGCCACGCCGCCTTCGGCATGGGTGTCCACCGCTGCGTCGGCTCCAACATGGCCCGCATGCAGATCGAGATCGCCTTCGAGGAACTGCTGAAGCGGGTCAAGAACATCAGGCTCGCGCCGGCCGCCGACATCAAGTGGGTCCCGGGCCAGAGCAACGCACTCCACACCGTCGACATCGAGTTCGACCGGGTGAGGTGAGCGACCATGAAGGTCATCGTTGATGTGACACGATGTCAGGGCCACGGCAGGTGTGCCCTGTTGGCCCCGGAGGTCTTCGACGTGGACGACGACGGCAAGGTCGTCGTGCTGCTCGCGGAGGTCGGTGACGAACACGTCGCCGGTGTCCGCGAGGCCGTGACGAGCTGTCCGGAGGCCGCGCTCGAACTCGCATGACCCGTCCCGGCCCGACCTGGTTCGGGCCGGGACACCACGTGCCCCCACGACATCCACCACCGTCAACTCCCCAGCCGTCGATGGCATTACCCGGCTCCAGGACCTGGCTTCCGAAGGAGACCGATGACGATGACGAACGCCGTCCAGGCTCTGGCCGCCGTCGCGCGCGCCCTCCGCACCCTGCTCCACGGCACCGGCGATCCGACCTCACGGCTGTACCGGACGTCGCGTACCGCATGGCTCGCCGTTCAGGTCGCGCGCGAGCGCGCGCTGCCCCGACGGCCGCACGGCCGTCCCGGCGACTCCGGACGCGGTCACCGACACGTGGCTGACCGACGTGCTGTGCCGCGACGTACCCGGCGCCGGAGTCATCTGGTCGCAGACCACGGAGGCATCCGCCGGCAGCTCGACCCGCTGGCGCACCGAGGTGCGCCACAACCGGGCGGGCGACGACGCCGGGCTGCCCTCGACGCTCTTCAGCAAGACCACCCAGCGTTTCAAGCAGCGGATGATGCTCGGCTTCATCGGCAACATCTCCGGTGAGCCGACGTTCTACCGCGACTTCCGTCCCGACCTCGACATCGAGGCACCGCTCGGCTACTACGGCGCCTTCGACCCGGTGTCGTGGCGCTCGATCTCCCTTCGAGGACCTCGTGCACATCAAGGGGGCGGAGTTCCTGGTGCCGGCCCGCTACGTCACCCGCGACGAGATGGTCGTCCTGCTCGACCAGATGGCCGCCTGGCACGGCCTGTTCTGGAACTCGCCCGAGGTGCGTCCGCTGGTCAACGCGCCCGCCGACTATGTCGCTCGCGCCGGTGACTTCTTCGGCCGGGAGGGCACCGCCCGGCCCGGCGCGGAGCGCGGACGCGATGTCATCCCGTCCGCGCTCGCCGCACGGACCGTGAACAACCTGGAACCGATGAGAGCCGGACTGCGGCTGCACGGCGCCCCGCACATCGGCAGCACCTACGTCACCGACGAAGAACAGATGGGCTTCACCGACTGGCAGTGCGTGCTGCGCGGCTCGTGGGCGTACGACGTTTCCTGTCTGCTCACCGGCTGGTTGACGGTGGAGGCCCGGCGCGCCTGGGAACGTGATCTGCTCGAGCACTATCTCCACCGGCTCGACGCGGCGGGGGTGAGCCGCCGACGTCGAAGGAGGCCTGGACGGCGTATCGACAGCAGACGTTGTAGCCCTACCACGCCTGGCTGAGCACCATCGGTCACGGCTCCCTCCAGCCGGACATGCAACCCGGCGAGGTCAGTCTCGAGATGGTGGCCAGGACCGCCACCGCGGTCGACGACCACGATCCGATCTCGCTCCTGCGCAAGGCTCCCGGTATCGGCTCCGGGAGGGAGTGAGGAACCCCGCCCGCCCCTCCCGGAGGGGCGGGCGCCCCCGTCGCCCTCGGCATTCGTGAGGTTGTCCAAACCCCGGCGGCGCCCGCCCCACCCAGTCGGTCGGCGGTGGGGCGGGCGCCGCCGCAGTTGTTGTCACAGGAGCGTCCGGGGTGAGGACGACGACTTAATCCATCAATGCTTGGTAAAGTGTGAGTGCCACGCCTTCCCGCCCTCTCCTCTAGGTGGGCCGCAGACGTCGGCGTGCCGTGTGGTCGTCGCATCCGCTTGTCGCGGAACCGAAGGGAGAGATGTGAGCTCGAAGGACGTTCTGACCGAACGGACAGGCGCCGTACTGGTGATCACGATCAACCGGCCGGACGCCAGGAACGCACTGAACCGGAACGTGGCCGAGGGCATCGCGGCGGCAGCCGACGAACTCGACGCGTCCGAGGACCTGAGGGCCGGCGTGCTGACCGGGGCCGGCGGGAACTTCTCCGCCGGCATGGACCTCAAGGCCTTCCTCCGGGGTGAGTCCCCGAGCCTGGAGGGCCGGGGGCTGTGCGGCATCACGATGACGCCGCCCCGCAAGCCGTTGGTGGCCGCCGTGGAGGGCTGGGCGCTGGCGGGGGGACTCGAACTCGTGCTGGCCTGCGACATGGTGGTCGCGGGCGAGACGGCGCGGTTCGGCGTCCCCGAGGTGAAGCGCGGCCTCGTCCCGGCCGCCGGCGCCGCACTGCGCCTGCCGGGCCGGGTGCCGCAGGCGCTGGCACTGGAGATGCTGCTCACCGGTGAACCGATCGAAGCACCGCGAGCCGCGAAGATCGGCCTGGTCAACCGTGTGACACGGGCCGGCGGGGCACGGGAGGGCGCTCTGGCCCTGGCACAGAAGATCGCCGAGAACGGTCCCTTGGCCGTCCTGCGGACCAAGCAGATCGCGAGCGCCGCCGCGGACTGGGGAGCGGAGGAGGGTTGGAAGCGCCAGCAGCCGTTCATCGACGAGGTCTTCGCTTCCGAGGACGCCGCCGAGGGAGCACGCGCCTTCGCGGAGAAACGCCTCCCTGTCTGGCGTGGCCGGTGAAAGTCGGCGTTCTTGCTCGCAGTCGGCCCGACGTCCGTCCCCATGTTCCCCGTCATCGTCAGGAAGAGAGAGAAACGTGAACATCACGGGAGCCAGCGCTCTGGTCACGGGAGCGGCGTCCGGAATCGGCGCCGCGGTCGCACGCCGTCTCGCGGCGGAAGGGGCCCATGTCGTCGTCGCCGACGTACAGGAGGACAAGGGTCGGAAACTCGCCGCGGAGATCGGAGGCGTATTCGCCCCGGTGGACGTGACCGAGACGGGTCAGATCCGCGACGCTGTCGCGGCGGCGACTTCGATGGCGCCGCTGCGGGCCGTGGTCAACTCCGCCGGAGTCGGCGGAGCCCAGCGGACCATCGGCCGCGACGGCAGCCTCGAATCGGCGCACGACCTCGGGGCATTCGCCCGGATCATCGCGATCAACCTGATCGGCACGTTCGACGTCGTGCGCCAGGCGGCCACCGCCATGAGCACCAACGAGCCGGACGCCAATGGGCAGCGCGGGGCGATCGTCAACATGGCCAGTATCGCGGCCTTCGACGGCCAGATCGGCCAGGCCGCCTATGCCGCCTCGAAGGGAGGTGTGGTCGGCCTGACGCTCCCGGTGGCGCGCGACCTGTCGGCCGCGGGAATCCGCCTGAACACCGTCGCCCCTGGTCTGATCGACACGCCCATCTACGGCGAAGGCCCGGACGCGGAGGCCTTCAAGGAGCAGTTGGGATCGCACGTGCTCTTCCCCAAGCGCCTCGGCCTGCCGGATGAACTCGCCGCCGTGGTAATGGAGTTCCTCAGGAACGACTACCTCAATGCCGAGACCGTCCGGGTGGACGGTGGCATCCGGATGCCACCTCGCTGACACCCCGGCCCAGGGCACGAACGCTGCCGGCTCCGGCTGTCCGACGGGGGACAGCCGGAGCCGGCTGCGTTCGTGCCCGCAGCACCTCGCGGGGGCTGGAGTCTTTCGTTTGGATCGGGCCAGATCGGGGAGCGGGGTCCGGTGCTGGGGGGCACCGCCCACACCCTTCAGGCAGTGGGGGGCATCGCAAGGCGGAAGAGGGAGCCACATGGGGTCGCCCCTGCTCTGGGGGCACCTCCCATCGGTAGCCGGGGGAGAAGCCGAGAGCTCGGGGAAGGAGCCCTGGGGACCGACGACAACGCGGCGAGGTGCGGCACCGAACCCCGCGAGCCCGGCCCGATCCACACGAGAGGCCCTAGGTGCGGAGGGATCCCACGGCGAGGCCGGCCGCCATCAGGCGGGGCACCGCGCGTCCGGCGGTGGCGAAACCCGGCCCCGATCCGACGCCGGCCCTGCGCCGGTGTTCGATGCCGGCCGCGATCGTACCGATCTTGTAGTAGGCGAGGGCCAGGTGGAAGTCCCAGTGGTCGAGCGGTACGCCGCCCGCCGCCTCGTAGGACGCCGCCAGTGAGGGTGCGTCGGGCAGCCGGTCGCTCGTCCAGGCACTCGGTGCGCCGAGGATGAGGTCGAGGGCCTCGTCCCGGTAGGCGCACATCATGGCCACGTCCGCCACGGGGTCGCCGATCGTCGACAGCTCCCAGTCGACGACGGCTGTCACCTCGGGGGGATTGCCGTGCCCCAGGATGGTGTTGTCGATGCGGAAGTCGCCGTGCACGATCCCGGTGAACCGCTGTTCCGGGACCGCTGCCTCCAGTCGCCGCCCGAGTTCCGCCGCCCCGGCGCGGACGTCGTCGTCCTCGGGGGCGACCAGCTCCCACTGACCTCGCCACCGGCGCAGTTGCCGCTGCGCGTACGCGTCGGGCCGGCCGAAGCGTTCGAGTCCGACAGCCACATGGTCCACACGGTGCAGCGCCGCCAAGGTCTGAGTCAACGAGGACATGACATGGGCCAGTTGGGGTTCGTCGAGGGCGGCCAGGTCGTCGCGTGACTGCACGCTGCGGCCGTCCACGTAGTCCACGACCGTGAAGGCGCCGCCGAGGACCGACTCGTCCTCGCAGAGGACGACCGGCCGCGCGACGGGTACACCGCTCCCCCGCAGACCGGACGTCACCCGGAACTCGCGTGCCACGTCGTGTGCGGAGGGCGTACGACCCGCGCGCGGCGGCATGCGCAGGACCCAGCGTGACGTCCCGTCGCTCAGCACATACGTCAGGTTGGACCGCCCGCCGGTGATCAGGACCGCCTCGAGCGGACCCGTGGGAGTCGTGTCGGCTTCCGCCATGTGGCGGGCGACCGCGTCCAGTTCGTCACGGCTCAGATCGGTCGTCGCCCGACTCGCCTGCGCAGGTGGCTCGGTCTTCACGGATGCTCCTCCTGACGGTCGCAGCCGGCCTCGGCCACCCCGGAAGATGCGGCGGCCAGGGCCGGCCGGGTGTGACGTGATCGGCCCTTCCACGGACGGCCGATTATACCTATTGATGTTTGGTTTAGCGTAGCATGAGGCGGCCGGACCGTCCGGTCGCGCATCCCAGGCGGGGAGGCCAGTACGTGACGGACACCGGACGCGGACGCCGACGCATGTCGTTCCTGGTCCTCACCCTCTCGGCCGCGGCGTTCTCGTCGCTGCAGTCCCTCCTGGTCCCCGTGCTCACCCACATCGAGCACACGTTCCACACCGATCAGCGGACGGTCGTCTGGGTCCTCACGGCCTACCTGCTCTCCGCCTCGATCCTGACTCCGGTGCTCGGACGCGTGGGTGACATGGTGGGCAAGCGCCGCATGCTGGTGGTGACCCTGGCCGCGCTGACCGTCGGGTCCGCACTCGCGGCGCTCGCACCGTCCGTCGGATGGCTCATCGCGGCCCGGGTGATCCAGGGTGCCGGCGGCGGAGTCATGCCGCTGGCCTTCGGGATCATCCGCGACCTGTACGGCGAGGCGCGGGTCTCCCGGGCGGTGAGCGTGCTCGCCGCCATCGGCGCGCTCGGCTACGGTGCGGGCATCATCGCCGCCGGGCCCGTCATCGATGCGCTCGGATATCCCTGGCTGTTCTGGCTGCCGACGATCACGACGGCGATCGCGGCGATCGCGGCTCGCGTCGTGATCCCCGACTCCCCGGTGCGCGGCCCCCGGGGTCTGCCCCTGTTCCCGGCGCTCCTGCTGTCCGTGGCACTCGTGGCCCTCCTGGTCGCGCTGAGTGAGGGCAACGTCCGGGGCTGGGTCACGCCCGGCATCCTCGGGCTGGTGGCGCTCTCGGTGCTGGCAGGGGCCGGCTGGATCTGGACCGAGACACGCGTTCCGGTGCCGATGATCGACATGGCGATGATGCGGCGACGCGGTGTGTGGTCGTCCAACTGCGTGTCGGCCCTGCTCGGGTTCGGGATGTTCGCGGGTTTCGCGTTCCTTCCCCAGCTCATGCAGACCCCGCCCGAGGCGGGCTACGGGTTCGGGAGCACGATCTCGGAGTCGGGGCGCCTCATGCTCCCTTCCGCCCTGGCCATGTTCGTCGTGGGCTTCGCGACCTCCCCGCTCGTCCGGCGCTTCGGGTCCCGGGCGGTGACCGTCTCCGGGTCCGCCCTGGGCTCCCTGTCGTTTCTCGGTCTGGCCGGCTTCCATGCCACCCCGTGGCAGACGTGCGTCGCGGCCACGTTCCTCGGGGTCGGCCTCGGGCTCGTGTTCGCCACCGTCGCGGGCGTGGTGGTCAGTGCCGTCCCTCCCGAACAGACCGGCGTGGCAAGCGGGATGAACGCCAACATCCGCACGATCGGCGGTTCACTCGGGGCGGCGGTCATGGGCGCCATCGTGACGACCCGGGTCTCGGCGACAGGACATCCACCGGAGTCGGCCTACACCCTGGGCTTCGCGATGCTGGGCGTGGCGCTCGCGCTCGGCAGTATCACGGCCCTCTTCATCCCCGACCCCCGCGGGCGGCTGATCGAGAGCTCCGCGCGCGACACGGCACCGGCCGGGTCGGACATGGCCCCGTCCGGCCGCATCCTCTGATCCGGCGCGTACGCGAGGCCCCCGCGGGCCGACCCTCCAGGTCGGCCCGCGGGGGCCTCGCGTGCCCGCTACGGCGTCACCGGGACGCCTTGGTGAGTGGGTGACAGATCACGGCACCTCCCAGGTGTCGGGGCCCTCGATGAGGGCCTGGAGGTCGCCGTCGCCTCTTTGCTCACGGTCGGCTCTCCCCTGGGCACGGGCCTGGTCGTCGTACGTCGGGCGCTGCACCTGACGGAGGATTCCGATCGGGGCGCGGGTCATCTCGCCCGTGGCGGTCAGTCGCGAGAGCGCGAACGCCACGGTCGGGTCCTCGGCGTGCGCGTCGTGGACCACGACCTGTCCCGCGTTCGCGGGCGTGACGTGGTCGACGTGCACCTCGCCGGTGGGCCGGCGGAAGACACCGAGCCGTCCCTGCCCGTCCTCGGCGGGTACGCCGAAGCGAACCGGTTCGCCGTGGACGAGCGGGATGATCGCGTCGGCGGCGGAGTCGCGGTCCTTCAGGGCGTCGTAGGCACCGTCGTTGAAGATCGGGCAGTTCTGGTAGATCTCCACGAGCGAGGTGCCGCGATGGGCGGCCGCGGCCGACAGCACCGAGGTGAGGTGTTTGCGGTCGGAGTCGACGGTGCGCGCCACGAAGGTGCCCTCGGCCCCCAGGGCGAGGGAGACCGGGTTGAAGGGATGGTCGACCGAACCCGCCGGAGTGGACTTGGTGATCTTGCCGGTTTCGCTGGTGGGCGAGTACTGGCCCTTGGTGAGCCCGTAGATGCGGTTGTTGAACAGCAGGATCGTCATGTTGACGTTGCGGCGCAGGGCGTGGATGAGGTGGTTGCCGCCGATGGACAGGGCGTCGCCGTCGCCGGTGACGACCCACACCGAGAGGTCCTCGCGGGCGGTGGCGATGCCGGTGGCGATGGCGGGAGCGCGGCCGTGGATGGAGTGCATCCCGTAGGTGTCGAGGTAGTAGGGGAACCTCGAGGAGCAGCCGATGCCGGAGACGAAGACGATGTTCTCGCGGCGCAGGCCCAGACTGGGCAGGAAATCCTGGACTGCCTTGAGCACCACGTAGTCGCCGCAGCCGGGGCACCAGCGGACCTCCTGGTCGCTGGTGAAGTCCTTGCCGGTCTGGGGGCCGTCGGCAGCGGGCACCAGTGCCGTGCCGCTGTGCCCGTCCCCGGCCACGGGGACAGGGAGGTCGGTGACCGTCATGAGGCCTCCTGCGAGATCTCGGTGAGATGGGACAGCAGCTCGTGCTCGAGCTGCTCTGCGCCGAACGGCATGCCGCGCACGGTGGTGAGGCGGTGTACGTCGACCAGATAGCGGTCGCGCAGCAGGGTGGCGAGCTGGCCCAGGTTCATCTCCGGGCACACCACGCGGTCGTAGGCCGCCAGGACGTCCCCCAGGTCCGCCGGGAACGGGTTGAGGTGGCGAAGGTGCACCTGGGCGATGTCGAGGCCGCGGCGGCGCACCCGGCGTACGGCGGCGCCGATCGGGCCGTACGTCGAGCCCCAGCCGATGACCAGCACGCGGGCCCGGCCGTCCGGGTCGTCCACGGCGAGGGCGGGGATCGACCGGGCCACCGCGTCGACCTTGGCCTGCCGGGTGCGGACCATGAGGTCGTGGTTGTCGGGGTCGTAGGAGATGTCCCCGGTGCCGTCCTTCTTCTCGATGCCGCCGATACGGTGCTCCAGGCCGGCGACGCCGGGCGGTGCCCAGGGCCGGGCCAGGGTCTCGGGGTCGCGGGTATAGGGCAGGAAGCGCCGGCCCTCGGCCGGTGTGGTCGCGAAGCACGGCTCGATGCGGGGTATCGACGCCACGTCGGGGAGTCGCCACGGCTCGGAGCCGTTGGCGAGGTAGCCGTCGGAGAGCAGTATCACGGGGGTGCGGTGGGTGACGGCGATGCGTGCCGCTTCGACGGCGGCGTCGAAGCAGTCGGCCGGGGACTGGGCCGCCACCACCGGCAGCGGTGCCTCGCCGTTGCGTCCGTACATCGCCTGCAGCAGGTCCGCCTGCTCGGTCTTGGTCGGCAGGCCGGTCGACGGTCCGCCGCGCTGGACGTCGACGATCACCAGTGGCACCTCGAGCATCACCGCGAGGCCGATGGTCTCGGCCTTGAGCGCCACGCCCGGCCCGGACGTCGTGGTGACGCCGAGATGGCCGGCGTAGGACGCTCCCAGGGCCGCGCCGATGGCGGCGATCTCGTCCTCTGCCTGGAAGGCGGTGACGTCGAAGTTCTTGTGCCTGCTCAGTTCGTGGAGGATGTCGGAGGCCGGCGTGATCGGGTAGGCCCCGAGGAAAACCGGGAGTCCCGAGAGGCGTCCGGCGGCCACCAAACCGTAGGACAGAGCGGTGTTGCCGGTGATGTTGCGGTAGCGGCCGGGGGCCACGGCAGCGGGTTTGACCCGGTAGGAGACGGCGAACGTCTCGGTGGTCTCGCCGAAGTTCCAGCCCGCGCGCAGCGCGGTGACGTTGGCGTCGCGGATCGCGGGTTTCTTGGCGAACTTGCTGCCGAGATAGGCGACCGTACCGTCCACCTCGCGGCCGTACAGCCAGGACAGCAGGCCCAGCGCGAACATGTTCTTGGCACGGGCCGCGTCCTTGCGGGAGAGCCCGAACTCCTTGACCGCAGCCACGGTCATCCCGGTCAGGTCGAGTGCGTGGACGGCGAGGTCGGCCAGCGAGTCGTCCTCCAACGGACTGGCGGAGTACCCGGCCTTGGCCAGGTTCCGTGCCGTGAAGTCGTGCGTGTCGACGATCACCGTCGCTCCCGGCCGCAGGTCCCCGACGTTGGCCTGGAGCGCCGCCGGGTTCATCGCCACCAGGACGTCGGGCCGGTCGCCGGGAGTCAGGATGTCGTGGTCGGCGAAGTGCAGCTGGAAGCTGCTCACGCCCGGGATGGTGCCCTGCGGTGCGCGGATCTCGGCCGGGAAGTTCGGCAGCGTGGACAGGTCGTTGCCGAAGACGGCCGCGTCCTGGGTGAACCGGTCCCCCACCAGTTGCATGCCGTCGCCGGAGTCGCCGGCGAACCGGATCACCACCCGGTCCAGTTCGGTCACTCGTGTGCTCATCGGGGTGCCTCCAGGTGGGCTCGGACCACCGAGCGGGTGTCGTCGGCCCAGCCCTTGCCCGCGGCGTACGCGATCATCTCGTCGTAGCGGGTGCGCCACTGGTCTTCGCCGGACGGGTGGGCGCGGCGCCCGAGTTCGGCGACGTCGAGCCACACGTGTGCGGGGTCCCGTTCGTCGGTGGCGCGGGCCAGGCCGTCGGCCGCCAGCGCCCGTGCCGCGGTACGGGCATCGAGTTCGGTGACGACCGACAGCGCGGTCAGCAGGGCGGGGTCGAGGATGTCGATCCCCTCGGCGGTGACGCGCACCTGCATGGCGGCTCCTCTCCTCGAGGGGTGGGCGTGTGCGTGGGCGCCCCACCGTATCAAACGTTGTTGGATTATTGTGAGAAAGGATCACCCGTCGTCATGGGGACGGGTGATCAGCGGACATCAGGGGGCCAGTGCGGCCGTCGCGGTCTCCCAGAGCCGCTCGGCGGCAGCCGGGTCCAGGGCATAGGGGGCCACTCCCCCCGAGTGGTCCGGGCGGCGTTCCGTGACGACCGCGGCCGGCCGGCAGTCCTGGTAGTACCCGGCTCCCGCATGCGCGAGTCCGGGCGCGGTGGCGAGCAGGACCGACGTCGCGGCGCCCTGCTCGACGGACTTCATGGGCAACCCCTCCGTGTCCCACCGGATGTGCCGCTGCAGTTCGGTGTGGACGATGCCGGGGTGAGCGGCGTTGGCCCGCACGCCCCGGTCGCCCCAGCGACGCGTGATCCCGACGGCGAGCAGCACGTCGGCGGTCTTCGACTGCGCGTACGCCAGCCACGGGTCGTAGGGGCGGAAGCGGAAGTGCAGGTCGTCGAAGACGACCGGCGAGCGCAGGTGCGCGGCGGAGCTGAGACACACCACGCGGGCGCCCGACGCCTCGGCCAGCGGCCGTTCCAGGCCGTGCACCAGCGCGAAGTGACCGAGGAAGTTGGTGGCGAACTGCTGCTCCCAGCCGTACGGCGTGCGCTCCAGCTCGGGCAGCGCCATGATCCCGGCGTTGTTGACGAGCACGTGCACCGGTCCGGTCCACGCGTCGGTGAACCGGCGCACCGAGCGCGGATCGGCGAGGTCCAGCTCGCGGGCCTCGATCAGATCGTTGCCGGTGCGCTCCGTCAGTTCCGCGGCGATCCGGGCCGCGGCGCCGGTGCGGCGGGCGGCGAGGACGACCCGGGCCCCCGTCACGGCGAGGGCGCGCGCGGTCTCGACGCCGAGGCCCGAGGTGGCACCGGTCACGATCGCCGTGCGGCCGGTGAGGTCGACGCCGTGGACGACCTCGTCGGTGGTGGTCGCGAAACCGAAACCCGTCAGCCGCTCCCCCGTCTCAGACATCGCCGTCCTCCTGTATCCGTACGGCCGCGGGCTCGGCGCCGGCCGCGAAGCGCACCGGAAGGCTGCGCAGCCCGTGGGAGTTGGTGTGGCCGCCCCAGACCACGGGGCCGTCGGGTTCGAGGGCCGGAAGCTCGTCCAGGAGGTACTCCAGGACCGTCCGCAGCTCCAGTCGGGCCAGGCCCTCCCCCAGGCACCGGTGCCGGCCGCTGCCGAAGGTGAGGTGCTGGGTCAGGCCGGGGCGGTCGAGGTCGAAGGCGAAGGGGTCGTCGAACTTGTCGGGGTCGTGGTTGGCCGCCCCGAAGGCCAGCATCACCTTCTCGCCGGGGCACAGTTCGGCGTCGCCCAGGGTGGTTTCGCGCCGTACGGTGCGGGCCATGTTCCACACCGGCGGGTGCAGCCGCAGGCACTCCTCGATCATCTTCGGCACCAGGGAGCGGTCGGCGAGCAGCCGGTCGCGCACACCCGGTTCGGTGATGAGGCGGTAGATCATCGTCCCGATGCCGTCGACCGTGGTGCCGTGGCCGGCGACGACCAGGAGCTGGACCAGGCCGAGCGCCTCGACGTCCGAGACGGTCTCGCCCTCGATCTCGGCGTTGACCAGTTGCCCGAGCAGGTCCTCGGCCGGCCTGCCGCGCCGGGCCGCGATCTCCTCCGCCAGGAACGCCTCGAGCCGCTGGGCCGCGGCCCTGCCCCGTTCGGGGTGGCCGGTGTCGGCGAACGCCTCCATGAACTCCTCACCGAGGGAGTGGACGCGCTCCCAGTCCGACCGGATGCCGAGAATCCGGCAGATCACCAGGACCGGCACGGGGCGGGCGAACTCGGTGACCAGGTCGGCGCGGCCCCGCTCGGCGAGCGGGGCGAAGCCGTCCGCGACGATCCGGCGGATGTCGGCCTCCCAGGGGCCGAGCGCCTTGGGTGTGAAGTGCGGAAGGACCAGTTTGCGGAAGGCGCCGTGGCGGGGCGGGTCGAGTTCCGCCGGGATCACCGGCATGGACTTGCCGGTCGGCGGGATCATGATGCCCTCGGTGACGGTGAACGTCTCCCAGTCCGTCGAGGCGGTCACGATGTCGGCGTGCTTGAGCAGTGCCCAGAAGCCGCCGGACGCCTCGCTCCAGGCCACAGGACACCGTGCCTGCATGTCCGCGAGTGTCCCGAACAGTTCGTCGGCCAGTTCCGGCCTGCGGTTGTCGAGGTCCACGAGGTGTCGCTGCCTGCGGTCGTCGGTCACGGATCCTCCTCGATGATCGGACCGCGCTAATCTAACAGTGATTGGCTCTGGTGTGACCGTGTGACACCCGTCACTCCGAGGGCCGAAAGCCCATTGCCGTTAGGAGTCCGGTGTGTCCTCCACGAACCCCTCTGCCTGTGTCCTCGTCGAGCACGACGGGGCAGTCGCCACGGTCACGCTCAACCGCCCGCTGCGGCGCAACGCGCTGACCTCCCGGCTGATCCGGGAGCTGAGCGCCGCCATGGCCCGGCTCACCGACGACGCGCGGGTGCGCGCGGTGGTGCTGACCGGTGCGGGGCAGGCCTTCTGCGCCGGACTCGACCTGCGCGAACTGGGCGAGACCGGGGACAACATGCGCTCGGCGGGCCCCTCGGCCGGCGACAACGCGCCCTGGCACCGTCCGGCCAAACCGGTCATCGCCGCGGTGAACGGTCCGGCGGTCACCGGCGGTCTGGAGATCGTGCTGCACTGCGACTTCGTCATCGCCTCGGAGGCGGCCCGCTTCGGTGACACCCACGCCCGGGTCGGCGTGCTGCCCGGCTGGGGCCTGTCCTACCTGCTCCCGCAGGCCGTCGGCGTGCGCCGGGCCCGGGAGATGAGCCTCACCGGGCGTCTGATCGGCGCTGAGGAGGCGCTCACCTGGGGGCTGGTCAACCGGGTGGTGGAGGGCGAGGACCTGCTCGCCACCGCCCGGGAGGCGGCACGGCAGATCGCCGAGCTCGACCCGGAGATCGCCGCCGAGTACCTGGCGCTCTACCGCGACAACGCCGCCTCCACGCTCGCGGAGGCGGCGCGGCGCGAGAGCTCCCGCTCACTGGCCTGGGCGGAGCGCATGTTCCGTCCGGAGGGCGTCGCCGCCCGGGCGGACGCGCTCATCGAGCGGGGGCGGGCCCAGAACTGAGGGCCGTCCGGCGGACCGTTCCAAAGGCGCGGCGGCACGCACGGTGCCGTCGCCGTCCTCCGGAACGGTCCGCCGGTGAGCCCCTACTCCTGTGTTGCCGGCGTCAGGCCGAGGTGGTCGCGGAGGTTCCCCAGGAACGCCGAGTACCGGCTCGCGAAGGCCTCGTGCATCTCGGCCTCGACGCCGGCGTCGCAGTCGAAGTCGCCGTACCACTCGACGAACGTCCCGTTCGTGCGCGTCACCGGGCGGACCCGGATGGTCGCCCGGTAGCTGCGCACCGGGAACGGGTTCTCCCCCGGGGGGAAGCCGTAGGAGTACGACCGGTCGTCGGCGTCCATGGCCACCAGCCGCTCGCGGACCACCCGGCCCCCGTCGCGCAGCACGAGACGGCGTACGGAACCGACGGCCGGTCCCCCCTCGCCTTCCAGCCCGCCCTCGGACAGTTTCTCGACGAAGTCCGCGATGTCCTCGAAGCGGCCCAGTACCGCCCAGACGGTGTCGACCGGCGCGGGCAGGATGTCGCTGACGTACGCACGGCTCATGGTTCCTCCGGTACGGACCGTGTCGGGGCGGGCGGGGGTGTCACTGCTGTCCTGCGGTCGGGAGGGGCCGCATGAACGCCTCCGTCTCACGTTTGAACGCCACGACGACGCGGCGCTCGCGGAACAGCCACCGGCCGTCGACGCGTACGAACTCGTCCTCGTAGTCGCCGGCGATGGCCGGACGGGTGTCGACCGCGAGGCCGTCGGGACCCTGGTCGTCCCGGAGTTCGACGGCGACGGACACGCCGCGGGCGTGGTCGGCGTCCAGCACGTCGACGGCGATGTTGGTGACGACGTGGCGGGTCACCCGGTCGGTCAGTGCGTCCCGCCGGGCGAAGAAGGCACGCAGTTCCTCCCGCCCGACGGCGTCGATCGCCGGGGAGCGCCAGGCGCCGTCCTCGGTGAAGAGGTCGGCAGCCGACGCGCCGCGGCCGTGGTCGAGCCGACGGCCGTACTCCACCATCAGCCGTCTGCACTCCTCGATCGCCAGAAGCCGTTCCAGCGGCGGCATTTCATGGTTCGTCATGCGCGTGTTCCTCCCGTCAGTCGGGCCGGTCGATCAGATCGAGGGCCGCGCGGACGATGTGATCGGCATCGATGCCGTGTGCTGCGTACAGGTCCGGCAGGTCGCCGGACTCGCCGAACCTCGTCACCCCGAGTGGGCGGATGCCGAGTCCGCCGGTGTGGGCGGCCAGGAAGGCCAGGGTGTGCGGATGGCCGTCGAGGACGGTCACCAGGGCCTGCGGCCGACGTTGCGGGAACAGCTGGTCGAGGATCCAGCTGTCCCCCGGTTCCAGTCCGTCGCGGGCCCGCTGGGCCCGCATCAGCCGGTCCGGGCTGGTGGCCACCACGACGTCCACGGGGTGGCCGGCGGCCGCGAGACGCTCGGCCGCCGTGACCGCCTCGGTCACCATCGCGCCCATGGCGACGATCGCGACCCGGGCGCCGGGCTCGATGCGCAGCCGGTAGCCGCCGGCCACCACCTGGCGGCGGCGCCGTTCCCGGGCGGCGGCCTCCTGCGGTATCCGCGCCAGCGCCTGGTCGACGGGGCGGGTGGACAGCCGCAGGTACGTCGAGCTGCCGCCCTCGCGGCCCAGCCGGGACAGGCCGTCGAGCAGGCACCACTCGGCCTCCAGGGCGAAGGCCGGCTCGAAGGCGACGCAGCCTGGCTGTTCCAGGCCGATCGAGGGCGTGGTGATCGACTGGTGGGCGCCGCCCTCGGGTCCCAGGGTGACGCCCGACGGGGTGCCGACCAGGATCGACTGTCCGCCCGCGTACATCCCGAACGACCAGGGCTCCAGGGCCCGGCCGACGAAGGGGTCGTACACCACGCCGATCGGGAACAGCGGGTGTCCCCACCGGCTCCAGGTGGCACCGAGTTCGCCCAGCAGACCGACCAGGTTGACCTCGGCGATGCCGAGTTCGATGTGCTGGCCGGTGGGCCGTTCGGCCCAGCGCAGCAGCGTTTCGGCGTCGTCGGCGAACCAGTCCTGCTTGGCCGTGCTGGACCAGGGGCCGGCCTTGTTGAGCCATCCGCCGAGGTTGGTGCTGGAGGCGACGTCGGGGGCCACCGTGACCACGCGGGCCGCCACCTCCGGCGCGGACCGGGTCAGGTCGAGCAAGGTGCGTCCGAGCGCCTGCTGGGTCGACGCGCGGCCGTTCGGGGTGCGTCCCAGGTCCGCCGGTACGGCAGGGGGCGCGGTGGGCTCCGGCGGCGTGCGGGTCAGCCGGGCCGCGACCGCGGCGCAGTGCCGGGCCTCGGCGCTGTCCGCGGGGAAGGCGGCCCACGGGTCGGCCGGGTCGGCCCCGGTGCGCACGGCGAGGTCGTGCAGCTGCTCGGGGGCGAGCAGGTTCGCGTGGTTCTGCGGGTGTCCCGCGCTGGCCAGCCCGTAGCCCTTGACCGTGTAGGCGAAGATCACGGTAGGGCGCGTGTCGTCGATCCGGTCGAAGGCGTCGAGGAGTGCGGGCAGGTCGTGACCGCCCAGGTCGCGGACGGCCTCGACCAGGGTGGTGTCGTCGACGTCCGCGATCACGGCGGCGACCGCGGCGGCGTCGGATCCGATGCCGGGCAGGCGGCGGCGCAGTTCGGCGGCGTCGCAGCGCAGCAGTCGCTGGTACTCCGGGTTGGGCATCTCGTCGATCCGGCGTTCCAGGGCGTCGCCGCCCGGCCGGTCGATGAGGGCCCGCAGTCTGCGTCCGTACTTCACGGTCAGGACCTGCCACCCGGCCGCGTCGAACATCTGCCGCAGCCGGCCGGCGGCGATGTCGGGCACCACGCGGTCCAGGGACTGCCGGTTGAGGTCCACGATCCAGACGACCTCGCCGAGGTCGGCGGTGGCGGGGTCGAGGACGGCCTCCCAGACCGCGCCCTCGTCCAGTTCGGCGTCGCCGACGAGCGAGTACTGCCGTCCGCCGCGCCGGGTGCCGGTGCGGTCGTCGACGTAGCGGCCGGCCACCGCGCCCCAGATCGGCGCGGTCGCCCCGATGCCGACCGAGCCGGTCGAGTAGTCGACCGGGTCGGGGTCCTTGGTGCGGCTCGGGTAGCTCTGCAGTCCGCCGTATTCCCGCAGGCGGGTGAGGTAGGACCGGTCGAGCCGGCCCAGCAGGTAGTTGACGGCGTGCAGGACCGGCGAGGCGTGCGGCTTGACCGACACCCGGTCCTCGGCGGTCAGGCGGCCGAACCAGAGTGCCGTCATGATGCCGGCCATCGAGGCGCTGGAGGCCTGGTGGCCGCCGACCTTGAGCCCGGAGCGGTTGGGGCGGCCGCGGTTGGCATGGTCGATCATCGCCGTCGCGAGCCACCGGACGCGGCGCTCGAGCGATTCCAGGACCGCCGGTTCGTCCGCCGTCCCGTTTCCGTCCGTCCGGACCGCCGCGCCGGGGTAGGCGTCCGGCGGGGTCGGGGTGGGGGTGGTGCTGTGGGTCATCGGTCTCTCCCGGTCATTCGTCGGCTCAGCCCACGTACGGTCGCTCCCGGCGCAGTTCCTGCCGGGCGACGGTGCGCCTGTGCACGGCGTCGGGCCCGTCGACGATCCGCAGCACCCGCGCCCAGGCGTAGAAATAGGCGAGCGGCAGGTCGTCGCTCACGCCGGCGCCCCCGAACACCTCGATGGCGCGGTCGATCACCCGGGTGGCGACGGCCGGGGCGACCACCTTGATCTGGGAGATCTCCCCGCGGGCCGCCTTCGCCCCGTCCCGGTCGATGAGTCCGGCGGTGTGCTGCACCAGCAGACGGGCCTGGTCGATGTCCATGCGGGAGTCGGCGATGAGCTCCTGGACGACGGGGTTGTCGGACAGCCGCCGGCCGAACGCCACCCGTTCCCCGGCGCGCCGGACCATCAGGGCCAGGGCCCGTTCGGCCATGCCGAGCGCGCGCATGGCGTGGTGGATGCGGCCGGGGCCGAGCCGGGCCTGGGCGATGGTGAATCCGTCGCCCTCGGACGCGAGGAGGTTCGAAGCCGGCACCCGTACCTCGTCGAAGACCAGCTCTGAGTGGCCGTGCTGGTCCTGGTAGCCGAAGATCGGCAGGTGCCGCTCGATGGTGAGTCCGGGCGTGTCCCGCTCCACCAGCACCATGGACTGCTGCCGGTGGGTGGGCGCGTCCGGGTCGGTCTTGCCCATCACGATGAAGATCCGGCAGCGCTCGTCCGCGGAGCCGGTGATCCACCACTTGCGTCCGGTGACGACGTAGGAGTCGCCGTCCCGCCGGATCGTGGTGGAGATGTTGGTGGCGTCGGAGGAGGCCACGTCGGGCTCGGTCATCGCGAAGGCCGAGCGGATCTCTCCGGCGAGGAGGGGGGCGAGCCATTTCTTCTTCTGCTCGTCCGTGCCGAAGAGGGCGAACGTCTCCATGTTGCCGGTGTCGGGTGCCTGGCAGTTGATCGCCTCGGGCGCGATGACCGGGGACCAGCCAGTGATCTCCGCGATCGGGGCGTACTCGGCGTTCGACAGGCCGGAGAGCGAGGGCAGGAAGAGGTTCCACAGCCCCCGCTCGCGGGCGGACGCCTTCAACTTCTCCATCACGGGCGGGTAGCTGTGCTCGCCGTGCTCGCGCAGGTGGGCCGCCCAGACCTTCTCGGCCGGGAAGACCTCCTCGCGCATGAAGTCCCACATGCGGTCCTGCAGGGAAGTACTCATGAACAGCGCTCCAGGGTCTTACGCGGCCTAGTGGCCGGACATGCCGCCGTCGACGGGCAGCGTGATACCGGTGACGTACGTCGACGCGTCGCTTGCGAGGAACACCACGACGCCGTCGAGTTCGTGCGGCTCGCCCAGCCGCCGCAGCGTGGTGTGGTGCTCCAGGAAGTCGTTGAGCGCCGGACGCGGGATCGGGTCGGTCAGGTCCGTGGCGAAGTAGCCCGGGGCGATCGCGTTGACCCGGATGCCCTTGCGGCCCGACCACTGCTGGGCGAGGTCGCGGGTGAGGCCGACCAGGCCGGCCTTGCTGGAGACATAGGCCGCCTGCGGGGCGAAGGGCTTGACCAGCGCGAGCGCGCTCGCGACGTTGATGATGCTCGACCCGGGCCGCATGACCCGGGCGCAGGACTGGGCCATCCAGTAGGCGCCCATGAGGTTCACGTCGATGACGCGGCGGAACTCCTCCGGTGTCTCGCGCAGGGCCGGGACGGCCGTGCCGATCCCGGCGTTGTTCACCAGCACGTCGACCGCGCCGAGTTCGGTGACGGCCCGGTCGACGACCTCGGCGCAGTCCTCCGGGGAGACCACGTCGCAGCGCACCGGCAGTGCCCGCACCCCGTGCTTCTCGACCTCCCGGGCGATGTCCCGCAGGCGGTCCACCCGGCGGGCGGCGAGGACCACGTCCGCGCCGGCCGCGGCCAGCGCGCGGGCGAAACCCGCGCCGAGGCCGGAGCTCGCGCCGGTGACGACGGCGACCCTGCCGGTCAGGGAGAACTGTGCGACACCGGTCCTGGGTGTCTCGCCCGGGGCCGTCATCGGACCAGCTCGACCAGGGTCGCGTTGGCCATGCCCCCGCCTTCGCACATGGTGATCACACCGCGTCGTCCGCCGGTGGCCTCCAGATGGCTGATCAGGGTGGCGAGGATGCGGGTGCCGGAGGCGCCCATGGGGTGGCCGAGGGCGATGGCTCCGCCCCGCGGGTTGACCTTCGCGAGGTCCACGCCGAGTTCGCGGGCCCAGACCAGGGGGACGGGTGCGAACGCCTCGTTGACCTCGAAGGCATCGATGTCGTCGATCGTCAGGCCGGTACGGTCGAGCAGGCGCTGGGTGGCGGGGATGACGCCGGTGAGCATCAGCAGCGGGTCGCTGCCGGTCACCGCGAATCCGGTGAGCCTGGCCCGCGGCGTGAGGCCCAGTTCGGCGGCCTTCGCCTCGCTCGTCACCAGGGCCGCGGAGGCCCCGTCGGTAAGGGGCGAGGAGTTGCCGGGCGTGATGTGCCAGCCGATCTCCGGGAAGCGCTCCGCGAGCCCGTCGTCCCTGAACGACGGCCGCAGGCCCCCCAGTTGTTCGGCGGTGGTACCGGGGCGGATGGTCTCGTCGGCGGTGACGCCGCCGACCGGCACGATCTCCCGGGCGAAGTCGCCCGCGGCGGCGCGGGCGGCGGCCAGCTCGTGGGAGCGTGCGGCGAACTCGTCCAGCTCCAGCCGGCCGAGCTTCCAGCGCCCCGCGATGATCTCGGCGGAGACACCCTGGCCGACCAGTCCCTCGGGGTAACGGCCCGCCAGGGGCGCGAACGGCTTGCCCTCGCGCCCCGGGAACCCGAGCGGCACCCTGCTCATGGACTCCACCCCGCCGGCGACCACCACGTCGTAGGCACCGCTCATCACGCCCTGGGCGGCGAAGTGCAGTGCCTGCTGGGCGGATCCGCACTGGCGGTCGACAGTGGTGGCCGGCACGGACTCCGGGTAGCCGGCGGTGAGCAGGGCGGTCCGGGCCACGTTGGTGGCCTGGTCCCCGGCCTGACCGACACAGCCGGCGATCACGTCGTCGATCCGCGCCGGGTCGACCCCGGTGCGTTCGAGCAGGGCCGTCAGCGTCGTGGCCAGCAGGTCGGCCGGGTGCACACCGGACAGGGCGCCGCCGGGTTTGCCCCGGCCGGAGGGGGTGCGCACCGCGTCGACGACGACGGCAGGAGACAGCTCGGGCATGGGTTTCTCCTGAGTGGGACGGTCAGGTCGGGGCCGGGGCGCCGGGCCGGGTCAGGCTCCCGCGAGCTGCGGGATCACCTTGCTGCCGAAGAGCTCGATGGCGTCGAACAGCTCCGGCTCCGGCATGCCGCCCATGTCCATGTAGGCGAGGTGCGTGGTGACCTTGAGCTGCTCGCTCAGCCGGGAGATCCGGTCGACGACCTCGTCCGGACTGCCGACGATGGCCGGGCCCTTGGTGGTGAGCCAGTCGAAGTTGAAGGGACGCTGGTTCTGCTTCGGGACGGCGGGGTTGATCTGCGCGAGCAACTCGTTCATCCAGGCGTGGTAAGCGGCGTACCGCGGTTCCCACTGGTCGCGCGCCGACTTGCTGTCGGGGCCGACCCAGACGTGCCAGCCCGCACCGATCTCCGGCTCCCAGTCGTGGCCGTGCTCCTCCCACTTGGCGAGGTAGTGGTCCACGACCTTGGTGAAGAACGACGGGTCGCCGAAGGCGCTGGGAAGCATCAGCTTCCAGCCCAGGCGGGCGGCGTGTTCGACGGACTCCAGGGAACTGCCGCCGCCGATCCACATGCAGTCGCGGGCCGCCTGGATCGGGGCCGGCTGCAGGGACTCGCCGTTGATGGAGGGCCTGAACTGCCCGGACCAGTGCAGGGGTTCACCGGTCCAGAGCTGGTCGACGAGTTCCGCGTTCTCCTTGAAGCGGGCCGCGGACTCGTCCAGGCTCTGGCCGAAGAGGGTGTAGGTCGAGGCGAAGAAGTTGCCCCGGCCGTGCACGACGTCGACGCGGCCGTCGGACAGCACGTCGACCGTGGCGTAGTCCTCGGCGATGCGCAGACCGTCCAGGTTGGCGAGCAGGGTGACGGCGGTGCCGAGGCGCAGGGTGGTGGTGCGCTCCGCGATGGCGGCGAGGACGACCGGCGGTGCCGAGTAGATGTACTCGATCCCGTGGTGCTCGCCCATGTTGATGCCGTTGAATCCGGCGGACTCGGCGAGGACGGCCATCTCCGGGAACATCTTGTAGCGGCGCGCGTTGGTGCTCCGCTCACCGGTCACGGGGTCGGTGACGAGGTCACCCAGCGACATCAGGTTGAACTTCATGGAGCCTCTTTCGCGTCAGGCCGGCAGGGCACTCACAAGGAGCCTTACGTGGCATTAATCTAACACCCTTGGGTTAAGGGGTCAATCGTCGAGGAAGGCGCGGATGGCCTCGACGAAGGCGTCGTTGCGGTCGCCGACGACCATGTGTCCCGCGCCGTCGAGCGTGACCGCGCGGGCCGTGGGCATCACCGTCAGGAACTCGCCCACCTCGTCCTCCCGGACGACGTCGCTGTCACCGCCCGCGACCAGCAGGGTGGGCACGCCGACCGACTTCGCGGCGGCGACCGCGTCGTCCGGCCGGACCAGCGGGTGGGGGCCGCCGTCGGCCTCCGGGAGGATGGCCGGGTCCCAGTGCCACCGCCACCGGCCGTCCGCACCGCGGCGCACATTGCGGTGCAGCCCCTCAGTATCCGAACGACGTTCGGTCGAGCGGTACGCCGCGACGGCCTCCGCGACCTCCTCCAGACTGCCGAAGCCCTCGAGGTGGGCCGTCATGAACCGTCTGATCCGGGCGATGCCGACCGGGTGCGGACGCGGGGTGATGTCGACCAGCACCAGACGCTCGGTCAGGTCCGGGCGCCGGGCCAGTCCCATCAGTGCGGTCATGCCGCCGAGGGACGCGCCGGCCAGGCAGGCGGGGCGGCCCCCGCCCACCTGGTCCAGGACGCGCTCCAGGTCGTCGATGTAGTGCTCGATGGAGTAGTCCCGGTCCGCGGACCAGTCGCTCTCGCCGTGCCCGCGGGCGTCGTAGGTGACGGCCGTCCAGCCGTCGCCCGCCAGGGTCTCGGCGGCGCGGCTCCAGGAGTGCCGGGTCTGGCCCCCTCCGTGGAGCAGCACCACCAGGCCGCGCCCGGTGCCGGGCACGGCCGGTGCCCGCACATCGGCCACGATCCTGCCGGCCGTGCCGCGCAGGACCAGGGGTGCCCGCTCCACGGTCACCTCCGGCCCGCGGACGTGGTCCGCAGCACGCCCAGGATCTCGTCGTTGTGCTCACCGAGCAGCGGCGCACCGCGCCGGATGACCCCCGGTGTCCGGCTCAGTTTGGGAACCACACCGGGCATCGGGACGCTCTCGCCGTCCAGGGACGGATCGGGCACTTCCACGACCATCTCCCGTGCCCGGTAGTGCGGGTCGCCGAGGATGTCGGGCGCGGTGTAGATCCGGCCGGCGGGCACTCCCGCCCGGTCCAGCACGTCGAGGAGTTCGTCGACGCTCTGCCCGCGCGTCCAGCGCGCGATCTCGGCGTCCAGTTCCAACTGGTGCTCGCCGCGCCGCAGATGGGTGGCGTACCGGCCGTCCGGCGCGGCCCACCCGGGGCGTTCCATCAGGGCGGCGAGCCGGCTGAACACGGTGTCCTTGTTGGCTCCCATGACGATCCACCGTCCGTCGGAGGTGGGATACACGCTGGAGGGCGCGATGCCCGGCAGCAGGGGGCCGGAGGGGCCGCGCACCTTCCCCAGCTTCACGAACTCGGGGAGGATCGACTCCATGTACATCCACGTCGCCTCGTAGAGGGCCACGTCGATGACCTGGCCCCGGGGGCCCGGACGCAGATGGCCCGACAGCAGGGCGAGCAGGGCACCGATGAAGCCCTGGGTGCCGGCGAGAGCGTCCCCGATGGAGATGCCGACCCGCACGGGCGGCCGGTCCGGCTCGCCGGAGAGGTGCCGGAAGCCGCTCATCGCCTCGGCGATGGAGCCGAATCCGGCGCGGTCGCGCAGCGGGCCGGTCTGGCCGTAGCCGGTGATGCGGACCATGACCAGGTCCGGGTTGCCGGCCTGCAGGTCCTCGGGGCCGAGGCCCCAGCGTTCCATGGTGCCGGGGCGGAAGTTCTCGATGACCACGTCGGCCGTACGGGCCAGTTCGCGGAAGGCGGCCTGACCCTCGGCCTCGCGGAGGTCGAGGGTGACCGACTTCTTGCCGCGGCCGATGATGGGCCAGTACAGCCCCACGCCCTTGTAGAGCCCGCCCCAGCGGCGCATGTCGTCACCGGCCGGGGGTTCGACCTTGATGACCTCGGCGCCGTGGTCGGCGAACAGGTGGGCGCAGAACGGCCCGCTGATGATGTGTCCGACCTCCAGGACGCGCAGGCCGGCGAGCGCGCCGCCGTCGGCGGACGCCGTCCGGGCGGTCATCGGTCGAACCCGTTCCGCGTCAGCCAGCCGTCGATGTGGTCGACCGCGGACCGGAGGTGTTCCTTCTGGCCGCTGTAGTAGTGGTTCGCGCCCTCGATGACGCTGAGCTGCTTGTTCTCGTGGGCGATGCCCTCGTAGATGGCCCGGGGGTGGGCCGGCGGGCACGCGTCGTCGCGGGAGTTCTCCAGCAGGAGCACCGGGACGGTCACCCGGGACGCCGCGTCGACGGCGTCGACCTGGGCGGTGTCGTAGGACCACTGGGAGAGCCAGCTGCGGGTGGTGGTGAAGCGGCCCAGCGCCGAGGGGCCGTCGTTGACCAGGCGGGGGTCACCGAGGTAGGAGCCGGGGGCCCGGTCGTTGGGGTCGACGGAGAGGTCCAGCCAGCGGGGGTCTGCCATGGTGCCCTGCACCACGAAGCAGTGCTCCTCCTGGTCGCGTCCGGCCGCCTTCAGACCGGCCAGCCGCTCCTGGCAGTAAGCGGTGATACGGCGGCTGCGGGCCACCTGGGCCGCGCGGTACTCGGCCAGGAACTCCGCGGTGTACGGAGGCTGGTCGGGGTTCTGAGGGGAGTACAGGTTCAGGTGGGGGTCGCGCTCGTCGGGGCGCGACTCGTCGAGGATCGAGGCGTCCAGGAAGTCGGTGAGCAGGTGGTGCCGGCTGCGGTGGGCGGCAAGGATCATCACCCCGTCGGCCGGGGTGAGCCGGGTGTCGGCGAGCGGGGTGTACTCCCCCGCACCGGTCAGCTTGATGACCGGTTTCTCGGCCTCGGCCTGATAGCCCATCATCAGCGAGCCGCCGCCGCTCCATCCGGCCAGGATGACCCGCTCGTAGCCGAGGCGCTCCTTGGCGTCCTTCACCACGGCGCCGAGGTCGAGCAGGACGTTCTCCATGATCAGCGCGGCGTCGCCGTTGCTGTAGCGGGTGCCGGCGGCGACCACGTGGAATCCGGCGCGGGCCAGCGCCGAGAACATCGGCAGGTAACCGGGCGATCCGATCGGGTGCATGGCGACCACGCAGGTGGTGGACGGGTTCTCCCCACGGAGCAACTGGGCCTGCAGCACCACCGAGTCACCGATCGTGCCGTAGACGTCCTTGCGGGTGGAGTTGTCCCGTTGCACCACGAGGTAGGGGGTGCGGGTGTACTTCACGGACCTGTCCGCGGGCATGGGCGTTCCTCCGGTGCTCGACGTCGTGCGGGCCGGCTGTCAGATGCCGTCCACAAAACCATACAGCGTTTGGATCCTTCTGTGCAGCTCCTCCGAGGCCGGGGCTCCGGCCTGTGGACCGGGCCGGGGCAGGGTGGGGCACAGCCCGTGGGAGGGTGACTGCCCCCGCTCGGCCGAAAGCTCGCGGCAGCGTCCGGCACCGCGGCGGACCGCGGTGCCGGCGCCCGCGAGCCCGGCGGGAACCGTACGGGTGGTCCCCTACGAAGAGGTGCCCCGCGAGAGGTAGCCCCGGCGCTCGCCGGACACGAAGGTCTCGCGGGCCTCGCGCGCGTCACCGCGCATGTTCAGTTCGAGGGTCAGCGCGGTCTCCTGGCGGTACAGCGGGCCGATGTCCCGCCGGGCGCTGCCGTTGATGGCCTTCTTGGCCGCCCTGACCACCGCCGGCCGCTTGGCCGCGATGACCCCGGCCAGCCGCCGTGCCTCCACCACGACCGACTCCTCGTCGGGCACCGCGACCACGGTCCCGTACGAGGCCAGTTCCCGCCCCAGGACCGGCTCGCAGGTGAGCATGGCCTGGCGCAGCCGTTTGTCCGGCATCAGGCCCATGGCCTGGACCGCGCCGCCGGTGGCACCGTTGTCGACCTCGGCGAGCACGAAGCGGCACTCCTCGTCGGCGACGACGATGTCGCAGGCGCCGGCGACCAGGACGCCCAGCCCGATGCAGTAGCGGTGTACGGCGGCGATGACGGGGGCGGCGCACTCGTGCAGGGCCACCGTGAGGTCCGTGGAGCCGTTGACCTGGCCGAGGATGCCCTCGAAGCCGGGCAGCCGCTGGACCTCCTTGACGTCGCCACCCCCGATGAAGCCCCGGCCCTCGCCGCGCAGGAGCACCGCGCGTACCTCGGGGCGCGCGGCGACGCCCTCCACGACGGCTGCCAGCGCGGCGAGGTCATCGATCCCGACGGCGTTGACCGGCGGGGCGTCGACGACCAGCTCGAGGACGCCGTCCTCGGACAGCTTCTGGTGGATGGGCACGGTGTCCTCCTTCGCTCAGCGTCCGCGTTCGTCGCCGGTCAGCGACGGGACCTTCGGGTGCGGCATGGGGTGGGCCAGGGGCGGGGCCTCGTCGGGCGCCTCGGCCCGGCACATCTCGACCGCCTTGGCGTAGGCGGCGACCTGCCGGTCCTCCAGCTCGTAGTCGAACCTGGCGGTGTACATCGGGTACGCCTCGGGGGTGGGCGGATTCTCCCGCAGCCACTCGACGGTCTCCACGAGCGCGTCGTACGCCGTGATGACGTCCCGGTGACCGAGCTGGGTGCGGATCTTCGAGGCGTCGACCGTCATGTGCGGGCGGGAGGCGGGCGCCAGGAACTCGTTGACGGCCGAGGGCGCGATCAGCGACGGGATGCCCACGAAGTCCAGCGGCTTCCCGCAGATCTCCGCCACCACCTCGGCCCACTGGCGCAGGGTGAACTGGTCGTCGTCGGCGACGTTGTAGGACTCGCCGTCGGCCACCTCGGGCTGGTCGACCATCGCCATGATGCCCGCGGCCGCGTTCCGGGCGGCGCAGCGGAAGATCGTCCACAGGCCGTCGTCGGGCAGGATCATGTAATCGCGGCCGTCCTGGATCCGCTTCAGCACCGCCCACTCCCACGGCACGATGTTGCGCGGGCCGTAGATCTGCGGGTACCGGACGTAGGACGCCTTGTAGGCGCCGTTCGCGGCGCGTTCCATCACCGAGCGCTCGGCGTTCAGGATCTGCATCGCGAACTTCGCGGGCACCTCGGCGGTGTCGGCCAGCGGGCTGTCCTCGCGGGCGTTGACCTTCATGCCCCACGGCTTGGAGCCCTGCGGCTCGATGAAGCCGCGGTAGACCGGTACCCCGCCGACACAGATCAGCTGGTCGGTGCGGCCGGCGAAGAACTCCCCGGTCACCCGCATCCGCCCGTAGGTCGCGACCACGAGGTCCCACTCCTGGCCACCGACGACCTCCTGAAGCGTCTCGGCGAAGTGCGGGTCGGCGTGCAGGTGCCGGACATCGGGCAGACCGGGGGGCTCGTGGGCGCCGCGGTGCAGCATGGTGACGTCGTGGCCCCGGTCGAGCAGCCCCTGCAGGATGTGCGGGCCGGTCGGGCCGGTGCCGCCGATGACCAGTGTCCTCTTGCTCATGGCTCAGTCCTCGATTCCACGGCTGACCGCGGGGGCCAGCCCTTCGCTGAAGGCGGTCTGTCCGCCGTCGACCGGGATGACCGCGCCGGTGATGAAGCTGGAGAGGTCGGAGGCGAGGAACACCACCGCCTGTGCCATCTCCTCGGGCCGGCCGACCCGGTTCAGCAGATGGGAGCGCTCGACCTCGCGCAGCCGCTCCGCGGGCAGGCCGTTGCGCAGCGCGGGGGTGTCGAAGACACCGGGCACGATCGCGTTGCAGCGGACGCCCCGCGCCCCGTAGTGCACCGCCACCGTGCGGGTCAGCCCGATGATGCCGGCCTTGGCGGTGTTGTAGCTCATCCGCCAGGTGGCGCCGGTGACGCCGCGGGTGGAGGACATGTTGACGATGCTGCCCTTCCCGGCTTCGAGCATCCCGGGCAGCACGTGCTTGCAGCCGAGTGCGGCGCCGGTCAGGGTGACCGACAGGCTGGTGTTCCACGCCTCCAGGTCGAGGTGGAGCGGGTCACGGTCGAGGTCCATCACCGGTCCGCCGGTGAGCGCGGCGTTGTTGTGCAGCACCGTCACCGGCTCGGCGAACGCCCGGCGCGCCGCCTCGACGGCCTCCTCCCAGGAAGCCTCGTCGGCGATGTCGAGGACCACCGCGGCGGCCGTGCCGCCGGCCCCGGTGATCGCCTGCGCGGTGGCGGTCGCGGTGTCGCCGTTCACGTCGGTCACCAGCACCTTGGCGCCCGCCGCGGCAAGGGCCTCGGCGGAGGCCCGGCCCATTCCGGAGCCTGCGCCGGTGACCAGCGCGACCCTCTCGTCCAGGGAACCCATCGTCGTGTTCTCCGTTCACCTCGGCGTAAAACCAAACAGTGTTCTATCAGGGTCGGGGGCGCGGGGGAAGGAGGGTCAGTCCCCGGCGCGCATGTGGTCGTCCAGGAGGGGCGGCCGGTCGGTCACGAAGTCCTCGGGCAGGTAGCGCTCGGCGAACTCGCGGGTGTCGTAGAAGTAGTCGCGGACCCAGCGGATGCGGCCGTCCTCGATCTTGAGCGTGCCCATCACCTTGAACGAGTGGAGCAGTTCGCCGTCGGCGTCGACGGAGTCGTCGTACCGCTCGGTGAGGACGTAGGGGCCGTCGGCGGCGGCGTGCACCAGGTCGAACCGGAAGCCCGCCACCCCCTTCCTGGCCTTCGCCTTCTCCAGGTCCGTCACCAGCTGCTCCAGGCTGGTCACCCGGGGCGGGTCGAAGCCGGCGGAGGCCCACCACAGGTCGTCGTGGCACAGCCGCCGGGCGGTCGCCGCCATGTCGTCGTGGGAAGGCCCGAAGTGGGCGAAGAAGTCGCGCACCACGGTCAGCGGATCGGTGTTCACGCCCCCTCCTCCCCTTCCCCGGCCGATGGGCCCGGCACGGGCCGGGCGTTCTCGTGGTCGTAGCGGTAGGCCGTGAGCACGGCCTCGTTCTCGCCCTCGTGGAAGCGGCGGACCAGGTCGTCGAAGTCCACGCCGTGACCGACCGGGTGCCGGGCGAAGGCCGGCGAGCGCAGGAACGCGGTCGCCTCCTCGTTGCCGGGGAACCGGTCGATCTGCAGCTCGGCCCGGTTCCCGTCCGGGTCCTGGTAGTAGAGCGACAGGGTCGGTCCGTGGTTGACGGCCCAGGTGGGGTCGGTGCCCCGGCCCTTGAGCCGTTCGTACGTGGCGACCAGGTCGGCCAGGCTCGCGTAGGTGAACGCGATGTGGTCCAGGCCCGCCGTGTGCCCGGCGGGCTCGCCGAGGTCCGGCGGCTGGACGACCGCGATCCGGTGGTGCTCGTCGTCGAAGGTCAGGAAGCCGATGAACTCGTTCTCGAACACCACCTCCGCCTGGAGCAGGTCGGCCCACCAGTCGAGCATCGGCCGGAACCGCCGGGTGCGGAGCACCACGTGGGCCAGGCGGGCGGGCACGACCCGGCGGGCCGTGCTCCCTTCCCCGGTCATCAGCTGAGCTCCTCGACGAGGTCGCCGTCGCGCCGGCCGGCCGCCCGCGCGGTGTCCTGCGGGTCGGCGGACTCCGCCGGCTCCTCGGCGCCGCCCCCCAGGTAGGCGCTGAGCACCCGCGGGTCGTTGCGCACCTCGTCGGGGCTGCCGTTGACGAGGACGGCTCCGGCGGTCAGCACGGTCACCTCGTCGCAGGCGGCGAGCACCATGTCGATGTTGTGCTCGACCAGCAGGATGCCCATGCCCCAGTCCTTGGCCAGGCGGCGCAGCAGCGCGGCGAGGTCCTGTGCCTCGGGGTCGCTCAGGCCGGCGGCGGGCTCGTCGAGGCAGAGCACCGAGGGGGTGCTGGCGACGGCCCGGGCGATCGCCGCGAGGCGGCGGTGGCCCATGGAGAGTTCGCCGGGCTTCAGGTCGAGCTCGCCGAGCAGGTTGAACTCGCGGGCCGCGGCGAGCGCCACGCCGTTGAGCTGGATGCGGCCCGGCCGCACGAAGTCGGCACCGTACTTCAGAGGGCTCCACTGCTCGCTGGCGATGGCGAGGTTCTCGCGCAGGGTGAGGTCCTCGAACAGCTCCAGGGACTGGAAGGAGCGGCCCAGGCCGGCCTTCAGCCGCTTCTGGGGCGACAGCCGGGTCAGGTCGGTGCCGTCCAGGTCGACCGTGCCCGTCTCGGTCCGTACGAAGCCGGTGACGGCGTCGATGGCCGTGGTCTTGCCCGCGCCGTTGGGGCCGATCAGGCCGTGCACGGTGCCGGGTTCCACGGTGAACGTGGCGTCGGCCACGGCGACCACGTTGCCGAAGCGCACCCGCACTCCGGAGACGGTGAGCCGCTTGGGCGCCACCGGCTCCGCCTTGACCGCTTCGGCGGCCTGCACGTCCGCGGCGTCGGCCACCGGCTCCGCCTTCCTGCGGCGCAGCTTGCGTCCGATGCCCTTGACCAGTTCGACGTTGACCTGCCACAGCCCGGACGGGTTCTGCACCAGGATGACCAGCAGCATCAGGCCGCTGATCAGCGGGAGCCAGGACTCGATCGAGTGGATGCCGGAGAACAGTTCCGAGCCGACGCCCGACGGCATCAGCGTGCCGCCCATGACACCGCCGCCGACGTAACCGGCGCCGCCCACCACGGTCATGGCGACGACCACGATGGAGTTGAAGGTGTCGAAGTTGATGGTCACCACGCTGAAGCTGCGGAAGGTGAGTACCACACCGGCGATGGCCGCGATGCCGGCCGCCGCACCGAAGGCGAACAGCTTGGCGCCGAAGACGCTGACGCCCAGGGAGGCCGCCGCACGCTCGTTGCTCCGCACGGCGAGCAGCCGCCGGCCGACGGCGCCGCGGCGCAGGTTGAGGACGCCGACCGCCACGAGCACCAGCAGGACGAGCGACATCACGGCGTAGTTTCCGGGTGCCAGCAGGCCGCTGACGTTCAGCCCGAAGATCTCGATGGGCGGGACGACGATGCCGCTGGTGCCGCCGCTGTAGTCGCTGTTGTTGAGGACGATGTTGTAGATGACGACGGCGAGGCCGAGGGTGACGATGGCCAGGTTGATGCCGCGGGTGCGCAGGGCGGGCAGCGCCACCAGTACGCCGAGCAGCGCGGTGACGGCCACGGCACCGGCGAGGGCGGCGAGGAAGGGCCACTTCAGGTCGGCCACCAGGCGGGCGGCGATCAGGGCGCCGAAGCCGGCCAGCACGTACTGGGCGAGCGAGAGCTGCCCGGCGTAGCCGGTGACGAGCACGATGGACACGCACAGGATCGCGAAGCCCATGGTGACGGTGACGGCGTTGGTCCAGGCGGTGTCGAACACCGAGGAGACCAGCCAGGCCATGACCGCGGTGACGACGACCGTGGGGATGATCCGCACCTTGCCGGAGCCCACGTCGATCATGCGGTCCAGTACGTGGCTGCGCAGCGGGATGCCGCGTCCGCGCAGCACCATGACGACGACCACGATGATGAAGGGCACACTGGCCGACCAGCCGGGCGCGCTGACGTAGCGGGCCAGGAGGGACTCGACGACACCGAGGCCGATGGCTCCGGCGAAGACGATCGGGAACGAGTTGAAGTTGGCGATGAGGCCGACGGCGAGGGCGGGGATCACCAGCATGGCGAGGACCTGCGGCTGCAGGTAGGTGATCGGCGCGATCAGGGCGCCCGCGAGCGCGCTGAGGCCGGCGCCCAGGGCCCAGTTGACGGTCGCGATGCGCTCCGGGGAATGCCCGAGGCTCGCGGCGACGCGCACGTTCTCGGCGACCGCGCCGGTGGCGCGGCCGAACGTCGTACGGCGGTAGACGAACCAGAGCGCGACGGTGGAGGCGGCGCCGAGGAGGAAGAGGATCATGCGGTCGGCGCCGACGTAGACGTCCGGGGCGACCTGGATCCCGTTGGTCGGCAGCAGCGACGGCGCCGCCTTCAGGTCACTGCCGTAGATCAGTACGGCGGCCGATGTCAGCACCATCAGCACGGCGAGGGTCGAGATGACCTTCAGCAGGGCCGAGGCTTCCTTCATCGGTTTGAGGATCAGCAACTGCACCAGGATGCCGAGGACCGCGCCCACCACGACGGCGAAGACCAGGCCGAGCCAGCGCGGGAGCGAGAAGCCCACCACGGCCTGGTAGTAGGCGTAGCCGCCGACCATCACGAAGCCGCCCTGGGCGAAGTTGAGGATGCCGGATCCCCGATAGACCAGTACCAGCCCCTGGGCGATCAGCGCGTAGAGCGCACCGGCTCCCAGGCCGATGAGCACATACCGGAGGATGTCCATGGAGGTGTCTCCTGTGAGTGGTGAGGCCGGGTCGAGCGCGTCAGGCGGCGCTGTCGTGGTCGGAGAGGTAACGGCGCCGGATCTCCTCGTCGCCGTCCGCGGAGTTGCCGCTGGCGACGAGTTCGCCGCGGCGCATCAGGTACCAGCGGTCGGAGGCACCGAGGGCCCGGCGCGCCTGCTGCTCCACGAGCAGCACCCCGATGTCCAGCGTGGTGGCCGCTTCGCGCAGGGCCGCCAGGAGCCGGTCGACCACGAGCGGTCCCAGGCCCAGGGAGAGTTCGTCGGCGAGCAGGACCTTCGGCCGCCGGGCGAGCGCGCGGCCGAGGGTGAGCATCTGCTGTTCGCCGCCGGAGAGGAGTCCGGCCCGGCGGTCCAGAAGTCTGCCCAGTTCCGGGAAGACCTCGACGGCCGGCTCGATGCCGCCGCTGCCCAGGAGCAGGTTGTCCCGGACCGACATCGACATGATGACGGAGCGTTCCTCGGGCACGAAGCCGAGGCCGGCCGCCGCCCGCTTGTGCAGGCCTCCGGTGAGCGGTGCGCCGAACCAGCTGATCTCCCCGCCCAGCGGGTTCAGCTCGCCGGCGAGTGTCAGCAGGGTGGTCGACTTGCCGGCGCCGTTGGGGCCGAGCAGTGCGACGATCTCACCGGCGTGGACCTCGATGTCCAGCCCGCGGACGACGGCGAGATCGCCGTAGCCGGCGACCAGCGACGTCGCCCGCAGGGCGGCGGCTCGCGCCGCGCCGGGCTCGGTGTGGGCGACTGCAGTCACGTCATCTCCCTCAGCGGTGGTGGAGCCGGGTGCGCTGCCATGGCGTGGTGGTGGGCGGCGCACACAACAAAGTAAACGCTGTTTGGTTTTACGCCCACCGCAAGCCGGGCGCAAGATCCGTGCATGGCCGGATTTCCTCGACACTTGGCGCGAACACATCCCTTGATGTTCTGGGCTGCACGCCATTAACCTAACTATGTTTCGTTATGTGTGGCAAGGACTCTGTCTCCTAGGGCAAGGACCCCATGAAGCGAAGACTGTTCTCCACCCTCGCCGTATCCCCTCTCCTCCTCGGTTCGCTGGCCGCCTGCGGCGGCTCCGACTCCGGCACCGCGGCCACCGGGGGCCCGATAAGGATCATGTCGATCGGCTCCTTCGAAACGCCCGTCTTCTCGACCCCCCAGGTCGAGACGGCACTGCGGGCGAAGATCGCCGACATCAACGAGAACGGCGGTATCGACGGACGCGAGGTCGTCCTCAAGATCTGCAACGACAAGTTCGACCCCAACGAGGCCACCTCCTGCGCCCAGCGCGCGGTGTCCGACGGCACGCACGCCGTCGTCGGGGGCGCTTCCCCCTTCTCCCCCCAGTTCCTGCCGGTCCTGGAGGCCGCGAAGATCCCGTTGGTGGCCGGGAGCGCCAGCTCGGGCCAGGTGGAGCTGCAGAGCGAGGTCTCCTTCCCGGTCAACGCGGGCGCGCCCGGCATGTCGCTCGGCACCGGGCGCCTGGCCGCCGAGGCGGGCCCCTCCACCGTCGTCATCGCCTCCGACAACGAGGGCTCGCAGACCGGCGCCGACCTGAGCATCCAGGGCGCCGAGTCGGCCGGCGCCAAAATGGCCAAGGTCACGATGAAGCTGGGCGCCCCGGACGTCTCCGCGACCGTCGCCCGTGCCCTGCAGCTGAAACCCGACGCCATCGCCCTGCAGGTCGTCACCGAGGACGCGCTGAAGGTGGTCAAGAGCCTGCGCCAGTCCGGCTACAAGGGCGCGCTCACCGCTCCCGGCTCCCTCTTCCCGCCGGCCAGCCTGAAGGCGCTCGGTGAGTTCGCCGAGGGCGTTCGCATGACCAGCCGGGTGGTGCCGCCCACGTCCACCGACATCCCCCAGGTCAAGGAGTTCCTCGCCCAGATGAAGGCCGAGGACCCCGGGGCCCAGACCGACGATCTCGCCCTCAACGCCTGGACCGGCATGTACCTGCTGGCCGAGGTGCTGAAGGGCCACGAGATCACCGACGGCGCGTCCGTGATCGCGGCCTTCGACGCCATCAAGGAGCCGATCGAACTCGGTACCGCCCCGGACTACACCGGCGTGCCCGCGACACCGGACTCCAAGACCTACCCCCGGGTGCCGCAGTTCGCCACGGTCGGCAGCACCGTCAAGGACGGCGAGATCGTCCGGGACGGGGACTTCTTCAACCCGCTCGAGCTGTGAGCATGGACACCGTCGTCGTCACCGGGGGCGCCGGCGGCATCGGCGCGGCCACCTGCCGGTACCTCGCCGAACAGGGCTACCGGGTGGTCGTCGCCGATCCGCAGCGCGCGGAGGGTGAGCGGCTGGCCGGCGAACTGGACGGCCTGTTCGTCCACCACGACGTGGGGGACCCGCGGTCCTGGGACACGCTCATGACCGCGGCGGTGGACCGCTTCGGTGCGCTGTACGCCCTGGTGGCCGCAGCCGGGGTCAAGAGCGAATACCTCCTGGCCAGTCCGCCTGACCCGGTCCTGTTCCACCGCACCGCCACGGTCAACCAGCTCGGAGTGATCCTCGGGGTCCAGATCGTCGGGGAGCACCTGCGGCAGCAGGGCCGGGGCTCGATCGTCAACATCGCCTCCGGTGCGGCGATGCCGCCGTCGCAGAGCCCGGACCTGGCCTATGTCAGCACGAAGTGGGGGGTGCGCGGGATCAGCCGGGTCGCCGCGCGGCGGCTCGCGCCGCACGGAGTACGGGTCAACACGGTGCTGCCCGGGCTGGTCCGCACCCCGATGATCGCCGGCGTCACGGAGCGGGATCCCGGACGGGTCGCGTCGGTCGAGGCGGTGATCCCGATGGGACGGATGGGCCGCCCGGACGAGATCGCCCGGGCCGTGTACTTCTTCGTCTCAGAACTCGGCTCGTACGCCACCGGCGCCGAACTGGTCGTCGACGGGGGGTCCCTCGCCTGACGGACCCGGCACACGACGGGGCGGGCGGCCCACGGCACGCGGGACACCGGGGAGACCCCGCCCGCTCCCGTATCCGCCCCGGACGCCTCCGGGGCGGCGCGCCCCCGGGCGGGATCCCCTTCCCCGCCCGGGGGCGCGTACGGCCATCGGCCACGCCCCGCCCGGGCAGACGGGCCGGCGACGGCGTGGGGCCGGGGCCGGAAGCCGGCCCGCCGGTGTCCCGGGCGGACGGACGCGCGTGCCGCGCGTGCGGACGGCCGGTGGCCACCCCGTCCACCGGCCGTCCGTCGCGGTGCCTCGCGGCCGTGTCCCGCCCGTGCGGGTCAGCCCTCCAGCGGGTCGAAGAACTCGCCGTCCGGGACGATCTTGCCGTCCTCGATGGTGCTCGGCATCACCTTGAAAACCGAGACTCGCGGGTACTCCTTGTGCGGCACGTCGCCTCCGAGGCCCGGGTAGTCGGGGTAGATGCCGAACAGGTCCACCGGCTCGGCGATGTCCGACAGGGCGTCGATGACCGACTGCCCGTCAGTGACCTTCTTGCCGCTCAGGATGCCGGGCAGGGCGCGCACGGAGAGCCAGCCGTTGAGGCTGATGTCGTCGATGGGCGCGTCGGCGTCGAGGGCGTGCACCTCCTTGTTGAACTGCGCGATCATCTCGTTCTCGCTGTACGCCGAGGGGAGGCCGCGGCCGGCGAGGACGATGCCCTCCGCCTTGTCGCCGAGGGCCTTGATCGAGGCCGGGTTGACGATGGACGCCGGGCCGGTGATCGGGCCCTTGAACCCGTTCTCGCGCAGGGCCGACACGATGCGCGTGGCGGTGTCCCCGGACGCGGTGATCACGACGCCGTCCGGCTTCTGGTCGAGCACCTTGAGGGCGATCGGGTTGTAGTCGGCGGCGGTCTGCGGGGCGACGACCTCGGTCGTGGTTCCGCCGGCGCGCTTGATGCCCTGCTCGGCCTGCTTGACGGAGGCACGGCTGGAGGCGTTGTCCGCGGGAACCACGACGATCTTGTCGCCGCCGCGCTCCGCGGCCAGCCGGCCGGCCGCGATGACGAAGGCGCTGGATCCGGCGTTGATCGGGTAGAACGCCGCCTCCTCGCTCTCCGCGGTGCCGTCACCGCCACCGGGGCCGATAAAGGGTATCTTCGCCGCCTCCAGGACGGGGGCGAGCGCGGCCGTGTGCGGGGTCATGCCGCCGACAACGGCGGCGACGCCCTCACTGATCGCGCGCTGGGCGCAGGCGGTGGCCTCGTTGGGGTCGAACTTGTCGTTGCAGAAGGAGACCTTGAGCTTGCGGCCGTCGATGCCGCCGCCCTTGTTCACCGCGTCGACCGATGCCTGGATGGCGGTCTCCAGCTGGGGAATCGAGTAGACCGGGCTCTCGAAGGAGGCGATCGACATGATCTTGATGGGGCCTTCGGCGCCCGCCTCGGAGCTGGAGTCGCCGCCACCGCACGCGGTGAGCGGCAGGGCCAGGGCGAGCGTCGCGGCGGCGATTTTCGCGGAGCGGTGCATGGATGTCTCCTACGTGATCAGGAAGGGGGTGTGGGAGCGGGCCGCTCTGCTGCCGCCGTTCGCGCGGCAGGAGGGTCGAGCGGACTCCGCGGAGGCCGGACCGGTCCGGTCCATGCGGGGTGGGCGGGCCGGGCCGCCGGGTCGCGGCCCGGCCCGCCGTACTCAGAACGTCTGTGCGAGCAGGGTCGCTTCGCGGGTGGCGGTGGTGACGCCACGGGGGGCGATCACGTCACCGCAGGTGTGCGCGGTGACGCCGAGCGCCTCCAGTTCGTGGACCAGCCGGTCACGCGGCACGGGGTGCACCGCGGCGACGACGACGTCGATCCCGGGCAGTACGCTCTCGACTCCGTCGGGGTCGATGAGCGTGGCCTGTCCGTCCTCGTACGACCTGAGGTCCCGGAAGGTCATCGCCGTGATGTGCGACGACCGGCGGAAGAGGTCCTGGTAGTCGAGCCGGTGGTTGTAACCGCTGTTGGTGACCAGCCGGTCGAACGGCGTCACGTAGACGACGTCGCGGCCCTCCAGCGCCAGTTTCTCCACCGCCACACCGGCCGGGTTGTGCCCGGTGCGGTCCACGACCAGTACGGTCGCCCCCTCGGGGACGCCGTGCACGATCGCGTCGTCGACCGTGACGATCCCCGGGCGGTCCAGGCCGTGGGCGGCCAGGTCGTGCTCGGCGCCGGTGGCCACGACGACCTCGTCCACGTCCGCCGCCCGGATGTCGGCCGCGGTGAGCCGGCGTCCGTACTCCACCTCGACGCCCTCGTGGCGGAGTTCGCCCACCAGGTGGTCGACGGTGCCGAACAGTTCGGCGGCGCGGGTGTCCAGCAGGTTGCGCAGCCGGCCGCCCGGCCGGTCGGACGCCTCGACGATCCGTACGTCGTGGCCCCGCTTGACCGCCACCTCGGCGGCCTGGAGGCCGGCGACTCCGGCGCCCACGACGAGGACGCGCTTGCGCCGCGACGGCGCCGGCAGGGCGGCGAACTGTGCCTCGCGGCCGAACTCCGGGTTGTGCCAGCACTGCACGGCCTTGCCGTCCACGCGCCGGCTGTTGCACTCGGCGACCCGCACGCAGGTACGGATGCGGTCCTCGTCGCCACGCAGGATCTTGACGCCCATGTCCGGGTCGGAGAGGAAGCCGCGGGTCATGCCGATCAGGTCGCACATGCCGTGCTCCAGGGCCCGCTCCGCCATGTCCGGGTCGACGATGCCGCCGACGCCGACCACCGCCACCCGCGCGCCGACCGCGTCCCGCAGTCCCTTGGCCAGTTCGAGGTCGTAGCCCTTGGGGTAGCGGAAGGAGGCGACCGACGGCTGGGAGTACGCCGGTGCCTTGGTGCCGATGGAGAGGTTCATGAAGTCGATGTGGCCGGTGTCCACCAGGCGCCTGGCGACGTCGTTGAGCTCCTCCACGGTGAGGCCGTTCTCGTCCTCGCGCAGATGGTCGTCGGCCGTCATCCGCCAGCCGAGGATCCCGTCCTCGCCCAGTCCCGAACGGACCGCTTCGAGCACCGCGGTGGAGAAGGCCAGTTGCTCGCCCCACTCGTCGTCGCGGCCGTTGCCCCAGGGGCTGTAGGACTGCTGGAGCAGGTAGCCGTGGGCGCCGTGCAGTTCGAGCCCGTCCAGGCCGGCCTCGCGGAACACCTCGGCCATCCGGCCGTAGGCGTCCACGGTCATCTGCACCTCGGCGCCGGTCATCCGGTGGGCGGCCTCACCGAACTCGTCCTGGCCGCCGTTGAAGGACCACTCGGCGCGCTCGTCGAGCAGCACGTGCGAGCCGATCTGCCGGCCGAAGCTGACCACCTGCGGGGTGACCAGCGCGCCCTCCTCGTGCACGGCGTCGGCCAGCCGCTTGAGCCGGTCGACCACCGGCCACGGCCAGCCGTGGAACGGCTCGACGTTGACCGGCTGGGTGATGAGCAGCGCGGCTCCGCCCCTGGCCCGGCGGCGGCAGTAGTCGACGTAGGTCGTTTCTTCGCCGGCCGGGTGCCAGGGCGCCATGATGCTGTGTGCCGTGGTGATCATCCGGTTGCGGAGCACATGGCCGCGGAGGGTCATCGGGCTGAGCAGACGGGCGTACTTCCCGTCCGTGCGGGGTGACGTCGGCTCAACGGCCGGGCTGGTCGTCATGCGTCTCTCCTGTCGGAAAGCCCGCCGTGTGCCGGAGGGCCGAAGCGGCCCAACCGGCCTAGACGGCGAGGATTCTGCGGATCGCGGCTTCGATGTCGCGCTGCCCGACCACCCACTGCTTCTCCAGGGCGGGGGCGTAGGGCGCGGGGCTGAAAGGCGCCCCCACGCGCACCACGGGGGCGTCGAGCGTCCAGAACCCCTCGTCGACGGCGCGGGCGGCGATCTCGGCGCCGATGCCGAAGTCGAGGACCGCCTCGTGCGCGATCACCAGGCGGTTGGTCTTCGCGAGGGAGCCGAGGACGGTCTCCCAGTCGATGGGTGCCACGGTGCGCAGGTCGACGACCTCGACCGAGACGCCCTCGGCGGCCAGCGACCCGGCGACGGCGAGGCTCTCGCGCACCATGCGCGAGACGCTGACGACGGTCACGTCGGTGCCTTCGCGGAGCACCTTCGCCTTCCCGATCGGGACGACGTGGTCGGACGAGAAGCCCGGGCCGGACTTCTCGTAGAGGAGCCGGTGCTCGATGACGACGACCGGGCTGTCCTCGTGGATGGCGCTGCGCAGCAGTCCGTAGGCGTCGGCCGGGGTCGAGGGCATCACGACCTGGAGGCCGGGGATGTGCGCGAGGAGCGCCTCGATCGCCTGGGAGTGCTGGGCGCCCGAGGAGCGGCCGGCGCCGAACTGGGTGCGGATGGTGAGCGGCACGCTCACCTTGCCGCCGGTCATGTACCGCAGCTTGGCGGCCTGGTTCATGATCTGGTCCAGGCAGACGGCGATGAAGTCGGAGTACATGATCTCCACCACCGGCCGCATGCCGGCCATGGCGGCGCCCACGCCCGCCCCGATGATGGCGCTCTCGGCGATCGGGGTGTCGCGCACCCGGCCCGGGAAGTCGGCGGCCAGTCCGCGGGTCAGGCCGAAGACGTTGCCGCCCTCGCCGACGTCGATGCCGGCCACGAAGACCGACGGGTCGTGCTCCAGTTCGTGGCGCAGTGCGGCCTTGACCGCGCGGCTGTAGCGGACGGGTTCGGCGCCCTCGGGCAGCGCGGGCTCGGTGACGGTCCTGGTGGGCGTACGGATGTACTCGAAGAGGTCGCCGGCCGACGGTTCCCGGCCGGCTTTCGCCGCCTGAACGGCCCGCTCGATCTCCTCGGTCACCGACGCGTGCACGGCCGCGATGCCGGCCTCGCTCGTGCCGCCCGCCCGCAGCCGTTCCTCGGCGAGCAGGATCGGGTCCCGCTCGGCCCAGGCCGCCGCGAGGTCCTTGTCGCGGTACTTGAGCGGGTCGCCCTCGTAGTGGCCGCGGGCGCGGAACGTCACGGCCTCGACGAACGCCGGGCCCCCGCCGCGGCGTACCGCCGCCACGATGTCCTCCATGGCGTCCGCCATCTCCGTCACGTCGTTGCCGTCGAGACGGTGGAAGGACATGCCGTAGGCGGCGGCGCGGGCCTCCATGAGGCCGGGCGCCTTCAGGTGGGTGCTGGAGAACTCGGAGAACTGGTTGTTCTCGCAGAGCAGGATCAGCGGCAGCCGCCAGTCGCCGGCGAGGGTGGCGCCCTCGTGGAAGGCGCCGGTGCTGGTGGCGCCGTCGCCGAAGTAGCTGACGGCGACCTTGCCGTCGCGCCGCAGCAGCGCGGCGGTGGCGGCTCCGGCCGCGATCGGTACTCCGGCGCCGACGATGCCGTTGGCGCCGAAGATGCCCAGTGCCGGGTCGGCGATGTGCATGGAGCCGCCGCGGCCGTGGTTGGTCCCGGTCTCCCGGCCGAAGAGTTCGGCGAAGGCTCCGGTGAGGTCGAGGCCTTTGGCCAGTACGTGCCCATGCCCCCGGTGGGTGGAGGTGATGACGTCGTCGGGCCGCAGTGCCGCCGCGGTCCCGACGGGCACGGCCTCCTGACCGACCGAGAGGTGCACGAACCCGCGGATCACGCCGTCGCGGTAGAGCGCGGCGGCCCGGTCCTCGAACATCCGGATGCGCAGCATCTCGCGGTGGAGGTGGGCCAGGTCCGTCCGGTCTCCGGGGCTCGGGTGCGAACGGGGCTTCTCCTGGACGTGTGTCATCGTGCTCCCTGTCCTCGCGGGAATCGAATCGCGGCGTCGGTTGCGGACCGCAGTCGCGATCGGGCTCACTGTGACACAGGACGAGGGCCTTAAACAAGCATTGATTGGTTACTGGTGTGCGCGGATTTCTGCGGGCTTTTCCGGCGTGTGCGCGACGGCCGGCCGGACCGGCCCGCGCGCGGCCCGCACCCGCGTCACGGCGCGGGCTGGTCGGCCAGGCGTATCAGGAGGCTGCCGAGCTGCCGCTGTTCCTCGGGGGAAAGCACGGCGAACCAGGCCCTGTCCCGCTCGGCCTGGGCGCGCAGGCCCTCCAGCAGCCGGGAGGCGCCCTCCTCGGTGAGCGAGACGAGCACCTGACGGCGATCGGTCTCGCTGCGGTCGCGGCGGATCAGTCCGTCGCGCTCCAGGGTGTTCAGGACGGCCGAGGTCGCGGCCCTCGAGGCCCCGGACAGCCGGGTGAGCTGCCGGGCCTCGAGGGGTCCGGCGGCCCACAGCAGGTTCATGAAGCGGAACCCGGCCCAGCTCCAGCCCAGTCTGCGGTGCACCGACTCGGCGTCCTGGCCGAGCCGGTTGAAGAACTTGGTCAGGTTGAAGACCAGGTCGGTGCGGTCGGCGGCGTCGGGCGGGACGGTGTCCTGCTCGACGAGCCGGGCCCGCAGGACGTCTCGGAGGGTGGGCTGCGCCTGGCCGTCGGGGGAGTTCACGCCGAGAAGGATAGAACCCACTCAGTCCTCGAGACGGATGGCCTGCTCGGGACATGCCATGGCCGCGGTCTCGGCGTCCCGGCGCTGGTCGCCGGTCAGCTCGGCGACGACGGTCTCGGCGTAGCCGCCCGCGTCGAGGTCGAACACGTCGGGCGCCATCATCGCGCACTGGCCGTGGCCCACACACTTGCTCGTGTCGATCACTGCTCTGGTCATCGGTGCTCCTTCGTCGGGTCCTGCGCTGCGGGGCCTGCGCTCACCACGCCCGTCTCGACGAGCCGGGCGGCGTCGAGCCCGAGGGAGGTGAGGATGTCGTGGCTGTGCTGTCCGGGCAGCGGCGGCGGCGTCGGCTCGTGCGGCTCGGAGCCCGAGAACCGGGGTGCCGTACCCGCCTGGAGGACGCCGTCGTGCCTGCGCAGCGACCGCCGGGACCTGATGTGCGGGTGGTCGGCGGCCTCGGTGAGACCGAGGACCGGGGTCACGCAGCAGTCGGTCCGCTCGAACTCCGCCGCCCACGCGTCACGGGTGCGGGTGGCGAAGACGGCGGCCATCCGGCGGCGCAGGTCCGGCCAGCGGGACTCGTCGAGCTGGTGACGCGGGTCGTCGTCGAGGCCGAGCCGGCGCAGCAGCTCCGCGTAGAACTTCCCCTCGCCCGCGCCGACGGCGACGTATCCGCCGTCGGAGCACTCGTAGACGGAGTAGAAGGGCGCGCCCCCGTCGAGGACGTTCACCCCGCGGCGGTCCTGCCACATGCCCCCGGCGTACATCGCGTGGGTGCTGGACAGCAGGTGGGAGACGCCGTCGACGATCGCGGCGTCGACGACCTGCCCGGTGCCGCTGACCGCGGTCTCCCGCAGCGCGGCGAGGAGTCCGATGACGAGGTAGGTGGCGCCGCCGCCGAAGTCTCCCACGTAGTTGACCGGGATCTGCGGCGGTCCGCCGGCGCCGCCGATGCCGTGCAGCGCTCCGGTGAGGGCGATGTAGTTGATGTCGTGGCCGGCGGTCGCGGACAGCGGGCCCTCCTGGCCCCAGCCGGTCATCCTGGCGTACACCAGCCTGGGGTTGCGGGCCAGGCAGACGTCCGGGCCGAGTCCGAGCCGCTCGGCGACGCCGGGCCGGAAGGGCTCGGTCAGGGCGTCGGCCCGTTCGGCGAGCCGGAGGACGATCTCCACCGCCTCGGGCTTCTTCAGGTCCAGGGCGAGGGACCGCTTGCCGCGGTTGAGCAGGTCGAACCTGGGCTCGGCGGCGGCCTCGACCCCGCCGTGCGCGGCCCGCGCCCGGTCGACGCGGATCACGTCCGCGCCGAGGTCGGCCATCAGCATGGTGGCGAAGGCGCTCGGGCCGAGACCGCCCAGTTCGACGATCGACAGCCCGCTCAGCGGTCCGGGCATGGCTCCTCCTGCGGTCAGCACCGATGCGGGGGATCAGTGGCACCGACAGCGTAAACCAATTAACGTATGGTTATGAAGTCCTCCCCTACCGCACTCGTCGTCGGCGGCACCGGTCCGAGCGGGCCGCACCTGATCACGGGCCTGTTGGAGCGCGGGTACGACGTCGAGATCCTGCACCGCGGGGTCCACGAACCGCCGGACCTGCCCGACGTCCGCCACCTCCACGCCGACCCGCACTTCCGCGAGACGCTGGACGCGGCGATCGGCTCCCGCACCTGGGACGTCGTCCTGGCCACCTACGGACGGCTCAGGACGGTCGCGCAGGCGTTCGCCGGGAAGTGCGGGCAGTTCATCGGCGTCGGCGGCGTCCCCGTCTACCGCGGCTTCTTCGAGCCGGAGGCCACCCGGCCCTACGGCATGCGGCTGCTCGCCCGCGAGGACGGCACCCTCGCTGACGCCTACGAGCCGGTGGCGCCCTTCGCCGCGAAGATGGTGGCCGCCGAGCGGGAGGTGTTCCGGCTCGGCGCCGAGGGCGCGTACGCCGCCACCATGGTCCGCTACTCCCAGATCTACGGGCCGCGCAACATCGTGCCGTGGGAGTGGGCCGTGATGAAGCGGATCGCGGACGGCAGGCGCCGGATGATCCTGCCCGACGCCGGGCTGTGGATCGTGACCCGGTGCGCCGCGCGCAACGCCGCCGAGGTGCTGCTGTCCGCGGTCGGCAACCCGGCCTCCGCCGGCGAGGCGTTCAACGTCGCCGACGACGACCAGCAGACCACCCGCCAGTGGGCGGAGAGCATCGCCATGCTGCTCGGCGCGGAGCTGGAGTTCGTCGGCATCCCGTCCGAACTCGCCCCCTCCGCCATGGGTGAGCTGCTCTCCCCCACGGCCCGCCCGCACGTCCTCGTCGACGCCTCGCGCGCCAAGCGGCTGCTGGGCTACCGCGAGGTCGTCACGGCCGCGGACGCCCTCGCCGAGACCGTCGCCTGGCTGGCCGAGAACCCCGTCACCGCCGAGGACTACCCGACGTACAACGCCCGGTTCGACTACGCGATGGAGGACCGGCTGCTGGCCGCCTGGGACCAGGCCCGCGACCTCGTCCGCCGGCAGGCGCCGGACACCCCCGTCGACATGGCCCACCCGATGCCGCACCCCCGTGTGCCGTCCCTCCGGGCGGACGCTCGCGGTCGCTGACCGAGGGTCCTCCGGCGGCTTCCCGGTGCCCGGGGAGCCGCCGGAGTCATGCGCGGCGCCGGGCCGGGCGACCGCGGACCTGAATCCGGGCCCGGGCGGCGACGGGGCAGAATCCACGCCCGGGACACCGTCGGCAGAAGGCGGGGCAGGGCCCGGGGACGCAAGGGGTAGCACCGCCCGGTGCGGGTGAGATGAACAAGCAGCCAGGGCTCCGGAGTGGCTCGGGCACGACCCCGCCTGAGCCGTCGGCCGAGGCGTGGGACCCGCACCCAGGCCTGGCAGCGACGGACAGGACCCCACCCACCCCGGCCCGGAGACGCACGCGGCGCCGAACCAGGCCACAAGGCCACAAGGCCACAAGGGGCAGGATCCCCGACCGAGTCGGCGATACATGAGAACCGGGTCCCGGGCCGTCGGCAGGACCCGCGGCCGAGCCCCTGCGTGACCGGCAGGACCCACCCCCGGGCCCGGAGACGCACAGAACGCCGGGCCTCGCGGCGGCGAGGGGCAGGATCCCCCGCCCGAACCGGCGATACGCGAAGACCGGGCCCCGGGGCGACCGCGGGCCGGACTCCGCGTCACCCCGGGACCCGGCGTATACCGGCCGGGCCGGGCTCAGCCCGGCGTCAGATCCGTCGCGACGATCCGGCGCGGGTGAAAGGTGACCTTGCTGCGGGTCTGGCCCGGCAGGTCGTGGTCGTGGAAGTCGTGGCCGTACTTCGCCCCCGCCTCGGCGGCGAACGAGAAGTCGGCATCGGGTTCGAGCTGGACGTCGGCGCGGATCTCCAGCGTCCGGAACCTGTTCTCGGGGTCCATGACGAACAGGGTGGCCAGCGGGTTCCGCCGCAGGTTGCGGGCCTTCTGCCGGGAGTCGTTGAGCGAGATGCGGAAGAGTCCGTCGCCCTCGTCGTAGTGGAAGGCGATGGCCGTGACCTGTGGGAGCCCGTCCGGGCCGATGGTGGACAGGGTGGCGGTCATCGCCTTGGTGAGGTCCTGGTGAGTGGCCGGGACCCGGGGCCGGTCGGACGTCATGACGCCTCCTTCTGCGGGAAGCCGCCCGCCTTGGACACCATCGAGGGGACTTCCTTGCCGAGCTTCCCGCCGATGAAGGCGGCGGCGTCGACCAGCGCCGGGACGGACAGGCCGGTGGTGACACCCGAGCGGTCGAGGGTGTAGACGAGGTCCTCGGTGGCGATGTTGCCCGTCGCTCGCGGCGCGAAGGGGCAGCCGCCGATGCCGCCGATGCTCGAGTCGAGGATGTTCACCCCGAGGTCCAGTGCGGTCACGGCGTTGGCGTAGCCGGTGTTGCGGGTGTTATGGAAGTGCGCGCGCAGCGGGACGTCGGTCAGCGTGCGGGCGGTGCCGAAGAGTTCGCGCACCTGGCGCGGCACGCCCACCCCGATGGTGTCGGCGAGCGCGATCTCGCGGGCGCCGGCCGCCGAGGCCCGGGCGACGAGACCGGCGACCGTATCGGGCGCCACCTCGCCCTCGAAGGGGCAGCCGAACGCGGTCGCGATCGTCACCGACGCCGGCATCCCGGCCGAGGCGGCGAGTTCCAGGACCTCCTCCACCATGGCGGCGAGGGCGTCGGTGCCGGCGTTCTGGTTGCGCAGGTTGAAGGAGTCGCTGGCGGCGACGACCAGGTTGATCTCGTCGACGCCGGAGTCCAGGGCGCGCAGGAAGCCACGCCGGTTGAGCACCAGCCCGATGTACGACACGTCGTCGCGCCGGGGCACCCGCTCCATCACCTTCTCGGCGTCGGCCATCTGCGGCACGGCGTCCGGGCGGACGAAACTGACGGCCTCCATCCGGCGCACCCCGGCCGCGATCGCCAGTTCGATGAAGCGGACCTTGTCCTCGGTGGCGAGGATCGTCGCCTCGTTCTGCAGGCCGTCCCGGGGGCCGACCTCGACCACCTGGACCTGCCCGGCCGTCTCCCGCGCCGCACTCGTGGTGCCCGACGGCTTCGTCATGCCCTCACCTCCGCTGTCGCGCCCCGCGCCGGACGTGCCGTGCCGCTGAGCTGCTCGATCCGCGTCGCCGCGAGGTACCCCTCCCGTACGGCGGTCCGGTAGGACCGCGGGAGGACCGCGTCACCGACGTACTCCACCGGGACCCCGAGGTCCCCGGCCCAGTCGGGCCGGGACGGCGCCGCGCGGGTCACCATGACCACCAGATCCGCCTCGTGCGTGGACACCGTGTGCCCGAGGAGGTCCTCCACGTCGACGGAGGCCGGGGTGACCGCGGCGACCATGGACAGCGGCAGTGCCGTGAACCTGCCGTGGGCGCGCAGCCGGCCGAGCGCCGTCGCGGGGCGTCCGGTCGCCTCCGCGGGCAGTCCGACGGAGGCGAACGGGGTGACGAAGGTGACGTGCGCGCCCGCCTCGACGAGCAGTTCGGCCACGCCGAGCGCCTCGTACTCACCGATCTCGTCGACCACGACCGCCGCCGCGGGGACGGTGGTCAGCGTGAGGGCGTCCCGCGAGGTCACCACGTGCGGCAGGTCCGCTCCCGGCACGGCCGCACCGGGCCGCGCCGTCTGACGGGCGCCGGGCCGGGGCACCGATCCGGTGGCCGCGACGACCACGTCGGGCACGGTGGCGAGCACCGCCTCGGCGTCCGCGCGGGTGCCGAGCCGTACGTCGACGCCCGCGCCGCGCACCTCCCGTTCGGACCAGGCGATCGCGTCGAGCATGCCCGGCGCGTTCGGCATGGCCAGCGCCGCCCGGCGGGCGAGGCCGCCCAGTTCCCCGGTCTCCTCGAACAGGGTCACGGTGTGCCCGGCCAGGGCCGCCGCACGGGCGGCCTCCAGACCGGCCGGGCCGCCGCCGACGACGGTCACCCGGCGGGCCCGCCGGGTGGGGTGCGGCAGGTCGGTCGTGGTGCCGGCGCCGGGCAGGGCGGGGTTGACGGCGCATCGGATCGAGCCCTCGGTGATGATCGAGCGCTGGCACTCGTTGCAGCCGATGCAGGGCCGCACCCGGGCGGCCCGGCCGGACATCGTCTTGCGGATCAGTTCGGGGTCGGCGATGTGCGCCCGGGTCATGCCGATCAGGTCGGCGGCGCCCGAGGCGACGGCCTCGTCGGCCTGTTCCAGGGTGCGGTAGCGCCCGGTGACCAGGGTGGGCAGGGTCAGGCCGCGCGAGGGCAGTTCGTTCCAGGGCAGTTCGTAGCCGGCCGGCTGGTCCATGCCACCGGTCATCAGCGGGAAGGCCTCGGGGGTCCGGCCGCCGAGCGAGAACCCGACGAAGTCGACCAGGCCCTGGTCCTGCAGGGCCCGGCCGATCGCGAGCATCGCCTCGGAGTCGATGCCGCCCGGACCGATGTCCGCGCTCAGCCGCACGCCCAGCACGAATCCCGGCCGGGTCGCGGACCGCATCCCCTCCAGGATCTCGGCGAGGAAGCGCAGCCGGTTGCCGAAGCTGCCGCCGTAGCGATCCTCGCGCCGGTTGTAGAGCGGTGAGAGGAAGTGGTTGACCAGGTAGTGGTGGGCGCCGTGCACCTCGCAGCCGTCGAGCCCCGCGTCCGACATCACCTGCGCGGCGTGCACGAAGGCGTCCTGGATCTCCTCGATCTCGGCGTGCGTCATGGCCCGGGCCGGGGCGCCGTTGAGACCGTCGTTGTCGGAGGCGGAGAACGCCGGGCGGCCGTCGGGCAGGGGCGGTGAGGCCGCCCCGCCGTGGTTGGCCTGCCCGATCAACACGGCCCCCTCCTCGTGCACGGCCGCGGCGAGCCGCGCCAGACCGGGTCCTACGTCGTCCCGGTGGAGCCGGAACGACGCGGGCCGGTACGTCGGGTGCACGGCGCCGGCCTCGGTGATCAGCAGGCCGACGCCGCCGCGCGCCCGGGCGGTCAGGTACGCGACGAGGGTGTCGGAGACCAGCCCGTCCTCGGCGTACCCGGTCATGTGGGCCGTCGTCGCGACCCGGTTGCGGACCGTCAGCGGCCCGAGGCGGAGCGGCGAGAGCACGTGCTCGAGTGCCATGATGCCCTTCCTCTTCCTCAGACGGAGCTTCCGCCGGAGTAGCGCACCCACGTCGCGCGCTGCCAGCCGTCCTCGAACCGGGCCGCCGCCAGCGAGCCCTCGGTGATCGCCGGTTCCAGGGTGCGCGGACCGCGCGCGTCGCCGATGACGTACAGCTCGGGGATGTCCTCGAGCTCGGCCGTCAGGGCGTGGTCGGGCACCGCGCCGGACATGAACACGAAGGTGTTCACCTGCAGTTCCTGGATCCGGTTCGGGGCGACGATCGGTGCGACGGTGGCCCTGCCCGGTTCGACGCCGTGCACGAGAGTGCGCGTGTGCAGCTCATAGTCGCCCTTGTACAGTTCCTCGGCGTGCGGGCCGGCGGCGTAGTCGTAGGCGACCGGGATATTGGCGGCGAGGTTGGAGAAGCGGGTGACGTGGTGCACCCGGTGGCCGGCCAGGACGAGGGTGTCGGCGACGTCGATGCCCTCGTAGTGCCCGAGCTCGTCGACGAGGAGCACCGGCCCGGTGATCTCGGCGCCGTTCAGGACGTCCCAGCCGGTCAGCACGTCGACCCCGGCCAGACCCGCCGGGGCGTCGGCGGGCCGCCAGGCCTGGAAGCCGTCGTGGCGGGGGGTGGCTCCGGTCGCGACGACGACGCGGTCGGCGCCGATGGCGTCCACCGCCTCGCGGGAGTCGAGCGCGGAGTTCAGGACGACCTCGACGCCGAGGCGGGCCAGCTCCGACTCGTAGTAGGGCAGCAGCGAGGCCACGTCGGAGCGGGACGGGGACTTCTCGATCAGCCTGAGCTGTCCGCCCAGCCGGTCGGCCCGTTCGTGCAGGACGACCCGGTGACCGGCCAGCGCGCAGGAACGGGCGGCTTCCAGGCCGGCCGGGCCGCCGCCGATGACCAGGACGGTGCGGCGGCGCGGGCTGATGGTGAGCACAGGGTCGCCGCGCCTGCTCTCGTGACCGCAGGCGGGGTTGACGACGCAGCCCATCAGGCCGCGGCTGGTGAGGCCGCCGGCGCAGGCCTGGTTGCAGGAGATGCAGGGGCGGATCTCCTCGGTGCGTCCCTCCTGCGTCTTCCTGACCAGGTGCGGGTCGGCGATGAGCGCGCGCACCATGGAGACCATGTCGGCCTCACCGTTGCGCAGGATCTCCTCGGCGTCGTGCAGGGACAGGACGCGGCCGGTGACCATGGTGGGGAGCGTGGCCTGCCGGGTGATCTCCCCGGTGGCCTGCCGGACCATGTAGTTCCGCGGTTCGCGGGTGACGCCGATCAGCTTGGAGCGGCGGTAGTGGCTGCCGTAGGAGACGTTGAGGTAGTCGACCAGCCCCTCGGCCTCCAGCCGCCCGATCACCTTCCGGATGTCGTCGCCCGTGGTCATGTGGTCGGCGCCGTCGGGCGAGAGCCGTACGCCGACGACGAAGTCGGGGCCGACCCGGTCCCGGACCGCGCGCAGTGCCTCGACGAGGATCCGTGAACGGTTCTCCAGGGATCCGCCGTACTCGTCGGTGCGGTGGTTGGTGGCCGGGGAGAGGAAGGAGCTGAAGAGGTAGCTGTGCCCGCCGTGCAGTTCGACGCCGTCGAGGCCGGCCTGCCGGACCCGGCCCGCCGCGGCGGCAAAGCCCTCGACGACCTCGTCGATCATGTTCTTGGTCATCGGGTGCGGCACCAGGCCCAGGACCGGGTCCGGCACCGCGGAGGCCGCCCAGGGGGCCGAGCCGTCGTGCGCGTAGAGCGTGGGGCCGCCGTGCATGAGCTGCTGGAACAGCTTCATGCCCTCGGCCCGCACGGACGACGCCAGGTCGGCGAGGCCCTCGATGATGTCGTCGGTGGTCAGGTCCAGGAAGCCCGGTGAGCTCCAGTGGACCTGACCGCCCTCGCCGAAGCTGAGCGCGACGCCGCCCCGGGCGCGCTCCATGTGGTAGGCCTTCAGGGTCTCCGTCACCGGGCCGCGGGCGAAGCCGGTGCCGTGCGCGGACCGGACGATGCGGTTGCGCAGCGTGACGTTCTTGATCGTGAGCGGCTGCCAGACCAGGTCCAGTTCCCGCTCGGCCCGCTCGGCCTGCTCGTGAAGTTGCTCGGCGCTCACGTACGTCCCTCTCGTGCCGGGTCCTGCTGTGGTGTGGTGCGTGTGCCTACTGAGTTCCTGTGGTGTTCCCGCGGTCCGGTCGCTGCGGTCCGGACCGCGTCTGGGATAGGGGGGTTGCCCGGGTGTCAGCCGAGCATGTCGCGCAGCACGTTCTTCTGGATCTTGCCGGTCACGTTGCGCGGGAAGTCGTCGACGACGACCACCTTCGTCGGCACCTTGTACTTGGCCAGGCGCGAGGCCACGTGGGCGATCAGGTCGGACTCGTCGACCGTGCGGCCCCCCTCGGGCACGACCACCGCGTAGCCGACCTCGCCCCACTTCTCGTGCGGCATCCCGACGACCGCCGCGTCCTGCACGTCGTGGTGGCTGGAGATGACCCGCTCGACCTCGGCGCAGAAGACGTTCTCGCCGCCGGATTTGTACATGTCCTTGAAGCGGCCCCGCAGGGCAACGAAACCGTCCTCGCCGATCGAGACGGCGTCACCGCTCTTGAACCAGCCCGTGGCGGTCGCCTCGTCGTTCTCGGGGTCGCGGCGCCAGTATCCGGGGGAGATGGAGGGGCCCCGCACCCATGCCTCGCCGATCTCGCCCGGGGTGACGTCCTCGAGGGTGATGGGGTCGACGACACGGATCTGGACGTGCTGGACGGGCATCCCGACCGTGTGCGCCTTCTCCACCCGCGACCCCTTCGGCATCAGGGTCATGCTGGGCCCCATCTCGGTGGCGCCCCAGCCGGCCTGCAGTTCGAGGCCGTGCTCGCTGAAGTAGGCACCGACGTCCGCCGGGATCGCGCCGCCGCCGACCATGCCGGCCCGGATGTGGGAGAAGTCGGCCGAGTCGGAAGCCTGCTCCATCACCATCCGGTACATCACCGGTGCGGCGTTGAAATTCGTGAATCCGTGGCTGCTGTCGCCGAGCAGTTCGGCGACCCGGGCCGGGTCGAAGCGGCGCATGACGCTGATCCGGCCGCCGGCCATGAGCGTCGGGTTGACGATCGCGTTGAGGCCGGCCGCGTGGAAGAGCGGCAGCGCGCTGAGGTAGCGGGCGGGCGGGCTGCCGATGCACATGTCGTGCTGGACGTTCAGCGCGTGCCAGGCCAGCCCGCCGAGCGTGATGAGGGCGCCCTTGGGCAGACCGGTGGTGCCGGAGGTGTAGAGGATCTGGGCGGTCCGGTCGCCCGGGTACGGGCCGGTGCCGCTGATCGGAGCCGCCCGGTCCATCGCCGCGTCGATGTCGTTGCGGACGTCGGTGCACTCCCAGCCCGCCAGCGGCAGGCCGAGCTTCTCGCCGAGCGTGGTGGCGGTGTCCTGCCAGGTCGCGTCGTGGATGAGCAGGGCGAGGTCGGCGTCCTCGCAGAGCACGGCGATCTCGTCGACCGTCAGCCGCCAGTTGAACGGCACGAAGACCGCGCCGGTGCGGATACAGGCGAACTGCAGGGCCAGGACCCGCCAGTCGTCGTCCGCGATCAGTCCTACCCGGTCACCGCGCCGAACGCCGAGGTCGACCAGGACCGAAGAGAGCCGGGCGACCCGGTCCTCGAACTCGCTCCAGGTGAGTTGCCGGCCGGAGTCGAGGCTTTCTACCGCGATCTCGGGCCCGTGGCGGCGCGCGTTGTAAGTGACCCAGTCCGTCAGATGAGTGACCACTCGTGCTCCCTAGCTGGTGATCGAAGTGGGGTGCGGCATCCCTAGCCGTCGTACGCCCTCGGTCACGTGGCCGAACGGGCGAAAACCTAACAGCATCTGATTATGGGGTCAATGGCAGTGACGGCGCTTCCACTGTCCGTGGGATCCGCAGGTCAGACCACCCGTTCCTCCCGGACCACCAGACAGAACACCTGGAACGGCAGGAGCGCCGGACCGTCCGCCACCGCCTGCGCGGCCCGGGTGGCCGGGGCGGCGGAAGGGAACCAGACCTCCAGCAGCCCGTCGTACGGCCGGTCCGCCGCACCGCGCGGCGAGAGTCCGGGGTCGGCGTCCAGCGCCGCGCTCCAGCGGTGCCCCAGCGCCGAGCCCGCCCCCGGCAGGGCACCCAGGGATCCGGCCAGCGCCCGGCCGGCCGGCTCGCCCGCGGCGCCCGTACGGGCGAACACCATCAGCGTGCGCCCTCCGGGCGTAGGGTGCTCCGGCGCCTCACCGAAGCAGTGCGCCAGCAGCACCGCGGTCATGCTGGACCGGTCGGTGAACAGCGCCTCGTCCGGCACGGCACGGCCGAGGTAGTCCGGGTGCGCGCGGAGCGTGCCGATGGCCGCGAGGTCCGGGAACGAGGCCAGCGGCACGCCGTCGTACTCCCAGTCCGGCGGGCGGCCGACGGGCTGCTCATCAGGTATCGCGTGACCCTGCGAGTAGCCCACCATGCCCGGCAGCCCGCAGGCGATCGCCGCGTGCTCCTCGCGCCAGTGGCGGGAGAACTCCGCCCAGTCGAGGTCCGCTCGCCGGCGCACGGGGGCCACGGATCTGATCATGGAAACGGTGGTACCGGCCGGATCGGCCGTCATCTGGTCAGACATGGGCAGATGCTGACGTGACTCCCGGTAAACGTCAAGGTTTAAACAAGCGACGATCATACGTCAAGTCTTTGACAATCATCGTTGGGTAAGCCACTGTGGAAGCGCACCCCCCGGTTCCGGGAACGTCTTTCACCACGAGGAGGGGCCGTGATTCACCACCTGGCCATCACCCCGAAGAACTTCGACGTGTCGCACAGGTTCTACACCGAGGTCATGGGCTTCGAGCTCGTGAAGATCGTCAAGCGTCAGGCCATGGGCGGATCCAAGGCCGGCTGGACCAAGCACGTGTTCTACGAGACCGCCAAGGGTTCCGGCTCGTACTTCGTGCTCTGGGACCTCCACCTCAACGGTGTGGAACTGCCCGAGGACTGGGACCCCTCGATCTCCGTCGGCGTCGGTCTGCCCTGGTGGATCAACCACATCGCCTTCGAGGTCAAGGACCTCACCGAGCTGGAGGAGAAGAAGCAGCACTGGCTGTCCCACGGCCAGAAGGTGAGCGAGGTCGTCCACGAGTTCATCACGTCGATCTACACCCGTGACCCGGACGGCAACATGGTCGAGTTCACGACCAACACCCGTCCGCTCGACGACGACGACAAGGCGGAGGCGCTGGAACTGCTCGCCGACAACGAGCCCGCCTCCATGCCCGACTACCCGGGGGTCGTCTACCTCCCGGACGGACGGATCATCGAGGCACCGTCCTCGGAGTGACCCTTCCCGGCCGCATCCGTCGTCCTTCGTACAGGCCCGGCCCGGCCCGATCCCGTCCGGATCGGGCCGGGCCGGGACGACGGGCCGCGCCGGCCGTGTCCGCCGCCCCCGCGACGGACACGGCTCCCTCAGCACGTTGCCGGTTGTTCCCCCCGCCCGCTGCCGCGGGACACCCACACACGAGAGGTCAGGCTCATGGGCTGGTCGATGTACACCGCCAGATTCGGAGCGACGAAGCCGGCCTTCCTGCCGGCCGTGGCGGATCCCGAAGCCGTCACCGAGTCCGTGCGCGCGGGCCTGGACTGGATGTTCCCCGACGTCGTCATCACGGCCGACACCGCCACGGTGCGCCTGTCCATGAACGCGCCCTCCGCCGAGGCGGCGCTCGCGCATCTGCGCGGCAGCTACAAGTCAGCCCTCTACACGGCCGGGGTGTGGCAGGTCGGCAACTGGCCACTGCACCTGCTCACCGTCGAGGCCGGCCTGCCCCTCGGGGTCGGAGCCCCTCCCGACGCCACCGCGGAGCCCGCCGCGGTCCACGGCCGGGACGGTCTCCATCTCGTCGGCTGACGTCCGGTCGGCTGACGTCAGCCGGACGCACGGCATGCACGGCACCCACGGCACGTGCGCCGGATCCCCGGAGGGGGCAGCGGACGCCGCCCCGCGCATCGCGGGGGCGGGACGTCCTCGTGCCCGCGCCCTCCGTCCCCGCCGTCGGCTTTCCGCTCGCTCAGGACCCGGAGAGCCGTTCGGCCGCCAGCCGCGTCTCCTTCAGCTGGATCGTGCTCTCGATGATCGAGATCATCGAGGAGGCCATCACCTGGAAGAGCTCCTCGGAGCTCATGCCGCGCGCGTCGAGGGCCGCGTACAGCGACGGCGTGGTGATCTCGCCGTTCTCGTCCTCGACGGGCCCGGTCGTGCCGGTCTCCTGCAACGCGCTGGTGATCGCCAGCAGTTCCAGGCTCTCCATCAGCGGGGCGACCATCGGCAGCGGCACGCCCTCGGCCTGCAGCCGCTGCACACTCGCCTCGACCTCCAGCAGACCGATACCCAGCGGCGCGCGGCGCAGCATCACGGGAATCAGCTCCGGGTGCGAGATCAGCGCCTGGCGGGTGCGGTAGGCGTTGAGCGGCAGCCAGACCCTCCAGTTCTCGTTCTCGGTGCGCGGGGTCGCCACGTCGGCCAGCGCGAGCTGGGTGACGCCGACCAGGATCTCGTCCTTGTTGCGGAAGTGGTGGTACAACGAGGCGCCGTTGACCTTGAGGGCCTCCCCCAGACGCCGGATGCTCAGAGCGTCGAGACCCTCGCCGTCAACGATCTCGAGCGCCGCCTCGAGTGCCTTGCGGCGCGAGATCAGCGGGACCTTCGGTCGGGCCATGGGGGCTCTCCTCGTCTCCGGGCTCCACGTCCTCACGCACCTTAATCCATCGACGTTCGTCTGGTGGCCACCAGGTGCGGGTGGCCCTCTTTGTCCTTTCCTGATTCCACGTCAGTTCCGGCAGCCCCCTCGGCCCGTTCGCTCCCGGCCGTCATCCCATCGTACGGAGAGGCCCGCGCCCAGTGACCGACGACAACACCGCCCCCTCAGCAGGGGCTCCTCCCGGCCCGGATCCGGCGCCGGTCGCAGCGGCCCCCTCGGCGGCGGGCGCGACCCGTGTGATGGTGGTCGTGGCGCTGCTGATGTCGGTGTCGCCCTTCACGATGGACATGTACCTCCCGGCCATGCCCGAGATGGCCCGCGACCTGGACGCGGCGCCGTCGCAGATCCAGCTCTCCCTCACCGGTGTGCTGGTGGGGCTGGCGCTGGGCCAGCTGGCCGCCGGGCCGCTGGCCGACGTGTTCGGCCGCCGCCGCCCGGTGCTGGTGGGGCTCGCCGGCCACATCGTCACCTCGCTGCTGTGCTTCGCCGCCCACGACCCGTATCTGCTCGCGGGTACCCGGCTGCTGCAGGGTCTGTCGTGCGCGGCGGTGGCGGTCGTGTCCATGGCCACCGTGCGCGATCTGTTCGCGGGTTCGGGCTACGCGCGGGTCATGTCACGGATGTTCCTCGTGATCGGTGTGGCCCCGGTGCTCGCACCCACCATCGGCGGCGGTGTGCTCGCGGTCGCCGAGTGGCCGTTCATCTTCCTGGCGCTCGCCGGTCTCGGAGCGGTGCTGCTCGTGGTGGCCGCGACCTCGCTTCCCGAGACGCTGCCGCCCGAGCGGCGGGGCCGGCCCTCACTCCCGGCCGTCCGCGCGTCCTACCGAGCACTGCTGGGCGACCCGACGTACCTCGCGCTGATCCTGGTCGGGGGGCTGATGTTCTCGACCCTGTTCAGCTACGTGTCGGGGGCGTCGTTCCTCCTGCAGGGCCGATTCGGGCTGAGCGAGCAGCAGTTCGCCCTGCTCTTCGCCGCCAACGCGGTCGGACTGACGGTGCTCGCCCAGGTGAACCCGGCGCTCATCCGGCGCTTCGGACCGGCGAACGTGCTCACCTTCGCCACCGTGCTGGGGCTGTTCAGTTCGGCGCTGCTGCTGCCGCTGCTGGCCTTCGGCGAGGCGCCGCTCGGGGCCGTTGTCGCGGTGCTGGCGCTGTCGGTCGCCGGGTACGGGCTGAGCATGCCGAACAGCCAGGCGCTGGCGCTGAACGGGCAGGGCCACCGGGCCGGCACCGCGGCCGCGCTGATGGGGTTCACACAGTTCGCGGTGGCCAGTCTCGTGGCGCCGATCGTGGGCCTGGGCGGGGCCGACGGCACCGCGATGGCCGGCGCCATGCTGGCGGCCACCGCCTGCGCGGCGGGCGTGATGTGGCGCGTCGTCCGGCGGCACCCGGAAACGATGGCCGTCCGCTGATTCCGCCGTCCACCGATTCTTGCCAGCTTGAACCAACCGCTGTTAGTTTATGGTGCATGCCTGAACACGCGCTCGACCAACGACCGCTGGTCGTCGGCATCGGTGGCACGGTGCGGGGCGAGTCCAGCTCCGAGGCGGGGCTGCGCTCCGCTCTCGCGGCTGCCTCGGCCGCCGGTGCCCGCACCCTCTGCCTGACCGCCCACGACATCGCGCTGCCCTTCTACGAGCAGCGCGTCCCGCGCTCGCCCCAGGCGGCGAGACTGGTGGAGGCGCTGCGCTCGGCCGACGGCCTGATCGTGTCGAGCCCCGGCTACCACGGATCGGTCTCGGGCCTGGTCAAGAACGCCCTCGACTACGCCGAGGACCTCGCCGGCGACCAGCGCCCCTATCTCGACGGGATCCCGGTCGGCTGCATCGGTGTCGCCTACGGCAAGCAGGCCGCGGTGGCGGTCATCGACCAGCTGCGCACCGTCGCCCACGCCCTGCGCGCTTTCCCGACCCCGTACGGCGCGGCGGTCGTCGCCCAGCGCGGCGCCTTCCGCGACGGCCGGTGCGTCGACGCGGCACTGGACGATCAGTTCGCCCGTGTCGGGGCCCAGGTGGCGGCCTTCGCCGGCGCCGTCCGGACCGCCGCCGCCGTGTTCGAGGTCGCATGAGCGCCCGCCCGCTGCGTGCCGCGGGGCGGTCCTTCGGCATATGGGCCGGCGCGTTCCGCCTCGACGACCGTGCGCTCGTCGCCGACGCGGCCGCCGCCCTGGAGGACATGGGCTACGCGGCCCTGTGGTTCCCGGGTGGCCTGCGCCGTACGTTCGAGACGGCCGCCGTGCTCCTGGAGGCCACCTCGCGGGCCGTCGTCGCGACCGGTATCGCCAACATCTGGGTCAACCCGCCCGCGGAGTCCGCGCGGGCATTCGCCCGCCTCGACGCGGCGCACCCCGGCCGGTTCCTGCTCGGGCTCGGCGCGAGCCACGGGCCGATGGTCGAACGGGCCGGTCTCGGCCGGTACGAACGGCCGCTGGCCAAGATGCGGGGCTACCTCGACGAACTGGACGCCTCGACCACCCCGGTGCCGCCCGAGGACCGGATCATCGGCGCCCTGGGCCCGAAGATGCTCGCCCTCTCCGCGGAGCGCTCCCTCGGCACGCATCCGTACCTCGTCACACCGGAGCACACGGCGCGGATCCGCGCGGCGGTCGGCTCCGGCGCCCGGGTGATGCCGGAGCAGGGGGTCGTCCTCGACTCCGACCCCGCCTCGGCCCGCGCCACCGCCCGTGAGGCGCTCGCCATGTATCTGGAGCTGCCCAACTACGTGAACAACTGGCTGCGCCTGGGCTTCACCGAGGACGACGTGGCCGACGGCGGCAGCGACCGCCTGGTCGACGCCCTGGTCGCCTGGGGAACGCCCGGACAGATCGCCGCCCGGGTCCGCGCCCACCATGACGCGGGCGCGGACCATGTGTGCCTGCAGTTCCTCGGCGCCGCACCGGGCGGGCTGCCGCTGGACGCGGCACGCAGCCTGGCCACGGCCCTGCTCGGCTGATCCGCGGGCGCCCGGGCCCTTCGTCACGGAGGGGCCCGGGCGCTCCGCGGATGTCACCGCGTCCGCCCCTGTGTCGGGCCCCGCTCCGGCGAAACCGTGGAACCCGCCCACCTCCTGGGCCGTCTCCTGGAAAGTGAGCGCGCCGTCCCGGCGGTTCGGGACCGCTGTCCCCGCGGGGACAGCGGCCACCGGTCAGGACCGGCGGCACGGAAGGGGCCCGCGCCCACCCACTCGTCCAGGGCCGCCTGCGCGGAAGGTGACAGGTCGTCGGCGAGTTCGTCACCGCGGGGCCCGTGCCCGCCCGTCGCCGTCGTGGAGCACCGAGCGGGTCCGGGACACGCCTACCTGTTGTGGAACTCCGGGGCGCGCTTGCCGAGGAAGGCCGCGACCGCTTCCCGGTGGTCCTCGGTGAGCGCCGCGGAGACCTGGGTGCGGTTCTCCAGATCGAGACCGGCGGCCTGGCTGGAGATCTCCAGCTGCGACCACATCACCTGCTTGGTCATCCGCACCCCGTACGGCGCGTGCGCGGCGATCGCGCGGGCCACCTCCAGGGCGGTGTCCATCAGCTCCGCCCGGGGCACCAGCCGGGAGACCAGTCCGATCCGTTCGGCCTCCTCCGCCTCCACGAAACGGCCGGTGAGCAGCAGTTCGAAGGCGCGCGAGGCGCCGATCAGCCGGGGCAGCAGCCAGCTCACCCCGATGTCGCAGCCCGAGAGGCCCACCTTGACGAAGGCCGCGTTGAAGCGGGCGTCGTCGGCGCAGACCCGGACGTCGGAGGCGAGCGCCAGGGCGAACCCGCCGCCGGACGCGGCGCCCTGCACCGCCGCCACGACCGGCATCCGCAGCGAGCGCAGCCGGGTCACCAGGGTCGCGATGTGCTCCTGCACCGACATCCAGTCCGGGACCGCCCGTGATCCGTCGCCGCCGGGCGCCGTGCCGTGCCCCTGGAGGTGGGCACCGGCGCAGAAGTGCTTGCCCGCCCCGGTGAGGACCACCACGCGGACATCGGTGCGGGGCGCCAGGGCGCCGAGCACGTCGTGCAGTTCCTGGACGATCACCGCCTCCAGGGTGTTGAACCGCCCGGGCTCGTCGAGGCGGACCTCGAGGACGCCGCCGCCGTGGTCGACGGTGCTCACCGAGGGCATCAGACACCCTCCAGCGCGGTGAACTCGTCGCCGCCGAGCAGCGCGCCGCCGTCGACGGTCAGCACCTGTCCGGTGACCCACGACGCGGCCTCGCCGGCGAGGAACTCCGCGGCGTCCGCGACGTCCTCGGGCTCGCCGAAGCGGGGCAGTGGCCAGCGGCCGTAGACCTTCTCGCCGCCGGCGATGAGCGGCCCGGAGAACCGGGTGTTCACGACCCCGGGCGCGATGCCGTTCACCCGGACCCGCGGGCCGAGTTCGACCGCGAGCTGGGCGGTCAGGTAGTTGAGCGCCGCCTTGCTCGTGCCGTAGACGCCGGACGGACTGCCCGGGGTCTCGGCGACGTTGGAGGAGATCATCAGGACGGAGCCGGGCCGGGTCTCCCCCAGGCCCGCCTCCAGGGCCAGCTGCGTCCAGCGCAGCGGGGCCCAGAGGTTGACGTCCATGATCTTCTGCCAGCGGCCGTGGTCCACCGTGTGGGTCGGGCCGAAGTGCGGGTTGGCGGCGGCGTTGTTGACCAGCACGTCGAGTGCGCCCCACCGCTCGCGCACGTCCGCGAGCAGGGCCTGGGCGGTGTCCTCGTCGGAGACATGCACGCCCGCGCCGCGCGCGGTCTCCCCCGAGGGGTCCAGGGCCTGCGCCGCGGCCGTCGCGTCGTCGGCGTTGCGGGCGCACAGTACGACCCGCGCGCCCCGTTCGTGGAAGCGGCGCGCGATGCCGAGACCGATGCCCCGCGAGCCTCCGGTGACCACGGCGACCCGGCCCTTCATGGACCCGTCCGGCGCCGTGGCTTCTCGTTGACACCCTTTGTGTGGCATGCCAGCATCCTAAATCTAATACTGGTTGATTAATAGGGGTGCATCCATGACGCCCGATCAGTTCGACCACACCGCCGAGGACCACGCCGCGCGCTGGCGGGACATCTACGCGGAGGCCCGCCGCGGCTGCCCGGTCATCTCCTCCGAACGCCACGGCGGCTACCACGTACTGACCCGGCACGCCGACATCACCGAGGCGCTCCGCAACCACCAGGCCTTCTCCTCCGAACGGTCCTGGCACGCCGACGGCACCGACAACGGCCTCGGCGTCGCCATCCCGCACCAGCCGGTACGGGTCGGCATCCTCGAGATGGACCCGCCCGAGCACACGAAGTACCGCAGACTTCTCACCCCGTGGTTCACCCGCCAGGCCATCGCCCGGGGCCGCGAACGGATCCGGCACACGGCCACCTGGGCCATCGACCGGATCATCGAGAAGGGCGGGTGCGACATCGTCACCGATCTCGCCGGGCCGTTCCAGGCCATCGTCATCCTCGACATCCTGGGCATCCCGCTGGAGCGGTGGTCGGCCTACGCCGACGTCGCCGAACGGATGGTCCGGCAGACCGAGGACCGCGCCGAGGGTGCCCTCTGGATGCGGGAGGACGTCCGCAAGGAGGTCGAGCGCCAGCGCGCCGCACCCCGGCCGGGGCTGATCAGCGGTCTCAACACCGCGGTGGTCGACGGCGAACCGCTCAGCGTCGGATGGGCCACCGAACTCGTCAACATGATGCTGCTCGGCGGCGAGGGCACCACGATCGCGACCATCGCCCACATGCTCAAGCATCTGCACGACCGGCCGGAGGACCGGGCCCGGATCACGGCCGACCCGTCGCTGCTGCCGACCGCGGTCGACGAGATGATGCGCTACCACGCGCCGTCCCCCGGCCTGGCCCGTACCGTCACCCGGACGGTCGAGGTCGGCGGCCACACGTTCCACCCCGGTGACCGGGTGCTCCTGTCCTACGCGTCGGGCAACTTCGACGAGGACGTCTTCCCGGACGCCGCAACCCCCGACATCACCCGCTCGCCCAACCCGCACCTCGCCTTCGGCGGCGGCGTCCACCGCTGCCCCGGGGCGCTGCTGGCCTCCGCCAACGCCGAGGTGTTCCTCGGCGAACTGCTGCGCCGCATCCCGGAGTACGGGATCACCGCCGTCCAGGCTTACGAGCGGATCCCGCTGACCAACGGCTTCTACTCGATGACGATGGCCTACCGCCAGGGCCCGCGCGAGGGCACCGACACCGGCGAACTGCCCCGGCTGACCGGCGAGCGGGTACGCCCGAGCGAAGGAACGGACCGATGAACGACTCCTCCGTCCCGGTCGGCACCCCCGAGCCGTTCGACCACCACTCCCCCGCCTTCGCCGAGCAGTGGCCGGAGATCTACGCGGACCTGCGCGCGGGCTGCCCGGTCACGCACTCCCCGCGGCACGGCGGGTTCTACGCCGTCACCCGCTACGAGGACATCCGCCGCGTCCTGCGGGAACCGGAGACGTTCGCGTCCGGGCGCGAGCTGGAGTTCGACGGCCGGACCGTGGGCGGGGCGACCGTGCCGGTCACGGCGTCGCGGCTGGGGATGATGGAAATGGACCCGCCGGCCTCCCTCGCCTACCGCCGGCTGATCGCGCCGTTCTTCTCCGCCCGCACGGTCCGCGAGTACACCCCCCGGCTCACCACGATCGTCGACCGGATCCTCGACCGCACCATCGAGTCGGGCCGGATGGACGTCGTCGATGACCTCGGCGCCGTGCTGCCGCCGCTGGTCATCGTCGATCTGCTGGGGCTGCCCCTCGACCGCTGGCAGCACTACGCGCACGCCCTGCACCAGGGCGTCGGCCACCGGAAGGGCTCGGCGCGGGCGATCATCGGCGTGATGCGGGAGATGCGGGAGCTGGTCACCGAGTGGCGGGAGCGCGGGGCCGGGCCGCCGGGCGTCTGCACCGCCCTGCTGGAGGCCGAGGTCGACGGGCGGCCCATCGACGACGACCTGATCGCCGAGCTGGTGTTCATGCTGCTCACCGGGGGCGTCGACACCACGACGGCACAGATATCCAACGTCGTCGGGCATCTGGACGCCCATCCGGAGCTGCGCCGTCGGCTGATCGAGGACCCCGACGCCGTCCCGGGTGCGACGGACGAACTCCTGCGGCTCTACAGTCCGGGCACCGGCGCGGCCCGCACCGTCGTCGCTCCGGCCACGCTCGGGGGCGTCGAACTGCGGCCGGGTGACCGGCTCTTCCTCGGCATCGGCTCCGCCAACCGCGACGAGACGGTGTTCCCCGATCCGGAGACCGTCGATCCCGACCGTGCGAACGCGCACCAGCACACGGCGTTCGGGATCGGTGTGCACCGCTGCGTCGGCGCGTACCTCGCCAAGGCCGAACTCGTCGAGGTGGTCCGCGCCCTGCTCCGCCGGATGCCCGACTTCGCCGTCGACCGCGAGGGTCTTGTCCACCGGCCGGTGATCCCCCTGGTCAACGGCTGGACCTCGATGCCCGTCCGGTTCACCCCCGGCCCGCGGGTGGTCCCGGAACACGCCGCCCCGCTGCCGGAGACGGCGGCTGTCGGTACGGCGCCGGCCGGTACGGCGGACCGGCACGGCTGATCCGGCTGCACTGTCCGGACCCCGCCCGGTCCCACCTGCTCCGAACTGATCCGAACTGATCTCACCGGGGCCTGCACGGCCGGCCCGGCTCCCCCGAGCCGGGCCGGCCGGCCGACGTGGTTCCGCCGCCCCCTGGCCGCAGGCCCGTCCCTCCGCCCGCGGCGGCGCCGATGGCCCGGTCCCCCCGTCGGGACCGGGCCATCGGCGTACCGCTTCGCGGGGTCAGGCGCGGGTGGCTTTGAGGGCCGGCAGCGAGGCAGCGGTGTTCTCCAACAGGCCGAGGGCCTGGTCCATCATCCGGTCGAGGAGCACCTTGACCGGCACGATGTCCTTGATGGCGGCGGCGACCTGACCGGCGACGACGATGCCGGCCTCGGTGTCGCCCTCCATCTGGGCCAGGTACCCCCGGTCCTCCTTCCACTGGTTCAGCTCGTCCACGGAGATGCCCGACTCCTTGACGGCCGGCAGTTCCTCCAGGAGGGCCTTGTTGCGCAGACCGCGGCTGGGCGCGTAGTAGCCCTGGTAGGTCATGTCGTCCCACTCACGCGAGTCGACGATGTACTGCTTGTAGTTCTGGTGCCACTCGTGCTCCTCGGTGGTGATGAACCGGGTGCCCATGGCGACGCCGGCGGCGCCCATGGCGAGCATCGCGGCGAGCCCGTATCCGTCGTGGATGCCGCCGGAGACGATGACCGGGATGTCGACCTCGGCGATCACCTGCGGGGCGAGCACCATCGTGGAGACGGGCTTGAGGTGGGTGTGACCGCCCATCTCGTAACCCGAGGCGATGACGACGTCCACGCCGGCCTCGGCCGCCTTCACCGCGTGGCGCACGGAGCCGACCTTGTGGACGTGCAGCAGGCCGGCCTCCTTGATGCGCTCGGTGAAGCCGCCGGGGAAGCCCGCCGAGGTGGTGATGGCGGCGAAGTGCTCGCCGACCGGGCCGCCGGCGAGCTTGATCCGGATCGCCTCGTCGATGCAGGCCTCGGAGGCCGGCAGCATCTCGCCCGAGGAGAGGGTTCCCACCGGGATGTTGACCGCGAAGGCGCCCCGCGCGCCGACCGCCACCTGCTCCATCCGGTCACGCAGCTTCTTGCGCAGTTCCACCTCGGGGGTGAGCAGACCCGGCGTGGAGACCGAGCCGAGCCCTCCTGCCGCGGACACGGCGGTCGCCAGCGAGGTGGTGGGTGACGGACCCATACCGTCCTGCATGATCGGGTACTTGGTTCCGAGTCGGCCGCACAGGGCCTGCCATACCGCTCCCACGTCGATCCCTTCCGCTGAGTGCGCAAACGGCCCTTCCCGGGGCCCGGACCCGCTCAGCCTAACGACATTTGGTTATTGCGCCAAGACCCCTCTTCGGCAACTGCGGACCACCCTCCGCCCGGGCCGCCCCCTCCGCCCCTTGGCCCTAGAATCTAATGTTGTTAGATTATGATTATTGCCGTCCCAGTGAGGTGCGATGTGAGCAACTACGCCCGGGCGACCGCCCCGCCACAGGACTCGCGCTACTTCCGCGACGTCCTCGGACAATTCCCCACCGGTGTCGCGGTCATCACGGCGCTCGACGCGAAGGGCCGGCCCCTCGGCATGGCGGTGGGGTCCTTCGGTTCGGTATCGCTCGACCCGCCCCTGGTTAGCTTCATGCCGGCGCGCACGTCGAGCACCTACCCGAGGATCGAGGCCTCCGGACGGTTCTGCGTCAGCATCCTCGGCGCCGACCAGGAGGACGTGTGCCGCGCCATGGCGACCAGGGGCGCCGACAAGTTCGACGGGATCACGTGGTTCCCGGCACCCTCCGGCGCACCCGTCATCGACGGGGCCCTGGCCTGGATCGACTGCACGCTCGCCCAGCGCCACGAGGCGGGCGACCACTACATCGTCGTCGGCGAGGTCGACCAGCTCTCCGAGCTCCGGCCGGGTCCGCCGCTGGTGTTCTTCCGCGGCGGGTACGGCGGGTTCACCACGCCGTCGCTGATGGCCGCGCCCGAACGGGATCTGGTCGAGCTCATCGAGCTGGCCGGGCGCGCCCGGCCGGTCATGGAGCGGCTCGCCCGGGAACTCGACCTCGAATGCCTCGCCGTCGGGACGGTCGGCCGGCAGTCCGTCTGCCTCGCCATCGCCGACTCCCCGAACGCCGACTACATCTCCTCCCGGGTCGGTTACCGCACCCCGTTCGTGTTCCCGGTCGGCTCGGTCTTCGTCGCCTGGGACCCGGCCGGCACCGGCGCCTGGCTCCCCGACGACCCGGCCCACGCCGCGGCGGGTGAGGCCGCACTGCGCCGCACCCGGCGGCGGCGCTGGTCGGTGGCGATCGGCGACGACCACTACGACCAGCTCGAGCGCGCGGTCGGCCTGCAACTGCGCCATCCCTCGGTCGACGAACTCGACGGCGTGATGCGCGGACTGCGCGAGGAGCAGTTCGACCCCGAGCTCGATCCGCACACGTCGTACGACGTCCGGATGCTCGTGGCGCCCGTCTTCGGCCCCCGGAAGGTCGAGCTCGGCCTCGCCGTCCGGGGCTTCGGCCGCCATCTCGACGGCGCCGAGGTCGAACAGGTCGCGGCCCGGCTGGTCGAGGCGGCCGACGAAGTGAGCAGCAAGATCGGCGGGGCGGACGCCCTGGCCGCGGCGATCGGCAGGGAGACAGCAGCATGAGCGTGCCCGTCGACACCGCGCTGCCCATCAAGGGCGGCGCCGATCCGGCCGCGGCGGCGCGTGCGGCCGAGGAGGCCGGCTACGACGCCGTCTGGGCCAGCGAGCTCGACCGCGATCCGTTCCTCCAGCTGGCCGTCGCGAGCACCGCGACCGAGCGGATCGGCCTGGGCACCGGCATCGCGGTGGCCTTCGCCCGCAGCCCGATGAACGTCGCCTCGATGGCGCACGACCTGCAACGCCTCTCGCAGGGCCGCTTCATGCTGGGGCTCGGCACCCAGGTGCGCGCGCACATCACCCGGCGCTTCTCGATGCCCTGGTCCGAACCGGCCGCCCGGATGCGCGAGTACGTCCTCGCCCTGCGCGCCATCTGGTCCGCCTGGGAGACCGGTGACCGCCTCGCCTTCGAGGGCCGGTTCTACACGCACACGCTGATGACGCCGATGTTCACCCCGGCCCCGCACGGCCACGGCACACCACCGGTCGTCGTCGCGGCCGTCGGGGACCTGATGACCGAGGTGGCCGGGGAGGTCGGGGACGGCGTCCTGTTCCACAGCTTCCTCACCGAGCGCTATCTGCGCGAGAACACCCTCGCGGCGCTCGGGCGGGGACGCGCCAAGTCCTCGCGTCCGGGCTTCCAGCGGGTCGGCGGGCCGTTCGTGGCGACCGGCACGACCCCGGAGCAGATCTCCGCCGCGGCGGAGGCCACCCGGAGCCAGATCGCGTTCTACGCCTCGACCCCGTCCTACCGGCCGGTGCTGGAGGCGCACGGCTGGGGCGGGCTCGGCGAACGGCTGCACGCGCTGTCCCGTGCGGGCGACTGGCAGGCGATGACCGCCGCGGTGGACGACGAGGTGCTGCACGAGTTCGCGGCCGTCGGCACCCCGGAGGAAGCGGCGGACATCCTCGCCGCGCGCTACGCCGACGTGTTCGACCGCTTCACCCTCGTCACACCGTACGACCTCGACGAGACCGCCCGCGCCCGGGTCGCCGCCCGCCTGCGGGAACTCACCTGACCTGCGGCCGACGCCACAACGGGTGTCCTCCGCTCTTGTCGGAAGGCACCCGCCACTTTACGCTAACAGCGTTTGGTTAAAAGCGCGTACGACAAGGATCCGCCATGACCGAGAGCCGTAAGTCCGAGCACGCGTACCACCTCGACAACACCGATCCGTCCCTCGCCCCACACCTGTTCGAGACACTGAAGGACGTGCAGGGCAAGTGCCCCGTCGCGTGGAGCGACGCGGTCGGCGGGTTCTGGATGCTGACGAAGTACGCCGACATCACCGCGGCGGCCAACGACTGGGAGACCTACACCGTCGAGGAGGGCCACACCATCCCGTCGACCGGGAAGTCGGTGATGCTCCCGCTCGCCGAGGTCGACCCGCCGCTGCACACCCCGTGGCGCCGGTTCCTCGTGCCGTACTTCACCCCCAGGACCGTCGAGGGCTACCGGCCGGTGATCGAGGGAATCGTCGAGGACGCCTTCTCGGGCCTGGCCGCGAGGGAGCGCGGGGACCTCGTCTTCGACGTCGCCCGCAAGGTCCCGACCTCCACGATCTCCGCGATCCTGGGCTTCGAGCAGGACGGGAACCACATCTCCGACATCGTCGACGAGTGGATGGCCTCCACGGGGGACCCGGAGCGCGCACGCAGCGCCGCGGCCGCCGTCGAGGCCGTCGTGCGGGAGGAGATCGACAAGCGTCGCGGGAAGCCCGCCGAGGACGTGCTCGGCAGGATCATGGAGGGCGAGATCGAGGGCGCCCCGCTGACCGACGACGAACTGCTCGGCCTGTGCATCGTCTTCATCGTGGCCGGTCACGGCACCACCGTCGACGGCATCACCAACACCGTGCACCGGGTGCTCGCCGAGCCGGGTCTGATGGAATCACTGCAGGCCGACCGCTCCCGGCTGGGCAAGGTCATCGACGAGTCGCTGCGCATCAACCCGCCGGTGTGGAACATGGGGCGCACCGCCCGCAAGGACGCCGAGGTGCGCGGTGTGGGCATCTGTCCCGGGGAGAAGGTGATGCTGACGTTCGGCGCCGGCAACTACGACCCGGAGAAGTTCGAGGAGCCGGACCGCTTCGACCCGGACCGGCCGGGCGTGCACGGCCATCTGACCTTCGGTTTCGGCCGTCACCGGTGCATCGGTGAGGCGCTGGCGAAGCTGGAGATCACCATCGTGCTGGAGTACATCCTCGACCGGCTGCCCGACCTGGCCCTGGACGGCGAGGTCACCGCCCGGACCTACTTCACGACCTACGGCTTCACCGCGCTGCCCGTCCGCCACGGCGCCGTCGCCCCGACGGTCTGACGGCCCGCCCCCGCCACGACGGGAAGGCCCCCACCCCGCGCGGGGTAGGGGCCTTCCCGTCGTGGCGTGCTCTTCCGGGGCGCCTGGTTCAGTCCTGGTTCAGCCCTGGGGCAGGGTGGTGCCGGAGTTGAACGCGGCGAGGTCCCTGCGCTCGGCGAACCGCCACTGCCCGTCGGTGTCGCGGACGACGACGTCCTCGTAGCGGCCGAACTGGTGGACGCGGCCGTCGGGCGCGAGCACGACGAAGTACGCCGTCCCGGTGGCCCGGTCGCCCTCGTAGGAGGTGACGACGGCGTTGACGGTGAGGTGGTGGTGGAGAGGCGCGCCGGGGGTCTTGGTGGCGATGGTCCGCAGGCGGGCCCGGCCGCGGACCTTGCCGGTGTCGTCGAGCACGTCCAGTCCCCTCGCCCGGAAGGACGCGGCGGTGTGGCCGAAGGAGGAGATGTCGGTCCAGCCGTCCTCGGTGAAGCAGTCGGCGTAGGCGGCGCCGTCCGCGAGGTCGGCCGCCTGGGCGTAACGGGCGTACAGCTCGTAGATCGCCAGGCGGTCGGCGACCTCGCGGGGGCCGCGCCCGCCGGTGGCGGCCGTCTCGGGCGTCACCGCACGGCCCCGGCGGTGGCGCTGCGGGCGGCGGTGCGGCCGAAGACGAGGGCGTTGCCGATGGAGGTGCCGCCGCCGGCGTACACGTCGGCGTCGAGACCGCCGGCCACCTCACCGCCGGCGAACAGGCCCGGTATCGGGCGGCCCGCGGTGTCCAGGACCCGGGCCTCGTCGTCGATGCGCAGACCGGCGAAGGTGATGCCGATGATGGCCGGCCGCAGCTCCACCGCGTAGAACGGGGCGGTCGAGACCGGGGCCAGTGTGCCCTTCTTCTCGAAGGCGGTGTCGCGGCCCCGGGTGACGTCGGCGTTCCAGTGCTCGGCGGTCGCCTGGAGACCGGCGGCGGCGATACCGGTGCGCTCGGCCAGCTCGGCCAGCGTGGCACCGGACTTCACGACGCCTGCCTCGATCTGTTTGCGCAGCATGGCGGCGGTCCAGTTCGACTCCAGGTCGACGCCGAGGCCGTAGGGGTCGACGTGCCCGCTGTCGGCGACCTGGCGCAGCGCGGCCTCGTCGAAGACGGCCCAGCACGTGCCACCGGGCTGCTTGGCGATGACGTGCGGCATCACGCAGTAGGTGTCGGTCTCGTCGACGAAGCGGTGACCGTTCTTGTTGACGTAGATCACCCAGGGCGGGGTGAAGGCGTCGTTGAGGCGGCCGAAGTTCGGCGTCTCCAGCAGGGTGCCACCGTAGCCGCGCAGTTCGCCGCCGGCGGCCAGTCCCATGCGGACACCGTCGCCGATGTTGGTGTCGGGGCCGAGGTACCAGTGCCAGTCGCCGTGCTCGACGGCCTCGGGCCAGTGCTCACCGAGCAGGTCGGGGGCGGCGCCGAAGCCACCGGTGGTGAGGATGACGGCGTCCGCCCGGATCTCCTCCCCGGACTCGGTGCGTACGCCGGCGACGGCACCGTCGTCCCCGGTGAGCAGTCCGGTGCAGCGGGTGGCGGTGCGGATCTCGACGTTGTCCATCGCCTCGACCGCGGTGAGCAGCGCGGCGACGATCATCGCGCCGCCCGCCGGGCCGAGCCCGCGTGTGTCACCGGTGGGCAGGTGACCGCGCGGCTTGTACTCGAGTCCGGCGATGTAGAGGCGGTCGGGCTCCCAGGTGACGCCCAGCTCCTCCAGCCAGCCGATCACCTCGCGGGTGCCCTCCGCCGAGGCGCGCAGCAGCCGCGGTTCCAGTTCGTGCCGGCTCACCGTCATGTAGTAGTTGATGAGCTCGTCGACCGAGTCCTCGACGCCGCGGGCCTTCTGGACCGGGGTGTCGGCGGCGTAGACGACGCCGCCGGCCCGGGCGGTGGCGCCGCCGACCTGATCGGCCGTTTCGAGGAGGATCACGTCGGCTCCGGCCCGGCCTGTCTCGAGTGCGGCGGCGAGTCCGGCACCTCCGGCCCCGACCACGGCGATCCTGCGGGTTGCTGCCATGAATGAACCTTTCTGCACAGGGGTGCCGGTGGGGGCCGCCCCGTAGTGGCCCCCACCGGCACACGGCTGTCCGGCTGTCCGGCTGTCCGACTGCTTGCGCTTCGCTACTTGGCGAACGGGTCGAAGAAGTCGCCGTCCGGCACGATCCGGCCGTCCTTCACCGCGCTGGTGCCGACCTCGAACGAGGCGACCCGCGGGTACTCCGGCAGCGGAGGGGGATCCTGGATGCCCTGGTAGTCCGGGTAGGCGTCGCCCAGGCTGACCGGTTCCTCGATGGCGTCGAGGAGCTTGATGACGGAGGCTCCGTCGGTGATCTCGCTGCCTTCGGCGACCGCGGCGAACAGCTTGACGGCCAGCCAGCCGTTGAGGCCGATGTCGTCGATGTTGACCTTCGGATCGGCGGCCTTCATCGCCTTGTTGAACGCCGCGATCTCCGCGTTGGAGGTGTCGGAGGCCGCGTGGCCGCGGGAGGTGAGCACGATGTTCCCGGCGTCCGGCCCGAGGATCTTCAGTACGCCCGGGGTGACCATGGAGGAGATGCCGGTGATCAGGCCCTCGTATCCGGCGGACCGCAGCGCGGTCGCGATCCGGCCGGCGTCGGCGCCCGAGCCCTGCAGGGAGACCGCGTCGGGGTCGTGGCCGATCGCCTTGGCCACCACCGTCGCGTAGTCGGCCGAGCCGATCGGGGCGTAGATCATGGTCGCCTTGCCGCCGGCCTCTTCGACGCCCTTCTTGGCCCATTCGGCGCCGGCCCGGGCGGTCTCGTTGTCCCCGCCGATCACGACGACCTTCGGGCCGCCGCGCTCGACCGCGAGCTTTCCGGCGCCGACGCCCATGCCGACCGGGGTCGCGTTGATGGGGTAGGACACCGGGCTGGTCGCCTCGTTCTGGCCGTCGGCGCCGCCGGGGCCGACGATCGGGATCTTCGCCTGCTCCATCACGGCCGCGATGGCCCCGATGTTGGGCGAGAGCGGGCCGACGACCGCGGCGACCTTCTCGGAGACGGCGCGCTGGGCGCAGGCCGTGGCCTCGTTGGGATCGAACTTGTCGTTGCAGGTCAGCAGCTCGATCTTGCGGCCGTCGATGCCGCCGTCCTCGTTGACCTGTGCCACCGCGGCGGTCACGGCCGTCTTGAGCCACGGTACGGAGTAGACCTGGCTCTCGAACGACGCGATCGTCATGATCTTGACGGGACCGTCGGACGTTCCCCCGGTTCCGCCGTCGCCGCACGCGGTGAGCAGCAGCGGGAGCACCGCGAGTGAGGCAAGTGTTCTCTTGCGCATGTCGTGTTCAGCCCTTCGCGGTGTGGACGACCTGCTGCTCGGTGAAGGACCGCAGTCCGTCCTCACCGTTGGCGACCCCGAGGCCGCTGTGCTTGGCGCCGGAGAACGGCGCGTGGGAGGGCAGCATGGCGTGGCAGTTGACCCATGCCGTGCCGCATTCGAGCTGTTCCGCGACCGCCCTGGCCTTCGCCGCGTCGGCGGACCAGACCGAGCCGGACAGGCCGTAGTCGGTGGCGTTGGCACGTGTCACCGCCTCGTCGACGGTGTCGTACTTCAGCAGTGGGATCGCCGGGCCGAACTGCTCCTCGTCGACGATGCGCATGCCTTCGGCCACGTCGGCGAAGACCGTCGGCTCGAAGAAGTAGCCGCCGCCGTCGATGGGCTTGCCGCCGGACACCACCCGGGCGCCGCCGGCGACGGCGTCGGAGACCAGCTCCGAGACCCGCTCGAACTGCGGACGGGTGGTCAGCGGGCCCATGGCGGTGGCGGGGTCGGTCGGGTCACCGACGACGGTGGCGCGGGCCGCGGCGCCGAAGGCCTCGACGAACTCCTCGTAGCGGTTCGCCGGAACGAAGATGCGCTTGGGGATGCAGCAGATCTGGCCGCAGTTGAACATCGAGAACGCGAACAGGGTGCCGGCGGTCTTCTCCAGGTCCGCGTCGTCGAGAACGATCGCCGCGTCGTTGCCCCCGAGTTCGAGGGTGACCCGCTTGAGGTCGTGGGCGGCGTTGACGGCCACGGACCGTCCGGCGGCGATCGAGCCGGTGAAACTGATCTTGCGCGGCGTCGGGTGCGAGGTCATGGCCTTGCCGAGCTCGTCGCCGCCGGTGACGACGTTGATGACGCCGGGCGGCAGCACCTCGGCGCCGATCCGGCCCAGCAGCAGGGTCGAGAGCGGAGTGAACGGCGAGGGCTTGAGCACGACGGTGTTGCCGCCGCGCAGGGCCGGGGCGATCTTCCAGGTCCACATGCCGACCGGTCCGTTCCACGGCGTGATCGCGGCGACCACGCCCATCGGCCGGTGGGCCACCTCGATCCTGGCGGTGGCGTCGTCCTGGATGACCCGCTTCGGCCAGTCCAGGTCGGCGTAGTAGCGGATCCAGGGTGCGGAGGAGGCGACTTCGGCCGCGGCGACGGCCCGCGGCTTGCCGGTCTCCTGGATCAGGAGCGCGGTCAGTTCCTCCTGGTGGGCGTCGACGGCGTCGGCCAGGTCACGCAGGGTCTGCCGGCGCGCGTCGTCGTCCCGCTTCCAGCTCGTCTGGGCGCGGGCGGCCGACGTCATCGCCTGGTCGAGCTGCTCGGGCGTGCACTCGGGTGCCTGCGCCTCGACGGCACCGGTCGCCGGATTCACGACATCGAAGGTGTCGCGTGTGTCGACGGGCTTGCCGTCGATCGTCATGCTCAGCATGGGTGTCCTCCACGTCCGGACCACGAGGGATGAGCCACGTCGGGCATGCGGCAGGCAGCTCACGTGCCAGGAGTTGCGCCGAACGTGATCATTGACACAGTATTCTGACAGTGCTTGGTTTCTTAGGCAATGACTTCACACCTGGTTCCGTCCTTTCCCGACCGTGCCGTCCAAGGAGATCGATGACCATGAGCGACGGAATCGTCGTAGTCGGCGCCTCACTCGCCGGGCTGCGGGTCGCCGAGGCGCTGCGCGCCAACGGGTACACGGGCCGGCTGCGGCTGGTGGGCGACGAGCGCCACCTCCCCTACGACCGCCCGCCGTTGTCCAAGCAGGTACTGACCGGCGAGTGGGAAGCCGCGCGCACCGCGCTGACCACTCCCGCGAAGCTCGCCGAGGCCGGCATCGAGACCGTACTCGGAGCGCGGGCCGCCGCGGTGGACACCGAGGCCGTCACCCTGGCCGACGGCGGCCGGCTCGCCTACGACCAGCTCGTCGTGGCCACCGGCGCGGCCGCCCGGACCTGGCCGGGCGCCGCTCCCGGCGGGCGGGTCCACCGGCTGCGCACCCTCGCCGACAGCGTCCGGCTGCGCACCGCACTGGCGGACGGCGGCCCGCTGGTCGTCGTGGGCGGCGGTTTCATCGGGCTCGAGGTCGCGGCCGCCGCGCGCGGGGCCGGCCTGGACGTCACCGTCATCGAGGCCGCGGGCACGCTTCTCGAACCCGTTCTCGGCCCCGAGATCGGCGCCTGCTTCACCCGGCTGCACCGGGCCCGGGGCGTACGGGTACTGACCGGCGTCCCCATCACTTCGGTCCAGGAGGCGGCCGACACGGTGGCCGTCCGGCTCGCCGACGGCACCGAACTCGCCGCCGCCCACGTCGTCGTCGGTATCGGCGCCGAACCCAACAACGACTGGCTGACCGGCCTCGGCCTCGATGACGCCGCGGGCGTGCCGTGCGATGCCCGCGGCCGGGCCGGTGACCGGGTGTGGGCGCTCGGCGACGTCGCGCGGTGGGAGCAGCCGGCGTACGGCGACTCCGCACGCCACGAGCACTGGACGACAGCGGTCGACCAGGCGGCCGTGGTGGCGGCGGCGGTCCTCGGCCGGGAGTCGGCCCGCCCGCCGGCGCCGCCCTACTTCTGGAGCATGCAGTACGACGTGAACTTCCAGCTGGTGGGCCGCCCCGACCTCGCGTCCTCGGTCAAGGTGCTCGAAGCGGGGGAGGGCGGGGCCGACCGCGGCACCGTGTTCGCCTTCACCGACACCGCGGGCCGTCGCGTCGCGGTCGCCGCCTTCCACAGCCCGCGGCGCTTTCTGCGGCTGCGCCGCGAACTCCAGGAGGAGTTCGCCACCACGCCGACCCCCGTGACCGGTCACGGGGGTCGGTGACACGCGCTCATGCGTGGGCGGCCACTCCTGCGGCCGCCCACGCCCACCCGTACGGGGCTCCTCACTCGTCGTCCCACCACGGGTAGAACGGTGGCATTCCCGTGTGCGCGCTGCCGGTGAAGCGGGGTTCCCGCTTCTCGCGGAACGCCTCGACGCCTTCCTTTCCGTCCGCCGCGCTGGTGTAGAACATCGCCAGGGAGTCGACCCGGTGCGCCTCCCTGGGGTGCGGCAGGGCGCTGTTGCGGTACATCATCTGCCGGGTGAGCGCGACGGCGACCGGCGACCGGTTCCGCGAGATGCGGCGTGCCAGGCCCTGTGCCTCCTCGAGCAGGGATGCGGCGGGGACGACCCGGCTCACCAGTCCGCCGTCCCCGGCCTCCTCCGCCGAGAGGACCTCGGCCGAGTACACCCATTCCAGCGCGCGGGCCATGCCGACGATCCGCGGCAGGAACCACGTCGACGCCGCCTCGGGGACGATGCCGAGTTTGCCGAAGACGAAGCCGATGCGCGCCTCCTCCGAGGCCAGCCGGATGTCCATGGCCAGGGTCATCGTCGCCCCGATGCCCACGGCCGGGCCGTTGATCGCCGCGATCACGGGCTTGCGGCAGTCGAAGATCGCCAGGACCACCCGGCCGCCGGTGTCGCGCACGCCTCGCAGGATCCGCGGATCGTCGAGGTCGTCCATGTCGGACAGGGTCGGCCGCTGGGACTCGTCCAGCCCGAACACGTTGCCCTCCGACGCGAGTTCCATGCCGGCGCAGAAGGCCCGGCCGGCTCCCGTCACCACCACGGCACGGACCTCGTCCCGCGCGTTCACCCCGGTGAACAGTGCCACGAGTTCGTCCGCCATCTCGACGGTGAAGGCGTTCAGCCGGTCCGGGCGGTCGAGAGTGACAGTGAGAACCCCGTCGTCCAGGTCGGTCGACAGGGTCCGGAACCCCTCGACGTCCGCTCCCGCGCTCATGCCCCGCATATGATTCCTCGATCCGCGTGTTCTACCGATCGTCAGAAAATAATCTACCGTCGGGATTATGATGGTGAACGCGTGCAACGTGCAAGGGTTCGCCAGGCCCCCAGAGACTCCCAGGGACGAGGAAGAGTCACGTGAGCGAGACGAGCAGGGAATGGCCGCGCCCCAAGATCAGGCCCCGTAAGGCCGAGCTGAAGAACGATCAGATCTTCGAGACGGCCGCCCGGCTGTTCTACGAGAAGGGGTACGCGGCCACGTCCCTGCAGGACCTGGCCAGCGCGGTGGGCCTGCAGAAGGGCAGCCTCTACTACTACATCGACTCCAAGAAGGACCTGCTCTTCGCCATCGCCGACTACGCGCACACGTTCTTCGTCGAGCTCACCGAGAACGCCAAGGCCGAAGGCGGCACGCCCCTGCAGACGCTGGAACGCATGCTGCTCCAGCACGCCAGGTTCGCCGCGGAGCACTTCCATGTGACGGCCGCCTTCTACAACGAACGGTCGGCCCTGTCCGACGAGTACCAGGAGCGCATCGTCGCCACCCGCGACGCCTACGAGACGTCCCTGCGCGGGCTTGTGAGGAGCGGCCAGGAGTCCGGCGAGATCGCCGCGGACCTGAATCCCAGGCTCGCGGTGTTCGGTGTGCTGGGGATGATCAACTGGATCCACCAGTGGTACCGCCCGGAAGGGTCTCTGTCACCGTCCGAGATCGCGGCGGCGCTGAGCCGGCAGGCCGTCCGGTCCCTGCTGCCGCGCACCGACGCGGACTGAGCGTGGCGGGGCGGCCGGCCGCGCGACTCCCGCGTGCCGGGGCCTGTCCGGCGGATCAGGTCGCAGGACATCGGCGGCACCTCATCAGCGCGGGTGAGCGGGGGCGATGGGGGTGCCCCCGCGCATGGGGGTCCCCTGCTCGAAGAGCTTGGGGGAGGGCGCACCAGCCCCCGCGTCTGCGTCTGCGTCTGCGTCTGCGTCTGCGTCATGATCCGCCGGACAGGCCCTGAAGCGGGGCGGACACCAGGCGCCGCCCGACCTCGGTCGCGGCCTCCCGTTCGTCCCCGTACCAGGTGCGCAGGGACAGCGCGCGCTTGTAGTACCAGTGCAGTTCGTGTTCGTGGGTGAATCCGATGCCGCCGTGGATCTGCAGGGCATCCTCACATGCCGAGCGGCCGACCTCGGCGGCGGCGGCCTTGAGTGACAGGGCCGCGAGCTCGAAGGCCCCCGGGGAGAGCGTCGCCGAGTCTGCGGCCACGGCCTCGACGAGGCTCTCGAGCATGATCACGCGCTGGGCGGCCGAAGCCGCGATGTGCTTGACCGCCTGGAAGCCGCCGATGGGACGGCCGAACTGCTCGCGCTGTTTGGCGAATTCGACGCTCAGGTCGAGTACGTGGCGAGCGATGCCGGCGAGTTCAGCGGCGACCAGGACCCGCTGCCAGCTCCGCAGTGCGGCCACGAGTCCCGCCGCCGCCTCGCCCCGCGCGATGACGTCGCCCGGTCCGGCCGTGACCCCGTCGAAGGTCACGCGGGCGTAGCTCGCCCCGGGGTCCGTACTCCGGTGCCCGGTGACGGTGATGCCGGGCCGGTCGCGGTCGAGGACCAGGACCGTCGCCGTGCCGTCCGGTCCGCCGTCGACGATCGCGACGAACAGGTCCGAGACCGCGCCGAAGCGCACCAGGTCCACCGATCCGGCCAGCAGGCCGGAGTCCAGGACCGGCGAGCCGTTGGCCGCGCGCCAGTCGAGGGTGACACCGGGGTCCAGGACAGCCACCCGTCGTCCACCGGTCAGCGTGGCCGCCAGCCGGGTTCGCGCGTCGTCGGCGCAGGCCGTGCGGAGCAGCAGTCCCGGCAGCAGCATCTGCTCCAGCAGGGGACCGGTCACCAGACGCCGCCCGAACAGCTGGAACAGCGGCACGAGAGCGGCGGGGTGCAGTCCGAGGCCGTCGTCCGCCTCGGGCGCGATCAGCCCGAACCAGCCCTGTGCCGCCGCTTCTTCGAGCAGATGCCGGTCCTCACCCTGGGCCCGCAGTGCGGCGAGCCTGCGCTCGTCAGCGTAGTCACGGTCCAGGAACGCCCTGACCGCCTGCAGGATCTCGTCGTCAGCCACGGGGCAGTCCCAACAGTCTCTCGCCGATGATGTTCTTCTGGATCTGGGACGTCCCTCCGTAGATGGACGCCGCCCGGGAGTAGTAGTGCTCCTTGACCCACCGCGGGCCGTCGAGACCGAACGGTGCCCGGTCGGCCGCCAGACGGAACGGTCCGAGCAGGTCGGTGATGGACGTGTAGAGCAGTTGCTCCACCTCATTGAGGCTGAGCTTGTCCACCGAGTCGTAAGGGCTGGGTATGTCACCGGTGAGCTGCCGGTCGATGGTCCGGCGGGTCAGCGCCTCCAGTGCCCGCACCGCCGTGCAGGACCGGCCGAGCTGCTCCAGGACCCGGTCCGGGGGCTCGGTCCCGGTCGCGCTGACGTGGCCACGGAGGTTCCGCACGGCCTCCTCGACCGCCACCTCGTACTCCACACGCCGGCGGAGCGTGTACGAACCGCGCTCATGGCTCAGGGTGTCCTGGGCGATGGCCCACCCCTCGTTGAGCTGTCCGACCAGATTGCGCACCGGCACACGGACGTCCTCGAGGAAGACCTCGCAGAACTCGTCGTCCCCGGTCATCTGCACCAGCGGTCGTGCGGTGACGCCGGGGGTACTCATGTCGACGAGGATGTAGCTGATGCCCCGGTGCTTCGGAGCGTCCGCGTCCGTGCGCGCCAGCAGCGCGCACCACTGCGACTTGTGAGCCCAACTGGTCCACACCTTCTGACCGGTGATGACGAACTCGTCACCCTCGATCCGGGCGCGGGTACGCAGCGAGGCCAGGTCGGATCCGGACTCCGGCTCGGAGAATCCCTGGCACCAGATGTCCTCGCCGGACAGCAGGCGGGGCAGCAACTGCTGCCGTTGCCAGTCGAGTCCGTACGTCTCGATCGACTTGCCGACGACGTCCACGCCGATCAGGCCGATGGGCTGCGGGGCGCCGGCCCGGGCGAGTTCCTCCGAGAAGACCAGTTGGTGCAAGGGACTCAGTCCCTGCCCTCCGGCCGCCCTGGTCCAGGAGATTCCGACGAACCCGGCCTCATAGAGGGTCTTCTGCCATTCCCGCAGGACGGCGAAGCGGCCCTCCAGGTCGAGAGGGACCTCGGGGACGGTCGCCTGCGCGAGCCAGGCTCGGACCTGCCGACGGTAGGTCTCCAGGTCCGCGGTGTCCTGTGTCGTGTGGGTCATCCTCCGGATCACTTCCCCGTGTACTGCGGCTCGCGCCGCTCGAAGAAGGCGGCGACGGCCTCCTTGGCGTCGTCGTATCCGGAGAGTTCGCCGGTGAGGCTCTGCTCGAACGCGTAGCCGTCCTTGAGCTCCATGTACTCGATGTGGTTCAGGCTGCGCTTGGCCATCCTGATGGCGACGGGGCTGTGCCGGGCGATCCGTCGGGCCAGTTCGGTGGCGGCGAAGAGCAGTTGATCGCCGGGCACCACGCGGTCGATGCCGCCGTACTGGGCCAGCTCCTCCACCGGGACCATGTCACCGGTGAAGTGCATGCGGCGCACCAGCGCCTGCGGGACCAGGCGCGAGGCGTGCTTGGCGCCGCCCATCGCGCCGACCTGGATCTCGGGGAGGCTGAATCTGGCGCCCTCGGCGGCCACGACCATGTCGCACGAGCCGGCCAGCGCCAGTCCTGTCCCCACCGCAACGCCGTGGACGGCCGCGATCACGGGCACGGGACAGTCGTAGATCGACCAGAAGGCCTCACGCACATGCCTCATGCGCTCGCCGGCGTTCTCCGGGTTCATGGTCAGGAATTCGTCGAGGTCGTTGCCGCCGCAGAAGTGCTTGCCGGCCCCGGTCAGGATGACGACCCGCGCGTCCGGGGCATGCCGTTCGATCTCGCCGAACAAGGCCTTGATCTCGGCGTACATCGGCAGGCCGACGGCGTTGACGGGCGGCCTGTCCATCGTGACGGTCGCTACGTGGTCCGTCGTCCGCACGTCCAGGAACTGGAACTCCGACATGTGTGCACTCACCTTCTGCCGACTTCTGCCCGCCGGTCCGGGTCAACTGCTCGGTCGAAAAAAATCGACCGAGCGGTAGAATGGTGACAGCACCTCACCCCGGGCGCAAGCGTTCAGGGGTGCTCCAGTGCCCGGCCGACGGAACGGGTCCGGGTCCGGCTACGCCTCTCCGAGGCCGCGTTCGAGCTGCCGGATCGCCGCGTCGAGCAGGTCGCCCAGCTCGGCCCCGTCCTCCGCCAGCCAGTGCTCGTACGCGGCGATCGCCGCGGCGAGGAGGGCGTACCCGAACATGCGGGGCACCATGTCAAAGGGCGACAGGCCCTTGCGCAGCGCCACGTACTCGGTGACGATCGCGCGCCACGCCGCGTAGCGCAGGGTGGCATCGGCCTGGAGCGTGGGAACGGTCAGGATGAGTTCCATGCGCTGCCGGTGCCACGGCACCGACACGTCGTCGTACCGGTTGAACTCGACGACCGCGTGACGCAGGGCGTCCATGATCGGGGTGCTCGGATCGGTCGCGTTCAACAGGTCGCGAAGCCCGGTGAGTTGCTGCGCGAAGTCGCCCCAGACGAGGTCGTTCTTCGACGAGAAGTAGCGGAAGAACGTCCGCCGGCCGATGCCCGCCGCCCCGGCGATGTCGTCCACCGTGGTGGCGTCGAAGCCCTGCCGGGCGAACAGTTCGAAGCCCAACCGCTCCAGGTCGGCCCGCGAGGTGGCGCGCGGGCGCCCGCTCCTGGCCGGCGTGCCGACGATCACGCCTTTCGTAGGCGACTCCACAGGCGTGACCCTTCCCCGTCGGCCGGCTCCAATTCCTGTGCCGTACCGCACATACGGCTCTGCCCCGACAACATACGCCGCTACGGGTGCGGTGCGCCGTCCGAAGCCGAAGCCTCGGCCTCACCCCCCGGGCCGCCCTCTACTGCCTGGCTTTCGCCGCGCGGACGCCCGGGCCGGGACGATGCGGGGACGGAGGGCGGCCGTGGAGCGGCCCTTGAGGGCGGAGATCCACACACCGGTGCCGTACGCGAGGTCGTCGAGGCGGCGGGCGATGCCGTACCGGACGGGGTCCAGCCCGGCCTTGTCGCGCCGGTATTCGAGGGCGATGTCCACCACGGCCGCGACGGCGGTGGCGCGGCGTACGCGGGGGGAGGCCAGGCAGCCGAGGACGGTGAGCGGCCACCAGTGGCGGGTGAGCAGTGCCGAACCCTGGGCCACGGCGGACACGGCGCCACCGCCCGCGAGCCGGGCCGCGAGCCGGACGGGCCGCCCGGTGCTGCGCAGGGTGTGGGCGATCCGTGCCGTGGCGACGGCGCACAGGCCCGCGGCGACCGGCAGGGACCAGCGGCGCTGCGCGGCCAGGGCCAGGACCAGCGCGGCGTTCCAGGGGGCGAGTACGGCGGGGGCGATGTTTTGGGGATGGCGTTCGGCGAGGGGGTGGGCACCGGTGCCGTACTCCACCTTGCGCCGGAACCAGTCGCGCAGGACGACCCTGTGCTCGTGGGCGGCCTCGACGGACGGTTCGTAGCGCACGCGCAAACCGCTCCGTGCCAGGCGCCAGCACAGATCGACGTCCTCACCCACCCGCAGACGGGAGTCGAAGCCGTCCGCGAGCGCGTCGACGCGTGCGACGACGCAGGCGCTGGGCACCCAGGACACCGGTGTTCCGGGGCGGACCGAGGCCGGGTCCGTCCCCAGGTCGAGGGAGGACCGGATCCGTTCGTAGCGGCCGAGCCAGCAGGCGGAGGCGGGGGTGACCAGGCCGGTGATCCTGGGCGCGGCCATGGCGACACGGGGGTCGGCGAAGTGCCGCAGCAGGGTGGGCACCGTGGCGGGCGGCAGGACGACGTCGGAGTCGGCGAAGACGACGTAGGGGGTGGTGACGAGACGCAGACCGGCGTTGCGCGCCCCCGCCGGTCCCACGTTGACGGTGAGCGGCAGCAGACGCGCGCCGTGTTCGGCGGCGACGGCGGCGACGGGGCCGGGACGATGGGAAGCGTCGTCCACGACGACGACCGGGCTGCCGGCGGGCAGGCCGGCCAGGAGGCGGGCGAGTTCCCGTGGACGGTCGCGCACCGGGATCACGTACGTGCAGTCCGGGCCCGCCCCACCGTCGGCTCCGGGAGGTGGGGGCAGGACATGGACGGCGGGGTGGGCCAGTCCGGTCTCCAGGAGGCGGTCGGCCAGGACGGCACCGGCAGCGTCGCGCACACGGACCGTACGCCCAGAAAGCAACGGCCGGGCGCGGGCGCCGAGTCGGACGAGACGGACGGGGCTTCCGCCGAGGAGGACCCGGCCGCCGTCGAGGACGCGGGTGGACCGGTCGAGAGTGACCTCGAAGCCACGGGGAAGCGTCATGGGGCGGCTGCCTTCGTGCGTGCGACGGCGGGTGAGGCGGTGGACGCGGCCGTGGGGTGCTCCGGTGCGGGGTGCTCTGCCGAGTCGAGGAGGCGGCCCCGGGTGTCCGTGCGGCCCGCGGCGATACGGCGCACGGCGACCGACACCATCGACTCCAGTGCCGCCCGGCCCTCCTCGGCCGTCGCCCCGGTCGGGTCGCCGAGCACTCCGGTGGGAGACACCGCACGCACACCGCGGGCGACGAGTTCCGGCATGAGGGAAGTCAGCGACCGCGTGTCGCCGGCCACCGCCTCGGACAGGCGGACGTCGGCGGGTGCCAGGTGCAGCATCAGGGACGTCTCGGCACGGCCGGCGTGCGCGTCGCCGCCGGGTGTCTCGCAGCCGAGCCACGCCACATCGTGGCCTTCGCCGCGAAGTCGGCCGACCGCCACGTCGAGCGTGGGCACATTGCCTCCGTGGCCGTTGACGAAGACAATGCGGTGGGCCCACAGCGACAGCGACCGTACGGTTTCCACCAGTACCGCGCGCAGTGCCTCGTGGCCGATGGAGACCGTCCCGGGGAAGCCCGCGTGCTCGCCGCTGGCGCCGTAGGCGATGGTCGGTGCCAGCAGTACGGGACGGCGCACACGCTCCGCCGTCAGCCGTGCCGCTGCCAGCCGTGCCACCGACTCGGCGATGACACTGTCCGTGTTCAACGGGAGGTGCGGACCGTGCTGTTCGGTCGAACCGACGGGCACGAGGACCGAGGCGCCGGCCGGCACGCCCGGCCAGACGGAGCGTTCCAGCTCCTGGGGTCCACACGGCCGCCGGGGGCGGGGCGACATCACCGGCCGGCCGTGTCGGCGGCGCGCGGGGCGCCGGCGACGCGCGTGAAGCCGTCCGGGACTATCAGGTCGTGCGGTGACAGGTCCTGCGCCGAGGCGTGCCCGAGGCCCAGCACCGCCGAATCGAGCCCGCTCCGCAGGATGTCCAGGACGTTCTCCACGCCCGCCTGCCCGTTGGCGGCCAGGCCCCACAGGTAGGCGCGGCCGACCAGGACGGCCCGCGCGCCGAGCGCGAGAGCCTTCGCGACGTCGCCACCGCGGCGGACACCGCCGTCGAGGAGGACCTCGATGTCGTTGCCGACGGCTTCGGCGATCGCGGGCAGCAGCCGGATCGTGGCGGGTGTGGTGTCGAGGTTGTTGCCGCCGTGGTTGGAGACCGAGATGGCCGAGACTCCGGCGTCGACGGCCCGCAGTGCGTCGTCGACCCTGCTCACGCCCTTGAGCAGGAACGGGCCGCCCCATTCCGTCCGCATCCACTCGATGTCTTCCCAGGTCGGCGGCTTGGTCTGCATCCATTCGCCGTAGGCGCCGAAGAATGTCGGGGCCCTCCCGCCAGGCGGTTGGAGGTTGGGGGTGGTCAGGTCGGGGATCCGGCCGGATCTGACGAAGGCCCACAGCCAGCGCGGGTGCGGCAGGACGTCCGGTGCGAACCTGACCGCCGTCCTGAGGTCGATCGCCTCGGGGACGGGCGGGCTCCCCCAGTCCCGGCCGTGGGAGAAGGACCAGTCCAGCGTGGCGATGAGCGCCTTGGCTCCCGCGCTGCGGGCGCGCTCCATGCGCTGCGTCATGGCGTCGCGGGTGCCGGTCCAGTACATCTGGTAGAAGACGTTCGGGTTGGCCTCGGTGACCTCCTCCACCGACTTGGAGGCGAACGAGCTCAACCCTATGATCACGCCCCGGTTCGCCGCGGCCCGGGCGACCGCCACCTCGCCGTCGGGATGGACGGCCTGCACTCCGGTCGGTGAGATCACCACGGGGATGGAGGAGGGGACACCGAGCACGGTGGTGGACAGGTCGCGGTCGGCGTGGTGGCCCACGACCCGTGGGGCGAAGCCCAGTTCGGCGAAGGCGCCGGTGTTGTCGTCGAGCGTGCGGCCCCGTTCGGAGCCGGCCACGAGGGCACCGTAGACGGTGCTCGGCAGGTACTTCTTGGCGCGGCGCTGGGCTTCCGCGACGGTCTCGAACCAGGGATTCCTGCGCATGGTGCGGCTCTCTCCTGCGGTGGGGACGGTGACCGGGAACGAACCTGAGGGCTCGGGCGGTGCGGCGACGGCGTCGTCAATCGCCGCCGAGGGGAAGGCTCGTCCCGGCCAGGGGGTGCTCGTCGCAGTCGCCGACAGGTGGCCGGTTCCTGTCCGGGCGGCGGGTGAGGACGATGTCCACGGGCCCCCGTCCCCGTGCGGGCGTGGTGCGGTGGGAGTGGTCGCCGGAGGGTTTCGGAAGGTGGTCGCGGTCCTTCGGGCGCTCGGCCAGCAGTTGCTCTCCGTACCCCTGTACGCATTCGGGGTCGGGGCCGTCCAGCGGAAGCCCGGTGAAGAACTTCGCCGCCATGCAGCCGCCCTTGCAGGTGTCGTAGAACGTGCAGGAGGCGCACGCCCCGCCGGTCTGCGGCTCGCGCAGGCTCCGGAACAGCTCCGACTCCCGCCACACCCCGGCGAAGCCACCCGGCCGGCGGATGTTCCCGGCGAGGAACTCGTCGTGGATGGCGAACGGGCACGCGTACACGTCGCCGACGGGGTCGATCAGGCACACCACGCGTCCGGCGCCGCACAGGTTCAGGCCCGGCAGCGCCTGCCCGTAGGCGGACAGGTGGAAGAAGGAGTCACCGGTGAGGACGGTGTCGCCGTGGGCCACCAGCCAGTCGTAGAGCTGCCGTTGCTGCTCGGGCAGCGGATGCAGTTCGTCCCACACGTCCGCGCCGCGGCCGGAGGGACGCAGCCGGGTCAGCCGCAGTTGCGCGCCGTAGCGGTCGGCGAGGGCCTTGAACTCGTCCATCTGTGGGATGTTGTGACGGGTGCAGACCACCGACAACTTGAAGTTGGTCATCCCGGCGTCGGCCAGGTTGCGCATCGCGCGCAGCGCCGTGTCGTAGGAACCGGGCCCGCGCACGGCGTCGTTGACCTCGGCGGTCGCGCCGTCCAGCGAGATCTGCACGTCCACGTAGTCGTTGCGGGCCAGCCGCCGGGCGACCTCGGGGGTGATGCGCACACCGTTCGTGGAGAACTTCACTCCCACGTGGTGTGCGGTGGCGTAGTCGATCAGTTCCCAGAAGTCGGGCCGGACCGTGGGCTCGCCGCCGCCGATGTTGACGTAGAAGACCTGCATGGCCTCCAGTTCGTCGATGACGGCCTTGGCCTCCTGTGTGGTCAGTTCGCGCGGGTCACGCCGGCCCGAGCTGGACAGGCAGTGCGTGCAGGACAGGTTGCACGCGTAGGTGAGTTCCCAGGTGAGGCAGATCGGGGCGTCGAGACCGTGCTCGAAGAGGTCCACCAGGCGTGCGGCGCCGGGGACGGGCCTCGACTCCTGTGTGCTCGCGGTCATGGGATCCGGTTCCTTTCGACGACCATCGACGACCGGGTGAGTGCGGCCAGGGCCTGCCCGTACCGGGGCAGGTCCTCGTCGTCGACACCGGCCGCCGAGCAGGCGGCCCGTGCGGTGGGTGCCGTCGCCAGCGCCCGCACAACGGCCAGCAGCCTGCGGTCCTTGAGGAAGGTGAGCTTGCGGGTACCGAAGTGGTACAGCAGCGCACCGAAGGGTTCCGGCCGCACCGAGACCTGCGGGTGCAGGTCCCAGGCACGGTCCAGGTTCGGGGTGGTCATGCGCGTGGCCTAGTAGACGCCGCACATGCCGTCGATCGAGACTTCCTCGATCAGGTCGTCGGCCTCGATGAGTTCATCGGGCGACGCGGTCTCGTCGGGGTGGTTCTGCCGGGCCTGGCTGGAGTCGAGGTCGTTCATGCGGCTCTCCCTCATCGGGTGCGGTCGCACGGCTGCGGCCGTCAGGGGGTAAGGGGTACACGGACGGGCAAGCACCGGCACGCCGCCCTGTACGGGCGGTCTCGTGTGCGCGGGCGGACGACGTACGGGACGGCGGAGCACTTCGGGGGTCACCGGAACCGCCGACCGCGCCTGTGAGCACCAGAGAGTATTGACATCCGGTGCCAAAAGGAAGGTACTGGTGATCGGTATTTCCGCCAAGGCCCGTTCAGCATCCGCCGCCTGGCAGCCCGCCCGCGCCCCGACCTGCGCGAACGCGAGCCCTCCCGGTGCGGGCCGGCCGAAGAATCGGTTGCCCGCAGCCACCGCCGTGCCCGCCGTCGTAGAGAGGAGGGGCGTTGAGAACCTGCGCCCACGGCCCGTCCCCCGTGCCCCACCGCCGCGATACGGCTCCCGTACGGCGCGCGTACGACGTCGTCGTGGTCGGCGCCGGCACAGCGGGTTCGGTTCTCGCGGCCCGGCTGACCGAGGACCCCGACCGCCGCGTACTCGTGGTGGACGCCGGCCCCCTGCCGCGCGGCGCGGCCGGTTTCGGCCCGGCGCTGCTGGACGCGTGCCTGGTCCCGGGCGCACAGCCGAACCACCCTGCCACCCACGCACACCCGGTACGCCTCACACCGGAGCGGCCGTGGCTGGTCCCTCGCGGACGCGTCCTCGGCGGCTCGTCCACCGTCAACGGCGGTTACTTCGTACGGGCCCGGCGCGAGGACTTCGACCGCTGGGCCGCCGCGGGAAATCCCGCGTGGTCCTACGAGAGAGTGCTGCCCTACCTGCGCGCGCTGGAGAACGACCTCGACCACGGCGCCGGCCCTCTGCACGGCGACGGGGGCCCGATGCGTGTCCGGCGCGGTCGCCTGGACCATCCGGCCGCCGCCGCGTTCCGCGACGCGGCCCACGCCCTGGGTTTTCCCGACGACCCCGACAAGAACGACCAGGCTCCACCCGGCTTCGGGCCGGTGCCCGCCAACGTGGTCGACGGGGTGCGTCGCAACGCCGGGCTCAGCTATCTGCCGCCCGAGGTGCTCGACCGGCCCAACCTCACCGTCCTAGGCGGTGCTGCGGCCCGCCGGGTCGTGATCGAGAACGGCCGTGCCACCGGCGTCGTCGTCGAGCACGACGGTCGTCGCTCCGTCCTCGACGCCGACGCCGTCGTGCTCTGTGCCGGTGCCCTCGCCACCCCTCACCTTCTGCAACTCTCCGGAATCGGACCGCGCGCCGACCTCGAACGCGTCGGCATCCCCCTGGTCCGGGACGCCCCCGCCGTGGGCTCCGGCTTCAGCGACCACCCGCAGGTGGTCCTGGAGTGGACCCCTCGCGAGGCCTGGGACGAACCGTCCGGCTCGTGGCTCGGTGGATGTCTGCACCTCACCTCCCCGAGCGGCGGACCTGCGGGGCCGGACGGCGGGGACGGCCCCGGCGATCTGGAGATCCTCCAGTCGCTGGTGCCCATGTCCGGGCTCGTGACCGGTGGCGCAGGCACGGCCGGTGGCCCTCTGCCGTTCCTCGTGTCCGCCCTGACCCCCCGCCTCACCGGCCGGCTGCGCCTACGCTCGGCCGACCCCGCCACCCCGTTGAGCATCGACTACGGCTACCTCGGCGGCCCCGACGACCACCGCCGCCTCCGGGAGGGCGTGCGCGTCACCGCGGCCCTCCTCGCGAGCCCGCCCTTCGCCGATGTCGCCCGGGGGCTGGTCGATCCCGGCCGCGAGGTCCTGGACGACGACCGGTCCCTCGATCAGTGGATCCGCGGGCACCTCGGCACCGCCCAGCACACCTGCGGCACGGTACCGATGGGGCCCGCCGACGATCCCGGGCACGCCGCCGTGGACCAGTTCGGACGCGTCCACGGCGTACGGGGGTTGCGTGTCGCGGACACCTCGATCCTGCCGGACACACCTCATCGGGGGCCCGCCGCCACCGCCGTCCTCATCGGTGAGGTCGTCGCCGAAGCCATGCGGCGCTGACGGCTTCCAGGACCGCAGGAAGTCCGCCAGGCCCTCCACCAGCCTGTCGACGTCGTCGGCATTGGTGTAGGGCGCGGGGCCGACGCGGAGGCCGCCGGTGTCGCCCAGGCCGAGTCGCCGAGTCGCCGGGAGGCCTCGAGGGGATTGACACATCATTCATCTAGTGATCTTTAGCGGATTTGTCAGTCGGAAAGGGTGAGGGAAGCGGAGGAACGGGGGAGGACGGGACCGCTGTGCGGGTCCCGTCCTCCGGGGTGCGCTCCGGTCCGGCCGGTGCGCGGGTCAGACCGAGACGGGGGTCTCGTCGCGCGTCTTTGCTGCCAGTTGCCGGTTCAGCTTCTCGCCCTCGATGTCGAGGTCGGGCAGGGCCTTGTCGACGGACTTGGGCAGCCACCAGGCGGCACGGCCGAGCAGCGACATCACCGCCGGAACCAGCACCATGCGGACGACGAAGGCGTCGATGACCACGCCCACGGCGAGGGCGAACCCGATGGATTTGATGATCGGGTCGTCCATCAGGACGAAGCCTCCGAACACGGCCGTCATGATGAGCGCGGCGGCCGTGACGACGCGGGCGTTGTGGCCCATGCCGCTGACCACGGCGGCCTGCGGGTCGGCGCCGTGGACGAAGTCCTCGCGCATGCGGGAGACGAGGAAGACCTCGTAGTCCATGGCGAGGCCGAACAGGATGCCGATGAGCAGGATCGGCAGAAAGCTCACCAGCGGGCCGGGAGTGTCGACGCCCGCCAGGCCGGCGAGGTGGCCCTCCTGGAAGATGGCGACGGTGATGCCGAAGGTCGCGCCCACGGTGAGCAGGAATCCCAGGGCTGCCTTCAGCGGCACCAGGACCGACCGGAAGACCAGCATGAGCAGCAGGATGGACAGGCCCACCACCAGGAGCAGATACACCGGCAGGGCGTCGGCGAGCTTCTCCGAGACATCGATGCCCAGGGCGGTCGCGCCGGTGAGGGCGATGTCGGCGCCCTCGATGTCCGCGACCCGGTCGCGGATGTCGTGGACGGCTTCCTCGGTGGCGACGGCGGTCGGGCCGGCCTCGGGAATGATGGCCAGCAGGGCGGTGGTGCCCTGCTCGTTCAGCTGCGGTGGGGCCACGGCCAGGATGCCGTCGGTGTCCTTGATGAAAGCGGTGGCCTTCTCGACGGCCGCCCCGGTGGACTGGGCGTCCTCACCGTTGACGACGGCGATGAGACGGCCGTTGAAGCCCTCGCCGAAGCCCTCGGACGTCAGGTCGTACGCCTCGCGTGCGGGAGAGCCCTCGGCAGCGGTGCCCGCGTCCGGCAGGGCTATGCGCATGTCCTGGGCCGGCAGGGTGAGCGCGCCCAGCCCGAGGATGCCGACGACCAGGAGTGGGACGCGCAGCCTGGTGACGAGCCGGCCCCAGGTGAAGCCGAAGCCCTTGGCGACGGTGCCGTCCTCGGTGGCGTATCCGCCCGCGTGGCGCTGTTTGCGCGGCAGGATCTTCTTGCCGGCGAAGGAGAGGAAGGCCGGCAGCAGGGTGAGGGCGACCAGCACGGCGACGGCGACGGTGCCCGCCGCGGCCAGGCCCATCACGCTCAGGAAGGGGATGCCGACGACGGAGAGGCCGGCCAGGGCGATGACGACGGTGGCGCCGGCGAAGACGACGGCGGAGCCGGCGGTGCCGGTCGCCCGGCCGGCGGCCTCCTCGGGCTGGAGGCCCTCGGCAAGGTACTGGCGGTAGCGGGAGGTGATGAAGAGCGAGTAGTCGATGCCGACGGCCAGGCCCAGCATCAGCGCCAGGACGGGAGCGGTGGAGGTCAGTTCGATGACACCGGTCAGGGAGAAGAGGCCCGCCATGCCGACCGCGACGCCGATCAGCGCGTTCAGCAGGGTCATGCCGGCGGCGACCAGCGAGCCGAAGGTGACGACCAGGACCACCGCGGCGACCAGGACGCCGAGCGCCTCGGTGGAGCCGATCTCCACCTCGCCGCCCATGACCTCGCCGCCGTGCTCGACCCGCAGGTCCTCGATGTCGGCGCCGACGGCCTCGTAGGCCGACTTCTGCTCGTCGGTGACCTCGTCGGCGGCCTTGTCGAACTGCACCTGGATCAGGGCGTAGCGGCCGTCCTGGGAGACGGAGCCGGTCTGGAACGGCTCCATGGCAGCGATGACGCCGTCGATCCCGGAGGCTTCCTTCACCACGGGTGCCACCGCGGCGGGGTCCAGCTTCTCGCCCTCGGGCGCGGCGACGACGATGGCACCGGTGGCTCCGCCGGCCTGCGGAAACTGCCGTTCGAGGTCGTCCAGTGCCTGCTGGGACTCGGTGCCCGGCATGGAGAACTTGTCGCTGGTCGGGCCCATCAGGGTGGCCGCTCCGACACCCAGCAGGGTCAGCAGGAGCAGCCAGACCGCGGCTATTCGGCCTCTTCTGCGGAAGGAGAACCGTCCGAGCCGGTACAGCAAGGTCGCCATGGAGGAGGGGTCTTTCCGTTAGGGGGTCAACTGGGGGTGTGGTCAAGCGTCCGCAGCGCACTGCGAATCATTTCGGCGCGCAGCACCTCGTCCGGTGCCACCTCGTCATCAGTGGCACTGGTGATGAAGACGGCACCCAGTACCATCCACGCCGCCACCCGGGCCGGTGCCTGCCGCGAGCGGCCGGCCAGCGCGTCCAGCAGTCCGTCCGCCAGTTCCATGACATTGAGGTCCTGGTGGCAGGACATCTCGGCGATGTCCTCGAAGAGAAGCCGGATCTCGCGGCGGAACCGCAGCGTCAGGTCGACGTATCCGACGACGGCCTCCTCCACCAGCCGACCGCCCTCCAGCCCGGCCACGCGGTCGAGCAGCGTGGCGAGGGCGTCCCGGGCCGGGGTCAGCAACTCGGTGAGGATCTTTTCCTTGCCGGCGAAGTGGTAGAGGAGTGACGCCTTCGAGCAGCCCGCGTCGGAGGCGATGTCCTGCAACGAGGCGCCGCGGAAGCCGTGCACGGCGAACAGTCGCAGTGCCGACTCCAGGATCTGACCGCGCATGGCGGAGACGGAGCGTGCCATGCCCCAACCGTAACTGTCCGATCGGTCAGAACTGACCGATCGGACAGCGTGCCACTGTGGCTTGCGTCACTCTTTTCGCCCGAGGCCTGTACGGGGCGTACGCGGCCGACTTCGTCGGCGCGCACACGGAAGCCGGCCCTCGGAGAGTGCGGCACTGCGGGGCGTCACGCCGGGAGCGTTCACTGTTCGGGGTGGCCCTCGACGAGGTGTCGCAGCGAGGGGAGCAAGGCGTCGATGTCCTGTCCGCTCCGGCAGGCGACGACCGTGGTGCCACCGCCCGTCTCCGAGCGGGACCGCGGGCCCGCGGACAGGGCGAGCACCTCGCGCATCGCGGCATAGACCTCTCCGACAGGGGGCGGGGGACTCGCCCCGGAGCCATCGGCGCAGCACATGGTTATGGGCCGCGACCACGGACGCGACCACCGACGCGGCCATGAGCTCGGACCTGAGCGAGGCCGAATCGGTGGAGTCCCCCGGCCAGTTCGAGATGAACTCGCGGAACAGACGCCGGTAGCGGGCCACGCCGGCGATTTCGCGGTCGCGGAGCGCGGCGACCTTGCTGGTGAGTCGGTACCGCCGGCGGGCGAGGTCGCCTTTGAAGTTCCCCCGGGTCCTGGACAGCGGGTGTTTACGCTGCGGGGTGTCGATGACTATGGGTGAGGGCCGGCATGCACGCCGACCCTCACCAGCATGTGCTGCAGTGCCGCAACGGTCTACGGGTCGCTCAGGCCGTCATGGCAGGGTCCATTTCTGGTTGGGTCCGGTGTGGCAGGTCCACAGGTGGACGGGGGTGCCGTCGTTCCAGGTGCCGCCGGATACGTCGAGGCACTTGGCGGACCGGGGGTTGCGGACGGTGCCGTCGGGCTGGGGCGCCCATTCCTGCGCGCCGGTTCCGTTGCAGGTCCAGAGCTGAACCTTGGTGCCATCGGCACTCGCACCGCCGGAGACGTCGAGGCATTTGCCCAGGGCCCGGAAGGTGCCGTCGCCGGCCAGGGTCCACGTCTGGGCGCCGGTTCCGTTACAGGTCCACAGCTGGACCTTCGTGCCGTCCGCGCTGCCACCACCGTCCACGTCCAGGCACTTGCCGTTGACCCCCTTGACCGAACCCGACCGGGGGCCCGGCTGTGTGTCGCCCGACGTCTTGATCCGGACGTTGCGAAACGCGACGTCGTCGCCGTCGCCGTGGTTCTGGATTCCGATGTGGCCCTGCTGGAGGCTGCGCGCGGGGTCGGTATTGGTGAAGTCGTTGATCTTGCGCCCGTTGAGGAGGATCTCCAGTCGCTCGCCGGTGACACGGAGCTCGTAGGTGTTCCACTCGCCGGGCGGGTTCAGTGCGGCGTCACGTGCGGCGATGTCGGCGGACTTGAACCCGTACACGGCGCCCGTGGTGCGGTCGGCCGCGTCGGTCGCGTCGATCTGGATTTCGTAGCCGTTGTTCACCGCGGACCAGGGGTCGTCGGAGGCGGGGAAGCCGATGAAGACGCCCGAGTTGTCATCGCCGGGGGCTTTCCAGTCGAGCTTGAGGGAGTAGTCGCCGGTGAACTCCTTGGCGGAGTACCAGAGCATCCCGAGTCCGCCGTACGAGGTGAGGGTACTGTCGGCGAGGGTGAACCCGCCGGGACCGGCCTGTTTCCAGCCGGTCGTGGCGGAGCCGTCGAACAGGGACGTGTAGCCGGTCTCGGGGCGGCAGTCCGCCTCGGTCATGCCGGCCGCCCAGCGGATGCCGCCGAGGAGATGCCGGCGGAACACGGGGTCGGCGTAGGAATCGTCGGTGTGGCCGCCGCCGGTGTAGAAGGCCCGGCCGCCCTGGTAGTCCTTGCACCAGGCGATCGGATGGTCGCCGGACATGTTTCCGCCCGAGTAGCTGGACTCGTCGAGGGAGGCCAGCACATGGGCGGTGGTGCGGGGGTTGGTGCGGTAGTTGTACCACTCGTCGGTGCGCTGCCAGGTCGTGCCGAGATGGGCGGTGGCGTCGTGGGCGCGGTCCTCGACCTCGACGGTGGCGGACTGGATGGCCGGGTGGGAGTGGAAGAGGGCGCCGGCCAGTCCTTCGTAGAAGGGCCAGTCGTACTCGGTGTCGGCTGCCGCGTGGATGCCGACGTACCCGCCGCCCTCCTTGATGTACTGCTCGAAGGTGGTCTGTTGCGCGTCGTTGAGCACGTCACCGGTCGTGGAGAGGAAGACGACCGCCTCGTACCGGGCGAGATTTCCGGTGGTGAAGACCTGGGGGTCTTCGGACGCGTCCACGGTGAAGTTGTTGGCCGTACCAAGGGCCCGCAGTGCCGCGATGCCGTCGTCGATGGAGGAGTGCCGGAAGCCTGCGGTCCTGGAGAAGACCAGGATCTCGTAGGCGGGATCGGCAGCCGGAGCGGGCGCGGGGCGCGGGGCCGCCTCCGCTCGTGAGGACGCGCCGGCCGGCTGGTCACCGACACCGGGCACGGCCATGGCCTGTGGTGTCATACAGAGCGCGATGCCGGTGAACAGGCCGAGAGCCGCCTTGAGTCGAGTGTTCATGTACGGTCGCCTCCTTCCTACGGAAGAGTCCATTTCTGGTTGGGTCCGGTGTGGCAGGTCCACAGGTGGACGGGGGTGCCGTCGTTCCAGGTGCCGCCGGATACGTCGAGGCACTTGGCGGACCGGGGGTTGCGGACGGTGCCGTCGGGCTGGGGCGCCCATTCCTGCGCGCCGGTTCCGTTGCAGGTCCAGAGCTGAACCTTGGTGCCATCGGCACTCGCACCGCCGGAGACGTCGAGGCATTTGCCCAGGGCCCGGAAGGTGCCGTCGCCGGCCAGGGTCCACGTCTGGGCGCCGGTTCCGTTACAGGTCCACAGCTGGACCTTCGTGCCGTCCGCGCTGCCACCACCGTCCACGTCCAGGCACTTGCCGTTGACCCCCTTGACCGAACCCGACCGGGTTCCGCTGCCGGAGGTGGTGAAGGAGTACTCGTCGACATCGAACAGCGAGCCGGTGCCGCCCTTGAAGACCAGGAACAGCGTCGTGGAACCGGTGGGCTGATCGGACAGATCGGTGGTCACGTCCTGGAAGACCTCCCAGCCGCCGGTCACCGGCACGGTCGCCGTGCCGAGCACGGTGCCGGTCGGGGACCCGGCGCGTACCTCGATGGTGCCGCCCGCGCCTTCGGAGGAGACCCGGGCGGTGAACTCGGTGGCGTTGTCCAGGGCGTACGGGGCGAAGGAGACCCAGTCGCCGTTGTCGATGTGGCCGACGGTCTTGCCGCCATGGGCAGGGCTGTGGTTGACGACCTGGACACCGGCGGAGTCGCCGTAGTGCTCGGCCTGCCGGTGGGTGGGCTGGGTGATGTGCTGGTCGTGTGCGGTCAGCGCGGGCTGGCCGTTCGCGCCCTTGTCGGTGTACTCGGCGTCGATGACGCCGAAGATGTTGGCGTTGGGGTCGTGTTCGCCGTCGGCCAGGGTCTGCAGCGTGCCGGTGCAGCCGGTGGCCGAAGTCTGCGGGTGGCCGTGGCTGTCGTGCCCGACGATGAACGAGACCTTCACCTTGGAGCAGTCGACGGTGCCGTCCTCAGGGTCGGTCACCGTCACTGCGAACGGGATCGCGGCACCGAAGTCGTAGATGCGTCCGTCCGCAGGCAGGTCGATCCGCACTGTGGGTGCGGTGTTCCCGACGGTGATCTGCACGGACGCCGTAGCGGTCTTGCCGGTGGTGTCCGTGACCTTCAGTGTGGCCGTGTACTGGCCGTTGGCCGAGTAGGTGTGGGAGGGGTCGGCGGCGGTGGAGGTCGCGCCGTCGCCGAAGGCCCAGGAGTGGCCGAGGGTGTCTCCGTCCGGGTCCGAGCTGCCGGCCGAGGAGAAGGAGACGGTCAGAGGTGCCTTGCCGGAGGTGACGTTCGCCTTGGCCTGCGCGATCGGGGCGCGGCCGCCGGTGACGTGTTCGATGCGGTACAGGGCGGAGTTTTCGTCGCCGTTGAAGTAGCCGGTGCCGTAGTCGAGGACGTAGAGAGCGCCGTCCGGACCGAAAGCCATGTCCATCACCTGGGTGCCGCTCCAGGGGAAGGGGTTGATGGACTGTACGGTGCCGTCGCCGACCGCTTCGATGCGTTTGATCCAGCGGCGGCCGAACTCGCCGGCGAAGAAGTCGCCGTCGAACTCCTGCGGGAACTTGACCTCGGAGGTGGAGCCGGCGTCGTAGTGGTAGACGGGGCCGCCCATGGGGGACTCGGAGCCGCCGCCGAACTCCGGTACGGAGGTGCCGTTGTAGGGGATCCAGGCGGGTTGGGCAGGCGGCAGGTCGGTCAGGCCGGTGTTGCGCGGCGAGGTGTTCTTGGGTGCCGAGCAGTCGAAGGTGGTGCCCGGAGTTCCGGTGGCGAAGTTGTGATCGGTGTAGGCGTCGTTCTTGCCGGTGCAGTACGGCCAGCCGTAGTTGCCCGCCTTGGTGATGCGGTTGAACTCGACCTGGCCCTCGGGTCCGCGATCGGGCTTCGCGGTCCCTGAGTCGGGACCATAGTCGCCGAGGTAGACGGTGCCTGTGGCCTTGTCGACGCTCATCCGGAACGGATTGCGAAAGCCCATCGCGTAGATCTCGGGCCGGGTCCTGGCGGTACCGGGCGGGAAGAGGTTGCCACTGGGTATCGAGTACGTTCCGTCGGCGTCGACCTTGATGCGCAGGACTTTTCCACGCAGGTCATTGGTGTTGCCGGAGGAACGCTGGGCGTCGTAGGCGGGGTTGCGGGTCGCACGCTCGTCGATCGGGGTGTAGCCGTCGGAGGCGAACGGGTTGGTGTCGTCACCGGTCGACAGGTAGAGGTTGCCCGCCGCGTCGAAGTCGATGTCGCCGCCGACGTGGCAGCAGATGCCACGGGACGCCTGGACGTCGAGGATCTTTTTCTCGCTGGTGGGGTCCAGGGTGCCGTCGGTCTTCAGGACGAACCGGGAGAGTCGGTTGACACCGTCGAACGGCGTGAAGTCGGAGGCCGATCCGTCAGAGGGTGCGTCACCGCTCGGAGTGCTCAGCTTGGGGGCGTAGTACAGGTAGACGAAGCGGTTGGAGGCGAAGGCCGGGTCCACCGCGACGCCTTGCAGGCCTTCCTCGTCATGGCTGTAGACGTCGAGTCTGCCCGCCACCTTCGTGTTTCCGGCTCCGTCCGTGAGCCGGACGGAGCCGTCGCGCGAGGTGTGCAGTACGGAACGGTCCGGCAGCACGGTCAGGGTCATGGGCTCGCCCGTTTCGGCCACCCCCTTGGCGAGCGTGACCTGCTGGAACTCCGCGACCGCTGCCCTGGGGCCGTCGGCCGGGCCCGGCGGTGCGGCAGCCGCTGCTCCCGGTGTCAAGCAACCGGTGGCACACGCCACGGCCAGCGCTAACAAGCGGACGAGTCCGGGTCTGAGCAGTTTTGTGCGCACAGACGTCTCCCGAGGTGTGGGGTAGACAACAGGACATGATCAGTCCTGTCGAGGGGAGCATCGGCGCGCGCCGTCGCGCCGTCGAGCCAGGCTTCAGATGCATGACCGGTTCGATTCAAGGAAGTTAGCGGCCTTGGTTCCGGCGCGTAACCCCTTTCGTGAGAGATCTCTCGACTTTCTCCTTGATCGGGACAAAGCTCGCGGGGTGTCGGATGTGGGATCTTGCCCATCGCCGCCCGTTGCCGTCCGTTGCCGTCCGGACAAAATCGCTGGAGCGCTCGGACCAGCCGGTGGCCTCGCGTGGAAGAAGTACATCTCCCCGTGGGCGAAGGACACCACGCCCTCAATCACCAACGGGGCAGCTCGAGGCACTTGCCATCCTCTGCAATTCGTCCTGGGGCGGGTTCGTCCATGCGGATCCAGGCGAGCTCCTGCGAATTCAGCGCGGCCGGGCGGTCCAGCGTCGCCTGCCGGCCGGGGTCCGGCCGGCAGCATTACCGGTCTCCCTTCCCAGGCGCCGAGGCAGTTCACCAAGGCCTGCCCGATGGGTCCGCGGGGTGCGTTTTGTCCGGCTCCTGAGCTATGGCGCTACGGAGAACAAGCTCACGCGCGAGGCCGGCGCCTTCATTAATTTCCGGGACTACAAGTTCCAGGTGGAGTTACCCCGGCCTGTCAGACACTGATGGGCTTGCGATCCATGCGGCTGTGCAGAGCACCCCATGTGGCGCCTTCGCGGCGTGACGACGTTCGCACTCGGCCGGGCTGAGCCGGCCGTTCGCCGAATGGCGGCGCCGAGGGTTACAGAAGCCTTCGATGCAGGCAACGCAGCTGCGGGACGGAGACTTACGAGGCCAGCCGCCCTCGTGCGTGGTGACCGGAGTCGGTCGGCCCGACGCCGCTTTCGGGCCGGCTGATCTCGGCCCACACCGCGTCGAGGGAGAGGCCGAGGACGTCGGCGATCGCCGCGACGGTCGGGAAGGCGGGGGTGGCCACGCGGCCCGTCTCGATCTTACGGAGGGTCTCTGGTGAGACACGTGCGGCGAGCGCGGTATCGAGCATCGAGCGCTCTCCCCTGGCCCGGCGCAGGAGGGCGCCGAGGCGCTGTCCGCGTTCGATCTCTGCGGGAGTGAGCGGCAACCTGACCATGACCCCGATTCTAGTACCGGTACAGTATGGCCGGTATAGTTATTGGCCACATGAGAAGGGCGCCGCATGATCGAGATCCTGAACCCCACCCTGTTGGCCCGCGCAAGAGACACAGGTGCCCTGGTCGCCGACATCCTGCAGACGCTGAAGAGCCGTAGCGCGATCGGCACGAACCTTCTGGACGTCGACCGGTGGGCCAAGGCCATGATCGTCGAGGCGGGAGCCACGTCCTGTTACGTCGACTACGAGCCGTCCTTCGGACGCGGCCCGTTCGGTCACTACATCTGCACGGCCGTCAACGACGCCGTGCTCCACGGACGGCCGCACGACTACACGCTTGCCGACGGCGATCTGCTGACACTCGACCTCGCCGTCTCCCAAGGGGGAGTCGCTGCAGACGCTGCCATCAGCTTCATCGTGGGCGACGCAAAGCCCCCGGAGAGCGTCGCGATGATCAGCGCAACCGAACGCGCGCTGGCCGCAGGGATCGCCGCTGCCGGGCCCGGGGCCCGCATCGGCGACATCTCCCATGCCATCGGCACGGTCCTCAGCGGGGCGGGGTACCCGATCAACACCGAGTTCGGAGGTCATGGCATCGGATCGACGATGCACCAGGACCCGCACGTTTCGAACACCGGACGGCCTAGCCGTGGATACAAACTGCGCCCTGGGCTGCTGCTGGCACTGGAGCCGTGGGCCATGGCGGACACCGCCGAACTCGTCGTTGATGCCGACGGGTGGACACTCCGAAGCGCGACAGGCTGCCGGACGGCACACAGCGAGCACACGATCGCCATCACCGACGACGGAGCCGAAATCCTCACCTTGCCGAAGCAAGCACAGCCGTGAGGCCGGAGGCCCCCGTGCCCCTCTCCTCCAAACATCCCTCGGGCATGGGAATGGTCCAGCCGACCTCAGCCGCATGACCCGTACGGCGCCGTACCGCTGCGGGCGGCAGGAAGGCATCGGACATTGCCGAAGCCTGCAGCCTGTTCCCGTAGCCGTTGGATCTCGTCGCGCCGGGCAGTGAAGCCCCCCCTCCGGCCTGGACAGCCTGATACTGGGACGGAAGATCCCGGAGAAAGCAGTCGCAGGCAGTGAATAAAAGGGCAATACGGGCAAGCGGTGCATGCTGGAGTTCAAGCGGGATGCCGTCACGCCGGCGCTGTCGTCGGACAAGACAGTCACCGTGAAGTTTCCCCCAGGTCCTGGACAGCGGGTGTTTACGCTGCGGGGTGAACGCCGGTGCCGCCGAACTTCGTGATGGCGCCGTCCTGTTCCGCACGACGGACGATGCCGACCGCCTTGTCACCGCGTTGCGCCGGCAGGCGTACCAGCCGCCGGCCGTTCTTTCCGTGGACTCCGATGACGGCCACTGTGCTCATGGTTCCTACGCTCCTGCCGGGCTGGTCGTGCGGGTGTGCGTCACGGGTGCGCGGCTCCTGCGGCCATGGGCGCGCCACCGTGACGCGCGCCTGTCAGCCGGCTGACGTTCGCGTCGGCGCATGCCCGGCCGGCTGGCCGGGCGGGCGGCTCAGACCGGGAACGGCAGACCGGCGGCGTGGAACAGCCGGTCACACGAGTACGTGATCGACGAAGCACCAGCGCCAGTTCTCTCCGGGCTCATGTGTCCGCATCACGGGGTGTCCCGTTTCCCGGTGGTGCCCCGTCGCGTGCCGTCCCAGCGACGAGTCGCAGCAGCCGACGTGACCGCAGCTGAGACACAGACGCAACTGCACCGGATCCGTGCCGTCCCGCAGACACTCCGGACACGTCTCGGTGAGTGGGACGGGTTCCGGGAGCGGCAGCGCGTCGGCGTGCGTGCACTGTTTCATGATGGCCAGATTACGACGGCTGCGCAGATCACTGCGCGGATCACTGCGCGGAGATTCGGGGGTGGGCACGACATGGACGTGATGCCGCTGCTGTTGCTGGTGGCGGGCAGTGCCGCGATCTCCGCCGCCGCCAGACGCACTCCGGTGCCGGCCCCGCTGCTGGTGGTCGCCGCCGGTCTCGCGGTCAGCTACGTCCCCGGCGTGCCCGTCTACACGCTCGACCCGCACATCGTCCTCCCTCTCATCCTGCCCCCGCTGCTGCACACGGCTGCCACAGACAGCTCCTACCTCGGTCTGCGGGCGCAGCTGCGCCCGGTCGCGCTGCTGTCGGTGGGGTACGTGCTGTTCGCGACCTTCGTCGTCGGCTGGGCCCTGTACCTGCTCGTGCCGGGCCTGTCGCTCACCGCGGCTCTGGTGTTCGGTGCCGTGGTGGCCCCGCCGGACGCGGTCGCGGCGACGGCGGTGGCGCGCCGGGTCGGACTGCCGTCCCGGATCACCACGATCCTCCAGGGCGAGTCCCTGCTGAACGACGCCACCGCGATCACCGCGTTCCGGGTGGCCGTGGCGGCGGCCGTCGGCGAGGGCGCGACCTGGGCCGGGGGGATCGGGGAGTTCCTGCTCGCGGCGTTCGGCGGCCTCGCGTTCGGCCTGGTGTTGATGGTTCCGCTGCACTGGCTGCGCACCCACGTGAAGGAGGCGCTGCTGCAGAACACGCTCTCCCTGCTGATCCCGTTCGTCGCCTACGCCGCTGCCGAGCAGGTGCACGCCTCCGGGGTCATCGCGGTCGTGGTCGTCGCGCTCTTCCTGGGACACCGCGCGTGGGAGGTCGATTTCGCCACCCGGCTCCAGGAAGAGGCGGTGTGGAAGATGGTCGCGTTCGTCCTGGAGGCCGCGGTGTTCGCGCTCATCGGACTGCAACTGCCGATCGTCATTGGAGGACTCGGGGAGTACGCGGGCGCCGAGGCCGCCTGGTACGCGCTGGCCGTCTTCGCGGTGGTCGTCGTCGCGCGGTTCGTATGGGTGTACCCGGCGACCTTTCTGCCACCGCTGCTGTCGGCGCGGATCCGGGAACGCGAGGGAAGACCCGGCTGGAAGTCGCCGTTCGTCATCGCATGGGCCGGCATGCGCGGCGTGGTCTCGCTGGCCATCGCCTTCTCGATCCCGCTCACCGCCGGCGGCGCCGACTTCCCGCAGCGCAACCTGCTGCTCTTCCTGACCTTCACCACGGTCATCGGCACGCTGGTGGTGCAGGGGCTGACGCTGCCCCCGCTGATCCATCTGCTGAAGATCCCCAAACGCGACATCCAGGCCGAGACCCTCGCGGAGGCCAACGCCCAGGCGCAGGCTTCGCGGGTCGCCGAGCAGCGGCTGGACGAGCTCCTGTCCGACGAGCGCAACGCTCTTCCGGCCCCGCTCGCCGACCGTCTGCGCACCGTCCTGGAGCGCCGGCGCAACGCCGTCTGGGAACGTCTGGGCCAGGCCAACCCGGTCACCGGGGAGTCCGTGGACGACACCTACCGGCGGCTGTCACGGGAGATGATCAGCGCGGAACGTGACGTGTTCGTCAGACTCCGCGACGCCCGCTACCTCGACGACGAGATGCTGCGTACCTTGCTGCGGCGGCTGGACCTGGAGGAGGCGGCGGTGTATCGGGAGACGGCATAGAACGGCCCCCCGGTGCTCATGGGAAGGGGAACCTGGTGACGGCGGCGACGACCGTGCTTTTGCCCGGAAACGCACTCTCTTCGACCAGGGCGACAAGGACATACGGCATCTTGGCCATATGGGCACGTTCAACGGGTATGCCGTGGCGGTGTTCGAAGTCCTGGGCGAACTCCTCGAGGGGTCTCCCCTGTTTGTGGACATCTCCTGAAGATCGGATTGCGTGGTCCGAGAAGGAGGTGTCCAGGTGGATGCCGCCCGATATCCCGAGGAGTTCGAGCGGGACGCGGTCGAGCTCGGCGAATCCATCCCTCTGCCGAAACACCGGACCGCGGAGCGGACCCAGGGCGCCACGAGGCGCTCTGTTTGCATCCCCGGTTCGACCGGGAGGAACTCGGAAGAAGGTTCCTGGGCCGAATGACTTAGAGCTTGTCTCATGTGGTGAGTTTCGCGAGCTTCTTGTAGCAGGTCAGGGCCGCTGCGAGTCCGAGGAAGGCCAGGGAGTGGCTGCCCTTGCGCTCGTATCGGACGGTCAGGCGGCGGTAGCCGAAGAGCCAGGAGATCGACCGTTCGATCTTCCAGCGGTGCCGGCCGAGACGCTCGCCGGACTCGACGCCGGGCCCGGCGATGCGCGGGACGATGCCCCGCTCGCGCAGCCGCTTCAGCCTCTCGGCGCAGTGGTACGCCTTGCCGACGCGGAGCCGGCCGGGGTGGCGCCTGCGCGGGCCGCGCCTCGAGCGGATGGCGGGTATGCCCAGGACCAGCAGCAGCGCCTGGCTGTCGTGGGCGTTCGCGCCGGAGACGCCGAGAGCGAGGGGTAGGCCCTGCGCGTCGGACAGGACATGGAGTTTGCTGCCCTTCTTGCCCCGGTCGACCGGATTGCGCCCGGTCGGCGATCCCCCTTTTTCGCGCGGACCGAGGCCGCGTCCACGATGACCGAGGTCCGGTCCACCTCGCCGCGGGCTCCGAGTTCGTCCAGGACGGCCCGATGCAGCCGCCACAGCCCGTCCTTGGTCCATGCGGAGAACCGGCGGTGCGCGGTGGCCGGCGAGACACCGAATGTCTCCGGCAGATGGCGCCAGGCACAGCCGCTGGTCAGTACGTACACCACAGCCGTGAACACCGCTCGCTCATCGACCGGGGCCGTGCCTCCACCCTGCGGACGGGAAGTGAACGAAGGCAACAACGGTGCGACGAGCGACCAGAGTTCGTCAGGAACCAACCGCTGCGACAAACCAACAACCATGGCAAAGCATCATGCCGCATTCACCTAACGCCACGTGAGACACCCTCTTAGCCCCCACGCTGTCGCGGTGGACACTTCCTTGTCCGCATCAGAGTTCGAGACCCTACCCCTCAGCTCCGTGGCCGACGCGACGACCGGCAAGCAAGACTTCGAACTACTCGCCGGGCTCCCAGACGTCTTCGCCGACGACCGCGACGAAATCGCGGTCAAAGTCTTCCGCCTGCACGCCTATAAGGGCGGCCAGACCAGTCTCCAGCTCCTTCGGCTGAGCACGGAAGTGCGCCATATGCTGACCGTCCTTGCAGCCCGCGAGTCGGTGCCCTCCCCCACGTGCGGAGAAATCTTCCGCAAGGCGGACGAGCCGACCTGCCGCAGTAGGCAAGGAGATTGCCACTCAGGGCCGTTGGCGCCAGCAATACAACGCAGCCTGACGGACTGTCTACTGCTCAGACTGCCGTCCGCGACCAGCGTGAGCACCCCGAGAACCGGTCACACCAGCCCTTTGGCCTGCGTCTTCAAGTTGGCGGAGGCTTCGTGTGGAACATGCCTTCGCTCACACCGAGCCCTGCAAGGTCCTCCGCGACTGCCGGCAACGCGGGCGATAGCCTCCACTACGTGGTCCAGGCCGTCGCCCGCATGCACAACCTCGCCCTCGCCGCATGAGCGGACAGTCGGGCCGCCCACTTCAGGCTGCCCGATCACAGCCTTCTGCGGCACGCTTCGGGTGGGTTTCGTCCGAGGTCAGTGGCCCCTGCGCACTCGGGCCGCCGCCCGGGCCTCCGCCGCCTTGCGGGCCTCGGCGGCCTTGCGGGACTCCTTGACGGGACGGCTCGGACGGCTGCCGAGGCCGCGGAAGGGCGCGTTGCCGCTGTTGGCCTTCGTCCCGGCCGGCGGGCGCTTCGCACCGGTGATGGCGGTCAGCGTCGCCTCGCCGGAGCGCACCGGGGTGACGGTCGGCCGGACACCGGCATCGGACATCATCCGGTTCACCTCGCGCCGCTGGGCGGGAGTGACCAGGGTGACCACGGTCCCGGACTGTCCGGCCCGCGCTGTGCGCCCGCCGCGGTGCAGGTAGTCCTTGGGGTCGGCCGGCGGATCGACGTTGACGACGAGGTCGAGCGCGTCGATGTGAATACCCCGTGCCGCGACGTTGGTGGCCACCAGCACGGTGATGTCACCGTCCGCGAACCGGGCGAGCGTGTGCGTGCGCTGCGGCTGCGACTTGCCGCTGTGCAGGGCACCGGCCCGCACACCGCCGGCCCGCAGATGACGTGTGAACTGGTCGACGCCCGCCTTGGTGTCCAGGAACATCAGCACCCGGCCGTCCCGAGCGGCGATCTCGGTCGCCGTGGCGTACTTGTCGGCAGGATGAACGGTCAGGACGTGATGGTCCATCGTGCTCACCGAGCCGGCCCCGGGGTCGACCGACGCGTGGACCGGGTCGTTCAGATGACTCCGCACCAGCTGCTCGACGTGGCGGTCGAGCGTGGCCGAGAACAGAAGCCGCTGCCCGTCGGAGGGGACCTGTTCCAGGATGTCCGAGACCTGCGGCAGAAACCCCAGGTCGCACATCTGGTCCGCCTCGTCCAACACCGTGATCCGAACGTGGTTCAGATGACAGTCCCGGCGCGACACGAGGTCGGCCAGCCGCCCCGGCGTCGCGACGACCACATCGGCGCCGCTCCGCAGCTCCGCCACCTGCCGGTTGATCGACAGCCCGCCGACCACTGTCGCCAGCCGTACGTTCAGCGTCCGCGCGTACGGCACCAGGGCGTCGCTCACCTGCTGGGCGAGCTCCCGGGTCGGCACCAGGACCAGCGCGAGGGGCCGCTTCGCCTCCGCCCGTCGGCCCGCCGTCCGGACGAGCAGAGCGAGCCCGAAGGCCAGCGTCTTGCCGGACCCTGTGCGCGCCCGTCCGAGGACGTCGCGACCGGCCAGCGCGTCGGGCAGCGTCGCCGCCTGGATGGGGAACGGTTTCGTCACCCCGAGCCCTCCCAATGTCTTCACCAGCTCCGGCGGCAGCCCGAACGCGTCGAAGGACGCGGCCGGGATCACCTCCGGCGACACTGTCACTCGCGGGGACGTGCCACCCCTGGAGAGTCCGGAGGCCGACGGCTTCGCGTTCATGAGGCACCTTCCTGATCTGGCGCCCGGAACGCACCGGGGTCCGTACCGTTCGGTACGGACCCCGGTGTAATGAAGCGCGGGCACAGTTTATCAGCGGCCCGGTAGGGCCCTCATCCCTGATCTTGGACACTCGAGACGCTGGATCCTGAGAATCCGGGAACGGACATGTCGTGGCCATGAAGCGCTGTCCGCCGGAGTTCGAGGCGGGCGCGGTCACGCTGTACGAGTCGCGGCCCGAGGCGGCGATCAAGCAGATCGCCGTCGGCCTGGGGAACGACACAATGAAAGACATGGCATCGAGCCCTGCCTGCGCTCCAGGTCCTCGACCGAGGTGGTTCAGAGCCCCATACGGGTGAACGTCATATGCGCGACTCCGCTGGGCGAGGAGGCGGCCTCGACCTCGTAGTTCTTCTCCAGGCCTTCCAGTCCGTCCCAGAGGCGTACGCCTCTGCCGAGCAGAATCGGGACCACCACGATGTGCATGTGGTCGACGAGCCCGGCGGCAAGGAAGTCGCGGATCACGGTGGGCCCCCCGCCGATGCGTACGTCCTGGCCCCCCGCAGCCTCGCGGGCCGTTTCGAGCGCCTTCGCAGGCGAAGCGTCGAGGAAGTGGAATGTCGTGCCACCCTCCATCTCGATCGACGGACGCGGGTGATGGGTGAGGATGAAGGTCGGTGTGTGGAACGGCGGGTTGGGCCCCCACCATCCCTCCCACTTCGGGTCCTCTTGCCATCCGGGGTGGCCGAACTTCCCGGCGCCCATGATCTCGGCGCCGATCCCGGGCGTGAACTGCCGCGTGAAGGCGTCGTCGAGGCCGCCGGTCCCGCCGGGCCGGCCGATCATCTTGTGCCACCACCGGGTGGCGAACATCCACTCGTGCAGTCTTTCGGCGGCGTGGCCGAACGGTGCGTCATGGCTCTGCCCCTCACCGGTGCCGAAGCCGTCGAGCGAGACGGAGAAGTTGTGGACGCGGACGAGTGACATGGCTGGCGACTCCTGGGAACGTATGAGGCGGGCGATGGCGTCACGGGCTTCCTTCAGCTTCATGTTCCTCACCGCCTTCAGCAACGGCAGCCCGTACACAGGTGTCGCGGCATTCGACCGTGCTGCGTTGCTTGTACCACTCTTCAGTGAGGCATTGGGGCCGTCCGCCGCGTGGGCCTTTACGCAAGCGGGCGGCCTGGCTGTCGGCCTTCTCCGGGCAGGACGCCGAACAGGCTCCGGTGGTTCGGTCGATTTTCCTTGAGCCTGGACAGCGGGTGGTTGGTCGACATCGAGAAGCGGCGTCGAACGTGTCCGGCCCGTACCGCAGGGGTGGGCCGGCGAGCTGAGGACTCCCGCCGAATCGCAGTATGTCCCTGCGCGGGTGGGCGGGCACCGCGATCAGCTGCGACGGGAGGGGGCCGGCTGCGTCAGGCGCACTCGGATGCGGCGTAGGGCGGCTGAGATGCCGCATGCTTTGCGGACCCGGTACCTGGATGCACGCGCGACACCGGTCATGTCGGCGGGCGATCGGGGGTTCCGCGGTCTCCGGCCTGATCAGGCGGCTGGCTGCAGTCGGACGCAGCATTGTCCGAGGCTGGGCACCAGGCATGCCTGGAGTCCTGCCTCGCCCCTGCCCTTGAGGACACCGCGAAGCAGGTGGAGGTTCATGCCGCACACCGTCCGGGTGTGCTCCCGGGCCAGCGCGTGGAAGGGGCAGTTCGCCAGAACGATGGCGTCGTCCTCGTGGCGTGGCTCGAAGCCGTAGCGCTCCAGCAGGTCGAAGACGTTCGTCTCGTTCTGCTCGCCCAGTTGCGTGCCGAGTTCTTCGGCCTTTCGGTGCAGCACCTTGCGTACCGGCTCATCTGTCGCGTCGGATTCCTCCACGGCTTGGGCAAGGAGTTGTCCGGCCAGCTCGTAGCGGCGGTCCGGCAGGTTGATGGCGACCTGTTTCGTCGAGCGGCGGTAGAGCTTGGCCGGCCTTCCCGCGCCCGGTCCGGAGCGTCCGCTGCGGCGTTCGTAGACGACGTCCAGCAGCGATTCGTCGGCCAGCCGGTCCAAGTGGAACGCGACGGTCCGCCGAGCCAGCCCGAGGGCGGCGGCCGCCTCGTCACGGCCGACGGGACTCGGCTGACGCACCACATGGTCGTACAGCCTCCTGCGGGTCGGCTCGTCAAGAGCGGCTATGGCGGAGACATCCGGGTCGCGTACTTCCTTCGGGGTGTCCACGAACACCAGTGTAAAACCCACAGCCATTGACTATAGAAAGGATCGGCGATTCTATTACCAATGAACCTTGTCGATAGAAGGAGGGGGCCATGTCCTCCGTAACCACAAGCACCACCTCCGCCGCTCCGCGGCGGGCGGTGCTCACCGACCCCGGCTACCAGGCGTTCGTGATCCTGCGTGTCGGCTTCACCGTGGCGCCGATCCTGTTCGGGCTGGACAAGTTCGCCAACCTGCTCGTGGACTGGCCCACCTACCTCGCGCCGTGGATCGACGACCTGGCTCCCGGCAGCGCCCAGGCGGCCATGTACGCGGTGGGGACGATCGAGATCGTGGCCGGCCTCGCCGTGGCGCTGGCTCCGCGCTTCGGGGGCTGGCTCGTGGCCGGCTGGCTGGCCGGCATCATCGTCAACCTGCTGACCATCCCGGACTACTACGACATCGCCCTGCGCGACTTCGGACTGCTCCTCGGCGCCGTCGCGCTCGCACGGCTCGCCCAGCACTACCACGCCGAGCGGCGGCCGTGAACAGACGCCGAGCGCACTGAACCCCTCCAGCGGGTGGAGCCTCACGGCGCCACCCGCAGCGCCGCGCCTCCTCTGATCGCCCGGAATCCTGTTATCAGCCGCGCGCGCGAGAGCGATGGAGCAGATCCGATGAGACGGTGAAGCCGGCCGGCTGCGCGTGCTGGAGGACCGGCTGGCACGGAAACGCGCCGACTGGGCAGCCGGGCGGGTGCGCGTGGTGCGCGGCGGCAAGCGCCTGGCCCGGATGCGGCACCAGCTGCCCGCCGCGCAGTTGTCCGAGGGCGAGTGGCGTGGGCGCTGGGAGGCGGCCCGCTGGTTTTTGCGGGCGGACGGGGAGAGCGGCAAGCAATAGGGGAACGAGACGATCCGCATCGCACCAAACGGTGAGGTGAGCATCCGGCTGCCCGCTCCGCTCAAGGAGTTGGCGAATGCCCCGCCCGGCCGGTACGTGCTCACCGGCCGGGCGGCCTTTGCGCACCGGGGGCCGGAGTGGGCCGACCGGGTGGCGGCGAACCGGGCCATCGCCTACCGCATCCACCACGACCCGGCCCGGGCGCGCTGGTATGTGACCGCGTCCTGGCAGACCCCCGTCACACACACGATCCCCCTGACAGCGGCGCTGGCCGACGGGGTGATCGGGGTCGACATGAACGCCGACCACTTCGCCGCCTGGCGCCTGGACACCCACGGCAACCCCACCGGCAGCCCGCGCCGCTTCTGCTTCGACCTGACCGGCACCGCCGGCCACCGCGATGCCCAGGTCCGCCACGCCCTGACCCGGCTGCTGCACTGGGCCCGTACCTGTGGGGTGCGGGCGATCGCGGTCGAAGACCTGGACTTCACCACCGAGAAGACCCGCGAGAAACACGGCCGCAACAAACGGTTCCGCCGACTGATCTCCGGCCTGCCCACCGGCCGGCTCCGCGCCCGCCTGACCTCGATGGCCGACGCCATGGGCATCACCGTCGTCGCCGTCGACCCGGCCTACACCTCGAAGTGGGGCGCCCAGCACTGGCAGAAACCCCTGACCAGCAGCACCCGCAGGACCACCCTCCCCCAAGCTCTCGACTGCGCTCAAGCAGGGGGCACCCCCATCGACGCAGCCGCCGTGGCGATCGCACGACGCGCCCAGGGGCATCCGCTCCGGCGTCGGACGGCACCGCCCCGTGCACACCGGAGTGATGTGCACGGGCATCGGACCGTCCAGGCCGGACCGGATGCCCCCGGGCGTGAGGGACCCCGCCGCCGCCTTCCCGGACCACGGACACGATCCGTGCCGCCGGACGCGGAACGAACGCGGGCGACCAGGACACCCAACACCGTTCGGGGCGTCCGCGGCGAGCGGGAGTGGGTCCAGGACTCACTCCCGCTCACTGACTAGGAACGGTCCGTCCCGTATCAGCAGTCAGGTCGAGGGAAAACTCCGCGCCCCCGTCGAGCGCCATGAGGATCACTACAGCGCCACTGCCGTAGTCGATGACCTCGAAATAGGCGCGCTCCCCGAGCCCTTCGACCGGTGTCTTGACGATCTTGGGGCCGGTAGTGGTTTCGACGGCTTCGCCGTTGGCCTCGAACTCCGCTCGCGGGTCGGTCACCTTGTGCAACTTCAACCGTATGGTCAGCGTTCGGGAGACCGGGTCGTCCGCCCTCTTCGCGATGAGGGAGGCGTTGCACTCCGCGACGTCCATCGCCCGGTGCCGGTGCTCCCCGTGCGTGGAGTCGTCACTCCGGTCGTAGACCACGCTCACGGCGGCCATTTCCGCGTCCGCGCACAGGTTGCCGCTCATCCGGTATCTCGCGTCCGGCCCGTCGGGGGCATCCGTGGACAGCAGAAGCGACCCACCCCAGACCGCTGTAACCAGCACGGCACCGCCCAGTGCCCACACCGCACTTCCACCGCGACGCGGGAGTGGGCTGCGCCGAACCCGGTTCGGGCTGTTCTTCGGGCTCGCGCGTCCGCTGCGACGAGGTATGCACCAGGTGAACCTACGTCACCTCCGCTGTCGCCCCTCCCCCACCACCTGAATCCGCGGCCGGTGCGAGCGGATCCATGGTCGGGCCGAGGTGCGCGGCCACCAGGTCGTCGCGGTCGGCGGCATCCGGGAAGGAGACGATCGCCATGTGCTCGCCGTGGCCGTGGTCGCACCGCACCAGCGCCGTCTGCGCCGCCAGGTCGAGGGTGGCTACGACGAACAGGACCAGTCGGCGCCGAGTTCGTCGGCGACGCGGATGGACACCAACGTCTTACCCGTGCCCGCAGCCGACACATACAGCGCCCGAGTGTTCGCCCGGCGCAGACGCCGCGCCGAGCGTGAGACGGCCTTGGCCCGACCGGGAAGGAATACCGCCCTTTCAGCCGGCCTGGCGTGGAACAGCGATCGCGGTCGTACAGCTCTTCCTCGATCCGAAGCGGCGCCGACCGACACCGACCACATGTGCCGCCGGTCGGTGTGCTGTTACCGGAGGGTGTACTCGCCCATGTGCTTGCCGTCGACGCCCCCGGGCCCTCGGCGACCTTCTTCCCGTCGACGGTGATTGGGCAAGGGCTGCGGCGAACCGGCCGTTGCACAGCGTCACGGGCGCGGCGGTCCGCCGCCGACATGCGCCTGCTGTCGGCCGGCCCACCGGCCCGGCGTATGCGGCTTTCGGTCAGGTCGGGGACGGGACGCGGTGAGAGGTTGCGCGGTCCGTCGCGCATGACCGTCCCACCCCCGACCGCAGCACACCTACCCCGCTCCCCTTTGAGAGTCCTTGGCCTGGGCCGGTGCGGGTCGGATCACCATCGATACCAACGGCCGCGGCCACCACCGGCGGCGGTGGAGCGCATCACGAAACCCAGCAGCCACAGCACCAGCACGGCGAGGGCCACCCACCACAGAATCTTGACGGCGAAACCCGCACCGAAAAGGATCACCGCGAGAAGCAGAACAAGAAGCAGGGGAACCATGGTTATCGACCTCCTGCGGCTCCGTCTGCCCTGTCATTTTCCCTCCATTCCTGGGCGGCGCCTTGTTTGCGAAGGAGTAGCCGGGGCACAAGAGGCTTTACCGCGACAGCGGCACCAAAAGGATATGAGGAGGCGTGTTCCATGACTGCCGGCAAGAAGGCCAAGGCGAAGACCGAGCAGGCCGAGGGAAAGGCCAAGGAGGCCCTGGGAAGCGCCCTCGGCAACGACCGCATGGCCGCCGAGGGGCAGGCGCAGAAGAGTAAGGGCGACGCCCGTGAGGCCAAGGAAAAGGCCAAGGACGCCTTCAAGCACTGACGCGCTGTACCGGTCGAGGGTCTTCCCGGAAAAATCCGGGAAGACCCTCGATTTGCTTCGGCGAGCACCGCTCACCCCTTGTACTCCGGGCGTTTACCATCGGCAGCCGCCACCCCAGCCGCGCGGGAGGCCGGCGAGCTGTGATGATCCTTCCCGGCAGCACAGTGACCCCGTTCCCGCACGACCGGTCCCCCTGGCGTCCGGAGGTGACCGCTGCACAATGCACGCGGCCCTTGCATGGCTTGTCCCTGCCGCGCCTCTCCCCTCCCCCAGGCCCACTGCGTAGGTTCGGAACGCCGCTGGAGTCAGAACCGGATGGCGGAGTGACTGCCGGGGTGCAGAGAAAAGATCTGGTCGAGGCCGACGGTGCGCAGCACGCGCAGTGTGCGGGGCGGGACAGCTGCGAGCGCGATATCCGCCCGGGCGACGTGAGCATGGCCGCGGGCCGCGATCAGGGCGGGGAGTCCGCCAGCGGCAAGGAAGCCGGCGGGAGCGGTGCGGTCCGTCGACCCTCAGCGGGCGATCCCGCGGACACGGTGCTTGATGAGGTGACGCGCGTACCACCCCGCACACGCTGCCCGGCCTCGTAGCGGCGCATGCCGAAACGGCCTTCCTGCACGGCTCCGCCATATCCCTGGGCACTGTCAGGAGTCGTATCCGTCGAGGACGCCGACAGTATGCTCCTCAGCGCCCTTCTCGATGCCCGGCGCCGCCATGCGGCAGGCGGCTGGGGCCTCGTTCGCCTCGGCCCCTCGGCAGCAGGCCGTCGGTCGGCTGCCGATTGTCAGTGGCACGCTCGAACAGTTCACGATCCCCGGCACCGGAACGCGCCGAACACCAGGACCGGTGGGTGCCCCATGAACAGGACGATAGCGGGTAAGCGAAATGATGCGATAACGGCAACTTGCGTTGTACCAGTAAAAAAACGACCCACGGGAAGAGTTATGGTCACCCCGCTCAAAAATCGGGCATCGGATGAACAGGAATCCGCAGCGCCCCTGCGATACAGCATTGCCTGGGACACTGCGGATGCATCAATCGCCGAAGCCCGAGCGGCCGTACGCACGCTGCTGGCCCAGGCCGGACACGACCCCGGCCACCGGCCGAGCCAGGACGCCCAACTCATCGTCAGTGAGCTGGTCACCAACGCACTGCGTCATGCGCCCGGTCCGGGCGAACTGGCGCTGGAAGTGGCACCCGACGCCGCCCTGCTGCGCGTCACCGTGAGTGACAGCTCCCCTCGCTCGCCCGAACTGCGAGCACACGACGCGCGCCGCGTCGGCGGACACGGCCTGCACCTGGTCGCCCAGCTGTGCGATCAGGTGCAGGCCGTCGCCCGGGAGACCGGCAAACAGGTCGTCGCTCACTTCCACCTGCGCAAGCCCGCTCACTAGTCGGCGTCCGTGGCTGCGGCAGCGCAGGCCCGAAGAGTCGGCAAGCCACCGGCCCACCGGCGGGCAGCTGTGTGCCCGCCACGCTCGGGCGCCCTCTCAGGGACCGGTGAGCATGCCCTCCCGCAGCCGGGCGAGAGTGCGCGACAGCAGCCGGGAGACGTGCATCTGGGAGACGCCCAGGCGTTCGCCGATCTGGGCCTGAGTGAGTTCTTCCACGAACCTCATGTGGATGATCTGCCGGTCCCGCTCATCGAGTTCCGCGATCAGCGGGGCCAGGGCGTGGAAGTCCTCCACCAGTTCCAGAGCCTGGTCCCGGGTACCGATGAAGTCCTGCAGCGCGGCTTCGCCGTCCTCGCTACCGCTGATGGTGGCGTCCAGGGAGGAGGAGCTGTAGCCGTTCGCGGCGAGGCGGGCCTCCCGCACCTCTTCCTCGGGCAGGCTCATCAGCTCCGACAGTTCCTTCACCGTCGGGGTGCGGCCCAGGCGGCTGCGGAGTTCCTCGGTGGCGCGCGCGAGCTGGACGCGGGCTTCCTGGAGCCGGCGCGGAACGTGGACGGCCCAGGTGGTGTCGCGGAAGAACCGCTTCATCTCGCCGACGATGTACGGAATGGCGAAGGAGGTGAACTCTGCCTCCCGGGAGAGGTCGAACCGGTCGATCGCCTTGATCAGGCCGATCATGCCGACCTGGACGATGTCCTCCATCTCCTCCGGCCCGCGGCTGCGGAAGCGACCGGCCGCGAAGCGGACCAGGGACATGTTCATCTCGATCAGCGTGTTCCGCGCGTAGCTGTACTCCGGCGTGCCCTCCTCAAGCACCGCCAGCTGGTCGAAGAACAGTTTGGACAGCTCGCGGGCGTCCTTCGGCGCCACCTGAGAAGGATCGGCAACCTCCGGCAACCCGTGCGCCTGTGTGTCCGTTGCCGCCATATTCATGAGCGCCATGACATATCCCTCCCGCCATCGAAGCCAACCGCGCTGCCGGCCGGATGCAGCCGACGCCGCCACGCGGATACCCCCTCGTCCTGCATCCATACCTGCACTCGCACGAACGGAGGAGGGACCACACTTCTCGAGCGGCTCGGCGCCCAAGAGGACGCTCCAGGGACACCCGGTCCTGAAGTACGACGGAACGGCATCACGGCCGCCGGGCCCACTGAGCAGGGGACCGAACTCGCCGCGGTCTTGTCCATGACCTGTTCGGCGACAAGCCTCGCCGGTGGCCTCCAGGCTGATGCGCCGGGCCACCCGGCCGGCGTCGGCGAAGCTCTCGGCTCTCCGGACAATCCCTGGCAAGCGGGCATGTTGGAGACCGGCGGCGTCCATCGGCCGGTAGGCGAAGGGGTGCAGGTCGTCGTCGTGCGCGGAGGGATCACAAGACGGTTGGTCTTCTCCCGGCCGGTGCCGCCTGCGAACGTCGAGGTCAGGGTCGGCACCCGCACGGCCTGGTCACAGCGGCGCAGCAGTGGTCCGAGCCGGACGACCAAGTCTCGCTCGGCGGCCCGAACGATGGCGCCGTCAAGAGTGTGGTGGGCAAAGCGGTGTCGTCCGGCGGGCCGCTGCGGCTCATGGCTGCGGGCCCGGTCCGGTACCGGCCGATCTGCGGCGTTTACCGTGCCAGTCCAGTATCAGGACCGTGGCATCGTCCTTGAGGCTGCCATGGCAGGCATCGAGCACCGCAGCGGTCAGGTTCCGGACGGCTTCTCTTGGATGCAGCGCGCGGGTGGCGTGAACGACCGAGGCCAGATCGACGGCCGCGGCACCGCGGTCCTGCATTCCGTCGGTGAGCAGGATCAGGCGGTCTCCGGGCTGCAGGTGCAGTTCCTGGAGACGGTAGGAGGTGGGTGCCGCCACACCGAACGGCAGGTTGACGGCGAGTCCGACCTCTTCGACGGTGCCGTCGCGCAGCCGCAGCGGCCAGGGATGGCCGGCGTTGACCAGTTCACAGATGCCTGTTTCGAGGTCGACGCACAGCAACTGTCCGGTGGCCAGGCCGCGGTTGTGGCTCAGCAGAGCCTGGTGGGCGTGGTGGGCCTGTTTAAGGGCGTCACAGCCGCTGCGGCGCGCCTGTCGCAGTGCGCCGACCAGCAGGGTGGCCAGCAGAGCGGAGTTCGTGTCATGGCCCATGGCGTCGGTGATGGACAGGTGCAGGGTGCCGCGGTCGAGTGTGTAGTCGTAGGTGTCGCCACCGATGTCGTCGGCGGGGATCAGCCCGGCGGCGAGGGTGAACTGGGCCGCCTCGCAGCAGGGGGCCGAGGGAAGCAGCTGGTGCTGGATCTCCGCGGCCAGGCTGGTCTCGGTGGTGCGCCGGCCCAAGTGGTACAGATCGGTGAAGCGGCGGTCCGTGACGATGATGTAGGCCAGCGCATGTGCCGCCTCGCGCACTTGTCGGAGCACGGTGTCGTCGGCGGCCTGCAGGGTCACCTCCAGGACGCCGATGCGGTCGCCGCGGTTGGTGACCGGCGTGATGACGCGCCGTCCGCCCTGGCCGTCCGGTTCCACATACTGGCGCTGGCTCTGCAGAACGCTGTCGTAGACACTGCCCTGCAGGTCGATCGGCTCGGCATGATCCGCGACATCACCGCCGACCGCGGCGAGCCGTACCAGTCGCTGACCGATGAGGTCGACGAACAGGAAGGACACCTGTTCCGCACCGAATCGCTTCTGCAGGTCGTGTGCCACCACGTCCACTGACTCACCGGGTGGCGCTGCCTCCGCAGCGGCCAGCAACTCGCCCAGTTCCAGATCTCCACCCACCACAGCAACCTCCTATCGGCTGCCACAACTTTTTCCCCAAGTTTTCGCAACCTCACCTGATGCGCCCGTCTTACCTGGTCAGGGCGGTGAGACCGGCCGGTGCGGGCAGGTCCCGGGTCCGCCGGTGGGCGTCCGCGGGCGACCGGACGGCAGTGCGTCGGCGGCCGAGGGATACGGAGGAGGCAGCATGTCGGCACACGGTGAGCGGTCCGGAGCGGGCCGGTGCCGATTGGATGCGCGGTGGTTGCCGGACTGCCGGCGCCTTCGCCTGCCGCCGTGATCCCTTGCCCCTCACCCCGCAGGCGCTTCGACAAGCGGCTCGACCTGCTCTCCGGCCGACCGTGCGGGAGGGCGGGTGTACGACGATCAGCGCGCTGCTCACGCTTCCGGCCGGGCTCGGCGAGCGAGTCCGCTGTCTGCGATCAGGGCGTGTCGCCGGAAGAGGAGAAGCTGCACATCGCACCAGGGCCGGGCGTGCGCGGTTCGCCGGGGCGCGGGCCGTGCAGGGCGCGGCTGCCGGGCCACCGCGGCAGCTCGGTGGACGTGGCAGCATCGTCGTCGGCTTCGTCCGACCGCCGGCCCGTGGCGTCCAGGAGCAGAGCGTCAACGGTTCGTCGCCCACGAGATCTACCGCCATCTGCTTCACACGCCCCACTGCCAAATCGCTCCCGCAGACCGCTTGACGATCTGTGGGAGCTTCACCGGCCACCCGCCCTCCCCCGCTTCAGCCGGCCACGAACTCCGGCTCCCACGGCCGCGGCCCCACGTCGCCCTGCCAGCGCAGGAGTTCGTGGCCGTCCATGCAGACGATGCCGCACTGTCCGGCGTACTCGATCGCGGGAGCGGTGAAGTCGCTGGTGGTGACCACGACGGCGACATCGGCCCCGTGAACGGTGAAACGCGTGCCGCCGAACCGCTGCATGTCCTGGGAACCGACTCGGTTGGCGTCGCAGTACCGCTTGCACTGGATGACGACCAGGCGCCCGTCCGGCGTCCTCGCCACGACGTCGGCGCCCAGGTCGCCGGCTCCGCCCACGACGTCCACGTCGAGGCAGCCGTCGCGTCGGCACAGTTCGGCTATCGCCTGCTCGAACTCGTCGGGATCCAGCGCCTCGTAGGCGATCTTCTCAGTGTTCGCGAACACGTCGTTCACGGACTCGGGGAGCGGTGCGGTCCGTTCCACGTCGAGGCGACCACCGCAGGGATCGGTCCGTGCTGCCACGGGGCCGGCGGCAGGAGTCGGTGGAGCGGTGTCGAGGGCTTCGACCGCCGTCTCCGTGGCCTCGTCCAGGGCTTCCGCGGCATGGCGCGCAAGCCTCGCTGCCGATATCCGGCGCCCTCTACGGCAACCTGCCACGACACCGCCGGCGCCCACGAGGACGAGCGCGACGGCCCAGGCAGGATGGTGCTCGACGACGGCCGTCGCGGTACGGACGGCCGTGCCCACCAATATCAGGACGACGGCGAGAAGGACGAAGTACAGGGCCGTCGCACGGAGTTCGAACCGGCGAGGGCGACGCCCGGAACGCGGAGCACGTGCGGGTACGGTCATGGTGATGCTTCCCCTCCGAGGACGTCAACGAAGATCAAGAGGCGTCTGCCCCGGTACGGGATGTTCTACCGAGCCAGTGAGATCACCCGTGTCTCCGTGCTTCCGCACCGTCGACGAGGCGTGCGCCGCTGGATCCGACCGCCGACGAACGCTCGGTGGTGGAGGGTTGGGTGCGGCGGCACAGGTCCGTGCAGGACATGGCCATACAGGCCCAGACAATTCTGGCCTGCGACGAGGTCGGGGAGGACGGCTTCCCCCTGTCGACGGGTGTGGTGGTCGTGTCCGGGGGCCGGCCAGGAGGGGGCGGTGCCCCATGGGGTGGCTTCGGCGTCGGTCAGAGGAGCACTTGCGTCCGGTGGGCGGTGCCGTCTGGAGGAGGTGGACGTGAACAAAGGACTGCCCGCCGTAGCCGGAGGTCAGTCCGCGTACACGACGATCAGGCACAGAGCCACGAACGGCACGACGGAGGAGCCGAGCAGCGTCAGTACTGCCGGGACCGCCGCCGTCAGCCGCTCACTGCCCTTGCGCCGGCACGAGCGGAACACCACGCGGGCCAGGAGGAGCGGCAGCGCCAGCAGGGCCAGGAGGACCACCGGAGCCGAGAGCCTGCTGAACACGGTGGTACCGGTGTCGGTGACCAGGTGCCGGACGGTTGCGCCGAAGACGAGCGCCGGGACGGCCAGCAGGACGAACGAGAGGACCGACGCCACGGCGACGGTCAGTCCTTCGGTCAGCCGCTCGGCACGCCCACGTTCCCGGCGCACTTCCGTTGTCCCGCTGTCCCCCATGCCCATCCCCAGGTGCCGCAGTCCGGTGCCGCCGGCCCTCCGGTCGAGCCGCTCAGCCTGTGGCCGGCAGGACGGCAACGTCCGGGCCCTGTGGCCGTGGACACGATGATCTCACGTGCCCATCGGCCCGCCGGTTCCCTGTACGCCTCCATACGGCTCGCGTCCGCCCGGCCGGCGCCTCGTTGTGCGGTCGGCCTCGCATCCGCTGGGCAACGCACGCCGTCCCGCCCGGCGCTGCACCGTCACACACTTCATTCAACGTCACTCGCTGAAGTAGGCCTCTTCGAGTCCTTCGGCGGTGATCTCCCACAGGCACTGGTCGGTGGCGTCTTGCCACCGGACGTACGGCCTGACGGCTCAGCGGCTGCCGAGCCCCGGATCCCCACTCCGCAGCCGGTCCTTGCCGGCCGGAAAGAGCGGAGTCCAGGGCAGTGCCGTGCGCCAGCCATCGCCGCCGCGCATCCAGTCCCCGATGACCTTGGCCACCGTCTCGGGTCCGACGATGTCCCCCTGCCACGGCACATGCGCCTCGAAGTGCAGACGGTCACCGCCCTCGCGATACTCGACCTGGTAGCTGAGATCATCGTTCAGGTAGACCTGCATGAAGTGCCGGCCCACCGGTTCCCTGTCGGTCCGCTCGACGATCACGAACGGGTGCGACAGATTCATGTCGGCCAGCAGGTCATGGACAGCCACCTCCGACGGGTCGTCGATGGACTTCCCACCGGCCTCGGTGGCCCGGATCAACGGCTTGGTCATGCAGACGACTGTAAAGGCGCGGTCCGACAGTCGGGCCGGGCGGCTGGCAGGCGAGGCGGGACTCACGCAGCTCTTCCCACAGCGTGCAGTCCTCCCCCTGTTGCAGACCGCGCTCCTGGAGCATGCCGCATGCACCCCGGACACGTCCCTGCGTATGGTGCGTCGATGGTCCCTGGCGCAATTCCCGGCATCACCGAGCGCCGCCAGTACGTGTCGGCGGCGCTCGGTGATGCCGTTGCGCCTCAGGCGCTTGCGGTCTTCTCGAGTGCGGCGAGGCCCTCGGTGTAGATGCCGTGGAAGAGGTCCTCGGCTTCGGCGTCGCTGACGCCCACGGGGGTGAACGTGCCGGACCATTCGACGCGCGAGGCGTCGCGGCTGCCGGGAACGGCGTGGACGCGCAGAGTGGAGCGGTAGCCGGTCACCGGGAAGGGCGCCTGCTCGATGGTGTAGGAGTAGCTGCGCGCATCGTGGTCGAAGGCATGGAGGCGCTCGATGATGACGCCGCCGTCCTGGTTGGTCAGGCGGCGTACACGGCCGCCTTCACCCAGTTCGCTCTCGGGGATGTAGGGGAGCCAGTCGGGCAGGGATCCGAAACCGCCGATGAGCTGCCAGACGCGGTCGGGGCCCTGCGGCAGGTCGAGGGATACGGTGGTGGTGGCCATGGTGGGTGCTTTCTGTGGTGTGCCGTGGTGTGTCAAGCGGTGGGAGCGTGGGCGGCGATGAGCTTCTCGTCGCGCAGGGCGTCCCAGAAGGCGACCGGGACGCTCTCGGTGAGGGCGGCGACGTCCTCGGCGATGCGGCTGGGCCGGGTGGCGCCGGGTATGACGGCGGCCGTGGCGGGGTGGGCCAGTACGAACTGCAGCGCTGCGGCCTTGACGCTCACACCGTGCTCGGCGGCAAGCGTCTTGATCCGCTCGACCCTGGTGACGATTTCCGCCGGGGCCTGCTGGTACTCGAAGTGTCGGCCGCCGGCGAGGACGCCGGAGCTGTAGGGGCCTCCGACGACCATGTCGACGCCCTGCTCGGTAGCCGCGGGCAGCAGGCGCTGCAGGGACCGGTTGTGGTCGAGGAGGGTGTAGCGGCCGGCCAGGAGGAACGCGTCCGGCCGGGGCTCGTCCAGGTCGAGGGTGAGCTCGATCGGCTCCACCCGGTTGACGCCGAGGCCCCAGGCCTTGATGACGCCTTCCTCGCGGAGTCGCTGCAGCACGCGGAAAGCGCCGGTGCGCGCGGTCTCGTAGACGGCCGGCCAGCGGTCTCCGTGGAAGTCCTGGGCCACGTCGTGCACCCAGACGATGTCGAGGCGGTCCGTCTTCAGGCGCGTGAGGCTGTCCTCGATCGAGCGCAGGGTGGAGTCCGCCGTGTAGTCGTCGATCACCTTGTTCCGGCGGCCGTACTCGAAGAGGCCGCCCTTTTCGCCCAGGTCTCGGGTGGTGGGGTCCTCCGACTCGTCCAGGATGACGCGGCCCACCTTGGTACTGAGCACGAACTCGTCGCGCGGTCGGCCGGCGAGGACCTCGCCCAGGCGGATCTCGGACAGACCGGCGCCGTAGAACGGGGCGGTGTCGAAGTAGCGGATGCCCTGGTTCCAGGCGGCCTCGACGGTGGCCGCGGCCTCCTCGTCCGGGATGCTGCGGAACATGTTGCCCAGCGGTGCGGTACCGAAGCCGAGGGTGCCCGGCAGAAGGGACTTGATGCCCATGGGGAAAATCCTTCTCTTCATTGCGTGACGCGGAGTTACATAGGGTTTTTCCGCTCCGCGGCTCTTGCTCTGTCGAGGCTAGGATCGACGGGTGAGACTGTCCAAGACTTGCTTGGACGGACTTGAGTCCTGAGAGGTCTTAAATGCTTGACCTGCGCCAACTCCGGTATTTCGTGGCCGTCGCCGAAGAGGAACATGTCGGCCGGGCCGCCGAACGCCTGCACATCTCGCAGTCGCCGCTGAGCCGGCAGATCGCTCAGCTGGAGAAGAGCCTGGGCCTCACCCTGTTCGAGCGCAGCCAGCAGCGTATTCGGCTCACCTCCGACGGCCACGTCTTCCTCACCGAGGCCACGGCCCTGCTGCGGCACGCGGACCGGCTGGAGAACCTGGGCCGGCGCCTCGGCCGGGGCGAGGAGGGCGGCCTGTGTGTGGGATACGTGGGCGACGCCATGCACACCGGCCTTCTCCCCCGGGCCCTGCGGGCGCTGCACGACGACCGCCCCGGGATCCATGTCGCCCTCTACGACCTGCCCGCATCACAGCAGTTCGAGGGACTCCGCCAACGCAGCCTGGATATCGCCCTGGTCCCGCAGGCACCACCCGAGACCGACCCGGACCTGCGCAGCACCCTCCTCTTCGAAGACCCCCTGTTCCTGGCCATGCCGAACAGCCATCCCCTCGCCGGCGCGACGGAGATCCCGCCCGGTGACCTGGACGCCCAGCCGTGGGTCGCCATGGAAGACAGCCAGGACCTCACCTGGCGGGACGGCTTCGTCGCGTCCTGCACCGCCGCCGGCTTCACCCCCGACATCCGGCTGGAGGCGCCGGACCCCCTCACCGCACTCGGCCTCGTCGCATCAGGGCTCGGCATGGCGTTCGTACAGAAGAGCATGCTGCGCGGCCACATCCCAGGAGTCACAGTCCGCGACCTCCCCTGGTTCCAGAGGTCCGTGCGCCTGTGGGCCGCCTGGCACCGGATCGATCTCCGTCCCGTCGTCGCCTCGTTCCGCGCAACCGTCCTGAGCACCGGAAACGAGGAGCACGACCTCACCGGCTGAACCCCGGCGCCACGCTGCCGTCGGCAACCTGACGCACCCTCACCCGATACCGCTCGTCGGCAGGGGCAGGTACGACCGTACGGATACCGCGCTTGCGCAGGTGCTTGCGGACGGCTCGTGAGCAGTACTTCTTGTCGGCGAGGACCACATACGGTGCGGAGCGGGACCATCCACGTGGCACGGGCACTCGCAGGCCATGACCTCTTCGGAAGCGAAAACGGAAGCGGATGCGTCACCGGCCCGGCAGGCAGCCGGTACGAAGGCCGGGAGGGGGCGGCGCTCGTCGGCCACCGAAGGGATCTTCGTGGACAGTCGCCCGGGTCCGACCGACGGCGCGGTCGTCCGGTTCGCCGGCCGGGTTCTGCGTGCTTACCGACCGGCTGCTGCCTCACGCGTACATCGTTTTGACCGGAGGGCACCCGCCTCCGACTCGCACGGGAAGAGGGGCTCCCCACCGGCGCTGCAGCGGGCGCGCTGGGATGCCGGTCGCTCCTTCGGGTGTGCGAGCCCGGCCGGCGGGCCGGTCAACAGGGCTTGGAGAGGATTGCGTTGAGTTCGGAAAAGGTGATTCCTTCGGCGAGTGAGTCGTAGCCGCCGGTGCCGAAAAGCTCCTGCGCGGCGCGGCGGGCAGCGGCGTAGGCGGCTTGTGCCACGCCCGAGCCGAGACTGACGCGAGCCACTCCGAGGGCGCCGAGCTCGGCAACGGTCGGTGTGCCGGGGCCGGCCATGACGTTCAGCGGCATGGAGATGTCTCCGGCCAACGCCGCGATGGTGGCGGTGTCGGCCACGCCGGGGACGAAGATGCCGTCCGCGCCCGCCTCGATGTACATGTGTGCCCGGGCCAGGGTTTCCTTCAGCCGGGTGTCCGGGTCGCCGAGCCCGAACAGGAAGGTGTCGATGCGGGCGTTGAGGAACAGGTCCACGCCTGCGTGGTCGGCGGCCTGCCGGGCCACGGCCAGCCGCTTCGCGAGCTCTGCCGGGGGTCGGGCGCCGTCCTCGATGTTGATGCCGACGGCGCCCGCCGCGAGCACTCCGGTGACGGTCTCGGCAATGCCGGCGGCGTCCTTCGTGTACCCGCCCTCGATGTCAGCGGTGACCGGGACCGCGACGGCGGCGACGATCCGGGCGATCAGTTCCAGTGCTCGGTTGCGGGCGAGGACCTCACCGTCCGGAGAACCCAGTGACCAGGCGACGCCGGCGCTGGTGGTGGCGATCGCGGGGGCGCCCGCGGCCTCGATGACGCGGGCGCTCGCAACGTCCCAGGCGTTGGCGAGCGCGAGGGGGGCAGGTGAGGCGTGCAAGGAACGGAAGAGGTGGGCGTCCTTGGCGTTGTCTGACTGTGTGAGGGTCATGGACGCAGTCAAACATCGACCGGCGCCCGCTTTCCGGCAGGAATCCGACATGGACGTCGGCCTCGGGCCCGGCGAGAAAACGACCTCGCACAAGGACAGCCCCCGCCCCAGGATGACCCCCACATGCGACGGGAGACACCGGGTTCGTCCGCCGCGATCCGCTACATCCTGGTCGGCGGGTGTTTCCGGCGGGCGGTGCTGCCCTGCTTCGGGATATCGAGGTCTCCGGCCCTCCGCAGTTTCCCGATCCGGTAGGCCAGGCGCAAGACCCCGTGTTCCCTCTCAGCCGCGATCGCCCTGACGGCGCCGAAACCGCGTACCGGAAGGACGGTCAGCTGTTCGTGGTCAAGTCGGCACAGCGGGTCATGACGCGGGTGAGGCTGCCCTCCTCGGCCAGCAAACGGCGTTGCGTACGCGCCCCGTTGCCCTGTTCGAGGAGGCGGGCGATGCCCTCGCGGACGAGATCGTCGTCGCCGTGGTCCACCAGCGCCTCGCGAACGTGCCGGTACATAGCCTGGACCGCCCCGACCGCGGAGGTCTCGCGCATGGTCTCGGGGTGCAGGAGGGGACCGTCGAGACCCGAGCGTCCCGCTCGCCACGAGGCCAGGCGCAGCAGACCCGTCCCGACCCTGGCCGGCGGTACGCCGTCCTGCCAGGCCCGGGCGGACGTCTCCACCAGGGCACGCGCGAGCGCGGCCAGCAGCACAGGTAGAGAAGCGTCCAGGCACACGTCCGCCACACGGATCTCCACGGTGGGATACGAGGCGGAGAGCCGGGCATCGAAGTAGATCATGCCCTCGTCACGGAGGACCCCCGTCTCGACCATGGCGGTAACCTGCTCGTGGTAGCGGTCGGCGGACCCGAAGATCTCGACCGGCCCGGCGGACGGCCAGCGGTTCCACACCCGGCTGCGATAGCTGCCGTAACCGGTGTCCTGCCCCTGCCAGAAAGGGGAGTTCGCGCTCATCGCCGTCAGAACCGCCAGCCACGGGCGTATACGGTCCAGGACAGCCACACCCTCCTCGTCGGAGTCCACCGACACGTGCACATGGCAGCCACAGGTCAACTGCTCCTGAGCCGTCACCCCGAACTGCTCACCCAGCCACCGATAACGGGTACCGGTACTCAGCGACGGCTCGACAGCCAACGGCGAAGTCGCCACAGCCGCCACTCTCGCGCCGGCAGTGTCCGCGTGCCGCGCCGCCTCCCTGCGACAGCGGGTGATCTCCTCCTGGAGCCGGCCCATCTCCGTCACCGGCTCGGTCGCGAACTCCACCTGCTCCTGTTGAAGCTCCCCCTCGAACTGGTGGTCCTTCGCGCCGGCCCCTCCGTGCTGCCAGGCCCGGCGGTCGGCAGCCGCGAGCGCCGCGTCGGAGACGGCGACCGGCGCACCACTGTTCGGGTCCACCAGCAGTAGTTCCTCTTCCACACCCACACTTCGCATGCCGTCGCCCCTTGTCTCCTGCTCACCAGTCCTCCGGGCCCGCCCGGAGGACTGGTGAGCAGGTGCCCCCGCGACGACACACCATGCCTGGAGGAGGCGCCGGGCTCCCTGCCGACGGCAGCCGGGGCCTCGATGCATCCACCGGCGGCCCGGGACACGGAGGCAGGCTGCGACAAGGCCGGGCACCGCTCGCCGAAACGAGGCTGCGGGAAGACGCGCTCCCGCTCCACGCCGAAGAACGTCAGGCCTCCCCGGGTGCGGGCGGCCGCCGGAAAAGCCGTTGCGGCCCGTGCTTCCTCCCCGGACTCTTGGTGGTCATGCACTCCTACTCCCTGCGGCCTGCCTCGCTCATGGACGCGCCCGCCATCACCGAACTACTCAACAAGGTCGACGAGATCGAGATCGGCCGGCCCGAGACTGACCTGCACACCGTCCAGGCCGACCTGAAACGCCCCGGGACCGATCCGGAGCGCGACTCGTGGCTCATGTGGGACGGGGACGTGCTGGTGGCCTACGGGCTGCTGTGGGACGAGTCAGGCGGCGACCGCATCGACATCGACCACTACGTGCTGCCCGACCATCAGCGGCCCGGTGCACACCTGCTGGAGGCGATGGAGGCCAGGGCGCTGGAGAAGGCACGGGAGAACGGCGCCGGGCGAGCCGTGGTCCACCTCCACCTCAACGTGACGCCCACCCTCGACACGCAGTTGCTCCTGAGGCGGGGCTGGCAGGTCGTACGGCGATATCACGTGAAGCGCCGCCCGCTGGATCCCGCACGGGACGTGGTGCCCGAGGTACCCGCCGGCGTGCTGATACGGAACTGCGGCGCCGAGGAGGACCGGGCCCGCGTCCACGCGCTCCACCAGGCTTCCTTCGTCGACCACTTCGACTTCCAGCCGCGCCCGTACGACCAGTGGCTGCACGACATCGACGCCGACGCGCTGGACTGGTCCCTGGTGTGGATCGTCTCCACCGACGAGCTGGGGGACGCCGGGTTCCTGCTGGCGCGCGACGACCGGGAGGCCATGGGGTGGATCCCCGGCCTCGGCGTTCTGACCGGGGCCCGCGGTCTGGGTCTTGGCGGTTTCCTGCTCCGGCACGCCTTCGCGGCCTTCGCGGCACGGGGCCGGGACGCCATCGGGCTCGGCGTGGACACCGCGAACGCCACCGGGGCTCCCCGGCTGTACGACCGCCACGGGATGACGACCCATTTCGCCGTCGACACCTGGGAAACCGTCCTGAGCTGATTCCGCCCGCCGGCCCCGCCCTCCGCACTCCGTCGGTTCTACGGGCCGTCGGTCAGAACTCCCGAACGGCCGTGGTGCCCGCGAAGATGATCGGCACGTTCCGGTCGCGGGGCGGCGTTTGATGTGGTCGGCGTCGGCCGGCTGCTGCTCGATGATCTGTACAGCGTGCTTCGGGGAAGAGTTCGCGTCGAACGCCGACCATGGAGATCGCGTACGTACTCGATGGTCTCGAGGATGACGGTGGTGCCGTGGTGGACGACGCCAAAAGCGTCTTCGCCTACCGAGCCGGCCGCAGTGCTCGCCTCGGACAGGGGCGCAGGGGCCTCGCTGCTCGGGCGGCACGCTCAAGGCTCGTGAAAGCTCCCTCCGGGACGACCGGAGTGGGCGTGCCCACGGCCACGTCCGCCGTCGTCGGCCCTGTGCCACTCGGGGAAGCGTCCGTTTCTGCCGTTCCGCGGCCGATGCGGTCGGCATCGACGCGACACGGGCCGAACGGTCGGGCTTCGCAGCATCACGTTTGAGTGATGGTGGGGAGACGGTGTCCGTGCGGGCGAAGGATTCGACCGGCACTCTGCCGCCGCGTCGGCCCAGGGTACGCCGGAGCAGGAGGAACCTCATCATGGAAAGCGATTCCGCTTCGCGAGGCCGCCCTCGGAGCTCCTGAGGCCGGCGATCCGTTCGTCCCCGTGTTTTCGCGAGCCTTCGAGATCGTCCCGGCACCGTGCGGCTCCGCCGTCGCGGGGGAACCAGGTGGACCGCGCCGCCATCCTCACCTACGAGTCCATGGGAGGGTTCGAGCAAGTGAGTGCAGACGCGGACATCATCAGGCCACTGCCGGAGTCGCTCCGGGAGCATGCCCGGCGCCTCGGGGAGAAAGTCGCCTTCCAGGACCGCCGTACGCGGCGGACCTACCGGGACCTGGAGCGAAGGACCGGGCGGCTGGCCGGCCACTTGGCGCGGCTCGGCCTGGCGCGGGGCGAGCGGGTGGCCCTCCTGCTCGGCAACCGCGTCGAGGCGGTCGAGAGCTCACTCGCCGTCACCCGGGCGAGCGGAGTGGGCGTACCGCTGGATCCCGGGAGCTCGGGGGCGGAGTTGGCCCGTCTGCTGGACGACTGCGGTGCGCACGTGCTCATCACCGATGAGGCCCGACTGGCGCATCATCAGGAACTCCTGTCCCGCCCCGGGCTGATCGTGGTGACGGCCGAGGGCGGCGAGGAGGACGGGGATATTCCGTCGTCCGAGGGCTCCGGCGCGTTGACGGACGGGTCCGTGGCCGCGGGCGGTGCTCTGCGCTACGAGGAGCTGGCGGGTACGGAGCCCGGGATTCCCGCCCGGGACGATCTCGGGCTGGACGAGGTGGCGTGGCTGCTCTACACCTCCGGGTCCTCCGGCACCCCCAAGGGGGTCCTGTCCACCCAGCGCAACCGCCTCTCGCCGGTCGCGACGGGCCTCGTCGGCATTCTTGGCATGTCCGAAGAGGACCGGGTGCTGTGGCCGTTGCCCCTCCACCACGCCATGAGCCAGGTGGTCTGCGTCCTCGGGGTGACCGCGACCGGGGCCGGGGCCACTCTCGCGCCCCGGTTCTCGGTGGCGGAGGTACTCGGTGAGCTGCGCCGTACGGACGCCCCTTACACCCTTCTCGGCGGGGTGCCGACGACGTATTCGGCCCTGCTCGACGCGGTCCGGCGCGAGGAGGGCGACAAAGCCGACGGCGGCCTCGGAACACCCGCGCTGCGGGGCTGTGTCAGCGCCGGAGCTTCGGCGGGGCCCGCATTCCGGAAGTCCTTCGAGGCGATCTGCCGCACCCCCTATCTGGAGCACTACGGCAGCACCGAGGCGGGCCCGGTCACCATGGCGGCACCGGGTGACACGTCGAAGGCCGGGTCGTGCGGCCGGGCGCTGCCCGGCACCCGGGTCCGGGTCGGCGGTGGCACGGACGGACGGGACTCCGGCGAGGGCGAGTTGTGGGTGAGCGGACCCGGCGTCATGGCCGGCTACCACGGCAGGCCGGAGGCCACCGCCGAGGTGCTGCGCGAGGGCTGGTTCCGCACCGGCGACCTGGCCAGGATCGAGGCCTCCGGGGACATCGTGATCACCGGCCGGGTGAGTGAGCTGATCATCCGGGGCGGGGTGAACATCCATCCGTCGGAGGTGGAGGCGGTGCTGCGGAGGCTGCCCGGGGTGGCGGACGCCGCCGTGGCCGGACGCCCGCATCCCGTCTTCGGTGAGGTGCCGGTCGGCTATCTGGTCCCCGAGCCGGGCGGCGGTGTGCCGGCCAGGGGGTCGGTCCTCGCCGCCTGTCGTGCGGAACTGTCCGCTTTCAAGGTGCCCGTCGAGCTGTACGAGGTGGAACGCATCCCCCGTACCGCCTCCGGGAAGGTCCTGCGGCATGCCCTCGCCGACGGGCCCACGCGAACGCTCGGCACGCCGGCGGCCGGGGGGCCGGCGGACGACCTGCTGGCCCTGGTGCGGAGTGAGGCGGCGGCCGTTCTCGGCCGTACGGCGGAGGCGGTGGAGCCCACGACGGCGCTCCGGGACCTGGGCATGGACTCGCTGACGGCGACCGTGCTGCGGGAGCGGTTGTCGGCGGCGACCGGCCTTCCGCTCTCCGAGGCCGTCGCCTTCGACTTCCCCACGGCCGCCTCGCTCGCCGCCCACCTCCGCTCGCGAAGCGCCGCGAGTGCCGCGAGCGCCGCCGCACCGTCCGGCGCCGGGATCACGCACCGTGGAGCGGCCCGGCCGGACGACGACCCCGTGGTGATCGTGGGCATGGCCTGCCGCTATCCCGGAGGCGTGACCTCCCCCGAGGAGTTGTGGCGGCTGGTGGCCGACGGGAGGGACGCCATCGGCCCGTTCCCCACGGACCGGGGCTGGGACACGGAGGCACTGTACGACCCGGATCCGGGCCGGTCCGGCCGGACGTATGTGCGTGAGGGCGGCTTCCTCACCGGCGTGGACCGCTTCGACCCCGGCTTCTTCGGCATCTCCCCCCGCGAGGCCCAGGCCATGGACCCGCAGCACCGGCTGCTGCTCGAAGTGGCGTGGGAGACCTTCGAACGCGCCGGCCTTGTCCCCCGCACCCTGCGCGGCTCGCCGACCGGGGTGTACGTCGGGCTGATGTACAGCGACTACGCCGGCCGCCTCACGGAGGTGCCCGAGCATGTCGAGGGCTACCTCGGCCTCGGCAGCGCCGGAAGTGTCGCCTCGGGCCGTATCTCCTACACCTTCGGCCTGGAGGGCCCGGCCATCACGGTGGACACGGCGTGTTCCTCGTCCTTGGTGGCCCTGCACCTGGCGGCCCAGGCGCTGCGCCGGGGCGAGTGTTCCTTCGCGCTGGCCGGCGGGGCCACGGTGATGTCGGGGCCCGCGTCGTTCGTGGAGTTCAGCCGCCAGCGGGCGCTGGCCCCGGACGGCCGCTGCAAGGCGTTCGGCGCGTCCGCCGACGGCACGGGGTGGGCCGAGGGCGCCGGGATGCTGTTGCTGAGCCGGTTGTCCGAGGCGCGCCGCGCCGGGCTTCCGGTGCTGGCCGTGGTGCGCGGCTCGGCGGTGAACCAGGACGGGGCGAGCAACGGACTGACGGCGCCGCACGGGCCGGCACAGCAGCGGGTGATCCGGCAGGCCCTCGCGGACGCGGAACTGACCCCGGGGGACGTCGACGCGGTGGAGGCGCACGGCACCGGCACCCGGCTGGGCGATGTCATCGAGGCGGAGGCGTTTCTGGCGACGTACGGGCGAGCGACACGGGAGCGTCCGCTCCGGCTGGGCTCGGTGAAGTCGAACATCGGTCACACCCAGGCCGCCGCCGGGGTGGCGGGCGTGATCAAGACGGTGCAGGCGATGGCGCACGGCGTGTTGCCGCGTACGCTGCACGCCGACGAGCCGAGTCGCCGGGTCGACTGGTCGTCGGGGCGGATGACGCTGTTGAACCGGTCGGTGGAGTGGCCGGGAACGGACCGCCCGCGCCGGGCGGGGGTGTCCTCCTTCGGTATCAGCGGCACCAACGCCCATGTGGTGCTCGAGGAGGCCCCGGCGGACCGGAACACTCCGCCGCCGGTTTCCGCGGCGGACGACGGGGCCGGGAGGGACCGTGTCGACGGCGGGGCGATGCCGGCGTCCGTGGCTGTCGCGGTGTCTGCGAGGAGCGGGCCGGGGCTGCGGGCCCAGGCGCGACGGCTGTACGAACAGGTGGCCGCCGACCCGGACACGGCCTTGGTGGACATCGGGTACTCCCTCGCCACCACCCGTGAGGCCTTCGAGCACCGGGCCGTGGTGGTGGCCCGGGACCGTGCGGAACTGCTCGCCTCCCTGCGGGTGGTGGCGGAGGGCGCGAGCCGGCCCCGGGTGCGGACGGGCACGTCCCGCCGCCGGGGACCGCTGGCCCTTCTCTTCACCGGCCAGGGAAGCCAACGCGTGGGTATGGGACGTGAGTTGTACGAGTCCCGGGAACTACATCCGAGCTTCGCCCGGTCGTTCGACGAGTGCTGTTCCCTGCTCGACCCCTTGCTGCCGGTGCCCCTGCTGGACGTCGTGTTCGCCGGCCCCGGCACGGAGACGGGCGCGCTCCTGCACACGACCCGGTTCGCGCAGCCGGCGCTCTTCGCCCTGGAGACGGCCCTGTTCCGGCTGCTCGAGGCCTGGGGTGTGCGCCCGGACCTGGTGGCCGGGCACTCGGTGGGCGAGGTGGCCGCGGCGCATGCCGCCGGGGTGCTGTCCCTCGCGGACGCCTGCGTCCTGGTGGCGGCCCGGGGCCGGTTGATGGACGCGCTGTCTCCGGGCGGTGCGATGGCCGCCGTGGCCGCCGGAGCGGACGAGGTGGCCGCCCGCCTTGCCGAGACAAAGGGTGCGGCGGAGATCGCCGCCGTCAACGGTCCCGCTTCGGTGGTCGTCTCCGGGGACGAGGCCGCGGTGCGGGAGACCGCCGCGTACTTCCGGGAGCGGGGCCGGTCCACGACGCCACTGCGGGTCAGCCACGCCTTCCACTCCGCGCGGATGGAACCCATGCTGGCCGACTTCGCCGAGGTCGTGCGGCGCCTCTCCTTCTCCACTCCGCGCATTCCTCTGGTCAGCGCCGTATCGGGCCGGGCGGCCACCGACGAGGAGCTGAGCTCGCCGGAGTTCTGGGTGGACCACGTCCGTCGGCCGGTCCGCTTCGCCGATTCGGTGGCGCACCTCCGCGGCCGGGGCGCGGCGCACTACGTCGAGCTGGGTCCGCGCGGAGTGCTCACCGGCCTGGTCGAAGGCTGCCTCTCCGTGCCGGGCCCGGCACCGGCGGGCCCGGACATGGGCACAGGCACAGGCACAGGCACGGACATGGGCACGGGCACGGGCACGGGCGGAGCGTCCGGCGGCGAGCGGACTCCGGCACCTCTGGTCCTGCCGACCCTGCGCGGGGCGCGGCCGGAGGCGGACGCCCTGCTCGACACCGTGGCCGCGTTGCACACCCATGGCGTGCCCGTGGACTGGCGGGCCGTCTTCGCCGGGCGCGGCGGTCGGCGCGTCGCCCTGCCCACGTACGCCTTCCAGCGCCGCCGGTACTGGCTCGACGCCACCCCGCGGCATCGGTCCACGTCTCCGTCGGACACCCCGGCCCATCCTTTCCTCTCGTCCCGCACCATGATGGCCGACGACGACGGGCTGTTGCTGAGCGGGCTGCTCTCGGTGCGCCATCAGCCCTGGCTGGCCGACCACGTGGTGGCGGGGGCGGTGCTGCTGCCGGCGGCCGCCTTCGTGGAGATGGCCCTGCACGCCGGTGAGTCGGCCGGCGCGCCCGTCCTGGACGAACTCGCCCTGACCACAGCGCTGTCACTGCCTGCGGACGGCGCCGTCGAGCTGCAGATGAAGGTGTCCGGGCCCGATGACACGGGACGGCGGACCCTGCTCTTCCACTCCCGGCCGCACTCGCCGGCGGGCGACCGGCCCTGGCAACGGCACGCCTCCGGGACGCTCGTGCCGGAGCAGCGGTCGACGGACCGCAAAGCGGCTGCCACCGTGGCCGGCACCACGCCCTGGCCGCCGCCGGACGCGGTGCCGCTGCGCACCGACGCCCCGGACGCCGACCCGTACGAGCGGCTGGCCGGGCACGGGCTGAGCTACGGCCCCGCCTTCCGGGGCCTGCGCGGCGCCTGGCGGCTCGGGGACGAGCTGTACGCAGAGGTCGCGCTGCCGGAGACCGCCGGAGTTGCGCTCCCGGACGCGGGAGGCCCGGGATTCGTCCTGCATCCCGCGCTGCTGGACGCGGCGCTGCACGCCCTGGCACTCGACGGATGCGCGGCGGACCGTGCCGGGGAGGGCCGTGCCGGGACGGGGGATGGCGGGGTGTCCCTGCCGTTCGCCTTCAGCGGGGTGCGCCTGCACACGGCCGCCGCGCGGCGGTTGCGGGTGAGGATCGCCCTCGGGCCGGACGGGCGGGCCGGGGTGGAGCTGACCGACACGGCGGGCACGCCGGTGGTTTCGGTACGTTCGTTGACGCTCCGACCCCTTCCGCGCACCGGAGGGGGAACAGCGGATCCGGTCACCGGGGCTCTCCACCGGATGGACTGGGTGCCGCTGCCGGAGCCGCCCGTGCCCGCGGTGGTACCTCCGTGGGGCGTCCTGGGCGCGGCGGGCACACGACTGGTGGATGTGCTCGCACCCCGGGGCTCCGGCGTTCCGGTGTACGCCGGCCCGGCGGCGGGCGGCACGGCGCCGGCCGTCCTCGTCGCACCGTGCCCGCCGCCGCCGGCCACGACCGGCGATGCGCGGGACCCGGCGGCAAAGCCGCGGTGGGCGGCGGGCTGGGCACTGGAGTTGATACGGGAGTGGCTCGCCGCACCGCACCCGGCGAACTCCCGTCTCGTCCTCGTCACCTCCGGCGCCGTCGCCCCGGAGGACGGTGGTCCGGTCGACGGCGGTCCGGTCTGCGGCGGTCCGATCGACGGCGGCACCGGTTCCGGGGATTCCGGCGCATCCGACGGGTGTGCTTCCGTACCGGCCCACGCACCGGTATGGGGGCTGGTCCGCTCGGCCCTGCGGGAGAATCCGGGCCGTTTCGCCCTGGTCGACATGGACGATCACCCCGACTCCTGGCGCCTCCTCCCCGCCCTGCTGGCCGCCGCGGCGCCGGAGACGGCCGTACGACGGGGCACGGCGTACGTACCGAAGCCGGTACGGGTGGCCGAGGCGACGGGGGAACGGCGGCCCCGGCGGCGGCTCGATCCGGAGGGCACCGTCCTGGTCACCGGCGGCACCGGTTCCCTGGGCGTACTGGTGGCACGGCACCTGGTCACCGCCCACGGCGTCCGGCATCTGCTGCTCGCCGGCCGGCGTGGACCGGACGCTTCGGGGGTGGACGAACTCGTCGCGGAACTGGGCAGGTCAGGCGCCGAGGTCACCGTCCGGGCGTGTGACGTCGCGGACCGGACGGCGCTCGCCGCCCTGCTCGACGCGGTGCCGGCGGCCCATCCGCTGACCGGCGTGGTGCACGCCGCGGGGGTGCTGGACGACGGCATCGTCCCGGCGCTCACGGCCGACCGGCTGGAGCGGGTGCTGCGGCCCAAGGCGGGCGCCGCCCTCGCCCTGCACGAGCTGACCCGGGGACGCGACCTGGCGATGTTCGCGCTGTTCTCCTCGGTGGCGGGTACCTTCGGCTCCGCCGGTCAGGCCAACTACGCGGCCGCAAATTGCGTGTTGGACGCTCTGGCACGACACCGGAGGCGTCTCGGTCTGTCCGGTACGTCGATCGTCTGGGGTCCCTGGCGGCAGAACGAGGGCATGATGGCGCACCTCACCGACACGGACCTGCGGCGGATGGCCCGCTCAGGATTCGACCCATTGGAAAAGGAGGAGGGCCTGGCCCTCTTCGACGCCGCCGTGGCCGGTGACGACCCGGTGGTGGTGGCGGCCCGCTTCGGCCCGGCCGCCCTGAGCCACGGCGTTCCGGCGGCGGGCCGGTCCCGGGTGCCCGGTTCCGCCACGACGGGCGCGGGCGGCGGGGGCGGGGCTCCGCTCGTCCGACGGCTGGCGGCCGCTTCACCCGGTGAGCGGGGTGAGCTGCTGCTCACGGAGGTGCGGACTCTGGCGGCCTCGGTACTGGGCCACCCGGAGGGGGCGGGTGCGATCGACGGGGACGACCTGCTGGCCGACCTGGGGCTCGACTCCCTGGCCGCGGTCGATCTGGGCAACCTGCTCGTGGCGTCGACAGGGCTGGCTCTGCCGTCCACGCTGCTGTTCGACTTCCCGACTCCGCGTGCGGTCGCCGCCGAGCTGGCGGAACGGTACGCGCGGGAGGCGGCTCCTCCCGACGCACCTGGCGCATCCGACGCCCCCGAATCGCCGGATGCCGTCGGCCGTCCGGGCAGCCCCGGCCGACCGGCGGACGACGGTGTTCCCGGCGGTCCGGAGACGGCCGGTCGGCCGGAAGCCCCGGTGCGTGCCGGGAGCTCACCGGACGCCGGGGGTGCTTCGGATTCCCTGGAGACGCTCTTCCGCTCCGCCTGCGCCCGGGGGCAGACCTGGGACGGCATGGCTCTGCTCACGATCGCCGCGCGCCTTCGCCCGGTCTTCGACAGCGCCGGAGCGCCCGGTGCGGCACTCGAACCCGTCACGCTCGCACGGGGCGGTGCGGGACCCCGGCTGGTCTGCTTCCCTGCCCTCAGCGCGCTCTCCGGACCCCAGGAGTACGCCCGCTTCGGCGTCGGGCTGCGGGGTCTGCGACCGGTCCTGGCGGTACGGCATCCGGGGTTCGGCCCCGGGGAGGCGCTGCCGGCCACACTGGACGCCCTCGTCACCGCTCAGACCGCCACCGTCCGCGCGGCCGCGGGTGACGCACCGCTGGTCCTGGTGGGCCGGTCGGCCGGTGGCTGGGTGGCTCATGCCGTGGCCGAGCGGCTGGAAGCCGAAGGCTTCGCCCCGCTCGCCGTCGTCCTGGTGGACACCTATCCAAGCAGTGACGACCAGGACCAGGCGCTCTCCGCCATGACGACGGACATGCTGCACCGGGCTGCAGAGTTCCTCCCGGCCGGCCCTGACCGGCTCACCGCCATGGCCGGATACTTCGAACTCTTCGCCGGCCGGCAGCCCTCGCGGCTCGTCTCCCCCACCCTCTTCGTACGGGCCCGGGATCCACTGCCCGGTGCGGAGCCCGCTCCGGTCTGGGGGCTGCCGCACACCGAAGTCACCGTGCCCGGGGACCATTTCACCGTATTGGAGGAGCACGCCCGTACCACCGCGCTCGCGGTCCACCACTGGCTGGCCGGTCCGGACCGACGACGCCCCGACGCCTGGTACCGGTCGGAGTCCATGGCCGGTGACGGTCTCCTCGACGGCGGGAGCGATGCGGACCAGGGGCTCCCGGACGACGCCGACGACGGAAGCGGGCAGCACCACGCCGGTCGCCCTTGAGGCGTCTTGACGGCGTTGTCGACTTGACGCGGGGGTCCCACCCGGGGCGGGTTCAAGACCGGGTGGGATCGGCGGTGGTGCGGTCAGGCCGCTGCGAACAGACCGCCGGCGGCACACCGTGGCAGCCGGCGTCGGCAAGGGGGCCAGGGGCGATCCATCTCGTCCTCTGCGCGGCCGGCCCGCCGGACAAGGAGATCGCTCCCGCCCGCACGACGAGGCTCGCCCGTGGTCCCGCTTCACAGTTGGGAGTGGGGCCACTTCGGATCTTTCTTCCGGTAGCCGGTCGAGGGACACCCGCCGGCCCTGGAGGTGGCGAAGCCCTCCGGTGTCCTTCACCGACACGGTGCGGGTGACGTCGTGACGTCCGGTGCGGAGTTGCCCGCGTCCTTCCACGTCGTACGCACGGCACCGGAGCCCGCACGCCGGGAGGGGCGTGCGGGCTCCGGTGCCGGAAATGTCACTCCGAGATGTCGACCTTGCCGTTGGCGGGCTCGACGGGAGCGGGCGTCGCCGACGTACCGCGCCGGGTGAGCCCCTGGAGGAGCTGCGCGAGGTCGACTCCGGTGGCGGAGTTGAGGAGCTCCATGCCCTGGACGACGTTGTCGGTGACGGTGCGCGTGAGCTGCCCCGCGCCGTCGGTGGAGATGACGGTCAGCTTGTCCACGGCGGCCAGCGGCTCGGCGGCCTTGCCGACGACCTGCGGCAGCACCTCGACCAGCATCTGCAGCACCGCCGCGTCGCCGTAGCGTTCGAAGGCGTCGGCCTTCTTGTGCATGGCTTCGGCCTCCGCCGAACCCTTCGCAGCGATCGCGGCGGCGTCGGCGTCACCCTCGAGGCGTACGGCGTCGGCGAGCGCCGCGCGGTGGGCCTTCTCACCCTCACCGGTCAGCCGTGCCCGCTCGGCGGCCGCCTCGGCTTCCTTGACCGAGGCGATACGGCGGGCTTCGGCCTCCTGCTCGGCCTGGTAGCGGGCGGCGTCGGCGGGCTTGCGGACCTTGGTGTCCAGTTCGCGGTCGGTCAGCGCGGCCTGCCGGGCCGCGACCTTCTCCTGCTCCTGCAGGACCTCCTGCCGCCGGGCTGCCTCGGCGAGCGGGCCGGCGGCGTCGGCGCGGGCGGCGGCCTCGTCCGTCTCGGCCTTGATCTCGGCCTGCTTCAGGGCGAAGGTGCGCTGGGCGATCGCGATCTCCTCCTCCGCCTTGAGCCGGGCCTGCTCGGAGGCGCGCCGGGCGACGGCCTCGGCGATGTCGGCCTCCTGCTTGGCGCGGGCCGCCTCGGGCCGGCCCAGGTCCTGCAGGTAGGAGCCCTCGGTGGTGATGTCCTGGATCTGGAAGGCGTCCAGCACGAGGCCCTGCCCGGACAGGCTGGCCTCGGCCTCCTCCGCGACCTGCCCGGCGAAGGCGGCACGGTCGCGGATGATGTCCTCGACGGACATGCGCCCGACGATGGAGCGCAGCGCGCCGGAGAGCACTTCCTGCGTGAACCCGACGATGCCGTCCTGCTGGTCGAGGAAGCGCTGGGCCGCGGCGCGGATCGAGTCCTCGGTGCCGCCGACCTTGACGATGGCGACACCCTCGAGGTTCGCCTTCACCCCGCGCAGGGTGACCGCGCCCCGGACAGCGATCGGAATGTGCCGGCTGGACAGTTCGAGGGTGAACTTCTGCTGGACGAAGGGCACGACGAAAACACCGCCGCCGACCACGACCTTCTGGCCGCTGTTGTCGGTGAAGATCCGGCCGGTCTCGGGGTCGGTGGACTGCTTGCCGCGCCGGCCGGTGACGATGAACGCCTCGCTGGGGCCCGCGACCTTGTAGCGAGTGACCACCACGAGCGCCAGCAGGACCAGGAGTACGACGACTCCTACCACTGCTATCAGTACAGAGCTCATATGTGTGAAATCCCCTCAGCCCTCCCCGGGGGACGGCGATGTGGTTCGGATCGGACATGAACGTGGGCAATGCGGAACACGGGACATACGGCGACCGCGGGAACGGAAGGCTCGGGCGGGTGGGCGGCGCGCTGCGGTGACGTACCGGTCAGCGCTCGACCGGCCGGACCGCCACCGATGTCGCGGACAGCGCGGACTCCACCCAGACCTCGACGCCCCGCGCGACGGGCCCTGAGCTCTTCGCGGCCAGCTTCAGCGGCTGTCCGGCGAGATACACCAGCACCTCTCCGTACCCCTGGGCCGGGATGGCGGTCACCACGGAGCCGGAGGTGCCGACGAGATCGCCGCCGCGCGGGGTGGCAGCTGTCTGGTCCCGCATGAGGGCGCGGCTGAGCTTCCAGGTCAACCACCCCGCGGCCGTCCCGGCCACCACACCGACCGCCGTCGCTCCGGTGGTCCCCAGATCCGTCGTGCCGAGGACGATCGCGCCGCCGAAGCCGAGCATGGACACGAACCCGGCGATGACCGGCAGCGACAGGAGTCCGTCGAACAGCCCGTCCAGCACGCCGCCGAACAGGCCTTCCAGGATCCCGTCGAAGATCAACGAGAACAGCAACAGAAGCAGTCCCGCGATACCGAGACCCACAAACCAGTCCATTCGGGCCTCGCTTCCACTCGGTGATCTCCCGCATCCGCATACTCCCACACGGCCCGGCTCGAACACATTGCCGGAACTCGGCAATCTTTACGCGTTCTTGATGCCGCCTTCCGACGGATGCCGGGGTTCCGCTCCCGCTCCGGCCGCGGTACAGGTTACGGAGACGCGAGGCGAGATGCCCACGGCCCCCGCGTCTCGGCCCGGGGCGCGGCGGGGCGCCGGGCGGCACACAGCCGTTGCTCTACTCCGGCAGGATCAACGCCCCTGGGCCGACCGCGAGGGCCTGCGGGACCGTCCGGCGCGGGGACCTCTCCAACATGCCGTGTCCCAGCCGGCGAGGTTCCCGCGACGTACGACGAGACAGGTCACGGCGTGGGGTGGCGCGGCGAGGAACCGAAAAACATCAGCTGATTCCTGTCAAGTGGATCGCTCGACGCGGGAAGTACGTCTTCGCCGGCCCTTCGGCCGCGACCGGCTGAAGCCGCGGGGCGGCAGCACCTTGATCGCGGGCGTCCTGTCCCGGCACGCCGGTTACTACGCCGACATCGGCCCGGGCTGTGCTCGAGGTCTGTGCCATCGTCTGCACAGCGTCGTCGTACGGGGAGGAGTGCGCCCTCCACTCGGACATGCACGAGCACTGCCGCGTGTGCGCCAAGGTGTGCCGGCGGTGCGAACCGGTGTGCGACGAACTGCTCGCCCGGCTGGGCCAATGCCTGTCCGCGTGCGCCCGGGCGGCCCCTACGGACGGCGGACGGCGGACGGCGGACGGCACAAACGGGGAGGGCCGCCTGTTCCGTACCCTGGCGGTATGCGCATGCGCCCCACTCTGAGCTGGTCCCCCGCCGAGGACTTGCCACCCGGCACCACGGATCTGGAGCCGGTCGCCGAGACGCTGAGTACCGGCGGGGTGCTGGTACTCAGCGGGGCGGGGATCTCCACGGAGTCGGGCATCCCCGACTACCGGGGCGAGGGCGGGAGCCTGAGCCGGCACACTCCGATGACCTACCAGGACTTCACCGCCGGCATCCAGGCCCGGCGCCGGTACTGGGCGCGCAGCCACCTCGGCTGGCGCACCTTCGGCCGCGCCCGCCCCAACCCCGGGCACCGGGCCGTGACCGCGTTCGCGCGGCACGGCCTGCTCACCGGTGTGATCACCCAGAACGTCGACAGCCTGCACCAGGCCGCGGGCAGCGAGGACGTCGTGGAACTCCACGGAAGTCTGGCCCGGGTCGTCTGCCTTTCCTGCGGCGCCCTCAGCCCGCGCCGCGAACTCGCCCGGCGGCTGGAGGAGGCCAATACGGGCTTCGAGCCGGTGGCCGCCGGAATCAACCCGGACGGTGACGCCGACCTCACCGACGAACAGGTCGAGGGTTTCCGCGTGCTGCCCTGCACGCTCTGCGGCGGCATCCTCAAGCCGGACGTGGTGTTCTTCGGCGAAGCCGTTCCGCCGCGGCGGGTCGAGCACTGCCGCACGCTGGTCCGTGAGGCGGCCTCGCTACTGGTTCTGGGATCTTCGCTGACGGTGATGTCCGGGCTCCGGTTCGTCCGCCAGGCGGCCCAGGCCGGAAAGCCCGTACTGATCGTCAACCGGGACCCCACCCGGGGTGACCGGCACGCCGCCACCCGGGTCGCGCTCCCGCTGGGAACGGCCCTCACCACCCTGGCCGACCGGCTGAACATCCCCGTCGACGACGAGTTGACGGCCTGAGCGGGGTCTGTACGGTGAACAGGTTAACTCCCGAGCTGGAAGCGGCAGTTGATGACTGACGTGACGAGTGACCACTGAACGCTTGATTCAAGCGTTCACTGCCGCCTCCTTGGAGAAGTCAAGCCGAGTGGATTTCGCTTCGCGAAGGACCAGGCGAAAGGGCGGCAGCCAACCGCGATGGCGGCCCTCGACGCAGAACTGGTCGCCTTCCGGATCGGCGAGCACCACATGCCCCTCCTCGGGGCGTTGACCGATGTCGATGTGGCGGGCGCCGAGCCCGAGTGCCCTCGCCACCACCTGCTGCTGGTCGTCGAGGGACGTGCTCGTCAGGTCGAAGTGCATCCGGTTCTGGCCCGACTTCTGCTCCCGGGCGGGGAGAAATCGGAGCCGGAACCCTGTGTCGTCGTTCGGTAGGAGAGTGGGCCCGTCGTCGGATTCGTGGGCCGTCTCCCAACCCAGGAGACCGGCCCAGAAGCGCGAGAGGCGGAAGGGATCGTTCGCATCGAAGCAGAGGGCGTGGAGCTGAGACGTCATCTTCCGCATATCCGATCCGCCGGCTCGCCGCCCGCACCCGCCGATCGTGCGGGCGGCGAGCCGGCAACAGGGCTTCGTCCAAGTCGTGGGGGAGCCTGCCCCTGTGGCCCCGCCCGGTCAACTCGTTTTCGCTCACCACCGTCGCCACAGCCCTCCGTGGGCAGGAGCCGGGCGGTGGGCCGCGGCCGAGATCCGTGCCTGCGGACAGAGGTCGTCGGATCGTGGGGGCCGGCGGACCTCGTCCTCGGCAACGCGGGTGTCCACCTGTCCGCCGCGCGGCAGGCGTGGATGGCTTACGGCCGGGAGTGGTCGTGAGACGGCCGATGGGGGGTACAGGGGGTGCCGTCAGGACAAGAACTTCTCCCGTGAGGGCCCAAGGATGACCGATGACGCCTACCTCGTCCTGCTGAACGGCACGGCCGTGACGATCGGCGTGCCCCCCGCGGCCGTCGGGGAACTGGCCTGTATGGAGACCCCCGCGGTCCGGGCATGGCTGCAAGCGCAGGGGATCACCGCGACGTCCCCCGGCTTTCGGCTGCTGCCGCCCGAGGAGACGGCAGCCCTTCCCGACGATGCCGAGCGGCTGCCCGTCCCTCTCGGGGAGGAGGAGCTGAGCCGCGTACGCCGGCATGCCGCGCCGCCCGACGTCGCCCGGCTGGAGGAGGAACTACTGGCCTACCGTTCCCGCGCGGACGGCAGGGACGCACTGCTCGCCCGTGCCCTGGCAGCCGGGGTTCCGGCGCGCCGCATCGCGGAACTGACCGGTGAAGACCTGGCCGTCGTCGAGGCGTTGACGCACTGACACCACCTCTGCCGGACCGCGGCCGCGACCGGGCCCCGGCCGACGGCGGCGCGCCGTAAGCCGGTGGCCCGCCCTCCGGCCGCCCCGGCCGCGCAGGGGTCACCTCGCACCGGCAGGTGCGGTGACGTTGCGTCAAATATTGGCTCTCGAAGGTGCTTTCGTTGCAAACAGGGGCAGCCGGGACGCCAGGCCGGTACCGCGGCGGGCCAGCCTACGCACACCTGAGAGGAGACACATCACATGGTCAGGTCAAGCGGCAGCGTCCGGGTGGGCACGGCGTCCGTGGCCGGTGTTCTGGCCGGCACGGTGCTGGTCGGTTGCGGCAACGACGGCGACTCGCCGGAGGGGAAGGACCGCTCCGCGGGGAAGGAGACGTCCAGCGCTCGGGAGCAGGGCACGGAGGCCGTCCGTTCCGCTTACGACAGGACGGCCGAGCAGGACACCGCGCGGGTGACGCTGCGCGTGCAGACCTCGGCCGACGGCACCTCGGTGACGGCGAACGGCCGGGGGACCGTCGACCTGGAGGACGGTGACAGCGTCATGACCCTCGGCGCGCAGGGCGAGCGCATGGAACAGCGGGTCGTCGATCAGGTGCTCTACCAGAAGCTTCCCCGGGGCGAGACCCCCGGCGGTAAGCCGTGGATCAAGATCGACTTGCAGAAGGTCGCCGAGCGCCGGGGAGTCGGGGACCAGTCCGTGAACGATCCCGCCCAGGCGGCCACGTTCACCAAGGCGATCGACGACAAGGACGTCACCCGCAAGGGCACCGCCAAAGTCGGCGAGGTGAACACCACCCACTACCGGGTCGCCGTCGACGTCGTCGAACTCCCCAACGGTGCCACTCTGCGGCAACAACTCGGTCCGACGCTGCCGATGGACGTGTGGCTCGACGACGACGGCCGCATCCGGCGGCAGCAGATCGACATGACGCTCAAGGCCCCCGCGGAGAGCGGTGCCCCGGACCGGGCCTCCTCGTCCTCCCAGCAGGCGAAGGTGCGCACCGTCATGGAGTTCAGCGACTTCGGTACGGACGTGGAGGCAGAGGCGCCGCCGTCCCGGCAGGTCACCGACCTGACCCAGAAGGCCCTCGAAGGCAGCCGGAAGCAGGGCTGATCCGTCTCGTACCGAAGGAGCGACCATGACATCGACGCAAGGACACCACGGGGGGTGGCAGGGCGGCCCCGCCGGTCCGGGTGAGCGCCGCAACGGGTTCGGTGTCGCGGCTCTGGTTCTAGGACTGGTCGGCGCCGTACTGTTCTGGACCGTGATCGGCGGGATCGTACTCGGTCTGCCGGCGCTGATCTTCGGAGTGATCGGCCACCGGCGCAAGAAGCACGGCGTGGCCACCAATGGAACGATGTCCGTGATCGGCGCGGTGATCGGCGCGCTCGCACTCATCACCTCCTCGGTGCTCCTGGCCATGGGCGCGGCCGTGTTCAACAGCGACGAATTCAAGAGCTACACCGAATGTGTCGAGCACGCCGACACCGAAGCCGACCGACAGCAGTGCGCGCAGAACTTCGACCGGGACGTCGACAACCGGTGAGCCCCGGTGGTCAGGGCCGGGACGGATTCCTCCGGAAGGTGCGGGTCTTCTTCGACGGCACCGTGTGAGCGCCGGTCGAGCATCGGCCGGCCTTCCGCTCCGCTCCCCCGTCGGCGCGATGGGCGGCCCGGTACCGCGATCGCGGTACCGGGCCGCCCATCGCGCCGGCGCGTCAGCCCTGGCGGGCCTTGAAACGCGGATCCTTCTTGTTGATCACGAACGTCACGCCTCGCCGACGCACCACCTGGGCACCCGGCTTGGCCTTCAGCGAGCGCAAGGACTTGCGTACCTTCATCAGGGCCTTCTTCCGCGGTATCGAACGGGCGGGGGCGCCCTCGGCTCCCCCTCGGGGCCTCCGCCACAGGGCGACGGAGGCAGGTGTCATCGCTCTTCGCGGAAGAGGACGTGCTCACCGGCGACCGGGTCGTACTTCCGCAGGACCAGCCGGTCGGGATCGTTCAGACGGTTCTTGCGGGTCACGTAGGTGACCCCCGTGCCTACTGTCGACCTCAGCTTGACGACCGGCCGTGCAGTGCTGCGTGCCATGAGGTGCTCCTTTCGCCACCGCCCGAGCCATTGACTCGGGCATGCCAGACATAGTGGACAACAGTGTCGACGGGCTCCGTATTCCGCGTCCCACGTTCAGCAGGCCGGGACCGCCGCCCGCTCCGTGCCCGGCACCTCGCCGGGCGGACCGATGCCACGTGCAAAAGATCATGGAGGGCGGTCACCCACGCGGCGAAGGGCTCCGCAGTGCTTCAGCCGAAGGACCGTCCCCGTGGGCCATGGGTGAGACCCGGGGACACCGCGTCAGCGCCGTCCACCGGGCCTTCGGCACCGGCCACAAGGGTCAGGTGGCGGGGCGGGCAGTGTGGTCGGGGTGGTGCCGGGTACGGCGGGCCTCCTTCATCTCCGCCTCGTACAGGTGGTCACGCCCCTCGGCCAGTTCCTGCCGGATCCCCTGCTCGATCTGCTGGAAGGGCCGGTAGTACGTGGCGTTGTACGCCTCGACGATCTGGAAGGTCCAGTGCCCCGGGATCACGTTGCGGCCGAGGATCTCACGCTCCACCCGGTCCGCCTGCTCTTCGTGGCCGGCCTCGCGGAGCAGGCGCACCGCGTCGTCGAGGGCGAGGTCGGCGCCGCCGGTCAGCTGGTGGAACGCATAGAGCGCACCACGGGCCCGTTCGGCCGTCTCCAGCGCCTTCGACAGTCCGCCCAGGGCTTTGACCGTCGTGTCGGAAACGCCGTCCGGCCGCCGGTGCTCAGGGGCGGGGTGCTGCGCGTTCGTGTTCATACGAAGACGGGTTCCCCAGGCAGGGCCGCAGAAGGCTGCGGCGTTCGGGGCAAGCCGTGTGCGGGGCGGATGTGAGCAGGGGACCTGGCGGCTGGAGACGTGACCGCTCAAGGAATCCGGCAGAATAGTCTGATCATCGTATTTTTCTTGGGATTCACCCATATCATGCGGTTTCCACCTCATGGCAAAGTAACCTGGCTGAGCCCGTCAAGCCGAAGTTCAGTCTTCGGCCGTCGGACGGGACACCGGAGAGTGGGGATACACGGGGGTTTCAGCAGCGCCGGAAGGCGGGAGCGACCTCGTACAAGAGGGACACGACCCGACAGCACGGGACGGGCTCCAGGACATGGCCGACGACCGTCGCCGGGCTGTGCGCGAGCTGCTGCAGACGGCCGGGGAACTCCGCGAAGTGCTTGCCCTCGCGGCCGGCGATCTGCGAAGGGCCACCGCGTTCGCGGCCGAAGCGCGGGCGGGTGAGGTCCCCATGTCCGGCGTCCCTCCGGCCGACCTCATCGGCTGGGCGCCCGCACAGTCCCGCTTGCCTGCCGGACCGTCCGCAGGACGTGACCTGGCAGCGGATCGAGACCAGGCCAGGAGACGCCCTGGTGCTGTGCACCGGCCACTGCGTGGACTTGTTCACCGGCCGGAACAACGAAGCCCTGACCGCGGCATGGTCGCAGGGTCCACCCGAACTGCCCTCCGTGTTGGGCCACTTCGACCAGGCGGTTCCCCTCGGCGGCGCCGACCGGACCGCAGTCTGTCTCTGGGAGCACGAACACCGCGGTTGAGAGGCAGTGAGTACGACACCTTGCCCAACGCCTGACCGCCGGGCACTTCCGATGCCGGCGCGGCCGGTCCTGGCGCCGGTATCAGGACTGCGGAGCTGCCCGTGTACGGCAGTCTCCCCGATACATGTACATGCGGAAGCTCCCCGTGTCTGCCCGGGGGACGCTGCTCTCGCTCGCCGAGGCGTGGTTCGGCACGGCATGACGCGTGTCCGTCACACCGTGCCGGAGACCTCACGCCCTGGGCACACCGCCGGCCGCATACTGTCTTCGGTCAGTGATCCACAGGCTCCTCATCCGTCTCGTACGTGCCCGTCCGGGGGGGGAAGGGTTTCCCGGCCGGCAGGCCTGCGTTCTCGTTTCGAGACCTGGGGCGACCATGTCTCCAGGGAAACGGAACGTGATGATGTGCAAGAACCTCGCGATACGCCTGAACCCGCCGGGGCTCGCATGCGTAGGGAGTGCGGGAGGACACGCACAGCAGAATTCCGCACAGCCCGAAGCACCCGACGCACAGCGACATCTTCAAGGAGTGCCCGATGAGCACCGCACGTATCAGCGACCGGCTGACGAGCCGCCAGCCCCTCGTACTGGGCCTGTTCCGTATGGTCCTGGGTCTGCTGTTCGCCAGTGAGGGCGCGGCTACGGTCTTCGGGGTGCTGGACCGAACGGCCAGCCCGGTGGGCGACTGGCCGTTCTGGTACGCCGGGGTGATCGAGCTGGTGTGCGGCGTCCTCGTTCTCCTCGGAGTCACGACGCGCAGCGCGGCCTTCGTCAGCTCGGGCATCATGGCCTTCGCCTACTTCACGGAGCACCAGAAGGACGGCCTGTTCCCGCTGCAGAACGGTGGCCTCGCCCCCGCGCTCTTCTGCTGGGGATTCCTGCTCATCGTGTTCTTCGGGCCGGGTGCCCTGTCCCTGTCGGGCGTCGTGGGCCGAGGGGAAACCGACGTCCTGCGGTCTGCTCGCCCAAAGCCCGCGCAGCGGGTGGGCGAGTAGGCGGCACCGGGACGAGGACGTCCGGCACGGGGTCTCCGTGCCGCATCCGATCCGGCTGCGCCTCCGGCGCATTGACGACCGGATCGAGGCCGCGGCGAGTTCCGCCCCGACCGTCCCGCGCCCGCGCACGGGCGGCTGCAGTCGCTCCTCCCCCACGAGGACGGGCGGCCCCATGTGATGCGCGGCGATCCGCGCCTGAGCGAGGGACGGAGTCGTGGCTCCGGGAACGCGCGTGCCCGGTATGCCTGATCGATCCGGACGAGAAGTGGCGTCACCGGGCCATCGTGTCGGGCTGCCACCGGCCGTGCTCAGCGCCCCGGTGGCCTCCGAGGCCCTTGGCGCCGGTCGCCGCTGTGCCGGCGGAGCCGGTCGGTGTGGCGGGCGACGTCATCGACACGCGCCGCGAGGTCGGAGGGGCGGACAGGCGAGGTGACAGGCTCTGTGGCAGGGTTCGCCCGTCGGATGCGCCGGGGTGCGAAGAGTGCCGCGCCCGAGGGCGCGACCGTGCCGGAGAATGACGAGGGAGACAGAATGATCTTTATCACCGCGAAGTTCCGGGTGCGCCCCGAATATGCCGACGAGTGGCCGGGGATCGCCGCGGACTTCACCTCGGCCACCCGGGACGAGCCCGGCTGTCTGTGGTTCGACTGGTCCCGCAGCCTCGATGACCCGACGGAGTACGTCCTGGTCGAGGCCTTCCGCGATGACGAGGCGGGGGCGGCCCATGTGCACTCCGAGCATTTCAGGGCCGCGCAGCGGACCCTGCCGCCCCACCTGGCCGAAACGCCCCGCATCGTGAACGCGACGGTCGCGCAGGACGACTGGTCGCTCCTGGGTGAGATGAGCGTCCCCGAGCGGGAGTGACGTACCCGCCTTGAGGTATCCGGACCGTTCAGCGGCCGCGTCGGGGGACCCTCAGATCCGTGACCACCGGGCGGTGGTCCGATGCCTCCGCCGCCACGGCTTCGGCACCGGCCACGGTGATGTCGAAGGAGGCGGCCACCAGGTCGATGCGCTTGATCGGGGCGACCGCCGGATACGTCCCACCGCCGTCCGGGTCGGCGTCCCGCAGCCGCTGCCACAGGGGTGCCAGCTCCGGAGCCGTCGCCTCGGCGTTGAAGTCGCCGATCAGGATCTTCGGTCCGCGGTCGGCGGCCAGTACGTCGAGCATGTCCGCCACCTGGGCCGCACGGACCGAGGGGTCGGCCCGGTGGTCCAGGTGCGTGCTGTAGACGTGCACGTGTACGCCCTTGACGTCGACCGTCACCTCGGCGAACCCGGGCATCGGGGCCGGCACCGGGCCGGGTGCCTGGGTGGAGAGCCGGGTGATCTCGTGGTTCTCCGCCTCGATCACCGGATAGCGGCTCAGGACGGCGACACCGTACTGCCGGCGCTCTGCGTCCTCGGCTGCCGGGGCCAGATCGTAGATCGGTGCGAAGAACACCCGCATGTCCAGCTTCCCGGCCAGTGCACGGGCCTCGTCGACGAATTCGCTGCGGTCGCCCCAGTGCACGTCGACCTCCTGGAGGCCGACCACGTCGGCGCCCAGATCACGCAGTGCCCGCGCGGTCCGGTCCAGGTCGAAGACCCCGTCCTCACCGGCACCGGCGTGAATGTTGTAGGTCGCCACTCTCAGCGGCACCGCCGGGGCGTCCGCCCTGGTGGCACCGGCACCCGCGGCTGTCGCAGGCGCCGCCGCGGCGAGCAGGACTACGGCCGGCGCGGCGGTGGCGGCAGCGCCGCGGACGAGGCGGGAAAAGCTCGGTTTCATGCCTGCTCCGGATCAGGTGGTGGGTGGGACGCGCGGGAGGGGCGGGGCCCGGTCGGCGCGACAGATCGCCTGACAGCACGTCAACACCTGTACCAGGTGGGCGGGTTTATCCACCAGGTCCCCGGTGCCTCTCCCCTGTCGCGATGCCGGGGTGTCCCGTCGTGCCGCCTTCCGGGTGCCGTCGGCGGAGTGCGGGCGAGCCGGTGGTTCCATACCGTCGCACGGTACCTGTCCCGCGCCCCGCCCGGTGTCCGCCGGCTCACCGCCGTCCACGGGGACGGCTCACGGAGCCTCGGCGTTGACGGTGGAGCGGTCCTCGCCGGTCAGGGAACGGGCGAGCGCCAGCCTCGAGAGCATCAGCACGCCTGTCACGATCAGGGCGATGCCCAGCAGTTGGGGCAGGAGCCACCAGCCCGACCGCACGGATTCGGAGTAGACCGTGAGCCCGAGCGCCAGGCTCACGCTCGCGTCGCCGAGGGTGATGGCGGGCTGGGACGCGACCAGGGGGCCCGCCTGCAGCGCGTTCTCCAGGAGGAACAGCGCCGACGCGCCGAACAGGGCGAAGCCGTAGGTCTGCCAGGCCGTGAGGAACGCGGTGACGCCGCCGTCGTCGAGTGTGTGCATCGACGCCTTCATCAGCGCCGCGGTCACCGCGTACGCGACGGCGGTGGCCAGCCCGAAGCAGGCTGCGCGGGTGCGGCTCCCGGGCCGGCGGAGCGCGGCGAGCACGAGGGCGACGATCGCGGTGGCGCAGACGGCGAGTGCCGGGATCCAGCGGTCCATCGGCACGTGCGTGCGGTTTCCCGCGGGCGAGGCGGCGGCCAGGGCGACGGCGAGTCCTGCCACCACGGCGAAGGCGGCCGCCCAGCCGGTGCGGGACAGCCGCCCCCGCAACAGTACCGTGGCGATGGCCAGAGCGAGCGGGAGCTCCAGCACGAACAGGGGCTGAACGATCGTCAGTGGTCCCGTCGCAAGTGCCACGGCCTGGCAGACCGCCGCGGTGATCATGGTGATGATGCCGGCGAGCCAGACGGGGTGCCGCAGCAGGTCGAGCATCAGCCCGGCCCTCAGCTTGTCGGACCGGGGCACGCCGAGGGCCGCCTTGCGCTGCAGTACGGTGGCGAGCGCGCTACTGAACGCGGCGCCCAGGGCGAACAGGACCGGCAGCAGCATGTCCACGGTGTGGGTCCTCCGGGATGACGGGACGGCCCGCCCCCGGGCCCTGCCATGGTGCCCCGCGTTCTCCCTCCTTCTCGCGAACACACGGGGGCGTGTCGCGGCCCGTACGGTGGCGGCCGTTTGCTCGGTGACCGCTCCGGGCCCCGGCGGATGCCGGGCAGGCGGGCGCGGATGTCACCGCGGCCCCCGCGCTCACGTCCCCGGCGGTACCGGTCGCCTCAGGAGGTAGACGGTCGCGGTCACGACCAGGACGATCATGCACGCGATGAACACCAGCCCCGCGTCCTGCAGGCCGAGAGGGCCCGTCAGTAAGCCCACGCCGATCACCGGCACCGAGATGCCCGCGTAGGCCACCACGAACAGCATGGAGATGACACCCGCCCGCTCCCCCGCCGGAGACACCTCGGCCAGTGCGGACAGCGCGCCGCGGAACGCCAGCCCCTGCCCGGCGCCGCCGACGATCGCGCTCAGCACCACCAGCGCGAGCAGGTCCCAGTGCAGCGCGCCGGCGAGCAGCGCCAGTCCGGCGAGAAGGCCGGCACAGCCCCATGGCAGGGACCGTGCCGCCCCGACCCGGCCGACGGCCAGTTGCCCGGCGGTCGAGGCGAAGAACGCCAGCGCGACGACCAGCCCGATCAGGGCGCGGTTCTGCACGTTCAGGAACTGCGCGAGGAACGCCGGGCTGACCGACGTGAACACCCCGAACAGCGCGAAACCCACGAACGAGGCGATCGCCGCCGGCCCGAACACCGCCCGCACCTGCGGAGGCAGGCCGGGCCGTCGAGGCCGTACGGTGCTCAGCGGGCGTCGCTCCCGTACGGTCTCCGGAAGTCTCAGCAGGACAACGACCGAGCCGGCCACCAGGACCAGGTGCACGACGAACGGCAGGTACAGCGGCCCGGCCGCGTACTGGGACAGGACTCCCGCGAGCAGCGGTCCGCATCCCAGCCCGCCCATGTTGGCGGCGGTCGCGACGAATGTGGCGCGAGAGGCGCCGCCGGGCGGCGCCAGCTCCATCACGAACGCCGTGGCGGCCCCGGTGAACAGCCCGGCGGACAGTCCCGACAGCAGCCGCCCCGCGTACAGCCACCCCAGGTCGGCGGCGCTGAGGAAACAGACGGCGCTCAGGGCCGCGAATCCCAGACCCCACAGCAGCACCGGGCGCCTGCCCACCACGTCCGAGACGTTCCCCGCCAGCAGCAGGACACCGATGACACCGAAGGCGTACACGGCGTACACGACGGTGACGGTCAGCTCGGAGAACCCGAACTTCTCCTGGTAGAGACCGTAGAGAGGGGTCGGCAGCGTGGTACCGACCATGCACACGGCGAACACCGCACCGCCGAGCACACACGCGCGCCACCCCGGGCGATCACCGGCCATGCCGACGACGGTAGCCCCGTGTGCGCCGCGGTCCCGCCCGGCACGCCAACCGGCCGGGAGAACCCGGAAAGCACCGGGCGCCGTCCCCGGCCGTGTCATGGGGGCCGTGTCATGGGGCCGTGTCATGGGGCCGTGTCATGGGGCTGTGTCATGGGGAGAACCACGCGGTACCCGTGGGCGCGGATACTCATGTGCCGGAACGCGTCGGCACGCGAAACTGGCGAGCAGGATTCCCGTGTCGAAAGGCCGACCATGCTCAGCCGTGCCGCCGCCGCCCTGCTGCCCTTCTTCGGACGCCTCACCGTCACCCGCGAGGCGGACGGACCGTACCCCGTGGGCAGTGTCTTCGTCGCCAACCACGACTCGGTGGCCGATCCCGCGGTCGTCCTGGCCGCCCTGCGGTCCGTGGACGTGATGCCGGCGATCCTGGTGACGGCGGGTCTCTGGCGCGTGCCGCTGCTGGGCCGGGCGTTGACACGGGAAGGGCACATTCCCGTCCACCGGGGATCGGCCCGGGCATCGGAGGCACTCGCTGCCGCGGCCGGAGCACTCGGGGCGGGGCGTCATGTACTCATCTACGCCGAAGGAGGTCTCCCCCTGCACCAGGACGCGAGGTGCGCCGCACCCCTGCCCTTCCGCACCGGTCTCGCACGACTGGTGGTCGCGACCCACGCGCCGGTGGTCCCCGTCGGTCAGGTGGGGGCCCGGCGCCTCTGCTCGGGAACGGTCGCGAAGCAACTGGCCGGTGTGCTCACGGCCCCGGCGCGCCGCCCGCGGTTCCACGTGCACATCGGCGGTCCGGTGCGTCTGCCGGCGGAGACGGCGCGCGGTACGTCGGTCGCGCACGGTGCGGTCAGTGCCGCCTGGCGGCGAGCGGCACACGCCGTCGGTGAGCCGGTCCGCACTCCCGGGCCCCATGGAGAAGGGCGGTGACCCCTCGGTCGTCCAGGTCACCCGGCGGCGGCCAGGCGACGCCGGAGGGTACCAGCAAGGGCGTCGAGCTGGTGGACCAGCCGGGCCGTACCGTCGCAGGGCACCGGCCCGACCGCATCGACGTAACGCGCCCCGCGAGACGGCGGCGTGACTCATCCGCTCCACCTCGCGCCTCGCAACACCTCACGGCAGGAAGTACTCCGACATCAGGCGGCTGACCCATTCCGGCTGTTCGATGTCGGCCGGGCGGAACTCCTCCATCGTCGGCTTGAGGTCGATGACCGGGGTGCCGGAGACCGCGTCGAGGCCCACCACGGTCAGCTCGCGACCATGGACGGACTCGATGGCGCAGGACGTCACCCCGATGCGGTTGGGCCTGCGGGGTCCTCGGCCGGCGAAGACGCCGACCGGCGGGAGGTCGGGGCGGCCCCGGTAGGGGCGGGGTTCGCGGTAGTCGTCCTGTTCCGGGAACTGGTCGAAGACGAACAGCACCTCCACGTGGGAGAAGCCTTCCAGCCCCTGGAGGCAGGCATCGCCGAAGCGCTCGTAGACGGTGATGGTGCTGCGGACGGCACCCCAGTTGTCCGTCTGCCGGACATCCGTCCGGTTGTTCCGGACCGTACCGATCGGCGTGATCTCGAAGCTCGGCATGCCGAGAGGCTATCCCCGCCGCCCCCACACCGGCACCGGGAACGAGTACGAACCGTGAGCGGCGCGGGCCGCCTCGGGGTTGTCGTCGGCCGGCGGGGAGACCTACGGATCTTCACCTGCCCCGCCGACCACCGTCACGCCTTCCGGGTGGACCTGCACTGATGAGCTGGAGCTCATCACCCGCGCTCCGGCCCATCCGACAGGCCCTGTCGCTCCGCCGCCTCTGTGAAGCGGTTCAACCCGAGCGCGGCGAGCAGGCGCAGCTTCCCGTGGCCCTCGGACCGGGGCGGCGCGGTGAGGACGAGGAGTGTCTGGGACTGGTCCTCGGTGAACAGCGCCTGGCAGTCCACCTCGATCGCGCCGACCTCGGGGTGGATCAACGTCTTGTGGTCCTCGAACCGCTGTGCGACCTCGTGCCGGTCCCACAGGCCGGCGAACTCCCCGCTCGCCTTCTGCAAACTCCCCACGAGGTCGCCTGCCCGCGACCGCGGGCCGCGCAGGCCGTAGGCGGCGCGCAGGTTCGCGACCTGGGCGCGGCTCTGCCGGTCGTGGTCGGCCTCGGGATAGACCGACCGCTCAGCAGGGTCGGTGAACCAGCGGTAGATCGCGCTGCGGGCGAGGCCCGTGTGCTTCGACGCGTCCCCGAACAAGGCCGTGGCCATGGCGTTCTGCACCAGCGTCTCGGCCAGGTCGGTCAGGATCAGCGCCGGAGCGTCGTCGAGGCGGTCCAGCACGCGCAGCAGTGCGGGAGCGACGTGCGGCGAGGCCGACAGGGACGCCGGTGCGTGGTGTCCGGCGATCCGGTACAGGTAGTTTCGCTCGTCGGTGGTCAGCCGCAGGGCCCGGGCGAGCGAGGCCAGCATCTGCTGACTGGGCTGCGGGCCGCGCTGCTGCTCCAGCCGTGTGTAGTAGTCGGTCGACATCACGGCGAGGGACGCGACCTCCTCGCGCCGCAGACCCTGGGTCCGCCGGCGCGTGCCTGGAGGGAGGGCGACGTCCTCGGGCCGCAGTGCCTCACGGCGGCGGCGCAGGAAGTCGGCCAGTGCTGCACGGTCCACGATGCCGATTATCGTCCGAGGCCCGGACGTGAGCCAGGGATCGCCGATCCCCCGATAAGCGCTCTCTGCCCAGCGCCGGCGAAGCGACGACAATCGAGGCATGGACATCTCCGGAAACACCATCTTCATCCCCGGCTCCACCAGCGGCATCGGTCTCGCCCTCGCCCTGGAGCTGCAGGCCAAGGGCAACACCGTCATCGTCGGTGGGCGGCGCGCCGAGCTGCTGGCGCAGATCGCCGCCGAACACCCCGGCATCGACACCGTGCAGATCGACACGGCGGACCCGGCGAGCATCGCCTCCGCCGCGAAGCAGGTGCTGGCCGGCCACCCCGGCCTCAACGTCCTCGTGACGATGGCCGGTGTCATGAAGGCCGAGGACTGGCGCGACCCGGCTTCCTTCCTCACCTCCGCCGAGACGACGGTGACGACGAACGTGCTCGGTCCGATCCGGCTCATCGCCGCGTTCATCGAGCATCTGCAGGCGCGGCCGGACGCCACGATCATGACCGTCTCCTCGGGCCTGGCGTTCACACCTCTCAAGTACACGCCGAGCTACAACGCGTCGAAGGCCGCGATCCACATGCTCAGCGAGTCCATCCGGCTGCAGCTCGCCGACACCTCGGTGCGGATCGTGGAACTCGAACCGCCGTCCGTCCGCACCGCGCTGATGCCCGGACACGAGGACGACGAACACGCCATGCCGCTGGACGAGTTCATCGCGGAGGCGGTCGCCCTGATCGAGGCGGAGCCCGACGCCAAGGAGATCCAGGTCGAGCGCGTGAAGTTCCTGCGCTACGGCGAGGCCCGCGGCGACTACGACCAGGTCGTCGAGACGCTCAACGGCCCCGCCCCGCAAGGGAAGTAACCACACCGACAGCACCACCTCAGAGCCGACGCGCTCACAGCCGCAGGCCTCACCGGAGCCGAGCACAACCTGTCATCAGGCCCCAGGCGTTCACGTCTCGTGGGGTGACTTTCACAGCCCCGAGAGACGGGTCGATGGACATCCCCGTCCACGCGTCCACGCCCTCGTCGAGGAACCGTTCCTCGTCCCTGAAGTTCAGAAGTCGAGCCGCGCCGGCGCCCCAAAGGGTGGCCGTACTGATCGGACACTTGTCGAAGTCGCCCTGGAGAAGACGCAGGAGGAATTCCACCATCCCGCACTCGTACAGTCTCCGTCCTCCGCCTTGGCGTGCCCACACCGCCACCGGCCGGCGGTCGGGGTCGGGGTCCGTCGTCACCCGGCACAGCGCGTCAGCACCGTTCGTATCTCCCCATCCGAGCATGTCCTTCAGGGACGGCCGGGGCTCGGGAGCTGGATCCTGCCGGCCCTGCGTGGTTTCGGAGTTCGCGGTGTCCTCCGGCACGTCCCGCCACGGGCTTTTGGCCCTGAGCCGCCACATCACGGCGTTGAACTGCCACCGCGGGTCAGGGACCGGACCGCGCTCACCCACCGGCGAGAACGGCTCGACCGACTCCCACTCGGCATCCGAGAGATCACCACGCGCCACCCGCGACAACTACCAGGCCCGGCCTCCCACGCACCGACGGATCCGGAAACCAGTGATCCGGACCTGGAGCAGCCCCTAGTCGGCCGTGATGCCCCGGCTTTCGAGGACGGCCACCAGGTCGGGGCCCAGGAACTCCGAGCCCAGGACGCGGCGGAGGTTCGGGAGGAGAACGAGGTCGTCGAGGGAGGCGATGTCGAACAGGTCGTCCTCACCGTCCCAGACCGGTGCGCACTCCTGGTAGACCTGGTTGCCGCCGTCCATGCACAGTTCCTCGACCCCGGCCAGGAGTTCGTCGCCGATCTCCAGCGACTCGAAGTACGCGCGTGCCTCGGGCACCACCTTGTACGCCAGGCCGTGCTCCTGGGCGTACGTCCAGGGGTCGCCGCCGAGGCCCTTCTCCTTCAGAAGGCCGGCCAGACTGAACCGCGGGGTCAGTTTCTCGTCGATGTACATGAGCTGCTCGATGACGACGAGCTTGAAGTTGAAGTCCTTGAACCGGGCCATGGAAACGACCCTATTGCACCGTGCGGACGCCCTCCCCCGTCCCCGGTGCGGCACCTGCGAGGGTGCCGCACCGGGCCGGGCCCGGGTCAGGCTCCGGGCAGGACGCCGCTGCGCACCACCTCGGCGTACCAGCGGGCGCTGGCCTTCGGGATGCGGGTGCCGGTGGGGTAGTCCACGTAGACGGCGCCGAAGCGCTTGCTGTAGCCGTGGGCCCACTCGAAGTTGTCCAGCAGGGACCAGAGGAAGTAACCGCGTACGTCCGCGCCGTCCACGATGGCCCGGTGGACGGCGGCCAGGTGGCCGCGCACGTAGGCGATCCGCGCGGGGTCGTTGACCTGGCCGGAGGGGTCGGCGTAGTCGTCGAACGCCGCGCCGTTCTCGGTGATGTACAGCGGCAGCCGCGGGAAGTCGGCGGCCAGGCGGCGCAGCAGGTCGTACAGGCCGGTGGGGTCGACGGCCCAGCCCATGGCGGTGGTCTCGCCGGGCGGCTGGTGGAAGGCGACCTTGTCGGCGCCCGGCCAGGGGCTGTGGGCGCTCTTTCCGTGGCCGTCGGAGGTGTGGGCGCCGCTGCCGTCGGTCGCGGAGACGACGGTGGGGGTGTAGTAGTTCACGCCGAGGAAGTCCAGCGGCTGGTGGATCTGCTTCAGGTCGCCGTCGCGCACGAAGGACCAGTCGGTCAGTTCCGCGGTGTCCTTGAGCAGGTCCTCCGGGTAGGCGCCCTGGAGCATCGGGCCGGTGAAGACCCGGTTGGCGAGGGCGTCGATGCGGCGGACCGCGTCGGTGTCGGCGTCGTCGGGGGTGAGCGGGCGGACCTGGTGGATGTTGAGGGTGACCGAGCACCGGGCGTCGGCGGGGAGGCGGTCGCGCAGTGCCTGGACGGCCAGGCCGTGGCCCAGGTTGAGGTGGTGGGCGGCGCGCAGGGCGGCGACCGGGTCGGTGCGGCCGGGGGCGTGCACGCCGGAGCCGTAGCCGAGGAAGGCACTGCACCAGGGCTCGTTCAGAGTGGTCCAGGTCTTCACCCGGTCGCCCAGGGCGTCCGCGGCGAGGGCCGCGTACTCGGCGAACCGCTCGGCCGTGGCGCGCTCGGGCCAGCCTCCGGCGTCCTCCAGTTCCTGCGGCAGGTCCCAGTGGTAGAGGGTGGCGACGGGCTGGATGCCCTTGTCCAGCAGGTCGTCGACGAGGCGCCGGTAGAAGTCAAGGCCCTTCTGGACCGCGGGGCCGCGGCCGGTGGGCTGGATCCGGGGCCAGGCGAGGGAGAAGCGGTAGGCGCCCAGGCCGAGTTCGGCCATGAGGGCGACGTCCTCGCGCCAGCGGTGGTAGTGGTCGGTGGCGGTGTCACCGGTGTCGCCGTTGCGGACCCGGCCGGGGGTGCGTGCGTAGGTGTCCCAGATGGACGGTGTGCGGCCGTCCTCGGCGGCGGCCCCCTCGATCTGGTAGGAGGCGGTCGCGGAACCCCAGAGGAAACCCTTGGGGAAGGTGAGGGCAGCGTCCGGGGAGGACGCGGTCTGCTGTGCTGAGGTGACCACGTAAGTCCTTTCGGGGTGGTGGGGGCGGGTGCGCGGGCGCGCGAACGCCCGGTGGGGGTACGGGTCCGGGGGTGCGGGCGCGGCGGGTCAGCCCTTGACGGCACCGGCCATGATGCCGCTGACGATCTGACGGCCGAAGACGATGAACATCAGCAGCAGCGGCAGCGTGCCGAGCAGCGCGCCCGCCATGATCAGCGACTGGTCGCGGACATAGCCCGCGCTGAGCTGGGTGAGGGCGACGGGAACCGTCGGGTTGGTCATGTCGAGCACCACGAACGGCCAGAAGAAGTCGTTCCACGCGTGCACGAACGTGATCATGAACAGGACCGCCATCGCGGGCCGTGCGACGGGCAGCACGATGCTCCAGAAGATCCGCAGCGAGTGCGCCCCGTCCACGCGTCCGGCCTCGACGAGTTCGTCCGGCAGTGCCTCCGACAGGTACTGCCGCATGAAGAAGACGCCGACCGCGCTCACCAGGGTGGGGAAGATGACGGCGGGCAGCTGCTGCGACCAGCCCAGCTCGGCCATCATCATGAACAGCGGCACGACGGCGAGCTGCGGCGGCACCAGCATGGTGCCGATCACCAGCATGAGCAGGGCGTTGCGTCCCTTGAACCGCAGCTTGGCGAAGGCGAATCCGGCCAGGGTCGCGAACAGCACCGTGGACAGGGCGATCACCCCGGCCACGATGAGGCTGTTCATCATGGCCTTGCCCATCGCCGCCTCGTCCCAGGCCCGGGCGAGGTTGCTGAACAGGTTCGGGCCGGGCAGGAACGGCGGCGGCGTCTGGCTGACCCGGGTGTTGTCGGTGGAGGCGGCCACCATCGTCCAGTACAGCGGGAAGATCGACAGCAGCGCCATGACGGCGAGCAGGACGTAGGCGAGCGGGCCCGCGTGGTGCTGGCGGCCGGCGCGCTGGCGCAGCAGCCGGCGGCCACCGCGGCCGGTCGGCTTCTCGGCGGAGGTCCGGGCCGCGGTGTCCGTCCGGGCCGGGAGACTTTGAGTGGTCATGGCGACTCCAGGTCAGGACGTGCGGGAGCGCAGGCGCTTGATCAGGCGCTGCACGGCGAAGGCGAGGACGAGCAGCAGGAACATCGCCCAGGCGACGGTCGCCGAGCGGCCCATCTGGTAGTTCTTCCAGCCCTCCTCGTACAGCAGGAGTCCCAGCGTCTGGTACTGGTTGTCCGCGCCGCCGGTGATGCCGTTGGGTCCCTGGCCGAAGATCAGCGGTTCGCCGAACAGCTGGGTGGCGCCGATCGTGGAGAGCACGATGGTGAAGACGATGGTGGAGCGGATCCCGGGGATGGTGACGTGGGTGAACTGCTGCCATCGGGAGGCGCCGTCGAGGGAGGCCGCCTCGTACCGGTCGGCGGGGATGGCCTGCATGGCGGCCAGGTAGAGCAGCGCGTTGTAGCCGGTCCAGCGCCAGATGACGATGGTGGAGATCGCCGCCTGGGCGGGCCACTTGTCCGCCTCCCAGTTCACCGGGTCGATGCCGACCGAGCCGAGCGCCCAGTTGATCATGCCGAAGTCGCGTTCGAAGATCATGGTGAACACGAGGGCGGCGGCGGCGACCGAGGTGGCGTAGGGCACCAGTGACGCGACGCGGAAGAACAGCGAGGCGCGCATCCGGTAGTTGAGCAGGTGCGCCATGCCGAGCGCCATCATCAGCTGCGGCACCGTGGAGATGACACCGATGGTGATGGTGTTCCGCAGTGCGTTCCAGAACCGTGAGTCGTTCCAGAGGTCGACGTAGTTGTCGAAGGCCACCCACTCCATGACGTCGAGAGTGGCCAGTTCCACGTCGTGCAGGGAGATCCACGAGGTGTAGACGAGGGGGTAGAAGCTGAACGCGGCGAAGACGACGAAGAACGGCGCGATGAAGGCGTACGGGGCGCCCTTGATGTCGAGCCGGTGCAGCAGCCTGCCGCGCCGCCGGACGGTGCCCTCGCCGCCCGTCTTCCGCGGCGGGCCTGGCGGCTCCTCGCCGGCCAGGGCCTTGGTGGTGGAGGTGGCCACCGGACTTCCTTCCTGAGAGCGAATGTGTGAGCCGGGCCCGCCGGCAGGACGCCGGCGGGCCCGGACCGCCGGGGGCAGTAGGTCAGCCGACGGCCTTCTCGATGCGCTCCGCGGTGGTCTTCCACGCCTCGTCACGCGGGGTGCCCTGCTGCTCGATCAGAACCAGGCCCTGGGAGAAGGTGTCCTTGATCGTGCCGTCCTTACGGCCGAGGACCTGCTTGTCCGGGATCTCCTGGGCGGCGGCCCCGAAGATCTGGCCGATCGGGGCGTCGTTGAAGTACTCCGACTTGGCGTTCTTCACCTGGTCGCTCTCCAGCGCCTCTCCCGAGGACGGGATGTTGCCGATCTCCTTGAAGATGTGGGTCTGCTGCTCCGGTGCGGTCAGCCAGGCGACGAGCTTCTTGGCCTCCTCCTTCACCGGGCTCTGCTCGACCACGCCGAGGAAGGACCCGCCCCAGTTGGCACCCTTGGGGGCCTTGGCGACGTCCCACTTGCCCTTGTTCGCCTCACCGGCCTTCTCGCTGATGTGGCTGAGCATCCACGCGGGGCACACGGCGGTGGCGAACGTGCCGTTGGCCAGGCCCGGGTCCCAGCCCGGCTGGAACTGGCGGAGCTTGGCCGTCAGGCCGTCGTCCGCGGCGTCGGCGGCCAGGTTCCAGGCCTCCTTGACGACCGGGTTCTTGGCGTAGATCAGCTCGCCCGCTTCGTCGTAGTACTGCTCGGGGTAGCCGTAGACCATGGCGTTGAACAGACCGCTGGCCGCGTCCATGTAGGACACCTTGTCGCCCTTGAAGCCCTTCTTGAAGGTGCGGCCGACCTCGACGTACTTGTCCCAGTCGCCTTCCCAGAGCTTGGCGACCTCCTCGCGGTCGGTGGGCAGACCGGCCTGCTCGAAGTAGTCCTTGCGGTAACAGACGGCCATCGGGCCGATGTCGGTGCCCAGACCCAGCACCTTGCCGTCCCCGGTGCTGATCTGGGACTCCTTCCACGGCAGGAAGTGGTCGGTGCCGGTTACGTCGGAGAAGTCCGCGAACTTGTCCGCCTGGGTCTCGGTAATCTCCTTGGCCCGGCCGATCTCGATGCCCTGGATGTCCTTCAGGCCCTTGCCGGCGGCGAGCCTGGTCTGCAGCGCGGTGTAGTAGGTCTGCTCGTCGCCGGCGATCTCTTCCTTGATCTCGACGTTCGGGTTCTCCTTCTCGTACTGCTCGAGAAGCCCTGTCTCCTTGATGCCCATCACCCCGTACATGCCCATGGTGATGACTACCTTGCCGTCCTTTTTGCCACCACCCGTGGCCGAGTCGTCACTGCTGCTGCAGCCGACGACGAGCGTCATCGCGCCGGCGACCGCGACCGCGGCCGCCGCCCTCGTACGCATCGAACCGGGACTGCCCATGGATCTCCTCCTAGCGACGGCGCTGACGCACCGGAGTGACGATTGCTGCGATGACCACAGCGGCTCTGGCAATGGGGTGGGAACGTGCCCATTTTGGGGTGGGCACGTTCCCATCGATGAACCGAAGACTCCTTGCAGCACAGCCGGTCTGTCAATGACTTGAACACAACTCGTAGTCCGGGCAACGAGTTCGGCACCGGGCTGCCGGGCCCCGGCACACTCGCTTCGAGCCGCCGTCTGCAAGAATTGCCGCTGGTCACCTCCGCGGCCGGTGTGGCCGCGGCCGCCGAGAGGGGAGCACATGGCCGGGAATCGCCGTCCCACGATCAAAACCGTCGCCGCCCGTGCCGGCGTGGGCCGGACCACGGTGTCCCGCGTCGTCAACGGCTCGGATCTGGTCAGTGCCGACGCGCGGTCCAGGGTCCTGGCAGCGATCAAGGAACTGAACTACGTTCCCAACTCGGTCGCCCGCGGCCTGGTCACCAACCGGACCAATGCCGTGGCACTGGTGATCCCGGAATCGGAGAGCCGACTCGGTTCGGAACCGTTCTTCGCCGCGCTGATCCGGGGCGTCAGCGGCGCCCTCGCCGAGAGCCGTACCCAGCTGCAGCTCATGCTGGTCCGCGACCAGGCCGAGCGGGACCAGCTGACCGAATCGGTGGCGGCGCGCCGCGTGGACGGTGTCCTCCTGGTCTCGGTCCACGCCCACGACCGGCTGCCGGGCATGCTGGAGGAGATGGGGCTGCCCACCGTGCTGGCCGGCCGCCGCGACGCGGGCGAGCGGCTGAGCTACGTCGACTCCGACAACGCGGGAGGCGCCGCCGAAGCGGTCCGGCACCTGCTGGGCGGAGGCAGGACCAGGATCGCCACGATCACCGGGCCCCTGGACATGGACGTCGGCCGCAGCCGGCTCGCCGGCTGGCGTGACGCCCACCGGGAGGCAGGAGTGCCCGCAAGCGAATTCCTGGCCGAGACGGGTGACTTCACCGAGGAGGGCGGCACCCGCGCGATGCGTTCGCTTCTTGAACGTGCCCCGGACCTGGACGCCGTGTTCGCCGCCTCCGACCTGATGGCGGTCGGCGCGCTGGCCGAACTGCGCCGCCAGAAGCGGCGGGTGCCGGGTGATGTCGCCGTCGTGGGGTTCGAGGACTCCGTCCTCGCCCGCCACACGAACCCGCCCCTGACGACGGTGCGTCAGCCGGTGGAGGAGCTGGGCCGCACGATGGCCCGTATCCTCACCGACATCACCCAGCACGGCGCGCCCCGCCAGCAGTTGACGCTGCCGACGGAACTGGTGGTGCGCGAGTCGACCTGAACCGGCGTTCTCAGCTCATCTGACCGCTGTCCGCCGGACGGCGGGCGCGGAGGCGGGTGAAGGCGGTCGGCGTCGGCCGGACCGGAAGGAAATCCTTGATCAGTTCGGCGCACTCGCGCGGGCTCGCCGTACTGGTGTCGCATTCGACGTCGTAGTCACCGTGCTGATGGACCAGCTCGTACTGGAGCGCGGCGAGGCCCTGGGGCCGGTCGCCACGGGCCTTCTCGCGGCGAACCAGTTCGTCCGGTGAGCAGTGGACGCCGACGAACAGCACGTCCTCGGGGCGCAGTACGGCCAGGCAGTCGGCCGGCCGCCAGGGCTCACTGAGGACATGGTCGACGACGACATCGTTGCCCACCTCGGCCATGGCCGCGATCGAGCGGTGGAAGCCCATTCTCGTCCGGCGCAGAGCGGTGTCGAGGTCCTCCGGTGCGAGGGGCCGCTTCGTACGCATCGCGTTGAAGCCGTCCACCGCCAGGTGGGAGAAGACACCGTCGTCCAGGATGCCGAGCAGTTCACGGGCGATGCTCGACTTCCCTGAACTGGACGTGCCGTTGAGGAAGATGATCCGACCGGCTGCCATGCGGACATGATCACACGGCTGCCCCCGGTACCGGCCGTCCCTCCGGGCGCCGGTACCGGGTGGGGCCGGACCCGGGAGGACGGCCGGGTGGAGTCAGGTGGTGTTCAGGGTCCATTTCTGGTTGGCGGCGCCGGTGCAGATCCAGATCTGGGCGGGGTGAAGAACTGTTGGGGCTTGGCTGAGTACGAGTGTGTTCCGGTGTGTATGAGTGAGCGCAGGCGGTCACAGTCAGGGCCAGGGGTGTGTGCTGTCGTGCCAGAAGGGGGAATGTGGGTTCGCCTGCCGGATGCGTGTCCTTGGCGGGTGGTGCTCGTTGGGCGGGGTGATCGGGTTTCTCGGCGGCTGGGCTGATGGGGGTGTGTCGGGTGGGCGGTCTGCGGAAGGTCGCGGCGCCGTTCGTCGCGCCCGGCCCGTCGGGGGTGGCCATCCGCACCCGGCTCAAGCAGCTCACCGCCGCCGATGAGGAGGTACTGCGGCGAGTGGGCGCACATCTGGGCACCCTCGCCTCCCGTGACCTGAAGACGCGCTGCCACGACGGCCTCGAGCACGATGCCGGGGCGTGGGCGGTGCGCAAGCGGGAGCTGACCCCGCTCTCGTCGGCCCGCTGGGCAGGGGCGGTCACCAAGGCCACACATGATCAGTGGGCCCTGGCCCGCCGCTGCGCCCTCGCCCACCTCCAGAACCTTCAGGCGGGGGTGCGGATGCTGCGGCACCGGCTGTCGCTGCCGCTCGGCGCACAGGGCAGCAAGCGGGCGCCAGGCGGTTACCGCAGCAGGCGGGAATGGCACGCCAAGGCCCGCCGCCTGCACATGCTGGAGGACCGGCTGGCGCGGGAACACGCCGACTGGGAAGCCGGGCGGGTGCATATCGTGCGGGGCGGCAAGCGCCTGGCCCGCATGCGGCACCAGCTGCCCGCCGCACGGCTCACCGAGGACCAGTGGCGCGAACGCTGGGAAGCAGGGCGGTGGTTTCTGCAGGCGGACGGGGAGAGCGGGAAACGGTACGGCAACGAGACGATCCGTATCGGCCCGGATGGCGAGGTCAGTATCAGGCTCCCCGCCCCGCTCAAGCAGTGGGCGAACGCTCCGCACGGCCGGTACGTTCTCACCGGCCGGGTGACGTTTGCGTACCGAGGGCCGGAGTGGGCCGACCGGGTGGAAGCGAACCGGGCCATCGCCTACCGCATCCGTTACGACATGGTCCGTGGGCGCTGGTATGTGACCGCCTCCTGGCAGATCCCCGCCTCTCCGGTAGTGCCGATGGCGGCGGCGCTCGCGCACGGAGTGATCGGGGTGGACATGAACGCCGACCACCTGGCCGCCTGGCGCCTCGATGTCCACGGCAACCCCATCGGCACCCCGCGCCGCTTCTCCTACGACCTGACCGGCACCGCCGACCACCGGGACGCCCAGGTCCGCCACGCCCTGACACGACTGCTCAACTGGGCTAGGGCCTGTGGGGTGAAGGCGATCGCGGTGGAGGACCTGGACTTCACAGCCGAGAAGACCCGCGAGAAACACGGCCGCAAAAGGCGCTTCCGGCAGCTGATCTCCGGCCTGCCCACCGGCCGACTCCGCGCCCGGCTGACCTCCATGGCCGACGCCACCGGCATCACCGTCATCGCTGTCGACCCCGCCTACACCTCCCGGTGGGGCGCCCAGCACTGGCAGAAACCCCTGACCAGCACCACACGTAAAACCACCCGGCACGATGCCGCCAGCATCGCGATCGGGCGACGCGCCCAGGGCTATCCCCTCCGGCGTCGGACGGCACCGCCCCGCACCCACCAGAGCGATGGATGCGGGCATCGGACCGTCCAGGCCGGCCCGGAGTCCCCTGGGCGTGAGGGAGCCCGCCCCCGCCTTCCCGGACCACGGACACGATCCGTGCCGCCGGACGCGGAGCGAACGCGGGCGACCAGGACACCCAAAACCGTTCGGGATGTCCGCAGTGAGCGGGATTGGACCCAGGACTCACTCCTGCTCACTGACCAGGAACGGTAGTACTCCCACTTCAGCCAGCCCATCCGGTCCATGCGGCCGTTGTCCTTCATCCGCATGGTGGTGGACTTCCCGGCCCCGTTCGGCCCGAAGAAGCCCGTCATCTCTCCGGGGCGCACGGTGAAGCTCAGGTCGTCGACGGCCAGGACTTCTCCGTAGCGTTTGGTGAGACCACACACCTCAATCACCGAATCTTCAGAGGACGTCCTGATCGAAGAAGCGATAGTTCATGGATTGTGCCAGGTTATGACTGTTTCACCCGTAGCTCGTTTCGCGAGGTTGGAGATCATCGCGAGGCGGATCATGCTCTCGGAGTGTGCGGGTTTGGCCTCGTAGTCGCGGGCGAGGCGGCGGTGCATCATGATCCATCCGGTTGGGTCGGCCGCGACTACGAGACCCTCCCCGTCAGCTCCGAAGCCATGATCCACGCCGCATCGATCGACAACCTCGCCAAGCGCATAACGGACGAGACCACACCAACCTGGCGAGGAACTTACTAGAACTTAAAGGGCAATTCGGCTACATCAAACGCCCTCTCAGAAGTAGGCCGTTGTAACACGCGCACCGTCCGGTGCGTCGGGGCCAAGGCTGGCCGGGGCGCCTGGGAGCCGGATGGGCGATTCTGTGAGCTGCATGGGAACGAGTACCGGGGCGAGGGCGAACGGCCTGATCAGGGTGTGTGGTTCCGCGTATCCCCGGCCTCCGGCAGGCGGAGTCCCGCCGGACTCCCACAGAACTCGCAGGAACGGGGAGGCTGCTCCCCCACGCACGGCCCCGGACTTTGAACTCTCTGATGACAAAGTATGGACATGTCAAGCAGAAGTCCTCTAGCTTGACGGCTCAAGTACAGCGCCACCGCAGCAGACCGGAACGAAATCCGGCACGGTCCGGTCCCCTACTCGTGTACTCGTGGAGGACCAATGCGCCACCGTCTGTTTCCACGCGCCCGAAGACACCTCACCCCCCTGTTGTTCGCGGGAGCCCTGACCGTGGGGCTGTGCTCCGCGCCGCCGGCCGCCGCCGCTCCCTCGGACATTCCTCCCCAGGAACCCGGCGTCACACTGCGCGTGTTCGACGTGCAGACGCCGCTGAGCAAGCTGTGCACCCTGAAACCGGGTCAGACCCCCAACCACGACAAGCTGATGCCGACGGTCGACTGGTCCACGGAGGCCGACTTCGGCGGACTGGCGGACCGCTTCGTCACCGAGGCGTCGGGCTACCTGAACGTGCCGAGCGACGGCTCGTACGTGTTCCGCCTGACCAGTGACGACGGCTCACGGCTGGCGATCGACGGCGACACGGTGATCGACCACGACGGGTTGCACGGTGCCGAGCCGAAGGACGGCACGGTCCATCTCACCGCCGGGGCGCACCCGTTGCGCATCGACCACTTCGAGCGCGACGGCGGGCAGCAGCTCCAGCTGGCCTGGAAGCCGCCGGGCGCGAGCGACTTCGCGATCGTGCCCCGGGAAGTGCTGAGCACCGACGCCGGGGTCGTCCGGGTCACGGCGCCGGGCCGCAAGGAGTGCGAGGCGAGCGGCGACTCCCCCGGCGACGGCCTCCCGCTCACCGACGTACGCCCCGACCTGACCCTCACCGATCTGCGCCCGGACGGATTCGAGCCGCAGGTCAGCGGCATGGACTGGCTGCCCGACGGGCGTCTGGCGATCAGCACGTGGGGCGGCACCGACAACGTTGCCGGAGAGGTGTACCTGCTCGACGACGTCACCGGTGCCACGGGCCGCGACAAGGTCACCGTCACGAAGGTGGCGAGCGGGCTGCGCGAGCCCATGGGGATCAAGTACGTCGACGGATCCCTGTACGTCTCGCAGAAGCACGAGCTGACACGGCTCGTCGACCGCGACGGCGACGAGGTGACCGACGAGTACCGGACGGTCGCGACCTGGCCCTACGGAGGCAACTTCCACGAGTTCGCCTTCGGCCTGCTCTACCGGGACGGCCACTTCTACGTGAACCTCTCCGTCGCCATCGACCTCGGCGGCGCGACCACCGTGCCGCAGCCGGCCCCGGGCCGCGGAGCCACGTACAAGGTCAGCAAGAAGACGGGGAAGATCAGCCCGGTGGCGGGAGGGCTGCGGACGCCCAACGGCATCGGCTGGGGACCCGACGGCAGCATCTTCGCCACCGACAACCAGGGCGGATGGCTTCCCTCGTCGAAGCTCGTACAGATCAAGCAGGACCGCTTCTTCAACCACTACACCGAGCCCGCCGGTCCCTTCGACGGCTCCCCCGTCACCGAGCCGGTGCTGTGGCTGCCGCAGAACGAGATCGCCAACTCGCCCTCCACTCCGCTGTATCTGAAGAAGGGCGCGTTCGCCGGCCAGATGCTGCTGGGCGACGTCACCTACGGCGGACTGCAGCGCGCCTACTTGGAAAAGGTGAAGGGCCAGTACCAGGGGGCCGTGTTCCGCTACACCCAGGGCCTGGAGGCCGGCGTCAACCGGGTCACCCAGGGGCCCGACGGCGCGATCTACGTCGGCGGGCTGGGGGCCGACGGCAACTGGGGCCAGGAGGGCAAGCTCAAGTTCGGTCTGCAGAAGCTGGCGCCGAACGGCAAGAACACGTTCGACGTCCGCACCATGCGTGCCGTGCCCGGTGGCTTCGACCTGACGTACACCCAGCCGGTGTCCGAGGCCACCGCCGAGCAGTTGGCCGGCCACTACCGCGCGGAGCAGTGGCGCTACACACCGACCGCGGATTACGGAGGCCCGAAGATCGCCGAGGAGCAGCTGGCGGTGCGCTCGGCGACGCTCTCGAAGGACCGGCGTACCGTCAAACTCCGGCTGGACGAACTCAAGCCGGGCCGTGTCGTCCACATCCGCTCCCCGCGTCCCTTCACGTCGGACTCCGGTGAGCAGTTGTGGAGCACCGAGGCCTGGTACACCCTCAACCGGATTCCCGGCAAGCAGCCGCCCCCCGCGACCCGGTACGAGGCCGAGGAGGCGCGCCTGACGGGCACGGCCGGTGTGAACACCGACCACGCGGGCCATTCCGGCAGCGGCTTCGTGGACCGTTACGCCACCGAGGGCAAGGCCGGTACGACATTCGACGTGACGGTCCCGAAGCCGGGCACCTACGACGTGGGGCTGCGCTACTCCAACGGGCCGAACCCGTTCCGGGGCACCAAGTCCCTGTCCTTGTACGTCAACGGGAAGAAGCTGCGGCAGACGCAGCTTCCGCCCACCGACGACTGGGACTCGTGGTCGACGCGGACCGAGCGGCTGGCGCTGCGCGCCGGGAGCAATACGGTCTCCTACCGGTTCGACGCCGGCGACACCGGTCATGTCAATCTCGACATGCTCAGCGTCCACCCGCGCGGAGCCCCGGTCCCGCTCTTCGACGGCACGGCCGCCTCCCAGGCGCAGTGGCAGCACACGGACGGCCGGAATCTGCGATGGCCGCTCGGTGACGAGAAGTCGATGGAGGTGTGCTGCGGCGACATCCGCACCAAGGACGCGTACCAGGACTTCAGGCTGCACGTGGAGTTCCGGGTGCCGCTGCTTCCGCCCGACGTCACCGGACAGGACCGCGGGAACAGCGGCATCTTCCTCCAGGACCGCTACGAGCTCCAGATCCTCGACTCCTACGGTGACACCACGCTCGACACCAACGAGGCGGGAGCGTTCTACCTGAAGCGGGCACCGGACGTCAACGCGGCGACGGCGCCCGAGACCTGGCAGAGCTACGACATCGACTTCCGCGCGGCGCGTTTCGACGACAGCGGCCGCAAGACCGCCGACGCCCGGGTCACGGTGGTGTGGAACGGGAAGAAGGTCCACGACGACATCGTCCTCGACGGACCGACCGCGTCGGGCCGGTCCGAGACTCCTGCCGCGGGAGCGATCCGGCTGCAGGACCACGGGAACAAGGTGAGGTTCCGCAACATCCGGATCACTCCACTGGCGTGATCCTTCCGTCGTGCCGGGCGGTCCTCGCGGCCGCCCGGCACATTTTTACGTGGCCGCGAAGGACCCGAAGGGACGCCTCACCGATGGTTCAGACCCGCGCGTCGGACGCCAACGCCGTGAACGCCGACCATGCGCGGCGGGACACGGCCAGTGCCTGCCGCTGGATATCCTTCGAGTCCCGGACGTGAACGGCTTCGGGGCGCATGGCGACCTCGACGCAGTTGTCGCCGCCGCCACCGCTGTAGCTGCTCTTGAACCAGGCCGTTTCAGCGGTGTTCATAGCGCTCCTCGCATCTGTTCCAGCAGGCATGCCGTGGCCTGATGGCTCAGGGCCTGCGAGCGCAGCTTGCCATAGCGCTGGAGCATGCTGCTTGCGGCTTTCGGGTCGTTGACAAGCATGCTACTGCCGTGCCCCTCGATGTAACCCGCCCACCGATGATCGGTGGTCTCGGCGAGGTACATCTCACCCTCGAAGCCGGCGTGCTCCTCCTGGACCAGTGGCATCACCTGAAGCTCCACATTGCGGTGGCGGCCCACTACGAGGAGGTGCGTCAGCACGAGGGTGCCGCCGGGGAGGGGCGCCGCCTCGGCGCCACCGCGAGGGTGCTCGTGACACGTCCCCGCCCATAGCCTTGTCAGTGTCCCGGATACGGATGTATAACGTTGTAAAACTCGAGCCCGGCGGCTCGGCGCCCGGCTCACGGTGACGGCACCCGCATCTGCACCGGTCCCCGGTTCGGGCCGCTCACGAAGGGATTGTCGTGCGGGTCAGCCTCAAGGACGTCGCCGCGCACGCGGGGGTCTCCATCAAGACCGTCTCCAATGTGGTGAACAACTACCAGCACGTCACCCCCGCCATGCGCGAGCGCGTCCAGCGATCCATCGACGCCTTGGGCTACCGGCCCAACCTGGCCGCCCGCCACCTGCGCAAGGGGCGTACGGGCATCATCGCGCTCGCCCTGCCCGAACTGGGCAACCCCTACTTCGCCGAACTCGCCGCCGCCGTCATCGACGCCGCGGCCGAGCACGACTACATCGTGCTGCTCGACCACACCGGGGGCCGGCGCGAGCAGGAGATGCTCGTCAGCCAGGGCTTCCGGGCCAGGGTCATCGACGGACTCGTCCTCAGCCCGATCGAGATGGAGGCCAAGGACTTCCAGGACCGCGCCGAGCACGTGCCGCTGGTCCTGCTGGGCGAACGGGACTACGACCTGCCGTACGACCACATCGCCATCGACAACGTCGCCGCCGCGCGCGCCGCCGTCCGGCACCTGGTCTCGCTGGGTCGCCGGAAGGTGGCGTTCATCGGAGCGCGTCGGGGGCGCAGTCAGCCCGCCCAACTGCGCGTGCAGGGCTGGCGGGAGGAGCTCACCGCCGCCGGGCTCCCGGCCGACGAGAGCCTGGTCGCCGCCACCGACGGCTGGGGGCACGCGGACGGAGCCGCGGCGATGGCCCACATCCTGGACGGCGGGGTGCGCCCCGACGCGGTGTTCGCCTACAACGACCCGATGGCCATCGGGGCGATGCGGGTGCTCCACGAGCGCGGCCTGCGGGTCCCCGAGGACATCGCGGTCGTCGGATTCGACGACGTGCTCGAAGGGCGTTTCAGCGCGGTGACGCTCACCTCCGTGTCACCGGACAAGGCCGCCATCGGCCGTCTCGCCGTCGAGTCGGTGCTCGCCCGGCTCCACGACGCGGATCCGGAGCCGCGCCGCATCTGGGCGGACTACCGGCTGGTCGAACGGGAGAGCACACTGGGCCGGCCCGCGGGCGTCCACGGCTCGGGCACCTGATTCCCGCTCACTCACCCCCTCCCTCCCCCGCGTTGCTTCCATCCCGCCTTGTGCGCAAGGGGTTTACAGCATCCTTCCAACGATGTAAAAACCTGATTGCGGCGAACCGGACGCCGCTTCGCACACAGGGAGCACCATCAGTTCCGCGCGCCCTACAGCTCCCCAGTTCCCTTTCAGCGTCACCCGGATCGGGGTCACCATGCAGCGCACCACCCACCGCTCTCCTCTCCTCGCCCGTCCCGTGATCGTGGCCATGGCCGCCGCGGTGGCTCTCACCGCCACCTCCTGCGCGAAGTCGGAGGACGACGCCTCGACCGGCAAGAAGTCCCCGACCGCCGCGGCCGACGCCGGTCAGAAGGTCGCCTCGCCGAAGCCGGGCGGCAAGACCTGCACCATCGACGCGTACGGCGGCGAGAAGCTCGACCTCAAGGGCGCGACCGTCGGCTTCTCCCAGTCGGAGAAGGAGGCCAACCCCTTCCGCATCGCCGAGACGCAGTCCATCAAGGACGAGGCGGCGAAGCGGGGCGTCAAGCTGCTGACGGCCAACGCCCAGTCGCAGTTCTCCAAGCAGATCAGCGACGTCCAGGACCTGCTCGCCAAGGGCGTCGACCTGCTGGTCGTCGCGCCGCTCAACTCCGACGGCTGGGACCCGGTGCTGCAGGCCGCCGCCGCCAAGAAGGTCCCGATCGTCACGATCGACCGCAAGATCAACGCCACGGCCTGCGAGGACTACGTCTCCTTCATCGCCTCGGACTTCGTCGAGCAGGGCCGGCGCGCCGCCGACCTGATGATCGAGGCCACGGGCGGCAAGGGCGAGATCGCGATCCTGCTGGGCGCGGCCGGCAACAACGTCACCACCGAACGCACCAAGGGCTTCAAGGACCGCGTGGCCGAGAAGGCTCCCGGCCTGAAGGTCGTCTCCGAGCAGACCGGTGACTTCGCCCGGGAGAAGGGCCAGCAGGTCACCGAGCAGCTCATCCAGTCCAAGCCCGGTATCAAGGGCATCTACGCGGAGAACGACGAGATGGGCCTGGGCGCGGTGGCCGCGCTCAAGGGCGCGGGCAAGAAGGCCGGCGACGTCGAGATCGTCACGGTCGACGGCACGCGCAACGCCGTGCAGGGCATCGTGGACGGCTGGATCACCGGCGTGGTCGAGTCCAACCCGCGGTTCGGCCCGCTGGCGTTCGAGACGCTGGACACCTTCACCCAGGGCAAGGAAGTGGCCCAGGACATCATCATCGAGGACGGCGCCTACGACACCGGCAACGCCGAGCGGGACCTCGGCAGGGCCTACTGATCCCCCGCGGGGCCCGGCCTTCCCGGCGGGCCCCGCCACCACGTCACCCCTCACTTCCTGACCCACTTCCTGGAGGCACAGGTGGCTCCCCCCGCCGAAGTCCTCGCCGTCCGCGGACTGAGCAAGACCTTCCCCGGCGTCCGGGCCCTGGACGACGTGGACCTGACCCTGCACCCGGGCGAGGTGCACGCCCTGATCGGCGAGAACGGCGCCGGCAAGTCGACCCTCATCAAGCTGCTCACCGGGGTCTACCGGCCCGACGCCGGTGACATCGTTTTCCAGGGCCGTGACGTCTCCTTCGCCACTCCGCTGGAGGCGCAGAAGGCCGGGATCTCGACCATCTACCAAGAGGTCAACCTCATCCCGCTGCTGAGCGTGGCCCGCAACCTCTTCCTCGGCCGCGAGCCGCGCACCCGCTTCGGCCTGCTGGACTTCGCCCGCATGCACAAGGAGGCCGAGGAGACGCTGCGCGCCTACGGGGTCCGGGTGGACGTCCGCCTGCCGCTGCGCGCCCTCGGGGTGGGCGCCCAGCAGATGGTCGCCCTGGCCCGCGCGGTGGCCACCGAGGCACGCGTGGTCATCATGGACGAACCGACCTCCTCCCTCGAATCGCGGGAGGTCGAGACACTTTTCTCGGTGATCCGGCGGCTGCGCGACGACGGCATCGCGGTCGTCTACGTCAGTCACCGTCTGGACGAGCTGTACGCCGTGTGCGACACGGTCACCGTGCTGCGCGACGGACGCCGGGTCCATCACGGCCGGCTCGCCGACCTCGACCGTCTCTCCCTGGTGTCGACCATGCTGGGCCGGGAGCTGGGCGAGGTCCGCGAGGAGGGCCTGACCAAGTTCACCGGCGACCACCACGCGGCCGGCGCCCAGCCCGTACTTGAGGCACGGGATCTGACGGTCCCGCATCGGCTGCGGGGCGTGTCCGTTCAGATCCGGCCCGGCGAGGTCGTGGGGCTCGGCGGGCTCCTCGGATCCGGGCGGACCGAGACGGCCAAGGCCATCGCCGGTGCGCTGGCGACGAGTTCGGGCCGGGTCGTGGTGGCCGGTGTGCCACTGCGCGGCGGGTCCACACCCGCCGCCATCCGGGCCGGCGTCAGTCTGCTGCCCGAGGACCGCAAGAGCGAGGGCATCGTGCCCGGTCTCTCGGTCCGCGAGAACATCGCGCTGGCCGTGCTGCCCCGGCTGTCCCGCTTCGGCCTGGTCTCCGAGGCACGCGTCGACCGTGTCGTCGACACGTTCATCGAGCGGCTGCGCATCAAGGCGTCCTCACCGCACCAGAAGGTCGGTGAACTGTCCGGCGGCAACCAGCAGAAGGTGCTGCTCGCCCGCTGGCTGGCGATGAACCCCAAGGTGCTGCTGCTGGACGAGCCCACCCGGGGCATCGACGTCGGGGCCAAGGCCGAGGTGCAAAAGCTCGTGGACGAACTGGCCGAGGACGGCCTGGCCGTCCTGCTCATCTCCTCCGATCCGGAGGAACTGATCGAAGGGTCCGACCGCGTGGTCGTACTGAAGGACGGTGCGGTCGTCGGCGAGCTGGCCGGCGACGAGGTCACCGAGGACACACTCATGCGCACCATCGCCGGGCACGCCCCGGCCGGACACACGGCCGGGGCCGCTGCCGGGGAGGAGGCCGTCGATGGCTGAAGCCGCCCTCCGCACCGCGCCACTGGACCGGACCCGCGTCCTGCGGTGGCTGCAGACCTACGGGGTCTACGCCGGCGTGGCGCTGCTCCTCGTCGTCAACATCGCCGTCACTCCGCACTTCCTGTCCTCGGAGAACTTCCGCACCCAGGCCGTGCAGGTGGCCCCCGTCATCATCGTCGCGATCGGGATGGCCCTGGTCATCGGCACCGAGGGCATCGACCTGTCGGTCGGTGCGGTGATGGCCCTCGCGGCGTCCGTGACGGCCCTCTACCTCGGCTACGGCCTCCTGCCGGCACTGCTGGTGGTGGCGGTGTTCGCCGCCGCGATCGGGCTGGCCAACGGGGCGCTGGTCGCCCTCGTCGGGGTACAGCCGATCGTGGCCACCCTGGCGCTCATGGTCGGCGGCCGGGGTCTCGCACTGGTGCTGCTGCCGCAGCTGGAGGAGCTGCGCAACCCGGGGCTCGCCTCCCTGGGCTCCGGTGCCGTGCTGGGCGTCCCGTACCTGATCCTCGTCGCGGCCGCCCTGGCACTGCTGGCGGCGTTCGTGGTGCGCCGCACCACGTTCGGACGCCAGCTCCTCGCCATCGGCGACAGCCGGCCCGCGGCGCAGCTGGCCGGCCTGCCGGTGCGGCGCGTGCTGATCATCGTGTACGTGCTGTGCGCGCTGCTCGCGGCCGTGGCGGGCGTCCTGGCCACCGCGCGGCTCCAGGCCAGCGACCCGACCTCGCTGGGCAATCTGATGGAACTGTCCGCCATCACCGCCGTCGTGGTCGGCGGAACCCCGCTGACCGGCGGCCGGGTCAACATCGCCGGCACCGTGGCGGGAGCCGTCCTCATCCAGCTGCTCACCGCCACCCTCATCAAGCACGACCTGCCGCCGTCGTGGACCCAGATCGCGCAGGCCATAGTGATCGTGTGCGCGGTCTACGCGGCACGGGGACGGGGGAAGCGATGACCGCCACGAAGACGGACGTGCCCGTGACCGCCGTGGGCGGCGAACCGCCGAGGAGCGCCGGGTCCGAGGGCTCCGCGCGCAAGGAGCGGCTGAGCGGCCTGGTCCAGCAGCACGGGGCGCTGGCCGTACTGGTGATCGTCTCCCTGGTGGCGTCGTTCAGCTTCGACTCCTTCGCCACCGGGGACAACGTCGGCAACATGGCGACGAGTTCGGCGTTCCTGGCGATCGTCGCGCTCGGGATGACCTTCGTCATCATCACCGGGGGCATCGACCTGTCGGTCGGCTCCCTGTTCGCCCTGGGCGGTGTCCTGGCGGCCTGGGGATCGCGGCACGGAACTCTGGTGGCGCTGCTGCTGCCCCTGGTGGTGTGCGGCGGGATCGGCGTGGTCAACGGGCTGCTGGTGGCCCGTTCCCGGCTGGCGCCGTTCATCGTCACCCTGGCGTCGATGCTCGGGGCGCGCGGTCTGATGCTGGCCCTCACCGACGAGGGCGCCGAGACGTATCTGATCGGCAAGGGCTCCTTCCTCGCCGAACTCGGCCAGGGCACCACCTTCGGCGTCGGCAACCCGGTGTGGATCACCCTGGCGCTGTTCGCCGCGGGCGCCGTCGCACTGCGCCGCACCCGCTTCGGGCAGCATGTGTACGCGGTCGGCGGCAACGAGGACGCCGCGGCCCTGATGGGCACTCCGGTGGACCGTACGAAGATCCTCGTCTACACGCTGTCCGGACTGCTGGCCGGTCTTGCGGGCGCGCTGAACGCGGCGTGGCTCGCCTCCGGGGTGACCATCCTCGGCAACGGGATGGAACTCGAGGCCATCGCCGCCGTCGTGATCGGCGGCACCTTGCTCACCGGCGGCCTCGGTTTCGTCAGCGGCTCCCTGGTGGGCGTCCTGCTGCTCAAGGTGATCCAGAACGTCATCAACCAGATCGGCTCCCTGGACTCCTCCTACCAGCAGGTCGTCAGCGGCGCCTTCCTGGCCGTCGTGGTCGTCGCCCAGACCTGGCTGGGCCGCAGACGCCAGTTGCTCTGAAGCTCCGGACACGGCAGCCCTCCCTCCCCGGACCGGCTGCCGTGTCCGTCTTTCGGGGCGGCCGGCTCCCGCGCACACGCACGGGAACCGGCGGTCCCGCGCACACGCACGTGTACCGCCCCCACTCTCCGAGGAGGCACGATGCGTCGAATACCCGTACCGCGTCCACCGGTTCACGGGCCAGGACACCGGCGGTGGTGGGTCACCACCGCGCTGATGGTGCTGGCCCTGTTCGGCTCCGCGGCCCTCACCGGGTCCGCCACCGCTACTGCCGCACCCCAGGCGTGGACGCCCAGACCCGCGCCGATGACCACCCCCTGGACCAACCAGGTCCCCGTCGACACACCCCTGCCCGAGTACCCCCGCCCCCAGCTCACCCGCCCCGACTGGGCCAATCTCAACGGCATCTGGGACTTCGCCGTCACCTCGGCCGACGCCGGCCGGCCGGCGTCGTTCCCCGAGCAGATCCGGGTGCCGTTCGTGGCCGAGTCCGCGCTGTCCGGCGTCCAGCGCCGGATCACGCAGAACGACAAGCTCTGGTACAAGCGCACCTTCACCGTGCCGTCCGGCTGGGACGGCCGCCGGGTGCAGCTCCACTTCGGCGCCAGTGACTGGCGCACGACCGTGTGGGTCAACGACCGGCAGGCCGGCGCGCCGCACAGCGGCGGCTTCGACGCGTTCTCCTACGACATCACCGACCTGCTCGGCAGTGGCACCAACACCGTCGTCGTCTCCGTGTGGGACCCGACCCAGACCGGCGGTCAGGCCGTGGGCAAGCAGCGGATCAACGACGTGACACCGCATCCGGGCGGTGGCATCTTCTACACCGCCGCGTCCGGCATCTGGCAGACGGTGTGGCTCGAACCCACGGCGCCCGCGCACATCACCCGCCTCGACATGGTTCCCGACCTGGTGAACAACCGGCTCAAGGTCACGGTGCGGGGCGCCGGGACGAACGGCCACCAGGCCCGGATCACCGTCTCCACCGGCGGCAGCACGGTGGGCACCGCCACCGGCCCCGTCGGCAGCGAGTTCACCGTGCCGGTGCCCTCCGCACGGCGGTGGACCCCGGACGATCCCTTCCTCTACGACGTACGGGCGGATCTGCTCTCCGGCGGCACGACGGCCGACTCCGTCGGCAGCTACACCGGGATGCGCTCCGTCGGTGTCGCCCGCGTCGGGGGTGTCCTGCGTCCCGTCCTCAACGGCGAGTTCGTCTTCCAGACCGGCACCCTGGACCAGGGCTACTGGCCGGACGGCATCTACACCGCGCCCAGCGACGCCGCCCTCCGGTACGACCTGCAGAAGCACAAGGACCTCGGCTTCAACATGGTCCGCAAGCACATCAAGGTGGAGTCTCAGCGCTGGTTCTACCACGCGGACCGGCTCGGCCTGCTGGTGTGGCAGGACATGCCGTCCATGGACCTGCGCACACCGGACGCGGCCGCCCGTACCCAGTGGGAGACCGAGTACGACCGCGTCATCGACCAGCACCGCAGCTCGCCCTCGGTGGTGATGTGGGTCAACCAGAACGAGGGCTGGGGCCAGTACGACCAGGCCCGCATCGCGAACGAGGTGAAGGCGTACGACCCGTCCCGCCTGGTGAACAATATGAGCGGTGTCAACTGCTGCGGCTCCGTCGACGGCGGCAACGGGGACGTCGTCGACCACCACGTCTACGTCGGTCCCGGCACCACGGTGCCCGACGCCGGCCGGGCGGCCGTCCTCGGCGAGTACGGGGGCCTCGGGCTGAAGGTGCCCGGTCACGAGTGGTATCCCGGCGGCGGGTTCAGCTACGAGGACCAGCCGGACGCGGCTCACCTCGACAACCGGTTCGTCGGCCTGCTGGACGCGATCCGCGAGGTACGGCTGCCACGGGGCCTGTCCGGCGCGGTCTACACCGAGATCACCGACGTGGAGAACGAGGCCAACGGCCTGCTCACCTACGACCGTCAGGTCGTGAAGGTCGACGAGGCACGGGTGAGGGCCGCCAACCGCGCCCTGATCGACGCGTCCCGATCGCCGTCTGCACCCGTCACCCTGCCGGCCGGCCAGTACCGGTCCCTCGGTGTGACGACACCGGGGTTGGCGAACCGGTATGTGCGCCACCAGGACGGCGCGGTGTTCACCGAGGCCGTGGACGGCGGCAGCAGTGCGCTGCTGAAGAACGACGCCACCTGGAGGATCGTCCCCGGCCTCGCCGACGGCTCCTGCTACTCGTTCAAGTCGCGGAACTATCCCGGCGAGTATCTGCGGCACCGCGATTACCGCGTGTACAAGGAGTCCGGCAGCGGCGACCTGTTCCGGGCGGACGCCACCTTCTGCCCGGTACGCGGCGCGAACGGGGCGGTACGGCTGTCCGCCCACAACTTCCCCGAGCAGTATCTGCGCCACTACGACGCCCGGTTGTGGCTGGCCACCCCGGGCGGTACGCACACCTGGGACAGTCCCGCTCTGTTCACGGAGGACACCACCTGGACCGTGGCGGCGCCCTGGGCACCGTGAGCGGTGTGCGGCACCCGGGGTGACGGGCGGTGGCGGTCCCCGGTCCGTCACCGCCCGCGCGTCCCGGGCGGTGCTCCCCGACGGAGGGAGGGTGCGGATGCCGGACGGCATCCGCACCCTCCCGCTACCGCCGGGACCGTCGGCAGGCGCGGTCGCCCGTGCCTGCCGACAACCCGCCTACGGCTTCTCCCGGTCGTGCAGGGCGCTCACCTCCTCGGCGGTGAGCGCCCTGTCGTACGCGTGGACCTCGTCCACCGCGCCGTCCCAGAAGTCGGTGTCGCCGCCGTTCCACTGGGCGCGGCCCACGGCGAGCGGTCCGGAGCCGACGTAGGCGGGGCCGGCGGTGGAGGTCGCCGCCGGTTCGCCGTCGACGTAGAGGTCGATCTCGCCCCGCGCGTCGTCACGGACACCGACGAGGTGGTACCAGCGGCCCGTGTCCGGCTTCGTCTCCAGCCGGGCGCGCTTCCCGTCGGGGGTGCTGAAGGCGAAGGCGCCCTGCCCGTACTGCAGGTAGAAGGGGCTGGCCTGGCGCCGCCCGTCCTGACTGATCGCGGTGGCGTAGTTGCCGGGGAGCGAGTCGAGCCTGACCCAGCCGGCGACGGAGTAGCTGCCGGTGGTGTCGAGCACGGGGCCGTCGGTCTCGGCGTGCTGCCCCTGCCCGTCGAACTCGAGCGCGCTGCCGCTGACGCCGGGGGTCCAGCCGGCGCCTCCGGTGAGCGTCAGGGGCTTGCCGTTGGGGCCGCCGTCCTTCGCGGTCGTGCCGGTGCCCTCGTCGAGGGTCCAGTGGCCGCCGCCCTTCAGCTGCTCCCGCTCGCCCGCGGCGGCGCCGGCCGCGATGACCTTACGGTTGGCCTCGCGCACCCGGACCGGGTCGACCTTGATCTCCCGGCGGTCGTAGGTGTAGAGGCCGTTGAGCTCGTTCTCCAGGTCGGTGATTTGTGTGTACACCGAACCGGAGAGTTCGGCGGCGGCCTGGTCGAGGTAGAACCGCTCGGTGTTCTCCACGTACTTGCGGGTCAGCGCCTCCTTGTCGGCGACCCCGCTGTAGATCACCGTCGGCGTGCCCGGCCACATGTGGCCCGGGGTGCGCAGGGTGAAGCCGCCGTGCTCGCCGTCCATGGCCGCCCGGTGGTCGGGGAACGGCGGGTCGTCGTTGTTGTAGTCGTGGTGGTCGATGATGTCGCCCTTGCCCGAGTCACCCTTGGAGTTGCAGCAGTTGACACCGCTGTGGGCGTTGACGACGCGGGAGGGGTCGGCGGCCTTCACCGACTCGGCGATGCGACCGCTCTCCTCGCGGTTCCACTCGCCCCAGCCCTCGTTGAAAACGATCCAGCCGATGACCGAGGGCGAGTTGTGGTGCTGGCGCATCATCTCGCGGCCCTGGTCGACGAAGGCCTTCTGGCCGGTCTCGTTGGTGATGTTCCCGGAGACGAAGTCCTGCCAGACCAGCAGGCCGAGCTTGTCGGCGTGGTAGAACCAGCGCGCCGGCTCCACCTTGATGTGCTTGCGGACGGCGTTGAACCCGAGCTTCTTGTGCGCCTCGAGGTCGAAGGCCAGCGCCTTGTCGCTGGGGGCGGTGTAGAGGCCGTCGGGCCAGAAGCCCTGGTCGAGGGTGGCGAGGGAGAAGACGGGCTTCCCGTTGAGCACCAGCTTCTGGTAGCCGCCGACCTCCTCGATCCCGATCTCGCGCATGCCGAAGTAACTGCCGACCCTGTCGGCCGACCTGCCGTCGGTCAGTCTGACGTCGAGGTCGTAGAGGTAGGGGTCGTCGGGGCTCCACAGGTGCTGTTTCTTCACGGGGAGGTGGAGCCGGCGGTTGGCGGGCCCGCTGGCCTTGCCGACGACCTTCCCCCGGGCGTCGCGGGCGACGGCCTCCACGCGCGCCTTCCCGGAGGCGCCCTCGGACTCGACGGTCACCGCCAGGCTGCTGGTGTCGATGTCGGGCGTGGTGACGACGTTGTCGATGGCCGTGTCGGCGACGGGCTCCATCCAGACCGTCTGCCAGATCCCGGACGACTGGGTGTAGAAGATGCCGCTGGGGCTGGTGTGCTGCTTGCCCGTCGGCTGGTCGGCGCCGCCGGTGTCGGTGACCGCGACCACGACCTCCTGCGCTCCTCTGTCCTTGAGCGCGTCGGTGATGTCGGCGCTGAACGCGGTGTAGCCACCGGTGTGTTCGGCGACCTTCTTGCCGTTGACCCAGACGCGGGCCTGGTAGTCCACGGCGCCGAAGTGGAGCTTCAGCCGCTTGCCCTGGCCGACCTTCCAGTTCTTCGGCACTTCGACGAGCCTGCGGTAGAACATGTGGTCCTCGTGCCGTTCGAGCCCGGACAGCTGGGACTCGACGGGGAACGGCACGGTGATCTTCTCGTTCAGGTTCCTGCCGAAGACCGGCTGCTCGCCCGCCTTCGCGCCGCTGAACTGCCAGGTCCCGTTGAGGTTCTTCCACTGGGAGCGCACCTGCTGCGGCCGGGGGTGCTCCGGCAGCGGGTTCTTCCTGTCCAGCTTGTCGGCCCACGGTGTGGTGAGCCGGTGACCGGAGGCGTTCGTGGCGTAGCGGACGATCCGGGGCACGGTCCTGCCGCCTGCCGTCAGCCCGCCTTCGCCGTCGTAGGTGAACCGGACCTGCTGGTTCTTCTGGACGGGCTTCGAGAGCGTGACGAGGAGGGAGGTACGGTCGCCGGGTACGGCCTTCACCGACGTGACCGGCATGGCGGTCGTGTCGGCCTCGATCTTCAGGTGCTCCGCGACCTCGTCGAGGTCACCGACCCGTTCCTCGAAGCGGGCGCGCAGCCGCTTCCCGTCCTCGGCGACCGACAGGTCCACCGGAAAGACCTCGAAGCCTGCGGGCGGTGTGAACGCCGACTCGGGGACGAGTTGCTTGGGCGTCGTCGGGCTCGACCAGCGCAGGAACATGTTCGACCCGCCGAGGTCCTGGAACATCTCCAGCCGGAAGGTGTGCTTCTCACCGGCGGCCAGCCTGATCGGCTCGCTGGTCTGCTCCCTGTCCCAGTCCGGCTCCCAGTGGTCGATGACCGGCTTGTCGTCGACGAAGAGGCGGAATCCGTTGTCGCCGGTGGCGTGGAACGTGTAGTCGCCGGTCGCCGGTGCCTCGATCTGCCCCGTCCAGCGGGCGGTCGTGTGCTCCGTCCTCCCGGTCAGTTCCTCGAAGGTGCTCGTCAGGCCGGAGAAGTTGATCTGCGGTTCCAGGAGGGTCCCACCGAGCTCGGCGAAGTCCCTGGCTCCCGGCGCGGACATGCTGAAGTACTCGCCCTTCAGGCCGTGCTGCTGGACAGCGGCATCGGCTGCCGCGCCGGCGGTACGCGCGGACGTGCTGCTGCTCGCGGGTTCCGCGGCCGCCGCGGCGCTCGTGGGCAGGACCAGGGCCGCGGCGGTCAGCAGAGCCCACCACCGGGCTCTCGGGCGGGTGTGTTGTCTTGTCATCGAACCTTTCCTCGCGCAGGGGGCATGGAGACAGGACGAAACGGGACTGCGTCATTTGAACGGCCTTACCGGCGACGGGTGTTCACCGGCGGTCGGTGCGGGCCCGCCGGTACCGCACGGCACCGGCGCTGCGATGGCCAGAGACCCTTTCAACGTTGGAAATTCACTGTGCAGCGGAATGACAACACGTCACCGAACGGCTGTCCAGACTTCGCGCACAGCTGGCTGCCCGTCAGGAACCCGCGCAGCCGGGGCACAAGGAGGCGAGAGCCGCCGCGGCGGGCCACGGAGGACCACGGCGGATCGCGGCGGCGCAGACCTCAGGGAATACGGGCGACTCCGACGTACAACGGGATCTGTTCACTTCGGCTGTGCTGCTCCCCGGGATCCGGGTGCCAGCGCTCCGCGAGCTCTATGCCGGGGTCGATCAACTCGAGTCCCGCGAAGAACCTGGCGAACTCGTCGCGTGACCGGACCTGGGCGGAGGTCCCTCCCTTGCGGTAGACCTCGACGACACGCTCCCAGGTCTCGGCGTCGAAGTCTCCTGTCGCGTGGGAGAGAGCCAGATAGCTGCCGGGGGCAAGGGACTTGAGCAGTTCGGACACGATCCGGTAGGGGTCGTCCTCCTCTGCCACCAGGTGCAGCAAGGCCACCAGGGACAGGGTGACCGGCTGCTCGAAGTCGAGGGTCTCTCTCGCCGCCGCGAGGATCTTCTCCGGCTCCCTCGCGTCGGCCTGTATGTAGGCGGTACCGCCCTCCGGCGTGCTGTGCAGGAGCGCCTCGGAATGCCTGAGGACGATCGGGTCGTTGTCCGCGTACACCACGCGGGCCTCGGGTGCGACTCTCTGGACGATCTGGTGGAGATTGGGTTCGGTGGGTATTCCCGTGCCGATGTCGAGGAACTGACGGACGCCCCGCTCCGCGACCAGCCGGGCGGCCCGGTGCATGAAGTCGCGGTTGGCCCGAGCCATTTCCTTCACCGCGGGGAAGAAGGAGATCACTTTCTCGGCGGCTTCCCAGTCGACGGGATAGTTGTCCTTTCCGCCGAGGAAGTAGTCGTACATGCGGGCCGACTGGGGTTTGCTGGTGTCGATGTCGTCCGCGTTGAATCCCGCTTCTGTCACTTCATTCCTCCGCTACGGCATCGGCGTGGTGATTCATTTCATTCAACCGGTACTGATCAGTGCGCTCACGAAGGGACGCGCCCCAGTACGTTCCAGCCAGGTCTCAGGCAACCAGGAAGTCGACCGCTCCCGACTTGGCCGCTCTGACCAGATCGGCGATCGCGGCGGTGGTGCAGATGAGGGCGGGGCCGTCGGGGTCCGTCGACTGCCTCAGCGCCACCCTCCCCCCGCCGAGTTTCTTCACCTCGACACAGTTTCCGTTATTGCTGCCGCTCCACGGTTTGTGCCACCCCTCGGTTCCCAGATCACCTGTGGCGTTCATCGTGTGCTTCATCATTCCCACTCCTTGCGGACGTCCGAAAGGAATTCCCTGGTGCGCCCCTTGGACATGGCTTGGGCGCTCATCCGGTCGAGCACTTCGCGGTGCAGCGCGACTTCCCTCCGGTCTTCGCTGTACTGGGCGCCGCCGAGATTGTCCGTTCCGACGATGTCCGGGAAATCCGGCATCGGAAGACGGAAGAGAGTGAAGGGGCCGAAGGCGCCCGGGTGCAGTCCGGCGGTGAAGGGCAGCACCTGAAGTGTGACGTTCGACAGGTCCGTCACCTCGATCAGACGGTCGATCTGGGCCTTCATGACCTCGTGTCCGCCGGCCGGCCGCCGCAGGACGGTCTCGTCCATGACGATCCACAGCCGGGGCGCAGCCGGGCTCCGGCGGGTGAGCAGCGCCTGACGCTCCATCCGCAGTGCCACACGCCGGGTCAGTTCCTCCGGCGTCGGGTGGGGCCGGCTCAGCCTCAGGACGTCGCGGGCGTAGTCCTCGGTCTGGAGGAGTCCCGGGACGACGTGGGGTTCGTAACCCCGTATGTGGGTGGCCGAGTTCTCCAGGCTGACGTGCACCGCGAACCAGTCCGGCAGGGCGTCACGGTAACTCTTCCACCAGCCGGGCTGGTTGGCCTGGTCGGTCAGGGCGAGGAACTCCCGGGCCTCGTCCTCCGGTACGCCGTAGATCTCCAACAGCGCCTTGACCGTGGCCCACTTCAGGGTGACCTTGGCCTGCTCCGTCCTGGTGACCGTGGTGTGGGCCTGGCGCAGCCTGGCACCGACGTCCTGTGCCGAGAGGCCCTTGGCCCGCCGAAGTTCCTGGAGCCGTCTGCCCAGAACCATCTGAAGAACGGTCGGGGCCGACCGCGGTGCGCTCACGTCGCATGCCTCCTCGAACGGCCGGTCGCCGAGCAGTCTGCCACGGGCCCCACCCCGCGGACAGGCGCACAGCGAGGTTGCGCACTGTGCAAAGTGACGGGTTGCCAGAGCGCTCGCGGGGCAACCATAGTGACGGGGTGACCAGGTTTCCCCGGACCGCACGCCAGGCGCCGGCTACGCCTGGCCACGTGGACACCTGTCATGACCGCTCCCCCAGCTCACGGCATCCGGTGTTCCCCCACGTTAGGAATCGTTCGTGGCCTTAACCGACGCCACCCCCACGGCCGGTGGCACCCCTCCCCCCGACCTCGGCGGCGCCGCCTGCCGAGCCGCCTACTTCCTGCCCTCCGACCGCAGAACCGTCGGGAGGGCCCGTCACCTCGTGACGGAGCAGCTCGACGTCTGGGGTGTCGTCCCGGACACCTGCGACACAGCGGCCCTTGTGGTGAGCGAGCTTCTCACCAACGCCGTCCTCCACACGAGCAGCCGGAGAGTCGCCTGCACCCTGGGAGCCACACCGGACCTGGTGCTGATCCAGGTCACGGACGACGGCAGCGGTCCGTCCGTGCCCCGGACGCGACGGGCCGATGCCCGGGACGAGGCAGGACGCGGGCTGCTGCTGGTCAAGGCGATGTCGGAACGCTGGGGGGTGGAGGTCACCGAATACGGGGACGGCCGGACCGTATGGGCGACGCTGCGCACGACCCGGCCCTGAGCCCACAGCCGCACAGCCGGTCCGCCCGGCCGTCGCCGCCCGGTCCGCGCTCTGACATCATGAACCAAACGGAACTCCGCTCCGGAATGAGGGTACGGAACCACGTTCCGTGCAGCAGGTCCGGCGGCGGAGGGAGCGACACGGTGAGCGACACCGACGGCAGGGACAGCGAGGAAGCGGGGCGCGCGGGCCGGCCCAAGCGGACGGACGCCCGGCGCAACGAGAAGGCGCTGCTCGACGCGGCGGCCACCGTCTTCGTCACGTCGGGCGTGGATGCGCCGGTGCGCGACATCGCGGCCGAGGCCGGTGTCGGGGTGGGCACGATCTACCGCCACTTCCCGACCCGGGCGGATCTCATCATCGCCGTCTACCGGCACCAGGTCGAGGCCTGCGCCGAGGCCGGCCCGGCCCTCCTGGAGAGCAGCGCGACGCCGTACGCGGCGCTGCGGGAATGGATCGGTCTCTTCGTCGACTTCCTGGTCACCAAGCACGGACTCGCCGGTGTGCTGCAGTCCGACAACGCCGGCTTCGAGACGCTGCACGCCTACTTCCTCGACCGGCTCGTGCCCGTGTGTTCCCAACTGCTCGCCACCGCGGCCGCGGCCGGTGAGATCCGCCCCGACGTGGAGGCCTACGCGCTCATGCGCGGCGTGGGGAACCTCTGCATCGGCGCGGACAGCGATCCCCGCTACGACGCACGCCCGCTGGTCGACCTCCTGATCACCGGGCTGCGGCAACCGCGCTGACGCCCGTGGGTGCCCCTTCTCGCCGCTACGTTTCCATGCCGGCCGGCCGCGGCCATGAAGCACCGGCTGCGGCCTCCCCGGGTGGGAGACTGCCGGGATGATCGACCGCGCGTTCGCCGTCCGCCTCGTCGAGGCGTAGTGGGAGCGGTGCAGTGGGAGCGGTGCAGTGGGAGCGGTGCAGTGGGAGCGGTGCAGTGGGAGCGGTGCAGTTCGCCGATGGCGACCTGGGCGCCGCCGCCGCCGCTGCGGCTGAGCAGTGCCACGGGAATCCGCAGTCGTGCCGGCACCGCCCGCAGGACCTCACTCCCCGGCCGGTCAGCGGTTGCCGGCCTCCCTCGCCGCCTGCTCCAGCCGGTCTCGGTGGGCCTCCCACCAGGCAGCGTCATCGGACGGCAGGGCGCTCGCTCCCTTCCCCCAGCCGACGGCCCCGTCGATGAGCTCCCGCAGGATGTCCGCGTGGCCGGCGTGCCGGTGGGTGTCGGCGATCACGCGCACCAGGAGGTGGTGCAGTGTGGTCTCGCTCCGCTCCTTCGGCCACCACGGGACATGGCCGACGGTGTCGAGCGCGAGTGCCGCGAACGTGCTGTCCGCGTGCTCCCAGGCACGGTGGTAGAGCGCGACGATCTCCTCGCGCGACTCGTCCGCGGTGGCCCACATGTCCGCGTTGGGTTCGGCGTCCTGCGTGTACCACCAGGACGGCGGATCCTGATGGAAGAACGGCCGGCCGAACACGTCGCCGAAGTAACCCAGTTCCACTCCGGCGGCGTGCTTGACCAGCCCCAGCAGGTTGGTACCGGTGGGCGTCAGCGGGCGGCGGACGTCGTACTCCGGGAGCCCTTCGAGTTTCCACACCAGGGCTTCCCTGGCGTCCTGCAGATACCGGGTCAGGTCCGCTTTCGGGTTCGGTTCCGTCATGCCCCGCAGTCTCGCACCGGGCACTGACAGCCGGGCGTCCGGCGCCGAGGGCCAGGGCGGCCGGGGTCATCGTCCGAGGGCGGAGGAGAACGCGTTGCGGATGTCGGACTTCGACGGCGTGACGTACTTGTCCGAGGGGATGACGCCGTAGGTGAAGAAGAGCGACGGGCAGGTGGAGCCGCTGATCTGCACCGTGCGGTCGACGACGCGCTTGCCGGTGCGCAGCGCGTACACCTTCACCGGGAGCGAGATCCTGCGGAACGTGACGTCGGTGATCCGCCCGCTGGTCTCGCTGCGGTAGGGGCAGGTGCGGACGGCGCTCCCGAAGCCCTGTTGGCCCACGCACACCACCAGTGAGGCCTTCGCCGCGTCGGTGGTCCGCCAGGCGCCGGGAAGCTTGCCCGAGTGCTCGCTGTCTCCCAGGAACAGGGACCGGCCGGAGCCCGCGCGGCGGGCGGGAGCCCCCTCGTACTTCGCCGGATCCTCGCAGTAGCGGTTCTCGCGCACCAACTCCTGCACCTCGTCCAGTTGCAGGGCCAGCACGGCCTTCCTGATCGCCTTGCGGGCCCGGCCCTCATGGCTGTCGCCGGGGTACTCGTCCAGCAGCCGCTGGTAGCGGGACTCCGCCTGCGACCACTCCTGCGTGCCCATCAGGGCGTCGCCGCAGCCCATCAGTGCGGCCGGAGCGAGCCGGTCGGCGGTCTCGGAGGAACGGTCCAGGACCTGCTGACCCGGCTCGGACTCCCGGTCTCCGAGCCAGTCCGTGATCCGGACCGTCTCGCAGGCGTCGTCGGTGGGCAGCCCGTCCAGGAAACGGTCCAGGGAGGCCCCGACCGTGGCGTCGTTGCGGGAGTCCTCCTTCAGGATCGAGGCCAGCAGGCGGAAGCCCGAGGTCAGGTCGTCCTGGTCGCCGTTCAGTCCGGCGGCCAGCCGGGTTTGCGCCGTTTCCAGTCGCTCACAGGTGTCGACCGCCGTGTCGCCGCGTGCGGCCACCGGGGCCGCGGCGAGCCTGTGCCCCGCCCACACCCGTTCCTGGGCCTTGGTCACCGCCCCGCAGTCACCGTCCGCGCGTGCCCGGGCGATGTCGTCCTCGATGCCGTGGGCGTCGAACCGCAGCAGCCCCACCCCCAGCAGCACCGCGACGGAGAGGCCGAGCGCGACCAGGCGCTGCGCCGTCCGCGGGCTGCCCCTCCGACGCCGGGCGAGCAGCCATCCGTGCGCCACGACCGCCGCCCACCACAGCAGCAGGAGCACCTCGCTCCAGGTATCGGCGGTCGCGGCCGTCGTCCAGACCAGCGCGAGGGTGACCACCGCGGCGGTCCAGAACAATCCATGGCGGCGCATCAGCAGATAGCCCACCCCCAGGAGGGACGCGTTGCCGAGAGCGACCGCGAGCGGATCGTGCCGCACCGGATCCTGGAACGACGCTCCCTGCGACGGCGGGTCGTGGGCGGGCGGGCCCGGCAGATCCTGCGGGGCCCCGGGGCTGTGCGGAGGTGCGGGCGGCCGGGTCGGAATCGACGGCGCGGGCGGTTCGGTCGGCTTCGGTGGTGCGGAGGGGTCGGTCGGCACAGGTGGTGCGAAGGGGTCGGTCGGCACAGGTGGCGCGGACGGGTCGTCGTCCGGTCCGGTGGGCGGCGGCGGAAAGGTCATCGGTCCCCCAGGTGACGATCGTCGTACGGGGCGGGACGGGCGTGTCACGGCTCGTCCGGCAGGCGGGAGTGCCGCGCGCGGCTCCCGCTTCCTCCACAGGCCGGCTCTCCAAGGCGTCCCCGCCCTCCCCGGCACCTCCATTCCACCGCGTTCCAGCGTTGATCAGCACCCCTGCGGCAGCACTGAATCATCCCCAACCAGCTTGTACAGCAGGCCCGTTGCCCTTTTTACCGTTTCGCCGACCGGCTGGTGCCCCCGTCACGGGCCGCCGCGGCCAGGTGTCAGCCGGTGCGACGGCGGATCGACTTGAAGGCGGCGTATCGGGCCAGGCCCTCGACGGAACTCCTCACGGGCGATCCGCATGTCCGCCTCCGGGGCACCTCGTCCTCGGGCCCCCTGGGCCGGCCGGCGCCGTGGAGGAGGACCGCGGGCGGCACGACGTCGTGGTCGGCTTCGGAGCGCGGATCGCACAGCGCGGCGGCGGGTCCGTAGGAGAGCAGGTGTGGTGGCCGTCGTCGCTCCGTCCAGGAAGGTGGTCGACGGCCGGTCGCCGTACGGCGTCGTCCTCGGGCCCGAAGCCCACGGTGCCGGGTGCGTCCGCCCGGCCGGGGAGGGGGCCGGGGGCGTCCTCCCCGAGCCGGTCGGTGGCCGGTTCCCGGCGGGACGGCGCCTTGGTCATCGCCCTTCCGGCCAGCCCGTGTAGGCCTCGGCGAGGTAGGTCGAGCCCGCGGTCGAGCCGGTCACCGCGGCCAGCTCGCCCTCCTGGCGCCGTATGTCGAAGGGGGTGGCTTCCGGCAGGGTGTGCAGCATGGTGGTCATCCAGTACGAGAAGTGCTGGGCCTTCCAGACCCGGCCGAGCGCCCGTTCGCTGTAGGTCCCCAGTGGGGCGGTGTCACCGCTCGCGACCGCTCGCTCGAGTTCCTCGGCCAGGACCCGCACATCGGCGAGCGCCAGGTTGAGACCCTTGGCGCCGGTCGGCGGCACCGTGTGCGCGGCATCGCCGGCCAGCACCAGCCGCCCGTGGTGCATCGGCTCCTGGACGAAGCTGCGGAACGGAAGCACCGTCCTCGAGGTGATCGGCCCCTCCTTGAGGGTGTGCCCGTTGGCTCCCACACGGGACTGCAGTTCCTCCCAGATCCGGTCGTCGGACCAGGCGGCGGCGTCCTCGGCGGGGTCGCACTGGAAGTACATCCGCTGGACGGTCTCGGTGCGCCGGCTGATCAGCGCGAAGCCGCGCGGCGAGTGGTTGTAGATCAGCTCCGGAGCACTGGGCGGCGCCTCGGCGAGGATGCCGAACCAGGCGAACGGATACTCGCGGAAGTACTGCGTGCGCCGGGCCTGTGGCACCTCGCGACGGCACAGGCTGCGTGACCCGTCGGCGCCCACCAGGAAGTCCGCACGTATCTCGTGGGCGGTGCCGTCGGCGTCGGTGAACCGCATGGCCGGGGTGTCGGAGGTGAGGCCGTCCACCGACACCCCGGTGACGCCGAACCGGACGTCGCCGCCGTCGCGCTCGCGGGCGTCGGCGAGGTCGATGAAGACGTCCGTCTGGGGGTAGAGCTGGGTCGAGGCGCCGACCAGGCCCTGGAAGTCGATCCGGTGGGCGCCTCCTTTGAAGGCCAGTTCTATCCCGTCGTGGCGGTGGCCGTCGCGGTGCACCCGGTCACCGACGCCGGTGCCGGCCAGCAGGTCGACCGAGTCCTGCTCGAGGATCCCGGCGCGGTGGGTCTCCTCGATCTCGCGGCGGCTGCGCAGATCGACCGCTACGGAGTCGATCTCGGCACGGGCGAGCAGATGGGAGAGCATGAGCCCGGCGGGGCCGGCACCGACGATGCCGATCTGCGTACGACTGTGGACGCGCGAGGATGACATGGTCGACATTCTGCGTCCGTCCGGGCCGCCGGGCCAGGGACCTCTTCCGTCCGGTGGAGACGGATCGGCCGTCGCGGGCCCGGCCCATAATGGCCGGCCGAAGAGCGATCCGTGTTTCACACGGCTGACGGAGCAGGGCGGTAAGGAACATGTGGCCACGGGTCGGCGGTATGCGCGCACTGGAACTCGGCACCCCGGACGGACTGCGTGATGAGCTGAACTCTCTCGTTCTGGCCGGACGGAAGACCGCCACGACCGGCCTGCTGGCCGAGTACGTCGAGGAGACCGAGGGGCTGGAGTTCGTCGGTGAGCGGCTGGCCCTGCTGGACGACGACGGCCGTGCCGTCGCCACGATCGAGATCACCGGTGTGGATCTGACGTCCTTCGCGGAGGTCACATGGGAGCACGCCGCCGCCGAGGGCGAGGGCGACGCTTCCCTCGAGGACTGGCGGGCCGGCCATCGCCGCTTCTGGGAGCGCGAGGGCACCCCGGTGGAGGACGGCACTCCCCTCGTGTGCCTGACCTTCCGGGTGGTGCGGGCCGCCTGACCCTCCCGGCGATCCCTCGTCCTCTCCTCCCGACGACACCGCCGTCCCTGCTCACAGCGGGGGCGGCGGTGTCCTGCTGCGGGTCGGCCTTCGCCCTCGGCGTAGCAGACCTCCGCTTCGGACCAGTGGAGATCCGGCGTCCGTCCGTCCGTCCCGGAAACCAAACCTAGACAGGTGTCAAATTTTTGGTTAGGTTGGCCGGACTTCACCCGCTGGAAGGCAGAACTTGCCGTGACGCGGCAGGTCCACACCTCAACGACGAGGGGATCGACTATGGAACTCGACGGCAGGATCGCGGTCGTGACCGGTGCGGCATCGGGCATGGGCCTGGCCGCCGTGAAGGCCCTGGCGGGAGCCGGCGCCACGGTCTACGGAATGGATCTGAGGCAGGAGAATCTCGACCGCGCCTTCGACGGCCTGGAGCGGGTTCGGGGCCATGCCGCGGACGTGTCCGACTCCGCCGCGGTGAACCGGGTCTTCGACCGGGTCCGGGAGGACCACGGCCGGCTGCACATCCTCGTGAACGCCGCCGGTGTCGCCACGCCGAACAAGGAGAAGCAGGCGTGGGTGGACGGGATCAACCACCGGATGACCGAGTCCTCCAAGACCGGTGAGACCTACCACCCGGAGTTCCTGGGCGGCATCTCCGACGAGGACTTCGACCGGGTCGTCGCGATCAACCTCAACGGCACCTTCTACGCGATCCGTGCCGCCGTGCCGCTGCTGAAGGAGAGCGGCAGCGGTTCGATCATCAACTTCGCCTCCGTGGCAGGGCTCATCGGTCTGCCGATGCCCGCCTACTACCCGGCGTCCAAGGCCGCGGTCGTGGGCCTCACCAAGGCGGTCGCGGCCGAACTCGCCCCGTTCGACATCCGGGTCAACGCCCTGGCCCCGGCCGGCATCAGGACCCCCATGCTCACGGCGTCCGGCGACGACCACGTCCAGGCGCTGCTCTCCCTCCAGCCGCTGAAGCGGCTGGCGGAGCCCGACGAGATCGGCCGCACGGTTCTCTTCCTCGCCTCGGACGCGGCGGGGCACTACACCGGCCAGACGCTGGCGCCCTCCGGCGGCGCCCTCATGCTCTGACGCGCCTCGCCGACACCCTCAGCACACCGGACGGAGAAGAACCAGTGCAGCACACCGAGGCCCCTGAACCCACTGTCGCCCTCACCGGGACGCCCGGCGTCGAACGCCGCCTCCTCGAGGTCCTGGACCACACCATCCGCGCGGACATCGCGGACGGCGCCTACCACGGGGCGAACATCATCGTGGCCCGCCACGGCCGGGTCGCCCTGCGGGGCACCTACGGTCTGGCCGATGTCGACACCGGCCGCCCGACCCGGCGCGACGACGTCTACCGCATCCTGTCCATGTCCAAGGGCTTCACCAACGCTCTGGTCTTCCGGGCGCTCAGCGAGGGCAGGCTGATGCTCTCCACGCGTGTCGTCGACCTCATTCCCGAGTTCTTCGGCACCGAGCCGTTCCGTGCGGCGCGCAAGGACCGGATCAACCTCGCCCATCTGCTCACGCACCGGGCCGGCATGCCCGCCACGCCCAACCCGGGCCTGGGCCCTGAGGGCTTCGCCGTGCTCGCCGATGTCATCGAGGCACTGGCCGGCGTCGACGTCGTGCACGAGCCGGGCACGAACCTGAACTACTCGGCGGCCATCAACCACGCGCTCATGGGCGAGATGGCCCGGCGCGCCTACGGTGCCGACTCGTTCCGGGAGCTCATGCGGGAGAAGGTCTTCGACCCCGTCGGCATGGCACACACCCGGTTCGGGATGCCCGAGAAATGGCGTGACCAGGGCGTGCCGCTGAAGGTCATCGTCGCCAACGACTCCTGGCTCAAGCCCGAGGACATCGAGTGCCTCAACGACGTCATCGACCGCGAGGACGCCGAGATGCCGTGGGTCGGCGCGGTGTCCACCATCGACGACGTCTTCGCGTTCACCGAAATGCTGCGCAACAAGGGGCGCACCGCTTCCGGGGAGCAGCTCATCGGGGAGTCGGTGCTGGACTTCGCCGTGACCAACCAGACCGGCGACCAGATCAACGACCTGTACGGGATGGTCGCCGCCGCCCGCAAGTGGGACCTCCCGCCGGGGAACATGGGCCTGGGCATGGCCCTTGCCGGCACGGGGACGCACGCGCGTTTCTTCGGCCCCTTCGTCTCCCCGGGCACCTTCGGCTCGTACGGGGCCGGTTCCTCCCTGCTGTGGGTGGACCCCGCCTCGGGCATGTCCTTCTGTTTCCTCTCCTCCGGGGTGATGGACGAGGGGGACAACGTCGCCCGGTTCCAGAAGCTCTCGTCGATCGCCGCCTCCGCGGCAACCAGCGTCTGACCAGCGAAAGGACCAGGCCATGACGTCACTGCAGGAAGAGGCCCGCCCGGTGGGCCGCTGCCCCGTCGCCCACGGTTTCGACGCGATGGGCGACGACTACTACCGCGACCCGGCCGGTCACCTGGCCACGGTCCGGGACACCTCGCCGGTGTTCTGGTACCCGCACCTCAACGCGTGGATCGTGACGCGGCGGGACGACTGTCTCACCGTTCTCTCGGACTGGCGGACCTACTCCTCGGCAGCGAACTCGGCCGCGGACGTGCCGGAGAAGCACCACGGGATCTACCCGCCGGATCTCGTGTCGAAGATGATCGTGGGGCAGGACCCGCCCGGCCACACGGATGCTCGTTCCGTGGCCCAGCGGGGCTTCGTCAAGGAGCGCATGGACCGGCTGCAGCCGGAGATCGAGGCCAGGGCGCACCGCATCATCGACCGGTTCGAGAACCGGGGTTCGGCGAATCTGCTCGAGGAGTACTCGCTGGAGCTGACGACCCAGACGATCATGGCGCTGCTGGGTCTCGGCTACGAGCACGAGGCGATGCTGCGGCAGTTGCGCGACGACCTGTTCGCCGTGCTGTCGTCCGCGCACGAGCCGCTGCCCGAGCCGGGGCGCAGTGAGGTGTGGGACCGCTTCGTCGAGGCCAACCTGACGCTGCGTGCCATCGTGGACGAACGACGCGACTCCGACGCGGACGACATCATCTCCGTGATGGCGTCGGCCAGGGCGAAGGACGGCTCGTACGCGCTGCCCACGCCGCAGATCGCCCTGCATGTCTCCGAGTTCGCCGCGGCCGGCACGGACACCACCGCCCAGGCGATGACCAACGCGGTGATCTTCCTTTCCCAGAACCCCCAGGCGTTGCAGGACGCGCTCGCCGAACCGGAGCTGTGGCCCCGGGTCTTCGAGGAGACGGTGCGGCGCCGCCCGTCCTCGACGTTCACCTCCCGCCGGGTGACACGCGACGTGGAGCTGTCGGGCGTGAAGATCTCGGCCGGTGACATGGTGTGGGTCGCGCTGGCCTCGGCCAACACCGACCCCCTGCACGTCGACCGTCCCTTCGAGTTCGACATCCACCGCCCCGACCCCGAGGATCACCTGGCCTTCACCGCCGGACGGCACACCTGCCTGGGCAATCCGCTCGCCCGGGTCCAGGGGGCGACAGGGCTGCGGGTGCTCTTCGAACGGCTGCCGTCGCTGCGTCCCGACGACACCGACGAGCTGGACTTCCTGCGCATGGCCCTGCTCCCGGTACGCCGTTCGCTGCACGTGCACTGGGACGTCGCGGACGTCGAGCGGTCCCGGACGCGCACCGTGCGCACGCTCGACCTGGAGGTGATGGAACGCACCGAGGCGTCGGACGGCGTCGTCGCCCTGACCCTGAGCCACCCGGACGGCGGGGACCTGCCGCCGTGGAAGGCCGGCGCCCACATCGACGTCCATGTACCCCGGGGGGACAGTGGGGACAACGGGGAGGACGAGCCGTGGGTGCGCCAGTACTCGCTGGCCTCCGACCCCGAGGACCGCACCACGTACCGCATCGGTGTGCTGCGGGAGGAGGCCGGCCGGGGCGGGTCGGCGGCGGTGCACGACGCGCTGACCGCCGGGTCCCGGGTCACCGTGTCCTGGCCGCGCAACAACTTCCGGCTCCTGCCCTCGCCCCGCTATCTCTTCGTCGCCGGGGGCATCGGCATCACCCCGGTCCTGCCCATGATCAGGGAGGCCGAGCGTGCCGGGGCCGAGTGGGACCTCGTCTACGGCGGGCGCACCCGCACGTCGATGGCCTTCTGCGACGAGCTGGCCGCCCACGGCGGCCGGGTCACGCTGGTCCCGCAGGACCGGGACGGGCTGATCGACCTGGCCGGTCTGCTCGGTGAGGTGCGTGACGACACGCTCGTCTACGCGTGCGGGCCCGAGCCCCTGTTGCGCGCCGTCGAGGAGAACACCGCCCACTGGCCGAAGAACTCCCTGCGCATGGAGCGGTTCGCTCCCAAGCCCGTGGAACGCACCCTTCCCGACACTCCGTTCCAGGTGGAGTTCGCGGAGTCGGGGACGGTCGTCGAGGTCGGCGCGGACGAGACGATCCTTCAGGCCGCGGAGAAGGCCGGGCTGCCGACGGTGTCCTCGTGCAAGACCGGGACGTGCGGCACCTGCGAGACGCGCATCGTCTCCGGCCGCGCCGACCACCGGGACTCGATCCTCACCGCGTCGGAACAGGAGACCAACGAGACCATGCTGATCTGCGTGTCCCGGGCCGAGGCCGGGTGCCCGCGGCTGGTGCTCGGCGGCTGACTCCGGCGGCGCCGCCCGCTTCCTCCCGCCGCTCCGTCGGGAAACCCGTGACCCGGGTTTCCCGACGGAGTCATGTCGGCCGCCCCGGCCGCCCCGGCCTGGCCGGCCGTCTCAGTCGTCGAACAGCTGGGCCCATTGCCGGGCCAGCGAGGTGAGGATCAGTTCCTCCCGCTCCTTGTGGCCGCGGATGTACAGGAAGTAGAAGTTGCGCTCCAGGCTCATCATGAGCGTGGCCATGTGCACTTCGCGTTCCGTCCGCTCATCCTCCGTCCCACCGTCGAGATGGAGCGCGGCGTGGGCCGACGAGACACGCTGGATCAGGCCCAGCCACTCCTCGAGCACCTCTTGGTCGATGGCCATGGCCTGGTCGACGGCCTCGAACTCCGTGGCGTAGCGCAGCCACATCCCGCGGGCGGTCCCCAGCCACTCCCGCAGGGCCTCGGGGGTGTGCCCCGGCATCCCGTCCAGCACTTCGTAGAGCTCGGCGACCTCGGCCTCGATCTCGGTCATGCGGGCCCTGATGATCTGGGACTTGCTGTTGAAGTACAGGTACAGGTTGGCCCGGCTGCTGCCGGCCGCGGCCGCGATCTGGGCCATGGACGTGCTCCCGTAGCCCCGTTCCTTGAAGAGGCGCAGAGCCTCGTCGACGAAACGCTGACGCGTGGCAATGCTCTTGGCCGTGCGGTTGGCTGCCATGCGGAGTACCTGGCTCACAGAAAGAAGCTGACGGATCGAAACACCCGGGGGTCGCCGGGAACAGCGCCCGGCTCACCCGCCGAGGGGCGGGGCGGTACGGCACTGCCGGTGAAGTGTAGCCATTCGGGTGAACCGTACGGTGGGGACACTCCACGGTGCCATGCCGGTCGGGTTCGGTGGGCGCCTGATCGCGGCGGCCCCGACCGGTCCCACCGTACGGAACACCTGGGAACAGCATGCCGCCCGTCGGCAGCCGAGGAAGTCCCGACTCATCTCCTGCCAGGGGCATTTGAAGCTGCTCGGCCCACCGTCGAGCGGGGTGGCGTCCGGGCGGGTCCGCGTCCCGGCCGCAGCCTCCCCCTCACCCGAACGGCGCAACAAAGCGGCACCCGGAGCGCCAAAACGTAAGCGGAACGTGATGCTTCGAACGCGGGGGGTGGCCCACCGGAAGGAACCACATGCACCACATACTGCGCGGGCCGGTGACGACTGCGCTCGTCCTGGCCCTCGGCGCATCTCTGTCCGGCGCCGCTGTCACGGGCGGAGACCCCGCCGCGAACGGGAACACGGACGCCGCGACCCCTCCGTCCCACACCACCGCGCCGCCTGTGTCACCCGCCTCGGGGACGTTCACCAAGCGGGTCGTGGCCACCGGGCTGAACGACCCCTACGAGATCGTCCGGGCCCCCGACGGAGCCCTGTGGGTCACCGAGAAGACCGGCAAGAAGGTCACCCGCGTCGACCCGAAGACCGGCGTCAAGACCACCCTGCTCAGCCTGCCGGAGGCCGTTCACAGCGAGGGCGGGCAGGACGGCGTGCTCGGCCTCGCCCTGGAGGAGCACGAGTCCGGCGCGCTGTACGCGTACGTCGCCTACAGCTACGACATCGACTCCACCCCGGGCGTGCAGGCCCGCACGAAGATCGAGCGCTACACCTACGACGCCGGCCGGCAGCGGCTGCACAGCCCGAAGGCCGTCATCGCCGGCATGCCGTCCGGCAACGACCACCAGTCGGCGCGGCTGCGCCTGGGACCGGACGGCAAGCTGTACTACACCATCGGTGACCAGGGCGTGAACCAGTTCGGCAGCACCTGCAGGCCCAGCTACACCATGCGGCTGCCCACCGCCCACGAGGTCGAGGGTCTGGACTGGATCGCCTACCAGGGCAAGACCCTGCGGCTGGACACCGACGGCTCCATCCCCTCGGACAACCCGGTCCTCGACGGCGTGCGCAGCCACGTCTACACCTACGGGCACCGCAACGCGCAGGGCCTGGCCTTCGGCCCCGACGGCACGCTCTACTCGAACGAGCAGGGCCCGAAGACCGACGACGAGATCAACATCCTGACCAAGGGCACCAACTACGGCTGGCCGAACGTCTCGGGGTACCGCGACGACAAGGCCTACGTCTACGCCAACTGGTCCGCCTCCTGGCCGACGCCGTGCGACGAGCTGACCTTCAGCAACTTCGAGATCCCCGCGACGGTCCCCGTGCAGGAGGAGAGCGACTTCGCCCGGCCCTTCATGGACCCGATCCACACCTTCGGCACCGTGGGCTCGGACTTCCGGTTCCAGAACCCCACATGCGCCCAGGGCGAGATGTGGTCGGTGTGCTGGCCCACCATCGCGCCCTCCAGCTTCGAGCACTACGGGACATCCAGGAAGTCCGCCGGGGCCACCGGAGAGGGCCTCCCCGGCTGGAACGACTCCCTGGTGATGACCACCCTCAAGGACGGCACCGTCTACCGCGTCGACCTCACGCCGGACGGCCGGGACGTCAGCAACGTCACCAAGCTCATCACGGAGGAGAACCGCTTCCGTGACACGGAGTTCAGCGCCGACGGCAGGTCCCTCTTCGCCGCGACCGACTCCGCGGGCCCCGTCCGCGACCAGCGGGGCGCTCCGTCGACCGACCCGCTGGAGAACCCGGGCGCGATCATCGAGTACCGCTGGGAGAGCTGACCCGGTACGCCTCGGCCCGCTCCAGTACATCGAGGAACGCACGAAGTCGTCCTCGCCCCGTCCGGCCGGTGCCTCGCACCGGTCCGGGCTCCAAAGGGGCGAGGACACTTCCCGTCCCGCACGGGCCGGGCAGCCGTGCGGGACTGCCGGTGCACAACCCCTACGTGTCGGCGCCGTACGTCCCGTACTCGGGTGGTCCCGTTGTTTCGTAGGTGTGGACCGCCAGGCCGCGTGGTGTCGTCTCGTGTCGGACGAGGCGCAGGCCGGTCGGGGCGGTGCCGGCCGGGAAGAGACGGCGGCCGGTGCCGACCAGCACGGGGGCGATCACCAGGCGCAGTTCGTCGATCAGGCCGGCGGCCAGCAGGGACTGGGACAGCCGGGCGCTGCCGTGGAGCTGCAGCTCACGGCCCGGCCGCCGCTTCAGGTCGGCGACCTGCGCGGGGACGTCGCCGGCAAGGATAGTGCTCGGGTTCCAGTCGGCCTCGGTCAGGGTGTGGGAGGCCACGTACTTCGGCAGACCGTTCATGAGGGGGCCGAAGGGCGGGTCGGTCATCTTCGGCCAGTCCCGCGCGAAGTTCACGTACGTACGGCGACCCAGCAGCAGGGCGTCCGCCCTGCCGAGCCAGGTGGCGGCCAGCTGTTCGAAGGCCCCGTCCAGGTACGGCACGAACCAGCCGCCCCGGGTGAATCCGTCGCCGGTGTCCTCGTCCGGTGACCCCGGGCCCTGGTAGACGCCGTCCAGCGTCAGGAACTGCGTCAGCGTCAGCTTCATCGCGCACCGGTCCTCTCCTCGACGGGACGGCGCCCCTCGCGGTCCCTCACTGTTCTCCACCTCCTTGGACAGTGTGGCGCGCGAGAACTCATCGGTTCGGGCACCGCCTTCCGACGCGGCGCCGCACGGCGGGACGGCTGCGCGCCGGTGCGGCACCTCGCGCGTCCGGTGGTGTGTGCGCACGTCGTGCACGATGTGCGCCGATACCGCGAGTGCCGCATGAACTTTGTGATACGCCCCGCACTGTTCGTCAAAGCGTTACCGCAGAGCGGTGCCTCTCAAACTGGTTCATCTCCTCATGTACCAGGCTCACCCGCGGCATCGCCGTGGTCGGGCCCACCGTCCGGCTGGAGCTCGACGTACAGGCCCTGTACCGGACCCATGCCACCCCGGCACCGCCCCGGTAGGGACGACGCCAGGGTCGCACCGGGCCGCGGCCGGTCAGCGCAGCGGGTCGAACGGCGCGAGCTGCGCGGGGCGTTCGCCGGTGACCATCGTCTCGGCGAGCAGCAGTCCGGTGGCCGGGCCGAGGGTGATGCCCCACATGCCGTGGCCGCCCGCGGCGAAGACCCGGGGTGAGCGGGTGCGGCCGATCAGGGGAAGTCCGTCGGTCGTGCACGGGCGTGAGCCGACCCACTCGTCCTTGCGGGCGTCCAGGTCGGCCCCGCGCAGCAGCGGGCGGGCCGCCTCGGCGATGGCGTTGATCCGCCGGGCGTCCAGGGGCGCTTCCGGCTTGCGGAACTCCATCATTCCGGCGACGCGCAGCCGGTCGCCGAGCGGCGTGCAGGCGACGCGCTGTCCGGGGAAGTAGACCGGTCCGGACGGCACGTGCTCGACCGGGACGCTGAAGCTGTACCCCCGGCCGGCCTGTACGAGGGAGCGGACGCCGAACTTTTTGGCGTGCCGGCCGAGCCAGGCTCCGGTGGCCAGGACCACCGCGTCGAAGCGTCGGTTCTGGCCGTCACCGGTCAGGACGGTGACACCGGTGGCCGCGTCCCGCACATCGGTGACCTCCGTGTTCTCCCGGATCTCCCCGCCCCGGGCACGGACCGCGTCGGCCAGGGAGTGCACGAAGTGTCCCGGGTCGATGTAGCGCTGACCGTGCAGCCGGATCGCCGCGCCGATCTCGTCCGAGAGGGACGGCTCGACCCCCCGGGCCTCGTCTCCGTCGAGGATGTCGAACTCCATGCTCTGGCCCGCGGCGTGGATCTGTTCGAGTTCCTCCAGCAGAACCCGGCGCTCCCCGGCCGTGCGGTAGGCCGCGAGGAAGGACTTGGCGTCGAGGGTGCGCGCCTCGACGCCTCCTTCGGCCAGCAGGTCGAAGGAGGACAGCGACAGGCCGTTGATGGGGACGAGCGCGCGCATCGCGCGCAGCCACCGTGTCGCGGTGCTGTTGCGGGCGAATCCTGCCAGGAACCTGAGCAGGCCGGGGTTCGCGCTGGGCGGGACGTAGACCGGGGAGGACGGGCTGAGCACCGCTCGCAGGCCGTAGCTGAGGACCGCGGGTTCGGGCAACGGTGTCGCCAGTCCGGGGGTGAGCCATCCGGCGTTGCCCCAGGACGATCCGGCGGCCACTCCCGCGCGGTCGTACACGGTGACGTCGACCCCTCGCTCCTGCAGGAACCAGGCGGTGGACAGTCCGACCATGCCGGCGCCGACGACGGCGACGGAGCGGGGGTCGGAGTGTGCGGGCGAGGGCGTGCGGGCCATGCGAAACCTCTTCTCCAAGGCGGTGATGTCTCCGATGGTGAGCCCGGTCCGCCCGGTTGTCTTTGTGCTGCGCGGCCAATGAAAGGCGGATCGATGATGCTCAGGGCACTGCGCACGGGAGTCACAATGGGGGCATGACCCTGCGCATGAGCCGTTCCTCTCCCACCACGGGGTACCAGTGATGATCACGGTTACCGATCTCGTGGACTCCCTGGGCGCCGGCTTCCTCCGTACGGTCGTGGCGGCCAGGGACGCCGAAGTGCACGACATCGCCCTGGCCGAGCCCGGCGACGCCGGGGGGCAGCCGGGGGAACTCGTCCTGGGGGTGGGCGTGACCGACCGGGCGGAGGCCCTCGCTCTGCTGGAGCGGGCCGCACGGGCGGCGGCCGGGGGCGTCGTTCTCAAGAGCCCCTTCGCCGGCGATCCCCAGGTGGCCCGCGCCACTCGCGAGCTGGCGGGCCCCGCCCTGGTCGAACTGCAGCCGCACACCTCATGGGCGCATGTCGTCTGGCTGCTGCGAGGTGTCATCGACCGGGCCGCCGCGCCCGACACCGGTCGCCTCGGTACGCCCGGACCGCACGTCGACCTGTTCGCGCTGGCCGACGCGGCTGCCGAGATCATCGACGCGCCCGTGACGGTGGAGGACGCGCAGTCCCGGGTTCTCGCGTACTCCGCACGGCAGGACACCACCGATCCGGCGAGGGTCTCCACCATCGTGGGACGACGCGTCCCGCCGGAGACCCTCACCCATTTCCGGGCCGGCGGTGTCTTCCGCAGGCTCGCCCGCTCCAGCGACCCCATCTGGACCCCGGCGGGCCCCGACGGCACGCTGCCCCGGCTGATCATCCCGGTGCGGGCCGGCGGCGAGTGGCTCGGCTCGATCTGGGCGGTGGTCGGCCCTCCGGTCCCGGAGGAGCGCATCCGGGAGCTCGGCGAGGTGGCCTCGGTCCTCGCCCTGCATCTGCTGCGGCTGCGCGCCGAGGCGGGTATCGCACGGCGGGTGTCGACCGGCCGGCTGCGGGCGGCCCTGCGCGAGGGAGCCGCACCGGGCCCGGGCGCGCTTCCCGGACCCGGCACGCTGCCTGCCCTGCCGGCGGGCCCCTGGCGGGTGGTGGCCTTCGGGTCGCCCTACGAGGCCGGCGACGTACGCAGGCAGCTGGATCTGTGGGAGTCCGTCGTACGCCGCTTCGGCTGGCACGAGCCCTTGCTGACCGACATCGACGGGTCGCTGTTCGGCCTGGTCACCGAGCGACCGCGCGGCAGACGGCCGGTCACGGCCGGCGGCATGGCCGACGCCGGTGCGGGCACCCTCGACTGGCTCCGCCATGTGCTCGGTGAGGTCCACTCGCGCGATGCCGGCCTGTACGCCGTCGCGGGGGGCCCTGCCCACTCCCCCGACCGGTTGCCCCGTTCCACCGCGGAGGCCGGGGAGCTCCACCGGCTGGTCATCATGGGCCGGCTCCCGCTCCACGGCACGACGGGGATCGTCCTGATGGAGGACGCCTGGGACGCCGTGGTCGTGGAGCGTGCCACGGCGGCCGTCGGGATCGACACGGGCCTGCTCGGCGGCCCGCTCGCCGTGCTGCGCGCGCACGACGAGGAGCACGGCACGCCGTACCGCGCGACGCTCGCGGCCTGGCTGGACCACTTCGGTGACCCGCAGAGCGCCGCGCGGCTGCTGCGGATCCACCCCAACACTCTGCGGTACCGGCTGCGCAAGCTCGACGAGGTGGCCCCGGTGGACCTGTCCTCTCCCCGCGTGCGGCTGGCTCTGCGGCTGCAGCTCACGGCGATGGACGGGTCGCCGGCCCGGGGCGAGGCTCCCGGTCCTTCCTCGCCGCCGCCCCGTCCGTGACGGCTCGCGGCCTCATCCGGTCGGCCACTGAAAGTACGTTCATCAAAAATGAGTCATTGATGATAGGACAGGAGGTCAGATACCGCGCGTCGAGGGAGTTCACGTGACCGAGCAGGCAGCTGAGACCACCGACGGGCGGGTGTTCGTCGACCGGCAGAGCCCGGACGCCTATCGCGCACTGTCGGCCACGGCCGAGGCGGTGCGCAAGGTCGCGGCCGACGCCGGGCTGGACCGCATCCTCGTCGAGCTGATCAACATCCGGGTCTCCCAGCTCAACGCGTGCGCGTTCTGCCTCGGTCTGCACACCACGAGGGCGCTGCGCGCCGGTGAGACCACACAGCGCCTGGGCGTGCTGCCCGCCTGGCGCGACACCGAACTGTTCGACCCTCGCGAGCGTGCCGCGCTGGCGCTGGCCGAGGCGACCACCCTTCCCGCGGACGCGGACGCGCAGACCACCGCCTACCGCATAGCCCGCCCCGTACTGTCGGAGGACGAGATCTCCGCCGTGATCTGGGTGGCGATCACCATGAACGCCTTCAACCGGGTCTCGGTCCTGAGCAAGCACCCGGTGCGCAGCCGTGCCGCGGCACCGGCCGGCTGAAGGCCCCCGCGGGCCTGCTGTGGCCTCACGTTCTGCCCTGGCCCCATCGACCACGCGCAGGGGTGGGACCGGTACCAGGGACGCAGTCGTCCGGTTCCGGACCTAGGTCTTCGGCCTGTTACGTCGCCGTGGCGCCGCGCCTACCGTCCTGACCATGGACACGACGGGCATGCTCGACGAAGCACTCCAGCGACTGCACCGCTGCGGGCCGGAGCGGCTCGGACGGCTCACCAATCACGCACCGATGGCCGTCGAGGCCCTGGCCGCGCGAGGGCGGGCCGGTTCGGTGCACCGCTGGCTCGACCTGTACGCACGCAAGCTCGAGGAGTTCCCGGCCGGGGGCGAGCCGGTCACGACGGCCAACTGGCCTTCGGCGCTCGGCGATCCCCGCCGTGCCGCCGACTGGATCGGCTATTTCGGCCGAGAGGTCGCCGAACGCCCCTGGCGTGACGTGCTGACCGAGTGGTGGCCCCGTCTCCTGCCCGGTCTGTACGGCGGTTCCACCCATCCGGTGATCCGGGTGGGGCACGCCGTGCGGACGCTCCTGGTCGGCGAGGCCACCGAGCCGCGCCTGGCCGAACTCGGGCACGGCCTCGGCTACTGGGCCGCCCGCCATCGTCCCGTCGCGGATCTCGCCTCGTTGCCCGGCTCGGACAGCGCCGCCGCGGCGATGGACGCGGTGACGCCCATCGCCGTGCAGGACGGCGGCTTCGCCGACCGGCTCCGGCGCGTCACCGGCCTGCCGGTGTGGGCGGCAGCGGTCACGGACCCGGACGAGGCCCGCGATCGCCTCGCCGAACTGGTGCGGGCGGCGACCCACCGGTACGCCACGCATGGCCACGGCGAGGAGACGATGCTGGTCCACGCTGCCACGGCCCCCAATGCCGTACTGCGCAGCCTGCCCGCGCTCCCGCGTGCCCTGTGGGTGCCGAGTCTGCGGGCCGCCTGGACGGCGTCCGCGGCGGTGACCGCGATGTACGCGCCCCGCTCCCCCGTCGCGTACGCCGCGCCGGGGATTGTCACCCCCGAGGAGGTCTTCGAACGGGCGCCGGCGCACGGCGACGAACACGTCATCAAGCTGACGGACACGGCCCTCGACGTCGGCGACGAACCGGCTCTGGCGGCGGCCCTGCGCGCCGTCGAGCTGAGCGAACCCCTGGTCCAGGACGCGTCGCGCGGCCGGGCAGCACTGTTCACGCCGGGCCGCAGCGGCGGCGGAGCAGTTCCACGCCGGGGCCCGTGAGGTCGTCGCAGTACACCGCGCGTCCCGTCATGGCCATCACCAGGGCCACGGTCGGGCCGGACACCAGGGGTCCGGAACCGGTGGTGAAGGGACCGTCGTCGGCGACGAGCCGCAGGCCGCCGATCCGGCCCTTGGCCACGACGACCTGGTCCGTGCTCCGGTAGTACTCGGCGACCCGTGTGACGACGTCGGCCGGATGGTCGCGACGGATGCCCAGCGGGCGCCGGATGTCCTCTCCGTGCACGATCGTCTCGCCCAGCATGGCGATGACGGGCAAAGGGGGCTTGGTCGTGCTCGGGACGGCACGCCGGAACCGGTCGAGGGTCTCGGCCGGAGTCGCGCCCATCTGCTCGGCCAGCCGCATGGCCACCTGCTTGTCGAAGTCGAACCGGCAGCGGATCACCCCGGCCAGCCAGCGCGGCCCGTTCAGGCTCGCGCCCGCGGTGAGGTGCGCCAGCACCTCGCGCACGGTCAGGCCGGTGCACAGTGACGGCGTCACCCACCGCTCGTCGGTCAGTCCGGCGAGATCGGCCGCCAGCGCCGCGCGTTCCGCGTGGACCGAGGGCCAGATGGCCGTCCCGCGGATACGGCGGCCTGTCGTGGGTTCGGGATGGGGCATGCGGGCAGGTCTCCTGTCACGGGGCGTACGGCTCGGGTGTGGCCGGCGTGCTCTCGGTTCGTGAGGGAGACTCCCGGTCCGGGACGAAGTCATCGGTCGCCGATGAGTTCCGGAGGCCGGGCCGGTCTCCCTGGTGTACGACGACAACGTTCCCGGGACGGATGTGACGACCGTGCAAAGCGGTTCCGCCTACGCCGAGGTCAACGGTCTCGAGATGTACTACGAGGTCCACGGCGTCGACCGCGCGCCCCGGCGCCCGCTGGTGCTGCTGCACGGCGGGGTCCTCACGGTCGGGCTGTCCTTCGGTGCCGTGCTGCCCGCCCTGGCCGCCGACCGGCCGGTGGTCGCTCCCGAACTGCAGGGACACGGGCACACCGCCGACATCGACCGCGCCATGAGGGTGCCGGATCTGGCTTTTGACGTGGTGGCACTGCTCGACGCGATCGGTGTCGAAGAGGCCGATTTCCTCGGGTACAGCCTCGGCGGGCTGATCGCCCTCGAGATCGGGGTCAGGCATCCCGGGCGGGTGGGGCGGCTCGTGCTCGCCGCCGCCCAGTACACGCAGGACGGCGTCCATGAGGAGGTCCGTACCCCCGGCCACAGCTCACCGCGGCTGCCCGGCGAGGCGGACTTCCGGGAGATGGCCGACGCGTACGCAGCGAGCGCGCCGTATCCCGAGCGCTTCGAGGATCTCCTCGCCAAGTGCTCCGCGGCGGCGCACGCCCCGCTGCCCTGGACCGCCGACGACCTGCGCGGGCTGACCGCTCCCACACTGCTGGTCATCGGCGACACCGACTTCGTACGGGTCGAGCACGCCGCCGAGATGCAGCGGCTGATTCCGCGGTCGCGGCCGGCCGTGCTGCCCGCCACCACGCACATGACGCTGATGCGGCGGACGTCCCTGCTCCTGCCACTGCTGGACGAGTTCCTCGGCTGAGCACCAGCGGCGGGAACCGGGACGACCGGCGCGCGGCAGGCGGCGGGCGGCGGGCGGCTCAGGCGAGTTCCACGAGGAGGTCGCCGCCCTCCACCTGCTGGATGCGGTTGATGGCCAGCCGGCTCACCGTGCCGGACTTCGGGGCGGTGATCGCGGCCTCCATCTTCATCGCCTCGATGGTGGCCACCGTGGCACCGGCCGCCACCTCGTCGCCCTCGGCGACCGCGAGGGTCACCACTCCGGCGAACGGCGCCGCGACATGGCCGGGGTCGCTGCGGTCGGCCTTCTCGGTGACCGGGACGTCGGAGGCGGCGGCCCGGTCGCGGACCTGGATCGGCCGCATCTGACCGTTCAGGGTGGACATCACGGTGCGCATGCCGCGCTCGTCGGCGTCGCCCACGGCCTGGAGTTCGATGAGCAGCCGCACCCCGGGGTCGAGGTCGACGGTGTACTCCTTGTCGGGGCGCAGTCCGTAGAAGAAGGCCTTGCTGTCCAGGACGCTGGTGTCGCCGAAGGTCTGCCGGTGCGTCTCGAACTCGCGGGCCGGACCGGCGAACAGCAGGCGGTTGAGCGTGGACCGGCGGTCCTTCGCCAGCCCGGCGCGGTCGTCCGCGCTCAGTTCCCGCACCGGCTTGGCCTCGGCGCGGCCGCGCAGTGCCTTGGTCCGGAACGGCTCGGGCCAGCCGCCGGGCGGGGTGCCGAGTTCGCCGCGCAGGAAGCCGATGACGGAGTCGGGGATGTCGAACCGGTCCGGGTCCTGCTCGAAGTCCCGCGGGGACACCCCGGCGCCCACCAGGTGCAGGGCCAGGTCGCCGACCACCTTCGACGAGGGGGTCACCTTGACGAGGCGGCCGAGGATCCGGTCGGCGGCGGCGTACATCGCCTCGATGTCCTCGAAGCGGTCGCCCAGGCCGAGGGCGATGGCCTGGGTGCGCAGGTTGGAGAGCTGCCCGCCGGGGATCTCGTGGTGGTAGACACGGCCGGTGGGTGAGGCCAGGCCCGCTTCGAAGGGGGCGTAGACCTTGCGGACACTCTCCCAGTACGGCTCCAGGTCGCCGACGGCCTGGAGGTCGAGGCCGGTGGGCCGGTCCGAGTGGTCGGTCGCCGCGACGATCGCCGACAGGCTGGGCTGCGAGGTGGTGCCCGCCATGGACGCCACCGCTCCGTCGACGGCGTCCGCTCCGGCCTGGATGGCGGCGAGGTAGGTGGCGAGCTGCCCGCCGGAGGTGTCGTGGGTGTGCAGGTGGACCGGCAGGTCGAACTCCCGGCGCAGGGCGGACACCAGGGTCGCCGCCGCGGGTGCCCTCAGCAGGCCGGCCATGTCCTTGACGGCCAGGACGTGCGCGCCCGCGGCCACGATCTGCTCGGCCAGGCGCAGGTAGTAGTCCAGGGTGTAGAGCCGCTCGGACGGGTCGGACAGGTCGGAGGTGTAGCACAGGGCGACCTCCGCGACGGCCGTCCCGGTCTCCCGTACGGCGTCGATGGCGGGCCGCATCTGGTTGACGTCGTTGAGCGCGTCGAAGATGCGGAAGACGTCGATGCCGGTGGCCGCCGCCTCCTGGACGAAGGCGTCGGTCACCTCGGTCGGGTAGGGCGTGTAGCCCACGGTGTTGCGGCCGCGCAGCAGCATCTGGAGGCAGATGTTCGGCACGGCTTCGCGCAGGGCGGCCAGGCGTTCCCAGGGGTCCTCGGCGAGGAAGCGCAGGGCGACGTCGTAGGTGGCGCCGCCCCAGCACTCCAGGGAGAGCAGCTCGGGCAGGGTGCGCGCCACCACGGGGGCGACGGCGAGCAGGTCCTTGGTGCGGACCCGGGTGGCGAGCAGCGACTGGTGGGCGTCGCGGAAGGTGGTGTCGGTGACGCCGACGGTGGGTGAGGCGCGCAGCCGGCTCGCGAACCCCTCGGGGCCCAGTTCCGCGAGCAGTTGCCGGGACCCGGGCGCCGGCTCGGCCGCGGTCGGCCGGGGCAGCTTGGTGGTGGGGTCGATCAGCTCGGGCCGCTCGCCGTGCGGCTTGTTGACCGTGACGTCGGCGAGGTAGGTCAGCAGCTTCGTGCCGCGGTCTGCGGAGTGGCGTGCGGTGAGCAGGTGCGGGCGCTGCTCGATGAACGACGTGGTGACCCGGCCGGCCTGGAACTCCGGGTCGTCGAGCACGGCCTGGAGGAAGGGGATGTTGGTGGAGACGCCGCGGATGCGGAACTCGGCCACGGCGCGCCGGGCCCGGCCCACGGCGGTGGCGAAGTCCCGGCCCCGGCAGGTCAGTTTCACCAGCATGGAGTCGAAGTGGGCGCTGATCTCCGTACCGGCGTGGGTGGTGCCGCCGTCCAGGCGGATGCCGGAGCCGCCGGGCGAGCGGTAGGCGCTGATCTGCCCGGTGTCGGGGCGGAAGCCGTTGGCCGGGTCCTCGGTGGTGATGCGGCACTGCAGCGCGGCGCCGCGCAGGGTGATGTTCTCCTGGGCGAGTCCGAGGTCGGCGAGGGTCTCGCCGGCGGCGATGCGCAGCTGCGCCTGTACGAGGTCGACGTCGGTGACCTCCTCGGTCACCGTGTGCTCGACCTGGATGCGGGGGTTCATCTCGATGAAGACGTGGTTCCCGTCGCGGTCGACGAGGAATTCCACGGTGCCGGCGTTGCGGTAGCCGATCTGGCGGGCGAAGCGCACGGCGTCGGCGCAGATCCTGTCCCGCAGCTCCGGGTCGAGGTTCGGCGCGGGCGCGAGTTCGATCACCTTCTGGTGGCGGCGCTGCACCGAGCAGTCACGCTCGAAGAGGTGGATGACGTTGCCCTCGCCGTCGGCGAGGATCTGCACCTCGATGTGGCGGGGATCGACGACAGCCCGCTCCAGGAAGACCGTGGGGTCGCCGAACGCGGACGCGGCCTCCCGTGAGGCCGCCTCGATGGACTCCCGCAGCTGGGCGGGTTCCTCGACCCGGCGCATCCCGCGCCCGCCACCGCCGGCGACCGCCTTGACGAACACGGGGAAGCCGATGTCGTCGGCGGCGCGCACGAGTTCCTCCACGTCGGTGGAGGGCTCCGAGGAGCCGAGCACCGGCACGTCCGCCGCGCGGGCCGCGGCGACGGCGCGCGCCTTGTTCCCGGTCAGCTCCAGGATCCGGGCGCTCGGTCCGACGAAGGTGATGCCCGCCTCTTCGCACGCCAGGGCCAGCTCGGGGTTCTCGGACAGGAATCCGTAGCCCGGGTAGACGGCGTCGGCGCCCGCCCGGCGGGCCGCACCGACGATCTCCTCGACGGAGAGATAGGCGCGCACCGGATGCCCGACCTGGCCGATCTGGTACGCCTCGTCCGCCTTGAGCCGGTGGAGCGAGTTGCGGTCCTCGTGGGGGAAGACCGCGACCGTTCGGGCACCCAGCTCGTAGCCCGCGCGGAACGCCCTGATCGCGATCTCACCACGGTTGGCTACCAGCACCTTGCGGAACATGTTGATCCCTTCAGCCTGCCCGGTGACGAAGACCATCGTGTCGGTGACGGGCCCGGTGCGCCATGTGAGCCGGGCCACTCGTCACGCGCCGGACGAGGTTGCCGCTTCGGCGCCGTGGGGCACGTCAGTGTGCGGGGGTGGCGTCCTGACGGGCGGGGTGGCCGAGCCAGTAACCGAAACCCCGGCGGGTGCGGATCAGCGCGGGGTGTTCCTTGTCCACCTTGAGCCTCAGTCGGGAGACGAGCTTCTCGATGGCCGAGTTGGCCCGGTACTCGCCCCACACGTGCCGGCTGATCTGCTCCTTCGACAGCACGCGTTCGGCGTTGGCCAGCAGGTGGCTCAGGAGACGGTATTCGGCGGGGGTGAGGTCGAGCTGTCTGGACCCGCGCCATGCCTGGCAGGCGGCGTCGTCCAGGACCAGGTCGCCGTAGCAGTGCATCCCCTGCTGCTCGGGGGCACGGCCGCGCAGCAGGACCTGGGCCCTGGCCAGGAATTCGGTGATCCGCACCGGCTTGGTGACGTAGTCCTCGCCGCTCGGGCCGAGTTCGGGCAGGAGGCTGTGGAGGAAGTCGCAGGTGGTCAGGAACAGCAGCGGCGGCCGGTCCGCGGGCGCCACGCGCCGCCCCCGGGTGAAGCCGATCAGGTCGGGCAGGGTGGCGTCCAGGACCACCAGGTCGAAGCGGTGTTCCGTGAATCGCACCATCCCGTCGGCCGCGGTCCCCGCGGTGCAGACCCGGTGGCCCACCAACTCGAGTGCGGTGGCGATCAGTTCGGTCACCGAGGGGTCCTGTTCGACGACCAGGACGTGCCGCCCGCGGCCGCGGGGCGGCCACGCTCCTTCTCCGAGGAAGCAGCCCGCCGGATGGCCGGTGCCCCGGTACCCGGGGAGGCCGGTCGGGCGGGGCGCGGCCGTCATGGCTCGAGGCCGGCCTCGGCCCGGGCCTCGAAGTCGCCCACCGTGCGAGGAAAGAGCCCGGAGAGCAGCCGGAGGTCCTCGGGCGACCGGTCCGCCGGCGCCACCCGCATGCTTCGGAGGCTCACTTCCCGCATCCGGTCGGCGGCGGCCGGTCCGGCCTCGGCGAGCCGGACACGCCGGTCCTCCGGATCGGGGACCCGCCGTACGTAGCCGTCCTTCTCCAACTGCCCGAGCTGCCGGGTGACATGGGACGCCTCCACGGAGAGGCGGGCCACCGGCTTCCCGGGGCGCAGCGGGTCGCTCCCGGCGGCGTGCCGCAGGATCGCCGCGGCGGCCCGGTGCAGCGGCGGCCCGGCCACGGCCATCAGGCGCTCGTGCTGCCGGACCCGGCCCACCGGGCAGGCGACACGGGCGAGGGCCCGCTCGGTCTCGACCGGATCCGGCGAGGCGGGTACGGATACCCCTGCGGGCGCGGATACCACTGCGGGCTGCGGGACGGACATGTGGTTACCGTAGAGTTACTTGACTGAGTTAAGCAAGGTGGGCGCAGGCCTTCTCACTCCCGCGTCACCCCCACTCCGCCACCGGACCCTTCGTATGACGTGAATCACGTCAGGCTGAGGTCAGGAAACTGACCGGAAGGTGTCAGCCCGCTCCGCTTCCATGCCCGGTGGCCGAGCTTTCCGATTCCACAACTCCTGCTTCCTTTACGGCCGTTCCAGCCGGAAGCGCTCCCCCACGTCATGTAGGAGATGCCATGCCCGAGGCCCTGTCCTGCCCTGCCGGCGGCACCGCCGAGGAGTTGCCCGAGTATCCGCTGCCGCGGGCGGCGCAGTGCCCTCTGGCCCCGGCCCCGGCCGCGCAGGAGCTGCGGGCGGAGCGCCCGGTCACGAAGGTCCGCATCTGGAACGGCAGTACGCCCTGGCTGGTCACCCGGCACGCCGACCAGCGTGCCCTCCTGCCCGACCCCCGGGTGAGCGACGACGACCTCGACCCCGGCTTCCCCCATGTCAACGCCCACCGGGCGATGATCGCCCTGGCCACACCCCGGCTGATCACGAACACGGACGCGCCGGAGCACACCCGGCTGCGCCGGACCGTCAACGGCCCGTTCCTGGTCAAGCGGATCGAGAGGATGCGGGCCCCGGTCCAGAAAATCGTCGATGACCTGATCGACACGATGCTGGCGGGCCCCCACCCGGTCGACCTGCTCACGGCGTTCGCGCTGCCGGTGCCGTCGCTGGTCATCGCCGAACTGCTCGGGGTGCCCTATGAGGACCACGACTTCTTCCAGCGCAGCAGCAGCCTGGTCCTGGACGGCGCCGCGGCGCCCGAGGAGGCCCGGAGGGTCAGCGGTGAGCTGGCCGCCTATCTGAACGACCTGATCAGGCGGAAGACGGACGACCCGGGCGAGGATGTGCTCTCCGAGATGGCCGGCCGGGTCCGCGACGGGGAGATGTCGCACACCGAGGCCGTCCACATGGGCGTGGCGATGCTGATCGCCGGCCACGAGACGACCGCGACGATGATCAGCCTCGGCACCCTGGCGCTGTTCGAGCACCCCGACCAGCTCGCCCTGTTGCGGGAGACCGACGACCCGAAGCTGGTCGCGAACGCGGTGGACGAGCTGCTGCGCTACCTGACCATCGTCCAGACCGGTGTGCGCCGGGTCGCCAAGGAGGACATCGAACTCGGCTCGGTGGTCATCCGCAAGGGCGAGGGCATCGTCTTCGACCTGCACGCGGCGAACTGGGACCCGGAGGCGTTCCCCGAGGCCGGACGGCTGGACCTCACCCGCCCCGCCCGGGTCCACCAGGCGTTCGGCTACGGGCCCCACCAGTGCCTGGGCCAGAACCTGGCCCGGCTGGAACTCCAGGTCGCCTACGGCACCCTCTACCGCCGCATCCCCACCCTGCGCGCGGCCGCCCCGATCGAGGACCTTTCCTTCGACCGCACCGGGACGACGTACGGCGTCCACAGCCTGCCCGTCACCTGGTGACCGGCCCCGCCCCCACCCCCACCGCACGACCGGCAGAACCGGAAGGACCGACCGAGTGACAACGACGCGTGTGGAACTGGACGAACCCAAGTGCGTGGCGTCGGGACAGTGCGTCCTGGCCGCCCCCGACGTCTTCGACCAGCGGGACGACGACGGAGTGGCGGTCCTGCTGGAGGAGTACCCCGGTGAGGAACTGCTCCACGACGCGCGCCAGGCCGAGGCGGTCTGCCCGGCCGCGGCGATCCGCCTGGTGGAGCGGTGAGACGCGTCGTGGTCGTCGGCGCATCGGCCGCCGGACTCGCTGCGGCCGAGACCCTGCGCCGGGCGGGCCACGACGGCCCGCTCACCCTCGTCGGTGACGAGCCGCACGTCCCGTACGACCGTCCTCCGCTGTCCAAGCAGATCCTCTCCGGCGCGTGGCCGACCGGACGGCTGCCGTTGCGCCGGGACGAGGACCTCGACGCCCTGGACCTGGACCTGAGGCTGGGAACGGCGGCGACCGGGCTGGACCTGGCGGACCGCACGGTCCGGCTGGCCGACGGGTCGCGGGTGCCCTACGACGGGCTGATCGTGGCCACGGGCGTGCGTCCCCGGCGGCTGCCCGGCGAGGGAGCGCACGTCCTGCGCACGCTGGACGACGCCCTCGCGCTGCGTGACGTGCTGACGCCGGGCACCAGGCTCGTCGTGGTGGGCGCCGGGTTCCTCGGTGCCGAGGCCGCCGCCGTCGCCCGGGGCCTGGGCGCCCATGTCACCCTGCTCGAGCCGTCTCCCGCCCCGCTGGCCCACGCCGTCGGCACCGAGGTCGGCGGGATGCTCTCCCGCGTCCATCTCGACCACGGCGTGGAGTTGCGCACCTCGGTCACCGTGACGGAGGTGACCGAGGACGGCGTGCGGCTGGCCGGCGGCGAGGTGGTCGAGGCCGACGAGATCCTGGTCGCCGTCGGTTCGCTGCCGAACACCGGCTGGCTCGCGGAGAGCGGGCTGGCGCTCGGCGACGGCGTGATCTGCGACGAGTACTGCGAGGCCGCACCGGGGGTGTACGCGGCCGGTGACATCGCCCGCTGGTACAACCCGCTGTTCGGGACGTCGATGCGGATCGAGCACCGTACGAACGCCGCCGAGCAGGGCATGGCCGCCGCGCGCAACCTGCTCGCCGCGCCGGAGGCGCGCACGCCGTTCGCGCCCGTTCCGTACTTCTGGTCCGACCAGTACGGCCTGCGGATCCAGGCTTACGGCTACCTGCGCGGCCACGACGAAGTCACCGTCGTGGACGGGGACACGGCCGGGCGGCGGTTCGTCGCCGCCTACCGCAGGGGCGGAAGACTCACCGGCGCACTGGCGGTGGGCATGCCGCCCAGGGCCGTCCGCGCCTGGCGGAAGGCCGTCGCGGACGGTACGGCCTGGCACGAGGCCGTACGGGACGAGGCTGCCGCCCCCGACGGCCTCATCGGCATCGGTCATCACCACGGCAAGGAGACCTCCCATGCACGACAGTAGGGACGACCGGTCGCGTGACGTGGTCGTCGTCACCGGAGCGGGCGGGATGGGGTCGGCGGTCGCCCGACGGCTGGGCAGCGGGCGGACGCTGATCCTCGCCGACGCGTCCCGCGCCCGGCTGGACGAAACGGTGGACGCGCTGCGCGCCGAGGGGTACGCGGTACGGGGCGTGCCGACCGACGTCCGCGACCGTGCGGCGGTGGAGCGACTGGCCCGGACCGCGGCCGGGGCGGGGCGGATCACGGCCGTCGTGCACACGGCCGGGGTGGCCGCCGCGACCGCCTCGGTGTCCAGGATTCTCGAGGTCGACCTGCTCGGCACGGTGTACGTCATCGAGGCTTTCGAGCAGGTGGCCGTCCGTGGCACGTCGCTGGTCTGCGTCGCCAGCGTCGCCGGGCACATGGCCTCGATCGGCGCCGAGGACGAGGCCTCCCTGGCCACGGCACCCGCGGACCGGCTGCTGGGCCTGGACGCGGTCACCGGCCTCGGCGACGATCCGACGGCCGCCTACATCCTGGCCAAACGGGCGAATCTCCTGCGGGTGCAGGCCGCCGCCCTCGCGTGGAGCCGGCTCGGCGCCCGCGTCAACACGGTCAGTCCGGGCATCGTCGCCACCGCGATGGCGACGGCGGAGGCCGACGCGGACTCCGACGGGCACATGATGAGAATGCTCGACGCGTGCGGCGCCGGCCGCCCTGGTACACCCGCCGAGATCGCCGACGCGGTGGCCTTCCTCACGGATCCGCACTCCTCGTACATCACCGGCGCAGACCTGCTCGTCGACGGCGGTCAGACGGCATGGATCCGGCACCACATGCCCCGCGGGTGACGGCGCTTCGGGGCCGGGAGGTCAGGGCGCGAGGCCGGCTGCCTCATGCGGGCAAGGGCGCGTCAGGAGGACAGCCCGGGAGATCTGAGCCTCCCTGCCGGGCCGGCGCCCTACGGACACTCCGACGGCGACGGGCCACTCCGGCGGATGGACGGCGGGCGCTGGCCCGGCAGACGGCAGACGACAGACGGCAGGGGCGCGTTTCCGCAGGTGGTAAATCGGTGTCCCGGACAGCCCGGTACCGGGATCATGGACCGGCCCCTGACGCGCAACTGTTGAGGAACCGCCCCCATGCCGGTGCCTGCCGACCCGACGATCCTCCACCCGATGCCCGAGCACCCGCGGGTGGTGCTGCTCAGGCCGCTGGTGCGGTCCCCGCTGATCGAGGTCGGGGAGTACTCGTACTACGACGACCCGGACGACCCGACCGCGTTCGAGACGCGCAACGTGCTCTACCACTACGGGCCCGAGAAGCTGGTCATCGGAAAGTTCTGCGCGCTGGGCACGGGAGTGCGGTTCCTCATGAACGGCGCCAACCACCGGATGGACGGCCCCTCCACCTTTCCCTTCCCCACCATGGGCGGCTCGTGGTCCGAACACTTCGACCTGCTCACCGGCCTGCCCGACCGGGGTGACACCGTCGTCGGCAACGACGTCTGGTTCGGTCACGGCACCACGGTGCTGCCGGGCGTACGGATCGGACACGGCGCCGTCATCGGCGCCGGTGCCGTGGTCACCGGCGACGTGCCCGACTACGGCATCGTCGGGGGCAATCCGGCCCGCCTCATCCGCACCCGCTACGGCCCCCGGGACGTCATGCGCCTGCTGGCGGTGGCCTGGTGGGACTGGCCCGCGGAGCACATCACCGGCCATGTTCGGACGATCATGTCGGGGAGCATCGCCGATCTGGAGTCAGCCGCCCCTGACCTCCCGCCCGTGTGACGCGCGTCCAGTCGTACGAACGACCGCGGGGCGCGCCGGATGCGGCCGGGTACCCCGAACGGGTAAGGAGTATCCGGCTCCGCGACGGATCCTCTCCCGCGTGGTCGGAGTCGGCCGGGGGTGCGACGCTGGGATGGAGAGGTGTCCGCGGACGGCAGCCGGGAGGGAATGCGATGGGACGCGACGTCCCGGCGCTGGTGTTCACCCGTGAGGACCGCCGCCGGTACCGGATCAAGATGCAGGAGTGCCTCGACACGTTCGCGCAGATGCTGCGGGAAGCACGGTTCGAGTCCGAGCGGCCCCAGGTGGGACTGGAGATCGAGCTGAACCTGGTCGACGACCGGGCGGAGCCGGCCATGCGCAACAACGATGCGCTCGAAGTGATCGCGGACCCCGCCTGGTCCACGGAGCTGGGACGGTTCAACCTCGAGATCAACGTTCCGCCGCGGCGGCTGACGGCGGGCGGACCCGACTCCTGGGAGTCCGAGATCCGTACCGCGCTGAACCACGCCGAGAAGCGCGCGAAGTCGGTCGGCACGCATCTGATCATGACCGGGATCCTGCCGACGCTGCGGCAGGAGGACGCGGGTGAGTCGGCGCTGTCGGAGAACCCGCGCTACCGGCTGCTCAACGACCAGATCTTCGCGGCCCGGGGCGAGGACCTGCACATCGAGGTGGACGGCCTCGACCGGCTGCGCACCTATGCGGACACGATCACTCCCGAGGCCGCCTGCACCAGTACCCAGTTCCATCTGCAGGTGTACCCGGAGCAGTTCGCCGACTACTGGAACGCGGCGCAGTCGATCGCCGGGGTCCAGATCGCCCTGGCCGCCAACTCGCCGTTCCTGTTCGGCAGGGAACTGTGGCACGAGACCCGCATCCCGCTGTTCGAACAGGCCACCGACACCCGTCCCCAGGAGATCAAGGTGCAGGGGGTACGGCCCCGGGTGTGGTTCGGGGAGCGGTGGATCAACAGCGTTTTCGACCTCTTCGAGGAGAACCTGCGGTACTTCCCGGCGCTGCTCCCGCTGTGCGACGAGCAGGATCCCGCAGAGACGCTGGACCGGGGCGACATCCCCGAACTGGGCGAGCTGACCCTGCACAACGGCACCATCTACCGCTGGAACCGCCCGGTCTACGCCATCGCGCACGACAAGCCGCATGTGCGGGTGGAGAACCGGGTCCTTCCCGCCGGCCCGACCGTCGCCGACACGCTGGCCAACGGCGCGTTCTACTACGGGCTCACCCGAGCCCTGGTGGAGGAGGAACGGCCCGTATGGTCCCGGATGTCCTTCTCGGCCGCCGAGGAGAACCTGCACACGGCGGCACGGCACGGCATCGAAGCCCGGCTGTACTGGCCCGGGATGGGCGAGGTGCCGGTGCCCGAGCTGGTGCTGCGACGGCTGCTCCCACTGGCGCACCGCGGGCTGGAGCTCTCCGGGATGGACGAGGCCTGGCGGGAGCCGCTGCTCGGCATCATCGAGCAGCGCTGCGTCACCGGGCGCAACGGGGCGGTGTGGCAGAAGGAGATGTTCCACCACATCGACGCCACGGCCCACTGCGGCCGCCATGAGGCCCTGCGCCGGATGACGCAGCAGTACATCGACTACATGCATCTCAACGCCCCGGTGCACACCTGGCCCGTCGACTGACCCGTCCCGGGCGGCAAGGAGGTACTGCGCGTCAACGGACACGCCCGCATCCTGACGGACGCGCCGTTCTTCGACGACATGACCGCCGACGGCCGCCGCCCGGCGCTCGCCGTACTCCTGGAGATCGACGAGATCTACTGGCCATCATGTCGCTGTACTCCACCGGCAAGGGCCAGGCCCGCTGGACCATGCGCTGGAAGACCGCCCTGAATACCTTCGACATCACCTTTGACGGCCGACTCTCCGCAGCCCGTCAGTAACCCCAACCACCCTGATTGCACCGCTCGTTCGACAGACCCGGACTTGGCTCCCTCTGACACCCCACGGCCACTCGCGGGCGAGGGGTGCGTGGGCGCGGGGACGAGGGGACGTTCCCTGGAGGGCGGGACGCCGGCCCCTGGGGCGTACGACAGGCGCACATGGGGTTCGTGTGAGCCCTGTACGCGCCCCCACGCCCGTGCGGAGAATGCAGTGTCCATGATCATGCAGCGGAGTGGCCGGTTCCGTCGGCCGAAGCCCAGGAAAGCAGGTCGACCGCCATGCTCTTGCGTCTTCCCACATCCCTGACCGAAGCACAGAACTGCATGGCAGAGGGAGCGGTGCCCATCGGCGGAGCCACTCTCGTGTGGGCGCTCTGGCAGCGGGACGGCTTCCCCGAGCAGGCGATGTCCCTGCGCAGCCTGCCGGAGGCCAACATACTCGAGCGCGAGGCGTTGGGCGCGGCCGTCCTGCTGCACCGCATCGACGACCGGATACCGGAGGTCCTGCGCGGTGCGGCCTCCACCGTGGGCACCGGCGCAGTGCGCCGGACGGCAACGGTCGGCGGCAACATCGTGGGCAGCACCCTGCGATGTCTGCTGCCGGCGGCGCTCGTCCTGGACACCCGCGCCATGGTGCTGGACCGGGACGGAACCTTCGAGACGGATCTGGCCGAGGTGGTGGCCAAGCGCCATCTGCTGCTCAGCCTGCACTGGCGCGCCCCGATGACCAGCGGGTACCACAAGGCGCCCGCCGAAGCGGGCGGACCGCCGCCCCTCGTCGTCGCCACCGCCGTGCATGCCGAGGAGGACGGACGACGCAGGGTCCGCGTCGCGGTCCGTGACGGCTACGAGGTGATCGGCGGGAGCACGGACTGCACGGCCGGCACGGACGAGACGCTGCGGGCCCTGGACGCCACGGATCTCGGTTCGCTGACCCCGAAGATCGGCGACGTGATGCGCAGGAAGGTGACCGAGGTCCTCATCCAAACCGCCGACGGCTGACGGCCCCGACCCCCGGAGGCGTCACCGGCCCCGTAGGGCTCAGCCGGCCACGGGAACGTGCCAGGTCGTGGGGTCCCAGACACCGGACCGGCGCAGCGACTGCGGGCAGTGCAGGTAGACGCATTTCAAGGCCGCGGTCTCGTTCGGGAAGTGGCCGCGGGCCTTGGCTGCTCGCCGGATCCTGGCGTTCACCGACTCGATGGCGTTCGTGGTGCAGACGATGCGTCGGATCTCGGTGTCGAACCGGAGGAACGGCGTGAACTCTTCCCACGCGTTCTCCCGGAGCCGGACGATCGCCGGATACTTCTTGCCCCACACGTCGACGAACTCCGCGAACCTATCGAGCGCGGCCTCCTCGGTCGAAGCGGTGTAAACGGGCTTGAGGAGCTTGGCGATCTTGTCCCAGTCCTGGCGGGCGGCATAACGGAAGGAGTTCCGCGGCAGGTGGACCACACAGGTCCGGACGATCGTCCTCGGCCAGACCGTTTCGACCGTGTCGGGCAGGCCTTTGAGACCGTCGCAGACAAGCATGAGGACGTCGTTCACGCCGCGATTCTTGATCTCGGTGAGGACGTGCATCCAGTGCTTGGCGCCCTCTCCGCCGTCTCCGGCCCACAGGCCCACAGGCCCACAGGCCCAGGATGTCCCGCCGGCCCTCGACGGTGACGGCCAGGGCCACACAGATCGGCCGATTCGCCACGGCGCCGTCGCGGATCTTCACGTGGACGGCGTCGAGGGACCGGTTCTGCCGTTCGGCCATGCCGTCCATGACCTTGTCGGTGATCGTGGAGATGGTCCGGCGGGAAACTTCGGCGCCATAGACCTCGGCCAGATGGGCCTGGACCTCACCGGTCGTCAGACCCTTCGCGGACAGAGAGATCACCACCTCGTCCACGCCGGACAGGCGCTTCCGCCGCTTCTTGACGATCTTCGGCTCGAAGCTGCCCTCGCGGACGCGGGGCACGGTTATCTCGACCGGGCCGACGTTCGTCAGCACGGTCTTGGCCCGGGTCCCGTTCCGGCTGTTGCCGCCGTTCTTCCCGGCAGGGTCGTGCTTGTCATAGCCGAGGTGGTCGGTGATCTCGCCTTCGAGGGCGGACTCCAGGAGCCGCTTGGTCAGCTGCTGGAGCAGCCCGCCTTCTCCGGTCAGCTGCAGCCCCTCGGCCTGGGCGCGGCCGACCGACTCGTCGATGAGCTGGTCGGCCGCGCCCTTCGCCGGCTGCGGCTCAGCGGCCTTGACGGACTCGTCCTCGGTCACGTTGTCGCTGGTCATCGATGCGTCTTCCCTGATCAGGAGTTACACCGATCGTTTTACAGTCCCGACGCCGACCGGTGCTGAAGCGCGGCGTGCCAAGCGGGGCCTGGATACGCCCGATCGACAAATCTTCGGGCAGGTGTCGGGTCGCTCAGGCGCAGGACCAGGCCGACATCCCCTGGAGACGGGCCAGGCGTTTGGCCACGGCGATCTGTTCCTTGCGGGTGGCCAGGTCCGCGCGCGGGGCGTACTGGAGCCCACCGGCCGCGGCCCAGCTCGACTGCGTGAACTGCAGGCCGCCGTAGTGGCCGTTTCCGGTGTTCGCCTGCCAGTTGCCGTCGGATTCGCATGCGGCGATAGCGTCCCAGTCCGGCCCCGAGGTGATCGACGGGGAGGCCACCGCTTGGGTGGGCGTGCCGAGGGCAGCCGCGGTGGCCAGGACCATCAGGGCGGTGCGGATCCGGCTGCCGTGAGCCCGGCGCCTGCTGTTCACGTGAGCGTTTCGTCTGCTAGCCATAGAGAGACTGTTACTTCATGCGACGGGGGGATGGCATCTCGGCTGCCGTTTCCTTGGGCCGGACGGGCGATACTGCGCCTCTCCTGTTACTCGCAGTGCATCCGAGGCGTCCGCGCCGACCTGAACCTTCCCCGTGCATGTCGGACACTCAATGCTTACGCCGCGAGAGCGTGTCCTTGCTCGTGTCGCTGCCGGATCTCCAGCGGGGTCAGGTAGTCCCACATCGGATGCTTCCGCAGCCGCCTGCGGTTGTAGAAGGTCTCGTTGAACGCGAAGATCTCGGCGTGTGCGGTGGCCCGATCGGGCCGTGTGCGGGTGCCGACCGCGGCCGGCGGCCGTCACCAGCGCGTCGACGACCAGGGACGCCCGGTGATGGCCGGCCATCGAACAACCCACGATCTCGCGGGTTGCCAGGTCCAGTCAGGTCGCCGGATACAGCAGGCCCTCACCGGTGGCGATGAACGTGATGTCACCGACCAGCCGCATGCCGGGCCCGGGTCGGTGAAGTCGCGGCCGAGCAGGTCGGCCGCGGGCACCGCCTTCTTCGCCGGGCGGGTCAGGCCCCGGCGTCTGCGCCGTCAGTCGGCCCGGCGCCCCCTGCCCACGGTCGACCTGGTCCTGCCTGACCCAGTTGCGCAGCCCCTCGGGGCCAACGCCGAGTTCCCGGGCCACCTCGGTGACGGTCCTGCCGGAGGAGCGGACGAGGGCGACCGCGTCCCGCTTGAACTCCTCCGTATACCGCCTACTGCGACTGCTCTTACTTCCCACCTGGCACTACTTCCTCTGGAACCTCACCTCCCAGTCTCCAGGTGGCCAACGTCGAGGGAAAGCTTCATCGGCCAGCCTCACCCAATCCGCGGCATAGCCCGCAAGTCGCCCGTGTCCATCAAACCGGGGCAACTCCAGGCCCTCGTTTGCGTCACGTCTGCCCCTTCCCCGGTTGGCTGCGCCAGGGATTCCGCATCCTTACAGCGCTGTAAATGTCCGACCACCAGCAGGCCGTCGCGGCCCTGGCGGGCATTCCTCAGCCCGAACGAAATCGAGCCGGTATCGCGGTAGTTGACCTACGGAGGCACAGCTCTGTGTGAAGCTTTCCCCATGACTCACCCGCGTGAAGAAGTCAGGGCCAGGCTGCAGACCGATCGCCCGCACTCCGCCCGTGTCTGGAACTACCTGCTGGGAGGCAAGGACAACTACCCCGTCGACAGCGAGGCCGGTGAAGTCATCCTGAAGACCTTCCCGGAGTTCGCCGCCGTCGCGCGGCTGCAGCGGAGGTTCCTCGCGCGCGCCGTGCGCTTCCTCTCGGGCGAGGCCGGTGTCCGCCAGTTCCTCGACATCGGCACCGGACTGCCCACCGCCGACAACACACACGAACTGGCCCAGCGCATCGCGCCGGAGAGCCGCATCGTGTACGTCGACAACGACCCCCTCGTCCTGGTGCACGCGCAGGCCCTGCTCACCAGCAGCACCGAGGGCGCCTGCGCCTACGTCGACGCCGACGCCAGGGACCCGGAACGCATCCTCGCCGAAGCAGCGAAGACCCTGGACCTCAGCCGCCCGGTCGCCCTGACCATGCTGGGCATCATGGGGCAGATCTCCGACGCCGAGCGCCCCGCCGACCTGGTGAGCACGCTGATGTCGGCCCTGCCCTCGGGCAGCTACCTGGCCCTGAGTGACGGCACGAACACCAACGAGGCGCTCAACACCGCGGTCGGGGTCTACAACGGGCAGTCGGCCAACACCTACCACCTGCGGTCACCGCAGGAGATCGCCTCCTTCTTCGCCGGGCTGGAGCTGGTGGAGCCGGGGGTCGTGTCCACGGCCGCTTGGCGCCCGGACGCCGACCGGGCCGAGGAGGACACGGCCGACGTCTCCGTCTGCGGTGTCGCGGTCAAGAAGTGACCCGGCCTGCCGCTCGGTAGTCCCGCGGAGGCTGCGGGTGCCGATACATCATCCGGCCAGGTCAGAAGCTTGATCGTCGACGACGGGGCTTCCGTGCTGCCTCACCGCTCGCGCCCGTGCTGTGCACGTGGACGGCAATCGGGCGGCATCATGACCTGTCGTGCTGCCGCGCCTGGCCTCCCTCGCCGTGACCAACGCCTTCACCCTCCTGCACCTGCTACCGAGGAGCGAGCGGGACAAAGGCATCGAGAGGGCGCTGGCGCCCTCTCAGAGCAGCCGCCGGATGTCACCGCGGACCCGGTAGAAGCCGCCGGCCGCCGGGTGCAGCGCATCCACGACATAGCGGGCTCCGGGCTCTCGGATCGCGCGCGGGAACTGCACGTTCCACGACGAGTCGTACCCCTCGGACACCACGTGCACTCGCAGGCGGGCGGAGTCCTGAACACATTGGACGACGATCGACCCGGCCGGGGCCTGGGACACCGCGCTCACCGCGCTCGCCGTCGTGGCCGGTGCGTAGGCCGGCAGCGCCTCGGCGAGCTTGACGTCCCGCGCGACCGGCACCGTGCCCTGCTGGGCCGCGGAGACGGCCGCCTCGCTCGCGTCGACGCACACCAGTGAGCCGTCGGTGGTGACCAGGTACAGCCGCTCGTCCCGGTACTGCATCGACAGGGCCGAGCCGCCGCCCGTGCCGAGCTTCCACAGCCGGGTGCCGTCCTGGTCGAAGCAGTAGACGGACGACGCCGCGTCACCGGCGAACACGAACCGGCCGCCGGGCGAGGTGGCGCACGAGTACACGGCGCCGTCACAGGCGTAGGTGGCCTCGATGGCCCCGCTCGCCTTCGACAGCCGCTGCACCACGCGGTGGGCCGTGCCCGCGTACACGGTGTCGTCCTCCTGCCAGCCGAACAGCACACCGCCGCGGGTGGGGGTGTGCCACAACTCGCCGCCCCCGTCGGGCGCGTAGGCGGTGACGCCACGCTGATGACCGTGGTAGACGGCCCGGTCGTCGGCGCGCACCATCCAGGCGTGCTCGCCCTGGCTGCGACGGGACCACTGGTGCTCGTCCTCGTGGTCGATGACGGTGAGCTTGCCGTCGCGGTCCGAGACGTCCAGCACACCCTCGTGGATGTCCAGCCAGAAGATGTCGACGTCCGCGGCGATGTCGTACGCCGCGAACGGCAGCTTGGAGGACAGGTCGTAGACCTTGCCGTCGTCGCAGCCCGCGTAGATCCAGAAGTCGTCGGCGACCAGGCACTTCACGCCGTCCGGCAGGTTGAAGCGGGCCAGCACCCGGCCGTCGTGGCCCAGGGTGTACACGTCGCCGGCCTGGTTGCCGACCCAGCAGTGCTCGTCGTCGACGTGGATGCCGAACGCCGCGGAACCGGTACCGAACCGCCACAGCACGGGGGCCACGGCACGCGCGGTGGACGGGGCGGACGTCACCTGGCGCCGGGTCACCGCGCGCGGCGCGCGCTGCCCGGGGACGGCGGGAGCGTAGCCCTTGCGGACCTTCTCGCCGACCTTCTTGGCGGCTGCGGCCCGCGCCTTGTCGGCCGAGGGAAAGCTGGTGACCTGGGTCTGCCCCGAGGCGCCTATCCGCCCGTAACGGACGGTCACCATCGATGCATTGACGGTCACTTCATAGAACTTGTGCGCAGTGCCGTCATCCTGCGACAGCTCCAGATACGTCGTCGACACCGACCCGCCAGACATGACAGAACCCTCCCCGGAGCGGGCCGCCGGCCGTTCCGGCAGGTCCCACTGTCCGAACCGTAGGCGGCGCCACTGACAATGGACCGCCGGTGCTCCATACGCGGAAGCAACCTGTCCCGGTTCCTGCGAGTCCCACATATCGCTTGCCTCTGTCGTCCCGACGCCCGGTCTCGTCCCGCTGCTCACCTCACCGCCTTCCGGCCTCCCTGCCTCATCCCCTCATCGCCCCGGCGCCACCGCGCGTCCGCGGCTTCGGACCCACCACGAACGAATGAACGGACCCATGAACACCGCGACCCTGCTGGACGTCCTGCTGGACGCCGCCCACCAGTCCCCCGACCAGCTGATCGTCCATGTCCGGGGCGACGGCGGCGAGACGGTCGTCACCTTCCGGGAGCTCGTGGCCGAGTCGCTGCGCGTCGCGGGCGGTCTTCGTACCGCGGGCGTCGCGCCGGGCACCTGCGTTCCGGTGCTCGCGGAGCACAGTGCGGACTTCCAGCCCATGTTCTGGGGCGTGCTCGCGGCCGGTCTGGTGCCGGTGCCGCTCGCGCCCGACGTGCGGCGGGTCCGGCCGGTGTGGGAGCAGCTCGGCCGCCCCCCGGTCGTGGTGGACGCGGCCTGCGCGCCGGTGGCCGCCGAACTCCCGGACGATGCCCGGATCCTGCGGCTCGACGTGCTGCGGGAGGGCCCTGCGCCGGCCTCCCCCGCCACGCCGGATCCGGACGGACTGGCCTTCCTGCAGTTCTCGTCCGGCAGCACGGGGGCGCCCAAGGGCGTGGAGCTGACCCACAGGGCCGTGCTGGCGAACCTGCGGCAGCTGACCGAGGCTTCCGCCCTCACGGAGCAGGACGTGGTGGTCAGCTGGATGCCGTACTTCCACGACATGGGGCTCATCGGCACGCATCTGGCACCGCTGGCCGCGCGGGCCAAGCAGGTGAAGATCGGTCCCCTGTCGTTCGCGAAGAATCCCCGGCTGTGGTTCGACGTGGCCGCCGCGCATCGGGGCACCGTCCTCTCGGCCGCCAACTTCGCGCTGGCGCTGACCCTGCGCCGGGTTCCCGAGGAGGTGTTCGCCTCCCTGGACCTGAGCGCGGTCCGGCTGATCACGGTGGGGGCCGAACCGATCTCGGCGACGGTGTGGCGGGACTTCGCCGCCAGGACCCGCGCCTCGGGGCTGGATCCGCGGGCGGCGACGCCCGTGTACGGGCTGGCCGAGGCGACGCTGGCCGTGGCGTTCCCGCCGTTGGGCGAGGTGGCCGCGCCGGTGACCGTGGAACGTGCCGCCCTCGGCCGGGGCCGCGTGGTGGACGGGGAACCCGGTGGTGACGCGGCGGAGTCGGTGGAACTGATGGACGTCGGGGTGCCGGTGCCGGGCTGCTCGGTGCGGATCACCGACGAAGCCGGCCGGCCGCTGGGCGACCGGCGGGTGGGGCACATCGAGGTGAGCGGGCCGCAGATCGCCCGCGGCTACCACGGCCTGCCGGACGTGACGGCGCGGTCCTTCACCGACGGGTGGTTGCGCACCGGTGACCTGGGCTTCCTCCGGGACGGCCGGCTGTGTGTCAGTGGCCGGTTCAAGGACGTCCTGTTCGTCAACGGCCGTACGTTCCACGCCCCGGACCTGGAGGAGGTGGCGTCCGGCACACCGGGGGTACCGGCCGGGACGACGGTGGTGGTCGGGTCGACCGATCCGGTGTCCGGCGGGGAGCGGGTAGCGGTGTTCGTCGCCTGGGCGCGGCCGCCGCGTACCGCCTCCGAGGTGCTGAACCGGGTCGCGCGGCGGATCCGCGCGGCGCTGGGCCACGACGACGTGCGGGTGTTCGCCCTGCCGCCGTCCGCGTTCCCCCGGACGACGAGCGGCAAGGTGCAGCGGCAGCGGATGCGGTCCCGGTTCGAGGCGGACGGGTACCGGCCGTCGGCTCGTTCCGGTACGGCGGCGGGCTCGGGTGCCGTGGCGGGTGATCCGGTGGAACGGTCTCAGCGACCGTCGTCGTCCGGGGACCGGCGGGCAGTGCCCCGTTCCCGTGGGGACGTGCGACGGGTGGTGCGTGAGGTGTGGGCTGCGGTCCTGGGACTGTCCGAGGCGTCGTTCGGGGACCGGGACCGGTTCGCCGAACTGGGCGGCACCTCGCTGCGGGCCATGGAGGCGCTCGCCTCGCTGGAACGTTCCCTCGGTGTCTCGCTGGGTCCGGCGGTGATGCGCAACGACACCGTCGCCACGCTCACCGACCATCTCATGGGCGTCGTCGAGGCGGACGGCACAGGGGCGGACGACACACGGGCGGGCGGCGCCGGGACGGGCGGGCGAAAGGCCGCGTCCGCTGCCGGCGGGGCGTCCGCGACCGCCGTGGTGGGGCTGGCCTGCCGGTTCCCGGGGGCCGACACGCCGGAGGAGTTCTGGGACCTGCTCACCGCCGGCCGCGACACCGTGTCCGCGGTGCCCCCGGACCGCTGGGGCACGGGTCGCCGGCACACGGACGGCTCCAGGGGACTCGAGGCGACCGGCCGCTGGGGTGCGTTCCTGGACGACCCCGCCGCCTTCGACGCCGCCCACTTCGGCATCGGCGACGAGGAGGCGCGCGCGCTGGACCCGCAGGCGCGCGTCTTCCTCGAACTCGCCCACGAGGCGTTGGAACGCGCCGGGTACGCCGGACCCCGCCGCCGGGCCCTGCGGACCGGGGTCTTCGCCGCCGTCGGCGACAGCGGCTACCGGCAGCTCCTGGCGGACGCGGACACCGCCGGTACGCCGCCGACCGCCACGGCCCTGACCGGCAATCTCCCCAACCTGGTCGCCGCACGGCTGGCGCACTGCCTCGACCTGGACGGACCGGCGCTCGTCGTGGACACGGCGTGTTCCTCGGGTCTGGTGGCGCTGCACCTGGCCCGGCGCAGTCTCGCGGACGGCGAGTGCGACGTCGCGGTCGTGGGCGGGGTCAACCTGCATCTCACCGCGTCGGCGCACCAGGCCCTGGAGGCGGCCAAGGCCCTGTCGCCGACCGGGCGCAGCCGTGCCTTCAGCTCGTCGGCCGACGGGTTCGTGCCCGGCGAGGGCGGCGCGGTCCTCGTCCTGCGGCGGCTCGACGAGGCCCGGCGGGACGACGACGAGGTCCTGGCCGTCGTGCGCGGCACCGCCGTCAACAACGACGGTACGTCGCTGAGCCTGATGGCACCCAACCCGCTGCGCCAGCGCGAGGTGATCGGCCGCGCCTACGAGCAGTGCGGGGTCGACCCGGCGTCGGTCTCGTACGTCGAGGCCCACGGCACGGGTACGGCCGTCGGCGATCCGATCGAACTGCGGTCCCTCGCCCATGCCTTCCCGGCCCGCCCGGACGGCCGTCCCCGGCTGCTCGGCTCGGTGAAGACCAACATCGGGCACCTGCTGAACGCGGCGGCGCTCCCCTCGCTCGTGAAGGTGGTGCTGGCCCTCGGGCACGGGCGCCTCCCGGCCTCGCTGCATCACACACCGGTCTCGCCCGCCGTCGAGCAGTCGGGGTTCGCCCCGGTGACGGAGGTGACGGCCTGGGAGTCGTCCGGGCCGCGCAGGGCGGGGATCAACGCCTTCGGCTTCGGCGGCACCAACGCGCACGCCGTTCTGGAGCAGGCACCACCGCGCACGGCGGACGCGCCGCGCGGGGACGACCGGACGGTGGACCGGAACGACTCCGGCCCGAGCCTGCTCACTCTCTCGGCGGGCAGTGCGGCCGGGCTCGACGCGTGGACGGCGCGCATCTCGGACCATCTGGGCGAGCACCCGGAGTTCGAGGAGGCGGACGTCTGTGGGGCGGCGGGTGCCGCACGCGACGAACGGCCGCACCGTCTCGCCGTCGTGGCCGTCGGCGACCTGCGCGAACGGCTCGCCTCGGTACGCGCCGCCGACGGCTCGCCCGTGCGGGGCGCGGCCGCCGGGACGGTGACGCACCGGCCCCGGACCGTCTACGTGTTCCCCGGTCAGGGCGGTCTGCGACCGGGGCAGGGGCGGGAGTTGTACGCCACGGCGCCCGTGTACCGCGCGACGCTGGACGAGGCGTCGGGGCTGGTGGGAGCCGTGCACGGGCGGGAGTTGACGGCCTGGTGCGTGGACGGCGACATCGGCGACGACGCGCTCGCCGCGACCGAGGTGGCGCAGCCGCTGCTGGTGGCGCACGGCGTCGCGCTCGCCCGGCAGTTGGCGGCTTGGGGGGTCCGGCCCGACGCGCTGATCGGACACAGCGTCGGCGAACTGACGGCTGCCTGCGTCGGCGGCATGCTGTCGCTGTCCGACGCGGTGCTGTTCGCGGCGGAACGGGGACGGCTCATGGGCGGGTCGACCGCACCGGGTGCCATGGCGGCGGTACGGGGCGCCGAGGAAGGCGAGGTGGAGTCGCTGGTGGCCGCGTCCCCGGACGACCTCGCGGTGGCGGCGTACAACGGCCCCGGCCGGCTGGTGCTGTCCGGCTCCCCGGACGCGGTCCGGCGGGCGTCGGAGCGGCTCACCGGGCACGGCGCGACGGTCCGTCCGCTGACGGTGCCGCGCGCCTTCCACTCGCCCCTGATGGAGCCGGTCGCGCACGCTTTGAGCAGTGCGGCGCGCAGGCTGACGGTGTCGGCTCCCGAACTCGCCGTGATGAGTACACTCACCGCCGCGTGGCAGCCTCGGCTGGATCCGGACCATCTACGGGAACACGCCGTGCGACCGGTGCTGTTCGGCCGGGCCGTGGAGCGTCTGCTGGACGAGGGCTACGACACGTTCGTGGAACTCGGGACGGGTGAGAACCTCGCGGGTCCGATCCGGGCGGTGGCCGCCGGTCGCCGGGTCGACGGCGCGGCGCACGGCGCTCTTGTGGTGTCCGCCCCCGCAGCACCGTTCGACGGCTCAGAAGCGCCGGGCGGAGCACGGGAGTTGATGGATACGGTGGCGCGACTGTGGGTGCGCGGGGTGCCCCTCGACCGTACGGCGCTCGACGCGGGGGCCCGCAGGGTGCCGCTGCCGCCGTACCCGTACCAGCGGCGCAGGCACTGGCCCGAGCCCGATGCGCGCGGACTACTGCACCGCGTCGAGTGGCGGCCCGCTCCCCTGCCCGGCGACGACCTTCCCTTTTCCGGCCTTCCCACTGCCGGCCTTCCCGGCCCGGTGCTGGTGACCGGAGCGGACGCCTCGGCGGTACGCCGGACGGCGGACGGGCTCGCGGCCCTCGGCATACGGGCGGTCACGGCCGGCCACGGTGATGTCCGTCCACAGGCCGTGGTCCTCCTCGGCCGCCGGGTCCGGCGGGACGCGCCGGACCCGGCGAACCCGGCGGGCGGCCTCGACGCGGAGCTGCGGCAGGCGGTCGCGGCGTTCCGGGAAGCCCTCGCGTCGCTGGACCGGGCCGGGGCCCGCCGACTGCTGGTCGTGACCGAGGACGCGCACGTCACCGGGCACGGTGCGGAGCAGCCGGTGCCGGCGCAGGCGGTCCTGGGCGGTCTGGCCCTGGCCGTGCCGGAGGAGTCGGCCGGCGTGGTCGCGAACTGGGTGGACCTCTCGTCCCACGCCCTCCCCGACGCTCCCGACGCTCCCGACGCTCCCGACGCTCCCGACGCCGAAGGCTGGCTGCGTTGCCTGGCTGCCGAGTTGACGGCGCCGCAGGCGACGGGAGCGATCGCCTGGCGGGCCGGACAGCGCCTTGTGCGTTCCGTCGCGCCGGGACCGGGGCAAGGGCCGGGTCCGGTGGGAGAACCGGGCGGACGTGACCGCCCGGAGCGGCTGCCGGCCGACGGTACGTTTCTGATCACGGGCGGCGCCGGGGGCATCGGGTCCGCCCTGGCCCGGGACCTGGCGGGCCGGGGCCGGCCGGTCCTGGTGCTGGTGGGACGTTCCCCGCACCCGCCCGCGGGCCTGTTGAAGGAGCTCGCCGGTCTTGGTGCCGAGGCCCGCTACGTCATGGCGGACCTCACGGTGCCCGGTGACGTGGAGCGGCTCGTGGGCGAACTGCCGCCGCTGGATGCCGTGTTCCACGCAGCCGGTGTCGTACGGCCCGGCAGCCTGCGCGGGGCGGACATGCCGGAGACCGTGGAGGCGCTGGGCGCGAAGACCCTCGGCACGGTGCTGCTGTCCGGGGCACTGCGGCGGCACGGTCAACGTCCGGGGGTGTGCGTCGCGTTCTCCTCGGTGTCGTCGGTGCTGCACGGCCTGGCGGGTGCGCTGGGTTCCTACGCCGCGGCGAACGCCTTCCTCGACTCCTTCGCCGGAGCCGAGTCCCTGGCGGGCCGGCCCTGGCTGTCGGTGAACCTGGGTCCGTTCGCCGAAACCGGCCTCGCGGTCACCGCGGGCGCCGGGGCACTCGCCGCCGGTGCGGGCGGTGGGGGCCGTCCTCTGGCAACCGCGTCCGCGCTGGCCGCACTGCGGGCGGCGTGTGCCACCGGCGCGACGCAGCTGGTCGTCGCCGACCTGGTGCCCGGGGCACAGCCGGCCGCCGCCCCGCCGCGTCCGGTACGGCCCACGGGCGTCGAGAGCGCCGAGAGCATCAAGGGCGCCGCCGGGTCGGCCGGCACCGGCCGGCACCGGCCTCCGTTGTCCTCCGGCACCGCTGTCGTCCTGCGGGAACTGCTGGCCCAGTCGCTCGGCATCCCGGCATCGGGCGTCGACGACGACACGCCGTTCCTGCGGCTCGGGCTGGACTCGCTGGGCGCCGTCGACCTCGTCAAGCGGCTGGAGCGGAGGCTCGGACGGCAGCTGCCCACCACGCTCTTCTTCGAACACCGGACGGTGCGCGAACTCTCCGCCCATCTGGACCTGGAGGGGCGCACCGGTGCGCCGTCCCGGGCAGCGGCGGAGGACCAGGTGGCGGGTGCGGGGAGCGGGCTCGGAGACGGTCCGGGCCATGGGCCCGGGGACGGGAGCAACGACGGACGGGCATTCGCCCTGACCCCCGTGCAACTGGCGCTGTACACCAGCAGCCGGTTGCATCCGGACCTCCCGGCCCGGGGTCATCTGCGGCTGACCGTTCGGGGCCCGCTCGACACCGGTCTGCTGGGCCGGGCGCTGACGGCGCTGACCGAACGGCACGGCATGCTCCGGCTGCGGGTGGAGGCCCCGGACGGGGTTCCCGTGCAGCGTGTGGCGCCTCCGGTACCGCTGCGGGACTGGTTCGAGGTGCGCGACTGCGCCGCCGACGAGGTGGCCGGTGCCGAGACGGCCGTGTGCAACCGGCCGTTCGACCTGGCGGCGCTGCCGCCCGTCCGGGCCGTGCTGCTCCGTCAGGATCCGGGGCTCGCCCATCTGGTGCTGGTGGTGCACCACGCTGCGGCGGACGGCTACAGCTTGAATGTTCTCGCCGAGGAACTGTCCACCACGTACACCGATCTGTACCACGGACGGCGTCCGCGACAGGCACTTCCCGCACCGGACTTCGCACGGTACGCGTCGAGCCTGCCACCTTCCGGATCCGCCGAGCGGCAGGCCGACCGGCAGTACTGGGCCGAGCGGCTCGCCACGCGCGGCGAACCCCTCCGGCTGCCCTACGACAGCGGTCCCGACACGCCGGCCTCCGACCCGTCCGGCCCGATCGTGCAGTACTACGGCGAGCTCGGCGCGGATCTCACCACCGGCCTGGAAGAACTGGCCGCCGCGCGGGACGTCTCCCTGTTCCACCTGCTGCTCGCCGCGTATGTGCGCTGTCTGGCCCGCTGGTCGGGGCGCCGGGACGTGGCCGTGAACGTGGCCAGGGCGCGTCGCGAGGACCGTTTCGACGGTGTGGAACGGCTGGTCGGTCCGCTCGCCGACACCCTTCCCCTGCTCTGTGGGACGGCGGACGACGAGACGGTCGTCGCCCTGGCGGAGCGGTTGCGCGGGATATGGCTGCGGAGCGAGCAACACGCCGGGCTCAGCAGCCTGGACCTGGCCGCGCTGCTGCCCGGCGCGCGTCCCGGTGACGGCACCGACCCGCGTGCCGGTTCCAGTACCTGTACCGAAATCGGTACCGGTTTCGGCGACCGCACGGTGAGCCCGGCGGGCTTCAGCTTCGCTCGCTTCCCGGCGGAGCCGGCCGCCGACTGCCCGGTGGAGATCCGGGCGACCGCGGCCGGCACCGGGTCGGCCGCGACCCGGCTGAGCCTGCTGTGCTGGGCTGACGGTCCGCAGTTGCGGCTGTCGTGGAACTATCCGGAGCCGCTGTTCCAGCGGACCACCGTGGCACGTCTGGACCGGGAGTTCCGCGCCGAACTGGCCGCGCTGTGCACACCCCGGCCGTCGCGGCTGTTGCCGGACACCGGCCCCGCACCCGCCCTCGCCCTCGCCCTCGCGCCCACCCCCGCCCCGGCCCCCGCCTCCGTGGCGCCGCCCTCGTCCGTGCGGAGCGATGGGAGCGTCCCGCTGGTCGCGCGACTGCTCGGCCGGTTCCGGGCGACACCCGGCGCGGTCGCCGTGGATGCCGCCTATGCCATCGATGCCGCGGACGCCGTGGGCACCACGGACGCTTCGCTCACATACGGGGCGCTCGACCGGGCCTCCGCCCGGCTCGCCGCACGCCTGCACGCCCGCGGCGTACGCCCCGGCGATCTGGTCGGGCTGCTCACCGAGCCGGGCGCCGACACCGTCGTCGGTGTCGTGGGCATCCTGCGCGCCGGGGCCGGCTGGGTCCCGCTCGACCCGGAACACCCCACCGCACGGCTGGCCGGCCAGCTGGCCCGCACCGGCGCGACCACCGTGGTGTGCCACGCCGCCACCCGGCACACCGCCGCCGCTCTGACGGCCGTACGGGCGGTACCCGTCGTCGACGACAGCCCGCCGGCCACGAGCGCGGACACCGGGGCCGGCGTGACCGCACCCGCGACCGCGGCCGCTCCCGCCTCGTCGTCCGACGCCGAGGCGATCGCGTACGTCATCTTCACCTCCGGTTCCACGGGACGCCCGAAGGCGGTGCCGATCACTCACCGGGCGATGGAGAACTATCTCGACTGGGCGGTCACCACCTTCGGCTACGGTCCCGGCGACCGCCTCGCGCAGACCGCGTCGCCCTGCTTCGACGCCTCGGTACGCCAGTTGCTCGCACCACTTCTGGTCGGCGGCACCGTCGTGACCGTGCCGCGCGGCCTGTTGCGGGATCCCGAGCTGCTCCTCACGCGGGTCGAGCACGCGCGGGTCACCGTGTGGAGCTCGGTTCCCACACTGTGGGAGCAGTTGCTGTCGGCCGCCGAAAAAAGGGCTCTCCTGTCGGATCCGTGGGTCATCGGGTTGCGAGTTGACGGCCGGGTAGTTGAGGTCGGTGGCCGCCGAGGCTGAGCATCGCGAGGGCGATGAGGGACTTGGGGTCCTTGAAGCCGAAGGCGATGCGGGTGATCAGTCGGATTTTGGTGTTCATGGACTCGACCAGGCCGTTGCTCAGCCCGTGCTCGGCGGCGGCGGTGATGGCGTCGAAGTGTCTGACGATGCTGCGTTGCAGCTCGACGAAGGCCGCTATCCGTGAGCGGCGGGCCCAGAGCACCCAGTCCCACAGCGCCTCGGTGGTGTCGGGGCCCTGCTTGAGGGCGGTGCGCAGACCTTCCTTGAGCAAGTACGCCCGGTGCAGCAGCGGGTGAGCCTTGGCGATGAAGAGCAGCTGGGCCCGCTGCCCGGCCGTGAGGTCCTCGGGGTTCTTCCACAGCGCGAAGCGGGCTTTCTTCAGGGACTTTGAGCCCCGGGTGGATCTGCCCTTGCCTCCGCGCTCGGCGTTCCACACCTGACGGCGCACGACGTCCAGGGCGTCGGTGGTCCACTGAACGACGTGAAAGGGTCCATCACCCGTACCGCCTGCGGGCAGCGCTCGGCGACCACCGTGGAGATCCAGTCGGCCGCGTCCGCGGACACGTGGGTGAGCTTCGCGGCGCGCTCGTTGCCCAGGGCGTCGAAGAACTTACGCAGGGTGGCCTTGTCCCGGCCGGCCTCAGCCCAGACCAGACGCCCGGAGTCGTGATCCACCACGACGGTCAGGTACTTGTGGCGCTTCTTGTAGCTGATCTCGTCAATACCGATCCGTCGTAGCCCGGCGAACAGGTCCACCGACTTCTCGACGTCCGCCCAGACCCGGGCGACGATGTTGCCTACCGTGCGCCACCCGGTCCGCATGAGCTGGGTGACGGACGTCTTGGAACAGCAGGTCGCCAGCCAGGCCACCTGCGTGTCGAACGCCAGGGTATGTCCGGCGCCGTGTCTCGCCCAGGGAACCGAGGCGACCACTATGCCGTGCTCGGGGCAGGAGACCCGGGGCGCGTCGGCCTCGAGGAATGCCTGGATGACGCCCAGGTCCAGGGCCCGCCAGCGTCGGCGTCCCTCACCGGCGTCGTACTTCGCCGCCTTGCGCCGGCAGATCCCGCACCGCTGCCTGTGGCCCTTCGCCGGTCGGACATGCGCCACGATCACCAGCTCACCACCGACACCGCCCTCGGGGTCGGCCTCCTCGGCCTCGACCTGCTCGATCAGCGTCTTTTCGACACCGAGCAACCGAACCCATATCCTCTTACTTTGCACGCCGTATCCAGGTTTATTCGTTTCGTACCTTCAGCAGTCGAAACGTACCCCGGGTACGGCGTGTTCTGCGTATCAGCCCTGGTCAACGACCCACGGATCCGACAGGAGAGCCGAAAAAAGGGCACGGAGCAGGGCGGGGCTGCCTGATCTGACGGCGTTGCGGTGGGTGCATGTCGGTGGGGAGGCGCTGCCCGTGGACCATGTGCGCCGCTGGTTCGACCTGTTCGGGGACGGAGCGCGGATCGCCAACATGTACGGACCCACCGAGACGACCATCAACGCCACCTGCCAGATCCTCGACGCCCGTCCCGGCGACGAGGTGCGGCAGGTGCCGATCGGGCGCCCCGTGGCCGGTACGGACCTGGAAGTGGTCCGCGCCGACGGAACCGTCTGCGCGCCGGGCGAACCGGGGGAGCTGCTCATCTCCGGTGTCGGCCTGACCCCCGGCTACCTGGGCGAACCGGAGCTGACCGCACGGGCGTTCACCGTGCGGGCGGGCCGGCGCTGGTACCGCAGCGGGGACCGGGTCCGCCGGTCGGCCGACGGCACCGTGGAGTTCCTCGGCCGGGTCGACGACCAGGTGAAGATCCGCGGGAACCGGGTGGAGCCGGGAGAGGTCGAGGCGGCGCTCCAGGAGTGTCCCGGGATCGCGCGGGCGGTGGTGGCGGCTCACGAGGGACAGCTGCTCGCCTTCGTCACCCTCCGGCCCTCGGCCGACCGGCCCGGCACCCGGGAGATACGCCGCCGTCTGGCCGGCGTTCTGCCGTCGTACATGCTCCCGGCCCGGATCACGTGCGTCGACGCGCTGCCCCTCACGGGCACCGGCAAGGTCGACCGCCTGGCGCTGGTGGACCCGTCCTCCCGGCCCGGCCCGGCGGTGCCGGACAACGACGGGGCCTCCCCGCCGGTCACGGCGACCGAACGACGCGTGGCGGCGATCTGGTCGGACCTGCTCCGGGTGGAACCGGTCCGCCGGGAGGACGACTTCTTCGACCTGGGCGGGGACTCGCTGCTCGTCCTGCGCGTGTTCGCCCGGCTCGCGGAACACGAAGTGCCGTTGCCCCGGCCGACGGTGATCTACCGTCATCGCACGCTCGCGGAACTGTCCGCGGCCATCGACGCCGTCGCGACCGAGCCGGAGCCGCGCTCCTCCACCACGGCCTCGGCCTCCGTCTCCGCGCCCCCGGCCGGACAGTCCCTCCCGGCCGGTGACGACCGGACGTCCCCTTTCCCCGTCACACCCGGCCAGCGCGGGTTCCTGCTCGCGGAGGCTCTCACGCCGGGCGGCGGGGCCTGGCTGGCACGGATTCGGCTGTCCGGACCGCTGGACCCCGAGGTGTTCCAGGCGGCGGTCGACCTGCTGGTGGAGCGGCACGGCATGCTCCGTACCGTCTTTCCCGCCGGGGCCCGTCCGCCCGTCCAGCAGGAACTGCCCCCGTCACTGCGTCTGCCGGTCGTCTTCGAGACGGTCTCGTCCCCCGCGGAGGTGGACGAACGGGCCACGGCCGAGGCTCAGCGGCGCCTGGAGACCTGGGCCTGGCCGCTGGTGCGCCTTCAGGTGCTCAGCCTCGCCGCACAGGAGCACACCTTGCTGGTGCACGCCCATCACGTCATCGGCGACGGCTACAGCGCGGCGCTGCTCCTGCGGGAACTGACCGAGCTGTACGACCGGTTGGCGGGGGGCAGCGGCACCCCGCCCCACCTCGCGCCGCTGCGCAGCGATTTCCGTGACCATGTCCGGTGGTCGGCGGAGACCGGTCACGGGACCGACGCCGCCGGGACGGCCGCGGCAGAACGCCGGGCGCGGGTGTGCGCCCCGTACCGGTCGCCGGTGCTGCGCCCCGCGGCGGTGGCCGACGGCTCCGGTACGGCCGGCCGTGCCGGGGGCGCGACCGGCGATGTCCGGTTCGATTCCTCGGAGTTCACGCTCGGTGCCTCCCCGGCAGCGACATTGCGCGCGCTCGCGTCCCAGGCGCGAACCTCCCTGTACGCGCCCCTGCTGACCGCCTACCACCAGGAACTCACGGCACTGACCGGACGGTCCGATCTGATCGTGGGACTGGCGGTGAGCGGCAGGGACAACGCACTGCCCGACGCGCACCGGATCTTCGGCCCGTTCGCCTCGGCCGTCCCTGTCAGACCCGCCCCCGCCGATCCGGCCGACGGCAGCGGCAGCGGCAACGGCAACGAGTGGGACTTCGCCTGCGCCCTGCGGCGCATGGCGGCCGAGGCCGAGGAGGCACGCGCCCACGAGGACGTGGTCCCACGGCGTGCCGACGGGCTGCCCCTGACCTCCCAGTTCTTCTTCACCTTCCTCGACTTCTCCGCGCTGGCGCCCGCGGACGACGACACCCAGCGGTTGTCGTGGGAGGCGGGGGACAGTACGTTCCTGCCGCCGTCGTCCACGACGGATGTGTTCATGGCGGTGCGGCCCGACGGGGACGGGCTGCGGGTGACGGTCCGGGGCGCGAGCCCCGCGTTCGCACCCGGCGCACTCGACCGTTTCACCGGCTCACTGCGCCGACGTCTCGAACGGGCCGCGGTGAGTGACAGCGGCGTACCGAGCCGGCCGGGAACGGACCGTCCCGGAACGGACGGTCCCCTGGCGCACCGGCCCGCCGCCCACCGGTCCGGGACGAGGAGGTCCGGAACGCGGGGCCCCGGAACGCGGGACACGATGGACGCGGCCCTGATCGGCTACCTGCCCGCACCGGAGCATCTGGCGCGCCTGGCGGGTCTGCCCCCGTCGGCACTGCCCCGGGACGAGGTGCGCGCCATGCTGTTCCCCGACGGCGCCCCGCGCCTGGTGGAGACGGTGAGCACGCCGCTGGGCCGGTCCGGCTTCCTCTCCGTCCCGCTGTTCGCCGACGAACTCGCGACGGACACCGGACTGGTGAGGCACACCGCCCGTGCGGTGTCGCTCGCCGCCGCCGGGGGGGCACGATGTGTGTCCCTGGCGGGGATGATTCCGTCGCTGACCGGCTACGGTTTCGACGTGCTGCGGTCCGGGCGCCATCCTGCGTCCGTGACGACGGGGCACGCGGCAACGGTCGTCTCCGTGGTGAAAACGGTGCACGCGGCGCTGGAGGCCACCGGCCGGGACCTCGCGGATCTCGACGTGGCGTTCGCCGGTCTGGGTTCGATCGGTTCCTCCTCACTGGAGTTGTTGCTGTCCCTGGCCGCCCGGCCTCCCCGGCGACTGCTCCTGTGCGATGTGCGGGGCAGCGGGCCGCGGCTGACCGTCCTGGGACGGCGGTTGCGGGAACGAGGGCTGATCGGGGCGGCCGGGTTCGAGGTCGTGGAGTCGGAGCGGGTGCTGCCGGACACGGTCCACGGTGCGGACCTTCTGGTGACGGCGGTGAGCGGTGCCGCCGCGGTGCTCGATGTCGGCCGGCTCCGGCCCGGGGCCGTCGTGGTCGACGACTCCTTCCCGCACTGCTTCGACACCGGGCGGGCCCTCTCCCGCATGCGGGAGCAGAAGGACGTACTGGTGCTGGGCGGCGGGCTGCTGCACGTCGGCCGCACCGAGCGGGAGGTCGCCGGGGACCTGCCGGACTCGGCGGCGGCCGGCTATCTGGCCCAGCCCTGGCTCGAGGGCACCCTGGCCTCCTGCCGGTTCGAGTCCCTCCTCCACGCCGCAGGCCACGAACTGCCGCCGGTGCACGGCCTGGTGGACGCCGGGGTGGCCCTGGCCCACTGGGACGCGGTGGAACGGGCCGGGGTGTCGGCCGCCCCGCTGCACCTGCTCGGCCACACCGTGGACGCCGCTACGGCGGGCGGGGTGACGACGGGGAACTGACCGCCGGCCGAGGCCACCCCGCCACCGCTCCCGCCGCCCGCCCCGATTCGGGGCGGGCGGCGGGAGCGGTCCGAGAGGGCCTCAGACTCCGAACTCCGTGGGCGAGATGCCCAGGGCCGCACAGGCCTCGCGGATGGCCTGCTGCTCGGATGCCTCGAAGGTGCCGTCGGCACCGGCGACGACCATGCCGGTCTGGACGACCGCGCGTGCCTCGACCGGCTTCTTCGCCGCCTTGGCGATGTCCTGCAGCGCCCGCGCCTTGCCCGCCTCGAAGTTGGCCACGAGCTGGTCCACATGCTCGTTGAACCGCTTGCGGAGCTGGTCCGGCGGGAAGTTCTGCAGGACCTCGTTGGAGACGATGAGCTCTTCCACCCGCTGCCGCTCCGCCGGCTCGACGTACCCGTCGGCGGCCGCGACCAGCGCGCACATCGCCATGCTCGCGTCCCGGTAGGCGCCGCTCTTGAGTTCCGTCTTCGCAGAGGCCAGCTGCGACTTCAGCAGCCCCATCAGCTGGGCCTTGGAGCCGCCGGCGGACGAGCCGCGGGCACGGCCGCCGGACTGTCCCGGTCCGGGGTTGCCGTGCTGTCCTCCTCCCGACCTCGTGCCCTGGGACTGCTGGAGCGCCTTGGCCTGGTCCTTGACCCGGTCCCACATCGCCACTGGTGCCACCTCGGCTTCTGTTGCTGTCTTTCCGGGCCCGGTCGTCAGTCCCGGATGGTGCGGTCCGCCTGCTCAACGGACGCCGTCGCGGCCGTGTTCCCGAGAGCAAAAGAAAGGCAAAAAACTATCGTCGTGTCGTCATAGTGGCCGGTCAATCGGGTCGCGCGCGGTGGAGGCAACGGATCGGGGTGATCCCGGTCCCGTGGTGCGGCTCTTCCTGTCGACCCGCCCTACGATGCCGATGAACTGCCCTTCCGCGTCACTGCCGTGGGGTGCGGAGGACGACGGGGTGACCGGCACGCAGCGACAGCGTTTCACTCGGACGGCTCAGCCGCCAGGCGATCGTGGTGAAGGGCTGCGGCCAGGGAAGCGGGGAGGCACGGCGTCGCGCCCCGGCCGGAGTCAGGCTCCGGCGCTGTTCGGAGTCCCCGGTGCCACCGGGGCATCGCCGGTGGGACAGGCGGCGGCGCGCCGTTCGCACCGGAGCGCCGCACCGGTCGCCACCGCGCCGAGCCCCTCCCACACCGCGACGCCGATGAAGGCCTCGGGCGCCCGCCCGCCGATCACGGCAACCGTGAACACCGTGCACGTCAGCAGCCTGAACGGCACGGTCCAGCGGAAGAAGGCCCGCCAGTCGGCGAGCGCCGCCAGGACGTAGTACACGCCCATGTTGAGCGCCGCCATCGAGGACGCCGTCACGAAGGCCGGCGTGAGGTCGCCGGGACCCCGCACGTCCGGGGTCGCGAGGCCGAGCAGGAACAACTGCGCGGCCGGCGCGATCAGCCCCACCGCGCCCAGAACCGCGGCGAGTGCTCCGAAGACGGCCATGGTCCAGCCCGAGACCGAGCGGGGAGTACGCATCCGGCCAGCTCGGCGGTCGGCGGGACCGCCACCGGGGTCGCGGTCCCGCCCGAGCCGGGCGGGAATCAGCCCACCGTCCACTTCTGGTTCGCGGCGCCCGTGCAGGTCCAGAGCTGGAGCCGGGTGGCGTTGGCCGCGTTGTTGCCGGTCACGTCGAGGCACTTGTCGGCCTGGGGGTTGACGATGTCGCGGGCCCCGGTGACCGTCCACTTCTGGTTGGGTCCGCCGGTGCAGTCCCACAGTTGCACGGGCGTGCCGTCCGCGGTGCCGTTGCCGGTGGCGTCCAGGCACTTGCCGAGCGCGCGGAGCGTGCCGTCGGAGCCCACGGTCCATTGCTGGGCGGAGCTGCCGTTGCAGTCGTAGAGCTGGACGGGGGTCCCGTTGGCGGGGTTCGCCCCGGCGACGTCGACGCACTTTCCGGCCAGGCCCCTGACGGCGGCGCCCGGGGCCGAGTTCCCGGTGGTCACCGAGACGTGGTCCACGACGAGTTGCTGCGGGAGGACGGTGGAGCCGTCGGGGTCTCCGGGCCAGTAGCCGCCCACCGCCAGGTTCAGGATGAGGAAGAACGGCTTGTTGAACACCCAGGATCGTCCGCCCAGGTCGGCGGGGGTGCGTGTCTGGTAGACGTTGCCGTCCACCGACCAGGTGATCGAGTTCGGCGCCCAGTCGACGGCGAAGGTGTGGAAGCCGTCCGCGAAGGCCTGCCCCCCGGGAAGGGTGTAGCCGGCACCGATACCGCCCGAACCGGAGTAGCCGGGGCCGTGGATGGTGCCGTGGACGGTGGAGGGCTCGAAGCCGACGTTCTCCATGATGTCGATCTCGCCCGACGCCGGCCAGTCGACCGGTGTGCCCAGCATCCAGAAGGCGGGCCACATGCCCTGACCGCGCGGGACCTTCATCCGTGCCTCGATGTGCCCGTACTGCGCGGTGAACTTCCCCGCGGTGTTCAGCCGGGCCGAGGTGTACTGGCAGGTGCCGTACCAGCACTGGTAGTTGGACGGGTTCTCCTTGCGAGCCGTGATCACCAGACGGCCCTGGCCGTCCAGGGCGGCGTTCTTGTTGCCGGACGTGTAGTACTGCCGTTCGTGGTTGTTGACGTTGTCACCGGTCTCGAGCTGCCACTTCGAGGAGTCGACCGCCGCCCCGGCGGGGCCGTCGAAGGTGTCCGAGAACGTCACGGCGGCGGCCGCGGCGCCGTCCGCGGGTGCGGCGGCGGCCGTGGTGGTGTCCGCGGGTGCGGCGGCGGCCGTGGTGGTGTCCGCGGGTGCGGCGGCGGCCGTGGTGGTGTCCGCGGGTGCGGCGGCGGCCGTGGTGGTGTCCGCGGGTTCCGCCCGGGCGGTCCCGACGGCGGCGGAGGCGACCAGAACCGCGGACAGAGCGGCGGTCAGACATCTGCGCAGCATGCGTGGAGAGGACATGACTCTCCCTTCCGTACGGCGGCCCGCGTGGACGGGCGCGCCGACCGAGGTGTGGGGGTGGGGGTAACGACCTCACCCGCGATAGCGAGCGGGCTCCCCATCGCGGGTGAGGTCGTAAGCGCGTCGCCCCTTGATTCAAGACGTGAGTTAAGGGGGCGTCAACACCCTGGTCCGGACCAGGGATCCACAGCCGTTCACTCGTCACCCGAGGAGGGCCTTCGCCGGCCTCTGTGAACATCAAGGACCCAATTCTCAGGCTGTGTTGCTATCCGAGGCGCTCATCATGCGCCACACTGCCTACAGCAACGGAACCGACCGTTCGAAGCAGGGGGCGGGGCATGGCCGCGCACAGACCAGTCGTGGCCGCGGTGGCGGGGGTACTGCTGCTGGCCGCATGTACCGAGGGTGCGGGCGGGAATTCCTCCTCCCCGACCGCGTCCGGGAAACAGTCGGACGGAGACGGCGAAGCGACCGCGCGCCGGTCGCCGTCCCCCTCCCCCAGCCCATCGCCGTCGGACGAGGCGTACACCGTGACGGAGGGCAGGGCGCCCGGAACACGGAGCGCGGCGGCCGCCTTCATACGTGAACTCGCCGTGCGGCCGGACTTCTTCGGCCCCGGCTTCCGCAAACGCGTCCCGTACGAGAGTGATCCCGCCGAGTGGGCCGTGCTGGGCGAGGACTGCGTGTGGCGCCGCAAGCCACTGCCGGGCAGCGTACTGGCCAGCCTCACCCGGGCGTTCGTCCTGCCGGAGGCCAAGGGCAGGAAGGCCGTGTACGTGTCACTGACCGTCACCGTGCACCAGAACGTCCTGGGCGGGCGCCGGGACATGGCCGTGTCCCTCGAGGAGGCCCTGCGCTGCCAGGAGCAGCGGCTGAACGCCACGGAACGGGTGCGCGACCTGTACTCGCAGGCGAATCCGTTCGCCGAGGAACGCAACGCCATCGCCGACGACGACCTCATGGAGTCCGGGGTGTTCCTGGTCGACGGCGAGAAGGGGCTAGGTCGTGTCCGATGGGTCGTGTGACGCTCCCGCTGGGAACTCGTTCCGTGGGACATGGGGCGGGGAGATCTTTCGGATGAAGAGTGGGCTCGGCTGGAGCCGCACTTGCCGACGAATCGCGGGCGGGGTGGACGCTGGCAATGCCACCGTCGTGTGATCAATGGGATTCTGTTCCGGCAGCGGACCGGCCTCCCCTGGCGGGACCTGCCTCCCTGCTTCGGTAGCTGGAAGACGGTTCACGACCGTCATCGAAGGTGGTCGGCGGACGGCACGTGGGAGAGAATCCTGCGGGCCGTCCAGGCCGACGCCGATGCCGAGGGCCGGATCGACTGGAGCATGGTCAGCGTCGATTCCACGACCTGCCGCGCTCATCAGCACGCGGCTGGCGCCTCCACTCGTGCCCCGAAGATCCCCGGTCGGCGCAGGAGCCCGGCGCGTCACCGCTCCGATGAGGGCCTGGGACGCTCGCGAGGTGGCCTCACAAGCAAGATCCACCTCGCCGGGGAAGGTGGGTGCCGCCCGCTCGGGTTTGTCATCACGCCCGGCCAGTGGGGGGACGCACCGCAGATGATTCCCGTCTTGGAAGAGATCCGCGTGCCCCGGCAGGCTGGTGGACGACCGCGCACCCGGCCCGACCACGTCGGGGGAGACAAGGCGTACTCGTCACGCCGCAACCGGCGTCACCTGCGCAGGCGCCAGATCAAGCACACGATCCCCGAGCCGAGAGACCAGCGGGCCAACCGCCGGCGCCGCGGCAGCCAAGGCGGCCGACCCACAGGGTTCGACAAGACGATCTACCGCCGCCGCAACGAAGTCGAGCGGACCATCAACCGGCTCAAGAACTTCCGAGCCATCGCCACGCGCTTCGACAAGCGGGCGTACGTCTTCTACGGGACGGTCACCGTGGCCGCGATCCGCCTATGGCTCCGTCTGCAGTGAAGCGCCCCGTTCAGAGGTCCGTGGCACCCGGGTAGTGGTGGCGAAGTTCGCTTAGTACGCGCTCGTCGACAGCCCTGACGTCCCACAAGGAGCTGTCGAATTCAGTCAGGACGAGCACCAGCTTGTCCTCGGCGAACCCACGTGCTTCGGCGTCGATCAACTGGAGGGAGGGGGTCGTCAACGACAACAGTGTCAACGTGTCCATGCCCGCGTCCGCGGACCTACTCTCCATCTCGACACAGCGAGGATCGACGATCTCGTCGAATTCGACACGCCACGTCAGGTCCAGGCCGAAGCTGCCGAGGCGAACCAATAGCTCAGCCAGGGTCACGTAGTGCTTTCCGTGCCAGGCAGGAAACGTGATCCCCTTCATCCCCGCCTCTGCTTCGGCTGTATCGCGCAACATGCGACCCCCCTTCGTTCAGCGAACACTAGGCCACGTCCCTGATCAGCTCACACGACCCATCGGACAGCCCCTAGCCCCTTCCACTGGTACAAGCACCGACTGGGCCCGGTCACCGTGGCCGCGACCGCACGGGTCGGCGCCGGCCGTACCGAGGAGGAGCAGGACGCCGTTTCGTCCCAGGTGATCAAGGGGGTCGGTCTGGTGGCCGCCGAGGTCGCCCGGCGGGCCTCGACCGGTGGCGAGAAGAAGGACGGTTCCGGCGCGAAGGACGGGGCCGGTGACGCGACGGACGGGGCCGGTGCGACGTCGGGCACCCGCGACACCGGCGGTCCGGAGGGTGTGCGATGAGTGAACCGCTGCAGCCCTCCGATCCTTCGCGCATCGCGGACTTCCGGCTGCTGCGGCGCCTGGGCGCGGGCGGCATGGGCGTGGTGTACCTGGGGCGCACCGACTCCGGCCGGCTGGCCGCGGTCAAGGTGATCCAGGCCGAGGCCACCGCCGACGACGACTTCCGGACCCGGTTCGCGCGGGAGACGGAGCTGGCCCGCCGGGTGGAGAGCCCCTGGGTGGTACCGGTGCTCGGCGCGGACGCCGAGGCGGCCACACCGTGGCTGGCCACCGCGTTCGTTCCGGGACCGTCGCTCGCCGAGGCCGTAGCCGCTCACGGTCCCCTGCCCGCCCGGAGCGCACGGGCCCTGAGCGCGATGCTGGCTGCCGCGCTCGCCGACGTCCACGACGCCGGGCTGGTCCACCGCGACGTCAAACCGGCGAACGTCCTGCTCGCCGTCGACGGGCCCCGGCTCATCGACTTCGGCATCGCGCGGGCCCTCGGAGCGACCGCGCTCACCGCCGTTGGGACCGTGGTGGGCTCCCCCGGTTACCTGTCGCCCGAGCAGGCGCGCGGCCGTGACGTGGGTCCGGCGAGCGACGTCTTCTCGCTGGGGTGCGTCCTCGCCCACGCGGCCACCGGCCGGGCGGTGTTCGCAGGCGGCGGGGCGGCCGCGGTGCTGTACCGGACCGTGCACGAGGAACCGGACCTGGACGGCGTACCCCCCGAGCTCGACCGGGTCGTACGGCAGTGCCTCGCGAAGGATCCGCGGGCGCGTCCCGGCGCACGCCGGCTGTCCGAGGTCTTCGGGGAGTTCGAGCCGGACGGATGGCTGCCGGAAGGACTGCCCGCGCTGGTCGCCGCCCAGGCCTCGCGCATCGTCGGTCTGCCCGTCCCCGAACCCACCGTCGTCGGCGGCCCCGGGCCCGGCGAACCGGCCGAACCGCCCTCCCCCTCCAGGCGGCGTCTGGTCACGGCCGGTGCGGCGCTGGGCGTCACGGCCACGGCGGCCGGGACCTGGTGGCTGTGGCCCCGCGACACCCCGGTCGGGCCCGAGGCCTCCGCCCGGCCCCGGTACGCCGTCGGCCTGATCGGTCACCGCACCGACACCGTCTTCGCGGCGCACGCGCGCGGCGCGCGCCTCGCCGTCGACGCGCACAACCGGGACGCACGGCGGTCCTTCGACCTCGTCCTGCGCACCGCCGACGACAGCGGAACCGCCGAGGGCTCGGCCCGCGCCGCCACCCGGCTGGCCGCCGAGCGGGACATGGCGGTGCTCATCGCCGCCGGGACGAACTCGACGGTGCCCGAGACCGTGCGGGCGTGCACCCGTGTCCGGATCACCCTGCTGATCACCCGGGCCGACACCCACCGGCTCAACAGTCTCAACACCACGACCTCGCTTCTGCTGCGCTCGACCGGCACCGTGGGTCCGGCCGCGGTCCTGCGGTACCTCAACCGGGTCGTGAAGCCCGCCAGGACGGTGATCGTGCACGATCTCACCGACGCCGAGGAGTCCGCCGAGACCGTGCGGATCGCCACCGTGTACGGGAAGGTCGACGGCGAGACCGCGCTGGAAGAGGTCGCGGCGGACGAGGAGTTCACCGGCGTCTCCCGGCGCATCGCCGAACGCCCCGAGGACGCGGTCCTGTTCGCCGGCCTGCGTCCCGGGCGCGCCGCCTCGCTGGCCCGCGCCCTGCGGTCCACCCGCCATCGCGGCGCGCGCGTCACCGGAGAACACGTCCTGGGTGGCCGGTTCCTCGCCGAGGCGGAGGGCTGGATGGTCAGCATGGCCCGGACCGACGCCGACGCCGACCCTCTCACCAAGGCGTTCGCCGCCTCGTACCGCCGCCGTCACCGCCGCGCGCCCGCCCCCTGGGCGGCCGAGGCGTACGACGCCGTCCGGTACGCCGCCCATGGGCTGGCCTCCTCCGACGGCGAGGGCCGTCCCGCTCTGCGGGCCGAACTGCTGCGCCGTCCCTGGCAGGGCATCACCCGCAGGATCGCCTTCGACCCCGACGGCCATTTCTTCGAGTCGAACGACGACGCCGGCGCGTTCCTCTACCGCGTCACCGGCGGAACCGCCCGCTTCGTCGCCCGCTGGGACGACATCGGCGGGGAGACCGGCCGGGAGGCCTGACGGTCTCCGCCGCCGTCGGCCGCGCCCCGCGCTCGCTCTGCCGACCGCACCCACCGGCGCGTCGAACGGGTGCGCTACATTTTGCTCGCCCTCGCCCTCGACCGCGATCACTCGATCCCTCACGCTACGGAGCCGGCAATCCCATGAGCGACATCGTCAACGGACTCGGCCGGGCCACCGCCTACGGCGCACTCGGCCTGCTCCTGCTGGTGCTCGGCATCGTCCTGGTCGACCTGCTGACGCCCGGAAAGCTCGGCCGGCAGATCTGGGAGGAGCGCAACCGCAACGCCGCCCTGGTGCTCAGTTCCGCGCTGCTCGGCATCGGCGGAATCGTGTTCACGTCCATCTGGACGACGTACGAGGACTTCGGCAAGGGACTGGTGTCGACCGCCGTGTTCGGGCTGCTGGGGCTGGTCATGATGGCCGTGGCGTTCCTGGTGGTGGACCTCATCACGCCGGGCCGTCTGGGCAGCACCCTGGTCGACCCGGAGCCGCACCCCGCGGTCTGGGTGACGGCGTCCTGCAACCTCGCGGTGTCCGCGGTCGTTTCGGCGTCCATCGCCTGACACCGGGCACCTGCCGGCCTCCGCATGAGCCCTGAACCGGTGTCGACGACGGGAAACCCGCTCACCGGCAGAGCTTGACCGGCCGTCAGCCCGACACGATGTGGAGAAGGGCCGTGCCGTCCTCCCCCGGCGCCACCTGGACGACTACGGTGCCGGGCCGGGCGCCGGGTGGACCGTCGTCGCCGATGCCACCGCACAAGGTGCTGGAGCCGCCTGCGCGGAGCACGACGCGGCAGCTCTGGCCGCGGCCTTCGGCGCCGCCCGCGGACCGGCCGTTGCCGGACTCCACCTCGTACTCGATCCTGTCCGGGCCGACTTCGGACACGGACACGGTCGTGCTGCCGACCGGACCGTCGAACCGGACCGTCACCGGTCCGGACACCGCGATCTCACAGTTCCCGTCCGCACAGGCCGCCGGGTCACGGCCGTCCGCAGCCGACACCGACGGCTGCGCCGGGGCGGTGCCGCCGGCGGACCGGGACGCCGACGGGTACGCGTCGTGCGAGGTCGTTGTGCCCGGCTCCTCCGCGCCGCCGCAGCCGGCCAGCGCGACGACGGTGAGCAGGGCGAGCGCCTGACCCGTACCTGCCCGGCGCCTGCGCGCCGTTCCTTCCCGGTGCGCCGTCCTGGTGCCTCTCATAGTGCTCCCCGTGCGTCCCTGCCTGCGCGCACCGTGTGCCCGGCCTTCGGGGATCCCCCTTCCCCCGCGCCGCGTCTCCCACTCCACTCGCCGTACACGGAGTGCGCCCCGCGACCGGTTCAGGCGACGCGGGCGGTCCTGACCAGGCGGGGGCGCTCCCGCACCGGGGGGATCGGCGCGGCCAGGGCCCGGGAGGGCGTACCGGACCGAGTGGAGGAGGCGCTGACCCGGTACGTCGTCCGGTTCGCGTCCACGACGGGGTTCCCGAGCTCGATCTTCCCCGCTTCGTGCAGCGCGTCGCAGTCGCCGGTGGGCAGGGCCGCGTAGCAGCCGCCCTGGCCCGTGGTGGAATCGAGCGGCCGCCAGTAGCTGTACCGGCGCCGGCCGTTCGCGTACACCGTGACGAAGGTGGGGGTGCGCGGGTCGGAGATGACACGCAGCACGTCGGCGCCGGCGGTGCCGACCGGGACGCTCGACGGCGCGGGGGCCGCTCGGAGACCGGTGTTCATCCGCCCTGCGCGCGGACGGTCCTGTGTCTGGTTGACGGTGAACAGCATCGCTGGGCCTTTCCGGAGCCGGGTCTCGAGACCGTGTACCCAGCGCGGCGCCGGTGTTGATCTCTTTCAGTGATCATTCTGCTCCTTGACACTGACATTAACCCGTCAGCCACGATCGGATCGTCGAATTTCCTGTTCATACTTGACTGTTCTTCATCCCTCGTGGCCGTACTCCACCTCTTCTGACGGCGTCACACCTCTTGTAGGGCCCCGCGCCGGGTCCATAGGATCGCCGAAGAACGGATGTGAATCGTTTCAATCACCGGACACGGCGAACAGAGGACGCACATCATGGCCGAGGGATGGAAGCGCAGGGTGTTCCTGCAGGGGACGGTGGCCGCGGGAGCGGGCCTGGGCGCGTTCGGCACCACCGCGCCGGCGACCGCCGCATCGGGGGCCGCCCCGCGCTCCGGTGGACTGCGCGTCGTGCGCACCACCGTGGAGTACGCCGAGACGCTCATCGGAACCGACGTGGAACGACCGCGCCTGTCGTGGGAGCTGGCGGCCCCGGGGCACAACGCGCACCAGAGCGCCTACCGGATCCAGGTGGTCCGCGACCGGGCCCGCTGGGACGGCCGGATGGTGTGGGACTCCGGCAGGGTCGCCTCGGACCGCAGCGTCGGGGTCCCCTACGACGGCCCCGCGCTGCGTCCCCGTACCCGCTACTTCTGGCGGGTACGGGTGTGGGACGCGAAGGGACGCGCGGCACGCTGGAGCGAACCGCGCTGGTGGGAGACAACGTTGTCGCCGGACGAGTGGCGAGCCCGTTGGATCGGGGCCGGCCCTCCGCCGCAGCCACCCTCGTTCGAGGGCGCCGACTGGATCTGGTCGCCGGGCGCCACCCCCTCCGACGCGCCCGAGGGCCCGCGGTGGTTCAGGGGCCGGCTGACGCTGCCCGCGGGGACGGAGGTGGAGCGGGCCACGGTGGTCGCCACCGCCGACGACGACTTCACCCTGTACCTCGGCGGTGAGGAGGTCCTGCACGCCCCGCAGCAGACGGACGGCTGGCGCACCGGGAGAACCGCGGACGTCACCGGACTCGTCCGCGCGGCGGCGACCGCCGCGCCGGACGCGGACGCCCGGGCCGGGGACGTCGTCCTGGCCGCGCTCGCCACCAACCGCGGCGGGGCCTCGGTCAACCCGGGCGGGCTGCTGGTCCGGCTGCTCGTCGACACGGCGGACGGACAGCGCCACGAACTGGCCACCGACGGCGGCTGGCGCACCTCCGGGACCGTGCGGCAGGGCTGGCAGCAGCCGGACTTCGACGACAGCGGCTGGACACCCGCGGTCGTCCTCGCGCCCTACGGCCAGGGGCCCTGGGGCACGGGGCCGACCGTGGTGGCGCCCGAATCGCCCGCACCGCTGCTCCGCCGTGCCTTCACCGTCCGCAAGAAGATCTCCCGGGCACGGCTGTACATCAGCGGACTCGCCTACTACGAGGCGGAGATCAACGGCCACAAGGTCGGGCACCAGGTCCTCGACCCGGGGTTCACCGACTACGACCGGACCGTCCTGTACGCCGTGCACGACGTGACCGGGCTGCTGGAACGCGGCGAGAACGCCCTGGGGGTCGCCCTCGGGCGCGGCTTCTTCGGCATGACGACCCCCAATGTCTGGAACTGGCACCGGCCGCCCTGGCACGGCGAGCCGCGACTTCTCGCACAGCTGGAGATGGACCACCCCGACGGCTCCCGCACGACCGTCGCCTCCGGCGACGACTGGCGGCTGGCCGAGGGCCCGACGCGATCCAACTCCCTCTACGCCGGTGAGACCTTCGACGCCCGGCTGGCCCCCGGCGGGTGGACCCGGCCGGGCTTCGACGACAGCGGATGGCGCGCCGCCCTGATCCAGGAGGCACCGGCCGGGCGGCTGCGCGCCCAGCCGCACGACCCGATCGAGATCGTCGACACCGTGCGTCCCGCCGGGATCAGCGAACTGCGCCCCGGGGTGTACGTGGTCGACATGGGCCGCACCATGGCGGGCTGGACCCGGCTGACCGTGCGGGGCGCCGCCGCGGGCGACGTGGTGAGCCTGACGCACGGTGAGAAACTGAAGGAGGACGGCAGTGTGCACGCCGAGACGGGCCACGTCCCGGGCCGGTTCCAGACGGACGAGTACATCTGCGCGGGCGACGACGAGGAGATCTGGGAGCCCTCGTTCTCCTACAAGGGCTTCCGCTATGTGCAGATCACCGGACTGCCCGCGCGTCCCTCGGCCGGCCAGGTGCTCGGACGGCTGGTGCACACGCCCGTCGAGGAGGTGAGTTCCTTCGCCTGCTCCGAGCCGTTCTACGAGTGGCTGGACGGAGCCATGCGCCGCACCGTGCTCAACAATCTGCACGGCATCCCGACCGACACGCCCATGTACGAGAAGAACGGCTGGACCGGCGACGCCCAGCTCGGGGCGCCCGTCATGGCCTACGCCTTCGGGGTGCACCGGTTCCTGTCCAAGTGGCTCGGCGACCTGGCGGACAGCCAGACCGGCGAGGGGCAGCTGCCGGTGATCGTGCCGAGCGGCGGCTGGGGCTACGGCGATCTGGGGCCCTCCCCCGAGTGGACCACCGTCTACCCGTTCGTGGTGCGCGAGATGTACCGCGTGTACGGCGACGAACGGGCCGCTCGCGAGCACTGGGACACGCTGGTGCGCTATCTGGACTGGGAACTCTCCCGGCTGCGGAACGGTCTGGCGGTCACCGCGCTGGGCGACTATCTGCCGCCCGGCTACGGCGGGAATCCACCCGAGGACACCCGGCTCACCGCGACCGCCTACCTGTACCGCGCCCTGCTGCACACCGCGGAAGTGGGCGGGACGCTGGGCGAGGGAGACACCGCGGACCGCTACCGCGAGGCCGCCGGGAAGCTGCGGGACGCCTTCAACGCCGCCTTCCTCGGACCCGAGGGGTACTACCGCACGGCGAAGGACCCCGGATACCGGCAGACGTCCAACGCCGTGCCCCTGGCCTTCGGGATGGTGCCGGCCGGGGCCCGCGCCACCGTCGTCGACAGCCTGGTGCGGGACGTCGAGGAACGCGGCAACCACCTCAACACCGGGGCGCTCGGCACCAGCGTGCTGCTGCGCGTACTGTCCGCGCACGGCCGCCCGGACGTGGCCCACGCCGTCGCCACCCAGCGCACGTATCCGAGCTGGGGATACTGGCACGCGCAGGGCGCCGACACCATGTGGGAGATGTGGCCGGCCGACTCCCGCTCCCGCGACCACTACTTCCAGGGCACGGTCGCCCAGTGGCTCTACGAGAACGTGGCCGGCCTGCGGCCGGGCGACGCGGGCTACGCCACCTTCGTGGTGCGGCCCGACGCGCGTACGGGCGTGGACTGGGCGCGCACCACGATACGGACGGTGCGCGGGCCGGCGGAGGTGTCCTGGTCCCGGATCGACGGCCGGCTGCGGCTGGCGGTGCGGGTCCCCGTGGGGGCGACCGCCGATGTGCACGTACCGGCGGACGAAAGGTCCCAGGTCACGGTACCGGCGGGGGCCCGGTACCTCCGTACGGAGCCGGAGTTCGTGATCTTCCAGGTGCCGCACGGGAGTTGGGAGTTCACCGGCCGGGCGTAGCCCGAGGGCGGCCGCGCCCCGCCGTACCACCCCGGGATCGTTCGGGGTGTCTTCCTCATCGAACCGTGCCGAACCGCGCCGAAGCTCACCGAACCGCACCGAAGCTCGCTGAACCTCCTCGAACGGGAGGTGTTCATGCGGTCCGGCCTTCCGTGCCCTGCCGACTCGCGCTCGTTCCAACGGGGGAGCAGCATGAGACACATGAGCCCGATGCGTTCTCGCATCCGTCGTGGCGCCGCCGCGGCGCTCACCGTCCTGATGGCCGCCGCTCTCGGTGCCGCCGGCGCCGGGGCGTCGGACGCGGAGCCCGGCGTGCCGCAGCAGCGGCGGATCGCGTCGTCCGTCCTCGGCGCCGACCACCGGATCACCCTGACCGCACTCCGCTCGGCCGGGGACGGAGACGCCGCGTCCGTGCTCCTGCGGGTGTACACGCGGTCCGACGGCGTCCGGAGGGAGTCGGACCGCGTGACCGTCGGCGACGTGGACGGCTGGTTCTGGTATCCGCTCACGGGTACGGGCGCCGTCTGCCGGTTCTCGACAGCGAGCACGGAGCCCGCACCCCTCACGGTCGGCCTGCTGGTCACTCCGTCCATCGGCTGCTCCGACCCGGTCCACTACGTGGTGAAGGAGGGCAGGGTGTACGCCGGCTGAGTTCCGGGGACGCCCTTTCCAGCCGCCCGTCACCGGCCTCGCCGGGGCGGGCGGTTCGCACGGGGCCCGTGGTGCACCACGGGCGGTGTGTCCGGTTAGCCACCCCTCGTAGGAGGGAAGTGATCAACGCGCCGGACACCACTGTGAAGGGAGCACCCCCACGTGACGCTCTCCGCCCCTCCTCCCCCCATACCCAGGGCCTCCGGATCGCTTCCGGTCCTCGGCCACGCGGTCCACCTCATGCGGGACAACCTGGGATTCATCGCCTCGCTCCGCGCCGCCTACGGCCCACTCGTCGAGATCACCCTGCAGCCCGGGACACGGACGGTCGTCGTCCAGGACCCGGCCCTGATCCGCACCATGCTCATCGAACTCGGCCCGAGCCTCGACAAGGGCAGATTCTTCGAAAAAATGGGCCAGTTGCTGGGTGACTCCGTGGTCACCGCCGCGGGGCAGACCCATGTCCGCAAACGGCGTCAGCTGCAACCGGCGTTCACCCACAACCGGATCGCCGGGTACGTCGACATCATGCGCGAGGAGGCGTCCGGCGCCGCCGACGGCTGGCGTCCCGGCCAGGCACTCGACGTCCGCGAGGCGATGGTCAAACTGTCGCTGGACATGCTGGCCAAGACGGTCTTCTCCGGCAGCCTGGACGAGCGGACCTTCCGCCGGCTCCGCCGTGATCTGTCGGTCGTGATGAACGGGGTCGGGTCCCGCGTCATGCTGCCCGACTGGGCCGAGCGTCTGCCGCTGCCCGTCAACCGTCGCTTCGACCGGGCGCGCGACGCCGTGCGCGCCACCATCGACACGGCGGTCGGTGAACTGCAGGCCTCGGGACGCGACACCGGGGACATGCTGTCCCTGCTGCTGCGAGCCCGGGACGAGGAGAGCGGGCAGCAGTTGACCGGCCATCAGATCTCTTCCGAGATCCTGACGTTGGCCGTGGCCGGCACGGAGACGACGGCGTCGGTGCTTTCCTGGGCACTGTACGAACTCGCCCGCCGTCCCGATGTCGAGGACCGGGTGCTGGGGGAACTCGACGAGGTTCTCGGCGGGAGAGCGGTGACCTTCGAGGATCTGCCCCGGCTGCCCTTCCTCAACCGCGTCATCACCGAGACGCTGCGGCTGCACCACACCGGCTGGCTCGTCACCCGGCGTACGGTCACCGAGACCCGCCTCGGCCGGTGGACCCTGCCTCCGGGCACCGAACTCGCCTACTGCCAGCATGCCCTCCATCGCGACCCCGAGTTGTTCCCCGATCCATCGGCCTTCGTACCGGACCGGTGGCTGGACGGCGGTCCGCCGCCGGGCTTCCTCCCCTTCGGCGCGGGCAAACACAAGTGCATCGGCGACCGTTTCGCCCTCACCGAACTGGTCACCGCCCTCGCGACGATCCTGCGCAGGGTCCGGCTGACCCTGTCCCCCGGTCAGATCGTCGAGCCGGTGGCCCGTGCCACCGTCCGCCCTCGCAGGCTGGTCATGACCGTGCGGCCCCGCAACGGCTGACCTCGTGGGGCGCAGCCGGGCCGGCAGACCGGCGGCGGCCCCGTCCAGGGGGCGTGGCCCGGCAGCCGCGCCCCCTCGTCGGCACGTGACCGGATGCGGGCTCGCGCAGGTCGCGCGAACCTGGAGGGGTCGCCCGGTCGCGCCGCCCCGGTGGGGCCGTGGGAGCCGGGTCGTCCGACACCGAGCCGAGGAGAGACGAAAGCCCATGCCTCACATCACCGTGGGACGCGAGAACTCCACCGACATCGAGCTCTACTACGAAGACCACGGATCCGGACAGCCCGTGGTCCTCATCCACGGGTTCCCGCTCGACGGCGACTCCTGGGAGAAGCAGTCCGCCGCGCTGCTCGACGCCGGGTACCGCGTGATCACCTACGACCGGCGCGGGTTCGGACGGTCGGGCCGGCCGACGACGGGCTACGACTACGACACCTTCGCCGCCGACCTGAACACGGTCCTGGAGACCCTCGACGTCTCGGACGCCGTACTCGTCGGGTTCTCCATGGGCACCGGTGAAGTCGCCCGCTACGTCAGCCGGTTCGGCTCGGGCCGGATCGCCAAGGTGGCCTTCCTGGCCTCGCTGGAACCCTTTCTGCTGAAGACCGACGACAACCCGGCCGGCGCGGCGCCCCGCGAGTTCTTCGAGGGCATCTCGTCGGCGGTGAAGGCGGACCGGTACGCGTACTACACGTCGTTCTTCAAGGACTTCTACAACCTCGACGAGAACCTCGGCAGCCGGATCAGCCCGGAAGCCGTTCGCAACAGCTGGTGCACGGCTTCCTCCGGCGGGTTCTTCGCCGCGGCGGCCGCGCCGATGACATGGTTCACCGACTTCCGGGGCGACATCCCCGCCATCGACGTACCCGCCCTGATCCTGCACGGTACGGCGGACAACATCCTGCCGATCGAATCGACCGGGCGCCCGTTCCACCAGGCACTGCCGAGCGCCGAGTACGTGGAGATCGAGGGCGCCCCGCACGGCCTGCTGTGGACGCATGCCGAGGAGGTCAACCGGGCGCTGCTGTCCTTCCTCGGCAAGTCGGCCTGACGGCCCGACCGCCTCGCCGCCTCGCCGCCTCGACGCCTCGACGCCTGACGCGAGGTGCTGCTGCGGGGCCGGCGGCCCACGTCGCCGAACCCGTCGCGCCGGACGCGCCCGATGAGTCGGGTACGTCCGGCGCGTGGAACGGAGCACACGTTCCCGGGGCGAGGCGGAGGCCGCCGGGGCCGGTCAGCGGAGCACGCGGAGCGCTCCGGGGAGGACCCTGAGCGTCACCGGGAGAACCGCCTCGACCTCGCCGTCCGCCCCGTAGGGGACGTCCCGGTCGGCGAGGATGCGGATCTCCTTGCCACGCAGGATCCGCACCTGGGGCCGGTGGACGTGGACACCGGTCCTGAGGTCGTTCATCAGGCTGAAGAACAGCCGCCGTGGGGCGTCCGCGATCATCACGATCTCCAGGACTCCGTCGTCGACGCGTGCGTCGGGGGCGATGACACGGCCCGATCCGTAGTAGCCGGAGTTGGCGGCGACCACGGTGTATCCGGTGTGGGTGTGTTCCTCGCCGTCCACCGTGACCCGGTAGCGCGCCGCCCGCCAGCCGGTGACCGCGCGCAGGCCGCCGGCGTAGTAGGAGGCGGAGCCGCGCAGCAGCCGGGACCGGTTGGCGTGACGGTTGGCGAGCGCGTCCACGCCGGCGTAGACGCTGCCGAGGACGACGGCGCGGTCGTGGACGGCGGACTCGACCTCGATGGTGTCGACCGGCCGCGGTTCGTTGTGCAGCAGTATCCGGGCCAGGGCCGCGGGGTCGGCGGGCAGGCCCAGGGCACGGGCGAAGTCGTTGCCGCGGCCCGCCGGTACGAGACCGAGGATCGCGCCGGTTCCGCTGAGCGCGCCGCCGGTGGCTCCGGCGATGCCGTCTCCGCCGACCGCCAGCACCACCCGGCCCCGTCGGCCCGCCTCGCGGGCCAGTTCCCGCGCGTGGGCCAGGCTGCGGCTGTACTCCGTGTGCAGTTCGGCGCCGGCCTCCCGGAGCAGGCGCGCGAGGGCGAGCAGCGCGGCCGCTCCGGTGGATCCGCCCGCGGTGGGATTGACGACGGCGGTGAACTGTCGCATCGGGTGCCTCCGGGCGGGCCGACGGGATGGGGAGGGGACGTGGTCTGGCGGGGCGGTCGGGCGGCTGGAGGACGGGCGGTCGTCCGATGGGACAGCAGCCGGCGGGCCGTATGCCGGTCCGTGATCCGTATGCCGGTCCGTGATCCGCGTGTCAGTCCGTGGGCAGGAGGACGCCGGGGCTGAGGATTCCGGCCGGGTCCAGGCGCTGCTTCACGGCGCGCAGGGCGTCGGTGCCCAGCGGGCCGATCTCGCGGACGTACCAGTCCCGGTGGTCGGTGCCGACGGCGTGGTGGTGGGTGATCGTGCCGCCGGCGGCGAGGATCGCCTCGTTGGCCGCGTGCTTGGCGCGCGTCCAGTGCGCCACGGGGTCGCCGTCGCCCTGGGCCGAGACCACGGTGAAGTACAGCGAGGCGCCGTTCTCGTAGATGTGGGAGATGTGGCACATCACCAGGGGCGGGGTGCCGGCCCGGGTGAGTGTGCCGGTGAGGGCGTCGCGGACGGCGGTGTACAGCTCGGGCACACGGGACCAGAAGGTCGCGGTCTCCAGTGTCTCGGCCAGCGCCCCGGCGTCGAGGAGGGAGTCGCGCAGATACGGGGCCGAGAAGCGGCCGTGCGCCCAGTTCCGGCCGGTCTCCTCGCCCAGCGGGGTCCCGCCGCACGCGCGCAGGACGGCCGCGGCGCCCTGTCTGCGGTACGCGGTGTCCTCCTCCGTTCCCTCGTAGCCGGCGACGGCCGTGCATCCGGCGGGCTGCGCGGTGCCGGAGCCGATCGCCTCGGGCTGGGCGAGGCCGATCAGCGTCTCGGTCTCGTCGGACAGCCGCAGCACGGTGGGGCGCGGCCCGTCCTGGGCGAGGCGGCGCAGCGCGGCGGCCCCCTGCTCGAAGGAGTCGAAGCGCCAGCCCTCGTGGACACGGGTCCGGGGGACGGGCCGGATCCGTACGGTCACCGACGTGATGACGCCGAAGGCGCCCTCGGACCCCAGGACGAGCTGGCGCAGGTCGGGGCCGGCCGCCGAGCGCGGGGCCCGGCCGGTGTCGAGGGTGCCTTCGGGGGTGGCGAGGGTGAGGGCGAGCACCATTTCGTCGAAGCGGCCGTAGCCGGCGGACGCCTGGCCGCTGGAGCGGGTGGCGGCGAAGCCGCCGATGGTGGCCCACTCGTAGGACTGGGGGAAGTGACCGAGGGTGAAGCCGTGTTCGGCTAGCAGCGCCTCGGCCTGCGGGGCGCGCAGGCCGGGTTGCAGGGTGGCGGTGCGGGAGACCGGGTCCAGGGCGAGCAGGCGGTCCATGCGCCGCAGGTCCAGGGCGACGAAGGGGCGCGGCCGGCCGGGGGTGAGTCCGCCGACGACGGAGGTGCCACCGCCGAACGGCACCACGGCCAGGCCGTGTTCGGCGCAGGCGCGCAGGACGGCGAGCACCTGGTCGTGGCTCGCGGGGTACAGGACGGCCTCGGGGAGGCCGGTGACGTCGCCGTCCCGGATGCGCAGCAGGTCGGGGGTGGACTTGCCGCGGGTGTGCCGGATCCGGGTCTCCGGGTCGGTGCGCACGGGGTCCTCGCCGCCGTTCGCACCACCGCCCGTGCCCTCGTCCGAACCGTCCAGGGCGGCGGCCAGCGCACGGCGCGCCGCGGGCTCCAACCGGGGTTCGGGGACGGTCACTTCGCCGAGGGTGACCGGTGTGTTCGGGCGCGGCTTGACACCGAGCATGTCGCGCAGGAGTCCGATCACGGTGTCGGGCAGCGGCTTGGCCCTGGCCGGGTCGCCCCAGCCGCTCCACAGCATGTCCATGACTGTCGTCCTCACCGGTCGAGGGGAACGAGGCCGTCACCGACGGCCTCACGTGGCGTTACACTGTGACACATGACGCCTATTCGTCACAACCAAGCGGACAACGACGCCGTGCTCGACGCGGTGCGCGACTGTGTCCTGGCCGTCGGGGTCCGCCGCACCACGCTGACCGACGTGGCCCGCCGGGCCGGGGTCTCCCGTATGACGCTGTACCGGCGGTGGCCCGATGTGCGCACGCTGGTCGGCGATCTCATGACGCGGGAGTGGATCGGCGTGGCCACGGGGGCCGTCCCGGAGTCCCGGCCGGGACTGGCCACCCGGGCGAGGATGGTCGACGGGCTGGTGGCGGGGGTGCGTGCGTTCGGTGAGCATCCGCTCTTCCGGAAGATCGTCGGCGTGGATCCCGAACTGCTGCTGCCCTACGTGCTGGACCGGCGTGGGGCGAGCCAGGAAGCCATGCTGGAGCTGCTGGCCGACGCCCTGCGCGAGGGGCACGCCGACGGCTCGGTGCGCGCCGGGCACCCCGAACGGCAGGCGCGGGCCGTCCTGCTGGTCGTCCAGTCCTTCACCCTGTCCCTGCGGACCATGACCGACGAGGACGATCCGGACCTCACCCACGAGGCCCTCCTCGCGGAACTGCGCGACATCCTGGAGAGGACCCTCGCCCCGTGACCTCCCGCACCGGACCGGCCGCCTCCGCCCCCTCCTCGTCGTCCCTGTCCGCCGGCCGCCGCACCCGTGACCTGACCGCGGCCGTGGGCGGCGACGTCGTCGACGTCCTCGTCGTCGGGCTCGGTGCCACCGGCGCCGGGGCCGCCCTGGACGCGGCGTCCCGCGGGCTGAGCGTGGTCGCCGTCGACGCCCACGACCTGGCCTTCGGCACCTCCCGTTTCAGCAGCAAGCTGGTCCACGGCGGGCTGCGCTATCTCGCCTCCGGACAGCTCGACGTCGCCCACGAGAGCGCGGTCGAGCGCGGGGTGCTGATGGAGCGCACCGCCCCCCATCTGGTGCGCGCGCAGCCGTTCGTCCTGCCCCTCACCCCCCTGGTCTCCCCCGGTCGGGCCGCCCTGGCGCGGGCCGGTTTCCGGGCCGGTGACGCCCTGCGGCTGGCGGCCCGTACCGCGCGTGCGACCCTGCCCGCGCCGCACCGGATCTCGGCGACGGAGACCCGCCATCTGGCTCCCGCCGTACGGGCCGACGGGCTGCGCGGCGGCCTGCTGTCCTGGGACGGCCGGCTCACCGACGACGCCCGGCTGGTGACCGCCCTCGCCCGCACCGCCGCCGCGCACGGGGCGCGGATCCTCACCCGGGTCCGGGCCCTGGACCTGACCGCCTCCGGTGCCCGGGTCCGCGACGAACTCACCGGCGAGGAGGGCGGGATACGCGCCCGCGCGGTGATCAACGCGTCCGGCGTCTGGGCGGGGGGCCTCGTCGACGGCATCCGGATCCGCCCCTCGCGCGGAACGCACCTCGTGCTGCGCCCGGACAGCCTCGGCCCGCTTCCGGCCGGTCTGCACATCCCGGTACCCGGGGAGACCAACCGCTTCGTCCTCGTCCTGCCCCAGGACGACGGCCGGGTCTACGTCGGGCTCACCGACGAACCCGTGGACGGCCCCGTCCCCGATGTCGCCGAGGCACCCGAGACGGACATCGGCTTCCTCCTGGACGTCCTGTGCTCGGTCCTGGACGTCCCGCTGCACCGCGCCGACGTCGTGGGGGCCTTCGCGGGCCTGCGCCCCCTGCTGGACACCTCGGCGGAGGGATCCGGTACGGCGCCGAGGACCGCCGACGTCTCGAGGCGGCACGCGGTGCTGACCTCGTCCGAGGGCGTCGTCACCGTGGTCGGCGGCAAGCTCACCACATACCGGCGGATGGCCGAGGACGCCGTCGACACCGCCGTGCGCGTCCGCCGGCTGCCGGCCGGCCCGTCACGCACCGCGTCCCTGCCCCTGGTGGGCGCCGCGTCGCCGCGGTTCCTCGCCGCCCTGCCCGCACCCCGTCACCTCGTGCGGCACTACGGGACGGAGGCGCCCGCCGTGCACGCCCTCGGCGTGCGCGACGCCCGGCTGGGTGATCCCGTCCTGCCCGGCCATCCGGTGACCGGGGCCGAGCTGCTGTGGGCGGTGCGCCACGAGGGGGCGCTCGACGAGAGCGACCTGCTCGACCGCCGCACCCGGATCGGCCTCGTCCCCGCGGACCGCGCCGCCGCCCTGGACGCGGTACGGGCCCTGCTGGACGACGCCCTGCCCCGGCACAGCTGACCCCGCCCGGCCGAAACGGTCCGGTCGCGACAACTCGGTCGCGACGAGCCGGCGCGGACCGGCGCGGCCGGCCCGCGCCGGTCCGTCACCTGCCGTGCACACCGACCTCGTGCAGGGAGTAGCCCCACTCCGTCCCCCGGTCCAGGAACACGACGCGGACGTGGCGGGCCTGCTGCGGGGTGAAGCGGACCGTGTCGAGGCCGCCGTCGCCGGCCGTGACGGACCCGACAGCCCGCCAGACGGCGCCGTCGGCGGACAGCTCGACGCGGTACGACCTCCCGTACGCGCGCTCCCAGTCGAGGGTGACGCGCCCGACCTCGCGCATGGCGCCGAGGTCGATGCGCAGCCACTGGTCGTCGCTCCAGTCGCTGGCCCAGCGGGTGCCCCGGTCACCGTCCACCGCACGGCCGGGCGCGTAGCTCGTGAACGGGTTCCATTCGGCCGAACTCGCCGTCGCCGAAGCGCCCTCGGCGAGATTGGCCGCGGGCCGGTGCCGCTCGGAGGCGCCCCAGGTGCCGAGGTAGGTCTCGGCACCCCGGAAGAGGTCGTCCACCACGTCCTGGCCGCCGACGCGCCGGATGTCCTCGATCCAGTCGGGGACCAGGCCGTGGTGCGCGGCTCCGTCGGTGTTGAGGTCCCAGGTGCGCTCGCCGGTGGTCTGCCGGTCGATGACGGATCCGCCGTCCGCGCTGCGGAAAGGATATGTGACGGCGTCGGGCGCGTCCGCGCCGCGCGGGGCGGGCCAGCCGCCGACGCCGTTCATGTCGGTGCCGTAGCCGTAGCCCGCGCCGTACTCGTCCCGCACCGCCTCGGTGCGCCTCGCCTCCTCGACGAAGTGTTCCGAGCCGTGCATGTACTGGGCGACGAAGCCGCCGAGACCGTAGACCCGCTCGGTCCAGTCGATGTCCATCCAGCTGTGCGAGGAGATGACGCCGGGGTAGGACTCGGCCTCGAGGATGTCGAGCGCCCTGCCCGTGGCCTTGACGCTCATGTGGTCGATCTCGAGCATCATGTTGCGCTTCATCATGCCGCGCACCGCGTACTCGCCGAGGCCGGTGAGCCCCCGCACATTGCACTGGGCGCCCTCGTCGTAGGCGGGGACGTCGACGTCCTGGGGCAGTTCCGCCTCGGCTCCGGGCGCGGCGGCCAGGCCGATGGGGTTGTCGTGCTGGGGCCCTGTGCACTGTTCCGTCCGCCAGAAGGTGCCGGTCGACAGGAACTGGCCGACGTTGATGGCGGTGCCGAGCGCTCCCTCGTCGAAGCGGACTCCGCACAGGGCGTTGTCGAACTTGTGGCACAGGAACATGCTGCGTACGCCGAGGTCGTACAGTTCGTCCAGCCCGGCGTCGATGTCGGCCCTGTCACACTGGGCGACGTCCAGGACCTGCTTGCAGCCGAAGGGTTCGGAGGTCTCGACGCCCAGGACGACCGCCAGCTTGCCCTGTTCGACGACCTGCCGGGCCTGCGTGCTGTCGGTGACGATACGGAACCAGCCCTTGCCCGTGCCGCCGTACATCCGGTCGATGTAGGCCTGCATGTCGTACGTCAGCTTCGCCTGCAGCCGGATCGACGTCATCTCGTCGCAGCCGCGGTCCTTGAAGAAGTACACGGAGCAGATCACGCCGTTGGTCACGAGGTCGTTCACCAGGACCCGCTGCCCGCCGCGCCAGGCCCGTTCGACCCAGGCGTAGTAGTTCTGCTGGTGGGTCAGGGAGTCGTGGGCGGGCCAGTCCACGAAGGTGGGCCAGCCGTGCGGATCGTGCCTGCCGTCACCACCGTTGGTGATGAAGTCGAAAATCGCGAGTGAGCCGTCGGGGTAGTGCTCGGGGCAGTCCTTGAGCGCGTCGGCGATCCCCTTCTCGGAGAAGGGCCTGCCGCAGATGAGCCGACCGCCGAAGGCCTCGTTGGACATGAGGTGGTTGTGCGCGTCGACGAATCCGCGGACCTCGCCGCGCGCGTCGGTACCCGTGAAGGGTTCGCCGGTGACGCCGATGCCGGAGTCCGGAGCCGGCCGTGCGGTCGGTTCCCACCAGTTGCCGTCGGCCGCCGAACTGGGCGTCGGACCGAGGGACATGGCGAGCACGAACAGGAGCAGGGAGACGAGGGCGACATGACGGCGTCCGCCGTACCTGCGTCGAGCGATGGTCACGGCCCACGTCCCTCCGTCGACGGAACAGCACGGTCGGCTCTTCGGGCGGTCGGGCCGGTGTCCGGCCCCGACCGCCCGATTGTCATGACCTGAGCAACCTATGGGCCGAGGATGACTACTGACGCGTAAGGAGTCAAGAGTCCGGAACGACCTGCCGCGCGGTGCCCAGGAGGGGCCGGGGTCCGTCGTGAAGGCCCCTGGCACGACCGCACGGCTCTCGGTCTCTTCGCAGGTGTCCCCAGCCGGCGGCTGTGCGGCCGCGCCGACCTGGCGGGAACGGGCTGCCCGTTCCGGCCGCAGGGCCGTGCGGTGCGAGTCCGTGCGGTGCGAGTCCGGTGGGAACGGGATCGAATTCCGCGGCGCCCCGGTCCGAACACGCCGTGCCCGCCGCCGGGAGGACGGGCACGGCGTGTACCGTCGGTCGCCGATGTGCGGCGAACGCCTACGTCAGCAGTCGGGCGCCGGCCCAGTCGGCGTGGTCGGAGTCGAGGCTGTCACCTCCGTCGGTGACACGCAGGGTCAGCCGCTCCACTCCGGTGACGTCGACATCGATCCGCCGAGCCGGATCGGCACCGGTGAGCACCCCGGTGGTGGCCAGGACCCTGCCGTCCGCGAGCACTTCGAAAGCGACGCTCCCCTTGCCGCCGACCTCGTCGTCGACCCCCACCTCTGCGATGAACCGCCGGTAGGAGCTGTCGAGTCCGACGACGACCTCGCTCGCGGCATGAACGCCGAGCCCCTTGTCGTACGCGGCGCCCCGGATGCTCAGGGTGCCGCCGTCGGCCGCTTCGCGCTCGCCGTTGGACCGGTCCCGCTCCACCGGCCCCCAGCCGTTGCTCTCGGCGGCGAACGGCAGGTCACTCACATGGTCGACGCCGGGCGGTGAGACGAACACCCGGACGGTGCGCTCGACTTGGAGGCTGCGGGCACTCCGTCCTTGCGGGGAACGGTACTTCGCGGTCACCACCAGGTCCCGGCCGCCGTACTCCGCGTCCTGCGGCACACTCACCGTCCAGTCACCCCTCAGGTCACGCCCGGCGGGCAGCCGCCCGGCGGACGGATCGTCACCCTTCACCGTCCAGCCCTCGGGGGCCCGCACGGTCAGCGAGACGTCCTCGGCCGGACCGAACTCCTCCACCGCGAACCGGCCGACGACGTCGACCGACGCGCCCGCCTCCACATCGGTCCTGGCCGGCTCCACGGCCAGCGCGGTCAGCGGCAGCCGCGACACCGGCCGGTCGCAGCTGTCCCGGCCGGGCACCGCACGGCAGACGATCCCGGCGAAGCCGCCGTACTCGGCCGTCGGCACGCTCAGGGTGTCGCGGGCGGTGACGGTCCGCCGTTCCCTGACCAGGCCGTCGTCACCGTCCCGGACGACCTCCACCAGCCAGCGCCCGCCGCCGAGGAACTCCAGCGGAACGCCCTGGGCGCCGGCCGCGCCGGAACTCACGCTGCCGAGGAACCACCGGTCCCCCTGCCGCCGGGCGAACGCCGCCCCCTGACCCGGCTGCCCGGACAGCAGCCGGGTCTCGTCCCACACGGTGGGCACCTGCTCCAGGAACCGCTCGAGTTCGGGTCGGTCCCGGTAGGCCCGGACCGACCCGGCGTAGTTCTGGAAGCCGGACTCGTAGACCACGGACAGGGCGAGTTCGGCGGCGTCGGAGACGGTACGGGTACCGAACTGGAAGGCCATCGGGGTGTAGTCCATGGATCCGACGACATTGCGGGTGAACGGCAGGGTGGTGATTCCGGCGGCGGGGACACGGCCCTGTTCGGCACCGTAGACCGCCTCCAGCGTCATCACATGGGGCCAGGTCCGCTGGATCCCCTTGGGCAGGGTCGCGCCGTGGAAGTTGACGAGCAGTTCGTGCCGGGCGGTGTCCCGCAGGACGTCGTCGTACCAGCGGAAGCGCTCCTGGGAGTCGGAGTCCATGAAGTCGATCTTCAGTCCGGCCGCACCCCATCCCTTCACCCGGGGCAGGAACTCGGCGCGTTCCGCGGCCGTGTCCAGGTCGGTGTAATGCGCCCACAACAGGACCCGTACGCCCCGCTTCCGGGCGTAGTCGATCAGCTCGGGCATCCAGTCGGTGGTCTTCCAGCCGTCGTCCACCAGGATGTACGGCCAGCCGTGCGCCGCGCTGTAGTCGACATAGCGCTGCTGGGTGGCGAGGCTGCGCTGCGCCGCGGCGAATCCGTCCAGCCACGACCACGCGACCGGGCCGGGCCTGATCCACGAGGTGTCGGCGAGGCGGGAGGCCGGTGCGAGATCGTCGACCAGGGTGGATTCGGTGACACCGGCCAGGCTGCCGATGACGGCCGTGCGCCAGGGCGTGGCGAGCGGGCCGGCCGAGGTGACGGTGTCGTCGGCCAGTTCCACCGTGTACCGTCCGCTGCCCTGTTCGTGGACCAGGCGGCCGGCCGCGTAGCGTCCGTCGACGTCGGCCTCGGTCAGCAGGGCGTAGGTGTCGCCCACTTGGAAGAGGGACGGGTAGCCGTACGTGCCGTCGGCGGCGCCTGCCGCGGTGTCCGGGGCGTACAGGCGCTCGTAGTTGGGGGTGTAGGGAGCGAGCCAGGCGCGTGCGGAGGCGGGGAGCTGGAAGGTGGAGGCCTCGCGCTCGACGGTGACGTCGCCGCTTTTGCCGCCGTCACCGTCGCCGTCGCCGTCACCGTCGCCGTCGCCGTCGCCGTCGCCGTCGCCGTCGCCCGGCAGGATGTAGCGGTACGCGATCCCGTCGTCCGCGGCCCGGACCAGTAGGTCGAGTCGGGCGTCGTCGGTACCGGTGAAGGAGAACCGGGTCTCGGTCATCCGGACGGTGCGGCGCAGCTGCTTGCCGGTGGTCATCGTGTACCGCTCGGCCACCTCGCGTGAAGTGCGGGATTCCAGCCGCAGGTTCGAGGTGAGGTCGGCGGTGTCGGTGACGATGCCGACGGGCGCGGGTTCGAGCACGGTGACGCCACCCCTGCGGGCGGCCAGGGTCACCGTGCCCTCCACGGCGTCGACGCGCACCTCGGCACTCACGCCGTCACGCGCCGCGCCGGGCTGCCGCACGGTCCAGCTTCCCCCCTCCGGTTCCACGGCACGGGCGGGCGCGGCGAGGGCGCCGAGGGCCAGGAGGGCGGCGAGCAGGAGGGTGAAGAAGGTGCGGGGGGTGCGGGGGACGGACTGACGCGGTCTGAGCGGGGATCCGAACACCAAAACCTCCGAGAGGTCTGACATCGTTGTCAACCATGGCTCCGTGGGATCCCTTCCCCTCCGGGGGTCGTTCAACCGTCGGGCGGGCGCCGCCTACCGCTCCGGCCGGGGCTCGTAACGCAGCGAGATGGAGCGCAGGACGTCCGCGGAGGACACGTCGGTGCGGCCGGCGTCGTGCACTTCGGCAAGCTGCACGAAGGCGAAGGTGAGGGCGGAGGTGATGTGCACGATGGCGGGTCCCAGCTTCTCGGTGACGATCTCCGCCACTTCGCGGGGACTCGCGTCGGCCGGCAACTGGATGTGCGGCAGCATCTCTTCGAGGAGCGCGGAGACCGCTCCGCTCCTGGTCACCTCGGCGTCCGGGTTCTCCCGGAGTTGCCGCCGCATCTCGAGGGCCTCGGTGAGGATACCGACGCCCCGCTGCATGATCTCGCGCTGCTCCATGGGCACAGCCTAGACGGGTTCGACGGTGGCCGAGGTGACTCGCGGGCATGCCATGACTTGGCCGGCAAACGGCAGTAGAACCTGTTTCCTCCACTCCATGCCGAGGACCATCACAGGGGCGCCAGCACACAGAACGGGCAGAGCTCCAACGATATTTCGCACCACCGCCTCATTGCTGGAACAGGTTTCATTGCGGGTGCTGCAGTGCTGTAGTGCTGCCGTCGCACAGCGCCTCCGTGCGGGCCGTACCGCCTGCCTTATGGCCTTGGCCGTCCGGCGTTCCCGACGTCGCGGCTCCTGCGCAGGGGCCGCGGATGCGGCCGCTCGCCGCGTCCTGCGCCTCTTCGACCGCGAGTACGACACCGGGAGCCGGGCGGACGGGTCCGGGACCGCGCCCTGAGCGTCGGTCCGAGCACCCGCCCGCCCCGCTGCGAAGCCCCGGCACCGGACACGGGTGTCCCGTTCACCTGCTCAGTGACCCGGCGTCCCCCATGACGATCACCGGATGCTGCTCGGGGTCGAGGGCCAGCAGGAGTTGCCTCATGTGCCGTTCCTCAAGGCTCACACAGCCCTGGGTGGGCCCGTCGTGGTCCACGTGCAGCCAGATGCCACCGCCCCGGTCGGCGCCGAGCGGGCGGGTCCGGTCGAGCGGGGAGGTGCCCGGAATGCGGTTGTAGTCGATCGCCACGACATAGTCGAAGGACCCGTCGAGCGGCTCCCCCAGGAAGCCCGTGCCGCTGATGGAGAACCCGGGCGACTCGTCGTACGGCAGCAGGGTGCCCGGGTCCGGCAGCAGACCTCCCGCGTCGCTGAGGGTGAACACACCGATGGGCGAGCGGAGATCGCCCGCCAGGTGGTCGTCTGTCCAACCCTTGAGGGCGTTGCGTGCGGGCCAGGCCGTGCCCGTCTCCCAGCCCGATGCGGTACGTCGGTACAGCACGGCCTCGGAGCGGTTCGCGTCCCGGCTCTTGCCGGTGACGACGACGGCCTGGCGGGCGTTCCCGGGGATCAGGGCCAGCGTGCGGGGGCCGAGGCCGCCGAGCGGGGCGGGGGCGCCGGGGTGTGCTCCGGCGTCGGTCCGGCCCTGTGCGGTGCTCGCCACGCCAGGTGCTCCGCTCCCCGGCACTCCGTTTCCTGCCACTCCGCTCCCCGGCACTCCGGCTGCCGGTGGGGCGACGGCCGGTGGGGCGGCCATGGAGGTGACCGCCGCGGAGGCGGCAGCCGTGGGGGGTGACTGCCCCGCCGTGCTGCCGGCGGTCGCCGCGCAACCGGTGAGGAGCGCCGCCGCCAGGAGGGCGAGGACCGGCGTCGGCAGCCGTCCGCGGCCCCGGGCGGAGGCGGCGGGCCGCCGGTCGCCCGGGGCCGGAGCTCGGGGACGCCCGCGGTGCGGACCTTCGATCGATGAAGCCATGGGGTCAGCCTGACTTCGGCTCAGCCGAAACACCGCGCTCCCCGCGCGAGTCCGGGCAACGTCCCCCATCTGCCCGACGGGGCACCGGTCTCCGGTGGCCCCGGCGGGGCGGCGGACCGTCATTCCCCGACGAGGAAAGCGAGAACGACGGCGCCCGCACCACTCGCCATGCCCACGACCGCGGCGGCCACGCACCGCACCCGGAGCCGGTGATAGCGCTGGGTGTACATGTCGCGGAGCTCGGCCGCCCGGTCGCAGATCCGGACCAGCGTCACACGGGAGGCCTCGATGCGGTCGGCGGTGTACACGCGTTCCACGTCCTCGCGCTGCGCGGTCGTCAGCCACGGCAGCTGCTCGGTGAACCGCTCGGCCCGACGCCGGGCGTCCTCGACTTCGGCAGCCCACAGCAGGTATCCCTCGAACTGGTCGAGGCCGCGGGCGCTGTCCTGGCTCGGATTCACATATTCCTCCACGCTGGGCTGCGGGATCACTCCTGTCAGGCCTGGTCCCCGGGAGCCTGGATCACGGAGCGCTCGGGGCGGTTCTCCTCCCGGTCGTACGCCGCGACCGCCGGGTGGTGCAGGTCGAAGGCCGGGGACTCCGAGCGGACCCGCGGCAGGGTGAGGAAGTTGTGGCGCGGCGGCGGGCAGGAAGTGGCCCATTCGAGCGAACGGCCGTACCCCCACGGGTCGTCGACCTCGATCTTCTTGCCGTACTTGGCCGTCTTCCAGATGTTGTAGAGGAACGGCAGGATCGAGATGCCGAGCAGGAACGACGCGATGCTCGAGAAGGTGTTCAGCCCGGTGAAGCCGTCGGCGGCCAGGTAGTCCACATACCGGCGGGGCATGCCCTCGGCGCCCAGCCAGTGCTGGACCAGGAACGTGCCGTGGAAACCGGCGAACAGCGTCCAGAAGGTGATCTTCCCGAGCCGCTCGTCGAGCATCTTGCCGGTGAACTTCGGCCACCAGAAGTGGAATCCGGCGAACATCGCGAAGACGACGGTGCCGAACACCACGTAGTGGAAGTGCGCCACCACGAAGTACGAGTCCGTGACCTGGAAGTCCAGCGGCGGCGAGGCCAGGATGACGCCCGTCAGACCACCGAAGAGGAAGGTCACCAGGAAGCCCGCCGACCAGAGCATCGGTGTCTCGAAGCTCAGCGACCCCTTCCACATGGTGCCCAGCCAGTTGAAGAACTTCACCCCGGTCGGGATCGCGATCAGGAAGGTCATGAAGGAGAAGAACGGCAGCAGCACAGCCCCGGTGGCGAACATGTGGTGCGCCCACACCGTCACCGACAGACCCGCGATCGCGATGGTCGCACCGATCAGACCCAGATACCCGAAGATCGGCTTGCGGGAGAAGACCGGGATGATCTCGGAGACGATGCCGAAGAACGGCAGCGCGATGATGTACACCTCGGGGTGGCCGAAGAACCAGAACAGGTGCTGCCAGAGCAGCGCCCCGCCGTTGGCCGAGTCGAAGATGTGCCCGCCGAACTTGCGGTCGTACTCGAGGGCCAGCAGCGCGGCGGCCAGTATCGGGAAGGCGAGCAGGACCAGCACAGCGGTCAGCAGCACGTTCCAGGTGAAGATCGGCATGCGGAACATCGTCATGCCGGGAGCGCGCATGCAGATGATCGTGGTGATGAAGTTGACCGAGCCGAGAATGGTGCCGAACCCCTGGAAGGCCAGGCCCATGATCCACAGATCAGCGCCGAGCCCGGGCGTGCGGACCGAGTCCGTCAGCGGGCTGTAGGCGGTCCAGCCGAAGCTGGCCGGGCCGTCCGGGGTGAGGAAACCGCTGAGCGCGATCAGCGAGCCGAACAGGAACAGCCAGTAGGCGAACATGTTCAGCCGCGGGAAGGCGACGTCGGGCGCGCCGATCTGGAGCGGCATGATCCAGTTCGCGAAACCGATGAACAGCGGGGTCGCGAACATCAGCAGCATGACCGTGCCGTGCATGGTGAACGCCTGGTTGTACTGCTCGTTCGACACGATCTGCAGGCCCGGCCGGGCCAGCTCGGCGCGGATGACCAGCGCGAGGATGCCGCCGAAGATGAAGAACACGAACGATGTCGTGAGATACAGCGTGCCGATGGTCTTGTGATCGGTCGTGGTCAGCCATGAGACGACGACTTTGCCGGGACGCCTGCGCCGAACCGGCAGTTCGTCCTCGTAGGAGTCCGACTCGACCGAGTCCGACGCGCTGTGAACCGCCACTGTTCCGCTCTCTTTCTATGGGGCCGGTATCTCTACCCTCGGGAAGGATGTCGCATATGCGCCCGCTCGTGTGAGACCCGGGCCCGACCCGGCGTGTCACCGCACGCATCCGTACGCTCGCACATTGTGACGTACGGAGTGGGGGTGTCGCGCCCGGCGACGAGGCCGTCCGGACGCATCGGGGCCCGTACCCGGGTGGGGTACGGGCCCTTCGCCCGGCGCGGTGCGCAGGGTGTGGTGCGGTGGGGCTACCGGTTGATCACGAACTGCGAACCGGGTTCGATCAGCACATCACCCTCGGCCGAACCGGTGATGGTGACGTCCGTCAGAGTGGCGCTGCCCCGGGCACCGCCCATGGCGAGGATGCCGGACCCGTTGTTGGACCTGTCGATCGTGACGTTGCTGATCCGGACGTCCGGCATGGCACCGCCGCCCGCCTTGAACTGGATGCCGTCGTACGTCGAGTCATGGATGTCGGTGTCGCGGATCACCACTCCCGGGATGTCCGGCCCCTGTGCGAACAGGGTGATGGCACCGAACTCCTGGTCCTCGTTCCAGAAGGCTCCGCCGGTACGGTGCAGTTCGTTGTTGGCGATGAGGGTCCGTCCGGAGAAGGGCAGCGGATCGTGGTCGGTCGCCAGCATGATGCCCGGGTAGTTCATCGTGTCGTGGATCAGGTTGTTCTCGATGGTGTTGCCGTGGCCGCCGTAGACCGCGATGCCGTTGGCGCGCCAGGGCAGTTGGACGGTGTTGTTGCGGAAGTGGTTGTCGTGGCCGATGTCGACGGACGGGTCCTTGACGTACTTGCTCGCCCAGACGGCCAGCGCGTCGTCGCCGGTGTTGCGCAGCGATGAGTTCTCCACGAGTGAGTTGCGGGTGCCGTTGGCGAAGTTGACGCCGTCCGCGTAGGTGTTGCGGATCCTCATCCCGGTGAACTCCAGCCCGTCGGCGGGGCCCCACAGCTCGGGGATGTTGCTGTGGTCGCGGCCCACCCAGGCGCCCACGTTGGCGTGCTCGATCCACACGTTGCTGATCTTCGTGTTCTTGCCGAACCGGCCGTTCAGACCCACCCCGCCCTCGGCTCCGCCGTCGCCGCCGCGGATGGCGCCCGAGCCGAGGATGGCGATGTCCGAGATCCGGGTGTTGTCGTCAATGTCGAAGCCGAAGTTTCCCTCGTGCGGGTGGTTGATGCCGCCCGACTGGTGCGGCGGGGTGAGGGTGTGGAACTGGGAGTGCCACATACCGGCGCCCCGGACGGTGACGTCGCGGATGCCGACCTGGTTGTGCTGCCCGCGGTCGAGCGGGTCGTCGGTGAGGATCTTCTGCTCCTGCCGCCACTGGCCCGGCGGGATCCACACACAGTCGATCTGCCCGTTCTGGTCGGCGGTCACGGCCCGCTGAAGGGCGTCCGTGTCGTCGATCCCGTCGCCCGGGATCGCGCCGTACTCGGTGATGGAGACGCAGCCCGCGGGCCGGTCGGTGGGCGGTGCGACCTGCTCCAGGTCGATCAGGTCGACGATGTGGAACGCGGCGGTGTCGTCGTTGTCGCGCTGGAGCCGGAAGGTGGTGCCCTTCGGGAAGCTCCGGCCGAGCAGGGCATGGGACTCGTCGAACAGCCTGCGGGCGTCGGCCTGCGGCGTGTTGGTGAGCCCTTCGGGCTGGTCGGTGTTGCCGTACAGCCAGCTGTGCTTGGAGCTGAGGCCGATCTTCCGCACGAACTCGCCGTCCGCGTACAGGCTCAGGGTGGCCTCGGTGCCGCCGCCGCCCGGGGCGTCCGGGATCGAGTTGCGTACGACGATCGAGTTGGCCGGTCCCGAGGAGGTGAACTGCACGTACTGGCCGGTGGAGTCGAGACGGACGGACTTGCGGCCGGAGGACTCGGTGGCGAAGTTGGTGTGGCCGAACGTCCGCTTGGGGTCGGTTGTCAGGAGCGTTCCCTGGTAGGCGCCGTCCTCCGCCTCGTACTCGGTGTACGGCACGGCGGCGCCGCGGCCGACGACGAGGGAGCGGGTGAGGATGTTGTTGTTCTCGTTGGTCTCGGCGACTCGGCCGGTGGCGTCCGCGGTCGCGGTGAGGATGCTCGACCCGCCGGTGGCGGTCCAGGTGCCGTCGACGGTGACCGGGACACTCGCGCCCGCGGCAACCGCCCCGGTCGTGCCGTCGAGGGTACGGTCGCCCACCTCCAGCCGGGTGACGGAGCCGGCGGGCACGGCCGAGGTGCCCCGGTTGTGCACGGTGACCGTGAAGGAGACTGCGGCGCCGATGGCGGGGCTCGCCGGATCGCTCGCGATCGCGCGGACCTCCAGGTCGGGTCCGGGGCTCTGGGCCACGGTCAGTCTGTCCGTGGCGGTGCGGCTGTTGTTGGTGTCGTCCAGCTCGAAAACGGTGTCCGTGGGGTCGACCACGGCGGACACCGTGTAGGCGCCCCGGGCCCGCTTGCCCACGTCCACGGAGACGGTCGTGGAGGCGCCGGCGGCGAGCGCGCCGACCGGGGCACTGCCGGCGACGGTGCCCTCGAGGTTGACGTCCAGCCTTGAGACGGGGGACGCGGCGGTGCCGGTGTTGCGTACGGTCGCGCGGACGGTGACGGCGTCGGACTCTGTGGGGGAAGCGGGCGTCCAGGTGAGGTCGGTGACGATGAGATCGGGGTGGGGAGCGGCGGTGCCCATGACTTCCAGCTCGGCGATCTGGGCGCCGTATCCGGCGGAGTTGTGGGTGAATCTCAGCTGTACGTCGGCATGGCGGCCGGTGACCGGGATGGTGACCGTGTTGCCGCCCGAGGCGGGGTTGAACGTGTAGTCGGCGCGGGTCTTGATCGAGGTGAAGCCGCTCGCCGCCTGCTCGCGTCCGAGCACTTCGATGCTCTGTGTGCGGGTCTCCCAGACCGTGGCGGGGTTGAGCTTCACGACGACGCCGGAGAGATCGGCGTTCGCGCCCAACTGGACCGTGAGCGTGGCGGGATGGCCCGATGACTCCCAGTAGGTGTCCGTCCGGCCGTCGTTGGCGTTCCTCGCCACGAACTGGTGCGCGGTGGAGGAGGCCTGGACGGGCTTGTTCAGCGCCAGGTTGGTTCCATCGGCCGGGGGCTGCTCGGGGTCGGTGCCGGCGTCACTGTCGTAGACCTCGATCTCGGACAACTGGGCTGCGTTCCAGCCGGTGTTGGCGGTCACCCGTACACGGATGTGGCGCAGGTCGCGAGAGGCGAAATCCACGGTGACCGTGTTGCCGTCGTCGGGGTCGAAACCGCGGGCGGCGGAGGCGGACAGGGTGGTGAAGGAGGTGCCGTCGGTGCTGCCCTCGACGGTGAGGGTCTGGGTACGGGTCTCCCAGCCGGTGGGCAGTTTCAGCACCACCTGGTCGGCCTCGACGGTGCCGCCGAGGTCGACGCGTACCGGCTGCGGGAAGGACCCCGCGGGGCCCTCCCAGTAGGTCTGCTGGCTGCCGTCGGTCACGTTGGTGACGGGATGGCCGAGGTGGGAGCCACCGGCCGTGACGCTTTTGCCGAGCGCCAGGTTGGGCCCGCGGACGGCCGGTTGCGCGGCGATGGCCGGTGCGGGGTGGAGACCGACGGCGACCAGGCCGGCCAGGAGCAGGCCGGTGATCGTCCGGGGGCCGAATCGCTTCCGTCTCATGAAGTCCTCGTTCCACGGCGGGTGCTGGGGCGTGGTCGGGCGGGTGCGGGACGTACGGCGGAGCAGGGCGTGCGTAGAGCGGCACGTGCACAGGAGCAGAACGGAGCCGGCCGGGCGCGGACGGGCGGCGGGGCAGGCGGGCATCCGGGTAGCCAAGGGCACCTGCTACGGAATGCCGATCATTCGTAAATCTTTTGCGGCTACTCATTCATTTTTTGCGGCTCCTGGAGTGAGAGTTTCGGCTTTCCGCCTCACTTGTCAATGGCATGGACACAGCGACCCTCGACGGGCCGGGGTCCGGACACGCCGGAGGCGCCGCCCTTCCGGACGGCGCCCCTGCCCTGCACCGGTTCGACACGGACCCGAAGCCCGCCCTCGGTCACTGATCCGTGTGGCGGACCTCCACCGGGTCGAACGTGATCCGGGTGCGGGCTCCGCACCCGGCCCACACGACCTCGACCGTGCTCCCCCCGTCCACCCGGATCTCCTGGACCGCGTCCGTCAGGGGCCGCGGGTCGGGTTCGGCGGTCAGACTCGCCAGGCTGACGTGCACGGACGTGCCGTGGGAACGGCCGCTGAGCCGGGGCACCCGGGCCCAGCGGGTGAAGGCCGTGCCCTGGGGGGCGCGGACCGGGTCCGCGGCGGGGGCGTCCCAGCCGTGCAGGCCGTGCAGGGACGAGACCAGCGGTTCGTCGGGGCCGGTGGCCCAGCCGGTGTGCGTGACTAGGGAGTCCGCCGGTGCTCCCACCACCCGGTGCACCCGCAGTTCGTGACGGCCGTGGGCCACCGTGACGCTCTCCACCCGCAGGCCCGGCACCATCGGCGGGCCACCGGCGAACACCGGCCGGTGCCAGGAGGCCGCCCAGCCCCACCCGTCGCCGTGTCCGGCGCCCAGTGGGTGGACGCGGCGGCGGACGCTGGGCCGTCCGTCGATCACCACGGACAGGTGGTTGTCGGCGACGTTCCCGGTCGCGGTCGGGCCGGTGCGGGTCGAGTAGGCCTGGCGCCCGTAGTGCGGGTCGTCCTCGGCGGCCGACTCCGCCTGGTGGGGGCTCACATGGTGGCTGCCGTGGTTGTGCAGACGGACGACTCCGTCGGCCCGGGTCGCCTGGAGGAGCAGTCCGGGCGTGGGCAGGGCGAGCACCCGGTCGGCCTCCTCCACCGGCGCGGGCTCCTCCCGGTCCGTCCACAGGGCGTGGCCGGCGGGGGCGAGCAGGGCGACGAAGGCCTTCGACGCCCAGTAGGGGGACGCGGGGCCCGAGTAGGCCTGCAGTACGGCGTCGTGCGGGCCGTGCCAGCCCAGGCTCAGCAGTCCGTCGTCGGTCAGTGCGCCCCGGTCGAGGAAGTAACGCAGGCTGCCGTCGGCGATGCGGCGCGAGGCCCCGGGGGTCAGCGGGCTGTGACCGGTCACCGCGCCCAGCGCGACGGCCGACGCGGCGGCGAAGCGGTAGGTGAGGGACCGCCCGTAGTGCATTGGCGCCCCGTCCGCGCCGAACATCAGGGCGAAGCCCTCCAGATGGGCGCGCAGCCGGGCGCCGTAGTGGTCCAGTGCGTCGGCGTCGCCGCAGAGGTGGGCGTCGAGGACCGGGTAGAGGTGCAGGGCCCAGCCGTTGTAGTGGTCGAAGGCAGGCATCTCCCCGTCGGCGTACCAGCCGTCGCCCCGGTACCAGTTCTCGAGATGTTCCACCGCGCGCTGCCGGGCCGCGGCCGTCTCGTGGTCGCCACGGCCGACGGACTCGAGGAACCCGGCGACGGTGTAGGGGAAGAGGTACCAGTTGTTCGGCGCGGGGGTGTGCCGCAGCGCGCCCCGCAGCCATTCCTCGGCGCGGTCCTGCACACCCGGATCGAGGTTCTTCCACAGCCAGGGGGCGGTCAGGCGCAGGCCGAGGGCGATCGACGCGGACTCGACCATGGGCTGGCCCTGCACCGTGAAGTCCAGGATCAGCGGCCAGGACTCGGTGTCGTCGCGGCCCGGGGTACGGGTGCCGGCGGCGAGTCCGCTCGCGTAGCGCTCCAGCAGGTGGTGCGGGTCGTCCCCGTCCGCGCCGGCCACCCGGAAGGCGGCGGCGAGGAACGTCCTCGCGTACCCCTCGAGGCCGTCGGAGCGCACGCCCGAGCGGGAGGGGCGTCCCGGCAGGTCCAGCAGGGCGTGGCCGGGGGTGCTCCACCGCCAGGCCGCGGTGAGGAGCCCGTCCGCGGCGGCCTCCCAGTGGGCGCGGGTGTAGCCGGTGTGCGGGCTCAGGTCGCGGTTCTCCGGAGGCAGTTCGAAGGGGACGCTCATGCGAGGAAGGCCAGCCTTTCGCGTCGTACGGGGTGGAGGAAGCCGTCGCCGGCGGCCCAGCTCGCGATCTCGGCGAGCGCGAGATCGGCCAGGCGGCGCAGTTCGTTGCCCTGGGACCCGGCGAGGTGGGGAGTGAGCAGGACGTTCTCGCAATTCCACAACGGGTGGTCGGGCGGCAGGACTTCGGGTTCGGTGACGTCGAGCACGGCACGGATGCGGCCGGCCAGCGCCGCGTCGGTGAGCGCGTCCTGGTCGACGACGGCGCCGCGGGCCGTGTTGACGAGTACGGCGTCGGGCCGCATGGAGTCGATCAGCTCGCGGCCGACCAGGCCACGGGTCTCGGGCAGCAGCGGGGTGTGCACGCTGACCGTGTCGGAGTGCCGGAACAGCTCCGCCAACTCCACTCTGCGCACACCTAGCTCGGCCGCTTCTTTGTCGTCGACGTACGGGTCGTGGAGCAGGACGTCGATGTCGTGCGGGCGCAGCAGGTCGATGACGCGGCGGCCGATGAGGGAGGCGGACAGGATGCCCACGGTGCGGCGGTGGTTGCCGGTGGAGCGGTCGGGGCGCAGCCAGTCGGGCCGGGCGCGGGCGCCGCGGTAGTCGCGCGCGCTCTCCAGGACCCGTTTTCCGGTGAGAAGGATCATGGCGAGGGTGTACTCGGCGACCGGCACGGCGTTGGCCGCGGCGGCGGAGGAGACCTCGATGCCGCGTTCCCAGCAGGCGTCGGTGACATGGCCGCGTACGCTGCCCGCCGCGTGCACGACGGCGCGCAGGCGGGGCGCGGCCCGCAGGACCTCGGCGTCCAGGGGCGGGCAGCCCCAGCCGGTGACCAGCAGGTCGACGTCGGCGAGCACGGCGCGCGCCCGGGGTGTGGTGAAGTCGTCCAGCACCGGGAGGGGTACTGGATCGCACAGCGTGGCGAGGGCCGCGTGCGCCTCGGCGTCGAGGACGGCCGAGGCGACGTCGGGGTGCATGGCCAGTGCGGCACGGGGGCGGAAGGCGGAGCCGGGCGGGTGCTCGGTCATGGCTGGGGCGGAACTCCTTCCATGAGCGGGTCGCTTCACGGCGCCGGCGGTCGGACCGCTGCGCCGGAAGCGCTGGAGCAGGGCGAAGGCGAGAACAAGGGACACGACCTTCAGGAGCGTGCCCATGATGACCCCGAGGCAGTACTCGGGGGTGACGGAGGCCGGGCTGTTCCCTGTGCAGAGGCCGGGACCGAGGGGATACAGGTCCTGGTCAATGTTCCTGGACGGGACGGAGAAGGTTCGGCCGCGCGCCTCGCCCGGCGACCACATCTTCGTACCCCCGTTCGTGCCGCACCGCGAGGAGAACCCCGACCCCTCCGAGGAGGCCGTGGTCGTCAGCGCCCGCAGCACCCAGGAGGCGATCGTGGTCAGCCTGCCGAAGCTGTACGCCCTTCCGGCCGAGGACGCCTGACCCGGACGCCGCAAGCAGACGAGGGGCAGGAAAGCGGTTCCGTTCGGGCCGCTCCCCCCCTGCCCCTGCCCGTGTACTTGCCGATCGTCACCCTGCCGGGACGGGCGGCGGCCGGTTCACTGTACGGCGGTCACCTCGACGGCGAGGTCGTTGTCGACGGTGTAGTACGGGCGCACGGCGGCTTCGCCGACGGTGAGTGCCGGGTAGACGCATACCTTCTTACGGTCGGCCACGTCGTCGAGGAGCCTGCTGATCCGGACCGGCGGGGCACCGGCGGCGGGCCGGAGGAGGAAGGCGTCCCAGACCTGGTCGCCGGGCGCCCCACCGACCAGTTCCCCGAAGGGCGCGGTGAAGGAGAAGGCGCTGCCGTCGGTCCGCAGCGGGAAGGAGCGCGTGGTGCCCTTGTCGCTGCGCAGCCGGAGCAACGCGGTGGCGTCGTCGGACAGTTCGGCGCCGTGCAGGCGTGCGTGGACCGTCATCGCACCGTCCGCGAGGTCGAGGCGGCCGGCCTCGGCGTGGGCGGGGCGCAGCCAGGCCCGCACCGCCAGGAACCCGTCCTTCGTGGCGTAGGAGACCCGGACGGCCACCGGGGACGGCCGCTCCCGCAGGCTTCCGTCGACGAGGGCGCGCAGGTCCCGCAGCCCCGGGCGCAGCCGTTCCCGCACGGCGTCCGGTTCCCTCATCAGGTACGCGTCCCAGCGGCCCTCGGCGAGGGCCGGCAGCGGTTCGAGCACCGCGCGGAGGTCGCCGTCGGCGCCGTGGGGTTCGAGGTCGAGGAGGCGCGTCGGCTGCTGCGGCGCGTTCTTCTTCGGTCTCGGCACCAGGGCAAGCCGGGGGCGCCCGGCCGCGCGGAGCGCGATGCGGAAGGTGGTCCGGCCGTCGGCGTCGACCGTGCAGTGGGCGCGCGGTGCGCCCGTGTCGTCCTGGGCGGTGCTCATCGGCGTCCCTTCCGTAGGGTGCGCAGCGCCTCGGAGGCGGCGGTGAGGGCGAGGTCGGCGGCGGCGTGGCCCTGGCTGGACAGGGCCAGGTGGGCCCGGCCGCCGTCCGGTCCGGGGCGCCGGCCGGTGCTTCTGGCCGCCACGGCCTCTCCGGCGAGGCGTTCGGCCTGTGCCACAACGGGTCCGGGGGCGTACCGGCGGGCGTTGTCGAGAGCGGCCCTGCCCATGCGGCGGCGCCGTTCGTCGTCGCGGACGAGGTCCAGCAGGGCTTCGCCGAGGGCGTCGGCGTCATCGACGGGCACCAGCCGGCCGTCGACGCCGTCCTTGATGATCTCGCCGGGCCCGTAGGGGCAGTCGGTGCTCACGACGGGCAGTCCGCAGCGCATCGCCTCGACGATGGTCATGCCGAACGGCTCGAAGTTGGACGCGGCCACGCCGATGGAGCCCTTGACCCACTCGGCCTCCATCGGAGTCGTCGCGCCCATGAGGAAGACGTTGTTCCACAGGCCGAGCGACTCGATCAGGCTGCGCAGCGCGGCCTGTTCCTCGCCTTTGCCGTAAATGCGCAGCTGCCAGTCCGGATGGGCGGCCGCGACCCGGGCGAACGCCCTGATGATCAGGTCGTAGCGCTTGACCCGGACCAGCCGGCCCGCCGCGACCACCACCTTGGCGGTGCCGTCCGCGGCGGGCAGCACGGGGTCGGGGACGCTGTTCGGGAGGGCCTCCACACGCACCCCGGGCAGCCTCATCTTGCGCCGGTAGGAGTCGGCGTCCGCCTCCGTGACGGTGGTGAGCACGTCGAGGCGGCGGTAGGCGCGGCGCAGCGTGGTACGCAGCCGGGGCGGGTGGTTGTTCAGGGTGAGGTGCTCCTGGCCGACGCGTACGACGTGCTCGGGGGCCTGGAGCGCGAGGTGCACGTTGAGTCCCGGCCGGGTCCCGATGACCACGTCGGCGTCGATGGACTCCAGGCATTCGGCGATCCGCTGATCCGTCAACTCGCTGTACTGGTGGTAGCGGTACTCGGCCGACGGGAACACTTTGGCCGGTCTTCCGTGCCGGGGATCGTCCTTCTCCCCCCTCAGATCCACCAGGGGCCGCAGCCGCACGTCGGGGTGCGGGGTGAGGTTGGGCCGCTCCCTGTGCCGCAGCACGGAGACGATCTCCACGTCGTGCCGCTCAGCCAGCGCGGCGGCGAGGTTGAACGTGGTGGTGATCGTGCCTCCGATGCCATAGGCGTTGTGGATCAGGAAAGAGATCTTCATGGCGGACTAGACCGCTCAAAGCGTTCAAAAGTTGTCTGCTGTTATCACTTTGTTGGCTCGAGTTACGCCTTCCGGATGAAAGTTCCGCCTGGTCACCACTACTGGGTCCGGTCGGCCGAAGGCGCCGTCGTGCCCGACGACTTGATCTGCATGCCCGGGCGGCGGCGGTGCACGGTCAGGTAGGTCAGCCCTTGCCCGTCGGCGGCGAGAGCGCGTGTGGAACCGTGCGGAAGCCAGGTCAGGGTGCCCGCACGCAGGGGCCGCGTCCCGTCGGGCGCGGTCAGCGAACCCTCACCGGCCAGAACCAGGAGGAGTACGTCGAGGTCGGGCTCGCGGTGGGTGTCGACCTGTCGGCCGGGCGGAATGCGTACGACGTTGGCGTCGAGTTGCCGGCCGGACTCCGCGAGCCGCCACAGAGCGCCGGCCGGCGCGTCCTCGAGCGCTGCCAGCGCGGCCGTGTCGCACAGCATCCGGGGCAGTGGGTCATCGCCGCCGTGCTCGGTGGTGGCGTCGCCGTCGTCTGCCGTCATCGGGTGTCACCGTCCTGTGCGTCCTGTGCGTCCTGTGCGTCCTGTGCGCAGGATCTCTCAAATAGGAAGTTAGCATGCATATTTGAAGCCCGGCCGCTCGCTCCGGTGTGCTGCGGCGCACCCACACTCTCAGCGGGCGGGCAGTGCCGCGAGCCAGTCCGTGAGGATCGTGTTGGTCTCCTCGGGCCGTTCCTGCTGGATCCAGTGGCCGCAGCCGTCGAGGATGCGGGAGGACCACAGTCCGGGGAGCGTGCCGGGGAAGGCCTTGATGGCGTCGCCCATCCAGGCCGTGGACGCGTCCAGACCACCGCCGATGAACAGGGACGGCTGGGTGAGGGGTGCGCCGGTGTGGCCGGCGAGGTCCTCCCAGTCGCGGTCCATGTTCCGGTAGCGGGCCAGGGCTCCACTCATGCCGGTGCGTTCGAACTCCGCGGCGTAGACGTCGAGGTCGGCCTCACCGAGCCAGGCGGGCCGCCGGCCGGTGGGGAACCGGTCGCGCAGGGTACCGCCCGGGTTCACGAAGTACGGGCCCGGGGCGTCCGGAGCGGGCATGGTGTCGGCGGACAGCGCCGCGTAGAAGCCGGCCAGCCAGCCGCGTACGTCCGGTTCGATCTCGGCCTCGGCACGGCCGGGCTCCTGGAAGCGGGAGACGTAGAACTCCTCGTCGTCGCCCATCGAGGCGAAGACGGTGCTCGGCCTCGGGCCGCCGGGCGGGGTGTAGGGCACGCCGAGCATGCCCACCGCGCGGAAGTCGTCCGGCCTGAGCAGGGCGGAGCCGGCGGCGATCGTCGATCCCCAGTCATGTCCGACGATCACGGCGGACCGTTCCCCCAGGGCGTGCACGACCGCGACGTTGTCCGCCACCAGCTCCGTCATGCGGTAGGCGTCCGTGGCCGTGGGCCGGGAGGAACGGCCGTAGCCACGGACGTCGACGGCCACCGCGCGGTGACCGGCCGCCGCCAGGGCTGGCAGTTGGTGGCGCCAGGAGTACCAGAACTCGGGGAATCCGTGCACGAGCAGGACCAGCGGGCCGGTGCCCTGCTCCACCAGATGGATGCGGCCCGCGGGCGAGGGGACCAGCCGGTGGGCGACGTCGCGCCGGGGCTGCTGCGATGACATACGTGCTCCTGTGGCTCGTGCTCCGTCCCGCGCCGGGACCGGGCCGGGACCGTGCTTCGAGCATGGAGGCAGGACCGGGTGAGGGGGAGCCTTGTTGCCGCTTCGGCAAACCGACGCTTGGGCCGGGTCACTTCCACGAGGTGCCTACGCCCTCGACAGGCAGGACGTGCGGGCCGTGCGCCGGACCCCGGGTGTACGGGACCGGCGGCTCGCCGCCTGCCGCCTTGAACGCGGTGAGTGCTTCGACGAGCGCCACGCGTTCCTCGGGGGTGAGTCGTTCGACGAGGGCGGCGATCCCGGCACGGCGCCGCGCGGTGACGTCCTCGACGGTCCGCCGGCCCTCGCCGGCCAACTGCGGCGGTGTCTCGCGGCGGTTGGCCCCATGGGTGTGCCGTACGGCGAGTCCGGCCGCGATCAGCCGGTCCACCACGCGCATCGCGGTGGGCGGGTGACGCGGAGCGGTTCGACGAGGGCGACCGGCTTGGTGTCACCGACCGCCACCAGGGGCAGCAGGCCCACCCCCCGGTCCGACCAGGACGTCCGTCATCGCGACCACTGCCCTCACCACGAACGGCATCCAGAACAGCGCCGTCCGGCTCGATGACGGTTCCTCGTCGGTCATGACCTGCTCCAGCGGTGTCGAGGCGCTGGAGAGCCGTCCGATTCCTCCGCGGAAGCCCCTCCCCCACCGTTACGACCTCACCCGCGACAACGCCGGAGGCGAAGCCGCAGGGCGTCGGGAGCCCACTCGCTGTCGCGGGTGAGGTCGTTAGACTGTGCAGTGGTCGTGGGCGCGTTCCGGCCCCCACCTCGGACCTCTGCGCAATCGAGTCCCCGGTCCGGGCGACGGCATCCGGGGCGCCGGGCCCCTGGCCCGACGTTTTCGTGCTGTGGGATGATCCTGCCCAGGATCCTGGTGCGAGTGAGCTGAGGTGTGTTCGACGGGCTCCTCACCGGAGAGGAACAGACGTGACCGCGCAGCGACCTGACGGCGAGACGCCGGAGGACGAGGACAGGACGCCGTCGGTGCCGGACGAGGTCTGGCGGCGGTTCCTCACGGACAACGAACACGCCATTCGCGCCACCGCCCCCGTCGAACCCTCGGCCCTGCAGCGGGCGTCGGGGTGGCAGCCGCGGCCGACCGTCAGGGCCGCACGCGACCGGACGGAGCGTCAGGCCACCGATGCCACGGGCGCCGTCGGTGATCTGTGGCATCCCGACGACCCGTGGGAGGGCCCGTCGTGGCGGAACCTGGACGGGCGGGCCAGGGCGCGCCGGGTCTGCCGGGTCGTCGGCACGGCCGCCGCGATCGCACTGGTCCTGGGTGCCTGGTCCCAGCTGTCCACCGGTGCGGGCCGCTCGGACCAGGGGCCCGGCGACACGGTGCTGCAGCAGTCGGAGGACGTTCCCGCGGAGCTGCCCACGGCGACGTCCGTCCCGTCCGGCTTCGTCTCCCCCTCCCCGACCGCCTCGGCGGTGCGGGCGGGCTGACGCTCCGCCGGCCTCGCACGCCGAGCGGCGGTACGCGGCCCGGCTGCGGCACTCGGCCGACGGCGGACCCCCGCCGGGGACGAGCGGCAGCCGGGCGGTACGGAGCCGGTCAGCCGCCCAGCGCCGACAGCACCACCGCCCTGGCCTCCTCCTGCACGCGGCGGAGGTGGCCGGGGCCCTGGAAGGACTCGGCGTAGATCTTGTACACGTCCTCGGTGCCCGAAGGGCGGGCCGCGAACCAGGCGTTGGCCGTGGTCACCTTGATGCCGCCGATGGACGCGCCGTTGCCGGGGGCCTCGGTGAGCACCGCGGTGACCGCATCCCCGGCGAGGGTGTCGGCGGTGACCTGTGCGGGAGAGAGCTTCGCCAGGCGGGCCTTCTCCTCCCGGGTCGCCGGGGCGTCGATCCGCTCGTAGGCGGGCTCGCCGAAGCGTGCGGTGAGCGCGGCGTAGTGCTCGGAAGGCGTCTTCCCGGTGACAGCGGTGATCTCGGAAGCGAGCAGCGCGAGAAGGATGCCGTCCTTGTCGGTGGTCCACACCGAGCCGTCGCGGCGCAGGAAGGAGGCGCCGGCGGACTCCTCACCGCCGAAGCCGAGGGTGCCGCCCGCCAGGCCGTCGACGAACCACTTGAAGCCGACGGGCACCTCGACCAGTTCGCGCTTCAGGTCGGCGGCGACCCGGTCGATCATCGCGGAGGACACCAGCGTCTTGCCGACACCGGCCCCGGCGGGCCACTGCTCGCGGTGCGCGTAGAGGTACTGGATGGCCGTGGCGAGGTAGTGGTTCGGGTTCATCAGGCCGGCGTCGGGGGTGACGATGCCGTGCCGGTCGGCGTCCGCGTCGTTGCCGGTGGCGATGTCGAAGCGGTCGCGCTGCCCGATGAGGGACGCCATGGCGTGCGGCGACGAGCAGTCCATACGGATTTTTCCGTCCCAGTCCAGGGTCATGAACCGCCAGGTGGGATCGACGAGGGGGTTGACCACCGTGAGGTCGATGCCGTGCTGTTCGGCGATCCGGCCCCAGTAGGCGACGGACGCCCCGCCCAGCGGGTCGGCCCCGATACGGACACCCGCCGTCCGGATCGCCTCCAGGTCCAGCACGCTCGGCAGGTCGGCGACGTAGGTGCCGAGGAAGTCGTAGCGGCCGGTGCCGGGGGCGGTGAGGGCGCGGGCGTAGGGGACGCGCCGGATGTCCTTGAGGCCGCCCTGGATGATGTCGTTGGCCCGGTCCTGGATCCAGCCGGTCGCCTTCGAGTCCGCGGGGCCGCCGCTGGGCGGGTTGTACTTGAAGCCGCCGTCGGCGGGCGGATTGTGGGACGGGGTGACGACGACGCCGTCCGCGAGGCCGGTGGTGCGGCCTCGGTTGTGGGTGAGGATCGCGTGCGAGACCGCGGGGGTCGGCGTGTAGCCGTCGGCGCTGTCGATGAGCACCGTGACTCCGTTGGCCGCGAACACCTCCAGTGCGGTGACCCGCGCGGGCTCGGACAGCGCGTGGGTGTCGGCGCCCAGGAAGAGCGGGCCGTCGGTGCCCCGGTCGGCGCGGTACTCGCAGATGGCCTGGCTGGTCGCGGCGATGTGGTCCTCGTTGAAGGCGCCCGCCAGGGACGAGCCGCGGTGCCCGGACGTCCCGAACGCGACACGTTGTTCCGCGTCCTGGGGGTCCGGGTGCACCGCGTAGTACGCCGTGACCAGCCGAGCGACGTCGACGAGGTCCTCGGGGCGGGCCGGGCCGCCCGCTCGCTCGTGCTGCATGTGCCCACTCCTTGGCAGGGATTGATTCTGCGCTTGCGGACACATCCTTCCTCTTCGAGGCCGCACCGCGCGAGTGGAGCCGCCCGTCCCCGCACCGTCCCGGGTCAGATGCGTCCGCCGGTCATCCGGGTGAGAGGGCCCTGGGTGTGGCGTTCCGCACGGCGGCCCACCGCGTAGGACGCGGCGCTCAGCACGGTCAAGCCGGCGCCGACACCGGCGGCGACGAGCTTGCGGTGGGTGAGGACCGTCCAGGCGGTCACAGCGGTGGCGGCGACCTGGCCCGAGGTCGCGACGACCGCCCGGCGGCCCGCCTCGACGCCCTTGGCCGCGCTCTGCACGGCACCGTTCGCCGCACCGGCCGCACGCTCGGCACCCGACTTGGCCGCCGACGCGGCGTCAGCCGCCTTGCCGGCGACGCCGCCGGCCGCCTGCTCGGCGGGAGCGGTCGCCTTCTCCGTGGCGTTGCGGGCCTTGGAGGCGGCGGCCCGGGTGGAAGTGGTCTTCTGATTCGCGCTCTTGTTCTGTTCACTCATGGACACCGACTTGCCGCTGAGTCCGGAGACAAACCCACCCGGTCGCGCGATCAGTGCCACACGGGCGCCGCGGGGACGCGTTCCAGGACACCGCCCGCGAACACGTCGTACAGCGGCAGCGTCTCCAGGTGGACATAGCCGATGTGGCAGTCGCAGCTGCCGAGGGGGCAGACTCTCGGCCCCAGGGCCGCCCGGTAGCTGCCGTCGTAGAGGTTGCCCAGCTCGTCGGGGACGAAGTGGCAGCGGCGGACCGTGCCCTCGCCGTCGACGGAGATCACGGACTCTCCGGTGCGGCAGGGCGCGCCCGCACTGGTGTGGGGACGGCGGCTGTAGGGGAAGAGCGGGTCCAGCCCGGTCCACACCTCGGCCTCCGCATCGTCGTAGGTGTGGCCCTCGGCCGCGTTGACCCACAGGTACACCTGGCCCGGCAGTCCGGCACGCAGCCGCCGGGCCGCTTCCAGATGCTCGGGCAGGCCGACGATGCCGACGCTGAACCGGACACCGAGACGGGCCAGTTCCTGGCACTTGGCCGAAAAGCGGTCGTACGGGGTCTGCCCCGGATGGTAGGTGCACCACAGGGCGAGGGTGTCGAGGTCGGCGTCGGCGAGCCAGTCGGTGCGGCAGCTGAGGTTGGTCTGGATGGCGACCCGCCGGATGTGCGGCCGATGGGAGAGTTCCGTCAGGGCACGCCGGTACCAGGAGCGGACCAGCCCCTCGCCCCAGGGGGTGAAGAGGAGGGAGAGGCGGTCGCCGCTCTGCGCGGTGGCCCAGCGGGTGAACCGCTCCAGGGCGGCGCGGTCGGCGCGCAGTTGCTCCCGGCTGTCACGGCGCTTGGCGAAGGGGCAGTACGGGCAGTCGTAGTCGCACGAGGCGAGTGGGCCCCGGTAGAGCACGGTCAGGTCCATGGGGCTGGTCGGGGGGCCGGGCACGGGGCCGGGCATGAGGCCGGGCATGGGGCCGGGCATGGGGCGGTTCACGGGGCGGGTCTCACTTCCGCTCGTAGGCGGCCATGGCGGCCCGGACGGCCGGGGAGAACAGCTCCGGACCGATGGCGTCGGAGTGGGCGAGCCCTTCCCGGGTCAGCCGCAGCAGCGGGGTGTGCGGGCCGTCGTCTGCCAGCAGGCCGCGCCCGGTGAACCGGGACAGTTCGGTGCCGAAGTCGTCCTGGGGCGTGCTGCCGAACCGGGCCCGGTAGTCGGCGGTGTCGAGTCCGTCCGCCTGGAGCAGTGACTGGATGAGGTGACGGCGGCGGGCCTCTCCGGTGTCGATGCGGCGGCCGTACTCGGCGTGGGCGAAGTCGGCGGACGGGCGGGAGACGTAGTCGTCGATGATGCCGCGGATCTCGTGCATGCCGACGGCGTAGTCGAAGGAGTAGTGCAGGCCGGCGGTGTACGAGCGGGCGCCACAGCCGAGGCCGATCATGCCGTCGGTCTGACAGGCGTAGTCGTCGGCGCCCTGCGGCGGGGCGTCGGCCCGGCGGAACATGCGCATGGACCGCTGGGTGTAGCCGCGGGCGAGGAGGTGGTCGCGGCCCAGCCGGTACAGGCGCAGCCGCTGCTCGTCCCAGGCCGGGTCGGTGTCCGGTCCACGGCGGCCGAGGCCGGTCAGGGGGCGTATGTAGAGCGGGTAGAGGTAGAGCTCCTCGGGGTGCCAGGCCAGGGCCGCGTCCAGGGAGCGCAGCCAGGACCGCTCGGTCTGGCCGTCGATGCCGTAGATCAGGTCGATGTTGAGGACGGGGATCCGGGCGTCGCGGACGCGGCCGAGGGCCGCCTCGACGTCGGCGCGGCGCTGCGGCCGGACGGCGGCGCGGGCCTCGGTGTCGTCGAAGCTCTGGACGCCGAGGCTGAGGCGGGTGGTGCCGCGCGCGGCGAGGACCTCCAGCCGGTCGGCGGTGACCGTGGCGGGCGAGGCCTCCACGGACAGGGGGACGGCGCGCAGGTCGGCGCCCATGCGGTGTTCGGCGATGTCGCACAGCCGCTCGAGTTCGGCGGCGGTGAGGAAGGTCGGGGTGCCGCCGCCGAAGGCCGCCGTGGCGAACCGTACGCCGTCCTGCTCTCCCAGGGCCTCCCGCACGGCGCCCGCCTGCCGGTCCAGGGCGTCCAGGTAGGCGCCGGTGAGGCCGTCCGGGGCGCCGATGCGGGTGAAGAGGTTGCAGAAGCCGCAGCGGACCTCGCAGAACGGGATGTGGAGATAGAGGGAGAGGGCGTCCTTGGGTTCGGCGGCCCACAGGTCGCGCAGGAGCGGGCGGTCGGGGAGCTGCCGGTAGGCGGTCTTGTGCGGGTAGGCGTAGACGTAGCTCTGGTAAGGGCTCGCCGGGTGCGTTCCGGCGGTGCTGGTGCTGGTGCTGGTGCTGGTGCTGGTGCTGGTGACGATGGTCATCGGGCGGCCTCGGCGGGGGTGTGGTCCAGGAGGAAGTGGGCGTAGGGCACGGTCCACACGGACGGGTGACCGATGCGGTGGCCGGTGTAGCCGTCGTCGCCGTACGCGGTGCCGTGGTCGGAGCAGACGACGGCGAAGCAGCGGCGCCTGCTGCTCGCGGCGGCGAAGAGGCGGCCGATGTGCCGGTCGACGTACTCCAGGGCGGCGGCGTGCGTCGTGCGGCTGTCGCCGTCGGCCGGGGTGGCGCCGGGCAGGTGGAACCAGTTGGGCTGGTGCAGGGCGGCCACGTTGACGAAGAGGAACAGGCGCTGTTCCTCGGGCAGTTCCCGTACGACGTCCTCCGCGCGGGTCACCTGGGCCTCAAAGGAGGTGGGCGAGGCGACCCCGAACTCCGGTTCCCAGTGGGACTCCTGGAACATGCCGGGAAGTACCGAGCCCAAAGGGCCCTGCCGGTTGAAGAAGCCGACTCCGCCGATGCACACCGTGCGGTAGCCCTCCTTCGCCAGGCCCGACACCAGGTCCGGGGTGTCGTACACGAAGGTGCCGTCGGCCGTGGTCTCGCTGCCGGCGAAACGGGCCGCGAACAGGCGGGGGTGCGGGCCGGGGGTGGCGGGCGTCGGCAGGAAGCCGGCGAAGATCGCCTGGTGCGAGGCGTAGGTGAAGCTGCCCGGGGCGTGCCGCTCCTCCCAGTGGCCGCCGGGCAGCAGGCGGGCCAGGTTCGGGGTGCGGCCGGCGGCTGTGAGTTCGGCGGCGACGTCGTGGCGGAGGGTGTCGAGCGTGACGAGCAGGATGTCGTGGCTGCCGACGATCTCGTTCATGTCGGGCTTGCTCGTGTCGGGCCCGTACCGGTCCGGTTGCCGGGGTGCCGGGGACGCGGTGGGTGTGCCGGGGCCGGCGGCCTGCGGGTCGGGCGATACGAGCGCGGGGGGTGTCGGGTCAGGCGCTGGCATGGGTGGTTCCTGTCCTGTGCGGGTCGTGCGCGTGCTGCTGGGGGTGGTGCGGGTGCCGGTGGCTCGGCTGCTGTGGGCCGCCTTCGGTGCCGGTGCCGGTGCGGTGCAGGACGGCGGTGATCTGGGCCGCGTAGGTGTCGAGGCCCTCCGCTCCGCTGCCGGGGAGGCCCGTGAGGCGGGGCAGCAGGTCACCGAAGGCGTTGACCTCGCCTACCGCGAACCGGCGCCATCCGACGGCCGGGAGCAGGTCGACGCCCACGCAGAGGGTGCGCGGGAAGCAGGCCGCCGCCCGTTCGCACACGGCGAGGACGTCGGACCACCTGCCGCCCCCCGCCTGTACGGCGTCCCGGACCGCGTCCAGGTCGCCGCGGCTTCCGCCGAGGTGGAGGTTGGTCAGCGGCGAGGTGCTGGTGCGCACCACGGCGTGGGTCGCTCGGCCGTCCACCACCACGATCCGCAGATCGGCGGCACGGCCCCCCAGCGAGGCCTTGGGAAGCCAGCGTTCGAGGTGCAGGCCGTCGGGTGCCAGCGTGTCGACGATCGCGGCGATGTCCCGCTCCCGTTCGTAACGGCGCAACTTGAGGGAGTTGAACAGGGCTCCGTCCGGAGCCAGTTCGACGGAGGTGGTGGCCCGGATACGGCCGGCGGCCGACGACTCGACGGCCAGTACACCGGAGGCCGAGGAGCCGTGTGCGAGCTTGACGAAGAGCCTCGGCATCCGGTGCTCGCGCATGACCGCGCGGACGTCGCCCCAGCCCCGGACAGGAATCGCTTCGGCACCCGAAGTGGGCGATCGGGGCACGGGGACGTCCGCAGCCGCGAGGGTCGCGTGGCAGCGCCTCTTGTCGAACAGGACGGCCAGGTCGTCGGCGTCGTCGAGCCGGACACCGCCCCGCAGTTCCCGGACCGTCCGGGTGAACCGCGCGTACCAGCGTGCCGAGCCCTCGACCCTCGTGGGGTCCCCGGTGTCCCGCAGCAGCCGGTCGACCTCCGGGTTCTCGCCGGGCGAGTCGAGCCGGACGATCTCGCCGGGCGCGAAGTCGGCTCCACCCGCACGCAGGACCTCGGCCCAGGGCACGATGCGCGGTGCGGGCAGCCCGGCCGCGCGTACGCCATCGGCGAAGAGGGCGACCCTGCGGTTCTCGGGGTTGCCCACGACGGCGAAGCACACGGGCGGGCCGGCCGTCGGGGCGGTCGGTCCGGTCCGGTCGGGCACCGGGACTGGCGGCTGGACCTGCATCACGCGGTCGTCACTCCCCGACGGACACGTAGCGGTTGACGGTGCCGTCCTCCTCGTCCTCGTCCTCCTCGGCGCCGTCCGGGTTCAGGTCGATCTCGACGCCCGCGGCGACGAGGGTCTCGGTCAGGCGCTGCCGGATGGGTTCGCTGAGGTAGTTGTGGTGCAGGTCGAGCTTCTTCAGGTGGGTCAGCGGCTGACCGCCGAGGAGAGCGACGGCGCCCTCGTCGCTGAGGGTTCCCATGGACAGGTCGAGCACGTCGAGGCGGGCGACCACCGGGGCAGAGGCCACGGCGGCGGCGACCTCGTCCTGGATCTCGCTGTTGCGCAGGGCGAGGTGACGCAGGCGCGGGAAGCGGTCACCGGACAGGATCGGTTCCAGGTCTGCGGCTTCACTGTCGGCGCCGTACCACGAGGTGCCGAGCCACAGGTCGAGGTGCTCCAGCGCGGGCAGTTCGCTGGCCCCGACGCCCCGGACGACGTCCACCGGGAGCCCGCCGGACTCCATGGCCAGCGAGCGCAGCGCGTCATGACGCAGGGCGGGGAACTTCAGCCCGTTACTGCCCCGCACCCCGAACTCCTCCAGGGCGGGGAAGCCGGCCAGCAGGGGGGAGACGTCGGTATGGGTGATCCAGGAGATCTCGCACTCCTCGGACATGATGTCCCCGAGGAACAGCGCCCGCAGCGCGGGCAGGCGGTCGCGCGCTGCCAGCAGCGCCTCCATGACCTTGGACGGGGCCGAGTCGTACGCGCCTTCCCAGGGGCCGATGATCAGGGCCCGCACCCTTGTCGTGTCGACCGTGGCGCAGAACCGGGCGAAGGCCTCCTCCCACGTCTCGTCGGCGTCGTACGCGTCGCTGGCGGCGATCCGCCAGGCCACGGTGTCGGGCCGGGGCAGATCCGCTGCCGTGTCGGACGGTCCGGGGGAGTGGAAGGCGCGCAGGCCGTACAGCTCCTCGATGTGGTCGACGTAGGACATGCGGGCGGCTCCTGACATGGGGTGATCGAGCGGAGGACATGGAGGTCCGGCACCACCTCGGAGCCCGGGATGCGAGCCGTCCGACGGTGCGTGCAGCAGTTCTACCAACAGCCACTGACACCCCCCGATGGCGGGCCCGGCCGGGGGCTGTTGTCAGTGGCGGCTCGTACGGTCCTCGCATGGACTCCGGAGCACCGTGCGCCGGAGTGGAGGGGAGATCCATGTACCGGCAGGGAGACGTGCTGATCGTGCCCGTCGCGCAGGAGGCGGTGCCCGCGCACGTCCCGGACGCGCCCAAGGAACCTCGGGACGTCCGGGGCCGGCTGGTGCTGGCCCTGGGAGAGGTCACCGGGCACGCGCACGCGGTCGTCGGAAAGGGCGAACTGGTGAGCGAGCCGGGCCCCTTCGGTCCGCTACTGCTGCATCTGCCCGAGGGCGGCCGGGTGGTGCACGAGGAGCACGCGACGATCCCGCTGCCCAAGGGGTGGTACCGCGTGATCCGGCAGCGCGAGTACATCCCCGGTTCCGTACGGATCGTCGCCGACTGAGCAGAGCGGGCGAAAAGCACCACGACGGGCACCAGTGCGTAAGGAACACGAAGTGCACCCAGAGCACGAGCAGCACGAAGAGCACGGACCGAACGAGCGGCGCGGACAGGGGACGTTGGCAATGACGACGGCGACGGCGACGGAGCGGGCGAACGGGACGGCGGCCGGTACCGGCGCGCTCGTGTCGGGGGCGGGCGGGGACGGCGCACCGGACCCGGGGCGCTGGCGTGCGTGGGCCGCGAGCGCGCAGCCCGCCGACCGGGACGCGGCCGAGGAGGGCATCCGGCTGGCGTACCGGCGGGCCGGGCTGCCGGAGCCGGAGCGGGTGGTGTGGGCCGGCTCACCGCGCGAGGGCGTGACGCTGGTGCGGCAGGGCACGGACTTCGGGGCGAGCGTGCGCGAGGCGGTGCGCACGGCACCCTGGGCTGCCGAACGCGCGCGTCTGCACGATCGGTTGGGTGCGGCGGGCTGGGCGCGGCACTGGTCGGCGACCGGCGGCGCGCTCTGGGGCTCCACGCAGGCGCTGGTGGACCGGATCCGCGCCGGTGTGCTCGACGAGCTCGCCGCCGACGACGACGCGGCCGCCCGTACCGGCATACAGCTGATCCTGCTGGACGCGTTGCTCGGGCAGCACGACGCGCCGTGGCTGGCCGCGCTGGAGGCCGACGGGCCGTCCCCGCTCGACGGGCCGGCCCAGGTGTGCCGCAGCGCCGGCTGGTGGTGGCCCTTCGAGAAGGTGGCGGTGGTGTGCGAGCGCCCGGTCGCCCTGCACCGTGACGAGGCGGGCCGGCTGGACCACGGGGACGGCCCGGCGCTGGAGTTCCCCGACGGGTTCGCCCTGTGCGCCTGGCGCGGCATGCCGGTGGAGCGCGCCTTCCTGGAGGAACTGCGCACTCTCACGCCGGAACGGATCCGCGCCGAGGAGAACGCCGAGCTGCGCCGGGTGATGCTGGAGTACTACGGCTACGACCGCTACCTGGCCGATTCCGGGGCGCAGCCCGTGCACCGGGACGAGACGGGCATCCTCTGGCGGGTCGAACTCGACGGCGACGAGGCGGTCGTGATGGTGGAGGTCGTCAACTCCACGCCAGAGCCCGACGGCACCCACCGCACGTACTGGCTGCGGGTGCCGCCGACGACGCGGACCGCCCGGGAGGGGGTGGCCTGGACGTTCGGGCTGGAGCCCGGGGTGTACGAGCCGTTGCGGCAGACGTGAGGCGGCCGTCCCGCCGGTCGCAGGGCTGAGTTCGCCCGCAGGGGGTAAGCGGAGGACGTACCGGCAAGGACGATATGCGGTGACCGACGAGTGAGCACCGGGCCGACCGGGCCACCGGCACGCGGTCCCGTGGAAAGGAGCCCCTCATGGCCGGAATCGTGGAGCGCATCAAGCGGTTCGCCGGCAGCCCTCAGGGACGGCGCGCGACGGAACAGGTGCGACGTGCCGCGGCCGACCCCCGGCGCCGGGCGCAGGCCCAGCGGATGCTGGGCAGGCTCCGCGGTGGCCGCCGCTGACCGTTTCCGCCGCCCGCCGAAGCGGTCCGGGGTCCGTGAAGCCCCGGGCCGCACAGTTGTGACCAGGAAGGAGCCTCATGGATGAGCCGTCGGTCCGCGCTGTGGGCTGGGCGCGTTCCCTGCCGATGGGTGGAGGGGTGAAGGCCGCCCGGGACTGGGCCCGGGAGCACCTCGACGCCCTGGGATGGACCACCACGGCGCCCGAGACGGCGGACGCCGTACTGCTGACCGTGTCGGAGCTGGTCACCAACGCGCACAAGCACGCCCACAGCAACGCCCAGTTGACCCTGTCCCGCGACGACAACTGTCTGCACATCTCCGTCCACGACACGTCGGCCGAGCTGCCGGCCCGCCGCAGCCCGGGGACCGAGGGGACCGGCGGACGCGGTATGCTCCTCGTGGACGCACTGGCCGACGAGTGGGAGAGCCGCCCCTGTCCCCACGGCAAGTCGGTCACCGCCTGCTTCCGCGGGCCGCGGGCCGCGGGCCGAGAAGGCGCCGGGGGCAAGAGCGGAGCACTGACCGGGCCACTGTCCGCGGGGCGGCCGCGCCGGAATACGATCGGTCGATCCCGATCTCCGAGGAGTCCTGTCCGGTGACCGCCGTCCTCCCCCCGCCCCGCGCCTCCGCCGGGCTGCTGCGCCCGCGCCGTCTGACCCGCATCGAGGACGGTGGACGCCTGCACGCCCTGCTGTGGACTCCCGGGCCGGGCATGCGGATGATCAGCAGCGCGGTACTGGGCGGCGGCATCGGCGAACGGTGCTGGGTCCTCAACGCCCAGGTCTCCCACGGGTACGGGCGCACCGACCCGGACCGGCACCTCGCCGAACTCGCCGCGGACGCGGGCGCGCGCGGCCCGGGGGTCGGTCTGATGACGGCCGCCGACGTCTCGGCGTATGCCCACGCGCACGACAACGGCGCGGAGGCGATCGTCACCTCGGGCATCGACGTACGCGGCTGGGCGGCGGTCCCCGAGGCCCAGGAGGCGGCCTCGGGAGGCGGTGCGCGGGTGCCTGGCACGATCAACATCGTGGTGGCGCTGCCGGTGCCGCTCACCGACGCTGCTCTGGTCAACGCGGTGGCCACCGCGACGGAGGCGAAGACGCAGGCCCTGCTGGAGGCCGGTCACGACTGTTCCGGCACCCCCACCGACGCGGTGTGCGTCGCTGCCCGCGCCCCCTCCTCCGGCGAGACGCCGCACGCCTTCGCCGGGCCACGCTCCCCCTGGGGAGCACGGCTGGCACGCGTCGTCCACCGCGCGGTGCACGACGCGACCCCCTCACCGTCACCGTCCTCGCTCTGAGCGGTGGCGCCCCGGCGACCCGGGCCGTGTCCTATCGCCCGGCCGGCCGGGCGGCAGGACTCCGGACGCCGGAACGTCAAGGCGCGTCTCCGAGTCGGGTGCGGGTGCCGTTGTGGCCGGGTTCCGGCGCGACGACCTGGCCGAGCGGGCGGCGGCGTTCCCACTCGGCGGCCTCGGTCTCGCAGAGCTCCGTCAGCCTGGCGAGCATGGCACGGTGGCGGACCTGGAGCAGTGCCTCCACTACCAGATTGTGCAGCCGGCCGCCGACGCCCCGCAGGGGGTGTTCGTCCACGATCACCAGGCATTCCTCCCCCCAGGGCCGCAGCTCGATGGCGATCCGCGCCGTGCCGAAAGCGCCCGCCCAGGCCTCGAGTTCCAGTGTCTTCCCCCACTCGCAGCGCCGGACGACCGTCTCGTCGGACAGGCGAACGGGCCCCAGCCGCACCTCGTACCGGATCGCCGCTCCGAGCCGGGGCCACTGCCCGCGCACCGGCTTCGACGACGAGGTCCCCACCACCCAGTCCGCATAACGGCTGCCGTCCGCGAGGACGTCCCAGACCGTCTGCGGGCTCGTTCTGATCAGATGCTGCCGAACCGCCACTACGACCTCCCGTGTCCGGAACCGTACGAGCGCACCAGCCGGCACCGGGTGCCCGTCCGCGGACGGGCCGACACCTGTCAGCCCTTGGCTTCCCACCCGGGTACGGGCGGGCGCGGGCGCTGTCCGCGTCGTGCGGGCTCGCCCGGCGCCAGGGCCCAGCGGATGCCGGCGGTGACGGCGATGCCGAGCGGGAGGACCACCACGCCCTCGGCGGGCGGCACCCTGGGCAGCCGCAGCGCGCGCGAGGCCCAGAGGGGCAGCAGCGACACCGCGCCGGCGGCGAGGGCACCGTACGGCGGCCGGGCGAGCACCGGCACGGGCGGGTGGAGCAGCAGGAAGCGCGCCACGCTGCGCGCCTCGGGCGTGGAGCGCAGTTCGCCCCGGTAGGCGGCGAGACGGTCGGTGAGCTCGGCACGGTTCGTCGGCGGGTCGGGCACACCGAGCGCGATGGCGATGCGCGCCATGTCCTCGACGTACGCGTCACAGCCGGCGGCATCCAGTGGCCGGGCGCCGAAGCGCTGGTGGGCGCGGAGGAAGCAGTCGACCTCCGCGATGTGCACCCAGCACAGCAGACGGGGGTCGGCGGCGTGGTACTCCTGACCGTCGGGGGTGGTGCCGTGCACCGTCGCGTGCACGGCCCGCACCCGGTCGACCGCCCGCTGGGCGCTGTCGGCCGGGCCGTAGGTGGTCATGGCGAGGAAGGTGCTGGTCCGCTGGAGGCGCCCCCAGGGATCGCCACGGAACCCCGAGTGCCCCGCGACAGCGGCCATGGCCAGCGGATGGAGTGACTGGAGCAGCAGCGCCGACAGCCCGCCGATGAACATCGAGGCGTCCCCGTGCACCTGCCGGACGGGTCGCTCGGGGCCGAACCAGCGCGGGCCGGGCGCGCTGTGGATACGGGCACGGTTGTCGGGACCGTCCGGTCCCGCCACCCGGGAGAAGATCGCGTCGCCGATCCGGTCGCGCAACAACCGGCCGTTGTCCGAGAGGAGTCCCATGGCTCGTACCGCCTCCTTGCGTCCGCGACGACCGGCCGGCACCCCGCCGCCGTGCCTGCTCCTACGCCTGTCCGCTCCCCGTCCAGTACCCGCGATCCGCCGGATCACGGCACTCGCTTCGGACCCTCGCGGCACGCCTCACGGAACGTCTCCCCTCCAGTCGAACACTCTCACGTCCCCGGCACGGGGCACGTACACGGCGCGGCCGCCCGTGCCGTAGCGGCCTATCTCGGTGGGCAGTCCGACGCCGTCCCGCAGTTCCGTCCCGGAACGGTCGGTGATGTCCAGCAGCAGACCGTCCAGCGGCCCGCCGGCCAGTTCCACGTACGACCGCCCGTCACGCGGTCCCGGATCGTCGTGGTCCGCCCCGTAGACCCGGCCGCGCATGAACTCCAGCTCGTCCATACCGGCAGGGTGGCATCCACCACTGACAATCGCCGCCCCGTACCGGAACGGAGCCGGGGTTCTGGCCTGTCCCGCGTCCGCTCCGGCCGGGTGGTGCGGGAGGTCAACGGGCGCCCGTCCAGCTGTGGGCGACGTCGATGACGAGGCGGTCCTGGAGCTGGAGCACCCGGAACGGCAGCCGGGCGCGCAGCCCGAGCCCGAGCTGGGTGTCGCCCTCGAAGCTGGCGGCGAACCGGGTGTCCCTGAAGGTGCGGTATCCGGCCGGGTTCACGCCCGGCAGCGGCTGTCCGGCGCGGGCGGGATAGGTGGGCTCACCGGTCTCGGGGGCATAGGAGGGTGCGGCCACCCGTACTTCGAGGACGGCGTCGCCGGCGACGGGGAGGTGCGTGCCGGAGCCGTCCTGGTACAGCCGGTCGACGTACCGGACCGTGTACCCCACCGCTCCGGCGCTGCCGCCGCCGCCCGCGCCCGGCAGATCGACGACCATCCGGTCGTAGCAGTCGTGGCGGCCGGTCCTGACGTCGCGGACCGGTGTGGTCGTGGCGGTGTCGGCCGTATCGCTCTTGGCCAGGCTGCCCCAGCCGGTGGGGCATGCCGTGGACGGGGCCGGCGCCGCCGGAGCGGCGGACGGGGCGGCGACGGCTGGAGCCACCGCCGTACTCAGCGCGGCGCCTACGAGCGCCAGGGTCACGTAGACAGTTCTGGTTTGCATGATTTTCTGCCCCCAGGGTTGTATCCAGCTGATATCGGGTGGGACGAGCGGGTTCACCCAAAGGTTGCGTTCTTCCGGGCAGATCCCGTTTCACGCCCGGAGCACGTCCACAGCATGTCCGGTTCATACCCGGGGCGCCTCCGGGCCGGGCACGGGACCGTCCGCCGTCGCGCCGGAGCGCCGGGCATGGCACATCCTGGTGGGGAGCGAACGATGTCCTGTGCGTCCGCACCGGGAGGACGCGAGATGGAAGAGGCAGCCGCCGTACCGGCCGGAGAACGGCCGGGAGACCGGCACGGCCCCGGCCCGGACGCGGGCGGGGCCGAGGACGCGGGGCGGATCGAGGATGTACTCGCACAGCCCTTGGTGGCGGCGGTCGAGGCCTTCGGAGGGTACGGCGGCCTGGTGTACCTGAGGTCGCGCGACCGGCGTTCGCTGGTGCTGTGCCTGGTGGCCGGGATGCCGCGATCGCTGCTGAGGCCCTGGTGGCGGGTGCCGATGGGCGGCGCGCTGCCGATGGCCGAGGCGTACCGCTCGGGCGGGCGGCTGTGGCTGCCGGACGAGCGGGCGACGATGCTGCGCTTCCCTCAGCTCACCGCCGCGCTGCCGTACTCGTTCGCCTCCGCCTACCAGCCGGTGAGGGTGGACGGGGAGATCGTCGGAGTCCTGGTCGTACTGCGGTCGGCGACCCGGGACCCGATGGGCGCGGCCGCGGTGGCGCGCGTGCTGCACGACGCGGGGCGGAGCATGGAGGAGCGCCTCACCGGGTTTGTGGGGGCATGTCGTACGGGCGGGCTCGGCGGGCCGGCTCCTGGTGGGGGCGCTCGTCGACGCGGCGGGCGGGGTCACCGCGGCGGAGGCCGCCGAGCGGCTGCCCGACGGCCTGCTCTCGCTCGACCAGGACGGCCGGGTCACCTATGCCAATCACCGCTGTGCGGAGCTGCTGGGCTGCGAGCGGGACGCGTTGCCCGGCCACTACCCCTGGCAGGTGATCACCTGGCTGCACGATCCGGACTACGAGGACCGCTACCGCGCGGCGATGCTGTCGCAGGAGCCGGTGTCCTATCCGATACGGGATCCGAACGGCGCCTGGCTGGGCCTCGTGCTCTACCCCGGTGTGCACGGTCTGACCCTCCGTGTCTTCCGCACCGGCCCGCCCGCCGGAGTCGCGGCCGGACCGGAGTCCGAAGCCGCAGCGGCCCCCGGCGGCGGCACTGCGGGGTCCGCCCAGCCCGGCGCGGACACCGTCGTGCCGCCGCCGGAGGAGGTCGCCGCGCCCCGCGGGGGGGGGGGCTGTACCACGTCGTGCAGATGGCCAGTGTGCTCACCGAGGCCGTCACCGTCAGGGACGTGTGCCGCGCGGTCTCCGAACAGTTGCTGCCCGCGTTCGGGGCCCGCGAGCTGGCTCTGTACACGGTCCGCGACAAGCGAATGTACCTGCTGTGGGAGTCCGGCTACCCGAAGGGCTTCCTCGACACGTTCGAGGGCGTCCCCCTCGACACGGAACTGCCCGGCGTGCACGCCCTGACCACGAGGTTCCCGCTGTTCTTCGAGTCGCCGGAGGAGCTGAGCGGTGCGTATCCGGGGATCTCCCTGGACCGGATGAGAGCCTGGTCGTTCCTTCCTCTGGTCGCGTCCGGCCGTCCGGTCGGCTCCTGCATCCTCGGCTGGGAGACCCTCCACCGGTTCACTCCCGACGAGCGTTCCGCGCTGATCGCGCTGAGCGGACTGGTCGCCCAGGCACTGGAGCGGGCCCGGTTGTACGACGCGGAGTCCGCCGTCGCGCGCGGCCTGCAGGAGGGGCTGCTGCCCCACCGGCTGCCCGCGATCGAGGGACTGGTCAGTACCGGCCGCTATCTGCCGGGGACCCAGGGCATGGCCATCGGCGGTGACTGGTACGACGTGATCAGGACCGAGCGCGGGGTGGCGCTGGTGATCGGGGATGTGGAGGGGCACAGCGTCAAAGCCGCGGCCGTCATGGGACAGCTGCGCAGCGCCGTGCACGCCTTCGCCGCCAGCGGGCACCCACCGCAGGAAGTCGTCACGCACACCAACCGGCTGCTGGCCGATCTGGAGACGGATGCCTTCGCCACCTGCTGCTACATCGAACTCGATCCGGACACCGGCCACGCTTTCGCGGTCCGGGCCGGCCATCCCCCGCCGCTGCTGCGCCACCCCGACGGCTGTACCGAGGCCCTGGCTCTCCTCGGCGGCGTGATGCTGGGCGTCGAGGCGAACGTCCTCTACCCGGTCACGGCGCTCGCCCTGGCGCTCGCCCTGGCGCCCGGCAGCGTCCTCGCGCTGTACACCGACGGGCTGGTCGAGCAGCCCGGCAACGATATCGAGACCGGGATCGAGGCGGTTCGCCGCACCCTCGCGCACAGCGGTACGGACTCGGTGGAGGAAATCGCCGACCAGTTGGTCAGGACGGCCCGCAGGACCGAGGACCGGCCGGACGACGTGGCGCTGCTGCTCACGGCGTACCGCCGGGCGTCGGGGGCCTGACCTTCCGTCTGCCACCCCACCGCGCTCCCCGCCTTCTCCGGCCTGCCCGCCCGTCCCTGAGCCCGTTCTCTCCGGCCCTTCCCCGTTCCCGGATGCCGGGGTGATCCGGTCCGCATGTAATGGAGGTGAGGCCGGGAGCGGCTCGGCCTCGGTTGACCACCGGGGCAGAGGAGATCACGTCCATGCCTTCGACGCGCGGCGGGAACGAAGGGGCGGGCGGGCCGAGGGCGGGGGTGCTGCGGCGGCTGGGCGAGTGGTGCGCCCGGCACTTCGTGATCGTCGTCGTGGCCTGGCTGGTGGCCCTGGTGGCACTCCAGGTGACGAGCCGCTCCGTCGGCGACACGTACTCGGACAACTTCACGCTGCCGGACTCCCAGTCCCAGCAGGGCGTCGAGGTCCTCCAGCGGCACGATCCGCAGGCCGGCGGGTACAGCAGCCAGATCGTGCTGCACGACGGGCAGCAGCAGCTCACCGCGTTCGGCTCGCAGATGTCCACCGCGGTGGCCGGTCTGGAGAAGCTGCCGCATGTGCTGTCGGCGCAGAACCCGCTGTCCGCCGCCGGGTCGTCCTCGTCGTCCTCGTCGTCCACGGGATCCGGCTCCTCGCAGCCGGACGTCGGCCCCCTGTCCTCCGACGGGAAGACGGGCTACATCACGGTCCGCTTCGACGTCCAGCCCTCCACCCTCGGCGACGACTACCTCGACGGGGTCGACGACGCCGTGCAGCCGCTGCGGGCGGCCGGGGCGCAGGTCGAGTACGGCGGGCCGCTCGGCGAGCTGGCCAGGCCCGAACCCAACGACCGGGTGAGCGAGCTGATCGGCTTCGCCGTGGCGATCGTCGTCCTGCTGATCGGGTTCGGCAGCGTGATCGCCGCGGTCGTTCCCCTGCTGACGGCGCTGATCGCGGTCGTCGGCGGTCTCGCCCTGCTCGGCCTGCTGGCGGCGGCGTTCACCTTCGCGACGGTCTCACCGACACTGGCCACGATGATCGGCCTCGGCGTCGGCATCGACTACGCGCTCTTCCTGATCACCCGCTACCGGCAGGACCTCATGGACGGCCAGGACCCGGTGCCGGCCGCCGGTCACGCCACCGCCACCAGCGGGCGGGCCGTCGTCGTCTCCGGCTGCACGGTGGTCATCGCGCTCGCCGGCCTGTCCGCGTCGGGTGTCTCCTTCATCTCGAAGCTGGGGCTCGCCGCCGCCGTCACGGTAGTCTCCGCCGTCGTCGGCGCGCTGACTCTGGTGCCCGCTCTCCTGGGGCCGGCCGGCCGGCGGATCGACCGCTACCGGGTACGCCGTCCCGTGGCCGAGACCGATGCCGAGCCGGGCGCCGAACCGCGGGGCGTCTGGCACCGGTACGCGCGGCGGGTGCAACACCGGCCCTGGTGGTTCCTGGCCGCGGGCGTCGCCGCGATCGCCGTTCTCTCGGTCCCGGTGTTCTCTATCCAGCTGGGCCACATCGGTGACGGCGCCGACCCCACCTCCTTCACCGACCGCCGGGCCTACGACCTGATGACCGACGCCTTCGGGCCCGGCTCCAACGGTCCGCTCACGGTCGTCATCGACCAGTCCTCGGTACCGGAATCCGACCGGGCCGACCTCGCCTCGCAGGCACAAAAGACCCTGGACGGTGTCGGTGACACGGCGGCGGTCACGCCGCTGACGGCCACGCAGGACGGCGACGTGCTGGTCGGCACGGTGTACTCGGCCGCCTCCCCGCAGAGCGCCACGACCACGGACCTGACCAACCGACTGGTGCACGACACGCTGCCGGACGCCGTGCGGGGCACGGCCGCCGACACATACGTCACCGGTACGACGGCGGCTCAGGTCGACTTCCGTGACATCGTCACCGACCGGCTGCCGCTGATCATCGGCGTGGTGGTCGCGCTGGCCTTCCTGGTCATCCTGGCCGTGTTCCGCGGGCTGCTCGTCGCCGTCAAGGCCGCCGTTCTCAACGTCCTGTCCATCACCGCGTCCTACGGCGTCGTCGTCGCCGTCTTCCAGTGGGGCTGGGGCGGGCCCGCGCTCGGCGTGTCCGGCACGGTGCCGATCGAGAGCTATGTGCCGATGATGATGTTCGCGATCATCTTCGGCCTCAGCATGGACTACGAGATCTTCCTGCTCTCCCGCGTCCACGAGGCCTGGCTGCGCACCGGCGACGCCAAGGCCTCGGTCGCCCATGCCCTGGAGATCACCGCGCGGGTCATCACCTGCGCCGCGCTGATCATGGTGAGTGTGTTCGCCGCGTTCATCATCAGCGACAACGTCGTGGTCAAGATGCTCGGTCTGGGGCTCGCCGTCAGCGTCCTGATCGACGCCACCGTCGTACGGCTGCTGCTGGTCCCGGCCGTCATGACACTGCTCGGCCGGCACGCCTGGTGGACACCCCGGTGGCTGGACCGGATCCTGCCGCACATCGACACGGAGGGGGAGGCCGCGCCGGCGCCGTCCCGGACTCCCGGGTAGCGCGTAGAGCCGGGTGGCCACGGACGCCCGAGGCGCGCTGACGCCCGCATGGCACGGACACCGCGGGGGCCGGGCATGCGACGGCGGCAGGCCCCGGGGGACCTGCCGCCGTCGTACCTCGCCCGCACCTCACCCGGCGGGACGTTTCGGTTCAGACGCCCTGTGCCGGATCGGCCGAGCCGTGGGGGATCAGGCGCGTCGCACGCGGCGCAGGAGCACAACGCCCGCGACGAGCAGGACGGCGCCCACCGCCGCCGGCCAGAGCTGGGCTCCGGTGTCGGCCAGGCCGCCGGTCACCGTCTGCGGCTCGGTGGAATCCGCGGCAGCGGCCTGCTGTCCGCCGTCGTTGGTCGCCGTGCCCACGTCCGGCGTCGCCTGGCCGGCTCCGCCGTCGCTCTGACCCGCACCTGCCACATTGTCACCCTTGGTCGAGGCCCGGACCTCGGGCTGCTCGTCCCCGGGCGGTGTGGTGGCCTCGTCGCCCGCGGGCTCCTCGGTGGCCGGAACGTCGGCCGGAGACTCCGAGGGGTTCTCCTGCTGGTCGTCGCCGTCGTCGCCGGGCTTGCCGCCGTTGTCGCCCGGCTGCTCGGCACCGTTGTCGTTGCCGCCGTTGTCGTTACCGCCGTTGTCGTTGCCGCCCTCGTCGGGGGCCTCGGGCGCCTCGGTGGGCTCCTCCTGGGGGTCCTCACCCGGCTGCTCGCCGCCGCCGGCGCCGGAACCGCAGGTGCGGCCGCCGTTGATGCAGTCGACCATCTCCTGCATCAGGTCCTCTTCGAAGACGTTGATGAAGTCGCCGTGGTCGGTGCCCGGCTTGTGCAGCTGCTCCGGGAAGGAGTCCACGGCGAACAGCGGGGTCGTCGCGCCACCGTCGTTCAGGCTGGGCGCGTCGACGTCGTAGACGATGCGCTGGACCAGCTGCGGCACGGGCGTGAAGCCGGACGGGCAGTTGCCCTGGGCGTCCACGAACGCCATGTGCGTACGGTGGTTGGCGCTGTCGGTGTTGCGGCCGTCCCAGCAGCTCTGGAAGTCGAAGGTGCGGACCACGTCACTGCCCTGCGGGCACAGCGGGTACTTGTCCGCCAGCTGCCGGTCCTCGAAGCCGGTGCAGCTCCAGGACGCGTTGGCGTTGGCGGGGCCGTTGACGAACGACTTGGCGTCACCGGTGATGATGCGCAGCAGCCTCGGCATGGCCGTGACCTCGCCCTGCGGGTTGCCCACGAAGTTCAGCGTGACCTCCTTGGGGGTCACGATCTCACCGACGTTGCCCTCGATGCCGCCGCCGGGGGAATTGGCGTCCTGCTCCTGGGTGCCGTTCTGCAGCCGCAGCACGGGCCAGTAGTACGACGACTTGTCGCCCTGGTCCACACAGCTGGTGTCGGCCGCCGCCAGCTCATCGTCGCTGGAGAAGGCGTTGGTGGCCTGGTTGCCGATGTAGTCGTGGAAGTGGTGCGCGCCGTTGGCCACACCCGGGGCGGCGATCACGTTGTCCGAGTTGAACAGGCCGTTCTCGTTGACGCCGCAGCTGCTGACGAAGGTGCCCTTCGAGGCGTCGCCCGACTCGGCGGGCTTGGCCACGTTGGGCTGGATGCTCTTGATGTCCACGAAGTCCGCGGCGACGGGCCCGTTGCCCGCCTGGCCGCCGTTTCCGCCGCCCTGCTCCTGGCCTGCGCCCTCGTCGCCGCCCTGTTCGCCTTCTTCTCCCTGTCCGCCCTCCTGGCCGTTCCCGTCCTGGCCGTCGCCGGGCTGGGCGGACGCGTTACCGGAGTCGACCACGGAGCAGTCGGCGAGTTCGCCGAGGCCCTCGGGGCGGTCGCCCTCCTGCTCCATGGCGCCCGAGATGCGGTCGAGGGTCGCGGAGCGCTCCTCCTCGAGCGGACCCACGACCTTCTCGTCGGCGACGCCGGGGTCCTGCTGAATGGCCGGGGCGGAATCCGCCAGGCGCTGGTAGGCCTGGGCGATCTGCTCGTCCAGCGCCGCGAGTTCCTTGTCGACGGCCGGCCGCGCCTTCTCGGGGACCGTGGTCAGGTTGGTCCCTACATCGGGGCAGTTGATGGTGGCGCCGCCGAGAACCCGCGCCTGGCCGGCTCCGTCGGCGTCGTCCTCCGTCGCGGAAGCGTAGACATTGGCCGCCATCAACCCCCCTCCGCCCAGGATCAGCGCGACCGCTGCGAAGGTCGCGCGCTGTGGCCCTCGGGGGCGTCTGCGTGTGTTGCGTGCCAAGGCAGTACTCCTACGCTTCTGTCGCGGGGGGGGTGACATGAAATTCCCACGCCTCATACGTAGGTGCTCCGCGGTGCGTTCAAGCGCCTCACGGTTTCTTCGAAGAATCTCAGGAAGCCCCGGGCCCACCCGGACCCCCGGACCCCGTCCGACTCGGTGTGCACGGAAGGGACTTGGGGAGCCGGGCGGCGCGAGCGACGTCCGGTCAGCCGAAGTTCACGTCACTGCACAGGAAGTACGTCTGGTCCATGTGCGAGGCCTGCCAGATCGTGTAGACGACGTGGCGGCCGCTGTAACCGGACGTGCTCACCGGGATCGAGTAGTTCTGGCTCGGGCCGTACGAGCCGGTGGTGGCCACCAGTTCGAGGTCGTCCCAGCCCGGCGACCGGGTGGTGGGGTCGAAGCCCTGCCGGGTGACGTAGACGTGGAAGTAGTCCGCACCATGGCTCGCCTGGTCGTACAACTGGACGGTGAAGTCGCTGTCCACGTCGGTGGTCCGCCAGGCGCCCGCCGTGTCCATGGAGTTGTAGCGACCCCCCTCGGTCCGTCCTCCGCTGCACAACTGACCGTCGGGGATCACGGCCTCGAAGTCGCCGGCGGAGCCGTCGCGATAGAGGCCGTTCCAGTTCCACATGGCGTTGGGGTTGTCCTGCCACGCCTGCCAGCACATGGGGTCCTCGTCCGCCATGGCCGGATTCTGGAAGTCACTCCCCCAGCGCAGCCAGCAGCCGTAGTTGCGGGACGCCGGGTCGACCACCGAGCCGTGCGCGGCGGCGGTGCCGCTCCAGGGGACCAGGCACAGCAGCGTGGCGACGAGGGCGCTCAGGACGAGTGGGGGACACGACGCGACACGAACACGCAGGTCACGGACATGCCAATTCATGATCTCCTTCTTCCGGGTGGGGGTGTGCGAACGTCGGCGCTCGGCGCGCGAGGGTGTCAGTGCACGTGGGGGTACACACCAGGTGCACGCCGGAGCGTGTGCGCGGGAGCTATGGGAGCGCTCCCAGGAACACTGGCTGCGCCTCGGGAAGCGGAGGAGCAACACCCGTTTGCGCCACTTCCACACCGGTCATGGCGTGTTCGACGCCTTTCGACGTACGGGGCGTCCCGGCCGCCCGGAGCCGGCCGCCATCCGTCGGTCACAGCCGTTCGCGGCCCCGGGTCGAGCGACCGAGGCAGACGACGGAATCGTCGATGTGCGCCTCGATCTCATGGAAGCCCATCCGGTCGTAGAACGCCCTGGCAGGCTCGTTGGCCTTCACCGTCACGAGGTGGACCGCCGGCACCCCGCGGCCGTCCAGCGCCTCGAGGAGCGTGCGCATCAACTCCCGGCCATGACCGAGACCCTGCCAGTCGGGCAGCAGGTCGATGTGCAGGTGGGCCGGATAGGCGGCCAGTTCGGGGACGGACATCCGCTCGGGGTGGTGCAGGAGCCGGGCCATCTCCTCGTCCCTCGTACCCGGCGGCCCGGACGGCTCGGGGTAGCGGTCGGCGGCCAGGGGCAGCCACCCGGTGCGGAAGTCCCGGGCGAAGCGCTCCGTGTCGGCTACCCCGAGGATGTAGCCGACCGCACGCCCCCGCCCGTCGTCCAGGACGAAGGCCAGTTCGGGTTCCAGGTGTACGTAGGGGGCGGCGAAGAGGGCCGGGAGGATGCTCGGGTCGCGGTACAGGGCGCGGCCGTCCCGCCCGTTGTGCGCGGTGCGGATACAGATGTCGTCGAGGGCCGGCCGGTCCTCGCGGCGGTACGGGCGAATCGAGGGAGACAGGGTCATGCCCGGCATCCTGCATCGGACGGGAGCGCTCCCACAATCCGGTTCCCGCCCCTGCCGCTCCGTACCCGGGAGGAGGGGCCGGTGCGGTCCGGACGTCAGTCCATCAGACCGGCGGCGAGGGCGGCGCCCAGTTCCCAGCACCGCTCGACGGCGGCCTTGCCGGGTTCGCCCGTGACGGTCACGGCGTCGACGGCGCGCCGCCAGCCAAGGCCCTTGGTGACGGACTCGATGCCCCGCACCGCCCCGGTGACATCGCTGCCGCCGTGCACGTAGTAACCGAAGGGCCGGCCCCGGGTGGTGTCCAGGCAGGGGTAGTAGACCTGGTCGAAGAAGTGCTTGAGCGCCCCCGACATGTAGCCGAGGTTCGCCGGGGTGCCGAGGAGATAGCCGTCGGCTTCCAGGACGTCGCCCGCGGTGGCGGCCAGGGCCGCTCTCCGGACCACGCGGACGTCCTCGATCTCCGGGGCCGTGGCGCCGGAGAGGACCGCTTCGAACATCGTCTGGCAGTGGGGTGAGGGCGTGTGGTGAATGATCAGCAGAGTCGGCACCCCCTGACCCTGCCGTGCCGGCCGGTACCCCCGCAAGCCGGTCCGACGCGCCGTAAGGAGCCGCGAACCGTTGTGATGGCCCGCCGGGAATGGCACGATGCGCGGCATCGGTACACGGAGACGGGGTGTGTCTTGGCCGACGGGAATCACAGGTCACCGGCAGCGTCGGTGTTCGACGCGCTGGGCAGCGACTACGAGAGGGCGTTCGCCGCCTCCGGGGCGCACCGGGCCTCCCTGGAGTGGCTGCTGGAACGGCTCCCGCCCGCCGGCCGGGTACTGGACGTGGGCAGTGGGACGGGCCGGCCCACGGCCGCCACGCTGGCCGCGGCGGGTCACCGGGTGCTGGGGATCGACGTGTCACCGGTGATGGTGGAGATCGCGTCCCGGCAGGTGCCCGACGCCGAGTTCCGTTGCGGGGACATCCGGGAAATGCCGATCGAGGACGGCTCGTTCGACGCCGTCTGTCTGTACTTCGCCCTGCTCCAGATGTCCCGTGCGGAGCAGGGCGGCCTGCTGCGCCGGCTGACCCGGGTACTGCGGCCGGGGGGCCTGTTCGCACTGGCGACCGTGCCCCTGGACGTGGAGGGCTTCGACGGTGTCTTCATGGGGCAGAACGTGCGGGTCACCAGCTTCGCCGCCCAGGACGTGATCGGCCTGGTGCGGGACGCGGGGCTGACGGTGCTGTCCGAGGAGAGCGTGATGTTCACCCCGGCCCCCTCCGACGCCACGCCTGAACCCCAGCTCTTCCTGCACTGCCGGCGCGAGGAGACGGCCCCGGCGAACTGACGCGGGACGGCCGCGCGGAATGCGGCCCTCGCTACGGGAGCGGGCTCGTCTCGTCCCTGAGGCCGGCGAGCAGTTCGGCCTGGCCTGCCAGGACACCGGACAGGATGGTGCGTGCCACGCGGAGCAGTTCCGCCACGTGGGGGCTGGTCAGCGAGTAGTGGACGGTCGAGCCCTCCTTGCGGCTGACCACGAGGTTCGCCCGCCGCAACACCGCCAGCTGCTGGGAGAGATGTGCCGGTTCGATGCCCACCTGGGGCAGCATCTCCGCGACCGCGTACTCACGCTCACTGAGGAGTTCCAGGACCCGGATACGGGCGGGATGCCCCAGGGTTTTGAAGAACTCGGCCTTCAGCTGGTAAAGCGGCGTGCTCATCGTGCCGTCCCCTTCCCGGCGCCGGCCCGGCACCGGGCCCCGGTCCATCGCCTCGCCTGTACGTCGTCGGCACCCGACCTCGACGTTTTCCGACATTAGCAACTTCGTACATCGTTGATGTCCGGTGGTCGCACCCTCGGGGATCACAGGGTGGTCCGGACGCTCTTTCCTCGGCCGCCGAAGTCGCCGCGGGCCACCGCCGTGCCGCCGGTCCGACGGTGGCGGCAGGGCACCCGATGAGCGACGCGGGCCGGCCGCGGGGTGGTGTCCGCCGCTCCCCTGCCCGGCCCGGAGCTGCTCGGCGGTCTCGCGGGCGAGGGAACGACGGACGGTTCCGTGGGGAGGGTGAGCACATGACGGTGGGCGGCACGCCGACGTCATCGTCGCTTCCCCGCGCGATGGGCGCCGCCTGTGGCGCGGAGGGGGAACGGGCCGCACTCGGGTCACGGTGCCTCCCGGACGGGCAGGGGTGCCGACTGCGGGGCCCGGGCCGCGGGCAGGACGCCGGTGAGTCGCAGGTGCTCACGGGCCGCGTTGATCGCCTCGGGGGTCGTGGCGTACTCCCGGCCCTCGTGCCGCAGCAGGCCGAGGGCCCCGACGGAGTCGAGGACCTGCCGATGACCGGGACGGATACCGGAGACCATGACGACGATGCCGCGCCGCCTCAGCTTCGTCACCGCGTCCTTGAGCACGAGAGCGCCGGTGGCGTCGACGACGCTCACGTGCGACAGGCGCAGGATGACGACGCGTACGTCGGCGAGTTCGGTCAGTTCCAGCAGGAAGCGGTGGGCGGCGGCGAAGAACAGCGGACCGTCGAGGCGGTAGGCGACGATGTGTTCGGCGAGCAGTTCGTGCTCCTCCTCGGTGTGGTCGCCCCGGTCCAGTGCCAGCGGTGCGAGCCGCGCCTGCCGGGCGACGGCTCGCAGCGCGAGGAGGCCCGCGACGGCCAGGCCGATGATCACGGCGAGGACGAGATCGAGGACGAGGGTGGCGACGGCCGTCAGCACGAGGATCAGCGCGTCGGAGCGGGTGGCGCGGGCCATTGCGCGCAGCGAGCCGACCTCGACCATCCGGACCGCGGTGGCCAGCAGGACGCCCGCCAGAGCGGCGAGCGGGATCTTCGACACCAGCGGGGCTGCCGCGAAGACGATCGCGGCGAGGACCGCGGCGTGGGCGAGCGAGGCCAGCCGTGAGGTGGCTCCGCTGCGGACGTTGACCGCGGTGCGGGCGATCGCGCCGGTCGCGGGGACGCCGCCGAACAGCGGCGCGGCCAGGTTCGCCACGCCCTGTCCGAACAGTTCGCGATCCGCGTCGTGCTTCTGTCCGACGGTCATGCCGTCGGCGACGGAGGCGGACAGCAGCGACTCCAGTGCGGCCAGCGCCGCCACGGCCACGGCGGGCGCGACCAGCTCGGAGAGGGCGCCGACGTCGACGAAGGCGAGTGAGGGGGCGGGCAGGCCGGAGGGCAGTTCGCCGATGGGCCGTACCCCGTCCAGGCCGCCGATCTGCACCACGAGCGTGGCCGCGATCACGGCGAGGATGGAGAAGGGCACGGTGGGCCTCCAGCGTGCCCCGAGCAACATCACGGCGGCCACCGAGAGCGCCAGCACGACGGCGGTCCAGTCAGGGGTGCGGGCGAACTCCTCGAACGCCCGCCAGGCCACTACCAGGACCCGTTCGCCCTCGGGGGCGGGTACGCCGAGGGCGTTCGGGATCTGTTGCAGTCCGATCACGCACGCGATACCGAGTGTGAAGCCCTCCACCACGGGCGCGGGCACGTACCGCATGCTGCCGCCGGCCCGCAGCAGCGCCAGCGCCACCAGGATGGCGCCTGCCATCAGCCCGACGGTGAGCACGCCCGACGGGCCGTGCTCGGCGACGATGGGCACCAGTACCACCGTCATCGCGCCGGTCGGTCCGGAGACCTGGAGGTTGGAGCCGCCGAACACGGCCGCCAGCGCACCGGCGATCACAGCGGTGGCCAGCCCGGCCTCCGCGCCGAGCCCGGAGGAGACCCCGAAGCCGAGTGCGAGGGGCAGGGCGACGACGGCGACGGTCAGACCGGCGAGCAGGTCCCGGCGCGGGTTGCGACGCATCTGACCGAGGTCGTCCCGGCCGGGCAGCAGCGACGTGATGCGGGACCGGACTCCGGCGAGCAACAGCGGTACTGACACAACCCCTCGACTTCCCGGCGGCCACGACACGCCGTCGCGCGGTGACGGCGCGAGCCTCGACGGCCCACGACAACGGACACATTCAAGCATGTACGCAATTGCTAAATTTTGCAATTGCGCAGATCGACTAGGCAGTGAACGGCAAAGACGGCAGCACCCGGGCGGCTCGTGCGGTCCGGCCGTCCGCCGGTGGTCAGGGTGCCGGGGGCAGAGCACCGGTAGTCAACCCGTCAGCCGGTCAACCCCTCATCCGCCTTCGCCACGACGGTTCGACCTGCCGCCACTCGGCCTCCCACTCCTCCGAGCGCCGTTGCCGTATCCGGGACCGGACGAGCCATCCGCCGATCACGACCATCCCCCCGGTGGCGGCGGCGACCGTGAGGCCGGCCACGACGGTCTGGAACCGCGCGTCCGCTCCACCGGGCGGCTCGGGGACCAGGCGCCCCGCGTCATCCGTCCACACGATGACCACGCTGCCCGCCTTGTCCCCGGGGCCGGCCTCGGTCCGGCCCGTGCGGCCGGTGCCGTCGGGAGCCGTCCACCGCACCTTCACCCATGCCCGGCCGTCCCCACTGCCGTCCTCGGTCACCGGCGAGTGCAGCACGTCGGCCGCGTCCTCGGCCAGTACGGCGGGGACGGCACGGGACTCCGCGCGGCGCTCCGCCAGGGACCGGTCCACCGCCCCCGCCGCCGCCAGGCCGGTGAGCGCCCCGGTGAGCAGGGTGAGGACGAGGACGACGAGCAGCAGCCAGGCTTCGATCACGTCACTGCGGCGGCGCAGCGGGCTGCTCCGCCAGCGCCAGAGCCACACCCTGCGGGGCCGCGCACCACGGGTCCTCCCCATGGGCCGTCACCTCCTCGCGCGCCACCTCTCCAGGGTGCGTCACCCGGCCGCCCCGCGCATGGGCCGAACGGTCCCGTCCGGGGTCCGGAAAGCTTCGGGGCCACGGCCGCCCTCGGTCCGCACCGTGTGACGCCGGGCCGTCGGGCCGTCGGGCCGCGCCGGGCACATGGACCGCCCGGACATGCCGGCGGTCCCCTGCCCTCGGTCGGAGCGCCCGGCCGAGGGCGCTGCCGGGCCCCGGCCATCGCTCCACGCGGCCTGCCGTACACCGTTGCCGGTGCTCGGAGCACGGCGCGCACGGCGTCGGTGGCGAGCACCGCCCCGAGGTGCGGCGGTGGCCGGCCGGTGTCGCCGCGGGTGAGGGCGAGGGCGGCGCGGGCGAACGCCGGCAGCGCGGTCCGGGCGATGTCGGCGAGGGCGGCGGTCCCTGCGGGAGGGCCGCCACGGCCGGCGGGCGCCGGACGTGCCACGCGCGAGCAGTGCGCGCGCGGAACGTACGCGGAGCCCGGCCATCGCCACCGGCGTCGTACGCAGTACTGCACTTGGCGCCCGTTCGCGTCACCAAAGCGCGAAAGCGGGTCACCGATGACATCGCAACGGGCGTCATGGGCAAAACCTGAGGCTCTGCGGCAGCTTCACCCCACGACGAAGGAGATCACCGCATGGTCCACAGACATGGCCGGCCCGCACGACGGGCGGCCCTGGCCGCGCTCGGCGCGCTCGTCCTCGCAGCTCTCCCCTCCACCGTGTCGGCCGAGCCGGACCCGGTGGCGGGCACCACGTCCGGCGCGGCCCGGACCGTCGGCGCCGACCGCCCGTCGGCGGCGATGCTCGGAGCACTCCGGCGTGACCTGGGCCTGACCTCGCCGCAGGCGGCCGCGCGGCCGGCCAACGAGGCGGAAGCGGGTACCCGCGCGGGTGTCCTGCGCAACGCCCTGGGCGACCGGTTCGCCGGCGCCTGGGTGCGCGGGGCGGCCTCCGAGGAACTCAACGTCGCGACCACCGACTCCAAGGACGTGGCGGCCATCGAGGCCCAGGGCGCCAAGGCCGTCGTCGTCACCCACTCGCTGGCCGGCCTCCGGGCCACCAAGGAGAAACTGGACGCGGCGGCCGCCGCCCGCGACACCGCCGATACCCCACTGTGGTACGTGGACGTACCGGCGAACCGGCTCGTGGTGCAGGCGCGGACGGTGTCGGCCGGTGCCGCCTTCGTCAAGGCCGCCGGGGTCGACGACCAGGACGTGACCATCCTCGTGTCCACGGTCCGGCCGCGACTGCTGCAGGACATCACCGGCGGCGACGCCTACTACATCAATGACACCGCCCGCTGCTCGGTCGGCTTCTCCGTGACCAAGGAGGCGCAGCAGGGCTTCGCCACCGCCGGTCACTGCGGCGACCGGGGTGACACGACCACCGGTTTCGATCAGACCGCACAGGGCACCTTCCAGGGCTCCGTCTTCCCCGGCAGGGACATGGCGTGGGTGGGCACCAACGACACGTGGACCGCCACGCCGGGCGTCAAGGCGCAGGACGGCCAGGAGGTACAGGTCACCGGCTCGGTGGAGGCTCTCGTCGGGGCGTCGGTGTGCCGGTCCGGTTCGACCACCGGATGGCACTGCGGGACCATCCAGCAGCACGACACCAGCGTCAGCTACGCCGAGGGCACGGTCGACGGAGTGACCCGGACGACGGTCTGCGCCGAGCCCGGCGACTCCGGCGGACCCTACGTCACGGGCTCCCAGGCGCAGGGCGTCACCTCCGGCGGCTCCGGTGACTGCACGCGCGGCGGGACCACGTTCTACCAGCCGGTCAACCCGATCCTCGCCGACTTCGGCCTGACCCTGACCACCGAGCTCGCGCAGACCGCGACACCGGATCCGCAGGAGGGCGCCGAGGACACATGGGCCGCCGGCCGTGTCTACCCGGCCGGAGCCACGGTGACCCGCGACGGGGTCCGCTATCAGTGCCTGCAGACGCACCAGGCCCAGAGCGCGTGGGCGCCCGCCGGCACACCGGCCCTGTGGCAGCGCCTCTGATGCCCCGCAGGCCCGGCGTGCCCGGCGTGTCTCACCAGAACCGGGTGGTGAGCGCGGGCCGGCGCACCGCCTGGGCGGCGTCGCGCAGGCTCAGGGCGACACTGATGGTGGCGCGCAGCGCCGACGGCCGTACCGTCTGGGCCGTTTCGGTGGCCAGGACGAGCAGGCAGGCGGCGGCCTGTTCCACCACGGCGACGGGGAAGGTGTAGTCGCTGTCGGCCGCCGCGCGGAACGCCTTCAACGGGATCCCGGCCCCGTCGACGGTCCGCTTGGCGGCCTGCTCCAGGTGCTGTGCGGCCTGGTCGCACACGGAGGCGGGCAGGGTGAGGGTGCTGGAGAACGATGCACTGGTCATGATCCGATTCGTCCCCCGGCACCGGCCCGTTCGATCGGTCGGCGGGGCGTTTTCACCGTCCCGCGTGACGGGTGGGGGGCGAATGTCGGGGGCGCGCAGGGACGCACCGGAGGTGGTCGTCCCTGTCTGTCCGGTCGATACACGCCGGGGGTGTGGGGCCGGCACGCACTCTCCCGAGCTCTTCGGGCAGGAGAGATCCCCCGGCGGAGTGGGCGTCGCTCCCCGACGGACCGCGGGAGGCCACTCACGTCCCGGGTGACGGCGGGCGGGAACGCGTCGGCGGGCGGCACGGCGTGGACCAGCGCCTTCCGCCGCTGGTCCACGCCGTGCCGCCCGCCGGGAGAACCGCTCAGCGGCTCACCACATGCCGTTCGTCGGGGACGCAGTGGGTCATGGTGAGTCCCTCCACGTCGCGCGGCGGGTTGTCACCGAGGTTGGCCATTCGCTTGCGGTCCTCGTCCGTCAGATCCTGGCCCTCCAGGGGCTTCAGATGGGTGACGTCCTGCGGACTGATACCGAGGCCGTCGCCGACCCTGCGGCCGAGGTCGTTCTCGGCGAGGAGGCAGTGCCACACCATGCGCTCCTGCACCTCCCGGTCGCACTGGGAGAACAGGTCGACGAAGTTCTTGACCAGGTCGTCGCGCTCCCAGTCCTCCATCAGGCAGTAGCGCTGCCCCGCCTGGAGGTAGTCGTTGGTGCGGGGGATGCGCTTGCGGGTGAGCCGGCCCCGGATCTCCGGGCCCTGGTCGTCGTGCGTCGGGTACTGGCCCTCCCGCAGGCCGCCGGTGATCGACGGCTCGTAGTTCACGTGCGGGTTCTCGCCGGCGCCGTCCTGGTGGTACGTCATCTGGCCGTCGCGCTGGTTGGTGCGCACCTCGGCGTTCTTGGCCTGGTTGACGGGGAGCTGCAGGTAGTTCGGACCGACGCGGTGGCGCTGGGTGTCGCTGTAGGAGAAGGTCCGGCCGACGAGCATCTTGTCGTCGGAGAAGTCCAGGCCGTCGATGAGGACGCCGGTACCGAAGGAGATCTGCTCGCTCTCGGCGAAGAAGTTGTCCGGCATCCGGTTCAGCACCATCCTGCCCACCGGCTTCGGCGGGAAGTCCTGCTCGGGCCAGGTCTTCGTGTCGTCCAGCGGGTCGAAGTCCAGCTCCGGGTGGTCGTGGTCGTCCATCATCTGGACGAGCAGCTCCCACTCCGGGTACTCGCCGCGCTCCACCGCCTCGTAGAGGTCCTTGGTGGCGTGGCCGAGGGAGTCCGCCTGCACGTTGGCGGCGTCCTCCTCGGTCATGGAGCGCACGCCCTGCTTGGGCATCCAGTGGTACTTGACGAGCTTGGTCTCGCCCTCGGCGTCGACCCACTTGTAGGTGTTCACACCGAAGCCCTGCATGTGCCGGTAGTCCGCCGGGATGCCCCGCGGACTGAACAGGTTGACCAGCATGTGCATGGACTCGGGCGTCTGCGACATGAAGTCGAAGATGCGCCGGGGCTGCTGCTCGAAGGTGACCGGGTCGGGCTTGAGGGAGTGGATGACGTCCGGGAACTTGATCGCGTCCCGGATGAAGAAGACACCCAGGTTGTTGCCGACGAGGTCCCAGTTGCCGTCCTCGGTGTAGAACTTCACCGCGAAGCCGCGCGGGTCGCGGGCCGCCTCGGAGGAGTCGCGTCCGCCGATGACGGTGGAGAAGCGGATGGCCAGGTCGGTGCGCTTGCCCTGCTCCTGGAAGAGCTTGGCCCGGGTGTAGCGGGAGATCGGTTCGTCCCCCCACTTTCCGTACGCCTCGAAGTAGCCGAAGGCGGTGACACCACGCGCGTGGACGACTCGCTCGGGGATGCGTTCCCGGTCGAAGTGGCTGATCTTCTCCAGGAACTGGTAGTTCTCCAGCGTGGCGGGCCCCCGGTCGCCGACCGTGCGCTGGTTCTGGTTGTCGTAGACCGGATGGCCCTGGCGGTTGGTGAGTACCTTGCGGTCGTCGCCCGGAGCAGGACCCCGGCTCGAAACGTCCGTCATGTCTGTGCACTCCTTCGGCTGCTCATGACTGGTGGCGGACCGGAGCACGGTGGCGCGCGGCCACGGGCCGGTCGCCGCCGACCGCGCGGGAGCCCCGGTGTCCCGGCAGCCCGTGTCCCTGTCCCGGTGTCCCCGGTTTCCCGGGAACCACGTGGTCACTCACGCGTCGGTGGCCCGTTCACTGAACGTCCGCCGCCCGACGGCCGGCCCGCGCGCCTCGCGCACGTCCCGCCGGGGGCTTGCGTACGAGGGCCATGCTGCCGTGCATCACGGAGACCGGCGACTCGGAGCGGCGGCGGCCCGCCTCGTCCGCCGTGCGGCCGGGGTAGGGGTGGGCGGGACAGCCGGTGTACGCAGTGGGCACCGGTGTACATCGCGCGCTTCCCGGAGGGCTTCGACGGGAACACCGGTGCGCGGTCGCTCGACGGGGTCGGGACCGGCCGGGAAGGGTCGGCCGAGGGCGGCGAGGTCGGCGGCGAGGGACCGGCGGCGGACCCAGGAACTGTAAGCGGCGGGGCTGTGCAGCTCGAAGACCGCCGAACTGCTGCCCTGTGTGCCGGACCGCGCCGGAGGGCCGTCCGAAACGGCGGATGCTCTCCCGGTGAGCGAGCCGACGGTGGAGCGGGATCGTGTCGATCTCATGATCGAGCACCTGCGACGCTCCCGCATGCTTCTGGACGCCGTCATCGCGGCGGCGGTGTCGCGGACCGCTTCGCCGCGGACGGGGGAGCCGGCCCGGCAGACAGCGTAGGCGTACGCGGCGTGCGGGAGCACGGCCGGTCCCCCGTTCCGGTCATGCTCCCGCGGCATGACGAACCCATGTGCGGCCCGGCACCGGACGTTGTCCCACGGATGCGGCCGGCTCATGCCGGGCGGCCGGGGAGGAGAGGGAAACCTTGCACGACGTCGGCACACCGTCGACGCATGGGCAGCCCACGGGCGGGTACGGAACCAGGGCGCGGACGGCCCGGCCGGGGATGTGCGGTCCGGCCGAGGATGTGCGGTCCTGCCGAGGATGTGCGGTCCTGCCGTGCGGGCGGCATAAGCTCGGTGAATGGCGAAGTACTTCGACGTGCACCCCGACAATCCCCAGCCGCGCACCATCTCCCAGGTCGCCGCGAGCATCCGCGACGACGCTCTGATCGCGTACCCCACGGACTCCTGTTACGCACTCGGCTGCCGGCTCGGCAGCCGGGAGGGCATCGACCGGATCCGTACCATCCGCAAGCTGGACGACCGGCACCACTTCACTCTGGTGTGCCGGGACTTCGCTCAGCTCGGCCAGTTCGTACAGATCGACAACGACGTGTTCCGCACGATCAAGGCGTCCACGCCGGGCAGTTACACGTTCATCCTGCCCGCGACGAAGGAGGTGCCGCGCATGCTCCAGCATCCGAAGAAGAAGACCGTCGGCGTGCGCATCCCCGAGCACGTCGTCACCCAGGCGCTGCTCGCGGAGCTGGGCGAGCCCTTGCTGTCCAGCACCCTGCTGCTGCCCGGCGAGGACGAGCCGATGACCCAGGGCTGGGAGATCAAGGACCGGCTCGACCACGTGGTGGACGCGGTGCTCGACTCCGGGGACTGCGGCACCGAGCCGACCACGGTGATCGACTTCTCGGGCGGCGAGGCCGAAATCGTACGGCGGGGTGCGGGCGACACCTCACGGTTCGAGTAACGGCGGCGCGGTGAACTGCCCCGATACGGGCCGCCGGATCCGCGGGAGCGGTGAGGAACGTACCGGGGCGGGCGCAGGTTGTCCCAAAGGGGCGACCATTGCACCGTGTTGAACCGGTCAGGACCGAAGTGCCGGGCCCGGGGCATGTCACGATGAAGCATGATCCGCTCCGCTCGTCGCAGGAGCGGCCCCGGTCCGACGTATCCCGCAGAGAGGCACCCACCGGCCATGACCGCCGTACAGGGAAGCACTGTTGACATCACCACCGAGGACGGCACCGCCGACGCGTATCTGACGCATCCCGCCGACGGGGGTCCCCGGCCGGCGGTCCTGCTCTACGTGGACGCCTTCGGGTTGCGGCCGCGGATGCGGGCGATAGCCGACCGGCTGGCGGGGGCCGGGTACACGGTTTTGGTACCGAACGTGTTCTACCGCCACGGACGCAGTCCGGTGGTCGAACTGCCCGAGTTCATCGACCCGGTGGCACGGCCGGAGATCTTCCGGCGTATCGGACCGATCCTGCGGGAGCTGACACCGGAACTCGCCATGCGCGACGCGGGCGCCTGGCTGCGATGGCTGGCCGGCCACCCCGCGGCGGCCGACGGCCCGGTGGCGGTGACCGGCTACTGCATGGGCGCGGCGCTCTCCCTCCGTACGGCGGGCGCCTACCCGGACCGGGTGGCGGCCGCCGCCGGATTCCATGGGGCCCGGCTGGCGCCGGACGCGCCGGACAGCCCGCACCTGTCGGCCGGCAGGATCACCGCGGAGCTGTACTTCGGTCACGCCGACCAGGATCCGTCGATGCCCGAGGATCAGATCGAGCGGCTGGAGCGGGCGCTGACCGCGGCCGGGGTCCGGCACCGCTGCGAGGTGTACACCGGGGCCCGGCACGGCTACACACAGGCGGACACCGCCGCCTACGACAAGGAGGCGGACGAGCGTCACTGGGCCGCTCTGCTGGACCTGTTGAGCCGCACCTTCTGAGGAACCCGCCGGACCTCGTTCTCCGAGAGTCCTGTCGAGGCGTGCCGACCGAGCGAAGTCTTCAACGCCTCACTGAAAGAACCCAGTTCAGGTATACCGCTGCCCGTACCCGCTCTCCGGCCGCTCGCGGCACCGTTGTTACGGTGCTCCGATGTCAGACTCTTCACGCGACACGGCCGAGGGCGCCGGCTGGGGCACCGGGCAACGGGGCGAGTACCGGAGGTTGTTGCCGTCCGAGGACAAGAAGATCTCCTGGTTCGACCCGCGCATGCTGTGGGCCGCCCGCAACGGGGTTCTGGCCTCCTGGCTCGGGGACCCGACGGGCCGCACCCGCAGCCGGTGGGTGGCCCGGCGGGCGGCGGCCGGCGCGCCCGCCGACAAGGTGATCCGGCACGGCGGTCCGGACCGGTTCTCCTTCCTGGTCATCGGTGACACCGGCGAGGGAGGCGAGCCCCAGTACGCCGTCGTACCGGGGCTGTTGGAGGAGGGCCGGGACACCGCCTTCACCGTGCTGGCCAGCGACGTGATCTATCCGGTGGGCAGCGCCGACGACTACGGCGACAAGTTCTTCCGCCCGTATCAGGACTACAAGGCGCCCATCTACGCGATACCCGGCAACCACGACTGGTACGAGGACCTCGGCGGGTTCATGCGCGTCTTCTGCGACGACGCCCCTCCCCTGCCGCCCGAGCCCGCCCCGCGTCCCCTCACCCGGGCGTGGCTGCGTTCCCTGCTGTGGCACCGGCCGCGCCCGGGTGACGGCCACCGCCTCGCCGAGGCGCGCAGGCTGCGCTCCGGCCCGGAACAGCGGGCGGTGCAGCCGGGCCCGTACTGGGCGATCGACGCGGGGCCGGTGCGGATCATAGGTATCGACACCGGCCTGCTGGGAACCGTCGACGCCGAGCAGGGCGCCTGGCTGCGGGAGGTGTCCCGGGGGCCGCGCCCGAAGATCCTCGTGACCGGATCGCCGCTGTACGTGGACGGCGCGCACCGTCCCTGTCCCGTCGAGGGCGGGGGGACCGTCGACGACATCGTCCGTGACCCGGACCACCGCTATGTGGCGGCGATCGGTGGTGACATCCACAACTACCAGCGCTATCCGGTCCGTCTGGGCGACGGCCGTACGCTCCAGTACGTGGTGGCGGGCGGTGGCGGCGCCTTCACGCACGCCACCCATACCATTCCCCGCGTCGACGTCGCCGGCGTCACCGAGCAGGACTTCCGCTGCTATCCGCTGCGCGGCGACTCCCTCGCCTTCTACAGCGCGCTCTACGCGCGCCGGACGCGGCTGCGCCGCTTCTTCACCCTCACCGATACCGAGGCGACGGCCGTGATCGCCGAACGCCTCGGCATCGGTCCCACCCGCGTGCCGAGCACGCCTGCCCGGGTCACCCGGCGGGTGCGGCTGGTCGCCGGGCTGCTCGGGACCGGCCGTCGGCCCGATCGGGGCAAGCGGTTCAGGCTGCCCGTGCGCAAGGTCCACACGCAGGTGTTCTCGCCCGGTTCGGCCACCTACACGCCACCGTTCTTCAAGTGCTTCCTGCGGCTGGACGTGAGCCCGGACGCGATCCGGTTGCGCTGTCACGCCGCCACCGGCAACCTCGCGCAGGAGGTCGCTCCGCCGGTCGAGGACGAGGTGACCATCCCGCTGACGTGACCGGACCCCCGGCGCGGGGCCGCCGAGCGGGGCCGGTCGGGCCTGCGGTCACCAGCGTCCGGGAGCGGTTCCGGTGATCGGCTCCGAGGGGCGGCCGTCGGTGCCGACCGGTACCTCTCCGGCAAGCATCACCCGGTGCATGATCCGCGGGTGGTCGAGGTGGGCGGTGTCGCCCGGGGCGAGGTGGATGGTGGCACGGTTGTCCCAGAACGCCACGCTCCCCGGCTCCCACCGGAAACGCACCGTGTACTCGGGCCGGGTCGCCTGCTCCAGCAGCATCTCCAGGATCGCCCGGCTCTCCGGCCGGGACAGCCCGGTGATCTGCTCGACGTAGTAGCCGTTGACGAACAGCACCCGCTCCCCCGTCTCCGGGTGGACCCGCACCAGGGGATGCTCGGAGGCGGTCTGGTGGTCCAGCAGATGCCGCACATAGGCGTCGTCGCCGGACCGGGGCAGGTAGCCGACCCCCAGCCGGTGCTCGGCACGCAGCCGGTCGGCGAACTCCCGTACCGGGGCGGACAGGCCGGCGTAGGCGGCGGCCAGGTTCGACCAGGTGGTGTCGCCGCCGTAGGGCGGTACGGTCTGGGCGCGCAGGATCGTCGCGGCCGGCGGGTCGATCCGGGCGCCGTGATCGCAGTGCCAGCCGCGCGCCAGGGTGTGGCGGCGCCGCCGCAGCCATTCGTCGTGCTCCATGCCGAACCGTCCGCCGAGTTCCAGCCGGTCGGCGGTCGTCTCGATCTCCGGGAAGCCGGGCGGCGATGCCTTGCCCCGCCGGGGCAGGACGACCGGCTCGCCGAAACGCCGGGCCAGTGCCACATGCCCGGCGTGGTCCAGTCGCTGCCCGCGGAAGAACACCACCTTCCAGCGCAGCACCGCCGCCCGGACGGCGGTGATCACGGCGTCACCGGGCTCGTCCGCGAGGTCGACACCGGTGATCTCGGCGCCGATGTGCCCGGTGACCGGACGCACCTCCACGCCCGTACCCGTGCCGGGCCGCGCCCCCACGCGCCGCTCCCCGCCCATGTGCTGCCCGACGCTCTTCGTACCGTCCATGTCGCTCCCGCCCATGCTCATCTGTGCCCCCTCCATCGGTTCGTCCCCGGCCGGCGCCGGTTCGGATGCGTCGTGTCGTCCGTCCGGCCCACCCGTCAGGTTGATCGCCGGCCGCCCGGTCGGTGAGGCTGGAGGGAGACGACACTGTCAACGGGAAGGTCCCCTCGTGATCAGCATCCCGAACCACACACTCAATGACGGCACGACGATCCCCGCCCTGGGTCTGGGCACCTGGCCGATGGACGACGCTCAGGCCGAGCAGTCCGTGACCACGGCCCTGGAAATGGGATACCGCCTCGTCGACACCGCGACGAACTATCGCAACGAGACCGGTGTCGGCCGTGCCGTGGCCCGTGCCGGCGTGCCGCGCGAGGAGGTCGTCGTGACGACGAAGCTCCCCGGCCGCCACCACGGCTACGAGGAGACCCTCGCCTCCTTCGAGGAGTCCCGCGCGCGGCTCGGCCTGGAGTACGTCGACCTGTATCTGATCCACTGGCCGCTCCCCCGGGTCGGCAGGTACGTCGACTCCTGGAAGGCCATGATCAAGCTGCGCGAGGACGGTCTCGTACGGTCGATCGGCGTCTCCAACTTCACGCCCGCCCACATCGAGCGGCTGGAGAAGGAGACCGGGGTGCTGCCCTCGGTCAACCAGGTCGAGCTGCACCCGTTCTTCCCCCAGGAGGAGCTGCGCTCCCACCACGCGGACAAGGGAGTGCTCGTCGAGAGCTGGAGTCCGCTGGGCCGGGGTTCGCAGCTCCTGGACGACCTTGCCGTGGTCGCCGTCGCCGAGGCCCACGGGGTCACCCCGGCCCAGGCGGTGCTGCGCTGGCACATCCAGCTCGGGGTGCTGCCCGTGCCCAAGTCGGCCGACCCCGAGCGGCAGCGCGCCAACCTCGATGTCTTCGGCTTCACGCTGGACGACGCCCAGATGCACACCCTCACGGACCGGTCCCACCGGCGGATCGGCGGGGATCCAAAGGTGCATGAGGAGTTCTGAACCCCGCACGCCGACGGGCCCACGGCCGCACACGTGGTCCAGCCGTGGGCCGTGGGCCCGTCAGGCGCGGGTCACGTCCGGTGGTCGTGGAGTGCGGCGAGCGCGCGGTCGGCGTGCACGTTCATCCGCAGTTCGCTGCGCACGACCTCGAGAACGGTGCGGTCCTGCCCGATGACGAAGGTGACGCGCTTGGTGGGCGCCAGGGAGATTCCCCTCTTCACCCCGAACCGCTCACGGACGGCGCCGTCGGCGTCGGACAGCAGGGGCATGCCGAGCGAGTGCCGTCCGGCGAACTCCGCCTGCCGTTCGACGGCGTCACCGCTGACGCCCACCGGCCGTGCGCCGGCCGCGGCGAACTCGGCTGCCAGGTCACGGAAGTGACAGGCCTGCGCGGTGCAGCCGGCGGTCAGCGCGGCCGGATAGAAGAACAGCACCACGGGCCCCTCGGCGAGCAGCTCCGACAGCCTGCGGACGGTACCCGTCCCGTCCGGCAGCGCGAAGTCCTCGACCGTGTCGCCCTTCTCCGGGATTGCGCTCATGACGTGCTCTCCGCACCCTTGGCGACCCCCCGCGCCCACAACACCAGCGGCAGTTGCAGGGGCAGCCGCCCCCAGGCGGCGGCCTGCTGCGGCGCGGGGCGGCGACGCCGGTCCACAGCCATCTTCACGTTGGCGGGGAAGACCCCGACGAAGAAGGCGGCCGTGGCCAGTGCGGCGGCCCTGCGGGTCTGCGGCAGCGCCACCCCGGCGGCCAGCGCGAGCTCGGCGGCGCCGCTGGCATAGGTCCAGGCCCGGGGCGAGCCCGGCAGGGAGCGCGGCACGATGTGGTCGAACCGGTGCGGGGCGGTGAAGTGGGCGGTGCCCGCGGCGGCCAGCAGGCCGGCGAGCAGCAGGGGTGAGCGATCGGACCGTGACACGGTTCCTCCTCCGGTGGCCTGCCCCGCGACATTACCGGACGGTAAGTATGGAGGGCCACCGGGCCGTGAGCGTGTCAGGCGGCTCCGGCCGGGGTGGTGCCGCGCGGTTCCGTTTCCTCTTCGGCGGCGTGGGCGAGGAAGTCGTCGACCATGCGGTGGAAGAGCGTGGCGAGCTGCCGCAGTTCCGCCGGGGACCAGTCGGAGAGAGCCACCTGCATGGCCCGCGCCCCGACCTCACGGATGCGGGTGATGGCCTCCCGGCCCGTCTCGGTGAGTTCGACGCGGTGGGCGCGGCGGTCGTCGGGATCCGGGACCCGGATGACGTGGCCGGATTTCTGCAGTTGCTGCACGGTGCGGGTGACGTGCGACGCCTCGACGCCCAGGCGGGCGGCCAGTTCGCCCGGCCGCAGCGGTTCGATGTCGGCCGCCTGCCGCAGCAGCGCGACGGCCGCACGGTCCAGGGGGACGCCCGCCATGGCCATCAGCCGTTCGTGCTGGCGGGCGCGGGAGCCCAGATAGGTGACACGCGTGAGCGCACGCTCGATCTCGGCCACTTCCGGTGAGGCGGGGATGTCGGGTACCGAGGATGCGCGCATGCGTCCACTTTACCATCTCATTGCGTAACTCAATCAATCTGCGGGGGCACGGAACGTACTGCTCCGCCCGCCCGCGGGCGCCGCTCCGGCGAAGCCGCGGGCCGCGACGCGCGGCGGGACGTACGGAGCCCGACCCCGTCCGCACCCCTGCCACCGACCGCACGGATCCCCCACCGGCTGCCGCCGCACCCGCCGACGAGGTGCGCCGCAGCGCCCGCACCCGGTACGGCATTCCGGACGAGACGGAGTGATCCGGCAGCGGCTTCACAAGTGTTGAGGAACGCTTCACCATCGGTACGCCAATGAGCCCTTGGCATGGACGCGTCTAACCGCGATGCTGAACCCTCTTGCCCCCCACAGCCGTTGGGCTGCGCCCGGATCCCGAGGAGGACGCAGTGTCGTCCAGCACCTTCCGAACTCACCGCAGGAGATGGCTGACCGGTCTCGCCGGCGCCTTCGCCTTCGTCATCGCCTTCCCCGCCACCGCCTTCGCCGCACCACCGCCGGCCCTGCCGGCCTCCGCCGACGCTCTCGACCGGACGTACCAGCCCGCCTACGACTACGACACCGACGGGTGCTACCCCACCCCCGCGATCGGTCCGGACGGCGCGATCAACCCCGGGCTCAACCCGACGGGCGCCCTCAACGGCAACTGCCGTGACGCCCCGGACCTGGACAGCACCAACGGCTACTCGCGTTCGAAGTGCAACAACGGCTGGTGCGCCATCGTCTACGCCCTGTACTTCGAGAAGGACCAGGCCCTTCCGGGCGTCAGCCTCGGCGGCCACCGCCACGACTGGGAGCACGTCGTGGTGTGGGTGCAGAACGACACGGCCCAGTACGTCTCCACCTCCAACCACGGCTCGTTCTCGATCCATGCGAGGTCGGCGGTCCGCTTCGACGGGGCGCACCCGAAGATCGTCTACCACAAGGACGGCATCAGCACGCACTGCTTCCGGCTCGCGAGCGCGGGCGACGAACCGCCGGAGAACCACAAGGGCACCTGGCAGTACCCGGCTCTGGTCGGCTGGAACGGATATCCGGCCGGGCTGCGCGACAAGCTCGTCCAGCACAACTTCGGCAGTGCGAACTTCGGCCTCAAGGACGGGAGTTTCGCCTCCCATCTCGCCGCGGCGAAGCCGTCGGGCATCCCGTTCGACCCGAACGCCTGACCTGGAGACCCCTTCAGGTCCGAACATCCGGCCGCCCGTCACCAGGAGCCCGGACGGATCCGTCGTCCGGGCCTCCGGACCGGCCCGCCCTGCACGGGAGCCCGTGCCGAAGGGTCTATCGTGTCGCCATGTCCGTCCCCGAACTGATCCGTGTCGTCTCCCGCGACTCGCCCATGGCGCTTGCCCAAGTGGAGCGTGTCCGGGCCAACTTGGCCGACGCCCTGCCCGGTGTGCGTACCGTGGTCGTCCCCGTGCGGACCACCGGCGACAAGTGGCTGGGCGACCTGGCGCAGGTGGAGGGCAAGGGCGCGTTCACCAAGGAGGTCGACGCCGCGCTGCTGACCGGCGAGGCGGATCTCGCGGTGCACTGCGTCAAGGACGTGCCCGCCGACCGCCCGCTCCCCGCGGGCACCGTGTTCGCCGCGTTCCTGAAGCGGGACGACGTCCGTGACGCCCTCGTGCACCTGGACGGACTCACCCTGGACGAGTTGCCGGCCGGGTCCCGGATCGGCACCTCCTCCGTGCGCCGTGTCGCGCAGCTGGCCGCCTCCCATCCACACCTCCGGTGCGTACCGTTCCGCGGCAACGCCAACCGGCGGCTGGCGAAGCTCGCAGCGGGTGAGGCCGACGCGCTGCTGCTCGCGGTCTCCGGCCTGGAACGCATCGACCGCCGCGACGTGATCAGCGAGCTCCTCTCCCCCGAGACGATGATGCCGCCCATCGGCGCGGGCGTTCTCGCGCTCCAGTGCCGTGAGGACGACACGGATCTCATCGACGCGGTCAGTGCCCTCGGCCATCCGGACACGCATCGGGAGACCACCGCCGAGCGGATGTTCCTGCACGTGCTGCAGGGACACTGCAACAGTCCGATCGCCGGGTACGCGCGGGTCGACCGGAGCGGCGAACTGTCACTGCGGGCCTGTGTCTTCACCCCGGACGGCAAGGTACGGCTGAACGCCCACGAGTGGGCCGGCCCGCTGGATCCGGCGACGCTCGGTATCTCGGTCGCGGTCGCCCTGCTGCGTCAGGGCGCCCGCGAGGTCATCGACGGGATCCCGCACTGACACCGGTTCAACCGGCTCAGGCGGTGCCCTCCTCTGCCTGTTCCTGCAGGAACACGCCGATCTGATGCGCGAGGCCTTCCCGGACCCCGTCCGACGGGGTCGCGGCGGGTCCCTCACACACGTCGATGCCGCCCGACCACAGGCGGCGGCCGGTCCACTCCTCGTCGACCCGCAACTGCACCTGGACGTCGACATGGCTCAGGGACGCCTCGGGTCCGGCCGCGCAGAGCACGGCGGTGGCACGGCGCAGCGGATAGACGTCGAATCCCTCGATGAACTGCGAGTTGCGCCAGTCGAGGAACGCGCTCTCCCCGTCGGGGCCGATCCGTACGTCGACCTGACCGTCCTCGAGATGAATTCCGACGTTCCGCTCACCGCGGTTCTCGACGGTCACGCGAACGCTGAAGTACGTCAGCCCTTGGGCCGCGTCGTCCCGTCCGCGGGGCGGCTCGCCCGATTCCAGACGGTGGACGCGGACCCGCAGACCGGCATGTTCGTCGTACTCCTGCCAGTCCCCGACCACGTTCGGCTCGTACACGGTGCACCTCTCGACTTCTGTCGCTGTTTCCTATCTGTGGGCTCGGCGCACTGTCAAATGAGCGGAATGCGCCATGGTCGGACACTTCGTCCCCGGCGGCCGCCGATCAAGCGCTGCGCTGGCACGATCCGCCGGACCCGCCGGCCGGTCCGCGCGGCGGCGTGCCGCACATCACGTCGCCCACGGTGATCGCCACGCCCCGGCCCGGCGATCTCCTGACCGGCGCCGCCGGGCACGCCCCGCGTCGCCGGTCCCCGGGCGCCGCGACCGGCACAACGGCCCCCACCGGACTCCGGAATTTCACGTGCTGAATTCCCCCGGTTCCACAGCGTGCGATCCCTTCGATTCCCAGTGCATTCCCGCCCTGAATTCAGGAAACCGTTTCACCACCGCTGGACAGGGAATGAGTGGTTCAGTGCTTCGGACCGGAGGCACGACCGTGGGAACCGGCTCGCCGCCCCCGGGTCTCCTCCGTGTGGTCCGAGTCCGCGCTCCCACGGTGCCCGTCCACCCGGCACCTGCTCAGGGAGGTGCGCGTCATGCGTATCGCCGGCAGCACCACGAAGCCGCATCCTCACCACGACGCCCCGGACACCGCTCAGGACTTCGTCCGCCTCACCCGGCTGCCACAAGGCCCCGAGCGCAAGGCGCTGCGGGACGCACTCGTCCGTTCCTGGCTCCCCATGGCCGAGCGGATCGCCGTGCGCTTCCGCGGGCGCGGCGAGGCGCTGGAGGACCTGTACCAGGTGGCTGCCCTGGGACTGGTCAAGGCCGTCGACCACTACGACCCGGCGCGCGGCACCGCCTTCGAGGCGTACGCCGTGCCGACCGTCACCGGGGAGATCAAACGCCACTTCCGTGACCACATGTGGACCCTGCACGTGCCCCGCCGGGTGCAGGACCTGCGCAACCGGGTGCGGCACGCCGCCAAGGAGCTGGCGCAGATCACTCCCGGCCGGGCCCCGACGACCGCCGAGATCGCCGCGTACGCGCAGCTGACCGAGGACGAGGTGCGCACCGGCACGGAGGCCCTGGAGTGCTTCTCCGCACTGTCTCTGGAGGCGGAGATGCCGGGCACGGACGGCTACGCGCTCGGGGACTCGCTCGGCGGTCCGGACCCCGCGTACGACACGGTCGTCGACCGGGTGGCGGTCCGGCCCTGTCTCGAGGCGCTTCCGGAGCGCGAGCGGCTCATCCTCTATCTGCGGTTCTTCCGGGGCATGACGCAGAGCAGTATCGCCGAGTTGCTCGGCATCTCGCAGATGCACGTGTCCCGCCTGCTCAGCAATTGCTTCGCCCAGGTGCGCGAGGAGTTGCGGGCAGAGGCCGGCTGAACCGGTCCGCCCGGCCCGTCACGGTCCGGCCGTCGCGCCCCGGGCGCAGGGCGGGACGGGCCGGGGCGGCCGGACCGGTGGCCTCCGGACCACCCGGGGCACCGAGCCGGTCCAGGGCCTTCCCCAGCTCCGCCCGGATCCCCGGCGGCAGCACACCGGTGCGTCCCGAGGCCACGATCGTCCCGGCGATGTCACGGAGCTTGACGTTGGTGTGCTGGGAGACCTCCCTCAGCACCGTCCACCCCTGATCGGGCGACACCCGTCCGAGGGCGACGACCACGCCGATCGCCTGGTCCACCACCGCGTGCGAGACGACCGCCTCCTTCAGCTGCTGCACCTCTTCCTCCAGCTGAAGGATTCGGTCCGCTTCCCCGTCCGTGGGCATGGTCACCTCCGGGTCCGGTGTGCCGCTTCCGTGCCGCCCGCACCCGCGTTCGGGCGCCTTCGGCGGGTGTCCGGCTCCTCCATCGTCGTCATTCGTCCCGTCCTGTGCCACCGGGCATGTCCACGGCCCCCGCCGCACGGGTCCGGGTACCACCGTCGGGGTACTCGGCAGGCGCCCGGAGCCGTACAGGCCGGACACTGGAGTCCCCGGGTCATTGCCAGGCCGACGAGATCAGCGATCAGGACGCGACTGTGACGAACCACGACATGCCCTCCCCCTCCGGCACGACGGACGTCTTCTCGACGCACTCCGTGTACGGGACCCCCTGCTGGGTGAGTCTGACCAGCCGCGATCTGGGGACGACCGAGGAGTTCTACGGTGCCGTGCTGGGCTGGCGGTGGCGCCCGGTCCGGCTGGGTGAGCGGTTCCGGGTCGCCCTGGCGGACGGCGCACCGGTGGCGGGCGTCGCCGCGGTCGCCGACATGTGGCGGATGGCCGTGGCCTGGACCCCGTACTTCGCGGCGCGCAGCGCGGACGAGGCGGTGGCGCGGGTGCAGGAACGCGGCGGCACTCTGGCGGTCGGCCCGATCTCACTGCCCCCGGGGCGCGCGGCACTGCTGGCCGACCGGGACGGCGCGACCTTCGGGGTGTGGGAGGGCGAGCTGTCCACCGACTGGCTCAGCTGGCAGCGGTCCCAGCCCTCCTTCGTCAGGCTGCACACCCGGGATGCCTTCGACGCCGCCATCTTCTACGGCGAGGTCTTCGACTGGGGTACGACGGGGACGGGCCGCACGGAGGTCGTCTACGAAGGCGAGGAGGTGGTGCTGCGCGGGGACGGGCAGGTCCTCGCCTGCATCGAGTCGGGGGCGCTGGGATCGGCGCCCGATCCGACGATCAGGCCGCACTGGCAGGTGCACTTCAGCGTGACGGACGTGGACGCCTGCGTCCGCGCGGCCGAGCGGCACGGCGGCAGCGTGGTGACCCTGCGTGACAGCGAGGCCGTACTGCGCGACAACGAGGGCGCCGTGTTCACGGTGACCGCGCGCCGGGGCCGCTGACCCCGGGAGGGCCGCGGTCCCTCATTCGGCGGTGTGCGACGGCCGGGACAACAGCACCAGACTGCGCGAGCCCACGGTCAGCCTGGTGTCCGCCTTGCACTCCGACTCGTCGGGGACGCCGTCCGGGTCGGCGGTGTCGATCAGCGCCGTCCAGCGCTCGCCGTAGGCGGCGTCCGGAAGGCGGAAGTCCACCGGCTCCCAATGGCTGTTGAACAGCAGCAGGAAGGAGTCGTCGACCAGGCGCCGGCCACGCGGGTCCGGTTCGGCGATGGCGTCGCCGTTGAGGAAGACACCGACGCTGTGCGCGTCCGAGCGCCGCCAGTCGACGTCGGACATCTCCTCGGCGTTCGGCAGCAGCCACACCAGGTCGGGCAGGCCCCGGCCCGCGCGGGACGCCGGCCCGCCGTGGAAGAAGCGGCGGCGCCGCAGTACGGGGTGGGCGATCCGCAGCGAGATGACGCGCCGGGTGAAGTCCAGCAGGGAACGCTGTTCCTCGGTCAGCTTCCAGTCTATCCAGGAGATCTCGTTGTCCTGGCAGTAGGCGTTGTTGTTGCCGCGCTGGCTGCGGCCCACTTCGTCGCCGTGCGAGAGCATCGGGATGCCCTGCGAGAGGAGCAGTGTGGCAAGGAAGTTGCGCTGGCGGCGGGCCCGCAGTTCGAGTACGGACGGGTCGTCGGTGTCGCCCTCCGCGCCGCTGTTCCAGGACCGGTTGTGGCTCTCGCCGTCCCGGTTGCCCTCGCCGTTGGCCGTGTTGTGCTTGTCGTTGTACGAGACGAGGTCGCGCAGGGTGAAGCCGTCGTGCGCGGTGACGAAGTTGACGCTGGCGCGGGGCCGTCTCCTGCTGTGCGCGTACAGGTCGGAGGAGCCGGTGAGGCGGGAGGCGAACTCGCCGAGCGTGTGCGGCTCGGCACGCCAGAAGTCCCGTACGGCGTCCCGGTACTTGCCGTTCCACTCCGACCACAGCTGGGGGAAGTTGCCGACCTGGTAGCCGCCCTCGCCGACGTCCCAGGGTTCGGCGATGAGCTTGACGCGGCTGATCACGGGGTCCTGCTGGATGAGGTCGAAGAACGCGGAGAGCCGGTCCACCTCGTGGAACTGCCGGGCCAGCGTGGCCGCGAGGTCGAAGCGGAAGCCGTCGACATGCATCTCGGTGACCCAGTACCGCAGCGAGTCCATGATCAGCTGGAGTACGTAGGGGTGGCGCATCAGGAGGCTGTTGCCGGTGCCGGTGGTGTCGTAGTAGTGCGACCAGTCGCCGTCCACCAGCCGGTAGTACGCGGAGTTGTCGATGCCGCGGAAGGAGAGGGTGGGACCCTTCTCGTTGCCCTCGGCGGTGTGGTTGTAGACGACGTCCAGAATCACCTCGAGCCCCGCCGCGTGCAGGGTCCGGACCATCGTCTTGAACTCGGCGACCTGCTGTCCACGGGTGCCGTGGGCGGCGTAGGCGTTGTGCGGGGCGAAGTAGCCGATGGTGTTGTAGCCCCAGTAGTTGGCCAGGCCACGGCTCTGCAGCACCCCGTCCTGGACGAACTGGTGCACCGGCATCAGCTCCACCGCGGTGACGCCCAGCGAGGTCAGGTGGTCGACCACCGCCGGGTGCGCCAGTCCCGCATAGGTGCCGCGCAGTTCGGCGGGGACCTCGGGGTGGGTACGGGTCATGCCCTTGACGTGGGCCTCGTAGATCACCGTGTCGGCGTACGGCCGGCCGGGCCGGGTGTCGTCGCCCCAGTCGAACGCCGGGTCGGTCACCACGCCCAGCATGGTGTGTCCGGCGCTGTCCGCCGGGTCCGGGCCGTCGGAACGGCGTTCGTAGAGCGAGGGATGGTTGTCGATCTGCCCGTCGACGGCTGTGGCGTACGGGTCGAGGAGCAGCTTCGCCGGGTTGCAGCGATGCCCGGCGGCCGGGTCCCACGGTCCGTGCACCCGGTAGCCGTAGCGCTGGCCGGGTCCGATGCCGGGCAGGTAGCCGTGCCACACGAAGCCGTCGGCCTCGGTCAGCGGGACGGTGGTGTAGCGGCCGGCGTCGTCCACCAGGACGAGTTCGACGCCGTCGGCGACCTCGCTGAACAGTGCGAAGTTGGTGCCCTCGCCGTCATGGACCGCACCCAGCGGATAGGGGCGCCCGCTCCACGCGGGCGCCCCTCGGCCGGTTTTCCTCCGGGTCACCGGGCTGCCTCCAGGAGGTCGGCGGGGGTACGCGCCAGGCCGGCCAGCTGGGCGACGGTGACCACGCGGGGCAGGTCCAGCCCCTCGCTCGCCCTCGGGTCCGGAGCGGTCGGCACCAGTGGGACGCGCTCGTCGGCGCGGGCCCGCTGCGAGAACCAGATGACCTTGCTGCCGGTCTCGGTGGCACAGCAGCCCCAGCCGTCACTGCTGGCGGCGATGTGCTCCAGGCAGCCGCGCAGTTGCCGGTCGGGGCGCAGAGCGTGGTCGTAGCCCCCGATGGCGGTGATGAGGTGCTGCCCGTTCCACCACATCTCGATCGACGCGTCCTTGTCGGTGGCGTGCTCCTCGATGGCGCGCAGCAGCATCTCGGTGCCGCGGCAGACTGGCTCCACCAGGTTCTCCAGGTCCCAGTGCCGGAGGTGGGCGGCCAGAATGCGGCCGACCTGCTCCACGCGTTCCGGGCTGACTTCCACATCGAGGTGGTAGTAGCAGGGCACTGCGGTCTTCATCGTCGTTGGCTCCTCACCGCGAAGCTCCCGATTTCCCCTCGCCCCTGCGGGACGAGCCCCGAACACGAAACGTGAGCGGCTGGCGCTTCTGAGTCACCATCAGCGTGACCGGGTTGGCCCATTCGTGCAACACGAGCACGCGGCCGGGGTGACCGATACGCCGGACGGGCGCAGTTCCCGCCGACCTCGGATGCCGCCCGGCCCGCCACACCGGACCAAGGTCCAACAGGACGCACAGTTACTGATCATGCACCATGTGTGAAGACCCCTCGACCGCCGTCATGGGACCGTGCCCTCCACGCGCACGGCCGCCGCCCGACCGCCGGGAGAAACGTCCCTCCACGAGCCACGGAAAGGTGACCGGCGCCATGCTGCTACCCGCCAGAGCCGAAGTCGCCCGGCAGTTGCGTCGCTACCGGGCCTGGGAACGCGTGATGCTCGCCGCCCCCACCGACCTCACGGTACGGACGACGTTCGAGGACTCGGGTTACACCCTCTGTGTGCTGATGGGCAAGCGCTGCGCGCGGGAGGCTGCCGACGCGGCCGAACGGTATTTGCGCACCAGTCTCGTCACCTACCTGCAGGAACAGAACGGCCGGCCCCGGCCGGCCACTGCGGCCAGACGGGTTCCACCGGCGGTCGAGCGGCGGTCCCCGGCGGGAAGGTGAAGGACCTTCCCGCCTCAATTTCGTCCCACGACCGGGCACGGGCCCGGCGTCGAGCACGGCGGAGGTACAGACCCATGAAGGCGACCCGGGCCATCGGACGCATCCCGGTACGGGATGTCCGGCCGGCCGTCGAATGCGGCAGACGGCCGGCGAAGGCGGTCGTCGGAGAGACGTTCGAGGTGACGGCGACCGTGTTCCGTGAGGGGCACGACGCGGTGGCCGCCAACGTCGTCCTCAAGGATCCGGAGGGCCTGCGGGGGCCGTTCACGCCGATGCGGGAGCTGGCGCCCGGCACCGACCGGTGGGGCACGGAGATCACCCCGGACGCCGTGGGCCGGTGGACCTACCGTGTCGAGGCATGGGGGGACCCGGTCGCCACGTGGCGGCGCCACGCGCGCATCAAGGTGCCCGCGGGGATCGACACGGGTCTGGTGCTGGAGGAGGGCGGTGACCTGTTCGAGCGGGCAGCGGCCGGGGTGCCGAAGGGCGCCGGCCGCTCCCTCGTGCTCGCCGCGGCGAAGACGCTCCGGGACGACTCACTGCCCCCCGCCACCCGGCTGGCGGGGGCGTCGGTGCCGGAGGTGGACGCGGTGCTGGCCCGCCATCCGCTGCGGGAACTGGTCACCACCAGTGACCCGATGCCCCTGCTCGTGGAACGCGAACGCGCCCTCTACGGCTCCTGGTACGAGTTCTTCCCCCGCTCCGAGGGCACCCCCACCCACCCCCACGGCACCTTCCGCACCGCCGCCCGCCGACTGCCCGCCATCGCCGCGATGGGCTTCGACGTCCTCTACCTCCCCCCCATCCACCCCATCGGCACCACCCACCGCAAGGGACGCAACAACACCCTCACCCCCACACCCGACGACGTCGGCGTCCCCTGGGCCATCGGCTCCCCCGAAGGCGGCCACGACAGCGTCCACCCACAACTGGGCACCCTGGAGGACTTCACCTGGTTCGTCCGCCAGGCCACCCGCCACGGACTCGAGACCGCCCTGGACTTCGCCCTGCAGTGCTCCCCCGACCACCCCTGGGTCCACAAACACCCCCAGTGGTTCAACCACCGCCCCGACAACACCATCGCCCACGCCGAGAACCCGCCCAAGAAATACCAGGACATCCACCCCATCGCCTTCGACGCCGACCTGGACGGCCTGATCGCCGAGACCTGCCGCATCCTGCGCCACTGGATGAACACCGGCGTACGCATCTTCCGCGTCGACAACCCCCACACCAAACCCGTCGCGTTCTGGGAACGCGTCATCGCCGACATCAACCGCACCGACCCCGACGTCATCTTCCTGGCCGAGGCCTTCACCCGCCCCGCGATGATGCACACCCTCGCCGCCATCGGCTTCCAGCAGTCCTACACCTACTTCACCTGGCGCACCACCAAACAGGAACTGACCGAGTACCTCACCGAACTGGCCGGCGACGCCGCCTGCTACATGCGGCCCAACCTGTTCACCAACACCCCCGACATCCTGCACGCCTACCTCCAGCACGGCGGACGCCCCGCCTTCGAGGTCCGCGCCGTCCTGGCCGCCACCCTCTCCCCCACCTGGGGCATCTACAGCGGCTACGAACTCTGCGAGAACACCCCCCTGCGCGAGGGCTCCGAGGAATACCTCGACTCCGAGAAATACCAGCTCACCCCCCGCGACTGGGCCGGCGCCGAACACCACGGCCGCACCATCGCCCCCCTCATCACCCGCCTCAACACCATCCGCCGGGAACACCCCGCGCTGCGGGCACTCAGAAACCTGCGCTTCCATCACACCGACAACGACGCGGTCATCGCGTACAGCAAGCGCAGCGGAGCGGATGCCGTGCTGGTGGTCGCCAACCTCGATCCCCACCGCACCCAGGAGGCCACGGTCTCGTTGGACATGCCGCAACTCGGCCTGGAACGGCACGAGTCGGTATCCGTACGCGACGAACTCACCGGCGAGACCTACCGCTGGGGCGACACCAACTACGTGCGGCTGGAACCGGGGCGGGCTCCTGCGCATGTCCTGCACGTCCAGCGACCGCCCGCAGCACAGCGAACCGGAGGGTCAGGAGCGTCATGACTGTCAACGAACCAGTGCTGGACACCTTCGAAGACACTCCGGTCAGGGACCGGGACCCCGATTGGTTCAAGCGTGCCGTCTTCTACGAGGTCCTCGTCCGTTCCTTCCAGGACAGCAACGGCGACGGCATCGGTGACCTGAAGGGGCTGACCGCCAAGCTCGACTATCTGCAGTGGCTCGGCGTCGACTGTCTCTGGCTGCCTCCGTTCTTCAAGTCACCGCTGCGCGACGGCGGTTACGACGTCGCCGACTACACCGCGGTACTGCCCGAGTTCGGCGACCTCGCCGACTTCGTGGAGTTCGTGGACGCCGCCCACCAGCGGGGCATGCGCGTGATCATCGACTTCGTCATGAACCACACCAGCGACCAGCACCCGTGGTTCCAGGAGTCCCGCCAGAACCCCGACGGCCCCTACCGCGACTTCTACATGTGGGCGGACGACGACAAGGGCTATCCGGACGCGCGGATCATCTTCGTCGACACCGAGGCCTCCAACTGGACGTACGACCCGGTCCGCGGGCAGTACTACTTCCATCGGTTCTTCTCGCACCAGCCGGACCTGAACTACGAGAACCCGCGGGTCCAGGAGGAGATCCTGGCGGCCCTGCGCTTCTGGCTGGACCTGGGCATCGACGGTTTCCGGCTGGACGCCGTGCCGTATCTGTACGCGGCCGAGGGCACCAACTGCGAGAACCTGCCGGCCTCGCACACCTTCCTGAAACGGGTGCGCAAGGAGATCGACATCCAGTACCCGGACACGGTGGTCCTCGCCGAGGCGAACCAGTGGCCGGAGGACGTCGTCGACTACTTCGGCGACTACACCGCCGGCGGCGACGAGTGCCACATGGCGTTCCACTTCCCGGTGATGCCCCGCATCTTCATGGCCGTGCGACGCGAGTCGCGCTACCCCGTCTCCGAGATCCTGGCCAAGACCCCGGCCATCCCGTCGGGCTGCCAGTGGGGCATCTTCCTGCGCAACCACGACGAGCTGACCCTGGAGATGGTCACCGACGAGGAACGCGACTACATGTGGGCCGAGTACGCCAAGGACCCGCGGATGCGCGCCAACATCGGCATCCGCCGCCGCCTGGCCCCGCTGCTGGACAACGACCGCAACCAGATCGAGCTCTTCAACGCCCTGCTGCTGTCCCTGCCCGGCTCGCCGATCCTCTACTACGGCGACGAGATCGGCATGGGCGACAACATCTGGCTCGGCGACCGCGACGCGGTGCGCACCCCCATGCAGTGGACCCCCGACCGCAACGCCGGCTTCTCCTCCTCCGACCCCGGGCGGCTGTTCCTGCCCACGATCATGGACCCGGTTTACGGCTACCAGGTCACCAACGTCGAGGCGTCCATGGCGTCGCCGTCGTCGCTGCTGCACTGGACCCGCCGCATGATCGAGATCCGCAAGCAGAACCACGCCTTCGGCCTGGGCACCTACACCGAACTCCCCTCCTCCAATCCCGCCGTCCTCGCCTTCCTGCGGGAGTACGAGGACGATCTGGTGCTCTGCGTCAGCAACTTCTCCCGTTTCGCGCAGCCCACCGAGCTCGACCTGAGCGCCTTCGAGGGCCGCCATCCGGTCGAGCTGTTCGGCGGGGTGCGCTTCCCGGCCATCGGTGAACTGCCGTATCTGCTGACCCTGGGGGGCCACGGCTTCTACTGGTTCCGGCTCACCCGAGCCGCGGCCCGCACCCGCATCGGCCGGCGACTGTGACCGTGCGCCGACGACAGGAGGCGTCACCATGACGAAGACCGCATTCCTGCGTCCGCGAAGCGCGGCCGCCGAACCCATGGAGTCGTTCGCCGGGCTGCTGCGCGAATGGCTGCCGGAACAGCGCTGGTTCGCCGGCAAGGACCGGCCCGTCACCGACCTCCATGTGCTGTCGATGACGGAGCTGTTCCCCGGTTGTCTGCATCTGCTGGTCCACGCCGGCCACGGCGGTGTGCCCTCTCCCGGGAACACTCCCTGGGCCGGGGACTGCTACCAGCTCCTCCTCGGCGTACGGGAGCATCCCTCGCCGCGCCTGGGCCGGGCGGTCATCGGCAGGGTGCGGGACGGGGCACTGGCCGGGCGCACGGTCTACGACGCGCTCCACGACCCGCGGTCGGCGCAGCTGCTGCTGGAACGGCTGCGGCACCCCACAGTGGTGGGCCCGCTGCGGTTCGAGGGCCACGCGGCCCAGCGGGTGCCGGCCGGGCTGGTGCCGCGGCTGCTGGACGCCGAGCAGTCCAACTCCTCGCTGGTGTACGGCGACGAGTTCATCCTGAAGGTCTTCCGAAGGATCCAGCCCGGGGTCAACCCGGATCTGGAGGTGCCCGGCGCACTGGCACGGCAGGGCTGCCACCGGGTGCCCGCCCCGGTGGCCTGGCTGCGCACCACGCATCCGTTCAAAGCGACGCTCGGCGTCCTCCAGCCGTTCCTGCGCGATGCCTCCGACGGCTGGACGCTGGCCCTGGAGGCGCTGGCCGCCGGTGACGACTTCACCGCGCAGTCGCATGCCCTCGGCCGGGCCACCGCGGACGTGCATCTGGCGCTCGGCGCGGCCTTCCCCGTCGGCGGCCCCGGGGAGAACGCGCTCACGGCGGAGGGGATGACCGAGCGGCTGACCGCCGCCGCGCACTCCGTACCCGTGCTCCAGCCGTTCGTACCCGGTCTGAAGACGGCGTTCGCCGCACTCGCGACCTGCGATCCCGGGCCGCCCGCCCAGCGCATCCACGGCGACCTGCACCTCGGACAGGTGCTGCGGGCCGGACGCGACTGGTTCGTCATCGACTTCGAGGGCGAGCCGTCCCGGCCGCTCTCCGAACGGCGCAGCGCCCACTCCCCCCTGCGGGACATCGCCGGGATGCTGCGCTCGTTCGACTACGCCGCCCGCCAGCGCCGCCCCTGGCGCCCGGAGTGGGCGCGCCGCTGTCGCGAGGCCTACTGCGCGGGCTACACGGCCCGCGCAGGCTGGGACCCGCGCAAGAAGCACGGTCTGCTCCGCGCGTACGAAACGGACCGGGCCGTGTACGAGGTGCTGTACGAGGCCCGGCACCGACCCGACTGGCTGCCCGTACCCATGGCGGCGATCAAGCGCCTCGCCGTGAGAGGAGACTGAGCCGTGGCCCTGCACGACACACCGCTTCCCGAGTCGGCCGGGTCCGTCCCGTCCGCCCCGGAGACATACGGGACCGCACCCGCCCTCGATCCCGTCGACCGGGGGCGCCTGCTGGCGGGCGCCCATCACGATCCGCACGCGCTGCTCGGCGCCCACCCGGTGCCGGGCGGCATCGCCTTCCGGGCGCTGCGGCCGTTCGCGCGCACGGTGAGTGTGGTCACCGGCGGCGAGCACACCCCGCTCGTCTCGGAGGGCGACGGCGTCTTCTCCGGGGTCCTGCCGCTGGACGCGGTCCCCGCGTACACGCTGGCGGTGGCGTACGGCGACGAGGACGCCGTCGAGGTACACGATCCGTACCGGATGCCGCCCTCGCTCGGCGAACTGGATCTGCATCTGATCGGCGAGGGGCGCCACGAGGAACTGTGGACCGCGCTCGGCGCGCACCCCATGACCCACCAGGGGGTGACCGGCACCCGCTTCACCGTGTGGGCGCCGAACGCGCAGGGCGTCCGGGTCGCGGGCGATTTCACCTGCTGGGACGGGACGGCGTTCCCGATGCGCTCGCTCGGCTCGTCCGGGGTGTGGGAGGTGTTCCTGCCGGGGATCGGTGAGGGCGCCCGCTACAAGTTCGAGGTGCACTCCCGGTACGGCGGGCGGGCCCTGAAGGCCGACCCGATGGCGCGCCTCGCGGAGGAACCGCCGAACACCGCGTCGATCGTGACGGCCTCGCACTACACGTGGGACGACGCCGCGTGGATGAAACACCGTGCCCGGGTGTCCGTGCACGAGGCGCCGTTCTCGGTGTACGAGATCCATCTGGCGTCCTGGCGGCCGGGGCTGACCTATCGCGAGCTTGCCGAGGTGCTGCCGGCCTACGTCAAGGACCTCGGCTTCACCCATGTCGAGTTGATGCCGGTCGCGGAGCATCCCTACGGCCCGTCCTGGGGCTATCAGGTGACCGGTTTCTACGCGCCCACGGCCCGCCTCGGCACCCCGGACGACTTCAAGCACCTGGTGGACGCCCTGCACCGGGCCGGGATCGGCGTGATCATGGACTGGGTGCCGGCGCACTTCCCGAAGGACGACTGGGCGCTGGCCCGGTTCGACGGGGACCCGCTGTACGAGCCGGGGGACGCCCGGCGGGCGGAGCACCCGGACTGGGGGACGTACACGTTCGACTTCGCCCGGACCGAGGTACGCAACTTCCTGGTCGCCAACGCCGTGTACTGGTGCCAGGAGTTCCACATCGACGGTCTGCGCGTGGACGCCGTCGCCTCGATGCTCTACCTGGACTACTCGCGGGACTCCGGCCAGTGGGAACCCAATGTGCACGGCGGCCGGGAGGACCTGGCGGCGATGGCGTTCCTGCAGGAGATGAACGCGACCGTGTACCGGCGGTGCCCGGGAGTGGTGACGATCGCTGAGGAGTCGACCGCGTGGGGCGGGGTGACCCGGCCCACCGACACCGGCGGTCTGGGATTCGGGCTGAAGTGGAACATGGGCTGGATGCACGACTCGCTGCAGTACATGAGCCACGAGCCGGTCCACCGCAAGTACCACCACCACGAGATGACGTTCTCGATGGTGTACGCCTACAGCGAGAACTACGTGCTGCCGATCTCCCACGACGAGGTCGTGCACGGCAAGCAGGCCCTCGTGTCGAAAATGCCCGGCGACTGGTGGCAGCGGCGGGCGAACACCCGGGCCTACCTCGGTTTCATGTGGGCCCACCCCGGCAAGCAACTGCTGTTCATGGGGCAGGAGTTCGCGCAGGGCGCCGAGTGGTCCGAGCAGCACGGCCCGGAGTGGTGGCTGCTGGACGACGCGTACCGCTTCGCGGGCGACCACCGCGGCGTACAGGATCTGGTGCGCGACCTCAACGCCCGTTACCGGGCGACGGACGCGCTGTGGCAGCGGGACACCGATCCGGGCGGGTTCCGCTGGGTGTCGGTGGACGCGGCCGAGGACAACGTGTTCGCGTTCCTGCGGTACGACCGGGACGGCACTCCGCTGCTCTCGGTGTCGAACTTCTCCCCCGTCGTCCGGCACGACCACCGGCTGGGAGTGCCCGACGACGTGATCGCCTGGCGGGAGGTCCTCAACACGGACGCGGCCCGCTACGGCGGCGGTGACGTCACCAACCCGGACCCGGTCAAGCCCGAGGACGGCAGCGTCGGCATCACTCTCCCGCCCCTCGCGACGGTGTGGCTGGTGCCGCACGACCTGTGAGGCCCGGCGGCCCTCCTCCCGCCCCCGTACCCGCGTCCGGACGGTGATCGGCACGGGTACCGCGCGTGCCTGTGCATGCCGGGGCGGAAGGGCCCCGGCGGGGAATACGGGCGGAATGCGCGGGCAGGCTCGGGCCGCCGGGGCGGCGTGATCATCAATGTGGCCACAGTTCCGGCGATCCGGCCCCGGAACGCTCGGGCTCGGCTACATTCAGGCACCGCCGATGACTCCGCTCGTCGGCCGAATCACAGCCCGTACATGTCAGGAGCAGTGCATGCGCGACCTCGCTCTCGCTCCCCAGGCCGCCTCACCCCTGACGGGCGGCCTCGCGGACAGCCTCTTCAAGACGGCGGCCGAGAGCCCGAACCTGCCGATGCTCGCCCGCCGTGCCGATCCGGCCTCCGCGTCCTGGGAGGAGGTCACCGCGCTGGAGTTCCGCAACCAGGTCGTCGACCTGGCCAAGGGGCTGGTCGCCTCCGGGCTGTCCCCGGGCAGCCGTGTGGCGATCATGGCGCGGACCCGTTACGAGTGGACGGTCCTGTGCTACGCGCTGTGGACCGTGGGTGCCGAGGTCGTCCCCATCTATCCGACCTCCTCGCGGGAGCAGGTGGAGTGGATCCTCAGGGACTCCGGGTGCGTTGCCGTAGTGGTCGAGGACGAGCAGAGTGTGATGACCGTCGGGTCCGTGTGCGCCGCGCTGCCGCGGCTGCGGCACGTCTGGCAACTGGACTCGGGTGCGCTGGACCAGCTGGTGGCGCGCGGCGAGTACATACCGCCGGCCACGGTCGACTCGTTGCGCAGGATCGTGCTGCCGGACTCCACGGCGGTGATCGCCTACACGTCCGGTACCTCGGGGCAGGCCATGGGGTGCGCGCTGAGCCACCGCAATCTGGCCGCCCCCTGCGACACCCTGCTGGAGGGCTGGTCCCGGACCGCGGCGGAGCCGGGTGAGCAGGGCGTGGTCCTCGCCTTCCTGCCGTTCTCCCATGTGTACGGGCTGATGATCCAGGGGCTGTGCGTACGGGGCGGCCTGCTGATGGGGCACGAGCCCGATCTCGGCTCGGAGGCCCTGTCCTTGGCCCTGCGCACCCTGCGGCCCACCTATCTGTACGCGGTCCCCTCGCTGCTGGAGAAGATCTACAAGAACTTTCTGCGCGCCTCGCAGCAGGCGGGCCGCGGGGCTCTGTTCGAGCGGGCCGCCGATACGGCCCGTGACTTCGCCGCCGCCGTGGAGCGGCAGCGGCTGGGCCGTGGTTCGGGGCCCGGCCTCGACCTGCGGGTGCAGCACGCCCTGTACGAGCGGACGGTGTACCGCAGGCTGCGGGCCGCGCTGGGCGGCCGGGTGCGCAGGGCCACCTCGGGCGGCTCGACACTCAGCCGTGATCTGTCCCTCTTCTACGAGGGCATCGGCATCTACGTCCACGACGGCTACGGGCTCACCGAGACCAGCGGTGGAGTGACGATGCAACCGCTCGGCCGGGAGAAGTCCGGCACCGTCGGACGGGCGCTGCCGGGCAACGAGATCCGGGTCGCCGACGACGGGGAGATCCTGGTGCGCGGGCCGTCGGTGTTCCAGGGCTATGCGGGCGACGAGGCCGCCACCCTGACCGCGCTGGCCGGTGGCTGGCTGGCCACGGGGGACATCGGCCGACTGGACTCGGAGGGTTACCTGACGATCACCGGTCGCAAGAAGGACATCATCATCACCAGCAGCGGCAAAAGTGTCGCGCCCGCGGCCCTGGAGCAGCGGCTGCGGATGCATCCACTCGTCCACCAGGCCGTCGTGGTGGGGGACGACCGGCCCTGTGTGGGGGCTCTGATCACGCTGGACCCGGAGTTCCTCACGCACTGGCGCGGGGCACTTTCGATGCCGGGCGACGCGCCCACACGCGAGGCCCGGGAGGAGAACGCGTTGCGTGAGGAGATCGCGAGGGCGGTCACCGCGGCGAACAGCAGTGTGTCCCGTTCGGAGTCGATCCGGGTGTTCCGGGTGCTGCCGGAGCCGTTCGACGTGACCAACGGGCTGCTGACGCCGTCGATGAAGCTGCGCCGGGACGAGATCGTACAGCGCTACGCCTTGGAGATCGACGCGATGTACCACTCCCGTTCGCGTCCGGAGCGGGAGCCGCTGCCGGAGGAGCCGTCGGTCTGGGACGACTCGGACAACGTCTTCCGCTGACCGCCGGTGGCGGCGTGCCCGTCACCCCGGCTCACATGGATACGGGCGCGTAGGGTCCGGCGGCCCGGGAACCCACAGACCAGGAGAACGAAGGAACGTACGGCACATGAACGACTGGCCCGTGGTAGCCGGGGCAGGGAAGGCGACATGGCATCCGAGCCGCACAGGGACAATTCACTGGCCGCAGAGGAGATCACCGAACGCGTCGTCGGTTTCGCCGGGGAGCTGCGCGACGTCACCGACGCACGACTGGTGGCGGAGGAGTTCCTCCTGGACCTGGCCCGCATCTCCCCGCCGACGGCCCCGGAGCACTGGGACGACATCCTCCTGGTGGTCACGGAACTCGCCGCCAACGCGGTCCAGTACGCGCCGGGACCGTTCCGGCTGCGGCTGCGCAGGACGTTCGACGGGGTGCATGTGGTGATGCACGACACGAGTACCACCGAGCCCGCGCCCCGGCCCTTCAGGCCGAGCCGCGGCGGGGGCGGGATCGGCTGGCACCTGATCCACACACTGTGCGATCAGGTCAGCGTGGTCGGCGCCGCCGACGGCAAGGACATCCATGTGTTCCTGCCCTGGTGACGGCCGCCTGCCCCGGGGACGCCCGCGCCGGGCTCCGTACGGTGCCGGCCGGTGCCGGCCGGTGCCCGGTACGGGGATCACCGGCCGGCGTCGGGCGCGGACATCACCGGGCGACGGTCATCCGGCCGGGGTGCCGGGAGCGTGCTCGGGCGGGGGCCCGGGCCGTGTCAGCGCCCAGTAGTAGTCGCCGACCGTCGTGAGGTAGGCCGGGTCCATGGTCTCGCTGTCGGTCCTGAACCGGGGCGCGGCTTTCACCTCGGGCCTGGTGCAGGACACGGTGATCTTCCGGTCGCCGGTGTCGACGGCGGCGACGACGCCGACCGGTACGAGGAGACTCCGGCCGAACACCCAAACGCCCGTGTCGACGACCAGGTGCCGCATGGCGTGATGGTCGGCCTGCCGGTCCACATGGCCGATGGTGCTGCCGTCGCTCGCGACGACGGTGTATCCCGTGAGGTCCGGATCCTGCCCCTGGGCGGGACCCGGCTCCGGCGCGTATGACCAGATACTGTCCGTGGGCACGCTGCTCCTTGCCTCCCCTGTGACGACGATCCCGGAGCGGGCGGGACCCGCTCTCCGGCTCCGTCCGTCTCCACAGCAGCCAACTACCCGCCTGGAGCGGGCGCATTCGGCCGGCGAAGACACAAAACCCGCACAGGTCCAGTCCTGTTTCGAAAGTCTCACCCACCGGACCCGCACGCACGGACCGGCATGACGTGGTGATCCCGGGGTAAGCGCCTGCGCGTGCGGCCGGACCCGGCCGTCGGCTCGATGTGGGAGGTATGTGTGTCCATGGCCCTGAACCCGCTGTCCGTGGAGGTGACCGTGGTCCGGGAGGATGTCGCCCTGCTCACGGTGCAGGGCGACCTGGACGCCGACACCGGGACCGAATTCCAGCATCACCTGGCCAACCAGCTCCATCACGGGCGTCGGCACTTCCTGCTGGACCTGGCGGCGGTCCCCTTCATGGACTCGTCCGGAATGAATATCATCCTGCGCGTCTACCAGGAAGCCCGGGAACTGCCGGGCAGCGTACACATCATCTCCCCCACGCCCGCGGTGCGCCGCATCCTGGACCTGACCGGCGTGAGCATCACGGTCCCGGTGTCCCGGAGCGCCGAGGAGGCGCTGGAGCGGGTCGACGCCACGCCTGGTGGGCCGCAACAGCCGGAGACAGGACGACCGGAGTCCTGAGCCGAGCCCGGAGAGGTCCGGCGCACCGTCGCGTCGGACCTCCCCGGCTCCCGCGCGGGCGGCGGGCGCCCGCCGCCCGTGAGGCTCCGGCTCCGGCTCCGGCTCCGGCTCCGGCTCCGGCTCCGGCTCCGGCACAGGATGCCGCACGGGCCCGGAGCGTCGTTAGAGTGGTCTTCCGGCCAGGTATCGGCACCTTTCCGTGGCCCGGCGCGGTATCGGTGCGGAAACGACGACGAGGAGACACAGGTGCCTGAGCACGAAGCGGGCGGACCGTTGGGAACGCCGACGCTCGAGGTCAGGGACTTTCTGCGGCGCAGGCGCGAGCAGATCACGCAGCGGTGGGCGGACGAACCCCTATTCCGTACGGTCTTCACCCTCTCGCGCGACGAAGCGGTCGAGGCCGGCAAGGCAGTTGTCGACGTCTTGGCCCAAGTCGCCGACGCACAGCGGGTCGAGGACTCGGACGCCGCCGGGTTCACCGGCGTGCGGGAGCAGTTGGCGCGGATGAGCGCGTCCCGCTCCCAGGCGGGGCTCTCCATCGGGTGGCGCCCGGCTCGACGCTGACGCTCTACACGGACGGGTTGGTCGAGCGCCGTGCCGAGGGCATCGACCCGGGCATCGAACGGCTCTCGGCCGCGCTCGGCTCGTTCGGCCCCGCGGAGCTCGACACGGACCTGGAGGACGCGGCGGACCGCGTCCTGAACCCTCTCCTCAGCGACTCCGCGCGCGACGACGACGTCTGTCTGCTGCTCTGCCATCTGCAGAGCCGACGCCGCTCGCCGGTCTCCTCCCACAGGTCACCGGTCGGCGTTCGGGTGTGCCCGTACGGCGGCCGGGCACCCGCCGTACGGGCGCGGGGACCCGTGGCCCCGCCCGCACCACGGTTCTCCCGGTGCGCTCCGGCGCCGGTGCGGGCATCGTGGTGCTGGACGTGTGCGTGCCGGATCGGTGTCCGGACCAGGCACGGAGCGCTGCCGCGATCGCGATGCGCCGCGACCGAGGAGGTGCAAGGCAGCGGTCCAAGGGCAGGTGAAGGAACGTCGACGTCCGAGACGAACCGTGCGGAGCCGCAGGAAGGGATGAACACGTGACACGACCCAGGATCCTGGTGGTGGGCGCAGGCTTCGCCGGAGTGGAGTGCGTCCGCCGACTGGAGCGGAAGCTCTCCCCCGGCACTGCCGAGATCACCCTGGTGACGCCGAACTCCTACCAGCTCTACCTGCCGCTCCTTCCCCAGGTCGCCTCCGGTGTGCTGACCCCGCAGTCGGTCGCCCTGTCGCTGCGCCGCAGCACGAAGTACCGCACCCGGATCATCCCGGGCGGTGCCATCGGCGTGGACCTGAAGGCCAAGGTCTGCGTCATCCGCAGCATCACCGGCCGGATCGTCAACGAGTCGTACGACTACATCGTGCTGACCCCCGGCAGCGTCACCCGCACCTTCGACATCCCCGGGCTCACGGACCACGCGTTCGGCATGAAGACACTGGCCGAGGCCGCCTACATCCGCGACCACGTCATCGCCCAGCTCGATCTCGCCGACGCGAGCGAGGACCCGGCCGAGCGGGCCTCGCGGCTGCAGTTCGTGGTGGTCGGCGGCGGCTATGCGGGCACCGAGACCGCCGCCTGCCTGCAGCGGCTGACCCATGCCGCCGTCGAGCGCTACCCACGGCTGGACCCGGGCCTGATCAAGTGGCATCTGATCGACATCGCACCGAAGCTCATGCCCGAACTGGGCGAGAAGCTCGGGCGCAGCGCGCAGGAGATCCTCACCCGGCGCGGCATCGAGATCTCGCTGGGCGTCTCCATCGCGAAGGCGGGGCCGACCGAGGTCACCTTCACCGACGGCCGGGTGGTTCCCACCCGCACCCTCATCTGGACGGCCGGCGTGGTCGCCAGCCCGCTGATCGCCACGCTCGGCGCGGAAACCGTGCGCGGGCGGCTCGCGGTCACCGCGGACATGTGCCTACCGGGCGAGGACGGGGTGTTCGCCCTCGGTGACGCCGCGGCGGTGCCCGACGACGCCAAGGGTGTGGAGGGCGCGGTGTGCCCGCCGACCGCGCAGCACGCCATCCGGCAGGGCAAGCAGGTCGCCGACAACATCATCGCGACGCTGACCGGCCGGCCGCTTCGGCCGTACCACCACAAGGATCTCGGGCTGGTCGTGGACCTCGGCGGCACCGACGCCGTCTCCAAGCCGCTCGGCGTGGAGCTGCGGGGCCTGCCCGCTCAGGTGGCGGCCCGCGGGTACCACTGGTCGGCGCTGCGCACCAATGTGGCCAAGACGAGGGTCATGACCAGCTGGCTGCTGAACTCGATCGCCGGCGACGATTTCGTCCGGACCGGCTTCCAGGCCCGCCGGCCCGCCAAGCTGCGGGACTTCGAGTACACGGACGTCTATCTGACTCCGGAGCAGGTGCGGGCGCACGTCGAGGAGGCGGGCCTGCCCGTGCGGTGATCCGGCCCCCGTGGCCGCTCCGCCCTCCCTCGGGCCGTGCCCGGTGTTCCGGCCGGTGGGAGCCCCCCGGCGGGTCAGTGGTGGCACGTGCCATGCTTGCATCCTGATCAACGCGAGCTACGGGGAGGGTGCGGCGGCGTGAAGGCGGGGCTCTCGGTACGGACGCGGCTGCGGGACCGTCTGGCGGCGTCCGATCCCGGGATGCTGCGGATGACGGCCGGGCTGCGGATGGTGTGCTCGCTCGGACTGACGCTGGCCGTGCTCGCCGTGACGGGGGCCGGTGTCACCCAGCTGGTGGCGGGGGCGATGACCGCGGCGGTCACCAACTTCGCCATCCGGGAGAAGCGGCGCGGAGCCCAGGCCGTCACGCTCGCCCTCGGTCTGCCGGTGGCGCTGGTGTCCGTGTCGCTGGCCGCGGTGCTGAGCGAGCGGACCGTTGTCGGGGACCTCTTCTTCGTCGTCCTCATCTTCTGCGCGGTGTACGCCCGCCGGTCCGGCGACCGCGGGACCGGGCTCGGGCTGATCGGCTTCCAGGTCTATTTCGTGTCCCTGTTCATCGGCACGTCCGTCGACGGGCTGCCGGAGATCTGGGCCACCCTGGCCGTCGCGTTCGGATGCAGTGCCGTCATACGGTTCGCCGTCGTCCCGGTGACCCCGGCCGGGCTCCTCGCGCGGCTGCGGGAGGCCTTCCGTGCCCGGCTGGCGCAGCTCGTGACGGCGCAGCTGGTGCTGCTCGACGCCGACGGCGACGAGGTGGACAAGGCTCTGGCGGACGTCCGCGCGGGTACGGCCCGGCTGCACGAGACGGCCCTGATGATCCAGACCCGGCTGGAGCGGGGCACCCCCGACGTGTCGTCGGCACGGCTGGTGCAGCGCCGGATCGCGGACGCCGAGATCTCCGCCGAGCGGCTCGGCCTGCTGCTGCTCACCTCCCGCAGCGCCGAGCGCGCGGACACACTGACCCTGCACCTGCCGGGCGCGCCCGCCCCCGAGGCCGGCCGTATGCCCGCGCCCGACGAGGCCACCGCCGCGCTGCGCCGCGATCTGCTCGCCCTGCGCACCCAGATTCTGCACGCCGGGCCCGGCGTGCAGGGGACGTCGATCGCGCATGTGCGCAACCGGCTGCTCTCCTACCGGGACGAGGAGAACCTGCCGGCCTGCTCCCCGGCCGTCCAGGACGTGTTCCGGGCCATCGGCGAGGCGTCCCGCGCGGTGATGGGCCTGCGGATCGCCCTGGACGGTCCGCAGGACGAGTCGGACGACACCCCCGCGACGGCCAGGTCCCGGGAGGAGCTGGACGCCGAGGACGCCGCGATCGACGCCGTCGAGGAGGACGAGCCGGCCGAGGAGGCCAAGGGGCTGCGACGGCCCACCACCCGGGCCGCCGTCCAGGTCGCCGTGGGGTCGTCGCTGGCCATCGCCGGCGGTGAGCTGCTGCCCTCCCAGGGCTGGCACTGGGCGGTCCTGACCTGCTGGCTCGTCTTCATCAACACCGAGTCGACGGGCGAGATCCTGGTCAAGAGCTACCGGCGGCTGCTGGGGACGGCGCTCGGCGTCGTCGCCGGCATCGCACTGGCGGGGCTGGTAGGCGGGCACACCTGGACCGCGTTCGCCCTGATGCTGGTGCTGATCTTCGCGATGGCTTACACGGCGCCGCTCTCGTACACGCTGATGTCGTTCTTCGTGACCGCGATGGTGGGGCTGCTGTACACGCTGCTGCACACCTACAGCTGGGAGGTGCTGGTCCTGCGGGTGGCCGAGACCGCGCTGGGCGCCGCCTGCGGGGTGTTCGCCGCGTTCCTGGTGCTGCCGGTGCGTACGGACCGGCGGACGAACGAGCTGCTGGGTACCGTGCTGGCCCGGCTCACCGAGGTCACCGAGGCTGCCGTCGACCAGCTCAGCGGCGGGCCCGCCGCCGATCTGCTGGACCGGGCGCGGGAGCTGGACACGGCGCTGGGTGAACTGCGGGCCGCGACCAAGCCGCTCACCCATCCGGTCACCCCGCTGCGGGGCCGGCGCGACACCGTGCGGTACGTCGTCGCGCTCCTGGAGACCTGTGCATACCAGGCGCGCGCGCTGGCCGCGACGGCCGAACTGTTGCCCGCGCACCCCTCGATCGCGGCGGATCCCCGGCTGCGCGGGGCGACGGCGCGCACCGTGCGCAACATCGCGACGATCGCCGCCCGGGTCGCGGGCGAGGACACCACGGCCGGGATCGAGACGGGGCCGAGCTTCGCCTCGCTGCTGGGTGGTTCCGACGGTGACGGCGCGTCGCGCTACGGCCGGATCACCGGCCGGGTACTGCGGCATCTGGAGCGGCTGGACGAGGCGGTGGTGGGCCTCGCCCGCCCGCTGGACGTCCCGCTGGCGAGCGACGGCCGGGCGGTGAGGACGGCGGGCCCCGAGGACGGAAGCGACGGGCCCGGACGTCGTGGGTAGCGGATGGTGACGGGTTCGGGCTTCGGTGGCTGACGGGTTCAGAAGTCGGTGGGAAGGCCGCTGACCTCGGCGATGCCGCGCAGTTCGTCGTTCTGCCGGTGGCGCTGCCTGATGTAGTCGGCGATCTCGTCGAGGCGGGACGGATCGGCTGCGGTCGTCGCGTCGGTGACGACCCTGACCGGTCCGCTCTCGTCGACCTCCAGCTCGACCACCTCGTTGTCCATGCGGCCGGTGACGGCCGTGGCGATGACGAGGGCGGCCTCGTCGCGGACCTCCTGGGGCAGTTCCTCGTCACCCTCGTTCAGGGCGAGGTCGAGACCGGACAGCCGGTGTTCCTCGATCGCCCGGAGCACCGGCTCCACCACCCGGAGCAGCAGGCGGTAGTCCTCGGTGTCCATCCGGACGCTCAGGAGGTCGAGGTAGACGTCCACGGGCCGCCCGTCCTCCGGCGGAATCTCGGATTCACTCATCGGCTCCGTGCTCCCCTCATTCGGCCGCCCATGGCGTCGGCGCGTACCCGGGCGCAGCTCCGGCTGATCAGCCGGGAGACGTGCATCTGGGAGATCCCCAGCTGGGCGGCTATGCGGCTCTGGGTCATGTCCTCGAAGAAGCGCATGTACAGGATGGTGCGTTCGCGTTCCGGCAGACGGCGCAGGCCCTCCTTGGCGGACTCACGGTCGACCACGATGTCGTAGGAGACGTCCGAGGCACCCAGGGTGTCGGCCAGGCTGTAGCCGTCGTCGTCGGGTGACATCTCCGCGTCCAGCGACAGGGTGCTGAAGCTCTCCAGCGCCTCCAGTCCGGCCGTGACCTCCTCCTCGGTCAGGCCTGCGTGCCGGGCGATGTCGGCCGGGGCGGGTTCGGGACTGCCGGGCGTCTGGGTGAGGTCCCGCCGGGCGATCCGTACCTTGTTCCGCAGCTCCTGCACGCGGCGGGGCACCCGCAGGGCCCACATCCGGTCCCGGAAGTGCCGCTTGACCTCTCCGGTGATGGTCGGGACGGCATAGCTCTCGAAGGCTCCGCGGTCCGGGTCGAAGCGGTCCACCGCCTTCACCAGGCCGAGTGCGGCCACCTGGCGCAGGTCCTCGACGGATTCGCCGCGGTCGCGGAAACGGCCCGCGATGCGGTGGGCCATGGGCAGCCACGCGGTGACGAGCTCGTCGCGCACGGCCTCCCGCTCGGGGCCGTCCTCCAGGGAGGCCAGCCGGGTGAACAGAGCGGCGGTGTCGGGGGCGTCGTCGTGCCGCCTGCGGCTTCCTGCGGCGGTGGGGACGGGGGTGTCGGGGCGGTCGGTGGACGTGTCTATGAGCATGCGGTTTCGCTCCCGAACGGTTGTTGTCGTGGGCGATCCACCGCGGGACGAACGCTGCGAGGACGTCCGGAGGGAGTACCACAGCAGCCGTGCCTCTCCCGCTGGTGCGCCGTCGGTCCGAGGTACGACCCTCCGACTGCCCTGGACCCGGTGGCGCAAACTCCGCTTCGCCGCACAAATCCGCGGAAAGGAGCCGACGGCGGTTCAGGGCAGGGGGACCAGCGCGCTGATGCACTTGCCGCCCGTGGGCAGGTCCCGGACGCGGATGTCGCGGGACAGCAGGCAGACGATGGGCCAGCCGTGCCCGCCGGGCGTGAGGCGTCCCTGCGGGCCGGCCGCGGGCCGGGCGACGGGCAGTTCCGTGCTGCGGTCGCTCACCGACACCCGTACGCCGGGTCCGGCGACGTCCACCCTGACGTCGGTGACGCCGCCGCCGTGCAGGATCGCGTTCGTGGTGAGTTCGGAGGCGACGAGCAGGGCGTCCGCGAGGGCTGCGGCGTCGCACGGGGTGTGCGTGGCGCGGCAGCGTTCGCACACCGCCCGCTGCACGGCCTCACGCACCTGGGCCGGCCGGTAGGGGCGCCGGGGTGCGGCCCGGACGGTACCGGGCGGTTCCATGTACGGCCCTCTCCTGTCGAGCGGTTCCATGGCGGGCGGCTCTGCGTCGGCTGAAAACATGTGCTCCTGGCACATCGTTCGGCTCCCTGTTCGATGAGAAAGGTCACCCCTTTCCGGCTGACCCCTCATGGCACCGGCAAACCTTTCGGCCCGCTCCGGAGCGACTGTCGTCCGCACGGCGCACCTGAGCAGCCGGCCGGCTCGGCGGCTGCGGCGACCGACCCCGGAGTGAGACAGGTCACCTGCCCCGAATGCCGGCGACGCGAGCCCCGAGAGATGGTTTATCGTTCACATATACGTGGTGACGGAGTGAACGACCGTCCTCCTTGACCACCTTTTACGGCCCTGGCTGGCTTCCCCCGTCCAGCCAGGGCTTTCCACATCCCGGAGCACGCCGTCCGCCCTCGTCGAGGTGCCCCGGACGGCGGCAGCGGCTCCAATGGACGTAGGACCGTCCGACGGCCCGGCGAGGAGCCCCGCCCCATGACCAAAGCGATCAAACTCCTGACCGCCCTGCCTCCCCCGCAGCGGGAGCGCATGATGGCGCTCGCGCGGGAGGTGTCCTTCCCCGAGGACACCCGGATCTTCGAGGCGGGAACCACCGCCGACCGCTTCTGGGTCATCCGCTCGGGGGCGGTGTCGCTCGATCAGCGGGTGAACGAGCTCCAGCGGGTCACGGTCGCCACGCTCGGCGCGGGCGACCTGCTGGGCTGGTCCTGGCTCTTCCCGCCCCACGAGTGGGACTTCGGCGCCGAAGCCTTCAGCCAGGTCCGCGCCTACGAGTTCGACGCGGCGGCCGTCCTGCGCCTGTGCGAGGAGAATCCGGCGCTCGGGCTGACGCTGGTGCGCTGCGTCGCCGAGATCCTCGCGCACCGGCTGGAGGCGACGCGGGTCCGGCTGATGGAACAGCCGGCGACGCGTACCCGCGGAGTCTTCTGAGGCCGGTTCCTCCGGCGGAGCCCGCCGAAGCCGGGCGCGCTCGCCTCACACCCGGTAACGGCGCAGCGCCGGCATCGCGGCGGCCGGAACGGGCATCACCGCGACGACCGGCAGCCCGCCGCCTCAGCTTCCGGCGACGAGCGTGCAGCCGAGGACGATCATGGTGACGGCGACCAGGCCGTCCAGGACCCGCCAGGCGGTGGGCCGGGCGAGGAAGCGGCTCAGCAGCCGGGCCCCGAAGCCGAGGACGGCGAACCAACAGAGGCTGGCCAGCACCGCGCCGAGTCCGAACGTCCAGCGCAGCGGTCCGTGGTCGGCGGCCACGGAGCCCAGCAGGAACACGGTGTCGAGGTAGACGTGCGGGTTGAGCCAGGTCATCGCCAGGCAGGTGAGTACGGCCCGACGTCGCGAGGTCACCGCCTCACCCTCCGTCTCGAGCCCGGCCCCGGCCGGCCGGACCGCCCGCCGCGCGGCCAGGACACCGTAGCCGAGCAGGAACACCCCACCGATCCAGCCGACCGCGGTCAACGCGCCGGGCCAGGCCACCACCAGGGCGCCCACCCCGCCGACTCCCAGGGTGATGAGCAGCGCGTCGGACACCGCGCAGATGCCCACAACGGCGAACACCGCCTCCCGGCGGACGCCCTGGCGCAGGACGAAGGCGTTCTGGGCCCCGATGGCGACGATCAGGGAGAGGCCGGTGCCGAATCCGGCGGCGGCGGTGGTCAGGGCGGCGGTCATGCACAGGACGCTAGTGGTCGCGTCCCACTGCAGTACAGCTAATGATTCTTACGTACCATTAGCCGATGTGATGGAAGACCTTCCGCTGGACCAGGTGCGGACCCTGCTCGCCGTGGTGGACGAGGGCACCTTCGACGCGGCGGCCGCGGCCCTGCATGTGACGCCCTCCGCGGTGAGCCAGCGGGTGAAGGCGCTGGAGCAGCGCACCGGGCGGGTTCTGCTGCTGCGGACCCGCCCGGTCCGGCCGACCGAGTCGGGCGAGGTGCTGGTGCGGCTGGCCCGCCAGGTGGCGCGACTGGAGCGGGACGCGTACACGGAGCTCGGGCTGAGCCCGGCCGGGGAGGCGACCCGGGTGTCGGTGGCGGTGAACGCGGACTCGCTGGCGACCTGGTTCCTCGGAGCCCTCACCCGCGTCCCGGCCGAGCTGCGCCTCTGCTTCGAACTGCGCCGCGAGGACGAGTCCCACACCGCCGCGCTGCTGCGGGAGGGGGTGGTGATGGCCGCGGTGACCTCCTCGCCGGACGCGGTGCCGGGCTGCTCCGTACGACTGCTGGGACGGATGCGCTATCTCCCCGCGGCCGGCCCGGAGTTCGCCGCGCGGTACCTCACCGGGCCGTTGGAGGAGACGCTGCCGAGGGCGCCCGTGGTGACCTTCGACCGGCGGGACGACTTCCAGGACGCCTTCGTCCGCCGGCTCACCCGCGGCCGCACCGGGGCGAGCACGGGCCGGCACCTCATTCCGACCTCGGAGGGGTTCGCCGAGGCGGTCGCCTCGGGCCTGGGCTGGGGCATGGTCCCCGAGGCACAGGCCGGCCCCCTGCTACGGGCCGGCCGGCTCACCGTCTTCGCCCCGGACCTCGCGGCCGACGCGCCCCTGTACTGGCAGCAGTGGAAGCTGGACTCCCCCGCCCTGGCGGTGGTGGCCGAGGCGGTGGCGGCAACTGCGGCGACCGCGCTGCGGAGTTGAGGGCCGGCACCGTGCCCTCGTCGTGCCCGCCGGTCGTGCCCGTCGTCGGCCGGCCCAGTGGTGTCCGCGGTGACGCGCCCCGCCGAGGCCGCTGTTTCATCCTGTGGTGACAGGTGACCCGTAACGGAGTACGGCACCCCAAGGGTGCGCATCCACTGCGGATCAGGTGATTTTCCATGGACGACTGGCGGACCCGCGCGGCCTGCCGGGACGAGGATCCCGACCTCTTCTTCCCGATCGGGACCTCCGGCCCTGCCCTTCTTCAGACGGAGCAGGCGAAGGGGGTGTGCCGACGCTGCCCTGTCCAGCAGCATTGCCTCGACTGGGCGTTGGACACGGGGCAGCCCCTCGGGGTGTGGGGCGGCACGAGCGAGACGGAGCGACGCGCGCTGAAGCGCCGCTTGAAGGCACGGCGCGCCTGAGGCGGGCCCATGTTCCGGCCCGCCTGTCCACCGTTCCGCCCGCCGGGCCGGGCACGGCGGGCGGCGTTAGGCTCACCGGAAGAGCGCGGGAAGGAACCGATCATGAGCGTGCGTGTGCGTCGTGTCTACGAACCGCCCCAGCCGGACGACGGGATCCGTGTCCTGGTCGACCGGCTGTGGCCGCGTGGCCTGGCGAAGGACCTGGCCCGCGTGGACGAGTGGCCCAAGGGCCTGACGCCGTCGACGGACCTGCGCCGCTGGTACCACACCGGCGAGCGGCCGTACGAGGAGTTCCGCGGGCGCTACGAGAAGGAGCTCGCCGCTCCCGAGGCGGCCGAACTCCTCGACCATGTAAGGGATCTGGCCACGCAGGGCCGGGTGACGCTGGTGACCGCGGCCAGGGAGCCGGAGACCAGCCATGCCGAGGTGCTGGCCCGCCTCCTCGACGACCGGCACGGCTGAACTCTCCGGCCGCTCCGGCGTGTCCGGGGCGCCGGAGCGGCGGGCAGCGGCCGTTGTCCCTGCGGCCCGCCCGCACCGGCTACGCCGTCTGCCGTGCGGCCGCCCGCCCCGCCGCACGGCCCGAGAAGAGGCAGCCGCCGAGGAAGGTGCCCTCCAGGGCGTTGTAGCCGTGGACGCCTCCGCCTCCGAAGCCCGCGACCTCGCCGGCCGCGTACAACCCCTCGACCGGCCTGCCCCCGCCGTCCAGCGCGCGGGAGTCGAGGTCGGTCTGGATGCCGCCGAGGGTCTTGCGGGTGAGGATGTGCAGCTTGACGCCGATCAGCGGGCCGGCCGCGGGGTCGAGAATGCGGTGCGGGGTGGCGACGCGGCCGAGACGGTCGCCTATGTAGCGGCGGGCGTTGCGGATGCCCTGCACCTGGGCGTCCTTGCTGAAGGAGTGGCCGAGCTGCCGGTCGCGGGCCTCGATCTGGCTCCGGACGGCGGCCGCGTCGAGGAGCGGCTTGTCGGTGAGGGCGTTCATCCGCTCGACGAGCTGCTCCAGGGTCGGGGCGGTCACGAAGTCCGCGCCCTCACGCAGGAAGGCGTCGACCGGGCCGGGGGCGCCCTTGCCCAGGACGCGTTCGCGCAGGAACCCGGTCCGGTCCTTGGCGGTGATGTCGGGGTTCTGTTCGGAGCCCGAGAGCGCGAACTCCTTCTCGATGATCTTCCGGGTGAGGATGAACCAGGAATGGTCGTGGCCGGCGATGTCCTCGGTGGTGCGCAGGTGCTTGAGCGTGCCCAGGGTGTCGTAGCCGGGGAGGCAGGGCTCGGGCAGCCGGCGGCCGAGGGCGTCGAACCACATCGAGGACGGGCCGGGCAGGATGCGGATGCCGTGGCCGTGCCAGACCGGGTCCCAGTTCCGTATGCCCTCGGTGTAGTGCCACATCCGGTCCCGGTTGACCAGTCGCGCGCCCGCGCGCTCGCTGATGCCGAGCATCCGCCCGTCCACGTGGGCGGGGACCCCCGTGACCATCTCGCGGGGCGGGGTGCCGAGCCGCTCGGGCCAGTGCCGGCGGACGATGTCGTGGTCGGCGCCGATGCCGCCGCTGGTGACGATCACGGCCTGGGCGGTGAGCTCGAAGTCACCGATCGCCTCGCGGCTGGAAGCGACGCCGCGCGGGGCGTCGTCCGGGGCCAGGACGACGCCCCGCACTCCGCTCACGGCGCCGTCCCGGACGACCAGTTCGTCGACCCGGTGCCGGTGGTGGAAGGTGAGCAGACCGTCGCGCGAGGCCTGCCGGGCGTGGCCGACGAAGGGTTCGACGACGCCGGTCCCGGTGCCCCAGGCGATGTGGAAGCGGGGCACGCTGTTGCCGTGCCCGTCCGCGCGGAGGTCACCGCGTTCGGCCCAGCCGACGGTGGGCAGGAAGGAGATGCCGTGCCCGGTCAGCCAGGACCGCTTCTCCCCCGCCGCCCACTCGACGTAGGCGCGCGCCCAGCGCACCGCCCAGGTGTCCTCGTCCTCGAGCCGGTCGAATCCGGCGCTGCCCTGCCAGTCGCTCCAGGCGAGCTCGAAGGAGTCCTTGACGCCGAGGCGCCGCTGCTCCGGGGAGCCGACGAGGAACAGCCCGCCGAAGGACCAGAAGGCCTGTCCGCCGAGGTTGGCGGCGTTCTCCTGGTCGACGAGGGCGACTCTGCGGCCCCGGCTGGTCAGTTCGTGGGCCGCGACCAGGCCCGCGAGACCCGCTCCGACGATGACGACATCGGCATCCATGGCGAGAAGTCCCTTCCTCATCCGCGTCGGTGCGCGGCCGGTTCGGCGCTGCCGTCGGTCAGCAACGCGGTCAGCAGTTGTTTCAGCCAGGCGCGGGCGCGCTCGACGTCCCCGTCCAGCAGCAGTTGGGTGGTGACTCCGTCGTACGCGGCGACCACGGCGTGCGCGGCACCCTCGGCGGTGCCGAGAACGGCGGGCAGTTCGGTGTGGCCGCGGGCCCGGCCCAGGTGGTCCGCGATGGCGCCGCGCAGCCTGGCGCGGTGTTCCAGCAGGGCGCGGGAGATCTCCGGGTCACGGGCGGCACGTACGAGGAAGTCGGTCTTCACCAGCAGCCAGTCCCGGTCGAGCAGCAGTACCTCGGTGACGCGGTCCACGGCCGCGGGCACGTCGAGGTCGGGTCCGCCCACGGCGAGGGCACCGGAGACCTGCTCGGCGATCAGCTCGGCGCGCTCCGCGTACAGGGCGAAGAACAACCCGTCCAGGGTGGCGAAGTTCGAGTAGAAGGCGCCCCTGCTGTATCCGGCGGCCTCGCAGACCTCCTCGATGGAGACGTGCCCGAAGCCCTTGGCCGCGAACACGGCGAACGCCGCCCGGAGAAGGTCGGCGCGCGTGCGGACGCGGCGTCTGGTCACCCGCCCGGCCCCGCGCCCCGTGCTGCCGTCCCCGGTCACCCCGTCACCTCCGTTCGATACGTGAACGTATCCGATACACTGGTGTATCCATAGCCCTCGGCGACGGGAACTTCCCGATCCCGGCCGAGCACGCGATGCGCAGGCCCCGCCTGCCCCTGCCGGAAGCCTGTCGTCCTCCCGCTCCGCTCCCCCACACCGGGCCGCACACCTGCGGGGAGGGCCGATGCGCGCAGACTCCGGGCGACCGGTCGGCGGCGGTCAAGTACACCGTGATCGTGGTCTCCTCACCGGCGGTCATTTACACCGTCCATGAGTGCGGGGTGCGCAGAACCCGGGCGACGCGCTTCCTGTTCGGGATGCGCACCGCGTCCCCGGCCCGTCCCGTACCGGCTGCGACACGAACGGAACCGCCCCCTGGCACGACGTCCTGATCTGCTTTCCTGGTGGCTTCCGGCAGGGACGACGGACTCGGAGCGATCATGCGCGCAGAGGTACGGCAGGTGGCCGACGGCACCCACCTGGTGCACGGCTCCCACACCAACTGGGTGATCCTCCAGGAGGGGGGCGCCGTCACACTGATCGACACCGGGTACCCCGGTGACCGCGAGCAGCTCCTCGCCTCCCTCGCGGAGGTGGGCGGTTCACCGGAATCGGTCGCGGCCGTCCTCATCACCCACGCCCACACCGACCATCTGGGCTCCGCCGAGTACCTGCGGGCAACGTACGGCACGCCCGTGTACACGCACGAGGCCGAAGTCCCCCACGCCCGAAGGGACTTCCTCCAGCAGGTGACCGTCGGACAGGTCCTGCGCAACAGCTGGCGGCCGGGTGTGCTGCCCTGGGCACTGCACGTGCTGCGCTCCGGCGGCACGGCACACGTACCGGTCACCGCCCCCGAGCCGTTCCCTCGGTCCGGCCCGCTGGACCTGCCCGGCCGGCCGGTGCCCGTGCACACGCCCGGCCACACCGACGGGCACTGCGTCTTCCATCTCCCGCACCTCGGGGTGGTGGTGTCCGGCGACGCCCTGGTGAGCGCCCATCCCACGTCCCGGCTCGACGGACCGCAGCTGCTGCCCCGCATGTTCCACCACGAGCGGGCCACCGCCCTCGGCTCGCTGGACATCCTGGCCGGGCTGGCGGGCGACCTGACGCTGCCCGGACACGGCCCCGTGCACCGGGGATCCCTGAAGGGTGCGGCGGAGCTGGCCCGCGAACGCGCGCAATAGGGTGAGCGGACGACCACCGGTGTGATCACCACTCCGGAGACGGCCGCCCGCGAGACGAGGACACCCGATCCATGGCCCTGCAGATCAGCGCGACCAACCCGGAGCATCCCGCGCTCCTGCTGGAACTGCCCTGGCACCTGCCGCTCCAGGAATGGCCCGAGCAGTACCTGGTACCGCTGCCGCGCGGCATCTCCCGGCACGTGGTGCGCTACGCCCGCGCCGGCGACGAGGTGATCGCCGTCAAGGAACTCGCCCGGCGGCCCGCACTGCGCGAATACGAGCTGCTGCGCGACCTGGACCGGATCGGCATCCCCGCGGTGGACCCGCTCGCCGTGGTCACCGGCCGCGCGGGCACCGACGGGGAGCCGTTGGAGAGCGTGCTGATCACCCGGCATCTCGGCGGGTCGATGCCGTACCGGTCGATGTTCGAGACGACGCTGCGCCCGGCGACCATGCACCGGCTGATGGACGCACTCGCCGTGCTCCTGGTGCGGCTGCATCTCGCCGGGTTCGCATGGGGCGACTGCTCGCTGTCCAACACTCTGTTCAGACGGGACGCGGGTGCCTACGCCGCCTATCTGGTGGACGCCGAGACCGGTGAGCTGCACCCGGAACTGAGCCCCGGCCAGCGCGCGTACGACCTGGACCTCGCCCGCGTGAACATCAGCGGCGAACTGCTCGACCTGGAGGCCTCCGGAGCGCTGCACCCGTCCGTGGACCCCATCGAGTTCGGCACCGAGATCTGCGCCCGCTACGAAGGTCTCTGGCTGGAGCTGACCCGTACCTCCGTCTACCCGGCGGGCAAGTACCACTACATCGAGCGCCGGATCCGCCGGCTGAACGATCTGGGTTTCGACGTGGCCGAGATGCAGATCGAGCACGCCTCCAACGGCGACACGGTCACCTTCGTGCCGAAGGTCGTCGACGCCGGGCACCACCAGCGCCAGTTGCTGCGCCTGACCGGACTCGACGCCGAGGAGAACCAGGCCAGGCGGCTGCTGAACGACCTGGAGAGCTGGATGGCCACCCAGGACGACCACACCCCCGACGGCGCGCTGCCCGGCGCCCGCCCGGAGGTCCTCGCCCACCGCTGGGTGCGGGAGGTGTTCCGCCCGACCGTGCGTGCCGTGCCGCCCGGACTGCGCGGCGCGATGGACCAGGCGGAGATCTACCACGAACTCCTCGAGCACCGCTGGTACCTGTCCGAGCGGGCCCAGCACGACATCGGTCTCGACACGGTGGTCGAGGACTACATCAGGAACATCCTGCCCGAGGCCCGGGAGACGCTGCGGCCCACGACCGACTGAACCGGGCGGGGCGGCGGCCGGGGCACCGGCGTGGCAGCCACGCCGGGGTCCCGGCGCCCGGGGCCGGCCGGGTCAGTCGTGCGGCACCACCGCCACAGGGCAGTCCGCGTGGTGCAGGACGCCGTGTGCGACCGAGCCGATCCGGGCCCCGACGGCACTGCGGCGCGCGCGGCGGCCGACGACCATCAGCTGGGCCGTGCCGGACACCGACAGCAGCACCTGCCCGGCGCTGCCCATCTCCACCTGCTCGACGACGCGCACCTGCGGATAGCGCTCCCGCAGCGGCGCGAGAGCGTCCGACAGGGACTTCTGCTCGTACGGCTCCAGGCCCCCGGCCTCGTCCATGAGGCGCAGCGTGTCGGGGCTGTAGGCGAACATCGGCGGCAGGGTCCAGGCGCGTACGGCGCGCAGGGTGGCACCCCGCGCGGCGGCGGCCTCGAAGGCGAATTCCAGCGCGGCGGCGCTGTCCTCCGGGTCGCCCTGCTGGCCGACGACGATCTCCCGCCCGGCGACCTCGCCGGACGGCGTGTCCTCGGCCCGCACGAACACCACCGGCCGCCGGGCCCCGACGATCACCTGCTGGCCGACCGAGCCGACCAGGAAGCCCATGATCCGCCCGTGCCCGCGGGAGCCGAGCACCAGCATCTCGGCGTCCGCCGCGGCGCCGGTCAGGACCTCGACGGCGTCCCCCTCCAGGACATCGGTGGTCACCGCGAGAGCGGGGTGCCGTCCGGTGACCTGGCGGACCGACTCGGTCACCGCGTCGCGCACCCACCGCTCCTGGGTGGCGGCGTCGCCGGCGTCGACCGCCTCGTGCGTCTGGAAGCGCCAGGCGTGCACCACCCGCAGCGGGCGCCCCCGGCGGACCGCTTCCCTCGCCGCCCAGGCCAGTCCGGCGAGGCTCTCCCCGGTTCCGTCGACCCCTGCCGTGATCGGGCGCGTCATGCGGTTCCTCCTGTGTCGTGTCCACTACGCACGCTCCAGTCTTCCTTAACCCTCCCGCATGACCTCGACCTGGGATCAGGTAGTGCGGGATGTCCGTGTACGGGCACACCGGCGCCGTCCAGGGCTACTACACCTCTGCGTTCACCTCGAAGGACGGCGGGCGCAGCCTCACCGCGCTCGCCACCACCTCGCACAACGCCCCGGTGATGAACACGATGCTGGGCACGCTGGAGTCCGCCTTCTGCGGCAAGGGGACGGCGGTCCGACGGGGCTCAGCCGCGGCACGGTGGCACGGTGGCACGAGGACAGCATGACGGGAACGCGACCGGGGGGAGCGGAACACACGGGGACGGGGGGCTCGCCCGGCTGACCGCTCCGGGAACCCGCGCCCGCCGCCGGCCGTTGTCCGGACACCCCCACCGGTCCGTGACCCCGACGGACCGCTGACGGCTGACGACGGCAGGGCGGCGTGTTGACATTCTCCCCCTCCTGAAGGAGGGGGATTCCTACGGCTCGCGCCGTGGGGTTTTCTGCTTCGTCGCCGACTGCCCGCCCGGAGAACTCCGTTGAGGTCTTACACCAGCTCCACAGACTGTCACCGAGAGCCCCTCGGCCAGCACATTCTTCGCTGCGTTCACGTCCCGGTCGTGGGTCGTGCCGCAGTCACACGTCCACTCGCGGACGTTCAGTGGCATCTTGCCCCGCAACGTGCCGCACGCGGAGCACAGCTTGGAGGAGGGGAACCAGCGGTCGATGGCAACCAGGTCCCTTCCGTACCAGGCGCACTTGTACTCCAGCATGCCGCGCATCGTGGTCCAGGCCGCATCCGAGATGGCGCGGGCCAGGGAATGGTTCCTGACCATGTTGCGTACGGTCAGATCCTCGATCACGATCGTTTGGTTTTCACGAACGAGACGAGTGGTCAGCTTGTGCAGGACGTCGCGCCTGCGGTCGGCAATGCGGGCATGGACCTTCGCGACCTTACGCCGGGCCTTCGCCCGGTTCGCTCCGTCACCCCTGGCCTTCCTCGCCAGCACCCGTTGGGCCCTGGCAAGACGGGCGCGGTCCTTGCGCTCGAACTTGGAGTTGGTGACCTTCTCCCCGGTGGAGAGCGTCACCAGGCTGGTGATCCCGGCGTCGATCCCGACAGCGTTCGCGGTCTCGGGCATCGGTGCGGGGATGTCGTCACACAGCATCGAGACGAACCAGCGCCCGGCCGCGTCCTGCGACACGGTCACGGTGGACGGCGTCGTACCTTCGGGAAGGGGACGGGACCAGACGATGTCGAGCGGTTCACGCATCTTGGCAAGGGTCAGCCTGCCGTCACGGAAGCGGAAACCGCTGGTGGTGTACTCGGCAGACTTCCGCGACTTCTTACGAGACTTGAAGGTCGGGTACTTGGCCCGCTTCTGCCAGAAGTTCCCGAACGCGCCTTGCAGATGCCGCAGCGTCTGCTGCAACGGCACCGACGACACCTCGGACAGGAAAGCCAGTTCCTCGGACTTCTTCCACGAGGTGAGCATCGCGGAGGTGGCGTTGTAGTTGACCCGCTCCTGACGGAGCGTCCACGCCTCGGACCGTGCGGCGAGCGCCAGGTTGTAGACCTTGCGAACGCACCCGAACGTGCGCGACAGCTCCGCTGCCTGCGCGTCGGTCGGGTAGAAGCGGTACTTGAACGCCCGCTTCACCTGGCTCGTGACCATGCTCACAAACTAGCCGGGCCTCGACTTAAGATCAAACCTGCGGGTCACAGCACTGCAATCCGCCCCGGCGGCGAATCCCAGCTCGTTGCCCTGCTCCGCAGGAGCTGTGTTTCCTCCCCGAGCTAAAGCACGGGGTATCCACACAGGAGGAAGAGATGAGCGAGTTGGTCCCCGGCGGCAATCTGGCCCTTCCTGGCGGCGCGGTGACCGTCCGGGTGCCGGGCCCCTACGACGTGTCCGCGCTGATCACGGACGACGGCGGAAAGGTCGGGGACGACGCCGACTTCGTGTTCTTCAACCAGCCCTTTGCCCCCGGCGCCCGTCTGCACGGCGACACGCTCACCGTCGACCCTGACTCCCTGCGTCCCGGCGCCGTCCGGGTCACGGTGGCCGTCAGTGCCGCCGACCCCGCCGTCCCGCTGGGCGACCTGCCTCCTCCCGTCCTCCGGGTCACCGACGCCGGCGGGCGCTTCCTCGCCCGCTTCTCACCGGCGCGCCCCGGGCAGGAGTCGGTGCTGCTCCTCGCGGAGATCTACCGGCGCGGCGAGGGCTGGAAGCTGCGCGCCCTCGGCCAGGGGTACGCCGACGGACTGGCCGGTCTGGCCCGGGACTTCGGCGTCGACGTGCTCGACGAGACGGAGCCCGGCACGGCCGGGGTTCCGGCTGCGGCGGCGCTGTCGGCCGTCCCCGACCCGGCAGGCTACCTCGGTCCGGTCAACTCCGCTCGGGCCGAAGCCGGTTCGCCTCCGGTCGCACTCGACGCGCGGTTGATGTCGGCGGCCCGTGCCCACGCCGAGGCCATGGCGGCACAGCGGCACCTCGCCGTCGAGAGCCGGGACGGTGTCTCCGTCCATCAGCGGCTCGCCGCCGCCGGATACGCGTATCTCACCGTCGGCGAGCATCTGGTGTCCGGTCCGCGCACCCCCGCCGAGTTCGTCGCCCACTGTCTGAGCAACGAGCCGTCCCGGCGTACCCTGCACGGTCCCGCCTTCACCCACACCGGCCTGGCGCACGCGGGCGGCGACGTCGGTGACGTCTACTGGACGGCGCTGTGGGCCGTCCCGCTCACCCCGGCCGGCCTGACCCGGACGGTGAAGGACGTGGCCGACCGCACCAACCGGGAGCGCGTCCGGGCCGGACTGCCGCCACTGGCCGTCGATCCGCTCCTCGTCACCGCCGCACAGGCGCACAGCGCCGACATGGTGGCCCGCGACTTCTACTCCCATACCGCTCCCGACGGGAGCCGGCCCTGGGACCGGGCCGCCGCAGCGGGTTCGGCGCGCCGGACCATCGGCGAGAACATAGCCTGCGGCCAGCGCTCGGCCGCCGAGGTGGTGGAGGGGTGGATGAACAGTCCCGGCCACCGCGCCAACATCCTCAAGCCCGGCTTCACCCACATCGGCGTCGGCTTCGCGGGCGGTGGCCGCGCCGGCACGTACTGGACCCAGCTCTTCGGCGCTTACGACTTGGTACGCGATAGCCGGGGCCATCAGAGCGATTCGATGGGCCCTGGCGATCCTGCGAGACTGCTGACATGACTGGCATGATCGTGGTCGGCGACTACGACCCCCGATGGCCCGAGCGGTTTGAGGACCTGCGGCAGCGGCTTGCACCTCACGTCGCGGACCTGGCTGTATCCATCGAGCATGTCGGAAGCACAGCCGTGCCCGGATGTGCCGCCAAGCCGATCATCGACCTCGACATTGTGGTGGCCGAGGACGCCACCATGCCCGCGCTGATCTCCCGGCTCACCGAGCAGGGCTACCGGCACGAAGGCGATCTGGGGATTCCGGGGCGGGAGGCCTTTCAAGCCCCTCCTGCGGCTCCCGAACATCACCTGTATAGCGTGGTCACAGGCTCCAGACCCCACCTTGATCACGTCTTACTCCGTGACTACCTACGTCAGCGGCCCGATGAAGTCCGGCGCTACAGCGCGTTGAAGGTGGCCCTCGCACAGCGGTTCCGCGCCGACTGCCAGGGCAGACGGGACTACTCGAGGGCGAAGAGCGTTCTGGTAGAGGAACTGGTCGCGAAGTCCTACGTCGCTCGGGCCGCCGGAGAACCGTGACGTGACGGTGGCCGCACGGGTTGGTGATGTCGTGACGCATTACCGAACCCGTGCGGCCTTGTCTCATCCTGCCTTCTGCGGCCTTGAGCGTGCACATCTCGGCGTTCTGATCGAGGAGTTGGCCGACCCCTGGCTGGGGCGGTGTGAGTCCGAGTTGCGTGAGCGTCGTGGCGGAGAGCGCAAGCGGGCCGCCGGAGCCGGGCCGGATCACAAGCTGGTCTTCACCGACAGGGTCCTGGTCACCGTGGTCCACCTGCGTCTGCAGCTGCCGCACGCGGCACTGGCCGAGCTCTACGGCGTCTCCCGCCCAACCGTCACCCGCGCCATCCACGAGATCCGCCCGCTGCTGGCTGTCCGCGGCTTCGCCGTCCCCGACCGGCCCGGCATCCGCCTGCGCACCCTGGCCGATGTCTTCGCCTACGCCGAGACCGAGGGTGTCGAGCTGCGCATCGACGGCACCGAGACCCAGGTCCGCCGCCCCCAGGCCGGCCGCCCCGGCCGCAAGGCGTTCGTCTCAGGCAAGAAGAAGCAGAACACCGCCAAGACCACCACCATCAGCGACGGCTCGGGACGCCTGCTGTGGTCCGGGGCCGACCGGCCCGGCAGAATGCATGACCAGACCGCGATGCGCACCGAAGGCATCGCCGAGCAGCTGTGTCTGCATCCGCAGGTCAAGGCGAAGGTCGACGAGGGATACCGGGGCCTGGCCAACGACTTCCCCAACCAGGTACAGGCACCGCCACGCAAGCCGAAGGACAAAGTACCGCTGGGCGAGAACTACGCCTGGCGCGAGGCGCGCCGACGGCAGTCCTCCGCGCGGATCTGCGTGGAGCACACCATCGGCGAGGAGAAGAAGTGGCGGCCGCTCCAGCGGTACCTCGGCCGGCGCGAGTCCTACGCCGAAACCCACGCCGCCATCGCCGGACTGGTCTCCGACCGCGCGGCCCGCAGGCCCACCCGGCGGCACACGAGCACCGAACTCGTGCTCGCCCGGAAGGCCGACTGCTAATCACCCACCAGCCGACCCGCCAGGTCAGCACGCCCTGACCTCAATCGCGTACCGAGTCGTTAGGGCCTCCCGTCCGGGGCATGCCGGACTCGCGGCGTCGGGCCTGCTGCGGGCGGAGGCCCTCCGTCGTGCGACCGGGCCTTGGCGGAAGCGGCCCTTCCGGGCGAGGATGCCCGCATGAAGGGTGATCTGTTTTCCAGCCGGCACATGGTGCAGCCCGCCTCGGCTCCGGGCATGACGGTCGAGAACGCCAAATGCATCCGCTACGTGGTCAACGGCGAGATGCACGCCCGGCAGGGCGCGATGATCGCCTACCGTGGCGGGCTCCAGTTCGAGCGCAAGGGCCAGGGCGTGGGCGGCATGCTCAAGCGCGCGGTGACCGGCGAGGGGCTGCCGTTGATGGCGGTGCGGGGGCAGGGCGAGGCCTGGTTCGCGCACGAGGCGCAGAACTGCTTCATCGTCCAGGTCGACTCCGGCGACGAGTTCACCGTCAACGGCCGCAACGTCCTGTGCTTCGACTCCACGCTGTCGTACCGCATCTCGACCGTGAAGGGCGCCGGCATCACCGGCGGCGGCCTGTTCAACAGTGTCTTCACGGGGCACGGCCTCCTGGGTCTGGTGTGCGAGGGCGACCCGCTGGTCCTCCCGGTGTCTCCGCAGTACCCGGTCCACGTCGACACGGACGCGATCGTCGGCTGGACGGCAGGGCTGTCGACCTCCCTGCACCGCTCGCAGTCGCTCGGTTCGATGCTGCGCGGGGGTTCGGGCGAGGCGGTGCAACTGGTGCTGCAGGGCGAGGGGTACGTCATCGTGCGGCCCAGCGAGGCCACTCCGGTGAAGGCGCAGCAGCACTGAGGTCCGTCCCGGCCGCCCGTTCCGGCTCCGGGCGCGGCCGTGCCCCGGGGGAACCGTGTTGACCCCGGTGGTCCGGCCGGGTCAGGGTTCGTTTCGGTGCGGATCATGTCCCCCGTGCCAGGGAGGGTGGTTGTGGTGATCGGGATGGCGGAGATCGAGGCCGCGGCCGGGCGGATCGCCGGGCACGTGGTGCGGACGCCGACGGTGCCGAGCCCCGGGCTGTCGGCGCTGCTGGGCGCCCCGGTGACGGTGAAGCTGGAACTGTTGCAGCGCACCGGCTCGTTCAAGGCACGCGGTGCGGTGGCGAAGCTGCTGTCGCTGAGCGAGGCGGAGCGGGCCGCCGGGGTCGTGGCGGTGAGCGGCGGCAATCACGGTATCGCCGTCGCGGTCATGGCCGCCGCCCTCGACGTCAAGTCCACGGTGGTGATGCCGAGGTCGGCGCCCGCGCGGTCGGTGGAGGTCGCGGAGACCGCCGGCGCGTCGGTGCGGCTGGCCGACGACATGGACGGCGCGTTCGCGCTGACGGCGCGGCTCCGGCAGGAGGGGCTGACCCTCGTCCACCCCTTCGACGACCCGGTGGTGATCGCCGGACAGGGCACGGTGGGGCTGGAGTTCGCCGATGACGCCGGTGACCTGACCGATGTCCTGGTGAGCATCGGGGGCGGCGGGCTGATCTCCGGTGTGGCGGCGGCGCTGCGGGCCCGGCGGCCCGGGATCCGGATCTGGGGTGTGGAGACGGAGGGCGCCCAGGCGATGTCCGAGGCCCTCGCGGCGGGCGGACCGGTGCCGGTCGGGCTGTCCTCGATCGTGACCACCCTCAGCGCCCCGGCCGTGTCGCAATTGACGTACGAGCATGTGGCGGCGCTGGTCACCGAGGTGCTGGTGGTGCCCGACCGGGAGGCCGTGCGGGGTTCGCTCGACCTGGCGGACCATGCCAAGGTGTGGACCGAGCCGGCCGCGGGCTGTCTGCTGCCCGCCGCGCGAGGGGTGCTGGAGCGGGTCGGCGAGGGGGCCAGGCTCGGGCTGGTGGTGTGCGGGGGCAATGCGACCACCGGTGACATGATCGCCTGGGCCTCCCGCTTCGGGCTGCGCTGAGCCTCCCGGCCGGGCCGCCCGTGAAGCCCTGTCCATGACGCCCTGTCCGCCGTCCTCCCTCGACGCGGGACCGGGCTCGAGGACCGGCCCGGAGTTTGACCGAAAGACAGGAATGCGTCGGAGCCGGGATTCGGACGCGGTCGCTTGAACGAAGGCCGTGCGCTCCCGCGTACCACTGGGAAGGGCGGACAGCAGCGGCTTCGACGAGGGATGGCCATGGGCAGGGCGCACGTCTCCACACACCAGCCGGTCGCCGGGCGGTACCGGCTGGCCGAAATCATCCACCGCGAGACCAACCACGTCTGCTGGTACGCCGACGACCTCGGGACGGGCCGCCCCTGCCTGGTCACGCAGGTCGCGCTGCCCGGGGAACCGGGCGAGGCCGTGCGTCACGCCCCCTCCCGCGTCCTGCGGACGACCGCGGCGATGGCGCGGCTGTGCCCCGGCCGGATCGCCGCGGTCGTCGAATCCGTCCACGAGAACGGCTTCCTGTGGACCGCCGCCGCCTGGGTCGACGGCACTCCTCTCGGTGAAATCCTCGCGGAGCAAGGCCCGTTCGGCTTCGTCCGGGCCGCGCGCATCGGGCTGGAACTGCTCGACGTACTGGACGCCGCACACGGCGCGGGCGTGACGCACGGCGAACTCGGTCCCGGCCAGGTGTTCGTGCGGGAGACCGGTCCGGTCGTGGTCACCGGTTTCGGTCTGGCGGGCACCGGCCCCGCCCTCCGGCTCACGGCACCGTCGTACGCGGCACCGGAACAGGCCCGTGGCGAGGAGGCCGGGCCCGAGGCGGACCTGTGGGCACTGGGCGCGCTCCTGCACACGATGGTCGAGGGGCGCCCTCCCTTCCGTGACCGGGGGCGGCCGGAGGCCACGTTGAAGGGAGTGGACCGGCTGCCGTTGCGCGCGCCCCTGCGAGCGGGACCGCTCACCCGGATCGTCCAGGAGCTGCTGTGCAAGGACGCGGCGGAACGGCCCACCCGACAAATGGTCCGCGAGGCACTCGGCCGGGTACTCACGGAGGAGCACCCCGAGACGGCCCCCCATGCCGTACCGGGCGGCCTTCGGCTGCGCCGCGCGTACCCCACCGTCCTCGGAGACCTCGGCCGCACCGGGAGCAGACGGACGGCGGTCCTCGGCACCACCCTGGCCGTGGTCACCGTCGCGGTCGCCGTGCTCACCGCGGCCACCCAGGGGCTGCCCGGCACCGACTCCGGGTCCGCCGCCGACACCCCGAGTACGCCGCCCGCCTCCGCCGCCGCTCCGGCTGCCCCACCGGACGTGCCCCAGGTGCCCGGGACGTCCGGTGACCCGGGCGACCGGGACGACCGGGACGAGCCGACACCGACGTCCGCCCCGGCCACCCCCGCTCCATCGGGAACGGGAGACCTCCCGTCCGGCTACGGCCTCCTGCGCGCGCCGGAGGGCTTCACCGTCGCTCTCCCCGAGGACTTCGAGCGCCTCGACACCTCCCGCGTCTCCGACCTGGCCTACCGCATCACCTTCGGCCCGGAGGACGGCACCCGCACCCTCGCGGTCACCTACAGCGAACGGGTGGGGACCGACCCGGTGGCCGTGTGGCGGGACGACGTGGAGCCGCCCCTGGAGCGGACGGCCGGTTACCAGCGGATCGGCGCGATCCGCGCGACCGCTTACCAGGGGCGTGAGGCCGCCGACATGGAGTGGCTCTCGGCCGATGACGGCGCCCGGGTACACACCTTCGGCCGCGGGTTCCTGCTGGGCGGTGGACGCGGCTTCTCGCTGCGTTGGACGACCCCGGCCGCCGACTGGGCGGAGCCCGCGAACCAGGAGGCGCTACGGACGTTCCTGCGGACGTTCCGGCCGGCCTCCGGCCGGGGTTAGCCGCGCGGTGCGCGCAGCCGGCGCAGGGGCGTCCGACGCAGCGGGCGGGTGCGCCAGTGGGCCGTGAAGGTCCGGTCCGTGAGGGAGCACGTGACCCCGAGGCGGTGCGGGGTCTCCAGGAACACCACGTCCGCGGCGAAGGTGCCGTCGTCGGTCCAGCCGCCGCTCACCGCGGCCGGGCAGGGCTGCTCCGAGACCGTCCACCCCTCACCGCCGAGTGGCAGGTCGAGGCGGTGGCCGTCCTCCACGAGGCTCAGCGTCCAGCGTCCGCCGGCGTCCGTCGTCACCTCGGCGGCGGTGAGCGTCGGCTGGTCCGCGCAGCTTCCGCCGTACGGGGTGAAGTGTGTGGTGGACCGGTCCCGCGCCCGCTCCGGCGGTACCGGGCCGCCTGCGGCCGGCGGCAGGGCGAGGCGGGCGAGACGCTCGCCGAGGGCCCGGTCCTCGGTGTCCCGCCCGGTGAGCGGGCCGGGGCGGAAGGCCGGTACGAGGTGCCGCCAGACCAGGTCCAGGTACTGCTGCATCTGCTCGGTGGCCGCCGTCGTGGCGATCACGGCGTCGTGCTCGGGCAGGACGAGGCAGAACTGTCCGTACGCCCCGTCGCCCCGGAACCCGTGCCGGGACGTCCAGAACTGGAAGCCGTAGCCCTGGTCCCAGTCCTGCCGGCCGGTCTTCCCCATGGCCCCGGCGGTCGGTATGCGCGGACGCGAGGCCCTGGCGACCCATCCCTCGGGCAGCAGGCGCTTGCCGTCCCACATCCCGTCGTCGGCGTACAGCAGTCCGAGCCGGGCGATCGCGTCGGTGGTGGCGTGCAGCCCGCTGAAGCCGAGCTCACGGCCGGTGCGGTCGCGCTGCCACAGCGCCTCGCCGATGCCGAGCGGGTCCAGCAGGCGGGGCCGCAGCCAGTCGGTGAGCGACTGCCCCGTCTCCCGCTGCACGATCGCGGCGAGCGTGTACGTGCAGGGCTGGTTGTACGCGAAGACCGTGCCGGGGTCGCGGTCGGGCGGCTGCAGCAGAAACCCGCGTACCGGTTCGGCGGGGTCGGCTGCGTAGGCCGCGTCCACGGTCTCGGTCTCGTGGCCGCTCGCCATCGACGCCACGTGCCGGACCAGCATCGCCCGGCTGCGCGGGTCGGTGATGTCCGCCTCGAACTCGGGGAAGTACGAAATCACCGGGGCGTCGAAGTCGATCAGTCCCTCGGCCTCGGCGAGGGCGGCGGCGGTGGCCGTGAAGCTCTTGCTGAGCGAGTACAGCAGGTGCGGCCGCTCGGGGGTGTACGGAGCCCACCAGCCGGCGGCGGCCTGCCGGCTGTGGCGCAGGATCATCAGGCTGTGCGGCTCGATGTCCGGGGCGTCGTCGAGGGCGTCGAGGAAGGCGTGGACACCGGAGGCGTCGACGCCCAGCGCGGCGGGGGCGTCGGTGGGCAGTGGGTGAGCAGTCATGGGATGGATCCTGCCCGACCATCCGGACGCGATGCACCGTCAGGCGGCCGGTGGGCGGGCGAAGGCCGGTGGCCGGCCGGTGGGCGGGGTGGAGCAAGGCGGATCAATCCCCGGACGGCTGAGCATTCTCCGCGACCTCGGGGTAGGAGAGGGCTCTACGCCGGTACGACCAGGAGGCCTCTCGTGAACTCGATGGTGCACAAGACTTTGGTGGTGGAGCTCCAGGCGGGTGTCACGGACCGCTTTCCCGTGCTCGCCCACCTGAGCTACGACCCCGCCGACCCGTTCGCGGTCACGCTGGTCTTCAGCCACGACGGCCGGGTCCTGGCGCGCTGGCAGCTCGACCGCGAGATGCTCGCCGACGGCCTCACCCGCCCGGTCGGGACCGGTGACGTGCGGCTTCGCCCGGAGTCCAGAGGGGTGGGGCGGGAGCTGCGGATGGAGTTCCTCGGTGAACCCCACGCCGACGGCGGCCGTCACCACGCGGTGGTGTTCGCGTGGGCCGGGGCGGTCGGGGACTTTCTGAGCGACACCTTCCGCTCGGTCCCGCCCGACAACGAGGAGACCTGCCTCGACGACTTCCTCACGGAGGTCCTCACGGGCCGCTGAGCCGCGGGCCACCGGCCCTCCCCCGGCCCGGTGAACCCGCGGTCGCGCACGTCACGGGGCCGTGTGCCGGTACCGGGTCCACATCGGGAGCACGAACCAGCACAGCAGGTACCAGGCCACCACTCCGGCGACCAGGTACAGGACGAAGCCGTCGTCGGTGGCGACCCGCAGAATCAGCAGCAGTGCGGCGCAGGTGGTGGCGAGCAGCAGGACGAGGCCGAACAGGGTCAGCCGGGAGGCCCACCGGACGGCCTGCGGTTTGACCCTCCTCCCGGCCACCAGCCGGTGCAGCGAGACGGGGCCGATGAGCGCACCGGTGGCGCAGGCGCCGAGGACGACCGTCACGATGTAGATCGTCTGGTCGGTGCCGGACAGTTCCTCGTACTTGGGCGTGAACACGACGGTCAGCAGGAAGCCGAAGAGGATCTGGACGCCCGTCTGGGCGACGCGGACCTCCTGGATGAGCTCCTGCCACATCCGGTCCGCCCGCTCCTCCGCGGTTTCGTCGCGGCCTCTGCGCCCGCTCTTGTCCTGCTGCGTGTGCGACACGGTGCGCCTCCTGGGCGGGGAGAAACGGCCTCGGCCCGCCTCTCCCCTCGGGTGCCCACCGTCCGGGGCTCCTACCGCCTCACGGCCGCGCCCGGGCGGCTTCCACCGGGTCCGTGACCGGGCAGGCGCCCGCCCGGTCCTTCACCGCCGGGCTGCCGCCCGCTGTGTCACCAGCGGTCCTCCACCTGGTTCTTGATCCGCCGCTCGTACAACTCGTCGATCGCGGTGAGTGTCTGCTCGGACAGCTCCGGGAGCCGGGCGGCGTGCGCGTTGGCGCGGGCCTGCTCGGGCGACCGGGCGCCGGGGATGACGGTGGTGACACCGGGCTGTCGGACGATCCAGCGCAGGGCCAGCTGGGCCGGGGTGTATCCCTCGGGGGCGAACGCGGCGAACTCCGCGGCGGCCTCGACGCCGGTCGTGTAGTCGACCCCGGAGAAGGTCTCGCCCTGGTCGAAGGACTCGCCGTGCCGGTTGAAGGTGCGGTGGTCGTTCTCGGGGAAGACGGTGTCCTTGGTGTACCTGCCGGACAGCAGGCCCGAGGCGAGCGGGACACGGGCGATGATGCCGACGCCCGCCGCGCGGGCCGCCGGGAGCACCTCGCGCAGCGGCTTCATGCGGAACGGATTGAGGATGATCTGCACGCTCGCCACGTTCGGCCGGGCGATCGCGGCCAGCGCCTCCGCGCAGGTCTCCACACTGACCCCGTACGCGGCGATCCGCTCCTCCGCGACCAGGGTGTCGAGGGCGTCGAAGACCTCGTCGGTGGAGTACACGGAGGTCGGCGGGCAGTGCAACTGCACCAGGTCGACGCGGTCGACACCGAGATTGCGGCGCGAGCGGTCGTTCCACGCGCGGAAGTTGTCCAGCACGTAGTTCTCCGGGATCTGTTCGACCCGGCGGCCCATCTTGGTGGCGACCAGTACGTGCAGATCGGGCCGTCCGCTCAGGAACGACGCGATGGTCTGCTCGCTGCGCCCGTCCCCGTACACATCGGCGGTGTCGAAGAAGGTGACCCCGGACTCGGCGGCGGCCTCCAGGACCGTGAGGGCCTGCTTGTCGTCGACGTCCCCCCAGTCCGCTCCGAGTTGCCAGGTGCCGAGACCGATCACGGAGGCGTGCTGACCCGACCTGTCGAATGTGCGCTCGTCCATGGCGTCAGTCTGTCATCCGTCGCGGGCGGGCGTGCGAGCTGCCGCTCCGGACACTGGCCTGCCCGGGGCGGGCGTCTACGCAGGACTCCGGCCGTGGCGAGGATGCTGTTGCGCACCGCGGCCCGCGGGACCGGTCCCGGCCGTGCTCAGGCGCTCTCGGCCGTGCGGCACTCGGGGTGGCCCCAGCCGCTGTCGTTCTTGGAGATGGGCTCGCCCGCCGCGTAGGACCGGCCGCAGAGGCAGCGGCCCGGGAACTTCGCCTTGATCGTGCGGTTCGAGGAGCCGCCGCGCGGACGGGACGCCGTCTTCGCCCCGGTGGACCTGCGCTTGGCGGTACCGGCGGGCGGAGTGTCCGGGGAGGGCGGCGGCTCGGGCGAGCCCGCGTCGCTGCCCGCGTCCTGCTGGACGACGGCCGCCTGACTGGCGGCGCGGTCGGCGAAGTCGTTGAGACGGTCTCCGTCGACCTGGTGGGCGGGGACGTAGCGGAACTCGACCGAGCGGCCCTGCAGAAGTCCGTCGATGCCGACGACGAGTTCCTGGTTGGCGACCGGTTTGCCGGCCGCCGTCCGCCAGCCGTTGCGCTTCCAGCCGGGCAGCCAGGTGGTGACCGCCTTCATCGCGTACTGCGAGTCCATCCGGACCTCGAGCGGCACGTCGGGGTCGGTCGCCGCCAACAGCCGCTCCAGAGCGGTGAGTTCGGCGACGTTGTTGGTGGCTCTGCCGAGCGCGCCCGCCTGCCAGCGGACCGGGGTCTCGGAGGCGTCGGCGATCACCCAGGCCCAGGCGGCGGGTCCGGGGTTGCCCTTGGAAGCCCCGTCGCACGCGGCCACAACACGTTCACGCATGCGCCCGATCATGCCATGGCCGGGCAGGGCGCCAGGCCACTCGGTGCGCCTGCCCTGGATCACCCCGGGGAGCGGCTCCCCGGGGTGATCCAGGGTGTCGGCGCGGTCCGCACGTTCAGGTCACTCGTTCGGCACGTCGGTGGCGCCGGGCATCTCGCCCTTCATGGTCGTGACGTCGATCACCGAGAAGTTCGCGCCCTGTGGGTCGCTCAGGGCGGCGAACCGGCCGAAGGGAGTGGTGATCGGCCCGAAGTGCAGGGTGCCGCCCCGCTCGGTGGCCCTGGTCGCCGCCTCGTCGCAGTGCTCGACGGCGAAATAGACGTTCATGTACGACGGCACCTCGGGCGGGAAGTCCTCCGTCATACCCATCCGGCCGAGCACGGTCTCCCGGCCGAGTTCGTAGAGCCGGAAGTCGATCGCCTCGTCCTCGAGCTGCCTCGACCTGTAGGAGAAGACGGCGGGGAAGAACACGTCGGTCTTCTCCGGCTTCCGGGTGCAGATCTCCGCCCAGCAGTACGCGCCGGGGACGCCGGTCGCCCCGAAGCCCTCGTGGGTGCCGGCCTGCCAGAGGCCGAAGACGGTGCCGCCGGGTTCGCGGGCCAGGCACATCGTTCCGAAGTCGCCGACCCGCATCGGCTCCATCAGCACCTCGCCGCCGTTGTCCCGGACGCGGACGGCGGTGGCGGCGGCATCCCGGACCGCGAGATAGAGGCACCACTGCGACGGGCCCTCCTGGCCGGGCATGGGCGGGACGACGGCCGCCACCGCCTTGCCGTCGGCGTAGGCCTGCGTGTAGTTGCCGAGCTCCGGCGACGACCCGCCGAAGGTCCAGCCGAGGACGTCTCCGTAGAAACTCTTGGCACCGTCGACGTCATTGAACATCGCGTCGGCCCAGCAGGGGGTCCCCTCGGGTTGTACGGCCATGACGGCGTGCCCTCTCCGGAGAGTGGTCGGTCCTCCCTATCACGCTAATCACCCGGACCGGCACCCGCGCGCCGAGCCACCCGAGCCGCGGTGAACAACTTGTCCTGAACATGCCTTACCCTCCGGGCCGGGCTGTGCTTGCCTGGGGTGCCGTTCTGGCCGGGCGGGGTGGGAGTCTCACGTATGCGTAAGCCGTGGATCGCGGGAGTGGTGCTGGCCTTCGTGCTGCTCGGTGCGTGCGGCGACCCGTCGTCCGATCCGTCCGCCGGGCCGCCGGCCGCCGCCCCCGAGGCGTCGGCCACCACGCACCAGCGGCCCGTGGCCTCCCCCGGCACGGATCCCTCCGGGAAGGCCTCCCTCGAGGCCCCCTCCCCCGGTGCCACGTCGTCGTCCGGCGCCGGATCCGGGAAGTCGCCCACCGTGCTGTACCTCGGCGACTCGCTCGCGATGGAGAACCAGGAGGTCCTTGGGCGGGAACTGCGCAAAGAGCTGCGCGCGCGGTACACCGGCGCGCCCTACTCGGGCACCACCCTGTGCGACTACCTGGAGGGCTCGGCCGAACAGTCCCTGGTCCCGGCGGCGGACAAGGCGGCGGCGCTGGTGCGCTCGCTGCGGCCGGACTACGTGGTGCTGCAGTTCTGGGGAAATGCCTGGGGCTACACCCCCTGCATGGACGGGATCACCTACGACGCCGCCCGTGAGCGGTACCTCGAGCGGTACGCGGCCGACGCGCGGCGCCTCACCGAGCAGATCGCCGCGGCCGGCGCGGCCCGACCGCCGCGCATCGTCTGGGTACTGCAGGGCCCGGACCCGATCACCCCCGACCGGGTCCGCCGGGTGAACACGCTCTACGAGGAGCGGGCCGCCGCCTCGGGCGACCTCCTGGCCGACGCGGGCAAGGCGGTGAGTCCGGCGGGGGCACGCTACACCTGGGCGCAGTACCTGCCCTGCGACGCCTACGAGAGCACCCATCCCGAGTACTGCACCCAGCGGGACCGTGACCGGACAGCCCTGCACCGGGACGACGACTATCTGCATTTCTGTCTGGCGCCCACGACGTCGACGCCCAAGCCCTGCCCGGTCCGCTCGCCCGGCATTCTGCGCATGGCGCGGGAGATCACCCGGGTGGTCGGGGAACACGCCCGCTCGCGCTGACGGGACCGGGTGTCGCGGCACCCGCAGGACGCGACGAGAGCTCGGGCGGTGGGGCGGGCGTCCCACCGCCCGCCCCACCGTGCACCGTTGGTCACTCGCCCGCGTAGGCCTTCTCCAGGGCGGCGATGTCGAGCCTGCCCATCGACAGCATGGCCTTCATGGCCCGGTCCGCCTTCTCCTGGTCCGGGTCGCTGATCAGCTCGGTCAGCCGCACCGGGTTGACCTGCCAGGACACGCCGAACCGGTCCTTGAGCCAGCCGCAGGGGCCGTGCTCGCCGCCGCCCTCGATGAGCTTGTCCCAGTAGTGGTCGACCTCCGCCTGGTCGGCGCAGTCGAGCTGGAAGGAGACCGCCTCGCTGAACTTGAACTCGGGTCCGCCGTTCAGCGCGACGAACTTCTGTCCGTTGGCCGTGAACTCCACCGTGAGGACGGAGCCCGTCGTGCCGTACCCGGACTCGGTGTACCGGAGGATCCGGCCGATGCTCGAGTTCTTGAACACGGACACGTAGAAGTTCGCGGCCTCTTCGGCCCGGCCGTCGAACCAGAGACACGTGGTGAATCCGTCGGTGGTCATGAATACCTCCTGAGGCGTGGAACACGGTCATCCGTATCGACCGGTCCGGGCTCCGGAACTCATCGCCCGGCGGCGGAGCAACCACGGGAACGCGGGCCCCGGGGCCGGGAGGGGCCTCTGCCCGTGGCGAATCTGCCACGGGCAGAGAAATCCCCGCGGGTCCCCGCGGCCGGTCGAGAGTGGAGGCACGCGGTCGCACCGGCCGCGTACCGACGGACTGCACAGGCACACCCACGCACGACCGGACAGCCACACACCGACACCCACGGGAGCACCGATGTCTCCACTCAGTACCGGACTCACCACCGGAGCCGGCACCGGACCCATCACCGGATGCGTATCCGGACGCGCATCCGGCCTCGCTGCCGGGTTCGGCGCCGGCCGGCCGCCGGCCCCGCTGCCCCGGGCCGAGGAGGGCGACACCCCTTTGACCCGGTTCGACGACCATCTGGCCGCCCAGCTCCTCGCCCAGCGGATCGTCCTGCTCGGGACGCAGGTCGACGAGGTTTCCGCCAATCGGGTGTGCGCACAGCTGCTGATCCTGTCCGCGGAGGACCCGCGCACCGACATCAGCCTGTACGTCAACAGTCCCGGCGGGTCCGTGCACGCCGGCCTGGCGATCTACGACACGATGCGGCTGATCCCCAACGACGTCTCGACGCTCGCCATGGGGTTCGCCGCCAGCATGGGCCAGTTCCTGCTGAGCGTGGGCGCACCGGGCAAGAGGTTCGCCCTGCCCAACGCGCGGATCATGATGCATCAGCCGTCCGCCGGGATCGGCGGCACCACCGCCGACATCGAGATCCAGGCGGAGAACCTGGAGTTCACCAAGCGGACGATCGAGCGGATCACCGCCGAGCACACCGGCCGGTCGGCGGAGACCGTCTCCCGGGACGGCGACCGCGACCGCTGGTTCACGGCCGAGGAGGCCAGGGAGTACGGAATGGTGGACCGGGTGGTGGAGTCGCTCGACGACGTCCGCCCGGCCGCGACGCGACGCAGGACGGGGCTGTGACCATGGGGGCGTACACGATTCCGAACGTCGTCGAGCGCACCCCGCGGGGCGAGCGGTCCTACGACGTGTTCAGCCGGCTGCTGTCCGAGCGGATCATCTTCCTCGGTACCGAGATCGACGACGGGGTCGCCAACGTCGTCATCGCACAGCTTCTCCATCTGGAGTCGTCGGCCCCGGAGAACGAGATCGCGGTCTACATCAACTCCCCGGGCGGCTCGTACACCTCGCTCATGGCGATCTACGACACGATGGCGTTCGTGCAGGCGCCGATCTCGACGTACTGCGTCGGGCAGGCCGCGTCCACGGCTGCCGTGCTCCTGGCCGGCGGGGACGCGGGGCGCCGGTTCGTGCTGGAGCACGCGCGTGTGCTCCTCGGGCAGCCGGCCACGGGCGGGCAGCGGGGCACTGTCTCCGATCTGTCGCTCCGGGCCAAGGAGATGCTGCGGATCCGTGCCCAGGTGGAGGAGGTCCTGTCCCGGCACACGCACCACGACGTGGCGACACTGCGGGCGGACATGGACCGCGACAAGGTGTTCACCGCTCAGGAGGCCGTGGCGTACGGGCTGGCCGACGAGGTGCTGAGCCGGCGCCTCGTGGGTGTGTAACGACCTCACCCGCGACCACGCCGGAGGCGAAGCCGCAGGGCGTCGGGAGCCCGCTCGCTATCGCGGGTGAGGTCGTAAGGGCGTGCAGAGAAACAACTTGTGGGTTTCTGGACTTGATGTCGCAGGTCAGCGCGCCGCCCACCCGCATGTTGTTCTCCGGCAGACCCTAAGCCGGCTCCGGCACGGGCGCGGCCCGGGTCAGGCGGCCAGGCACAGTCCGTCGTACGAGGCGCGGGCCGTGCTCCGGCTCGCGGGAGCCCGCCGGCCGTCGATGCGGACGAGTTCTCCCTGGGCCCGCGACAGCAGGTCGCCCAGGTCCAGGCCCAGGGCCCGGGCGGCGGCCGCGAGGACCTCCGAGGAGGCCTCCTTGCGGCCCCGCTCCACCTCCGACAGATACGGCATCGAGATCCGGGCCGTGTCGGCGACGTCCTTCAGCGTCCGCTCCTGGGCGAGCCGCTCCCGGCGCAGCACGTCGCCGACCAGGTCGCGCCAGAGCGGCTCCTTGGGAGTGGGAGCGGCGGGAGCCGGTGGGGCGGCGGCATGGCGCGCGGGCGCGGGCCGCAGGGGGATGACACCGGTCTCGAGGGGCGCTTGGTTTCTCACCCCTCCAGCGTAGGAATCCTCGCCCCGAGGGGAAGGGAGTGGCGTTCCGCTCTGAGTGAAGGAGGCGATACCACGCGTCACCGTGAAGATTCTTGAAAGCCGGGTGGAGTGTTCGGAATAGAGCTGGGTAGTCGCAACCCCGAAGGACCAAGGCACATGTCCATCGGACTTTCGTGGGGAGAGGTAATGGAGACCGCCGTGATCCGGTCGCAGGCGCAGGTCATCGACAGAAACACCGAGGCCGAGGCCGGGACGGGTGACGGAAGCCTGCCTGGGGTCGTCAACCCCCGGGCCGTCGCTCCGCGTGATGCCAAGGAGCTGTCCCGTCAGTTCTTCCGTCGCCTGGCGGAACTGGAGGAGGGCACGCACGAGTACCAGTACGCGCGCAACACCCTGATCGAGATGAACATGTCGCTGGTGCGGTTCGCGGCCGGACGGTTCCGCGGCCGTGGCGACGACATGGAGGACATCGTCCAGACCGGCATGATCGGTCTGATCAAGGCGATCGACCGGTTCGAGCTGTCGCGCGAGGTCGAGTTCACCTCCTTCGCGCTGCCGTACATCGTCGGTGAGATCAAGCGTTTCTTCCGTGACACCACCTGGGCGGTCCATGTGCCGCGCCGGCTCCAGGAGCTGCGGGTGGAACTGGCCAAGGCCCGTGAGGAGCTCGCCAGCAGGCTGGACCGCGAGCCCACGGTCGCCGAGCTCGCCACCCTGATGAACATCACCGAGGAGCAGGTCAACGAGGGCCGGCTGGCCGCGAACGGCTACAACTCGTCGTCACTGGACGCCGCCCTCACCGGTGACGGCCCCGAGAACGGTGAGTCCGTCCTGGCCGACTTCATCGGTATGGAGGAGGAGGGACTGCGGCTCGTCGAGGACTTCCACGCACTCGCCCCGCTCATGGCCGAGCTCAGCGACCGCGACCGGGAGATCATCCGGATGCGGTTCGTGGAGGAGGCCACCCAGGCGGAGATCGGCGAACGGCTCGGGTGCTCGCAGATGCACGTCTCCCGCCTGATCAAGCGGATCATCGGCCGGCTGCGCGAGGGCATGCTGGGCGAGCTCGGCTGCGCCTGACGGCACAGAACACGGGATGCGGCTGGTGCCCCACCCCCGCGGGGGTGGGGCACCAGCCGCATCCCGTCCTGCGGGGGTGTCGGAGTCCGGCACGTGCGGACCGGAACGCGCGCCGACCGGCAGATGCCGTTCAGCCGGCGTCGAAGCTCAGCACCGCGCGGACACACTTTCCGACCGGTACCCGCTCCACGCGGATGTCGCGCACCAGAGCCTGCACGATCTCCAGGCCGTGGCAGCCGATGCGCTCGGGATCGCGGGGGTAGACGCGGGGCAGCGTGCCGCTGCTGTCGTAGACGGCGACCGTGATCGCTTCGTCCGTACCCTCCAGCTCCAGGATGTACGGGCCGTTGCTGTGCCGGTCGGCGTTGGTGACCAGTTCGCTCACGACCAGAAGTGCCGCGCCGTCGGTCCGCTCGCCGATCGTGGCGCACCACTCGGTCCTGAGCTGCTCCAGGAACAGCGACGCGAAGGCACGCGCCTCGGCGATGCATCCCGGCTCACCGGTGAAGTGCGCTGCCCGCCGTAGCGGTTCCACGGGTACGTCGAAACCAGTCGGTATCACTGCCCCGTCCAGGTGATCGATCATGTGCTTCTCTCTGCGAAGCCGGGCCGACCGGACGAGCCGGACGATCTGCACAGGTGCACGTACCCCGAGTTCGGCTGCTCAGTCCCCCGATCGGTGTTCGCCACGCCACAGAACGGGAACCCGACCTCGACAGGAGGGGACGGCGGGTGACGGGCATACGGGAAGGCGACCGATGAGCGAGCTGTTGGCGGTGCGGAGCCTGTCGACGCTGCCCGTGGTGACGCTGGGCGGCGATGCCGTCGCCCACGTCAAGGACACCGTCCTCGACGTCGAGGCCGGGTGCATCACAGGCTTCACCCTCACCAGCCGGACCCTGCTGGCTGGCTCGCCGGCCCGGGACCTGCCCTGGCCGGCGGCGCACTCCCTCGGCCGTCACGCGGTCATGGTCCGCGACAAGGAGGCGCTGTGCGACCTGCCCCTGTCGGTGTCCCGCCGCGATGCCCTGCGCGGGCGGCTGCTCAGGGCGCAGGTCCTCACCGACGAGGGCGACCGGCTCGGCACGGTGCTCGACGTCCTGGTCGAGGGCGGCACCAGCGGCCGGATCGTCGCCTTCCGGCTCGCCGCGCACCGAGGGCTGGTGCCGGGTTCGAGGCACCGGCAGCACCGGCGGCACCGGGTGTACGTACCGTACGGTGAGGCGGTGTCCGTCTCCGGCCGGTCTCTGGTCGTCCCCGCGCACATCACCGCCTATGTCACCGACGACCTGCCGGACTTCGTGGCACGGGCCGGCGCGTTCCACGCCCGGCGGACGGGCGTCCTGCCGTGATGCTGTTCTCCCGGGTGCGAGGGCTTCCGGTACTGACCCCGGACGAGGGGATCCGTCTGGGTGTCGTACGGGCGCTGACTGTCGACGCGGCCTCCCGCACCGTCACGCACGTACGGGTACGGCGCGGACGGCTGCGCGGGGACGCCGTCCTGGCCTGGGACGCCCTGGACACCGTCGGCCCGGACATGCTGATCGCGGCTCCGTCCTCCGCTCCGGCCGTGGCTCCGCCGCATCACGATCTGCTCGGCCGCAGAGTGCTCACCGAGGACGGTGAGGAGCGCGGCACCGTGCTCGACGCGGCGTTCGATCCGCTCACCGCCCGTATCGAGGCGATCCTGACGACGATCGGCGAGCTGCCGGCCGCGCGGCTGCTGGGGCTGGGCGACCACGCTCTGGTGGTGCGGGGGCGCAGGGCAGCGCGTGACCAGGGCCGGTCCGGCTGATCATTCCTCTGGATCCCCGAGTGTGAATCCCTAGGTGGCGCTGCCCGTGAGGTCGCCCGTGCCGTTGTCGCCGGTGCCGGTGCCGTTCGGTGCGTCGTTCGTGGTGCCGGACTCGGCCGGTGGCGGTACCTGGGGGCCGGACGGCGGCGGTTCGCCGGTCGTCGGGCCGCTGTCCCCGGGATCGCTCGACGGTGGTTCGCCGGGGGGATCCTCCTCGCCCGTCGCCGGCCCGGAGCCGGGGGTGGACGGAGTGGCCGGCGGGGCCGATGGGGAGGTGTCGGGTGACGGCGACGAGGGGGTCGTGTCGCCCGGTGACGGACTCTGCCCGTCCGGTGGCTTCGCGGGGCGGTCCTTGCCGCCTGTGTCGCCCTGGTTCCGCTCGAACCAGCCGCCGTCGGTGTCGCGGACCACGAACTTCTCGATGTCCCGCGGAGCGGGGTCGACCACGACGACCTTCGAGGGGGAGTAGCCCGGCCAGGGGGTGCCGGTGTAGCGGGGGTCGGACTGTTCGACCGGCTTGGTCAGCGGGTTGCCGCAGGCGCAGCGGACCCGGGGGACGCCGCGGGCGTCGACGAGCACGGCCGTGCCCGCCTGGAGGACGGCCTGGTAGTCGGTGGCGGCGCCGTCGCGGTATCCGTGGTTGGTGACCCTGGTGTCCAGCCGGAGTCGCAGCGGGGTCAGCGAGCGCAGGTACGAGGGGACCTCGGAGGATTCGACGCCGGCCACCGAGGCGAACGCCTCGTTCTTCGCCGGCACCTCCCGGAGGTACTTGATCTGCCGCTCCACGTCACAGCTGGAGGCGTCGCGGGTGCCGCCGTACAGGCCTGGTTCGCCACCGCGGACACCGCGCACCGCGGTGGCCGGAGAGGACTCGGACGCCGATCCGGTGGTCGGGGCGCCGGTGGTGGGCGGGGCGGAGGTCGTGGGGGGCGCGGAGCCGTCCTCGGCCGTCGACTCGGTGAACGGGTCGGGGCCGGTCGCGTTCGCGGCCTGGAGGAAGACCTCGCCGCCGCCCGCCTCGGATCCGCCGTCGGTGCGGGTGAGCACCACGGCGAGGACCACGGCCACCGCCATGGCCGCGACGAGCACCCCGAGGCCTGGTACGGACCTCCACCACGGCCGCCGGCCTCGCCCGGACGGCCCCGTGCCGCCGCCACCGTCTCCCCCGCCCGCTCCACCCGGCGGTGGCGGCGGAGGCGGGCCCGAGGACGAAGGTGGGGAGGAACCCGACAGAGGCCCGGAGGGCGGCCCGGAGGGCGGCCCGGAGGGCGGCCCGGAGGGCCTGCCGGAGGACGGTGGTTCGACGGTCACGAGCCCTTCTTCCCAGCGCGGCTTCAGGAGATGACCACCAGGTCAGTACCGGTATGGCGATTCTTCCGTTATGGGTTCATTGTGTGCCCCGGTGACGTGCCCGCCGCAAGCCGACGCGGACGGACCTCCCGGCAGGCGCCCCGTGCGGAGGCTGCTTAGCGTGCAGTGGTGAATTCACCCACCCTCTCCGACCTGGCGGTCCCCCGCCACGGCTGGGCGCAGGCTCTCGTCACGGTGCTGGGCGGGCTGATCGCCATGGGCCTCGTGGCCGCGCTCGGGCTGTGGGCGGCCGGTGCCACGGGCCTCCCGGACGGTTCGTTCCCCAGGGTGCTCGCCACGACCGTCGTCACTGCCGTCGGCGGGTCGGTGGACCTGTCCGGCGACGCGGGCGGCCTGGCCGGCGCGGAGGGCGGCCTGACCGTCATGCCGCTGTCCGTCACTCTCACCGGCGCCCTGTTCATCGGCTGGGGCTTTCTGCGCCCGTTGCGCCACCGGGCCGTCGCCGGGACGCCGGAGCTTGCCGGGTGGGCCGCGAGGATCGCCGCCCTGTGGCTGATCGTCCTGCTCTGCCTGGCGTTCGCCGCCCGGCACACGTTCGAGGTCTCCCTCGGGGAAGATGCCCTGGGTGATCTCGGTGATCTGTTCGGGGTCTCCCCCGAGGTCGGCTTCGCCGCCGATGTGCCGCTGACCCTTCTCGTCGGCCTGCTCTGGCTGGCGGGTGTCCTGGTGCTGGCCCTGCTGGTGTCGCGCGGCGCCCCGCTGCCGGTCCGGCTGCTCCGGTTCCAGACGGCGGTGCGGCCCGCCGCGCACGCGGTGCTGCAACTGCTGCTCGCCTCCGTCGTCATCGGTGCCGTGATCGCGCTGGTCGTCGCGGCGACGCGGGGGCGTCCGGCGGAGACGTTCGCCGTGCTCCTGCTCGGCCTGCCCAACGTGACCTGGCTCGCGCTGACCATCGGGCTGGGCGCCACCTGGGACGGCAGGGTGGAAGGCCCCTTCGGGCTGCCCATGCCGCACGTCCTCGACGAGGTGCTGCGGACCGAGGACGTCTCGGCGCTGAACCTGAGCACGCTCGCCGAGCACGACGCCGGGGTGTGGTGGCTGCCGGTGGCCGACGCGGTCCTGCTGCTGGCCGTGGCGTTCGTGATGGCGGCCTTGTCACCGGCCCGGGTCCGGGCCCGGCAGCACGCCGTGCACCTGGCGGTGGCGCTCGCACTGGCGGTCCTGACGATCTGCCTGGTCGGCCGGGTCTCCGCCCGGCTCGGCCTGTCCGTGCTCGGCATCGGCGATTTGGACACGGGGCTCTCCGGTCAGGTCCTGCTGAAACCGCGTCTGCCGGTCGCGCTGGGGCTGGCTCTTCTGTGGGGTCTGGTCGCCGGCTTCGCGGGCGCGCTGCTGGCCCGGGGGACGCGCCGCCGGGGCCGGTCGGACCGGCCGAGGGCGGCGGACGGCTGACCGGGCGGGTGCGCGGCGCCGGGCAGGGGCTCCTCCAAGACCCTAGGTCCGCGCCGGCCCGAACACCGGTTCCGCCCAGGCCGGCGGTGGCTGTGGCGCGTCCCGCTCCGCCTCTCCGTCCGTCGGCGCGGCTCCACTCCGGCCCTCGACGGCGTTCCCACTCCCGTCTCCATCCGTGCTCCCGTTCCGGTCTCCCCCCGTGCTCCCGTTCCGGTTTCCGCGCGGGTCCACTCGGGTGGCGGGGTGTCCCTCGGGGGTGGTCGTGGTGGCGCCGCCCCCCGTGACGGCGGCGCGCAGGGCGGCGACGAAGTCCAGACAGGACGCGTACCGGTCGTCGGGGCTCTTCGCCAGTGCCTTGGCCAGGACGGCGTCGGTCTGCGGGGGGAGGTCGGGGCGTACGGCGGTCAGGGAGGGCGGCTCGTCGTACTGGTGGGCCCAGAGCAGGGCCATGTCGTCGTCCCGGCGGAAGGGCGGATGGCCGGCGAGGGTCTCGTGGACGACGCAGGCGAACCCGTAGACGTCGCAGCGGGCGTCGACCGGACGCCCGGAGATCTGTTCCGGGGCCACGTAGTCGAGCGTGCCGACGAACTGGCCGACCGTGGTGAACCCTGTCAGGGACAGAGACTTCTTGGTCAGGCCGAAGTCGGTGAGGTAGACGTGCTCGGGGTGGTCGCTGTCGGTGCCGCGGGCGACCAGGATGTTGCCGGGTTTGACGTCCCGGTGGACCAGGCCGTGCTCGTGGGCGGCGTCGAGCGCCGAGGCCACCTGCACGGCGATGCGCAGCGCGGTACCGGACGGCAGGGGTCCCTCACGGTCGAGGAGGTGGCGCAGATCGCTGCCTTCGACGTACCGCATGGCGATGTAGAGGATGCCGTCCGCCTCCCCTGCCTCGAAGACGGGGACGATGTGCGGGTGGTCGATGGCGGCGGCGGTGCGGGACTCGTGGGTGAAGCGGCGGCGGAAGACGTCGTTGCGGGCGAGTTCCGGGGCGAGCAGTTTCAGGGCGACGGTGCGGTCCAGGCGCAGGTCCCGGGCGCGGTAGACGACGGCCATGCCGCCACGGCCGATCTCGCGCTCGAGGCGGTAGCCCGCGACCTGCTGCCCCGTCAGCTCGGAGGGCCGGCCGGCGAACAGCCCGGTGGCGTGCGTCATCGGACGTCACGGTCCGGGGAGGGGCCCGAGGCGACGGCCCTGGTGGGTTCGGCGGATCCAGCCCTGGTGGGTTCGCCCGGCACGACCCGGGTGGGGGCGTGTCCGGGGGATGCGGAGGCCTCGGGAGCGTCGGGAGCGTCGGGGGCCTCGGAGACTCCGGGGGCGCGCGGCGGGTCGTCGGCGGGCGGATCGTCGGCGGCGTAGGTGTGCAGCCGGGTGCCGTCGGTGTAGACCCAGCGGCCCTGGTCGGAGTCGTAGAGCCACAGGGACTCCCCGTCGACGACGAGGCCGACGCGCAGCCCCCGGGTGCGTACGCGGAACCCCTCGCCGTCGAGGCGGCCGTCGGCCAGTGCCTCGACGGCCGCCCGGTAGCCGGCCAGGGCCTCCTCGGCCCGGGTCAGCAGCGGCCGGGGGTCGGCGGTGCGGGTCAGGGGGTCTTCGGAGGCGGGCGGGTCCTGGGGCACCGCGACCAGCAGGCGGCCGTCGACCCAGGCCGACCAGCCGTTGGAGCACAGCACCTGACCCCAGTCCCCGCGCCGCTCGACCAGCCGGACCGGCAGCAGCGGGTCGAGGCCGACGGTGGGCCCGGCGGGGTCGGGCGCCTCCCAGGCCGGCATGCCGTCGCCCGGTACGACATGGGTGGGCCGGAATCCGGGCGTGGACGGGGTCGTCATGAGCCGGCTACCTCCGCATCACGGCGGGTTCGTGGCGGCGCAGCAGCCGCGACACGGCGAACGCGCACAGCGCCGAGAGGACCAGCAGCATCGCCACATCGAGCAGCCACACTCCCTGGGAGTGCTGGAAGAGCGGGTCCGCGGTGCTCTCCCCCGGGATGATCCCGGCCAGGTCGACGGTGCCGGCCATCGCGCCGAACGCCCAGCGCGAGGGCACCAGCCAGGACAGCTGCTCCAGGACGGGCACGCCGTCCAGTTTCAGCAGGGCACCGCAGAAGACGACCTGGACGATGGCCAGCAGCACCAGCAGTGGCATCGTCACCTCCTCCTTGCGCACCAGCGCGGAGACGAGCAGGCCGAGCATCATGGCGGTGAAGCCGAGCAGTGCCACGGCCACCGTGATCTCCACCAGGGGTGGCATCAGCACGCCTTCACCGCCCGGTGCGTCGAGGTCGACCCCGAGCAGGGCGACCAGGGTGAGCACCACCGCCTGCAGCACGGTGATCGCGCCCAGCACGATGATCTTCGACATCAGGTACGCCGATCTGGACAGGCCGACGGCCCGTTCACGCCGGTGGATCGGGCGCTCCTTGACGAGTTCCCGCACGGCGTTGGCGGCGCCCGTGAGCACGGCGCCGACGCACAGGATGAGCAGGGCGTTCATCGCGGTACTCCGGGTCAGGGTGCCGCCGGCCAGGGCACGGGCCATCGCTCCCATCACGAAGGGCAGCGCGATCATGATGGCGAGGAACGTGCGGTCCGAGCCGAGCACGGCGGTGTAGCGGCGTACAAGGGTGCCGAGCTGCGCTGTGCGGCTGCGCGGCCGGGGCGGCGGGGCCACGGCGACCGGGCCGGCCGTCTGCTGCCGGGGCTGGGCGGTGGCGTCGGCGATGTACCTGCCGTGGAAGGGCGAGGCGCGGTAGTCGCCCGCCCAGTCGCGGTCCCGGTCGCGCTCGAAGGCCTCGAAGGCCTCCGGCCACTGTTCGAATCCGAAGAACGCGAGGGTGTCCTCGGGCGGTCCGTAGTAGGCGACGCGTCCTTGGGGGGCGAGCATGAGGAGCCGGTCGCACACGTCCAGGCTGAGCACGCTGTGGGTGACGACGATGACGGTGCGGCCGTCGTCGGCCAGTGCGCGCAGCATGTGCATCACCGAGCGGTCCATTCCCGGGTCCAGGCCGGAGGTCGGCTCGTCGAGGAACAGCAGGGACGGCTTGGTGAGGAGTTCCAGGGCGACGCTGACGCGTTTGCGCTGGCCGCCGGAGAGGCTGTGCACGGGCTGCTCCGCCCGCTGTTCCAGGCCGAGTTCGCGGATGACCTCGTCGACCCGGGAGCGGCGTTCGGTCTTGGCGGTGTCCTGCGGGAAGCGGAGCTCGGCGGCGTAGGACAGGGCGCTGCGGACGGTGAGCCGGTCGTGCAGGATGTCGTCCTGCGGGACGAGACCGATGCGCTGGCGCAGTTCGGCGTAGTCGCGGTAGAGGTCGCGGCCGTCGTAGAGAACGGTGCCGTGGTCGGCGGGGCGCTGTCCGGTGAGGGCGTTGAGGAGGGTGGACTTGCCCGCGCCGCTCGGGCCGACCACGGCGAGCAGACACTTCTCCCCCACCGGGAACGACACCTGGTCGAGCAGGGTCCTGCGGCCGTGGTCGACGACGACGGTGAGGTCCTGCACGTCGAGGGAGATCTCGCCGGTGTCGACGTACTCCTGGAGTTCGTCGCCGACGAGGCAGAGCGCGGAGTGGCCGATGCCGACGATGTCACCGGGGCCGACCGGGGCGCTGGTGACGGGCCTGCCGTTGAGGTAGGTGCCGTTGTGGCTGCCGAGGTCGGCGATCTCGTACGTCGCGTCGGGCAGTGCCCTCAGTTCGGCGTGCCAGCGGGAGACCACGAGATCGTCGATGACGAGGTCGTTGTCGGCGGCGCGGCCGATGCGGACGGTGCGGGTGGGCAGCGGCCGTACGGTGGTGGGCCGCCGGTAGGTGCCGGTCAGGGCGGGGCTCGACACGGCGGAGAGGCGTTCGGGGGCGGGCGGCGGCCGGTCGATCAGGACGGCGCTCGGTCCGTCCTGAGGGCTGCCGAAGCGGATGACGCTGCCGGGGCCCACGTCCTTCACGCGCACGCGGTGGCCGTCGGTGTAGGTGCCGTTGGTGCTGCGCTCGTCCTCGATGGTCCAGTGGCCGTCACCGGGGTGGAGCACCGCGTGGTGCCAGGAGACCCGGGCGTCGTCCATGACGATGTCGCTCAACGGGTCGCGTCCGACGTGGTAGTCGCGGACCGGGCTCATCAGGGTGGAGCCGCTGTCGGTCTCCACGAGGAGCTCCGGTGCGACCGGCCGCTCGACCATGCCTGGATTCTACCGATTGGCCCGTTCGAGTGCCTGACGTGGCGGATGGGGCCGGGGCGGGGCGCGGGTCAGGCGACGGGGACGCCCAGGACCGGGGCCGCGCGCTGCATCCGCAGGGCGTCCACGGACTCGGCCAGGAGCTCGTACTCGGTGGTGTCGTCGCCGGTGGCCAGGCGCACCATCTGTCCGGCGGCCAGAGCCTCGGCCATTTCCTCCTGGTGAGCGACATCGCCGCACCAGGCACGCAGCACGGCGGGCACGTCGGGTACTCCGTCGGCGACGGGGACGAGCGCGCCCGGGGGTAAGTGTTCGGCCTCCGGCTGCGGATCGAGGCGCTCGGCGATCCAGGAGGCGCGGTCGCGCAGCCACCACAGGGCGAGAGCCAGGGTGGGGGCGCGGTACGTGCCGAGGGGTACACCGATGCGGCGGCCGTCGCAGACTCCGTACGCCGTGACGTGGCACAGGAACTCGTCGTGCACGATTCTCTCCCCCGGTTGCGTTGCCCGTCGGCCGACCGGGCTCGTTCTCCGGTGGGTCGCGTGCTGTGCGTGAGGGCGCCGTTGCGCGGGGTGAAGCGCTCTCGTTGTCGAGTATGTTCACCGCTGAATCACTGTCACCACGCCTTTCCGGCCACTCTCCTGGCATATTCGCCCCTCCGGTTGGCCGAAATAGCGTGTTTGCGGCGCCCTGCACGGCACGAAGCGGACCCGGTACGGCGTCGGCCGTGCCGTCATGACATCGACGACACGGCCGGAAACGATCTGCCGGACGCCGGCCCTACCGCTTGACGACCGCGTCGATGCGGGCCAGTTCGTCCGTGTCGAAGTCGAGGTTGCGGGTGGCCGCGACGCTGTCCTCCAGCTGCCGGGGACTGCTCGCCCCGACCAGGGCCGAGGTCACCCGCCCGCCGCGCAGGACCCAGGCGAGCGCCATCTGCGCGAGGCTCTGGCCGCGGGACCCGGCGATCTCGTTCAACGTGCGCAGCCGCTCCACCAGCTCACCGGTGACGGTGTCGGTGTTCAGGAACGGGCTGTCGCTCGCGGCCCGGGAGCCCTCGGGGATGCCGTCGAGGTAGCGGGCGGTCAGCAGACCCTGTTCCAGCGGTGAGTAGGCGATGGAGCCGACCTGGAGCTCGTCCAGGGCGTCCAGCAGGCCTTCGTCCTCCGGGCGCCGGTCGAGTATCGAGTAGCGGGGCTGGTGGATCAGCAGCGGGGTGCCCAGCTCGCCCAGGATGCGGGCGGCCTCGCGGGTCTGCTCCGCGGAGTAGTTGGAGACGCCGACGTAGAGCGCCTTGCCCTGCTGGACCGCCGAATGCAGGGCCCCCATCGTCTCCTCCAGCGGAGTTTCGGGGTCGAAGCGGTGCGAGTAGAAGATGTCGACGTACTCCAGGCCCATGCGGCCCAGGCTCTGGTCGAGCGAGGACAGCAGGGACTTGCGGGAGCCCCATTCGCCGTACGGGCCGGGCCACATCAGGTAGCCGGCCTTGGTGGAGATCACCAGTTCGTCGCGGTACGGCGCGAAGTCCGCGCGCAGGGCCTCGCCGAGGGCGGACTCGGCGGCACCGGGGGGCGGGCCGTAGTTGTTGGCGAGGTCGAAGTGGGTGACACCGAGGTCGAAGGCGCGGCGCAGGATGGCGCGCTGGGTCTCGGCGGGACGGTCGGGACCGAAGTTGTGCCACAGGCCGAGCGAGAGCGCGGGAAGTCTGAGCCCGCTGCGTCCGGTGCGCCGGTAGGGCAGGTCCGCGTAACGGTCGGGGTGCGGGGTGTACAACGCGACTCCAAGGGGTTGGCACACAGGGTGTACATGGGCGTCCGGCTCCGTGGAACCAGAACCGGGCTCCACTCTGTCGCGGTTCGCGGGCAGCGGTCCAACAGGGGAATCCGATGGAATTCAGCGAATACGCTTCTCAATCATGGAACTGCGTCACCTTCAGCACTTTGTCGCCGTCGCCGAGGACCGGCACTTCACCCGAGCGGCGGAGCGACTGCTGGTCTCCCAGTCGGGTCTTTCGGCGTCGATCCGCTCCCTGGAGCGCGAGCTGCAGACGCCGTTGTTCGTACGGACGACCCGGAGGGTGACCCTCACCGAGGCCGGCCGGGCGCTGCTGGTGGAGGCCGAGCGGATCCTGGCTCAGGTGCGGGCGGCGCACGAGGCGGTGGCCGCGGTCCAGGGAGTACTGCGCGGCACGCTCGCCCTGGGCACCGAGCAGTGCATCGCCGGGGTGCACCCGGCGGAACTGCTGGCCGATTTCCGGCGGCGCCATCCGGACGTGGAGATCCGGCTGCGGCAAGGGGGCTCGGCGGCGCTGGCGGAGGAGGTCGCGGCGGGACGCCTCGATCTGGCCTTCGCCTACCGGACCCCCACGGACCCCGACCAGTTGCGGTCGGTGCCCCTCACCGGCGAGCCGATGACCGTGCTCTGCCATCCCGATCACCGCCTGGCGCGCGCCGGGGCGCCGCTGACCCCGCACGACCTGGGCGGCGAGGTGTTCGTGGACTTCCATCCCGACTGGGGCCCGCGCCGCGCCACCGACACCGCGTTCGCCGACGCCGGCGCACGGCGCACGGTGGCTCTGGAGGTGAACGACGTGCACAGTCTGCTGGACCTGGTCGACGAGAACCTCGGCATCGCCGTCGTCCCCCAGCATTTCCGGCACAAGCGCGCGGCGCTGACCGCCCTGCCGTTGAAGGACACCGGCGAGTCGGTGTACGAGAGTGTGGTGCTGGTCCCGCCCGAGGAGGCGACCAGCCCGGCGGCGCGAGCGCTGATGGCCCTGCTGGACGGTGGGCGGTCGTAGCGGACGGCGCGCGGAGAAGGGCGGCGCACGTCCGGCGGGGCGTGCGGAACGGGGCGCGACCGGCGTTGGGATGCGCGAGGGTTGGGAACTGCTGGGGTTTGACTGAGTGCGAGTGTGCTCTGGCATGTGTGGGTGAGCGTGGGGACTGCGGCTGAGATGGCGTGTGCGGTCACATCCAGGCGATGGAATAGGGGTTTGCCCGTCGAATGTGTGACCTTTGCAGGTGGCGCTCGTTGGGTGGAGTGATCGGGTTTGTCGAGGTCGGCGACGGGGGTGCGGGAGTGGGTGGTCTGCGGAAGGTCGCGGCGCCGTTCGTCGTGCCCGGCCCGTCGGGGGTGGCGGTGCGTACCCGGCTGGGGCAGCTGACTCCCGTCGATGAGGAGGTGCTGCGTCGGGTGGGCGCGCATCTGGGCACCCTGGCCTCCCGTGACCTGAAGACCCGCTGCCACAACGGCCTCGAGCACGACGCCGGAGCGTGGGCGGTGCGCAAGCGGGAACTGACCCCCCTCTCCTCGGCCCGCTGGGCGGGCGCGATCACGAAGGCCACGCATGACCAGTGGGCGCTGGCCCGGCGCAGTGCGCTGGCCCACCTCCAGAACCTTCAGGCGGGTGTCCACATGCTGCGGCACCGGCTGTCGCTGCCGCTTGGCCAGAAGGGGACGCGGAAGGCCCCCGGCGGTTACCGCAGCAGGCGGGAATGGCACGCCAAGGCCCGCCGCCTGCGGGCGCTGGAGGACCGGCTGGCGCAGGAGCGCGCCGACTGGGAGGCCGGGCGGGTGCATGTGGTACGCGGCGGCAAGCGCCTGGCCCGCACCCGGCATCATCTGCCCGCCGCACAACTCACCCAGGACCGGTGGCGCGCACGCTGGGAGGCGGAACGCTGGTTTCTGCAGGCGGACGGCGAGTCCGGGAAACGCTACGGCAACGAGACCATCCGCATCAGCCCGGACGGTGAGGTGAGTATCCGGCTTCCTGCCCCGTTGTCCGGGCTGGCGAATGCCCCGCACGGCCGGTACGTGCTCACCGGCCGGATCCGCTTCGCGCACCGGGGGCCGGAGTGGGCCGACCGGGTGGCAGCGAACCGGGCTGTCGCCTACCGCATCCACCACGACCCGGCCCGGGCACGCTGGTATGTGACCGCCTCCTGGCAGACCCCCGCATCCCCGGCGGTGCCCCTGGCGGCGGCGCTGGCGCACGGGGTGATCGGGGTGGACCTGAACGCCGACCACCTCGCCGCCTGGCGCCTGGATGCCCACGGCAACCCGACCGGCAACCCGCGCCGCTTCTCCTACGACCTGTCCGGCACCGCCGAGCACCGTGACGCCCAGGTCCGCCACGCCCTGACCCGACTCCTGCACTGGGCCCTCACCTGCGGTGCCAAGGCGATCGCCGTGGAGGACCTGGACTTCACCGCCGAGAAGACCCGCGAGAAACACGGCCGCAAGAGGCGGTTTAGGCGGCTGGTCTCCGGCCTGCCCACCGGCCGGCTCCGCGCCCGCCTGGTTTCGATGGCCGACCGGACGGGGATCACCGTCGTCGCCGTGGATCCGGCCTACACCTCGAAGTGGGGCGCCCAGCACTGGCAGAAACCCCTCACCAGCACCACCCGCAAGACCACCCTCCCCCAAGCTCTCGACTGCGCTCAAGCAGGGGGCACCCCCATCGACGCAGCCGCCGTGGCGATCGCACGACGCGCCCAGGGCTATCCGCTCCGGCGTCGGACGGCACCGCCCCGCACCCACCGGAGCGATGGATGCGGGCATCGGACCGTCCAGACCGGACCGGATACCCCCGGGCGTGAGGGACCCCGCCGCCGCCTTCCCGGACCACGGACACGATCCGTGCCGCCGGACGCGGAACGAACGCGGGCGACCAGGACACCCAACACCGTTCGGGATGTCCGCAGTGAGCGAGAGTGGGTCCAGGACTCACTTCTGCTCACTGAATAGGAACGGTGGTCCCATGCTTGCCAAGGACATCCTCATCGACGGCTACGGCAGGATCCGCGAAGAGGTCCACGCCGCCGTGACCGGGCTCGGCCCCGACGCCCTGAACACTCCGCCGGCCCCGGGAGCCAACTCGGTCACCTGGCTGGTCTGGCACCTCACCCGGATCCAGGACGACCACGTCGCGGACGCCTTCGGGCTCGACCAGGTGTGGCTCGCCCAGGGCTTCGAGAAGCGGTTCGCGCTCGGCCTGCCCCGCCACGACACCGGGTACGGCCACACCCCGGAGCGGGTCGCCGGGGTACGGGTCGACGCGGGCGGCCTCCTCACCGGCTACTACGACGCGGTGCACGAGCAGACCCTGGACGCCTTGAACGCACTGGCCGCCAAGGACCTGGAGCGCGTCGTGGACGAGCGCTGGGATCCGCCGGTGAGCCTGGGGGTGCGCCTGGTCAGCGTCCTGTCCGACGATCTCCAGCACGCCGGACAGGCCGCCTATGTACGGGGGCTGCTTCAGCGCACGGAGTCGTAGCCGGGCAGGACCACGTCCCTGAGGAGGGCGTTGCGCTCGTCGAACGGGAGGAACGCGCTCTTGACGGCGTTCACCGTGACGGTCCGCAGGTCCTCGACGGTCCAGCCGGCCTGCTCCACCAGCAGGGACATCTCACGGGTCATCGTGGTACCGGACACCAGCCGGTTGTCCGTGTTGAGGGTGACCCGGAAGCCGAGGTCCTTCAAAGCGGTGATGGGGTGCGTGGCGATCGATTCGGCGGCCCCGGTCTGGAGGTTGGAGGTGGGGCACATCTCCAGCGCGATACGGCGGTCGCGGACCCAGCCCGCGAGCCGGCCGAGCTTGCCGGCCGCGAGGTCGGGGATGTCCTCCGTGATCCGCACGCCGTGGCCGATGCGCTGGGCGCCGCACAGCTGGAGGGCCTGGTGGATGCTGGGCAGGCCGTGGGCCTCGCCGGCGTGGATGGTGAACGGCACGCTCTCGCGGCGCAGGTGCTCGAAGGCGTCCAGGTGATCGGCGGCGGGGAAACCGTCCTCGGCGCCGGCGATGTCGAAGCCCACGACGCCCGCGTCCCGGAACGCCACCACCAGGCCGGCGATCTCCCGCGTCCGGTCGAACATCCGCATGCCGCACAGCAGCGTCCCGACCCGCACCGGCGTTCCCGCGGCGGCGGCCTTGGCCATACCGGCCGCGAGGCCCTCCTGCACGGCCTCGACCACCTCGGGCAGGGTCAGTCCGCCCTTCGTCATCAGCTCGGGGGCGTAGCGGACCTCGCCGTAGACGACACCGTCGGCGGCGAGGTCGAGCACGTACTCCTCGGCGGTGCGCAGCAGTCCCTCGCGGGTCTGCATGACGGCGAGGGTGTGCTCGAAGGTGGCTATGTAGCGCACCAGGTCACCGGAGTCGGCGGCCTCGACGTACCAGGCGGCGAGCTCGTCCGGGTCGGTGGTGGGCAGGGTGTGGCCGACCGTCTCCGCGAGCTCCACCACGGTGACGGGACGCAGTCCGCCGTCGAGGTGGTCGTGCAGCACGGCCTTGGGCAGCCGGCGGAGGGTGTCGGGGGTGATGCGGGGCGCGGTCATGGGCGGTGCTTTCCTCAGCGGTTCGGTGTCGGTGGCGGAATCGGCGCCGGAAGGGGGAGCGGAATCGGTGGCGATGCCGGTGTGCGGGATCAGTCGGCGGGCTGGAGCAGGTCCCAGCGGTTGCCGTACAGGTCCTGGAAGACGGCGACCGAGCCGTACGGCTCGTGGCGCGGGTGTTCCAGGAAGGTCACGCCCGCGGCTGTCATCCGGGCGTGGTCGCGGGCGAAGTCGTCCGTGTGCAGGAAGAAGCCGACGCGCCCGCCGGTCTGGTCACCGATCCTGGGGCGTTGGCCGTCGCCCTTGGCACGGGCGAGCAGCAGGCCGGTGCCGGTGCCGCCCGCGTCCGGTTCGACGACGACCCAGCGGGATCCGTCGGGCCGGAGGGTGTCCTCGGCGAGCCGGAAGCCGAGGGCCTCGGTGTAGAAGCGGATCGCCTCGTCGTAGTCGTCGACGACCAGGGTGACCAGGGCGACACGTCTCATCGGGACCTCTTCGGGGTGGGATCGATCGGCAGAGGTTATACGTAAAACGTAAGGAGGCGCCAATCCCCCTCCCGGCGGCGCCGAGGACCTGGGCCCGAAGACTTACGACTCCGGTCCGAGGCGTCCGGACGGATCGCCCGGCTACCGTCCGCACATGAAGATCACCGAGTCACCGCAGCGGAGTCGGGAGCAGCGCAGAACTGATGTTCTGGACCGCCTGGAACGGGAGACGGACATCTGGGTGGCCTCGGCGGACGCCGAGGGACTGCCCTGTCTGGTGCCACTGTGGTTCGCGTGGGACGGCGAGGCCGTCTGGTTGGCGACCCGGCCCGCCAACCCCACCGGCCGCAATCTGCGGGAGGGCGGCCGGACCCGGCTGGCGTTCGGCGACACGCGGGACGTCGTCCTGATCGACGGCGTGGTGGAGACGTACGACGCACGGGAGGTGCCGCCGGTGGCGGCGGAGGCGTTCCGGGAGAAGACCGGCTGGGATCCGCGCACGGACCGGGCCGGCTACGCGTTCTTCCGGGTGCGCCCCCGGGCGGTGCAAGCCTGGCACGAGGTGCACGAAATGCCGGAGCGGCAGCTCATGCGGGACGGAATCTGGCTGATGTAGGGCGTGTTTCGAAAGTCCCGCCTGCCCCGCGGCGTCCGGCACGCACTCCCCCAAGCTCTTCGAGCAGGAGGGACCCCCAGCCGCGTTGTCGGGATCGCCCGCGTACGCCCGGTACGCGGGCGACCCTCCGCCGTGCGATCGCACGCTCCCCCAAGCTCTCGGCTCCGCTCGAGCAGGGGGGACCCCCATGACACCGCGGGGCCCGCCCTCCGGGCGGCCGGCGCTACGTTCGAAACACGCCCCAGGGCTGTTTCCGCGCCGGACCCGGCGCGGCAGCAGCCCTCCTTGTTCCGCCCCGGGTTACGGATACGTGTACGTGTTGAGGTCGGCGACGGCGGCCGCCGGGTTGCCGAGGTCGTAGCGGTCCACGGCGAGGAAGTTGGGCTTCTTGCGGGCGGCGGGCTGGCAGAACCTGCGGGCGCGGTCGGCGAGTTTGGCGTTGTCCGTACCGGCCGTGTTCGCCATCGGGGTGTCCCGGAAGTGGTTCATGACGAAGAGGGGGCGGAAGCCCGGTTCGGTGCGGGTGAGGGGGATGTCGGCACCGACGTCGTACCAGCGGCTGTAGCAGGACCAGTCGGAAGCGCCGACGCCCGAGCCCATGGACCAGTGGTTCTCGACGGTCCACTCGCGCTGGTACATGACGCCGAAGCTGTCCCGGGTCAGCCCCGCGGACTGATCGGCGGAGCGGCTGTGGTCACTGAAGATCAGCAGTCGCTTTCCGGCCGCGGTCAGGTCCGCCATCGTCGGCCAGCCGTTCTCCCGTACGCCGCTGCGGTCCGGCCGGTAGAGCACATCCGACAGGCCGCTGACGCGGGCGAGTTCGGCGCGCAGCACACCGGGGTCGACGTAGTCCTCCAGGAACACGGTGACGACCTGGTCGGGGTGGGTCTCGAGGAAGTCGACCATGCGCTGGATGTCGACCCAGAGCGCGACGGGCCTGCTGACCAGGGTGCAGCTGTTGTGGCAGAGGATCGCGCCGTCCGGGGTCTGGTGGATGTCCAGCATGAATCCGCGTACTCCGTCGGCGAGTTGGCGTTCGATGCCTCGCGTCTGGTTGGGGAAGAGGTTGACGAAGGGCGGGGCGAAGCCGCCGTCGACTCCGTTGGCGTAGGCGTTGTGCGAGGTGAGGAAGGTGATCTGGTCCAGGGTGCGGCTGCCTTGGGGCGGCATGGGGCGGGTGACGGGAGAGACCGGGGTGAGATACCAGTGGGCGAGGTCCGAGGAGCCTGCGGAGAGGGCGAGTTGGGCGGGATGGTTGGCGCCGGAGGGTCTGGGTGCGACCGTGAGGCGCCGGTCGGTGCCGGGTGCGCCGAGTGTGTACCGGTCGGCACCGGCGGGGGTGATGTCCCAGGCCGCCTCGGCGCTCGCGCAGGGGACGGTCCTGGCCTGGTCGCCGACGCGGCCCAGGCAGGCGCCCGGGGTGTCCGTGTTCTCCAGGAGGGAGGAGGCGCCGTTCGGGCGCAGGTTCCACTGCTGGTGGTCCTCGTTGCCGCGCGGCCGGTGCTGCTCGACGGATCCGGCGTTGCCGGCCGCGTTCAGTCCCGTGGCCGCGCTCTGCACGTAGAAGGTGCCGGGCGCCGGTACCGCGTCGGCTCCGGCCGCGGGGGTCGGTGCCACGACCGCCGCGAGAAGAGCGGTGGCCGTGGCGAGCAGGACGTGGGGGGTGCGCATGGTGGGTGTCCTTCGTCCGAAAGGATGGCCGCGTGCGCGAGGGCACGCGGCCAGGTCACGGATGGTCAGGAGCATGACACCATGCCCCGCGGTCCTGCGTCAGCAGTACAGGTTGCCGCCGGGTGACGTTCCGAGGATCTGGGTGAACTGCTGATACGTGGTCACCCTGCTCTGCACCTGCGCCGGGTTGCGGCCGTCGCACTCCAGGGAGCCGTTGATGCTGCGGATCGTCTGGCCGAAACCGGCCTGGTTGACCATGGCGTTGTGCCCCGTCATGCTGCCGGGACCGGACTGGGTGTTCCAGTACCACAGGGCCGTCTTCCAGGCGACGGACGCGTCGTTCTGCACCAGCCAGGGGTTGTTCAGCAGATCGATGCCGAGCGCGTCGCCCGCGGCCTTGTAGTTGAAGTTCCAGCTCAGCTGGATCGGCCCGCGCCCGTAGTAGCCGGACTGACCGGCCGGGCAGCCGTACGGCTGCCCCCAGTCGCAGTAGTGCGAGTAGTTGGCCGTGTTCTGCTCGACCACATGCACCAGACCACCGGTCTCGTGGCTGACGTTGGCCAGGAAGGCGGCGGCCTCCTGCTTCTTCACCGTGTCGCTGCCCGTGTTGGCGAAGCCGGGGTAGGCACTCAGGGCCGCCTTCAACCCGCTGTAGGTGTAGAAGGAGTTCCGGTTCGGGAACATCTGGTTGAACTGTGCCTCGGACACGACGAAGTTCCCGACCGGTGTTCCGGGGCCGTTGTCACAGGAGTACGGCTCCCAGTACCAGGTACTGATGATCGGGTCGTAGCCCGGATTGCCGTGCTCGGCGACGTACGCCCGGCCGTCGGTGTAGCGGACGACGTCGCCGGCGTTGTACCACTGTCCGGCGACCCAGTTCGGGTAGCTGGAACACGCGGCGGCGGCCGAGGCGGGGGCGGCGGAAGCCGTCGCGGCGGGGAGCAGCACGGGCGCACTGGCGGCGATGACGACGGCAGCCAGAACGGAGGAGATGCGGCGTCTCGACAAGGGATCAACTCCTATGCGGAACACGGCCGCTCCCGGGCGGGGACATGCCGGAGCGGAGTCTCGCCGCATGCGCCGGCGAGGCCGGTCGCGGGGTGGGGGGGGCGGCCGTGGTGGGGGGTGTCGGGCACACTCAACCGCATTGGTCTGTACCAGTCAAGTCTGCGGACCGGCCGACCCCATGACCTGTCCAGGATGGCCAACTGCCCATTAACAGAGGGCCGGTTGGCCGTCCCGAAAGGCCTCGCCACGCCCCCTTTCGCCGTTTCCTCCCCTATCGCGCGAACGGCACCTGGGCGGGGACCGCGGGCTCCACGTCCTCCTGGAAGGGATGCCGCCACAGCCCCTGTGCGGCGAGGCGCGGCAGGACACCCTCACCGAACCAGTACGCCTCCTCCAGGTGCGGGTAGCCGGAGAGGACGAACTCCTCTATCCCCAGAGCGTGATACTCCTTGATCCGCTCGGCGACCTCGTCGTGGCTGCCGACCAGGGCGGTGCCCGCGCCGCCGCGCACCAGCCCGATACCCGCCCAGAGATTGGGATGGACCTCCAGCCCGTCCCGGCTGCCGCCGTGCAGGGCGAGCATGCGCCGCTGCCCCTCGGACTCGCTTCGGGCGAGCCCGGCCTGGACGGATCGCACGGTCTCCCGGTCGAATCCGTCGAGCAGCCGGAACGCCTCGGACCAGGCCTGTTCGGCGGTATCGCGGGTGATGACGTGCAGCCGGACACCGAACCGCAGGGTGCGGCCCTCGCGGGCGGCGGCCGACCGCACCCGTTCGATCTTCTCGGCGACCTGCGCGGGCGGCTCGCCCCAGGTGAGGTAGACGTCGACGTGCCGGGCGGCCACCTCCACGGCGGCGGGCGAGGAGCCGCCGAAATACACCTCGGGCACCGGGTCGGGCACCCGGGCCAGGGACGCGTTCTGCACACTCAGATGCTCCCCGTCCAGGCTGACGGTCTCACCACCCCACAGGTCCCGTACGATCCGCAGGAATTCATCGGTACGGCGGTAGCGCGCTTCCTTGTCGAGGAAGTCGCCGTAAGCGCGCTGCTCATGGCTCTCACCGCCGGTGACGACGTTGAGCAGAAGCCGTCCGCCGGACTGCCGCTGGAAGGTGGACGCCATCTGCGCGGCGAGGGTCGGCGAGACGAATCCCGGCCGGAAGGCGACCAGGAACTTCAGCCGTTCGGTGTGCCGGCTGACCATGGCGGTGGTCAGCCAGGCGTCCTCGCACCAGGCGCCGGTGGGGGTCAGGGCACCCACGAAGCCGAGCTGCTCCGCGGCACGGGCGATCTGGCTCAGATAGGCGACGGTCGGCGGCCGGTCCCGTCCCGAGGCGGACGCCGGGGTGCCGTGACCGCCACCGACGACGTGGCGGCTGTCGCCGTTGGTGGGCAGGAACCAGTGGAAGGTGAGGGACACGCGAGGTCTCCGATCAGATGCGTTCGTCAGAGCAGGCCGTGGCGGGGCGGCAGCGTCCCGCTCAGCACGTACCGGCCGATGTGCTGGATCTTCCAGCGCACCGGGTCGTGCAGGGTGTGGGTGCGGGCGTCGCGCCAGTGCCGGTGCAGATTCGAGGAGTTGAGGGCCGCGCGGGTACCGGCGAGTTCGAAGAGAGCGCCGGCCACCTCGACCGCGGTGTCGGCGGCGTGCGCCTTCGCGGCGGCCACCGCGATGGACGCCTCGGCGGCCGAGGTGTCGGTGAGAGCGGCGCGGGCGGTGTCCACGGAGCGGGCGGCCTCCCGCAGCAACGCCTCCGACGCCCGTACGAGGATGGCGAGTTCGCCGAACCGCTGGACGAGCAGGGGGTCGTCGGCCGCGGCGTCGAAGCCGCTCTCGAACCAGGGACGGCTCTTCGTCCGGACGAACTCGGCGGCCTCCGCCAGCGCTCCCCCGGCGATCCCCGCGTCGATCGCGGCGTGCAGCAACTGGGCATTCGCTCCGTGCAATTGAGGGCCACGGAAGGTGAGATGGTGCGGGAAGAGGTGGCCGACCGCCACCGGGACACCGTCCAGGCGCACGGTGCCGCTGGCCGTGGTCCGCTGCCCCATGCCGTCCCAATCGTCGGTCACGGTGAGGCCCGGGGCGTCCCGCGGAACGAAGGCGACGTGCAGGTTGTCGTCCTCGGCGCGGGCCAGGACGGGGATCCAGTCGGCGAAGAGGGCTCCGGTGGCGTAGTGCTTGACGCCCTTGAGGACGTACGAACCGTCCGGCCGGGGCTCCAGGCGGGTGCGGATGTCCTGGACGTGCCGGGTGCCCGCCTCGGACTGGGCGTTGCCGAGGCGACGGCCCGCGAGCAGCTCCGCGAAGAAGAACGTGCGCTGGGTGTCGGTTCCATGACGGCGAATCACATTGACGTAGACGAAGTGGCTCTGCGGGATCTGGGAGAGACTGGCGTCGGCCGCGGCCAGCAGCCGGAAGATCTCCGCCAGGGTCTCCTGGCTCACGTCCGCCCCGCCGTACTCGGCCGGGACGGTGACGGCGAGCAGACCGGACGAGGCGAGCCGGTCCACCTCTGCACGCGGCAGCCGGCGTTCGGCGTCGCGCGCGGAGGCCTCCGCGCGGAACTCCTGGGCCAGGGCGGCGGCGACGGCGAGCGCTTCCGCGTCGTCGGCGATGACGTGTGCGGTGCCCCCGGTCAACTCGCTACCGCCAGTGTCGCCGGGGCGGCGGGGCGCAGGGCCGCCGAGAACTGGTCGACCACCTGGGCGAGGGCCTCGGCGGTGCCCTGGGCGATGGCCAGCGAGCCGTCGTCGTGCACGGTGATGTCCTTGTCGAGGGTGAACCAGCCCTGCACGATGTGGGCCGCGCCCATGGAGTTCAGGACCGGGCGCAGGGCGTAGTCGATGGCCAGGACGTGGGCGGTGCTGCCACCGGTGGCCAGCGGCAGCACCGTCTTGCCGGTCAGCGCGTACTGCGGCAGCAGGTCGAGGAGCGCCTTGAGGACACCGGAGTACGACGCCTTGTAGACGGGAGTGCCGACGACCACGCCGTCGGCACGGGCGAACAGTTCGGCGGCCTCCACGACGGCCGGATGGCGGAGGTCCGCGCCGAGCAGCGCCTCGGCGGGGAGGGTGCGCACATCGAGCGGGATCACCTCGTGCCCCTGCGCGGTCAGCCGCTGGTCCAGGTGGCGCAGCAGCCTGTTGGTACGGGAGAAGGCGGAGGGACTGCCGGAGACGGACAGGACGGTGGCCATGGGTCCTCTTTCGGAAATCTCGGGATGCGGAAGGCTCGGGGCTCACGACTCAGGGCTCACGCGGGCTCCGCGAGGTTTTCAGGAGCCCGGAGACCCAGAAAGCGCGGAGGCCGGGAGGCGGGGGCGTCCGCGACCCGCGGACGCCCCCGGGGCGTCAGGAGTACCAGGTGGGTTCGGGCAGTTCACCCTCGAGGACCCAGCGTCCGACCTCCCGGCGCTTGTAGGCGACCGGGTCGTGCAGCGTGTGGGTGCGGATGTCGCGCCAGAACCGGTCGAGTCCCTCGGCCGTGGTGGTGGAGCGGGCGCCGGTCACCTCGAAGACGCGGCTCGCGATCTCCAGGGCGGTATCGGTGGCGCGGGCCTTGACCGCGGCCACCCGCACCTCGAAGTCGCCGCGCGCCTGCTCGGTGACCGCGTCGGGGTCGTCGTGCAGCCTCTGTCCCTCGGCGGCGACGGCGTCGGCCAGGGCCTCGACCGCCCACAGCTTCGCGGTGAGGTCGCCGTAGGTGTCGACGACGTACGGCTCGTCGACCGCGCGGTCGTGGCCGCCGTGCAGCCAGGGCCGGGTCCTGGTACGGGTGTAGGTGGCCGCCGTCTCCAGCGCGCCTGCCGCGATGCCGAGGTAGAAGCTGACGAAGACCAGCTGGATGGTGGGGACGTTGAGGGTGTTGTAGACGCGCGGCCGGAACTCCTTGTCGACGTATCCGGCCGCGGACGACCAGGATGTGCGGACCCCGTCGATGGTGACGCTGCCGCTCTCGGTGAGCCGCTGGCCGATGTTGTCCCAGTCGTCGTGGAAGGTCAGTCCCGCGCTGTCCGAGGGCACGATCGCGAAGACGTGCTGGTCGGTCCCCTCCAGGATGCCCTCCAGAACGGTGACGTCGGAGACCCTGCTGCCGGTGGAGAAGGACTTGCGGCCGGTGAAGACCAGGTCGTCGCCGTCCTCGGTGACCACGACGTCCCGGTCGCGCGGGTTGACGGCGCCGCCGAAGAACCAGCGGTTTCGGGCGGCCTCCGCCTCCACGTACTCCCACTGCTCACGGGTGCCGACCAGCCGGGCCGCCCAGTTCCACAGGTAGTGGTAGCCGAGGAGCTGGCCGAGGGAACCGTCGGCCTTGGCGATCTCCCGGATCACCCGGTAGGCGGTGATCCAGTTCTGACCTCCGCCGCCGTGCTCGACCGGACCGAGCAAGGTGACGAGGCCGGAGTCCTTCAGCAGCCGCACCTCCTCGTACGGAGTGGCGCCCGCACGGTCGCGGGCGGCGGCGTCCGTGGCGAGGACGGCGGCGACGGCCGCGGCGCGGGCGATCCAGTCCTCGGCGGTGCGCGGAGCGGGGCGGACCTGCCAGTCGGTGGGTGTGGCGGTGCTCATCGGTTCGGCCTTTCTCGTCGGCGTGTTCGCGACGGTGTTCGTGGGTGGGGGGCGGTCAGACGCGTACGGGCACGGAGTCGGTGGCGGCGGGAAGGGCCGCCTCCAGTTCGCGCACCAGGGGCAGGACGCGGCGGCCGAAGTACTCGACCTCCTCGTGGTAGTGCAGAAAGCCGAGGAGAAGGAGGTCCACGCCGAGCCGCTTGTAGGCGACGATCCGCTCGGCGATCTGCTCCGGGGTGCCGATCAGCCCGGTGCGGAAGCCGTCGTTGTACTGGACCAGGTCCTCGAACGTGGAGTCCTGCCACATGCCCTTGCCGTCGGCCGTGGACCCGCCGGCCTGCTTGACGGCTGCGCCGAAGCCCTCGACGGCCTCGGAGTCGGCCTTGGCGACGATCTCCCGGAGGGTGTCGCGGGCCTCGGCCTCGGTGTCGCGGGCGATGAGGAATCCGTTGAGGCCGAACTTCGGGGGCCTGCGGCCGGCCAGGGCGGCGGCCCGGTGGACGTCCGTGATCTGTTCGACGACCCCGTCGTGGTTCCGGCCGTTGGAGAAGTACCAGTCGGAGACCCGGCCGGCCATGGCGCGGGCGGCGGTGGAGTTGCCGCCCTGGAAAATCTCCGGGTGCGGACGCTCCGGTGTGTTCAGCGGCTTGGGTTTGAGCGAGAAGTCGCGCAACCGGTAGAAGTCACCGGCGAGTTCGGCGTGATCCTCGGTCCAGATGGTGCGCAGGGCGCGGATGAACTCCTCGGAGCGGCGGTAGCGTTCGTCGTGCTCCAGCCAGGGCTCGCCGAGGGCGGTGAACTCGCCTTTGAACCAGCCGCTGACCACGTTGACCGCGAAGCGGCCGTTCGACAGATGGTCGGCGGTCGCACCGAACTTGGCGAGGACACCCGGGTGCCAGAGCCCGGGGTGGACGGCGGCGATCACTTTCAGGCGCTCGGTGGCCAGCAGCAGCGCGAGACTGAAGCCGGTGGACTCGTGCTGGTATTCGGCACCGTAGCTCGCCATGTAACGCACCTGGCTGAGGGCGTAGTCGAAGCCGTTGTTCTCGGCGAGGACAGCGAGTTCCCGGTTGTACTCGTATCCCCAGTCGGTGCGTTGCTCGATGGTGCTGGTGACCAGGCCGCCGCTGACGTTGGGGACCCAGTAGGCGAATTTCACGGGATCTGCGGGCATGCGGAACTCCTGTTGCGAAATGCGGAGGTGTGCAAGTCAGGGGTGTGAGACAGGTGTGCGAGACAGGTGTGCGAGCGCGCCGAATTCACTCAGCGCGAAAGTGCGCGGAGTTCAGACGGTGCGGGGGAAAAGCACGCGCGATGGCTCCGGAGGCGGCTGCGACGTGCTGAACGGGCGGCGGATCGGACGGATCAGGCCGCGACGCGACAGGAGGCGCTGGAAACGCGCGCGAGGTCGACGTGGCGTCGCCGCGTGAGGTCCAGTCGCTTCGTCATGCCGTCGATCGTGGCAGCCCTCGGTCGCCACCGTCAAGGAAAACCCGACCGTTCCCGCATGACGGACCATTGAATTTCACGAACATGTGACAGGGAAACCCTTGAACAGGCCGGGAATGCGCCCCCATTCTTTCGCCATGCGGACGGAACAGCTGGAATACATCGCGGCCGTGACCCGGCTGGGTTCGCTGCGCCGGGCGGCGGAGGAACTGCGGCTCTCCCAGCCCGCGTTGAGTGAGACCGTACGAAATCTGGAACGCGAACTGGGCGTCGATCTCCTGGAACGCAAGCGCTCCGGAGCGACGATGAGCGCGGCGGGGCAGGAGCTGCTGCCCCACATCGTCGACATCCTGGACGCGGTGGACCGGCTGCGCGCGGCAGCGGGCGAACAGCACCGCATCCGACGGATGGTGCGCGTCGGCACGGTCAACGCGGCGACCGTGTCCCTGCTGATGCCGGTCGTGCGGGAGTTCCGGACCGAGCATCCGCTCACCCAGGTCGAGGTGGTCGGCGCGCAGCAGTCGGACATTCACCGGACGCTGCTGGAGGGCGGTTTCGATCTCGGGCTGGTGAACCACTTGGAGGGCGACGACATGCCGGCCGAGTTCGAGTCCGTCGAGCTGCTGCGCGGTCGGCCCGTGGTGTGCCTGCGGGCGGACAGCCCGCTGGCGGCACGGGCGGAGGTGTCGACGGACGAGCTGCTCACCGAGCCCCTGATCGCGATGCGCTCGGGCTATGTGATGCACCGCTATGTGCACCGGCTCCTGGCGGGCCGCTCGCCGGCGTTCGCGTACTCCACCGACGGCGCGGAGATGGGCAAGCTGATGGTCGCCGAAGGGCTCGGCGTGACGGTGCTGCCGGAGTTCAGTGTCATCGGGGATCCACTGGAGCGGCAGGGCGTGATTGTGTGCCGGCCACTGGCGGGTGACCGGGTGCGGGTGCTGCTCATGCTGCGAAGGCGCAGGTCGGAAGCCGTACCGCTGGCAGCCCGCGCCCTGCACGACACCTTCGTGCGCCAGGCCCGGCTACTGGGCGGCGGTATCGGCCGGGCCCGCGGGGCGGAGGGGGGCGGGCCGGTTCGGGGCTGACTCTCCACCCCGACCTCTACACATAAAGGGAAAATAAGCGCAGAATGACTCAAAGCGACGCTTGCCGCATACCGCCCCGGAAGCGGTCAAGGCCTGCTAGTCAAAGGAGACGACTCATGGCCAACGTCTCGCATTCCCGCAGTGACATCACGAGCCACCCCGATGCCCCAGAAATGCGGGCACGCTACGACCGTATGCTCGGCGGTCGTGATGTGGTCCTGGTGGACGGGCCGGTCTTCCTGCTCGGCCTCTACTGTGCGGTGTCCCCCTGGATACTCCACTACACGACGAGCCAGCCCGCGCTCGTGACCCACAACCTGATCGTCGGCATCGCGATCGGTCTGCTCGCCCTCGGCTTCACCGCCGCGCCGGCGCGCATGTACGGCCTCAGCGGAGCCATGTGCGCGCTCGGCGTGTGGATGATCGTGTCCCCGTGGATCGTCGGTACCGGTCCGGACGCGGGCGTCATCTGGAACAACATCATCATCGGCGCCCTGACCCTGCTGCTCGGCATCGTGTGCGTCGGCACGGCGTCCAGGAGCACCTCGAGGTAGGGGCACCCCGCCCTGGAAAGAAACCCTCGAGCGCAGGCCGGTCCGTGTCCCCGCGGACCGGCTTTCCCTTGTCCGCACCGGGAACGGCCGAGCCGCGAGGGACTGTCCCGTCCGGCCGCGCGCCTTCGCGCAGCTCACGGTCGAACAGGGCGAGTGCCGCGGCATCATCCGTACGCCCCGCCCCGCCCCGTCCCGCCCCGGCACGAACCCGGCCGGCCGGGCAAAGGAGTTCGGCATCGCGTCCGCCCGACGCCCACGCATAGGGTTGCCGTCGACCCACCCCCCGCGAGAGAGGCCGTGCCCATGGTCGTGAAGGACACCGAACTGCCCCATCTGCGCCGCTGCGTGGAGCTGGCCACCGAGGCGCTGGAGGCCGGGGACGAGCCGTTCGGTTCGGTCCTGGTGGGCGGTGACGGCACCGTACTCGCCGAGGACCACAACCGGGTGGCCTCCGGGGACCGGACCCGGCACCCCGAGTTCGAGCTGGCGCGCTGGGCGGCTGCCCGGATGACGCCCGGTGAGCGGGCCGCCGCCACCGTGTACACCTCCGGCGAGCACTGCCCGATGTGCGCCGCCGCGCACGCCTGGGTGGGCCTCGGCCGGATCGTGTACGTCGCCTCCTCCGCCCAGCTGGCGTCCTGGCTCACCGAGCTGGGTGTGCCCGCGCCGCCGGTGCGGACGCTGCCCGTGAGCGAGGTCGCCCCCGGTGTGACCGTGGACGGGCCCGTCCCCGGGCTGACGGAGGCCGTGCGGCAGTTGCACCACCGGTTCCACCGCGCGGGCGGCTGACCCGGCGCAAGACGTCGCTGCTCCAAGGGGCCCTGCCCCGCCCGCCTCAGGCCTGCGCGCCCGTACCCGCTCCCGGGCGGGAGCGGCGGTACAGGGCGACCCCGCCGCGGAAGAGCACCACTCCGGTGGCGTGGACCGGGAGAGTCCGGTCCGCGCCCTTTCCGGCGAGGGCCTTCGAGCCGGCGGGGGCGACCGGTGCGGCGGCGTGCGCCTCGGTTCCCGGGGTGGGGAGGGTGCGGGACGGTTCGGCCGGCCCGGGCGCCGGGCCGGGCACGACAGGGTTCAGTCCGGCCGGGAGGCGGGGCCGGTGGGGTCCCCGTATCGTGATCGAGGGCGCCGGTTCCCGGTCCGCTGTGGGGCGCCCCTGGAGGCATCGATGCTGGCCAAGCTCTCCATGCGACTCCCGGTCCGGCGCTGCGCGGTCGCCGGGGCGGCCGGACTGGCCCTGCTGGGCGCAGGTCTCCCGGCCGCCGCCGTCGAAGGCCCCGGTCCCGACCTCGACCGTTTCTACAACCAGAGGATCAAGTGGTCGGCGTGTGAGGGCGCGGACCTGCCCGAGGACCTGCAGTGCGGGAAGATCACCGTCCCGGTCGACTACGCCGAACCCGGCGGGGGCACCCTCGAGCTGGCCCTCGCCCGCTACCGCGGCACGGGGGACCCCCGCGGCTCGGTGGTACTGAACTTCGGCGGGCCGGGCGGTTCGGGCGTCCTCGGACTCGCCCACGGCGGCAAGGAGTTCATGGGTCTCACCGACAAGTACGACGTGGTGTCCTTCGACCCGCGCGGTGTCGGCCGTTCCTCACCGGTCAGCTGCGGCACAGAGGCCACCGGTCAGGCTCTGGAGGCCACCGGCGGCGAGGGCATGTCCGAGCCGCGGGAAGCACTGGCCCAACTGCGCGAGGTGGCCGCCGAGTGCGCCGAGCACTCGGGCCCGGTCCTGCCGCACATCGGCACCGTGAACGTCGCACGGGACCTGGACGTCATGCGGCAGGCCCTCGGCGACGAGAAGCTCAACTACCTGGGCTTCTCCTACGGGACCCGGCTGGCCGCGGTGTACGCGGCGCAGTTCCCCGAGAAGGTGGGCCGACTGGTGCTGGACGGGGTGGACACGCTGACCGAACCACTGGCCGAACAGGGGCTGGCGAGCGTACGGGGCCAGCAGACCGCGCTCGAGCACTTCCTGACCTGGTGCACCGAGGACATCGCCTGCCCGTTCGGCCAGGACCCGCGCAAAGCAAGGGTGTTGGCCGTGAAGCTGGTCGACTCGCTCGACGAGAACCCCGTGCCGACCGATTTCGGCTACCAGTTCACCGGACAGGACCTCGCGGTCGCCATGGGCCAGGGCCTCTACAGCAGGGAACTGTGGCCCTTGCTGCAACGGGCGCTCGCGGAGCTGATGGAGGACGGTGACACCCGTGGGGTGGAGGCCTTCGCCACCGGCGGGGTGACGCTCCCCCTGCCGCTTCGCGCCGACGATCCGCTCGTCGACGAGGAGGAGGTGCCGCTGGACAACCTGCCGGCCGCGCTGATGGCGGTGAACTGCGCGGACGATCCCGACCGCCCGGCCGCCGAGCAGGTGGCCCGGGACCTCGGCCGGCTGCGCGGCGCCTACGAGGAGGCCTCCCCGGTCTTCGGCCGCCACCGGCTCGCCCAGGTGCTGATGTGCCACGGCCGTCCCAAGGGGACCGACTTCATCCGTGAGGAGGTCGAGGACGTCGACACTCCGAAGATGCTGCTGGTCGGCACCCGGGGTGACCCCGCCACGCCGTACCGGTGGACGGTGGAGACGGCCGAGCGGCTCGGCCCGTCGGCAGTGGTGCTGGACAACCGGGCCGAGGGCCACACCGGCTACGGATCGTCCGACTGCGTCCACCGCGCGATCGACGACTTCCTCCTCTACGGCACCCTGCCGCCCAGCGGCAGCTCCTGCGGCGCCGAGGACGACACCCGTCCATGAGCCCGCACCCGGACGACGCGACGAATGCCCCAAATGCCTGATCCGCGATTCGGTTCTATGGTGCTGTCATGGAGCACGATCTGAGTCCCGCAACCCTTGCCGAGCTTCGCCGCCCGCGCCCCTACCCCGCGGTGTCGGTACTGACGCCGACGCACCGGCGCGAGCCTCTCAACGCCCAGGACCCGGTCCGGCTGCGCAATGCGGTGGCCGAGGCCAGGAAACAGCTGGAGGCCGATCCCGCGGTCACCCGGGACCGGCGTGGAGAAGTGGAGCTGCAGCTCGACCGGGCCCTGGCCGAGGTCGACCTGACACACGCCGAGGACGGCCTGGTCATCTTCGCCGCGCCGGGAGAGCACCAGGTGTGGTCGCTCGCCCGGTCGGTGCCGGAGCGCGTGGTGCTCTCGGACACCTTCCTCACCCGCAACCTGGTGTCCGCCCACACGGCGGAGCGCCCCTTCTGGGTGCTGTCCGTCTCCCCGGACCGGGCCACCCTGTGGAACGGCGGTACGGACCGGGTCACCGAGGAGCACGCCGGCGGTTTCCCGCTGACCCGCCCCGTGGAGAACTTCGACCCCGAGCGCGTGGAGCGGGTCGGCGATCAGCCGAGCGCCTTCCGGGACGAGGACACCCGCCGGTTCCTGCGCGAGGCCGACGCCGCGATGGGCACGATCCTGCGTGAACATCCGCGGCGGCTGTACGTCACCGGGGAGCCGGCCGCGCTGTCCCTGCTGGGTGAGGCCGGTGGCGTGGCCCGGGACGCGGTGCACGTCCAGCACGGCGGTCTCGCGCACGGCACGCCCGAGGCGGTGTGGCAGGCCCTGCGCCCCGCGCTCGAGAGCGAGGCCCGCAAGAACACCGAGGACGTCCGCCGGGCCCTGGAGACGGCCCGCGGGCGCAAGAGGTTCGCGGCCGGGGTCGACGAGCTGTGGCAGAACACCCGGGAGGGGCGGATCCAGCTACTGGCCGTCGAGGAGAACTTCCGGGCGACGGTGCGTGAAGCGGGCGAGCATCTGGTCGCCGCCGAGTCCGGCGACCTGGACGCCCGTGAGGACATCGTGGACGAACTGGTCGAGCAGTGCCTGGAGACGGGCGCCGAGGTCCACTTCGTCCCGGACGGCGCCCTCGGGGACGCGGCCCGGATCGCGGGCGTACTGCGGTACTGAGGCAGGCGGAGCAGGCCGGCCCCAAGGGCTGCCGCGCGTCCCCTCGCACTCCGCACCGCCCCGTCCCGGGGTGTCCGGCCGGAATCCGGTCGGGCACCCCGGACAAGGACGGTGCGGAGCGCTTCCGTGAACGCGCATCTCTTCGTCGAACATGTGCACGTGCGAGCGAAGCCGACCGTGACCCTCCCCCAAGTCGCTTACGCCCCAAGGGATTTAGCCCCTCACGTCGACGCCCGGCACATACCCTTGAGTAACTCCGCGAAGACGGCGGCATATGCCATGGGCATGACCTTAAGGTGTCTTGCCGAATCCCTTACAGGGCGTGGCGGGCTGTGCAACAGTCGTAACGGTCCCTCCGTCCGACTCTGGCCCGAACCGTCCCACATCGGAGTGCGTCATGCCGCCCCACCTCTCCGCGGACCGCTCAACAGTCCAGCCGCCAGGACGCGGCCCGGTCGACGCGCTCATCTCACAGACCCGGCGGCTCAAGGACGACGTGGACGCCGTACGGCGCGGCACCCCGGCGGACACCTCGGACCCGCGGGACCGCTGGCAGCGCGCACTGTACGACCTGGCACTGCACCAGCTCGACGACCTGGACGAGCACCTGGCCCAGCTGCGGGACGGCCCGCTGCCCGTACCCCTGCCGGCTGCTCCCGCCGGGCCGGCCGGGCCCGCACCCACCACGCCGTCCGCGCAGTCCACGCCGGGGCAGGGCGCCCTGCTCAGCCGGGTCGGCAGTGCCGAGTGGAACCTGCTGACGGACGAGGCCAGTTGGTCCGGGGAGCTGTACCGCATCCTGGACCGCGACCCGGCCGCTCCGCCGCTCACCCTCGACGAGCTGCCGTCGCTGGTGCACGACGAGGACCGGCCGAGGCTCACGGCGATGGTCACGGGCTGTCTCGTCGACGCCCGGCCCATCGACGGTGAGTTCCGGCTGGTACGCCCTGGCGGCGGTGTCCGGACCGTGCACATGATGGGCGAACCGGTCCTCGGGGCCGACGGCAGCACCACCTCGATGTGGGCCGTGCTGCGGGACGTCAGCGAACTGCGCCGGTGCCGACGGGCGGTCAGCGAGACCCGTGACTCGCTGAACCACCGGGGACAGGACGCGGCGCGGACCGAGCACCGGCTCGCGGTCGAGCTGCAGGAAGCCGTGCTGCCGGCGTGGCGCGGCTCCCTGCGGCTCCCGCGAAAAGGGCCCCGGGCCCTGGACGTCGCCGCCCGGCACCTCCCGTCGGCGACGGGTGCGGCGACCGGCGGAGAGTGGTACGACGCCCTCGAACTGTCCGACGGCACCACCCTGCTCAGTGTCGGCGAGCTGACCGGACAGGGCGTCGGCGTAGCCTCGGGCATGATGATGCTGCTCGGCGCCATGCGGGGCATGGCGATGTCCGGCACCGAACCCGGATCTCTGCTGACCTGCCTCAACCGGTTACTGGACGCCACCGGGCAGCCCGCCCTCGGCAGTGGACTCTGCCTGCGCTACCGGCCCGAGACGCGCTCCCTGATGTGGGCGCAGGCCGGGCACCCCGCCCCCCTGCTGTTCCGCGGCGGAACGGGGCGCTCACTGGACGCCCCGGCCGGCGTCCTGCTGGGCGCCGGCCCGGCTGCCTCCTACGGGCAGGCCGAGGAGACCCTCGAGGCCGGCGACCTGCTGCTGCTGCACACCGACGGGCTGGTACCCGGGCGGACCGGGGCCGCATCCGTTCACCGACTGGCCGGCCTGGCCCCGCAGTTCACGAAAAGCCGTACCGCGCAGGAGTGTCTGCTGGCCGTCCTGCGGGAGTTCGGCGACAGGGAACGCGAGGACGACGCCTGTGTGCTCGTCGCCCGGGTGGCCTCGTAAGGCTCCTGAGCCTCTGATCCGGCGTCGGCGGCCTCGTACGAGAAGCACAACGGGCCTCGCGATGAAGCACCCGCGCTCCCTCGGCGTTCTCGTACTCCCCCGGCCCCGCTACGCCCGTGCGCTGCCTCCCTTGCCCCTGGGCCTGGGCAGGGCCGCCCTGATCTCCTCCCGTAGTTCCTGGATCCTGGGATACGAGGAGTACTCGGCGGTGAGCCGGTACATCTCGCGCAGCCGGTCCCAGGTGCGGCGCGAGGAGTTGGACCCCATCGACATCAGCGCGAGACGCGCGTACCGGTCGGCCTGTTCCGGGTCGTCGGCGATGAAGCAGGCCGAAGCCATGGAGAGATGGTCGAAGATCTTCGACCGCTCCCGGCCGTCGAGGCGCAGGGACAGCGCCTTCTCCGCGTAGTGCTGGGCGTGCACCGCCGCGGCGGGCTCGAACTCGGCCAGCGTGCGGTAGGCCAGGGCGTGCATGCCGTACAGATCCTCGTCCTTGAAGGTCTGCATCCAGTCCGGCGGCTCCTGGTCCGGCCCCCGGTCGGAGACGAACAGGTCCTCGGCCCGGCCCAGGGTGCGGCGCATCGCCTGCCCCTTGCCCATGGACGCCTGCGCCCAGGCCTCGATGGTGTGGAACATCGCCCGGGTGCGCGGCAGGGCCTCCTCGCCCGAGCCCGAGTGGGCGAGTTTCAGGAGGTCCAGGGCGTCGTCGGGCCGGCCCAGGTGGACCATCTGACGGGCCGCGCGGGACAGCGCCTCCCCCGCGCGCGGCCGGTCACCACCCTCCCGGGCGGCGTGCGCGGCGATGACGAAGTACTTCTGCGCCGTGGGTTCCAGGCCGACGTCGTGCGACATCCACCCGGCGAGGACGGCGAGGTTGGCGGCGACGCCCCACAGGCGCCGCTGGAGATGGGGTGGGTGGTGGTAGGCGAGCATGCCGCCCACCTCGTTGAGCTGACCGACCACCGCCTTGCGCTGGAGGCCGCCGCCCCGGGCGGCGTCCCAGGCACGGAACACCTCCACGGAGCACTCGAGTTCCTCGATCTCCTGGGACCCGATGGGGGCGGCCTCGTACCGGTCGTACCCGGCGGAGTCTGCGTGCGGCGGATGGTCGGGGCGGGAAGCGTCGGTGGTCAGGGCGGGATCCGTGTGCAGCCAGTCGTGCATGGCGCCGGTGAGTGCGGATCCCGCGGTGAGCGCGGCGCCCGCGCCCACCAAGCCGCGTCGGTTGAGCATGAGGTCCATTCCCGTGAATTCGGTGAGGACCTCGGCTGTCCGCTCGGGCGCCCACGGCACTCCGTCGGGATGTTCCGTACTCCCGCCGCGTGGCCGTTTCCCCGCACGCCCGTGCCGGACCAGACCGAGATCCTCGATGGTCACGACACGGCCGAGACGCTCGGTGAACAGGGCCGCCAGCACCCGCGGAACGGGATCGCGCGGGATCTCTCCCATGTCGATCCAGCGCCGCACCCGGGAGGTGTCGGTCGCCAGCTGGGGGTGGCCCATGGCCGCCGCCTGCCGGTTGACCAGCCTCGCGAGTTCGCCCTTGGACCAGCCGGCCAGGCCGAACAGGTCCGAGAGCCGGGTGTTGGGTTGTCCGCTCACGTCAAGCCCCCAGGTTCTCGGCTGAGTTGACAGTAACCGGGTGAAAGGTGCCGGGCGACTATTCGCCAGGGTTCGCCAGGGTGCGCCAGATGGTGTGCCAGGGGTCATCGGGTGTCGAGTAGGAATGCGCCACCACGACCCGGTCACGGCCGGGGTATTCCCCAGGATGCGCCTGGGCGACCGGGCCGTGTGGTGCGCTGACGTCACAGGCACACGAAGGGATCTGTATCACCCATGTACGCAGCATCGTCCTCCGTGTCCGCCCCGCCCCGGCCGCTCCGTCCGCGCCCGGCGGACAGCGGCCCCTACCTCTCCCCCGCCCGCCAGGCGGCCCCCGCGCTCGGTGCGGGCAAGGCACGGCGCGCCCCGGGCTCCGGTCCCCAGCAGCTCAGCGGCCGGCTCGACCTGTCCGGCCCTCAGGGCGCCCAGTTGCGCTCGGCGATCGCGTCGGTGCACCGCATCTGCCCGGAGTTCTCGCCGGTGCAGGTGCTGCGCCGCAACGGCCGGTCCGTTCTCCTGATCGGTACGACCGGCCGGAGCACCGCGGTGGCCAAGTGCTTAACGGATCACTCGCCCGCCTGGTCCGAGCGGTTCCGGCACGAGATAGCGGTCTACCGCTCGTTCGTCCGGCATCGCCCGCCCGCGCGGGCACCCCGGCTGATCGCGGCGGACCCGGACCACTGCACCCTGGTGATCGAGCGGATGCCCGGCCGGGTGGCGGCACTGCAGCGGCACCCGGTGGAGGCACCACCACGGGCGGACATCAGGGCCGCGCTCGGCGCGATCTGCCGGCTGAACACATGGCGCCCGCCCGCCGGTACGTTCGACGCCCCGCTGGACTACGCGGCACGGCTCGCCCGCTATCACGAACTGGGGCTGCTCACCGACCGGGACATGGGGGATCTGCAGAAACTGCTGCACGGCATCGCGCACACGGCAGGGCGCCACAACATGGGCCAGTTCTGTCACGGCGACGCGCTGCTCTCCAACATCCTGATCTCACCGGCCGGTCCAGTGCTGGTGGACTGGGAGCACGCGGGCTGGTACCTGCCGGGTTACGACCTGGCGACGCTGTGGGCGGTTCTCGGGGACGCGCCGGCGGCGCGGCGGCAGATCAGCCAGCTCGCGCAGTCGGCGGGCCACGCCTCACGTGACGCGTTCCTGGTGAACCTGATGCTGGTGCTGACGCGTGAGATCCGTACCTACGAGACGGCCGTGCAGCGTTCGATGCATGATGCGCCCGCGGTGGCGCCGAGCTCGGCCCAGCCGGGCGCGCTGCCGTCCGGTGAGGAGCAGCGGCTGTTGCTGCGGCGGCTGCACGACGACTGTCAGCTGGCCCGCAAGGCCGTACGCGCGGCGGTCGGCACGCGCTGACCCCGTGAGGACGTGTGAAGGCCCGCGGCGCCTCCCCACCGGGAGGCGCCGCGGGCCTTCACACGTCCCGGCGCGTTCCCCACGGGTCTCGGCACGGTGCCGGCGCGTTCCCTGAATTTCACGGCCGGTTCCCGGCGCCATCGGTGTACGCCATTGACGTACCGCAGGTCTCCGGGCCGCCGCCACGAAAGCTCCGTGGACCCCGGGTGACAGGGGAATCGCACCTCCCCTGGGCATGATTGACGGATCATCGGCCAGCCGGTAGCACAGACGCACCGCAGGCTCCCGTACGGCCCTGTGGCTCGTACCGACCGTCCCGCCTTTGTCCCGCCCGTCCCGCCCGATCGTCCCAGGAGACCGTGTTGCGAAGATCCCCCACCCGGCCCGGCCGTGCGCCGGTCACCGGTGCCCGCCCTGCCCGCCGTACGGCGGGCGCCCTGGCAGCGGCGGCGCTCACGCTGCCGCTGCTCGGCGCGGCCCCGTCCGCTGCCCCACCGGATGCCGGCCCGGCCGACGGGACCCGACTGCAGGAAGCTTTCGGCGCCGCGGCCGCCGCGTACGAGGTGCCGCGGAGCGTGCTGCTGGGCGTCTCCTACCTCCAGTCCCGCTGGGACACGCACGCCGGCGCGCCGAGTGTGACCGGCGGCTACGGCCCGATGCACCTCACGGACGCCCGCGCCGCGCAGGCGGCGACGTCGCATCACGACGAGGGGACGGAGGACCCCCGGGGTGACGACGCCCGGCCCGCGCTGCGTCCACAGGCCCGCGCGCCGCGCACCGGGCCCCTCCCGGACCGGCTGGCCACCCTGCCGAGGGCGGCCGAGCTGACCGGGCTGAGCGCCGAGCGGCTGCGCGACGATCCGGCCGCGAACGTGGCGGGCGGTGCCGCACTGCTGGCCGAGGCCCAGCGGGAGCTCGGCCGGGCGCCGAGCGAGGACCCGGCGGACTGGTACGGCGCGGTGGCCCGCTTCTCCGGCTCGGACGGCACCGCCTCGGCGACGGCGTACGCGGACGAGGTGTACAGGGTGATCCTCGCCGGTGCGCACCGGGTCACGGACACGGGAGAGCAGGTCGTCCTGGCCTCCCGTCCGGGCCTCGCCCCGGACCGGTCGGCGTTGCCCGGCACCGGTCCGCCGGCCGTGTCCGCCGGCTCCGCCACCGTCCCGGAGTGCCCCGCGACGGTGTCCTGCGAGTGGATCCCGGCGCCGTACGAGGAGTTCGGGGACGGCGACTACGGCAACCACGACCTGTCGGACCGTCCTGCCTCGCAGCCGATCCGGTACATCGTCGTTCATGACACCGAGGGTGCCTGGGAGGGTGTTCTCGACATGGTGCAGGACCCCACCTATGTGTCGTGGCACTACAGTCTGCGCTCGACCGACGGTCACATCGCCCAGCATGTGAAGGCGAAGGACGTGGCCTGGCACGCGGGCAACTGGTACGTCAACGCCGGGTCGATCGGGCTGGAGCACGAGGGCTTCCTGGCGGAACCTGACGCCTGGTACACCGAGGCGATGTACCGTTCCTCGGCCCGTCTGGTGCGGTATCTCGCCGAGAAGTACGACATCCCTCTGGATCGGCAGCACATCCTCGGCCACGACACCGTGCCGGGTACGACCGCGGCGACCGTGCCCGGCATGCACACGGACCCCGGGCCCTACTGGGACTGGGCGCACTACTTCGAGCTGCTGGGCAGTCCGTTCGAGGCCACGGCCGGGAAGAACGGCGGCCTGGTGACGATCCGCCCCGACTACGCCACCCACGGCCCGGTGTTCACGGGCTGCGAGACCGCGGGCGAGCCGTGCGCGGCGCACGGGTCCAGTGCGGTACGGCTGTACTCCGGCCACGACGAGAAGTCCGCCCTGATCAGGGACATCGGCCTGGGTTCGGACCCGACGACCGGGGTGAACGACCTGTCCTCACGGGTGTCGACCGGCCAGCAGTACGCGGTTGCCGACCGGTGGGGCGACTGGACCGCGATCTGGTACCTGGGACAGAAGGCCTGGTTCAGGAACCCGAAGCAGCGGCCCACCGCGGTGCCCGCCACGGGCCGGGTGGTGACCCCGAGGAAGGGCCTGGACTCGGTGCCGGTGTACGGGCGCGCGTACCCGGAGAAGGCCGCCTACCCGGAGGGGGTGCCCGCCCAGGACGTGTCCCCGCTGCCGTACACACTGCAAAAGGGCCAGCGGTACGTCACCGGGGGTGAGGTACCCGGTGAGTACCTGTACGCGGTGACCTTCGACCGGTCCTCGCACCAGGTGGTCCGGGGCAAGGAGCTGTACCACCAGATCCAGTTCGGCCACCGGGTCGCGTTCGTGCGGGCGGCGGACGTGACGGTGAGAACGATGTAGCGGCGGCCGTCCCCGGCACTCGGTTCCGGCCCTTGTTCCCGGTCGGGGAACGGGGCCGGTCCGGGCCGCTCAGCCCTGCTGGAACAGTTCGGCGGGCAGCGGCTTGAGGAGGGTGTACAGGTCGTCGGTGATGGGGCGGTCCCAGGCGGCGATGGTGACCAGCACATTGTCGCTGCGGTCGAACTGCACGCAGGAGATCCGGCTCTCGGAGAGCTTCACCCGGCGCACGATGAGCAGGTTGTCGCCCTGCATCACGGGCATGTCCTCGGTGCCGACGACGTTCACCTCCTCGTCGTTCTCCAGCGCCAGCAGCAGCTGTCCGACCTCGAAGGGGACCTCGCCCTCGGAAATCTCGCGGGCCGGGGAGCCCTCCGGCAGATTGCCGATGACCATCGCGGGGCCGCGGCCGCCGAACAGGTCGTAGCGCAGGAAGACGCCCTGGCAAGTCCCGTCGGGGGCCGGCAGTAGTCCGGCGCCCAGATTCCCGGGCCAGTCGCCCGGGTCCATGGCCAGGACGTCGAAGTCAGGTCCGGCGGGAGTGGCGCTGCGGCGGCGGAGGAACGACATGCCGCCATGGTACGTGCCCCGCCCGGCCCTCCGTTGCCGTCGGTCCCGCGGACAGCCCTGGGGGACAGCCCTGGGGGACGGCCATGTGGACGGCCCACAGCTTTTCGCGGGGCTACTCCTGCGGCGGCGTCGGCGGGACCACGGCGACGGGACTCGCCGCGTGGAGCAGGACGGCCTGGGTGACGGAGCCCATCATGCGGGCCGGTGCCAGCAGACGTCGCCGGTGGCGTCCCACGACGACCAGCCCGGCGCTCTCGGAGGCCGCGACCAGGTGCCCGGCGGCGTCCCCGGGCAGCACCCGGATCTCGGCGGTGGCCTCGGGGTGCCGTTCGCGGTGCGGGGCGAGGAAGCCGTCGGCGAGGACGCGGGTCTCGTGCTCGACGGCGCTCCGGTCGATCTGCGGCGCGGGCATCTCGCCCGGCAGCATCCAGGTCTGCAGGGGCCAGGGGTAGGCGGCCAGAACGCGGAGCCCGGCGCCGCGCAGGGCGGCCTCGCGGAAGGCGAAGGCGAGGGTGGCCTCGTCGGGACTGTCGACGTTCACGCCGACGACGACCCCGGGGCCGGTCCCGGCGGCCTCGTCGTCCTCGGCGCCCTCGGCGGGCATGCCGGTGTCCCGGCCGGGCCGGGGAACCACGACGACGGGGCATTCGGCATCCCGGGCCGCGGCAAGGGAGTTGGAGCCGAGCAGCAGGCTGGTGAAACCGCCGCGGCCTCGGGAGCCGAGCACCAGCAGTTGTGCCATGGCCCCCAGTTCGGGCAGGACGGCACCAGGAGCGCCGTCCAGGGCGACGAAGTCGACGGCGGGGAGGTCGGTCCGGCCCTCCAGCCGGCCGCGGACCGGACCGAGGACCGGGTCGTCCTCGGCTGTGGGAAGTCCGGCGGGCGCCGCCGCGTCGGGCCGCCCCCAGAGAGCGTACTGACGTACATGCGCCACCCGCAGTGGGGCCTCGCGCCGGTGTGCGGCGTCGAGGGCCCACTCCAGGGCGCGCAGACTGTCGTCCGAACCGTCGACCGCCGCGACAACCGGCTGGGGGCTCATGGGGTTCCTCGCTTCCGGACCACGGCGCTCACTTTCCGGGGCCGGCCCGGCTCGGGCCCGGTTCCGGAAGAGTCTCCCTGGTCGTGTGTCCAGAAGACCGGCGGCAACACCTGTCCGGCCGGCCTTCCGCTCACCGGTCGGCAGGCCCCGGCGCGTACGCCCCGGGGCATGACCGCCCTGCTCACGTCAGGTCGAACTCCCCCTCCCGGGCTCCGGACACGAAGGCGCCCCATTCGGCCGGGGTGAAGATCAGGGAATGGCTCTGCGGGCGCCCACTGTTCCGCATGGCGATGAAGCCTTCCACGAAGGCGATCTGGACATCCCCCAGGCCTCGGCTGCTGGACTGCCACTGCGCGTTGCTCAGGTCCAGGTCCGGCTTGTCCCAGCCGGTGAGCGGTCGCTGCTGGGTGGTGCTTTCGGCCACGTCCGTGCTCCTCCCGATTTCCGTCGTCCGCGGCCAGCCTAGCGAGCGGTTCCAGCCGCCGACAGGTCATGTCAGGGGTGCCTTTCCCCGGGGCGGCGCAGGTTCGGCACGGCACGGGCGCGGTGCGGGCGGGTCAGGAGGCGGAAGGCCCCTGAGGGCAGGCTTCGCACCACGGCTTCGGATCGCGTGTTCCGGGCGCGCACTTCGGGCCGCGCGATTGAACGCGGGATGACGTGTGAACGTACTGGTGGCGGCAGGCCCGTTCACGGGCCCGGTGTGCCATGCCCTCGCAGTACCGCACGGAAGGACCCCCCCGGGTGCAGCTCTTCACACGCTCCCGTCAGCTGTCGGACCCCACCGAGAGCGGAGCGGACCCGGACGACAGCCCGGCCGAAACTCCGGAGCGCCCCGTCTCCTCCGCCGGCACACCCGAGCCTTCCGAGGAGACCCCCGACGGCCCGGCATCCACGCGACGGGACCGCTGGCGCCGCGACCACCCCCGCGCCGCCCGCGGTGTCACCGTGGGGACGACCGTCCTGGCCGGAGCGCTGCTGCTGTTCGCGCTCCTCGTGCCGAACCGTGTGGAGCGGCTGGCCCCCGAGGCGTTCCTCCGTATCCCGGCCGAGGGTGTCCTGCTGGCGACGCTGCTGCTCGCGCTGCCGCCGAGGCCCCGGCGGATCACGGCGCTGGTCTCGGGTGCCCTGCTCGGTCTGCTCACCGTCCTGAAAATGGTGGACATGGGGTTCTACCAGGTGCTGGCCCGGCCGTTCGATCTGGTGCTCGACTGGATCCTGTTCGACGACGCGGCCGAGTTCGTCCGGGAGTCGTTCGGCCGGAGCGGGCAGATCCTCGCCGTGATCGGTGTGATCGTCCTGTTCGCCGCCCTGCTGGTACTGATGACGCTGGCGGCGGCGCGGATCACGAACCTGATGGTCCGCCATCGTCCGGCAGCCGCCCGTACCACCCTGGTCCTCGGCGTCGTGTGGATCACCTGCGTCACCCTGGGCGTGCAGATCACCGGCGTCCCGCTCGCCACCAAGGGCACCGCGGAAATGCTGGGCAACCGCGCGGAGCAGGTGCGCGCGGGGCTCAGGGACGCACGGGTCTTCGAGCAGGAGGCCGCCGTCGACGCCTTCGCCGGTACTCCACCGGACCAGCTGTTCACCGGACTGCGCGGCAAGGACGTCCTGTTCACCTTCGTCGAGAGCTACGGCCGGGTCGCGATCGACGATCCCGCGATGGCGGAGCCGATCGACGCGGTGCTGAAGGAGGGCACCGGCACCCTGAAGGCCGCCGGTTTCGAGTCGCGCAGCGGCTGGCTCAGGTCGCCGGTGACGGGCGCGGGCAGCTGGCTCGCCCACTCCACCTTCCTGTCCGGCCTGTGGATCAAGAACCAGCAGCGCTACCGCAGCCTCACCACCAGCGACCGCATGACCCTCACCAACTACTTCCGCAAGGCCGGTGACTGGCGGACCGTCGGCATCGTGCCCGGGGTGCGGCGGGCGTGGCCGGAGGGCAAGTACTTCGGCCTGGACCACATCTACGACTCCGAACACCTGGGGTACCAGGGCCCGTACTTCAGCTGGACGCCGGTGCCCGACCAGTTCACCATGGAGGCCTTCGAGCGTCTGGAGCACGGCAGGAAGGACCGGCAGCCGATCATGGCGGAGATCATCCTCGCCTCCAGTCACAACCCGTGGTCCCCCAACGCCCGCATGATCGACTGGGACGACCTCGGCGACGGCTCCGTGTTCCACGAGATCAAGAAGGAGGGCACCGACCCCGCGGAGGTCTGGCAGGACCCGGAGAAGGTGCGCACCGAGTACCGCAAGTCCATCGAGTACTCGCTGCGCAGCCTGACCGAGTGGATGGAGCGGTACGGCGACGAGGACACGGTCCTGGTCTTCCTCGGCGACCACCAGCCCGTCCCGACCGTCACCGCCGGCGACACCGGCAAGGATGTGCCGATCACGATCGTCGCCCGCGACGAGAAGGTCCTGGACCGGGTGGCCGACTGGAACTGGACCGACGGCCTCAAGCCCGCGCCCGATGCCCCGACCTGGGGCATGGACGAGTTCCGCGACCGCTTCATGACCGCGTACGGGCCGCAGGGGGGAAAGCCCGGCGGCGGGAGCGGCGGCGCGGCCGGCACCACCGGCTGAGCGGGAGACCTCCCGGCCCCGCCCCCGCTCCCCTTCTCATGGCACCCCGACACGCGGAAGAAGTGTGCCCCGGGCCTTGCCCCGGGCGGGGTCGGGCTGGATTACTGATGCCTGCGGAAGCGACCGAATGATCGGTCGTCCGCATCGGCATGACGGGTGCCAGGAGCGAGGGGAAAATCCTGATGGCTCAGGCGGTGGACCTGCTCGACCCGGCGGAACGGCTCGGCGTGGAGGAACTGCGGGCACTCCAGCTGGAGAGGCTGCGGTCCTCGCTGCGGCACGCCTACGACCATGTGCCGTTCTACCGGGCGTCCTTCGACGCGGCAGGCGTCCGCCCGGACGACTGCCGCTCCCTCGCCGACCTGTCCCGGTTCCCGTTCACCACCAAGGCGGACCTGCGGGAGAACTACCCGTACGGGATGTTCGCCGTGCCGCGCGAACGGATCCGCCGCCTGCACGCCTCCAGCGGAACCACCGGGCGCCCCACGGTGGTCGGCTACACCGAGGACGACCTGTCCATGTGGGCGGACATGGTGGCCCGCTCGATCCGCGCGGCGGGCGGTCGGCCCGGGGACACGGTGCATGTGGGGTACGGCTACGGGCTGTTCACCGGCGGTCTGGGCGCCCACTACGGCGCCGAGCGGCTCGGCTGTACGGTGATCCCCGCCTCCGGCGGCATGACGGCCCGGCAGGTGCAGCTGATCCAGGACCTGAAGCCCGCGGTGATCATGGTGACGCCGTCCTACATGCTCACCCTGCTGGACGAGTTCGAGCGGCAGGGCGTCGATCCGCGCGGCACCTCCCTGCGCGTGGGGATCTTCGGCGCCGAGCCCTGGACGGAGCCGATGCGGCAGGAGATCGAGGAGCGGTTCGCGATCGACGCGGTCGACATATACGGGCTGTCCGAGGTCATCGGACCGGGTGTCGCGCAGGAGTGCGTGGAGACCAAGGACGGGCTGCACATTTGGGAGGACCATTTCCTCCCGGAGGTCGTCGACCCCCTCACCGGTGAGGTGCTGCCGGAGGGCGAGCGGGGCGAACTGGTCTTCACCTCGCTCACCAAGGAGGCGATGCCGGTCGTCCGGTACCGGACGCGGGACCTGACCCGGCTGCTGCCGGGGACGGCCCGGACGTTCCGGCGGATGGAGAAGGTCACCGGCCGCAGCGACGACCTGGTGATCCTGCGCGGGGTGAACCTCTTCCCCACCCAGATCGAGGAGATCGTGCTGCGCACACCGGGTGTGGCGCCGCACTTCCAGCTCCGGCTCACCCGGGAGGGCCGTATGGACGCCCTCACGGTGCGCGCCGAGGCCCGGCCGGACGCGGACGCCGCCACCCGCGCGGCGGCGGCCCGGTCCGTCGAGGCGGCCGTGAAGGACGGCATCGGGGTGTCGGTCGGGGTCGAGATCGTCGACCCCGAGACGCTGGAGCGGTCGGTGGGCAAGATCCGCAGGATCGTGGACCTGCGTCCGCGCTGAGCCGCGTCCGCCCCTGCCGGGCCGGGCACCGCGTTCACCCGGTGAAGCGGTCGCGCAGCTCCCGTTTGAGGATCTTCCCGCTGGCGTTGCGCGGCAGCTCGTCCACGAACAGCACCCTCTTCGGTGCCTTGAAGGGGGAGAGCCGCTCGCGCGCGTGCGCGATCAGTTCCTCCTCCGTCGCCTCGCCGCGCGTGACGACGACCGCCGTGACGGCCTCCACCCAGCGGTCGTCGGGAAGGCCGATCACGGCCGCCTCGGCGATCGCCCCGTGCGTGTACAGCGCGTCCTCGACCTGGCGTGAGGCGACCAGGACGCCGCCGGAGTTGATGACGTCCTTGACCCGGTCGACGATCGTGAAGTAGCCGTGGGCGTCCCGCACCGCGAGGTCCCCGGAGTGGAACCAGCCGTCGCGGAAGGCCTCGGCCGTCTCCTCGGGTTTGTCCCAGTACCCCTCGCACAGCTGCGGCGACCGGTAGACGATCTCGCCGGGGGTTCCGTCGGGTACGTCCTTGCCGTCCTCGTCGACCACCCGCGCGTCCACGAACAGCACGGGCCGCCCGCAGGAGTCCATGCGCCCCTTGTGTTCGTCGGGGGCGAGGACGGTCGCCAGCGGGCCGATCTCGCTCTGCCCGAAGCAGTTGTAGACGGCCAGGTCCGGAAGCCGCCGTGTCAGCCGCTCCAGGACCGGCACCGGCATGACCGACGCCCCGTAGTACGCCTTGCGCAGTCCGCTCAGGTCCCGGGTCGCGAAGTCGGGGCGGTCGGACAGGCCGATCCAGACCGTGGGCGGAGCGAACAGGCTGTCCGCGCGGCCCGCCTCGATCAGGTCGAGGATCCGGCCGCCGTCGGGCGCGTCGAGAATGACGTTGGTCGCGCCGACCGCGAGGTAGGGCAGCAGGAAGACGTGCATCTGCGCCGAGTGGTAGAGCGGCAGCGCGTGCACGGGGAGGTCGCCCGCCTGGAGGTCGAGGGCGGTGATGGCGCTCAGGTACTCGTGCACCAGGGCGCGGTGGGTCATCATCGCGCCCTTGGGCCGGGCGGTGGTGCCCGAGGTGTAGAGCAGCTGCACCAGGTCCTCGGAGCGCGGCTCGGGACCGTCGTGGGCGGGTGCCTCGGCCAGCAGGTCGAGCAGCGAGCCGTCGGCGTCGCGCAGGGGCAGCGTCCGTACGCCGTCCGGGAGCCGCCCGGCGAGGTCGGGGTCGGCGAGGACCAGACCGCTGCCGGACTGGCCGACGAGGTAGGCGAGGTCGTCGCCGGTCAGGTTCTGGTTGACCGGTACGTGCACCAGTCCCGCGCGGGCGCAGGCGAGGAAGCCGATCAGGTAGGCGTCGGAGTTGTGGCCGTAGGCGCCGACCCGGTCGCCGGGCGACAGTCCCGCACCGAGCAGGACGCTCGCCGCGCGGGAGACGGCGGTGTCGAGTGCGTCGTACGTCCAGGCGCGGTCGCCGTACTCGACGGCGACGCGCGCCGGGGTGCGGCGGGCGCTGCGTCGCAGGAGTCCGTCGACCGTGCTGGCGTGTCCGGGCGTCATGGAAGACGATCCTCGGTTCACCGGCCAGGAAGGTCAAGACACCGGACCGGTCGGTACCGGGCCGCGCGAACGGTCCGGCTCGCGCCCCCGACCGGTGTGGATGCCCGCTGTTGCCCTCAGCCACCCCTTCCCCCAGTGATGTCGGGAGGCACGGTGCGCTTACGACCTCACCCGCGATGGGGAGTGGATCAGCGAGCGGCGTCATGCGGCTTCGCATCCAAGGCGGAGGAGGAAGTGATGGCGGAACCATCGCGACCGACGACAACGCCGGAGGCGAAGCCGCAGGGCGTCGGGAGCCCGCTCGCTATCGCGGGTGAGGTCGTTAGGGTCTGCCGGAGAACAACATGTGGGTGGTCGGCGCGCTGACCTGCGACATCAAGTCCAGAAACCCACAAGTTGTTTCTCTGCACGCCCTTACGTCCGAGACGGTCGGTCGTGTGCGACGCCGCGGGTGAGACCGATGGGATGAGCGTCCGGGCCGGCGGCCGCGTCCTGTTGGACGAGGCCCGTCCGGCGGACGCCGCCCGCGTCGAGGCGAGGGGATGGACCAGGTGCGCCGACCGGACCGGGACAGGTCCGGTCTTCTTCGGTCCGGCCTCCGTCAGCGCGCCTCCAGTACCGCCATCGCCGCGTTGTGGCCGGGCACCCCGCTCACCCCGCCGCCGCGCACCGCGCCCGCGCCGCACAGGAGGACGTTGGCGTGCCGGGTCTCCACGCCCCACCGGCCGGTGCCCTCCTGTGCGTGGGGCCAGGACAGTGCGCGGTGGAAGATGTTCCCGCCGGGCAGTCCGAGATCGCGTTCCAGGTCCAGCGGGGACTTCGCCTCCAGGCAGGGGCGTCCGTCCGCGTCGGTCGCCAGGCAGTCGGCGAGTGGTTCGGCCAGATGGGCGTCGAGCTGGGCGAGCGTCGCGGTGAGGAGTTCCTCGCGTACGGCGTCGTTGTCGCGGGCGAACAACCGGGCCGGGGTGTGCAGGCCGAACAGGGTGAGTGTCTGGTAGCCCCGGGCGGCGAGCTCCGGTCCGAGGACCGTCGGGTCGGTGAGCGAGTGGCAGTAGATCTCGGAGGGCGGGGCGGCGGGTGGTTCACCGGCGGCGGCCTGTGCGTGAGCGGCGGCCAGTTGCCCGTATCCCTCGGCGATGTGGAAGGTGCCGGCGAACGCCTCGCGCGGGTCGACGGAGCTGTCGCGCAGCCTCGGCAGCCGGGTGAGGAGCATGTTCACCTTGAGCTGGGCGCCCTCGGCCGGGGCGGGGGGCGTGTCGCCGGTGAGCGCCGCCAGTTCCCTCGGGGAGGCGTTCACCAGGACGTGCCGGGCGGCGGCGACGCCCTCACCGTCGGCCGTACGGTGGGTGACCTCTGCCGTGCGGCCGTCCGTGTCGATGCGTACCGCCTCGTGACCGGTGGCGATGACGGCGCCCGCGTCGCGCGCGGCGGCGGCCAGCGCGTCGGTGAGGGCGCCCATGCCGCCGACCGGCACGTCCCAGTCGCCGGTGCCGCCGCCGATGACGTGGTAGAGGAAGCAGCGGTTCTGCTCGAGGGCGGGGTCGTGGGCGTCGGCGAACGTGCCGATGAGGGCGTCGGTGAGGACCACTCCCCGTACGAGGTCGTCGGTGAAGTTCTCCTCGACGGCGACACCGATCGGTTCCTCGAACAGGGCCCGCCAGGCCTCCTCGTCGTCGACGGTGCGGCGCAGTTCCGCACGGGTGGGCAGCGGCCCGGTGAGGGTGGGGAAGACGCGCTCGGCGACGCGGCCGGTCATGCCGTAGAAGCGCTGCCAGGCCCGGTACTCGTTCTCGGAGCCGGTGAGCCGGGCGAACGCCTCGCGGGTGCGCTGCTCACCGCCGCCGACGAGCAGTCCGGTGGGCCGTCCGTCCCGTTCGGCGGGGGTGTACGAGGAGACGGTGCGGGTGCGCACCCGGAAGTCGAGCCCCAGCTCCCTCACGATCTTCCGGGGCAGCAGGCTGACCAGGTACGAGTACCGGGACAGCCGTGCGTCGACGCCGGGGAACGGCCGGGTGGACACCGCCGCCCCGCCGGTGTGGTCCAGCCGTTCCAGCACCAGTACGGAGCGTCCGGCCCGGGCCAGGTAGGCGGCGGCGACGAGGCCGTTGTGGCCTCCGCCGACGATGACGGCGTCGTACGTCCGGGTTCCCTCGTGTGCGGTCACGGTTCTTCGTAGCACGTGAGGATCCGGGTCTGCCAGGCGGCGGGCGATGCCCGGCAGAGACACCACCGGGCGCACCGGTCATACGTCGTACCTGACGCCTGCCACCGCGCCCCCGTGCCCGTCGCGCTCAGCCCGCCGCCCGCCGCTGCTTCAGTGCCGCCACCTCGCGGTACAGCCCGGCGGCCATGTCCCCGTGTCCGAGTCGCTCCAGGCAGTGGGCCTCGTCGTTGCGGGCGGCGAGGGTGTCGCGGTGGTCCGCCCCGAGGAGGCGCTCACGGGCGTCGGCCACCCGGCGGTACTCGGTGAGCGCGTCCGCCCAGCGGCCCAGCCAGCCCAGGCCGACGGCGACCTCGCGGCGGCTGACCAGGGTGTCCGGATGGTCGGCGCCGAGGGTGCTCTCGCGCAGCGAGCACACGGCGCGGGACTCGGCGAGGGCCTCGACCCAGCGGCCGAGCCGGCCGAGGTTGACGCCCAGGCCGTGCCGGGCTCGCAGGGTCTCGGGGTGGGTGGGGCCCTGCACCCGGGTACGGTCCTCGACCAGGCCCCGGTAGAGGTCGAGGGCCTGCGCGGTGCGGCCGAGCCGGCCAAGTCCGATGCCGATCTCGTAGCGGGCGGCGAGCGTGTCGGCGTGGTCCGGACCGAGTGCCCGCGCGCGGGCCTCGGCGACCTCGCGGTAGGTCTCCAGGGCTTCTGCCCATCGCCCCAACTGCCCTAGCGTGTATGCGACTTCGTAACGGGTGACCAGGGTGTCCGGGTGCTCGGGGCCGAGCACCCGGGCACGTGCGGCAGCCACCTCGCACGCCGCGCTGTACGAGTCCTCCAGGCGGCCGAGTCTGCTGAGGTTGAAGGCGAGGTTGTGCCGGCAGCGCAGGGTCTCGGGATGCTCGGCCCCCATGGTGCGCTCGCGGGCCGAGAGCACCGACAGATACACCTGGTGGGCGTCGAAGGGCCGGCCCGACTGAGCGAGGACATAGGCCATTTCCTGACGGGCTGCGAGGGTGTCGGGGTGCTCGGAGCCGAGCGTGCGGATACGGACCTCGGCCACGTGCTTGTACTCGCGCAGGGCGTCGGCGGCACGGCCGGTGCGGCTGAGGGTGAAGGCGACCTCGTAACGGCTGGCGAGGGTGTCGGGGTGGTGCGGGCCGAGGAGGTGCTCACGCTCCGCGGCGACCGCGCGGTGCACCTCTCCCGCCTCCGTCCAACGGCCCAGGCGGCCGAGGCTCAGGCCCGCGTTGTGCCGTCCGGCCAGGGCGGACAGGGCTTCCGGGGACGGGGCGGGCCGTTCCTGTGCCGGGGGCGGCTCGCCCCGGCCGGCCGCGGGGCGGGCGATCCATTCACCGGACAGGCCGGCCGCCGGGTCCGGGGGCGCGGTGTACGGTCCGGCGACGACCGCCTTGCGGCCGGTGGTCATGCCACGCGTCCAGGACGGCAGCCGGGACGCGCGCCCCACGGGCTCGGGCCGAGCAGCCGGAGGTGAAGGGAACGCGGGGGCGCTCGCGCCGGGCGTCCCGGCGGGGCGCAGCCGGGCCGTCGCCGCGGCCGGCACCGGCAGTGGCGCCGGCCCGGCCCGCAGTTCGCTGATCCGGCGGGCCAGTTCACGTGCGCTGTCGGGGCGCTCACCGGGTTCCTTGGCCAGCAGGTCGAGGATGATCCGCTCCAGGCGCTCGGGCAGTTCGGCACGGTGGCCGCGCGGCGGCCGGGGCGGGGTGTCACGGTGCCCGACCAGGATGGCCCACGCGTCGTCGAGGTCGAACGGCGGTACTCCGGTGGCGATCTCGTAGAGCACGCAGCCGAAGGAGTACAGGTCGCTGCGCCGGTCGACCTCGGTGCCGCTGATCTGCTCGGGCGACATGTAGTGCGGGGTGCCCATCGCGACGCCGGTGCCGGTCAGCCGGGAGGTGAACCCGATGTCGTGGCCGAGGCGGGCGATGCCGAAGTCGCAGATCTTCACCGTGCCGTCGGCGAGCCGCATGATGTTGGCGGGCTTCAGGTCCCGGTGCACGATGCCCTGGTCATGGGTGTAGGCCAGGGCGGCGGCGACCTGCCCGGCGATCTCCACCACCTCGTCGACCGGCAACGGGTGCTGCTTGTTGTCCTCCAGGAGCCGGCTGAGGTCACGGCCCTGGAGCAGCTCCATCACCAGATACAGCACACCGTCGTACTCGCCGAAGTCGTGCACGACGGTGATCCCGCGGTGCTGCAGGGACGCCGCCACCCGGGCCTCCCGCCGGAACCGCTCGCGCAGCACCCGGCTGAACGCGTGGTCGTGCTGGGCGCCCGCCGGCTTGAGGCACTTCACCGCGACCTCTCTGCCGAGCGACTCGTCACGTGCCCGCCACACCTCCCCCATGCCGCCCCGCCCGATCGGATCGACCAGCCGGTACCGGCCGTGGATCAGCCTGCCGTCCCCCATCTTCCACCCCCGTCAGTGGTCGACGCGCCCTCCCCTGGCCCGTCCAGTATGGCGATGTGTCACCCGTTTTTGTACGGTGCCCGTCCGCTCCGCGCGTCCTCGGGCCGACGGGCAGGTGCCCTGCCGACGTACCCGGGAGGTCCCCGGCCGGCCCACGGGACGGTCTCGTGCCGGATCCCGTCGTTGTCGCCGCCGAAGGTGCGGACGCCCGCGGAGCGATGGCCGCGTTCCGCTTCGCCGTACGGACCGCGCCCGCCGTACTCCTTCGGGCACCCTCGCCGAGCCGGCCGGCGGCGCCGGCCGGCTCGGCGTGCCGCGGACGTCAGTGCGCTGCGGACATCAGTGTGCCGCGGACGTCAGTGCGTCGAGGGGGTCAGTGCGTCGAGGAAGTCCGTGCAGGCCCGCGCGCAGGTCCGGCACACCTCGGCCGTGCGCTCCGCGCCGGGGTGTCCGTCGAAGGCGTGCGCGCTCTCGAGGCACACCTGCCGGCACCATTCCACTTGGACCCGGACGGTCTCCTCGTCCGTCTGGTTGTCCTCGGACAGCGCACGGCTGGTCGCGTCGCACACTTCGGCGCAGATGACGCCCTTGCGCCGCACGATTTCCTGTGGTGTGCCGTCGCCGGGATTCACCAGACTCACCCGCACCGCGCAGGCCCGCGAGCACTCCGCGCACGCCTGCGCGCAGGCGAACCGGTCCTCGAGATACCGGTACAGCTCCTGCTGGGACACCTGGGGTATCCGGGATGTCGTCGTCACACCGGGCGGGTAGCCCTGGCCGCCGGCACTCAAACCACGGATGGCCCTGTCACGGACGGTCACACCTCTCCGATCCGATACATCGGAGGGTCGGGGGTACGCGCACACCATGTCGAACCCTGTGATGAACGCCCTGACGAATGTCTCGCCGAACGTCTCACCGAACGCCCCGGCGGACTCCTCCTGGACCGGAGCGGCCGATCTCGCCGTCGGCCGCGGCGCCGTCGGCATCGGGCTCGCGGTGGCGGCCCTGCTGGTCGTGGGCCTGTTGATCGGCCTGTTCGCGTCGGGCAGCCGCCGGGTTCGGCGCGGCGAATCCCCCAGGCCGCGCCCCGACGAGCAGCCGCGGATGCCCGAGGGCGGCCCGGTCCGTGAGGTCCGCGAACACCGGGAGCCCGACGAGATGCCCCGCGAGGGCGACCGTCTGGGGCCGCACGACCTGCACGGCGGCAGCTCCGGCAGCCGGACCGGCACCTCGCAGGACCGTCCCCGCTGGGACGGGAACGGCCGAGCCTAGGCCGGACGGCGAAGCCCTCTCCCGCACCGCCTGACGGCGGCACTGCGGGCAGTGCCCCGGGGCGGGTCATGAGTTCATCGGTCGGATCACACGGCCGCAGGACCGTGACCCGCCCCTTCGCCTGTGCGAAGTGAGGCGGATCACAGGGGCCGGGTGCATCGTGGGGCGGGGTCCAGCGTCTTTGTCCGGGTGTAGGGGATTGAACGGACGGGACGGTGAGGATGGAGCGGTTTCGGGCAGACGGCTTCGACGAGTTCGTGGCTGCCCGCTGGGGGGCGCTGCTCCATGTCGCGCGTCTGCTCACCGGCGGCGACCGGCAGCGTGCCGAGGACCTGGTGCAGGAGGCCCTGGTGAAGTTGTGGTTCGCCTGGCCGAAGGTCGCCGAGCAGGCGCCGGACGCGTACGTCCGTCAGGTGCTTGTGCGGATGGCGGCCCGTTCCGCCAGGCGGCGCTGGTGGGGTGAGCGTCCGGTGGGGCAGCTGCCGGACCGGCCCGAGCCGGGTGATGTGTCGTCGGCCGTGGCGGAACGCTCGCGGCTGGAGGCCGCGCTGGCGCTGCTGCCGCCCCGGCAGCGGGCCGCGGTGGTGCTGCGTTACTGCGAGGACCTGCCCGAGGCCCAGGTGGCACAGGTTCTCGGCTGTCCGGTGGGCACCGCCCGGTCCCATGCGTCGCGGGGCGTGGCGCGACTGCGGCAGATCCTGTCCGACGCCGTCAGGCCCGTGGGATGAAGGGAGAACCGATGGACGACTTCGAGCGGGAGCTGACGCACATGATGCGCGACCCCCGACAGCAGGCCCCCTTCGATTCCGAGCGGCAGAAGCGGCTGTACCAGGGCATCCGGGCCCGTCGCCGGTCCCGGACGCTGTGGCGGGCGGGCGGCTCGGCCCTGGCGGTGGCCGGGCTCAGTGCCGGACTCGCCCTGCTGCCCGGCCTCGGCTCCGGCTCCCAGCCGCCCGCCGATCACCGTCCGCTGCCCGCGACCAGTCCGACGCCACCCCCGGTGCTCCCGACGCCCACTCCGCCGGCGACGAGCTCCGCTCCCGGCACCTCCCGCCCGCCCATGAGCCCGCCCGTCACCACGAGCCCCGCCACCGGCACCCCGGGGAGCGGCACGCCGACCTCGACGTCACCGCCCGCCACGACAAGCGGGAGCGAGCGGACGTCGGTGCCCCCCTCGCCACCCGTGACCACGGCGCCGGCCTCGCCCCCGCCCACCTCCGAGCCCCCGCACTCGCCCTCCTTCTCGGCCGGCCTCGAATCGGCCGGAAGCGGGTAGCCGCAGCTCCGCACAGCGCGGCACCGCACTACGCCGCACTCCCCGCCCGGGGCGCCGTTCGGCCCCCCGGGGCCTTCCCTCCGACCACCCTCACGAGTGTATTGGCATGCTCACCCCATAAAAAGGGTCGGTGCCTTACGCCGGAAAGTGACCGTGAACCAGTCATGAGAACCGCCAGTCGGCCGACGCCGGCCGACCGTCGCACACCCGCCGCGCCCGCCCCGCCCGTGCTCCTGCCGCGCCGTCCACCGCCGGCGGACGACAGTTCCGGCGGCAGCGACAGCGACGACGGCCACCCGGACCCCGTCCTCGACGTGGTCATTCCCGTGCACAACGAGGAGAAGGATCTGGAGCGGTGCGTCCGGCGTCTCCACGCCTACCTCGTGGAGACGTTCCCGTACTCCTTCCGGATCACCATCGCCGACAACGCCAGCGTCGACGCCACCCCGCGGATCGCCGCGCGGCTGGCCCGGGACCTGCCCGGTACGTACTGGATCCGGCTGGCCGAGAAGGGACGCGGCCGCGCGCTGCACACCGCCTGGTCCGGATCCCGCTCCCCGGTCCTCGCCTATCTGGACGTCGACCTGTCCACCGATCTCGCAGCCCTGCTGCCGCTCGTCGCCCCGCTGATCTCCGGGCATTCGGACCTCGCGATCGGCACCCGGCTGGCGCGCGGCTCCCATGTGGTGCGCGGCCCGAAGCGGGAGATCGTCTCCCGCTGCTACAACGGCCTGCTGCGCGGCACCCTCGCCGTGGGGTTCTCCGACGCGCAGTGCGGCTTCAAGGCCGTACGCCGCGACGTCGCCGAGCGGTTGCTGCCGCTGGTGGAGGACCAGGGGTGGTTCTTCGACACCGAACTGCTGGTGATCGCCGAGCGGGCCGGACTGCGTATCCACGAGGTGCCGGTCGACTGGGTGGACGATCCCGACAGCCGGGTCCGCATCGTGTCCACGGCGCTGGCGGATCTGCGCGGCATGGCCCGGCTGGGGCGTGCCCTGGCCGGCGGCCGGCTGCCGCTGACCGCGCTGCGCCGGAACGGCGGTCCCGAGCGGGTCGCGGAACTGCCGCCGGGCCTGGCCGGTCAGCTGCTGCGCTTCGCCGCGGTCGGTGCCGCCAGCACGCTGTGCCACCTGCTGCTCTACACGGCTCTCCGGTCCTTCACCGGTGCCCAGGCGGCCAACGCGCTCGCCCTGCTGGCCAGCGCGGTCGCCAACACCGCCGCCAACCGGCGGCTGACCTTCGGTGTGCGCGGCCGGCACGGGGTGCTCGGGCACCAGCTCAAGGGGCTGGCCGCCTTCCTGGTCGGCCTCGCCCTCACCAGCGGTTCGCTGGCCCTTCTGCACCGCACCGCGCCCGAGGCCGGGCCGGGACCGGAACTGCTGACCCTGGTCCTCGCCAACCTCGCCGCGACCCTGCTGCGCTTCCTCCTCCTGCGGGCCTGGGTGTTCCCCGGCCGCGGCACCCGCCGTACGAGAGGGCCCTCCGCCTCATGAGCAGCACCATCCGGGCCGGCCACCCGGCCGGCCCGTCGGACCCCGCGGACCGTACAGACCGGGCGGACCGCACAGACCGGGCGCCGGGTCCGACGCCGTGGCCCCACGTCTCCCCGCCGGTGGACGCCGGCCCGAACCTCCGGGAGCGGCTGCGGCGCGCCGTCGCACGCCACGGGCCCGTCCTCGCGACGTACGGCGTGCTGAAGCTCATCGGCTTCGCCGCCTTCATGTACCTGCTCGACTCGGCCGGCGACTTCCGCGAGAAGCACCCCCGCTTCGGCGGCGGCGCCCGCACCTGGGACGTGCTGGGCAGCTGGGACGGCTGGTGGTACCAGCAGATCGCCCTGCACGGGTACGACCCGGCCCTGGAGCCCGTCCCCGGCGCGACCGGCATGATCACCCTCGAGGGCAACTCGGCGGCGTTCTTCCCTCTCTACCCGACGCTGATGCGGCTGGTCCAGGAGGTCACCGGACTCGGCCCGTACGGCGCCGGGATGACCGTCTCCATCGTCTCCTCGTTCGTCGCGGCGCTCGGCATCCACGCGGTCACCTCCCGGCTGGGCGGCCGCCGGGCCGGTCTGGTCGCCGTCGGTCTGTGGGCGGTGTGGCCGGGTTCCGGCGCCGAGTGGGCGGTGTACTCCGAGTCGCTGTACACGGCCCTGGCCGTATGGGCCTGCCACGCCGTCATGACCCGTCGCTGGCTCACCGCCGGGCTGCTCACGTTCTTCGCCGGGCTCGCCCGGCCGACCGCCGTCACCCTGGTCGCGGCCCTCGCCGTCGCCGGGCTGATCGCGGTGTGCCGACGGCAGGAGGGCATCCGCCGTCCGCTGCTCGCGGTGGCCGTCGCCCCGCTGGGCACGCTCGGCTACCTCGGCTGGGTCGGCCACCGCATGGGCGACTGGGGCGGGTACAGCAAGCTCCAGGACGGTGCGTGGGGCCACACGTTCGACTACGGCCGGCACAGCCTCAATGTCCTGACCTCGGTCCCCGTGGGCCATTTCGACTATCTGTTCGCGATGCCCTTCGAGGACGTCATCGGGGTCGGGGTGGTCCTGCTCGTGCCGGTCCTCACCGTGCTGCTGGCCCGGCTGCGCCCGCCCGCCGTGCTCATCGTGTACACGGTGCTGTCGTATCTGATGGTGATGGGCACCCAGCAGTACTTCGGCAATGTCTCGCGCTATCTCCTCCCCCTGTTCCCGCTCCTGGTCCCGCTCGCCCTCGCCATGCGGCGGCTCCGGCTGCCCTCCCTGGTCACTGTGCTCGGGACGGCGGCGCTGGCCTCCGGGTCGTACGCGGGATACGTCCTGTTCGAACTCGGGGTGCCGTAGGGCCCGGCCGGCGGCTCACGCCCGGGAGGCGGGCCGGGCGGCGAGCCAGGCGAGGGCGGCCACGGTCAGCGCGCGCACGCCGGTGTCCAGGGTGGGCTGGACCACCGGGGCGAAGAAGGGGCTGTGGTTGACCGGGACGTCCTCGGCGACGGTGCCGCCGCGGACGGCCTCGGCATGGCGGACGGGGTCGGTGCCGCCGATGCCCCAGTAGGTGAACGGCACACCGAACGCCACGGGAATCTCGCTCATGTCCTCGCTCGCGGTCTGCAGGTCGATGGTGTGCGCGTCGTCGCCGAAGTGCGCGGCGAACGCCTCGGCGACCCGCCGGGTCGCCGCCTCGTCGTTGACGGTGGGCGGGAAGGAGGCGATCCGCTCGATGTCGGGTGCCTTCGGCGACCGGGACGCCTCGCACTCGGCGCGGACGATCCGGCCGATCGCGTCCAGGACGTGGGTGCGGGTGGCGTCGTCGTAGGTGCGCACGTTGAGTTCGATGACGGCGCTTTCGGGGATGACGTTGGGGCCGGAGCCGGCGTGGACGCTGCCCACGGTGAGCACGGCGGGTGTGGTGGCGGCCAGTTCCCGGGAGACGATGCTCTGCAGGCGTACGACGATCATCGCGGCCATCACCACCGGGTCGACCGCCGCCTGGGGCATGGAGCCGTGCGCCCCGCGTCCGTGCACGGTGATGCGCAGGCTGTCGGCGGCCGACAGGAACGAGCCGGCGCGGGTGCCGACGTAGCCGGCCGGATAGGGCAGTACGTGCTGGGCGAGGACCACGTCGGGCCGGGGCGACCTGGAGGTGAGACCGTCGGCGATCATGGCCTCGGCGCCCTCGCCGTTCTCCTCCGAGGGCTGGAGGAGCGCCACGAAGGTACCCCGCCAGGCGTCCCGGTTCTCGGCCAGCAGCCGCGCGCAGCCGAGCAGGCAGGTCACGTGCACGTCGTGTCCGCAGGCGTGCATGACGGGCTGCTCGGTGCCGTCCGGACCGGTCGCGGTCGCGGTGGAGGCGTAGGGCAGGCCGGTCCGTTCACGCACGGGGAGGGCGTCCATGTCGGCACGCGCCATGACGGTGGGGCCGTCGCCGTTGGCCAGCACGCCGATCACACCGGTGCCGCCGATCCCGTCGGTGACCTCGTAGCCGAACGACCGCAGGGCCTCGGCACCCTTCCCCGCCGTGCGGTGCTCCCGCAGGCCGAGTTCGGGATACCGGTGCAGGTCCTCGTAGACGGCCTCGAGGTACGGGCGGATGCCGTCGAGACCGGCGAGCACGGTGGGGGCACGTTCGCTCATGGGTGACGCTCCTTGCGCGGAGAGGGCTGCTCTTCACCGGTGTCCCATGATCTCGCCCCGCCCCGCCGTTGACGATCCGGCGCCGGTGCTCACGCGCCGCGGCCGCGGAACGTCCCGGCCGCGATCAGGAGCAGCGCCGCCGTGTACCCGGCGAGCAGCAGCAGGGACGGCCGGGAACCGAGGCTGCCGACCGTCTCCCCGGTCACGACGGCGGACGGTACCGGCCGGCGGCGCGTGAGCACCGGCGCCGGGGAGACCGCCGGCAGCGGCCGGGTGAACCGGTCCGCCTGCCGGTATCCGGATTCCTCGCCACCGCGTCCGAGGCGTGAGGAACCCGACGACGGCCACGACCAGGACGTCCACGGCACCCGGGGACAGCGTCCGCGGGCGGGCAGACGGTCGAAGGTCGTCACGATCACGCCGTACGAGGCGCACCGCCCTGCCGCGGACGACGGCGGGAGTACGCGTGCCGGTGGACGGGACTCGAGTCCGGGCCGCTTCGGGTCCGGGCGGAGTCAGACCGCCGACCAGCCGTTGTCCACCGGCAGGACGACGCCGTTGATGCTGCTCGCCGCGTCGGAGGCGAGGAAGACGATGGCGGCGGCCTGCTCCTCCGGTTCACTGATGCGCCCCATGTTGACCATGTACCGGCCGACGACGGCGGGCCCGTGGGCCTCCCGGTCGACGTCGAGGCCGGTCGCGATACCGGTCATCGTGCCGCCCGGCACGATGGCGTTGGCACGGATGCCCTGGTCCCGGTACATCACGGCGAGGGAGCGGGTGAGGCCGAGAAGACCGTGCTTGGAGACGGTGTACGCGGTGCCCGCCGCGCTGCCGCGCAGCGCCGCCTCGGAGGCGGTGTTGACGACGGCTCCGCCGCCCGCGGAGAGCATGTGCGGCAGAACGGCCCGCGTCAGCAGGAACGGCGCCGTGAGATTGATGCGCAGGACACGGTCCCACTCGGCGTCGGTGACATCCACCGGCGCGGACATGCTGTCCATCACGCCCGCGTTGTTGACCAGGACGTCGATCCCGCCGAAAGCGTCGACCGCGCCGGTGACGACCTCGTCGACCACCGCACCGTCGCTCAGGTCTCCCGCGACGGCGATCGCCGTGCCGCCCGCCGACCGGATCTCGTCGACGACACTCCCGGCTCCGTCGGCGTTCAGGTCGGCGACGACGACCTCGGCCCCCTCGGAGGCGAACCGCAGCGCGGCCGCGCGGCCGATGCCCGAGGCGGCCCCGGTGACGACGACGCTCTTGCCGGACAGACCCGTACCGGATGTGGCACCCATGAGAGCTCCTCTGCTCGACGTATGGACATGTCGATGCGCCGACGGCCTGTCGGCGTTCGCCGGCGTGCGTCAGCCTACCGGTTATTGTCGCGACGCGACACAAAGGCATGGCGTGTCATTACGGCATCGCGCGCCATAAAATAGGGTGTTCACAGCGAGCGAGGGGGCCTGTATGACCGGACGAGCCGGTGGCGCCACGGGGCGACCGCCACTGACGGAGCGGCGGCGCGCCGAGACGCGCAGGGAGATCGCCGAGGAAGCGGTACGGCTGTTCGTCGCGCAGGGCGTGGCGGCGACCACCGCGGAGGACATCGCCTCCGCCGCGGGGATCTCCACCCGCACCCTGTGGCGGTACTTCCGCTCGAAGGAGGAGTGCGTCCGCCCGCTGCTCACCACGGGACTGGAGGCCCTGACCCGGGAGGTGCGGGACCGGAACGGCACAGCACCCCTCGCCGAGTCCGTCCTGCACGCCCACCGCGGCGAGGGCGCGGAGCAGGATCCGCTTGCCCTGCGCGACCTGGTGCGGCTGTGCCGGGACGAACCGGGGCTGCGTGCCGTCTGGCTGGAGGCGCACTACGACGCCGAGACCGAGTTCGCCTCGATGATCGCCGACCGCACCGGCCGCCCCGCCGCCGACCTCACGGTCCGTATGGAGGCGGGCGTGCTGAACACCGCGCTGCGCATCGCGGTGGAGGACTGGGCCCTACGGCCCGACCCGGCGGCGGGTCCCCCCTTGGGGGACACCGTCGCGGCTGCCTTGCGCCTGATCACCCACGTCTCCGCACAGGAAGCCCCTCGGCCGGTCTGACGGCCGTCCGCCCGCTCCGTCCGCTCCCGGTCCGCGCGTGCGCCACTACGGGCGCGCGATCGAGAACGGGCACGGCGGCGACAACTGGACCCGCATCATCGACGGCATCCGCGAACCACACCGACCGGACGCGGGTCCCGTGAACACGCTCAGCCCTGCCCCCGCTCCGCGGCCGGAGCGGTGCCGAGCTGTACCGGGGCGGGTGCCGGTGCGGCGCAGCATCCGCCTCCACTCTGCTCGCCCTCGGGGTCGTCGAAGAGGCCGGCGCCGCCGCAGACTCCGGTGTCGGGGAGGGCCAGTTCGACGCGGTCGGCGGAGTCGAGGTCTCCGGCGATCGCGGCGGCGACGGAGCGGACCTGCTCGTGACCCGTCATGGCCAGGAACGTCGGGGCGCGGCCGTAGGATTTCATGCCGACCAGGTAGACACCCTGTTCGGGGTGGGACAGCTCGCGGTGGCCGTGCGGGGAGACGGTGCCGCAGGAGTGCTGGTTGGGGTCGATCAGCGGGGCGAGTGCCACCGGGGCCTGGAGCCGCTCGTCCAGGCCGAGCCGCAGCTCGGACAGGAACGACAGGTCGGGGCGGAAACCGGTCAACACGATCACTTCGTCCACGGCGTCGAGCCGCCGGCCGTCCTCCGCCACGAGAACGGGGCGCCCGTCGCCGTCCCGCTCGACCGCCTCGGTACGGAAGCCGGTGACCGCGTCGGCGTGCCCGGCCTCGACGGCGGCCTCGGCGGCCAGGCCGAGCGCGCCACGGGCCGGCAGTTCGTCGGCCTCGCCGCCGCCGAAGGTGGAGCCCGCTTGTTCTCGGCGGCGGTGCGGGCGGATTCGGCCAGGTCGGCGAACTGCCCGGCGAGCGTGGCGATGACGTCGGGGCGCAGCTTGTAGTACGTGAACCGGCCGCAGGGCTCCGTCTCCACCACTCCGGCCTCGCGCAGCACGCGCAGGTGGTTGGAGAGGTTGGTCTGCCGGTCGGCCTCATCACGGTCGATCAACAGGCAGGCCAGGCCCGTCGTGCACGCTTCCGGGCCGTCCGACACCGTCTCCGCCCGCACGCCGTACGAAGAGATAGCCATCCGTTCGGCCTAGGTGCGAGCCAGGGGTTCCTCCGGTGCGGGAAGCCAGCCCTTCCCGCTTGTTCACCAGGGATTCTCCTGCGCCGCAGACCCGCTGGCAGCCCGGCACGCACCGGGCCATCGGCCATCGGACACCGGTCGATGCGTGATGAGCGATCGCTCCTGTTCAGGACTCCTGCTTCGCCTTGAGAGCGGCGAGGTCCTCACGCAGCTCGGCATCCTGCTCCGCGCTGAGCGGAACGAAGTTGGCCTTCTCGGCGATGCGCTTGTTGTTCTCGACGTAGTACTCGATGAACGCCGCGACCTCCGGCTTCTCCAGCGAAGACGCCTTCGGGTAGATGAACAGCGGGCGCGCCAGCGGCTTGTAGCTGCCGTTCTGAACAGCCTGCACGGTCGGGGCGACGCAGCCGTCACCGCTGTCGATCGCCAGGGCCTTCAGTTTGTCCTTGTTCTCCTCGTAGTAGGAGTGGCCGAAGTAGCCCATGCCGCCCACGGATCCCGAGACACCCCGCACGATGAGGTCGTCGTCCTCGTTCGCCGCGTAGTCGGTGCGCGAGGCGCCCTCCTCACCGTTGACGGCATCGGTGAAGTAGTCGAAGGTGCCCGAGTTCGTGCCGGGACCGAACAGTTCCAGTTCCTGGTCGGGGAACGACGCGTCGACCTGGTTCCAGTTGTCGATCTCCGAACCGGGCTGCCAGATCATCCTCAACTGGTCCACCGTGAGGCACTCGACGAATTCGTTGCCCTTGCTCACCACGACGGACAGGCCGTCCCCGGCGACCTGGAGCTCCTGGTACTCGACCCCCTTCAGCTTGCAGGCCGACACCTCGACGTCCTCGATCGCGCGCGAAGCATTGGAGATGTCGCTCTCGCCGTGGCAGAACTTCTCGAAACCGCCGCCGGTTCCGGACGTGCCGACGGCGATCTCGACGTCGGTGTTCTCCGCCCGGAAGAGCTCGGCCGCCACCGTCGACAGCGGAGCCACCGTGCTGGAACCGTCCACCTGAACCGTGCCCGACAGCTTCTCCCCCTCACCGCCGCTGCCGTCCGACCTCGCCTCGGCACTGCCGCACGCGCTCACGGCCAGCAGTACAGCCGCTGTCAGAACCACAGGGTTCTGGACCCTGCGCAACGAGGTGGGGATGTTCACGTGTTTCTCGATCCTGGTGACCGCCGGGGGAGCCCGGTCATACCGATGAGGGGCGCGACGCGCCCCGTTGGGACACTCGGATCGAATCCCGCCTATACGAACCGAGGGCATACAAGCGACCACTGGGACATGAACCGTAGGTATCCGCCCACATGGAAGCCTCAGATGGGCGGTGGCGCAGGCAACGACCCGGCACCGGCTCGGCATCGGCATCACAGCAGGTCGGTGCGGGTCGGCGTCCGGTCCCGTTGTCAGTGGTGGGCGGCATGATGCCGGTCATGACTACTCCCGCAGCAGTGATCGTGGATGCCGCCGCCTACGCACAGGCGATCGAGAACGCCGTGAGCGCGGCGGCCGCCTACTACGAGGGCGGCACCTCACCGTTGGACGACGACACCTACGACCGACTGGCCCGCGGGATCGCCGCCTGGGAGGCGGCGCACCCGGACGAGGTGCTGCCCGACTCCCCCACCGGCAAGGTCGCCGGCGGTGCGGTGGAGGGCGACATACCGCACACGGTGCCGATGCTCAGCCTCGACAACGTCTTCTCGGCCGAGGAGTTCACGGCGTGGACGGCGTCCCTGACCCGACGCATCGGCCGTGAGGTCGCCCGCTTCAGTGTGGGCCCGAAGCTGGACGGACTCGCGATCGTCGCCCGCTACAGCGACGGTCGTCTCACCCGGCTGATCACTCGTGGGGACGGGATCGCCGGGGAGGACGTCTCGCACGCGATCGGCACCGTCGTGGGGCTGCCCGAGCGGCTGGCCGAGCCGGTCACCGTGGAGGTGCGCGGCGAAGTCCTGATGACGGCAGCCCAGTTCGAGTACGCGAACGAGGCCCGCACGGGTCACGGCGGTCAGCCGTTCGCCAATCCGCGCAACGCGGCCGCGGGCACGCTGAGGGCGAAGGAGCGGCTCTACACCGTGCCGATGACGTTCTTCGGCTACGGACTGCTGCCGCTGCCCGGCACCGACGGCCCCTTTGCCGAGCGGCTGGCGGAGCTTCCCCACAGCGATCTGATGTCCCTGGCCGCCGAGCTCGGCGTGCACACCAGCGCCGCGACCGTGGTCCCGGACTCCATCGCCGATTCGCCGGAGCAGGTTCTGTCCCGGGTGAAGGAAATCGCCGCGGTGCGGGCCGAGTTGCCGTTCGGCATCGACGGGATCGTCATCAAGGCCGACCTCGCCGCAGACCAGCGGGACGCCGGCTCCGGGTCCCGTGCGCCCCGGTGGGCGATCGCGTACAAGCTGCCGGCCGTGGAGAAGATCACCCGGCTGCTGGAGGTGGAGTGGAACGTCGGACGGACCGGCATCATCGCCCCGCGTGGCGTCCTCGAACCAGTGGTCGTCGACGGCTCCACCATCACCTACGCCACCCTGCACAACCCGGCCGACATCACCCGTCGCGGCCTGCGGCTCGGCGACCATGTCATGGTCCACCGCGCCGGCGACGTCATCCCCCGCATCGAGGCCCCCGTCACCCACCTGCGCACCGGCGAGGAGCAGCCCGTCGTCTTCCCCGAGCAGTGCCCGCGCTGCGGATCGGACATCGACACCAGCGGGGAGCGCTGGCGGTGCGCGCAGGGCCGCAACTGCCACCTGGTCGCCTCGCTCTCCTACGCCGCGGGACGCGACCAGCTCGACATCGAGGGCCTGGGAGCCACCCGTGTCGTCCAGCTCGTCGACTCGGGCCTCGTCGCCGATCTCGCCGACGTGTTCGCCCTGCGGCGCGACCAGTTGCTCGGCCTGGAGCGGATGGGCGAGACCAGCACCGACAACCTGCTCGCCGCGATCGCCGCGGCCAAGGAACAGCCGCTGTCGCGGGTGCTCTGCGCGCTCGGCGTCCGCGGCACCGGCCGGTCCATGTCCCGCCGCATCGCCCGGTACTTCGCCACCATGGACAACATCCGCTCCGCGGACGCCGAAACGATGCAGCGGGTGGACGGCATCGGATCGGAGAAGGCACCCGTCATCGTCGCGGAACTCGCCGAACTCGCCCCGCTCATCGACAAGCTCGTCGCGGCGGGCGTCAATATGACGGAGCCCGGCGCCACTCCGCCTCCGGCCGCCGACTCCGGCTCCGACTCCGACTCCGACTCCGAGGAGCGGCATACGGCCGGGACGCCGGGGGCGGGACGCCCGCTGGCCGACATGACGGTGGTGGTCACCGGTGCGATGACCGGAAACCTGGAGAAGCTCTCCCGCAACGAGATGAACGAACTCATCGAACGGGCCGGTGGCCGCTCCTCCTCCAGCGTTTCCAGGAGAACCACCCTCGTCGTCGCCGGAGAAGGCGCCGGCTCCAAGCGCGCCAAGGCCGAACAGCTCGGCGTTCGCCTCGCCACCCCGGACGAGTTCGCCACGCTGGTCGCGGGCCTTCTGGAGTGACCGTCGCGACGACCGTGGGAGGGCAAGGGGCGTGCCCGGTGACGACCGTCCGGGTTCGGAGCGCGCAGTACACCCTGGTCCCCCGGAGTCCGAGACCCTCCGCCGTCCCGGGCCGGCGGCAGTGGCCGGGCTGGGGCCGGCCGTTTCCCGCACCCCGGGCCGGCGGCGCGTGCCGGAACTGGGCCGGCGGCCGGAACACCCCGCGACGGAGGTGCCGCGGGAGTTCCTGGACGGGTTGCGGCACGGCGCCGGCGCCGGCACCGCACCCATGCGAGGACGCGAGGTCGGCTGAAGGCGGCACGGACGGGCCCGGCACCCTCGCGATGCTGTTGGTCAATTCGGCATGGCGTTCCGGACCCCGCGAGCCCGTACCGGCGGCCCTGGGTACTCCGGCCGCGACCGTGACGCATTCCTGGAAAGTGTCACGGTTGGCGGACTCATGACCCGGGGCCACCGGATTCACCAACAGCATTCCTCGCGTGCCGGGCCCCCTGGGGTCAACGGTTCATGGCCGCCCAGAACTCCTCGAAGGACATCTGGCCGTCGCCGTCGGCGTCGAGTGAATCGATCAGTCCCTGGGCCTCCGACTCGGTGATCTCGGAACCTTCCAGCTCCGCCACGACCTTCCGGTACTCGTCTGCGGTGACCAGGCCGTCCCCGTCCAGGTCGTAGCGCTCGAAGACCTTACGCGCCGCTGTCTCCACGATGTCCGCCATGTGCTCCGTCTTTCCCCGATCTTCGCTGACGGGCCCACACTATCCGTCCGCCCGGGAGAAGCAGGCCGGCAGGATTCGCCTTCCGCCGCTTCCCGCCGTGGCGGTCCGGGAGGGTCGTCTTCACCCATGACTCCGGCCTGACCACCCGCCGCGTGGGGCGGGTCACCGCCATGGGGTGGTGAGGTACCGGTGGCCGGCGGGGGTGCCGGCAAGGTACCGGGCCGGCCGCATGACATGAACTCTCCCGTCCGGTTCCGGTTCACTCGCCGGTCCGCCACCGGCTCAGCCGTGCGGGGACTCGGGCACGGTGATCACCGGGCACTCCGCCCGGTGCAAGAGGCCGTGCACCACCGATCCCAGCCTCATGCCGGAGTACCCCCCGCGCCCGTGTCTGCCGACGACGACCACCAGGGCGCTGATCGAAGCGAGGGCCAGTTCCTCCACCGGGTGGCCACGCAGGACCTCATGGGTGATCTCCACGTCCGGATACTTCTCTCCCCGTCCCGCTACGGTCTCGGACAGGATCCGACGCCGCTCGTCAAGCCCCGCCGCTTCGTCGCCGAAGGACACGACGGGTCGCCGCCACACCCACACGGCGTGCAGGGCGGCGCCATGCAGCGCCGCCTCTTCCACGGCGAACTCCACGGCGGCTCTCGAGGATCCGCTGCCGTCGACACCCACGACGAGACGGGGATGCCGTTGCCCCACGCGCTCCGGTTCCCTGACCACGACGACCGGGCAGTCCGCCTGAGCACTCACCGGAACGGCCACTGAGCCCGCGCTGAGGAGCTCCTCCGGTCGGCTGAGCCGACGGGAACCGACGACGACCATCCGGGCCTGCGCCGCCTTCCGGCAGAGCACCACCGACGGCGTCCCGTCGAGCAGTTCCGTCGTCAGGGGCACTTCCGCGTACAGCGCCCGCACCGTGGCAGCCGCTTCGGCGAGCGCGCCCTCGCCCTGGACCCGGAGCATGGTGCGCCTCCAGGGCGCGTCGACGTGCTGTCCTCCGGGCAGGGGCGGCACCGCCACTACGAGCCGGAGGGGCGACCGCCTGCGGACGGCCTCGTCGGCCGCCCAGGTGAGCGCCGGAACGGGCTGCTCGCGCGGGTCGATCCCGACGATCACCTCATCGCGTACAGCGGTGTTCTTCATGGCTCCTCCTGCCGCTTCGTGCCGTTGTGGGGGAACGGACTGCGACAAGTGGGCTCGGCACCGCCGTAAGCGCCCTCGGCCATACCCCCACCAGTGACGCTTGGACGGGACGCTCCGTTCACGCTGTCGCTCCGGGCCCCGGGCCTCCGTTTCCTTTTCAGGGCACCCGGACCGCCAGGGCATCGTGCTGCTGCCCGCCGAGAACGACCTTGAGCGCACCGGTGTCGGCGGCCCGTGAGAAGACGTCGTACGCCTCTTCCATGTGGTCCAGCGGGAAAGTGTGGGTGAGCATGGACGCCGTGGGCAGGCGGCCGGCGGCCATCATGCGCAGCAGCGTGGGAGTGGAGTGCGTGTCGACCAGGCCGGTGGTGATCGTCACGTTCCTGGTCCACAGGTCTTCGAGGTGGAGTGTCGCGGGCTTGCCGTGCACGCCGACATTGGCCACATGCCCGCCCGGCCGCACCATGCGTGTGCATGCCTCGAAGCTCTCCGGCACCCCCACCGCTTCGATGACCACGTCGGCGCCGAGCCCTTCGGTGAGGTCGGCGACCAGTTGTTCGGCTTCTTCACCCGCGGTGGCCACGGCATCGGCGCCAAGGCGCTTGGCCGCCTCCAGCCGGGACGGAGCGAGATCCACGGCAATGATCTTCTCGGGCGTGTACAGCCGGGCGGTGGCTATCGCCGCGAGCCCGATGGGCCCCGCTCCGACCACGACGATCGTGTCCCCGGGCCGTACACGCCCGTTCAGGACACCCACCTCGTAGGCGGTGGGGAGAATGTCGGCCAGCAGGACGGCGTCCTTGCTGTCCACCCCTCCGGGAAGGGGGTGCACGGACAGGTCCGCGTGCGGCACACGGACGTACTCGGCCTGGGTGCCGTTGATCAGGTGGCCGAGGATCCAGCCTCCGCCGCCGCGGCACTGTCCGTACGCCCCCTCCCGGCAGAAGCGGCAGCGGCCGCACGCCGTGATGCAGGAGACCAGGACGCGCTCGCCGGGGCGGACACCGCGTACGTCGCTGCCCACCTCGACGACCTCGCCGACGGCTTCGTGCCCGAGCACCGTGCCGGGACGTACCTCCGGCACATCGCCCTTGAGGATGTGCAGGTCGGTCCCGCAGACGGTGGTGGCGTCGACACGGATGATCGCGTCGGTGGCCTCCTGCAGGGCGGGGTCCGCGATCTGCTCCCAGGCGGACTTGCCGGAGCCGTGGAACACGAGTGCTTTCACAACGATCCCTTCCGGGCGCCGGTCGTGGGCGACACCAGCGACCGGGGCCCTGTGCGCGGCCACCGGCAGCCCCTGGAACCGTCGGCGCCGAGAATGACGGGACACCATTGAGGGCCGTTCGAACGGAGTGGCCTCCTCTTCCCAGCCTGCCCGTGACGGCTGCCGTCCGCATGGGCAGGCCGATCCCATGGCCGGGCCGTCGGGCCCGGTATGCCGGCCCCTGTACCACTTGCGCACCAGGGCTGAACCGTTCAAGGCCGGACGTGAGGGGTGCGCCGGACGGCCTCCCTACGAGGTCCGGCGGTCGCGGTTGCCCTGGTCTCTTCCGAGAGCGAGTGTGGAGGGGGTGACCGAATTCAGCCACGGAGTGGGTGACCATGCGAGCACTCGTCTACCACGGCCCCGGACAGATCGCCTGGGACAAGGTCATGGACCCGACGGTCGAGGACCCGACCGACGCGATCGTGCGCGTCGACGCCACCACCGTCTGCGGTACCGACCTGCACATCCTGCGCGGAGAACTTCCCGAGGTGAAGCCCGGAACGGTCCTCGGCCACGAGGCTGTCGGCGAGGTGATGGACGTCGGCCGCGAGGTCCACTCCATCGCCCCGGGCGATCAGGTGATCGTGTCGTCCGTCACGGCCTGCGGCCACTGCCGGTCCTGCCGGGACAACGCGTTCGGACAATGCCGCGGCGGGGGCGGGTGGATTCTCGGGGATCTGGTCAACGGCACCCAGGCCGAGTTCGTACGAGTGCCCTTCGCCGATTACTCCACCCGGCGGACGCCCGGCACCCTGGCCCTCGATGACGCCGTCCTGTTCTCCGAACTCCTCCCCACCGCCTACGAGATCGGTGTGCGCAACGGACACGTGAGTCCCGGAGACACCGTCGTCGTCGTGGGCGCAGGTCCGATCGGACTCGCCGCGGTCATGACCGCCCGGATCTACTCACCGCGCAGAATCATCGCGGTGGACCTGTCCTCCTCCCGGCTGGAAGCCGCCGGCCGGCTGGGGGCCGACTCCGCCGAGCTGCCCGGACGGCTGATGGCCGACCTCGCGGACGGGCCCGGCGCCGACGTGGTCATCGAGGCCGCCGGAGATCCGGACGGCTTCGTCCTGTGCACCCGGGTCGTCCGCTCGGGCGGGCACATCGCCAACATCGGTATGCACGGCAAACCGGCCACCCTGCACCTCGAGGCGCTGTGGCGCAAGAACGTGACGATCAGCACCGGCCAGGTCGACACCTCCTCCACGCCTTGGCTGCTCGATCTGGTGACGTCCGGACGCCTGCACATCTCCCCGCTCGTCACTCACACCTTCGGCCTCAGCCGGATGGAGGACGCCTACGAGGTCTTCTCCCACGGCACCGATACCGGCGCCCTCAAGGTCGTACTGCACCGTGAGTAGAGTGCCCCGGCCGGTGACCGGCCGCGGGGCGGGCCTGCGGCTCCGTCGGGCCTTCCGACCATCGTGCCTGAACCGTCGGTTCTCCTGCTCGTCGCCGGTCCCTCTTTCGCTGTCCCCGTGGACTGTCTGCGTTTCGATGCCCGTGGCTCGCGATGCCCGGCCGCGGAGGGCCTGTCGGCGTATCCATCGAGGGCATCGTCCGGCTCGTGCACGACGGGCCGTCGGGCCTGGTCGAGCGAGGCCTCACCGCACGGGGCCGGCGGGGACACGAGCGGGGGCGTCCCCGGCAAGCGGAGGTGCCCCGGCCCGACGACTCCACGGCCGTCAGAGCAGCCAGCGGTTGCGGCTGACGAAGGGCAGCCGCGCCCAGACCCTGCCCAGGCCCCAGGTGGCGCCGGCGCCCGCGGCTGCGAGGGCGACCAGGACGACGGCGTAGACCAGGTGGTAGTCCACGAACGGGTTCGTCGACATGCTCGGCGATCCGTCCGACAGGTGTCGGGCCGGCGGCCATTCCGCGACCCACATCAGGGCCATCATGGCGGTGCCGCCGGCCGCGGCGAGCCGCAGGCCGATGCCCGCGATCAGGGCGATTCCGATGCCGAGCAGGCCGAGCATGAACATCCAGTCGGCCCACGCCGCCCCGGCCCAGTCGTGGAAGGTGGACTCCATCGGTCCGACGGCGACACCGCCGAGGAAGCCCCGGGTCGGCGATCCGCCTTCGATCCACCCCTTGCCGGAGGGGGTCGCGTAGCCGAAGCCGAACGTCTTGTCCAGGAACGCCCACAGAAAGACGAAGCCTGTCAGCAGACGGAGGCCGGCGAACACGTACGCGCGGGTCCCGGTAGCCGCGGCGGTCGCCGACTCGGCAGGCGCGGGAGCCGTCCTGGCACCGTGCAGGGGCGGGAGGCGGAATCCCCGGCGCCGGTGAGGGTGGTCGTGAACTGCCATGATGCTCATCCCTTCCAGAGGGTGACGCAGGACGTGGACGACTCTCCTTGCCTTTCAAGGTCTCGCGTCACCGACATCCGCCCCAGGGGCCGCAAGGCCCGGAAAGCGGGCCGAACGCCCCCTGGGTAAAGCCCTGTTGGCAGGAGTGAGCCGTCCGCTGCCGCCGGACTCGAGGAGGCCGACGGCGAGCAGTACATCACCGCGCAGGCCGCCGCCGGCGACGTACTGGAGACCCCCGCGAGCGACTGGAAATACGTGGTGCCCGCCGGATGGGTCACGCCGGCGGACACCTATGAGCGCCGGGTCGGCCGCTCCCGCACGGTCACCGTCGCGCTGTACCGACTCGGCGACGTCCGCGCGCTGCGGGACGTGCCGGGCGTCGACTGGGAAGCCGCCCGCGGTCTGCCCAAGGGTGCCCCCGAGCCCGCTGCGCGAGTACGCCAAGCTCGCCCCGACCCGGGCCGCCGTCGTCCGCGCCTTCGCGCAGGGCCTCGCCGACCGGCACGGCGTGAGGGTGTGGGCGTGGAACAGCCCGTACTCCGGTTGCTGGGAGCTGGACTGGGAGCGGATCGAGGACGCGCCCCCGAGGCGACCGTGCGGCGCGAGCTGACCGCCGATCCGGAGGCCGGTTCCTACGCCGACGAGATCGTGCTGTGCCCCGCCTGGGGGGAGATCACCCGCGAGGCCGGGGAGCTGCTCCGGCCGGGCCGCGCGGCCGTCGTGGACACCGAGACCACCGACCTGTACGGCCGCACGGTCGAGATCGCCGTGCTCGACACGGCCACCGGCAAGAAGCTGCTGGACACCCTGGTCAACCCCGGTGATGCCGAGATCAGCGACGGCGCCCGCTGGGTGCACGGCATCACGGACGAGATGGTCGCCGACGCCCGCCCGTTCGAGAAGATCCTCCCCCGCCTGCGCAAGGTGACCAAGGGCCGGACCATCTGCGCCTACAGCGCCGAGTACGACCGCACCGTCGTACTCAAGGACGTCGAGCGGGCTGGGAAGAAGCCGATGTACCTGGAGCCCTGGGACAACAGGTACTGCCTGATGCAGGCGTACGCGGGCTGGCTCGGTACCCGGCGCTGGCTGCGGCTCGGTGGCGGCCACCGTGCCGCCGGAGACTGCGAGGCCGCCCGGCAGGTTCTGCTCAAGATATCCAAAGGCCGTGGGTTCGAGTTTTCCGAAGGGGGCTCGTAGTCGAACTCGCGCGCGGTGCGTCCATAACGGTACCGGGGCGGGCCCGGGTTCGTCCGGGTCTGTCGAACTGAGGGCCCGGACGAACTCCGTACGAGTGACAGAGGGATGCGGCCACCGCCCGCGCGGTCACCGGCGTCGCGTCGCGGAGGAGAAGGGAAGGGGACAACTCGGCTCGTTCGGCCTGGCCCCCGAACGCCGTGGTGCTGTCATCTCGGGCGGTGCGTCGACGGGCATTTCGTGAGGGCGAATGCTAGGGCACCGGGGGTTGATTCCTGCCAGATTCCCGGTGTTCCCGTAACTCCTGGCGGCGCGTGGGTAACGTCTGCGGTCATCACTCGGCCGGAGTGTGAGGCCAGCCGGGGTCGTCCAGAACTGAGGGAGCGGGTACTGATGCTGACTGTGGAGACGTCTCTGAAGGAGGCGATGACCTCGATCGAGGGGAGCGTGGCGGCCGCGCTGGTCGACTACACGAGCGGTATGGCGCTGGGAACGCTGGGCGGGGGCAAGGACCTCGATCTGACGGTGGCCGCGGCGGGGAACACCGACGTGATCCGGGCGAAAGTCCGCACGATGGAGATGCTGGGCCTGAAGGACGACATCGAGGATGTGCTGATCACCCTCAGCAGCCAGTACCACCTCCTCCGGCTGATCAGGGGCCGCGGAGGCAATGGCCTGTTCCTGTACCTCATCCTGGACAAGGGCCGGGCGAACCTGGCCATGGCCCGGCACCAGCTCAGGCGCATCGAGGCGGAACTGGAGCTGTAGCCGTCCCTTGTTTCCCGGCTCCGCATGCCCACGAGTTGAAAGAGTCTTCAACTCAGCACATCTGAATGTGATCAAGCCAGGGCAGGCCGGGCCGGGAGACGGGAGGATGGCTGGAGCTGGGCACCGAAGATCCGGCAGGTCCAGCTGCCGGTCCTGGAGTGGTCGAACCGTGGGTTGGGAGTGTTGTCGCATGCAGGTGCCGCTGTACCAGGCCAAGGCGGAGTTCTTCCGTATGCTCGGGCATCCCGTCCGGATCCGTGTACTGGAGCTGCTCCAACACGGTCCTGTACCCGTACGCGAACTCCTGAGCGTGATCGAGATCGAACCATCGAACCTCTCCCAGCAACTCGCGGTACTGAGACGGTCCGGCATCGTGATCTCCATCCGTGACGGCTCCACCGTCAGCTACGCCCTCGCCGGCGGCGACGTGGCGGAACTCCTGCGCGCCGCACGGCGCATCCTCACCGAACTCCTGGCCGGACAGAATGAACTCCTCGCCGAACTCCGGCACACCGAAAGCTCGGCGCAGGCGGGGTCTTCGGCTTTTCCCCCTCCGGGGAGATGACCTCTGGCCGCTGGGGGCGTTGAATATGTGGATGCCTTCAGAGCGGACGGATCCGGAACGGCTGGGTGGTCGAGACGACCATGGTTGGGCCTCGTCCCGGCCGCCGGCCGTTACGGAGGCCGGAGAGTTGCTCATCGACCAGATCGTCGCGGCGGTCCAGGCTGGTAATGATCCGGGGCTTGCTGGCGCGGCTCGCCTGGGTTGCCGATGTCGCGGTGCTTCTGCGACTGCGCCGGCGCCTCTACGAGGACGTCCCCGGCTGACCGGGTTCAGAGCCTGGGCCGGCCCCCTTCCGTTCCGGGATCCGGTTCACTCGTATGAGTGCATAGCCGGATCTCCAGCTGACCTGATCCCGCCCGATCCGCTCAGCTGGGCCGCGAAACATTCGGTGAGGGTGGGGAGAAGGAGGTGGGATCAGTGCACGTGATAGGTCCGGTGGGGTGGGTGCTGACCGCGGCTCTGGGCGGCTGCCTCGCCACGGATTGCAGCAGCGTCGGGCGGGCGTCACCCGGCTGCCGCTGCGGCTGGTGACGGGCCACCCCCTACTGACCCTCGCCGGGCTGACCGCCTGGGTCGCTTTCCTGCTGAGCAGGACGCCCACTTCAGCCTGGGCGGCCTCGGCGATCGTCCTGCTGGCCGCCTCGCTCAGGTTCATGATGCTTTTCCGGCCGCGGGCGAGCCGGTCTGGAACCGGACCGGATTCGTCGCACCCTGCCCCCGGCCTGGGGCAGGCCCATGCGGTGTGGCCATGGTCAAGGCGGCCTGCTGTTACATGCGTGGCAGCTCTCCGCACAGGGCCGCGATGCCCCATTCCACGTCCGGGGCGCTCATCTGCTGTTCCAGGGTCACGCGTTCCGGGGTCCGGTAGGAACGGACCAGAGAACCCCCGACCACCAGCGAGCCGGCGATCCCGTCCGCCAATTCTCACAGACTGTGCGGACGTCTCCGGCCCTTGAGGCTCTGGCCTGGCATTACGCGCCTGTCCTGGATTAGCTGGACGCCTCTGGACGGTCTCTACAACCTGTGCCATGTGGGGTCGGTCCGCGCCGGACTGAGCCTCTTGGCCGCGTTGGTCAGCCATCGACGGGATGTGGCCTGCGGTGAGGCAGCCGCTATGCCGGACCTGCCGCGTCCGCTAACAGCGGACGCGGCAGTCACTCAGCGTGCTGACCCGAGAGCCGCAAGCGAACCGACTCACCCGCGTCACCGCAGCTACGCCAGACGCGCCTCTGGAGAGAATTTGGGGAGTTTCGGCCGGCGCACTGATCTCCCTGCTCCCCGAGCAGTCCGTCGATCATCGTGCGCCCCTTGCTCCCGGCCTCCGGCATGAAGTGAGCGTAGTAACCGAGCGTGACGGCCGGCGAGGAGTGCCCGAGCCATCGCGCCAACGTCACCACGGACTCCCCCGCCTCCAACATGATCGAGGCATAGGTGTGCCGCAGTACGTGGAAGCCGTCCTTCGGCGCCGCCTCCCACTACCACTGCTTCGCATCCTTGGCGCGCGGTGGAATGATCCCGGCCTCGGCGAGCGCGGGCTTCCAGGTGCAGGTGTTCCACGTGTTCACGGCGATGGCGTTACTGAAGCGCGTGGTGAGCACGAGGGAGAACTTCCTTGTCGGTCTGTCCGGCCCCGGCTTCCCCCACGGAAGCTCCACCTCCACCGGTGGGAACACCTCAGCATGACGCTTCAGTTCATCTGCCACCGATGAGGGCATGTCGACGGTACGCGTCTTCGCGCCCTTCGGCAGCGTGAAGTACAGCTTCCCGCTGTCACCACCCTCCGCATCTCGGGGGAACCTCAGATGAAGGACCGGCCCCTGCAGGACCGGTCCTTCATCTGTGCGGCTGGAAGCTCAGCCGAGGCAGTCGGCCAGGTCGCGCTCCAGCGCGGCCTTCGGCTCGGGGCCGACGACGAGGGTGCGGGCGGCCTCGCCGCCGACGTAGATGTTCATCGGCGGGATGGACATCACGCCGTACTTCGCGGCGGTCCCCGGATTCTCGTCGATGTTCAGCTTGACGATCTCGGTCTTGTCGCCGTGCTCGGCGGCGATCGCCTCCAGGAAGGGCGAGCTGCCGGCAGGGACCGCACCAGGGCGCCCAGAAGTCGACGAGCACGGGCTTGTCGCTCTTCAGGACGTCCTGGTCGAAGGAGTCGTCGGTGACGTTCTTGAGAGACATGTCTTTCCTCCTGCGCGTGGGGCGGATGCCTCAGACGGCGACGGCCACGGCCTCGGCCGGTGCGAGCACGTCGGCGAGGGCCGCCAGGTACCGCTCGGCGTCCAGCGCGGCCGCGCAGCCGGAGCCGGCGGCGGTGATGGCCTGGCGGTAGGTGTGGTCGACGACGTCGCCCGCGCCGAGGGGGCCTCGACCTTGAGGTAGCCCTCGCCGTCCAGTTCCAGCTGGCCCTTGAACAGCTCGGTCCGAGGGTCGTGGCCGATCACGATGAACAGGCCGGTCGCGGCCACCTCGCGCGTCCGGCCGGTGACGGTGTCGCGCACGCTCAGGCCGGTCAGCATGCCGTTCTCCTCGTGGAGTTCGGCCAGCTCGCTGTCGAACAGGAAGGAGGTCTTGTCGTCGGAGAAGGCGCGGTTCTGCATCACCTGGGAGGCGCGCAAGGTGGACCGGCGGTGCACGATCGTCACGGACCTGGCGAAACGAGTCGGACGTCGGGCTGCGCGGTCACGGCCGGCATGGAGCCCCGACTACCGAGTGGGCGGGGCGTCTGGAGGACCAGAACACCTCGTTCGTCGACCTTCTCACCTCTTCAGGGCTACGACGCCAGGAAGCGGCGGCGTTGCTGACGATCGAGATACCCACGCGGCGCGTGGTCGGTGGCTGGTATTGCAACGAGGACATCGTGCTCGGTTCGAAGCCTGTCATCAAGTTCCTATTAAACGGGACGGGGGGACCACGTGAGCGGCCTCCTCCGCGCTATACCTGAGGTGGAGGTGACCCCTCATGCTGCGGTATCTCACCCGGGGTCAGGTGGCGGTTGCGGCTGCCCTCGCGGTGCCACTGGCCGTGTGTGCGGTGCTGGTGCCCTTCCGGACCGGAATGTCCAACACCAACGCCGCTCTGGTGCTGGTCGTCGCCGTGGTGGCCGTGGCCACTCTGGGCCACCGTGTCGCCGGCGCGCTCACCGCACTGTCCGCGGCGGTGTGGTTCGACTTCTTCCTCACCCGCCCCTACGAAGCGTTCACCGTCACCAAGTCTGCGGACATCGCTACCGCCGTGTTGCTCCTCGTCGTCGGTGTCGCCGTCTCCCAGCTCTCGGCCCGGACGCGAGAGCTGAAGGTGATCGCCATTACCGATGCCGACTACCTGGCACAGATTCACCACACCGCTTGCCTGGCCGAGACCGCCACGAGCCCGCACACGGTGATCGACCATGTGTGCCGACAGCTCGTGGGGCTGCTCGGCCTGAGCGGCTGCCGTTTCGAGTACGGCACCCTCATCGGGCATCCGCCCCGGCTGGAGAAGGACGGAACCATCGTCTGGGGTCGCCGACACTGGGACGCCGACCGTTACGGTCTGCCGGGCGAGGAGCTGGAGCTGCGGGTCTTTCACAACGGACGCTTCTACGGCCGGTTCCTGCTCCAGCCCGCGCCCGGGTCGGCACCCCCACTGGCCGCACGTCTGGTCGCGGTGACCCTGGCCGACCAGGCTGGGGCGGCACTCGACACGGCCGGCCGCGCCCGCGCTTGACGACGCGGGCCCGTCGGCCGAGCCCGTGTCCCCGGCGGCCGGTGTGCCTGCACTGCCGACGCCCAGCCGCGGCCTCGGATCACTCCGCCCGCGCGAGGCGCTATCGAGAACTCGGCACGGATTTCTCGCTGCCACGCAGTCGCGACGGCGAGCACGGCCACAGTCACCGAGAGCGGCACGACGAAGACGCCCCTGGCTCTCATTCCCCGAGCCTGGCACAAGCCATGGCCCTCACAAGGATGGCGAACACGCTGCCCAGCGCTGCGATCCACGCAAGAACAGCCGTGGCTCCACGTCCTTGTGCCCGTTTCGGCCGCCGTCGCGTCGGCAGACGCGCGTTCCGGTCACATCGGTCTGGCCAGGTCGTGGTTGAGTTTGACGACGTTGACGCGTTTCTGCCCCAGGAAACCCAGCACGCGTCCCTGGACGTGCTGTGCGATCAGCGCCCTGACCTTGGCGGGGTCGACATGGCGGGCTCTCGCGATGCGGCCGGCCTGTTCGTAGGCGTACGCCGGGGAGATCGCCGGGTCGAGTCCGGAGCCGCTGGCGGTGACGGCGTCCGCGGGGACGGACGAGGACGGGACCCCGTCGAAGGCGGCGACGGCGGCTCGGCGGCTCTTGATGGTCTTGATCAGGGTGGTGTTGTTCGGGCCGAGGTTGGAGGCGCCGGAGTTCATGGGGTCGTAGCCACCCGCGGACGGGCGGGGCTGGAACCACTTGGGGTCGGGGCGCAGCGGCTCCTGGGCGTCGTGGGGATTCTTCGTGGGCAGGGTGAAGTTCTGGCCGATCAGGCTCGAGGCCACCGGCGTGCCGTTCGTTGTCAGCAGGGAGCCGTTGGCCTGGTGGGACAGGCCGGCCTGGGCGATGACGGTGATGAGCAGCGGGTAGGCGATGCCGGTGATCACGGTGAACGCCAGCAGCATGCGCAGGGCCACCAGATGGTGCTGGAGTACGGGCGGGAGGATGGCGCGCACGGTGAGATCCCTTTCTTCTCTAGTCGGGCTGTCTGTCAGCGCAGGCCGGGGATGAACTGGATGAAGAGGTCGAGCAGTTTGATGCCCAGGAACGGCAGCACCAGGCCGCCGAGCCCGTACATCCAGATGTTGCGGCTGAGCAGGTTCGCGGCGGAGGAGGGCCGGTAGCGCACGCCGCGCAGAGCGAGCGGGATCAGGGCGATGATGATCAGCGCGTTGAAGACGATCGCGGAGGTGATCGCCGAGGTCGGGCTGTGCAGGCGCATGATGTTGAGCTTGTCCAGGCCGGGGTAGACACTCGCGAACATCGCCGGGATGATCGCGAAGTACTTCGCGACGTCGTTGGCGATCGAGAAGGTCGTGAGCGCGCCACGGGTGATCAGCAGTTGTTTGCCGATCTCGACGATCTCGATGAGCTTGGTCGGGTTGGAGTCCAGGTCCACCATGTTCCCGGCCTCCTTGGCGGCCGAGGTACCGGTGTTCATGGCCACGCCGACATCTGCCTGGGCGAGCGCCGGGGCGTCGTTCGTGCCGTCGCCGGTCATCGCGACCAGCTTGCCGCTCTGCTGTTCGCGCCGGATCAGGGCCATCTTGTCCTCGGGGGTGGCCTCGGCGAGGAAGTCGTCCACGCCCGCCTCCTGGGCGATGGCGCGGGCGGTGAGCGGGTTGTCGCCGGTGATCATGATGGTGCGGATGCCCATCCGGCGCAGTTCGTGGAAGCGTTCGCGCATGCCTTCCTTGACGACGTCCTTGAGGTGGATGACGCCCAGGACGCGGGCGACGGGTGGGCCGCCGTGCCGGGTCACCTCGCCGACGACCAGCGGGGTGCCGCCGCTTGCGGAGATGCCATCGACGATGTCACCGACCTCTGCCGTGGGGTGACCGCCGTGGTCACGGACCCAGCGCATCACTGCCGTTGCCGCCCCCTTGCGCAGGGATCGGTTCTCGTGAGGGTCGTTGAGGTCGACACCGCTCATCCGGCTCTGCGCGGTGAAGGGGACGAACTGTGCCTGGGCCAGTTCTCCTTCACTACGGCCGCGTAGCGCGTGCTGCTGCTTGGCGAGGACGACGATCGAGCGGCCCTCGGGCGTCTCGTCGGCGATCGACGACAGCTGGGAGGCGTCCGCGAGTTCCTCGACGCCCACCCCGTCCACGGGCAGGAACTCGGCGGCCTGGCGGTTGCCGAGGGTGATGGTGCCCGTCTTGTCGAGCAGGAGGGTGTTGACGTCGCCCGCGGCCTCCACCGCGCGTCCGGACATCGCCAGCACGTTGCGCTGCACCAGCCGGTCCATGCCCGCGATGCCGATCGCCGACAGCAACGCTCCGATCGTCGTGGGGATCAAGGCCACGACGAGGGCGACGAGGATGACGATGGTCTGCTCGGCCCCCGCGAAGAGGGCGAAGGGCTGCAGGGTCACCACCGCGATCAGGAAGACGATCGTGAGGGAGGCCAGCAGGATGTTGAGTGCGATCTCGTTCGGCGTCTTCTGCCGCGCGGCGCCTTCCACGAGTGCGATCATCCGGTCGATGAAGGTCTCCCCCGGCTTTGAGGTGATCTTCACGACGATCCGGTCCGAGAGCACCTTCGTGCCGCCCGTGACGGCCGACCGGTCTCCGCCCGACTCGCGGATCACCGGCGCCGACTCGCCCGTGATGGCCGACTCGTCGACGCTCGCGATGCCCTCGACCACATCCCCGTCGCCGGGGATGATCTGCCCGGCCTCGACGACGACGTGATCGCCCACGCGGAGGGCGACGCCCGGGACCTCCTCCTCCGCGGTGCCGGTCGCGCCCGGCCTCCAGTCGATGAGACGGCGGGCCGTCGCCATCGTCTTGGTGCGGCGCAGAGTCTCCGCCTGGGCCTTGCCTCGTCCCTCGGCCACGGCTTCGGCGAGATTGGCGAAGAGGGACGTCAGCCAGAGCCACGCCGTGATCACCCAGGCGAAGACACTGGGTGTCCTGATGGCCGACAGCATGGTCAGGACCGCTCCGACCTCCACCACGAACATCACGGGGTTGTGGAACATCGAGCGCGGATCCAGCTTGCGCAGCGCATCGGGAAACGCCACCAGAAGCTGCTTGGGATCGAGCAGTCCGCCCGAGATCCGTTGCTGCGGACGCCCGCCGCGCGGCGGGACGGGAGCGGGAGCGGCGGTCGTGGTCATCAGTGCAGACCCTCCGCGAGAGGGCCGAGCGCGAGGGCGGGGAAGTACGTCAGGCCGACGACGATGAGGATGACCCCGGTCAACAGCCCGACGAACTGCGGCCGGTGCGTGGGCAGGGTGCCCGCGGTGACCGGAACGTGCTGCTGCCCGGCGAGCGAGCCGGCGAGTGCCAGGACGAACACCATCGGCAGGAACCGGCCGACGAGCATCACCACGCCGAGCGCGGTGTTGTACCAGACGGTGTTCACGCTCAGCCCCGCGAACGCCGAGCCGTTGTTGTTCGCGGCCGACGCGAAGGCGTACAGGACCTCGGAGAAGCCGTGTGGCCCGGAGTTGAGCATGGCGGCTCTCTCACCCGGGAACGCCATCGCCAGGCCTGCGCCGGTCAGCGCGAGCGCCGGTGTGGTCAGGATGTAGAGCGAAGCGAACTTCATCTCCCGGCCCCGGAGTTTCTTGCCCAGGTACTCGGGCGTACGGCCGACCATCAGGCCGGCGACGAAGACCGTGATGAGCGCGAGGATCAGGATCCCGTAGAGCCCGGAACCGGTGCCGCCGGGCGCGATCTCCCCCAGCATCATGTTGAAGATCAGCATTCCGCCGCCGCCCGGCGTGTAAGAGTCGTGGAAGGAGTTGACCGCTCCGCACGACGTGAGGGTGGTGGACACGGCGAACAGCGCCGAGGCCCAGATCCCGAACCGTGTCTCCTTGCCCTCCGTCATGGCGCCGGCCGCGTGACCGGCCGCGCTGCTGACGCTGTGCAGCTCGTTGGCGGTCACGATGGCGACCGAGGCACCCCAGATCAACGCCATCACGGCGACGATCGCGTAGCCCTGGCGGTTGTCGCCGACCATCGTCCCGAAAGTCCGCGGCAGCGAGAACGCGATGACCAGCATGAGGTAGATCTGGATCAGATTGGTCAAGGCGTTGGGGTTCTCGAAGGGGTGTGCGGAGTTCGCGTTGTAGAAACCACCGCCGTTGGTTCCCAGCTGTTTGATGGCCTCCTGGGAGGCGACCGGCCCGCCGGGCAGGCGCTGCTGCCCGCCCGCGATGGTGGTGATGTCGTGGAATCCGTGGAAATTCTGGACGACCCCGGAGGCCACCAGAACGATCGCGAAAACGAACGCACAGGGCAGCAGAACGCGCAGCACGATCCGTGTCAGGTCCACCCAGAAGTTCCCGACTTGATCGGTCTTCTTCCTGGTGAATCCGCGGATCAGTGCGGCGACGACGGCGATGCCCACGGCAGCGGAGACGAAGTTCTGTACGGCGAGGCCCGCCATCTGGACCAGATGCCCCATGGTCGACTCGCCGGAGTACGACTGCCAGTTGGTGTTGGTGACGAAGGATGCCGCGGTGTTGAAGGACTGGTCCGTGGTGACCGGCTTCATCCCCAGCGACAGCGGGAGATGGTTCTGCAGACGCAGGAACGCGTACAGGAACAGTACCGACACCGCGGAGAAGGCCAGGAGGCTGCGCAGATAGGCCGGCCACGTCTGATCGATGCCGGCGTTCACTCCGCCTGCCCGGTAGACCAGGTGTTCAGCCCGCCCATGGCGATCGGTGGTCAGGACCCGGGCCGTGTAATCACCCAGCGGCCGATACGAAAGACCGAGCGCGGCCACCAGGGCGAGCACCTGGAGCCAGCCCGCGAGGGTGTCGTTCATCGGGGCTGTCTCCTAGAACCTCTCGGGGAAGACCAGGCAGACGACCAGATAGATCACGAGGCACACGGCAACGATCAGACCAACGATGTTTTCCAGGCTCACAGACGCCCGACCCCCTTGGCAGCCAGCCCGATGAGGGCGAACACCACAACGGTGAGGCCGATGAACGCGACGTCGGACATGTGCCAGGCACCCCGCAGAGTCATCAGGGGCGGGACTGTTCGGCCCTCCCGGTCGGTATGGAGATGAGTCATTTCTGACGCTATATCAGCTTCCTTTGTGAGTACGCTGACGCTCCGCGGGCCGATCGGGTGACGGTCGACCGCGGGGATTCACTCGGCGCGGCCGGATGTCGCGTTGCCGCCGGGCGCGGCGCTCGGCAGTGTGAGCGTCACCGAGAAGGCGGCCCCCTCGGCGGCCGTCTCCAGGGACCCGTCCATGGCCTCGGCCAGGTCGCGTGACAGTCGCAGAGCCAGACTGTCACCCCTGCTCCCCGATGCCCGGGTGGCGGTGATGTCCGGTTCCGGGCCCCGCCCCGGCATCCCGTCCTCCACCCGGATCTCCAGGCGGTCGCCGCGGACCTCGGCGGTGAAGACGGGGGGCCGGTCCGGCAGGCTGTGCCGCAGCGCGTCGGCCCCGAGGGCGGTCAGGGCGCGGGTGAGGAGGGCAGCGTCGGCGATCACGTCGGGCAGTTGTTCCGGCAGGCGCAGAACGATCGGGTGGCCCCCGGGCCCGAGGTCGTCCAGGGCGGCGCCCAGCGCCTCGTTGAGGTCGACCGGGCGGAGATACAGATCGAGGGCTCCGGCATGCAGACGGCTCAGGTCATCGAGATCGGTGACCAACTGCGCCGCGCGGTGCACGGCCGCGCGGGCAGTATCCAAAAGCTGTGCCTCTTCCGGAGCCGGCTCGCCGACACGCCGACGCCCCAAGCGCAGGAGCGACTCCTCGGCAGTGTGCAGCGGAGCACGCAAGTCCCGGCCCGCCGCCAGAAGCAGAGATGCCCGGGTGCGCTCGGCGTCGGCGAGAAGGTCCGTGCCACTGGAAGGCCCGGCGATCCGCCCCCTGGCATGAGCCGGCCCCAGCTCGGCGGCGCATGCGGCGAGAACGCGACGGTCCTCCATGCTCAGTGCCGAGCCGCGGGCGACGAGCGTGAGACGGTCGTCGACCGGGCTCTCCACATCCGCCTCACCCGGTCCTTCCGGCGGCCGTTCCCCGGAGCTGGCGACCACGTACCAGCGGGGCACGAAAGATGCTTCCGAATTTCTCTCCAGCAGGCTGATCGAGACCAGGCCGAAAGACTCCCGGATCTGCTCGAGCAGCGCCGGCAGGTCCTGGCCACGCATTACGGCGGCAGCCAGGCGGCTCAGCACCCGCGCCTCCGATGTCACGCGCACGGCCTGGTGCGTACGTTGCGCAGCCGCTCCCGCAGCAGTGCCGACGAGAGCCGCCGTGGCGACGAAGACCACGAGAGCAGTGACCTCGTCGGCGCGCTCCACGGCCAGCGAATGCACCGGTGCGGTGAAGTAGTAATCGGCGAGCAGCGCCGCCGCGACGGCGGCGAACAGAGCGGGGTAGAGCCCACCGACCAGGGCGACCACCACGACGGCGAGGAGAAAGACCACCAGGTCGCTGGAGAGACCGAGGTGGTCCCGCAGGGCGATCAGCAGGAGCGTCAGCAGGGGCAGCAGCACCACGGTGCCGGCCAGCGCGGACCAGTACCGCCGTGGGCCCATGCCGAGAATGGGATGCGAAAGCCTGAGCGCAGCCGAGTCGGCCGCCTCCTCATGCGTGACGATGTGCACGTCGATGCGGCCGGACCCCTTGATCGTCCGCTCGCCCGCGCCTGCTCTCAGGAAGGAGGCGAGACGGCCGCGCCGGCTCGCGCCCAGCACGATCTGAGTGACGTTCTCCGCCTCGGCGAACTGGAGCATGGCATCGACAACGTCCCCGCCCGTGGTCTGGTGGTAGCTGCCGCCGAGCGACTCCAGAAGCAGGCGCTGGGCATCCAGCACCGCCGGATCGATGCCGGTGAGCCCATCCTCCGGGACAACATGGAGTGCCAGCAATTCGGCGCCGGGGGTACGAGCGCTGATCCGCGCTGCGCGCCTGATGAGGGTCTCGCCCTCCGCACCACCGCTCAGGGCCACCAGGATCCGCTCCCGGGTCTCCCAGGGGGCAGAGATGCCGTGTTCGGCGCGGTAGCGCTGCAGACCCTCCTCCACTCGGTCGGCGAGCCACAACAGGGCCAGTTCGCGCAGTGCGGTGAGGTTGCCGACCCTGAAGTAGTGGGTGAGGGCGGATTCGATGCGGTCCGGTGGGTAGATGTCGCCATGCACCATGCGGCGACGCAGCACCTCGGGCGGCAGGTCCACCAGTTCGATCTGGTCGGCATGGCGCGCCACCTCGTCGGGCAGAGTCTCCCGCTGCCTGACCCCGGTGATCTGCCGGATCACGTCATTGAGGGATTCCAGGTGCTGGACGTTGAGCGTGGTGACGACATCGATGCCGGCGTCCAGGCACTCCTCGACGTCCTGCCACCGCTTGGCGGTGCGGGCCCCCGGAACGTTGCTGTGGGCCAGCTCGTCGACCAGCACGACCTGAGGACGGCGGGCCAGCACCGCGTCGAGATCCATCTCGGTGAAGGCCGCACCACGATGGATCAGAGTGCACCGGGGGATCGTCTCCAGCCCGTCAGCCATGGCAGCGGTCGGCCGACGCCCATGGGGCTCGACGAAGCCCACGACGACATCCGCGCCCAGCGACCGCAGCCGCTGCCCCTCCACGAGCATCGCATACGTCTTCCCGACCCCGGGGGCGGCCCCGAGGTAGATCCGCAACCGTCCACGTGCCACCGGCGAACTCCTGCCAGACACCCCATGCCGTGCTCGCCCCCTACTATGGTGCGCCACTCGGGGCCCCTGCACTCGACGGCACCGGCCCTCAAGCCCGCAACGGCACCCTCACGGCCCATCGGGTCCAGCCTGCAAGGCCCGCCGCTGAACGGCGCATGAGGGTGAAGGGAGCCCTCGATGTGGACCCTGCTCCCCCTCTCCTTACTCCGGTGAGCGTGCCGAACGAGCCGACCCTATGCACAACGCACTCCGCCCTGCCTCAGCCATGACAACGGCGGAGCTGGAGGCCGTGGCCGTGGCGTCCTCCCCACCTGCGTGAGGGTGTTCCGTTTTTGGTCTCCGTCGTGAACGTCTCCTCAGCGTCCTCCTATAGCAGTCACTGAGCGTTCTCACTACAGTGCTGACTCCGGGCTCAGCGGGGTCTTCGGCAATGGCACTCTCTGGGGAGAACCTGGAGAGAATCTGCCCTGCTGGGGAGCGCGTGGGGAGGATCGACTGCGCAACACGGCATGATGCCGAAAGACGCTGAAAGACTCATCCACGCAGGTCAGCTACGCTTCTGACCGCATCGTCGCAGGTCCGCGCCCCTAGGTGGACAACTTCACGACGAAATCCTCCAGGATTGGATCCCGCGCAGGTCCCGCACTGGCTGGCAAGTCATCGTCTGCCGATGAGGAGCCCGCTGATCTCCAAGTAGGCGTGACGCCTGGCCGGCACTCTCCGGCGGCCTCACCTTCGGCAACAGACAAGCCCGCGTGGTTCCCCCGAATCCAAGATCCGGCCCAGTCGTGGGCCAAGGCACTGCCGGCTTCCCAGGTCCATCTTCATTCCTGCAGGTCCCGGACGAGTACATGATTGAGCCGGCGTAGCGCGTTCGGCCGGTTCGGCCCCTCGTTGAGGGCGTCAGCAGGACTCATCAGGTAGTCGATGAGCCTGCAGAAGGGCTCCGGGGGCTGAGCAGGACCGCCGTGCGGCTCGGCCGGCATCGCTTCAAGGACGTCGGCCATCCAACGGTGCCGGCGCGAGCCGTCGTGCACCCAGTCCGTGCCGAGCTCGGCGAAGAACTCGGTGGTATACGTGCTGGTTCGGTAAGGGAAGCACTTCGGTTCCGATGAGCTGTCGGGATCGTCGGAGCCGAGGTTTCCGCACACCAGGTCACCGAGAGATTCGAGCGTTCCCTTCCTGGACTTCACGACAGAGCCCCTCCCCGTCACCGCCGCGTCTCGGCCACGCATGCCCCGCCCTTATGCCGGCCCGCCGCACGGCGAAGGCTGCAGACCGTCCCACCTTCTGGGCGCACCTGGGCGCCCGTGTACGTGACCTTCGCTCCCGCAAGGTCAATAATTCAGACAAGAGGACTTCAGCCGGCCCGCAACCAACCACCCAGCAGATCTGACGGCCCGTCACCAAAGTCAGCTTTAAGTCAGCATCAGTACCGCCACAGCCCGCTTCCGGCCGCTACGGACCGCCAGGACCGAGAACTTCCCCTACCTGCTCTGACCAGCAAAAACGCAGGTCGAAGACCCACCTGCCAAGCCCTCTAGGAGGTACCCGTGAAGATGTTGATCAACGTCTCGTAGTTTGGCGCGGCCGCAGGTCAGACCCATGCTGAGAGGCCCATGGTCAGCAAACTCCCAGCATGAGTCAGGAGACCTGTACTTGGCGCCCCAGCTCGTACGCGGAATGGGCAGCTTCTTCAAGAGCTGCGCCTGCGTCCGCCAGAACCGTTGCTCTCACCCCTATTCCATTCGCTACCGGGACGCTTCCGGCTGCCAGCGCGAGGAGACGGGGCATGCGACACAACAGGCGGCACTGGACCGACTGACCAAGGTCTACAAAGAGAAGCGGAGTACTCCACGCGCCCAGGCCGACCTCAAACGTGAGATCGGAAAGCAGCGCTTCGGGGAATACTCCTCCACCTGGCTCACCAGGCAACGTCACTACGCCCCTGGCAGTGTCCGCGCGGTCAGGCAGGTCCTCAACAGCCAGATTCTCCCGGTGCTCGAGTCACGGCGGATGAAAACGTTCACGGCGACGGTCGTCGACGACTTCATCATGTCGATGGAGGAACGTTCCGTCGGACTGGCCGCCCAACAGAACGCCTTCGACACCCTCAAAAAGATCCTTCTCGACGCACGCCGTCGCGGCGGGATCACCGAGGACCCGTTCGAGGGTGTCATCCCGCCCGAGTACACACCCCGCAAGATTGATATCCCGTCGCTGGACGAGATACACGAGCTGAAGTCCGCCAGCAGCGACGGGCTACGGCTCGTCATCGATCTCATGTCCGGCTGCGGTCTCCGCAACGGAGAAGCATTTGCCGCGAATCTGGAACGGATGGTCGCGGACGACGTCTACCGCATCACCGAACAAATCGAGGGAAAGATGCGAAGACGGGCACCGTTGAAACACCGCAAGTTCGGAGAGTTCCGCGAAACCCCGATGCCGTGGGCCGTGCGGGAGTCCCTCCTCCGCTACGAGAAGGAGCACGGCACCGACGCAAACGGATACCTGCTCCGGACCCAGCGTTCTCCATACTGGGCTCACACGACACTTGAATACCAGTGGGGCGCCGCCAAGAAGCGGGCGGGCGTCACCAGGAGGCTCACTACCTACTCCTTGCGTCATTTTTTCGCCTCGAACTGTCTGACCAAGGGAATACCCATTACAGACGTGGCGGAATGGATGGGGCACAGGAACATCAACATGACCTTCAAGATCTACCGGCATCTCATGCCGGCGTCGATCGGACGGGCCGCGAAGCTCCTGAACGAGGGTTTGTAAAACGGAAGGGGGCCGGGATGATTCCCGGCCCCCTTCAGGTGACCTTCTGCTGCTGGGCCCACTTGTCCAGATCAATGATCTTGAACCTGAGTTTTCCGCCGAAGTAGTACCGCGGCAGCCCATGCCGCCTGGATTCCCGGTACATCCAGCGCCGACTCACGGCGAGGTATGCCGCTGCTTCATCGACTCCCAGATACCGGCTCATCCGCTCGCCGCATGCTCCGTGCATCGAATCGGTTCGGCTCATACTGAGGTCACCTCGCACGTAGCCTGCGCAGCGCTCGAAGCCCTCGAGCGGGCATTGGCACGACGCTCTTGTCGGAGGAGCTTCTTCACATGCGCCTCCGAAACCTTGAGAACCCTGGCCAGTTGTGGAATCGACGTCCTGGACTCAGCAGCCCATCGGATCAACTCTTGCCTCTCTGGCTGGGTGAGATACACGTCCCTCCCGGCCAGCGCTGCCGCAACCCTGACGGGATCACACCTCAGCTCGAAGCGATGCCGGATGGCTCTGCGTTCCTCTTCCGTCAGGCCACCTCGTATACCGGCAGCGTCGCCACATTCCAAAGCAGCTTCAAGACATGCCTCCCTGACTGCACAGGACGAGCAGATCCCTTTGGCAAGGTGGAGGCGCTGCTCATCCGCGAGCGTTCCGGGGAAGAAAAGATCAGGGTCCTTCATTGCCTCAGCGGCTACGGCACATGCCGCCCTCGCCTGCCAGGTCTGGTCTCCTCTGATCCGGGGAGCAGGGTGTCCTTCGCACATCACTGACGCTTCCTGTTCGATGCCTGCACTGAGCTTGTGGGCCTCATATGGCCAACAGAGGTACAAGCATCCGGACGATCGCCGGTTTCCCTAACCGGCGATCGTCGGCTATATTTTCGCCCTTGTCGTATCGTTGGCACCCTTGGTTACTGACGGTTCTGTACGGTGAGTGGCGTAACTCCCATCCAGGGTCCGTCAGTTAGACCGTGTCCTATGTGGTGAGGCGGACGAGTCGCTTGTAGCAGCACAACGCGGCGGCCAGGCCGGGAAAGGCCAGGTAGTTACGGGGGTGGCGTTCGTAGCGGTGGTTGAGCCGGCGGTAGCCGGTCAGCCAGGACATGGTCCGCTCGATGACCCATCGGCGGCGCCCCAACCGTTCACTGGACTCGATGCCCTTGCGGGCGATGCGCACGCCGATCCGCTTGCCTCGCAGCCATTTCCGCAGGTGGGGGACGTCGTACGCCTTGTCGGCATGCAGGCGCTGGGGCTTGAAGTACCGGCCGCGGTAGGGGTCGTGTCTCGTTTGGTGACCGGCGATCATGGGCTTCAGCGCTTGGCTGTCGTGGGTGTTGGCGGCGGAGAGGCCGACGAGGAGGGGCAGCCCGTTCACGTCCGACAGAACGTGCATCTTGGAACCCGGCTTGCCCCGGTCCACGGGGCTCGAGCCGGTGAGTTCGCCCCGTTACCGTTTTCGTGGCCCCGCAATGGGGTTCCCGGTCTCCGGGTCCGGCATGACTTGAGCCCCTTGTCGATCATGGTCGAAAAAGTGGTGTCACCGGGTCGGGAGGCATTGGCAGACCGCTGATCAGGGGCATGACCGCTCGCCGCGCTCGTCGAGGTAAAGCAGGCCTTCGTAACGTGGATGCCGGCACGCTGATGCCGCAGACGAGGCCGGGAAGAGTGTCTGCTGGGGAGGGGTAAGTGAGCGACAAGGGTGAGATCGATGTGTACCTCGGTCTGGACGTCGGCAAGAGTGAGCATCACGGCACCGCACTGACACAAGCGGGCAAGAAAGTGTTCGACAAGGCGCTGCCCAACAGTGAACCGCGGTTGCGTGAGCTGTTCGAGAAGCTGCAGGCCAGGCACGGAACAGTGCTGGTTGTGGTGGACCAGCCAGCCTCGATCGGCGCCCTGCCGCTGGCCGTTGCCCGCGACGCCGGCTGTCGTGTCGCTTATCTGCCGGGACTGACGATGCGGCGGATCGCCGACCTCTACCCCGGCAAGTCGAAGACCGACGCCCGCGACGCTGCGGTCATCGCCGATGCCGCCCGCACCATGCCGCACACTCTGCGCGACCTGGCGCCGGACGACGAGACCATCGCCGAGCTGAACATGCTCGTGGGCTTCGACGACGACCTGGCCGGCGAGGTCACCCGCACCAAGAACCGTCTGCGCGGGCTGCTGACCCAGATCCATCCCTCACTCGAGCGGGTCCTGGGTCCTCGCCTGGATCACCCGGCAGTCCTGTTCCTCCTCGAACGCTACGGCTCACCAGCACAGTTACGGAAAGCCGACAGGCGACGGCTGGTATCCATGCTGAAGCCCAGGGCACCGCGCTTGGCGGATCGACTCGTCGCGGACATCTTCGACGCGCTCGACGAGCAGAGCGTCCTCGTGCCCGGCACCGACGCTGCGGCGCTGATCGTCCCCAGCCTGGCCGCCTCGCTCACCGCCGTGCTTGACCAGCGCAAACTCCTTGCCGTCAGAATCGAGGAACTGCTGGAGGCGCACCCTCTTTCGCAGGTCCTGACCTCCATGCCCGGCATCGGGGTCAGGACCGCAGCCCGCATCCTTATCGACGTCGGTGACGCCCTCTCTGTCAGCCTTGGGTGAGACGTCCCGCTTCGGCGGGTTAGCCTGAGAGGGCACGACAGGAGAACCACCCCCTCATGACCAGCAGCAAGTCCGCCGGATCCGACCCGGCTCCCCGGCCGAAGCGCCGCACTTTCAGCCCGGAGTACAAGCTGCGGATCGTGGCCGAGTACGACGCCGCCCCGCAGAACGAGAAGGGCGCGGTCCTGCGCCGCGAGCGGCTGTACCACTCGCATGTGAAGGAGTGGCGGGCCGCGCGGGATGCCGGGGCTCTGGAGAAGCTGGTCGACCAGCGTACCGGCCCGGCGAGGCCGAAGAAGTCTGCCGCCGAGGCGGAGAACGAGAAACTGCGCCGCCAGGTGGAGCGTCTGGAGAAGGAACTGGCGCGGAACAAGGCCGCGCTGGAGGTTATGGGAAAAGCTTCCGCGCTCTTGGAAATGATCTCCGAGGGCGCGGACTGAACGCTGCCGTCACCCCGGTGGCCGATGACGCGTTCACCGGCGTCGAGGGCGTGCTGGGTGTGACTGCGGCGTGCCGGCTGACCGGCCGCTCGCGGGCCACCCACTACCGCCGGCTGCGTCCGGCGCCACCACGCCGGCCCCGCAAGCCGCAGGTCCAGCCCTCGGCCCTGACGGCCGAAGAACGGTCTGCGGTACTGGAGTTGATGAACAGCGACGAGTACGCCGAACTGGCGCCCGCGCAGATCTGGGCCCGCGAGCTGGATGCCGGGCGCTACCACTGCTCGGTCTCCACGATGTACCGGATCCTGCGCGAGAAGGGCCAGTCCGGCGAGCGCCGAAGACAGGCCACCCACCCCGCCCAGGCGGTGCCCGAGCTGGTGGCCACCGCCCCGTCGCAGGTGTTCACCTGGGACATCACCAAGGCGGCCGGACCGGCAAAGGGCATCTGGTATCACGCCTACGTCATCATCGACATCTTCAGCCGCTACATCGTCGGCCACACCGTCGAGGCCGCTGAATCGGCCGAACGGGCCGAGGAGTTGATCCGCGAGACCATCGTCCGCAACGGGATCGTGCCCGAGACCGTGCACGCCGACCGCGGCACCTCGATGACGAGCAAGAAGGTCTCCCAGCTGCTGATCGACCTCGGGGTGACAAGGTCGCACTCGCGGCCGAAGGTCTCCAACGACAACCCCTACAGCGAGGCCCAGTTCAAGACCACGAAGTACATGTCGGACTATCCCGAACGGTTCGACTCGCTGGCCCACGCCCGCGAATGGTTCGACGCCTTCATCGCGTACTACAACCACGAGCACCGGCACTCGGGCATCGGCTGGCACACACCCGCCTCCGTCCACTTCGGGACCGCCGAGGAGGTCCGCGACCAGCGCGCGGTCACCCTCGCCGAGGCATACGCCCGCCACCCCGAACGCTTCGGCCGCCGCCCCCGACCACCCGAGATACCCCAGACGGCCTGGATCAACGACCCGTCCAAGCGCCGCGAACCCGCACCACAAACCTCATAGCATCACGACCGTCTCACTGGACTTGAAATCTTCCGACGGCAGCGGCTTCGCCACTGCGGGCCACCTGGCCGCCTACGCCGGCCTGGCACCGGCTACCCGCCGTTCCGGCTCCTCCATACGTGGCGAGCGGCCGGCCCGGCGAGGCAACAAACAGCTCAAGCGAGCCTTCTACCTTGCCGCGTTCGCCTCGCTGTCCCAACCCGACTCACGCGCCTACTACGACAGGAAACGACGGGAGGGAAAACACCACGTCGCCGCGATCGTCTGCCTCGCCCGACGTCGCATCGACGTCCTCTTTGCCATGCTCCGGGACGGCACCTTCTACGAACCACCCAAGATCGCTACCACTTGACGAAAACCATAGGGGCACTTTTTCGCCGCTCCGGCGGCGTGCTGGTGGGCCCGGCAGACAGTGGAGTCGACGTTGACGTCCCAGGTGATCAGGCCCTTCGCATCCGCCTCGGCCTGGAGCTGGGTGAGGATCCTTGCCCAGGTGCCGTCCCGCTGCCAGCGCCGGAACAGGTCATAGACCCGGTCCCAGGGCCCGTATCGTTCCGGCACATCCCGTCAGGGAGCACCGGTTCGGGTCCGCCACCGTATGCCGTCTATCAGCTGCCGCCGCGTCCACACCTGCGGCCGACCCGGCTTGATGCCCGTCGGCAGCAGAGGCTCGAGCCGGGCCCACTGGCCGTTCGTCAGATCCCCACGTCCCACAGGACACGATCATCAACGAACAAGATCCACTTTCACAACAGACCCTAGTGGCTGGCATGGTCGGTGCCGTCCAGCGTGAAGGAGCGCAGGGACTGGCCTAGATGTGGTTGAGCCAGGAACTGTTGGTCGGCGTGTAGGCGAACTCGACGTTGCCGGCCGCGGCCCAGTCGCTGACCCGGCTGTCCTTCCTCGTGGGCAGGTGCGGCGAGAGGTGTCGAGCAGGACCCGAAGGCTCTCGTGGCTGAGGTCGTCGACCACCCCCTCGGTGACCGGAAGGTCGGCCAGCTCGGCCAGGCTCCGGTCGAGAACGGCAGGCCCTGCTCGGCCGGCCTGGACTTGGCGATCTTCTTGATCTTCCGCCGCTCAGGCAGGGTGAGCACCTTGGGCCGACCCACCTTGCACTTCGGGGAGAGGAAGCCAAGCCTTCGATGTTGAGGTTGTGGATCACGTCCCGGACCCGGTCCGCGCTGGTGGACGTCACTCCGACGATCTTCGCCACGGGCATGCCCTGTCGGGCAGCAACACCATCTGGGCCCGCCGCCGGCTCACCACCGACCCGGTGCCCCGGCGGATGATCCGCAGCAGACGCTGCCTCTCGTCGTCATCGATCTCGCGGACGTGTACTCACTCAGCCAACCAGCACAGCCTGGCGAACACCGCGCCGTCCGGGCCAACATCCGAACGGCGCGTCACATCACCAAGGGGCAGAGTATTGGCGCGGCGCGGTGTCCATGGGGTTGCATCTTCCGTAGCGGCATGTGGTCCGGTGGACCTACGTCTCGTTGCCTTGAGGAAAGGTCCCTGCTCATGCATTCGTCGTTCATGCCACCCCGTCAGGTCAAGATCGGTGACGCGGCGGCCTTCGTCGGCAGCACGCCACGGGCGATTCGCCATTACCACGAGATCGGCCTCCTCCCCGAGCCTGAGCGGGGCGGCGATGACCGCCGCCGCTACGGGTACGAGGACATGATCCGCTTGTTGTGGATTCGCAAGATGGCCGACGCCGGGATCGCCCTGGACGACATCCGTGACGCCTTCACCACCGGCACGGTTTCCGCCGGTGCGGACAGCGGAGAAGGTATCGCGGGCATCCTGGAGCGGTTGGAGGAAACCCTCGCCGAGCAGGAGGCGGAAGCGCGGCGGCAACGGACCGCCGTGCAGCGGATGCGGGCCGAAGGCAGCCGGATGGGCCTGCTCTCCGACTTCGTCACCGCACGCCTCAAGAGCCTGCCCGAGGGCTCCCTGCGGCAGGCGGACCTGGACAGTCTGCTGGTCACTGAGCGGATCTTCGGCCCGCTCGGCGCGGCCGTCCAGGCCACCCGCTTCGTCGTCCTGGCCACGCATCCCACTCTGCGGGAGGAAGCCGACCGCATCGATGACGCCGAGGAGGCACTCGATGACAGTGTCGCCGTCGATGATCCACGGGTGGCTCAAGTTGCCGTCGAGCGGCACGCCTTCGAAAGCGCCCTGCAGGCCGTCATCGAGGAGTCCGGCTTGGGTGAGGACGACGATGCCCTCTTCGACGCCTGGGACACGTTGCACCCTGCCACCGCCGGTGACGGCGAGGGCGAGGGCGAGGCCGATCTCGGCTCGGGCAGGCGGGAGGCTGACTCCATGAGCGTGTTCGAAGCCACCGGCAAGATGCCCTACGACTTCTCCCCAGCCCGCCTGCGCTGTATGGAACTGGCGGAAGAACTATCCGCCCAAGACCTACCCGCTACCTGAAACACGGCCTGAGCGATGTGGCCTGGCCGTAGCGGACGAGCTTCCTCGGGTCGCCCGGTGGCGGGCCGGATGCAGGCTGGTCCGTGGTCCGTTCAGCCGTCGGTGTGCCCCCGACCTGTGCATGGGTCTGGGGCACACCGACGGGTGCTCACAGCACCTTCGGCTCCGCCGCATCGTCAGCAGCAGGCTCCCCGGTGACCCCCGCGGAGTCGAGCACATCCGCGGCGAAGTGGACACCGGGAGCGCTCGCCCCGTCGGGCGCCCGGACAGCGGCGGCAGCAGCGAGGAATAGCACCGTGCGGACTACGGCGCGTCGCGGACCGTGCCCTCGAACGGCGGGCCCAGCGGCGCCTCCTCGTCGTCCGTCACCTGGAAGCGCACGTACTCGGCCCCTTCCTTCACCTGGTCGCGGATGGTCGGGACGGTCAGCTCTGTCGATTCTTCGCCCGCCTCGATCGCCGTCCACAGCGTCCCGTACGGGACCTGCGAGAGCGGGACCGCCGGGTTCGGGATCTCCTCCACGAGCTGGGACAGCCACTCCTGGTCGACGTCGGCCGTGGACAGCTCCGGGCGGCCGCCGGTGACGGGGACCAGCTGGGCCACGGCCCAAATCTCGATGTCCGCCTTCTCCGAGAGGGAGATCCGCCACGTCAGTGGCGTGCCCTCGGTGACATCGGCGTTCACCGGCTCGATGGTCACCTTCGGCATCGGATCGTCGTTCGCGGCGGTGACACCGCCGGCGTCCGCGCCGACGACTGTGCCCTGGACGGCCTTGACCGCGATGTCGTGGGGCTTGTCCCAGCCGTAGCGCTTGTTGCCCTCGACCTTCACCTTGACCTTGATCCCGGCGGTGTCGGGGCCGACCTTGACCAGTCGGCCGGTCGACCTGCCGGTGTCCGGGTCGATGACGTACAGCCGGACCGCGCCCGCGTTCTTGCCGGTGATGCGGACGGGCACCTGGTACGTACGGAAGCCGGAGTCGCCCTCCTTGACCGTGAGGCGGCCGATGTCGACGCGGGTGAGCGGCGTGGTCTTCACCGCGGGCGTGCCCGGCTTCCACGACCAGGCGTCCATCAGCCATGCCTTGCCGGAGCGGGACTTGGGGGTCACTTCGAGGGAGGCGATCTTGCTGAGGTTCAGCTTGGCGCGGGTCGCGGCGGTGAGCGGGACGCGGAGCTCCTGCGCCCAGTACGAGGCGGTGCGGTCGGTTCCCGGCAGCCCGTCGATACGGACGCTGCCCAGCACGGCCCGCTTGCCCTTGGCGTCCCTGACGCTGACGTCGAAGCGGGTGCCGCTGGTGTTCGGGGGTACGGCGACGCGCAGCGCGAGGCTTCCCGCGCCCTTGACCGAGACCGGTTTCTGCGGGGTGAGGCGGGCGGTCGTGCCCGGCTTCTTCCAGTCCAGGGCGACCGCGCGGCGCCCGTCCTCGTGCTCGGGGCGCCAGTGCGCGAAGTGCGGCGAGGAGCCGGGGTCCTTCTCGCCCATGCAGGCGGAGCGGCCGGAGGCGACGGCGTCGCACAGACGGGCGCCGCTGACCTTCAGCGGGCCCTGCGGGGCGTCGGGGAGGAAGCCTGCGCCACGGTTGCCGCCGACCGCGTGGGTCAGCACCCGGGCGGGGTCGGCGGAGGGAGCGCGGCGGCCGGTGCCGTCGACGAGCTGGCGTACGCGGTCGTCACCGCCGACGAACAGCCGTGCGGCGGCGGCGATGTAGGTCGCGCCCGCCTTGTGCTGCTGGTTGGCGGAGAGCCGCCCGGCGGCGCCGGGCGAGCAGAGCGGGTCCGGCGACTCGGGCTCGTGCCAGAAGTCGTCGTAGGCCGGGGCCTCGGCCTGGCCCGGGGTCCACTCGCTGTTGAAGTAGTTGTGGTTGGCGCCGATCATGTAGACCGAGCTGTGCAGGGCCTTGCCCCGGCTGACACCCCGGGTGCCGTCCGTGAACACCTGGCCCTGGAGGTCGGAGACGTCACCGTCGCAGCCGGGCAGGATCGTGAGCGAGGGGACGTCGGGCACCGGGTTGTGGCCGAAGAGGGTGGGGCCGATGTGGACCGTGCCGCGGATGTTCCAACGGGCCCTGGACCGGTAGCCGTCCTGGGCGGCCGGCGGCTTGTACAGGCTGTCCATCACCGCGCGGTTGACGCCCTCGCCGCCGCGCGAGTGCCCGACGAGGAGCACCCGGGACAGGTCGGTCTTCGGGCCCTTGCGCACCGCCGCGGGCGCGGAGGCGGGGTTGGCGGCCCAGTCGGCCCAGCGGCCGAGGTGATTGCGGATCAGAGAGGAGCGGGCCTGCGCGCCGCCGTCCTCGGCGTTCCAGTCCTGGCCGTTGATGCCGTTGGCGGAGATCGAGACGGTCATGTACCCCTGGGAGGCAAGGAGCTTCTGGTCGCGCAGATAGCCCCGGTGGCTGGGGATCGGCTTGCTGCCCTTGGTGCAGGGCCAGTTGCCGGAGGTCTCCTCGTCCTTGCCGGGCACGTAGCAGGTGGAGTGGCGACCGTGCAGGAAGAGCGCGATCGGACGCTTGCCGGGGGCGTTCTTCGGGGCGACGACGACCCCGCGCATCTCGACCGGCTCGGGGAGGCCCGGGAGCTTGACGGAGGCGAGGCTGTACTCACCGGTGGTGGTGCCGTACGTGCCGGCCTTGCCCGGGTCGACGGTCCCCGCCGGGAGCTTGGGCGGGAGCTTCGGGGCCGGCGGCGTCACCTTGCGGCTCGCGCCCGCGCCCGGGGCTTCATCGAGCCTGCGCCCGGCCGCCTGGACCTGGAGGTCGTCCAGGTCTGCGGTGCGGACCTCGTCGAGGGGGATACGGAAGGCCCGGCCGTCGTCCTGCGGCTCGGGTACGCCCACGAGCGCACCGTTGGCGCGGAATTCCACGCGGGAGTCGCCCATGGGGACCGGCTCGGGGGCGCGCCACTCCAGGTGGTTCCGCCCGTCCTCACCGGCGATGCGCCAGCCGGGCGGCAGCGTCTCCCCGGCGTCGGGTGTCACTGCTCCGCTGGGCTTGTCCGGCGGAGCCGGGGCGGCGTACGCCCCCGTCGGCGCCACCCCTGCCACTGTCAGCACCGCTAGCGCGGTAACCCATGCCTTCCGGGCACGTATCAAGGCTCTCTCCTCAACCCTGGTCAAGCGCAGGTCCGTTCCGGTGGTCTGTGCCGGATCGAACGCCCTCTCGGACATCGAGACGGGGAGCCGAACCCGTGGGTTGCCTCTGCGGGTGGAGTGAGCGATCGGCGAGGGCTGTACCGCAGGCGGTCGGTAGGGTCGCGCAACGGAAAGATGTGATCCACTACGGCCATTCCGGCCGCCCTAGCTTGACTCTGTCGGGGATCTTGGAAAGCGCGAGGTCAACTGCCCAGCTTTCGCCAGGACCTCAACCGGGGAATCCCCTGTCGGTCCAGGAAGGCCTGGAAGGCGGTCGGCGGTCTCGGTGAAGAGGCTTCCTCGGTCACCGGCTGACCGCTGAGGCGTTTGATGTTCACGGCGATGGCCGTGAGTACGTGTTGCAGATGGGTTTTCGGCTGTCCTCGGTAGCGGCAGCGGCGCATGCCGTGTCCGTGAGCGAACTCGTTGATGGTTCCCTCGACTCCGGAGCGGACCGCGTAGCGGGCCTTCCATTCGGGTGTCTGCTGCTCGGCGCGGACGCGGAGTTGCAGGTCGCGGAGCTCTCGTGGGGGAAATCCCACAGTCCGGGCGCTGTCGACGGTGGTAGTGCAGTGGGTGCGGGCCGGGCAGGGGCGGCACTGCCCTTTGGTGAACCGGGCCACGATCAGCGGGGCGGCGGTGGGTGAAGACGTCGGGTAGGGGCCGTGCCAGCCCGCGCTGACCTGGCCCTGGGGGCAGGTGACCTGCCGACGGTCGAAGTCGATGTGGAAGTCGTCCCGGTCGAAGCCTTCGTTCTGGCGGTGCTGGCGGGTGGGGTTGCCCGGCAGCGGCCCGCTGACGGTGACCCGGTGTTCGCGCTCGGCCCGGTCCAGATGGACCAGGGAGGTGTAGCCACCGTCGACCAGGTGCTCGGCGGGCAGCAGCCCGCGACGCGCCAAACGGTTGTGGATGCCGGGCAGGGCCTGGGCGTCGTTCGTGGCAGCCGAGGTCGTGGCCACGTCTGTGATCACGTTGACGCCGCCGGAGGCACACGTCTCGGTGACATGCGCGGCGAACCCCTTCCAGCTGATGATGTGCCCGTGCCGGACGTAGCGCGCCGTGGTGTCGTAAGGGGAGACGATCGCCGAGGAGGAGAGCGGCAGGCCGGCGTCGTCGGCGGTGCGCCGGCGCAGGCGGCCTGCCGCGTCACGGTAGTAGTTCTGCACGACGATCTGCCGCAGCGCCTCGGCCTGCGGGCCGGGCCGGTAGCCCGATCCCTGCCGGTGGAAGTGTTCCAGCAGTCGGCAGGCGTCGTCGCCGGCGGCGAGGATCCTGGTCTTGGGCCGGGTGGGGTTCTTGCCCAGGCGGACCGGACGGCCGTAGCGGCGCCCCCACTCCTCGTCGACCAGGCCGACCAGAAGGTACGGGGCGGTGCCGGCGACCTCTTCCAGCGCGGCGCGTACGGCCTCGGTGACCAGTTCCAGCCGGGTCAGGTCGCGCACCGCGGCCAGGACGTGGGTGGAATCGGTGCGCTGCGTGGTCCGCTCGCGCACCAGCCCGGCCTCTTTGAGGCGGGCCAGCGCGAGATCGAGGAGGCGGTCGGCGCGATCGCACTCGGCCATCCGGTCACGGAAGTCGGCCAGGACGCTGTGATGAAAGCCGGGATCGTCCAGCTCCATGGCCAGCGCGTACTTGAAGTCGATGCGGCAGCGGACCGCCTCGGCGGCCTGCCGGTCCGACAGGCCGAGCAGGAACTGCAGTACACAGACGGTGGCCAGTTGGGCGGGCGAGATGCCGGGGCGCCCGTCCCGCGGATACCAGTCAGCGAAGTCCTCGTCGCACCATAAGCCGTCGAGGCGGTCTCTCACCCACATCGCCGTCGTACCGCCTGGGTTACTCGCCCGCGCGACCTGCGCAGTCAGAGACGGGACCTGCTCACTGGAACGGGGGTGGAGGGACAACGAGCACCTCGACGACTGCATCGGTCATTGGAACGACCCCGAGCATGCCTGCTGATCATGCTGCCCCACCGGGAGACTCCAAGATCCCCGACAGAGTCAAGTTAGGGCACATCAAACCGCTCCGGCCGGAGAATTCCTACCTGGCCTGCCCGACACACGACCGACCCGGGGCTCAGGCTTCCACCCAGTCCGTCGAACCTACTCACCAACGACGGTGACTCAGGTCAGCCCTGGTCGACGTCCGACACCGCACATTGGTTGATCAGTCGAATTACGCGTTGTGCGTCGGTTAGATCCGGCACAACGTGACAGGCGCCGGCTGCAGCAAGTGCCTCGGCTGTGGTGGTACCGGAAGCGACGCCGATCACCTGGGCACCGCCTTCTCGGCCAGTGCGGACGTCTTCAAGCGAGTCGCCGATGATGACAGTCGTATCCCGTGTGAAGGCACGCCCGTGGCGGGTGCCGGCTCGCTGCTGTGCCACACGCACGAGGGCAGGGCGGTGGGAGTCGTCGGAGGCGTATCCGCCGATGCCGAGGTCGAGATACTCGTCCAAGCCCAGAGCCTTGAGTTTGATCTCCGCGCTGCCTCGCAGGTTGCCGGTGACCACTGTGGGAACCAGCCCGGGCTTTTGCTGCACGGCGGCAAGGGCGGCGGGTGCACCAGGCATGATCTGTCCCGTGCGACGGAGCTCTTCACGGTGAAGCTCTAGTTGTACGGGCATGCGCTGCACGATGCGCTGCGCGAGTTCCTCGATTCGTTCAGGCTCCACTCCGTTCACCCGCAGCAGCTCCCGGACAGCGAGAGGCATCGTCACTCCCGTTCCCCGAGCGGGCAGACTCTGAGCAGGCTGGCCCACTATCTCCTCGAAAAGCTCCCGATAGACCTGCCTGTCGATGTCGCCGACGTAGAGAAGGGTGCGGTCGACGTCCCAGAGAACCAGGATCATGCGGCAGCTCGCTGACGCATGATGCTCTCCCCGCGCTCCAACAGGTCCCTGGTGGGCGAGGAGGCACCGTAGGAACGCGCCTCGTTGAGCATGTTGCGCAGGTGATCGTCGAGGCGGGCGGAGGCAATGCCTTCGGCGAGGGTCAGGACGTCATGAGCGGTGGCGCACCCGGCGTCGGCGTCGCCGGCGCGCATCTGTGCGGTGGCGGCTCGGGAGAGGAATTGGGCAGTGGTTCGGATCTCATCTCGACTGAGCACATCGCGGGCTGCGGCGAATGATTGCGCTGCCCGGTCCGGCTGACCTAGGTCGAGGTAGCAACTCCCGGTCTGTCCGAGGATCTCCCCCGTATTGACCCAGTACAGCCAGTGAGGATCGTCCTCGCCTCGGCCGCGGGCGCAGAGTTCTTCAGCTTCGGCAAGTGCGGCCAGGGCGTGGCGCTCTTCACGGAGTCGGGCGTGACCGCGAGCCTGGCGGGTGAGCAGCATGGCGTTCAGGGCGGGGGCGTCATGCTCCGTGATCGTCTGGCGCGCTGTGCGGGCGGCGGTGATGGCGTCACGCGGGTCGCCGACGGAGTAGCCGTGGATGGCGAGGAAGCCGAGAGCTCCGGCGCGCAGGCGGGAGTCGCCTGAGGCGTGGGCTGCGCGCAGAGCGCCGAGGAAGAGGTGTTGGGCGGCGTCGTGGTCGCCGCCGTCGAAGGTGTACCAGCCGGTCTGGGCTGCCGTGTCGGCGGTGACGGCAGCCAGCCGGCGCCCATGACGCTCGCTGTAGGAGCCGTGCTTGAGCAGGTGCAGGAGCATCTGCAGATGAGTCTTCGCCGTATGGGCGAGGCTTCCGCTCCCGCTGGTCGCGTCAACCTGGCGGAGTGCGTCGGTGGTGCTTTGGAGGGAGCCGATCAGGGCGTCGGTGACGGTCGTGGTACCGGAAGAAGCGGCCACGGCCTCTGTGGGGGCGATGGCGGACTGCAAGACGTACTGGGTGAGTGCGGCTCCGCTCAGGGCGGTCAGCACGCGGCGGCGCTTCATGGCGGTACCTCCGATAGCCACTTCAAGTGACGTCACCATACGATCCGCCGTCCAGGGCAGTACGACCTCCGTCGATCGGCTGTAGCCAGGCTTCGGTGCATCGCCGCGCAGGGGTGTCAGGAGCAAAGGTTGCAGGTCGGAGGGCAGACCGAGGCCGTTGAGAAGGTCGAGAAGGGTGGCGGGGCTGCCGATCTGTTTCTGACCGCGTTCGAGCCCGGAAATGAAGGACTGAGGTAACGCCGTCAGCTCGCGTACGGCCATCTGGGACAAGCCGGCCCGCCTACGCACGAGGCGCAGCAACTCACCGAAGTCCCATGCGGCCAGGGCCCGGTAAACGGCTTCGTCGCGCCAGGCTCGATCGGGAACTCCCGGCGCCGTTCCTGCCTTGGAGCACAGGGGGCACAAGGCACCGGGGTTGTACTGGCTCAGCGCGGTGGCACACCGCTCGCATACGCGGCTCGGCGGTCTCATGGCGCAGCCCCCTGAGTCGAACTCCCCAACCATCCACACGATATGCGGGGATCCATATCTCTACAGAGATATCGCCGCAGAGATCAGCACGAGGGCGTCCTGGTCCCACACTCATGCCCACTGCAGTGACCACTCGGCCGGATGCGGTGATCACGTTGTCGCTACGGCGGAAGATTTCAAGTCCAGTGAGACGGTCGTGATGCTATGAGGTTTGTGGTGCGGGTTCGCGGCGCTTGGACGGGTCGTTGATCCAGGCCGTCTGGGGTATCTCGGGTGGTCGGGGGCGGCGGCCGAAGCGTTCGGGGTGGCGGGCGTATGCCTCGGCGAGGGTGACCGCGCGCTGGTCGCGGACCTCCTCGGCGGTCCCGAAGTGGACGGAGGCGGGTGTGTGCCAGCCGATGCCCGAGTGCCGGTGCTCGTGGTTGTAGTACGCGATGAAGGCGTCGAACCATTCGCGGGCGTGGGCCAGCGAGTCGAACCGTTCGGGATAGTCCGACATGTACTTCGTGGTCTTGAACGGGGCCTCGCTGTAGGGGTTGTCGTTGGAGACCTTCGGCCGCGAGTGCGACCTTGTCACCCCGAGGTCGATCAGCAGCTGGGAGACCTTCTTGCTCGTCATCGAGGTGCCGCGGTCGGCGTGCACGGTCTCGGGCACGATCCCGTTGCGGACGATGGTCTCGCGGATCAACTCCTCGGCCCGTTCGGCCGATTCAGCGGCCTCGACGGTGTGGCCGACGATGTAGCGGCTGAAGATGTCGATGATGACGTAGGCGTGATACCAGATGCCCTTTGCCGGTCCGGCCGCCTTGGTGATGTCCCAGGTGAACACCTGCGACGGGGCGGTGGCCACCAGTTCGGGCACCGCCTGGGCGGGGTGGGTGGCCTGTCTTCGGCGCTCGCCGGACTGGCCCTTCTCGCGCAGGATCCGGTACATCGTGGAGACCGAGCAGTGGTAGCGCCCGGCATCCAGCTCGCGGGCCCAGATCTGCGCGGGCGCCAGTTCGGCGTACTCGTCGCTGTTCATCAACTCCAGTACCGCAGACCGTTCTTCGGCCGTCAGGGCCGAGGGCTGGACCTGCGGCTTGCGGGGCCGGCGTGGTGGCGCCGGACGCAGCCGGCGGTAGTGGGTGGCCCGCGAGCGGCCGGTCAGCCGGCACGCCGCAGTCACACCCAGCACGCCCTCGACGCCGGTGAACGCGTCATCGGCCACCGGGGCGACGGCAGCGTTCAGTCCGCGCCCTCGGAGATCATTTCCAAGAGCGCGGAAGCTTTTCCCATAACCTCCAGCGCGGCCTTGTTCCGCGCCAGTTCCTTCTCCAGACGCTCCACCTGGCGGCGCAGTTTCTCGTTCTCCGCCTCGGCGGCGGACTTCTTCGGCCTCGCCGGGCTGGTGCGCTGGTCGACCAGCTTCTCCAGGGCCCCGGCGTCCCGCGCTGCCCGCCACTCCTTCACATGCGAGTGGTACAGCCGCTCGCGGCGCAGGACCGCGCCCTTCTCGTTCTGCGGGGCGGCGTCGTACTCGGCCACGATCCGCAGCTTGTACTCCGGGCTGAAAGTGCGGCGCTTCGGCCGGGGAGCCGGGTCGGATCCGGCGGACTTGCTGCTGGTCATGAGGGGGTGGTTCTCCTGTCGTGCCCTCTCAGGCTAACCCGCCGAAGCGGGACGTCTCACCCAAGGCTGACAGAGAGGGCGGAGAGGGGAAGGACATGCGCGGCACCACAACGACTCTGCGCTGCCCCTGTCTGTCCCGTCTTCGTCCCTGCAGGGAGCAGACCTGCCTGCGTAGGGCGACATCCACCGCCCGGTCGGTTCTCCGCACCCCCAAGAGGACGTGATGACAACGATTGGCGCACGACCGCTGCGCTCCCCCAAGGCCGATGCTGGCCTGTTGAGTCATTCCTTTCAGATCGCTGAGCGCAGTCCAGGTCAACCCCTCGCACGCATTGACGCATTGCAGGTCGCAGAGATGCGCAGGCTGACCCGGAATCACCTGGTCGAAGAGGGGCTGTCCTGTTACGCAGACGACGCCGTGCTCGTCGTTTCCGAGCTGGTGACGAACGCGGTCCAGCACAGCCACGGTCGCGAGGTCACCCTGACGCTCACCCTCCACAACGGCTACTTACGGATCAACGTCCACGACGGGGTCCCCAGCCGTCGGCCCACTCCAGAGAACCCCTGCGACGAAGACGAGCACGGCCGCGGTTTGCTGTTGGTTCAAACGGTCGCAGACGACCGACGGGGCGCCTGGGGTATCAGCAACGACGGCGCCGGCACGTGGTGCGAACTGGCATTGGCGGTCAGCTGATGACAAGCAATCTCAAAGCCAAGTGCCATGGGCGCCTTCAGATTCCGGTATTACGGGCGTTCGGCTGCATCCCTCCAGTACTCGGCGTCCAGCATCTCACCGGGCCAGGCCGGCTGACGCACCCCTCCTCGGGGGCCCATCTGCTGGAAGTAGGGCGCCAGGTCGATCACAGGAGTTCCGTCGACGGCGTCGAGGTCGGTGACGTGCAGGTCGCGGCCGTCCACGTCGAGCAGGCGCGGGTAGCTGATCGCGAGTTGGTTCGGCCTGCGATGGTTGCGGTGCACGAAGGTTCCTGTGGCCGGCCAGCGCGTGTTCCCTCGAGGGCTGCGGGCGTGAAGCTGCACATCCTCCGGGCGGGCCAGGTGGAAGCGCCACGTCACCGTCAGGTGCGAGAACTCCTCGATCCCTTTCAGGGTTTCGAGTGGGTACTCCTCGTGGAGACGGATGATCGACCGGACTCCGCCCTGGTAGTCGTCCAGGACGCGGGTGTGTCCCCCGACAACTGTGGCGATCGGCCTGACCTCGTACGTGGAGACCACCGTTCGTTCCTCTCGCTCGGCAGGGTGCGCAGGGCGGCGCCCCGGGGGTGTGGCCACCACTGCCCTGTTCGGTGTTCAGCCTATGGCGCGGAGCATGTCGCGTGCGCGGCGGTCCAGCTCCACGATGTGTCGGCCGCCGCGGTGGCGAACGGGCGAGAGGTCGGTCTGCATACGGACGATGACGTCTCGAGCGCGGCCGGATTGGATGCCGGACATCGCATCGAGGGCTTCGTTCCAGGTGGCGCACGCCTCGTCGAGGCGACCTTGCTGGACTTGGACAGCACCGAGGTATCCGAGGGTCACGCTGTGGGTGCGGGCGTAGAGCTGGCGCCGGCGGGTGGCGACGCTGCGCTGGAAGTGGATCTCCGCGTCGCGCGGCCGACCGAGGTCGCGCAAGGCACAGGCTGTCTCGTGAGCGAGCGAGGCTTCCTGAAAGAAGCCCACGCGGCTGGGGACGGCGTTGTTGTCGGCACGGGCGAAGTCCCGTTCGGCGCGGCTGATGGCGGCCAGGGTGCCGGCGCGGTCGCCGTCTGCCGCCAGGGCTCGCGCGTGGACGATCGCGAGAAGGGCCTTCTCCCTGTAGCCGGCCTGGCCGTAGCGGTCGCGGGACATGGAGGCGCCCGCCAGGTCGAGTGCGTTGCGAGGGTGTCCGAGGTCTACGGCCTGGTGCGCCAGGGCCCGGAGAATGTGGCCGCCGAGTGGTCCGTCACCTGCCTCGGCGGCGATCCTGGCCGCGAGGGTGAGGTAGCGCTGCGCGGTGCGGTGTTGCGAGGCGTCGAAGGCCATCCATCCGGCCAGGTAGGTCATTTCCGCTACAGCGGAGTAGAGGTCCCTGCGTATCCGTTCGGTGGCGAACCTGCTGCCCAGCAGCGGCACCGCTTCGTCGCGAAGGTGGCCGGCAAGTGCCGAGCGTCCCGAGGCTCCACCGCGCTGCTGATCGCGGGCCGAGAAGAACCTGGTCAGCTCCCGGACATCGTCGATGTCGGTCGATGTGACCTGTCGGAAGGAGACCGCGGGCCGTTTCGCCGCCTCGGCGGGCGCAGCTGCCCACCACGAGGCGGCAGGCAGCGCGAGACCGGCCGCGGAGTAAGCGGCGGTCGTCAGCATCTTGCGTCGGTGCATGTCCAGATCGTCGCTTCCCAGCTCGGCCAGCGCGGTCAGAGGGTCGACGCTCCAGTGGGAAGCGGAGTCGTCTCGTCCCGTTGGTTCCCCTTCCAGCCCGATCTCGGCCAGGGTGAGGCGTCGGCCGAGCCTGCGGGACAGCGTCTCGCAGAGGATATGGGGCGCCTGCCCGCTCGGGCGTGTGCCCTGGATCCACATGGCGATGTGCGAGCGGGAGATCGCCTGCAGCTCGCGTACCCCGCTCTCCGCGGCAACGCGGGCAACTGCGGCGGCTGCCTGGGGCTGCGACCAGCCTGCTTCCTTCAGGAGCGCGGCGAGGGCGGCATTGCGTTCACGGGCCATGATCTGCCCCTCGGTTCCGGGATGATCTTTGACGCCTTTGACGGCCTTGCCGACCGTGCGGGGATTTCCCCCGACGAAGATTCACGGTTCGCTCAACGTAGCCGCTCCATCACGCACTTCGCACTCCGGTCACCCGTCGAGCACGCGGCTCCGCGTGCAACCTGGCTGATTCCACATAGGAGTTCCGTCATGCCTTCCTCGCCGGCCTCGCGCCTCCCGATGGCTTCCTTCGGCGTAGCCCGGCTCCGCCTCGCGAGTCCGGCGGGCGGAACGGGGCGTGATCTCACCGTGGCGGCGGAAGAGACCGTTGCCCTGGTCCTCGACGACAACTCGCCCCTCCCCGAGACGCCCGAGGACGTGAAGTGTCTCGCCGCACTCTTGCGTGGCCACATCAGCCAGCTCGGTGCCGTGGTGCCGGCCGACGACCTCGCCTTGCTCAGAGCACAGCGGCTCAGCTCGGCCGACCCGCCCGACGGCTATCTGCCCAGCAGGGTTCACCTCGTCCAGCTGGCCAAGGCCACGCTCGACCTCGTCAGTGCCGCCCAGCAAATCGACCGTGCAAGGCTGCCCGCAACCCCGCCGCCCGGGAGACGGTCGAGGAGGCCCAGTCGGAACACGTGGCGGGTGCTGGTCTTGACCGTCGCGCTGATCACCGTGGTCCTCGCCGCTTCCTTGCCCCGAACGTGATGCCCGAGTGCCCTCTGAAGCTTTCGCCCGCAAAGGACGTGGAGCCGCAGACGTGACTGCCACAGGAGCCGCGCTGATCACAGGGATCGTCGGAGCGATGGCCGGGCTCGTGCTCCTCGGAACGCCCCAGCCCCCGGAGCCACCCGCACCGGCCGTCGAAGACGACGAATCCTCAGCCGCATACCCGACGGACTCATAAACCCCGACCAGTGAACGCCCCTTTTTCCCACCCGCAGGCCGCCGAGGCGGCCATCCGGCCCCGGAAGCCCCGGGCCCTACGGAGTACAGACACGATGAATCACATCGAGCAGTACGGCCTGATCGGCGACATGCAGACCAGTGCGCATGTCTGCGATGACGGCTCGCTGGACTGGCTGTGCCTGCCCCGTTCTGACTCAGCCGCTGTCTTCGCGGCCCTGCTCGGCACGCAGAAGCACGGCGCCTGGCGCATCGCTCCGGCCCCGGACGCCGCCGCACCCGATCCAGATGTGAGGGCCGAGCGGCGTTACCGGGATGACTCGCTCGTCCTGGAATCGATGTGGCGCACGCCCAGGGGCACCGTCCGGGTCACCGACTTCATGCCGCCCCGTGACGGGGCGCCCCAGGTGATCCGCATCATCGAAGGCGTGGCCGGCGAGGTGCCGATGTTCTCCATCCTCCGTCCACGGCCCGGATACGGCCGCGTCAGTCCCTGGATCCACGAGGTGGGCGGACGCATGGTCTCCGAGGCCGGTGCGGACGCCCTCTGGCTCGACACCTCCACCCAGCAGGTGGAGAAGGACGGTGCGGTCGTCAGCTCCTTCACCGTCAGCGCCGGAGAGAACGTGGCGTTCGTGTTGAGCTGGTGCCCCTCCCATGGCGCCCCGCCGGAGATTCCCGACCCACGCGCCGCGCTCGCCACCACGCTCGAGTTCTGGCAGGACTGGTCTCGCCAGTGCACCTACGCCGGGCCGTACCGGGAGGCCGTCGTCCGGTCCCTGATCACACTGAAAGCGATGACCTACGCCCCCAGCGGCGGGATCGTCGCGGCACCGACGACGTCGCTGCCCGAGGAGATCGGCGGCAGCCGGAACTGGGACTACCGCTACACCTGGTTACGCGATGCCTCCACGACCCTGGGTGCCCTGCTGGGGACCGGATACCGGCGGGAGGCCGAAGCATGGCGTCGATGGCTGTTGCGGGCGGTGGCCGGCGACCCGGAGAACCTGCAGATCATGTACGGGATCGCCGGAGAGCGCGACCTGGCCGAGCGCGAGCTGCCGTGGCTGCCCGGGTACGAGGACTCGGCCCCGGTAAGAATCGGGAACGGGGCGGCAGATCAGCTGCAGCTCGACGTGTACGGCGAGGTGATCGAGACCCTTTACCTCGCGCACCAGAATGGTGTCGCCCCATGTAGCGACACGGCGGCCCTACACCAGCAGCTCGTGCGGCAGCTGGCCGAGCGCTGGCGAGAGCCGGACGAGGGCATCTGGGAGATCCGCGGACCGCGCCGGCACTTCGTGCACTCCAAGGTGATGGCCTGGGTGGCAGTGGACCGGACGATCCGGCTGGCCGAGGCCGGCGCCCTGGACGCCGACGTGCTCGCCCTCTCGAACCTGCGCGAGACCATCCACCGTGAGGTGTGCACCAAGGGCTTCGACCGGGAGCGCGGCACCTTCACCCAGTCCTACGGCTCCCAAGAACTGGACGCCGCCCTGCTACTGATTCCCCGGGTCGGCTTCCTGCCACCGGACGATCCCCGGGTCACCGGGACCGTGGACGCTGTCAAGTGCGAACTGGCCACGCCTGACGGCCTCGTGCATCGGTATCCGACCACCGGCCACGACACCACGGTGGACGGTCTGTCCGGACACGAAGGCGCTTTCCTCCTCTGCTCGTTCTGGCTCGTCGACGCCCTGGCCCTCACTGGCCGACACGGCGAGGCCCAGTCCCTGTTCGAACGGCTACTGACTCTGCGCAGCGACCTCGGCCTACTCGCCGAGGAGTACGACCCGGTGACCAGACGCCAACTCGGCAACTTCCCACAGGCGTTCAGCCATATGGGCCTGATCGAGAGTGCACTGCTGCTGCAGCAGATCGCTTGCTCGTCACTCCCCCAGACCACGACCGGACGCATCCCCCTCGCTGACGGCCTCGGCGCCGACGCCATCGCGGCCGGAAGCGTCTCCGAGATGCTCGCGAGGGCCTGACCATGGAACCGATACTGATCATCGCAGCCACACTGCTAGCCTCCGGTGCCACCGGCTCGGCCGTGCACTACCGCCGGGCAGCCCGTTCCCAGAAGCGTCGCGCTGACCGATTGAACCAGCGCGTCACACAGCTCCAGGAGCAACTGGTGGCAGCCGAGCAGCTTGTCCGGCACGTCGCGGCCTCCGTCGTCCCGGCTGCCTCGGCGGCGCAGGCCGGACAGCCCCACCAGCCGGATATGACGCTGCCGCAGCAACTGGTCAACACACCGATCACTGGGGCCCTCCGTGTGCTTACCGGCCAGATCGACTCCGCCCTCTTCGAGACTATGCGGTCGATCCAGGACGCGGCCCAGGCGCGAATCACACAGAGCAAGGTGGAAGCCGGACGGCAAATCGCCGAGGCACGCGAAGAGTCGGTGAACGTCACTCGGGCCGCGGTGCGGGCCTTCTCAGCCGGCGTCGTACAGCACGCCGCGAAGCTGAGCAGCAGGATCAGCGACGGCGTACGCCGCCATGTCACCGATGAGGCGTACGCGACGCTGCTGGAGATCGACCACCTGGGCCAGCAGATGCTTCGGGCCGCGTCCGGGTACACCGTGCTGGCCGGCGGCAAGCTGTCGCGACACTGGCCGGCGACCACAGTGACGGACGTCGTACGCAGCGCCATGGGCCAAGTCGAGCACTATCAGCGCGTTCAGCACACCGAGTTGGACTCCTACGCAATTCAGAGCCGCGCCGTGGCAGCGGTCGTGCACTGCCTGGCGGACCTGCTGAACAACGCGCTGCAATACTCCCCGCCGAGTGCCAAGGTGTACGTCTCCGTGGAGCAGAGCGCCACTGGCGTGCTGCTGATCGTGGACGACTCCGGGCTGCCCATGGAGGACGAGAAGCTGCAGTGGGCACGCGAAGTACTCGCCGGCAAGCAGCGCGACGACATCACCCAGTTGGGCGCCCACCCGCAGACCGGACTGCGTATCGCCGCCGTCCTCGCAGGCGAATACGGCTTCCGCGTCGATCTCACGACACCCAACGTGTACGGCGGCAACCGTGCGGTCATCGTGTTGCCGCAGACCCTGCTGACCACACCGACGCGGCCCGAACCGCCCACCCAGCCTGCGACCCGGCTGGCTCCCGTCCCACCCGCGGGTCAGGCCCTGACAGCCCCCGCCACCACCGCGGGCGGGCTCACGGTCCGCCGGCGCGTCCCCCGCCCCGCTGCTCCTACGCGCTCAGCGGTCGAGCCGGTGCAGCCGGGCAGCCCCGCAGCAGCAGCTGCCTGGGCTGCGGGCAGCCGCCGGGGCCGACACGACGAAACCCCCACCACTACCGAAGAAGGACGTTGACCATGACGACCGACACACGCGCGAACCTCGGGTGGCTGCTGGACGAGCACCTTGGCAGTGTGCCGGGCGTCCGTTACGCCGTACTGCTGAGCGGTGACGGTCTGCTGATGGCCCGGACGGAGAGCATCGGTCAGGACGACGCCGAGAAGCTCGCCGCGATCAGTTCCACCTTGCGGGCCACAGCCAAAGTCTGGGACGAGGAGACCAGCAGCGGCGGCGTGCGTGCACTGCTGATCGAGAGCACGAACGGCTTCGGCCTGACGACCGCGGCAGGGAAGAACACGGTTCTCTCGGTGGCCACGGGTGCCGAGGCCGACCCCGGCCTGGTCAGCCAGCAGATGGAACGGCTGGTGATGCGTCTGCGCGAGCACCTCGGCACCGAGGAACGCGCGCGCTTGCCTCAGCCGGACGGGGACTCCGCGGCATGACCGGGCCGCGGCATGACCCTGACATGGTCAGGCCCTACGTCCGCACCGGTGGACAGGTCCGACCGGAACGGCCCGTGCGCCTGGAAAGCGTGGTCATCGCCGCGACCGGACCTCTGCTCGAACTGGGGCCCGACGCTCGGCGGGTGATGAGCTTGTTCGCTCCGGACGGCCGGGGCGGGCTGGCCGTGGCGGACATCGCCGCAGCCCTCCAACTGCCGCCGTCCACTGTCCGGATCCTCGTCTCCACGCTCATCGACAGCGGCCACCTGGCCAGCCCGGTGACCGCTGTCGCCGACCAGCCCGAATCCGACGTCCTGCTGAAGGTGCTCCATGGACTCCGCCAACTGGCCCTCTGACCCGGCCGTCACCTATCTGCCCCACACGGTGACCGAGGCCGCGAAGATCGTGGTCGCCGGCGGGTTCGGGGTGGGCAAGACGACGTTCATCGGCAGCGTGTCGGAGGTAAGGCCGCTGCGGATGGAGGAGCCGATCACCGAAGGCAGCGTCGGCATCGACGACCTGCACGGCACCCCGGGCAAGACCACAACCACCGTCGGCATGGACTTCGGCCGCATTCACCTGGCCAACGGCACGCTCGCCCTGTACCTGTTCGGGCTCCCTGGCCAGACCCGTTTCCAGTCGCTGTGGGAAGACCTCGCCGGCGGGGCGCTGGGCTGCCTCGTCCTGGCCGACACCCGCAACCTCGCGGCCAGCCACGACGCGCTCAGCCTGCTGGAGACCCAGGCCATCCCATACGCCGTCACGATCAACGCCTTCCCCGACGCCCCCGGCTACGCGTCCGACGAACTGCGCCAGGCCCTCGCCCTGGATCCCCAAACACCACTGACCACATGCGACGCACGCGAGCGCACCTCCAGCCTGTACTCCCTGATCGCGCTCACCGAATACCTAGTCGCGCGCCGCGCGGCCACCCCTCTGGAGCCCACGCGATGACCCCCAACAGCCCCGTGCCGCTGTACGAGCCGGGCTTTGCCTCCGATCCGCACGCCGCCTACGAGCGGATGCGCACCACCCACGGTCCCCTGGTCCCCGTGGAGCTGTCCCCCGGCATCCCGGCCACCTTGGTGATCGGCTACTACCAGGCCCGACGCATCCTGGCCGACCCCATGCGGTTCCCCGCCGACCCGCGGACCTGGCAGCAACAGGTACCCGCCTCCTTCCCCGTGCGACCGATGATGGAGTGGCGACCCAACGCTCTTCGCAGCAGCGGCGCTGAACACGCCCGCTACCGGGCCGCCAACACCAGCGCGATCAACGCCGTCGACCAGCACCAGCTGCTCACCACCGTGGAGAAGATCGCCTCCGGCACCATCGCGGACTTCCGCACGGCAGGCCGTGCCGACCTGCTCACCCAGTACGCCTGGCCGATCGCCTTCCGAGTACTCAGCGCCCTGCTCGGCTGCCCCGACGAAACCGGGTCCCGTATCGCCGACGGCATGGCCCGCATCTTCAATGCAACCGACGCCGATCGCGGCAACCAGATCCTCGCCCAAGCCGTCGCGGAACTCGTCACCCTGCGCCAGGGCCATCCCGCCGACGACATCACCTCCCGCCTCCTCGCCCACCCCGCCCACCTGAGCAACGAGGAGATAGCCCACCAGCTCGTCACCCTCTACGGCGCCGGCATCGAACCCCTGACCAACCTCATCGCCAACACCCTGCTGAAGATCCTCTCGGACGCTGACTTCGCCGCCGCTGTACACGCAGGCCAGTCCACGGTGCGCGACGCCCTCGACATCGTCCTCTACACCGACCCGCCACTGGCGAACTACTGCATCACCTACCCGCCCTACCCGACAGACATCGACGGTGTGTTGCTCCCGACCCACCAGCCCGTCGTCATCAGCATGGCCGCCTGCAACAACGACCCCGCCCTGCGGGGCACCTCGGGCGACTTCTCCGGCAACAGAGCCCACCTGTCCTGGAGCAACGGACCGCACGCCTGCCCGGCCCGCCCCCACGCCTACCTCATCGCAGAGACCGCGATCAGCTACCTCCTCGACGCCCTGCCCGAGATAGACCTCGCCGTCCCCGCCACCGAACTGCGCTGGCGGCCCGGCCCGTTCCACCGCGCACTGGAAACCCTGCCCGCCTTCTTCCCGCCCGCTCGTTGAAGGAGACCACCGTGCCCGAGCAACAGCCCATCGTCCTCGACCCCACCGGCTTCAACCGCCACGCCGAGCACACGGCCCTGCGCGCCCAAGGCCCGGCCGCCCACGTGGACATCCTTGGCATCCACGCGTGGGCCATCACCGACCCCGCCCTCCTCAAGGAATTACTGACCAGCCCGGCCGTGTCCAAGGACGGCCGCGCCCACTGGCCGGCCTTCGAAGAGACCGTGGCCATCTGGCCGCTCGCCCTGTGGATCGCGGTGGAGAACATGTTCACCGCGTACGGTGCCGATCACCGCAGGCTGCGCCGCCTGGTCGCGCCGGCCTTCAGTGCCCGCCGTGTCGCCGCCATGAAGGACGACATCGCCGCGATGGTGACCAGCCTGATCGATAATCTGGCCGGTCTGCCCCAGGGCCAGGATGTGGACCTGCGCGAACACCTGGCCTACCCGCTGCCCATCGGCGTGATCAGCCATCTCATGGGCGTCCCCGAGGATCAGCGCGACGCATTCCGCGCGGTCGTGGACGGCGTCTTCAACACCACTCTGACCCCGGCGGAGGCCCAGGCCAACGCGGAGCGACTGTACGAGCAGCTCGACCAGCTCATCGCCACCAAGCGCGGGGCCCCGGGTGACGACATGACGTCACTGCTGATCAAAAGCCGGGGCGAGGAAGACGGAACGGGCCTGGCCCACCGGGAGCTGCGCGACACCCTCCTGCTGATGGTCAGCGCCGGATACGAGACCACCGTCAACGTCATCGACCAGGCCGTGGTGCACCTGCTCGCCCACCCCCGCCAGCTCGACCGGATCCTCACCGGCGACTACACCTGGGAGGACGTGGTCGAGGAAACCCTCCGGCTCGAACCCGCCGTCGCCCACCTGCCCCTGCGATACGCCGTGCAGGACATCCCTCTCCCCGACGGGCGGACCATACCCAAGGGCGACGCCATCCTCGCCTCCTACGCTGCCGCCAACCGCCACCCCGACTGGCACGGCCACACCGCGGACGACTTCGACGTCGCCCGCCCCTCCAAGGACCACCTCGCCTTCGGCCACGGCGCCCACTTCTGCCTCGGAGCACCCCTGGCCCGCCTCGAAGTCGCCGAGGTCCTCCGGCAGCTCTTCACGCGCTTTCCGCACATGCAACTCGCCATCCCCAGCATCCACTTGCGGCCCCTGGAGTCGCTGATCAGCAACGGCCACCAGTCCATTCCCGTTCGGCTGGGCTCACCGGCCGAGTCCTGAGCCGGTCAGCACTCCGTACATGGCTCTGATCAACACAACTCCGCAGCCACAGTGTCCGCTCCTGGGCAGCATTCAAGGAAGCTCACAATGACGGCTACTGGCCCGATCACCCCGCTTACGCCGACCGAGCGGCGCGTTGCCGAGCGTCTCGGTCGCGGCATGTCTCTGGCGCAGATCGCAGACGATCTGGAACTGTCGCTGCACACGGTCAAGAGTTATGCCGGAGGGTTGCGCATCAAGCTGCACCTTCCCCCGCGCTGCGCCATGCCTGTCCTGCTGCACGCCCTGATCACCACTGAGCAGATCACCGTGTCGACGCCTGAACAAACGGCACCGTTCCTGGACGAACAGCAAGTGCTGCTCCTCCGCGCAGTGGCTGCGAACACCAGCATCCCCCACATCGCTCGGGCAGCGGGCATCGCGCCGGCCGATGTCCGCGCCAGCGTCGATGCCCTCATCGCGACCACGGGCGCCACCGACGAGGTCCACATGGTGATGCTCGGACACACCTGGGACCTGCTCGGTCCGAACGCAGACACGGCTTCGGTGGGAGGAGGCCGATGACCTCTGGCCGATCCCAGATCGCTCTCGCGCACTCTGGAGTATCGGCTCTGCTGCCGTACACACCGGCTGCCAGCCGGAGTCTTCCGGCCGCTGCTGTGAAGGAATCGAGTCATGCTCATGCCTCAGCCCCTCCCGTTAATGGTGTCGCGGTGAGCACCACCGTGACCGCCCTGCTCGCGCGTGCCACCGCTACGCGCCGACTGCCGGGGGAGCGGAAGCTGGTGCTGCCCTGTGAGCCAGAGATGGCCGGTCAGGCGAGGAACTTCATGCGCACAGCGACGCTTGATCGGAAACTGGGCGAGGAGACGGTCGACACGGCGGAGCTCGTCCTGCTCGAGCTGTTCACGAACACGCTGGAGCACACCGAGGACGGCAAGATCCGCCCCCAGGTCCGTACGCGCGAGGACCATCTGGTCATCGAGGTTGCCGATCACCACCCGAGCAAACGGCTGAGAGCGAAGTCACCGAGCCCCGAGAAGGAGCACGGCCACGGTCTGTTGATCGGCCAGGTCGTTTGCCTCGCCTGGGGGCGTCGGCGCGCCAGTGGTAATTCTGTGACCTGGGCCTACCTCGCGGTGACCGGCGAGGGCACACCAGAGTCACCCCGCGCGCTGGATAGCCTGCCGCCCGCATCCCCTCCCGGAGATCTTCCGCCCCCTCTTGACGAAGGAGCCCGTGTGTCCCTCTCCCCATCCGGCCCGACTCTCTACGCGTCCTGGGAGACGCTCGCCGACGGGCTGCAGCTCCAGCGCCTGGCCCTGCACCTGCCGCAGCTGCGCGAGCAGCTCATCACACCACCTAGCGACGTCGTCCTATTCACGCAGACCTCGCCGGGCGCTCTGACCGCCTGCCCCGCCTCGCTCGCCGACCCTGCGGTCGAGGCGGTGATCGACGGGACCGGCCTGACGCACTGGCTACGTCTGCCGGACGAGTACGGCACCGCCGGCTCTGGGACGAACCCACTGACCGCGAGCGCGGAGCAGGTCGCGGACACCCTACTTCCGGCCGTCACCGACCCGGTCCTGCGCGCCGCGGTGGCCGCAGTGTGTTCGGCGTCGGCCTGGTGGGTGGGCGCGTTCGCCGTCATCCGCCACCTCGGGGTCCATCACACGTCCCTGCAGCCGGTCGATACCGCGATCTCTCTGGAGACGCTGAAGGACGCGACGCACATCGTGTCACTCGGCACCGCACAGCGGATCCTCGTCAAGCATCTGCGCACTGCGGCGGCCGACGAGACCGTGCGCCTCGGCTACTGCCAGGCGATCACCGAAAGCATCGCCGTCGAGAGCCGGCTTCCCATGTTGCTGGACGAGCTGGGCGAGCTGCGCCTGGTCGACCTGGTCTCCACGTCGATCCCGTGGCGCGGCCGGTTCACTAAGTACGCCGGGGGCACCGGCGCCGGGCAGGTGGAGTAAGCCGATGGACCGCTACCCCTTCATCGTCATCGAGGGCCTGGACGGCACCGGCAAGACGACCCTACGCAAGGGCCTGTTCCGCATCTTCGAGGGCCTGTTCCGCATCACCCCGCTCGCCGTGCTGACCACCAACTTCCTCGATCCGGGCGTCGCGGTGGACCTGGTGGAGGGCAAGTACCAGCCCACCCCGGACAACCAGGACCGCTACCTGTCATCACTCGCCGCGGACAAGCAGGCCACCACCCACCGACTGATCGCCCCGTCGCTGCCGGCCCGGCCGGTCATCGCGGACCGGTGGCTACTGTCCGAACTGGCATTCTTCGCGGTCAAGCACGACCGCACCCCCAAGGAGACCTACGCCCGACTTACCGAACAGCTCGTCCTAGTCCCCGACCTCACGCTCGTCCTGGACATCACGCCCGAGGCCGCGATGGAGCGAGCCGCCGACCGCTCCGGGGACGCCACCCGCCCCGACTGGGACGTCCTGGAAATTCAGGCCAAGGTCCGCGAGGTCTACCAGTCGGTGACCGACGCGCCCGCTGCCTTCCCCGCCCTGGGCCCAGTCGTACGGATCAACGCCGCACAGGGCCGCGCCGCTGTCTTGCACACCGCCTGGCAGGCCCTCGACGAGTACGGCCTGCTGCCCAACCCTGAAGGAGCTGCGACGTGAGCGCCCCCACCGAGGCCGACATAGTCCCGCTCACTACTCGGCTCGCCGCCGCCGCCCGCGCTCACCGGCCGCTGCGGGCGGTCGGCGCCTCGAGCGCGGTGGCCGCCAAGGTCGCCGTGGAGACCGGCTTCGACGCCCTGTGGGTGTCGGGCCTGGAGGTCTCCACGGCCTTGGGCCTGCCGGACGAGAACGTGCTGGGCCCGCGGGATCTGGCCGACACCGTCCTCGCCCTCGCCCGCACGGCGGCGCTGCCGGTGATCGTGGACGTCGACAACGCGGGCGGCACCCCGGCCACTGCCCGCCGTTTCGCCGGCGACCTCACCCGCGCCGGAGCCGCCGCCCTCTGCTTGGAGGACAGCGCCTACCCCAAGGTCAACTCCTTCGCGCTCCACCGCAGCCAGGTTCTCACCCGTGTGGAAACGATAAACGAGCAGATCGTCGCGATGCGCGAGGCCGCGGGTAGCGAGGTGGCGCTCATCGCCCGCACCGAGGCCCTGATCTGCGGGGCGAGCGTGAGGGAGGCGGTTCAGCGAGCGGCGGCGTACGCGGCGGCTGGCGCGGACGCGGTCCTTATTCACTCCAAGGACCCCACCGGCACCCAGGCCCTGGCGACGGCCGAAGCCTGGCCCGGGGCGGTGCCGCTGGTGACCGTGCCCACCGCGTTCGCGCACCTGGCTCCGGACGAGCTCCGCGCGGCCGGGTTCGCCCTGGTCATCTACGCCAACCAGCTCTCGCGCGCCGCGCTCGCCGCGATGCGCCATGTGGCCGCCTCTTTCCAGACCACCGGCTCCTTCACCACCGAGGGCACGCCGCTGTCCGATGTCGCCGACCTGCTGCAAATCGCCGACCCTGCAGCGCGCGCCTGCCTGTAGCACGCGCTCACGTCTGCTCCATCCCCGCACCACACCCGCGCGGCCACTGGGCCACGCGGCCCGACGAGGGAAGGAATGCACCGCACCATGACGCCTCTGCCCCGCATCAGCGTGTCGGTCAAGGCCGCGATCGTGCACTACGACCGCATCTTGCTGATGTCGTACGACGACCACTCCGGCTTCCACTACAACCTGCCCGGCGGCAAGGCAATCGCCGGGGAGCCGCTGCGGGACGCGGTCGCCCGCAAGGTGAAGGACGAGACAGGACTGCGCGTGCGCGCCTCCCGGCTCCTGTTCATCGTGGAGTACGTCCCCGAGCAGTACAACGACGAGTTCGGCACCGTCCACAAGACCCAGCACAACTTCCTCGCCGAACTCATCGACGTCAACACCACTCCGCGCAAGTCCGACCCGCCCGACCCGATCCAAGTCGGCTTCGAATGGGTGCCGCTGACCGAACTTCCCAAGAAGTACCTGCTGCCGCGCGTCAACCAGCAGCTCCTGGACGCGCTCGCCGCCGACCGCGACGTCCTCGTGGACCGGTGGTGACCATGCACTCGTTGCCCACCGCCGCCGTCCTGACCGAGCTGTCCGCTTGGCTGCTGGAACACCACAGCGACACCGTGGACGCCGACCGGCTGCCCGCCATCCGCACCGAGCTCGAACGCCTCGGCGCCGACGCCGTGCCCGGCGCCGTGGTCGAACTCGGCTGCTACCAGGGCGCCATGGCCCTGTGGATGCGCGCCGTCCTCGACTCAGGCGGACAACAGCAGCGGCCCATCCACGTCTACGACTCGTTTAAGGGCCTGCCCGAACGGGGCGAGGAGGACCCGGAGCTGTTCGAGCCCGGCTTCCTGCGCGCCGAGCCGGAACAGGTTCTGGCCCTGCACGACCTCTGGGGCCGCACCCCTCCGGTCATCCATCCCGGATGGTTCGCCGACACCCTGCCCGGCCAACTCCCTGCCCAGATCGCCTTCGCCTACCTGGACGGCGACTACTACGACTCCATCCGCACCTGCCTGACCGCGTGCGTGCCCCGCTTGGCTCCGGGCGGCGCGCTCGTCGTCGACGACTACGCCGACCTTCAGACCAACCCCAAGGCGTGGAACGGGCTGCCCGGCGTCAAGGCGGCCTGCGAGGACTACTTCAACGCCCCGTCCCCGCTGGAGGTGCTCATGGGTGACGGCGACCTCGCCTTCGGCCGCTATACCACCCCCGCTCCGCCCTGCAGGAGGGCGGAGCGGTGACCGAAGCGACTCCGGCGCCCCTGCTCGTCAGCGTGCGGGGCGCAGCCGACACCGAGCTGCTGCAGAAGCACCTGCCCGGCTGCACGATCCGGGAGATCGATGGCCTCGCCTCCGCAGACGCGAAACTCGTCTCCCGGGCCGAGGTCCTGGTGCTGCGCTCCGGGCAGCTCCTTGACGCCAGCCGACTGAGCACATGGCCCGCGCTGCGGCACGTGATCCGGGCCGGCTCCGGGCTGGACGGCATCGACGTCGCCGCGCTCGAGCGCCGCGGCATCACCATGCACCGTAACCCCACCCCGGCCGCCGACGCGGTCGCCGAATAGGCCCTGGCCGCCCTGCTCTGCCTCGCCCGCCGTATCCCTTATGGACATGCAGCCCTGATGGGCGGTCAGCACGTCAAGCAGCAGTGCCTCGCCCCGCCCAGTTCCCGGATGCGGCTGGCGATCTGGGGTGCCGGGCCGATCGGCCGTGCCTGCGCGCGGACCCTCGCCCCGCACGTTGGCGAGATCGCCTTCGCGGCCCGGCCGAGCCTGCCCAGCGCACTGCCTGCCCGCTCCGGTGACGAGCTGCCGGTCTGGGCAGACGCCCATGTCGTGGCGCTGCCGCTCACCGCCGAGAACCGAGGCAGGTTCAACGCCACGTTCCTCGCCGGGGCCCGGGCACGGCGCCCGCTGCTGATCTGCGTCGGTCGCCTCGGCACGCTCGATGTCGATGCCTGCCTGCGCGCGCTCGTTGAAGGTCGGCTCGGAGGGCTCGCCCTCGACCCCGTCGAGCCGACCGACCTCCCGCTGTGGCCCCACAGCGATCCACCCGGGCCGCTGAATCTGCTCGCCACCCCGCACATCGGCGCCCAGCGCCACGATGTCCGCGCCGTCCTCGACGCCTGGGCCGCCACGACCGCCGCCGAAGTCCTGATCCCGGAAGGGAACGTGCCCCGATGACCTTCGCATCGCAGCCCGCCCCGTGGCTGCAGATCCGGCTCAAGGTCGCCGAGCAGGCCGCCGCCGAACTCGCCGACGAGCACTTCGGTGCCGACGTGTGGCTCGTGGGTGCTCTTGCCGAAAACTTGGCCCACCAGCACAGCGACGTGGACCTCCTCCTTGTCACCCCCACCGACCGCGGCCCGGCCCCCGAGCTGAGGTCGCGCCTCACTGGCGGCATCCGCATCGACGTACAGGCGGTGAGCGAGACCACCGTGCACGACTGGCGCACGCTGCTCGACGCGTTCGCCGTGACACGCGACAACATCGAGACCTTCCGCACGGTCCGGGGCCGGTTGAACGACCTCACCGCCCTGCGCACGGCCCGTCCGCTCGCCTGGGTATCGGACCAGGCGGAGGTCCTGACGTCCGAGCAGCGTGCCACTTATCAGCGGTGGGCGCTCGCGGATCGCTGCGAGGCGGCGGCGAGCCTGGCCGAGGACCTGCTCGGTCTGGCTCAGGCGGGCCTGTACCCGCACGCCGACCTGGTGTGGGACCAACTCGCCCGTGTCGTCGCCCAGGCCGAGACCGTGGCCGCCGGCGCCCCGCTGCTCGGCGAGAAGTGGCTGCCCAGCCTACTGAGCAGCGACGACGACGCTGGTCGGTTCACTCCCGTGCCGACGCTGCCCGAGCCACGGTGGCTGAGCACCGCCGCACACAGTCCCTTCTTCGCGTCCGTCCAGGTCCGTCTCGCCGACGCCCTGCTCGCGCTCTGGCCCACCGACGCCGAGCCGGAGCCGCTCGACGAGGCGGGTCTCGGCGGCTTCGGCTGGCTGCCCCAGCGCTACAGCGACGGCTGGTTCCTGCGCCGTGGCGACGCCCGCGCCCCGCTCTCCGACGGCCGGATGCGCACCTGGCAGACGGCCGCCGCCCGGCGCGCCCGCGCCTGATTCATCCATCTACCTACGAATCGGGGAGGTCCCGATGTCCAGCACGCTCACTACCTCCACAACGACTGTGGGCGCCGAGGTGTGGCGGCCTCTGGAGGACACCGACCACAGCGCCTCGGTCTCCGTCGTCCTCAAGCTGCGCGGCGAAACATGCGACGTCGACTGCCTCTACTGCTTCGAAAAGCGCAAGTTCGCGCCCGGCGGCGCCCAGATCACCCCGAAGCACGTACGCCGCCTCGGCCAGATCTTCGGTGAGCGGCCTCTCGCGATCGAACTGCACGGCGGGGAACCCCTGACCGTCGGCAAGCAGGCCATGGCCGCCCTGCTCGACGAGCTCGGCGCCCAGCCCACCGTGCACCGCGTCCACCTGCAGACCAACGGTGTGCGGCTGGACGACGAGTGGCTCGACCTGTTCGACACCCACTACCCGGGGTTACACATCGGCATCTCCCTGGACGGCGACGAACAGGGCAACTCCTGGCGCGTCGGCTACGACGGCACCGCGATCTACCCGCACATCGTGAACGCTCTGAACCTGCTTGCCGAGCGCAGAGGCAGCTGCGGCATCGTCACCGTGGTCACCCCCTCCGTCCTGGGTCGTGCCGCGGAGGTCATCGACCACATCGCCGCCTTCGAGGCGGTACGCGCCGTGCATCTCCTGCCCGCCTTCGACACCGCCGTCACCCGGCCGCTGAAGGCCGCCGGCCGGCGTACCAGTCCCAGCCGCCGTCTCCAGGCCCTTGCGGTCGGCGAGGACGGCGCAGCCTGGGCGATCACTCCCGGGCAGTACGCCGAGTTCGTCCTCGACGCCGCGGCCCGCTGGATCGGTGCCGGCCACTTCCGCCGGATCAAACTCGACCCGGCCGTCGCCGCGATTCGCCGCCTCAAGGGTCTGGAGACCGCCCACTGCCACTTCGCCGCGCACAAGTGCTCCCACGTCTTCACCGCCTACCCCGACGGCCGCTTCGGATCCTGCGATGAACTTCCCTGGCCCCAGGCTCATTTGCTGCCGCTCGCCGCCGCCCGAAGTGAGGCAGACGTAACTGCGGCCCAGCACGCCAACCCGCTGCTCACCACAGGGCGACAGCTGATGACCACGTGCGCTTCTTGCCCGTACCGGTCGGTCTGCGGCGGCGGGTGCACCGCGACCCGCTGGCGCATGCTGAAGGCGACTGGCAGCGACGACGCATACTGCGACCACCGCGCCCGCCTCATCGACGGCATGGCCCACCTGCTCGCCGCCCCCGACCATCCGGCCGGCGCCCACTGTTTCCGCGCCCACTGGCGGCCCACCGTCCCGAACGTCATTGATGACGCCGATGCCTTCCTCGCCCGCTGGGACGACCCGGCAGCTCCCCGAACCTCGGCCCGGCTCCGGCGCAGCAACCACGGCAACATCAACGCCGTCGGATTGCCTGGCCAACACGAAGCCGACGACCTCGACCCACACCACCCCCAGTGGCGCGACGGCATCGAGGACAGGGTGTGGCCTCTGGTCGATACGATCACCCGCAGTTGGCAGGCCGTCACCTACGACTCCTGCCAGGGCCATGCCCACTTGGGTACCGTCCTGACCCCGTCCGCCTTCCGCGTCGGCCTGCTGCCGCGCACCCGCGCTGAGTACGCCGGGCTCGCCGCCCGGCTGTGCCACGCGCTCGCCGCCACCGACGGCTACTTGCCCGCCGCCGTCACCGCGCGCATAGTCCGCACCGAGCTGACCAGCGCCCGAACCAGCCGCCGGCACCCGGTCCTCAACCTGACCCTCACCCCGGCCCCCGGCAGCACGTGGGCCGACTACTTCGTCGCCCTCGAGCAGGCCGTGCGCACCCTCACCCACGTTGTCCGCCACACCCCGGCGGTCACCGGATGCGCATGCGCCCTCCGCCCGCCCCACCCCAGCCGGGAGGCATGATGATCCATATAGCGGAGACACTCACCGTCTCCAGCATCGAGAACTTCCTCACCCCCGACGAGGTCGCCACCCTCATCACCGTCGTGGACGACGTCCTCGGCGATGACGGCGTCTGCCGCTTCGATACCGAGCGCACCACCACCCTGCACTCCATCCCTGATCACACCAGCAAGCAGGCCATGGCCGTCTATGAGCCCGCCGGCCGCCTCGAAATCCACCCGCCGCCCGAAACCGCGGCCAAGATCCTTGCCCATGCCGTCGAGCGGGCGATGCCCGCCTTGCGGCGCGCCCTGCCCGCCCTGACCTCCTGCCGCGAATGGATGTACGTCGAGTACGCGCCCGGACAGCACATCACCCCGCACGTCGACGGAATCGCCCCGCGCCCCACCGACCCCGTCCGCCAGCTCGCCGGGATCAGCGTTGTCCTCGAACATGCCGAAGCCGGTGGCGAGTTCTTCGTCGAAACCACCTCCCACCCCGCTCTGTGGAGCGACCAGCCGGGTGGTGACGGCTACCACCCGGCCATGGCGTTCACCTACGACGGCGCGGACCACTCCGCCGACTGGTTCCGCACCATGCCGCGCACCCGCTGGAACGTGCGCCCCGCCCCCGGCACCGCGCTGCTGTACGGATCCCAGGTCACTCACGGCACCGAGCCGGTCCGCGCGGGGCGCGAACGCAAGTTCATCAGCTGGCTGATCAGCGAAGCCTGATCCGGCCATGGCCCCGCCCATCCGCAGCCCGCCCCCTCGTGCGGTGCATCCGACCAGTCCCAGCAACCCCCTGGAGGAAAAGATGGACACGACCGATGCGTGCGGCGAGTTCCTCGCCGCCGTGAACCAGCTGCGCGACGACAGCACCGTGCGCCTGACCGCGCACACCTCCAGCGTCTCCGCCGACGCCTGGAGCGCCCCGGACACCGAGGCCGAGCCGGCCCCGGCCACCCCGACGGCGGACCGCCCCAGCTGATCGGGCCGACCCAGCAGCCTGCCCCTCATCACAGTCCCGGTGCCGGCGCCCCGTGGGCCCGGCACCGGGGCCCCGCAGCCAAGGAGCCTGCCGACATGAACGACATCGCCGCCGCACTTGACCTGGACACCATCGCCACCCACCGCCGCGAACGCACCGCCGTCATCCTGGAACTGCTCCACCCCGGGCACACCCCGCCGCCGGGCGACAAAGCGCTGCCCTTGGCCTACGCCCTGGCACACCACCGGCTCGAAGGCGCCGAGAACGCCGCCCGCCGCGGCGACACGACCACGCTCGACTGGTACCGGAACACAGCTGGGCCCACCCTGGACCGCCTGGTTCATCCCTCCCGCCTCGGCCCACGCATCATGATCGCCCCGAACGACGACGAGATGATCCGCGGCCCACACTCCGACACCCCGTACTACGTCCTCGGCCCCGATACGACCCGCGCCGCCGAGCCCCTGGCCGCGCTGACCGACGATGCCATCGCCCACGTCACCGCCGCCGGCCTCGACGAGCTCGTCGAGGCGCACGCCACCGTGATCTGTCTGACCGGCCGGCGCCGCCTCGACCAGACCCTGCGCAGCTTCGCCATCACCCGGCTCCCGGCGACCGTCTTCACCGATCACACCAGCGACGCTGCCGTGCTGGGCCGCGACCTCGTCCACGAAACCGCCCACAACTGGCTCAACGACGCCTTGGTCGCGCTCCAGATCACCATTCCCGACGACGAGACCTACTTCTCTCCGTGGCGCGGCACCGAGCGGCCCGCGTACGGGTTCCTTCACGCCTGCTTCGCCTTTCCGCTCACCGTGATCTACGCCGCGCGGAGCCTGCCCGGCGCCTCCGGGGCCGGACACACCGTCCTCGCCGACCATGTACGCCAACAGCGCGCCCAACTGGCCGCTACTCAGGACGACTTCGCCCGCGCCCTGAAACTCGTCACCGACCACGGTCTGCGTGAGCGGCTCGACACTGTCTTCCAGCACGCCCGCACGTTCTGACCCGACACCCAGGGCCTACTACGACAGAAAGATCAGCCAGGGCAAGCACTACACCCAGACCCTGCCTTGCCTGGTCAGACATCGAGCCCACGTCCTCTTCGCGATGCTGCGCGACGGGACCTTCTACGCATCCCGGCCAGCAGCAGCGGTCACATGACCGGCGGTTCAGCCAGGAGCACGACACAGTCGGCTTCAACATCGAACCCGAGTACCGAATGACCGTAGTCGCCCTCTGAATCCATCAGCACCGGCTTGTCCAACCGTCGCCCGATCGCCCGCAGAAAGCCGCAGAACACATCCAGTCGCTCCTGTCCCTGAAGCTCGCGGAGATCCACATCGAAGTCGATCTCCTCGATCGCATGAAAACGGAAGATCGCCAACACATCGTCTGACGGCCAGACCCGCAGCTCGGGGCACTCGGCGTCAGCTGGACGGGAGAGCACTGCCTCGGATCGGGGCATCGGCAGCACCGTCTCGCCTTCGGAGTACTGGAACTTCCAGTCGCTCTCACCAACGAGATCGAGGACCGCCTGCCAGTCCTCCATCGAGGCATCTGGCACACGCACGTCCGGCAGCGACCCCATCAAGTCCGAGTCGAAGAAGTACGCGACGTCATCCCACAGCAGCTCAGACACCCCGCCATGCTGCCCGTCATCCCACCCCACTGCAGCCCGTTTTTCCTTGGCGAACCACATAGAGGCACCCCGCCCCACACTCGCCCTGTTCGCCGGCCCCGGCTCGATACCGCACTCTCCGAGGACGCGGCCCGCTGCCCAGCCAACGTCGAGCAGGAGAAAGCAGACGACGAGCGGACCTTCGCCGCACAGTACGCTGCGGCCGAGGCCGTGAACGTCCCGATCGGCACGCAGATCGGCACGGACGTGCCCCAGCCGCCAGCCCGGCGACAAGGTCGCGCTAGGGCCTGTGTGATGTTGTGATCAGTCTCGCCGATCCGGGTCCGTCTGGAGGGCGGATCCGGTAGGAAGACGGTCGTGACGCGCAGGCAACTTACCGACGAGCAGTGGAAGTTGATCGAGCCGTTCCTGCCGATAGGCGAGTACGGCCCGTACCCCGAGCGGCTGCGGGATCAGTTCGAGGGGGTGATCTGGCGGTTCAGGACCGGCGCGCAGTGGCGTGAGATGCCGGGCGAGTTCGGGCCGTGGCCGACCGTCTACGGGCGCTTCCGGGTCTGGCGGAACGCCGGTGTCTTCACCGCCCTGCTGGAGGGCCTGATCGCTGAGGCCGCCCGCCGGGGCAGGACGGACTTGTCCCTGGTCGGCGTGGACTCCACGACCGTCCGCGCGCACCACGACGCCGCCGGGATGCTCGTCGGCGAGGACGTCATGGAGGCTCTGGAAGAAGCCGCCGCCGAGCAGGAACAGGCCCGGCAAAAGGGGGCGGCGAGGCGGAACACAACGGGCAGCGCGGCGGAAACGGGCCGGAGCGGGAAGAACGCCGGCGCGTCCGCCGGCGACACCGGCTCCGCCTGAAGGAAGCCCTGCTCGGCCGGTCCCGTGGCGGGCTGACCAGCAAGATTCACCTCGCCGCCGACCGCAGGCGCCGGCCGCTGGCGTTCGTCCTGACCGCCGGGCAGGCCGCGGACAGCCCGCAGTTCATTCCCGTGCTGAACAAGATTCGCGTCCGCCTGCCGGTCGGCCGGCCCCGCACCCGGCCCGGCGCGGTCGCCGCGGACAAGGCGTACTCGTCCCGCGCCAACCGCGCCCACCTGCGGAAACGCCGCATCAAGGCGGTCATCCCGGAGAAGAAGGACCAGGCCGCCAACCGCAAGAAGAGAGGCAGCCGGGGCGGGCGGCCCGTCAGCCACGACACCGACCTCTACAAGGAACGCAACACCGTCGAGCGCCTGATCAACCGGCTGAAGGACTGGCGCGGCATCGCCACCCGCTTCGACAAGACACCCGAGAGCTACCTCGCCGGTCTCGAACTCCGCGCCTCGATGATCTGGCTCGAGGACCTCCTGCGAGCAGCCGATTGATCACGACATCACACAGGGCCTAGTGCTCTGACCGCATACGTTCACCGGGTCGGCCCTGTCTTTGGTGAGGCATGCCGGAGCTGCGTCGTGTGCGATCGCGGACGAGGCTCCGAGCAGGCTCAGCCGTGGAGGAAGGAGGTGACTTCGGAGAATGGTGTGGCGGTCTCGGGTGTGAAACGCCTGGTCTCGCCTCGGAAGGAGCGGACCTCCAGCCAACTCTGGGATGCCGCAGTCGGAAGGACATCCAGGAGCGCCTTGAGGACTGCGGATGTGAAGACCTTGAAGGTCTGCGTCCGCTGGTAGTTGGACGGCTGGACATCGAACCTGAGATCGACGACCGGCTGTGGCTGGCGGCTCCAGTCGCTGTGGGGCAGTGCACCATGGCCGCGGATTCGCGCGTCGACGAGGACTTCCGGATCCGCGTCACCGATCTCGCAGTCGAAGATTGGGAAGGCTGTCGCGACGCGAGCGGCGATGGCTGGATACGCGATGCAGGCTTGCCCGAGTGCCGGCGCGCAAAACAAGGCGTGACTGAAGGGTCCCACCGGTGTTGACAGCGGCACCTTGTGGTGGGATTGCCCGTCGAAGGGCAGGTCGCGCCCGGCGCCGAGGACGGCCAGGAAGGACGACACGGCCGCGGGGTCATGGCACTGTCCGCGCACGGTGAAGCGAACGGCGCTGCGTCCCTGGTCTCGCAGTACGAAGTACTCGTGAAATCCCATCGGGTGATCCGGGGCATGGCTGCGGTGGTACGTCTCGTCAAAGCCATCGATCGGCAGATACTCGGGGACCGGGGCATGCGGCTGGGTGCTTGACTTGATCACGTCGAGGACGGGTGTCTGCTGGTCAAGTTCGGCGACGTCAAACGGCCGCTCGACCTCGGCGAAGCCCTTGCGGAGCCATTCGTTGATCTTGCGGGAAGCGTGGCGGCTGGCGTGCTGTTCGTTGTCCAGCGTCGACGTGCTCGCCTTGCCGCTGGTGTCTATCGCGCCCCAGCGGAGGAAGCATCGGATGCCTTCCTGGCGAATCTCCCGGTACTCGGTCTTAGCCCCCTGCAGGAGCTCGAATCGCCGCCAGCCCGTCAACAGTTCCTCCAGCGCATGTGAACAGGGGAGTGGCGCCGTGCAACCCCGGGCCGTCCTCCGGCCGACACGCTATCCGGTGACTGAGCCGGTGGTCCCCACTCCCGGCGTCGTTCACGCCGCCGCAGCGACTGGTCGTCTGCCCCAGCGGATGTCTTTCTCACTGCGGACACGCGCACGTTCGCGGCGTTGAGTTGCCAGGACGTCGGGGTGACTGGCGTTCTTGTTGCGCCATCGCAGGTAGGCGTGCAGGGCCCGGGTCTGGACGGTGTGGTTGCGGTGGTTCGAGTTGGCGACGGTGAACGGCCGCAGCGGCCCGAAGTGGGCCTCGATCGGGTTGGCCCAGGACGCGTAGGTCGGGGTGAAGCACAGCTCGACCCGGTGCTTCTTCGCCCAGCGGCGGATCGTCTCGCACTTATGGGCGGACAGGTTGTCCAAGATCACGTAGATCGGGGCTCCGTCGGGGCGGGCGGCCCGGATCGACTTCAGCGCGGCCAGCGTGTTCGCGGCGCCCTTCTTGCGTCGGTTGACGCCCCACAGGGTGTCGTCGCCGACTGAGTAGCAGCCGTGGAAGTACCGGATCCCGTGAGTGCGGTGGTAGGTGGCGGGATGCCGCTCGGGGTGTCCGGCGGCGGCCCAGCCCGAGCCCATCGTGGGCCGTATACCCAGGGGTTGGGTCGGAGACGGGACGCCGTGCACCGTTTCTGGTGTCGGTCTTCCCGTCCCCGCCCGCCGAACCGGACGTGCCCGTTGGCCGGGCATCCGGCTCTCCACGTGACCCGATGAGTCAAGTGAGGTGCTCGCTGACCCGGCCGACGAAGGCCATGTCGTCGTGGCCGGTCCGTCGGAAGCGCGCTTCCTCGGGGTCGACCTCGTCGATGTTCCATGGCGTGCTGATCTGCGCGCCGCGATAGCGGTAGCGCTCGACCCGCATCTTCGCCGGGTTGTAGAGGACCATACGATCCTCCGCGATGCGATCGGCCCCGTAATAGCGCCGCCGCAGTTGCTTCCAGGTCAGGTGGGGGTGCTTGCGGCGTATCCACAGAATCAGCCTCCACCACGCATACCAGCCCAGGTAGGAGAACGTCTTCTTCGATGCGCCGTATCGGAAGTAGGCTGCCCAGCCCCGAAGGACCGGGTTGACCTTCCGCAGCACCTCCGCCAACGAGAGCGAGGTGGTGCCCTGCCCCGTCAACATCTTGATCTTGTGCATCACCGATGCCAGCGCCTGTTTCGCCGGGATCGTGAGTACGACGCGGCGTCCGTCGCCCCGGGTCTTCCTCTGGATGTGGAAGCCCAGGAACACGAAGCCGTCGTCGATGTGGGTGATGTGGGTCTTCTCGACCGAGAGGGTCATCTTCAGCCTGCTGGCCAGCAACCCGCCGATCTGCCCTTTCAGCGCTTCCGCTTCAGACCTGGTGCCGTGCACGAGCACGACGAAGTCGTCGGCGTAACGCACCAGTCGGTAGTTCGGCAGCCCCTTCCGGCGCCGGTACTGCCTGCGCCAGCGTGGACTCATCTCTTCGTCCCAGATCCGGGAGAAGTACCGGTCCAGGACGGAGAGATAGACGTTGGCCAGCAGCGGGGAGGCGACCCCGCCCTGCGGAGTGCCCGTGAGGCTTTCCGCAAAGCCACCGTGCAGTTCAACGACCCCGGCCCGCAGAAAGGCACTGACCAGGCGCAAGACCTTGCGGTCCTTGATGCGCTCGGCCACCAAGTCCATCAGGACGTGATGGTCGACGTTGTCGAAGCATGCGGTGATATCCCCTTCCACCACCCACTCATACGAGCGGCTGGCGAGCTGGTGGATCTCGGCGATGGCATCCTGAGCACGACGTCCGGGCCGATACCCGTACGAAGACGGGTAGAAATCGACCTCGAAGATCGGTTCCAGGACCAGCTTGAGGGCCATCTGCGCGACCCGGTCACGCAGCGTGGGAATCCCAAGGTGACGGACCTTGCCGCCCTTCTTCGGGATCACCGCCTGCTTGACCGGCAGCGCGGTGAACGACCCGTCCCTGAGCGAAGCACGAAGCTCCTCCAGGAACTGGATCACTCCATAGTCCTCGACGTGATGCCGCGTCACCGCATCCACGCCCGCTGTCCTGGCACCCTGGTTGCCCGACACCCGCTCCCAGGCCACCAACAAGGTGGACCGGTCGCAGATCAGGTTGAACACGTCACCGAACCGGCGGTCCGGATCGGCCCTTGCCCATCGGTGCAGCTTGAGCTGATGACCGAGTACCCGCCGCTCGGCCGCGAAGATACTCGGCCAAGATGTCGGCGGCGCGTCGTTATTCAACAACGCTCCTCCCCGGCAGCAGCACCGCTGCTATCACGCTGTCGCCCTTCCCCATGCGGCCGGCTCTCCCGACCTCGGAGTACTACGGCGACTCCGCCACGATCCGGTGCCATCAGCGAGCGTCGCACCTGCCCGCCGCCCGGCTGGCGGCCAGGCGGGAGGGCGACACCGGATCGCTTCCCACGTTCACTGAGGATCTCTTCAACGGCGTCGGTGCCCAGCTCTACCCCGGCGGCATCGCCACGGACCGCGCATCGCAGTCTTGGTCCGGGCCCCAGACCGTCCCACGCTCGGACGACCAGGGAGGAGAGGCCATCGGACAAGGCCCCCTCCAGCACCGCAAAGCGACCCATCCACCAGATTCGGCAGGCCGCTGACGACTCACGGGGCTTCGACCACTGGTTCAGTTTCCTTGCACCCATTCCGTCTTCGCTTGCGGGCACGAACCGCCTTGAACCGCCCCGGGTTCGGTAGAGATCTCAGATTGTGGTGATGACCTGGGGTTTCGTGAGTTCGGTGTAGTAGTTGGCTTCGTATTCGACGGGCGGAATGTGGCCTATCTCGCCGTGGAGTCTTCGGTGGTTGTACCAGTCGACCCACTCGGCGGTGGCCAGCTCGACCTGGGAGAGCGTCTTCCAGGGCCGCCGGGGCTTGATCAACTCGGTTTTGAACAGGCCGATCGTGGACTCCATCAGGGCGTTGTCGTACGCGTCACCGACCGATCCGATGCTCGCCGCGATGCCGGCGGCGTCCAGGTGCTCGGCGAGCTTGAACGACGTGTATTGCGACCCGGCGTCCGAGTGATGGATCAACTCGCCCGGCTGAACCGGCTGTTTATCGCGGTCGCGTTGCCAGAGGGCCATCTCCAGGGCGTCCAGCACGAAGACGGTCTCCTTCACGGTGGCCGCGGACCAGCCGACGATCCGGCGGGAGAAGGTGTCCACGACGAAGGCGACGTAGACCACTCCGGCCCAGGTGGCCACGTGCGTGAAGTCCGCCACCCAGCACCGGTTCGGAGCGACGGCGACGAAGTCGCGGTCGACCAGATCGGGGGCCCGCTGGACCTGTCCGCCGGGGATCGTGGTGATGACGCGTCTGCCGCGCACTGCCCCCTGGATCCCGAGCTCGCGCATCAGGCGCTCGACGGTGCAGCGAGCCACCGCATGTCCCTGCCGGTTCAGCTCGCGCCAGACCTTCCGGGCCCCGTAGACACGGTAGTTGGACGTGTGGACGTCCTGGATCCGCTCCTTGAGTTCTTCGTCGCGCAAGCGGCGGGCGGAGGGCGTTTCGAGGCGTTTCTTGTGGGCGTAGTACGTGGAAGGGGCGATCTTGCAGTCGTGCTCGGTGAGCGTCCTGCAGATCGGCTCGACCCCGCCGAAGCGGTCCCGGTGCTCGTCGATGAACGCTACGAGCGCGTGTGTGGCCGGTCGAGCTCGGCCGCGAAGAAACTCGCCGCGGCCTTGAGGATCTCGTTGGCCCGCTTCAGTTCGGCGTTCTCCTTCTTCAACGCCTTGAGCTGGGCGGACTCCTCCGTCGTCGTCCCCGGACGCTGCCCCGCGTCGATCTCGTGCTGCTTGACCCAGTTCCGCAGCGTCTCGCGGGAACCGATGCCGAGCTTGTCCGTGACCGCCTGCAGGGCGGCCGTCTCGTTCGGGTGGTCGTCGCGCACCTCGGCGACCATGCGCACCGCACGGCGGCGCAGCTCAAGCGGGTAACGGGAGGGTCGTGCCATGACTCAATCCTTACATGGAATCGAGCCTCCACCTGACCCGGGGCGGTTCACCTGGTGGTCGCGGCCCGCCCCTACGTTGTCGAGGCTGCTTCCGGCCTCACCCCCGACCTGGGGATCAGCCTGCCTCCAGCTTCAACCGGTCACTGCGATGACCAGCGGCGGGTTCCTCCTCCCGCACGATTCCTCAGCGCCTCGTGGCGCACGGCCGAACTCGTCGAAGGCGAACACCCGGTCGGGGAAGCGGTCCAGGACCTCCTCGAACCGATCCAGCTTCGTGTCGCGGTCGAGGTCCGGGGACTCCTTCCAGATCTTGGTGCGCTGAAAGGTGACGCCGCGGCGGGCGAGCAGGCCGCGTAAGGCTTCCCGGCCGATGCGAATGACCCGGCTGTGTACCTTCCGCAAGTAGGCGGCAAGTTTGCGGATGGACCAGCGGGTGAAAGGCTGGCCGAGCTTGGTCGGGCGGGTGGTGGCCGTCTGGACAACGAAGTCCTCGTCGTCAGGACTGAGTAGGCGGGGACGGCCTCCCGCCCACCGAGGGTCCAGGCAGGCCAGGCCGATCTCGTTGAAGCGGTGGATGACATCGCGCACGGTGTCCTCGTCGGCCGCAACAAGCTGGGCGATGACCGGCACCCGGTTCCCGCCGGCCGACGCCAGCAGCATCATCGAGCGGCGGTAGCGCACCGAGCTGGTGCTGCCCCGGCGCACGATCTGCTGCAGCCGCTGCCCCTCCTGGGAGGTCAGTCTGCGTACTCGTACCGGTTCCGCCACCGCGTCTCCCGTGCCGGTTGGACCAGCCACGCCCGAGCCCGGCACGCGACTCGTTTAGCATCTCCTGCCATGAGCGATCCGGAGCCCCTCCTTGACTGGCTGCAGAACTGGTACGCGCAGCAGTGCGACGGGGACTGGGAACACGAGTGGGGCGTGAAGATCGCCACGCTCGACAACCCCGGCTGGACTGTCAGTATCGATCTGGCAGAGACCGACCTGGAAGAACGCGAGTACCCCCACCAGGAGATCAACCGCACCACGCAGGACTGGGTCTGGGCCTGGACCGCCGAGAAGACCTTCCACGCCGCGTGCGGCCCCGGAAACCTCACCGAGGCCCTCACGCTGTTCCGTACCTGGGCGGCCACGATCGCTCCCTGAACCGGCGCAGAGCCCGGAGAGACCAAACCGGTGAACCTATGCGGTCAGAGCACTAGCCAGAAGGACCCTGCAGTGACTCAACAGCGTTCCGCCCACGTGGCGGTGTTCTCTGCCGGTTCCTGGGGCACCGCCGTCGCCAAGATCATGGCTGACGCCGGCAGCGACGTGATTGTGCACGCCCGCCGTAGCGAGATCGCCGACGCGATCAATGCAACCCACCGCAACCCCGGTTACTTTCCGGACATGGAGTTGCCCGCCTCCTTGAGGGCGACGACCGACCCGGCCGCCGCGCTGGAGGGCGCGGACTTCCTCGTGCTGTCCATCCCGGCGCAGTCCCTGCGGAGCAGCCTCGCCGCGTGGGCGCCGCACGTCGGGCCCGACACCGTGCTCGTGTCGCTGATGAAGGGCATCGAGCGCGACACCGGAAAGCGGGCGAGCGAGGTCACCACCGAGGTGACCGGTATTCCGGCGGAGCGGGTGGCGGTGCTGTCGGGGCCGAACCTCGCCCGCGAAATCATGGAGGGACAGCCCGCTGCGGCAACCGTCGCCTGCCCCGACAAAGCTGCCGCGGTCCGCGTGCAGCAGGCGTGCCACACCTCGTACTTCCGGCCCTACACGAGCACCGACGTGATTGGTTGCGAGCTCGGTGGCGCGGTGAAGAACGTCATCGCCCTCGCGGTCGGCATCGCCTCCGGCATGGGCCTGGGTGACAACGCCACCGCCATGCTCATCACCCGCGGTCTGGCCGAGACCACCCGGCTGGCCGTGGCCATGGGCGCGCACCCCGCTACCCTCGCCGGACTGGCGGGCCTCGGTGACCTGGTCGCCACCTGCTCCTCCCCGCTCTCCCGTAACCGCACCTTCTTTCAGCTGTTCAAATCTGTCTCATGAGATGTGTGGTTCAGTCTCGACTCGTTGTGGCGGTACGAGACAGGTGAACCGCCCCGGGTCAGGTGGAGGCTCGATTCCATGTAAGGATTGAGTCATGGCACGACCCTCCCGTTACCCGCTTGAGCTGCGCCGCCGTGCGGTGCGCATGGTCGCCGAGGTGCGCGACGACCACCCGAACGAGACGGCCGCCCTGCAGGCGGTCACGGACAAGCTCGGCATCGGTTCCCGCGAGACGCTGCGGAACTGGGTCAAGCAGCACGAGATCGACGCGGGGCAGCGTCCGGGGACGACGACGGAGGAGTCCGCCCAGCTCAAGGCGTTGAAGAAGGAGAACGCCGAACTGAAGCGGGCCAACGAGATCCTCAAGGCCGCGGCGAGTTTCTTCGCGGCCGAGCTCGACCGGCCACACACGCGCTCGTAGCGTTCATCGACGAGCACCGGGACCGCTTCGGCGGGGTCGAGCCGATCTGCAGGACGCTCACCGAGCACGACTGCAAGATCGCCCCTTCCACGTACTACGCCCACAAGAAACGCCTCGAAACGCCCTCCGCCCGCCGCTTGCGCGACGAAGAACTCAAGGAGCGGATCCAGGACGTCCACACGTCCAACTACCGTGTCTACGGGGCCCGGAAGGTCTGGCGCGAGCTGAACCGGCAGGGACATGCGGTGGCTCGCTGCACCGTCGAGCGCCTGATGCGCGAGCTCGGGATCCAGGGGGCAGTGCGCGGCAGACGCGTCATCACCACGATCCCCGGCGGACAGGTCCAGCGGGCCCCCGATCTGGTCGACCGCGACTTCGTCGCCGTCGCTCCGAACCGGTGCTGGGTGGCGGACTTCACGCACGTGGCCACCTGGGCCGGAGTGGTCTACGTCGCCTTCGTCGTGGACACCTTCTCCCGCCGGATCGTCGGCTGGTCCGCGGCCACCGTGAAGGAGACCGTCTTCGTGCTGGACGCCCTGGAGATGGCCCTCTGGCAACGCGACCGCGATAAACAGCCGGTTCAGCCGGGCGAGTTGATCCATCACTCGGACGCCGGGTCGCAATACACGTCGTTCAAGCTCGCCGAGCACCTGGACGCCGCCGGCATCGCGGCGAGCATCGGATCGGTCGGTGACGCGTACGACAACGCCCTGATGGAGTCCACGATCGGCCTGTTCAAAACCGAGTTGATCAAGCCCCGGCGGCCCTGGAAGACGCTCTCCCAGGTCGAGCTGGCCACCGCCGAGTGGGTCGACTGGTACAACCACCGAAGACTCCACGGCGAGATAGGCCACATTCCGCCCGTCGAATACGAAGCCAACTACTACACCGAACTCACGAAACCCCAGGTCATCACCACAATCTGAGATCTCTACCGAACCCGGGGCGGTTCAAGGTGAGCTGATGGGAGTTCCTCCCAGGCCCCTGGGGAGGGGCGAGTGTGGATCTTGCCTTTGTACAGTCCGGGCTGCTGGAGAAGTACCTGGACACTAATGTGATCTCCGCTGCGACGGTGGCCGCCTTGCTGGAACGGCGGGGCATCCTCGATGGGACGCCGGTGTACCTCGACGAGGAGACACAGAGGCCGGTCCCGCCCCTGTGCGAGTTCGGCAGGTATCTGTCGACGGCGCTGCTGGACGAGACCACGCTGAAGGACTACGGGCGGGTGATCGGCCGGCTGGACGACCATCTTGCCGGTCTGGACAGCGATGTGTTGTCGGCGTCGGAGTCCGATCTCGTCTCGTACCGAGGCCATCGGACTCAGCGGCAGAAGAAGCCGGTCGGCGCGTCGGTCTGGAGCCGGGAATCGTTCGTCCTGGACGACTTCTACGGCTTCCTCGTCGACCGGAAGATCTTGCCGCACCGCCCGGCGAGGCTGGCTGCGCGGGGACGTAACGCGCTGGCGCCACGGGTCCGGTCGGGCATGGACATCCGGCACCTCACGTTGGAGCAGTACCGCTACTTCCGGGACGTTGGGCTGGGCGGGCAGCTGCCCAACGCGCAGGTGGATCCGGTCTTTCGCGGATGGTCGCCGCTGCGCGGCCGCGCGGGCAGCGACATTGCTCTGGGCACGGGGGCACGCTGGCGGGAGTGGGCGACCGTGCTGCTGCCCGAGATCGGACTCTGGCCAGGAATGCCGGGAGGGGCAGCCGAGTACACCGTCCAAGCCTGCGCGAAATACGGCAAAGCCCGCCCGATCTACGTCCCCGAGGACGCCGTCGCGTCCGCCGACCTGTTCTGCCTGCTCGAACGTCCGGACATCGTCCGCAGGGCGGCCCGAGGGCTGGAGCGCAAGGCCCGCGACCTGTTCGTGGTGGGTGAGGTCGACGTCGCCGGCGGCCGGGTGAGGGGCATCCTGGACGGCGTCGTGCGCAAGTTCCAGATGTCGGCCATGGACGCCAAGCTGCGCCGGATCACCGTCTACGAGGGCGAGTTCGGCCTGGAGGCGATGTCCTTGTTCGTCTGCCGCGGCGGTCTGATGCCGGGGGCGGACGCCTGGAAGAGTTACCGCCATAGGGCCTGGACGCGCATGACGAACCTCGCCGACCGATCCACGCCACTGCTTCCGGCTCGACGCTGGCGCTGGCACGACCTGCGGCATACCTACGCTCTGCGACTTTTGACCTATCTTGAGAACCTCATGGACGGCGAGGAGCCGGACCTGCAGGCTCGCCGTCGCCGGCACCGGTCGTACTTGACCGGCCACATCCGGCACAACCCGCTGCTGATCGTCAGCCGAAGACTTGGGCACGCGAGTCCGGAAACCACCTACGAGTACCTGCAGTACACGGACGATCTGGTCAACGAGTTCGAGGCCGCGTTCTCCGGCTGGGTGGGCGACGACGAGGCGACCTACGCCGAGATCGCCTCGCATGCGATGTCCGGCGCGAACGGGGGCCACTGATGGGCAAGCCACGCAGGAAGGGCCGAAAGAGAGAAGAACGCGAGCGGCTCCTTGCCGCCCTGGCGAACCCGGTCCGGCCTGGGGGAATCGGCCCCCGGGTGGTGCAGATTCCGGAAAGGCTCCTGGTGGTGGACCCGGCGGAATACCGCTGCTCGCTGCTGGCCATGCAGCTGGCGGACGAGTGGACCGAGTACGTCGCCGCCACCGCGGTCACAGCTCAAGCAGATAACTACCGGCAGGCGATCGACCGCCTCTGCCGATACGTGGACGAAGCACTCGCTCCTGGGGCCGAGGGGGCGAGCCTGATGGACCCGGATCTCTTCGACACGCTGGTGAAGTGGGAGCTGTCCTTGCCCGAGGGCTACGCGCCGGGCTCGGCCAGGCCGATGGTGATCGCCTCCGCGCTGCGGGTGCTGATCATCCGCCGGGACGACCTTCCCGACCGCGAGGTGGCTCCGGCCCTGGCCCGACTCGCCCGCGGCCCTGGACTTCTTGGCGGTGGGGAGTGGACGGAACGAGACGAGTTCACCCGTCAGGAGAAGCGCACTATGGTCCGCGCTGCGTGGCAGAGCGTTCGTGCGACCCGCAAGCGCCTGGATGAGGGCTGGGCCCTGGCCGAACAGGGGCGTCACCCCGAGCAGGGCAGCTGGACCAGCGTCCCTGACCTGCTGTGGGGTCTGGCACACGAGGAGATCGCCTTCGACGACTTCCGCCGCTTCATGCCTTCGTCACGCGAGTGGCCTCTGGAACTGCTGGAGTTCACTGCCGGGCCAGGCAGGGTTCCTCATCCGCAGTCCGCGCGCATGCAGTTGGCGCGCAGGCTGTTCGCGAGTTTGTATCCCACCACTCGTGATCTGCACGCCTTCCGCGTCCTGCTGATGGACGCCACCGGCTACACCTCCGAAGAGGTCACCGGCTTCGGCGAGGCCGATGTGGAACTCCTGCCCAGGGGCGTCCGACTGACTCTGCTCAAGAACCGCGCGGGACATCTGCGGCACCGGGCCTTTCGCGACCAGCCCCCATCCGATGCTCTACCGGCGGAAGACGGTTCTGGCGGGCAGCTCACAGTGAACTGGCCACGGCGCGAGGCCAGCGAGGTCGTCCGGCAACTCCTGGACGTCACGGCCCGGGTCCGCGCCAAGGCCCCGCACGTCACCGACACGCTCTTCGTCAGAGCTGCCGTCCGCGCCAACTACAAGACCGTTTTTGACCGTTGGCACCCCACCGCCTCCAACGGCGGGAAGTTCCGCGAGTGGCTGGCCGCCATGGAAGTCGAGGTCAACGGCACCCCGCACATCGGCCGCCTACGCAAATCGGTGAAGGTCGAGAAGGCCATCGTCACCGAGGGACGTATCGATGCCGCCGCAGACGATCACACCGAGGAGACCTTCGCTGGCCACTATGCCCAGGGCACCACGCTGCGGATCATGTCCGGCCGGACGATCGCTACTGCTCAGCAGCACTGGCTCGACAAGGCCCTCGACCGCGTTGACGGCCCCACCGTCGTCGCCGGCACCGAGGACATCGGCCAGGGCCTGCTCGAAGACTCGGGCCTGTCCGCGCAGGAAGCCGAGGACATCATGACCGGCCAGCTCGACATGGGCGTCTCCCACTGCAAGAACCCCTACCAGTCGCCCTTCAGCCGCCCCGGGGAACTCTGCGCCGTCGCCCCGCTGCGCTGCCTCGAATGCCGCAACGCCTGGATCCTGCCCACCAACCTGCCTCAACTCCTGCTCTTCAAGGCGCACTTGGAACGACTTCGTACGCTTCAGACGCCGCAGGCATTCAGTCGGCTATGGGGGCAGAGCTGGGTGAACCTCAAGGCTGTCCTGGACGACCGCACGCCCGAGGAACTCACCCAGGCTCGCAAGCACATCGAAGCCGGCGAGGCATCCCTCGACCTGCCGCTGGCCGCGCACACGGAGTTCGACGCATGATCCTCGCCCTTCCCCAGCAGCGGCGCCCATCACTGTTTCGGGACGACGAACCCGTCCTCCAAGGTCACTCACTGCTGCCCGAGGCCCGCGAGCCCGGAGCCTACGTTCCCCGGTTCGGTGACACCGAACTGTGGGACTTCAACGGGGTCCTCAAACGACCGGCGAACGTCGGCTCCAGCGAGTGGAAGGTCTCCTTCAGCCTGGAACTGGACGACCCGTACTGGAATCTACTGGCCCGCGAGCTGATGATGATCACCTTCAACCAGCGTCACCCCGCGGTCCTCAGGAGCGGCGTCGTCCTCGACGGTTCCGCCAACCCCCGCACTCTGAGCCACATCGCCTCACGCCTGCGGACAGCCGCCCGCTGGGGCCGCACGATGGGTCTTCCAGGCAGCCCGGACCGATGGACGGTGGAGGATCTACGGCAACGCATCACCGACCTGGCCGCCGACGGCTCCTCCCCAAGAACAGTCCGGGGCCACGTGAGCACCTTGAAGAACCTGGCGGCAGCCGAGCCCGCGCTGAGCCTGGCCTGGCCAGCGGAGGATCCGTGGCCTGGCCAGCATGCCCGCAGCGTCGCCGCGGATACCTCCAGCAGGGCCATCACCACCCCTACCGTTCCCCCGAAGACCTGGTTCCCGCTGATTCGCGCCGCATGGACCTACCTCCACGACTTCGCTCCCGACGTCCTGCGCGCCGACCGCCGGCTCCGCGAACTCAAGGCAGCCGCCCGGACGTCGGTCCGCGGCATCGACGAGCGATTTGAGGAGTGGCTGGCCGACCCTCAGAACAAGATCCCCGTCCATGCCGCGTCGTTGAAGGAGCAGGTCCCACAGGTCCAGTGGAAGCTGCTGACGCTTCTGCTCGGCTACACGACAAACTCTCAGACAGCGATCACTGGCCTCGGCCGCCCAGGGGCGCGGCGTCGGCGCACCCTGATCCTGGATGCGGTCGCCGAGGGGCGGATCACGACCCATGCCCTGACCGGAGAACTCGTACAGGTCGTCCGGCCGGACGGCAGCACAGGGCCCTGGCACCCGGGCCTCGACCAGCAGGCACTGTTCGAGGCGAAGACGGCACTTCGTGACGCGGCATTCACACTGGTCGTGGGCCTTTCGATGATGCGTGACTCGGAGATCCACGAGATCCTGCGGGAGCCCGTCGTCGAGCACTACAGCACTCCCGCCATCTCCTCCACGAAGATCAAGGGCACCACCAACCGCCCCGGCAAACACTGGTGGATCGCTGAACCCCTCGTGGAAGCCCTCGAAGTTGCCGAGGCCGTCTCCCTGCACTCCGAACGTGTCTTCTCGCCCGTCCACGCCACCAAGCAGGACGGCACCCTCGATGGTGTCGACATGCTGGCGTCGTTCGTGACCTTCGTGAACGCCGCCCGGAACTGGACCGGGCTCGACGAGATCCCCACCACATACATCCGCCCGCACATGTTCCGCAAGACGATGGCGATGCTCACCGACCAGTTCCCCGGGTCCGAAATCGCCACCGGCATCCAGCTCAAGCACCTCGCCAAGCGGGCCTTGGCCAACGCAACCACCCGCGGCTACGCCGCCTCCGATGCTGAGTGGGCCAAATACCTCGAAGACGCACTCGACAACGTCAAGTTCCGCAAGATCAAGGACCTCTACGAGCGTCACACCGCAGGCGAGGAGATCGGATTCGGGCCCGGCGCCGAACGCGTCAAGGACGCCTTCGACCAGATCGACGCCACTGTCAAGGCCCGCAACGGAGATGCCCGCACCGCCGATACCCTTCTGCGAACCACACGAATCCACATCCGGTTCGGCATACTCAACAACTGCACTGCCGACCACAAGAACCCCGTCGGCGCCGTCTGCCTTGAGAACGCGATCGTCCCCGACGGCCACGTCGGGCCTCTTGATGAGCGCTGTCGACCGGACCGGTGCGCGAACAGCATGATCGGTCCAGAGCACCTGCCGATCTACGGCTCCCACCAGCGCATACAGCTCCAGCTCATCAACAACCCCTCCACGCCGGCTTGCCGCCGCGATCTCGCCGAACGCGAGCTCGACATCACCCGCAACGTGCTCAAGAGGGCGGGAGGACTCCAGTGACCGGCCGCGCCGAAGGCGATCCCGAAGATCAGGTCAGCCCCAAGACCGCCGTCGCCCTGCGGGCAGCGATGACCCGCCTCTTCGAGGGCCGTCCACAACGGACCGACGGTCGCCTCACTAAGTGCGTTGTGGCAAACCGGATCTTGTTCGAGCGGCAGCGGGTGATCATCTGGACGGAGGTTCGGGTGCGGTCGCGGGCATGAGAGAACGGGCCCCTTGGTAGTGACGCGGTTACGACACCAGCACGACCAAGGAAGCCCGTTGCCTGATCAGTTGAGCAGTATCTCTGTGCATGCGTCCACCGCGGTCACCCCTGGGTGTGACTGCTACGTGCACCGGTTCGGTTCGCTCGCTCCGGGACGGCGGGCAGGCTGCTATCCGAGTGACATGACGGATGCGGAGTGGGCCGAGGTCCGCGCCGCGATGCCGGTGCCGGCCTGGCTCCTGAAGCGGGGCGGGCGCCCCGAGGCGTACTGCCACCGGACAATGCTCGACGCGGTGCGCTACCTGGTCGACAACGGAGTGAAGTGGACGGCTCTGCCGGTCGATTTCCCTTGCTGGCGGGCGGTCTACGACTTCTTCCGCCGCTGGCGGGCCTACGACTATGCGCGTGAACTCTACGAACGCCTGCGACGTTCGGCGAGGGAGCGCGCCGGCCGCAACGCCGAGCCCAGCGCGGGAGTCATCGACAGTCAGTCGGTGGACGCCTCCGAGACCGTCGGCGAGGACAGTCGCGGATACGACGGCGGCAAGTCACGTGACGGCCGCAAGCGTCACATCCTGACCGACACCGAGGGCCTGCTCCTGGAAGTGACCGTGACCACGGCCGATGTGCACGACTCCAAGGCCGCCCCCGCACTGCTGGAGACGTTCATGCAGCAGCCGGGCCGGCTGCTGAAACTGGTGTGGGTCGACAGTGCCTACCAGGGTCCGGCGCTGGCGAAGGCGTTCGCCCGTCACGGAGTCCGGACCGAGGTCGTGCGCCGCTCCGACGGACAACGCGGATTTGTCGTACTGGCCCGCAGGTGGGTCGTGGAGCGGACGCTGAGCTGGCTCTCCCGCTCACGCCGCCTCAACCGCGACCACGAACGCCGCCCCGACCACCACGCCCAGATGGTGTGGTGGGCCGCCGTGATCAGACTGTCCCGGCGCCTGGCCGCAGACGCTCCGCGCTGGCCGGAGAAGCGTCCCGGCCGACTGCTCCGGGCTCAGGCATGAACCGTCCGTCCTTCGCCCGCACCAGCCAGCCCCGCTTCTCCAGCACATAGGCACGGTGACGGATCTTCTCCACCTCGTTCCTGATCTCCGCCTCCCGGCCCACCGCCCGCGTCAGCTCCACCCCGTTCACCGGCCCCGAAGCGGCCACCACCGCGGCGAACACCTCCCGATACAGGCCGCTGAGCACCTCCTCACCCATGCCCGACCGCCACACCGGCGGCCGCCCGCCATGCCCCGAGCCCGGGCCGCCCGATCCCACGGCGGCAGCCATCTCACCACCGGACGGCACCGGAACCGGCGTATTCACCGGGCTCTCCCCGGCCAGCACCGACACAAGCTCCTCACGCCCCACCCGGGCCCGCTCGACCCGCTCCCGCGCGGCATCCACCTCCGCCTGAGCCTGCTCCAGGACCTCCGTCCAGGACTCCAGATCCTGCCTCGCCCGCGCCTCACGCTGTTCCATCAACCCCAGCACCGACGGCATCGCACCCTCCTCGATCCATAACAAGCCGTCCGCTGCCTGCCCCTACCCCAAGGCGATCATGCCCCGCACACGAAGAAACCCCTGCTCATCGAACAGGGACTCCCTTTGCCACAACGCACTAAGGAGAACCTCTACAAAGAGGCCCAGGTCAGCCGCGCGACGATGAACCGTGCGCACGCGATCCTGGCCGAGTGGGACGCGCATCTCGCCGCCCACGGCAAGGCCACCCCCGGCGAGGCGAAACGCGACGCGGCCATCGCCGACCTCAAGAAGCGCCTGACCAAGAAGACCCAGGAATGCACGCTCCTGGAGAACAAACTCAAGGCCGCACACACGGCTATCGCCGCCCTCTTCCACGACAACGAAGCCCTGCGGCAGCAGCTCAACAAGGACACCGCGAGCACGGTCACTCCCATCCGCCTCCGCGGACCCCGACAACGCCCCTGAGCTTCAGAGGTCCGGCCCCTGAAACTGTGCTTTCGAGTCCGGTGCGTGAAGCGCGGCGCTGTTCGAGCCGGGTAGTGGGGCGCCGAGGGTCAGCGCTCGGGCTTGGGTGGGCGCTGCATCAGCGCGCCCGTGGCCTGGGCGAGCGTGACCTTGCCGTTCAGAAGAGCGGTGATCACGTCGGTGATCGGCATCTCGACATCATGGACGTGGGCCAGAGCAAGGATCGCTTCGGCGGACTTGACGCCCTCGGTGGTCTGCCGGGTGGCGATCGTCGCCTCCTCAACGCTCAGCCCCCGGCCGAGGTTGATGCCGAAAGTTCGATTTCGCGACAGCGGCGAGGTGCAGGTGGCGACCAGGTCGCCGAGGCCGGCCAGACCGGCGAGGGTGGCGGGGTGGGCGCCCATGGCCACCGCCAGCCGGGTGGTCTCCGCCAGGCCGCGGGTGATGAGCATCGCGGCGGCGTTGTCTCCCAGGCCCATGCCCGAGGCGGTGCCGACCGCGAGGGCGATAACGTTCTTCACCGCACCGCCCAACTCGCAGCCGATCACATCGGTGCTGGTATAGGGCCGGAAATAGGAGGTGTGGCACGCCTGCTGGAAGCGGCGGGCGGCGCCCTCGTCAGTGCAGGCGACGGTGGCCGCTGCAGGCTGGCCGTCCATGATCTCGCGCGCCAGGTTAGGGCCGGACAGCACGGCGACCCGGTCCTCGCTCACACCAGTCACCTCGGTGATGATCTGGCTCGCTCGCAGGTGGCTGCTCTGCTCGACGCCCTTCATCAGGGACACGATCACGGTGTCGGAGCGGATCTGCGGCGCCCACTCTGCGAGGTTGGCCCGCAGGGTCTGCGCGGGGATGGACAGCACCAGGAAGTCCGCGCCGTCCAGCGCGGCGGCCGGGTTGGTCGTCGCGGTCAGAGAGGCGGGCAGCTCGTGGTCCGGGAAGTAGCCGGGGTTGCGGTGCTGCGTGTTGATCGCGTCGGCGATCTCGCCGCGGCGGGCGTGCACGATGACGCTAGTGCCAGCGTCGGCCAAGATCTTGGCGACGGCGGTGCCCCAGGACCCGGCCGAGAACACTGCCGCGCGGGCGGAATCGTGCTGGGTCACTGCGGGGTCCTCTGGTCGGGATGGCGGTCGGGGCATCGTATCGGCCGCACAGGCCCGGCAGAGTGGGCAGCGCCACGATGTGTCAGCCCATCGCCTCGGCCTCACACGCTCTGGACTCCCAGCAGCGCGCTAATCTCCAGGCCCAGCGCGCGGCTCGTGACCAGATGTCTGTCTCATGAGACACATTGAGCGCGAAGAACGCACCTTCGGCACCCACCTCGGCCGCGGTCTGAGCATCGAAGAGGCCACCGCCGCCACCCGGCAGACCACCGAAGGCGTCAAGAGTGCGGAGGCGGTCCTCGCCCTGGCCAACGCCCACGACGTCGACATGCCGATCACCGACGTGATCACTGCCCTGCTGAATGGAAAAGCCACGCTCGACCAGGCCACAGCCGCGCTGATGCAGCGCCCGCCCAAACCCGAGCGCTGACCCTGACGCCCGCCCGCACGGGGCTGCTCTCTTCCCCCCTTCGCCCCTTCCGTAACGGAGACTCCTGTCCATGCAAGCGTCCGTGCTGTCCGCTGTCCAGATCGCCGCCACCCTCACCTCAATGGTGAGGAGGTGACCGTCAGCCGCTACTGCGCGCGGCTACCCAGGCGGCACCACCGACACGGCGCGCCCGTCGGGGTTCTATCGCAGCAGCGTGAACGCCAGGGCAGCGGTAGAACCCAACGCGGTGCCGCAGACGAGCTGAGCCAGGGTGTGCGCCTTCAGGACACGACGGGACCACCCCATGACCACGACGAAAAGGACCGCGGGAAGGACCAGCACCTGGCCGAAGACCAGGACGAGGATCATCACGGTGCCGCCAGCAACCGCGTTGTGCACGGATATCTGCCACCACACCGTCACCGCCAGCGCGCTGGCCAGGCCGACGAGCATGGCGATGACGAGGGCGAAGACCTCCCGCGGCGCGCCCAGGACGTTCAGGAGAACGATGCCGGTCACCACGGAGACCAGGGTGGCCGTGAGGGGGGCGATGCGCTGCTTGCGTACGCGGATGTGCTTGTCGGTGAGTTTCCCGCGGCGGACGCCGAAGTGGATGATCCCCACGGGGACGATGCCGCAGAACAGGGCCGCGAACAGGCCCCATCCGACTCCGCTGAAACTGCTTGTGCTGTGCCAGCCGATCAGCAGGAGCAGCGCGATGACCAGGTTGGCCGGTGCGAAGACGTCGGTGAGGACCTTCGCCGCTTTCACGCGTGGGGTGGCTTCGGCGTAGGTGGGGGTGGGGGGTGCGACGAAGGTGCTCATGCCGTTGGCTCCATCAGGCGGTCTTCGGAGTCCGTGAAGTCTCGGACGAGGTCGGAGTGGTAGGCGTCGGACAGTTGGGTGAGCGCGGAGATTTCACTGTTCAGGTCCCGCCCGCCGCCCGCGGGGCGGTGCTCGACGCTGGAGCCGGGCGCTGCGCCCCGGAGCTTGGCGTGGCGTGCGGCGGCGAGCCAGCAGGCTTCGGCGGCGATTGTGGCCTGGGTGCCGAAGAGGCCACGGGCTTCGGTGTGCTGCTGGGCCCGTTCCCGGAGGGCAGGCGACGCGTAGTTGTTGAGGGCCAGGGCGGCGTCACGGATCTCGACGCCTCGACGGTACAAACGGTCGTGCACGTTGAGTGGGTTGAGGTGTTCGGTCGCTGCGCCACGTGGAGCGTGAAGGCGTACGGAGGGTGTGACCTGTGTGAGGTCTCGCCACAGGGGGCGCAGGCGCAGTAGCGCGTGCCGCTTGGTCCGCCAGCTGTGGAGCAGGCTGAGCATGGGCAGGCTGGTGCCTGCGACGATGAGGACGAGGGCCGCCATGAGCAGGGCGGTGCTGATGTAGTCGTCCACGGCACCGGGGAAGAGACCGTCACCGTGGATGCGTGTGGTGATCGTTGTCGCTCTGACAACGGCATACGCGACGCCGGCGGCCAGGCCCACGCCGATGGTTCGAAGCCCCCAACTGAGTGCTGGGCCACTTGAGTTACGTCCCCAGCGCCAGCAGACCCTCATGCCTCCCAGCAGCGAGGCGGTGAGGTAGCCGAGGAAGAGAAGTGTGTAGGCGAGGAACACGTAACGGGCCACGGGATCCGCGAATATCGACGGCGTCTCGTACGGCTGGAGTTTCGCGAAGAACAAAATCGCCATGGCGAGCGCCGTCGCGCAGGCGAACATGATGCGCCGCCGCTTGGTTCGCGGCCCCTCCGAAGCCCCGGAAACCTTATGCAGGAAGGCCAGCAGAGCAGCTGATCCAAGCACCCCTCCGATGAGGTGCTTCAGCAAGTAGGAGAGGTCGGTAACGCCTGTCCATTGATCGAGCGCTCTTCCGGGCGGCATGCGCAACGTCATCATGACGGCCAGCCCGAAGAACGCCCACCAAAGAGACCGGTCCTGCCCTTTCCGCCAGACCTTGACGGCACGCCATGCAACGGTGATCCACAGGAGTATAGCGACCACGAACGTGAAAATGATCATCTTCTGCCGTCACCGCGCAACGCCGCGTCAAGACGATCAAGTTCGGGATCACGAGCTTTCGGAAGGGGCGTCAGTTTTGCCAATTTGGCTATTCGGGTGGCAAGTTGCTCGGCCTCGCGTTCCTGGGGACTACTGAAGTTCGCCCGTCCCAGCACACTACGGACGGTGCGGGGATCGATGGCGGTGAACAGTTCGCCCAGGTTGGCGCCCGTACTCGTGTCGCTCGAGGAGCTGTGTCCGAGGAGCATGTGACTGATCTCGTGCAGGACGATGTGGTCTCGGTGTAGCGGGGAGGTCGACGCCTCGAAAAAGATGTAGTCCGCGGTATCGAGTTCCACCCACAGGCCGCACAACTCGTCGTCCGCGCCGCTCACTCCTTCGACTTCCTCGACAAGCAGAGGGCGGCCTCGGTGTTCCGCTACGGCGACGCAGAATTCCTGCAGATCGAAGGGGGAAGGAATCTCGATTCCTGACAGTGGGTCCGGATTCACCAGTTTCCGGCGTTGCCGGAAGGGCGGTATCCGGAGTCGTCGCTGCGAGCGCAACGATTCCCTCCTGGTCTTTCATTTCCGCTTGCTCCAGGCGCACTGACGGCGCACCACCGGTCACCCTATGTGACCCGGGGGCGGTGATCCAGATCCGAATAAAGAACCCTCTCGATGACCCCGCCATTTTCAGGACAGCCTGACAGAAGTGTCCTGATTTTTACTGGACCTATCCCCCAGCAGGAAGTGACGAGAGTCATACACGCCGTTCCGGCTGATCCTCCTCGTCGAGACCCTCAAGCTCCCGAGCTCGCTCAATGAACGCCTGCACGGTGCGGAGGGTCTCGGGAGAAAGGCCGGAAGCACGCAGGGCCACGGAACGGACCTGGTTGTCGCGCATCGACTCGAGCAGGGTCACCTCCGCCCGAGCGCGCGCCCCCTCGTCGTCGTCAAAGAAGTACGCTGGCGACACGCCAAAAAAGCCTGCAATCGCCTTCAGATACTTGATGCCAGGGTTGTCCCGTTGCCCCGTGCGCAACTGGTGAAGGAAGCTCGCCGACATGCTGGGGCCGCCCATGTCCGCCACACCTCGGGCGACTTCGCGCAGCGAGTAAGGCCCCCGCCCCTCGGGGTGAATCACCCGGAACAGCCGGTCGACCTTCTCCGCCAGAGCGCGCCCCTCCTCGCTGACCCCGTCGCCCACACTTGTCCCCTCTCCGTCACGCACAGGGACCCATCAAACCAAACCTGTCAACTCAGGCGCACACCGAACCCGCAAAGCCAACGAAGTTGTCCGCTTCAGTTGACAGATGATGCCGCCTGCGACTTACGATCTTGCTCGGCTGTCAACAGGTGTGAACAGCCCCCGCGCGAGGCGACCTCAACCGAGAAGCGAGGGCCTGGCCGCACGTAAGCCCACTAACGGACAAATCGACATGAGGCGGAGAGTTGTAGAGAGTTTAAGAACCAAGTCTGGATCTTGACGCGGCGTCATGCGTATGTTCGTCGTCCCCTGGGCAGCCCGCCCGGCGCAACAACCATAAGGAGCAGTGGCATGCGCACCCACCGGGCCACGTAGGCCCGCAAACAGCGACGGTGCCCGAGAGCGGCAACTCCCGGACACCGAACGCTTCACGGCAGACCGCCCCGGCAAGGGCGGAGATCGCCACCATCACCACGCTGATCCCTTCCACCGGGCGTCTCAGCGTGGCAATACCAAAGGAGATTCTTGCATGCGCTCCGTCCTGCGCAAAAGGCCCAGCGGCCTGGCCTGCTCGCTAGCCTCCAGCTTCCCCGGCTCCACCCGCCGGCGGCGGGAACACGTCCCGGCCACCGGGCCTATGCAGCCTTTCCGCCCGATGATCGGGAGCGGCCGGTGAGCGTCGACGCCCGCGAATGGGTGTGGGAGCACAGCTCCAGCCGTGGGACCGCGCGCTTGGTCCTGCTGTCGATCGCCGACCGCGTACCGGACGAGCAGTGCGTCGCCTGGGCCTCACTCTCCAGCCTGGTCGAGCGCACGAACGCGAGCCGGACCGCGGTACGCGACGCGCTCACGTCACTCGTCCAGAGCGGCGAGCTGAAGGTGCTGGACCATCTGCAGGGCCCACAGCGCACCACGGCCTACCGCCTGCCACGCGCCGCCGCGTGGCTGGCCAAGGTCGCGGCAGCCACACGGGAGGACCCGGACGCGTACGTCGAGCCGCCGACCGAGTCGGACCCGGTGCCCGAGCTGGACGAGATACGGCTTCGGCGGCACGGGATCTGGCCCAAGGAGGGGAAGGAATCCGCCCCCTCCCGCCGGAGTTCGACCGGTGCGGAATCCGGCCCCTCGCGACGGAATCCGACCCCCCGACGTACCGGATTCCGCACCCCGCAAGGTACGGAATCCAACCCCCAGAACCGTAGAGAACCGAAGGTGAACCGTAAAGGCAGCAGTAGTGGTGCTGCCCTCACCCCGGCCGGCGAGTGGCAGGTCGACCCAGCCACCGAAGCCTGGGCCCACGAGCAGGGGCACTTCGCCCGCCTCGGCGAGGACGGCCTGCGTGCCGCCGACGCGAAGTGGCGTGCCCACCGGGCCGACTGGAAGCCCCGCTCGGCGGGCGCCTGGGCTGCCGACTGGCGCTCCTGGATCGCCCGGGAACACGTCCTCGGCCGCCCGAACCTCTACGCCCTGCCCGGCAGCGGCCTCGCCCCCGCAGGCGGCATGACCCGCGCGGAAGCCCACACCGCCGCCCTCCTCGCCGCCCTCGACGAGCCGACCGAAGCGGAGTAGCCATGGACCGCCGTGAAATTGCCGCCCTGCTGGCCTACATCGGCCGACTCGACCCCCGCACCATCCGCACCGACCAGGGCGAGGCCCGCGACCAGCTCGCCCAGTGGCACGAGCTGCTCGGCGACGTCCCCCTGGCCACACCGCACGGTTGGGACGCCCGCATCGCAGCCCGCCAACACATCCGGGTCTCGCCGTACCAGATCCTGCCCGCGGACATCGCCCGCCCGTGGGAGAGCTACCGACGCGACCGGCTCCAGCGGCACACCGACCCCACCCCGTCTGTGGACCCGGACGACCAGGCGGCCTGGACCGCCGAGCTGGTCGGCACCCGTCGCGCCGTCGCCACCGGCCACGCACAACCCGTGCATCACCGACAGCTCGCCGGGCGCCGCATCGACCCGAGGCTGGAAGCACGGCTGAAGGAAGTCGGCTCCTGCATCCCCCCGCAGGCCCGAGCCGCGCTGGCGCCCTTCCGGCCCGCCCGTGCGGCACGAGAGGCGGCCATCGCCCAGGGCGAGCCTGACGCACTCTCGGTCCGCTGCGAATGGTGCGAGGCCGCGGTCGGCGAGCCATGCCGCCGCCGGCGGGTCGCCCCCGACGGCTTCGCACGCGGCAACGCCACGCGGACCGACCCTCACCACTGCCGCCGGAACCTCGCCGCCGCAAAACAGGCGCGGGATACCACCCAGTCGGCGATGGCCTGACCGGCTCACCACCGGCACTCCCTGTCCGCTGCCCCGGCAACACCACCACCTCGTCCCGCACCGGCTGCGGCGCCGCCCCACGCCGCAGCCGACCCCCGACGCCGCGTCCGTCCTCCGCCGGCTCCAACCAGCCGACGCGGCAGCACATCGGAGACCACCTTGCGCCACATCACCACCCACACCTCGCCGACCAGCGGCCTGCGCGGCATCGGCGACACCAGCTGGCACACCCACAGCGTGTGCCACGGCATGAACCCCGAGGACGCCGACGCCACCTTCTTCCCGCTCCCCCGGGACTACGAAGCCATCGCCGAGGCGAAGGAACTGTGCGGCCTGTGTCCGGTCCGCCGCGACTGCCTCAACTACGCCCTGGAGAACACCCTCAAGGAAGGGATCTGGGGCGGGCTGACCGAGGCGGAGCGGCGCCCCTGGCACGACGGGCTGCCTCAACGCCTCGACTACGGACGCGTGATCGCCTTCTTCAACGGACGCGACGTACACCTGACCGGGGCCGAGCGCCAGGTCGTCATCGACCACGCCTACGTCCGGGGCTGGCGCCCCGACCGGCTCGCAGCTGCCCTGCAGATCAGCCACAAGCACGCCCGTGACCTGCTGCGGCAGGCCGCCAACAAGGTCTTCGACCGCGACCGGACCCTCGGCGTACCGAGGCGCAAGAACAAGAAGAAGGGGACGCAGACCGCCCCGCCGACCAGTCGATCCGCGTCCGCCAAGCCCAGCACGAAGCCGCCGACATGCCTACCGATGAAGCCCACCTCGGCGCACGCCTCTCCCAGAAAGGCCGCATGACCCACCCCACCGTTCTGTCCCTCGGTGTCGTCCCGGACCTGTCCCTCCTCCTCGCCATCGGCGTCCCCGTCACCGCCCTGGCGCTGGCCCTGACCGCCTGGGCGATCCGTTACCGGGGCGCCCGTCCGCAGAAACGTCTCGGCAGCCCAGCGGTCAAGGTAGCCGCGCTCGCCGCGCTCGGTTGTACCGCCTACAGCGCGGACACGAGCTGGCGGTTCGCCGCCGACTATCTCGACATGGCCGGCACCGCCGAACGCGTCGGTATGTTCGCCGCCGCCGAACTCGCCCTCTTCGCAACCGCGCTGATGGCCCGGCAGAACCTGGCCACCCAGGGGGCACCGGGGCTACCGGGCACCCTGGTGTGGGTCATCACCGGAGTGCAGGTGATCCCTGCCTACGCCGAGAGCGGTCCCGTCGGCGGCACCGTCCGCGCCTTCGTCGGACCGGTCATGGCGGCGATGCTGTGGCACCTCGCCATGGGCATCGAACTACGCGTGCGCACCCCTGGTGCCGCCTCCCACGGCCTGCTCGCCGTCCTCGGGCGTGAGGCACGCGAGCGGCTGCTTTCCCGCCTCGGCATCGCCGCACGGGACCGCGACGCCGCGCAGATCACCCGCGACCGAGCCACCGCCCGCGCGGTCGCGCTCGCCGCCCGCCTCGCCGAACGCACCCCCGAACAGCAGCAGAACTGGCGCGGCCGGCGACTCACGCGGAAGCTGTCGAAGGCCATCGGCCGGGCCTCGGTCGGAACGGACCCTGCCCAGCGCGCCGAGCTGCTCGACCAGCTCGCCGCCCGCCGGCACGCACTCTCGCTCGCCACAGTCCCCCTGCCCTCCCCTTGGTCCCCGCACCACGACAACACCACGACCATCACGGTCCCCGCACCAACCGTCTGGAGCACCACGGCCCCCGTCAACGGTCCCCGTGCCGCCTCCGAACCCGCCGGGGACCGGGGACCGGACATGGAGAGGGGACCGGTCCCCGGAGCCGGGGACCGGGAAGCGGGGACCGAGCTGGGGACCGGGGACCGTGACACGGGGGCCGGGGACCGTGACACGGGGGCCGGGGACCGCGACGGCGCGGGCACCGGGGCGGTCGAACCAGAGTCCCAAATGGACCGCATCAGCTGCGTGGGGACCGACCTCACTGCGGCGAAAGCGCCTGCTCAGGGCCCTGACCTGCGCCGGGGACCGAGTAATACCGAGTCGGGGACCGACACCACCGGGGACCGGGGACCGAGCACCCCCGACACGGGGACCGACACCACCGGGGACCGGAAGCACAAGGTGACCCTCAAGCGGAAGCCGACCACGGAGGTCAAGAGCAGGGCAGACAAGCGGAGCAGGTCCCGGAACCCGCAGACGCAGCGTCCGCCGCTCGAGCCGGAGCAGTCCGTGGAGCACCTCGTCGAACAGGTCCGCCCTCACGTACCGGCCTTGCTCGAACGGGACGGCAACGAAGCCGTGACCCGGGTCCAGCTGAGGGAGATCATCCGGCGCGAGGGCCTTAAGGGCGGCCGGAACGACCGATTGGGCCTCGCCCTCCAGCAACTGCGGAGCGAGGGCACCACCACGAAGACAAGGAGCAGCACCCGATGAAGACCTGCCCGCGGTTCATGGCCCTTCGTAAGGAGTACGAGCGGGAGATCGGTTTCCTGAACGCTCACTCCGAGCGGCATGCCGGAAAGCCAGCGGCGAAGTGCAGCGCAAAATACGCCGCGTCAACGAAGGCGCGGATGGCCCGGGCACTCAGCGGCCACGTCGGACGCTGCCCCGAGTGCGGCTGACCTGCAAACCAACAAGTCAAAGCCTCTACCACCAGCGGTGGCCCGGCCTGTGCCGGGCCACCGCCCCCGCTCCAGGAGGTCCCCATGGTGCCCCTTCCCACCCGCACGTCCAACCCAACGGTCGCCGAGACCGACGCCTGGGCGGACGTCTTGGTCCGACGGCGGCTTCTGCACGCCGCAGTTCCCGTCCCGAGCAGCCAGTGGCTCGTCCAGCACGAGGCCGCCGGGCCCGTACGCGTCTTCGCAGGGCCGGCCGACGTCGTCGACCTGGCCGCCGCAATCCAGCTCCGCACCCGCTCACCGAGGCCCGATACCCGATGACAACCCCGCACGAGAACGGCACCGCCCCAGAACCTGCCCCTGACCCCAACTCGGTCTCGAGGCGAGCAAGTTGGGGCGGAAGCGTAGCTTCCGCCGAACCCGCCCCCGAGGGGGCGGGAGAGGACCTGCACCAGGGGGCGCAGGTCCTGGAGGCTTCGACCGAGGGCGGATCGAAGCCGGGGCAGGAGGAGAAGCCGTCGCAGCACCGCAGCCACCGCGAGCGCAGTGCCCGCGCTCGCCAGCGTCCGCGTCAGCCGCGCGAGAAGAAGCGCCTGCACCAGCCCAACACGCGTTTCAACGACGAAGAGTTCGCCCTGATCAAGTCCGCCGCCGCTCGATGCAACCTGTCCGTCGCCGGGTTCCTTGCCCGTGCCGCGCTCGCAGCCGCCCGCGACCTTGACCGCACCAGCGCCGAGATCGCCGACGAGCATGAAGTGATCATCGCCCTCTTCGACAGTCGTCGCAGGCTCGGCTGGGCCGGCAGCAACCTCAACCAGGCGGTCAAGGCCCTCAACTCCGGCGCCGAGGCACCCCAGCTGGAAGCGGTGATCGCGGCTGTCCAACGTGCCGCCGAGAGTGTGCGCGAAGCCTCTGGCCGGCTGATCGAGCAGCGCGCTCCATGATCCCCAGCGTCCACAAGGCCGGCTCCCGGACGATCGGCCTGCTCGCCTACCTCTACGGCCCAGGCAAGCACGAGGAGCACACCGACCCCCACCTCGTGGCCTCCTTCGACGGCATGTCCCCCGACCCCGGCCGCGACCCGAAAGCCACCCTCAAGGACCTCCAGCAGCTCCTCGACCAACCCGTGATGGCCCTGCCCGAACACTCACGGCCGGCCAAGCACGTCTGGCACACCTCCGTGCGCGCGACCGCCGACGACCGGATCCTCACCGATGAGGAGTGGGGCGACATCGCCCGACGCATCGTGGCCGCCACCGGCATCGACCCCGGTGACGTACAGACCGGCTGCCGGTGGGCCGCCGTACGCCACGCCGAGGATCACATCCACATCGTCGCCACCCTGGTGTGCGAGGACGGCAGCCGCCCCGACGACTTCCGCTCCGGCAAGCGTGCCCAGACCGAATGCCGCCTCATCGAGAAGGAACTCGGCCTCCACCAGGTCGCACCTGGAGACGGCACCGCCGCCCAGAGACCCACCAGCGCCGAACGTCACAAAGCCGAGCGCCAAGGCCGCGAGCGCACCGCACGGGAGGAGCTACGCGAAACCGTCCGACGCGCGGTGGCCGGCGCAACCAGCGAGGAGGAATTCTTCGACCGGCTGGCCGCCGCCGGCCTCCTGATCCGCAAGCGGGTCGCCCCCTCCGGGGACCTGCTCGGCTACAAGGTCGCTCTACCCGACGACCGTAACGCCCAGGACGAGCCGGTGTTCTACCCCGGTGCGCGTCTCGCGCCGGACCTGTCCCTGCCCCGGATCCGAGAACGCTGGTCCGCCGAAAGCCACGACCAGGACGCCGTGCCGGCCGATGCGAAGGTGCGTACGGCGCCGAGCGGACCGTCCGCCACCCGTCGACGCACTGCCTCCGCGGCATGGCAGGCGGTGCACGTCATCGAGCGCGGCGGCGACGCAGTCGCCGCCGCCCACATCGCCTCGGCTGGTGAGGTCCTGGACGCGCTGGCGAAGACGTCCGCCGCGCACACCCGCCGCGAATTGCGTGACGCCGCCTTCGCGTTCGAGCGCGCCTCCCGCTCCCACGTCCGCGCCGAGCGCGGCCACGACCGGGCACTGCGACAGGCCGCCCGCGATCTCGTCCACAGCGGACCCGCCCTAGGCCGGGGCGAAGACGGCGCGACGACTGCCATGGCGATCGACATGCTGTTCTTCCTCATCACCGCCACCGTCCACTGGCATGCGAAGAAGGGCCACGCCCAGCAAGCCGCCGCTGCGCTCCGGGCCGCCGCACATCTGCGCGCCGCCTACCAGTTGGCCGCCGCCCAGCCGCTCGGCGCCCTCTACCAGCGCGGCCGGCGCCTGGGCCGCCCCCTCCTCCAGCGGCAGACAAGGGCACTGCGCGAGGCACTGCCGGAACTGGCGGAGCAGATCCTCGCCGAGCCCGGCTGGTACGCGCTCGCCGCCACCCTCGCCGATGCCGAAGCCGCCGGCCACGATCCCGCTGCCCTGCTCACCGACGCCGTCGGGCGACGGGAACTCGACACGGCCGAGTCCGTCAGCGACGTCCTGGTGTGGCGACTGCGCCGGACCGCGGACCTGCCCGCCGACACCAGCAACATGGTCGGCAACGCCCCCAAGGCAGGCCAGGCCGCACGCCGTACGGGTGTCCCGTCCCGTTTCACCTCCCCTCCCAAGCACCCCGCCCGGGCTGACTGATCAAGTGGGATCAGAGGCGAACAACCTGTGCCACCAGTGACCGCATCCGTCGGAGCACAAGCGCTCGCGGCGCCGTTCGTCGGCGATCGCAAGTACCGCGATCAGCAACCGGAACGCCTTGCGACGTTCGTCGAGAGGGGCGAGGCTGGCAATCTTCCCCAGTTGCCGGTCGATCCTGCCGCGTGTGATCAGCACCGCCGGCGTATGAGTCGGGCGCAGTCCGGCACGGCGAATGCTCTCCGGGCCGTCCTCGATGACGGCCCGGGCTTGGACACAGTGATGGCGTAGAAACCGCAGCGTCTCGGACTGCTCCTCCGAACTGAGACCGTCGAACCACTCGATGCCCTGTGCCATCGGGCGCAGCCCCTGGGCGAGTTTGTTGAGCATGACGTCGCGTCCAGTCATGACTGGCTTCCGTTGGCCAGGCGGCGCTCCGCCGCGGTGATCAGGATTCCGAGCAGCATCGCCAGATCGGCCGCGCCTTCGGCGTCGTCGGCCCAGCGGGTGGTCTGCAACGGGTGCGCCTGGTCGAGGGAGACGCCTTCGCGGGCCAGGACGAAGGCCAGCGCCAGCATGGCTGCGCGGGCGTTGCCGTCCTCGAACGGATGGAAGAAGAGGATGTCGAGGTAGGTCCGGGCGGCGCGTGATGGGAGGGGCAGGTCCGGGCGGGTGCTTTCTGCGAGGCAGTGCTCGAACCGTGCGTGCGTGTCGGGCGCGAGGCCGTAGCGCTCTCGTCCGCCTTTCGCGAAGGCCGGCATCGTGCGGAAGGCGACGGCGTTGCGGTGCAGCACGGTCCGCTGCCAGTTCGCCATGAGGGCGAAGGTCAGTTGCGCGCCCTGCTCCGCGTCGGCGAGAGCCCGGTCGAGGGCGCTCAGAACCCGCGCGGTCTCTTCGGCGTCGCGGCCGCCGCGTGTCGCGGTGAAGAAGTCCCGGAAGCCGTCAAGCGTCGGCGGTTCGACGACGGGGGGCTCCCCGTTCCAGCGCGGCCAGGAGATCTCCGTACGGATACGCAGCCAGTCGGCGAGGGCGTCGTTCTGGTGGTCGGGCCCGGAGCTCATCGGTTTCCGCCCATGGTCCGGGCGAACCGCGAGCTCACCGCCTCGACCACCGCGGCGTCTGGTGCGATCCAACTGCCGAACCGGCCACCGACCGCGCTCTCCACGATCTCTCTGGCTCGCTCCTCGTCAATTCCGTTGTAGGTGAGGAACCATTCGAGGACCTGAACGCAGTGCCCGTACCAGCCGCTTTCGGCCTGAGTGCGGTCGGCCACCACAGTGACCAGTCGCGTGCATGCCCGCTCCCAGTGCCAGGGATCTATCGAGGACGCAGCCGAGTTCGACGGCGGTGCCAGGGCGGAGAAGCGCTCCGCCAAATCCTCGAGCCAGCCACGCCATTCAAGCAGGGCCGCGACGACCAGCGGGGCGGTTGCGTCCGTCGTCGTCACGGAATCGGCGGCGCAGCACCACGTGCCGACGACCCCTCCGTCGGTGTCGCCCTCACCCACCGACCAGTTCCACCCGCAGGCCCACCGGCCGTACCGGTCCACCAGAAACTCGGTGACGGGATCCAGCGAGCGCCAACGCTTCTCCTCCGCAGCCTCGGCGTCGGGCAACAAGGGCGCGACAAGATCGGCCAAATCCCTCGCCGCATCTTCATCCAGCTCGAACGGATGCCGCAACGGATCCACTTCTGCCCAGGTCAGGGCGTGTGCCCACAGCTCAGTCACCACCCCACTCTGCCGTGCACAGCCGCTCGAACACCAACCCATTGTCGAGCGGCAGCGCCACAGCACCGGGAAGCGATCTCCATCACCTCTCTGGAATGCCTGGCCAGAGGCACTCGCGAACATCCCGAGCCCTGGTGTACGCAGCGAGCGACACCATGCCCCGGGACGAGCGGCGAACTGAACAACTTCACCCGGGACAGCGACAAGATGACGAGAGATGGGGCAACGGGCCAGCAGGCACCGCAGCGGTCCGGGTCCCGGCACAGACGAGCGTGACTGTGAAGCTTGTGAATTGAAGCAGGTCGGGGCCCAGGGCACGATCATGACGCGTGCAGGACGAGACGAGGGAGAACGTCAAGGTGTTCCAGCGGATACGCCGCCGTCGCGGAGCGGAGATCAGTGAGATGCGCCAACTCCACGAGACAATGAGGGCTCGGCTGGACGGCTTGGTGCCGTCGGAAGTGCAAGGGATACGGGTCGTGATGCAAGCCGACGAACCTGTCCCGGTGATGGACGACTTCCTCCCGCCGGAATTGCGTGTCCCGAGCCACGACCAGCTCGACGGCCGGATGATGCCCTGGCCCTGGCCGATCGTCCTCGACGGCGAGATGGTCGAGTGTGCCGCATGCGGCGCATACCGTGACTGGCTCGTCCTCTCCACCCGCGGCCAGATCTGGCTGCGCTGCCGGGCCGGCCACCAGCAGCACGAGAAGCGTCTCGACACCGCCTGGTACAACCGGCACGCCGGGCCGACGGACGCGACGCACAGCACCTTCGAGGACTGCCTGCGGCACCTCGGCCACTGACCTTCACCCCACCCCACTGGGTTCCACGGCTGGCCGGTGGACACTCGCGCACTCGGACCGATCGCCTCGGAGGCGGCAAAGCCCACGTCTTCCAGGGGACGGCCACCGTCGCCTCGCTCCGGCTCTGGCTGCGCAGGTGAGATTCGCTCGCTCCTACTCCAGCATGCGTTCGGCGTCATCCGGAACCCAGGGAAAGGGGACGTCGGGCCATCGTGCGGCAGCCCACGCGTCGAGATCGACGGCGAGGACCGCATCGATGAAGACCTGCGGTGGCCGGTAGCCGTGTGCGGTGACGTAGTGCGTGATCAGGAACGGAGCGGCGTATGCGATACCGGGCTCGCCGGGGGTCCGGACCTCCCCGTTTCCCTCCGGGGCTTTTCCCTCCGGACACAGGCCGCACTCGTGCTGCCCAAGGCAGACATTCATCCACTGGACCTTCTGGAGAGCCTTCAGCTTCTCCACGAACGCCGCAGGGACGACACCCGTGGGATATGACCTACCTGCCTCCAACCACCCGACGTTCAGACGTCTGTAGGCAGGTCGGTACCACAGCGCGTAGAACCCCGACTCCCTGTCCGTGAAGGCGTCCTCGCCCTGGTAGTCGTACTCGCTCAGATCCTCATGGAACACCCGCACATCATCGCCGTGCCCTCCAACGAACCGCGATCCATGACTGAAACGCGCCGCGGGTTGCCTCCAGCTCCCCGCCCTCGTCGACCGACACCTCGACAAGGCCCTCCTCAAGGCGCCAGGCCGCTGGCACCCCTTCCGCCCCGCTGCCCCGGCCTCGACGGCCAGAGGAGCAGCCGCATGTTCCCGCAGCCCGACTCCGCACGCGTCATACCAGGGCGCGGGCAACAGCACAAAGCTCGGCCTCCCCCAGCGGGGCAGGCCGGGCTTCACCGGTTTCGGGCGAGCGGCGGGCGGTCGGACACCGTTCCTGCCCGGGGCTCGTGCCGACCCGGGATGAATGTGCGGTCAGCCGGCCGGGGCGCGCAGAAGTCGGTGCCGGGTGCTCTCGGGCAGCACTCGGCGCAGCACCGGGGCCGTGGAGCTGAGGGTGCCAGCGAACACGGTGACGAGGTCGTGCGGCACGCTGCTGCCGAAGGACGCTGCCCACAGGCACGGCGAGCCGGGCACCGGCTCGGCCCATGCCTGCCACCCGGCCGGGCCCGCCTCGTCCGCGCCGACGGTCAGGGCGCGCGGGTCGGCGTCCTGGATGAGCGGTGGTACCTCGCCGAGGCTGATGTGCGAGGCGAAGGTCGGGTCCATCGCTCCCGTGCCGGGCCGGTCGATGTCGCGGAGCCAGCCGTGCGCGGTAACCGCGTCGAGGACCGGCTCGGGCCCGGCGAGCTGCACGGCGGGCTGATCACGGGCGTCGAGCGCAAAGAGGAAGTCGACGATCGCCTCCCCGGGAACCTCGAGGGTGAAGTAGGCGGACCACTGCGCGAGCGGGCTGCTCGTGTCCGCGCGCGCGGACACATGCCAGGCGATCGGCAGCTCCCCCAGGTGGAACGGCTCGTCCGCCAGGACCCACTGGGCCCAGCGGAGGGTGTCGGGGTTGATGTGCAGGATAATTGAGCGCAGGACCTGGCGGTCCTGCGGCGCCTCGTCCGGCTCCCGCCGTCCGCGAACGATCGTCAGGCTCGTCCAGCCAAAATCGGCGAGCGTGTCGGCGACGGCGTCGTAGAGGCGTCCATCGTCACCGGCCAGGTCACGGGGACCGACCCAGTACGCGCCCTGAGCCTTGTCCGAGTGGGACGGGTCGAACGGGAAGTCGGGGTACAGGGCGCCTCCAACGGCAATGGTGGGGATCTACTGTCCGCTGACGGTGCGGCGGGGACGGCGCGGGGGCGCCTGGACGGGAACCTGCCAGGCCAGCAGGACGGCGACCTCGGGCGGCAGATGGCCGAGCTGCGTGTCCGCGCCCCGGCCCTCAGCAAGATAGACGACCGTCTGTCCGGTCTCGTCCGTGGCCTGAACCGCCTGTTCGAGGCGGTGAGCCATCGGAAAGAACGGGTTCATCGCCTGGCGCACCGGAGCGCTGCGGTCACAGGCGGACAAGAGGTCGATGAGATCGCCGACGGTCATCTCCGTGTGTGGCACGGACAGCCTCCTTGGTTGCGGGATACCGGTGGCGGGGCAAGAGGCGCCGGTGGACGGAGAACCGCCTCCAAGGGAGTACCTCCGGCTCGCGGCTCCGGCGTCATACGCGACGGGAGGTTTCCAGCACATGCGCCACGGCCGCGGCGACAACAGCAGGCGGCGTCTCCATGTCGAAAGAGATGCTGTAGCCACGAACCGTCGCCGTACCGGTAACGGCGATCTTCCACCCCTCCCCGTCGGTGCCGGGGCGGCCGAGCGGAAACCATCCGAGGTAGAAGCGGCCGTCCTTCGAGTTGACGTGCACGTCCGCGCGGTCGTCCACGACCAGATGGAAGTCGTCGGTGGAGAACTGGTCCATGACGAGCGTGGGCTCGCCCGGACCGAGCTGCCACTCACTCAGTCGCAGGGCCTCAACGGTGGTCGAGAATCCGGGGTTCATAGGAGCCACGGTCACGGGCATTCACCTTCCTGACCTGGTATCTCGGGGAAGGTTTTCTACGTTGACATGCCCCTGCCCACCCAGCCAGGCTTTCGTGGATCTTTCCCGTCTGCCCCCGGCGAACTGCTTTCCTTTGTCATCCAATCGAGGCGTTTGACAGCAAACGCAATCCTCTGGGCTTTTCTAACAGAAAATCTAGTCGTGAGGGCTGACCAGCCTCGATCCCGATAGCCTGGAGACCGAAGCGTACGGGCACGGGGGGATGATGGTTCGAGCACTTCTGCTCGGGGTTGGGACCTTTGAGAGCGTGATCGAAGGTGAGTGGAGCCCCACGTCGGAGGGGTTGCTTCCGCTGCCGTCCGTTGAACCGCAGGTGCGTGAACTCGCTGAGGTGCTCTCGCGCTTCGACGGGCTGAACGTAAGTGAACCGTTGATCGACGCGGACCGGGTCAGCGTTAATGAGAGCTGGCGGCAGCTGCGACACGATTCGTTAGGCCGGCCACGTATCGTTCACTTTTCCGGTCACGGGGTCTCTCGTGGCCGGGTCTTGTACCTGCCCGTGCACGACAGCCGTCCGAGCGACCTCCCGGCGTCGGCGATCGATGTCGGCCGATGGCTGAACGAGGTCGAGCACGGCTCCGACCAATCTCCCGTCCTATTCCTGCTCGATGTTTGCGGTGCAGGGGCCGCGACGGACTACCAGCTGTTCCAGGACGTTCCCGAGGGCGACCGAAAGACCTGGGTGATTGCGGCCTGCACGGCGGACGAGAGCGCCTTCGACGCACGGTTCACCAAGGCTACAGCCCAGGTGCTGGAGCGGCTCCGCTTGGGGCACTGGGACATCTCTCCGACTCTGTCCCATGTGCCGGTGGAGGCTGTCGCCGACGAGATCGCGCGGGAGCTGGTCCGCCTCGGCGAGGGGTATCCGCAGACCGTGGTGCACTCGCCGCGCCGGGCCGCCTCGTTGGCGGTACCGGAGTTCTTCGCCAACCCGGCGTTTAGCACTGACGGGTGGCAGCGTCTTCGGAGCCGACTGCGGTTTGCAGTGCGGGAACTGGCGGCGGAGTTCGACCCCGGTCTGGATCCAGTGCATTTTCTCACCCGGGCGTCCGGCCGCCTGGACGACGCCGTTGCAATGACGGGCTGCCTCTTCACTGGGCGGACACGTGAGCTGACCCAGATTCGCTCCTGGTTGGCGAGCGACGAACCCCTGTTACTGGTGACCGGAAGCCCTGGGGCCGGAAAGTCGGCGCTGCTGGGGGTGACGGTCTTCCTGGCACACAACCAGCTCGCCGAGCTGAGTGCCGGGCTGGTTGGCCGTATTTGTGCTCAGTACCGCCCAAAGCGTCGGTACCCGACTCTTGTCGCGGTCCATGCCCGGCACCGGAGCACGGACGAGGTGATCGCATCGATCATAGTTCAGCTGTCTCCCGAGGACGCTGAGCCGGCCGTCGTTAGCAGTGAGCAAGCTCTGGACGACCTCAAACGCATCGCCCGGGACATGCCGGAACCGGTGGTACTCATCCTCGATGCCATTGACGAAGCCCTGGAGAGCGGCCGCATCGCCCGCTATCTGCTCCCCGAGCTTCTGCGCATGCTCCGCTCTGATGGCCGCCCCGCTTTCCGGGCGCTTGTGGGAATGCGCCCGCCGAAGGTGGACGGCCACCGGTTCTGCGAGGTGCCCGGTGCCCACGCGATGGTGCTCGACCTGGACACCTCCTCCAATGCCGAGGACCTCGCGGACGACCTCACGACCTACATCGCCGACATCCTGTACAGCGCACCCGGTTACAACGGCCAGGCCCTTCGTGAGTCCGTAGCCCGTGCGGTCGCTACCGAGATCGCTCATAGCCCCGATCGCAGCACCTTCCTCGTCGCAGCACTCTTCGCCGACTTCCTGCGAACCGGTGCACCCCTGAATCCCGTGGAGGCGGTCGCCCAACTGCCGCAGAACCTGCCGCACCTGCTCGAACTGCACCTGCGGACCACGCTGGACGGCGATCCGTGGATGCGGCACTTGATGGTGGGGCTGGCACAAGCGCGGGGTCAGGGTATGCCGCTTGAGCTTGTGGCCGCAGCGGCCACTGCTGCCGCCATGGCCGCGGGTCAGGAGCTCCGCCCGCTGACCCCGGGCGAGGCCCGCGAGAAGCTGGCTACCGCCCGCTTCTATCTACGGACGAACATCGACTCGGACGGACGCCAGCTCTATCGGTTCTTCCACGAGACGATCACCGAGCACTTCCGTGACGCTGGGGCCGAACTCGACGGGCTCGCCGACACGCTGTTTAACGAGCTATTGTCGGCCGTCCCGGGGCGGTGGGCCGCTGAAGGACCTCGGTGGGACCTCGCCGCACCGTATCTGCTGCGACATCTCATGGAGCATGCCGTCGCTGTTCCGGGCGGATCTGCGGTCGACCAGTTGTTCCTAGACCCGGAGTACCTAGTCCGCGCCGACTACGCCGGCATCTGGGAGGCCGTCCACAGGACGAAGACCCCCACGGCGCGGCGGGCCGGAGTCGCGTACCGGAAGGCATTCGGCCGCTTCGACCTCGGCAGCCCCTTCGGCGAGAGCATACCGCTGGAGACGCGACGTGCCAGGCTTCAGCAGAGCCTCGTGACCTACCAGGCGGCCGGGCTCGCACGCCGCCTCTACGACGAACGGACCCCGCTCCGCACGCACTGGAGCACGGGCTTGCCTGAGGAGTCCCTGCTGTACGTCATCAGCGAGGACGAGTTGGGCGCCACCGTGTCAGCCCTCGCCCTGGGAGCCGTCGCTCGACGGCTTCTCGCCGTGTTCGGCGGCACCGATGGCTCCCTCCAAGCGTGGGACATCACACCGAGCCCTGACAGCAGCGCGGTCCAGTACTTCTCGGCTCCGAGGACAGACAAGGGCGCCATCACCCAAATGGCGATCGCGGATCTGGATGAGCGGGCAGTCATCGCCTCGGTGACTGACCAGAACGCTCTCCTGCTGTACGACCTCGCCACGGGTGCGATCGTCGCCGACACACGCCTCGACGGCGCGAGAGTCTCAGCCCTGGCGGTTGTCGGCACCGGCGACGAAACTGCTCTTGCAGTCGGTCGGGGCAGTGGCGAGATCAGCCTGGTCGGCCTGCTCGGCGAGTCGTTCGGCAGGATCTTAGACACCGTCGAAGCCGGGGGCGCCGCCATCGGTTCGTTGCTCGGCGAGGAGTCCGCAGACGGCTCCCTCGCCTTCCACTGCGTTTCCGCCGAGTCTCAGGGACATGGGCCGAGGGTGCTGCGGAATCTGGGCGAGCGGCCCGTCACCATCTCGTCGGAGGGACCGCTCCAGGAGGTGCGGATCCAGCCCACCAACGCGCGCACCCCGCTGTTCTCCCTCATCGCCTATCACCCGAGCATGTATGTGGTAAGGGTGAACGGTGAGACTGCCCACTTCGTCACGGAGGACAAAGACCGCGGGCTGACACTCGCAGACATCCGCCATGTAGACCGCTTTCAGATCGCGCTGACCGCCCATCGCGACGGCAACATGCGGGTGTGGGACCTCGACGTTTGCCCGCAGTTCGGTCACGGCCAAAACCACTGGCACCCTGCCACAATCCTCGGCACCATTCGGATCGGCGGCTCGGAACTCGTCCTCAGCGCCGAACTCGCATTTGGCGAGATCAAGGCTTGGGACCTAAGCACCGGCGCCGAGGATCATGAACTGACCGAACTGGGCGGGCTCAGCCATGCCGCCACCGTGACAGCCGACGATGCGTCCTATGTCGTCACAGTAACCACGGAGAACGAGCTCGACACCTGGAATGTCCGTGAGGACGCCCTGGAATCAACGGTCCGCCTCCCCGCTCCGGCCACCGCGCTGGCCGCTGTGCCGCAAGGAGATTCGGTGTGGGCCGTGGTCGGCGGTGCCGACGGTGATATCCACGTGTGGGACACGAGCAAGGAGTCGCCTTCCCACGTCCTCACCGGCGTTGACGGACCGGTCACGGAGCTGGTCGCGGGCGACGTCGGCAGCGAATCTCTCCTGATCAGCGTCCACAACGAACGCAGGGTCTGTCTCTGGTCCCTGGCTGACGGCACCCTGCGGCAATCGATCACGCTGGATCGGATCGGAGCGATCGCGATGCAAGGAGGACGCCTGTTCGCTGCCGAGCAATCGTCGGACGACGACCAGGTGCGGATCTGGGACCTTGTGACGGCCTCGCTCGTGGGCTCTGTCTCCGTGGCCAGCCCGCAGGTGATGACTGTCAGCCAAGTGAACGGCAGGCCGGTACTCGTGGCCGCTGTCAACGAGGCGGAGGTCCAAGCATGGGATGCCAAATCCGGCGATCCACTCGGATACCCGGCCCCAGTTCCGGATCGAGTGCACACGATCGCCCCCCACGAGAGCGGCGTGCTGGTAGGCAGCAAGGCCGGCCATGTCACGGCCCTCGGCTGGGGCTGCTCCGCAGCGGCGTCGGCACTCCGCCCAACGAGGCCGACCGTCCACGTCACCCACGTCCTGGCTTGGTTGCCGGGCGAACTGCTATGCGGCGATGCCCGCGCAGACGGATGGGAGTTGTACACCGTCGACGAATGGGAGGGAGGACTGCCGCCTTCCTTCGGCCTGGTCTACGCCCGCCCCATCACTGCGACGACGACTGAACTCCACGATGCTCTCGTCGACGTACTGACGCCCGACGGATTTGAGGTCGTGCGGCTGGAGGCACACTGGTACGAGATCAGCAAGGTCGACGGCGTGACCAACGGCGGCCCGTGGCGATTCCCGGCGTACTCCGTTCATTGTCACTCGGAGGAAGGACCAGAGCAGTGACGATCATCGCAGTGCACGGCATCGGCAACCACCTGAGCGGCCGCCCGCCGGAACAGGCGGCCACCGAACTAGCAGGACAGTGGCAACTCAAACTTCAGCATGGGTTCACTGCCGCCGGACTGGGCGCCCACCGACTCCCCGCCCTGCACGTCGCGTACTACGCTCACCACACCCACGCCGCGGAGCGGCAGGCTGCCGTGCCGGATGTACTTGCCATCGACGAACGAGAACAGTCCATCGTCATCGCCTGGGCGCTGGCCCTAGGTTCACCCACCCTCCAGGAACGGCAGGGACTGATTACTGCACCACTGCGGCAGGTCCTGTCCTGGGTTTCCCGACGCCGCAACATCCCCATCGGTACGGTCATTCGGCTCGCCGTCCAACTGGCCGGCGAGGTCCCCTCTCTGTCAGCCTTGGGTGAGACGTCCCGCTTCGGCGGGTTAGCCTGAGAGGGCACGACAGGAGAACCACCCCCTCATGACCAGCAGCAAGTCCGCCGGATCCGACCCGGCTCCCCGGCCGAAGCGCCGCACTTTCAGCCCGGAGTACAAGCTGCGGATCGTGGCCGAGTACGACGCCGCCCCGCAGAACGAGAAGGGCGCGGTCCTGCGCCGCGAGCGGCTGTACCACTCGCATGTGAAGGAGTGGCGGGCCGCGCGGGATGCCGGGGCTCTGGAGAAGCTGGTCGACCAGCGTACCGGCCCGGCGAGGCCGAAGAAGTCTGCTGCCGAGGCGGAGAACGAGAAACTGCGCCGCCAGGTGGAGCGTCTGGAGAAGGAACTGGCGCGGAACAAGGCCGCGCTGGAGGTTATGGGAAAAGCTTCCGCGCTCTTGGAAATGATCTCCGAGGGCGCGGACTGAACGCTGCCGTCACCCCGGTGGCCGATGACGCGTTCACCGGCGTCGAGGGCGTGCTGGGTGTGACTGCGGCGTGCCGGCTGACCGGCCGCTCGCGGGCCACCCACTACCGCCGGCTGCGTCCGGCGCCACCACGCCGGCCCCGCAAGCCGCAGGTCCAGCCCTCGGCCCTGACGGCCGAAGAACGGTCTGCGGTAATGGAGTTGATGAACAGCGACGAGTACGCCGAACTGGCGCCCGCGCAGATCTGGGCCCGCGAGCTGGATGCCGGGCGCTACCACTGCTCGGTCTCCACGATGTACCGGATCCTGCGCGAGAAGGGCCAGTCCGGCGAGCGCCGAAGACAGGCCACCCACCCCGCCCAGGCGGTGCCCGAGCTGGTGGCCACCGCCCCGTCGCAGGTGTTCACCTGGGACATCACCAAGGCGGCCGGACCGGCAAAGGGCATCTGGTATCACGCCTACGTCATCATCGACATCTTCAGCCGCTACATCGTCGGCCACACCGTCGAGGCCGCTGAATCGGCCGAACGGGCCGAGGAGTTGATCCGCGAGACCATCGTCCGCAACGGGATCGTGCCCGAGACCGTGCACGCCGACCGCGGCACCTCGATGACGAGCAAGAAGGTCTCCCAGCTGCTGATCGACCTCGGGGTGACAAGGTCGCACTCGCGGCCGAAGGTCTCCAACGACAACCCCTACAGCGAGGCCCAGTTCAAGACCACGAAGTACATGTCGGACTATCCCGAACGGTTCGACTCGCTGGCCCACGCCCGCGAATGGTTCGACGCCTTCATCGCGTACTACAACCACGAGCACCGGCACTCGGGCATCGGCTGGCACACACCCGCCTCCGTCCACTTCGGGACCGCCGAGGAGGTCCGCGACCAGCGCGCGGTCACCCTCGCCGAGGCATACGCCCGCCACCCCGAACGCTTCGGCCGCCGCCCCCGACCACCCGAGATACCCCAGACGGCCTGGATCAACGACCCGTCCAAGCGCCGCGAACCCGCACCACAAACCTCATAGCATCACGACCGTCTCACTGGACTTGAAATCTTCCGGTCCGCCGCTACCTCCACGTTCCGCAGGTACGGGCTGCCGCCCGATCCACCGTGGCCGAGTCGATCCGACGGGTCCGCCCCCGCGTGGTGCTGGCGCACTCCCTCGGCTCCGTCGTCGCGTACGAAGCCCTCCACGCCCACCCGGAACTAACCGTGGACTGCTTCGTAACCCTAGGTTCTCCCCTTGGCTTGCCAGGCGGGATTTTCGATCACCTGGTGCCCGCTCCCATCGCCGGTCGGGGCGCCCGGCCTGCCGGGGTCCGCTACTGGGTGAACCTCGCCGACACAGGTGACCTGGTGGCGATTCCCCGTCGGCTCGGCGACCGATTCCCCGTTGACCAGCACGCCGACACCCCGATTGGCCGTATCGACTTCCACACCTTCGGAGCGTACTTGTCCTCCCCGCTCACCGCCGCAGCAATTACTCCCTTCGTCCTCAACCCGACGATCCCGGACCAGATCGCCTGAGATTTTCGGCGGTCGGCGTCTTAGCTTGGCGTTTACTGACTTCGGCGCTTTGAGGTCACGGTGGTGACAGCCCGGTCCCGGCCATGAAGCCGTCGAGTGTCGTGGGCCGGTACTGCAGGCTCTTGAGCCGATTGCGGACCAAGGCCACGAGCCGGCCGATCGTTCCGGAGGTGAGGTTGGCCAGGCTTCCCCTGCACTGCGACCACGCCCCCTCCACCGGATTCAACTCCGGCGCATACGCGGGCAGCAGGAAGACCGTCAACCAAGTTCGTGCGGCGACCAGTTGCTGCATCGCCTTTGAGGTGTGGGTGCCCAACCGGTCCCAGACCAGGACGATCGGCGCCTTCACCAGCTGATGCGCGCTGTCGATCAGCCGGATGTAGTCGTCCTCCGACAGGCTGCGCCGCTCGCCCTTGCGGCCGCGGTGGACCCGCAGGCGGTAGCACAGCCGGGTCCGCGACCCGGGCCGCATCGCGATCAGTCCCGCCATGGAGATCCGGCCCGGGCTCCGGCGGCCGGACACCCTCACCAGCGGGGTGTGTCCGCGTCGGCCCCAGGTGCGCCTCTTGGGCGGCCGCTGCTGCTGGCCGGCCTCGTCCTCGAAGCAGATCCAGCCGTCGGCGGCCGCCCTGGTCCTTTTACCTCCGGCCAGGTGCTCTCCTTCCAGGCGGTGATCGCCGCCTCGTCGCGCTCGGCCGCCCGGCGGGCGGGCATCTGCGGGGTGAAGCCGAGCCGGCGCATCAGCCGGGTCGCCCCGGAGATGCTGTAGGAGATGTGGAACGTGCGGCCGATCAGCGTGGCGACCCGGGCTCCGGTCCACACCTGGTCCTCGTCCCAGCCGTGCGCGGCCGGCCCCTGCTCCAGCATCGCGGCCAGTTTCCCGCACAGCGCCGGGCGGAGTTTGCAGCGCTGCCCACCGGGCCCCCGGGAGGCCGGCGCCGCCGTCCCTCCGGCGGCCCAGGCGCGCCGCCACTGGTAGGCGGACTTCGGTGTCACCCGCAGCAGCTCGGCGACCTCCGGCGCACTGGCCCCGGCCGCGAACAGCTCGGCGGCCTGCAGGCGCAGCGCCTCGCGTCGCGCGCGTTCCTGGGCGGTCATTCCGCCGCTGTCTGCGTACCTCATACCTTCCGGTGTAGCGCTGTCGCCGCGTACCGCCACCCAGGCGGGCTGTCACCGGTCAGACCTCAAAGCGCCGAAGTCAGTAACGTCGCAGGTCACTCGACCTGCTGAGATCCCCGGGAAACGGCGGCACGTAACGCGGCCGTTCTTCACGCTTCGAGATGTCGAGTAACGAAGCACGAGAGAACGGCCGCTGCGTATGAGTCTCCCCGTCGACGCGCCCGCAGGCGAGGCATTGGGCGTGTTGTCCCGCTTTCGGGTCGAGTTCTACAACTGCCTCTACTCCCGCGCGGACGCGCTCTTCGAGCTCACCGATGCGGTGCTGTGCGCGGACGGGCCGGTGAAAACCCTGGTCGAGCTCTCCTTGGCGGTCGAGCACCGGCGCGGGCATGGCGCCCTGTACGCCGCCCTGGACCGGGGCTGGCTGGAGCCGACACGGTTGCGCCGCACGCTGGCCGGGCTGCCGCTGCCGAGGGCGGCCGACGGGCGCATCGTGCTCGCCGTGGACGTCAGCAACTGGCTGCGGCCCGACGCTCCCACCAGCAACGACCGGCTCTTCTGCCATGTCTACGGGCGCGGCGACCGCAGCTCGGACCAGCTGGTGCCCGGCTGGCCCTACTCCTTCGTCGCCGCCCTGGAGTCCGGCCGCACCTCCTGGGTCGCCCTGCTGGACGCGGTCCGCCTGGGCCCGGCCGACGACGCGACCATTGTCACGGCCGCCCAACTCCGCGATGTCATCGAGCGGTTGACGAGCACAGGCCACTGGAAGCCGGGCGATCCGGACATCGTGATCGTGATGGATTCCGGCTACGACGTCGCCTACCTGACCCACACTCTCGCCGACCTTCCCGTCGTGCTGGTCGGACGGCTGCGCTCGGACCGGGTCATGCTCCGTGACCCCGGCCCCGCCCGGTCGGGCCCCCGGGGCGGGCGTCCCCGCCGGCATGGCGGCGTCCTGACGTTCAAGAAGCCCGACAGCTGGCACGAGCCGGATGTCACGACCGCCACGGACACCACCCGCTACGGCACGGCCGCCGCGATGGCCTGGGACCGGATGCACCCCCGACTCACCCACCGCGGCCCCTGGCTGAACCACGCCAAGGAAGAACTCCCCATCCTGCACGGCACGTTGATCCGTCTCCAGGTCGAGCGCCTGCCCGGCGACCGCGACCCTAAACCGGTCTGGCTGTGGTGCTCGGCCACCGCCGCCACACCGGCGGGCGTGGACCGCTGGTGGCAGGTGTTCCTCCGCAGATTCGACCTGGAGCACACCTTCCGGCTGATGAAACAGACCCTCGGCTGGACTGCCCCGAAGACCCGCCACGCGGACACCGCCGACCTGTGGACCTGGCTCATCATCGCCGCCCACATCCAGCTCCGCCTCGCCCGGCCCCTCGCCGAAGACCTGCGCCACCCCTGGGAACGGCCCGCTGCACCGCGTCGGCTCACCCCCGCCCGGGTGCGGCGGGGGTTTCGCAACGTCCGCGCGACCACGGCCCGTCCGGCGGCCGCACCGAAACCGTCCCGGCCAGGGCCGGGACGGCCTGCAGGCTCGAAGAACAGGCACCGGGCCAGGCATCACGACGTCGGCAAGACCGTCAAACGCGCCGAGTCGATCAAGGAACACCAAACCCGCCCACGTTAAACGCCAAGCTCAGATAAAATCAGTGCGTTGTGGCAAAGGGAGTCCCTGTTCGATGAGCAGGGGTTTCTTCGTGTGCGGGGCATGATCGCCTTGGGGTAGGGGCAGGCAGCGGACGGCTTGTTATGGATCGAGGAGGGTGCGATGCCGTCGGTGCTGGGGTTGATGGAACAGCGTGAGGCGCGGGCGAGGCAGGATCTGGAGTCCTGGACGGAGGTCCTGGAGCAGGCTCAGGCGGAGGTGGATGCCGCGCGGGAGCGGGTCGAGCGGGCCCGGGTGGGGCGTGAGGAGCTTGTGTCGGTGCTGGCCGGGGAGAGCCCGGTGAATACGCCGGTTCCGGTGCCGTCCGGTGGTGAGATGGCTGCCGCCGTGGGATCGGGCGGCCCGGGCTCGGGGCATGGCGGGCGGCCGCCGGTGTGGCGGTCGGGCATGGGTGAGGAGGTGCTCAGCGGCCTGTATCGGGAGGTGTTCGCCGCGGTGGTGGCCGCTTCGGGGCCGGTGAACGGGGTGGAGCTGACGCGGGCGGTGGGCCGGGAGGCGGAGATCAGGAACGAGGTGGAGAAGATCCGTCACCGTGCCTATGTGCTGGAGAAGCGGGGCTGGCTGGTGCGGGCGAAGGACGGACGGTTCATGCCTGAGCCCGGAGCAGTCGGCCGGGACGCTTCTCCGGCCAGCGCGGAGCGTCTGCGGCCAGGCGCCGGGACAGTCTGATCACGGCGGCCCACCACACCATCTGGGCGTGGTGGTCGGGGCGGCGTTCGTGGTCGCGGTTGAGGCGGCGTGAGCGGGAGAGCCAGCTCAGCGTCCGCTCCACGACCCACCTGCGGGCCAGTACGACAAATCCGCGTTGTCCGTCGGAGCGGCGCACGACCTCGGTCCGGACTCCGTGACGGGCGAACGCCTTCGCCAGCGCCGGACCCTGGTAGGCACTGTCGACCCACACCAGTTTCAGCAGCCGGCCCGGCTGCTGCATGAACGTCTCCAGCAGTGCGGGGGCGGCCTTGGAGTCGTGCACATCGGCCGTGGTCACGGTCACTTCCAGGAGCAGGCCCTCGGTGTCGGTCAGGATGTGACGCTTGCGGCCGTCACGTGACTTGCCGCCGTCGTATCCGCGACTGTCCTCGCCGACGGTCTCGGAGGCGTCCACCGACTGACTGTCGATGACTCCCGCGCTGGGCTCGGCGTTGCGGCCGGCGCGCTCCCTCGCCGAACGTCGCAGGCGTTCGTAGAGTTCACGCGCATAGTCGTAGGCCCGCCAGCGGCGGAAGAAGTCGTAGACCGCCCGCCAGCAAGGGAAATCGACCGGCAGAGCCGTCCACTTCACTCCGTTGTCGACCAGGTAGCGCACCGCGTCGAGCATTGTCCGGTGGCAGTACGCCTCGGGGCGCCCGCCCCGCTTCAGGAGCCAGGCCGGCACCGGCATCGCGGCGCGGACCTCGGCCCACTCCGCATCCGTCATGTCACTCGGATAGCAGCCTGCCCGCCGTCCCGGAGCGAGCGAACCGAACCGGTGCACGTAGCAGTCACACCCAGGGGTGACCGCGGTGGACGCATGCACAGAGATACTGCTCAACTGATCAGGCAACGGGCTTCCTTGGTCGTGCTGGTGTCGTAACCGCGTCACTACCAAGGGGCCCGTTCTCTCATGCCCGCGACCGCACCCGAACCTCCGTCCAGATGATCACCCGCTGCCGCTCGAACAAGATCCGGTTTGCCACAACGCACTCAGACCCCACGGTCGACGGCTTGGCGCTGGACGGGCTTCCCCGGCACTCACGACTGACGGCGCCCACCACAGCGGGCACCCCTCTCTCGCCAGCGAAGGGGGTGCGCCAACGGATCCGTCAGTTCACAGCGCCGTCAGGACGAAGGTCAGCAGTGCCAGGCAGAGGGTGGTGCTGCCTGCGAAGGCCAGGGCACCCCGTAGCAGGGCGCTGGCGTAGGTAGCCCCGTCGATGCGAGCAAGCAGGCCGGCCGCTGCTCCTACGAGGGTGCAGAAGAGCGCGACGACTGCCAGGAGCAGAACCAGGAGCATCAGGTGGATGGGTGAGGTGTTCATGGCTTCTTCCCGGGACGGTCGACGACGGTGACTCCGGGGAATTTCGCGGCTTTGGTGTTCACCGGGGTTCAGGGCGAACAAAGATGAACGAAGACGGTCGCCCGGGGGACGGAGAAGCAGGACATGGGGGACGTGCACGAGGATCCGTTGGCGGAACTCGCGCTGCGGCTGCGCACCCTCAGGGCGCAGCGGGGTTTGCAGATCGGGGGGTTGCAGCAGCGGACCGGGCTGGGGCGGACAACGCTCAGCCAGGCACTGAACGGCCGCATGGTGCCCTCCGAGGCCACGCTGGTGGCCTTGGTGAAGGCTCTGGGTGCGGATGTGAAGCCGATGCTGGCCCTGCGCGAAGCCGCAGTGCGCCAGCCTGATGTCTCACCGGTAAGAGTGGTGCGCAGACCGGTGCGGCCGAAGGTGGAGCCGTCCTTTGTGGAGCGGTATCTCAACTACGTGGCAGAGCGGCATTCCCAACTGACCGTCGTAGGGCTGGACCTGAGCCGGCCGGAACGTGCGCGCTGGCCACTCGACGCTGCCTACTTGAGCCTGGAACTGGCGGAGCGGCCGGAAGGCTGGCCTGCAGGCGGCGAGGAAGCGGACCGGCCGCCCGTCATGGTGAAGCGTGCCGAGAGTGCGCTGGCCGACTGCCGACGGGTGCTCCTGCGCGGGCTCGCCGGCAGCGGGAAGACAACGCTGCTGCAGTGGCTGGCTGTCGCGACGGCACGCGATGAGCTGCCAGAGGAACTGGCGGGCTGGCGTGGGCAGATCCCCTTCGTCCTGCCCCTGCGGACGCTGGTGCGGCGCGGGCCTCTCCCGGGGCCACACGATTTCCTGTCTGCGGTCGGCACACCGCTGGCTGCCTCGCAGCCTGAAGGTTGGGCCGATGGCGTACTCGCAAGAGGTGAGGCGCTCGTCCTGGTCGACGGGATCGACGAGGTGCCCCAGGAACAGCGGGGTGCCACCCGGGACTGGCTCGAGCAGCTCCTGGCGGCATACCGGGAGGCACATTTCGTGGTCACCACAAGGCCATCAGCTGTTCCCGAAGGCTGGCTCGCATCGTCGCGCTTCACTGAATTGTCGGTGCGGCCTATGAGCACCGCCGACATCGGCGTCTTCGTCGGCCGGTGGCATACTGCCGCCCGGCACAGTACGGCGACCGAAGCCGAACGCGCACAACTGCACGATCTCGAAGCAGCGCTCCAAGTGACAGTACGTGCTCAGCGTGACCTGGCGCAGTTGTCCAGCACACCCCTGATGTGTGCACTCATCTGCGCGCTGCACCGGGACCGCCGCGGCCACCTGCCTCACAGTCGTATGGAGCTCTACGAGGCAGCACTCTCAATGCTGCTCGTACGCCGTGATCTTGAGCGCAGCATCGATGTCCCCGAAGGCATTCAACTCACCGAACACCAGAGCATTCAGCTACTACAGCGTCTGGCCTACTGGCTCATCCGCAACCGACAGACCGAGATGGACCGGGCCACCGCGCTGGCCCTGGTGAGTGACGCACTGCCGGCCATGCAGGCCGTGGCCGAGCAGGGCACTGCCGACCAGGTCCTCACCCATCTGGTCGGCCGCAGCGGACTCCTGCGCCAGCCCACCATGGACGCCTTCGACTTCATCCACCGCACCTTCCAGGACTACCTCGGAGCCAAAGCCGCCATCGAAGCCCACGACTTCCCTCTGCTGGTCAACAACGCCCACGACGACCAGTGGGAAGATGTCATACGCATGGCCGTTGCCCACGCCCGCCCAGCCGAAAGCGCCGACCTCCTTCGCCGTCTCGTCAAACGCGGTGATGCCGAAAGCGAGCACCGGTCCAGGCTCCACCTTCTGGCAGCTGCCAGCCTGCAGTACGCCACCGAAATAGACCCCGACGCCCGCAGACTGGTCGAACAGCGCGCACGCCACCTGATGCCGCCACGCTCCCAGGAAGAAGCAGAGGAGCTTGCCGCACTCGGACCCGGCATCCTGGACTTGCTACCGGGCCCCCAAAGCCTGGAAGGCGACGAAGTCGGCCCCGTAATTCGGACGGCCGCTGCCATCGGCGGCGACCATGGCTACGCATTCCTCCAGCGTTTCGCACAGGCCCTACCTGCCGACACACCCCCCTCTTCGATAGTCGGGGGCTGGGAGAATTTCGAGGCCGACGAGTATGCGCGGGACATCCTACGCCCCTTTAAAGACCACCTAAGTCTGGACGTCAACACTCCCGATCAGCGCAACGCCCTGCGACTACTGGAACCTAACTTCAACGTCACATTTCGAGATGAATTCACTGCTGAGGAAATCATCGAACACCTCTCACCCGAACACACCCATACACTGCGCATCTACTCCGGTAAATCACTGACAGACCTGAGATTCGTCCGCCAACTTCCCGCCTTGGCAGAACTCGCCTTGGCCGAGTGCAGCCAGCTCACACACATCGACGACCTTGCAGGACTTCAACTGTCACGCTTGAGCCTCCTGCAGTTCCCAGACGAAATCTCCTTCGACGCTCTGGCTTCGTTGTGGGACCTTACGGAACTCGCCCTCTACACCCGCCTCCCATGGGACAGCCTGGAGGATATGCCCGCACCGTTGGACTTGACCGCACTGCGCCTAGCTAGATGGATCGATACGCCCCTGCGAGGCGTCTCCAAGTGGCAGCACCTAGAGGATCTGGTAATCAATTCCACACCCACCCCTGCAGAGTGGCGAGAGGTAGCCTCACTGCCTCAGCTGACGGATCTTTACATCTCACAATACGATCTTGCACAGGCACCTCCCATGCATGGCGTGAAACACCTTCAGTTGTCGCCCACAGATTCAGATGCACAACTGGAACTAGTACCTGAGGTATTCCCTAACCTTGAGACCATTTTCATCAACTGCCGCGCTTCCCTGCCTGACATTACCGACATCACACCCCTGAAGCGAAGCACAGCACTACAAATTTCTTTGCATTACGCAAAAAGCGTCGTTGGCATTGAAGAATTCACCTCAGGTACAGTCCACCTATATCCACGCCCCCGGACAACCGACACCTGAGCCGCCCCTTACTCCGGAATGCCGCGCCCACAGTCCGACCTGTCTCCGTAAGGATCCTCAGGCTACAAGGTGTCGCACGCCACGCCCTGTGCTAGGCACGCCCTGCCTAGCAATCAGAACAAACGTCGCTCACGCTCACCCCACCTATAGATAATCGACATCCGAGCGGTGGACAGCGTGGCTCTGCTGGACCCCAAGGGCGCTCCGCACGACATCGTCCAGGCGGTCGGCCGCGCTTTGCGTCAGAAGCCGGGACAGGGAAAGCTCGCCTCTTTGATCGTGCCGGTATTTCTCCAGCTGGAGGAAAATCCGGAGGATATGTTCACCTCGGGATCGTACCGGCCTCTGGTGAAGGTCCTTGAAGGTCTGCGGGCTCACGATGAAGAGGAAATCGAATTGCTGGCCATCCCGCAGGAGCCGCAGAAGGACGTCGCGCAGCCGTCCGAGTACATCGGTGCCGCGCCCGGCGATGACGAGGACGAAACCCGACTGCTGCTGCGTTTTGCGGCTCCGCGTGATCCGGTGATGGTCGCGGACTGGGTGTCCTTCAACGTGATCGACACGGAGAAGCAGGACTGGGCGCGCGGCTGGGCGAAGCTCAAGAAGTTCACCGAGCGTGAGCTTCACGCCCGGGTTCCGTACGAGCACAAGGAGGGGGCGTTCCCGCTGGGGACCTGGGTCGCGGAGCAGCGGCGGGCCTACGGGGCCGGGCAGATGAGCGGCAAGCGCGCTGCGCGGCTGGAGAAGCTGGGCATGGCCTGGTCGGCGGCCGATGCGCGGTTCCAGGAGAACCTGGCGGCGGCCCGGGTGTACTACGCGGAGCACTGGACGCTGTGCGCTCCGAGGTCGGCGGCGGCGCTGGACAAGCCGGTGGGGCAGTGGCTGTCCAACCTGCGCCGCTCGGGTGCGCTGGAGGGCCACCCGGAGTGGGAGGCTGCGTTGAAGGAGATCGACGAGGACTGGAACCCGTCGTGGCCCGCGGAGTGGCAGCGGCACTACGCCGCGCTGCGCGAGCTGGTGCGCGACGAGGAAGGCCCGGCGGAGGTCCTGCCCGGCTTCACTGTGCACGGGATGGACGTCGGCAAGTGGCTGGCCCGGCAGCGGAAGCCCGAGGTGTGGGCGGCCCTGGCGGAGGGGTAGCGCGAGCGCCTGGAAGCCGTCGGCGTCACCCCGCTCGCCGCCGCTCCGGCCCCGGTGAAGCCGGACGTGTCCGCGGGGCCGTCCACGGCGCCCGTGAGCGCCTTCGAGAGGGGTGTTGCGGCCCTGGCACAGTACAAGGGCCCGCACGGGCTCTGTGAAGGTCCCCAGGGCCCACGTAGAGGCGTTGCCGGACGGGACGGAGGTCAAGCTCGGGGTGTTCCTGTCCAACAGCAAGAGTCGCCGGACCAAGCTGACCGTCGACAAGCTGCGGGCGCTGGCCGGCCTCGGGCTGGAGTGGGCGGCCACGGAAGGAGCGGCGTGATGACTACGCCCGAGGAAGAGCGGCGCGTGCAGGACGCTGTGCGGCGGCACGCCCGCACCAGGGCCTTCGCGGAGGCGGAGGACGTCATCTCGGCTCTGCTGTCCGACCCGGGGGTGCGGGAGGCGCGGGCCCGGGTCGAGGCGGCGGAGACAGACCTCGGCATAGAGCTGCGGGCCCGTCTCCAGGCGTTCCAGGACCGCTACGAGCAGGCCGTGACGGAGGGCGACGCGGACCGGCTCACCGAAGTCTGTGCGGGCAAGCACGGCAGCGCGAAGCCCCTACCCGTCCGGGGCGGGGGGCGTGAGTGGCTGCGCGGCCGACCTGGGCTGGTTGCTATGCCGAGAAGTCGCTGGGGGTGTAGCGGTTGCCGGTGACGACGGCTGCCACGACCGCGCGATCAATCAGGGCGTTCGGCGGGCGGTGCTTGGCCAGCCAGGTCAGCTCGTCGACGCGGAGGGTGCCAGCCTTCTTCTTCTCGGTGAGGTCGAGTACGAGCAGCTGGCCGAAGGGAGCGGTGGTGTTGGTGTATTCGGCGGCTTGGGCCAGGTACCTCTTCTCCAGGTAGGCCCGATCGTTGCTGGTGTGGTTCTTTTTGATCTCGGTCAGGTACTGCCGGGATCCGAAGTGGACGAGGATGTCGGCCCGTCCAAGGGCCCGGTTGACGGCCTCGACCTGGACCAGGTGACCGATCTGGCTGCTGAGAAGCCAGACGTAGAAGTGCTGCTGCAGGTCTCCTTCGACGGGGACCAGGTCGCCGTCCGCTTTGTCGAAGCGCCGCCGGTAGTCACGGAACTTGATGCGCTTGCCGTCCGGGCCGGTCCGCCCTTCGCCGAAAGCGGTGGCGGTGTCCAGGTCGGCTGCGGCCCTGAGGAAGTGGACGGTCTGGCCGACCAGGACGGTGAAGGTCCGCCGGGTCTCTCCGACGAAGTCGGGGAACGCTTCCAGGCCGTCCAGGAGACGGTTGAGCAGCGGCACCGCGACGGGGTCGGCGTTGTGTAGCCGGGTGAGGTCTGCGCGATAGGCGAGGTCGTCGATCGCCTTCAGGTCGTCGTCGGTGCTGGTGCGTGCGAGTCGGGCGGTGAAGTCACGTCCGAGTGCTTTTACGGCTCTCCTGTCGGATCCGTGGGTCGTTGACCAGGGCTGATACGCAGAACACGCCGTACCCGGGGTACGTTTCGACTGCTGAAGGTACGAAACGAATAAACCTGGATACGGCGTGCAAAGTAAGAGGATATGGGTTCGGTTGCTCGGTGTCGAAAAGACGCTGATCGAGCAGGTCGAGGCCGAGGAGGCCGACCCCGAGGGCGGTGTCGGTGGTGAGCTGGTGATCGTGGCGCATGTCCGACCGGCGAAGGGCCACAGGCAGCGGTGCGGGATCTGCCGGCGCAAGGCGGCGAAGTACGACGCCGGTGAGGGACGCCGACGCTGGCGGGCCCTGGACCTGGGCGTCATCCAGGCATTCCTCGAGGCCGACGCGCCCCGGGTCTCCTGCCCCGAGCACGGCATAGTGGTCGCCTCGGTTCCCTGGGCGAGACACGGCGCCGGACATACCCTGGCGTTCGACACGCAGGTGGCCTGGCTGGCGACCTGCTGTTCCAAGACGTCCGTCACCCAGCTCATGCGGACCGGGTGGCGCACGGTAGGCAACATCGTCGCCCGGGTCTGGGCGGACGTCGAGAAGTCGGTGGACCTGTTCGCCGGGCTACGACGGATCGGTATTGACGAGATCAGCTACAAGAAGCGCCACAAGTACCTGACCGTCGTGGTGGATCACGACTCCGGGCGTCTGGTCTGGGCTGAGGCCGGCCGGGACAAGGCCACCCTGCGTAAGTTCTTCGACGCCCTGGGCAACGAGCGCGCCGCGAAGCTCACCCACGTGTCCGCGGACGCGGCCGACTGGATCTCCACGGTGGTCGCCGAGCGCTGCCCGCAGGCGGTACGGGTGATGGACCCCTTTCACGTCGTTCAGTGGACCACCGACGCCCTGGACGTCGTGCGCCGTCAGGTGTGGAACGCCGAGCGCGGAGGCAAGGGCAGATCCACCCGGGGCTCAAAGTCCCTGAAGAAAGCCCGCTTCGCGCTGTGGAAGAACCCCGAGGACCTCACGGCCGGGCAGCGGGCCCAGCTGCTCTTCATCGCCAAGGCTCACCCGCTGCTGCACCGGGCGTACTTGCTCAAGGAAGGTCTGCGCACCGCCCTCAAGCAGGGCCCCGACACCACCGAGGCGCTGTGGGACTGGGTGCTCTGGGCCCGCCGCTCACGGATAGCGGCCTTCGTCGAGCTGCAACGCAGCATCGTCAGACACTTCGACGCCATCACCGCCGCCGCCGAGCACGGGCTGAGCAACGGCCTGGTCGAGTCCATGAACACCAAAATCCGACTGATCACCCGCATCGCCTTCGGCTTCAAGGACCCCAAGTCCCTCATCGCCCTCGCGATGCTCAGCCTCGGCGGCCACCGACCTCAACTACCCGGCCGTCAACTCGCAACCCGATGACCCACGGATCCGACAGGAGAGCCGCTTTTACTGCCGCGGGGGCCAGGCGGTGGGCACGTTCGGTCTCCGCTTCGCCAGGCGGTTCCTCGGCGCCGGCGGTGGTTCCGTGCTCCCGCGGGCCTGAGGGCCGTGCTGTCAGTTGCTGTTCCACGCGGGTCAGGAGTTTGGATGCTGCCTCCTGGTCGAAGCCCGTGGTGGGGTGGGTGTCCGGTTCGGTGACGGCGCGGCGGAGCTGGGCGAGGAGGGACTGCTGGCGCAGGAAGGTGTCTTCGATGGCAGGTTCGACGAGGAGGGACATGCCGTGTTCGGCTGAGCCGACAGGGCAGACTGTGCGGGCTGCCTGGTAGGCGGTCAGGACGTGGTCGAGTGCTCCCCAGGGTTCCATCCAGACGGTGTCCTGCAGGTGTTCGGCGGCGTGTTTTAGCTGCAGTACGAGGTGTTCCCAGGCGACTTCTGCGGCCTTCTGGGGTTGCAGCCAGGCGGGTTGGTGCATGCCCCAGCTCCAGGCGTGCCGCTGATTGAGGGTGGTGGCGAGCCGGTCGGCGGCTTCGTTGAGTCTGGTGCTCTGGCCGGCGGTGAAGGCGAGCAGGGCGTCGCATGTGGCGGCGTAGGCGCGGGCGTCGTGTCGGGCTTCCTCGGCGGCGTCTGCTGTGGTGAACCAGGTGTGGGCGGCCTGGAGGTGGTCGATGACCTCGGCCACGGTGCGGGAGGTGAGCGCGGTGCGCAGTCGGTCGTACCCCAGTTCGACGAAGGCGTCGATGTCACTGGCTTCGTCGTTGGAGAGGCGTTCGAGGTAAGAGCGCAGGGTGGCGGTGATGGCTTGCTCGTGGCTGGACCAGCTGTCCAGTCCCAGGCCGATGATGCGAGGCAGGCGTTCGGTGAGGTCCTCTGGAGTGTCGCTCTGCTCCAGTTCCTCCAAAATCCCCCACACCTGGTACGGTTTGACCGATTTGGCTACCGCGAGGCGGACCGCGCCTTCGAGGCGTGCTGCGGCGAGCAGTGGCTGGGTGCCTGTCACTGTGTTGAAGTCGTTGAGGAGTGCTGAATTCAGGGCTTTGGCCAGCTGTTGTGTGGTGGGGGTGCTGGCGAGGAGTGTTTCGAGGGTCGCGGTGGTGTGCAGGAAGCTGGGCTGGCGGGCGAATCCGCCGGGGAATGTGCCTGCGATGTCATGCCAGTCGGCTTCGGCGTGGTCGAAGGCGTGGGTGACCGCTTCGGCCAGCAGGGGGGCGTAGGGGCCTGCGGCGACCGTGTCCATCTCGGCACGGACGGCATCGGCGGGCATACCGAGGCTGGCGAACGTGATCTCCCGGCCTTGTTCGGCCAGGGCGCTGAGTTGCTCGGCCAGACCCATGCCGCCCTCTCCTGTCCTGGTCGTGCGTTTCGTGGGTAAGGGGCTGTTCACCACATGGGGCGGCCCTCGGCTGCCTCGACGATACGGTCCTTGGGCAGTACGCCGTTGGCAAGGGTGAAGTCGGCGGTGGTGATCAGCACCTGCAAGCTGTTCTCGTCAGCCAGTTTCGCCAGTTCCGTGACCAGGCTGTGGGCGTCGAGGTCCTGGATCTCCTCGGCCTTGGGGCTGTCGATCAGCAGCAGGCCCGGGTGGGTGGAGAGGCCGTGTGCCGCTCCGACCCGCAGCAACGCGATGACCACGGCGATACGCAGGCGCAGCCGCTCGCCCGCGCTCAGCTTGCTGAAGTAGTCGGCGACTCCGCCGTCCTTGATGACCTTCAGCTGGGCCGCCCGGTTGATCTCTACCCTCTCCAGGGAGTTGATGCCGAAGCGGCGTCCGAGGTCGGCGATCTCCTTGTTGACGTCCTCGAACAATCGCTCGGCGGCGGACTTGCTGTCGGTGTCCAGGACGGCGATGCCGGCCTTGAGGACGTTGACGATCGTGCTCTCGTAGGGGTCGCTGGTGTTCTCGGGCAGGTCGGGGAGAACGGACAGCGCTCCTTCCAGACGCAGGATCTCTTCTTGGGCCTGGATTCGCTGGGGGAGCAGAAGGACGGACTGGGCCTCGCGCAGGCGTGCTTGGCCGACTGCAAGCAGGTCGGTGAGCCGGGTGAGTTCGGCCTCGGTGGCTTCCAGCGCCTGGCGGGAGGTGGACTCGGCTTCCTTCGCCTGTTCCAGGCGCAGTCGTGCCTCGTCCTGGACCTCTTGCGGGTTGTCGTCCTCGCCGGTGACAAGCCGGGCGCAGACCGCGCAGGCGTGGTGGTCGCGTTCCTGCAAGCGCCGGTCTTCGGCGATCTCCTGGTCGCAGCGGGGGCATGCCTGCGGGTCCAAGCCGTGGAAGAGGAGCCGGGCGGTGAGGCTCTCACTCACATCGTTCAGCAGGCGTTCCTCGCGGCGCCGGTGCTCCACCGCGCGTCGGTGCACTCGCATCAGACCTTCCCAGGTCTCCTGAGCATCGGCCACCTCACCTGCCCGTCGTGCCGCTTCGGCGGCCAGGGAGGTCAAGGATTCGTCCTCGCCGGGGCCCGGCAGCGCGGCCAGTCGGGCGCGGGCCTCGCGCAGCTCGCTCTCTTTGCGTTCGCGTTCCTCGCGGCGCTGCTGGAAAGCGTCGTGGGCGTCGGCTTTGCGGCGTTTGACGGTGGAGTTCCTGACGTCATGGGCGGCGCGTACGCGGGTCAGAGTCGCGGCGGCCGGGAGGTCCAGGAAGACCTGGAGCAGGCGGCCGGGCAGACCGCCCATCATTTGGTCGCCGAGCAGCACCTTGTCGCCGCCGGCAGGCAGGTAGATTGCTCCGTAGTAGGCGGGCCATCCGTGGGCCTGGGTGCCGGTCTCGTTGAGTGTGTTGAGCAGGGGCTGCAGGTCGAGGCGATCGAGCATGAAGGCCTGGATGTGCTGGGCATAGCTCTCGGCGCTGCCGGCGGTAATGAGAGCCGTGATCTGGCCCGTGTCGTCGGGTGTGCGAGCCGCTTCGAGTGAGTCGATGTCGGGGCCGGTCAGTACCTGTGCGCTGACGATCTCGCCGTCAAGGCAGTCAAGGCGGAAGCCGAGGGGCTGGCCGGCCACGACAATGTCGAGGTCCAGGTGGCGAATCCAGTTCCGGACCCCCGATTGGAGGTCACGCGGGGTTCCGCGCAGGCACCAGGTGATCAGTTCCAGGACGCTGGTCTTGCCCCGCAAATTGGAGGCGACCAGTGCCGTCAGCCCGGCGCCGAAGCGGAACGTGGTGTCGAACGGGCCCGGCTCAAGGGACCCGGTGCGCAGGCCGTCCACGCGCATCCGGTGCAGGCGCAGTCCCCTCGGGCGGGCGGGAGTGAGGGTGAGAGGCAGCCCGTAAGTGGCAAAGACGTCGCGGACGTCGACCTCGCTGCTCTTGGCCTGCCGGGCGATCCGGGCCGCAAGAGACTCCTCGGCTTCGGTCACGACTCCCCCTCGTTGTCGTTGGTGGCGCTCTGTGCGCGCAGGGCCTCAAGCCGGGCCCTGGCCCGGGTGCTCACCGATCCGATGCGCGTGCCGCGTGCCGCTTCGGCGTACTCGCGCTGCAGATACTGCCGCTTTTTCAGTGCGGTGCCGCCCAGTCCGTCTGCCAGGGCGACCACCAGGGCGACCCGCTCGACGTAGTAGGAGAACACCGGTGCCTCACTCACCACGCGCTGGGCGATCTGGTCGCCGTGCTGGGTCAGGTAGTAGTCGTGCTGGCGCACGTGGTTGACGGTCCCCCGCCGACGTCGCATGACCAGGCCGCTGCTACGCAGCACCGCGAGCGCGTCGTCAAGCGGCTCGTAGGCGCCGAAATGGTGGCGCAGCATCGGGTACCGACGGACCTCGGGCTCCTCGGAGTCCAGGATCTGCCCCGCGAGCTCCAGCAGGGCCGGCTCCTTGCTCGTTTCGTAGTCAGTGAGCAGCTCATCGGCCAGGTAGTCCGGGTTCCTCAGCCAGAAGTCCAGCTTCTGCAGGCGCACCTGGGTACGGACCACCCCGACCGCTTTGCCGAGGCCGGGGTCAGCGAGGTCGAGGTCTGTGGGTTTCTGGCTGGCGCCACGGATCAACAGCAGGAGGCGCACCGCGTCCTGCTCCCGGCTGGTGACGGGAGCATCCGGGACGGATGAAGCAAGGTCGTTCTCCATCGAGTGATCCTAACGATGATCCACTGCCCGACGTGCGGTTTTCATGACAAGACGGCCAGCAGCCAGGGTGTGCCTGGGCGGAAGGTCACCAGGTGGCGTTCCCCTCGCGCTGGCGGCCGGTGACGGCCACTGGGGGGCTTTGTCGGGGAGGATTCGGGAGGGGCTTCGCTGTGGGCAGCTGTCAGGTGGGCCGGGGTGGAGATGGGACGCATCGAAAACCCCATCGGCTACCGGGGGTCCGGTCGCGGCCGGTCCGCTCGATCGCGTTAGGACTGTCCAAGAGCAGCCGCTCGTCGTTGATGAACGGCAGTCCGGGAACCGGGTGATCGGTGCGCAAACCGTTGGCAACCGGTTGGATCATGCTCACGAAAGTGCCCTCTTTCTGCGGCTCTTGAGCCACCAGGACGGATCACCCTCTGGCATACCTGCTCAACCCCACAGCGCCGGCCTCCTTGCCCGGTGCCCCTGCTGGGATGCCGCCGGGCAGAGGCGCGCCGCCTGCTACTCCGATTCTGACGGCACCGCCCGAGCGCGTCCGATGAATCACCGAACCCGTGCCCTCGTGACCAGGGCTTGTCGAGCTATGTGGCGGCCGGGGTGGGTTCGGTGAGGCGGTCCAGCCGCGTGTAGAGGGCCTGTACGAGGCGGGCGCGGTTCTGGGCGCAGCGGCCTTTTCTTTTGGGCAGGATCGAGCCACGCGGTGACGCTAGCTGGCACTACGGTCTAGGGATGACGACATCACCGTGGCAGCCGCTCTCCGCCCGCGAGGCCAGGCTTCCCGTCGACCGGACGGTCCATGAAGGAGTTCCCGAGCACCTGGAACCGGGACTGCGATCATGGATCCGGGATTCGGTGGTGACGGAATCGCTCGTCCACCGCGTCGTAGCCGCGCTGAAGTTGAACGCCGACGCTCACGTCTTCGACAACAGCCGCCTCCCGTCGAGCGCACATGATCTGTCCAGGGTGCCCGCTGGCCTGCTTCTCGATGTCGTCGACTGTCTGCTCTACCTCAAGGTCGGCGAGGTCGCCCATCACGAGTACCTCGTCAAGCACCCGAACGCAGCCTCTCCCTTGGCGGCAATATTCTCCAAGTCCGCGACGTTCGTGGATCCGGTCGACACACTGGACGCACTGCTCGGCGATGCCGCCTCCGCATACCAGGTTCGCGAGGCCGACGACGTCTCGCACGCCGGCCTGGAGCGGGTCGTCGACGCCACCGTCGCCGACTCCGCCGTCATGGCCATGCAGCAGGCCGAATCCTCCGGCCGCGGCGACGCCAGCTTCTATCTACGCAGTTCCTGGGCCAAGGCGTACGCCCTGCACCCCGACTCAAGTGGCGCTTACGTCGATGCGGTGCGGGCAGTAGAAGATGTCGCGATCCCCCTGTACGCGAGCACCGATCCCCGGGCGACCCTCGGCTCCGTCATCCGTGAACTGGATCGCAACGGAACGACCTACTCGATGGTGATCCTCGACAACAATGCGGTCCCCGCCAAGGTCGACACGATCCTCTCCCTCATGAAACTCCTCTGGCACGGACACCGCGACCGACACCCCGGAGGACAGACCAGCGCACCCATCACCCCGGAAGCCGCCCAGGCCGCCGTCCACATCGCGGTGCTCCTCGTCCAGCTCCTCAGCACTTCCGCGGTGACAAGAAGCCTCCCACCCCAACCGTGACACCAGGACGGGCGCTGCTCCCCGCCGACCGACGGAAGGACACGCGTCGCCGCGGGCAGCCAGCGCGGGCTCAGGTCGAGGCGGCCGATACGGAAGTTCGGTGTGGAACTGGGTGCCCGTCTCCAGCCATCCCAGGCCCAGTGCGACCAGGCCCGTGCGCTGGGGGCGGCTCTGCGTCCTGCCCGACGGTCACGAGACCTCGATGGAGGAACCGCACTGGGGCCGCAACAGCGAAGGCCGGCCGATCGCGTGGGTGGGCAGCGCACCCGACAGCTGGTGAGCGAGTCCGCACGAGAGCTGCACATCCGCCTCACCCGGCGAGCCGCCGAAAACAATCAGCGAAGCCGGACAAGGTGAACCCGGGCGACATCTGTCCAGTCCTCCGGGGAACCTCAAGGTCAGCTTCCCCCGGGCGTCGGTCTTCCCGCGTCCGACTTCCTGACCGGCGGGGTCCAGGAGGAGGAACGAGGCTCCTGCGAGGGGATCGCCGGCCGAGTCCGTCTTGGTGATGGCGATGCTGCCGGCGTCGAGGGCGGGAGTCTCGGTGGGAGCTGTAGAGACAGGGGGCGTTGGCTCGGTCGGCTGAGCGGTCGCGGTGGGCGCCCAGGTGAGGGTGCTGGTCACCGCGGTGGCGAGTGCAGCGGATCGGACGGCGCCGCGGACGATACGAGCGTGCACGAGAAAGGGGGTTCCTTGATCAGGTTGTGGGGAGGTCATCGGGTCCGGCCAGGACCTGGACCCGGAGGAGGCAGGACGGTCTTGTGAGCGGTACGGCCAGCAGCGTGGCTCGGCGTCGATGCCTGCCACACGCCGGGGAACCAGACGGCGGTGTACTGCTCGATGGCATCACGCAGCCCGGTGGTGACGGCGCCCTCCCACGGCGGCTGGCCGGGGCGATGGTGCTTGTCGAACGTGCCGTACTGCTTGTTGTTCGCGGAGGTGTGGTGGGCTTCGTCGCGGCGGTGGAAGGTGCCGTGATCCACGAAGCTGAGTGCCACCGCATCGATCTCGCCCCGGTTCGCGTGGAGGACCGTCAGGCGCAGGCCGCCGTAGGTGTCCGCGTGGATGGTGTCGGTGAAGCCGATGCGCAGCCACAGCGGTGCGCCCGCGACGGGGGTCGCGTAGTAGGTGTTGCCCACGACGGTGCTGTGGGTGAAGGGGAGGCACAGTTCGGCGAAGAACTCGGGGGCCTGCAGGGACAAGAGGGGTCTCCGGTCGAGGTCGTGCTGGCGTTACCGGCGGGGGCCCGGTAGGGCCGGTCGGCTGGTGGTGCTCCAGCGCGGGACGCTGGTGGCGGGGAGGGCGGCAGTGCGGCGGGCGACGGCCCGCTGGACGTCGAGCGGCGTCGGGGCCGGTGGGGGCGGTGGGAGGATCGGGGTGAGGCGGGCCATACTCTCGACGTAGCTGTGGGTGTCCTGTCGCCATCGGGGCAGGGGTGCGAGGTCGGAGACGCATTCGGTGACGGCCCGGACGAGGGCGACGGGGGTGTCGGTGCTGGCGGTGGCGTACCAGAAGGGGCGGTCAAGGGACTTGCCGGCCCACAGCTGCCAGCGGGCGTCGCGGGTGGTCAGCTCGGTTTCCGGGTCGAGGGCTCCGGTGGTGAACTCCAGTCCGGCGAGCCCGTCGGCGGACCGGACGGCAAAGACTCCCCAGCGGGGGTGGTCGATCTGCCAGCCGCGGTTGATGAGCGGTGCGACCGCGAGGAACGGGCCTCGGTCCTTGCTCCTGGGGTCGGGGGCGGCGAGGTAGGTGTCGGGGCCCTGCTCGTACGCCTCGGCGAGCGCGGTGGTGAAGGCGGTGACGAACTCCGTCGGACTGGAGTCGTTGAAGCAGACGCCCCAGACCGGCGGACCGAACGGGTCCTGGTAGGCGTTGATGCGCCACAGACCGTCGTCCTCACCTTCCGGCAGGTAGCCGAAGCGCACCTTGCGGTCGGGAGCGTTCAGGTAGGCGTTGCCGAGGTCGTCGTTTGTCAGTTCCCAGCCGAGGTCGCGGAGCGGGGCGAAGCCGGGGTCACCGATCGCGGTGCTGCCGGCGAGGTAGCGCGGGGAGACGTAGACGTCCCCGTCGATGGTGTGAAGGTCGTCGTGGGGTGGCACGTGGCTCCTGAGAGAAGGGAAACGGCGATGGGTCAGCCGACGGTGTGCAGAAGGGCTGTCTCGAGGGCGTCGGGTCGGCCGGTGTAGTGCAGGGCGCGCAGCCCCAGGTTCCGGGCGGCGTGGCAGTTGTCGGCGCGGTCGTCGACGAACAGCACGCGCTGTGGGTCGCTGGCGCCGGTGGCGGCCAGGGCGTGCCGGTAGGCGTCCGGGTGGGGCTTGCAGATCTCCAGCCGGGCCGAGTAGAAGGCACGGGTGATCAGGTGGCGGCGCCAGTCGGTGGCGTCGAGGACGTCGCTGAGGTAGTGCGGTGCGTTGGACAGGAGCACCATCGGCAGCCCTGCCTGATGGGTGCGGTGCAGGACGTCCAGGACGCGGTCGTCGGTGGCGGTCCACATGTCGGTGTCCATAGTGCGCAGTTCGCGCAGCAGGCGGGGGCCGGGGTGGGTGCCGAGGACCTTGGTCCAGTACGCCAGGTCGCTGAGCTGGCCGGCGTCGTAGGGCTCGCGTGCGCTCCAAAAGACGCGCTGGAAGCCGGTGAGGTCGTCCTCGGGCCAGGATGCGGTGCGCGCGAGGCGGAGCCACTGGCTGGGGGTGGGCTGGAGGCCGATGACGCCGTTGTAGTCAAGGATGACGGCATCGAGGGCGGCGGTGTCCGGTATCACGGGGTGGGTTTCTCCAGGGCTCGGTGGGCGAGGACGGCAACGGTGGCCGCGAGCAGTGCGGGCAGCAGCAGTGCCGTGGGCAGGGTGGTGATGCTGGCGATGGCGCCGATGAGGGCGGGCCCGGCGAGCAGGCCCAGGTAGCCGGTGACGGCGACGGTGGCGACGGCGCCCGGGCCGCCGACGCCGGCGGCACTGATCAGGCAGGGAACCGTGGTGGACAGGCCGAGTCCGAAGAGTGCCCAGCCGGCCAGGGCTACAGAGGTGGTGGAGGCGAGGACGCCGGTGGTCAGCCCGGCCGCCGCGAGGACGGCTCCGGCCCGCACCACGGCAGCGGGTCCGAAGGCGGCGATGAGCCGGTCGCCGGTCAGCCGCCCGGCGGCCATGGCCGCGCTGTAGAGGGCGAAGGCGGCGGCGCTCACCGCGGCGGATGCGTCCAGGCTGTGCAGGTGGACGGCCGCCCAGTCGGCGGCTGCTCCTTCTCCCAGCAGGCTGGCGGCAGCCAACGCCCCCAGCAGCCACAGCTTGGCGGACGGCAGCGACACCCCGGTCTCATCCTGTCCCGCGGGAGTCGGTGACTGGTCGGTGCCTGTCAGCGTCCGGGTTGCCGGGGCGGCGGCCAGCGCGGCGCCGGCCAGGATCAGGCCGGTCATCAGGAAGAGGGTGCGGTGCGTGGTGTGGGCGGTGATCGCGGCCAGGGCGGCACCGGCGAGGGCGCCGAGGGAGTAGGCGGCGTGCAGGAACGACATGATCGGTCTGCCGTAGGCGTTCTGGCAGCGCACCGCTGCGGAGTTGGCGGCGACGTCCAGCACGCCATGGGTGACCCCGAAGGCGAGCGCGGCCACAAGCAGCGAGGGCAGGTCGTCGCAGCGGCCGAGGAGGGCCAGGCAGCCGGCGAGACCGGCCGCGCCGCAGGTGAGCAGCGCGGGCAGGCGCTCAGGCCGGGTGAGCCGGCCCCCGGCCTGCAGTCCCGCCACCATGCCGAGGGCGGCGGCCAGCAGGACCAGGGACAGTTGCGCGGTGCTCAGGTGGGCAGCCTGCTGGACGGCCGGCATGCGGGCCCCCCAGACGGCCATGATCGCCCCGAGGCCGAAGAAGTACCCCGTCAGCAGGCTGCGGCTGCGGCGGACGGAGTCGGTGGTCCGGGTCATGCGTTCGGGCCGCTGCGGGAGGTCTCGCCCGCGGTGCGGGGAGAAATCTGGATGCCGAGGGCACGAACGGCCTGTTCGGCACGGGACTGGGCGAGCTCTGCCGTGGGCGCTGTGGTGATGACGTAGCCGATGCGCGCGGTGAACATGTCGCCGCCGTCGCCGGGCAGGACCAGCTCGTCGCCCGGATGGTGCTGGAAGTGGACGCGCTCCAGCCACTGCGGGCGGGGCCCGTCGAGGCGGAGGCGGGTGAGGATGCCCGAGGTGTCGGGGTAGATCAGGCGGATCGCGGCGGCGGAGGACCTGGTCGGGGTGAGGTCGGGGACGCGGTCGCAGGCGATGTCGGCTGCGGCGCGCGGCAGGTCGATGTCGGTAGCGAGGCGGACCAGGTGGCCGATCATGTCCCCGGCCAGTCGGCCGTTGACCTCGACGAGCCGGGGCCGTCCGCCGACGAGGCGCATCTCGACGTGGCTGACGCCGCCGGTGATCCCCAGGGCACGGATCGCGGCCCGTGCGGCAGGGGCGACCTGGGCGAGGAGTGGGTCCGCGGCATCGACGGAGTGCGCGAGTTCCTCAAAGTACGGCGGGTCGCTGACGGTCTTGCGGGTGACGGCAACGACGGTGGTCTCGCCTTGGTAGGTGACGCACTCGACGGAGACCTCGGGGCCGTCGAGGTACTCCTCGACCAGCACGTCGGTGCTCTCCAGGCCCAGGCCAGCGGCCCGGTCGGCGAATGGGTAGGCGGCGGTGAGCCGGCCGGGGTTATCGACGCGGATCACGCCGATGCTGGCCGCGTGGGCGGCCGGCTTCAGGACGACCGGGTAGCCGATCCGCTCGGCCGCGGTCTGCGCCTCGTGGAGAGTGCGGACGCTCACCGATGCGGCCGACGGGACACCGTGGCGGGCGAACAGGCTCCTCGCGGTCGCCTTGTTGCGGCATGCCTGCGTCGCCTCCGGGGCGGTGGTCGGCAGGCCGAGCCAGCGTGCGAGGCGGGCGACGGGGACGAGGTACCACTCGGTCCACGTGAACACCCCGGCGATATCGTGGCGTTGGGCCAGGTATCGGCCTGCGGAGAACAGTGCCGCCTGATCGGTCGGGTCGGGCAGGACCATGCAGTCCCGGATGTACGGGACCTCCCACGACGGCTCCTCGTCGGTGATGAGGACGACGTCGTAGTCGGCAGCGACGCTTTCGAGGCAGTAGCCCCGGTAGCCTTCGGCTTCCATGTCTGCGGAAGCGACGAGCAGAACAACGGGACGGTCGGACAAGAACAGGCTCCTTGAGAGTTCAGGGGGTGGAAGATGTCTGCCTGCTCTGCCGTTCACGGGCTGCGCCGGCGGCGGACCTCGATGGCAGGGCCCACTCGGGGTGAGCGGCGAGCAGCCTGCGGGTGATGGCCGGCCCTCAGAGGGAGGCAAAGGCCGGGCAGTCCGTCCTGGCTGATGGTGGGCATGAGGGACAGGGACCCTGTCGCGCAGAGGGTCAAGGCACCGGTTTCAGTGGGGCTGGCAGGGTGCGCAACCGGATGAAGGCGGTTGCGAGACCGGCTGCTTGAAGCAGCGCGGCGACGGTGACGGCGTGCCCGAGCTGGGAGGGTGGGAGGGCGGCGACGAGCAGTCCGGCGGCGGGGAACGGCAGCAAGAGCAGCAGGATCGTCAGGCTGAGGGTGCTGCCGAAGACGTCGGCCGGGATCAGGTGGGAGCGCAGGGTGCGCAAGACGACGGTGAGGCCGCCTTCGCCGGCCATCAGGACGGCGATCAACAACAGGTAGCTGCGGTAGGTATCCGCCTGGGAGACGGCGAGGGTCGCTCCGGCAGCGAGCACGGAGGCTGCGGCACCGACCGGCCACAGGCCCCAGCGGTCGATCGCCCGGCGGGCTGCGGTGATGGCGAGCAGGGAGGCGACGGCGGCGGCGGACCAGATGAGTCCGGCGTCCGCACTGGAGCGCCCCAGTTCGGTGACCACGATCACCGGCATGGCCGCCTGCAGAACGGCGATGGCCGTGTTGGAGACCACAAGGCCGCCGACCAGCCAGGCCAGGACGGGCAGCGAGCGCAGTGTCGCCCACCCCGTCCGCAGTCCTCCCTTGGCCAACACCGTGCTCATCGGCGTGTTCCGCTCGCCGGATCCGAGGGCGGCGGCGAGCAGGGAGAAGGCCGCGAGCGTGCCGAGCATGGCGGTCGGCCCGCCGTGCTCCAGCAGCAGGCCGGCAACCAGCGGTCCGGCGAGCATGGCGCTCTGGTCGATGCCCAGCAGCACGGACTGCACCCGGTGGGCCTGAGCACCCGCGCTCCGGCTCACTGCGCCGCCGACGGTCTCGGCGGCCACGTGGCTGAACTCGGTGAGGAGGCCGGTGGACGCGGCCAGCAGCATGACCGTGACGGTCACCGCCGGCGACCCGGCGTCGAGCGCGATCAGGACGCCGGCGGCGGCGAGCACGATCAGGGCCCGCGCGAGGCAGGCTGCCCGGAAGACACGGGCCGTGCCATGACGGTCGACGACGGTGCCGGCCACGGTGAAGGCCGCAACGCGCGGAATCCATTCCAGCGCGAAGGCGAGGCCGGTCAGCGCGGCCGATCCGGTAGCAGCGAGGACGAGGAGGGGGATGCCGTAGGTGGCCATCGCGAAGGCGGCACCGTCGGCGCTGCGCGGCAGGTAGATCCCGCGCAGGAGGCCAGGGGCAGACGTCACGCGGCGACGCCATGGGTGCTGCGGTTTCGCTGATGAGTGTGGACCCACTCGGTCATCAGCCGGTGGATACGGCCGAGTTCTGCATCGCGCTCACCGTCGGAGTCCTGCGTGCCCTCTGCCGTCGTGCCCAGGAGGGCGAAGGTGTGCTGGATCCGTCCGGCGAAGTCACACAGCGGAGCCGGGTAGTTGTGCCGCCGGGCCCACCTCGCGGTCGCGTCATAGACGTCGGCGAGATCCCGGCCGGCTGCCGAGAGGCCCACGCTGCCGGGGGTACGGGTGAGGAGTCCGAGAACGTCTGCCTGCTCGATGGCCTGGCGGATCTGGCGGGTGGAGAGGTCTGCGAGGGTGCGTGCCAGGCCACGCACCGGTATCGCTCCGTGGTCGTCGATCTCGCTGACCAGGCGAATCAGGCTTGCGGAGGACAGCGCCGTACACATGGCGTGAAGCTGCTGGTGGGAGAGAGCGGGGATCATCGGCGGGCTCCCCCGGTCGGCAGAGCGGCCTTCACTCGGGCGGGGGTCGCATGGGAGAACAACTCGCTGGGCTGCCAGCCGGGGCGGTGTGCGGGCTGCGTCGGTACGGCAGGGGCGGGGATCATGGGCTGATGGCTGGTCCAGGCGGGAGCAGGAGTCGCGGGTCCGGGGGCGGCTCGCCCCCAGAGTGGATGCCGGGCGGCGTGGTCGAGTGGCCGTCCGACGGACCACATGGACAGGGCTCCGAGAACGGGCCCCAGAGCCTCACCGGCCCGCGAGAGGCGGTAGGGCTGCCCGTTGCCCGCAGTCATCACCAGGCCGTCATCGATGAGTTGACGCAGCGGCGGGTAGATGTTGGTCCAGTAGCCGTCGGGGGTGACGATGCGGGCCAGGGCCCGAGCAGTCACCTCCTGCCGTGACTTGAGCACCCAGAGGATCGCGGCAGCCTGTCGGCGGGCGAGGAGGGTGAGGCTGTCCTCGACCTGTTCGATCACAGAAAGCGGCTGCTCCGGCTTCTCCAGATGTTCCTCGGCCCAGGCAGCCATCACGGGAAGCACCGGCAAGAGTTGTCGGCCCCGGGTGCTGAGACCGTAGGTGACGTGACGCGCGGAGTGTTCGGTGCGCTCGGCGAGGCTGGCGTCGCACAGCGAGCGGATCTTGGGATGCAGCTGGCCGCTCTGGAGGTACGGCAGCTTGGCCGCGATCTCCATGTAGCGCTGGGGCGGCTGGTTCAGGGCCAGGAGGATCCGTACGTTCCAACGCGGGGTGATCATCTGGAGGGCTTCGGTGACCCGGGCGACGTCGGCGTCGTCGGCGGGCGGCAGACCGGTGATGGCCAAGGGGGTGAACTCCTGGGATGCGGAAGGCCGGGCGCTGTCGGGTCAGCGGCTCGGGGCGGGGCTCGCGGCCGGTCTGGGCGGAACGGCAACGGGTGCTGCCGCAGGGGCGGTGGGCGGCTCCGGTGCCGGCGCGCGACCGAGGCTGCGCAGGACCGCGTCGGCGGTTGCGGCTTGCGTGTCGCGGACGGCGACGGCTTCGGCGAGGCGGCGGGCGCAGTCGAGGATGTGGGAGACCTCGTGGGCGCTAATCTGCCGCTCGGGATGGGTCAGGTGCTGCAGCCGCTCTCGGTGCGCGGCGATGCTCTGTTCGGCGAACGCCAGGGTGCGGTGGCTGCCGAGGAGAGCGGCCAGCATGCCGGGAGCCTGGTCCTGGGCGTGTGCTTCGAGGCCGGGCAGTTCGACGCCGTACAGGCCCTCGATCCGCGCGGCGATCTCAGCGGCGGTGGGATGGGGCAATCGGCGAGGGCTCTCATCGTCGTCGGCTGCGGGCCGCCCCGGCATGCGCGGGTGCCGGGGCGGCGGAGGCCGGGGGCAGGGTGGTGGTGATTGTCTGCCGGGCGAATCGGGCAGGGCGGGCCTGCGCGTGGAGCGGGGGCATGGTGTGCAGCAGGTCGTCCAGCGCGGCGCGGTAGCCGTCACGGGCCGACAGCGCTGTCTCCAGCCACTGCGTGTCCATCCGCAGATCGGTCGCGGACAGCTCGTCCATGTCGCGCTCGGGCGCCATCGCCTTGTGCACGCGGTCGCGGACCCGGGCGACCTGTTCCTCGGCCAGGGCGAGGAAGCTGCGCAGTTCCAGGGCCCGGGTGATGGCCGCGGAGGCGTTCGGGTCGGCGGCCTGCGTGTACAGGTCGGTGACCGGGACGCCGAACACCTCGTGGAGTCGGGTGTCCTGGGTACAGGGCTTGTCTCGGATGCTCATCGCAGGGCTCCTTGGCCGACGGCCAGCGCCGTCGCGGGCCGGGCCGCTGTGCGGGTGGGCACGGCCGTCCCTGGTCACTGACTGCGGTTGAGGCGGGCCAGCCGGTCTGCGGCGGGGCCCCGTTTGCCTGGTGCGTCGGGGTCGAGCAGCCACCGCACGACCATGGCACGCCCGTCACGGGTGGAGACGGCGGCGTTGACGCGGTGGGCGAGATCCATGGTGGGGTCGTCGACCTCGCTGGGCTGCGTTTCCAGAGCACGCAGGAGGTCGTCCCCCGCGCGCTCCAGTACGGTCTGGGATTCGGTGAGCAGACCGTGCCAGCGCACGACGTCGGTGGCCTGGCGATTGGCGTCCGGGGCGGCTGTGACGGCGGCCTTCAGCGTCTCGATGTTCATGCCGAAGCGTTGCTCGATCTGCTCGGTGAGCACGCCCACGACATCGTCTGCGTCGTCGGACACAGGGCTTTCCTTCCTGGGAGACACACGGGATACAGGCAGGCGAAGTTCGAACCCCGGTCACTCGAGGCGCATACGGATGTCGCGGTAGACGTAGGTGCCGGAGATCCAGCCCTTCACGCCGGTGGTCGTGTCCGTGACGTGGTGCCGGTTCCCGCTGGTCTTGTGGACGGTGAAACGGTCGCCACGGTGGAGAATGCCGAGCCGGGTGGACTTGGCCGATGTCTTGGAGCGGATGTCGACGGTCTGCGTGCCGATGCTCCAGGGGCCGGTCCGGTCGCACGCCCGGGTGGTCGGCATCGTGCTCGGCGTGGATGTCGGAGCAGCCGTGGCCGCCGTCGCGGACACGATCGGCAGGGCGAACACTCCGGCGACGGCGGCGGACAGCGCTATTCGGGATGGGCGCATGCGGAAGTAACCTTCGTACGGGAAAAGGGGAAAAGCAGAGAGAAGCGGACCGGGCGTTCGCCCCGTCGGCCGCTACTAGAGTCCGTGGATTCGCCGGTTTGGCCAACCGGTGATCGTCGTCTATATTTCCGGCCTTTTCCCAGGCCTGAGTTCAGCGGCTGCGGCCCGCGGGGCGTTGTGCGGGAGCCGGAAGGGAATAGTCCGCTCGCGGGACGGGCCGGACCGTGGGCTGGACCGGCGGCAGAGAAGGAGCCTCGCCGCTGAGGGCGTCGTCGCACCACTGAAGGGCTTCTGAGCAGGTGGCGAAGCCGCCCTCGCGCAGGGTGTGGGTCCAGGAGTCGGTGTCCACATCCTCGTGGAGCACCCGAAACGGGGAAGGGCTGCGCTCGTCCAGGGAACGCAGGACCACGAAGGTTGCGGAGTTCTCGGGGTCGTCGTCGGTGTAGCTGTGCAGGAGGACGAAGTGACCGCCGTCGCTCATGAGCCGCTGTTCCAGCGCACGGGTCGTCTCGTCCGCCGGGGTGGTTCCCATGCCGGGCGCCAGACTGATCTCCTTGGGCGGGCAGCCTCGGTGGATGAGCCAGGACTGTGCCATGGCCGGCAGAGGCAGTGTCGCGTGAGCGAAGCGGAACCTCTTCGCCTCCAGGTCGCGCTGCAGGTGCAGGGCGACGAGCTGCGGCTCCCCGGGGATGCCCCAGGTGACGGCACCGTTGTGGAGGACGTGGTAGCTCGCGCCGTCGGGTGCGTGATGCTCGGCCAGCGGGGTGAGTTCGGTCTGCTCGATCTGGATCGCGCGCCAGAACGCTTCCCGGGTCTGCTCGTCGGCGGCTTCGAAGCCGTCCAGACGAAGGTCGGGTTCGGGTGGGTACATGGGCCCTTTCGGTGGGCGGGGCTGGGGCTGTGGGGTCAGTGGGGCTGCGTGGGGTGCCTCTTCAGGTCAGCGGGCCTGGTGGTACGTGAGGGCCTGAGCCGGACGGGGAGGGCCGGGTATCGCGGAGGGCAGCGGTCCGGGCTTCGGAATGGGCCCGCGGGTGGTGAGCTGTGGGGAACGGGAGCGGGCCGCGTGGGTCCGGGCGCTGAGCGGCCGGCGGTTCATCCCCAGGCGCTTGCCGACGGTGTCGTAGACGTCGTTGCCGGCCCGGGGTCGTACCGCGACGACGTGGATCTCCCGTCGGTGCGCGGACGTCTCGGGCGCCGTACGGATGCCGTAGACGACGCGCCACTCCTTGCGGGAGTCCACGAACAGCTTGCGGTAGCCCTCCAGGTCGCCGGTCAGTCTCGTCCCGAAGCGCTCGGTGTTCACGACTTCCTGCAGGTAGGCGAGGGTGAGGTCGCGGATGTCACTGGGGGCCTGGACGAGGTCGGTCAGAGCACGCGGGTCGAAGCTGAGCCCGAAGGCCGGCTGCCGCCCGGCGCTCATGACGTCGACTCGCCCGGCACGCTCGCATCCGAGGCGTTCGCCTTCTCCGTGCGGGCCGAGGGCGGCGGGCCGGGCAGGAGGCGGTGCGCGGGCCGGTCCGGTGAGGTCATGCACGCCGACAACGGCCCGCCCGGCCCTCTGACGGCGACCATGGTGTGGGTGAGGAAGTCGCGGTGCCACACGAGCAGACCGCTCAGTCCGGCCTCGGGGTCCTTGTGCTGCTGGTAGGCGAGCCAGAGCGCGTGCAACCAGGCCACGACCTCGCTGTGCTCCTGCCACCGCAGGCACCACGGGGCGGCCGTGGTGACTTCGGTCCCGTAGACGGGCAGCAGGAAGTCGTCCACCCAGTCCGACAGGGCGTCCAGCTCGTCCTCGTACTCCTCACCCTCCAGCTCCAGGATCGGCTGAGGCTCCGGCGGCGCTGCCGAAGGTGGCCCGCCGAGGCCCGGCATCCCGAAGGCGGCGAACGGAGACACACCCGTGTGCGGTGCGGGGACGGAGGCGAGGTGGTCGAGCTGCTGGGTCTGCTGGGCGGACTGCTCCATCAGTTTCCGGACGCTGGCCTCGATCTCTTCGAGGTGGGGATCGGGGATGCGAACCGGCTCCAGCTCGCCCTCATCGGGCGGGTTTACGGGTTCGGACATGACGAGGCAGGGCCTCCTTGCACCGTGGCTGTCGGGAGAATGCGGCACCAATGAGCCGGCACCGGCTGGTGGGCTGCGGTGGTGTCAGACGGTCAGTTCGACGTCGTCCTGGGTCAGGGTCTGACGGACGGTCTCGGTCAGCCGGTCGGCCGCGATACCGGCGTAGTGCTCGGTCTTCTCCACGCCGATGAAGTCGCGTCCCTCCAGCAGGGCGGCGACACCTGTGGAGCCGGAGCCGGCGCAGAAGTCGAGCACCGTGCCGCCTTCGGGACTGATTTTGACCAGTTCGCGCATCACTTCGACCGGCTTCTGCGTGATGTGCTGCCGCTTCGAGCCTGACGGCTGGGAAGCGGAGTACAGGCCGGGCAGATAGACCGGATTGCGGGAGCCGTCGATCGGGCCCTTCGATGCCCAGATGATGAACTCGCAGTTCTGGGTGAAGCGGCCCTTCTGCGGCCTGGCCTGCGGCTTGTGCCAGGCCAGCACCCCGCGCCACAGCCATCCGGCGGCCTGGATCGCATCCGTGGTGATGGGGAGTTGGCGCCAGTCGGTGAACAGCAGGGCGGTCCCGCCGGTCTTCGTCAGCCGGTGGGCTTCGGTCATGATCTGGGTCAGCCAGAACCCGTAGCTGCGCTGGTCCATGTTCTCGCCGGTGAAGTCCGGCAGGGTGTGCTTGGCGTCGGCGGAGGTGTACTTCTGCTTCGCCGAGCGGGACGTGCGCTCCTTGGCGGTCCTGCCGCCGGAATTGTACGGCGGGTCGGTGATCACGGAGTCGACGCAGTCGTCCGGCAGCGTGGCCAGCACGCGCAGGGCGTCACCCTGGTGAAGGGAAAAAGGCAAAGAGGTACCCCGATTCGGGTTCGGACGTAAGGGATTCGAGAGGGCACCCCTCGCTCAGGAGAATCCGGGCAGGCTGGAAATCGGGCATGCAGAAGCCCGGAAACCCGCGAACCGGAGAGCGAAGGAAGTCCCAAAACTGTAGGGGCGAATTGACCGCTCACCAAGAAGTTTCCTGCCAGGGGTACGGATTTCGATCCCTCAGGACGACTTCTTGGTCAACCGCCGATCCGGGCCTACTGTTTTGGAACCGCCCAACGCACACCGTCGCCGGCGCCTTCCACCACGCTTCGCGGAGGCACCCTCTGCCCCAGCACATGTAGCTACCCCGGCCCGCAGACAGAGCGGCAACTCGCCCGCAGGCCGGCGCCTCCCGATCGCCCACCCCGACCGCCGCGCCCTTCCATCCGTCTCCACGCGTACGCGGCACGCCGGACATCATCTCTGAAGGAGACCTTCGTGACGTCTCGTTACCCGCCCCTGCTCGCGTCCTCCATTGTGCGAGGGAGCCGGGCAGGTTGAAGGCGCTCGCCGCCGGCATCGGCGTCGTCGTCCTCTCCCCCTTCCTCCTCGGCGGCGCGGCCATGATGATGGCCACGTCCAGCGAAGCCGCAGCACAGAGCAGCGCGTCCCTTCAGTGCCTGCCCGACCTGGACACCGACAAGGTCACCGAACAGGTCACCAAGGTCCTCGACGGCGCGGACGTCTCCGACATCGCCATCGAGGGCCTGGACCTGCCCGGTGAGCAGATCCCGAACGCACAGACCATCGTCGCCACCGGGATCAGTCTCCACGTGCCCAAGCGCGGGCAAATCGTCGCTCTCGCCACCGTCATGCAGGAATCCCGGTTGCGCAACCTCGCCTACGGGGACCGCGACTCCCTCGGCCTGTTCCAGCAGCGGCCCAGCCAGGGCTGGGGCACGGCCGAGCAGGTCCGCGATCCCGTCTACGCGTCCGAGAGGTTCTACAAGGCGCTTCTGCAGGTGAGCGGCTGGCAGCAGCTGACCGTGACACAGGCCGCCCAAGCCGTGCAGAAGTCCGGTTATCCGGACGCCTACGCCCAGTGGGAGCCGCTGGCGACCGCACTACAGAAGGCCATCGCCGCCACCTTCCCCGGCGCCGGTGACGATGCCGGCCAGGAGGCCGACGACGCACCCTCGTTGTCCGACTGCACCACACAGGACGGCTCGTCCTTCGGGAAGATCCCGGAAGGCGCCGTCCCGAAGGGATACAAGATCCCCAAGGACGCCGGCCCACGTGCCCGCAAGGCGATCGTCTGGGCGATGCATCAACTCGGCACGATGTACCAGTGGGGCGGCACCTGTACCGCGCCGCACGGCCCCGACCCGATGGGCCGCTGTGACTGCAGCTCGCTGATGCAGCAGGCGTACGCCAAGGCCGGCATCCAGCTCACCCGTACCACGTACACGCAGGTCAACGAAGGCAGAGCCGTCTCCGTCAAGGCCATGAAGCCCGGTGACCTGATTTTCAGCCGCGGCACCGCCGCTCGCCCCGAGCACGTCGGCCTGTACCTGGGCGAGGGACTCGTCATCGAAGCCCCGCGCACGGGCAGACCCGTACGCATCACGCCGCTCAAGGACTGGGCCGTCCTCACCGTGCGGCGCGTGCTGTAACGCCGATCTCCGTCCGGCCCGCCCCTTTCGTTCCTCACTTCTGCCCTCTGGCCTGCGTACGCAAGGAGCCTTGCCGCACCCATGACATCTCTCGCCGACCGGCTCTATCTCGCCTTCGACCCCGGAATCACTCCCAAGGGCGGTGGCCTGCCGGGGCTCTCCGTCCTGAAAAGCGTCGTCAGCTCCATCAACATGTTCGGCATCATCGCCGTCGTCGGTGCCCTCGCCGTCAGCCTGGCGGTGTGGGCCTGGGGCCACCACACCGGTGGCCACCAGGCCGAGGCGAACGGCAAGAAGGGCGCGACCGTGGCCGCGGGCGCCGCCCTCGGCCTCGGCGCCGCGAACGGCATCGTCGCCTTCTTCTCGGCCCTGGGGTCGCAGGTCCAGTGATGAAGAACCGGTTCTCCCTTTCGAACCTCGGCATCGACTGGTCGGCGAACCGTCGCATCCTCGTGATCGCCGTGACCCTGGTGTCGCTGCTCGCCCTGGCCGGTGTGACCGCCTACGTCACCGGCCGCAACGGGCAGGGCTACTCTTCGGCCGACCCGGCGCCGTCGATACCGCACAGCCCGACATCGTCGGCCTCCTCCTCCAAGGAACCGGGAACCGAGACGGGGTCAGTGCCCCGGCCTCCGCGGATCTCCGATCCTCTCGCCTTCGCCAAGGCCGCAGCCGAGATGCTGTGGTCCTACGACACCCGCGACACCAGCCGCGAACAGCAGCTCGCCGGCATGGAGACGTGGATGACGAAGGAGAGCGAGTACGGCGACTGGGCCTCGGTCTCCGCGCAGATGCCCGACCCGACCCTGTGGTCGCGCATGGCCGACCAGAGGCAGCACGCCACTGCCACCGTCGCCGAGGCCCGCTATCCGGCCGCCTTCAAGCAGGCCCTGGCCGAAGACCTTTCCGCGATCACCGAGGCGTACATCTACGCCGTGACCGTCACCGGCAAGCAGACCATCGCCTGGGCCAAGGGCGGCGGTGGGGCGGAGGACCGCTCCGTCACTCTCGCCGTGCAGTGCCGGCCCTCGGCCGACTGTTTCCTTGTCGCCATCGCCCCGAACGTCGCACCCTGACCGAAAGGAGTCCCCATGGGGTTCTGTGACCTCCCCCTCGCGGACGTGGTCTGCACGGTCGGCGAAGCCGTGGATTTCGCCTCCGATCCCGGCAAGGCGATCGGTGACTGGATGGCCCGGAGCGCCGGCGAACTCGCCGCCGCCTCGGTCGACCTCGCGGCCAGGGCGGTCGACTCCACCACTCGCGTCGACCTCAACGCGGTCTGGTTCCGCGACAACTACGAGACGATCCTTCCGGTCGCCCTGGTTCTTCTGGTGGCCACCTTCTGTGCCCAGCTCGTCCGCGCCGCGATCAGACGCGACGGCCAAGCCCTGATGCAGGCATTCACCGGCACGGCATCCGGTGTGCTCTTCGCGTTCGCCGCCATCGCCCTGACCACCGTGGCGATCGAATTGGTAGACGCCCTGTCCGCCGGCCTGCTCAAGGCCGCGAACCTGAACATCGAGTCCGCGGTCCGCCGCATCGTCAAGGTCGGGCAGCTCGGCGCCGTCAGCAGCCTGGGCTGGCTCGTGATGGTGTTGGCCGCGCTCGGATCCGCCATCGGAGCACTCCTCTACTGGTGCGTGATGATGGTCCGCAAGGTCGGCATCCTGGTCATGGTCACGCTGGCCGCATTCGCCGGGGCCGGGGGCGGCTGGGAAGTCGCACGCCGGTGGCGCAAGGGCTGGATCGAGGCCACCGCCACCCTCGTCGTCTCCAAGCTGCTGATGACGATCATCTTCGTCCTCGGCACCGCGGCCATGGGCAGGACCGAGGCCACGGACGGCCTGGCCGCACTCGCCGATGCCCTCGCGGGCATCGTGATCATGATCCTGGTGCTGCTCTGCCCCTACGCGACCTTCAAGTTCGTACACTGGGCCGCTGAAGGATCCGACGGAGAAACGTTGCACCGTGCCGGTGGCGCCGGTGCGCAGCTCGCCAAGCAGCACGCCGAGCGCGCCGGGAGAAAGGCAGCCGCGATGGCGGCCACCGCAGGAACCGGCGGTGCGGCAGCCGGAGCGGGCGCGGGAGCCGGGGCCGCTCCGCAGGGACCGGACTCGCTCCCAGGGAGTGGCGGGTTTCCCGGCGACGTCGCCTCCAGCCCGAGCGGCGGAGGCAGCGGCCAAGAGAGCGCGCAGTCCGGCGGCTCGGGTGCCTCTCCTGACGGAGACGCCGTCAAGTCCGGCCTGGAAAAAGCCGTGCAGCCTGCACCGACCAGGGTCACCGATGACACGAGCGGCCATGTCGGCGGGAGTCCCACCGGTGGCGGCTCGGATCCCGGCTCCGGTGCCGCGTCCGGTCAGGTCGGTGGCTGGAGCTCCACACCGCCGTCCACCACGCCTCCGCCGCAGGGCGCCCCGCCGTCCTCCGGCTCCCAGACGGCCGGTGTCGGCAGCGGCACGGCATTCCCTCCGCCTCCCCCGACCAGTTTCTGATCGCCCTGGCCATGCCCGAGAGCGGGACGGGCGCTTCGCTCCCCGCGCTCGGGCCTCGCCAGCGTCTCTTGGACCAGCCCTTTGTCTGATCTCTCCGTCGCCCCGGTCACGGTGAAGTTCCCACACCGGTCCCGCCGTGGCATCCTCCTCGGTCTTTCTCTCCCCCAACTCGTCCTCGTCTCCTGCGCGCTGGCGCTGCTACTGGTGACGATGATCTCCACCGGGCTGCTCGGCGCCGTGGCACTGGCCCCGCTGTGGGCAGCCGTCGCCGCGCTGGCCGTGATCCGCCGCCACGGCCGATCGCTGATCGACTGGGCGCCGATCGTCGTCCGCTACGCGATCCGTCGCCGCACCGGACACGCCCTCTGGCTCGCCCGGCCGGTCACCCGGCCGCGGAGAGACGGCATCCTGCACCTGCCCGGCACCGCCGCCTCCCTGAAGGTCGTCACCCCCGGCGACTCCGCCAACGGCGCCGCGGCCGTCCACGACCCGCACCGGCAGACCCTCACCGCCGTCGCCCGCGTCACGTCCCGCGCGTTCGTCCTGCTCGACCCGGCCACCCAGAACGCGAACGTCAACAGCTGGGGCCGTGCACTGGCCGGCATCGCCCGCACCGGACACGTCGCCACCGTGCAGGTCCTGGAACGCACCGTCCCCGACTCCGGCGACACCCTGTCCCGCCACTGGGCCCAGCACGGCCGGCCCGAAGCCCCGGTCGCCGGGCAGGTCTACTCCGAGCTCGTCGCCTCCGCAGGACCGGCAGCCGCCCCGCACGAGACCTACCTCGCCATATCCCTCGACCTGAAGGCCGCCAAGCGGCTCATCTCGCAGGCGGGCGGCGGACTGCCGGGCGCCTTCACCGTCATGCAGCAGACCACCTCCTCGATCGCCCATGCCGCCCGCAACGCCGACCTCATGGTCACCGGCTGGCTGTCCGCCCAAGAGATCGCCGCCGTCATCCGCACCGCCTACGACCCCGAGGCCCTCGCCGCCCTGCAGCAGTGGTCCGACACCGGCCGGGCGGAGGCCGACCCCTCCGCCGCCGGCCCCGTCGTCCAGGTCGAGGAGTACGACCGGCTCGCCACCGACACCGCGCGCCACGCCACGTACTGGGTGGAGAACTGGCCCCGGACGGAGTCGCATGCCGGGTTCCTGCACGGGCTGATGTTCACCACTGGCGTCCGCCGCAGTCTCTCCCTCATCTACGTCCCGCAGGGGCTCGAGTCCGCGCTCCGCGACGTCCAGCGCCGCAAAGCGGCGATCATCGCCGACGCCAACGAACGCGTCCGCCGCGGCCAGGTCGACAGCGAGGAGGACTCCGTCGAATACGCAGACGTCAAGCAGCGTGAACGGCAACTCATCGCCGGGCACGCCGACGTGGCCCTGACCGGCCTGGTCACCGTCACCGCCGGAACCGACGCCCTGCTCGACGCGGCCTGCGCACAGATCGAGACCGCCGCCGTCACCGCCGGCGTCGATCTGCGCCGCCTCAACTACCAGCAGCCCGACGCCTTCACCCTCGGCGCGCTCCCTCTCGCCCGCACCGCCCTGTGAACGCCGACCTCCCGGCCTGGAATCGTTCGCCCACCCTGCCCGCCGGCCGGTGGCAGGAAGGACCGCTCTCTTTGACCACCGTCTCTCCCGACGACGCACACCCCTACCTCCGCGCCGCGAGCGCCGGGATCCGCCACCACCGAAAGATCGCACAGACCAAGCGCACGGCGGTCGACCGCACACACCTCGACGTGATCCACGCCCACCTCACCGCCGTGCACCAGCTTCTCGACCAGCTCGCCGACACAGCCCGGCCCTCTCATCCGACCGCAGGCCGGCACCTCGCCACCGCGCAGACCCGGCTCTGGCAGGCCACCGCAGAGGTTCATTCCGCCTTCCACCTCCTGCCGGTACCCCTCTCCCCAGCCAGCACCCAGACCACCGAGTGCCAGCCCAAACGGCTCCCCGAGGGACCGCCGGTGCTGACCATCTGCCAGCGCCATCTGACCGCCGGGCACATCGTCCGCCGCAAGAACACACCCACCGACCTCAACCGCCCGCCGCACACCACCGCGTGCATCCGATGAGCGCCACCCGCCGAATCGAGGGCCCCTGATGAGCCACCGGTTCGCCCGCCGAGCCTCGGCCTCTCCCCTGTTCACCCCGCACGGCACTGACCGGGCCAGCCGCAAGGCAGCCCGCCGCCGACTCGCCGAGGCCGCCGCCAAGGCCCGTTCCGAAGCCGTCGGCCATGCCGCAGGCACAGCCCCCGCCGAGCACGAGACCCCGGCGCCCCACTACCCGCCCCGTGGACGGCCCGGCCCTGCGTCGGCCCGCGGAAACCGGCTCAGGCTCCCCGCCCACCGCATGACCACCGCCATCGCTGCCGGGGCGTACCCCTTCCTCGCCGAAGGCGGGCTCGGCGCCGAGGGCATCTACGTCGGCCGCGATGTCCACGCCGAAGCAAGCTTCGTCTTCGACCCGTTCGCGCTGTACGGGAAGGTCGAGGGCTTCACCAATCCGAACGTGCTGTTGGCCGGGGTGATCGGACAGGGTAAGAGCGCGCTGGCCAAGAGCTTCGCGCTCCGCTCCGTCGCCTTCGGCTACCGCGTCTACGTGCCCTGCGACCCCAAGGGCGAGTGGACGCCCGTGGCCGCCGCGCTCGGCGGCATGTCCGTCGCGCTCGGTCCCGGGCTTCCCGGCAGGCTGAACCCGCTGGACGCCGCGCCTCGCCCCGCCTCCGTCTCGGAGACCGACTGGGCCGGGGAGGTCCGCAAGCGCCGGCTGCTTCTGCTCGGATCCCTGGCCCGCACCGTCCTCGGCCGGGACCTGCTCCCGATGGAGCACACCGCCCTCGACGTCGCCCTGGACACTGTGGTCACCCGGGCTGCCGACTCAGACCGGACACCGCTCCTCGGCGATGTCGCCTCCACCCTCAACAACCCCGACCAACTCGACGAGGCCGCTGGCCTCATGTCCGGACGGCTCGGGGACGCCGCACGCGACCTCGCCCACGCCATGCGCCGACTCGTGCACGGCGACCTGGCGGGCATGTTCGACGCCCCCAGTACGGTCACCTTCGACCCCAGCAGCCCGATGCTCACCATCGACCTCTCGCGGCTGGGTGGATCCGGCGACGACACCGCTCTCGTCCTCGCCATGACCTGCGCCTCCGCCTGGATGGAATCCGCTCTCACCGACCCGCGCGGCGGCCGACGCTGGATCGTCTACGACGAAGCCTGGCGCCTCATGCGGCACCCGGGCCTGCTCCAGCGCATGCAGGCCCAGTGGAAACTCTCCCGCGGCCTGGGCATCGCCAACCTGATGGTCATCCACCGGCTGTCCGACCTGCTCACCGCCGGCGACGCCGGATCGCAGGGCCGCGCCCTCGCGGAAGGGCTGCTCGCCGACTGCTCCACCCGGATCATCTACCGCCAGGAGACCGACCAACTCCACGCCGCGTCCACCCTCCTCGGCCTCACCTCCGTCGAAGCCGAAGCCATCGCCCACCTCAACCGCGGGCGCGGCCTGTGGAAGGTCGCCGGCCGGAGCTTCATCGTCCAACACCTCCTCCACGCCCACGAGCTGGCCCTCTTCGACACGGACGCCCGCATGCACTGACAAGCCGGTGCGTTCACGAACCCCGATCCGCGCTCTCGGCCACTCATCTGCCCCGCAACCGCCGACGGGTCCTGCCCTGGCCGATCACGGCCCCGCTACCTCCAGGAGGCCCACCTGTATCCGAGCCGCGCCAGTGCCTTCGCCACAGCACTCGCACCGCATCTGCCCGAAGGGTGGTGCCGCAAGTACATCGGGTTCCGGCTCCCCAGCGACCCTCCCCTGGCCGACCAGGTCTGGGACCGCGGCCCGACCCATTCGGCCCTGCTCGACTGGCCCGACGCCCGTACGGGCTTCGTCGGAGGACTGGACGGCGAGGAGCTCTGCGTGCTGGAGCGCCCCCGCCACCCCCGCCAGTACCTGGTGGCTCCCCTGCAACCCGAAGGGTTCTTGCCCCACCACTTCAGGGGCGTCGACGAGCCCAACGGAATCGCGGTCCCCGACGATCCGGTCCGTGCCGCAGCCGCCGTCAGCCGACGGGTCCTGCCCCGCCTGCAGATCGCCCTGGCCGCCGTACGACACAACGCAGCCGCCCAGCCCGAGCCTCCCCACCGGCCTGAGCCGCCGCAGGTGGCGCGCGTCGTCACCCTGACCTGGTACCAGGACGGCGCCCTCGGCACACCGTACAACAGCGTCCCCGAGGACGCCCGCACGGACCTGTACGTGCTCGGCTTCCAGTACCACCCCCATCAGGCCGCGTTCCTGCTCCCTGCCACATACGGCGAGGACGGCCGCGACCTGCGCCTGCGAGCGCTGGTCCACCAGCTCGCCCAGAAGGGCATCGGCGTGAACCTCCGCCACACCCCCACGCCCGCCATCGCCGCAACACGCCCGGCCGCCCCCGTACCGACCAGCCCCTCGGTGACCGCCCACCGCCGGTGAGCCGACCGCTCACCGCGCCCTTCCCGTCCCCAGCCAGGAGGAGCCCCCATCCGCCCCGCCCGCCGCACTCTGCCCCTGATCACCGCCGTTGTCTGCCTCGCTCTCGCCGCGACCGCCTGCTCCAGCGACACGGACGGCACCACCCCTGCTGCCGCAGACCAGACGAAGGCGCCCAGCGCCGCACCGAAGCCGACCCCCGCGCTCACCCTGGCCGAGGCCCGTAAGGCCATCGCCTCCTACTCGACGACGAACAACCTCGCCCGCATCAAGCGCGACCGCGCGCTCCTCGATTCCGTCGAGGGCGGCCCCCGGTACGCGATGTCGCTGGCCAGCCTCAAGGAAGACGAGGCCCTACCGAAAGCGGACCGCGAGCCGTACCGGCCGTGGTCGTACAACCTCGCCGCAACCGACCTCTACATCCCGCGCCTGCAGCACGGGCAGCAGCGGTGGTTCGCCGCCGTCACCCGGGCCGGCAGCAAGAAGCAGCACGCCCGCGTCCTGGTCCTGGCCGAGAACACGAAGTCGAAGCGGTGGGAGATGGTCGCCACCGTCGACCTCGAAAACCCCTCCCAACTCCCGAAGATCATGCTGGACAAGGACGGCTACGCCACGGCGGTCGACCCCGCTTCCACGTCCCTGGCCACTCCCGTCGACCTGCTGCGCTCGGCCGTGATCGACAATTTCGCCACCGGAGGCGACCTCACCGGACGCAAGGTGCTGGCCCCTACCGAGGCCGCCAAACGGCAGGTCAAGGCCCACCACGACACGATCCACAAGTTCGGCACTCGAGGCACCACCCAGTTCGCCTCCGCGGACACGAAGTTCCCCGACAGCTACGCGCTGAAGACCTCCACGGGCGCGCTCGTCGTCTTCTCCCACAACCACACCCAGCACGACGCCGTCGCCGCACCGGGTCTGAAGATCGTGCCGGAGAAGCAGGACCGCGCCTGGCTCGGCATCACGCCCCGCCCCGCCTTCACCTACACCTACACCTGCTCGGACGTCGCCGCTGTCCCGACCACGCCCGAGCCGTCCCGCCTACTGGGCTACGGATGCCGCCGCACGGACGCCGCAGCCGCCGACCCGAGCACGTCCGTCTAGGAACCGGCCATGCGCCATCCCGACTTCGAGCTGTACGACAATGCGGGCCGCGGCGCCGACCAGATCGCCGCCGCCCACTTCGGCATCGCCACCCGCGACGACCTGCTGCGCTGGGCACGCGGGGACGCCGAGCCGTTCCTCGCCCAGCACGGAGACAACCAGCCCGAGACCGCAGCCCGGCCACACGCCTGGCGGTACGGGCGTGCCCTGCGCTCCGCCTTCCACCGCCGAGTGCCGACCCATGGCTGACGCGCAGATCATTCTCGCTTACGGCCACGACACCGGGATCATCGCCATCGGCCACGGCGAGCGGTACAAGGCCGCACACCAGGCCCTCTCCGCAGCCGGCTTCCATCGTGGCGACGACTGGGTGTATCACCTGCCGAACGTGGACGAGGACGCCTCGCGCGCCACCGTGGCCGACCTGGTCCGCCACGCCACGGCGCACGGGGCGGAAGTGACGACCAGCAGCCGACGGTTCATCGGCGACACCGCCCGGGACATCGCCCGCCTACTGCCCGGCCAGTGGGAGGCACGCATCGAGCTCTACTCCCACCCCGTGTGGCAACAGGACCTGGTGCCGTGGCTGTGGGACAGCGGCGAACTCGCCCGCGCCGTACAGAATGAGCGGGTCCCCTATGCCGCCACCCTCACCGACACAGCCGGGACGACCCTGCTGCTCGTCGAACGTCCGGGCCACCAACTCGGCTATCTGGTCGGTGCCTTCGCGCCCGAACCGTTCGAGGAGGGGTACGGCGACCCACACGCCCCGCACAGCATCGTCCTGCCGCCGTTCGCCGACCGCGCGGCCCGGGCCATCGCGGACCGTTTCCTGCCCGCCTACGAACGTGCCGTCCACGCTCGCCGGATCACAACCGTCACCGAGGCCCTCGACCGCATCCGCGCCGAGCAGGGCGCCTGGGCCGCCTTCGTCGCTTCGGGCCGGTACAGCGACGTGATCTCGCTCGACACCGCAACGCGCGGCGAGGCAGCCGAGACGTTCCTGAACCGGGCCTGGGCAGAGTTCCTCACCATCGTTCAGCATGCTCCCGCCCTCCTGGACCGGTGTCGTCCTGCGGCCACCAGCCGGCCCGAGGACGCCCGCGTGCTCGCCAAACTGGCCGGCACCCTCACTGATGCCGACAGCCTGGACAGGGACGTGTCACTCACGCGACCGGAGCGGGACGCCCGGCTCCGGGCGGCCCTCGACACCTGGCTCACCCACAGCGAACCGTTCCTCCGCCAGGCTCTCGCGGCAACTCCCCTCCAGCAGCCCACGGTTTCGGCCGTCGCCCCGCCGCGCCAAGCCCTCCCTCGTAGTCATCAAGCACCCCGCCGCTGACCCCTCTCGCTGCCCACCGCAAGGAGACCTCCTCTTTGGATCCTGGAACACACTTCGTCTTCGGCACCCACAACGATCACGGCTTCGTCGCCTCCGCCACCACCTCGATGCCCGCTCACCTGGCCGACTGGTTCCTGATGCGGGAGCAGTTCGAGCCCGTACCAGGCTCGCCGGGCCTGTACCGGCTCACCGACCCCGAGCGTGACGGGCCGCGCCGCACCCGGCAGGCCGCCCGGGATCTGCGCCGCCACGGCTACGCCGTGCACGTCGACGCCGACGTCTCCCTTACACCGGCCAACCCGCCACGCCCGCACCGACCGAACGGACTCGCCGAACGCCGCAGCCGCATCGCCCGGGCCGCCGCCGGCCAGTCATCGCAGCGCCACGTGATGCCGACGGCCTCGCCGCCGTCCGCGCGTCCGACCCCGCCGAAGCCCACCTACGCGCCGACCGTTCACCCGGCCGCTTCCGCCACCGGACGGTCCCGGTGAACCCCGACATCGAGCCGATCCGCATCACCCGCGGGCCAGGGGGCGAAGTCGAAGCCGAAGGCCGCTTCGACTCCCTCGCTGCGGACATCCTGCGCCACGCTGGCTTTCTCTTACGACTCGGTACGCGATTGAGGTCAGGGCGTGCTGACCTGGCGGGTCGGCTGGTGGGTGATTAGCAGTCGGCCTTCCGGGCGAGCACGAGTTCGGTGCTCGTGTGCCGCCGGGTGGGCCTGCGGGCCGCGCGGTCGGAGACCAGTCCGGCGATGGCGGCGTGGGTTTCGGCGTAGGACTCGCGCCGGCCGAGGTACCGCTGGAGCGGCCGCCACTTCTTCTCCTCGCCGATGGTGTGCTCCACGCAGATCCGCGCGGAGGACTGCCGTCGGCGCGCCTCGCGCCAGGCGTAGTTCTCGCCCAGCGGTACTTTGTCCTTCGGCTTGCGTGGCGGTGCCTGTACCTGGTTGGGGAAGTCGTTGGCCAGGCCCCGGTATCCCTCGTCGACCTTCGCCTTGACCTGCGGATGCAGACACAGCTGCTCGGCGATGCCTTCGGTGCGCATCGCGGTCTGGTCATGCATTCTGCCGGGCCGGTCGGCCCCGGACCACAGCAGGCGTCCCGAGCCGTCGCTGATGGTGGTGGTCTTGGCGGTGTTCTGCTTCTTCTTGCCTGAGACGAACGCCTTGCGGCCGGGGCGGCCGGCCTGGGGGCGGCGGACCTGGGTCTCGGTGCCGTCGATGCGCAGCTCGACACCCTCGGTCTCGGCGTAGGCGAAGACATCGGCCAGGGTGCGCAGGCGGATGCCGGGCCGGTCGGGGACGGCGAAGCCGCGGACAGCCAGCAGCGGGCGGATCTCGTGGATGGCGCGGGTGACGGTTGGGCGGGAGACGCCGTAGAGCTCGGCCAGTGCCGCGTGCGGCAGCTGCAGACGCAGGTGGACCACGGTGACCAGGACCCTGTCGGTGAAGACCAGCTTGTGATCCGGCCCGGCTCCGGCGGCCCGCTTGCGCTCTCCGCCACGACGCTCACGCAACTCGGACTCACACCGCCCCAGCCAGGGGTCGGCCAACTCCTCGATCAGAACGCCGAGATGTGCACGCTCAAGGCCGCAGAAGGCAGGATGAGACAAGGCCGCACGGGTTCGGTAATGCGTCACGACATCACCAACCCGTGCGGCCACCGTCACGTCACGGTTCTCCGGCGGCCCGAGCGACGTAGGACTTCGCGACCAGTTCCTCTACCAGAACGCTCTTCGCCCTCGAGTAGTCCCGTCTGCCCTGGCAGTCGGCGCGGAACCGCTGTGCGAGGGCCACCTTCAACGCGCTGTAGCGCCGGACTTCATCGGGCCGCTGACGTAGGTAGTCACGGAGTAAGACGTGATCAAGGTGGGGTCTGGAGCCTGTGACCACGCTATACAGGTGATGTTCGGGAGCCGCAGGAGGGGCTTGAAAGGCCTCCCGCCCCGGAATCCCCAGATCGCCTTCGTGCCGGTAGCCCTGCTCGGTGAGCCGGGAGATCAGCGCGGGCATGGTGGCGTCCTCGGCCACCACAATGTCGAGGTCGATGATCGGCTTGGCGGCACATCCGGGCACGGCTGTGCTTCCGACATGCTCGATGGATACAGCCAGGTCCGCGACGTGAGGTGCAAGCCGCTGCCGCAGGTCCTCAAACCGCTCGGGCCATCGGGGGTCGTAGTCGCCGACCACGATCATGCCAGTCATGTCAGCAGTCTCGCAGGATCGCCAGGGCCCATCGAATCGCTCTGATGGCCCCGGCTATCGCGTACCAAGTCGTTAGAACCAGCCCTGCGCGGCCACTGGATCCGGCTCCCCTTCGACATGGGACGCGACCGGGAGAACCAGCACGCGACCTGGGCCGCGGAGATGCTCACAGCCGCCCGCTACCCCGTGTATCTCGCCCCCGACCTGCGTCCAGGCGCCCCCAAGTCATCGACGCCTCGCGCACCGGCCATGACGGCACAGGCTCCGCCTGGGCGACGGCCGCGGCGCTGACGCCGATCGCCAGGAAGACCCAACCTCAACCTCGGATTCCACGCCCCCGGCCCCGCCACATCAGGCCCCGGCGCCTGCACGCCGCCCGTAGCACCCCCGAACCTAGGAGATCTCTTCATGGCTGTCCGCACACAGTGGACGATCACGCACGACTGCGGCCACGAAGTCGTCCATGACCTGTCCGACCGCCCCGCCGACAAGCGGGCCGGATTCGCCCGCTGGCTCGCGACCAAGCACTGCACCGACTGCTGGAAGGCCGCCCGCGACGCCGACACCGAATCCAAGGAGCAGTGGCTCGCCACCAAGCGGGCCGAGGAACGGCAGGCTGCCGCCGAGTGGACCGAACGATTCGACATGCCACCGCTGGAAGGCCCCGAGAAAGCCCTCGACTGGGGTGAGCGCTCCCGCCACCAGTTGATGATCGCCGCGCACACCGCGCTGGTCGTCGAGGGCGCCTGGGACGAGAACGACTGGGCGGAGCTGGAAGAGAGGGCCCGCGCGATCACCAGGGCCGGATGGTGGATCGACCAGCGCGACGCGGAAGGCCCTGACCTGCTCGAACTCCTCAACGCTGCCAGCAAGGCAGACCGCGGGACCGAGAACCCGTTTCACTGACAGCACCAGGCTTGGGGGGATCTCATGACAATACGGAAATAGAAACCTATCACCCGAATGAGTGAGCGAGCCCGCCACCTCGGGCGGTGGCGTCACGCGACGGCCCGTACATCCGGTCCCCTTGAACAAGGGCCAAGCCTGTCGCAAGAAGGCCTGGCCAGGCGCTTGAGTGATGACGCACCTGGGCGTCGACACCACACCATTCAACACGCTCGACCCAGCCGAAACTTTCAATCACGCCACCCAAATGGGCGAGCGACTTTGAAATCGTCGCCGCACTTTTGAGCCAGCGCACAAAACAGCAGATCCAAAATAAAATTCACGACCACATTCGAAACCGAACGATGACACACGAAATGAATTCGCGGAAAATGAAGCCGCAAATCAATTCACGAACCTCGGGCAAAATGACTTTGAGTGGTAGAGTCTCAAGAGTCATCCACAAAGACGACGGGGCCTGCCTCACCGCCAAGTAAGCACAGGCCCCGCCGGGGCTAGACGTGGATGTCGCGCAGGAGTTCACCGCACATGGCGGACTCCTGCGCACACACCCTGGTCAGGCTAGCCACGACTTGATCGCATGCGCGATGCGCACTACGACCAACCCCGCTTGAGCCACAAGGAGCGCGATCTTCAGCCGCCGCATCCGCTCCGCCCTGCGGCGGCGCCGACGCCGTGACCGTCGCGACCCTTCGGCCAACTCCCAACCAGCATTCAGCACGTCCATCACCCCCTTCCGATCTCGTTCTGGAAAAGGGCTTTGAGAGACTCAACCTACCATCCTGAGAGCGTCAGATCTTGACCTCCAGCCCCACCCATTGAATGACGCGTACGCATTAACATAGATTGCAGGTCGGGCACTTCCAGGGGCCTCACGTAACCCAACACAGAAATAAATACCAGCGTTAAGGCGGATTCGCAGGTCACACCCGTTTCGCCACGCGAGCCAGCGCATCAGCCAACAAACCTGCGAACCCACCCGCCCCCTTAAGCACACCCTCAAGTGATGTGAATCACATTCATGGCGGGCGGGTGCTCCCACCACCGGCCATCGCGGCCGCACACACCGTGCTTGTCATCGAGGGCACTTGGGATGAAGCCGATCGGGCGGAGCTGGAAGAGAGGGCCCGCGCGATCACCAGGGCCGGATGGTGGATCGACCAGCGCGACGCGGAAGGCCCTGACCTGCTCGAACTCCTCGACGCCGCCACCGAGTCGGACCGCGGAACCGAGAACCCCTACCGGTAAGGACGGACCGGAACGTAGCCGAGGGTCGCCGGTTGGCCAAACCGGCGATCCTCCGGACCATTGATCCTCCCGCCGCCACCCGCCCCGTGTGGAAGGACTTTCCGTGACCGAGCCCTGCCCGCCCCCGCCCCCTCCGGCCTTCGCGCCTACCCCCGACCCGCTCACCCCCTCCCGGGACGTCACCCACGCCCACTTCGAGGCCGGCGACCAGATCGTCGTCCTCAAGGGAGTCGCCGACGGAGAGCTGTGGGGAGACGCCATGCGTGTCGTCGCCCCCTCCTGGCACACGCCGACCGACGAGGACGGGTGGCGGCTGCGCAACGCTACCGGCGGAGCCCAGACCTACATCACCGGCCACCCGCGCTACCTCGTGCACCTCTCGCGCCGCTGCCCGGACTGCCTGATCCACCTGCGCGCCATGGAAGACCACCTTCTGCCGAAGTACGCAGGGCAGGACGCACTGATCGACTGCGGCTGGTACACCACCACAGCCCTCGGCCAGCTTGTGCACATCGCCGACATCAGGCGCGGCCGGTGAGCCTGCCCGCCCGCCACCCCGGCGCGGGCGCTCCCTGATCACCGCGCTCCGCCCGCGACCTCCGCCACCCAGGTCGCCAAGGCCAGCAGAGCAACACCGACGTGATCCCCCGAGTCAACGCCCGCACTCACACTCCGCACGGCCCGCTCTGCGAGGCCTTGGTGCGAACCGGTGTTGCCACCGCTCCACCCGCGGTACGAAACACCCCACGACGATCGCCGTAGGAGATTCGGCCTCGCCACCAAAGCCGTAGCCCGACTGCGGGCCGTCGGCTACCGCATCGACTGCGACAAGGACTTTCACACCGCCCGGCGCCCCGCCTTCACTGACTGCCGCTGGGCGCCCAGGTCGCACAGCTCGCCGAGTTCATGCGCAAGGTCACCACCACTGACGAGGGGCCGAGGTCCTCACCGAGCTGGCTGCCTCCCACGACGGCATGGACGAGGCCGCCGACCCACATGTGGCCTGCGCTACCTCGCAGACCGGCACCCCTGCACCCCGGCCGCAGCACCTACGCGGAAGAGATCCCCGCCACAGAGCGCGAACGCTCCAGCATGTGCGCCTGCCCGCCCCGCCACGTGCCGTGCCAGTACCGCCTCCGCCCACCGTCGTCGGGCTTCGCCGCTGACGCCGTCCCATCTGACCAAGGAAGACATGCACGACCACGACTCCGGACGCCTTGTCTCGTTCGCCGATGTCCTCGCCGGTGAACTGCCCGATGCCTGGACCAGCAGCCACCACCCGGCCGAGGACAAGGACGACCTCGCCGAACTCACCGACCGTATCTGGGACATGGACCTCGTCGCCCAAGCCCTCGTCAAGCACCCGCTCCAGCAAGCGGCGGTCCTCACCCGCCAGGACGGTGCGCAGCTCGTCGTCCTCGACCGACCTGGACGGGACGGATTCCTCATCGCCGCCGTCGCCCCCAGCAACCTCCCCGCGGAGGCGTTCCTGGGTCTGCGTGAACCAGACGGGATCGTCCTGACGGACAACCCGTTCCACAGCGCCGAGTTGGTCACCGGCGACCTACTGGCCCGTCTCGACACCGCTCTCGCCTAGGCCCGCTGCAACGCCGCAGGCATCCGGCCGTCCCAGCCGGACCTCGTCGTCCTGACCTGGCAGCCGGACGGCAGCCTCGCCGCCGCCCCTGTCGGCGCGAAGGCCGCCGAAGTCCTGACCGCCAACGGGTTTATCCGCGATGACGACGGCACCTACCGCCTGAGCGGTGACGACACCACCGCCCAGGCCCGCGCCGTACGGGCGATCGGTCCGCAGCTCGACGCTCACCGCATCACCACCGCGCTTCAGTCTCCCTCGGGCCGGATCCCGCCCACCGCCACCCCGTCGGCGCCCGTTCCGGCCCTGCCCACCACCAGGGCCTCGGCCGGGAGAGGACGGTGACGCAAAACATCAGCGAGCGCGCCGGTCCGCCGTCCGATCCCCGGCGCGAGGCACCCCAGCCCATGCAGATCGGCCGCCGCACTGACCTCGCCCACTTGCTCGGGAGGACCATGCCCCACACTGCCCCCTACCCGGCCCGGCTCGCCGACGAGATCGCGCGTCAGCTCGGCCGGCTCACCGACCATCTCTCCCAACTCCCCGCACACGAGGCCATCCAGGTCATCGCACGGGTCCTCGAACCGCAGGACGGTGTCCTCGAGCGCGTCACCCACCTGGTCGTCACCGGCTCCCACTTCGCCAAGGACCAGGCCGAATGCGGCATCCTGCCGACCGAGGTCTGGCTCGCCCTCGGCCGGGCCGCGAACGAGCTGCACGACATCGCGCTCGACCTCGACGAGCACACCGACACGCTCGCCGAACTGACCACCCGCCCTGCACCCACTCCCGCACCGCCCCCGAACGCCGCACCACTCGTCGTCCGGCGCCGCCGGTGAAGAAAAGGCAATGGCACGGCTGGAGTCCAGGCGAGCAGGCCGAGCAGCACTACCTGATCGAGCCCCGTACCCTCGCCGGCGGCGGAGACGTCCGTCACGTCTCCGAGTTCCTGCGCGCCTCTGGATGGCGGGACCGATCAAAGCCCGGCGGGCCCCTGCTCATGGACAGCCCCGACCGCAGCATCCGCATCGGGTACGACCCCTTCGTCCAGCCCGGCGGATGGACCATTCACGGAAAGGCCACCACCCACCAGGATGAATGGACAGCGATCCTGGGCCGCCAAGCACCGGTCGAAATCGTCGCCGGGCTCACCGACGTGCTCACCCGTCCTCGCTCCGCACACGCCCCCACCGTCTGGGCCCCGCTCCAGGAACAGCGCTGGTACATCCCACCCAGCGACGGCCACATCACCGCCGTGAGCCCCGACCGCTCGGCCTGGATGCAGTTCCACCAGGCCCCCGACGGCCACGCCATGTGGTGGTCCGGAGCCCAGGATCACCAAGGCAACTGCTGGACAGCCCAGTTCACCGCCACCACCCCGATGCACCTCGTGCAGAACTACGCCGCCGCCCTTGCCAGCCCCGAGCCCGTCATGCGCCCCCGCGGACGCGTCCCCCACAGCACCCGGATCCGCACCACTTCCGTCTCGGTCCTCCCCTCGCAGCTCAGCGCCTGGCAGCAAGCCCGCATCACCGCCGCCCGCGCCGCCACCTGGGCCCGCACCTCCTGGCAGACCAACCAGCCCCCCACCACCGCGCGCCCCCGCGCCACCCAGCGCGGCGCCCGCGCCCACCGCTGATTCCTTCGTCTCCTCACCTCCAAGGAGTCCCGTGCCCGCACCCACCCCCGGCGACATCCACGCCGCCACCCAGACCCTGGCCCGGCTCACCGAGTACCTGCGCGAGAACCCCGAGCCCGCCGAGGCACTCGGCCTCATCGAGCCGCTGCTGGACGAGTACACCGGTGTCCCCGTCCAGCTCGCCGATGCCCTGCGCGCCCTGGCCCGAGCCGTGCAGGAGCACCCCGCCACCCCTCACACCGTCGAAACCGACCTCCTGATCCAGGAGTTGCGCACCGCCGCGTGGGAGCAGGCCGACCAGCACACCCTCCACTACGCTCTCGACGATCTGCGCGGCCTGTACCGGAAGGCACCCGAGTCCCTGTCGGAGTGCGGCCCGTGTCCGTGAGCGAACGGCAGCTCGCCGCCTTCGCTGGCACCCACGCCTGGCGCGTCCCGTTCGACACCAGTCCGCGCCACCTGGCCGGCCCCGGCGACGGCCGACACGTCACCCACGGCCTGGCCGCGGCCGGATGGACGCGCACGTCCGACCCGCTGAGCCCCGAGATCGTACTGACGAGCCCGGACCACCGGCACAGCCTGCAGTTCGACCCGCAGTCCGCCACCGCCGCTCGGTGGCGGCTGCGAGCCGAGCCCACCGACACCGACCCGGGCTGGTACGCAGAGTTCGGTGAACTCGTCCCCGCCGAGGTCCTCAGCGCTGTCACCGATGCCCTCGTCACCCCCTCGACCGTAGATCCACGCGACCCCCTGGTCGCGGCGGACGCCGCAGGCTGGCTCATCGATGCGCGCGGTGCGGCCAGTTCGCCGGACGCTGCGTGCCGCGTCGAACGACGCCCCGAACGGCACGCCACCGTGTCCTGGCACGTGGAGGCGCACGAGCCCGGACACGGTTTCCGTGGCCTCCAACTCTGGCACGCCTGGTTCGATACCCAGACGCCCACCCGCCTGGTGAAAGCCTTCGTCACCGCACTCGCCGACCCCGCCCCGCTCCAGCGCGGCATGTTCGACCGCACCGCCCACGGCGCCGTGCAGGAGCCGAGCCTCCTGTCCCCGCAGCACGTGGTCGACGCACACACCGAGCGACTCCGTGCCCTTGGTGCCCGGATCCGTGCGGCCCGGCGGCGCCCCCAGCCCGAGACGGCCGAGGTCCCCGCTCCGCCGCCATCCCCGTCTGCCTCCCTGCGGCGATGACCGCCAAACATGGGACCCCGAACATCACCACCCCACAAGGACCCGTCATTTCCACCACCTCCGACTCCCACCGCGCCACGCTGAAGCAGCTCTCCGCCTTCCTACGCGAGAGCACCTACATCCTGGCCAACTGGAACTACTACTCCGAAGAGAACACCGACCTCGACGGCTGGCCGTTCGACGAGCACGCCTACGGCCTCCGCCAGCACCAGCGCGACCGCGAGACCGCCGAAGCATTCGAGGCCGTCCGCCCCACCGCACGGCAACTCCTCGCCACCGCAGAAGAACAACTCGCCCCACTGCCCGCCCATACGGTCCAGCCCCGCTGGGCCTGGCAGCTCGGCACCCTGCGCGACGCGCTCGACCGCCTGGACACCCTGCACCAGGAGTGGCAGCAGACCTGCGCCGACCTCCCCCTCACTGCCCGGCCCGGCACTCCGGCGTACGACGACGCGCTCGTCGACCACTACGCCGAGGCATGGAGCTACCTCGACGACTGGGCCACCCATGGCCACGCCGTCATCGACATCAACACCACTGCCCGCAGCACCCAGTCACGCCTGGCCCCGCCGCCGACCGCGAAGTCGGCGCCCGTGGTCGGCCGGACCACCCCGGTACGGAGGTAGTGGTGCCCTCGTCTCCCGAGACCGTCGACCCGAACCGCATCACACGGGCCGAGGCGAACCTGCCTGTCGGCCTGATCGCCTTCGCCCTGCAGAACCGCGTCCGCACACTCACCGCCCGCCGCAGCGCACCGCCGGCGGCCCCGAGCACCCCGCGACGCCCCCCCGGCCCACTCGGGCAACACCCGCTGAACCACGCCTCCCGCCCTCGCCCTCGCCCGGAAGCACATCGCCCTTGCCCCCTTCCGCCAACAAGCCCTCCGACGGCTACGACATCGCCTTCCGCCTCCTCCTGGGCGTGGCCGCCATCGTCGTCCCCCTGGCCCACCTCGCCTGGCTGTCCAGCAACATCACCGCCTGGCTGGCCGGCCAACCCTGGGCCGCATACGCACCCGCCACCGCTCTGCTCCAACCCGACCAGCTCTGGCCCCACACCGGAAAAACGTCCCTGCTCATCGGAGCCCGCCTCGTCCCCGCCGCCGTGCTGCTCGCGCTCGCCACCGCAGCCGTCGTCCTGTGGTCGCGCCACAAAACCGGTGTAGGACGGAAGAAGAAGATCGCCGGTATGGCCAAGCCCAAGGACATCGAGCCCCTGCTGGCCAAGGCCATCACCGACAAGGCCCGCTCCCTGCGGCCGAGCCTGAAGACCGCCAAGCGCATCGACGCCAAGGACACAGGCGTCCTCCTCGGCAACCTGCAGGGCACCAAGCACGAGGTCCGCATGGGGTACGAGGACGTCGCCGTCGCGATCATGGCCCCGCGCTCCGGCAAGACCACGTCGCTGGCGATCCCCTCGATCCTCAACGCGCCCGGCCCGGTCCTGCTGACCTCGAACAAGGCGGCGGGCGACGCGTACACCGCGACCCTCGACGCCCGGACCGCGGTGGGGCGGGGGTGGTCGATGGACCCACAGCAGATCGCCCACGCGTCCCGCGAGATGTGGTGGAACCCCCTCGCGGACGCCAAGACGCTGGACGGTGCCGGCCGCCTGGCCGGGCACTTCCTCGCTGCGAGCGTGGACGCCTCACAGCAGGGTGACTTCTGGTCGAAGGCCGGATCCAACATCCTGTCGCAGCTCTTCCTCGCCGCCGCCCTCGACGACCGGCCCATCACCGACGTCATGCAGTGGCTCGCGTTCCCCGCCGACCGCACCCCACTGGACATCCTCCGCGACCACGGCTTCACCGCCGTCGCCGCCCAGCTCAAGGGCACCGTCGAGGGCCCGCCCGAGACCCGCGACGGCATCTACGAGACCGCCCGCCAGTACGCCGCCGCCCTGCTGAACTCCGAGATCGCCGTGTGGGTCACCCCGCAGAAGAACGTCCCCGAGTTCAAACCGGCCGAGTTCGTCACCTCCGCCGACACGCTCTACCTGCTGAGCAAGGACGGCGGAGGCGGAGCGAGCGCCCTGATCGCTGCATGCGCGGACTCCGTGATGCGGGCCGCGACCGCCCAGGCAGAGCGCGCCGGCGGACGCCTCGACCCGCCGATGCTCGCGATCCTCGACGAGGCCGCCAACGTCTGCAAGATCTCTGACCTTCCGGACCTGTACTCCCACCTCGGCAGCCGCGGGATCATCCCGATCACCATCCTGCAGTCCTACCGCCAGGGCCAGAAGGTCTGGGGCGACGCCGGCATGGACGCCATGTGGTCCGCCTCCACCGTGAAGGTCATCGGCTCCGGCATCGACGACCCGGACTTCGCCGACAAGCTGTCCCGGCTGATCGGCGACCACGACGTCGAGACCACCTCCACCTCCCATTCCGAGTCCGGCAAGTCCACCTCGGTGTCCATGCGGCAGGAGCGGATCCTGCCCGCCGACGCTATCCGCGCCCTGCCCAAGGGCACCGCCCTGTGCTTCGCCACCGGCATGCGCGCCGCCATGCTCGACCTGCGCCCCTGGTACCTGGAGCCCGGCGCCGGCGAGCTGTCTGCCGCCTCCGCCCGTGCTTCGAAGGCCATCACCACCCGCGCCGTCGCCAAGCACACACCCATGCAGGACGACTTCGGCCCTGCGACCTGATCACAGCGCCTCGCCACTCCACCGGAGCCCCACCATCACCATGCGCCAAATTGACCTGCCCGCACAGATCGACCATCTCCGCAAGCTCGGCGCCGACTTCGCCGCCCTGCACACCACCGTCACCGCCCTGAACGCCCATCCGGGCAGCGAGATGCTGCAGCAGGTCGGTCCCAAAATCCTCGCCGTCCACGAGCTCGTCGGCCGCGCCTTGGTCCGCCTGTCCGTGCTCGATGGCAGCCAGTACACAGCCGTGCCCGGCAGTCGTTCCTCCCTGGAGATGCTCAGTGAGGTCATCGCCTCCGGCTCTCTCGCCGCTTCGCAGCTGGCGAGAGCCGTGGCCGACAACCCGCTCGAAGCCGCCGCCTTCGCCGGAGGCCCACCGGCCGACGACGCTGCCGTGCACCAAGCCCGGCACGCCGAGGCCAGGCCCCTCCTGGCCGAGAGCCTGACCACGGCCGCCCACCACCTCGACCTGTGCGCGACGTGCTGCCAGTACACGGCGGCCGGGGTCGCCCGCGACCTGAAGGACCACCCAGAACACCGCCCGTCACTGCCGCAGTTGACCGACGCCCAGTACACGGCGCTCGACAAGATCACCCAAGGCGGCGCCCGCCGCTACGAGCGCCGAGGCGGAAGCAGGAGCGTCATGGCCGGCGACGGCAGCAGCATCCACGCCACACCCTTCGCCGTGCTGGAGAAGCACCGCCTGATCCGGATCGACACACAGCACTCCGCCATCGCCGGCCAGGACATCACGGTCACGGCCGCCGGGAAGCTGGTGCTGGACACTCAGCGGCCCGGACCGACGCCCTCAGCATCACCGGGCAAGGTACCCGCACCCAGCAAGCCGGGCGGGAGGCGCCGATGAGCAGCCTTCGCCCCGCCAAAGCGGGCGCTCTTGTCGCCGTCATCTCCCACGCACTCCATACGCAGCGCTGAGCGCCGGCCCACTCTCCCCACCATCTCACCGTCAGGACTTGCCATTTCCGCCCCTCCGCAGTTCCGCGCCATATCACTCGGCGCGGGAGTCCAGTCCAGCGCCATGCTCGCTCTTTCCGCCGAAGGCGTCCTCCCGAAGGTCGATTACGCCATCTTCGCCGACACAGGTTGGGAACCGGCTGCTGTATATGAGCACCTCGACCGCCTGGAGACAGAGATAGCCAGGCCCGCCGGAATCCCGGTGCTGCGTGTCTCCGCCGGAAACATTCGCGACGACGCCCTCGACCCAAATCACCGATTCGCCTCCATGCCTCTTTACATCCTGAACCAGGACGGGAAGCAAGGCATGATCAGGCGCCAATGTACTGGTGAGTACAAAATCAAACCGATCAAGAAGAAGGTCCGCGAACTCCTCGGATATCCCTATCCGCAGCGCATCCCGAAGGACGTTTTCGTCGAGCAGTGGATCGGTATTTCGACGGACGAATTCCATCGCGCCAAGGACGCCGACGTCCGCTACATGAAGAACTTCCATCCGTTGATCGAGATGGGCTGGTCCCGTAGCGACTGTGTCCGTTACCTGGCGTCGCTCGGCCTCGCGGACACACCGAAATCGTCATGCCTGGGATGCCCCTTCCACGGCAACGCACAATGGCGCCACATCCGCGACACGAGCCCCGAAGAATGGCAGGACGTCGTCGAATTCGACGCCGCGATCCGAAAGGGCAACGCCCGGGCCAACGCCGCCGGCAACAAGCTGCTCGGCCAGGCATTCCTTCATCGCTCACGCGTACCCCTCAGCGAGGCACCGATCGACCACGTCACCGCCGCCGAACGAGCAGCTCTCCAGAGCGAGCCGACGGACGTGTACGAGCTGGAACACGGTGTGGCCGACGGGTGCTCGCCCTGGGCTTGCCGGGGAGATGCGGACGCGCCGACACAGGGCGACTTCGGGCTGACCTCTTGATCCTCGACCTCTTCGCCGGACCGGGCGGCTGGAGCCACGCCCTGACCGTGCTGGGTGCTCGGGACGTCGGCCTGGAGTGGGACAAGTGGGCTTGCAAGACCCGTACTGCCGCAGGTCAGTTGACCATCCGGACGGACGTGGCCCTGTACCCGACGTGGCCGTGGGTCGGCCGAACATGGGGGCTGATCGCGAGCCCGCCGTGCCAGGCATGGTCGATGGCTGGCAAGCGCCTGGGCCTGGTGGACCAGCCGCTGGTGCACCAGGCTGTCGCGGACCTGGCCGCCGGGCGGGACACTCGCGAGAAGTTGCTGGCCGCCTGCCGGGACGAGCGCAGCATGCTGGCCGCCGAACCGATGCGCTACCTCCACGCCCTGAATGCGGTCGGCGAACCCGAGTGGGTCGCCATGGAGGAGGTCCCTGACATCCTGCCCTTGTGGCGGCAGTACGCGGCCGTCCTGCGCCGTTGGGGCTTCTCCGTCTGGACGGGCATCCTCAACGCCGCCGACTACGGCGTCCCCCAGACGAGACGGCGAGCAATCCTCCTCGCCTCCCGCATCCGTACAGCCCAACCACCCGCGCCCACCCACGCCCAAGTCGCCGAACCCGAGTCGCTGTTCGGACCGGGCCGCGCCCGGTGGGTCAGCATGGCGGAGGCCCTCGGCTGGGGCGCCACCGAGCGGCCTGTCCCCACCGTGTGCGCCGGGGGCGGACCGGGCGGCGGCCCCGAGCCCTTCCCTTCCGGCTCACGCCAGAGTCTCGCCAACGCCCGTAAGCGAGGTCTGTGGCGCCCGCAGGCGGCTCCCACGGAGGTGGTGCTCGAACCGCAGACCCGCGGAGCAGGCTGGGCCGCGCGGCACGGCACCCGATCGGCTACCCCCGCGGGAAGCCCGGCGCCCATGTTCACCAGCAAGGCCACCCACTGGAAGTGGGCACTGCGCAGCAACAACCAGGCCAACGCCACCGTCCGGCCGCTGGACGAGCCCGCCGGGACCCTGTTCTTCGGGCACCGCGCGAACGAGTGCACCTGGGTCGCCGAGCCCGTCGGTGTCCCGTCCGAGGGCGAGCCCCCTGCAGCCCCGGAGCCGATCCGGATCACTGCCCGGGAGGCCGGCGTCCTGCAGACCTTCCCCGCCGACTACCCCTGGCAAGGAAACAAGGGCCAGCAGTTCTCCCAGATCGGTAACGCCGTGCCCCCGCTACTCGCCGCCCACCTCCTCGCCCCGCACCTCCGAGTGCCGCTCAACCCCGACGACTTCACCCTCGCTGCCTGATGCTCCCCGACCACGCTCCCGACAAGGACGAGGGCCTCGACACGCTGCCTGAACCGCGGCCGGTGTACTACGCCGAGCAGGCCCTCCTCGGCGCCCTCCTCCTTGAACCCCACCGTCTCCCCGACATCACCGGAGTCGAACCCGACTCCTTCGCCCAGCACGCCCATGGCGCCCTGTTCGCCGCGATCCGCTCGCTGCCGACCCCCGATCCCGGCCGACACGCCAAGGACGCCAGCTGGCTGACCGCGGTCCTGACCACCGCCCGAAAGCACACCCGCGGACTGACCGCCTCCTACCTGCACACGCTGGTCCAGATCTGCCCATGGCCCAAGCACGCACCCGCCTACGCGCGGATGGTCGAGACCGACCACGCTCGCCGCACCCTGCGCTTGCACGCCCACCGCCTCAAGCAAACCGCGACAGACACCACGCTCCCCCAGCCCGTCTCCGCGGCCCTCGCCGAAGCCGATGCCCTCGCCCGCTGCGCCGACGACCTCGCGGCCCGCTTTCGGGCGCACCCCGGTTCCCTGCCCCGCACGCCGGCGCCACCACCCGGCGGCACGCTCAGCGGCCACGACAAAGAAGCACTCGACGAGGAGCGGTCACTGCTGGCGACCGCGATCGCGCACCCCGCGGAGGCCGAGCAGATGCGCTGGCTGACCGCCCAGGACATCACCCACCCGCTTCACGCCGGCCTGTGGCAGTGCCTGACCGCCCTGACCCGGCGCGGTGCTCCCGTCGACCCGGTCACCGTCCTGTGGGAGGCCCAGCACAAGGGCCTGCTCACCGCGGAGATCACGCCCCGGGAGCTGCTCGACCTCCTCGATACGCCGCCCGGCGGCTCGCCCCCCTACTGGGGCGAACGCATCCTCAAGCGCGCCGTCCTCGCGACCGCACATCGCGTAGGCGCGCGCATCGCAGCGTTCACCGACGATCCGGCGACCACCCCGTACCAGCTCGTCGTCGGCAGCCGTCGCGCACTGGCAGACCTCACCTCGCTGCGCACCCGCTGGGAGCGGGCCAACCATCCCACGCCACCAACCATGCCCGCCTACTCCCGAACCTCACCCCCGCCACGGGCGGGCCCGCCGCCGGTGACGACCCTGCCCTCCCCCCGCATCTCCCGCTGACGTCTACCCGCCCAGGGCCCGGCTCCCCATGACCCGACCCCAGGCCGAATCGAGCAACTCGCCTTGACGACACCGTCCATCGACGCGCACGTCCGCCTCGAGACCCACCCCTCCCATCGCAGCGCCGTCGTCGCCACCGTCGCCGGCGCCGCACGACACATCGCCCACGCCCACCTGAGCGTCCGCGGCTTCGAGAGCGTGGAAGAGCGCACGCTGGTCATGGCCCGCATTGACCACGAGGAGCCGTACTGGGCGGAACGGGCCGCCCAGGCGCTCACCGCCGAAGGCATCAGCACCGAGATCACGCCCGGCCTGCGTGAAGCCATTGACGAGGAGTGGACCTGGGCCGACTATCCCATGCCCTGGTGCACCCGCCAGGAGATCCGTGAGGTCTCCGACGAAGCCCAGAAGATCTACGACGACATCCGCCACGGTCGCCTCGCCATCCACGCCCACGCCGACGACGGATGGACCATGGTCGCCGTCGGCTCCTACCGCGATGGCAGCAGCGTCACCCTCCACGGCGAGAACCACCTGCGCACGATCGCGGAAACCTTCGATTCGCCTGCCGATGCTCTCGCCGCCTTCGAACGCCTCCACAGCGACACGAAGCGCCCCGGGCCCGCGCCCATGACCGACGTCGAGCGTCAGGCCGCCGAAGCCCGCAGCACACTGCACTCGCCAAACCCGCTGAAACCTGAACCGGCCGTCCAGCGGACCGAGATGGTTCCCGCCTACGCCGCCGACCCGGCGGACCACAACGCCGCCCTCGACGGGTTCGTCACCGAACACGACAACTGGGAGAAATGGCGCACCTGGTCGGACGACACCACCCACCTCATCCACGAGACACAGACCCTGCGGGCCGAACTCGTCCACGAAACGAATCCCCGCGAGACCGCTTGGACCTTCGCCGCCTACGAGACACCCGTCTCCGACCGCATGTGGCACCTCACCCTGACTGGCGCCACCCCCGCCCCTCTGCTGAAGACTCTCCTGAACAGGCTCGCGGAAGGAGACGCCTGGGAGACCGCCATCGGCAGCCCCACCACCGAGAAGACCGTCACCGAAGCCACCCGCCCTCTCACCGACGCCGGCTGGAAGCACACCATCGAGGGCCGATGGATCCGCTGGGAGACCACCCCAGGCGACGCCGGCGTCCAGTTCGACGCCTTCGCCGCCCAGAACCCCAGCACCCTGCCCACCTGGACCCTCTGGGCAGGCCCCAGCATCGACCGCCCCACCTGGACCCTCCACGCCTCCCCCTACACACCCGCCCCGCTCCTGGCCAGTCTCACCGAGGAACTCGCCCACGGCACCGGCACCCGCACGAAGCCGACAGTGCCCCACAGACCCGCACAGCTCAAGGCCACTCCACTCGGCCTCCCGCAGGCCACCACCCCGCACGCTGCCAACCGGAACCTGTGACGACTCAACTCTCTTTCCGCGCCATGACATAAGCGAAGCGTCACCCTCGGACGACCGCTGCCGTAGGTACGCCCCCGAGCCCGAACGCACGTCGGTCCCTGCACCGCATGTCCAAAGGTCGACATGCTGTTTCAGGCAGTCCGGTAGACCGAAGGCATAGGTCCAGGTAGGTGAAAAACCTTTCGAAGTTCGCGGACAAGGCGTGCCCAGCGGAACACCCCCGCGTCGGCGGGGAGGACCCGTCCGTAGCCGACGAGGTGCACGGTGCCGTCGGAACACCCCCCGCGTCGGCGGGGAGGACGAGCCCTGCGCCGGTCACCTTCGTGATGAGGTCGGAACACCCCCGCGTCGGCGGGGAGGACCCCAGCGGCGCCGGACCGTGCGGTCCACCCTCCGGAACACCCCCGCGTCGGCGGGGAGGACGACGAGCTGGTGGAAGCGGTCTTTCGTCACGGCGGAACACCCCCGCGTCGGCGGGGAGGACCACGGCCTGCAGCTCCTCACCCGCTACTGCGACGGAACACCCCCGCGTCGGCGGGGAGGACGGTGGGCTGGTCCACACACGCGGCCTCCGGTGCGGAACACCCCCGCGTCGGCGGGGAGGACATCAGCCGCGGCGAAGTCCGCACCCTCCGCACCGGAACACCCCCGCGTCGGCGGGGAGGACTGCTGCATCAGCGCCGCAGTCTCCGCCAACGTCGGAACACCCCCGCGTCGGCGGGGAGGACTCGCGGATCCACAGGGTGATGGGCTCGCCGTGCGGAACACCCCCGCGTCGGCGGGGAGGACGAAGACGTTCCATGCCAGGACGGTCTGATCATCGGAACACCCCCGCGTCGGCGGGGAGGACCGTCGCGTGAACGACAACGCCCCGCTCCTCTGCGGAACACCCCCGCGTCGGCGGGGAGGACCACGGCGAGCGGGCCTCCGCCGGCACCGGTCACGGAACACCCCCGCGTCGGCGGGGAGGACGTGCCCGCGGTGATGGTGTAGGTCCCGTTGGCCGGAACACCCCCGCGTCGGCGGGGAGGACGGGGTGATGGTCGCCGCCGACGCGGCACAGTAGGGAACACCCCCGCGTCGGCGGGGAGGACAGCAGCCGCAGTTCCTTGCCCTCGCCGATCACCGGAACACCCCCGCGTCGGCGGGGAGGACGGCACCACGTTGCCCGCAAAGAGATCACCTGGCGGAACACCCCCGCGTCGGCGGGGAGGACGGAAGTTGGGGCACTCTTGGAGCACGCGGAAGCGGAACACCCCCGCGTCGGCGGGGAGGACAGAACCTTGTAGGTCTCCGCCATGAACCACCGCGGAACACCCCCGCGTCGGCGGGGAGGACGCTACCGCGTCGAGCCGGGCGAGCTGGAGGCGGTGCTGCGCGAACAGGACGGCGTGGCGAACGCGGTGGTCGCCGTGCGCCGGGACCGGCTCGGCGAACGCCGCCTGGTCGCCTACGTGGTGCCCGACGGCTCCGAGTCCACCGGCCGTGACGCCGCCGAACAGGTCGGCGAGTGGCGCGAGATCTACGACACCATGTACGGCGAGACGGAAGTCGGCAACGACACGGTTGGCGAGGACTTCACCGGCTGGAACAGCTCCTACACCGGCCGCCCCATCCCGCTGCCGGAGATGCGGTCCTGGCGCGAGGCCGTGCTGGGGCGGGTGCGGTCCCTGCGCCCGCGCCGGGTGCTGGAGATCGGCGTCGGCTCCGGCCTGCTGCTCGGCCCCCTCGCACCGGAGGCCGAGGAGTACTGGGGCACTGACTTCTCGGCACCTGTCATCGAACGGCTCCGCGCCCAGACCGGCACCGACCGGCGCCTGTCGGACAAGGTGACCCTGCGCTGCCAGCCCGCCGACGACGCCGACGGTCTGCCCGACGGGTACTTCGACACGGTGATCCTCAACTCGGTCGTGCAGTACTTCCCGGACGCCGACTACCTCACCCGGGTGCTCGATCTCGCGATGGACCGGCTCGCACCCGGCGGGCGCGTCGTGCTCGGCGATGTCCGCAACCACCGGACCCTGCGCACGTTCGCCGCGGCGGTCCACCGCTGCCGACAGCCCGCCGACGGCCCGGCCGCCGTGCAGGCCGCCGTGGAACGCGCGGTGCTCGCCGAGAAGGAACTCGTCGTCGACCCGGGCTTCTTCGCCCGCTGGGCCGAGGCCCGGCCGGACGCCGTCGCCACCGACATCCGCCTCAAACAGGGCGCCCACCACGACGAGCTGACCCGCCACCGCTACGAGGTCGTGCTGCACAAGGCGCCGGCGAAGCCGCTGGACCTCGGCGACCTGCCCGAGGCGGTGTGGGCGGCGGACGTCCGGGAACTGGCCGACCTGGAAGACGCGTTGGCCCGGCACGGCGGTCGGCTCCGACTGACCGGCGTCCCCAACGCCCGTCTGGCCGGCGAAGCCGCCGAGTGGGGTGCCCCCGCCGAACTGGGCGGCACCCTCGACCCCGCCGAACTGGAGGCATGGGGCGCCCGGCGCGGCCTCGCGGTGTACTGCACCTGGTCGGCCCGGGCGAGTGACTGCTTCGAGGCGGCCGTCCTACCCGACGTCGACGCCGTCTGCTGCGACGGCCTCTACCGGCCCGCCGACGCCCCCTCGGCCCGGCTGGCGAACGTCCCCGCGGTCTCCCGCCGCGCCTCCCGGCTGCCCTCCCTGCTGCGTGAGCGGCTCGCCGGCCGACTCCCGGAATTCATGATGCCCGCCGAGATCGTCTTCCTGGATCGGCTGCCGCTCACCGAGAACGGCAAGGTGGACCGGGCTGCGCTCCCCGAGCCGGACCCGGTCAGCGGGGAACACCGCTCCCCGCGCACCCCGCGCGAGGAGGAACTCGCCGCGCTCTTCGCCGAGGTGCTGGGCCTGGACCGGATCGGCATCGACGACGACTTCTTCGCCTCCGGCGGCCACTCCCTGCGACTGACGCGTCTGGTCTGGCGGATCCACGAGAAGCTGGGCGTGGACGTCCCGATCCGCACGGTCTTCCAGTATCCGACCGTGGCCGAACTGGCACCGCAGTTGTCCGCCGACACCGAGGCCGACATCGAGGACCCGTTCGCCGTTCTGCTGCCGATCCGCACCGAGGGGCACCGGCCCCCTCTGTGGTGGCTGCACCCGGGCGGCGGGCTGAGCTGGCCCTACCTCGGTTTCGCCCGCTACCTGGACCCGGACTGGCCTCTGTACGGCATCCAGGCGCGCGGCTTCGACGGGACCACCCCGCCGGCCGACTCCATCGACGAGATGGTCGAGGACTACATCGGGCAGGTGCTCGAGGTCCAACCGAACGGTCCCTACTACCTGCTGGGCTGGTCCTTCGGCGGCACCCTCGCGCACGCCATGGCGACCGAACTCCAGCGGCGCGGACACGAGGTGGCACTCCTGGCGCTGCTGGACGCCGCGCCTTCCAGCCACTTCACCGACCTGGAGGCCCTCGACGAGGCCATGGTCCGTCGCTTCCTCGCCAACTACATGGGACACCTGGCCGGGATGGAGGAGTATCCGTCGTTGGTCGCGACCGCCTCCTCGATCTTCATCAAGCAGATGGACCAGATGCGGCGGTTCGCCTCACCGCGCTTCCGCGGCGACATCGTCTTCTTCAACGCGCTCCTCGATCCGGAGACCCACGACAAGCGGGAACTGGAAGAGGAACTGGACGTGCTCTGGCAGGAGCACGTTGACGGCCGTGTGCAGCGCATCGACCTCGCCTGCGCGCACAATGAGATGTACTGGCCGCGCAACGCCGCCGAGATCAGCCGCGCCATCAACCGGATCCTGGGGGCGGCGCGGTAACTCCTGACCAGAGCCGCGACTGATGGAAAATCGATTCGGGAGGACACAGGTGAGCACAAATCCGTTCGATGACGAGGACGGCCGGTTCCACGTGCTGGTCAACGACGAGGAGCAGCACTCGCTCTGGCCGGCCTTCGCCGAGGTGCCCGCGGGCTGGCGCAGCGTCTTCGGTCCGGCCGCGAGGGCGGAGAGCGTCGCCTACGTGGAGGAGCACTGGACCGACATGCGGCCGCGCAGTCTCCAGGAGGCGATGAACGACTAGGGCCGCACGAAGAGGCGCGGCTCCGGAAACCACCGGAACCGCGCCTCCCGTGGGCAGCAGGCCGTAGCAACCGAACCAAGCCACCACGGCCTGCGGCCCATTCTCCACGCCTGCTTGGCTGACGTCAGGACGCAATGGGCAGGCGGCGGCAGTGACCATCATTGTGCGTATGCGGGGAGGCGCGCGCTGTGGCAGGCATAAGCAGCGATGTCATGTTCGTCCGATGGCCGGCACAAACAGACCTTCGGAACCGATGTAAGAGGGACGGCGTCCCCCGACTCCTGGTAGTCGAGGCGGGGGCCCGTCCACCGGTCTGCAACGATCCCTTCGAGGACTGGGTTCGCGCACCCATCGCCAGGGCCGACCTCGACGCCCGGGTCAGGGCGCTCCAGAACCGGCTGGACCATCGGCAGACACCGACTCTCGACTCCGCCGGGACGCTCACTTTCGGTCCGCACTCGATCACCGTCTCGAATGTCCAGACAGAGTTGATGGAACTGTTCATCGAGCACTACGGGGAGGTGGTGTACCGGCACGAACTCACTCAACGGCTGGCGGAACGCGTGCAGAGGCCGACGAGAAACTCGCTCGACCTCCACATCATGCGGCTCCGCCGCCGCCTCTTACCGACCGACCTGGTCATCCGGACGGCCTGGGGCCGCGGTTATGTACTGGAGACCGAGGTCGGCTAGCCGACGGACGACGGCTACGAGTGGTGCACCTTTCCGCGCAGTCGGCGAAGCTCGGGAAAGGGCCTGGTGACCCGGCGGGCAAGAAACTCGACACCGCTGGACCCGCCGGTCCCACCCTCCTCCCCGACCATCTTCGACACCAGCGCGAGGTGTGCCATTTTCCAGTGCCAGTACCCGTTCCCCACGTCCACCAGCGCTTCCGCGAGGCGGTGGAGCACCCCGGACTCCGCACCGAGCCGACAGACGTCGTGCACGGACTGCCCGTGGTACTCGGCCGCCGCCGCGAACGCGTCGTAGAGGGTGCCCTGGTGATGGTGGTTGCCCAGCAGCGTGGTCAGCCGCCGGAACTGCGCGGACTGCGCGCCGCTCGCCGTGCCCAGATAGGGCCGAAACTCGGCGAAATAGCGCAGTGGCAGTTTCTCCAGCACCAGAATCTGCTGTTGCAGTACGCGTACCACCTCGCCAGCCCGCAGCAGGAATTCCAGTCCCAGCTCCAGATCGTGTGGGTCGCAGGGCGGCACGAGAGCTTCGGCGGCGGCGTCCAGATCGGACCCCAGTTGCTTCAGCCACAGCTCGCACGACTGGTGGGTGATAATGAAGAACTGCTCCGCGAGGACGACCGCGCGGCTGGACGTGGGTGGGGTCCGAGGCTCCTGGAGCGAAAGCAGAGTCTCCATTCGGAGATATTCCGCGTACGTCAGAGGGCTCAAGGCGCCGCCTCCTCGCGATAGGTGATCGACCGGCCTCCGCCGGACGATCCGGCGCCTCCGACGATCGGTATTCCTGAGAATGGCACGGAAAGGAACCGCCTGATCAGCAATCTTTCGCCTCTCATTCACGGAGAAAGACCTGCGCAAGAAATTTTCGTTGCCAGCGCCGGCGTTGTCACGATTCCGGCATGACCACCCCGACCGAGCTAGACCTGACCGATGCGACCGCCTTCGTACGGCACGACGCACACGAGTTCTGGCGCCAGGTTCGGACGTCCCGACCTGTGTACTGGCACGAGGGGAACCCCGGTTTCTGGGTCGTTTCCCGCCACGCCGACGTGCTGGCCTGCTACGCCGACGTACGTTCCCTGAGTTCCGCTCGTGGGACCGTGCTGGAGGTGCTGCTGAGCGGCGGTGACTCGGCGGGCGGCAAGATGCTCGCGGTCACCGACCGGCCCCGCCACCGCGAGCTGCGCAACCTGATGCTGCGCGCGTTCTCCCCACGCGTCCTCGGCGCGGTCGAACAGAGGGTACGGGAACGGGCCTCACTGCTCGTCAGGAACCTCGCCCGGCAGGGCGAGTTCGACTTCGCGACGGAGGTCGCCGAGCACATTCCGATGCAGACGATCTGCGATCTGCTCTCCATTCCCGAGGCGGACCGCGAGAAGCTGCTGCGCTGGAACAAGCTGGCCCTCTCCTCGGACGACGCCGAGTCCGACCGGCTGGACTCGCTGGAGGCCCGGAACGAGATCGTCGGCTACTTCATGGACCTCGCTCAGCACCGCCGCGGCGACCCCGGCGACGACGTCGTCAGCATGATCGCCACGGCAGAGGTGGGAGACCGCCCGCTCACGCTGGAGGAGGTCGCGCTCAACTGCTATAGCCTCGTGCTCGGCGGCGACGAGTCCTCCCGGGTGTCCGCGATCTGCGCCGTGAAGACGTTCGCCGAGCACCCCGACCAGTGGCGGGCGCTGCGCGCAGGGACGGTCACGATCGACACGGCGGTCGAGGAGGTGCTGCGCTGGGCCACGCCCGCCATGCACTTTGCCCGCACCGCCATCCGGGACATGGAGATCGGCGGCCGACGGGTGCGCGCGGGCGACATCGTGACGCTGTGGAACACCTCAGCCAACAACGACGAGGAGGTGTTCGACCAGCCGCGCCGGTTCGACCCGGCCCGCACGCCCAACAAGCACCTCTCCTTCGGCCACGGCCCGCACTTCTGCGTCGGCGCGTTCCTCGGCCGGGCGGAGCTGCGCGCACTGCTGAGCGCGCTCACCGGGTCGGTCACCGAGATCGAGGTGTGCGGCGAGCCCACACCGATCTACTCCAACTTCCTGAACGGCTACGCCGGCCTGCCGGTCGCCTTCCGCTGACGGCCGTCAGTCGGGCAGCCGGCTCTCGACGGCCACGGCCAGCTCGCCTATCGTCGCCGCCTCCAGCACCGTCCGGATCGGCCGCGCGATCTCGAACCGCTCACGGATCCGGGCGGTCAGCCTGGTCGCCTGTACGGAGTGCCCGCCGAGCTGGAAGAAGTTGTCGGCGACCCTCGCCTCCTGGATCCCGATAATGTCCCGCACAATCGCGCAGATCACGGCCGCGCAGTTGTCCGGCTCGACGGCATCCGGCGCCCGCCCGCCGTGCGGCTGTCCGTCCGCCCCCGCGTTCGGCTGCGGAAGGGCCGCCCGGTCGATCTTGCCGTTGGCCAGCGTCGGGAAGCGGTCCAGCACCATGACGTGTGCGGGCACCATGTGCGCGGGCAGTGACTGGGCGGCATGGGCGCGCAGGTCGTCCGGCCCTACCGTCGCCGTGGTGGTGACGTAGGCGACGACATGCGCGTCGGCGAGCTCGCCCCGCACCACGGCGACGGCGACTTCCACCGCCGGATGGGCGGCGAGCCGGGTCTCGATCTCACCGAGTTCGACGCGGAAGCCGCGCAGCTTCACCTGGCCGTCCACGCGGCCCGCGAAGAAAAGATCGCCGTCCTCCGCCCTGCGGCCCCGGTCGCCCGTGCGGTACATCCGGCTGCCGGGCGACCCGAACGGGTCGGCCACGAACTTCGCCGCGGTCGACCGAAACCGGTGGAGATAGCCGCGCGCCAGCCCGCTGCCCGCGATGTACAGTTCGCCCTCCGTGCCGGGCGGCACCGGGCGCAGGCGCTCGTCGAGCACGTACACCTCGTTGCCGATCCACGGCATGCCGATCCCGACGTCACCGGCGCCGTGCACCGGCCCGCCGATCGTCGCCCCGACGGTCACCTCGGTCGGACCGTAACCGTTGAACATCCGCCGCTCCCGTGACCACTTGCGCACCAGCGTCGGCGTACAGCTGTCCCCCGTGGACATGACGGTTCCGCCGAGCAGGACGTCCTCGGCATCGGTCTCGCTAAGAGCCACCGGGGGCAGTACCGCGTGCGTGATGCCGTACTTGAACAAGGTGGTCCACAGCGGGTGGCCCGGCAGCAGCTCGTCGGCGGGCACCATCACGAGGGCCGCCCCGGACAGCAGCGCGAGGGACACGTCCCAGAAGGCGGCGTCGAAACTGATGGACGCCCACTGGAGCACTCGGTCGCCCGGGCCCGCCCGCAGAACGGCCGCCTGGGTGGCCGCCATGTCCCGCGCGCCGCTGTGCGGTACGGCGACACCCTTGGGCGTTTCTGTCGATCCCGACGTGTAGATGACGTACATCAGGTGGTCGGGGCGCAGTACGGCGTGGCGCTCGTGCTGGGTGATGTCGTGCCCCGGCAGAGCCGCGCACGCGGCGCGGAACGCCGGGTCATCGAGGACGAGTTCCTCCGGACCCTCGCCGAGGGGCGCCACCGCGGAGGACCGCAGCAGCAGGGCCGGCCGCGCGTCGGACAGCATGAACGACAGGCGTTCCGCCGGATAGCCCGGGTCGAGCGGGAGGTAGGCGCCGCCGGCCTTGAGCACCGACATGATCGCCACGATCAGTTCGCTCGACTTCGGCATCGCGACCGCGACGAGCGAGTCGGGACCGACACCGTGCGCTATGAGCCTGCGGGCGAGCCGGTTGCTCCGGGTGTTCAGCTCCGCGTACGCGAGGGTGCCCTGCCCGTCGATGAGGGCCGGCTCGTCGCCCCGTAGGGCGACGGTTGACTCGAACAGTGCCGGAACAGTGTTCAAGCTCAGTCAGCTCCTTCGGAAGGCTCCCTGATCGACGGCGAATCTAATCTCCGGCGCCAAGGGAGCCCGCCGATTCCTTCCCGTCTCTGTCAGTGCCCGCTCCCCGCACCGGCGAGTACGCGCGGGCGGTTCCCGGCCCGGGTGACGGTGGTGCCGTCGCTGACGTGCAGGACCGCGTCGGATGTGGCCAGGGTGGCATGGTCAAGCGGGTAGTAGCCCTGCTGCGGGGTGGCGTCCGTCCGGCACCGGGCGGAGGCGACCGTGCCCGTGGGGGCCACGCCCCAACCGTTGACGCGGTCCTGCAGGCGGCTCTCGTAGGTGCCCGGCTCGGGGTCGCCCAGCTCGATGGCCTCGCTGCGGCCCAGGCTGCCGACGACGAAGACGTACTGCTCGCCCAGCAGCGGTGCCACGACGGTGCCGGCCCCGGGCCAACTGACGCTGAGGTCTCCCAGGCTCCAGGCGCTCGGGGTCCGCTGGAGGTGCACGTTGGCCGAGCCGCCGCCCGACCGAGTGAAGGCCGCCCGCGCCCGCAGCACACCCCGCCCAGGCGCGTCACCCCCAGCCCCGGCCAGCCGTCTCCCCACGCTGTCAGCAGCCCGACCACCCTCGCGCGGCCACCCGTGAGGCCCCCTCCCCACCAGCCTCTTCTGCCCCTGGAACTCGCCTTGATCTACCCCATCTCCGCAGCCGCGCCGGACCTACGTGCCACGACCCCGAGCCTCGCCACCCCGTTGATCGGGTCTCTCTGCTCGGGGTACGGCGGCCTCGACCTGGGCGTGCAGTCCGCGCTCGGCGGCACGCTCGCCTGGCATGCCGAGGTCGAACCGAACGCCTCACGCATCCTGGCCCGCCACTGGCCCGGCGTCCCGAACCTGGGCGATATCACCGCCGTCGACTGGTCCACCGTCCCCCGGGTGTGCGTCCTGACGGCCGGCTTCCCCTGTCAAAGACGTCTCGGTCGCCGGCCGCCGGGCCGGACTCAACGCCCAGACCCGCTCCGGGCTCTGGCTGCACGTCGCCCGTGCGGTCGCAGCCCTCCGACCCTGCCTGGTTGTGATCGAGAATGTGCGCGGCCTCCTCACCTCCCCCGCCGGTTCCCCTGGCGACGTGGAACCCTGCCCGTGGTGTCTGGGAGACACCGCAGGTCAGCCTGCTCTGCGGGCACTCGGTGCCGTACTCGGATCCCTGGCCGACCTCCGGTACGACGCGAAGTGGCTCGTGCTTCGCGCCTCCGACGTCGGGGCCCCGCACCGCCGCGAGCGGACCTTCCTCGCCGCATGGCCCGCCGGGCACCCTGCTGAAGACGCCGACCAGCAACATCGGGAAGAACGGCGGCAGCCAGCATCCATCGAAGCGGAAGAGCGGGGGGCACGGTCCGAACCTGGCCGACGAGGTCGAGTGGCTGCTGCTGCCGACCCCGAAGGCGTCGGACGGAATCAAGGGTTCGCCGAACCAGCGGCACGGCAATGGCGACATGACCCTGCCCAGTGCGGCTGCGTCTCTGTTGCCGACGCCGAGGGCCAGCGACACGGGCACCCCGGGCCGCCGCCCCGGGGAGGGATGGCGGCCTCCCTTGTCGGCGGTGGTCCTGCCCCTCTGGGCGGAGGAGACGCCGGAGGCGGGGGCGCGGACCGGCGATGGGGAGCGTACGGATCCGCCATCACCCGATGGGAGAGCCTCACCCGCCCGGCCCCGGCCCTCACGGACGGCGCCGGTCGGCTCCGCGCGGACTTCGTGGAGTGGATGCAGGGCCTCGACGCCGGCTGGGTCACCGCGACTCCGGGGCTCGGCCGTCCAGCGCAACTCACCGCGCTCGGCAACGGCGTCGTCCCACAACAGGCTTCGCGCCTTGCAGTTGCTGGCACCACCCTTCCCCCGCTGTCCCCGCTGCGCCGACCGATAGCGCTCCACTACCGCGATTTTCCGGCCGGACCAAACCGCTGATTCTCCGGATCCTCTCGGGCATGTCGCCGTCTCACAGATGGAGCACACCCCCATGGCCGACACCAGCCCGACCTCCCCCGGCCCCGAGCCGTACCGCGTCCCCGACGCAGACCTCGACGACCTCGCCAGCACCCTCGCCAAGACCATGGCCGAGGTCAGGCAGCACGGCGTCATCCTCGACCGCCTCGGCTCCGAGCCCGACCCCGGCGCCATCCAGCCGCCGGACGGCGCTCCGGAAGCCGAGGCGGCTGACGGGAAGAAGCCCGACGGCCCCGCCTCGGTGTTCATCCTCGCCCTGGGCGGCAAGGAGTACGCCGTCGAACTCGCTGCCCTCAGCGACTGGGTGAACTACCTCTTCCTGCCGGTGTACGGCCGGGAGATCAGCACGAGCCGTCCCTGGTGCGCGCACTGGCACGAACACCCCGAGGCCGTCGCCCGGCTCCACGCACTCTGGCTCGCCTGGCAGCAGTTCACCGACACGGAGGCTGGCCTGTCCGGCCCCTCGACCTGGCACCGCGACCACCTGGACCAAACCCTGGCGCACCTGCGTGCGCCCGACGGACCGTTCGCGGCCTGCACGACCAGCGCAACTCGCCCCAATCACCGGGTGCTGGCCACCCCGGCGCCCGAGCAGGCGGGGGTGACGGCGTGAACGACAGCCTCGACTTCGGCCTTGACGATCTCTCGCCGGTCGACGACGACTCCGAGGAGGCGATGGAGGCCCTCTGGACTGGCGACCTGACGGTGCTGTCCCAGAACCACACCACGCCCAACGGTTCGCACAGCTTCGTCCTCGCCCACGACCGATCGGTCACCTGGGGGATACCCGGCGAGCCACAGCTCGTTGCGATCGCGGTCGCTCGGGATCTGCGGCAGTCCACGTTCACGTTCGAGACTAGTCACCACGCCACGGCGTCCTTCGCACAGAACTGGCTGGCAGAACGCGGCTGCCCGCTCGAACGGATCGCACTGCACGGTGGCGACTACATCGAGCCCGCCGACGACCTCACCCTCCAGGTGGAACAGCAGATCCACAAGTCGGGCACCCGCTACGAGGTCCTCGACACCTACACCTCTGACGACAACCCCAGCGAGGCGTGGACACTCGTCAACGACTCCCAGGCCGCCCAGGCACCGGTTCGCCTCTTCTACGAGGAGTGGAACCACGGCGCCGGCACGTACACGATGCGCGAAGGCGCCTTCCCCGACGTCGGCGTCGCCCAGACCTGGCTGGACGAGCGCAGTGAACCGCTGCCCGAGCCTCCGGAGTACAGCGACCACAACGGTGCTGTCGTCCGGGCCCGCATCGCCCGCGTCGCCCTTTCCCGGTCCGCCGGCACCTCTCCGACACCGCAGACCGGGCTCGACGCGCCCCGTGCGACAGCGGCGGTACCGGTCCAGCGTGCGGTCCAGGGGAGGCTGCTGTGAGCCGCGCCCGCTTCGCCTTCGCCGCGCATCCTGACGCCATTGCCGACCTGCGGGAACTCCCGTCTGAGATGCGCGATTTGGCCTTGCTGGAGCTGCAGAACCTGGTCCACGGAAGCGACGACTGCTTGCCGTTGAAGGGCCGCCTCGCCGGCTTCCACAAGGTGTACGTCGACCCGGAGGTCTCTTACCGGCTGGTCATCCAGTTCCGCCAAGCGCCACCGACCTCGACCCACAAGCGCGAGATCTACCTCGTGGCGGCTGGCAGCCGGAAGGACTACGCGGTCTACCGCGCGGCCCACCTACGGACCGAGCCCCAGCAAGGGGTCGGCCCGCACTCCGCCACGGAGGCCCGCGTGCAGGCCGCCCGGTCTCGCTCGACGCTCACCACCGAACGGCCGACAACGGGCCGCGCGGCTGCCCCGTCACCAGCGCCGCCCTCGGCCACTGCTTCTCGAAAGGTCGCCCAGCGATGACCAACGACCGTACTGCGCTCACCCGTTCAGAGCTGGCGAATCTCCTCACCGAGGCCGCTCAGAACGTCGGCGGCATCCCTGCCGCCGAGTACCCGACGGCCGCCGCCCGCTCCTACCTGCATCCCGTCTTGGGTCCGCTGGCCGCTGGGCCCCGCGTGATCACCGAGCTGAACGACCGGTTCGAGGGCTTCGTGGCCATAGAGCCACGCCCTGCTGGTTCGGCGGGCCTGTTCGCTCTGGCCTCCTACGCCTCCGCGCTGGGGTGGCTCACCGAGTCGTTCGCCGAGCTGACCTCCTCGGTCGACGAGATCTGTACCCGCGTGGGCATACCCACGGAGCCACGCGCCCCGATCGCCGCCGCGCCCGGTGGTACTGAGCGGGACGACGAGTTCGACTTCGCCTTCAACGCACTTGAGTTGGAGGCGGTCCGCAACGCAGCCGAGGCCGCCGGCCTCGCGCCGGACGACTACGTCGAGGTTCTCTCCCAGTCGCTGCTCGCCGCCGCCCGGATCACCGACGCCTGCATGGAGATCTCCAGCGGCCTGCTCGATGACGCCGATCTCCTCAGCGAAGTGAGCGACCGCCCTCGGCTCGACAACGATCCCGGGAGCCTGCCCGCTCTGGTCCGCTCCCTGCTCGCCCGGATGGAGACGACGGAGTGAACCCGTACGACGCAGACACACACCCTGGGCCTTATCTCGTCGTCGAAGTGCTCGGTGTCGGGGATGTCAGCGTGCACGCCCTCGCACATGGTCCGGAGGAGCCGCTGCACCAGGCCGCTACACGCGTCATCGAAGCCGCAGCGGCGCTGGACGAGCGACACGAGAGCGTGCTCAACGCGGTCCAGCGCGCTCAGCGGCTGCTCGAAGGCACTGGTCGCGGTGAAGTCGGCCGAGCCCAGGTCTCATACGCGCTGCTGCGCACATCTCTCCCGGACCTCGGAGACGGCCTGGCCCAGCAGGACCGGGCATACAGCCAGCTCGTCGAGTCCCTGTCCGCCTACCGCCGGCTTCTTTCCTCGCCCGAGCCTGCTCAACACGCGAGCAACAAGAGCCATGGGCCGGGCCAGGAGACGAGGCCCCACCGGGACGACGACTGGGCCGTTGCCGGGGAGCGCGGGCTGGTAGCCCTCGAAGTGGTTGCGGCCGGAGGTGTTCGCTTTCGCCGCAACGCGATCGGCGAGGACCCGTACATCTCGCGGGAGAGGGCCCAGTGGCAGGACCCGGCGGTCTTCCCACAGACCGTGCAGCGGCTGGTCGCCGACGGGCTACTGCATCAGGACATCACCGAGAACGTGTACCGGCCCGGCCAGCTCCTCTCGCTCACTGCGCAGGGGGAAGCCGACCTGCGTCACCGCACATCCAACCGCCACGACCGCCAACCCGGCGAACCCATGCGGTCAGAGCACTAGGGACCGCCACTAGCGCCCCTTGGCCCCGCTGCCACAGTCCGCAGACGGCGTCCGCCCGCCGAGGAAGGGGCGAAACAGGAGCACTTTCCAGTACTCCTGTTCAACCCCGGACCGAAGCCCCCATCTAACTACTGATCGTTGCCGCTCCCGTTGGCGAAGGCGACGTGAATGGAACCCCGGGGGTCGGCGTCACCCGACGAAGCCCAGCTCCCTGGCGATCAGCATGCGCTGCACCTCGCTGGTGCCCTCGCCGATCTCCAGGATCTTGGAGTCCCGCCACATCCGGGCCACCGGATACTCGTTCATGAAGCCGTAGCCGCCGTGGATCTGCGTGGCCTCGCGGGCGTTGTCGACGGCGACCGTGGAGGAGTAGAGCTTCGCGATCGCCGCCTCCTTCTTGAAGGGCTCCCCGCCGATGAGGCGCGACGCCGCGTCCCGCCAGCCGACCCGTGCCATGTGCGCCCGCATCTCCATGTCGGCGATCTTGAACTGAATCGCTTGGTTCGCCCCGATCGGCTTCCCGAAGGCGTGCCGCTCCTTGGCGTACTTCACGGACTCGTCCACGCAACCCTGCGCGAGACCCGTCGCTAGCGCGGAGATGGCGACCCGGCCCTCGTCGAGAATCCGGAGGAACTGGGCATATCCTCGACCCTCTTCACCGAGGAGGTTCGCCGCCGGGACCCGCACGTCCGAGAAGGAGAGCTCGCGCGTGTCCGAGGCGCTCCAGCCGACCTTCGAGTACGGCGCCGCGACCGTGAACCCGGGCGTCCCCGACGGCACGATGATCGAGGAGATCAGCGGACGGCCGTCCGGCTTGCGGCCGGTGACGGCGGTGACCGTGACCAGGCCCGTGATGTCCGTACCGGAGTTGGTGATGAAGCACTTGGAGCCGTTGATCACCCACTCGTCGCCGTCCCGCACCGCGGTCGTGCGGGTGCCGCCCGCGTCCGAGCCGCCGTCCGGCTCGGTCAGACCGAAGGCACCGAGCAGTTCACCGGAACAGAGCCGGGGCAGCCACTCCTGCTTCTGCTCGTCCGTGCCGAAGAGGTGTATCGGCATGGCGCCCAGCGAGACACCCGCTTCCAGTGTGATCGCCACGGAGGAGTCGACCCGCGCCAGCTCTTCGAGCGCGATGCCGAGCGCGAGATAGTCACCGCCCATGCCGCCGTACTCCTCGGGGAAGGGCAGGCCGAACAGGCCCATGCGGCCCATCTCGCGGACGATCTCGTACGGGAACTCGTGGCGCTCGTAGTAGTCGCCGATCTTGGGGGCAACGACGTCGTGCGCGAACGCCTCGATCGTGCTGCGGAGTTCCTCGTGCTCGGGGGACAGATGGTGGTCCATTCTTCTCCTCATTTGCGACTTGCAAGGTTTGGTCACTACATAAGTGCTGCATGTGAGGGAGTCGGCCGGCCCGCTGCAGCAGCTCGACATCACACGCAGAGAACCGCGACCGTCGCCCAGGCTCTTTTGCTGGTGGTCTGCGCGGTCACGTCTGTCTCGCTAGCCCTGTCTTCGCTGATTGTTCTATCCCTTCGTTCTCCAGGCATGGCCAGGTTCCGTGTGGCGCTCGGAGCGCGGCTGCGGGGCCCCCGACAGCCGATCCGGGCGGCCGCCGCCGCGCGAATACGCTCTTCGCCGGCCTGTAGCGGGATGCCCAGCGGTCTCTCCCTCTCTGTCAGCCTTGGGTGAGACGTCCCGCTTCGGCGGGTTAGCCTGAGAGGGCACGACAGGAGAACCACCCCCTCATGACCAGCAGCAAGTCCGCCGGATCCGACCCGGCTCCCCGGCCGAAGCGCCGCACTTTCAGCCCGGAGTACAAGCTGCGGATCGTGGCCGAGTACGACGCCGCCCCGCAGAACGAGAAGGGCGCGGTCCTGCGCCGCGAGCGGCTGTACCACTCGCATGTGAAGGAGTGGCGGGCCGCGCGGGATGCCGGGGCTCTGGAGAAGCTGGTCGACCAGCGTACCGGCCCGGCGAGGCCGAAGAAGTCTGCTGCCGAGGCGGAGAACGAGAAACTGCGCCGCCAGGTGGAGCGTCTGGAGAAGGAACTGGCGCGGAACAAGGCCGCGCTGGAGGTTATGGGAAAAGCTTCCGCGCTCTTGGAAATGATCTCCGAGGGCGCGGACTGAACGCTGCCGTCACCCCGGTGGCCGATGACGCGTTCACCGGCGTCGAGGGCGTGCTGGGTGTGACTGCGGCGTGCCGGCTGACCGGCCGCTCGCGGGCCACCCACTACCGCCGGCTGCGTCCGGCGCCACCACGCCGGCCCCGCAAGCCGCAGGTCCAGCCCTCGGCCCTGACGGCCGAAGAACGGTCTGCGGTAATGGAGTTGATGAACAGCGACGAGTACGCCGAACTGGCGCCCGCGCAGATCTGGGCCCGCGAGCTGGATGCCGGGCGCTACCACTGCTCGGTCTCCACGATGTACCGGATCCTGCGCGAGAAGGGCCAGTCCGGCGAGCGCCGAAGACAGGCCACCCACCCCGCCCAGGCGGTGCCCGAGCTGGTGGCCACCGCCCCGTCGCAGGTGTTCACCTGGGACATCACCAAGGCGGCCGGACCGGCAAAGGGCATCTGGTATCACGCCTACGTCATCATCGACATCTTCAGCCGCTACATCGTCGGCCACACCGTCGAGGCCGCTGAATCGGCCGAACGGGCCGAGGAGTTGATCCGCGAGACCATCGTCCGCAACGGGATCGTGCCCGAGACCGTGCACGCCGACCGCGGCACCTCGATGACGAGCAAGAAGGTCTCCCAGCTGCTGATCGACCTCGGGGTGACAAGGTCGCACTCGCGGCCGAAGGTCTCCAACGACAACCCCTACAGCGAGGCCCAGTTCAAGACCACGAAGTACATGTCGGACTATCCCGAACGGTTCGACTCGCTGGCCCACGCCCGCGAATGGTTCGACGCCTTCATCGCGTACTACAACCACGAGCACCGGCACTCGGGCATCGGCTGGCACACACCCGCCTCCGTCCACTTCGGGACCGCCGAGGAGGTCCGCGACCAGCGCGCGGTCACCCTCGCCGAGGCATACGCCCGCCACCCCGAACGCTTCGGCCGCCGCCCCCGACCACCCGAGATACCCCAGACGGCCTGGATCAACGACCCGTCCAAGCGCCGCGAACCCGCACCACAAACCTCATAGCATCACGACCGTCTCACTGGACTTGAAATCTTCCGTCTTGACCCGCCCCCGTCACGAGCGCCCGGCTGCGTCCTCGCCGGGCCCGCGGCGCGGCAGGCGTGGACGCGGGAGAGGGGCGGTCGTTCCCTGTGCGTAGCGGGGGTGCCGCTGCGCCCGAAGCTCGCGGCGTCGGGTTACTTCACTGGGCCTCCCCTTATCGCGTCGGCTATCCGGTCGAGCGCCTGGAGGAGAACGGGCCATGAGGTTGCGAAGCCCAGCCGGACGAAGTCCTTGCTGACCGGCCCGAAGTCGGCACCCTCCATGGCCGACACTCTGGCTGCCCGCGAGATGAACTCCGCAGGGCCTGCGTTGCCCTGGCCGAGCCACTCAGGCAGTTCCAGCCACGACAGGTACGAAGCCTCTGGCTCGACGTAGCCGATGACGGGCAGCTCGGTGCGGGCGAAGAGGCTGACGACGTCGCGGTTTCCGGCTAGATAGTCGATCACCGAATCCAGCCACTCTGCGCCGTCGAGATACGCGGCCATCGCCGCGACAGCCCCCAGGGTGGAGGTTGAGTTCGACGTCGAGCGCAGCATCTCGGAGCCATCCCATGCTGCCACGGCGTTCCGGTGCGGCAGGATCACTTCTGCACACTTGATGCCGGAGATGTTCCATGCCTTGGACGCCGAGGTGATCGTGAAAGTGATGCTCGACGCTGTTTCACCAGGCAGCGAGGCGAAGGGGAGGTGCGTGGCGGAGGGGTAGGCCAACGGGGCATGGACCTCGTCACTGATCACCATGCCGCCGTGCCTGCGCACCAGCTCCGCCAGCTGTACTAGCTCACCCTCCTTCAGAACGGACCCTGTCGGATTGTGCGGGTTGCACAGGACGACGAGACACGGGCCCTCGGTCTTCAGATGGCCTGTCGACCTCAACTGCATACCGCTACCTCCACGAGGTACTGGCCGTCCTGGCCGCCGGCGCACCGGACCTGTCCACCGCGCTGGAGCGCGCGAAGGCAGCCGGGCTGACGCATCTGCACCTCGACGGTACGGTCATCCGTACCGACCGCGTCGCCGCCCCGGGCCCCAACGGCGCAGACCTCTGGTGGTCCGGAAAACACAAGCACCATGGCGGGAACGTGCAGGTCATCGCTACCCCGGACGGCTGGCCGATCTGGGTCTCGCCCGTACGGCCGGGCCGGGAACACGACACCACCTGCGCCCGCCACCACGGGCTGGTCGAAGCACTCAACCGCATCGCGGCCGAGCTGGACATGCCGACCCTGGTCGACCTCGGCTACGAGAACGTCGGCGACGGCTTCCGGCACCCGCACAAGAAGCCCGCCGGAGGCGAGCTGACCGAGGCCCAGCAGACGTACAACAAGGTCATCCGCGGCATCCACGGCGTCTGCGAGCGCGCCAACTCCCTGCTCAAGACCACCTTCAAGGCACTGCGCAGGGTCAGCTTCGACCCCAGCCGCATCACGAAGATCGCCGCCGCGGCCCTCGTCCTGCTCCAGCTCGAGTACGACCGCACCATCTGAACAATCACACACCGTCGTGATCCATTACTGGCAAAGGCTCAATGGCTCTCCCCGCGGCTCCGAATCCCTTGTTCAGCGAGGTAATGATCATCGTGCGCTCGTTGGTCGAACCCATCACGTCCAGGGCGTGGCCGCGCCCGTTTGCCCCCACTACCGACGTGCTGTGGGCTTCGTCGAAGTACAGGAACAATCCGCACTCCGCCTGAAGACGCATGAGTTCGCGGATGGGCGCGACGGTCCCACCGGTGCTGTAAACAGAATCACATATGTATGCAACGGCCTCATGCTCGCGGCATATCTCCTCGAGGGCTTCCATGTCGTTGTGCAACACGGTCATAACCTGCGTCTCGTCAGCACAGGCCGCCTTCAGCGCCAGCATGCAGAAGTGCGCCCTCTCGTCGAAGACGACAACGGGAGGATTCTCCCCTGTCAGCAGACCCGAAGCCAGAACGGGCAAGGTCGCCCAGGCCGCCGCCGCACACGAGTTGATGGTCCCGGTATCCGCATCGAACAGGTCGCTCAGCTCGGCTTCGGCCTCCTCGAGGAGCGGCATGGTCATCCTCACGCGCGACAGCGAGCTGTTGAGGACCCCGGTGCGCTGAACGGCAGCAGCGGCCGCCGCAATGATTTTGGGGTGTTCGTCAAGTCCCAGATATGAGTAGGACGACATATTGACGATACTTCTGTCGTCGGGCGTGCGCAGCAGCCCTCCGCTGCTCGGCTCCAGCACGCATCCGTGGACGCCTTCCTCCCGGGCGTAGTCCCAGTTGTGATTGCTGAGCGCCTGCATCTTCTTCACGTTTCCGTACTGGTGAAACGTCTACATCCTGCCCCCCGCGCCTTTCGTTGGTAGCTGCATCGATCGTAGTAGCGACCGCATGGTGCACCCCGCCGAGGCCTGCGGCAATGACGCCTTCAGGTCGGCCTTCCAAGACCAAGGGCGACAAAAGCCTCAAACGCCGTGCTCGTGTGTGGCGTTTGACGCAAAATCGACCAAGAGCCCGACGTGTTGGCCTCCCTGTTGCACCGCCAGCACCAGCACCTGGCCCCGGACGTGACCCGGACGCCACCTCCAACAGCAATGCGCCCGCCCACCGGTTGCAGCTAGCCTATCGGGACTCCCCTCAACAGTCCCCCTCGCACCTGGAGGCCAAAGCCGTGACAAAGCCGCCATTCACACATCTGCACGTCCACACCCAGTACTCGATGCTGGACGGCGCCGCGCGGCTGAACGACATGTTCAAGGTCAGCAACGAGATGGGCATGACGCACATCGCGATGACCGACCACGGCAACCTCCACGGGGCGTACGACTTCTTCCACTCCGCTCAGAAGGCGGGCGTCACGCCGATCATCGGGATGGAGGCGTATGTGGCGCCGGAGTCCCGCCGCAACAAGCGGAAGATCAAGTGGGGCCAGCCGCACCAGAAGCGGGACGACGTGTCCGGTGGTGGCTCCTACACCCACCTGACCATGTGGGCGACGAACAAGACCGGCCTGCACAACCTGTTCAAGCTCTCCTCGGACGCGTACGCGGAGGGCTGGCTGCAGAAATGGCCGCGGATGGACAAGGAGGTCCTCGCCCAGTGGTCGGAGGGCATCGTGGCCTCCACCGGGTGCCCCTCCGGAGAGGTCCAGACCCGGCTGCGCCTGGGGCAGTTCGACGAGGCGCTCCAGGCAGCCGCTGACTACCAGGACATCTTCGGCAAGGACCGCTTCTTTCTGGAGCTGATGGAGCACGACCTCGACCTCGAACACCGAGTCCGCGACGACCTGCTCCGGGTCGGCAAGAAACTCGGCCTCCCGCCGCTGGTGACGAACGACTCGCACTACACCTACGCGCACGAGGCGACCGCCCACGACGCGCTGCTGTGCATCCAGACCGGCAAGAACCTCTCGGACCCCGACCGCTTCAGACTGGCGGGAGGGGGCTATTACCTGAAGTCGACCGACGAGATGTACGCCCTGGTCAACTCAGACGTCTGGCGTGAAGGCTGCGACAACACCCGGCTGATCGCCGACATGGTCGACACCTCCGGCATGTTCGAGAAGCGCGACCTCATGCCGAAGTTCGACATCCCCGAGGGCTTCACCGAGGTCACCTGGTTCCGCGAGGAGACCATGCGCGGGATGCACCGCCGCTTCCCGGACGGCATCCCGGACGACCGCATGAAGCAGGTCGAGTACGAGATGGACACCATCATCTCGATGGGCTTCCCGGGCTACTTCCTCGTGGTCGCCGACTTCATCATGTGGGCCAAGAAGCAGGGCATCGCCGTCGGCCCCGGCCGCGGCTCCGCCGCCGGCTCGATCGTCGCGTACGCCATGGGCATCACCGACCTCGACCCGATCCCGCACGGACTGATCTTCGAGCGGTTCCTCAACCCCGAGCGCGTCTCGATGCCCGACGTCGACATCGACTTCGACGAGCGCAGGCGCGTCGAGGTGATCCGGTACGTCACCGAGAAGTACGGCGCCGACAAGGTCGCCATGATCGGCACCTACGGCAAGATCAAGGCGAAGAACGCCATCAAGGACTCCGCGCGCGTGCTGGGCTACCCGTACGCCATGGGCGACCGGCTCACCAAGGCCATGCCCGCCGACGTCCTCGGCAAGGGCATCGACCTCGACGGCATCACCAACCCCTCGCACCCGCGCTACAACGAGGCCGGCGAGATCCGCGCGATGTACGAGAACGAGCCGGACGTGAAGAAGGTCATCGACACCGCCAAGGGCGTCGAGGGCCTCGTGCGGCAGATGGGCGTGCACGCGGCCGGCGTGATCATGTCCAGCGAACCCATCGTCGACCACGCCCCGCTCTGGACGCGGCACACCGACGGCGTGACCATCACGCAGTGGGACTACCCGCAGTGCGAGTCGCTCGGCCTGCTGAAGATGGACTTCCTGGGCCTGCGCAACCTCACCATCATGGACGACGCCATCAAGATGGTGAAGGCCAACAAGGGCATCGACCTGGAGATGCTCGCGCTTCCGCTGGACGACCCCAAGACCTTCGAACTGCTCTGCCGCGGTGACACCCTCGGCGTCTTCCAGTTCGACGGCGGCCCGATGCGCTCGCTGCTCCGCCAGATGCAGCCCGACAACTTCGAGGACATCTCCGCCGTCTCGGCCCTCTACCGGCCGGGCCCGATGGGCATGAACTCGCACATCAACTACGCGGAGCGCAAGAACGGCCGCCAGGAGATCACCCCGATCCACAAGGAGCTGGAGGAGCCGCTCCGGGAGGTGCTGTCGGTCACCTACGGCCTGATCGTCTACCAGGAGCAGGTGCAGAAGGCCGCCCAGATCATCGCGGGCTACTCGCTCGGCGAGGCCGACATCCTCCGCCGCGTGATGGGCAAGAAGAAGCCCGACGAGCTGGCGAAGAACTTCACCATCTTCCAGGCCGGTGCCAAGAAGAACGGCTACAGCGACGAGGCCATCCAGGCCCTGTGGGACGTCCTGGTGCCCTTCGCCGGCTACGCCTTCAACAAGGCCCACTCCGCCGCGTACGGCCTCGTCTCCTACTGGACCGCGTACCTCAAGGCCAACTACCCGGCCGAGTACATGGCGGCGCTGCTCACCTCGGTCAAGGACGACAAGGACAAGTCGGCCGTCTACCTCAACGAGTGCCGCCGCATGGGCATCAAGGTGCTCCCGCCGAACGTCAACGAGTCGGAGCACAACTTCGCCGCCCAGGGCGACGACGTCATCCTGTTCGGCCTCGAAGCCGTGCGCAACGTCGGCACCAACGTGGTCGAGTCGATCATCCGCAGCCGCAAGGCCAAGGGGAAGTACGCCTCCTTCCCCGACTACCTCGACAAGGTCGAGGCCGTCGCCTGCAACAAGCGCACCACGGAGTCGCTGATCAAGGCGGGCGCCTTCGACACGATGGGGCACACCCGCAAGGGCCTCACCGCGCACTTCGACTCGATGATCGACAACGTGGTCGCGGTCAAGCGCAAGGAGGCCGAGGGCCAGTTCGACCTCTTCGGCGGGATGGGTGAGGAGGAGAGCAGCGAGCCGGGCTTCGGGCTCGACGTCGAGTTCACCACCGACGAGTGGGAGAAGACCTATCTCCTCGCCCAGGAGCGGGAGATGCTCGGCCTCTACGTCTCCGACCACCCCCTTTTCGGACTGGAGCACGTGCTCGCCGACAAGGCCGACGCGGGCATCGCCCAGCTCACCGGCGGCGAGCACGCGGACGGCGCGGTCGTCACCATCGGCGGCATCATCTCCGGCCTGCAGCGCAAGATGACCAAGCAGGGCAACGCCTGGGCCATCGCCACCGTGGAGGACCTCGCCGGTTCCATCGAGTGCATGTTCTTCCCGGCGTCCTACCAGCTCGTGTCGACCCAACTCGTCGAGGACGCGGTCGTGTTCGTCAAGGGCCGCCTCGACAAGCGCGAGGAGGTGCCGCGGCTCGTCGCCATGGAGATGCAGGTCCCCGACCTGTCGAACGCAGGCATCGATGCCCCAGTGATCCTCAGCATTCTCGAGAACCGGGTGACCCCGCCCTTGGTCACCCGACTCGGGGAGATCCTCAGCCACCATCGCGGCAACAGCGAAGTACGCATCAAGGTCCAAGGCCGACAGAAGACAACGGTGCTGCGTCTCGACCGACACCGCGTCACACCGAGCCCGGCGCTTTTCGGCGACCTCAAAGCACTGCTGGGATCCTCCTGCTTGGTTTGAAACCCGGTACGCATGTCCCTGCGCGGTGTCCCGCAGAGGCGCTGTCTTCACGAACTCCTGTACGGCGGCCCGCGGATGAGGCCGCTGGCTTGGGGAGGCGCCAGTGATGGCAGCGGCCCCCTGCGGGAGCGGGCTGCGGCGTCCCGTCTCGTCAGCTGCCAGGCTCCGCAATGCGCTGCTCGAGGGCTCGGCTACACGAAGGCCGCCGGCCTCGGGCACGCCTCCTTGACCTGCAACGATAGGACTTGCTGAGGGTCCTGTTGGCTGCGAGGAAAAGAGCACTTTCCAGGTGAGAGAGCCTACCGGGTCATACCCGTCTGTCCGGGTCCAGGGCGACGGCCGTCAGGTGGTCTCGCAGGCTGGCTCGGTCCTGCTGGTGGAGACGGTCCGCAAGGCCGGTCTGGACACCGCGATATCCGAGGCACTCGGGCCGTGGCGGAAGCCACGGGCCGTTCACGATCCCGGGAAGGTCCTCCTGGACGTCGCCCTGGCGGTCGCGTTGGGCGGCGACTGTCTCGCGGATGTCGGCATGCTGCGGGCCGAGCCGGCGGTGTTCGGGCCGGTCGCCTCCGACCCAACGGTCTCCCGCCTGCTCGACTCCCTCGCGGCCTCCGGGGAGAAGGCCCTGCGGGCGATCCGTTCCGCGCGGGCCGAAGCACGCGAGCGCGTCTGGCGAACGGCGGCCGGGCCGCGCCCGACACCGGCGGGATGGTGACCGTCGATCTCGACGGGGTACTGGCGATCGCGCACTCCGACAAGGAGGACGCAGCCCCGACCTGGAAGCGGACCTATGGTCACCACCCGCTCATGGGTTTCGTCGACCACGGACCGGGAGGCACCGGAGAGCCCGTGGCGGCTCTGCTGAGGCCGGGGAACGCAGGCTCGGTGCGACACGAGGTCGCACAGTTTGAGTGGTTGCACCGATTGGAGGTTCGACTGATGTCGAAGGTGTAGATCCGGGCCAGTGTCCAAGGCCCGTCCCCGCTTCGGAAGATTTCAAGTCCAGTGAGACGGTCGTGATGCTATGAGGTTTGTGGTGCGGGTTCGCGGCGCTTGGACGGGTCGTTGATCCAGGCCGTCTGGGGTATCTCGGGTGGTCGGGGGCGGCGGCCGAAGCGTTCGGGGTGGCGGGCGTATGCCTCGGCGAGGGTGACCGCGCGCTGGTCGCGGACCTCCTCGGCGGTCCCGAAGTGGACGGAGGCGGGTGTGTGCCAGCCGATGCCCGAGTGCCGGTGCTCGTGGTTGTAGTACGCGATGAAGGCGTCGAACCATTCGCGGGCGTGGGCCAGCGAGTCGAACCGTTCGGGATAGTCCGACATGTACTTCGTGGTCTTGAACGGGGCCTCGCTGTAGGGGTTGTCGTTGGAGACCTTCGGCCGCGAGTGCGACCTTGTCACCCCGAGGTCGATCAGCAGCTGGGAGACCTTCTTGCTCGTCATCGAGGTGCCGCGGTCGGCGTGCACGGTCTCGGGCACGATCCCGTTGCGGACGATGGTCTCGCGGATCAACTCCTCGGCCCGTTCGGCCGATTCAGCGGCCTCGACGGTGTGGCCGACGATGTAGCGGCTGAAGATGTCGATGATGACGTAGGCGTGATACCAGATGCCCTTTGCCGGTCCGGCCGCCTTGGTGATGTCCCAGGTGAACACCTGCGACGGGGCGGTGGCCACCAGTTCGGGCACCGCCTGGGCGGGGTGGGTGGCCTGTCTTCGGCGCTCGCCGGACTGGCCCTTCTCGCGCAGGATCCGGTACATCGTGGAGACCGAGCAGTGGTAGCGCCCGGCATCCAGCTCGCGGGCCCAGATCTGCGCGGGCGCCAGTTCGGCGTACTCGTCGCTGTTCATCAACTCCAGTACCGCAGACCGTTCTTCGGCCGTCAGGGCCGAGGGCTGGACCTGCGGCTTGCGGGGCCGGCGTGGTGGCGCCGGACGCAGCCGGCGGTAGTGGGTGGCCCGCGAGCGGCCGGTCAGCCGGCACGCCGCAGTCACACCCAGCACGCCCTCGACGCCGGTGAACGCGTCATCGGCCACCGGGGCGACGGCAGCGTTCAGTCCGCGCCCTCGGAGATCATTTCCAAGAGCGCGGAAGCTTTTCCCATAACCTCCAGCGCGGCCTTGTTCCGCGCCAGTTCCTTCTCCAGACGCTCCACCTGGCGGCGCAGTTTCTCGTTCTCCGCCTCGGCGGCGGACTTCTTCGGCCTCGCCGGGCTGGTGCGCTGGTCGACCAGCTTCTCCAGGGCCCCGGCGTCCCGCGCTGCCCGCCACTCCTTCACATGCGAGTGGTACAGCCGCTCGCGGCGCAGGACCGCGCCCTTCTCGTTCTGCGGGGCGGCGTCGTACTCGGCCACGATCCGCAGCTTGTACTCCGGGCTGAAAGTGCGGCGCTTCGGCCGGGGAGCCGGGTCGGATCCGGCGGACTTGCTGCTGGTCATGAGGGGGTGGTTCTCCTGTCGTGCCCTCTCAGGCTAACCCGCCGAAGCGGGACGTCTCACCCAAGGCTGACAGAGAGGGCTTCGACGTGCGTCACTGGCAACAGTGGGGTGCGGAGCTCGAAGAAGACGCCCAAGGGTTCCCGATCCGTCCGGGGGCCACAGGCAAGGGGAAGACCGGACGGGTGAACGCGAGTGAACCCCTGATGATGCCTCGTCACGTTTGGGCTCCGCCAGACGGAAGTCTTCAGCGGAGTGCAGGGACTGGCCGCGGAGAAGCGGTGGGTGCCGGTCGGACTGCGAACCGCCGACCGGGAGGACACCACCGTCCCCGGGGTATAGAGAGCGCCCACCCCGATTCTATCTCAACTGTGTGGAACGTGGAAACCCCGACGGGGTCCGCTCAGGCGACTGAGCGGTGAGCCGACTGCGAGGAAGGCCCAGCCCCCGGGCGGGAACAGGATGACCCAAGAAGCGAACGCCGGCAGCTGAAAGGCAGCGGGAAGACGGGGCAACACGTTCGGCCCTCCGCCGATCGCCCTGCATAACCGGCCGGATACGGGCACGTGCCCGAACTCGAAAGGGTGCCGACGTGGGTCGGGTGAGTCTGTGGAGACCAGATGCTCGAACACCCCGAACCGAGGGACAAGTTGGACGCCCCAGCCGAGGCTGCGGTGAACGGACCTGGGGACGAGATCACCGACTGGCTGGCCGTCGACTGGCAGCAGGTCGAAGACGACGTACGGCGACTTCGGCAACGCATCTTCACGGCATCGCAGGCAGGGGACCTGAAAAGGGTCCGCAATCTGCAGAAGCTGATGCTCCGCTCCCGCGCCAACACGCTGCTCAGCGTGCGCCGGGTCACGGAGATCAACGCTGGCCGCACGACCGCCGGGATCGACGGGAAGGTGGTGCTGCTGCCCCAGGGCAAGGCCGAACTGGCCGACTGGATGCAGCGATCCGCCGACACGTGGAGGGCCCGGCCGGTCAGGCGGGTGTATATCCCCAAGGCAGGAGGGAAGAAACAGCGCCCGCTCGGTATCCCGGTGATCATTGATCGCGCTCTCCAGGCGCGGGCCCTCAACGCGCTGGAACCCGAGTGGGAGGCACGGTTCGAGCCGAAGTCGTACGGTTTTCGGCCCGGCCGTGGCTGCCATGACGCCATCGAGGCAATCTTCAACGCGGTCGGGGGAAAGAATCCGCACCGCCGGTGGATTCTCGACGCGGACCTGGCAGCGGCGTTCGACCGCATCGACCACGACCATCTTCTCCGCCAGCTCGGCACGTTCCCCGCGCGGGAACAGATCAGGCAGTGGCTGAAGACGGGCGTGGTCGAGCGTGAACAACTCACCCCGACCGAGGAGGGAGCTCCACAAGGCGGGGTGATCAGCCCCACGCTACTGAATGTCGCCCTGCACGGGCTGAAACAAGCCGCCGGGGTCCGGTACTTCCCTGACGGGATGAGGCACGCGGGCAAGTCGGAGCCGGGCACCCCCGTGGTGATCCGCTATGCCGACGATCTGGTGGCCTTGTGCGTCAGCGGGGAACAGGCCCGGCAGGTCAAGCAGCAGCTCGCGGTGTGGCTGACGCCGAGGGGACTGGCCTTCAACGAGGACAAGACGCACGTCGTCCGTCTCGAAGACGGCTTCGACTTCCTCGGGTTCAACGTCCGCCGCTACCGCAACGGCAAGCTGCTGACCAAGCCCAGCAAGGCAGCGGTGCGGCGCATTCGCAGCAGGCGCGCCGCCGAGGTCAAGGCTCTACACGGGGCCAACGCCCAAGCGGTGATCAACAAGCTCAACCCCGTGATCCGGGGCTGGGCGGCCTACTACCGCACCGGGGTGTCCAAGGAGATCTTCTCCTCCTTGGACCACTACCTGTGGCGGCTCACCTACCGGTGGGGACTGCGGGCGCACCCGAACAAGTCGAAACGCTGGGTCGTGGCCCGGTACTTCGGCGCGTTCCACCACTCCAGACGGGACCGCTGGGTGTTCGGCGACCGGGACACCGGCCGCTACCTGGTGAAGTTCTCCTGGACGAAGATCGTCCGACATCGGCTGGTCAAAGGCAGGGCGTCTCCGGACGACCCGGCTCTGACCGGTTACTGGGCTGATCGGCGACGGCGGCGAAAGCCCCCGCTGGGGCCGTTCGTGCTGCGGCTGCTACACGCGCAGCACGGCCGCTGTCCCGGCTGCGGCACTCTGCTGCTGCACGCCGATCAAGAGCCGCAAAGTCCCACCGAGTGGGAGCAGTGACTCACCGCCGTCCGCAAGGCGATCCGCCGCACGGCGCTCGCCACTGAGGACGGCCACCCGCCAGACGACACCGCACGCTGCCTCATGCACGCCCACTGCGCGCGACGGCGCATCGCCGCCCGCGCACCGGGACCAGCAGTTCTGCCTGCCCGCGAGCCTTTGGGGCTTGCTTGAGCCGGGTGCCTGGAAAGCGGGCACGCACGGTTCTGAGGGGGCCCCGGCGCAGTAATGCGCTGGGGCTACCCGACAACACCGCGTCCGACCACACCACCGCCGCCCAACTGGCCCTGGCCCAGCTGCCAAAGAAGTACCGGCGTGGGCGCCGGACCCTGGTCCGCACGGACTCCGCGGGCGGTACCCACGACTTCGTCGCCTGGCTCGCCCAGCGAGGACGGTGGCTGTCCTACTCGGTCGGCATGGTGATCACCGAGGTCATCCACAGCCACGTCCTGAAGGTTCCGCCTCGGCCTGGACGCCGGCCGTCGGGGCGGACGGCGAGGTCCGTGACGGGGCCTGGGTCGCCGAGCTCACCGGCGACGTCCTGGACGGCCGGCCCGAGGGCGTGCGGCTGATCGTGAGGAAAGAGCGTCCGCATCCTGGGGCCCAGTTGAGGCTCACGGACGCGGACGGCATGAGGCTCACCTGCTTCGCCACCAACACGCCCGGCCGGCCGATCGCCGAGCTCGAGCTCCGTCACCGGCTGCGGGCCAGGGCCGAGGACCGCATCCGGGCCGCCCGGGCCACCGGTCCGCGCAACCTGCCCCTCAAGCGCATGGCACAAAACCGGGTCTGGCTGGAGATCGTGCAGATCGCTCTCGACCTGCTGGCCTGGATGCCCATGCTCGCGCTGACCGGCGAAGCCATACTCTGGGAGCCCCGCCGCCTGCGGCTTCGTCTGCTCAGCACGGCTGGACAGCTCGTGACCACCGGCCGCCGCCGGATCCTCCGCCTGGCCGGCACTGGCCCTGGACCAGCCACATCACCGCAGCTCTCGACCGACTCGCACTCCTCCCGAACCTCGGCTGATCAGCAGATTCACCCGTCCCTGCGAAAGAACCCTCCACCCCGGAGCAGTGGAACCCGGCGTCCGCCCGAGACGACACTCGGGACCTCAGCCTGCACAGCCTCAGACCACAGCACGAAAACGGTCCACCGACTCCGTCGGCGGACCGTCACGAAACTTCGAGGCTAGCCCTTCGGGCAGTCTACTCGCCTGCGCACACCGGCCCATTGAGCCTTTGCCAGTAATGGATCACGACGGTGTGTGATTGTTCAGATGGTGCGGTCGTACTCGAGCTGGAGCAGGACGAGGGCCGCGGCGGCGATCTTCGTGATGCGGCTGGGGTCGAAGCTGACCCTGCGCAGTGCCTTGAAGGTGGTCTTGAGCAGGGAGTTGGCGCGCTCGCAGACGCCGTGGATGCCGCGGATGACCTTGTTGTACGTCTGCTGGGCCTCGGTCAGCTCGCCTCCGGCGGGCTTCTTGTGCGGGTGCCGGAAGCCGTCGCCGACGTTCTCGTAGCCGAGGTCGACCAGGGTCGGCATGTCCAGCTCGGCCGCGATGCGGTTGAGTGCTTCGACCAGCCCGTGGTGGCGGGCGCAGGTGGTGTCGTGTTCCCGGCCCGGCCGTACGGGCGAGACCCAGATCGGCCAGCCGTCCGGGGTAGCGATGACCTGCACGTTCCCGCCATGGTGCTTGTGTTTTCCGGACCACCAGAGGTCTGCGCCGTTGGGACCCGGGGCGGCGACGCGGTCGGTACGGATGACCGTACCGTCGAGGTGCAGATGCGTCAGCCCGGCTGCCTTCGCGCGCTCCAGCGCGGTGGACAGGTCCGGTGCGCCGGCGGCCAGGACGGCCAGTACCTCGTGGAGGTAGCGGTATGCAGTTGAGGTCGACAGGCCATTGTCACGGGCGTTGGGCCAGGCGGGTGCCGTCGAGGAACCAGCGCAGCACGAGCACGGCCTGCTTGAAGCAGCCCAGCGCGCGTCGCCCCTTGCGGGTCCTGGTCACGATCCGGTGGTCGCGCAGGAGGCCGGCCAGGTACTCGGCGGTGGACCGCTTCACATCGAGCACGGCGGTGTACGTGACACTGGTCGGCATGTGAGGCCCCTCGGTCGGATCTTTCTGTCGCAAGATCGTTCCTACCAGGGGCCTCACGCCTGCCCGGACTTGGGGATACCACGGACCGCACGACACGCCGCTCGCTCACGGACGGTGGCCGACGGTTACTGGGAACAGCTCATTGCCCCCGAGTTGTAGCCTACCGTCCATGTTGAACGAAAAATGGAAGGCCTCGGAGAGTCGCTCTCGCCAATTGATGGCCCTTTGCGCTGCTGCTCCCTACGGAACTCAGCCTGGGCCGGCTCCCAAGTCGACACCCTCAACAGTCGAAGACCGGTGGTCTCTGCTGGTGTACGCGATCGCCGGAAGCACCGCGCTCGATCCCGGGGACATCGGACTTCGACATTTGCGTTTCCGAATATCCCAGTCGGCAAGCCCGGATGCCCTTGAAGGCTGGCTGTGTGCTTGCTTGCAGCGCTTGGGGCACGGAGTGCGCCGCGGATCACCGATCTCCATCGAGGAGAACGACGAGTCCGCCGAACTTCTCAGGAAACTACTGATCCGGAGCGCCACCAAGGATGCGACCGCAGACGAAGACCCGGTACTTCGCGCCTGGCACGCTGTGGAGTTCATCGACGCACACGTGAAGGAGCGCCCGGATGGACCAGCCACAGGCACGATTGAGACCCGGCGCTTCGCAAGCCTGCAACCCATGACTGCCGCCATCGATCTGGCGCTGACGGCTGCTGGCGGTGGTTACGCTCTAGGTGCCGCCATACGGTTCCGGTCGGGCACTGAATCACTTGCCGGAACCGTGGAATCACCTCTGTGGAGCCTCGACTCGGATACACAGACAGTTAGCGCAGGCCCCCCAAGCGGATACTTCGTCAGCGTAGTTGACGCTCACACCGGACTTCCGAGCGAGAAGACCATGACCATTTCGTCACGAGACGTATTCGTTCAGACTGATCCGGGCGAGGAGCCACGCCCTGAACGCCCGTGAAGTACACGACTTTTGTGTATATGGGTATCGCGCATGCCTAGCCTCGAAGTTTCGTGACGGTCCGCCGACGGAGTCGGTGGACCGTTTTCGTGCTGTGGTCTGAGGCTGTGCAGGCTGAGGTCCCGAGTGTCGTCTCGGGCGGACGCCGGGTTCCACTGCTCCGGGGTGGAGGGTTCTTTCGCAGGGACGGGTGAATCTGCTGATCAGCCGAGGTTCGGGAGGAGTGCGAGTCGGTCGAGAGCTGCGGTGATGTGGCTGGTCCAGGGCCAGTGCCGGCCAGGCGGAGGATCCGGCGGCGGCCGGTGGTCACGAGCTGTCCAGCCGTGCTGAGCAGACGAAGCCGCAGGCGGCGGGGCTCCCAGAGTATGGCTTCGCCGGTCAGCGCGAGCATGGGCATCCAGGCCAGCAGGTCGAGAGCGATCTGCACGATCTCCAGCCAGACCCGGTTTTGTGCCATGCGCTTGAGGGGCAGGTTGCGCGGACCGGTGGCCCGGGCGGCCCGGATGCGGTCCTCGGCCCTGGCCCGCAGCCGGTGACGGAGCTCGAGCTCGGCGATCGGCCGGCCGGGCGTGTTGGTGGCGAAGCAGGTGAGCCTCAGACTCGACCTCCTACTGCTGATCGACCCCGAGCTTGTGCCACACGTGTGCGAACTGCTCGATGTCCGCGGTCGACATGGAGGACCGGATTCGGGCGCGCAGGCCCGCCGCACCCCTGCTGACGATTGGGAAGAAGTCCGGCTCCACGTAGAATCCGTTGTCGAACAGGTAAGCCGACGTTTCCAGCGTATCGGCCTCGGAACCCAGCTCCAGGTATCGGATCGGGACGCTGTTTCCCTGGCCAGCGGCACGAACGAGGCCATCGAAAAGCGCAATGTTGCTGTGCAGTTTGGCTTGCAACTCAGGCAGAGCCTCACTGCGGTGGAGCTTGGCGGACTCGATGATCGCGCCCAGTGCCGGAGTGGTCAAACGCTGGGACCACATCATCGGGCCGCTGCTGCGCTGGATGATCTTTCGTTTGCGGTCGTCGTCCCTGGGGCCGAACACGATGGCACCGCCTGATGCACCGAAACCCTTGTTCAGCGACGTGATGAGCATGGTCGAATCGTTGATCGCGCCCATCCGGTCCAGAACATAACCCCGGCCCATGTCACCGATCACCGACGTGCTGTGTGCTTCGTCGAAGTAGAGGAAGAGCCCGAACTCCTCCTGGAGCTCGAAGAGTTCCTCAAGTGGCGCTAGAGTCCCTCCCGTGCTGTAGACGGAATCGCAGACATAAGCTACGCGTTTGTTCTTCCTGCAGATGTCGGCAAGAGCGTCGACGTCGTTGTGCCTGATCGTCTCGACCCTGGTCTCGTCGGCACACAGGGACTTGAGCGCCGCCATGCAGAAATGGGCGCGCTTGTCGAACACCATCACCGGGGCGACACCATCGGTGAGGAGACCGGAAGCCAGGACCGGCAACGTGGCCCACGCCGCTGCCGAGCACGAATTGAGGGTCGCCACATCCGCCCCGAACAGATCGCCGAGTGCGCACTCGGCTTCTTCGAGGAGCGGAAGGGTCATCCGGACTCGCGACAACGAACTGTTCAGGACCATGTTGCTCCGCAGCGCGGCGATCGCGGCGTCGATGATCCTCGGGCTCTCGTCCAGCCCCAGATAGGAGTAGGACGACATGTTGACCGCTACTCGACCGTCCGGCGCGCTGAGTCTTCCTCCCGGGACGGCCTGCAGCACTGCGCCATGGACTCCGAGCCGTGCCGCCGAGTCCCAGTAGCCGTCACTCAGGTGCCGGAGCTTCTTGACGTCGGAGAAGCCGTGACGCGAATTTTCCATCCCCACATTCCCTCTCGCATCCTTAAGACAACGTTCCGGCCGTCGTGGCGATCTCGTCCTTCATCGCTGTGAGCCGATCCCAGTTCTTGGAGAACACGAGCAGTTCGGCTCCCGGACCGAGATCCGAGTTGCAGCCGAGAACCACAGCCCCTTCACCTGAGTCCTTGTCGTACCTCACGCCCGCCCTCTCGATCGACCGGAGAAGGTCCGCGAGCCCCGCGGGCACAACATTGAGGATGGAAGAGAAGAAGTTGTTGCGGGCGTAGTCGTGCCCGAGGAGTCGTTCGGCGACGGTGTGGTAGATGAGACCGCCGCTCCAGCGAGCGTTGATCTCGTGGAAGAAGACCCGGCCATCGTCCAGCACGATGCCGTCGATGTTCACGTACCCGCGGTAGCCGATGGTCCGGACCAGTTCGATGAACTCTTCCGCGGGCTTCAAGGTCGCCTCGAACTCAGAACGTGACGGGGAGTCCAGTCCGATCCACTTGGCGCTGCCGCCAGAACCCTCCGGCAACTGCTCGTACTTCAGGATCGAGCTGTGCAGGAAACGTGCACGGTCGCCGTCGAGGTGGTACTCGAAGAAGAATCGTTGGTCTGCGCGGTGGTACGTCTCCAACGTGATGAACTGGTTCTGGGTGTCCGTCAGCTGCGACCACAGGGTGTCTGCGAGGGTATCGAGCTGGTCGTTGGCGTACGCCAGGACCTCGCGCGTTCCCGGGAAGGACGACTCCGGCGACGTCGATATTCCGATGTTGCCGTGGCCGCCACCACTCCTGTCCTGCTTGGCGATGACCATTCCGGTCTCAGCGATCAGTTCCTGGATCGCGCTCCGCACCTCAGCCGGACCGCGAGCGACGACGCCGTCCGTCAGCGGGGTGCCGAGACCGGCCGCCAGCCTGCGGAACGTCGACTTCATGTTCAGCAGATCGATGCCGTTCTGCATGGCGAACTCGTAGCCGTCGAGCGCTGCGACGTTCAGCTTCCGGGTCAGCTGCGCGGCGGCGCGCGTCGACACGCAGGGGAACAAGCTCCATCCCGCGCCGGTTCCCGTGTGCGCGGCGAGCCGGTCGATGAACTCCGGATCCTGCAGGACCGCTTCGCTCAGCGGAGTCTGCGTCCGCTCCACGTGGACGCTCGTGCCGTCGATGCCGAGGGTGTCCGCAACGTAGCCCGGGAAGTCGGGGTCCACGGTGTCGGGTATGACCAGCACGTCCCCGTCCTCCGCGTGCCACAGGAACCTCGCCGTCGTGTCGGTCGACGACGCCGTCGCATCCGAGATTCCCAACCAGTCGCGAACCTGCTCCGAGTAGTCGGCCCGGAAGTTCGGAAGGATGATCTTTGGCAACCGTGATCTCCGCTCTCTGTGGATACGTCATGCCGGCCGGACGCGTCAGGGATTCTCGTGGCGGAAGTCGAGCTCCGCGTGCAGTTTCGGGATCCCGTCGGACGTGATGGTCACCACGTTGTGCAGATGCCCTGGTCCGTCGGAGGTGAAATCGTCGGTCATGATGACGTCGCCGCCGTGGTCGCGCAACAGGATCGCGCCCGAGAAGATCAGGTGACCGTCGACCCAACCAGCACCGGACGTGACCGCATCGATGTGGTTGCCCCGATCGTCGAAGTAGATCGACACGAACTGCTCGAGCTCGGGGCTCCAGCCGAAGATGTATCGGCAGTGCTGACCCGTCGGGTGCAGCTCGTTCGGTTCCTGGGTGTAGTCCCACTCGTACCACGTGCCCCGGAGGATCGGCGAGAGCTTGCCCCGGAACAATCCCTTCACCGGGGAATCCTCGCGTCCCGGAGGGTACACCGTGGATTCGCATCGCCAGTTGCCCAGGAAGGGGGTGAGGGGACGCATCTCCTCGCGGGGTACGAACCCATCCGGCACGGGCAGGACGAGGCCCTGCGGGAGTTCGTGGGAGCTGGAGGTCTCGGACATCGTGTGCTGCTCCTGTCGATCGTCGTGCTGATGGGGATCTCGGAACACCGCGTGGTCGGCGTCGCGATGCGCCGGGCCCTCGCGCCGGCCGCTCATCGCGTCGAACGACGTGTGCAGCTACTGCCGGATCGCCGCAGTTCCGTCGGTCAGCACCAGCGACATGCGATGGTTCTTGTCGGCGAACCGGAACGACGCGACGCTGACCGTTGCTCCGAGCGGAGCGAATCCGGCCATGGCCCCGGTGGTCATGATCACGCCGTCGGGCATGGGCACGGCGTAGGTGTTCGTCCCGCCGCCGGCCGACGAGTTGTAGACCGTCACCATTGTGTGCCGGGACATGTTGGCTTCGCGCATCACGCTGCCCGGGATCTCCGCGCTCCCGAGCAGGCAGTCGTCCTTCGTGTCGTTGACGACGAGCCCCGTGATCAAGCTGTTGACCATCAGCCTGGGCATCAGCTCCTCCCTGAGCGGGTGTTCGTCCGGCACCGACCCCAGTTCCTCGTCACCGGTCAGGCGCTCGTACTTCAACGTCCCGGTGTCCAGCTTGTTGCCCGGGATGATGCCGTAGTCGACGATGGGCAGCGTTCCGTCCGCGTGGAGTTCCTGGCCGCGATCCCCGAGCCTGGTCTCCGATATGATGCACACCAGGTCGCCTGTGCTCAGGAAGTGGGCGACGCTGCCGCGGGCTTCCACCATGCCGGTGTCGGAATGCACGACGAACGTGTGCACCCGGTTCTCGATGTTGCTGGCGCCGATGCGAGCGACGATCACCGCCTCCCCGAGCACGAGATCGCTCACGGCGCACAGCTCCGGCGGCAGCGCGATGCCCTCACCGATGGCGGAGTCCGACCGCGCGCTCTCGTTCGTGGATCGATAGGCCGCATCAATGGTCAGGTTGTGGATCGCGCTCCGCTTGCACGGCATCTCGGGACCGATCACGGATGCTCCTCCGAATTCGTTGTTGACTAATTGCCAGGTTCCTGCGCGCCGATCACCTGTCGGACCGGCGCTGCGGGTGTGGATACCGGCCGACCCGTGGACGTCGGCTCGTGCGCATCGGTGCATCGTCGTCTGCGTCCTCGGACCGAAGCCTGCACTCCCATCTTCCGAATTCGAGTTCGTGCAGTCGGAACCCCGCGAGATGTTCGACGATTCGCCCGCTTGGTCGGGCAGTCGGCACTGATTCTGATAACCGGCGCCAGCTATCCTGCTACCGTCATGGAGATGGTGCCACATCAGAAGCCCCCACTAGTGAGTGGCTGTGATGTTGGCCGGAATTCGACGGCGAGATGTACGCGAGGGCACGTGAAACGGACGCCGATGCTAACAACCATGTCCCCCTCTAACCTCGATCTTTCGTGATGGGCCGCCGACGGAGTCGGGGGCCCATTTCGTTGTCGGTGGCTGGGACCGGGCAGGTTGAGGGCCCGGGTGTCGTCTCGGGTGGACGCCGGGTTCCACTGCTCCGGGCTGGCACGTTGTCTTGCAGGGACAGGTGAGTTGGCTGGTCAGCCAGGGGTTGGCAGGGGTGCGAGCCGTTCGAGGGCCTCTGTGATCTCGCGGGTCCAGGGCCAGTGGCGGGCGAGGCGAAGGAGGAGGCGCCGGCCGGTGGTGACGAGCTGGCCGGCCGCGGAGAACAGGCGGAGTCGCAGGCGGCGGGGTTCCCAGAGCCGGGTCTGGCCGGTCAGGGCGAGCATGGGCATCCAGGCCAGCAGGTCGAGGGCGATCTGGACGATCTCCAGCCAGATGCCGTTCTGCGCGGTGTCGTGCAGGGGCAGGTTGCGCAGTCCGGTCGCTCGCGCGGCCCGGATGCGGTCCTCCGCGCGGGCTCGCAGCCGGTGGCGGAGTTCGAGTCCGGCGATCGGCTGGTTGAGGGTGTTGGTGGCGAAGCAGGTGATACGCATGCCGTCGGCGTCCGTGATTCTCAACTGGGCTCCGGGATGAGGCCGTTCCTTGCGGACGATCAACCGAATGTCCTGTGGCCAGCCGTCGAGCAGGTCACCGGTGAGTTCGGCGACCCAGGCCCCGCCACGGACCTCGCCGTCCGATTCGACCGCCGGCGTCCAGGCCGATGCGGGGATCTTCAGAACGTGCTCGTGGATGGCCTCGGTGATCACCATGCCGACCGAGCAGGACAGCCAGCGTCCGCGCTGGGCGAGCCAGGCCACGAACTCGTGGGTGCCGCCCGCGGAATCACAGCGGATCAGTGTCCGCCGTCCCCGCCGGTATTTCTTGGGCAGTTGAGCGAGGGCGAGGCGAGCGACGGTGATGTGGTCGGCGGCCGTGTTCGAGCCCGCGTTGCCGGGCCGGAGGTGGGCTGCGACAGGTTCGCCGGTTCCTCCCGGGCCGTGGTCGACGAAGCCCATGAGCGGATGGTGTCCGTAGGTCTTCTTCCAGGTCGGGGCCGCGTCCTGCTTGTCCGAGTGCGCGACGACCAGGACCCCGTCCAGGTCCACGGTCACCTGCCCGCCGACATCCGGAGCCCGCTCGCCGGCCAACTCCCAGACCCTTTTGCGGACTTCGGAACGTGCGGCGCGGATCGCGGTCAGCGCCTTCTCGCCGGAGGCGGCGAGGGTGCCGATCAAACGGGAGACCGTCGGATCGGAGGCGACCGGGCCGAACACACCCGGCTCGGCCCGCAGCATGCCGACGTCGGCCAGGCAGTCGCCGCCGAGTGCGACCGCCAGTGCGAGGTCCACGAGCATCTTGCCGGGATCGTGGACGGCTCGCGGTCTCCGCCACGGGGTCAGGGCTGCGGATATCGCCTGGTCAAAGCCGATCTTGCGGACCGTTTCGACCAACAGGACCGAACCGGCCTGCGAGACCACGGCCCGGCCGTCATCCCGGACAAGGACATGGGGATAGGACCCGATAGGCTGCTTCACCTGGAAAGTGCCTCCGACAGGGGCGGGAACAAGGACCTCAGCAATCCTCATTCTCGCTGGTCAGAGGCACTTTCTGCTTCCCTGACCGCCTACCGGACAGCCCGCTTCATGAAAGCGCGAGGCTAACCAGACTTGAACTTCCGGGCGCTTGCTGGTTCTGTGTCGCGCGTGTCGCGCGTCAGAGTTCTTGGCAGAGCCCGTTGCCTACGGGTGTTCTACCGCCTGAGGAGAAGACCCGTGAAGGTCTACGGCGTAACCGTGGCGATGCCGCAGGGGCATAGCCGGGCGCCTCACCCGTCGATCGATCAGCGGTGAACGTGGGAACCGTCCGCGATCTGCTCCCGACCCAAGTCGCCTCCAGCGGCACGGGACGGGATAGGCGCGTTGCCCGCCGAAGGGCGTGGGCGGGGCGGAGCCGCCGTAGTACTCCGGGGCCGGGAGAGCCGGCCGCACGGGGAAGGGCGGCAGCGTGACAGACAAGGAGAGGACTGCAACGTCCGAAGATGCCCTGGTGAACACCGGGGTCGGGATGGCCGCCGCTTGGCGGCTGGGTGTCCCGGTATGGAAGATGCAGCTCAAGTTGCACCAGCGGGCGCAGGCGGATGCCTCGCGCCGATTCGACGATCTGTACAACACTGGTCTACGACCCGGGGTTCCTGATCGATGCCTGGCACAGGGTCGCGGGCAACACCGGGGCGAAGACGGCTGGGATCGACGGGCTGACCGTGGCCGCGATCGAATCCGGGCCGGGAGTACAGCCGTTCCTGATGGACATCAGGGACGAGCTCAAGGCGCGGATCTACCGGCCCGCACCGGTGCGGCGCACCCAGATCCCCAAGTCCAACGGGAAGATGCGTGATCTTGGCATTCCGACCGTGAAGGACCGGGGCGTGCAAGCCGCACTGAAGGCGGTCCTGGAGCCCATCTTCGAGGCCGACTTCCTGCCGGTCTCCTACGGGTTCCGGCCGGGCCGCCGAGCCCATGACGCCATCGCGGAGATTGTGTATCTGGCCCGCCGGGGCTACTCCGTAGTCCTGGAAGCCGACATCGAGGCGTGTTTCGACAACATCGATCACGTCGCCCTGATGGACCGGCTACGGGCCAGGATCTCCGACAAGCGCGTCCTGGCGCTGGTGAAGGCGTACTTGAAGGCCGGGGTCATGCACCACGGCATCGCCAAGGACACCCCCACCGGCACTCCCCAGGGCGGGATCCTCTCCCCGCTGCTGGCCAACATCGCTCTGACGGCACTGGACGAGCACTTCCACGTCCGGTGGCACACCCTGATGGGCACCAGTTGGCAGCGCGAGAAGCGACGCAAGATCGGAACGGGAAACTGGAGATTGGTCCGCTACGCGGACGACTTCGTCGTCCTCGTCAGCGGCCCGGCCCACCGGGCCGAGGTGTCGGCCCTGTGCGAGCAGGTCGCCGAGGTCCTGGCCCCGCTCGGACCGCGGCTTTCACCGGAGAAGACCCGTGTGGTCCACATCGAAGACGGCTTCGACTTTCTCGACCACCACATCCGCCGCCAGCGGAAACGCGACACGAACAAGCTCGTCGTCTATACCCGGCCCTCGAAGAAGGCCATCAAGGCCGTCAAGGACCGAGTCTCGGAACGGACCTACAGATACACCCAGAATCAGAGTCTGGCCACCCTCCTGGAGGGCCTGAACCGGACGATGACCGGGTGGGCGACCTACTTCCGACACGGCGCGGCGAAGCGGACATTCAACGCGGTCGACCACCACGCGTGGCACCGCGTCGCGATCTGGCTCCGCCGCAAACACGGCATCCCCAGCAGCCAGTTGAAGGGATTCTGTGACCAGGGATGGAGGTTCGCCGACAGCGGCACCGTGTTCCTCGGCGCATCCAGCGTCATGATCGAACGCTACCGCTACCGCGGAGCTCGGATCCCGACTCCGTGGACCATCGAACCGGCAGCCAACAACGGCTGACCACTGGCCAAGCCACGTGGAGAGCCGGATGCGTGGCCAACACGCACGTCCGGTTCGGGTCGGCGGCCCAGAGAAACGGAACGGCAGCAATGCCGTTCACCGCGCTCTGGGCCGACCGCACATGGTCAAAGCTGCTGCTGCGCCACGTCGAGCAGATCCGGCCGCACCTCGAACACGCCGTCCGGGTGCTGGGTGTCCAGCATGCCTGGGGCCGCAACGCAGCACCGGTTTCTGGCGCGGACGGCGGGCAGCCCCGCCCCTGGACGCTGCCGGTGTCCTACCACGAGATCCGGGGCCTGGTCACCGCGGTCCGCACCGCCTGCCTGATCCTCACCGCGGCGGCCAGCGGCATGCGGACGAGCGAACTGCTGGAACTGCGGGTCGGCTCCCGGCTGTCTCCCCGCATGGTCACCGGCGGCGGCCAGCGGTTCCGCCTGGCCAGCAAGGTCATCAAGGGCCGCCAGTTCGGCGGCGAGAACGACGAGTGGGTCGTCGTCGCCGAGGTCGACCAAGCGATCGCGCTCGCCAAACGCCTCCACGGCGGCGACATCGGCGAACCCGTGTTCGGCGCGATGGTCTTCCACACCAGCTACCCACGGCTGCGGAACTGGATCAACGGCCCCGCCGGGCATCGACTCGGTCTGACACCGATCCCCGCCGGCCCGCTCAACCTCCGGATGCTGCGCCGCACCCTTGCCCAGGAACTAGCCCAACGTCCCGGCGGACTGCTCGCGGCGAAGATCCACCTCAAGCACGTGTCGACTGCCACCACCGAGGGCTACGCCAAGGCTCGGGAATTGCATCAGACGGGCGAGAAGTCGCAGGTCGCCAGCTCGGGGCGAGGGCCTGATGGACTCCAACGCTACTACGAAGTGGCCTCCTGATCAGGAAGTTTGCCAGACGAATCCCATCTGATGCAGGATTTGCCCTCCAGAAGGGAGGGTCTGGAGTGGTGCAAGAGCGGAAGGTGGCCCTGGCCGGGGCGGCTCATCTGGAGCTTGTCTCCGGGGTGATCCAGCTGCGTCCGGAGGACGCGATGGTCGATGCGATGCTGCGGGGCTGGCGGGCTCAGCAGATGTCCCGGGGTTTGAAGGAAGGCACGATCGCCGGGCGGGAACGGCTGATCCGGCGCTTCCATGAATTCACCAACGAGTACCCGTGGTCGTGGCTGCCGGGCCACATGGACGAGTGGTCAGCCTCGCTGACGGGCGAGAAGCACCTGGCACCGTCCACGATCCGCAGCTACCAAGGCGACGTTCGGCAGTTCACAGAGTTCCTCGTCGACGGCCGCTACGGCTGGGGGCGGCCTGCGAGGACGCCTTCGGCACCCACCCCGTGGCGATCTGCCACGAGTGGAACACCATCGCCCATCTCAACGACTACGAGGGCGACCCGGAGGCCAGGCCGTTCACCCGGGCAGAACTACAGCGGTTCCTCGACTACGCCGACGATCAGGTCGAACGCGCCGTGAAGTCCAAGCGCAAGGGCGCCCTTGCCGCCTACCGCGACGCCACACTGTTCAAGGTCGTCTACGGGTGGGGTCTGCGTCGGACGGAGACTTCGAAGCTGGATGTCGTTGACTTCGGCCGCAACGCGAAGGCGCGACAGTTCGGCCGGTACGGCACGCTCAACGTCCGCTACGGCAAGGCGAAGAAGGGCCAGCCGCCGCGGCGCCGGAACGTGCTGTCGGTGATGGACTGGGCGGTGGACGCGGTCCAGGACTATGTGGAGAACGTCCGGCCGCGGTTCGGCTGCGAGGACCACCCGGCGTTGTGGGTCACTGAGCGGGGAGGGCGGGTCAAGCCCTCCGAGATCAACGCCCGGTTTGTGGCCTACCGCGACGCGTTGAAGCTCCCGAAGGAGCTCGTCCCCCACTCAATTCGCCATTCGTACGTCACGCATCTGACCGAGGACGGGGTTGACCGTCGGTTCATCCAGCAGCAAGTCGGCCACGAGTGCGACAGCTCCACCGCCATCTACACCCACGTCAGCGACGACTTCATGAACACTGCCCTGAGCAAGGCACTTGCCCCGGCGTTCGCCGGGACGTGACGAGGAAGGACCCGACGATGGCCGCCAAGCTCGACTACCAGTGGCACCTGCGCAAGATCATGGCGGACCGCGGGATGTTCTCCACGACCGACCTGATCGCTCCGCTCGAGGAACGCGGCATCACGCTGTCCTCCAGCCAGGTCTACCGGCTCGTCGTGGACCGGCCCGAGCGGCTCAGCTTGAAGATCCTCATGTCCTTGCTGGACATCCTGGACTGCACTATGGACGACCTCATCGAGCCGATCGCAACGGCCGGCGTCGTGAAGAAGCCGAAGAAGGTGGCGGCAGGCGGGGCACCCGCCGCCGAGGGAGTCGGTGACCTGCGGCCCAAGCGGGCCCGGATCGCACCGGTGGACCGTTGAACGGGTACGCGGAGGAGGTTCTGGCCGATCCGGTCGGCATGGTCGTGCGGCTGGTCGGAAACGTCGAGCGGCACCTGGACGCCGACCGCGTTCGCGAGATCGTCTGCACGGTGATGCGTGAACGAGCCGGTCGTCGGCGCCTCGCCCAGGCCCTGCATAACGATCCGTCGCTGCTGCGGACCGGACGGCCTCCGGCACCGTTCTGCGTCGCGCGGTTGCTGATGGCTCTTCGCGAAGCCGGCGCCCAGGACATCGCGCTTCCCCGCTGCGGTGAGTGCGGCCGCGGACGCCCCTACGTGGGCAGCCGCACCGGCGGCAGGTGGGGATGCTCGCCCTGCTTCGACAAGCCAGCCGTCTGCGCAGGCTGCCGCCAGCAGCGGCGCGTCGTCAGCCGGGACCGCAACGGCGACCCTCGTTGCGCGAAATGCCCGGACACAAACGGCGATCCACTCGCCGAACTCACCAGACTCGTCACCGCCGTCGATCCCCTGCTGACCGCCAACACTGTTCGATCAGCCCTCGAACGCGCCACCGTCCGAACGGCTGGCCGGCGACGTCTGGCCTGGGCGGTCATCGCCCAGCCCGACCTGCTGACCGGCGCCGGCTACGACGCCCCGACCCCCGCCGTCCTGCGGTTCATCAGCGAACTCGTCCAAGCCGGGGCCACGACGGTGGTCAACCCGGCCTGCTTCCGCTGCCAGGAGGTCAAGGCACTGTCGAAGCTGCTGGACGGCAAACGGGTCTGCCGCAACTGCTTCGCCCGCAACTCGGCCGTGCCCTGCATCCGCTGCGGAGCCATCCGCGAGCCCGCCGCCCGGGATGCCGAAGGGCACCCGCTCTGCCCCAACTGCCTCGTCAGCGACCCCGTCAACCTGGAGGAATGCTGCGGCTGCGGGCGCCGCCAGAAAGTCGCCGTCCGCCTTCCCGACGGACCCCGTTGCGCCAACTGCCGGCCCAGGACCGCCACCCAGTGCGGCATCTGCGGACGGACAGCGGCCTGTGAGATTTCCCGGGTCACGGACGAACCCTGGTGCAACCGGTGCCAGCTGCGGTGGACACCATGCAGCAGCTGCGGCACCGTCGACCACGTCCGCGGCGGCAGCTGGGACGCGCCTTTGTGCGCGAAGTGCACCAACCCGGATCCGGACTTCTGGGGCCGCTGCCCGGTCTGCCGCACCACATGGCAGCTCAGCACCCGCCCCTGCCAGCGATGCACGCTCGACCAGTTGGTACGCGACCTCCTTGGCGGCAACACCGGCACAGTCCGGCAGGACCTCGTCCCCTCTACGAGGCACTGTCCGGAGCCGAACGCCCCACCAGCACCATGTTCTGGCTATCGGGCTCGAAGGTCAGCATCCTGCTCCAGCAGATCGGCCGCGACGAACGCCCCGTCACGCACGAAACGCTCGACGAGCTGCCCGCGAGCAAGGTTCTCGCGCATCTCCGCAGCGTCATGGTCGCCACCGGAGCACTGCCGCCCGCGACGAACGCCTTGTCGCGCTGGAGGGCTGGATCACCGCGGCAGTTCATGCCCGCGCCGATCCCACCGAACGCCGGATCCTGCACGGATACGCAAGCTGGCATCACCTGCGGCGACTCCGACGACGCCTCGGCAATGAACACACCACCCATCTCCAAGCCCTGAACGTCCGCTGCCACGTCACCGCAGCGGCCAACTTCCTCGACTGGCTGGCCGGCAACGGCCTGACGCTCAGCGACTGCACCCAGCCTGACCTGGAGCGATGGACCTCAGACGCCGATGCCAGCTACCGGGACGAGACCGGCCACTTCGTCCGCTGGTCGGTACAGCACCACCACGCCCGCGGCCTCACCTACGGCACCACCCGCTGGACGGGCCCCTCAGCACCATCGACAGCGAGAAACGCTGGTCAGATGCCCGACGGCTCCTCCACGACGACGCCCTGCCCACCCCGGACCGCGTCGCCGGACTGCTGCTGGTCCTCTACGCGCAGAAGATCGCCACGATCAGCCAGCTCACTGTCGACGACGTCCACCTCGACAACGACACCGTCGCGATCACGTTCGGCACCTCGCCAGTCGTCCTACCCGAGCCGCTGGCCGCACTCGTCCGCGAGCTCGTCGCGACCCGCCGAGGCAAAGCCAAGATCGGAACCCCGAGGACGTCCCCTGGCTGTTTCCCGGCGGCCGCCCAGGACACCCCCTCGGCGATGACCGGATCGGCCAGCGTCTCCACAAGATCGGGATCCGGCCCCGGCAGGACCGCTCCACCGCACTGTTCACCCTCGCCGCCGAACTGCCCGCCGCCATCCTCGCCCGGGTACTCGGCGTCCACATCCAAGTCGCCGTCCAATGGCAGAAGGCATCAGCCGGCGACTGGGCCTCTTACGCCGCCGATGTCAGCCGCCGTGTCCCGGAGAACCAATGAAGCTACCCATCACCATCCACCAAGCACGGCTCGGATCCACGGAGTTCAAGGTCATCCGACCCGCCCGGCCCCTGGTCCACGCAGTGCTCATCGACCACGATCGGCACCTGGACACCTACCTCGATCAGGACGCCGCCCAGCGAATCGGTGGGCTATGGAAGCTCGCTGCCTCTTCACCGCGCTCGCTGGTCCACCTGCCGATGCGGGGGAACCGTGGCCCCTCCCGTGAGCTGCCAGAAGACGGCACACGGCAGCTTGATCTCGTGCTGCTGCACCACTCGCTCCAGTTCGCACCCTCACGTTGGAAGGAAATACGAGGACGGCTCGGCCCAGGGCGTCCGCAGACCGTGACACTGCCCGGCCCAGGACACACCGACGAAGCCGTGATTGATCACGAGGCACGGCACCACCAGGAGAACCGGGATCTGTTCCACCAGCATCTCCGCGCCGAGACCCTGTTCATGACCGGCAGCGCGAAGGTGTTCAGGGACACCGCCCGGCACTTCTTCGACGTCGCCCGAAACGGCCCCGGATACGTCCCCGTCCATCCGAGCTACCCGCACTTCTGCACCGAGCTCCACTCCAACGACGGCATTCTCGGCGGCGCGCGCGAGATCCACATCGAGTACTGCGACCAGTGGGACTCATGACCCTGACCGACAGGACCCCGCCGACCATGACGTTCAACGATCACCTCCAGCATCTCGTCGAGAGGGCCCTCGCATCCATCCCGGCCGCCGACGCCGGCGACATCTACGCTGTCTCCTTCCTCATCGACAACGAGGACGACGACCCTCGTCAGCCGACCTTGACGATCGGCTACAACACTGAAACTCAGGCCCGACGCAGCATCCAGGACGCCTCTGACCAGGCAGAAGCCCGCTGGAACTACGCTTTCTGGATCCAGAACGAGCTGACTGTGGTCGGCAACCTGACCAGCGACCCCGCCGGGGCCACAGCTCGCCAGGAGTGGATCACCGAACTCGGACTTTGGTACGACGAGCCGACCGACCTCGCCGACTGGGATTCAGTCATCGGGCCACTCGCCGCGCAGATCGAGGCCCGCTTCAACCAGACCTGCTGCCAGCTCGCCCGAACCCTCCATACGACCGGCGTCATCGGAAGATCTGTCGGCCGAACCGTGCCGGTGATCGTCCACGAGCTGGAGTACTACGAGGCGATCGCCCGGCAGACCGAGGCCGCCAACCCGCCCGGCCTCGCCGACGAGTTCACCTCATGGGTCCGCAATGGCTGAGGCATTCGGACAGTTCCAATACCCGACTCCACCATTAAACCGCCCCGGCGGATCACAAGCACTGTTCCACGCCCAGGTCCAGGAACTGGAAGAGGAACACCACCTGCACCTGACCATCGACGCGTTCCGCCAGTTCCAAGCCGGACAGCTCCCCGCCGGACCCGGCGCTCGGGATCTCATCGCGACATTCACCCACGTCGACGGAGCGCTCCAGGAGGGCGCCTCGTTGGAGCCGTCGGTGCTGGACACCGACCGTCGAGTGGAGAACCTGCTCCGCACCCACGCAGGAACCCTGCATGTCGGCCCGGCCAACTACTGCTGGTTCCGCGACCCAACGAAAGCGCTCTGCCTGCGGCTGGCCGGGACCACCGAGGCGACTCGGCCGCTGATCGGACTGTGCGACTCGGCCCGCTGTCCGCAGGCCACCCATCATGCCTGTCACCGCCCGATCTGGGCCGAGCAGGCGGCCACCTTTCAAGCGTTCCTCGGCAACCCCAGAGTCCCCACAGGGGAGAAGACCCGGCTACGACGCGAGCACGACCGCGTCCAACGAGTGCTCGACAGCATCGACCAGGCCACCAGCACCGCTATGAGTACACCCGCATGTCCTTCGGTTCCGAGTGGCGAGCCCGACATATGCAGAAGTTAGGGCTTACTGCGTGCGAAAAGAATCGCTTGCTGAGCTTTCGCATCCGGGTCGAGCAGCATCTCGGCCTCGACCACGAATCCGGCATCGCGCAGCCAGGATGCCACCTGATCCGGCTGACGGCGGTACACATGGACCTTCATCGGGTGACCGCCATAGCCCTCCGTCTTCAACTGCGACTCGTCACCCACCTGAAACAGGAGCTGCAGCGGTCCGCCTGGACGCATTGCTCGGTGGAAGTGCCCGAACACAGTCGGCACCTCGTCGTCGGGGATGTGGATCAACGACTGCCAGGCGAGCAGGCCGGCCACCGAAGCAACGGGGAGGTCCAGTTCCGCCATCGAGCCCACCTCGAACCGCAGGCCGGGGTGGTCGCGCCGGGCCACGTCAATCATCCCCGGAGAGAGGTCGACACCGAAGGCGTCGACACCGAGCTCATGCAGGTGGGCGGTGACTTCACCGGGGCCGCAGCCGACGTCCGCGACCGGCCCGCCGCCAGCGACCCGCACGCTGTCGGCGAACAACGCCAGCGCCGCGCAAAGGTACTGGTGTCCGGCGAGGGCACCTCGCACTTGGTCGGCATAGCTGACCGCGACCGTGTCATAAGAGGTGCGGGTGTCAGCCAACCAGTCATCCGTGGTCATGACCGGCACGATATTCCATGATCACGACCTCGTGAACGGCCGACGCAGAGGGACCGATCATTGGCCCGCCAACTGGCCCAGACCTCCGCCACGTTTCCGCAGACCGCAATGCAGGAGTGCACATCATGCCGCTGACCACCGAACAGCGCCGTCGCAACGAGGCCAGCATCCGTGCTGCGATGGACCGCCTACTGCTGGGGCAGCTTCCAGCCCGCGGCGGTTGCAACCTCAAGACTCTTGCACGAGAAGCCGGCGTCGCCAGAACGGGCTTCTACGCACGCACCGACCCACAGGGCAACCAGCGGCCAGGGCCCTATCAGCACCTGGCCGAGGAGTTTCAGCGTCGGCTGGCCGATCTCCGCGAGGCGGGCACCGTCTCAGACCCGCGCGAACTCCAGATCACCCGTGACCATGTGCGGTCGGCCCAGAGCGCGGTGAACGGCATTGCTGCCGTTCCGTTTCTCTGGGCCGCCGACCCGAACCGGACGTGCGTGTTGGCCACGCATCCGGCTCTCCACGTGGCTTGCCCAGTGGTCAGCCGTTGTTGGCTGCCGGTTCGATGGTCCACGGAGTCGGGATCCGAGCTCCGCGGTAGCGGTAGCGTTCGATCATGACGCTGGATGCGCCGAGGTGGCAGCCCGCTCAGCGCGGTGATCGCCTGCTACGGATTACGGATCGATCTTGTGGAGGAAGGCTATGGAACTGTCCCCCGTACGTCGGATCCGGGCGGTCGAACCGGTTTCCGCCAGGAAGTCGTGAACAGCCCTGCTGCACCCGTCCCAGAAGTCGTAGTCGTCGAGGATGACCACACCGTCGACCTCGACGTGCTGGAACATGACGTCGAGGCACAGCTTGGTGGATCGGTACCAGTCCCCGTCGATGCGCAGGACCGCGATCGGATCACCGCAGTAGTTCGGGACGGTGTCGTCGAACCACCCCTTCTCGACAGAGACGTGGTCAGCGTGATCGCCCGAGGAACGGATGAGGGAGAGGAACTCGTCGTAATCCGCGTGGAGGTTGTCGAGGTAGAACGGATCGTCGGAGTCGGACTGCCAGGCGACAGCGTCGGGTCCATCGATGGTGGCCGCCGGAGGAAGGCCTTCGAACGAGTCGTAGAAGTGGTACTTGCGCCCGGGACCGCCGATCTGCATCATCGCCGCGGCCATCCCGCCCTTCCAGGTACCGCATTCGACGAACGCGCCTCGGAGTGCGCGCGATCGCTCATGGATCAGGGCGAGGTTGTCGCAGAAGGAGTCTTCGGGTATAAGCGTGTAGTTCGCAAAACGGTCGTAGATCTCTTCGTAATGGGTCTGGTGCTCTTCTTGGAACGACCGGGTGACAAATTGCCGGAACCACTTCCTCTTGATTCGTTCGGACATATCATCCGCGTCTCGCCACGACCCCATCTTCACAACGTATCAGCAAGGACAGATGGGGGGGGAGGTGGCGTGAGCCGACGATATGTTGGACGCGGGTTGCCGGGACGCGGGATGTCCGCTGCTCCACGGCTCCGAGCGGACGGGCCGTGGTCGTGGTTCTTGCGGCCTTCCCGCCGGTCAGGCCCTCGCCGGCGCGATCTGCACGGCGACCCCACCGCCCGTGCCCGTGTTCTCCCCCGAGCCGTGGCGGGCGCGCGTTCAGCTCTTGGCTGCCCGCACCAGGACGTAGTCGAGGCCGTCGATCTGCGCGTGCAGCGCCGCCTGGTCGCTGAGGTTCTCCCGGACGAGGTCGGCGAGCTCGGTACCGACGCGCTCGACGTACTCCGGGTCGTCGACGGTCCGGAGCGCAGCGCGCAGGTAGGGTGCGAACACGTCGCCGTGGATCGACCTGATCTCGACGTCGTCGAACCCGGCCGTGGCCAACCGGTCACGGTAGGTGTCGACGCCGTACCAGTTCGCCTCCGGTGCCATACCCGCGAACATCGACGTGCGCAGCGGGTCGTCGGTGCCGGTCGCCTGCGGATGCCGGGGCACGATGTCGGTCACGGCGAGCACCCCACCCGGGCGCAGCAGGGTGTGGGCCTGGCGGAAGAACTCCGCGCGCGTGTCGAAGTGGAAAGCCGCCTCCAGCGCCAGCACCCGGTCGAAGGATCCGGCGATGAAGGCCTGTTCGATCGCGGTCGCCGAGCACCGATGGAAGGTGATCCGCTCGGTGAGGCCCTCGCGTTCCGCGCGCGATCTGGCGTGCGCGAGGTGGCTCGCGGTGATCGTCACGGCGTCGATGGTGCTGTGCGGGTACGTCGTGAGCCATCGGAAGTCCTGCGCGCCGAAACCGAAGCCCACGTCGAGGACACGGTCCCCGGGTGCGAGCCCTGCCGTGCGGGCGAGCGCGTCGGTGAGCGCTTCGCTGGCCCCGGTGAACGTGGTGGCCTCCGCCCAGTACCCGAAGTTGATGTAGGTGCTGTCGTGGGCGAACAGCTTCCCCGGGTCATAGAGCTCGTAGCGCCCGAGGGCCAGCTCCTCGGGCGCGGGCTCGGTCGTGTCGTCGACCAGTGGCGCGGCGCCGTCGGCGGTCGTCATGGTGCTGTCTCCTTCGCCTGGTGGGTGTCGCCTCGGCGGCCCGGTGGGCGGCCCGTGGCGGTACCGGGTCGGGGTCGATCACGATCTGCGCGACCGACCCTACCGACCCTACGTGCTCGGGCGTCGGCGTCCCGGGAATCTGCCAAAACAACGTGCCGCGGCAGGTGTTGCCCGCCGTGCACATCGGCGTCACCAGCACGTTCGGAGTTGGTCCGGCAGTTGTTCCGCAGCAGGTCAGACAACGGCCCGAATGGAATCCGCAGCAGCAACGGTGACCCTCGACGCGGGCGATCCGCCCGCCATCGGACCGAGCTGTCCGTCCTCGATCGACCGTCGGAGCACGAGCCTGCTCGTGGGCCCGGGGCAGATGCGCACGTTGACGATCCCGATGTTCATCAAGTAGACCATTGCGTGTGAACAGCCACGCACTCGAACGCCGGCACGGTACGAGGAGATACTGATGGTGTCAGCGGACGGCGTGTGGCCCATCGAGCAGGATCTGGCGGACCCCTCTTTCATGGGCGGCACCGGAGCTGGCGACGATTTCTGGGCGGAGTCCCGCCGTCGGGGCGTCACCTGGCACGAGCCGAGGAGCGATCGTCCCGGATTCTGGGTCGTATCGCGCTACCGGGACGTTCGTGATGCGTACGTGAATGTCGACGGTCTGTCCTCGTCCCGGGGGACCGTGTTGGACGTGCTCCTCCGGGGCCCTGATTCTGCGGGCGGGAAGATGCTCGCGGTGACCGATCCGCCGCGGCACCGCGAGCTGCGCATCCTCATGGCCCGTGCCTTGTCGCCGGAGTACGTCCGCCGCATGGAGCCGACGTTGCTCAGACGCAGTCGTCAACTGGTGCGGCGATGGACCGGGAGCGGTGAGTTCGACTTCGTCGAGTCGATAGCGGACCGTATGCCGATCGAGACCATCTGTGATGTGCTGCAGGTGCCGGGCAGTGATCGTACAATGCTGATGGAGTGGAACAAGCAGACGCTGTCGTCCACGAGCCTGGATGATACGCTGCTCGACGCCCTGAACGCCCGGAACGAGATCATCCTCTACTTCATCGATCTGGTGGAGGAGAGACGGGCGGCACCCGGAGATGACCCGATCAGCGCTCTGGCGCACGGGCGCGTACAGGGTGAACAGCTCAGCACAGAAGACGTCGCACTCAACTGCTACAGCCTCATACTGGGTGGTGACGAATCGTCTCGCATGTCCGCGACCTCGGCCGTGAGAGCGCTGCACGGCCACCCTGACCAGTGGCGGTCGTTGAAGAGCGGGTCGGTCGACTACGACACCGCCGTCGAAGAGCTCATCCGTTGGGCCACGCCGGCGATGCACTTCGCCCGCACCGCGGAGAAGGATGTCACCGTCGGTGGGACCCGGATCGCTCGCGGCGACGTCGTGAGCCTGTGGAACGTCTCGGCGAACCGCGACGAGGAGGCGTTCGACGATCCCGGCTCGTTGAACCTGTCCCGGCGTCCCAACAAGCACCTCGGCTTCGGCTGGGGTCCCCACTTCTGCCTGGGTGCCGCCCTGGGCCGGGCGAGTCTCACGTACCTGCTGCAGGCGCTCGCCGAGTCCGTTACGTCGATCGAGACCGAGGAACATCCGCAGCGCGTGTACTCGAACTTCCTGTACGGCTACAGGTCCCTCAGGACGACGCTCGTCCCCTAGGCGCCCCCACTCCACCTCCACCGTCACTGCGAAAGGAGCCGGCGGCGATGACCAGCAACACGTCGAACGAGGTTGCCGTGGAAACCGAAGAGAGGTTGCGCCGCGTCCGGGCTGCGCTCGACGATGTCGTCGACGCGGAGGGCCTGCCGGGTGGGGCTGTTGCACTCCTCGACGGCGACAGCACGTACTACACGTTCTCGGGCCACGGCGACCTCGACACCGCGCGGGACTGGTCCGACGAGTCCCGGCAGCCCATCGGTTGCCTCTCCAAGGTCCTCATCGCGTACGTGGCCATGATGCTCGTCGACCGGGGCGTCGTCTCGCTGGACGAACCGTTGTGCGACCGCGTTCCCGGGGCGTGCTTACGACGGGACGGCGTGAGCGCACCGATCACGCTGCGATCCGCGCTCAGTCATTCAACGGGGGTGGACCAGGCGTTCGAGGTCTGGAACCAGGTGAATCCTCGAACTCCTGCAGAGTACGTGGAGGGTCTCCAGGGCTATCGGCAGATCGCTGAACCCGGCCAGGTCTTCGCCTACAACAACATCGGTACGGCCGTGGCTGCCGTGCTGATCGAGAACATCCTGCAGGAGAGTTGGCAGCGCGCCGTCAACACGATGCTGCTCACGCCGCTCGGGATATCGGCGATCGCGGAGCCGGAGGACGGAGGCGGGCTCTCCGGACTCGACGAGACCGTGGTTACGGGGTACTCGGCGCGTGCGGGAGGCCAGGGATACCAACCCGTGGCGCCGGCTGATCTCGAACGGGTGGCCGACTGCTTCGGATCGACCACCATCTACATGACGCCGCACGAGATCAGCCTCTTGGCGCGGTGCGCGATGTCCGACGGTGTCGGCGAGAACGGCGTCCGGGTGCTGTCGGAGACCCTCGCTCGCGAGATGCGCTCGCCGCAGATCGGTATCCCCGGCCATCCGATGTACGACTCATGGGGACTCGGGTGGCTGCTCTTCGACGACGAGTCCTTCGGCTTCGAAGCTGCGACCGAGGGGCAGCACATCTTCCTGAGGATGTTCAAGGAAGAGGACCGTGGATTCCTGGTCATGACCAATTCGTTCCCGTCTTTCCCCCTGTACTCCGAGATCCTGCTGGCCGCGACCGATCGGCAGTGGCCGGCCGACGGAGCTGCCGCCAACACGTTGCAGGAATCCCACTGCGTGGGAACGTACGAGGCGGACGGCCACAAGCTGGAGATCCGGGCGGCGAGCGACGGCATGGAGTTCAAGCTGTTCCTGGGCGGCGGTTCCGAGAACTGGTACCTGCTGCACCAGGGTCAGTCGGCGTTCGCAGGAGGTGGGGCGCTCGTGCTGTCGTCGGTGAACAGGGGGTTCCAGAGCGCGGCGGTTCCGATCTGGGTGGACGATCGGGCGGAGCCATCCTTCCTCAGATTCGGGATGATCGTTCTCGAGAAGGTCTCCTCGACCGATCCTGGGAAATGAGGGCACGATGAACGCGCACGCGAACCCGCCGTCGACCACGATCAACGATCTCCTCAGGGACCAGGCCGAACGAACCCCGGATGCTGTCGCGATCGTCTACGGCGACGACACGAGGCTCACCTACGCCGAACTCGACGCCGTCATCGTCCGACGGTCACGTGCGCTCGTCGACCGTGGGGTCGGGCGGGAGTCCGTCGTCGCTCTGGCGGTGCGGAACCCCCTGAGCTTCTGGACCACCGTGCTGTCCGTGCTCCGCGCGGGAGGTGCGTACCTGCCGATCGATCCCGACAGCCCGGGGAAGCGGATCGAGTTCATGATCGGCGATGCCTCGCCGTTCCTGATCGTCGCCGACGAGAGCGTCCGGTCGGCTCTGCCGCAGCGGAGCGGCATCGTGACGGTCGAGGCCCTCGACGCCGAGCGTCGTCCTCCCGACCCGGAGCGCGAGGCGGAGCAGCGTCATGCGCCCGCGACGCGCGACGATCTGGCGTACGTCATGTACACCTCGGGGTCGACCGGCAACCCGAAGGGTGTTTTGGTCTCGCACGCGGGGATTCCCGGCCTCGTTTCCACGCTGGCGACATCGATGGACATCACGTCGCGGAGCAGGGTCCTCCAGTTCGCCTTCCCGACCTTCGACGCGTCGCTGTCCGAGGTGTGCGTCGCTCTCGCCTCCGGGAGCACCCTGGTGCTCGCCGACCGAGCTGACCTGTCTCCTGGGAAGTCGCTCTCCGACACCATCGCCCGTCACGGGGTCACCGCGGTGATGCTGACACCGCAGGTGCTCGCGGCGGCCGGCGACGGAACCCTGTCGACCGTCGAGTCGCTCCTCACCACCGGGGACAAGGTCTCGCTCGGCCTCATCCGGACGTGGTCCGCGCGACGCCGGATGGTGAACGGGTACGGGCCGACCGAGACGACGGTCTGCGCCACCGTGAGCCGTGCACTGTCGGCGGACGAGGTCGAGATCCCGATCGGGCCGGCGATGGCGGGCACCGACGCGTACGTCCTCGACGGCCGGCTGGAGCCGCTCCCAACGGGCGAGCCGGGCGAGCTCTACCTGCACGGCCCGCACCTCGCGCGGGGGTACCTGGGGCAGCCGGGCCTGACCGCGTCCCGGTTCGTGGCATGCCCCTTCGCCGAGCCCGGGGACCGCATGTACCGGACCGGCGACCTGGTCTCCTGGAACGAGGCTGGCGAACTGGTGTTCCGCGGCCGGGTGGACGGGCAGGTGAAGATCAACGGCGTCCGCATCGAGCCCGGCGAGATCGAGGAGGTCCTCGTCCAACACCCTGATGTCGACCAGGCGGTCGTCCGCGCCGCGGGTGGTCGGTTCGAGGACGACGGGCGCCGGTTGATCGCGTATGCGGTGCCGACGGGCAGCGCCGGGACGTGGTCGGGGACCAGCGGGAGCGACCCGGGTGCGTGGCGGGACGAGCTGGCAGCGCGGTGCCGGACGTGGCTCGTCGACAGGCTGCCCGCGAGCATGATTCCCGCCGTCCTCGTGGTCCTCGAGCGCTTGCCCCTGATGCCCAACGGCAAGCTCGACGCGGCCGCGTTGCCGGTGCCGGAGTTCACGTCCGAGGCCTCCGCGTCGCCGTCCAGTCCGGCGGAACGCAGCGTGGCCGACATCTTCTGCGAGGTCCTCGGACGCGAGACCATCGGTGTCGACGATGATTTCTACACGGTGGGCGGGGACAGCGTCCGCGCGATGCGCGTCGTCTCGTTGGCTCGCGCCCGTGGCCTGCGGTTCAGTGTTCGACAGATGATCGAGCTCCGGACCGTGGCCAAACTGGCCGCTGTCGCCCGGACGACCGCCGTGAAGGTGCCGTCGTCCGACCGGGCGACCGGGCCGGCGCAGGAGAAGCGCATTCCGCTCCTCCCGGTCACGCAGTGGAACCGGGACGCCGGACCCGGGTTCGAGCGGTCCGCGCAGGCGGCCCTCTTCGAGGCTCCGGACGGCTTCCTCCGGACCGACCTGGTCCCTTTGCTGGAGAAGGTGGTTGAGCGGCACGAGCTGCTCCGATGCCGTCTGGATCGCGACGGCTGCCTGGTCGTCGGCCCACGCGCGAACGTCCCCGTGGCGACATCGATCACAGTGGTCGACGTGCCTGACGGTGTCGAGGGCGCGGCATGGCAGTCGCTCGTGGTCGCGGAACGCGACTCGGCAGTGCAGAGGTTGGATCCCGCAGGGGGCGTGATCGGCCAGTTCGTCTGGTTCGAGTCTGCGACGACGCAGGCACGTCGGCTCCTGGCGGTGGTCCACCACGCGGTGGTGGACGGGGTGTCGTGGCGTGTCCTGCTGGATGATCTGGCCGCTCTCTCGGCGCCCGCAGCGGTGGCCGGCAGCCGAGAGGTCCCGCCGTTGCCAGCGACCGGGATGGGGGAGTGGGTCGACATCCTCACCAGGGAAGCTGCTGCGCGCACGCGCGTCCAGGAACTCGAGTACTGGCGGTCGGTCGTCGACGGGCCCGACGAGCCCGTGGGGCGCAACCGCCTGGACCCCACGGTCGACCTGACGGACACGCTCGTCCACGCACGTCTCGTACTCCCTCCCGACCACACCGCATCGTTGCTGGCGGCCGCGGAACGGGGTGCGGGCGGCATGGACGGTCTGCTGGTGGCGAGCGTCGCGGTGGCGGTGGCCGAGTTCCGTCGGACCGATGCGACCGTGGGCTCGTCCGTGCTCCTGTGGCTGGAGGGGCACGGGAGGGAGGAGTCCGTCTTCCCGGGCGTGGACCTGACGAGAACGTTTGGGTGCTTCACCACCGCCTATCCCGTGCGTGTCGCCGTGCCGGGGTCCCCCTCCGTCTCGGCCCGCGCAGCTCACGCCAGTGCGGTCGACGCGCTGTCGGGTCTTCCCGACAAGGGCATCGGTTACGGGCTCCTGCGACACCTCAACCCCGAGACGAGGGCCGTTCTCGAGAAGCATCCCATCGGGCAGATCGGCGTGAACTACCTCGGGAGGTTCGGATCGAGATCGGGTTCGAGCTCGGGCTGGGACTTCTGCTCGGAGGTCCCGGAGCTGGGGGCACTCGATGTGCCGGAGCCGCCCGGCCGTTCGGCGTTGACGGAGCTGAACATCGACGCATGGGTGTTCGACACCCCGGGGCAGTCGACGTTCGGTGTCTCTCTCACGGCCCCGCGACGTGTGCTGTCGTCGGGCGACCTGGAGGTATTGGGGGGCCTCTTGGAGCACGCCCTCGCCGACGTGGCCCGAGCAGCACTCGACGACGAGGCGTGAAGCCCGACCAGGACGAGCCCCTCTCACGTCAGGTGGACGGCATGACTTCTCCGCACGGAACTGGTGCCCCTGCTCGGGATCACGGTTCGTACGCGCAGTACCTCCAGTTGGACAAGCTCCTGTCCTTGCAGGCGTGCATCACGAACGGCGCCGGCGAACCCCTGTTCCTCATCATGCACCAGGTCGCCGAGCTGACGTTGAAGCTCCTGGTGGGGGAGATCGACCGCCTGCAGCGCCACGTCGAGCAGGGAGACCTGCTCGACGCCATCACCCAGGTGGGGCGCGCGCAACGCGTCCACGGAGTGCTGAGGGAGACGTGGGAAGTCCTCGGCACCCTGAGCCCGGCGGAGTTCGGGGCGTTCCGCGGTGCGCTCGGTTCGGCCTCGGGTGCCCAGTCCGTCACCTATCGGGAGCTGATGACGCGCCTCGGGGAACGGGATCACACGTTCCTCCTCCGCGGCGGCGTGCCGGCCGCGGAGGCCCGACGTCTGCGTGAGCTGCTGTCCCGGCCCAGCCTCTACGACGCCGTCCTCGAGCAGCTGCACAAGGGAGGCGTTCCCCTGCCGGACCGGTGCCTCGACCGCGACTGGAGTGAGCCCTACGAGGAGCACCCGGACGTGGTCGACGCCTGGCGGGAGGTCTACCAGAACCGCCGCGAGCACCAGTCCCTCTTCGACCTGGCGGAAGCGCTCATCGAGCTGTCCTACGGATTCTGCCGGTGGCGGGCGGTTCATGCACTCGTCGCGGAGCGGCTGATCGGCGCCAAGGTCGGCACCGGAGGCACGTCAGGCGTGAGTTGGCTGCAGCGGCGGGTCCAGCGCCGGGAGTTCCCGGAGTTGTGGACGGTCCGGACGCTGCTCTAGTACTCCAGCAGGATTTCGCTGTTTGACCTGGCCTTTTCGTCGGGTGGCGGGAGTGTAGCGGGACTTCGGTCGTGCGGGGGCGGTCTCACGGAGACCGCCCCTCGATCGTGCGACAACGCCGCAGGGTAGTGACAGCGGCGGGGCAGCCTCAGAGGGTGATCACCGAGTCTGCCGCCGCGCAGTGGGACCTCGAACTGGACGATCTCTTCCTGACCATCGGGCACCGCTTCGGCCGGGTCGAGCTCCGCCGCCGCATGCGGGACTACGTGCGCGGGCTGCTCGCCCCGGTTGCCCGCAAGAACAGCTGGCAGCTGGCCGAACAGGCCGGCCACTCCACCCCTGACGGCCTGCAGCACCTCCTCGCCGGACCGAAGTGGGAGCCCGATGACATCCGCGACGACCTGCAGGAATACGTCGCCGCCAAGCTCGGCGAGGCCGGCGGCGTCCTGATCATCGACGACACCGGGTTCATCAAGAAGGGCACCACCTCGGCCGGAGTCCAGCGCCAGTACTCCGGAACCGCAGGCCGGACCGAGAACTGCCAGATCGGCGTCTTCGCCGCCTACGCCTCCGCCCGCGGCCGGGCCCTGGTCGACCGTGAGCTCTACCTCCCGAAGTCCTGGACTGAGGACCGGGAACGCTGCCGCACCGCAAGGGTCCCCGACCAGCGGGAGTTCGCCACCAAGGGCGAACTGGCCCGGCACATGGTGCTGCGGGCCCTGGCCTCGCCGCTGCCCATTACCTGGGTCACTGCGGATTCCGCCTACGGCCAGGACAACCGATTCCGCCGGCTGCTGGAACAGTCGGGTGTCGGCTACGTACTGGCGGTGCCCAAGTCCCAGTTCAGCGTGGGCTGTTCACGGATCGAGGGTCTGTTCGCGCAGGCCCCGGACGAGGCATGGGAGAAGATCTCCTGCGGCGACGGCGCAAAGGGGCCCCGCGTCTACCACTGGGCAGCGGTGCGGCTGCCGGCCGTCGCCGAATTCGACTATCAGGGCGAGGTCCCTCACCGGATGCGGTGGGCACTGGCCCGGCGCAGCATCAGCAAGCCCGACGAGATCGCCTACTACCTCGCCTACGCACCCCTTCAGGCCACCGTCCAGGAACTGGTGCGGGTCGCCGGGGCGCGCTGGGCGATCGAGGAGTGCTTCCAGGCCGCGAAGAACGAGTGCGGCCTGGACCAGTACGAGGTCCGCCGTTACGTGGGCTGGTATCGGCACATCACTCTGGCCATACTCGCTCACGCCTTCCTGGCCGCCACGGCACACCAGCCCTGGGAAAAAGGGGCGGAACAGGTGAGACGCCCGGGGTCATCGGGCTCACAGTGGCGGAGGTTCGGCGACTCCTGGCAGCTTGTCGTGCCCGGCCCCCGCACCTGAGCGGACACCGCGGACGACACCACGCGCTGAGCTGGTCGAACTGGCGCCGCCGACGCCAAGCGGTCGCCCGCCGCTGTCACTACCTGCGGCGTTGTCGCACGATCGAGGGGCGGTCTCCGTGAGACCGCCCCCGCACGACCGAAGTCCCGCTACACTCCCGCCACCCGGCGAAAAGGCCAGGTCAAACAGCGAAATCCTGCTGGAGTACTAGGCGGCATCGTCCGCTGTGCGCCGGGTCCCAGGACGATCAGGCGGCTGCACCCCCGCCTCAGACGACCGAGAAAGCCATGCATCCCCACGAGTTGTAGCCCGAAACGATGGCCAGGATCCGATCGCCCGGCTCGATGATGCTCTCCGACGCCATCACGGACACGTTGATGAGAGCGTCTGCCGCGAAGCAGTGGGAGTAGCCCGCCACGGTGCCCCGGTAGGTCCGGTCGAACGGCACCTCCGCCGCGTTCGCGAAGGTCCTCAGCGTGGGCTCGAGGTAGTTGTTGGTGACGAGGTAGGAGAAGTCTGCCGGACCGAGCCCGGTCCTCTCGTAGAGCGCCGCGGCTGCCCGGCGCACTCCGCGGGCCGTCGCCATGGCCATCGCCATCGGCTCGGACTCCGACGTCAGAGCATGCAGTCCTGCCTCGACGGTCATGGTCGTGCCGAGCAGCTGCAGACCGTGCTCGGGGCGACGGGTACTGACGACGCAGGTGGCAGCGCCATCGCTGAGCACCCCGATGCCGCCACCGAGCAGGCGTTGCCCCGGTCGGCAGACATCGGTGGTGGCGACCAGCGCGGTGGTGGCGTCGCCGCCGCGCAAGCAGGCCACCGCGGTGCGCACGGCGACGGCCAGGTTCGCGCAGTTGGCCAGGCCGACGCCGATCAGCGGGGTGCGGTTCAGTCCTATGGCCTGAAGGAACCGCGCCGCGTCCAGCTCGGGGTCGGCGCTGTCCCAGAACGTGTTGGTCGCGTAGACGACCAGATCGACGGCTGCGGTCGAGGAGGACGGATCGAGCGTCGACGTCGCGCTGTCTGCTGCCAGCTGCCAGGCCTGCCGGTCGGACTGCCGGAAGTGCGCCAGCCCGCCTCGCGTCAGCTGCTCCAGCGCCTCCGACGACAAGATTTCGGGCAGCACCGCGATGTCGTTCGACTCTCCGACCGCGACGCCGATCCGGGTCAGGAAGATGTCGGGCCAGGCTTCACCCGCCCCCGTGGTCATCGTCGAGCGAGGTGGCGGCGGCAGGCGGAGGCGAGTTCTTCGATCGTCTCCGCTCCCTGGAACACCTCGAACGGCAGCTCGGTCGCCAGCAGGCTGTCCAACCTGCTGGCGACGTCGACCGCCTGCAACGAGTCACCACCGAGGTCCTTGGTGAAGGAGTCCTGGACGCTGATGTCGTCGAGGTCGAGCACCTGCTGCCAGATCCGGAGTATCTCCGCCTCCATGTCGTCACGCGGCGCGACGATCGGGCGGGTCCGCTCCACCGGTGATTCGCGGGGCTCGGGAAGTGCTCCCCGGTCGACCTTGCCGTTCGTCGAGAGCGGAATCTCGGGAAGGTTGATGAACCGGGCGGGAACCATGTACTCGGGGAGTCGGCTCGCGAGGTGCTCGCGCAGTTCTCGGCGCCCGGCCCGGCCCACGACGTAGGCCACCAGCTGGCTCTGGCCCTCGGATTCACGCACCACCGCGACGGCTTGACGGACGTCCGGGTGCGTCCCGAGGCTGGCCTCCACCTCGCCGAGTTCGATGCGGAACCCCCTGACCTTGGCGAGGTGATCGGCTCGTCCTGCTGAGGTCAGGAGACCATCCGCGTCCTGACGGACCAGATCCCCCGTGCGGAAACCCACCTCGGAGAACTGGCCGGCATTGAGCTCGGCCTGGCCGAAGTAGCCCAGGGTGACACCGGGTCCGCTGACGTGCAGTTCGCCGATCTCGCCCGGAGCTGTCGGAGTGTGGTCGGGGTTCAGCACGCGCACGTCGACGATGTCCGTGACCGGATAGCCCATCGGTGCGGGGCGCTCCTCGCCCGGCTTGCACCGCCAGTGCGAGACCACCGGCACCTCGCTGCTGCTGAACACGTTGTGCAGCGCAGTCTCCGGGAAGATCGCGAAGAACCGCTGCTGCAGGGCCGGGGGCAGGGGTTCGCCCGCACACAGGACATGGCGCACCGCGGTGCAGCTCGCGGCCTCGGGCTGTTCGAGGAACAAGCGCATGACCGACGGGATGAAGGTGGAGATGGTGATCTGCTTCCTGGCCGTCAACCTCGCCAGGTAGCCGAGGTCGGTCTGTCGGCCCGGAGGGACGACCACCGTGCTGCCGCCGGTCAGCAGCGGCCAGAGCAGGCCGTGCACGAGGGCCACGAAGTTCACCGACATCTTGAGCAGGTGGCGATCGCCGGGGCCGACGCCGAACGCGTCGACGATCCACGGGATCTGGACCGCGCAGTTCTCGTGGGACAGAGTCACCTGCTTCGGCCGGCCGGTCGAGCCCGAGGTGCTGAAAATGAAGGCTGCGTCGCCCGGCACCGTGACGACGGCCGGCGCGGTCGTCGACACGCGATCGGACACCTCGAAGTGCGGGTGCGCGAAGTCGAGCCGCTCGGCCGCGGCGCCGGGCGCGATGAGCGCTGCAGCGGCCCCGTTCCGCAGGATCTCCTGGTTGCGCTCGGACGGCTCGTCCGGGCTCAGCGGGAGGCAGACGGCTCCCGCCTTGAGGATGCCGACCACGGCCGCGGCGTACTCGACCGAGCGATCGAGGCAGACGGCCACCGAATCACCGTGCTCGACACCGCGGTCGAGCAGTGCTTCCGCCACCGCGTTGGCACGGGCGTCGAACTCCGCGTAGGTGACGGAAGCATCGTTGACATGAATTGCATCGAGGTCCGCGTACTTCCTCGCTGCGACCGCGAACAAATCTATCAGCGTTGCTGTCACAGGCGTACCTCTTAGAGTGTGGGACGAACGACGAGCACGGCGGCGACCGGACTGGGAGCTCGCACGAACCACGTGGGTCCGGGTGTGCCGAACAATCGAGTGCGGGATGTTGGGGAACGCAACGCGCCGCATATCTAGGTCAGTTCACGAAATCAAAAGCATTGTCATGATGTCAAGGTCTCGGGCGTCGCGCAATGTCGTTCGTGGTGCGTTCGTGACAGGCCGTCCCATTTCGTCGCCCACCCGTTCTCGGGCTGCGCGAAGAGCCGTCGATCACCGCGTCGATGCTCGACAGTGGGCCGGGGAACGATGCGTGGAGAGCGGTTTCCCGGTAGGGGCGAGGATGCACGGGCCGGACGAGAGCGGGGCGTCGCCAGGCGCCGCCGACCGGACGTCCGTCGAGCCGTGTTCCGGGGACCGGGACGCGGTGCGGCGCGGCGGGAGCGGAGATCGACGGCGGATCCCGGTGCGTGTTCGCCGGTGCGCCGAGGAGGCCGAAGGCTCCGCCGGATCGCGGTCGCGACCACCGGTGAACTGGTGCTGGGCGCCGGATCGGGCGGCACGGACGGCCGGGGTGACGGAGCCCTCCACGTCGTCGCCCTCGCCGGTCAGGAGCTCGGTCCGGGCCGCCGGCGCGACCGGCAGGACTTGACCGGGCGCCGCGGACGCGCCGATGCTGCGTCCCACCGCGGGTCGACGTGTCCTGGTGGGCCCACCGACGGCACGTCACCGCCTGCGTCGACCAGGACCGCGCCGAGCTGGTCGGTTCCGAACACCCACAATCAGCGGAACGGCCGCGAAGGCCAATAGATGCACGGCAGGATCACAGCGGACTCGGTGCGACAGATCGAGGGTGGACCCGTCGACGAGGCTTCCCGCCGGCGTCGATCGCGGCGTGCGAACCTGCATCATCGGTCACTGGTGGCGCGCCTCATCACGCCGACCCGGTTCCCTCGCGCCGGGCTGGCCCGGGCCTGCGTGCACCCCGTTTCCCGAAGACCCGTAATGCTGTAGCTTGCAGTCCGGAAGGCAGGGAATCTGCGCGATTAGCCGCTGGTGGCTCTTCGGCCAGCCACCTCGACGAGTATCGGTGACGGCGTCCTGCGGCCATGGGAGGGATGTAGTCCTTGTCCAACGAATCTATCGCATCAATCTTAGATCGACTGCTCCGCGCGCACCTGCCGAATATCGGGGACGACATGGTCATCGGTCAGCACGAACCTCTTTCGAGGTTGGGTCTGGACTCCTTGGGCATGGTCCGGCTGGCGATGCGGATGGAGCGAGAGTTCCAGGTGGACCTCCCGGACGGGTTCCTGGTTCCCGAGACCTTCGAGACCCCCGCCTCCATCGCATCTGCCGTCGCGGCCCTGCGCCCGGATCTGGACATCGCGTCATGACCACCGTCGGGGCGCAGGCGACCTCCGAGGCCGTCACCGCGGTCGCGGACGTCGCCGCGGCGCACGCGGAGCAGGTCGACCGTGAGTCGCGGTTCCCGGTCGCGGCGGTGGAGGCGCTGCGGAGCGGTCGCCTGCTGTCCATGGGTGTCCCGGCCGGGTTCGGCGGCGGCGACCAGGGCATCGGCACGGTGGCGCGGACGACCACTGCGCTCGCCCGGAAGTGCGGATCCACCGGCCTGATCTTCGCGATGCACCAGAGCCAGATCGCGTCCTTGGTCCGGCACTCTGAGGACGAGGCGGTCCAGCGTGCTCTGCGGCGCATCGCCGCCGAGGAACTGCTGGTCGCGTCGGCCACGACGGAGGCGAGCGTCGGGGGTGACGTGCGCACGAGTTCCTGCTTCGTCGAGCGGGTCGGCACCCGCTTCCGGCTGGCGAAGCAGGCGTCCGTGATCTCGTACGGTGGACACGCCGACATCATCCTGGTGACCGCCCGGCGGGACGCGGCCAGCGATCCGCAGGACCAGGTCCTGGTCCTCTGCGACCGGGACGGCGTCACCCTGGAGCAGAACGTCGTCTGGGACGTGCTCGGCATGCGCGGCACGTGCAGCCACGGCTACGCGCTGCTGGCCGAAGGCGACGGGGACGCCGTCATGACCACCCCGTACGCCGTCATCAGCGCCCAGACGATGTTGCCGGTGTCCCACGTCCTCTGGGCGGCGGCGTGGCTGGGGCTGGCCGAGGAAGCCGTCGAGAGGGCCCGGCTGTTCGTCCAGGCGTCCGCCCGGAAGAAGCCGGAGGTGGTGCCGCTCGGCACGGTGCGGCTCGCCGAGGCGACAGCTCGGCTGCACCAGATGCGGGCACTCGTGGGCGCCGGGGTCGGCCGCTTCAAGGAACTCGCCGCCGTCCCCCACGAGCTCTCGCGCATGTCGACGGTGGTCGAGTTCAACAGCCTCAAGGTCTCCGCCTCGACGCTGGTGGTGGAGATCGCGGCAGCGGCCATGTCGATCTGCGGCATCGCCGGCTACCGCTGCGACGGCCCCTACAGCGTGGCCCGGATCCTGCGCGATGCGTACGGCGCTGCTCTCATGGTCAACAACGATCGGATCAACGGCAACAACGGGCAGCTCATGCTCGTGGGGAAGTCGTTCTGATGCGGTTGGAGGACCGGTTCCTGGCTGTGCTGGCCGACCACCGGGACGAACCCGCCATCGTGGAACCGCATCGTTCGTGGACGTTCGCCGAGGTCGACGCGCTCGCCCGGCACTGGGCCGCAGGGCTGCGCTCCCGAGACGGCAGCCGTCCCGCTGCGGTCGCCGTGCTCGCGGGACGCAACGCGACCGGCTGCATCGGCGTGCTCGCGGCGTTGTACGCCGATGCCGCGTTCGTGCCGGTCAATCCGGCGTTCCCGGCCGTGCGCAGTGCGGGCGCGATGGCCGCGACCGGGGTGGGCGTGCTCATCGCCGATGTGACCGCCGACCAGGAGCTGGTCGCTGCGATCCTCGCCGCCCATCCGGTTCCGGTGCTGTGGGCGGATCCCGACGCCCCGGTGCCGGTCAGCGACGCCGGACTCGGCCGGCGATTTTCCGAGATCGCGTACGTGCTCTTCACGTCCGGTTCGTCGGGGAGCCCGAAGGGCGTGTCGATCTCCCACGCCAACGTCGACGCGTTCCTCGACGCCGCTGTCGCCCGCTATCCGATGGGTCCCCCGGACCGGTCGGCTCTGACCTGCGACCTGACCTTCGACCTCGCTCTGGCGTCGCTGTTCCTGGCCTGGTCGCAGGGATGCGCGATCGTGCCGGCCTCCGTGTTCGCCATGGGGGATCCGGCGCGGTTCGCGGCCCGCTACGGGATCACCGTGTGGACGTCGGTGCCGTCGGCCATCGGCCTGGCGAGGGATGCCGGGTCGCTGGTCCCGGGTTGCCTGCCCGGCCTGCGGATCAGCATGTTCTGCGGTGAGGCCCTGACGGTCGACGCGGCCACCGCCTGGTCGCGGGCCGCACCCGGCTCCGCCGTCGTCAACAACTACGGTCCGACCGAGGTGACGATGTTCTGCACCGCGTTCGAGTTCCGCTCCGACCCACCGCTGGACGGCCCCACCGTTCCCATCGGACACCCCTTCGAGGGCGTCGAGATCGCTGTCGTCGACGCCGACGGCCGCCCGGCTGAGGCCGGTGAGCTCCTGCTGCGAGGACCTCAGATGTTCGGCGGCTACGTGGACCCCGGCCAGGACGACGGAGCGTTCACGGAGACGGACGCGCCGGGCGGTCGCTGGTACCGGACCGGCGACGTGGTCCGGTCGGGCGTCGACGGTCTCACCTACATCGGCCGACGCGACGATCAGCTGCAGGTCGGCGGCTTCAGGGTGGAGCCGGCCGAGGTGGAACAGGCGATCCGTGCCCTGCTCGGAGTGGCCACCGCGGTCGCGGTCCAGCGGAGGAACACGATCGTCGCGTTCGTGTCGCCGGCGCCGGCGGCCGAGGATCCGCTCCTCCTGGTCGAGGAGGTGCTGCCGGCCTACATGTGTCCGAAGCACCTGATCGTCGTCGACGAGCCGCGGCTCAACGCCAACGGCAAGATCGACCGCCGCTACTACCGGGACCGTGCCACCGAGCTCGCGGTCTGAACCGGATCCCCAGGCATCGCGGCCGCTCCCAGGTCCCCGGCTCGCTGCAACCCGTAGCTCCGACCTCGCTAGGAGATTCCAATGAACACATCGGCCGAGTCGGTACCCGACGATGCGCTCGGCGTCAGCTCGTGGGAGGTGACCCAGGAGACCGAGGTCGAGTTCGGTGGCCTCGGCTGGACCGTGCTCCCCAGCGTGTATCCCATGCACCTGGTCCGATCGAGCGAGTTCTTCCGGCGGCAGCTGAGCGCTCTTCCGCCGGTCCACTCCTTCCTGGAGGTCGGCTGCGGCGCCGGTGCGCTGTCGGTGCTCGCCGTCAAGAACGGTCTCTGCCAGGAGGCCACGGGCGTCGACATCAATCCCAACGCACTGGCCGCGTCGCAGATGAACGCTCGTCGGCACGGCGTCGAGGACGCGACGACGTTCGTCTACAGCGATGTGTTCGACGGGGTCTCGGACTCGCAGTTCGATCTCATCTTCTGGAACTCGAACGGCGCCCTTCCGGATTCCGGGGAGATCCTCGACGAGGATGCGGCCATCTCGCACCACGAGAGAGCCATCTTCGATCCCGGCTACGCCAGTCACCTGCGGTACCTCGAACTGGGCCGGAACCATCTCCGACCCGGAGGTCGGCTCCTGATCGGGTTCTGCGGTAACGGGGATCTCGAGTTCATCAAGGAGAAGGCAGCGGGCCTCGGCCTGAGCCTGGAACTCCTGGCCACCGACGATGAAGGAAGTCACCCGCACTACCTCCTGGAGATCCGGGAGACCTCTCCCGCCTAGGGTGCTCGGTGCTCGACCTGCGCCGGCGGGGCGGCGACCATCGTGCTGGTCGCGGCGCGCGATCACGCGGAGAGGAGCTGCGCGGCGGGGACGTCGCGGTCGGCCGCCGTCGGGTCCGCGGTCGGCCTGACGACGACGGTCGGTGAGCGCTGGCCGACACGGAGTTCGCCGCGCTGATCGCCCCTTCGCGCCTGGTCCGTCGCCATGCCGCGGAGGTCCTCGGGCCCACGAGCTCAGCGCTGCCGCGGCCACCGGGGCCGATCCGCGGATCGCGGACGTCGCCCGACGGTGCCTCGACGGGTCCTGGGCCGGCGGCGCCGGGCGACCCGAGCCCACCGGCTCGCCTCGGCCGCCGGCAGCGGAACTCGACGGATCCCCCATCCGGACGACCGTGCCTGCCTCCGCCATTCGCCGTGATCTTGAAGGTGGCGTGCCGGAACAAGGAAAAGTGCCCCTGAGCTGGGGTAATGCGGTCTGCTGAGACTGCAGGACACCCAGGACGAGGAGCACTTTTCAGGTGCACGACAGCGCGTGGTCGAAAGATCTGACGGTCGACGTCGATGGGCACGGGGTCGCACACCGGGTCGGCGGTGCTGCGCCTGATCGCGGACAACACCGGGCTGACCGCCGGGTTGTCCCGGGCGGTGACCCGCCGCGGGTTCACCCCGGTCCACGACCGCGGCCGGGTCGATGACCCCTGTCGCTTCGGCCACGCCGATCGCCGAGGCTCAGGTTTCGCGCGCTCCGACTCCGCTGGACGTACGCCGCACCGCGGTGACCCAGGCCGTACACCGTGCCGCGCGGGCACCACGCACAGCAGCCGACCTCCGGGTGATGGCCGCGCAGAGCCGCTCCACGGGGGCGGCGCAGAAACGGACGGGACACCCCGCGCCCGCGACCTCTGCCCGGCTGCCGGCCAGCTCGCCGACGCCCCGGCGCGGACGCTGACTCCCACCCCAGGCCGCACTCCACTCGCGACCGTCCCCGCCCAACAGGAGTTCCACCATGCCCACCACCACCATGCTCGACCAGGCCACGGCCATGATCGAGAACACCTGGGGCCAGCCCATCGAAGCTCTTGAGGTCCTAGATGAGTAGTTCCGATGTGGCTCAGTGGTCGTAGGCGATCAGTGACCTGGTGATGGGTGCGCCGATGGTGCGGTTGTGCCAGATCGCGCAGGTCATCGCCAGGATCCGCTGGGCCACCCGGACGCTGGCGCCCTCGATGGTGCGGCCGCCGTGCTGTTCGAGGTCGAGCTGGCCCTTGAGGGTGTCGTTGACCGACTCGATCAGCTGCCGCACCGTCTTGAGCAGGGCTTCTGCGGGCTGTGGGGTGCCGCGGTTGCGGTAGGAGGGCCGTAGCAGGCTGATGCCGCGGGCGGCGAGGAAGCGGTCGAGTCCGGCGGAGATGTAGCCCTTGTCCGCCAGGATCAGCAGCCCCGGCCGGGCGGCTGTCAGGTGCGGTTCGTCGTCGATCAGGGCGGCCAGGACCTGTCGTTCGTCGATCTTGGGGTCGGCCAGGGCCCAGGTGACGGGCAGTCCGGCCGGGGTGCACACCAGGTGCAGTTTCAGGCCCCAGTAGAAGCGGGAGTGGGAGCGGCAGTAGCCGTAGTTGGCCCAGCCGGCCAGGTCGGAGCGTTTGACGGTCTCGCGGGAGCGGGCGCACTCGACGGGGGTGGAGTCCACGATCCACACGTCGTCCAGCCATAGGTCGGTGTCTGCGGCCAGCGATCGGATGGCCCGTTTGACCAGGGGCAGAGCGGCTCGCAGCCGTTTGTTGTAGGCGGGGCGTTGGGGCAGGTAGGGGAACATCGGGTGCAGGTGGGCGTGGGCGTAGCGCAGCCAGCGGGCCTCGCAGTGGAAGCCCAGCACGGCCTGGGCCACCGCCAGGGTCACCAGCTCGGCATCGGTCAGCCGCGGCGGACGTCCACGCCACTGCGGGGTCTTCGAACGGTCATCGACATGCACGTACAGTGCCGTCAAGAGGGTGTCTAAATCGGTCGTCACAAACCCGATGTTGGACACCCTCCCTCCGTCTGAGAACCCCGCAATTGGAACTACTCGTCTAGCGGTGGCGCTGGACCGACCGGCTCGAGCTGCCATTGGAGACCTGCCCAGTGCCCCAGCTTCAGCTGGCTCAGGCGTCACCCGTCGAGGCGCTGCCAATATGACCGCCCGCTGCGACGGATCTGTCGCCGACTGCGGTTACCGTCCCGGACGCCGGAGGCGGAGTGGGGGCCGCGGACGGTGTCGGCGCGGATGCGGGCGCGGCGCCATTGCCTGTCGTGGCGGCGCCGATGCTGCCTCCGGCCGCGATGGACCGTTCTCCGTCGGCGCTGACCTGGGTTCCGCTGGTGGCAGGAGCGGCCGACCGAGCGAATTGGGCGTACAGCGCCAGGGCGATACCCGCCAGACTTGCGATGCCACCACCGACGCTGGCCCACGGGTCCGCCGCGTCGACGTCGACAACCGCGCCGACAATCAATGCGACCATGCCGGCACCGCAGAGTCCGACTCCGGTGTACACGAGCGGCTCCATGTCTCGATCAACTCCTGTGTTGGCCGTAGGCTGGCAGGTCACGCCTGCCATCGTGGCAGGGTCTCAGCCCGTCCATCTCATCGGTGTGGGTTGGTCTTTCGAAGGCCCGAGCGCGCTGGGGGTGGCTCGCCCTGCGATGCCAGGTCCTGTTTCCCTCGTAGCAGTGGCCCCAGTGCGGTTGGCAGAGCCTGGGATGCCGTCCGGCGAACCGCCTCCAAACAGGTGGGCCACGAGGCAAGGCTCAGTGCTTCGACTGCGGCTGCACGGCCTGCGGGGCAGTCCCCCCATCCTTCGGCCGCGGCGGCCTGAAGGAGGCCTCGCCGGCGTTTCGCCCAGTCTTCCGTCGACTCCGAGGCGGCTGCCAGGAGGGCACCGACCTCGTTGGTGAACTCGTCGACGCAGTGGCGGGCACCGTGCCGACGGGCGGCCGCCGCGATGGCGCACAGTGCGCGCACCTGGTCCGCGGTGTCCCGGAGGGCGCGGGCGGCGGTAGCGGCTTCAGCGTACTGCCGCTTCGCCGCCGCGAGGTTTACGACGTTGAGCAGAGGAAACCTCTGTTGCTCAACGGGGTGTTCCGCAGCAGACAGGTCGATGGCGATGAGGAAGTCTCCGCGCCGAGCGGCCCAGCAGGCGACGTCGTCAAGCACCCGCTCTCGCTCGACCCCTTTCGGCAGGCTCCATGCCAGTTCGCGAGCCACCGCGTAATGCCCAGACGCCGCAAGGGCCTCGGCCGACGCGGCAGCAGCGTCATCCCTGCTGGGGCTGTCGTCCGGCAGTGCCTTGAGCAGGGACCAGGCGCGGTCGTGCTGTTCAGTCCAGGCCAGAGCGGCCACGACGGAGCCGAGGTCCCGCTGGTGATCGTGCACATTCGTGATCTGTTCTGCGAGGAAGGCCGCCTCAGCGGTCATGTCCTCGTCGTCCGGGTCGGCGCCGGTAACTGCCGTCAACCCAGCGGGAGTGCCACACAAAGCATCACACTCCGAACGTCTTCCGGGGTCTGCGATGTGCTGGCTCAGGGCCGCGGCGAGGTCGGTGCGGTCGTGGCGGAGCAGCAGTCCCACCTGTTCTGACAGCGCACGGTCGGTCCAACCCGGGCTGCTCAGAACGTCAGCCAGGGCGTGGGCGTGACGGGCCAGGACCGAGTCCCGTACGATGCCGTCCGCCCCGGCCAGGGACTTCGCGGTCAGCGCCAGGGCCTCCGCCTGGTCCGCCGCCCGTGGCAGGAGATCAAGAACAGCCAGTGCGCGCGGAGTTGATCCGGCCTTCGCCCATACAGTGGCGATCGGCGCGGTAAGGCGCGCAGCACGCGGAGATGTAACCAAGTGGCCCACGAGCGAGAGTGCTTTGTCATCCTCTCCGCGCTCGGCGAGACTCCCGGCGATGGCCGCGAGGACCGCCGCCCGGCTCCCGTTCTGTTTTACGGTGTCGGCTACGGTATCCGCCGCGTCGTCCTGGCCGTCCTCGGTGAAGGCCTTGGCAAGTGCGGCAAGGGCCGCTGTCCGGTGATCGCTTGAAACGAGGCCCGCTGGAGGTAGACCGCTCTCGATCTCTCGCATCTCCTGGATCAGGCTGGCCGCCAGACCCGTACGACCGCCTCGGGCCGCTGCAGTTGCCACCCAGCCGAGCGCTTCTGAGGCTTTCGCTTCGGGGTGACGCGCGGCCATGACGGGTGTATCCCGGAGGTATGAGGTATCCCGATGGGGGCGGCCTGACCGCGAAGCAGCGGGCCCAGCGGGAGCGGGTGCGGTTCGAGGCCGCCGAGATGTTCGCCGCCGGGGCCGGTCCCGAGCAGGTCGCCCGGCGGCTGCGGGTCTCGCGCAAGTCCGCCTATGCCTGGCACGCCGCCTGGCGGGCCGACGGCGCCGACGCGCTGTGCTCGAAGGGGCCCTCCGGCTGCCCGTCACGGATGAAGCCGTCCTGGCGGGCATGGCTGGAGCAGGCGCTGGAGGAGGGGCCGGCCGCGTACGGCTGGGTGGAGGACCAGCGGTGGACGCTGGAGCGGGTGGTCACGCTGGTCGCCCGCCGTTTCCATGTCCGTTTCAGCAAACCGCAGATGAGCCGGATCCTGCACCAGATGGGGTGGTCGGTGCAGGTGCCGGTGCACCGGGCCGCGGAACGGGACGAGCAGGCGGTGGCCACCTGGATCAAGGAGACCTGGCCGCGGGTGGAAAAACGGTGAGGGACCAGGACGCGTGGCTGGTCTTCGAGGACGAATCGGGGCAGTCCCTTCGGCCGCCGAAGGCGCGCACCTGGTCCCGTCGCGGCCGCTCACCGCGGGTGGAGGTGTCGGGGAAGGGCTCGGGCAGAATCTCGCTGGCCGCGCTGGTGTGTGCCCGCCCCGGGCGACGCACCCGGCTGATCCACCGGATGCTGGTGCACCATGCCGGCCGCCGCGGGGAGAAGAAGGGCTTCCGGGAGCGGGACTTCGCCGCCTTGCTCGATGCCGCCCGCCAGCAACTGGGCGGGAAAATCGTGCTCGTGTGGGACAACTCCACCCAGCACAAAGACGCGCAGATGCGTCAGTTGCTGGCCCACCGGGAGAAGTGGTTGACGGTCTTCCGTCTCCCTGCATACACACCGGAGTTGAATCCGGCCGAGGGCGTGTGGGCGAACCTGAAGAACAGCCTGGGGAACCTGGCCGCGTACACCACCGACGGGCTCGCGGTGTTGGCTCGCACCCGGCTGAAGAAGATGCAGTACCGCCCTGGTCTGCTCGACGGCTTCATCGCAGAGACCGGCCTTGTCCTGCAACCACCGTAGCGTCACCCCGAAGCGAAAACCTCAGTTGCGCTCGGCGCCAGGGGTCCTCGATCGCGCGGGCCCTCTCTGTCAGCCTTGGGTGAGACGTCCCGCTTCGGCGGGTTAGCCTGAGAGGGCACGACAGGAGAACCACCCCCTCATGACCAGCAGCAAGTCCGCCGGATCCGACCCGGCTCCCCGGCCGAAGCGCCGCACTTTCAGCCCGGAGTACAAGCTGCGGATCGTGGCCGAGTACGACGCCGCCCCGCAGAACGAGAAGGGCGCGGTCCTGCGCCGCGAGCGGCTGTACCACTCGCATGTGAAGGAGTGGCGGGCAGCGCGGGACGCCGGGGCCCTGGAGAAGCTGGTCGACCAGCGCACCAGCCCGGCGAGGCCGAAGAAGTCCGCCGCCGAGGCGGAGAACGAGAAACTGCGCCGCCAGGTGGAGCGTCTGGAGAAGGAACTGGCGCGGAACAAGGCCGCGCTGGAGGTTATGGGAAAAGCTTCCGCGCTCTTGGAAATGATCTCCGAGGGCGCGGACTGAACGCTGCCGTCGCCCCGGTGGCCGATGACGCGTTCACCGGCGTCGAGGGCGTGCTGGGTGTGACTGCGGCGTGCCGGCTGACCGGCCGCTCGCGGGCCACCCACTACCGCCGGCTGCGTCCGGCGCCACCACGCCGGCCCCGCAAGCCGCAGGTCCAGCCCTCGGCCCTGACGGCCGAAGAACGGTCTGCGGTACTGGAGTTGATGAACAGCGACGAGTACGCCGAACTGGCGCCCGCGCAGATCTGGGCCCGCGAGCTGGATGCCGGGCGCTACCACTGCTCGGTCTCCACGATGTACCGGATCCTGCGCGAGAAGGGCCAGTCCGGCGAGCGCCGAAGACAGGCCACCCACCCCGCCCAGGCGGTGCCCGAACTGGTGGCCACCGCCCCGTCGCAGGTGTTCACCTGGGACATCACCAAGGCGGCCGGACCGGCAAAGGGCATCTGGTATCACGCCTACGTCATCATCGACATCTTCAGCCGCTACATCGTCGGCCACACCGTCGAGGCCGCTGAATCGGCCGAACGGGCCGAGGAGTTGATCCGCGAGACCATCGTCCGCAACGGGATCGTGCCCGAGACCGTGCACGCCGACCGCGGCACCTCGATGACGAGCAAGAAGGTCTCCCAGCTGCTGATCGACCTCGGGGTGACAAGGTCGCACTCGCGGCCGAAGGTCTCCAACGACAACCCCTACAGCGAGGCCCAGTTCAAGACCACGAAGTACATGTCGGACTATCCCGAACGGTTCGACTCGCTGGCCCACGCCCGCGAATGGTTCGACGCCTTCATCGCGTACTACAACCACGAGCACCGGCACTCGGGCATCGGCTGGCACACACCCGCCTCCGTCCACTTCGGGACCGCCGAGGAGGTCCGCGACCAGCGCGCGGTCACCCTCGCCGAGGCATACGCCCGCCACCCCGAACGCTTCGGCCGCCGCCCCCGACCACCCGAGATACCCCAGACGGCCTGGATCAACGACCCGTCCAAGCGCCGCGAACCCGCACCACAAACCTCATAGCATCACGACCGTCTCACTGGACTTGAAATCTTCCGGGCGATGTCCGCGCCACGGCCCGGCTTGTCGGAAGCTGCAGCGCCGGCTGCCTGCGTTAGGGCCATGGCCTGTCTGTCCGGTTCGTCGATCTTCCGGGCGGCCTCGACGGCAAGGCCCGGCGCCTCCGCCTGAGCCAGGACTGTGGCCAGTTGAGCGACGTGATGGAAGTTGCCCCACCCGGTGTTCTCCCGGGTCGCGTCCGACGCCTCCTGTGCCAAGGCCTGTGCGCGCGCACGGTCTCCGGCCGCGAGGTGGGCTGCCGCCAGGTACGCCAACGCCCGGCTCCGGCTGCGTGGAGAGCTCAGGCTGTGGGCCAGTTCGGTGGCCCGCTGGAGATCATCCGACGTTTCCGCCAGGCCCCTCACCATGTCCGCCGCAGCCTCTTCCCGAGCCACAGCCGACCTGAGGGGAGCCAGCAACTCAACAGCCGACTGGTGCTGGCGGGCCAGAGCCAGAGCCACTGCGGCCATGGTGAGACCATCGGCGCGCTGGTTGTCCGCGGTTACCTTGTCCGCGAGGGCAGCGGACTCGTGAGCCAGGTCCGCGGCTTCGCCGACCTCGCCGGAGGTGGCCAGCACCGCTGCGACGCGAGCCAGCGAAGTCATTCGGTCGAACGGGTCGGACAGCGATCGGCAGATCTCGCCTGCCCGCCTGGGTTCACCGGCGTAGGCGATGGCGAGAGCAGCTGCGATGAGCGCACGTTGTCCTCCCTCCGCCACGGCTTCGGCGAGGGCTTCCTCGGCAACGAGGACCGCATCGGTGTGCCCGTCCTCAGCCATGGCCGAAGCGGCGTCCGCCAGCAGCTGTGCCCGCAGGCCACGGTCACCGACCGTCCGGATGACCGCGACAGCCCGCGGACAGTCACTGTCCAGGATCATGGCCTGCGCTTCCATAACCGGCACAGTGTCGGGGAGCGAGGCAGCGGCCGCACGGGCGAGGATCTCCGCGGTCCCGCGTTGCCCCGCGTACAGGGCCGCCATAGCCGCCGACGCAAGCACCTCGTCCTGCCCTTGCTGGGGCACCTGCGTACACGCCATGTTGTACGCCCGGTTCGTCGACCCGACTACGGCCAGCATGACCACCGCGTACGTCACGGCCTCCCTACGCCCGTGTCCGGCTACGGCATCAGCCAGTTGGGCTGCCTCGTCGGCCACTTCCGTCGCCCGCTGCAGCTCACCCTTCGCGACCAGCACCCGCACAACTTCCACAAGGGCTCTCAGACAGGCCACTTCACTCTGCCGGGCTCGAGCCAGGCTGACAGCGCGCCGCACCCGCCCCAGACCCGCCCACACCGCGATCAAGGCGTCCGGGAGACTATCGCTGCGCGAAAGCAGGGCGTCGCGCTGCACGGCGAGCACAAATGCGTCAGCAACCTCGGCAGGATCTCCGCAGCCCCCGGCCACCAGGCCCTCGAACGCCGTGGACAGCTCGTCCAGCCCGTCCAGATCGGAACCGGACCGCTGCCACAGCCGCGTGTGACGGTGAGCGTCACCGGCCAGACGGACAAGGCGCCGTGTATCTCCCTGTGCCCGCAGCAGTTGACCGTAGCCGCGGAGCAGATACTCCGGTGTGCGGGGCGGCCAGCGCCGCGCTTGGTAGTCGTCCGCCCACTCATGCAGCCGCTCCCGGTTCGCCGCCAGCTCCTCGTCGGTGAGCAGTTCGACCGCGCTGCGCCGGATCTCCTCATGGGCCAGGACGTAGACGCCTGATGCGGACGCGTCGGCGTCCTGGGAGGACCAGTGCGGCGTGCGGACGCGGAAGGCACGCCCGGTAACCGTACTTAACTCCTTTTCGACCAGCCGGGGACGGGTATCTGCCAGGCGGGCAAGGTCCGTCGCCGTCAGGCCACCACCGGCCGCCGTCACCAGTCCGAGCAGTTGCCGTGCGAGGCCACCGGCCTGCAGCATCCGCATGAGGCTGTCCTCCGCCTCCCGGCGCACGACTTCCGCGTACGGCGATGGTGGCAGCCACCGGTCGATGGCGCCGCTTCTCAGCGGGTGCGCGTGGGCCACATCGTCCGGGATGGGAGGATGTGGCCGCCCGGCCACTATTACCCGCATTCTGTGCTTGGGCGAGCGCGGCAGCAATGCGGCGATGCTGTGGCTTCCGGGGCCCGCGAGCACCCCACAGTCCTCATCCAAACCGTCGACGACGAGCACCAGTCGTCTGCCTCGGCTCTCGCACAGGGCTGCGGCCCGGTCCATAGCGGCGAGGAGGCTCTCCTCGCGCGTGTGCTCGGTGACCGCTGGTTCCTCCTCACCTAGCAGCGCGTAGAACTGCCGGTGCACCACCTCGCAGTACGCCTCACGGTCGTTTTGCCGGTTCAAGCGCGATGTGATGAAGAAGGACACGACGTCGACCCCGGCAGGGGGCTCCATCACGAACTCGGCCATGAGAGCCGTCTTTCCGGCCCATGCGGGGGCGAGCCACCTCCAGTACGCACCCTCGGCACTGTCGGCATCTTCCCGCGCGGTGCAGAACTCCGCCATCCGCGCCAGCTCTTGAGACCGTCCGCGAAACTCGGCAGCTGCCAGGGACTCCACTTGGTAGCGGTAGTTGGACGTGGCGACGCGCTGTGGGGAGGCGACGAACTGGAACTGATTGCCGTCGCCCGTGACGACCACACCGATGTCCCCCGCTGCCACCACGGAGCGAGCACCGGTGGCCATAGGCATGCCCTCCAAGGGCAACGACTGCTGTCGCCGTGGACGGCCCCACCACCTACCCAACAAGGGTGCCGGGCCTCCCTACATCCCTCGGCGCTCTGTGCCCACGCGTCACTGGATCCGGCACAAAAGATCCTGATACGTCGTCTCGACGAGTCTAGCCCCGCGAAATCACACGGCTTGAGGCAACCTGTGGATGTTCGCGGACAGATCACCCACGTGCGAGAAGACCCGTCGTCAACCTTTTCGCAACGTCACCCGCGGACTGCCCACCGCGTGTGGGGGACGGACGAGGCGGCGCTGTCGATGGCGTCGATCCCTGTGAGAGTGTCCCGCCATGCTTCACGCAATGCCTTCCGACGGCGATCGTCGACCATGGCTGCGTCGACACCCGCATCCGCGTCCAAGGGCCACAAGGAATTCTCGTCGGCTGCGAGGCAGATCCGGGCAAGCAGGCTGCGGCGGACCAGGTCGCGCAACCGTTCTACGGCGTGCGCGATCGATTCTCCGTCAGACAGCCCGTCGGGAACGGTCGAGATCTTGCGGACCTCCTTGAGGAGAGTCTTCTCCGCCATGGCACCGCCATGGACAAGCGTGGATCGGAGTCCGTAGATCACGCCCACGTCTTTGAAGATCTGCTCTGCTGGATCAAGGTCGGTGAACAGCAGCGTCGACGCACGGATCTTCAAGCGGAGCGTGACGTCGTCTTTCTCCTTTCCGGACAACGCCGCTTCGAAGGCGGTCGCCAGATCGACGATCTGCTCGAACCAGTCGTAAGCATGGAAGGACAGAACAAACTTTTGAATCGCCATTCCAAATGATGTGAATACCATGCCTGTTCGCGGCTGCTCGGCAGCGGCCCGGAGCCGCCCGAGCCCATCGACACGGCCGGCATCATCCGAGCTGAGGGTAATCACACGAGCGGCCAGTTGCGTCGGAGAGGCGAACCCGGGCCCCGCACCCCGGAAGCGGAGCACGGTGGGCTTGAACTCTCGGACCGTGTGAGTTTCCCCTTGGACTTCCAGCATCGACTCGCTGGTGCCCGGCTTCAGTAGTCGTACCAGCACCATGAACCGCTCGATCCGCTGCGACAGCGGATCGGCCAGGTCGAACGGCGTCGAGCCGCTGTCCCGCGCAACAACGACGCTCTCCGGCGGCGCGAACCCATAGGGCCGGTCTCGGCCGTAGGCGCTCACCGCCCCGGGGATCACCGCCGAGATGATTCGCTGCAACTCGCTGTCGTGGCCGGCTGCTTCCGAGATCACCGGCTCGACTCGGACGTTGGCAAACTCGACCGGCCGGCCGTCTGCGGTGGCCAGGTGGGAAACCACCCGGCAGCACGCCACCTCGTGAGTGTCTGCGTGAACTGCCTGGATCAGGTCACGCAGAGACTGCTCGGCGGCTGGTCCATCGGGAGAGAACTCCTCCTGTGCTCGAGTCAGTTGAGCGATGAACGTCTCCAGGAAACTGAAGATCAATCCGCCGGGGAACGCGCGCTCGTCGAGTGGCCGACCAGCGTCGAACCGAGGATGAGAAGCGGTAATCGCATCTTCAAGCGCACGGTATTCGGCCAGCGGCGTCACCGAGCCCCCGAAGTAGTCGCGCCCCACCCTCAGGTACGGGTGAAAGCGCGGCGGCGGAACCACCCGCTCTCTCCGCAGCCGATCCCATGACGCCGCCAGAAATGCTTGCCCTGTGTTTCGCAGTAGGTTGTCGATGTCGTTCACTCACCCAGCATGGAGGACCGCGTCGCAGAAGGCCCTGTCAGTGCCATGGTCGACAATGGAGGGCATGCGAGGACTTCCACTCAGTAGCGAACCTTCCTGCTGCCCGTCGACATCCAGGTTGAGCCGATGAACACCGATGTCGCACACCGCATCGCGCAGTTGGGCAGTCGTCTGGGACTCGGCGTCGTCGCCGTCGTCGGGGCCGGACTGTCTCTCTCCGCCCGGTACCCGACCAGCGCCGGTCTCGCCGCACTGCTGTGGGACGCCATCGACGCCGACCCTGCTGCCCGAGCGGACCTCGCTGCCGAACTCGGCAAGGCAGACATGCCGACGAAACTGCTGGTCGGCGACAATGGTGACCACTGGGACCCAGCGTGGCGCAGCGTCGAAGGATCACCGGCTGCCCGGCAGCGCTTCCAGCAGGAGATGGCCAACCTCGACCGGCATCGCAGCGCACAGCCGTCCGCCGCCCACGAAGCCCTCGCCGCCCTGATCCACGCCGGTGTCGTCGAGTGCGTCGTCTCGCTCAACTGGGATACCGCCCTCGAATCCGCCTACCGCCGCCAATACGGAACCGGCATTCCCGACGGCATCCTGTTCAAGCCGCACGGCGACGCAGCCGATCCGCATCAACCCTGGATGCTCCCGCACCTGCCCGGCACCCTCGGCCCCGACCTCCGGGACCGTATCTGCAGCCTGGTCGCAGACCACCCCCGTACGCTTCTCATCGTCGGCTACTCAGAACGCGACACCGCCGTCGTGGACCAGCTCATCGCACCGCTGGACCAGGGTTGGCGGGTCTGCCGCATGGGACCCGACGTCTCCGGCAGCGACGACATCCCCGCCGTGGCCGACACTGCACTTCCCGCCCTCGCCAACGGAACGCGCCAGCGAGAGGCCACATCGGCATGGCACACGGTCCCCTTCCGCGGCAGACACGACATCAGCCACGCCTTGGCCGGTGAGCGCCTCGGCCCCTCCGACGTCGAGGCCTGTCCCCGCCTTCCCGAGGTCGCGCTCCTCGTCGACGCGTTGCGCCGCGATCACGCCGTCGTACTCAACGGAGACAGCGGCTGTGGCAAGTCCATCACCGCCTACCAGGCGTTGAGCGACCTCCTCGAAGACGGCTACGAAGTGCTGCGACTGCGCGATGACGCCCGCAAGCGGGGCCTTCGGCAATGGATGGCAGACCTGTCCCTGTACCCGCACCGCAAGGCACTCCTGGTCGACGACGCCCAGGACCTGCCCGCAGACCTGGTTCGCGAACTGGCCGAGACGGCCACCGCAGATCAGCTCGTACTGGTCGTCGGCGTGGATCACGTCGCCGGCGGCGTCACCACCTACCGCATCAGCAACATCGCTGCGGTCGGAGCGCTCGCCCGCGACATGCGAGAACGCGCGGACGAAATCCTGCCCAAGATCCGCGCGCTGGACGACTTCGTTGGCAACCTGGCAGGCGACGAACCTTTGATGAACCGGATCGAGGAAGCCTCCACGAAGGACTCCGCCTGGCTCTTCTTCTACACCCTCACAGGCGGCTGGCGGCGCACCGAACGCGACGCACTCGACCTGCGCGGCCATGACCGCGCCGACCTGCTCCTGCTGGCCCTCGCCATTGCTCAGATCGCCGGCGTCGATGCCGGCGTGACCACCGACAGCCTCGCCCCGTACGCCCGTCAGCTCGGCCGGGACCGCGCGTGGATCGACCGGAGCCTTGCCATCCTGCGGGACAAGCGGCTCATCACCCGGAACGACGGCGTCCTGCGCTGCGCGCACCTCAGGTCCGCATGGGCACTGATCAGGTGGATGCTGCACCCTCCGCGCTACTCCCACACACCGCCCCAACCCGTCACGATCCCGCCGATCGCGTCAGCAGCCGAAACCCCAGCGCCGCCGCTCCCGCCTCCCATACGCCGGACCGAGCGGCCCCGAGCCGTGCTGCCGGACCACCATGTCGAAGCCGACCGGAAGACCGCTGCAGCGTTCTTCCGCCTTACCCTGGACTCACCCCACACACCACTGCGTGGCGCGGCATGGCTGATCGGACGCAACCACGACAGCGAGTCACGGTGGGTACTCAACCAGTACGACGTTCTGCACCGTCCGCGCATCCACGCACTGGCCGAACGTGCGCTCGCCACACCGGCCGGACCAGATGCGGCCATGGCCGCCCAGCTCCTCGAAAATCTCCTGAGCCCGTACGAAGACGACTGCCTCGACCTGATCCGCGACCATCACGGCCGGGTCCTCGAATGGGTACGCGGTGTCACCCCGGAAAACGGCTGGGCGATCGGTGACTTGATCAACGCGCTGGCGAACGACGACCGCGCTTTCACCGAGAAACTCCTGGCCGATGTCGACCCGCACGCCCTCGCTCGACTGATCCCCGACGGCGGATGGCCACATGTCTACTCCACCACCCGCGCCGTCGACCGGATCACCCAGGCAGCAGGCATGCCCCTCATCACCCGCGTCGGCCACGCCTACGACCCGGAGGCCTTCCACGCTCTCGCCGCCAACCCACCGGCAGACATCCAAGCCGTGGACGAACTCCTCAGCGTCCTGGCCTACACACAGCGTGACCTCGGACTCGAAGTCTTCAACCAGCTGACACCCCACCTGGCTACCGCGATCTCCCGCAACCCTCCGGCCGAGTCCCAGAAGATGTTCCGCACCTGGGCATTTCTCCTGGGGTTCGCCCCTCACTTCCTGCGGGGCCGGCACGTGCCCGACCCGGCAGCCCGCCGACTCGCCAAGAAGTTCGTGCGCACACTCGATGCCGATCGGTTCGCCAGAACGCTGTCGCACCCTGCCGCAGACCTCACCTGGGAGAACTTCTGTGGCTTCGTCGAGGCCATGAAAGAAATTGACCCGACCAGCGTGAAAACGATCGTCAGCCGTATAGACGTGGCCGAACTCGCGGCGGAATTCGAGCAGAGCCTGCCGACACCATCACGATGCCACCTGTACGCGGTCGAGGTCCTCCGTGAACACCGGCCGGACGAGGCGCAGGAACTCCTCGAACGGTTCGAGGCACGCTACGCCGCCATCGATGTCTTCCTCGCATACATGGCGCCCAAGATGACAATCCGGCTGTTGCGGCGCGGCCTTCCTCTTGACCTCAGGCTTCGTAGCCACGACTGGGAGATCGCAGCCACTGTAGTGGACAGCATCGCCGCGCACGATCCGCATACCGCGTCCGAACTCGCCGAGGCCAATCGCCCCGGCTTTATCGCCGGGCTCTCCTCGAAGTCCACGGATCCGTTCGAAGACCTCTCAGCGTGGATCCGCGCCAGCGACAAGCACGCTCCCGGTCTCGTGGACGAAGTGCTGCGCCAGCTTCCCGCGGACGCTGCCACGGCCTGGGCATCCGAGCTCAGAAAGAAGGACCGCAAACGCGAGATCGCCCCCCTCGTGCATCGTGCTGCGGCGTCTGACGGACCGGCCGCAGCCGAAGCGCACGAACTCATCCGGCGTTTCCCCAGCCTGCAACGCCAGGGGAAGGAGCCCTCACCCTGACGTACGCCGGTGGCGTCCCTTGAAGGACACCGTTGGCGAATTCGGTGCTAGTCGGGTCAGATGCGGGTGAAGCGTGCGGTCCTGGTGGGGGCGAGCGGTGTTTCGGTGAGCCATGCGTCGGCGCGGATGAGCCTGCGAGGCGATCCGGTGATTGACCGGTGCTCCGACCTTCGCCCACCTCCTCCGTGATCTTGGGCGGCCGGGAGCTGCCCGACGTCGTCATGAGGCGATCGCATCCGGGCGACCAGCAACCCAGGGCATCCCTTGTCGGGGTTGGCCCGGGGATCCGTCCGGCCTGCCTCGTCCCTCATTCGCCACCCACCACCGTATCCCCGTCGAACCGCAGCGACGTGATCCGCGACTCGCCGACCCACTCCCGGAGGGTGTCCAGAGCAGCGGGCTCAAGTTTCGTGGTGAAGAGGATGGCCAGGTGCTCTCTGGCCCGTGAGCATGCCACGTAGAACAGGTTGCGCGCCCTGATGAACGCCTCCAGTTCCTTGTCCATCAGTTCGTCACGCCGGGAGAAGTTAGCCAGCATCTCGGGGATCTGGAATCGGGAGTGTCCCTTGCTGACCACGGCGAGGACCCGGTTGAACTCCAGTCCCTTGACTCCGTGTTGTGTGGCGAAGGGCGTGCCGCCGCCGAGGTGCTCGTTCAACGCCAGCAACTCCGCGTACGGCACCTGGCGCAGTTGTTGGTACTCCTTCGACCGCGCCACCGCCCGGGCTTCGGCCTTGTCGTCACTCACAGCCTGCGGGGCGGTGCCGGATGGTGACACGGCCTTCCGGTGACGCTCGCGCACCTTCCCCAGGCCATCGAAGAGCTGCTGCTCAAGACAGAGGTCGAGGACGTCGCCGACCGTTCCCGTCTTGCGGGCCTCTCCCAGTTTCGTCAGGAACGCCATCCATTCCTGCTTGTCGGCCGACGAGTTGATGGGTGGGCGGCCACGGGGGTCGAGTGCGTCGAACATCGCGCCGTAGCGCTTGTTCCGGTGGTGGAGCAGGGCCGGTTCCAGCGTGTCCATGAAGAAGGCCATGGCGTGGTCCTCCTTCCTCACGTAGGAATCGTTGCGTCGAAAGGCCCCGTGGAGCTTCTGATATCCCAGTTCGCCGGCGATCGTCTCGTGCGTGAGCATGAGGATCTTCGTGCTGGGCTCCTCCGCCCGTGCCTGGGCATCGTGACCGGATGCCCCGGTGCTCCATAACCGGTCGCGGACGTCGTCCAGTACCCATTTCCGGGCCGCGTGGGCCGCGTCCCAGCCGAGCTGACCCTTCCGGTGGTGGGTGAGCCTCGTCCCGGCCCATTCGTTGGTGTGATAGACGGCGACGGTGCCCTCGCCGACTCCTGACGCCGTGGTCTGCGTCAGTTCGGGACGCATCGTGTTCAGGAGGTTCACGACGGCGCGATGCGAGCGCCGATTGCGCCGTCTGAAGACCGGTGTCGGGCGGGCGTCCTCGAGTGCCCCGCACGCGTTGTCGTAGATCTGCTGCCAATGGTCCCCGAAGAATCCGCAGAGGGGGCCGCGCGCGGTGGCCTCATCGCCCGGCGTGCCCAGCATGGCCTCCGCCAGACCGGCGGGGGTGTCCTGGTACTCGTCCACGAAGACGATCGGGAACCGGTCGGCAGCCAGGGCCCGGAACTTGGGAAGGGCGAAAAACGCCCTCGCGAGGACGGGCAGATCGTTGTGACCCAGCTGCACGCGACGGCTGTCGTGGTCCACTTTCTGGAAGCCGGTGCTGTACTCGACGGTGTAGCCGTCCAGTGAGGTGTGGCCCTCCATCTTCGACAGCATGATGTCCAGCTCGACGACGTGGCGCAACAGGTGCTTGCCGAAAGGAGAGAGCAGCTGCCACAGGAAACCATGGATGGTTTCGGCGAACACGTACGGGCTGCGGTCGGTACGGCTGATGATCTCGTCGCGGGCCACATTGGTGTAGGTGACGCAGGCGATGCGCTGGTGGGGCCGCGGGAGGTAGCGGGGGCGGTCAGCCAAGATGCTCTGGAGCGCCTCGATCAGTGAGCTGGTCTTGCCCGCACCGGCACCGGCCTCCACCTTGAAGTGACGGCCCGCTTGGAGAGCCGTCAGGATCGTGTGCGTGACGTCTTCCGCCTCCGTCGTCACTGGACGTCCGCCTTCGTCGCCGTCCCGTCCTGTGCCATGAGCCACTCGAGGCCGCGCCTGATGTACTTCGGGACCTGCCAGTCGTGGTCTCCGAGGACGTGGTCGAGGGCGAAGTCGACCTTGCTGCGCCTGGTCTCCACGCTGCTACGGGCCTGTTGTTCCACTTCCTCGGCGGGAGCGGCACCCGTGGGGATACCGAACAGGGCCCGGTTGGCCAGCGCGAAGGCGTCCTCGAAAGTACGGCCGCACGGACCGCCGGGCTCCTCCGGCACCTGGTAGGCGAGGCACATGCTGCCGCCGGCGATCGGCGGGTCCGTCTCGGCCCGCTGCAGCAGCTCGGCCACCGTAATGTCGGCCATCTCGGGGGACCACGCCCTGATGGACTGGTTGGACGTGCGTCCGGATTCGGACACCAGACATTTGCGGATCTTGGGCTCCCTGTCGTCGACGGGATCAAGATCCGTGATGATCAGGGCTGGAATCCCGAGGACCTTCAGCAGCGGATAGAACCTGTGGGCATGCGCCCCTCCGACCTCCATCAAGGTCACGTACTGGTGCTGGGGCGTCTCTCCGGGCCTCCTCGCCGCCAGCTTCTCCTCCGCAGCCGGGACGAAGATACGCTCGCTGGCGCCCTCGACGAGGATGGCCTTGTCCGCGAAGTAGAGGTCGGCCCGGGTGAGGGTCAGGTACTTGCGGAGAAACCTCTCGTCGCCGGTCACCTGGGACAGGTCCTTGATGACGGTGCGGGCCGGCCCCGGCTCGCTTCCGCTCTCCACGGTGTCCTCCTCCTTCCGGAAGTACCGGATGTCGGAGAAGTGTCCCCGGTTGGCCACGTGTGCCGAGTGGGTGGTCACCACGAACTGAGCGTTCCACCGGGGGCTGCTGTCGATTGCGGTGCTGCTCTCCTCGACCGATCCCTTTTGCCCGGGCATCGTCGCTCTCATCTGCGCGTCGATCCGAGGGAACAGATTGACGGAGTACGTGAGTCGCTGGATGAACGCCTCCTGCATCTGCGGATGCAGATGGGCCTCCGGTTCCTCCAGGAAGACGAGATGGATCCCCGACTCCGGAGAGGTCGCCGTGTGGTCGCGGTAGCAGGTGAAGAGCCTGAGCAGAATCATCACCAAGTTCCGCGTACCGAGGCCGCTGTACGACTCCGGGAACCGCACACCGGCCACTCCCGGATAGTGAATGCGCGCGAAGTTCCTGAGCAGCCTCTTGGAGTCCAGCCGGGCGGCCGTGACGAACTCCTGGTTGGCCAGACCCGGATAGCCGAATGCCTTCAACGTCGGCGCCACCCGTTCGCGGACCTTCTGGAGGCTGCTGTCGAGACTGCCGGAGGTGTCCACGAGTGTCCTGTCGATGTTCGCGGCGAGCTCCTCCAGCCACGTCGCGTTCTGACTCTTCTCCGCCGCGGTCAGCAGTTGCTCGAAGACCGCTCCGATTGGTGCGGCATGCCCGTCGCTCTCATCGTCCAGCCCTCGCTGCGCCTCGACGAAGTCCACCCTCACCAGGGTGCGCACGTCCGCGAGGTCGACCGGTCGGACGTTCGCCTCATCGGTCGGGTCGACCGCCATCACCGACATCTCGAAGTGCTTCGGGATACCTCTGCCCAGCTGCTCAAGCGTGGCCGTGGCATCCGGCCCCACCGGCACGCCGCCGAAGAACTCCTTCAGGGCACCGTCCCCCAACGCGAAGGCGAACCTGATCACCACCTCGGAGCAGTCGGGGTCAAGGTCCACCACGAAGGGGGCCAGGGGTCCGTACTGGCCGCAGTCCTTGTCGTAGGAGATGTGGAGGGTGAGGGTGATTGCCGGAACCGTGTCGCGCGCCTGCTCCGCCTCACCCGAGGCGAAGAGGCGATGGGCGGCGAGGAACTCCTCGTAGCAGTCGGCGGAGAAGTCCTCGATGCGCAGCGCGGCCTTCTTCCTCGCCACGAAGAATTCGAACAGTTTTGCCAGCGAGGTCTTTCCCGTGTTGTTGCGGCCGACGCACAGTGTCACCTTGTCCGTGAAGGAAAGCTCGGTTCTGCGGAGCAGCCGGAAGTTGCGGATGACCGCCTTGGCGAGCCGGGGCGGCACCGGGACTACGGTCCCGTGGGGTTCGGCGGAGCCGTCTCGCGGGCCTGGGATGGCACGCGGATCACTGGGCTGGGTCATCGCGGCTCCTTGCTGCGCTCGTACACACCCTGGGACGCCCGGCGGGAACACACAGCGAAGGAAGCCACAAGCCCCATGAGATGCCGTCACCCCCTCAGGATCTGGAGCCGCATCTTGTCACCATAATTCTCTAAATGCACAGCGGTCGCATTTGATTCAGTTTCGGTCGCCTATCGATCTGAATTCACTCCCGAATGTTCGAGATACGGCACCCGTGCGGCCACCACCTCATAGGCCGACGGACCCGGTGAGGGACGGCCATGTACGAGGCGCACAGCCTGACCGGTGCTCAGCGAAGGCGTTGCGCCAGGAGCGGTGAATGGGTCCGTATCAGGTCCGATGCCAGCCCATGTCCAGTCCCGTCGAGTCCTTGAGGACCTGGTTCAGCGCTTCGACCTGTCCGACGTCGTCGAAGAGGCTGCGGGGAAGGTGGTCGTGAGCGAGAGGGCCGACGCCGTGCAGGATGTCGTCGTACGCCGACGCCACGGCGGCACCTATCAGTAGGTCCGTCGCCTCATCGAGGCCCACGTGCTCCGCCGGCCACCGGTACTCACCCTGACTCACCTGGAACACCGGGAACAGCCACTGCATGTCCCGGTCGGGCTTGATGAACCTGGTCGCTCTCTCGCCCAGGAAATTGACGCCGTAGTGCGAGATCGAACAGACGTCTCTTTCCCGCAGGGCAAGCAGACGTGAAGCGCACATGAGGGACACAGCAGGCGTACGCGCGGACAGGTGCATGGGGGCCGTGGCGGCTTCCCGGAGGGTCGAGAGGTCGGACAGACGGGAAGCCACGCTTCCCATCCGGAGCCCACTGCGCTTGGCCAGCATGTGCTGAAAGTGGACCGTCGCCTCGTGGCTCGGATACTGGAACTCCAGGCCCGTCTCCCAGCTCGTCATCGCCTTGGCTGCCGTCACGAACCGGTAGGGAGGGTAGAGCTCTTTCCAGTCGACGGACGGGTCATCGGAGTTCAAGCCCGGCACCACAGGGTTCAGCGCGAAGTCGATGAGGGCCAGGACGGTACTTCCGCCGAGGGTGCGTCCTGCGAGAGCATGTGCCAGGCGACACGGCATCCCATACTCGCCGTTCAGCACCTCGAGCAAGAACTCGCGCAGCGCCGGGTCAGCTTTCCGTATGAAGGCGCCCTTGAACTGGAAGAGTTCGTCGAGCACCGCCGCGCACTCGAAGAGGACGCGAGTGGTGAGCGGGCCCTCGGAGGTGTGCACGAGCTTCAGGGGCCCGTCGATGCCGACGCGTACGTCATCGGGACACTCGACCATCTCCATGCCCGCACCCTGGCGCCACATGTCTTCGAGGGAGTGCTCCATTGCCGCCCGCATGTCCCAGGTGGCGGTGTCGAACTCCGTCAGACCCTCCGGGTCCAAGAGGAGGTAGTAGGCGCAGTAGAGGTTGAGCCAATCCAATTCGCTGTATTTCAGTTCCCCTTGGGCGTGCTTGGGGTAGCGATCAAAGGAGAAAAAGGGGACTCCGCTGCTCCGGTCCTCGTGGAGATGCTCCACGTCTTGCCGGGGCAGGTGAGAGATCGTGTACGCGGCCAACTGGTCCCTCGTGCGCCGCAGCAGGCTCAGAAGAATGCCGACAGTGGATCCGTGATATCGGGCCCAGTGGCTGCTCTCGTGGACGTAGGTCTTGTGCCAGGAGCCGACCGCCGTCACAAGATCGCTGGTGCGCGTGCGGGTCTGATCCTGGAAGAGGATCTGGCTGCGCAGATTCAACTCGGCGCCGCTCGAGTTCCGTAGACGTGGAGAGTGGACGGTCACCGGTTCACCCCTTCCGAGCCGTCCGCACCCTGGTCGTCGTCTTCCGGTCGAGGAGGCGCCTCCTCGACGGGCCCCCGGTCACGCGCCCGCTCGACCAATGCCTTCAAGGCGTCATACAGGGTGTTCGTGGCCAGTCCGGCGGCGACGGAGATGGAGATCTCCGCCCAGTGGGCGTGGCGTAAGGAGTCGCGCCTGTTCTGCTGCAGGGGTGTGAGGGCGAGGGAGCACTTTCCGGCGAGGTGCTGATCCGCTTCTATTTCCCGTGCTAGCACCTTCAAGTTCGCGGCTTCGCCCCGGTATTCAAAGATCGGCATGGCGGGAGCCTACAACTGGCCTCCGGTTTCCGGATCGGACTCGGACACCGCCGTCTTCGCTGGAGGACCGCGGTAGCGCAACGTCGGGTGAGTTCGCCCCCCGGGTGGTCGTTTGAGGCCAGCGGCGACGTGGGAGGCCGGCGCCGGTATAGGCGCGGTCGGCGAGGACAGGGACGCCTTGTCGCTCACAGATCCGGATGATGTGGTGGCCCACGCCGACGCTCACTTTCCAGCAACATACGGCTGTCATGGGTCGCTTCGGTGGCTGATGGCCGGCGCGGTCCGACGCGCCCGTCGCCATCAGGGCGGCACGCGGACACAGGCGCCTGGCGTGGCCGGAGCCATGCGGCGAGCCAGGGTTCCCGGGGGATCGCTTCCGTCTCCGCTGATGCCGGGGCGGACTGCGGACCGGGGTGATAGAGAGATGCTGGCACGACGATCCTCACGGTCTGTGTATGACGCCCCTGAACCCGGAAAGCGGCAACGATGTTCTTCAATGGCCCCGCGCACGTGCGCACCGATGCCACGCTCTTCCCGGCCAGTACCGGAGTCCCCGTCGAGCAGGATCTGCCAGTCCTGCCGCAAGACTTGGCGCGCGCGTTGTTCATCACGGGCAGGGCCCCGTACGACCAAACCAAGCACGGGAGGTCATCGGCGTACGAGTGGTGCCACAGGGTGGCGGTACTGCCCGCCTATCTCAGCTGGAGCGATGATCCGGTCCGCCGCATCACACGCACCGACCTCGCCCGCGAACTCGACCCCTCCGAGAAGGGCATGCTGTCCTACACCCTGGGGCAGGCCATGTGCCAGATCTTCGCCGAGAGGCAGCTATCCGTCCGGTTCTTCATGCACGTCGCCCGCTACGCCTCCGCCTACAACCTCACCTTCGCCCCCGGCCAGAGCCGGGCGGACTTCTTCGGAGAGCGGACCGTCGGCGGTTATGTCGTCGCGGAAGCCAAGGGCCGCTCAGGCCCGCTGACGAAGAAGCTGCGCGAAGCCATGGAGGAACAGAAGAGGACAGTCAAGACCATCAAGGGCGAAGTGCCGAAGATCGCATACACGAGCGCGGTGCACTTCTCCTCCCCCCATAGCCCCATGCGTCTGACGGCGATCGACCCGGACACAGCCGACCCTCGCGCCGTAGACCTTCCCGTCGACCCGGACCTACATGTACTGGCCTACTACACGCCGTTCCTGGACGCCTTCGCCCATCAGGAACCACTCATTCTGGGCGACTACGTTGTGGCTGGCTTCGCGGCGCTCGGCGTGACGCTCGGGGTCTTGGCGCCGGTGCTGCAGCGTGTGGAACGGGCAGCTCGACGCAACGAAATCGCGGGCCTTCGCGACGACATCCTGGGCCTGCTCGCCCGCCACCGGCCTCGCCAGGAGCGCACGCTCTACATCGACGGCACTCTTTTCGCGGCAGACTTGACGGTTCCTGAGGACCGGCGCCGCCCGGGCCGTCGGGACAGCGAGGTGCTCCCCGACTTCCTGCACGAGGCGTTCCGCAGCATGAACGAGGAGGACGACTGGCGAGCCGTGTCCGTGGAGGAGGGGGACCTCGACTGGCGGGATCTGTCCCCTGCCAGAGGCTACATGCCGGGAATCCTCTCCCAGGGTGATCTCCTCGAGGGCTGAGGCATGGACGGCCGCCGGGCACCCTACGGCCGCTGCACATTCACCGCCGCGGTGTGGACGCCGCCGAGGGCCTGTCGGGCGCTGTCCCGGTCCACGCGCTGTGTAGATCGGCTTGTCCCCGTCGGTCCGGCGACACGAGTTTCGCCGGGCAGCCCAACGTGGCAACTCCACCAGGTCGATGCGAATGTCGACGATGGTGGTATGGCCTTTCCGGGGCGACGATAGAGCCTCCCCGGTTGTACCGAGGGCGCCGAGAGTGGTGCCGATTTCCCAGAGATCCCCGCCCGACGTCACCGCTCACCAGCGAGGCCGAGATCCCCCTTGCTCGTCTCGGCCGCACCCTCAGTACTCCGGTCACGCCGCCAGGGGTGCGCAATCGGCTGCGACACCGCCCGCCACCACGCTTCCACCGACAGCTTCCCCACTGGCTCGAACGGTTCACCCGGCCACGGGCACGCCACGGCCTGGCCGGCCTCCTCGGCTGCATCCTGCATCCACTCCCCCGGCTCCGAGGATGTCGATGGCAGTATCGACTTCATCGTCACCGTGGCTCCGCCATGACCTGGAGACGCAAAGGGGACCGCGTCGGAGGCGACCGCGGGCTGCTACACGAGATGCGCGACGAGACCGGCACGGGCGATGACACCGGAGTCCGTACGGCCGGTAGCGGTGTCGCCGATGAGGACCAGCACGAGAGCGCAGACCACGGCTCAGCGCAGAGGTTCCGTCAGGGTGGTTCCTGGCGGGGCTTCGCCTTATCACCCGCTATCACTCAGGTATCACGAACTGGGCGGACCCTACCGGACCAGGAGGCCCTGACCTGTGGTTTCGTGCCCGCGCTGGAGTGGCTGGACGCCCGTGGACGGTCTATCCAACCTGCGCCAGGTGGGACCGTCAACGCGGGGCAGGCGGATGCGGCCACTCCAACAGACCTGCCGCCCCGAGATCGGCATCAGTCAAGATCCGGACCATACGCGGGCCAACTCCCCACCTTGAACCCGTCGGACCGACATCCTCGCTGGTCAGAAGGCTGTACCGCCTGTACCACCAGCAGACGAAGAACCTGCCGGGAACAATCCGAGACGGCATCCCCCGCCGGCAAGCAGCACCGAGATCGCTCACTGCCACAGACACTCACGCCTTGTGGAACTGCTACAAGACGACAGGCCGAGCGCCAGGTCCTGCCCCCTGGGTGCAACTCGGTCGCCCGCCAAGTCGGAATCCATCCGGTGACCACTCAGCCCGACGATGACCACCCCACACCCGTAAAGGTAGAACGCGAGCCACCGACAGCACCTGATGACGCGTCAGTAGAGTTAGCAAAGGGTTAGCAAGAGTCCTGCCACAGCCGCCCACAGACAGCCAGACCCTGAAACCGCCCAGCGCCGGAAACCGTAGCTGCGGCACACGCACCTGCTCCCCCGCGAGCGGCCTCCGAGCGGGAGACAGCACCGATAGCACGTCACCCACCCAGCACCGAATGATCAGTTATTTCCGCAGGTCAACGGGCCCTTCCCCGCGGCTTCAAAGGCGTCGGCGGCAGCTCGGGCGCGGGCAGCGGGTCCCCGTGGTACCCCTTCACCTCCCCGAATCTCGACCCTTCCATCCAGTCCCTACGCGCCTGTACGATCTCTTCCTGCGACCGTCCGATCCAGTTCCAGAACAACTGGATCATGTTCGAGGCGTGATCTCCGCGCATCCAGGAATGATCCCGATGACATGCCCCCAGTGCTGCCGTCGTTCGCGTGGTCCCCGCGCATGCGGGGTGGCTCCCCACATCTGCATCACCAGTCCCAGGTCCGGAGTTGACCAAGAAGACGCAACCCCGCCGACAGTGGAAGCAGCGCTTCCTCGAGGAGCTCGTCCTCACTGCACCCGTCGAGGTACGCGGCAAGGTCGGCATGGCGATGCGCCTCTGCAGCAGTGAAGGGGCGGTGCGGGTGTGCCGCCAGGGCCGGGCCGGTCTTCGTCCCGAGGCGGCGGAGACAGCATCGTCCATCGGCAGCGTAGAACGCTTCGAAACCTTCCCGGACGAGTGCTTGATCGAGCCGGCGTAGCGCGGTCGGCCGGTCCGGCCCCGTGGTGAGGGCGTCGGCAGGGCTCATCCGGTGGTCGATGAGCCTGCGGAAGAATTCCGGGGCTGAGCAGGGCCGCCGTGCGGCTCGGCCGGCGTCGCTTCAAGCACGCCGGCGACCCGACGGTGCCGGGGCGAGCCGTCGTGCACCCGGTTCGCGCCGAGCCCGGCGAAGGACTCGGTGATGCACATGCCGGACCGATAAGGGAAGCACTTCGGTTTTGATGAGCTGCCGGGATCGTCGGAGCCGAGGTTTTCGCACACCGGATCACCAAGAGATGCGAGCGTTCTCTTCCTGAATTTCGCGGCAGACCCTCTCCCCGGCACCGCCGCGTCGGCTGTGGGCCCGTCCTCATCGCGGTCCATCCCACCTTCCGGGCGCACCTGGGCGCCCGCGTACGTGACCTTCGCTCCTGCAAGGTCAATACTTCAGACAAGAGGACTTCAGCCGGCCCGCGTCCAACCATCCAGCAGACCTGACGGCCCGTCATCAAAGTCAGCATTAAGTCAGCATCAGTACCGCCACAGCCCGCTTCCGGCCGCCACGGACCGTCAAGATCGATAATTTCCCCTACCTGCTCTGACCAGCAAAGACGCAGGTGGAAGGCCCACCTGCTAAGCTCCCTAGGAGGTACCCGTGAAGATGTTGATCAATGTGCCGGAGACCGTGGTCGCTGATGCGTTGCGGGGGATGGCGTCGGCGCATCCCGAGCTTGCGGTGGACGTGGAGAACCGGGTGATCGTCCGGCGGGACGCTCCCGTGGCCGGGAAAGTGGGTCTGGTCTCCGGCGGGGGTTCCGGGCACGAGCCGCTGCACGGCGGGTTCGTGGGGCCCGGGATGCTCTCGGCGGCCTGTCCCGGAGAAGTGTTCACCTCTCCCGTGCCCGACCAGATGGTGCGGGCGGCGGCTGCCGTGGACAGTGGGGCCGGAGTGCTCTTCGTCGTGAAGAACTACACCGGCGACGTGCTCAACTTCGACATGGCCGCCGAGCTGGCCGAGGACGAGGGCATCCAGGTCGCGAAGGTGCTGGTCGACGACGATGTCGCGGTGACCGACAGTCTCTACACCGCGGGCCGGCGCGGCACCGGTGCGACGCTGTTCGTGGAGAAGATCGCGGGCGCGGCCGCCGAGGAGGGACAGTCGCTGGAGCGGGTGGAGGCTCTCGCCCGGCAGGTCAACGAGAACTCCCGCAGTTTCGGTGTGGCCCTGACCGCCGTCACCACGCCGGCCAAGGGCAGCCCGACCTTCGACCTGCCGGCGGGTGAGCTGGAGCTGGGGATCGGCATCCACGGCGAGCCGGGCCGGGAGCGGCGGCCGATGATGACCTCGAGTGAGATCGCCGAGGCCGCCGTCGGCGCGATCCTGGCCGACATCACCCCGCGCAATCCGGTCCTGGTCCTGGTCAACGGCATGGGTGCGACCCCGCTGCTGGAGCTGTACGGCTTCAACGCCGAGGTGCAGCGGGTGCTCGGCGAGCGTGGTGTCCCCGTCGCCCGGGTGCTCGTCGGCAACTACGTGACGTCACTCGACATGGCGGGCGCCTCGGTCACCCTGTGCCAGATCGACGAGGAGACGCTGCGGCTGTGGGATGCGCCGGTGAGGACCCCGGGACTGCGCTGGGGCATGTGAGGGACACCGGGTTGGTTGGTCACAGTGCCCAGTACACAAGGAGTTCCAGTGCTCGACGCCGACTTCTTCCGCCGTTGGATGGCGGTCACCTCCGCCACCGTCGACCGTGAGGCGGAGCGGCTCACCGCTCTCGACTCGCCCATCGGGGACGCCGACCACGGCAGCAACCTCCAGCGCGGGTTCAGCGCGGTGCGGGCCGCGCTGGACAAGGAGCCGCCCGCCACGCCCGGGGAGGTACTGACCCGCTCCGGTCGGCTGCTGATCTCGACGGTGGGCGGCGCCTCCGGGCCCCTGTACGGGACGCTGCTCCGCCGCACCGGAAAGGCGCTCGGTGACGCCCCCGAGGTGAGCAGGGAGCAGCTGGCCGAGGCACTGCGCACCGGGGTGGACGCGGTACGGCAGCTCGGGGGCGCGGCACCGGGCGACAAGACGATGATCGACGCGCTGGTGCCCGCGGTGGACGCGCTCGGCGACTCCTTCGTCGCGGCGCGGGCCGCCGCCGAGGAGGGCGCGGTGGCCACGACACCGTTGCGGGCCCGCAAGGGCCGGGCCAGTTACCTGGGCGAGCGCAGCATCGGACACCAGGACCCCGGAGCCACCTCGGCGGCCTTGCTGATCGCAGGCCTGGCCGAGGCCTCCGACACCTCCGGTGCCTCCGGTACCTACGAGGCCGGGGAGGTGTCCGGTGAGTGACGACGGGAAGCTGGTGGGCATCGTCCTGGTGTCGCACAGTGCTCAGGTGGCGGCGTCGGTGGCCGAGCTGGCGAAACAACTGGCGGGCGCCGGCAGTACGGTGCCCGTGGCCCCGGCGGGCGGCACGGAAAACGGCGGTCTCGGTACGAGCGCCGAACTCATCGCCGCCGCGTCCGCGGCCGTCGACCGCGGCGCCGGGGTCGCCGTCCTGACCGACCTCGGCAGCGCGGTGCTCACCGTGAAGGCGCTGCTCGCCGAGGGCGACGATCTCCCGGAGCACACCCGGCTGGTGGACGCGCCGTTCCTGGAGGGCGCGGTCGCCGCGGTGGTCACGGCCTCGACGGGAGCGGACCTCGCGGCGGTGGAGGCCGCGGCGGCGGAGGCGTACACGTACCGGAAGACCTGACGAGCACGGTTGCGGCGGGAAGTGACGGGCGGGCACTTTCGCCGCCCGTCACTTCCCCGCCCGTCACTTCCCGCCGACCCCGGCGGGCCCGGGTTCAGGCCGCCGGGTGTGGTGGTTCGGCTCAGCCGCCGTTCACGAACTGCTGGGCCAGTGCCTCCCCCGCCGCCACTGCGGCCTTCCGGTCCTCGATGGGAGTCACCCGGCTGCCCTTGAACACGATGTAGGTGACACCGGAGGACGTGCCGCCGCTTCGTGGGTCGGGATCGATGCCGAGTGCTTCGGCCGTCGCGTAGGACGCCTCACCGATGATGCCCGCGGGGCCGGTGTCGCCGACGACCGCGTACTGCACCTGGTCGCCGTACACGACGGCCACCACCGAGCCGCCCCGGACGCCGTGCGCCCGGTAGTCCCAGAGCGTGCTCGGCACCGGCACCACCACGTAGGGCAGGGTTTCGGAGTTCAGCGGACGGCCGTCGGACTGTGCGAACGCGGTGGAGGCGGAGAAGTACGGGTCCGTGGCGGTGTTGCAGCGGATGCCGGGCTGTCCGTCGCAGTCGATGTCCATGTCGGCCTTCCAGAACACGACCTCGTCGGTGCCGCAGACGGGAATGGTGGCGGAGGCGCCCTGGTCGCTCCGGTACTTGCCGTGGGAGACGGGGGTGCAGTCACGCACCTCGGCCAGCAGGTCGACGGCGCTGACGGAGCCGCCCTGTCGCACGGCCGGTGGTTGAGTGCGGGCCTGCTGGAAAGGGGTGCTGTGGAGCATCGTGGGGGCGAGCACGGTGACGCCGGCCACGGCCAGTGCGAGCGACTGGACAGGGATCACGGTTTGCGGGCCTCTCGTGGGGGACGCTGACGGGCACTCGGCCCCATCTCACCCCGGCCCCCTGGCGTGGCCACCGCAACAGGGCCGTACGGTGCACGTTCGGCTGCCCGGCAATGGGGCCGGGTGCCCGAGTCGGCGCCGGTGGCGGTACGCGCCCCGAGCCGCCACACCGCCCTCTTGATGCGGTCGCGTCATTCGCGTCACCATGGAATCGGGTATTGGTCCGGACCATTCCTGTGTGCCGTCGGGAGGCAGAGTCGTGCGAGGCATTCCTGTCACCGTTGCCGTCCCCTCCCGCCGTCCTCTCACATGGCGTGGTAGCGCGCTCCGTTCACCGCTCCTGCTCTGCGGCGTACTCACACTCGTGCTTCTCCTGGTCGTCTCCTGCGGCGGCGGTGGATCCGTGACCGGGGACGGGGACGGCGGGCAGCCACCAGGGGCTCCGGCGGGCGTCACGGCCGAGGCCGGCAGCTCCACGAGTGTGCATGTCATGTGGAACACCGTCGCTGCCGCGAGCGCCCGGGTGAGCCGGTACGAGGTGTACCGGGGCACCACAAAGGTCAAAGAAGTACCCGCTTCCGAGCACATGGTGGATGTCACCAGGCTTCGGCCCTCCACCACGTATGCCTTCACCGTGCGGGCGCGGGACGCGGAAGGGCGGCTCGGGCCCCGCAGCCAGGAGGTGCGGGCGACCACACCTACGGCCACGGCCGCCGACCGGTCCGCGCCCAGCCGTCCCTCGGGCCTCCGCGGCAAGGCGGTCGGCAGCAGGGCCGTCCAGCTGAGCTGGTCCGCCTCGACGGACGACCGGGGTGTCCTGTCATACGACATCCAGCAGGGAGAAACGAAGATCCACGGTGTCGGCGGACGTCAGACCGCCACCGTGGTGACGGGGCTGCGACCGGGCACCCGCTACTCCTTCACGATCCGGGCGCGGGACGCGGCCGGCAACCTGTCTCCTCCCGGCGCTCCCCTCCGCCTGACCACCCCGGGCAGCGGCACCGGCCGCGCCGCGGCGCCCACCGGCCTCCGTGCCTCGAGCCACCGGTCCGAGGGGGCGTACCACATCGACCTCAGCTGGGTACCGCCGCGCGTGGACGGGATGATCACGGAATACCAGGTACACCTGGACGGCCACCCGGCCACCTCCGTCGTCTACGGCGGCCAGGCACCGCGCGACCGGGCGACATACAGCTTCTACGCGGGACGTGAGGCGGGGGTCAGCCATCGAGTGCGGATCCGGGCCAGGCTGCCGGACGGGACCTGGGGCGGCTTCTCCACGGAGCGCACGGTGACGACGGGCCCGGGGCGCTGAGCGGGACCGGGCCCCGCCGGGCAGGCAGGGCGAGCCGGGTCCGGTCCGGGTCCGAGCCGAGCCGGGACCGAGCCGGAACCGAGCCGAGCCGGGACCGAGCCGGGTCCGGTCCGGCGTCACTCGACGGGCGGGTTCACCGGGCGAGGGCCGTCGTCACCTGCCCGGCGGCGGCCGGAATGCGACGCGGGCCGGGTGCGCGTTGGCTGGGCGCGTGGCAGCACGGGCGCTCCCCGACCCTCGGCGGTGCAAGGGATGTACCGCCGGCCGTGCCGCCGGGAGGCAGTTCACATGCGCTACTCGAAGCTTCTGACCCGCTCCGGCCTGACCGTCGCAGCCGCCGCCGCGCTGCCCCTGGTACTGGCCGGTCCGGCCGCCTCGGGTCCCGGCATCTCCGTGAGCACGACCGGTTCGACCGTCTCCGTCACGACCACCGCGTGCGCCCAGCTCAACGGCAGTTGGGGCACCGCGTCCCTGCTCGCCGCCGACCAGTCGAATTTCTCCCAGGGCCGTCAGGCCGCCCTGTCCGGAACCGGGTCGGGGCAGTCCGCCGCCTGGTCGGGCGTCGGCTCGGGCACCCACACGGTGATCGTGATGTGCTCGAACGGGACCACCGCGGGCACCCAGTCCATCATCGTCTCCCCCGCCGACCCTCCCTCTCCCAGTCCGTCGGTCGCCGCCTCGCCCTCACCGTCCCTCGGGGTGATGGGTGGCATCGGCGGCAGTTCCACGGACTACGGAACGGTGACGCTGGTGGCGGGCGGCGCGCTCGTCGGTACCGGTCTCGTCGCCACGGTCTGGTACCTGCGCCGTCGCAACAAGCCGGACCGGTTCTGAGACGGCGCCGGTCGCCACCACGTCCGACGCGCTCCGGTCGGGCGGCCGGCGTCACACTCCTCCGGGGCCCGAACCGTCCGATTCCGCACGCCCGGAGTCGGACGGTTCCGTGCGGGCGGGGGCCCGCGGGGGGTCGGCCCGCTGAGCGTCCGGCAGCACTGTGTTCTCCTCGCGCTCCGCGCTCTTCGTGCTCTGTGTGTCCTTCGTGCTCTGCGCGTTTTCCGTGAGGTCCGCGTTTTCCGTGGACTCCGCGATCTCTGCGAATTCCTCGAGCGCGTGCCCGAGCCACCCGGTCCAGAAGGTCTCCAGGTCGATACCGGCCCGGAGCACCAGATGCCGGAGCCGGTCGTCCGGGGCGTCCCTGCCGGGCGGGAAGTCCCGCCGTTCGATCTCCTGGTACTCCGCCAGCTGCCTTTCGTGCAGTTCCAGATGGCGCCGCAGATCGGCCTCGAGGCCCCCGGCCCCGACCACCGCCGCCGCCCTCAGCCGCAACAGCAGCGCGTCGCGCATCGGCTTGGGGTCCTGCGCCGTGGAGGTCCAGCGGGCCAGTTCGACGCGGCCCGCGGGCAGGACCTCGTAGGCCTTCTTCTGCCCGCGGGCGGGCTGTCCGGCGGCCAGCGCCCGGATCAGGCCCTCGCCCTCCAGTTTCCCCAGCTCGCGGTAGATCTGCTGATGCGTCGCGGACCAGAAGTATCCGATCGACTTGTCGAAGCGACGGGTCAGCTCCAGCCCCGACGACGGCTTCTCGAGCAAGGCGGTGAGGATCGCGTGCGGGAGTGACATGGGCCCCATCCTAGGGACGGCACAGGACTCTCCTAGAGAGCCGCCGCCACCTCCGTGCCCTGCTTGATGGCCCGCTTGGCGTCCAGTTCGGCGGCCACGTCGGCGCCGCCGATCAGGTGGACGGGGCGTCCGGCCGAGACCAGTTCCTCGTACAGGTCACGGCGCGGTTCCTGGCCGGTGCACAGGACGATCGTGTCCACCTCCAGGACGATGCTCTCGCCGTCGACGGTGAGGTGCAGACCCGCGTCGTCGATACGGTCGTAGCGCACGCCGGGGACCATGGTGACACCGCGGTGCTTCAGCTCGGTGCGGTGGATCCACCCGGTGGTCTTGCCCAGACCGGCACCGACCTTGGTCGTCTTGCGCTGGAGCAGGTGGACGGTGCGCGGCGGGGCGGGCCGCTCGGGTGCGGTGAGGCCGCCGGGCGTGCGGTGGTCCATGTCGACGCCCCACCGGCGGAAGTACGTCTCGGGGTTTTCGTGCGCCTTGTCGCCGCCGTCGGTGAGGAACTCGGCTACGTCGAAGCCGATGCCGCCCGCGCCGAGGACGGCGACCCGGTCTCCGACGGGGGCGCCGTCGCGCAGGACGTCGAGGTAGCCGAGCACGCTCGGGTGGTCGACGCCGGGGAGGTCGGGGACGCGCGGGGTGACTCCGGTGGCGACGACGACCTCGTCGTGGCCGGCCACGTCGTCGGCCGTGGCCCGGGTGTCCAGGCGTACGTCGACGGCCAGTTCGGCGAGCCGGGTGCGGAAGTAACGCAGGGTCTCGTCGAACTCCTGCTTGCCGGGGACCTTGCGTGCGACGTTGAGCTGGCCGCCGATCTCGCTCGCGGCGTCGAACAGGGTGACGTCGTGGCCACGTTCGGCGGCGCTGACGGCGCAGGCCAGGCCTGCCGGACCGGCGCCGACGACCGCGACGCGCTTGCGGCGCCTGGTCGGGGAGAGCACCAGCTCGGTCTCGTGGCAGGCGCGCGGGTTGACCAGGCAGGAGGTGATCTGCAGGTTGAAGGTGTGGTCCAGACAGGCCTGGTTGCAGCCGATGCAGGTGTTGATCGCCTCGGGCCGGCCGTCCGCGGCCTTGGCCACGAAGTCGGGATCGGCGAGCATCGGACGGGCCATCGACACCATGTCGGCGTGTCCCTCGGCGAGCAGTTGCTCGGCGAGTTCGGGGGTGTTGATCCGGTTGGTGGTGACGAGCGGGACCGAGACCTCGCCCATCAGCCGCTTGGTCACCCAGGTGTAGGCGCCGCGCGGTACGGAGGTGGCGATGGTGGGGATGCGGGCCTCGTGCCAGCCGATGCCGGTGTTGATGATCGTGGCGCCGGCCGCCTCGACGGCGCGGGCCAGTGTGATCACCTCGTCCAGGGTCGAGCCGCCGGGCACGAGGTCCAGCATGGAGAGCCGGTAGACGACGATGAAGTCCTCGCCGACCGCCTCACGCACCCGACGGACGATCTCGAGGGGGAAGCGCGTCCGGTTCTCGTACGAGCCGCCCCAGCGGTCGGTGCGCCGGTTGGTCTGCGCGACGATGAACTCGTTGATCAGATAGCCCTCGGAGCCCATGATCTCGACGCCGTCGTAGCCGGCCTGCCGGGCGAGGCGGGCGGTACGGACGTAGTCGTCGATGGTGCGCTCGATGTCCGCGTCGGTGAGTTCGCGGGGCGTGAAGGGGCTGATCGGCGCCTGGAGAGGGCTGGGCGCGACCAGGTCCTGGTGGTAGGCGTACCGGCCGACGTGCAGGATCTGCAGGGCGATGCGCCCGCCCTCACGATGCACGGCCTCGGTGACGACGCGGTGCCGCTCCGCCTCCTCGTCGGTGGTGAGCTTCGCGCCGCCCTCGAAGGTCCGCCCCTCGTCGTTGGGTGCGATACCGCCGGTGACGATAAGGCCGACGCCACCTCGGGCACGGGCGGCGTAGAACTCGGCAAGGCGCTCGAAGCCGTTCTCCGCCTCCTCCAGGCCTACGTGCATGGAGCCCATGAGGACCCGGTTGGGCAGGGTGGTGAAGCCCAGGTCGAGGGGGGTCAGCAGGTGCGGGTAACGGCTCATCGGGCCCTCCGTGCGCGGTGTCGTCCCTCTGTTGTAGAGGACGCGCACCCGTTTTTGCAACTAGTTGCAAAAACGTGGTGGAGGGCACACCGGTGCGGTGACGCGCACGGCCGGAGGCGCCCGGCCGTGCTGACGTCCCGTCGTCCCGTTCCTTTCGGCGGTCACCGGCTTTCGAGGCGGACGTGCAGCTCCTCCTCCTGGTCGCCGGAGACCGTGCTCAGGTCGCGCACCGTGAACAGGGATTCCAGGGTGGTGCGGAACCGGTCGACCGCCCAGTAACCGCCCTGCAGGTCGGCCTCGACCGAGGACGCCAGCCGGACCGGGTCGTCCGGGCGGGCTCCGCCCTCGTGCGGGTCGGCGACGTCGAACGTGCCGAGCCACACCGTCGGGCGGATCCCGGAGAACTCCTCCGGCACGTCGCCGGAGCGCCGGTCGGACGTGAAGTACGCGCCCAGTGTGTCGAACACGATCTGTGCGTCGTGCCTGTCGCACCCGCTGAGCTCGACCGAGACGGATTCCGGGTGCGGTCGCTCGCTGCCCATCGTGATCGCTCCTTTCGTCGCGACGCCTTGCCGCGTCCTGCTCGTCGCGACACCTTGCCGCGTCCTGCCGTACCTCGGCCACGTCCTTGCCGTGCCTTGCCGGGCCTGCCACACGGCGTACCCCGCGCTCCCCCGCCCAAGCACCGCACGCACACCCACACGCACACGCACAGGCGCACTCCCCGCGCACGACCGGCGTGCCCACGGGATCGCGGGGCACCCGACGGAAGGAAAAAGAAGGTGGAGGAGACAGCCGGAGAGGCGGAAAATCGCCCCCACGCGCGGTAGAACAAGTGATGCAGGGACATCACGGTGTGCCGTGGAAATCGGCGAAGGCGGGGCGTGCGATGAGTTCAGCCGGGTCACCCCTGGGCGAGAGCGAGGGCGAGAGCGAGGGCGACGGCGACGGCGACGGAGTGGCCCCCGGGCCGGTCCGTCCCAGCGGACTGCTCGATGTGCTGCGCGTGGCCTCGGTGGTGCTGGACCCCCAGGGCCGGATCGTGCTGTGGAGCCCTCAGGCCGAGGAGCTCTTCGGTTACGGCACCGAGGAGGCGCTGGGCCAGTACGCCGCCCGGATCATGGTGCACGAACAGTATCTGGACCTGGTGGTCAAACTGTTCTCCGAGGTCATGCGGACCGGGCAGAGCTGGGCCGGGGCGTTCCCCATCCGGCGCAAGGACGGCAGTACCCGGCTCGTGGAGTTCCGCAATGTGCGGCTGACCGACGACCAGGGCGGCGTCTACGCCCTCGGCCTCGCGGTCGACCAGTCGACCGTGCGCCAGGTGGAGCAGGACGTGGCGCTGTCCACCCGGATCGTCGCCCAGTCCCCGATCGGGCTGGCCGTCCTGGACACGGATCTGCGGTACGTCTCGGTCAACCCGGCGCTGGAACGGATCAACGGCGTCCCGGTCGAGGAACACCTGGGTCACACGATGCCCGAGGTACTTCCGCACCTGGAGATCGACGCCGTCGAGGCCGCGGCGAGGCGGGTCCTGGACACCGGGGAACCGGTCGTCGACCAGTTCATGATCGGCCGGACCCCGGCCGATCCCGACGAGGAACACGCCTGGACCACCTCCCTGTTCCGGCTGGAGAACGCGCTCGGCTCGGTGCTCGGCGTGGCCCTTTCCGTGGTGGACGTCACCGAGCAGCACCGGGCGGGCCTCGAGGCCGAACAGGCCCGGCGCCGGCTGGCCGTCGTGGCCGACGCCTCGGCTCGGATCGGCACCACGCTCGACCTGGAGCGTACGGCCCGTGAGCTGGCCGATGTGGCCGTGCCGGAGCTGGCCGACGTGGCCGCCGTGGACCTGCTGGACACGGTGGTGCTGGGCCGTCGGAGCACCCTCGGCCCGTCCGAGTCGGCGGTGATCCGGGCGCTGGCGGTCCAGGGCACGGGCGCCGGCTCGGGGGACGCCCTGCTGGCCGCCGATCCGCCGGGCCGGGTGGCCCGGTACGGCCCGGACCGGTTCGTCACCGAATGCGTACGCACCGGCCTGCCCGTGATGCTGCCGCAGGTCAAGGACAAGGATCTGCCCCGGGTCGCCCGGTCCGCCGAGGCGGCCGAACTACTGGACCGGGCGGGTGTGCACTCGTATCTGGCGGTACCGCTGATCGCGCACGGTGAGGTGCTCGGTGCGCTCGACCTCAAGCGCACCGGCAACCCGCTGCCGTTCGACGAGGACGATCTGCTGCTGGCCCGGGAGCTGGCCGCCCGAGCGGCGGTGCAGATCGACAATGCCCGCTGGTACAAGAACGCCCGCGACTCCGCGCTCACCCTGCAGCGCAGCCTGCTGCCCAGCCATCCGCCGGTGACGGGCGGGCTCGAGGTCACCTCCCGCTACCAGCCGGCGGGGGCCACCAACGAGGTGGGCGGCGATTGGTTCGACGTGATCCCGCTGGACGGCGACAGGACGGCCCTCGTCGTGGGAGACGTGATGGGCAACGGCATCCCCGCGGCGGCCACCATGGGGCGGCTGCGCACGGCGACGAACACGCTGGCCTCGCTCGGCCTCGATCCCGCGGTGCTCCTGGAGCACCTCGACCGGATCGTCGGCGAGCTCGAGGACGCCATCGCCACCTGCCTCTACGTCGTCCACGATCCCCATGAACGGCAGTGTCTGATCGCCAACGCGGGGCATCTGCCACCGGTGCGGGTCCGGGCCGGCGGCACCCCGGAGCTGCTCGACCTGCCGACCGGGGTGCCGCTGGGGGTGGGCGGCGTCAAGTTCTCGACCACCGTCGTGGGACTCGAGCCGGGCGACCGGCTGGTGTTGTACACCGACGGCCTGGTCGAGACCCGGCACCACTCGCTGGACGAGCGCCTCGACCACCTGCTCGCGCTGCTGGACGGCCGGCCCGACCGCTCCCTCGAGGAGACGTGCGACCTGCTGCTGCGCACCCTGCACGAGCCCGACAACTTCGACGACGTGGCCCTGCTCATCGCCCGCGCGACCCTGCCCGGCGGCCCCGCGTCCCCGGGCCGTCCCGCCGCGTCGGACGGAGCTACGGTCTGACGCCGATCACGACATGGACGTACTCCTCCTCCGGGACGGCCAGGCGGGTCCGCAGTCCGGCACCGGTGAAGGCCGCGGCAGCCGCGGGCGCCTGGCGGCGGGTCGTCTCCACCAGGAGACAGCCCCCGGGCGCCAGCCAGTCGGGGGCTCCGGCGGCCACCCTGCGCAGCACGTCGAGCCCGTCCGCGCCGCCGTCGAGCGCGACCCGCGGCTCGTGGTCGCGGGCCTCCGCGGGCAGCAGGCCGATCTCGTCGCTGGGCACGTACGGCACATTGGCCGCGAGGATGTCGACCCGGCCGCGCACCCTGGCGGGCAGTGCCTCGAACAGGTCCCCCGTGTGCACCAGGCCGCCGACGTCCGCGACATTACGGCGGGCGCAGCGCACGGCGGCCGGGTCGATGTCGGCGGCGTGCAGTTCGACCGTGCCGAGGCCGCCGGCCAGGGCGACGCCGACGGCACCCGAACCACAGCACAGGTCCACGACGACGGCCGCGTCGGGTGCCTGCGCGAGTGCCTGCGCCACCAGGAACTCGGTACGGCGCCGGGGCACGAAGACGCCGGGGACCACGGTGATCCGCCGTCCGCTGAACTCGGCCCAGCCGACGACGAGTTCGAGGGGCAGCCCGCGGACCCTGCGCTCGACCATCCCGGTCACGTGGTCCGGGGTGGGAGCGGCGGCGAGGATCAGTTCGGCCTCGGCCTCGGCGAAGACACAGCCCGCGGCGCGCAGCGCGGCCACGACGGATTCCTGTGCGGCGGGTGCGGACGGAGCGAGGGGCGGGGAAGAAGGGAATGAGAAGACAGCGCGGGAAGAGTGGGACGGCATGGCGGCAGGAGCCTTTCGAGAGCCGAAGGGTGCTCCCGCGGTCACCTACCGGGGGTGATCCGCGTCACTTCGTGGTGAGAGCACCCGACCTGACACAGCGGTAATGGGTCTCACCCCCTCGGCCGTCGACGGCTGGGACCCTCCGCAGCCGGACCGCAACAGTACCCGAGGACGTCACCGCCCGTCCGGCACTTTCCCCGGGGCCGGCGGGATCGCGGAGCGGACGGCAGGCAGGCGGGCCGACGGGCGGGCGAGACAGATGTGCGGGCGTTCCCGGACACCCCGTACGGTTGAGCCCGGAACCACCTGAGCACCACTCGCAACGGAAACGCCGATCACGTGAACATCACCCGCGGCTTCACCGGCCGCCCCCGCGTGCACAATCCCGGCCTGCCGCCCGGCCAGTACGACGCGGGCGACGAATGGCCCGTACTCTCCGCCGAGGTCACGCCCGACCTCGCGCCCGCCGACTGGGCGCTGCGGATCGACGGGCTGGTGGCGGAGCCCCGCACCTGGAGCTGGGAGCAGGCCCACACCCTGCCGGCCTCCGCGTACGAGGGCGCGATCCACTGTGTGACGAGCTGGTCGAAGTTCGGGGTGCGGTTCGGGGGCGTCTCCCTGGACGCCTTCTGGGATGTCGTCCGGCCCCATGGGCCCGCCACCCATGTCGTCGCCTACTCGCACACCGGCTACACGGCGAACCTGCCGCTCGCGGACCTGACCGGCGGGCGTGCCTGGATCGCCTGGGAGTACGACGGCCGGCCGCTCCCGTCCGAGCACGGCGGCCCGGCCCGGCTGATCGTGCCCCATCTGTACTTCTGGAAGAGCGTCAAGTGGATCGCGGGCCTGCGTCTCCTCGACCATGACGAGCCGGGTTTCTGGGAGGGCAACGGCTACCACCCGCGGGGCGACCCCTGGGAGGAACAGCGGTACTCCGGTGACGGAGACGACGGAAATGACTGAGGTGACCGGGCGGGCGGCGCAGCCGCAGGAGGCCGGGAACCGGCAGGCGGAGGCCTCGTCGGCGTTGTTCACCCCTCCGACACGGTTCGCCGTGCCCGGACGCATCGGAGTGAGCGCGCAGACGGCCTCGGTATGGCGGACGGCGACACTGACCGGTATCCGTCGCGAGACCCCGCGCGCCGCGACCTTCCGCTTCGCCGTGCCCGGCTGGCCGGGGCATGTGCCCGGCCAGCATCTGCTGCTGCGGCTGACCGCCGAGGACGGCTATGTGGCCCAGCGCCACTACTCGATCGCGTCCGCGCCGGACGACTCGGGGCACATCGAGCTGACCCTGGACCATGTGGCGGGCGGCGAGGTGTCGGGCTGGTTCCACTCGGTGGCCCGGCCCGGTGACCGGGTCGAGGTCCGCGGCCCGCTGAGCGGCTTCTTCGCCTGGCCGGGCGACCGGCCCGCGCTGCTGGTGGGCGCCGGCTCGGGCGTCGTCCCGCTGATGTCGATGGTGCGGCACCACAGGGCCCGGGGTCTGTCGCTGCCCTTGCGGTTGCTGGTGTCGGCGCGCAGTCCCGAGGAGCTGATCTACGGGGACGAGTTCGGCGCGGAGACCCTGCGGGTGTTCACCCGGAGCGCACCGGAGGGCACGGCCGTGGGACGTATGGCGGCCGCACATGTGGCGCCGCTCCTGGCTGAAGCCCCTCCGGGTGGGTGGGAGGCCTATGTGTGCGGTTCCAACTCCTTCGCCGAGCACGCCTCCAGGCTGCTCGTCGCGGCCGGACAGCCCGTGGACCGCATCCGCATCGAGCGCTTCGGCTGACCCGCACCGCTCACCGGGCCGGCGCCACCACCACCACCACCACCACCGCCACCGCCACCACGCCACCCGACCGGGCCGGGCCGGGCCGGGCCGGGCCGGGCCGGGCCGGGCCGGGCCGGGCCGGACTACCGTTCCGGACCCGGCGGGACTACCGTTCCGGACCCGGCCAAGGCAAGCGCTTTCCACATCTTTTACCTGCGTCTCTTCTTTCCTTGCGTACGTGAGGACCGAGTCCGGCGCAGGGTCTGGCGGGCGCTCCGACGACCCACGTACGGTGTGATCGCTTCGTACTGTCCCGGCACAAAGGCGGTTCCTCATGCCCCTGTTCGACCTTCCCCTCGACGAGCTGCGCGAGTACCGGAGCGCGTCCACGGCACCGGAGGACTTCGAGGCGTTCTGGACCGGAACCCTCGCGGAGGCGCGCGAGCACGATCTGGACGCCCGCTTCGAGCCGGTCGACACGGGCCTGTCCACGGTGCGGGTCTTCGACGTGACGTTCGCCGGGTTCGGGGGCCATCCGGTCAAGGGCTGGCTGACGCTGCCTGTCGGGGCCGAGGCGCCGCTGCCGCTGGTCGTGCAGTTCATCGGCTACGGCGGTGGCCGCGGGCTGCCCCACGAGCATCTGCTGTGGGCCTCGACGGGCCGGGCGCACTTCGTGATGGACACCCGGGGCCAGGGCAGCGCCTGGGGCGGCGGCGGTGACACCGCGGACCCGGTGGGCGGCGCGCCCGCGTACCCCGGGTTCATGACGCGCGGCATCGACGCGCCCGAGAACTACTACTACCGCCGGGTGTTCACGGACGCGGTGCGCGCGGTGGAGGCCGCCCGTTCCCACCCCCTGACCGACGCGGCGCGCACCGCGGTACTCGGCTCGAGTCAGGGCGGCGGCATCGCCCTCGCGGTGGGCGGCCTGGTCCCGGACCTCGCGGCGGTGGCCCCGGACGTGCCGTTCCTGTGCGACTTCCCGCGGGCGGCGACGCTCACCGACCGGCACCCGTACCGGGAGGTGGGCCTCTACCTCAGGACCCACCGGGGCCGTACCGGGGACGCCCTGCGCACTCTGTCCTACTTCGACGGCGTGCACTTCGCCGCCCACGGCTCGGCACCCGCGCTGTTCTCGACGGGCCTCGAGGACCAGACCTGCCCGCCCTCGACGGTCTTCGCGGCGTTCAACGCCTGGACGCACGACGACAAGTCGATCGAGGTGTACGACTTCAATGACCACGAGGGCGGTGGCCCCTTCCAGGAGGCTACCCAGCTCCACTGGATGCGTTCGTACATCTGAGGGACCGGACCACGGACTTTCGGACAGGACGGCTTCGGCGGCTCCCGCATCCCCTTCGGCTCCCGGACAAGGGAACTCGGCTGTCGCCGCACCGCACGCGCCCTCCCCCACGGCACCGCGCGGCAGGCCTCGCCCCGGTCCCGTTTCGGCCGAACTCACGGATTACCCTTCCCTGCTGGTTTAGACCAATGGTAGATGTGGTGGCGCAACGAGCCCACGCCACTACGGAACGTCACCAACAGGAGGCGCGGCATGGCCCGCACCACCCCGCACGACCCTCCGCATGCCTTTCCATCCACCGCACCGCCCAGCCCCGCACACCCCGAGGATGAGCCGCTCTACCGGCGGATCGCGACAGAGTTACTCGGCGAGCTGCACGACGGAGCCATTCCGCCCGGCGAACGGCTCCCCGGTGAGCGGCAGTTGGCCGAGCACTTCGGGGTGAGCCGGGAGACCGTACGACAGGCGCTGGAGGTGCTGCGCCGCGACGGCCTGGTCGCCACCGACCGGCGGGGCAGCCATGCCACCCTGAAGGGGCCGCCGGTGGAGACGCCTGCGGCGCTCGCCTTCCCGGTCGGCGCGCGGTACGTCGGCCGGGACGTGATGGCACGGGCCACCGTGTCCTGGGAGTCTCCACCACCGGGGCACGCCGAGGCGCTGGCTCTGGCGCCCTCCCGGCCGACCCTGGTGCACCGCTACTGGTCCGCGTCGGCCGACGGGTGCGAACTGCGGACGGCCGTGACCTCGTTCTCCAGCGTCGCGCTCGCCGAGGCCGAGGAGCTGGCGCGCTACCGCTACCGGGCCGACGGCGCCACCGCCGCGGAGCTGCGTCGCGCCTACGACTGGCTGCGCAGGGCCGGGCTGACACTGCACCACCGCGACACGATCACCCGGATCGCGGGCACGCCCTCCGTTCGGGTCACCCGCCGGGTGCGCGACCAGTACGCCCGGCCGCTGGAGATCACCGAGCTGATCGTGGACGCCCAGCAGGACGCGCTGGTATACGAGTTCACCCTGCCCGCCGCGGTCTGACCGGCACGGCGGACGGCCCGCGGGCGACCCGCCGCCCCCGGGGCCGCTCGGCGACGACCAGGCGGACCCGGGGACTGCCGTCCGGCCGCTGCCCGAATTCGGGCAGTGGGTGGAGTTCGACCCGGAATCCGGCCCGGTCCAGCTCGCGCCGGAGAGCACCGAAGCGCAGTGCGCGGTAGTACATGACGAACGGCGGGCGCCACACCGCGTTGCGCACCCGCATCACCACGTCGAAGCCCAGAAGCATCCCGTGCTCGAGCGAGCCCGGCCGGGGCGGGGCGACCACCGGGAAGGCGAACCGTCCCCCGGGCCGCAGCACGCGGTGGACCTGAGCGAACAGCCCTGGCAGCTCACTCGGCAGGAAGTGGCCGAACGCCCCGAAACTCACCACCAGGTCGAAGGCCGGCCCGAACGGCAGCGCCCGTGCGTCCGCCCGCACCCAGCGGGCCGTCGGCCCTTCGGGCCTGGTCCGCTCGCGCGCGACGTCGAGCATGCCCGCGCTGAAGTCGACGCCGGTGACGCTCCGGCGGCACACCTTCGCCAGAACGTCCGTGCCCGCGCCGGTGCCGCAGCACAGATCGAGCCCGGAGTCGAACGGTCCCCATCTCCGCAGCGCCACGGCGGTGGCATCGAGCACCGAGTCGGGTGTACGGAAGGGGGTGTGGTCGAATTTCGGCGCGAGGAGGTCGTATCCGCGTTCCACGGACGACAGCGCCTGGAGGGCGAGTTCGCGCAGGCGGGGGCCTTCGGGGCTGAACATCGGATCAGCCTAACGACCTCACCCGCGATGGGAGTGGATCAGCGAGCGGCGTCATGCGGCTTCGCATCCGAGGCGGAGGAGGGAGTGATGGCGGAGCCATCGCGACCGACGACCACGCCGGAGGCGAAGCAGCAGGGCGTCGGGAGCCCGCTCGCTGTCGCGGGTGAGGTCGTAAGGGCTGTCCCGTGATCCGTGGTGGACCAGCGCGCGGCGTCGGATGCGGTGCATCGCAAGACGGAGGGGCGTCCGGATACTGGATGTATGTGGACGTTCCGACAACGCGGCGAGGTGCCGTAGCCGGCGTCGCGCGCCCGCCAGGGATCACGGGACAGCCCTTGGACCCAGGAGCCGGCCATGGGGCTAACCTCGTGTGCACTGCGATCCGTTGACTGTGAGGAGTTGTGATGCGGGCATTCCGTGAGGCCGTGGAGGCGCACGACATGGACGCCGCCGAAGCGCTGCTGGCGGAGGATGTCGTCTTCTCCAGTCCGGTCGTCTTCAAGCCCTACACCGGCAGGCCGGTCACCGCGGCGATCCTGCACGCGGTGGCGGAGGTCTTCGAGGACTTCCGCTATGCGCGGGAGGTCAATGACGCGAACGGCCGTGACCACGTCCTCGTGTTCACCGCTCGCGTGGGCGACCGCGAGGTCGAGGGCTGCGACATCATCCACGTCGACGACGACGGCCGCATCGACCGACTCACCGTGATGGTCCGCCCCTTGTCGGGCGCGCAGGCGCTCCAGGCGGCCATGGAAGCGAAGTTCGACCAGATCGCACGTGCCGCGCAGGACCGTTCGGCCTGAACCGCTTCCCCAGCCCTGCCCCGGGGCCCGCCGGTCGCCTCCGGCGGGCCCTTTCCGGCTCCCTCTCGCACGCGCATACCCCGTGACCCCGCACCCCTGCACCCCCGTTACCCCGTTACCCCGTTACCCCGTTACCCCGTGATACAGTGCACTGAGCACTCGTTTAGCGCCCCGATACGGGCGTCGGTGCCAGTTCTTCCTCGAATTCTCATCGGCACGCCGTTCCGCCCGTCGTTTCGGGCCGGCTGTCCGGCTTTCCCACATCACCTTGTGAGCGGGCTTCACGCCGTGGCCAAGGTGCTGTTCCCACCGCCCCGGGCGCTGGACGCGCCCCCCTGTGCGCGGTTCTCCCCTTCCCTGCGTGTATCCCTTCCCTCCCAGTCGTCCACGAAAGGACCGACCCCATGACCACTCCCATGCTCGACCGCCCCTCCGTCCGGCAGCAGCCCCGGCACGTCAGCGGCGTCCTCGACATCGACGCGGCCGGGAAGGGGCACCTGCGGACCGGCACCTGTCTGCCCTCCCCCTCCGACCCCGCCGTCTCCCCCGCCATGCTTCGTAGGTACGGCCTGCGCAAGGGCGACCTGACCGAGGGCCTGTGCGACAACCGGAGCGGCCTGACCGAGATCACCCGGATAAACAGCCGTACCCCCGAAGCGCTGCGCGGCCGGCCCCGCTTCGGGGACCTGACGCCGCTTCACCCGCAGGAGCGGCTGCGCCTGGAGCACCCCGCGTCCGGTCTGGCCGGGCGCGTCGTCGATCTGCTCGCCCCTGTCGGCAAGGGGCAGCGAGGCCTGCTCGTGGCCCCGCCGAAGACCGGCAAGACCGTGCTGATCCAGCAGCTCGCGGCAGCCGTTGCGGGTAACCACCCCGAATGCCGCCTGATGGTGGTGCTGCTCGACGAGCGCCCCGAGGAGGTCACCGACATGCGGCGCTCGGTGCACGGCGAGGTGTACGCCTCGACCTTCGACAGGCCCGCCAAGCAGCACATCGCCCTGGCCGAACTGGTGATCGAGCGGGCCAAGCGGCTGGTCGAGGCGGGCGAGGACGTCGTCATCCTGCTCGACTCGCTGACCCGGCTCTGCCGGGCGTACAACAATGCCGCCACCTCCGGCGGCCGCACCATGAGCGGCGGGGTCGACACCTCGGCGCTGATCGGGCCGAAGCGGTTCTTCGGTGCCGCACGCCGGGCCGAAGAGGGCGGTTCGCTCACGATTCTCGCCTCGGCCCTGGTGGACACCGGATCCCGCGCCGACGAGTTCTACTTCGAGGAGCTCAAGAGCACCGGCAACATGGAGCTCCGGCTGAGCCGTGAAGCGGCGTCCCGCCGGCTGTTCCCGGCCGTCGACATCGTCCCGTCCGGCACCCGCCGTGAGGAACTGCTGCTCACACCCGCTGAGTTGTCGGCCTCACGCGGTCTGAGGCGGGTGCTGCGGTCCCGGCAGGGACAGTCCGGCCTGGAGACGCTGCTGGAGCGGATGCGCGAGGCCCCCGACAACGCGACCTTCCTCCGGCGCGTCCAGCCCACCCTGCCCGGCCACTGACCGGTGCCCGTCCACCGACCGGTACCCGGCAGCTGACGGTGCCCGGCAGCCACCTCTCCCCGACCGCGAAGAGCCGTCGCAGTGCCGTGCGGCATCCGGGTGTTTACGGAGGGCCTCCGGCCCGGTCACCGCGGCCGTCCGCGGTCCTCTTTCTACGTTTGCGGTATGACTATCGGATTTGCTTCGCGGGCTGCCGCGTCCACGTGTGCCCTCTGCACAGCAGGCCTGCTGGCGCTCGCCCCCGCCGCGGCGACCGCCGGCACGAGCGCGGACCCCGCGCCGTCGCCCGACTCCGGAGCACGAGTCGCCGCGGAACCGCGGACCGCGGCCGGGTCCGCGCCGGATGCGCTGCTGTACCGCTCCGGCACCCAGGTCCGCCCGCGCGCCGGGGCACCCGAGGTCCCGGAGCTGTCCGCCCGGTCGTGGCTGGTGGCCGACGCCGACTCCGGTGAGGTGCTCGCCGCGCACGACGCGCACCGCAGGCTGCCGCCCGCCAGCACCCTCAAGACCCTGTTCGCGCTCACCGTGCTGCCCGTGCTGCCGGCCGGCATCCGGCACACCGTCAGCGAGGAGGAACTGACGGGCATCGGCCCCGGCAGCAGCCGCGTCGGGGTCGCGGAGGACCTCACGTACCGGATCTCCGACCTGTGGAACGGAGTCTTCCTCAGCTCGGGAAACGACGCCGTGCATGTGCTGGCCGCGCTCAGCGGCGGCTGGGAGGCCACCGCGCAGCGGATGCAGGACAAGGCCCACGCCCTCGGCGCCCACGACACGCAGGTGGAGTCGCCCGACGGCTACGACGCCCCGGGCCAGGTGTCGTCGGCGTTCGACCTGGCGGTGTTCGGCCGGGCCGGGCTGCGCAGCCCCGACTTCGTCCGGTACTGCTCCCGCGAGGAGGCGATGTTCCCGGGCCGCGACGGCGGATCGTACGGAATCCGCAACACCAACCGGCTGCTCACCGGCTCGGACGGGGTGGAACGGTACCCGGGGATCGTCGGGATCAAGAACGGCTACACCAGCAACGCCGGCCACACGCTCGTGGCGGCCGCCCACAGGGACGGACGCACCCTCGTGGTGACGGTGCTGAACCCCCGATGGGGCGGCGGGAGCGCCGTGTACGAGGAGGCGCGCACGCTGCTGGACTGGGGGTTCGACGCGTCCGGCCGGGTCGATGCGGTGGGGTCGCTGGACGCCCTGCTGGTCAAGCCGCTGCCGGGGCCCCAGGCACGGCCCACGACCGCCCCGACCCCCGCCGCGGTTTTGGCGGCGCGGGGCCGGGAGCCCGAACGGCCGGGGACATGGACGGTCACGGGCGCCGCACTGCTGGGCGCGATGGGCGTGGCCCTGTTCCTGCGGCTCAGGTGGGGTCGGGCAGTGCCGGACTGACCGGCCACGACCAGCCGCGGCCGACGCCACCCGCCGCCCCGGCACACCGCCGCCCGCCGCTCCACTCTCCGGCGAGGCCGTCAGCGTCGTGCGGCCGGCCCGGGCAGCGGTTCCAGCGCGGGTACGGGGTGGATGCCGCCGACCGGCAGGCCGCCGCCGAACAGCGGTTCACCGGCGAACGCGGTGAGCACGGCCGGGTCGATCCCGGCATGGATGAGGGCGGCCGCGGTCACCGGGACGCGAGCCCGGTCGGCGCCGTCGGAGATCTTCACGGCGACGGCACTGCCGTCGGGCAGGGCGGCGACCTGTACGCCCTCGAATCCGTCCTTGGCGAGCAGCCCGGGCACGGCCCCCATCAGGGCGGCGACGTCCCGGCCCGAGCCCGATGCCATCTGGGGGTGGTCGCGCATCGCGTCGGCGACCCGGGCCTCGGGGGTGCCGGGCAGGGCGGTGGCGATCCGGGCGACGGCGCGGGCGAGGCCGTACAGGGAGACGGCGAACAGGGGCGCGCCGCAGCCGTCGACGGTCACCCGGGCGACGTGCTGCCCGGTGAGGTCCTCGACGGTCTCGGCGATCGCCCGCTGGAGGGGGTGGCCGGGGTCGAGGTAGTCACCGAGGGACCAGCCGTTGAGCCGTGCGGTGAGGAGCATGGCGGCGTGCTTGCCCGAGCAGTTCTGGGCGAGTCGGGAGGGCGGGCGGCCCTCGCGCACCCAGGTCTCGCGTACGGCCCGGCCGAACGGCAGGTCCGGGGTGTTGCGCAGATGGTCCTCGGTGAGTCCGGCGCCCGCGAGGACGCGCCGAGTGCCGGCGAGGTGCCGTTCCTCGCCGGAGTGGCTGGCGGCGGCGAGGGAGAGCAGCTCGCCCTCGAGCGGGAGACCGGCCCGCACCATGGCGACGGCCTGGACAGGCTTGAGCGCGGAGCGCGGGTAGCAGGCGGCCTCGATGTCACCGAGCCCGAGCCGGACCTCGCCGTCGGCGCCGAGGACGACGACGGAACCGTAGTGGACACCTTCCACGATCCCGCCGCGGACGAGGTGGGCGACAGGGGCGTGGAGGGGGTCGCGGACCGGGGGCGCGGCCGCGGGGAACGTGCTGTTCATGGGGATCGGTCTTCCGTGGGGGCGGGCCCGTGGGGGGCCGTGGGGGTATGCGTGTGCGGAACCGCGCGGGTGACCGTCCGGGTGGCTGCGCGCGCCGGGTGCACGATGTCCGTGAGGGTCGTCCCGACCCGCTCGAGATGGTGCGCCATCGCCTCGGCGGCGGCGTCCTCCGAGCCGTCGGCCAGTGCCTCGACGACAGCCCGGTGCTCGCGGTTGGACTGTTCGCGCCGGTCCCCGAGCTGGTTGAGGAAGGCGGACTGACGCGCCAGCGCGTCCCGGATCTCCTCGATGACCCTGCGGAACACGGGGTTCTGGGTGGCCTCGGCCACTGCGAGGTGGAAGTGGGTGTCCATGGCGGCCCAGGCGGTGGTGTCGGTCTCCCGGTCCATCCGGTCCAGCAGCCGGCGCAAAAGCTCGAGGTGCTCGGGGGTACGCCGCCGGGCCGCGTACCGGGCGACCGGGATCTCGACGTGGCGGCGCACCTCCAGCAGGTCGCCGGCCGTGTAGTCGCCGAAGGTGGGGTCCCCGACGGCGTCGGCGACGACGAAAGTGCCCTTACCGGTCCTGGACGCGGTCAGGCCCATGGTCTGCAGCGCCCGCAGCGCCTCGCGCAGCACGGGCCGGGAGACCTCGAGGGTGCGGCACAGCTCCGCCTCCGAGGGGAGCTTGTCGCCGATGGCGTACTCGCCGCGCTCGATGGCGTCGCGCAGGTGGGAGAGGGCCGCTTCCATCGCGCTGACACGCCGCGGCCCGGCGCCGCCTGTCTGGCTGTCTGACAGGTTCACGAGGCTGATGGTGCGGGGCGGACGCGAGGGGTGTCAAGCCGGACGGGACGGCTCCCGCGCTGGGGCTACCCACACCTTCGTTCCGGGGGGCAACATCATTCTGCGGCGGGGCGTCCGTTCACATACTCATCTGCATGGCCAATCCAACGGTGCTCAATCCGACGACGCTCACAAGAACCCCGGCTGCGCGGGCAGGCGAAAAGGGGAGCGACTTCGCCGAACTGTCGCGGCGCATGGCCGCCGAAGGGCTGCTCAGGCGCCGTCCTCTCTACTACACCCTGCGCTTCGGCACGGTGGGGCTCGCCCTGGCGGGAGGTGTCGCCGCCTTTCTCGTCCTGGGCGACAGCTGGAGCCAGCTGTTCGTCGCGGCGGCCCTGGCCGTGGTCTTCGGGCAGCTCGCGCTGGCCGCCCACGATCTGGCACACCGGCAGGTGTTCTCACGCCGGCGCCCCAGCGAGGCGGGTGGTCTGCTGGTGGCCGACGTGCTGCTGGGCATGAGTTACGGCTGGTGGATGAACAAGCACACCCGCCACCACGCGAATCCCAACCACGAGCAGAAGGACCCGGATGTCGCCCCCGACCTGCTGGTCTGGTCGCGCCGCCAGGCGGGCCGGGCACAGGGCCCCGCGCGGTTCATCGGCAAGCACCAGGCCGCGCTCTTCCTCCCGTTGCTGACACTGGAAGGCCTCAATCTGAGTTTCAGCAGCTTCAAGGCCCTGCGCGGCCCGGCCGTGAAGCGGCCGGTACTGGAGGGGACCCTGCTCGTCGCCCACTTCGCCGTGTACTTCGGCGGCCTGTTCACGGTGCTCTCCCCCGGCAGGGCACTCTCCTTCGTCGCCGTCCACCAGGGCCTGTTCGGGATCTACCTCGGCTCCGTGTTCGCCCCCAACCACAAGGGCATGCCGATGATCGAGGAGGGCCGGCAGCTGGACTTCCTGCGCCGCCAGGTCCTCACTTCCCGCAATGTCACGGGCGGTCCGATGGTCGACCTCTTCATGGGCGGGCTGAACCACCAGATCGAGCACCACCTCTTCCCCAGCATGCCCACGCCCGCCCTCGGCCGGGCCCAGGTCATCACCGAGCGGTACTGCGCCGAGCTGGGCATCCCGTACTGCCGTACGGGGCTGTTCGCCTCGTACGTCACGGCGCTGCGCCACCTCAGGAGCGTGGGGGAACCATTGCGCGAGGCCCGCTGACGGACGGCGGCGCACCCTCCGGCGGGACGACGGGCAAGGGCGGGCGGCCCACTACGCCCACAGCGCGTCGGCCGGGGCCGCGGCCGGGTGCCGGCTTGATGTCCGAGGCCGGGGAGGCCCTGGGCCGTATGCGCTACCAACCCTTCTCGAACATCCGCGCGACCTCGGCGATCCGTACCTCGTCGCACCGGTAGTACGGGCGCCCGGCGGCACCGCCGGTGCGCAGCAGGCCGACGGCCGTGAGCAGCCGGAGGTGGGTGAGGGCGACCGGGTGGGACATGCCGAACCGGCCGGCGACGGCCTCCGCGGTGACGCCGTGCCCGGCGCGGCCGGATTCCCTCAGCCAGGCGAGGATGTGCAGCCGTGTCCCGTCGTCGGGAGTCCTGATCATGTCGTCCACCTCCACCCCGGCGTCCACTCCGGGCACCTCCACTGTCCCGCAGCCGGCGCCCCCGTGTCAGGCGCTCCGGAACCCTTGCCGGGACGGTCGACCCGCCTCGGTCACAAGGTGGTTGAACGGTTCAGCGACTCTACGGAACCACTGTTTCACGGCACGATGGCGAGCGGCCCGGCCGCACACGTACCGTCGTGTGTGCGGCCGGGCCCCGGCGTACGTCAGTACCTCACACGCTCACCGGTGGCCGAACCACGACATCGCGGGCAGCGCCCGGTCGTCGTAGCCGAACAGTGCCTGGTTCTCCCAGCCGTTGCCGGAGGCCGGGTCGGCCGGGTCCCAGCCGTTGCCGGTACGGGCGGTCCAGGTCGCCTCCCAGTAGAAGACACCGAGGCCCCGCCCGTTCGGGACGGCCTCCACGATGCTCGCCACGTCGTTCATCCACCGGGTCTGGCCCGCGGTGGTCGCCGGGTAGCCGGGGACCAGTTCTCCGGCGAGGTCGATGATGTTCTCCAGCCCGTCCTCGCTGTCGAGGCGGAACGGGTAGGCCGTCTCGGCGAGGAAGACCGGCTTGCCGTAGCGGGCGGCGGCGTCGTCCAGGGTGGTCTGGAAGTCGTGGAGCGTGCCGTGCCAGTAGCCGTAGTACGACAGGCCGATGGCGTCGAACCTCACTCCCTGGGACACCGCGTTGTCGAACCACCAGCGGGTCCCGTCGAGGTCGCCTCCCTCGGCAAGGTGCAGCGCGACGGTCGTGGACGGGGCGACCGCCTTGGCGGCGTCGTAGCCGGAGTTGAGCAGGCCGGCAAGCTGCGTCCAGTTACTGGTGGACCCCTCGTTCCAGAGCATGCCGCCGTTGATCTCGTTGCCGACCTGGACCATGTCCGCGGTGGTGCCCTGCGCCTTGAGGGCGTCCAGGACGTCGTACGTGTGCTGGTACACGTCCGTCTTCAACTGGCTGTAGGAGTGTCCTGCCCAGGCGGCGGGCTTGGTCTGCTTGCCGGGGTCGGCCCAGGCGTCCGAGTAGTGGAAGTCGACCAGCAGCTTCATGCCCTGGGCCTTGACCCGCTTCGCCATGGCGAGGACACGTGCCTTGTTGTTGTATCCGTCGGCCGGGTTCACCCAGACCTTCAGGCGGGCGTAGTTCATGCCGGCGGAGCGCAGGATGGCGACGCCGTCACCCGCGCTTCCGGACGCGGTCCGGTAGACGCCGCCCTTGGCCTCGCTCTTGGGCAGGGACGAGATGTCGGCGCCCTTGACCGCCAGGCCCGAGGTGCCCGGGGCGAAGGTCAGGTCGTCGACGTTGATCCAGTTGCCCGCGCCGGCATCGCTGTTCACACTGATCGTGCACTGGTTGTTCGTCACCCTGACGGGCACGACGATCCGTATCCAGTCGCCGGCGGACACCGGCAGGTCGGTGCGCTGTTCGGTGCCGCCGCAGTTCTTGAGGGCGAGGTACGCGGCGTTCTGGCCGCCGCCGGAGCGGACCCAGGCGGTCAGCCTGTAGTCGCCGTTGGTCAGGCCGGACAGGTACTGGTACGTCTCCACCTGGTAGGCCGAGGACGACCAGTGGGACAGTCGGTGGCTTCCGCTGCGGCCGCCGGACTCGGTGTACGAGGCTCCGGTGGCGCCGTGCTCCGACCAGCCGGCCGGGGCCGCGGCCCCCGAACCGTCGGCTTCGAAGCCGCCGTTGGTGAGGGTGCTCGCCGCCGTCGCGGTCTGGGCGGGCAGTGCGGTGAGGGCCAGCCCTGCGGCGAGCGGCAGCAGCAGGGCCCGGAGGATGCGTTGAGGTGTGCACGTGCGTCTGGGATGGAGCATCGGTGTCCGTCGTCCCTTCGACGTGGGGAGAGGGGGGTGCCCCCGCCCTCGGCGGGGCGGGGGCCTCCCTCCGCCCGCGGCGTGCGCTGCTCACGCGGGCGGAGGGGAGTCATGGCTCAGCCGTCGAGTCGGACGACCCGGACGGCTCCGGCCGGGACCGCCAGGCGGCCCGCGGCGCGTTCGCCCGTCAGCAGTTCGGTGCCGGGGGCGTCCAGCGGCACCTTGGTGTCGCCGGCGGTGTGGTTGATCACGAACAGGAAGGTGCCGGACTCCCCGGTGCGGCGCACCACTTCGACGTCGAGGGGCAGGTCGGCGCGCGGGGTGATCCCGGTGTCCTCGACGGCCCGGCCGAGCAGGGTGTCCAGCCCTTCGGCGCCCAGGCGGGTGGAGACGTACCAGGCGCTGCCCTCGCCGAGGCGGTGGCGGGTGACGGCGGGGTGGCCGGCGGTGAGGCCGTCGGCGTAGGTCCAGACGGTCTCCGCGCCGCGCGGCACCACGAACTCGGACCACACGTCGCCGCCGAGTTCGGAGCCGTCGGGGCCGGTCAGGCGTACCCGGGCGCCGGCGTCGAGCGGCGAGAACTCCTCGACGGTCAGGCCGAGGACGTCCCGCAGGGCCCCCGGGTGGGCACCCTCGTGCACGGCGTCGTGTTCGTCGACGATGCCGGAGAAGTACGAGACGACCAGGGTGCCGCCGTTCTCGACGTACTCCCTGAGGTTGTTTCCCGCCGCCTCGGTCATCAGATACAGGGCGGGGACGACGACCAGGGGGTAGCGCGACAGGTCGGCCTCCGGGTGGGCGAAGTCGACGGTGAGGTGGCGGTCGTAGAGCGCCTCGTAGAAGGCGTCGGCGCGTTCGCGGGCGTCGTGGTCCTCGGTGGGACGCCAGTCGAGGTTCTGCGCCCACCAGGAGTGCCAGTCCCACAGCACGGCGACGTCGGCCTCGGTGCGGGTGCCCCGCAGAGGTGCCAACGCGTCGGTGTTCGCGCCGAGTTCGACGACCTCACGCCAGACGCGGGTGTCGGTGCCGCCGTGCGGGAGCATCGCCGAGTGGAACTTCTCGGCGCCGCGCCTGGACTGGCGCCACTGGAAGAACATGGCGCCCTCGGAGCCGCGGGCCACGTGCGCGAGGGAGTTGCGGGCCATCTGGCCGGGTGCCTTGGCGGGGTTGCGGGGCTGCCAGTTGACGCCCGAGGTGGAGTGCTCGAGCAGCAGCCAGGGGGCGCCGCCGGCGACGGAGCGGGTGAGGTCGGCGGACATCGCCAGGTTCACGTGGGTGCGGCGGCCGTCGGTGATCAGGTAGTGGTCGTTGGTGACGAAGTCGACCTCGCGGCCCCAGGCCCAGTAGTCCATGGAGTCGCACTGGCTGAGGGCGGTCATGAAGTTGGTGGTGACCGGGACGCCGGGCGAGAGGCGGTGCAGGATGTCCCGCTCGGCGGTGAAGTTCTCCCGCACGGTCGCGTCGGCGAACCGCCGGTAGTCCAGTGCCTGGGCCGGGTTGCCGACCGTCGGGGTGACCCGCGGCGGATTGATCTGTTCGAAGTCCGCGTAGCGCTGGCCCCAGAAGGCGGTGCCCCAGGCGTCGTTGACGGCCTCGACGGTGCCGTAGGTCCGTGCGAGCCAACGGCGGAAGTGCGCGGCGCACCCGTCGCAGTAGCAGGCGGAGACGGGGACGCCGTACTCGTTGTGGACGTGCCACATCGCGAGCGCGGGATGGCTCCCGTACCGCTCGGCGAGCCTGGTGGTGATGTCCGCGGCGGCGGCCCGGTAGTCGGGGTTGCTGTGGCAGATGGCTCCGCGCGAGCCGAACTCGTAGCGCACCCCTTCCGCGGTCACCGGCAGCGCGTCGGGGTGGGCCCGGTAGAACCAGACGGGCGGCACGACGGTGGGCGTGCCGAGGTCGGCGCGGATGCCGTTCTCGTGCAGCAGGTCCAGGACGCGGTCGAGCCAGCCGAAGTCGTGGACGCCGGGCTCGGGTTCGAGCAGGGCCCAGGAGAAGATGCCGACGCTCACCATGGTGACGCCGGCCTCACGCATCAGCCGGACGTCCTCGGTCCAGACGCTTTCCGGCCACTGCTCGGGGTTGTAGTCCCCACCGAAGGCGAGCCCGGTGAGGCCCAGGGGGGTGGTCTCCGGCATGGATTGTCTCCGATATGTCGATCTTCTGGGAACGTACACACACACTTTCGGTAGCGCAGGGCCAACATAACCGCACAGCAACAACCATTGACAAGTGTCCGGGATGTTTCTCTACTGTGAACGCTCACAGATCAGCGCGAGCCACGGTACGAACCGAGCGCAGCTGGGGCAGCAGGTCTTCGCGAGAGGCGGGGGCCCAGGTCAGGGGAGAGTTCCATGCGATACACGATCCACCGTCGCCTCGTGAGTTCCGCCATAGCGGTCACGCTCGGCGCCACCACGCTGGCCGCGTGCGGCTCGTCGTCGGACGACGACGGCGGGGCCCGGTCCGGTCCGGTCTCACTGACGTACTGGACCTGGGCCCCGGGCATGGACAAGGTCGTGGACCTGTGGAACGAGGGCCCCGGCAAGAAAAAGCAGATCAAGGTCACGGTGAAGAAGCAGGCGTCCGGCGACACGCTGGTCACCAAGATCCTCACCGCGCACAAGGCGGGCAAGGCCCCGGACCTGGTGCAGGCGGAGTACCAGGCGCTGCCCACACTGGTCAGCAATGACGCGCTCGCCGACATCTCGAAGGACGTGGGCGACGCGAAGAGCAAGTTCGCGGACGGCGTCTGGCAGCAGACCACGCTCGGCACCGACGCGGTGTACGCGGTCCCGCAGGACATCGGACCGATGATGTTCTACTACCGCGAGGACCTGTTCAAGAAGTACGGCCTGACGGTGCCGACGACCTGGGACGAGTTCGCGGAGACCGCGCGGGAGCTCAAGAAGGAGTCCCCGGAGACGGACCTGACCACGTTCTCCGCCAACGACTCGGGCCTGTTCGCGGGGCTGGCCCAGCAGGCCGGCGCGCAGTGGTGGAGCACGTCGGACGACCAGTGGAAGGTCGGCATCTCCGACGACGCGACCAAGAAGGTCGCCGAGTTCTGGGGCGGCCTGGTCAAGGAGGGTGCGATCGACAACCAGCCGATGTACACCCCCGCCTGGAACAAGGCGCTCAACACCGGCAAGCAGATCGCGTGGGTCAGCGCCGTGTGGGCGCCGGGCACCCTGAGCACGGCCGCGCCCGACACCAAGGGCAAGTGGGCCATGGCCCCGCTCCCCCAGTGGACCGAGGAGGAGAACCGCACCGGCAGCTGGGGCGGCTCCTCCACCGGCGTCACCACCGACTCCGAGAACAAGGAGGCCGCCGCCGAGTTCGCCGCCTGGCTGAACACCGACGGCGACGCCCTGAACGCGCTGGCGAAGGAGAGCGGCATCTATCCCGCCTCCACCTCGGCCCAGCTCAGCGGCGCCTTCACCACCCCACCGGAGTACTTCTCCAACCAGCCCGACTTCTACCAGAAGGCCGCCGGGATCGCGCAGACCACCGCGCCGTCCGCCTGGGGCCCGAACGTCAACGTGGCGTACACGACGTTCAAGGACGCCTTCGGTGCCGCGGCGAAGAACAAGTCCGACTTCGTCGCGGCCGTGGACAGCATGCAGCGGGACACGGTCGCCGACCTGAAGAAGCAGGGCTTCGAGGTCGCTCCGTGACATCCCCGGCACGTGGGAAGGCGTACGGGGTCGAAGGGGCCCCGTACGCCCGCCCGTCCCGCACCTCCGCACTCAGGCGCACCCGGAGCGCCCCCTTCCTCTTCCTGATCCCCGCGACGGTTCTCTTCCTGCTCTTCTTCGCGCTGCCCATCGGGTACGCGATCTGGCTCAGCTTCCGCAAGGTGCGGGTGTCCGGGCTCGGCCTGGGCGCTGGTGCCCGCAAGGAGGTCTGGGCCGGCCTGGAGAACTACACCGCCGCCCTCTCCGACAGCGAGTTGCTGGACGGCGCGCTGCGCGTGCTCGGCTACGGCTGCATCGTGGTGCCGGTGATGCTGGGGCTCGCCCTGGTGTTCGCGTTGACGCTGGACTCCGAGAGGGTGCGGCTCGCGCCCTTCACCCGGCTCGCGATCTTCCTGCCGTACGCCATACCCGGCGTGATCGCGGCGCTGCTGTGGGGCTTCCTGTACCTGCCCGACGTGAGCCCGTTCTACTTCGTGCTCGACAGGTTCGGCCTGCCGCAGCCGGACCTGCTGGACGGCGGTCCGCTGTTCCTCGCCCTGTCGAACATCGCGGTGTGGGGCGGCACCGGCTTCAACATGATCGTCATCTACACCGCGCTGCGGGCCATCCCGGTCGAGGTGTACGAGGCGGCGAAGCTGGACGGCGCCACGCCCCTGCAGATCGCGTTGAAGATCAAGATCCCGATGGTCGCGCCGTCGCTGGTGCTCACCTTCTTCTTCTCGATCATCGCGACCCTCCAGGTGTTCAACGAACCGACCACGCTGAAGCCGCTCACCAACTCCGTGTCCACCACCTGGAGTCCGCTGATGAAGGTGTACCAGGACGCCTTCGTCAACGGTGACATCCACTCGGCCGCCGCCCAGGCCGCCCTCATCGCGCTCGCCACCCTGGTGCTCTCCTTCGGCTTCCTGCGGGCCGCGAACCGACGCAACAAGCAGGAGGCGGCCCGATGAGTTCCGTGGCCCTGAACAAGGCCGAGCCCGTGGCCGGCACCGTCCCGGGCACCGGTCGCGGCCCGGCGCGGCCCCGCCGCATCGCCCTGGTCCCCACCCTGACACTCCTGCTCGGCGCGCTGTACTGCCTGCTGCCGGTGGTCTGGGTGGTCATCGCGTCGACCAAATCCGGCAGCGAGCTGTTCTCCACGTTCACGTTCTGGCCCGGCACCGGCTTCACCGAGAACCTCTCGGACCTGAACGCCTACCGCGACGGCGTCTACTGGGAGTGGATGGGCAACTCCGCCCTGTACGCCGGCCTCGGCGCCCTGCTGTCGACGTGCGTGTCGGCGGTCAGCGGCTACGCGCTGGCGGTCTACCGCTTCCGGGGCCGCGAGACGCTGTTCAACGTGCTGCTCGCGGGCGTCCTGATGCCGCCGGTGATCCTCGCCGTCCCGCAGTATCTGCTGCTCGCCCAGGCGGACCTCACGGACTCCTACCTCTCCGTGCTGCTGCCGCAGATCCTCTCCCCGTACGGCGTCTACCTGGCGCGGATCTACGCCGCGGCGTCGGTGCCGTCCGACGTGGTGGAGGCCGGGCGGATGGACGGCGCGGGCGAGTGGCGGATCTTCACCCGGGTCGCGCTGCCGATGATGCTGCCCGGACTGGTGACGGTCTTCCTGTTCCAGTTCGTCGCGATCTGGAACAACTTCCTGCTGCCGTTCATCATGCTCAGCGACGACGAGAAGTTCCCGATCACGCTCGGTCTGTACACGCTCCTCGAACAGGGTGCCAGCACCCCGGCGTTGTACACCCTGGTGATCACCGGGGCATTCCTCGCGGTGTTCCCGCTGGTCGCCCTCTTCCTGGTCGTCCAGCGGTTCTGGAGCCTGGATCTGCTGTCCGGGGCCGTAAAGTCATGACCATGAGCAACACGGGGAGCAGGCGCAAGCCGCCGACGATCCACGACGTGGCGCGTGAGGCCGGTGTCTCGCGCGGCACCGTCTCACGCGTGCTCAACGGCGGCCACTACGTCAGCCCGTCCGCGGCGGAGGCGGTCAACGCCGCGATCCGCAGGACGGGGTACGTGGTGAACCGGCACGCCCGCTCGCTGATCACCGGCCGGTCCGACTCGGTGGGCTTCCTGCTGACGGAGCCGCAGGAGCGGTTCTTCGAGGATCCCAACTTCAATGTCCTGCTGCGTGGTTGCACACAGGCGCTGGCCGCGCACGACATTCCGCTGCTGCTGATGATCGCCGGTACACAGGCCGAACGGCGGCGCATCGTGCGGTACATCACCGCCGGGCACGTCGACGGGGTGCTGCTGGTCTCCAGCCACTCGGGCGATCCGGTGGCCGAGGAGCTGCGGGCGGCGGGCGTTCCGCTGGTCGCGTGCGGCAAGCCGATCGGGCTGGGTTCCAAGGTGAGTTACGTGGCCGCGGACGACCGGGACGGCGCCCGCGACATGGTGCGTCATCTGCTGGGACTGGGCCGGCGCAGGGTGGGCGTGGTGACAGGACCGCTCGACACCCCGGGCGGCGTGGAGCGTCTCGCCGGGTACAAGGAGGTGCTCGCCGAGGCCGGCACCGCGATCGACGAGCGGCTCATCGTCTCCGGCGACTACAGCAGGGCCAGCGGCGAGGCGGGCGCTGAGCGCCTGCTGGCAGGGGCGCCCGACCTGGACGCCGTGTTCGTCGCCTCGGACCTGATGGCGCAGGGCGTGCTGACGGCACTGCACCGCGCGGGACGCCGGGTGCCCCAGGACGTGGCGGTCGGCGGCTTCGACGACTCCCGGGCCGCCGTCTCCACCAGCCCCGGCCTGACCACGATCCGCCAGCCATGGGACCGCATCAGCTCCGAGATGGTGCGGGTTCTGCTCGCCCAGGTGGGCGGCGAGGACCCGGCCACGGTGATCCTCCCGACGGAGCTGGTGAAGCGCGAGTCGGCATAGGGGTGCGCCGGCCACGGGCGTGACGCGCGGAGGTCCGTGCAGGTCCGTGCATCGCCCAGCCATTAGTTGAACTCCGAACAAATGTTACCGTTCACTCATGGCAGTGGAGACGGCCGGCATCCGGCTCGAGGAGCGATGGCGGGAGATTCTGTCGGTGCACGCGCGCACCCTCGGTGAGATCGACCGCGCGCTGCATCCGCACGGCCTGGGCGCCTCCGACTTCGAGGTGCTCGACCTGCTCGCGACCGCGTCGCCCGAGAAGGGCGAGCACTGCAGGGTGCAGGATCTGGGCGGGCGCGTCCACCTCAGCCAGAGCGCGCTGTCCCGCCTCATCGCCCGACTGGAGAAGGACGGCCTGGTCACCCGCAGCCTCTGCGTGGAGGACCGACGGGGCGTCTATGTCACGCTCACCCGTAAGGGCCGCGACCTGCACGCCGAGGCACTGCCGCTCCAGCGCGCGGCCCTGGCCCGCACGCTGGGCGAGTAGTCCGCCGCACCGGACGGACGCGGCACGCCCCAGAACCTTCGTTCGGATCATGCCGGGCCCGCGGGGGCCCGGCATGATCCACTCGAGGAGCCCTGGGGCGTGTTTCGAACGTAGCGCCGGCCGCCCGGAGGGCGGGCCCCGCGGCGTCATGGGGGTCCCCCCTGCTCGAGCGGAGCCGAGAGCTTGGGGGAGCGTGCGATCGCACGGCGGAGGGTCGCCCGCGTACCGGGCGTACGCGGGCGACCCCGACAACGCGGCTGGGGGTCCCCCCTGCTCGAAGAGCTTGGGGGAGTGCGTGCCGGACGCCGCGGGGCAGACGGGACTTTCGAAAACGCCCTAGGGGCGGGCCAGCAGGGTACGCACCCCTTCGGAGGTCAATGTCAGGCGGTGCTCCGAGCTGCCGTCGATGGTGAGGGACAGTTCGTCGGCCGGCCACTGCGCGGCCAGCGCCCCGAGCGGCACCAGCCGGTAGCGGGAGACGAACGGCAGCAGCCCCGACATCTCCAGTTCCGAGGTGAAGACCGGCACCACCTGGATGCCGTCCGGCTGCTCCATCACCGGCAGCGCGACCGCGCCGGGGTCGACGGCCTCGTCACCCGCGTCGTCGGGCACGGGAATCAGTACATCACTGTCGGCGAGGGCGTCCAGCGCCGCCGTGTCCTGGGTGTTGTCGGTCAGAGCGTCCAGAGCCCGCTGGGCGGACATGGGGGCATTGTTCTCGTGCGCGGGTGTCTCCATGGCGGCTTCCCTCGTAGCGGCGGTCGTACGGACCCGCCCCGGACGGAATCGGCGACGGCCATCGGCGATCCGCGACGAGCGATCCGCGCGCGGCGGACCGGCAGAAGGCGGATCGTCCGATCGGCCTTCTGCCGATCGGACCAGGATCCGCTCCGGGCACGGTCCTGCACGCGTACCCGATCGCACGGTTCGCAATCCTCCCGGCGCCGGAAGGGAGGCCCCATCGAGCCCCCTGACCGGCATGGTTATCATATGAGCGCCGCCTAGCTCGAAAGATAATCCTGTGACTGTCAATGAAGACTCGTTCACCAGTTGGAAGCACCGCGAGGAGATCGCGGAGTCGATGATCCCGATCATCGGGAAGCTGCACCGCGAGCGGGACGTCACCGTCCTGCTGCACAGCCGCTCCCTGGTGAACAAGTCGGTGGTCTCGATCCTCAAGACCCACCGCTTCGCCCGTCAGATCTCCGGCCAGGAGCTGTCGGTCACCGAGACGCTGCCCTTCCTCCAGGCGCTCACCGCACTCGACCTCGGTCCGTCCCAGATCGACCTCGGTCTGCTCGCCGCGACCTACCGGACCGACGACCGCGCACTGTCGGTGGCGGAGTTCACCGCCGAGGCCGTGGCCGGAGCAACCGGCGCCCACAAGATCGACCGCCGTGAGCCGCGCGACGTCGTCCTCTACGGCTTCGGCCGCATCGGCCGGCTCCTCGCCCGCCTGCTCATCGAGAAGTCCGGCTCCGGCAACGGCCTGCGGCTGCGCGCCGTCGTGGTCCGCCGGGGCGGCGAGCAGGACATCGTCAAGCGCGCCTCCCTGCTGCGTCGCGACTCCGTGCACGGCCAGTTCCAGGGCACGATCACCGTGGACGAGGCGAACAGCACGATCGTCGCCAACGGCAACACCATCAAGGTGATCTACGCCGACGACCCGTCGCAGCTGGACTACACGGCGTACGGCATCAAGAACGCCATCCTCATCGACAACACCGGCAGGTGGCGCGACCGCGAGGGCCTCTCGCAGCACCTGCGCCCCGGTGTCGACAAGGTCGTGCTGACCGCGCCCGGCAAGGGCGACGTGCCCAACATCGTGCACGGCGTCAACCACGACACCCTCAAGCCGGACGAGCAGATCCTTTCCTGTGCCTCCTGCACCACCAACGCGATCGTCCCGCCGCTCAAGGCGATGGCGGACGAGTACGGTGTGCTGCGCGGCCACGTGGAGACCGTCCACTCGTTCACCAACGACCAGAACCTGCTGGACAACTACCACAAGTCCGAACGCCGCGGCCGTTCCGCGCCGCTGAACATGGTGATCACCGAGACGGGTGCCGCCTCCGCCGTCGCCAAGGCACTGCCCGACCTCGACGCGACGATCACCGGCAGCTCGATCCGGGTTCCGGTGCCGAACGTCTCCATCGCGATCCTCAACCTCCAGCTGGGCCGCGCGACCGACCGCGCCGAAGTACTCGAGTACCTCCGCGATGTGTCGCTCACCTCGCCGCTGAAGCGCCAGATCGACTTCATCAGCGCCCCCGACGCGGTCTCCAGCGACTTCATCGGCTCGCGGCACGCCTCGATCGTCGACGCCGGCGCCCTCAAGGTCGAGGGCGACAACGCGATCCTGTACCTCTGGTACGACAACGAGTTCGGCTACTCCTCCCAGGTCGTCCGGGTCGTCCAGTACGTCTCCGGCGTGGAGTACCCGACCTTCCCGGCGCCGGCTCCCTGACCGGCCGGGCACAGCCGGACGGACGGAAGGACACACCGACGAAAAACATGAGGGGGCGGGCCGGCGAACCGGTGCGCCGCCCCCTCGTACTGCATCGTTCTCCCCGACCACCAGGAGCTGAGCGCCTGTTCAGGCCCTTGGCCACCTTCGGCATGGTCAAACCGCGTCACGCTGAGGTCCGGATCGGTAACGATCTGCTCGTATCGGTTGCCGTACCCAAAACAGTTCCTAGTCTGCGGTCATGTCGCTCTTCAGCAGTCGTGCCGGTAAACGTCCCCGCCTCGCCCCCGCCCTCGACGATGACGCCCTCGCGCGCGTCCTCCGGCAGGTGGGCAAACGCGGCGGGAGCGTCAAGTCGACGGAGGTGACCCTTGTCGCGGCCTTCCTCGAGGAAACCGGGGACGACTGGGACCGGCGCAGCCATCGGGTGACCGTACTGGCCGGGGAGACGGCCGGATCGGGGTCCGACCTGGCCTCGGCCTGGCTGACCAGGGAGCCGAAGAACCCCGACGCTCTGGTGTTCCACTCCTGGGTCGCTCTGATGCGCGGCCTGCGGGACAGACACCTGCAGGACGCGGCACAGGTGGTGACCCAGTGCCATCGGGCCGCGGAGCTGAAGCCGGCGGATCCGCTGCCCTGGGTGGCCCTGCTCGGCATGGCCCGCCTCGAGCGGTATCCGCAGAACGAGGTCAACGCCATCTGGCGGGAGGCCACCGGACGCGACCGCTGGCACCGTGAGGCCTATCTGCAGATGCTCGCCCATCTGTCGCCGGAGGAAGGCGGCTCGAGCGCGGCCGTCCTCGACTTCATCGATGTGGTGCGCACCCGGATACCGGCCAACGCGCCGTGCGCGGCGATCGAGCTGACCGCGACCGTCCGGCAGTATCAGGGGCTGGTGGCGCAGGGCGGCGTCCGGGCCATGACGGCCGGTCAGCTGTGGGAGGGCGGACAGATCGCGGCCTCGCTGGAGCAGGCCGCCTCCCTCTGGGCGAAGCCGGGATTCTTCCAGCACGCGGCGGCCCAGGCGGACCTGAACGTCCTGGCGTACGCGCTGTGCGCGGCCGGCCGGGCCGTCGACGCGAACCATGTGTTCGAGGCGCTCCAGGGCACGGTGACCCCGTGGCCGTGGAACGACGACGGGCCCGCGGTCCAGCGGTTCGAACAGCACAAGGCCAAGGCGGAGCGGGGACGGCAGGGCGGCGTCGGAGGAGCCTGACGCCGCCTCGCCGCGCGCACCGTCAGTCCCGTTCCCGGGCCAGGATGTCCGTGACGGCCTTCCGCAGCACCGTCGCGGGATCCTCCACGGCCCCTTCCGAGCGCCACGCCACGAATCCGTCGGGGCGGACCAGTACCGCGCCGTCCCCGGTGACGCCGTGGGCCTGTGCCCAGTCGACGCCGTCGTCCGGCGTCAGGTCCGCGGCGGGGCCGGTGCCGATCCGGTAGGCGTCGAGGGGCACCCGCAGGTGCTGCGCCGCCTGCGCCGCGGCGGTGTGCCAGGCGGCGTCGCCGGACTCGCCGGTCAGCAGCACCAGGGACCGCTCGTACAGGTCGAGGGTGGAGATGCGGACGCCGTCGCGGTCCAGCCACAGGTGGGGGGCCCGGGTGCCCGGCTCCCCCGTCAGCCGCAGGCCCTCCGGGACGACCGGTGCCGCCGGATCGCCGCCGACGACCGCGCCCTGCGGGTAGCGGTAGCCCAGCGCCACGTTGAGGATTCCGCCCTTCGGGCCCTTGCTGCCGGCGCCCGCCGCGGGCGTGTAGCCGGGGTGGCTGTGCTCGACCGAACGGTTCGAGGCGCGGGCGCTGGTCGCCTCGGCGACCGGTCGGCGCTCGGCTTCGTAGGACTCCAGCAGTCCGGGGCCCGCCCAGCCGCCGTGGACGGCGGCCAGCTTCCAGGCGAGGTTGTGCGCGTCCTGGATGCCGGTGTTGGAGCCGAACGCCCCGGTGGGCGACATCTCGTGGGCCGAGTCGCCGGCGAGGAACACCCGGCGGTCGGTGTACCTCTCGGCGACCCGCTCCGCGGCGTGCCAGGCCGCCCGGCCGGTGATCTTGACGTCGAGGTCCGGCACGCCGATCGCCCGCCGGATGTGGGCGACGCACCGCTCGTCGGTGAACTCCTCGATCGTCTCGCCGTGTTCGGGGTGCCAGGGGGCGTGGAACACCCAGTTCTCGGCGTTGTCGACGGGCAGCAGCGCCCCGTCGGCCTCCGGGTTCGTCAGGTAGCAGACGATGAACCGCCGGTCTCCGACGACATCCGCGAGGCCGCGTGAGGAGAAGGTGAGGCTCACGTTGTGGAACAGGTCCCCCGGACCGCTCTGCCCGATGCCGAGCCGCTCCCGCACGGGGCTGCGCGGGCCGTCCGCGGCGACCAGGTAGTCGGCGCGGATGGTGGTGTGCTCGCCGGTCTCCCGGCTCTTGACCCGTGCCGTCACCCCGTCGCCGTCCTGGTCGAACGACATCAGCTCGGTCGCGAACCGCAGATCGCAGCCGAGTTCGCGGGCGTGGGCCAGCAGCACCGGCTCGAGGTCGTTCTGGCTGCACTGGCACCACCCGGCGGGACTGAACCGGGCCAGCCCGCCCCCGGGGTCGATCTCCTTGAACAGCCACTCGCCGTCGCCGTCCGCCAGACTCGGCGTCTGCATGATGCCGTGGTTGTCCGCCAGGACCGACGCGACCTCCCTGATCTGCTGCTCCACCTGGGCCACCCGGAACAGCTCCATGGTGCGCACGTTGTTGCCGCGCCCGCGCGGGTGGATCGACGTGCCCGTGTGACGTTCGACGAGCGTGTGCGGCACGCCCAGACGCCCCAGGAACACGGACATCGACAGGCCCACGAGGGAGCCGCCCACGATGAGGACGGGCGTGCGGTGACCGGTCTCGCCGGCCTCTTGCGATCGGTTCATTGAACTGCCTCCATCGTCGCCCTGGACGGGCGGGGAAAGGACGCCGCATTCATGCCCGGTACAGGTCGTTCCGTGTCCTGGCGGCACCCGGTTGACGCGCGGTTCACCCACCTGCCCCGTGTGTCTCGCGCACTTCGCGGGACGCCCCGAAGATCGGTTCAGGGCGAGCCCGGCCGTTTCGGCGACGGGGCCGTTTCCGACCTCCACTGAAGAGCCTTTCGTGAAGAAGAGGAGAGGTGCGCCGGATGACCACGACGGAACGCACGACGGGACCCACGGCGGGACGGATAGCGCATTCGGCGTTCGACGGCTCCAGGCTGCGGGTGATTCTGCTGCTCGACCTGTACGACGGGGCGCAGGAGCAGTTCCTCGAGGCCTATGAGCACATGAGCAGCAAGGTCGCGTCCATTCCCGGGCACATCCAGGACCAGCTCTGCCAGTCGATCGAGAACCCCTCGCAGTGGCTCATCACCAGCGAGTGGGAGAGCGCGCTTCCCTTCCTCGCCTGGGTGAACAGCGAGGAGCACATCGAGATCGTCCGCCCGATGCACAGCTGTGTCCGCGACACCCGATCCATGCGCTACAGCGTCCTGCGCGAGACGGAGCCGCGTCCCGGGGCGAAGAAGCGGTCCGGTCTGCAGGCACAGGTCCGCGTGGGCGACGGGGTGGCCCGCCACGCGCTCACTTTCACCGTCAAGCCGGGCAGCGAGTCCAAGGTCGCGGAGCACCTGGCCGGGTACACGTCTCCCAAGGCCCAGCTGGAAGCGGACACGAGGCTGCGCCGCACCTCCGTGTTCATGCACGGCAACCGCGTGGTGCGGTGCATGGAGGTCGAGGGCGACCTGGCCGCGGCACTGCGCCACGTGGCCGGCCAGCCCGAGATCCGGGCTATCGAAACGGCCATAGACCCCCACCTGGAGCAGGAGCGGGATCTGTCCGACCCCGGCTCGGCGCGGGTGTTCTTCACCCGGGCCGCGCTCCCCTCCGTGCACCACGTCCGCGCGGACGGCCCCGAGCCCGCCGGTCTGCGGCGGCACGCGCTGTACTACCCGGCCGTCGAGGGACAGGGCATGGAGCTGGCCCGGTTCCTCTCCCATCAGGACGAGGCCGCGGTCGGCGACCCGGACAGCCGCATCTTCATGAGCACCGTCTTCCAGCGCGACGACATCGTGGTCCGCATGGTCGACGTCACCGGCGCCTTCGACGTCGACCCCGAATGGGCCCTGGGCGTCAAGGGCCCGGGGAAGGCGGCGGAGCTGGAGCGGCTCCTGGACGGCGCGGCGGTCGGCGTCGACGCCCCTCTGAACTCGGAGCGCAACCTGAACCGGCTGCTGTCGCACGCCGACATGCTGCTCGTCACCGATCGCAGCGCGGTGGATTCCTGACGGCAAACCGTGATGACGACCGCGGCCGCCCCGCCCGGACGTCTCCCGCCCCACCCGGAGGTACCAACCATGTCCCAACAGCATCCACGCATCGTGGACCTGAGCGAGACGGAACCCAACAGAAGGCGCGGAGGCGATCTCAGGACCCTCCTCACCCCGGCCACGGTGGGTTCCACCAGCGGCTTCATGGGTCTGGCCGTCATACAGCCCGGTGAGCGCATCGGCGAGCACTACCACCCGTACTCCGAGGAGTTCGTGTACGTCGTCAGCGGCGCGCTCGAAGTCGACCTGGACGGGGAGCCGTTCGCGCTGCGGGCCGAGCAGGGTCTGATGATCCCGATCGACATGCGGCACCGCTTCCGCAACGTCTCCGACGCCGAGGCCCGCATGGTCTTCCACCTGGGCCCGCTGGCCCCCCATCCGAGCCTCGGTCACGTCGACACCGAGGAGAACGCCGGCTCCGAGGCCGGCCCTCAGCTGACCGTGGGCGGGCCGGTCGCGTCCGGGACCGGGCAGGGCCGGCCGGCCGGACGCAGCGAGGCCATAAAGTGACCCGGCGGGTAGCCGTCACCGGTATCGGGGTGGTCGCTCCGGGCGGCACCGGGGCGACGGCGTTCTGGGACCTTCTGTCGGCCGGCCGCACCGCGACCCGCGGCATCACCCTGTTCGACCCGAGCGGGCTGCGCTCGCGGATAGCGGCCGAGTGCGACTTCGACCCGTTCGATCACGGTCTCGACCCGGACCTGTGCCAGCACGCCGACCGGTACATCCAGTTCGCCGCGGTCGCCGCCGACGAGGCGGTCCACGACTCCGGGCTCGACCCGGGGGGCGAGGACGGCTGGCGCACCGCGGTGTCGCTGGGCAGCGCGGTCGGCGGCACCACCCGGCTGGAGCACGACTACGTCCGGGTCAGCGAGCACGGCTCGCGCTGGGACGTGGACCACCGGGCCGCCGACCCGAAACTGCACCTGGCGTTCCAGCCGAGCACGCTCGCCGCGGTCGTCGCCGAGCGGTTCGGCGCGCGGGGCCCGGTGCAGACCGTCTCCACCGGCTGCACCTCGGGGCTCGACGCGGTCGGGTACGGCTTCCACACCATCGCCGAGGGCCGGGCCGACGTCTGCATCGCCGGGGCGTCCGACTCGCCGATCTCGCCGATCACGATGGCGTGCTTCGACGCCATCAAGGCGACGTCGCCGAACAACGACGACCCGGAGCACGCCTCCCGTCCCTTCGACGCCCACCGCGACGGGTTCGTGATGGGCGAGGGCGCGGCGGTGCTGGTCCTCGAGGAGTACGAGCACGCACGGGCCCGCGGGGCACGGATCCACTGCGAGATCGGCGGGTACGCCACCTTCGGCAACGCCTACCACATGACCGGTCTGACCACCGAGGGCCTGGAGATGGCGCGGGCCATCGACAGCACGCTCGACCAGGCCCGTCTCGACCCCACACTGATCGACTACGTCAACGCCCACGGTTCCGGCACCCGGCAGAACGACCGGCACGAGACGGCCGCGGTGAAGCGGTCGCTCGGCGCCCACGCGTACGACACGCCCATGAGCTCCATCAAGTCGATGGTGGGGCACTCGCTGGGCGCGATCGGCGCGATCGAGGTGGTGGCCTGCGTGCTCGCCCTGAAGCACCAGGCCGTACCGCCGACGGCGAACTACGAGACCCCCGACCCCGAGTGCGACCTGGACTATGTGCCGCGCACCGCCCGCCCCCGGAAGCTGAGGAACGTGCTCTCCGTCGGCAGCGGGTTCGGCGGCTTCCAGTCCGCGGTGCTGCTGACCGGGCCGGGCGGGAGGACACCATGAGTACTCAGCGCCTCCGCCGCGCGGCCATCACCGGCATCGGGGTGATCGCGCCCAACGGACAGCGGACCGACGCCTACTGGAAGTCCGTCAGCGAAGGCATCGGCGTGCTGGACCGGATCACCCGCGAGGGCTGCGGTCATCTGCCGCTGCGGGTGGCGGGCGAGGTCCGCTCCTTCGACGCGGCGGCCCTCATCGAGGACCGGTTCCTGGTCCAGACCGACCGGTTCAGTCATTTCGCGATGGCGGCCGCCGCCCTCGCCCTCGACGACGCCGGGCTCGGCAGCGGGGAACCCGCGGATCCGTTCTCCATCGGCGTGGTCACCGCGGCCGGTTCCGGCGGCGGTGAGTTCGGGCAGCGTGAGCTGCAGAAACTCTGGGGGCAGGGCCCTCGGTTCGTCGGCCCGTACCAGTCCATCGCCTGGTTCTACGCCGCGAGCACCGGCCAGATCTCCATCCGCAGCGGTTTCAAGGGCCCGTGCGGGGTGGTCGCGAGCGACGAGGCCGGCGGCCTCGACTGCCTCGCGCACGCCGCCGGGGCGGTCCGGCGTGGCACCGACACGATGATCGTCGGTGCCGCGGAGGCCCCGCTGGCCCCGTACTCGATGGTCTGCCAGCTCGGTTATCCCGAGATCAGCACCGTCGAGGACCCGGATCTCGCCTACCGTCCCTTCACCTCGAAGGCCTGCGGGTTCGTGCCCGCCGAGGGCGGTGCGCTGCTCGTCGTCGAGGACGAGGACCGCGCCCGCGAGCGTGGGGTGCCGGTGCGGGCCACCCTCGCCGGCCATGCCGCCACCTTCACCGGTGCCTCCCGCTGGGAGGAGTCTCGGGAGGGTCTGGCCCGGGCGATCCGCGGCGCCCTCGACGAGGCGGGCGCCGCGCCGGAGGACATCGACGTGGTGTTCGCCGACGCGATGGGCGTACCGGAGGCGGACCGCGCCGAGGCGCTGGCGATCGCCGACGCGCTGGGCGCGCACGGCGGGCGGGTCCCCGTCACGGCGCCCAAGACGGGTTTCGGACGGGCCCACTGCGCGGCACCCGTGCTGGACACGGTGGCCGCGGTGCTCGCCATGGAACACGGTCAGGTGCCCCCCACACCCAACGTGTTCGACATCTGCCACGACCTCGACCTGGTCATGTCGCGCGCTCGGCCCGCCGAGCTGCGCACCGCCCTCGTCCTCAGCAGGGGACTCATGGGCTCCAACGCGGCGCTGGTCGTGCGCCGCGGTGGCGAATCCGCCCGGTAGGCCCGGGCGGGGAAGGAGCAGACCCTCATGATCACCACCGAAGTGACCGTCGACGAACTGGCCGTCCTGATGAAGAAGGCGGCCGGTATCACCGTCGACCCGCAGGAGCTGAAGCAGTCCGCGGAGTCCCCCTTCGATTCCTTCGGCCTCGACTCGCTCGGCCTGCTCGGCATCGTCGGCGAGCTGGAGAACCGGTACGGCCTCTCGCTTCCCCCCGACTCGGAGCGCTGCAAGTCGCCCCGGGAGTTTCTGAACCTCGTCAACAGCACCCTCAAGGCTGGAGCCTGAAAGTGGCAGGACACACCGAGAACAGCATCACCGTCGACGCTCCCTTCGACCTCGTGTGGGAGATGACCAACGACCTCGAGAACTGGCCGGACCTGTTCAGCGAGTACGCGTCGGTCGAGGTGCTCTCCCGCGAGGGCGACACCACGACGTTCCGCCTGACCATGCACCCGGACGACAACGGGAAAGTGTGGAGCTGGGTCTCCGAGCGCACCCCCGACCGGGCCCGCCGGACCGTGCGCGCCCGCCGTGTCGAGACGGGTCCCTTCGCCCACATGGACATCCTGTGGGAGTACGAAAAGCTGCCGGGCGGCGTCCGGATGAACTGGACGCAGGACTTCGCGATGAAGCCCGACGCCCCGGTCGACGACGCCTGGATGACGGACAACATCAACCGCAACTCGCGTACGCAGCTGGCGCTCATCCGGGACCGGATCGAGCAGGCCGCCGGCGAGCGCAGGAGCACCGCGTCCGTCACCTCCCGCTGACCGCCGACCGATCCGGAAAGGACCGTCGATGCACCACGCACTCATCGTGGCCCGTATGGCGCCCGGTTCGGCGCCGCAGATCTCCGATGTGTTCGCCGCCTCCGACCGGGGTGAACTCCCCCACCTGATCGGGGTGAACAGGCGTCGGCTCTTCCAGTTCGGCGACGACCTGTACATGCACCTCATCGAATCCGAGCGGGACCCGGCGCCCGCCATCGCGAAGGTGGCCGGGCACCCCGAGTTCCGCGGCATCAGCGAACAGCTCGAGGCGTACGTCAGTCCGTACGACCCTCACACCTGGCGTGGTCCCAAGGACGCCATGGCGCAGTGCTTCTATCACTGGGAGCGCGGCGCCGGCTCCTGAGCGGACAGCCCGGAAGAACCCCGAGGCCGCCGGTCCCGTGTACGTCACGGAGCCGGCGGCCTCGGGGTCGGCCCGCACGGAACGCGTCGGCCGGACGGTGCGGGCCGGTGCGGATCAGCCGGGGACGGTGCACTCGAAGGCGTGCAGGCAGGCGTTGACCGGCCGGACCTCGCCGATGACCAGGCCCGCGTCGGCCGGCAGATCGGTCACGCTCTTCCGGGTGTGTGCGGCGCCGCCGACGTTGAGGAGCAGCAGGTCCATGGCCGTGGTGAACCGCATCGACGGGGTGTCGTCGACAGGTTCTCGATGACGACGACGCGTGCTCCGGGCCGCGCGACCGCGCGGATGTCGGCCAGGACCCGGCGGGTACTGTCGTCGTCCCACTCCAGGACGTTCTTGATGAGGTAGAGGCCCGCCCGTGCGGGGATGTCCCGGCGGCAGTTCCCGGCGAGGAGCCGGGCTCGGCCGGCCGGCGCGCCGCCCTCCCACCGCCGGGGGTCTGCGTTCTCCCCCACCCTTGGTAGGTCGAGCAGGGTGCCGTGGAGGTCCGGGTGCTTCTCCAGCAGCCCGGCCAGGACGTGGCCCTGGCCACCCACGATGTCCACGACGGAGGAGACGTCGTCCAGGTCGAGCAGTGCGGCGACGTCCCGTGCGGACTGCTCACTGGACGTTGTCATGGCCCGGACGTTGCCGCCCGAGCGGACCGTCTCGTCGAGCGGCGGCCAGACGTTCCAGGTCCACGGTTCGGTGCACCACAGGGCGATGTACCGCAGGCTGTGCGGTTCGTCCTCGCCCAGCAGCCGGGACATCCCGGTGTGCGCGAACGTCCTGCCGGGGTGCTCGATGAAGACTCCCTGGCACGACAACGCGCGCAGCAGCCGCCGCGGGGTGTGCGGCGGCTCTTCACCGCTTCGGCGAGGTCGTCCACGGTCATGGAGGTGTCGTCGAGTGCGTCCGCCACGCCCAGGCGTACGGCGGCACGCGCGGCGGCGGCGCAGGCCGCCCCGGAAACGATCTCCCGCAGCCGCATGGATGGTGGGGGAACCTGGTCGACGGTCGTCGTCCGTCGTTTCGCTTCTTCTGTTGTGCTGCCGGGGAAAGGGTGGGGCAGTGTGGCACGGCGGGGTGTTCAGCACAGGCCGGCGGGCTCGGAGAGCGTGCAGGTGTTGCCGCCGAACGTGTTGGTCGTGGCGGTGTCCCGGTTGGCCAGGTCGGCCGGGCTGTTGCCGGTGACCAGGTTGTCGCGGACGGTGTTGCGCTCGTTCGCGGAGCCCTCGAAGCTCTTGAACAGCACGATGCCGCCGGACAGCGGGGAGGTGCCCTTGTGGTTCTCGATCCGGTTCCCGGCCACGAGGGTGTCCTCGGCTCCGGTGAGGACGATGCCCGCGCCCTGCAGGAAGGGCAGCCGCGGTGTGGCGGCGCAGTGCTTGTTGTTGGCGCGGAGGTGATTGCGGGTCACCCGCAGGTGGCCCGCGACGGGCTTGGACTCGTCGCCCACCACGAACACGGCGGCACAGTTGCCGGTGGCCTCGTTGCGGTCGAGGGTCAGGTTCCGCAGCCGTCGCACGATGACACCGACGCGGTTGCCGAGCATGCGGTTGTGGCGGATCACCGTCCTGTGGGCGTCCCGGGCGCCTTCCTCGGTGTCGGTGGTGTCGGCCAGGAACAGTCCGGCGTCGCCGTTCTCCCTGGCCACGTTGTGGCTGAGCACGCTGCGCACCGAACGCTCCTCGGCGATGCCCCACTTGCCGTTCTTCTCGGCGGTCACGCCCCGCACCCGCAGCCGGTCGGTGCCGGTGGCCCACAGCCCGCTCCCGGTGAAGCCCCGCAGCGTCAACGAGCGTACGGTGACGTCCTTGAGGGGTGCCTCGTCCGTGCCGGTCACGCAGATGCCGTGCCCCGCCCCGGCGCAGGCGCCCCGGCCGGCGTCCGTGCCGGGCACCAGGACGGTGCGGTGGGCACCGGAGCCGCGCAGGGTGACGTCCGGTGTGGTGATGTCGACGCTCTCCCTGTAGGTGCCGGGCGAGAGGACGACGGTGTCCCCCGGCTTCGCGGCGTCCACGGCCTTCTGGATCGACGCGCCGGGCCGCACCCGGTGCACGGTGGGCTGGGCGGTCGACGGCGTGGCTGCCATGCCCGACGCCAGGACGACCACGCTGCAGGTGAGGTACGTGAGGTGTCGTTTGGTCATGTGCCGAAGCTAGAAGGGAGTGTGACGCCCCGCCACCGCTGATCCCCCAGGTGAGCAGCGGCAACTCGCCGCCCGGCGGCGGGCCTCGCGGGAACCTCCGGGCAACGTCGCGGGCGGCCTCTGCCGGGCGGTGGGCACCGGTCATCTCCGCTGCGCGGACAGCGTCGTGTAGTGGAACTCGATGCCGCACAGCAGCACGGTCTGGCCGGGCGAGCAGACGATCTCACGTTCCGGCCGGTCGGCGGTGCGGCAGCGCAGCCGGATGGGAGGCTGCTCGCGGAGCGGGCCGGGGACACTGCGGATCCTGACCGAGCCGTCGCCCTCGAGGAGCGGGGAGAGGTCCACGGTGACCTCGCCGCGTCCTTGCAGAGAGATCCGCACGGGCTCCCTGGTGTCGACTCCTTCGGCGGACAGCGTGCCCCGGACCGGGCGGTAGCGGCGCAGCAGCGCAATGCCCGCCGGGACGAGGACGAGCAGGAGGACGCCCAGCGCGGTGGCCCAGCGCACCGGGTCGACGGCGACCTGCGCCGTCCCCCGCACTGCCAGGGGCTCTCCGGCCGGGGCGGGGGCCAGCCGCGCCTGCCGGTCGACGAACCGCTCCGAGGCCCGCGCCACCGGGGTACTCACCCTGCCGTCGAGGGACAACTGCCAGGTCTCGGTGCGGGGGCCGCTGCCCCACCCCTTGCGCCGCGCGGTGGTGGAGCTGAGCGTGACGTCGATGTCCCGGCTCTCCCCCGGCCGGAGGTCGACCGAGCGGGGCAGTCCGCCGGTCGGTTCGACGCCCTCGGGAAGTCCTTCGATCCGCAGGCCGGTGACGCGTACGGGCAGCGCGTCGGTGGTGGCCGTCAGCCGCAGACGGAGGTCCGACCCGGCCGGCACCGGCCCGTTCTCGGACCCGTCCGGCCAGGAGACGGCCACGCCCTTGTCCTTGTCCCCGGTCACGGCCCGGGCGGCCTGGAGCAGACGGGTGTCGTCCTGAGCCGCCGTCATCGCCTCCCGGGTCCGGGATCCCGACGCGTCGAGCATGCGGTGGCTCGGGAACACCTTGGCCAGGACCTGTTCGACCTCGGCGCCGGGGGTCAGGGCGATGCCGTAGCCGGTCAGGGTGCGGTCGGCGGGCAGGCCCGAGGCCTGCTTGCGCAGGGCGGGCCAGCCGCTCGCGGTGAAGTCCCGGTACTTGACGTCGTCGGGCGCGTGCATCTGCGCGTCGGACAGCAGCAGCACGCCGCCGACGTCGGTGCCGGCCCGTTGCAGTCCGTCCAGTGCCTGCTCGAAGGCGCGCCCGAAGTTGGACGCGGAACCGTCGGGGGTGGCGGGCAGCGCCTCGTCGAGTTCCGCGAGCGCCTCGTCACGGGAGACCATGTCGCAGGTGCGCGCGCTCGTGCTGAAGGGGATCAGACAGACCAGGTCTTCGGGGTGCAGGGACTCGAGGAACGCGGGAAGCACCGAACGGACCTTGTCGTACGATCCGTTGTTCGCCATGGACTGTGAGGTGTCGACGACGATCGCGTAGCCGGCTCCACGGGTGCCCACCACCGAGTCCAGGAACCGCTCCAGGTCGCCGGAGTCCGCGGCACGGGCGGGAGCGAAGGGGCTCAGCGCGGGCACCAGGGTGAGGAAGGCGGCGGTCAGCACCACGGCGAGTACGTGCCGGGCCGGCCGGGAACGGTTGTTGCTCATCGGACGGTGCTCCCTCTGCTCCACTTCTTGGGCTTGCGCGGCGTTCCCGGGGCGAGGTTGACGTGGGCCCTCAGTCGTATCCACCACAGTTCCCGCACCCGCGCGCGGCGAGCGCGCAGATCCCGCTTCGCCTCCCGGAGTACGGGCCCCGCCCGCCATCCGCCGCCGCTGTGGCCGGAGGCCAGGCCGGCCATGATCAGGCGCCTGATTTCGTGGAGGATGTCCGCGGTGACATCGATGCCGCACCGGTGCTCGGTGAGCAGCGTGCGTTCCAGATGACCGAAGAGCGTGGCACGTTCCCCGTCCTGGGCCTTCTCCCACCAGCGGCCGGCCGCTTCGAGGGCCTCGTGGCTCTCGGCGGATTCCAGCTCGAGGGTGAAGGGCGCCCACATCGCCGCGAGGTCCCGGGAGGAGCCGATGTGTGCTGCGGCCCGGACGAACTCCTGCAGAGGCAGAGGGCCGGGCCCCTCGCTCCTCCGGCCGGCGCCGCCGCCGAGGACGGGTGGACGTCCGGGGCCCGCGTGAGGACCGGGGCCCGCGTGAGGACCGGAGCCCGTTCCGGTCGCGAGGCCTGTGCCGGGGTGCCGTTCCAGGCCGGCCTTCTGCACTGCCTGGCTCTCCTGCGCCTGACGGGCGGCACGCCGTCGGGCGTTGTAGACGGCTTCGCGCTCGGAGAGCCGCTGGGCATGGACGGCACGCTCCCGCTCCCAGGCCTCCTGCCGTCGTCGCCATTCCTCTTCCCGGGCGGCGACGCGCCGGCGCAGGTCCGCGGCGGCCACCTCGTGCGGCACCCGGAGGAGGGCCGTCAGGACGATGCCTCCCTCCCGGCCCCGGAATTCGTCGAGCACCAGTGCGGCGAGCTCGTCCACGAGCAGGTGCAGGAAAGGCTCCAGGTTCCTGTCCCGGAAGATCCGGTGCAGGCTCCGGGCGTAGGCGACGCACTCCGTCTCGCGCCACGGGGGCCCGACGGGAGGGAGACCCACCAGGCAGCTCAGGACGTCGGCCGGCGCCCTGCAGTGCTGCCACACGTCCGGGTCCGCGGTGAGCAGGTCCCTCAACGTACGCGCGTCCGGAGGGCCGAACGGGGCCGCCGGGTCCGCGTGGTCGGCGGAGACGGCCTGGCGCGGGGAGACCGGCGGACGCTCCGGAGTCCGCGGGTTCTCCGGGGTGCCCGGTGCCCCGGCCGAGGGCGGTTTCCGCGATCCGCCCCGGTTCCGTCCCGGGAGGGGAGACCTGAAGACGGCTCCGTCCTCGCCCGTTCGTCCGCCGTCCCCGGGCTCGAGCTCGGGCTCGGGTCCGGCGGCGACGGCACACAGCTGCGGCCACAGCCACCCGACGGCCTCCGCCGTCCAGTCGGGCCGCCGTGCGCGGACGGTGGCGGTGAGTACATGGACAGCGTCCTCGGCGGTGGGACGCGGCTCGGCCCGAGAGACCTGTCCCGCCTCGCGCCCCGACAGCACGGCCCAGGCCCGCAGCCAGGCGGGGGCCTGGTGCGCGGCCGGTGCGAGCGGGGTCAGCCAGTCCACGAGCCGCGCGGGGTCGGCCGATTCCCGCGCGAGCACTTCCAGGGTGAGCCGGCGCGCCCCCCACAGCGCGCGCACGGCGTCGGCCTGTCCGTCGGCCCGTCCGTCCGCCATCCTGTCCGGGCCCAGCAGGCACAGACAGTCGACCGCGTACCTCAGGCGCCGGCCGTCGGCCGGCTGTTCGGGGCCGGGCAGCAGCCGCAGTACCTCGGCCTCCTTCCGGCACTGTTCGACCAGCCTCCACAGTGCGTCCAGCCTGGCACGGCACGAGGCGCTGTCCGACGCGTGCGAGGCATCGCTCAGCACCACGTCGAGGAGAGCTTCCGCCATGAGCGCGGACACCCGCGGTCCGGTCCTCTCGTGCGTCCAGTGGCGGTGCAGCGCCTCGTGCAGCTCCCGGCCCCCGGGGTCGACCGCGTACGCGATCCCGCACTCGACGAGCCGCAGGAAGCCGTCGGAGTCCGTGTCCTCGCCGTCCGTCAGGCTGTTCAGCCCCTCGGCCACGACCCGGACGGACTGCTTCCCGGCCTCGACGGCCCTCACCGCCGCGTGGAACGGGTCCAGCCGGCCGAGGGCTCCGAGCAGCGCCCCGTGGTCGACCGGCGCGACGGGCGCGTCGAGTCCGCGCAGCCCGGTGGCGACCGCGTCGAGTCCCCTGGCCCCGATCAGCCGGGCGAGCTGACGCCGGTAGTCCTCCGGAGGACCGGCCGGAACCTGCGGGAGGGCGCCGAGGCGGACGCATCGGGCGGACGGCGTGTGCTCGGGTCCGAAAGCCAGCTGGGTGGGCGGTCTGTCACCCCCGTCGACGCAGCTGCCCACGCGCAGCCCGCTGCGCACCCCGTACGGCAGGAGGCCCACGACTGCGTCGAACACGGCGAGCCGGGCCCGCGCGTCGAGCCGGCCTCCCCCGGTGACGACGACGGGGCTGCCGCACAGCAGCAGCGCGGCCACGGACACGGCCCAGTCCACGGCGGCCGCTCGCCGCTGCCCGGTCCCGGCGGCGGTGCCGGGCACGTGGCCGGCGATGGTGTCCAGGCCTTCCGCCAGTCCCTCACCGGCCGGTGGGGGCACCTCCAGTACGACGCTCCCGCCGTGCTCCGGGGGGAGCGGTACGGGGGCGACGGCGTCCCACAGGTTGGTGTATTCCACCCTCCGGCGCACCAGTTCGGCGGAGTCGATCAGCAGGTAGCGGGTCGGGGTGACGGCCCGGTTCGCACCGTCGCGCAAGGTGGAGGTCTCCATCACGGAGATGCCGGTCCACAGTTGGTCGGTGAAGGGCATACCCACTACGGAGATCCAGGGCAGCCGGTCCCGTACGGCCGCCGCGGAGGGCGGATTGCCCAGGCTCGCCGCGATGATGTACTCGGAGAACGTCGCGCGGCGGGGCGCGCCTCCGGTGCAGTGCATCACGTCGTACTCGGCCAGCGAGTCCGCTTTCTTGCCGTACCAGGCCCACAGTGCCTCCACGGTGAACGCGTCGTTCACGGCCGGCCTCCGTTCCGCATGCCGAGCAGCAGGGCCACCAGCGGTTCCATGACGTTGTACGGGCTGAGCGGGCCCACGATGCGCTCCTCCCCGTCGACGAAGTTGACGTTCCCGAAGCGCCGCAGGTCGACGGAACCACCGGGCAGGGTGCCGAACCCGATCGCCGAGGAGGTGAAGAAGTGGAGGCGCGAGGGATGGAAGTGGGCGCGCAGCGTCTGCCCCACCAGGCGCATGGTGCTGCCGTGCAGGTCGTCCGCGAGCCAGTCGAAGAAGCCGGCGGGGTCGGACACCACGGGCACTCCGTTCGGTCCGAGGTCGGTCCAGCCGCCGCGCCGGGCCCGGTGGAAGATCTCCGGGTCGTCGAACTTGGTGAGGCAGACGGCGAGGTGGTGCGGGAGATAGGGGCCGTCCAGCCGGTTCTCCTGCATGCAGAGACGGGTGATCCGGGTCAGGGCGCCGTTGAGGAAGGCGAACGAGTCTCTGTCCTTCGCCTCGCGCACCGGGTCGAAGAGATAGACGAGTCCCTGGGCCCTGGCCAGGTGATCGATGCTCCGGACGGCGAGGCCGTCGCTCCTGAGGTCCTGGTAGGCGCCGCCGGGTACATCGAGCACGCTCAGCTCGAACTCCAGCCGGTTCGAGGGCCGTTTGCGCCACAGGCGTCGCCTGCCGAAGGCCGTGCCGCTGAGGTCCCCGCGAAAACGCCAGGCGTACGAGCGCACGACCTGGGTGGCCCCGGGGAAGACCTTGTCGATCGCCAGCTCGCGTGCCGTCTCCACCAGGAATTTCTCCGACACGTCGTCGGACGGCACCACCTGCCACCGGCCGTACGGACCGGACGGGTCGAGCGCGGCGAGCCGCAGTGCGCCCAGGAACGTGGTCTTGCCCGAGGACGGGCCGCCCCAGACGCCGATCCGTGTCTCCGCCTCCCCCGCCTGCTGTCCCGGGGTGAACTCGACCGGAGCGGCGTACACCGGCTCGCTGCCGGTGTACCCGGCCTCCTCGTCCACCGCGTCGCGCTCGTAGGTCTTGCTCATCATGTCCGACGGTGGGAACCGGGGCTCGTCCGGCTTGTTCTCAGTCATGGTGCTCACTGTCCTTCTGGCTGGGTGGTACCGCCGCCCACGGGTCGACGCGCGTGCCATGGCCGCGGGCGGTCCCGGGGGCCGCCGGTGCGGTGGCGGGGCCGGTCAGCGGCCCGCGGGCCCCGGCGGGGCGTCCCAGGGCGTGGTTGACGCACGAGGCGACGTCTTCGGGTGTGTGTGTCCCGAGGGTGAACAGGTGGTCGCGGCCGAGGTCGCGCCAGATGTGGCGGAGCCGCTCACGGGTCTGGGGGCGCCAGCGTCCGGAGGTGTCACCGGCCACCGCATCGCGTACGCCGATGACGGTCAGGTCGGGACAGGCCACCGTACGCAGCCGGTTCAGGGCTTCCTCGTAGTCGTGCCGACCGGGGCAGGGCAGGCTGAGGTCGGACTGCTGGCGGGCGGGGTGGGGCGGCCGACGGGCCAGCACGAGCAGCAGGTGCCGGGCTCCGTCGCGCCAGTGCCGCCAGTGGGCGGCCGCGTGCAGGGCGTCCTCCAACGGCGCGCCGTAGTCGTGCCGTACGGGCCGCACGGAGAACCGGCGGACGGCCTCGGCGGCGGCTTCGGCGGAGCCCGGACCCCAGACGCTCAGCACGGATTCGTCTTCCGGTTCCGCTCGCACGGGCAGGACCTTGTGGTCCTCGTACCCGACGAGCCCGATCCGCAGGCTCGCCGGAACCTTGGGGATCTCCTCGCCGGGGCGGCCCTCCCCCGGGTCCGGCGGGCCGGCGGCGCCGAGCCGGTGGAGCACCGACCACAGGAAGCGGACGCGGCGCTCGGACTCGGCCCGGGCACCGCCGAGTTCGAGCAGGAGCAGCACATCGGCGGCGGCTCGGGGCCGGGACGCCCCCTCGTCCACGTCCGCGTCGGTGGAATGCTGCAGCGTCCGTCGAGTCCGGCTTTCGGTGAACAACTCCGGGGCCGCGAAACGGAGCTGTCCGTAACTGTCGAGGGCGACGGTGACAGTGGTCCGGCGTCCGGGCCGTACCCGCGCACGCCCCGTGCGCAGCACCGGCCAGTCCTCGGTCCGGGTGCCCCTGGCCGTCACCAGCGGAAGGGTGAACACACCGTCCCGCGCGCGGGATTCGGTATCGGCTTCGGCATCGGCATACGGACGGGAATCGTCGTCTGAACGTGCGCCCGTAGCCACGTGCGTGCTCTCGTCCCCGCGTCCGTCTTCGCCCGCTTCCGCTTCCGCTTCCGCTTCCGCCGACAGCTCGACGGAGGCGAACAGGGCGGATTCAATTGATCGTCGCAACACCTTGATCACGGAGGTGTCGCGTGGGAAGACCAGAGGGCTGGGCGACGGCGGTGACGGGGCGTCCGGCGATGCGTTCGCCGGGGCGGCCTCCGATCCGTCGGGAAGTGGAGCGGGCGTTCTGGGTGAAGATCGCCGAGGGGATGGCCAGCGAGGACGCTGCCGTCACGTGCGGCGTATCCCCGGTAGTGGGATCCCGGTGGTTCCGTGAGCGTGGCGGCATGCCGTCGATCCAGCTCAGCCCGCCATCAGGCCGGTACCTGTCCTTCGCGGAACGCGAGGAGATCGCGCTGCTCAACGCCCAGGACGTGGGCGTGCGCGAGATCGCACGCCGGCTGGGCAGGGATCCGTCGACCGTCTCGCGGGAACTGCGGCGCAACGCGGCCACCCGCGGCGGACAGCTCACCTACCGGGCCTCGATCGCGCAGTGGAAGGCGGAGCTGATGGCGCGGCGTCCCAAGACGCCGAAGCTGGTGGCCAATGAGCGGCTGCGTGAGTATGTGCAGGACCGGCTCGCCGGAGAGGTCCGGCGTCCGGACGGGACGCCGGTGGCCGGGCCGCAGACGCCGCGGTGGAAAGGACGCAACAAGCCCCGGCGTCAGGACCGGCGGTGGGCGACGGCGTGGAGTCCGGAGCAGATCGCCCACCGGCTCAAGGCGGACTTCCCCGATGATGAGTCCATGCGTATCTCGCACGAGGCGATCTACCAGGCCCTCTACGTCCAGGGACGCGGGGCGCTCAAGCGCGAGCTGGTCGCCTGCCTGCGCACCGGCCGTGCGCTGCGGGTTCCCCGCTCCCGCTCCCGACGGCGGGCGGGCGGGCACGTCACGCCCGAGGTGATGATCAGTCAGCGGCCGGCCGAAGCTGAAGACCGTGCGGTCCCAGGGCACTGGGAGGGAGACTTGATCATCGGCACCGGCAAGTCCGCGATCGGCACGCTGGTGGAACGCACGACGCGGTTCACGATGCTTCTGCATCTGCCCCGGATGGAAGGCTTCGGTATCGAGCCGCGGGTGAAGAACGGGCCGGCGCTGGCAGGCCTGGGCGCCGAGGCCGTCAGGGACGCGATCGCCGCCACGATTACCACGCTGCCCGAGCAGCTGCGTCGCTCATTGACCTGGGACCGTGGCAAGGAGCTGGCTCAGCATGCCCAACTCCGCTTCGGCACAGGGTTGCAGGTCTACTTCGCCGACCCGCACAGCCCCTGGCAGCGAGGCACGAACGAGAACACCAACGGGCTGCTGCGACAGTACTTTCCCAAGGGCACCGACCTGTCGCGATGGGATCCCGAAGATCTCCAGGCTGTTGCTCTCGCACTCAACAGCAGGCCCCGCAAGACCCTCGGTTGGAAGACACCCGCCGAAGCCCTCAACGGGCATCTACTATCGATTCAGGAAGCCGGTGTTGCAACGACCGGTTGAGTCCGGGCAGTTCGCCCTCCTCCGGCAGCGTCGTACCGCCCGGGAAGAGGATGCGGGCACCGGTGTCCGCCCCCTGGTCCGGTGAGCTTCCCGGGGCGGGCCGGGTGAGCAGGGCGTAGCCGTGCCGCAGCGGAACCTGACGGCAGACGCTTTGGACGATGTCGTCCAGGGAGCGCGGGTCGGAGGCGTCAAGGAGGATCCGGGCCGCCGCCGGTGCCCTGGTCGCCAGGATCTGTGCCGCGTAGTCCGGCCAGCGCCATCCGTGGGCCTGGCCGACGAGGAGCAGCGGCACCGCGCGGCCCTGTGCGCGTGCGGCGTCGAGGGGGGCCAGAGTGGTGGTGAGGGCGCGGCGGACCGCGGGCTCCCACGCCTCGTCGGTGGCCCGGGGCACCCCGTGGGTTCCGTAGGGGGGCGTGAGACCGATACCGCCGGCCAGCAGGAAGGCGCGTTCCGCCGCCGCCGCGGGCAGCCAGGGCACGAGGTCCGGCCACCGCACGTCGCCGTTCGGGGAGTTGTGCGTCCACCCGGTTCCCTGCGGGCAACGGCCCAGCTCCCGCAGGGCCAGGCCGGCGGTGGAGACGCCGAGGACGCAGACGGCGTCGTACTCGCCGGCCGTGAGCGCGGTGAGCAGGGACACGGCACCGGCGGGGCTGCCCGCCCCGGCGTCCCTCCGCTCCCCCGCGCCGAGCGGGCCGAGGAGGCCGAAGGGGTCGAACGGGTCGAGGGAGCCGAAGGGGCGTGGACCGCGTACGGCCGCCGCCGGGGCGCGGCGGATCAGAGGACTCAGCCGACGGTCGACGGCGCCACCCGGCGTCGCTCCGCGGGAACGGCCGCCGGCCGCCAGGTACCGGGTCGCGAGAACGGCCGCGGACATGTCCCAGGAGCAGCAGGCCGCGATCTCCGCTTCCCGTGCCGCCGGGCCGGTGGCCGCCGCCGTCTCCGGCTCCCGGCCGCAGACTCCGCACCGCCTTCCGGCACCCCCCGACCAGCAGACGGGGCAGTGCCCGGGGGGCCCGGCGGCGGAGGGCCCGGCATCCCTGGACCACGGCCGGCCGCGCTCGGGTCCGTCGTGGCGGACGCGTGTCACCCGCGGCGCCCACGGGTCGCGGAAGGGCCCTCACTCATGGATGCCGGCCCTGTGTCCGGCCATCTGTCGTTGTGCACGGTTCCCCCTCGGACCGCCGTCCCCGCTGCCGCTCCGGGTACAGAACCCCTGGTCATGGTCTGCGAACTGAGGATGCGTCAGCGATCGTAGCGGGGCGCTCGCCCCGTTGTCCGGGGAAAAGACAGAATCCTTCGTTCTCTTTCCTGAAATGCAGGTACATCACGTGATGAGAAGATATGAACTGATTCAGTCGGTGGTCGAACGGTGTCCTCCTCCGAAGGCCAGCCGGCGTACCGTGCCGTCGAGTCCGACCGCGATCAGCCCGTCCTCGGCCGGACGCAGTCCCGAGACGGAAGGCAGTTCCCAGCGCCTCAGCAGGCGGCCGTCGTCGACGGCGAGCAGCCGGATCCCGCGCTGGTCGGCGACGCACACCGCGGAACCGTCCACCAGGACGTCCAGCGCACGTGGCGCCGCCCCACCGGTCGCCGGCGCCGTCCACAGCGGGTGGCCGTCCTCGGCGCCCAGCGCGGTGACCGAGCCCTCCGTGGTCGCGACCACGACAGCCCCGTCACAGCCGACGGCGGCGAGGTGCACGGTTCCGCCGGCCGGCGCCGCCCACACCGTCTCTCCTGTGGCACGGCACAGGGCGGTCACCGTGCCGTCCGCCCCCGGCACGACGACGGCGTCCTCCAGCGCCGTCACCCCCGCCGGGCCTGCGGCACGCGGATGCACGTCCCACAGCCGGCTCCCGTCGTCCATCCGCCGGCACACCACCTGGCCGCGATCGGTGCGGTAGACCACCGTGCCGACGGCGACCACCGCCCGTCCCGTCACGACTCCCGCGTCCTCGACGGCCCAGCCGCGGTCCCCGGAACGGAGGTCGAGGACGCGCACGCTCCGTCCCTCGGCGACGAAGAGCCGGTCCGGATCGTCGCCAGGAGCGCCGGACCGGCCCACCGCGTGCACTCCCGCGGAGAACCGGTGCCGTGCGTGCTCGGGACCGGCCGCGGCCGGCCGGACATGGTGCACCGCTCCGTCGGCGGCGCCCAGGACCACCCCGTCCCGCACCGGGACCAGTCCGCCCCGCACCGGTGCGCCGAGGTCCAGGCGCCACAGGGGCCGCCCGCTCCGGTACTCGACGCCGTACAGGACCCCGCCCGCCGTGGCGATCAGCACCATGTCCCCCATCAGCCAGGGGGGTACGCGCAACCAGTCGTGGCAGTGCCAGACCCAGCGCTCCCCGGTGGCCGGTCCGGGTACGGGCTCCGCCGCAGATGCCCGAGCCGACTCCGACGCGGGTACGGGCGCGGACACCGGTACCGGAACAGGGGCCGGTACGAACGCGGGCACGGTCGGCGCGAGGCCGTCGGCCGCCCGGTGCCCGGGGCTCCACTGTTCCCGGTCCGCTTCCCGGCCCCGGGCCCGCCGGGTTTCCCGCTCCCCCGTCTCCTCCCGCGCCAGTTGGTCGGCGCGCGGCCCGATAAGGGCACGTAGCTCGTCCACATGGCGCCCGAACACATGGAGCGCCGTGGGCGGGTAGGGGATGTGGTCCGCGTCCGTCGCGTGGGCCAGCCCGGCGCGTACGTCGTCCATCGAGGGGCGCTCGGTGTCGGTGAACCGGAGACACGCGGTGACGAGTTCACGCAGCGGACCGTCGCGCAGGCCGGTGATGTCCGGCGGCTCCGTCAGAGCGCGCAGCCGGATGTCGAACTGGTTGCGCCCGCTGTAGGGGGGATGCCCCGTCGCGGCGAAGAGCAGCGTCGCGGCGAAGGCGAAGACATCGGCGGGCCCCTGGGCGCGGCCTAGGCCGCTCGCCTGCTCGGGGGCGGCGTACTGGAAGCTGCCCATGGCGTCCGCGGTGACGGTCAGGCTGGGGTTGGCGACGAGGCGTACGAGGCTGAAGTCGATGATCCAGGGGCGGGCCGGGGTGACGAGTACGTTGCCCGGTTTCAGGTCCCGGTGGTAGAGCCCGGCACCGTGCAGGGCGGCCAGCGTGTCGGCCAGGCGGCGACCGAGGGCGAGCACCGTGGTCTGCGGCAGCGGGCCGGCGCCGTCGACCAGCCGTTGCAGCGAGGGGCCCGGAACGTACCGGGTGGCCAGCCAGGGGCGGCGGGCGGCCGGGTCGGCGTCCAGGAGTTCGGGAACGCCTTCGCCGCCGGCCCGGTCGACGGCCTCGACCTCGCTGTGGAACCGGGGTCTGAGCCGCTCGGACTCGGCGACATCGGTCCGGATGATTTTGACCGCGGCGAACCGCCCCCGGCCGCCCGGCTCCTCCTGCCCGAGGAACACCTCTCCGAATCCGCCCGCGCCGATGCGGGACAGCAGCCGGAACCGTCCCAGCCGCCGGGGGTCCTCGCTTCTCAGGATCTCCATCGAGGGCACCGGATCAGGCCTCCCCGTGCACGTCGGTCCGCCGGCCCGTCCGGTGGCGCGCCCCGTCGTCGCCAGGGAACGAGGTGGGCGCGGTGCGCCGGGCGAGCGCGCGTGGCAGACCGTCGGTGCCCAGTCCCTCCCGCGGCATCAGCACCTGCGCCCGCCCCACGGAGCAGGATGTCGCCGAGCGCCGGTGTGGCGCGGGTCAGCAGGACGCCCCGGTGCCGCCGGACCGTCGGACGGGCCATGTGTCGCGCCATGGGCCAGGCGACGGCCCGGGCCCTGTCGCCCACGCCGGGGGTAGCTCCGCCCGGACGCTTTTCCACGGCCCGCCACAGCGTGTCGCGTTCCGCGGCGGACACGATCACGGATTCCCCGTTCCGTTCCCGGAACCTGATGTACGCGGCGGTGACGGACCGTGCGACCAGGTCGTACGACGCCCTTGCGGCGAGATAAGGGAAGGGCCGCGAAGAATTCCTGAGCACTCAGCAATTCCGTGACGGCCGCGCGGAATTGCTCGCCGATTTCGCCTGCCGGAGTCAATTCCCCGACTTCGGGATCCTCCGGCATGGCACCGATACCCGTCCTCAGCAGGTCCAGCGCCCTTGGCGAAGTGGCGGACGCGTCGCCGGGTGCCGCCAGGGCCGCCGTCCGAATCTCGTGGAGCGGGTCGTCGTACAGCCGGGCCCACACCGCCCGCTCCCCACCCGACCAGGCCGCTTTGTGCCCGTCGGAGGTCCAGGCGGGTCCCATGCCGTCCGGCGCGTCGGTCTCGTCCGTCGGAGCCACACCGGGGCCGTCGCCCCGGGAGTACGTCTCCACCACGGTGTCCGGCGGTACTTTCCGGAAACCGTCCCCGGTCCTGTCGAGCACTTCCCGCTCAGGCTTCGACCGGACAGCCGTTCCGCGGACGAACAGAATCGTCTTCCTGCCTCTTCGCACACGCCCCCCGCCCCGATGCCGCGGCCATGAACACCACGGCGGCCGCCAACGGTAGCGCGACACGAGGAATCATCTCCGCGCATCCCCTGAATTCACCCCACCCGGAAGATGAGTCACCTTTTGGGAAAGACAACGGAACCCAATCGATCAGGAACGGGCAGAGCGAAAGAACGCCCCGGCGGGGTCCCCGGTCAGCGGTCTCCTCGACACCCGGGGCAGGCCGTGCCGCAGAGGCAGGCGGCCGGTTTCGCTCTCTTCTCAGGTCGTCACGTGACCGTACGCGTCTCCTGCTCGGGCACCGCCGAGGCTTCCATGATCACTTCGGAGCGCCGGCCGCCCCGGTCCATCAGGCCGCCCGTGAAGGCCAGGCCGAGGCCGGCCAGAGCAAGAGCCGCGCCGGCCAGGCTGGGCGCGGCCCAGCCCCAGCCGGCCGAGATGACCAGGCCGCCGATCCAGGCCCCGCCCGCGTTGGCCAGGTTGAACGCGGAGTGGTTGGAGGCCGCCGCCATCGTCGGGGCGTCCTTGGCCTTGGCCATGAGCAGCATCTGGACGGGCGTGGTGATGAGGGAGCCCATCGCGCCGATGACGGTGATCGTCACCAGGGCGGGCACGAGGCTGTGCACGGTGAAGTAGAACGTCACCAGTGCCGCGGCGAGCAGAGCCAGGCCCGCGTACAGCGTCGGCCGCAGGGCACGGTCCGTGAGCGGGCCGGCGATCAGCGTGCCGAGCGTCATGCCGACGCCGTAGAGCGCGAGGACCAGGGTGGTCGAGGAGTCGGACATGCCCGTCAGATTCGTCAGCATGGGCACCAGGTAGCTGTAGACGGCGAAGAACCCGCCGAACCCGACCACGGCGACGGCCATGCCGATCGCGACCTGCCTGTTGCCCATGGCCCGCAGCTCGGTCCGGATGCCGGACTGCCGGCCCCGTGGCTGGTGGGGGACGAAGCAGGCCAGCATGAGCAGGGCGACGAGTCCGATGGCGGTGACCGCCCAGTAGGCGGACCGCCAGCCCAGCTGCTGCCCGAGGGCCGTGCTGGCCGGGACTCCGACGATGTTGGCGACGGTGAGGCCGAGGAACACCTTCGAAACGGCACGGGCCGCGCGCCCCGGGGCGACCAGTCGTGAGGCGACGACGGCGCCCACGCCGAACAGCGCTCCGTGCGGCAGACCCGCCAGGAACCGCGCGGCGAAGAGCAGGCCGAAGTCGGGCGCGAGCGCGGACGCGGCGTTGCCGACCACGAACAGCCCTGACAGGAGCAGGAGCAGCCGCTTGTGGGGTATGCGCGCGCCGATGCCCGTCAGCAGGGGCGCACCGACGACGACACCGAGCGCGTAGGCGGAGACGAGGTGGCCGGCCTGCGGCACGGACACTCCGACCCCGTCGGCGATCTGGGGCAGCAGTCCCATCGTGGCGAACTCGGTCGTGCCGATGCCGAACGCGACGACAGCCAGGGCCAGCAGAGCCAGCGGCATGGTGCAAAGAACCTTTCGAAGACGACGGTCCGGGAGCTGGGGGACGGTTTCGGGCACGGCCACGAGTGGCGTTGCCGGCCTGGTGGACCGGACAGCGGCGGGCCGGTTGCGTCGAGCGTCGGCCGTGCGTCTCTGGACGGCCTGCTGGACCGGCTTCGCGGACGGTCGGCGTGACCGCGCGGAGCGGGAAGCGTGAGGGACACGACCGCACGAGCCTCGCTACGGGGTTCTGTTCCGGTGACCGGCGCAGTGTCTCCCGGCCGAGCCGCGCCGTGCCGGCACCGTCTCGTCGCGCGAGACGGCTGAAGCCGGAGAGGACGCGGCGGAGGACGTACGGAGTTCCATGGTTCGTGACTCTCGGAGAGTGCGGCGACCGCCCGAGACGGGGCGAACCTGCGGGGACGAGCTGAGGAGGCGCGGGCCTCGACGGTGAGGCGGGCCACCCAGGACCGTAACATCGATTCGATCTGTATATCGATTCGCTGACAAGTGGAAGTGGAAGAAGAACCGCGCGTGCGGTCCCGTCGGCCGAGCGCGATCCGTCAGTGGCCCCGGCGAGCGTTGAGCCGGGCTGCCTGGCGTGTCAGGTGGTCGCGTTCGGCGAGGTCGGGCGCCTTCCGGGCCGCCTCGGCGTACAGGCGTGCCGCCGCCGGGTCGCCGTCGCGTTCGCGGAGGTACGCCGCCACCGCGGTGTGGCGGGGCAGTGAGTCGTCCAGTGCCGCGAGCGCCGCCAGGCCCGCGCGCGGTCCGTCGGCCTCGCCGACGGCCACCGCGCGGTTGAGCCGGACGACCGGGCTGTCGGTCAGGCGCGTGAGTTCGTCGTACCACTCGACGATCTGTACCCAGTCGGTCTCCCCGGCCGTGGCCGCGTCGGCGTGGAGGGCCGCGATGGCGGCCTGGGCCTGGAACTCGCCCAGCCGGTCGCGGGCGAGGGCCGCCTGCAGGATCCCGACGCCCTCGGCGATCGACTCGGTGTCCCACTTGTCGCGGTCCTGCTCGGCGAGCGGCACCAGGCTGCCGTCGGGTGCGGTCCGCGCGGCGCGCCGGGCGTGGTGGAGCAGCATGAGGGCGAGCAGCCCCGCCACCTCGGGGTGGTCGATCGCGGCCGCGAGCTGCCGGGTGAGCCGGATGGCCTCGGCGGCGAGGTCGACGTCACCGGAGTAGCCCTCGTTGAAGACCAGGTAGAGGACGCGCAGCACGGTGGCGACGTCGCCGGGCTGGTCGAACCTTCCCCAAGCTCTCGACTTCTCCCCCGCTCTCGTCTTCGCTCGAGCGGGGGGACCCCCATGAGCAGGGGAGACCCCATTGCCGGCGACGGTGCGCTTGGCCCGGCTGATGCGCTGCGCCATGGTCGCCTCGGGCACCAGGTAGGCCCGGGCGATCTGGCGGGTGGTGAGCCCGCCGACGGCGCGCAGCGTGAGCGCGACCGCGGACGACGGCGTCAGCGACGGGTGGGCGCACAGGAAGTAGAGCTGGAGCGTGTCGTCCACCTCGGGCACGGGCCCGGGGGCAGGTTCCTCGTCAACGAGGTTCTCACGCCGGCGGCGTGCGGTGTCCGCCCGGGTCGCGTCGAGGAACCGGCGCCAGGCCACGGTGACCAGCCAGCCCTTCGGGTCGCACGGCGGGGCGGCCGGCCAGACGCGGACCGCCTCGACCAGCGCGTCCTGTACGGCGTCCTCGGCCGCCGCGAAGTCGGCTCCGCGGCGGACGAGAATCCCGATCACGCCCGGCGTGAGGCTCCGGAGCAGGACCTCGTTCGCCTCGGACGTCATTCCGCCGTCCTTCCCGTCGTGATGTCCGTCGTGCTGTTCGCCGTCATTCCGTGATGGTGGGCGGAGCGGTCAGGAACGGGCGTACCTCGAGCCACTCATGGATCGGCTTCCCGCCCGCCCCGGGGGCGGCCGACAGTTCCCCGGCCAGCTCGACGGCGCGCTCATGACTGTCGACGTCGATCACCATCCAGCCGGCGATGAGATCCTTGGTCTCGGCGAACGGGCCGTCGGTGACCGGCGGCCGGCCCTCGCCGTCGTACCGGACGAACGTCCCCTCGGGGGCGAGCGCCTGGCTGTCGACGAACTCACCGGTTCCTTCGAGCCTGGCGGCGAAGTCGTTCATGTACTGCACGTGGGCCGAGATCTCCTCCGGCGTCCACCGGTCCATGGGCACGTCGTTGACCGCGGCAGGGGCGCCACGGTAGTGCTTCAGCAGCAGGTACTTGGCCATCGTGCTTCTCCTCGGTGCCGACGCGACCCCTTCCGGTCGCGTTCACTGCGGGGACGGAGCCGGCCACGGGTTCTCGACATCCGCGCCCGAATCTTTTTGGCTCTCATCTGATACGCAACGCCCACCGGTGGCCATCGTCCCGGGCCGGCACAGCTTCCGCGCGCCGAAGGGGCATCACGGCTCGGCGGTGCCCGTCGACACGGATGCGTGGTGAAGACCTGCCGGTCACCTGCGGTGGACGACTCCCCCAGTAGGCCACGCGGTACCGCGTGGTACGCCACCGCGCGGTCGTGCGCGTCGAGGGGCGGGCCGGGCGACGCACGCCCCTGCCCGGGCGGCCGGTACGCAGGTCAGCAGACGGACGACCTGCGGCGGGCCGCGAGGTTTTCCCTCTCCTCGGCCGCCGCGAAGACGACGTACCGGCCGTCATGGCTCAGAGGCGGCCCGTCGACCTGCCGCTCATCGCCGGTCGAGGGCTCGTCGAACCACTCGCCGGTGCCCCGCCCGAGGTCACACAGCCGGATGGGAGAGCGTTCTCCCGTGCCGGCCGTCGGCCGGGCCCTGAGGGCCACGTCCCTTCCGTTTCCGCTGATGATCGGCGCGTTCGCGTTGCTGAATCGGATATCAGGTGCCGTCACGGACCAGTTCGGCAAGCCCCTCGCGCACGTCGTACACAGTCGTACGCACAAGCCCGGGACCTGTCCGGCACCGGGTACGACGGCTCATCCGGCCAGACCGACGAGCACCGCGAACGATCACTCACCATGCTGGAGATGTCCGTCTCCGGCCCGCCCTTCGCGAGGCTACGACGAGCCATCCGACCAGCGCGCCGACCGCGTACCAGAACAGGTCCGGTGCGTTGAAGGTGGAACCGAGGATCAAACGGGCAGCGGTGCTGTGCCGGGAGAGCTCTGCCGGCAACTCGCTGAGCTGCAAGAACTCGACTCCCCAACTGATGGCCAGCGCGAGTGCGCCGGCTTTCCATGCCGTCACCCGCGGCGCCACCAGGACGACGAGGGCGACGATCAGGAGGGTGTACAGGGCGTCCCCGCCATACTTGGCCACCTCTCCTGTCGCCACGGCCCTGAGTCCCAGCCCCGCGCCAACGGTCGCCAGCGCGGCCCCAGCCGCCGAAAGACGTATCCGGTTCGTCCCGCTGTGGGTACCCGCACCGGTTCTGGAAGGAGAGGCCATACGGTCATTCTGCTGGACGCCCGGCTCTCGCCCCGACAGGCACCCGCCCCGCCGGGCCGCGGACTCTCGGCCGCACAGAGCCACCTCACCAGTTTTTCGACCACTGCCGCCGTCGCCCGTGTCCAAGGCCCTCGAAATGTCGACATCCCGGGCCAGGCGGTGCACCCAGCCATGCTCGCGGAACCAGCGCAACACCAGCACGGCCCGGTGTCCGTTCTCTCCGCGGACGGACAGATCAACCCGCCGGAGACACTGGTACTGCCACCTCCACCCTGGGGAGTGCAACGGCGGCTTCCTTTCCGGCATTCGCGCCCGGCCCGGCCACCAGGAGCATGTCCGGGCCGCCTTCGACGGAGCCGTCCGGCAAACCGGTGGCCAACGGCTGCACATGCGAGTGAGGGCGTCACGGGGTCCAGCGGTACCGTGCCCGTCGCATGTCCACGCGCTTACCACGCATAGGCGTTGCCTCGCCGCTGAGCAGTTCCGGTGCCCGCCCGTCATGGCAGGTGGAGGGTGTTCCGTCCGCGTGAACGACACGCCACCACGGCACATGCTCATCGAGCAGGCCCATGGCGCGTCCCACCTGCCGCGGGCCGACACCGATCCTTCTACCGATGTCTCCGTAGGAGGCGACAGAGCCGGCCGGGACGGCAAGGACCGCTTCCCGGACGTCGTCGATGAAAGCCATGGACGCCTCAGGCGGTCGGTGGGTAGGTCAGGCGTCCGTTGCGGACCCGCGCATGCTCGTTCAGAACGGCAGGTCGCGACGTCGTGCCCGACATGATGTGCACCACCTCCGCGCCGGCGACGATCAGCGCGTCGGAGACCAGCCTGCGGTGGCACCGCCACGGCACGGCCTCGCTGCACATGATGGCCGGCCGCTCGTCCTCAGCCAGCTCGAGCAATTCGTTCAAGCCTTCTCTGAATTCATCACCGTCCATGTGGTCGGCGTAATCACGGAAAGCTTTCACACGCCATGCGCCGTTCTCGCTCGGAACACCCTTGGGTGTGTGCCGCCGACCGCCCAGCTCGGCGATCCAGCGGTATCCGATGCCGGACGGCAGGGCGTCGATGATCGCCGCCTGGTTCCACTGCGGGTACTTCCTCGACGACGGGTACGAGCGAACATCGACCAAGCAGGTGATGTCATTGTTGCGCAGCATTTTCAGCACTGTGTCGAAGTCGTGTGTCGAGTGCCCGACCGTATGGATGCGGTGCGTCATCTCGCAGCCTCACTCAGGTCGCGCGATCCTCCGATCGGCTCGCCGAATCGGCCGCGCATGCCGTTGTCCGGCGTGCGCCGCGAAGGATCGTGTGGCATTTTCTGTCGAACTGCTTCGTCATTCCGGTTCCCTCCGCCTCGGTCTTCCACCCGATACCGATATCGGCAGCGAAGTCGACATCAGGTAGTAACGAGTACCACCGGTGCTCCACCCGATGCCATCCGAAAGGGCTCGTTGTCGATCCGGACGCGGTCGCGTTCGAGCCCTGGACCTTGAGCCCTCTCCAGCCTGACAGCGGTGACAGAGATGGCGTCGCCGGCCGGGAATCAGCCGATGCCCGTTCTTCCCCCGACCGCAGATGCGGCGGCTCCCTTCGGGCCCACCTTCCGCCCAGACACGCCGGACGACAGTCCCGGGTCGGTGGTCTAGACGACGCCGCCAGGTGGACGCGCCGGTCGAGGCGAACAGGCCATAGGGTGCAGCATGGTGAGGCCGAGGCCGTCCGTGGCCGTGCTCGCCGTGGTCATCGCGGTTCACCTCCCGGGCTGACGACGGTGCGCAGCCGTGCCGCTGCGGCAAGGTCCGGGCAGCCGGCCAATGCGAGGGCCGACTCCAGTTCCTCGCCGAGCAGTTGGAGGACCCTGAGCACGCCCCGGTGTCCGCCGGCCGCCAGGCCCCAGAGCACGGGGCGGCCCAGCAGCACGCCGTCCGCGCCGAGGGCGAGGGCCTTCAGGACGTCCGTACCGCTGCGGACACCGCTGTCGAAGAGCACCTCGCACCGCCCAGCGACAGCCTCGGCCACGGTGGGCAGGGCGTCGAGTGCGGGCAGGGCGCCGTCGAGCTGGCGGCCGCCGTGGTTGGAGACCACCAGCGCGTCCGCACCGCGGGCCGCGGCGCGTTCGGCGTCGGCCGGGTCCAGCACGCCCTTGAGGACCAGCGGCAGCCGGGTGTGTTCGCGCAGCCAGTCCAGGTCGGCCCAGCTGAGGGACGGGTCGACGACGTTGGCGGTCTGCGCGGCGACCGCGCTCACGCCGCTGCTCGCGGTGCGCGGCACACCGTCGGGGCGGGGACCGAAGTGCACGGGCGACACCCCGTCGGGCAGGGCGAAGGCGCCGCGCATGTCGGCCGCCCGGCGTCCCATCCTCGGTGTGTCGACGGTCAGCATCAGCGCGCGGCAGCCGGCCGCCTCCGCGCGCTTCAGCAGTTCCTCGGTGTGGCCGCGGTCGCGCAGCCAGTACAGCTGGAACCAGGTGGTGGCGCCGGTGGCGGCGATGTCCTCCACGGCGGTGCTGCTGAAGGTGCACGCGGTGAACGGGACACCGGCGTCCCGGGCGGCGCGGGCGGCGGCCAGTTCGCCGTCCGGGTGCACGGCCCTCTGGTACGCCATCGGGGCCACGGCCGCCGGGAGAGCGCTTTCCGTGCCGAGCAGGGTGCGGGTGGTGCCGACGGACGAGACGTCCGCGAGCACCCGGGGAACGAGGTGGAGCCGGTCGAACGCGGCGCGGTTGGCGCGGAGCGTGAGTTCCGCGCCCGCCGCCCCGCCGACGAAGCGCTCCACGGCGGCGGGCAGGACCGCCGCCGCCAGAGCCTCCGCGTCGGCGGGGGTGAGCAGGCCGGCGAGTGCCGGGTCGGTCACGCGGTCTCCCCGTCGGCGTTCGCGGCGGCCTCGTGCTCGGCCTTCTCCGCCTGTACGGCGTCGTACAGCGCGCGGACGTTGCCGCCGCCGAAGCTGTCCGCGCCGGCGCGCTCGATGATCTCGTAGAAGACCGTGCGCTTGGGGTGGACGGTCCGCGTGAAGATCTGGAAGAGCTGGCCGCCGTGGTCCTCGTCGGCGAGTATGCGGCCCTTGCGCAGCTCGGCGATCGAGTGGCGGTTCAGCTGGAGGCGCTGCTCCAGCCGGTCGTAGTACGTGTCGGGGGTGCCGAGGAAGACGATGCCGCGCTCGAGTATCCGGTCGACGGTGCCGATGATGTCGGTGGTGGCGAAGGCCAGGTGGTGCACGCCGCCGCTGCCGTGCCGCTCCAGGAAGTCGCCCAGGTGGCCGGCGTCGTGGTCCGGGCTCGGCGCCAGAACGGTGAAGGTCAGGTCCCCGGCGGGGCTGCGGACGGCCTTGGAGTCCATGGCCTCGGTGCCCTGGACCATCAGCTCCTCGTACACGGACTCGTAGCCGAAGACCCGCTCGTAGTAGCCGGTGCTCTCGGCCAGTCGCCCCATGGGGACGCTGACCGCGACGTGGTCGAGGACTGTCAGCCCCACCGGCTCCGGCTTCCCGGACGTCGCGGCGGGCTCGGCCACCGGCTCGAAGCCGGGCAGCGGGACGGCTGTGTCCGTGTGGCCGGCGGGCCGCTGGACCAGGGTGTGGTGTACGTCGTCGAAGCCGGCGGCGATGACGGCGGTGACCCAGCCCTCCCGCTCTGCGGGCTCGGCGAGGGGCATGGCGGAGCGGGAGACGGCGTCGGCGAAGGCCTCGCGGGCGTCGCGGGCGGTCAGCGCGATGTCGGCTATGCCGTCGCCGTGCCGCGCCACGTAGGCGGCGGCCGGGTGGCTGTCGTCGAGCGCCTGGGTCACCACGAGGACGATGTCGCCCTGGCGCAGCGCGAGGGAACGGGAAGCGCCCTCGGGGCCGCCGCGTTCGGCGGTGGCGCAGACCTGGAAGCCGTAGCCGTCGGCGAATACCGATGCGGCGGCCTCGGCGTCGGTGACGTACAGCTCGACGTGGCTGACGCGCAGGGAGGTGGCGGGTGCGGTGTCTGTCATGTCGTTCTCCTCACGGGGTGTTCCGGGGTCTTTTGGGTGTTCAAGGGCAGGCAGTGGGGGCTCGGGGTGGTCACTGCTCGGCCATGGCGTCGGCCAGGCTCTTGGGCCGCATGTCCGTCCAGTTCTTCTCGACGTGGTCGAGGCACTCCTGACGGCTCGCGGCCGGGAGGGCGACGGTCCAGCCGGCGGGGACGTCGGCGAAGACCGGCCAGAGGGAGTACTGCAGTTCGTCGTTGACGAGGACCAGGTACTGGGCGTCGTCGTTCTCGAAGGGGTTGGTCATGGGGGTGCTCCGTACTGGGGTGGGTGGGGTCGGTCGGGCAGGGGTCAGGTGGTGTGGGGGCGGTCGGTGCTCTCCAGACGTTCCGCGACGGCACGGCCGATCTCTGTGACGGGGCCGGGCAGAGTCATGTCGTGGTGACCGCAGGCGACGGGGTGCGGGTCGAGGCGTCCGCCGACGTACGGCGTCCAGGATGTGGGGGCCGGCGCGTCCGTCCCCGGGTCCGGTTCGGCGGTGAACAGCAGGACGTCACCGTCGAAGTGCCGGGGGGTGAACTCCCGTTGCAGCCGGGCGTGGCGGGCGGCGATGCCGGGCCACACCCGCAGCGTCCGCGGCGGGATGTCGGTGAGGGGCGCGCCCTCGCGCCGCAGGACCTCGCGGGCCGCCTCCGCGTCCACCGGGCCGCCGTCCGGGAAGCCGGGCGCCTCGTGGCCGAGGAACCGCAACAGCCGGGCGAGGACGTCGCCGTCCGTCCGGTCCTGCGAGGGCGATCCGTCGGCCTCGGCACGCTCGGCGGCGGCGGCGGTCGCGTCCGGTGGGAAGGCGTCGAGCAGAGCCAGCAGCGCGACGTCCTCCCCCACCTCACGCAGCCGCACCGCCATCTCGTGGGCCACCAGGCCGCCGAAAGACCAGCCCAGCAGGTGGTACGGGCCCTCGGGCTGGACCTCGCGGATCCGGGCCAGGTAGTCCTCGGCCATCTCGCCCACGGACGCGGGCGGTTCCTCGGCCCGGGCCAGCCCCCTGGCCTGGAGCCCGTACAGCGGCCGGTCCTCGCCGAGGGAGCGGAGCAGGCCGGCGTACGGCCAGCTCAGCCCGGCCCACGGGTGGACGCAGAACAGGGGCGGCCGGGTGCCCGTGGCGCGCAGCGGCAGCAGGACCTCCAGGGCCCGTGTCGCCTCCTCGGCTCCGGTCCCACACCCGCCGCCGGAACGCAGCAGACGGGCCAGGGCTTCGGGGGTCGGCGCGTCGAACAGCGAGCGGATGCCCAGGGCGGTACCGGAGCCGGAGCCGGTGGCCGAGCGGATACGGCCCAGCAGCCGGACCGCGAGCAACGAATGTCCACCCAGCTCGAAGAAGCTGTCCTCTGGGCCGGCCCGGTCCACGCCGAGCACCTCGGCGAACAGCTCACAGAGCAGCCGCTCCTCGGCGTCGCGCGGCGGGCGCCCGCCTCCGGGTGCGATGAACGAGGGTTCGGGCAGCGCCTTGCGGTCCAGCTTGCCGTTCACGGTGAGGGGCAGGTCCGGCAGGGTCACGACGACCGCGGGCACCATGTACTCCGGCAGGTGCTCCGCGACGTACTGCCGCAACAGGGCCGGATCGACGGACGCGGGGGCCGGGTGGGCGACGGCGGGCACTGCGTAGGCGATCAGCCGAGCCTCGCCCTGCCCGTCGGCCCGTACGACGACGGCGGCGCGGGCGATGCCGGGGTGGGCGCGCAGGACCGCCTCGACCTCGCCCGGCTCGATCCGTACTCCGCGCACCTTGACCTGTTGGTCGGCGCGGCCCAGGTACTCCAGTGCACCGTCGGCACGCCGGCGGGCCAGGTCGCCGGTGCGGTACATGCGCCCGCCCGTTCCGTACGGGTCGGCGACGAAGCGTTCGGCGGTCAGCGCGGGCCTGCCGTGGTAGCCGCGCGCCAGCTGTACCCCGGCGAGGTACAGCTCGCCGGTGGCCCCGGGCGGCACCGGACGCAGCCCCGCGTCCAGGACGTACACCCGGGTGTTCCAGACCGGTCGGCCGATCGGCACGGGGCCCCGGGCGTCCGGCTCGCAGTCCCAGTGGGTGACGTCGACGGCCGCCTCCGTGGGGCCGTACAGGTTGTGCAGCGACACCTCGGGCAGCACGGTGTGGAAGCGGGCCGCCAGGTCGGCGGGAAGTTCCTCGCCGCTGCACACCACCCGGCGCAGTCCGGTGCACCCGGCCGCGGCGGGCTCGTCGAGGAACGCGCCGAGCATCGACGGCACGAAGTGCGCCGTCGTCACGTTTTCGGCGCGTATCAGCTCCGCCAGGTAGGCCGGGTCCCGGTGTCCGTCGGGACGGGCGACGACCAGGGCCGCGCCGGTGACGAGCGGCCAGAAAAGCTCCCACACGGAGACGTCGAAGCCGGCCGGGGTCTTGTGCAGCACCCGGTCCCCGGCGGTGAGCCCGTACGCGTCCTGCATCCACAGCAGGCGGTTGACGACGGCCTCGTGCGAGACGGCGACGCCCTTGGGCCGGCCGGTGGAGCCGGAGGTGTGGACGACGTAGGCGGGGTTGCGCGGGTCGGGGGCGGTGTCCATACCGGAGGTGCGTGTGCCGTCGCTGGTGTCGGCGTCCACGATCAGGACGGGCGTGTCGCCTGCGGGCAGCGGGGACTGTGCCGCCACCGCTTCGGTGACCAGGATCAGGACCGGTTCGGTGTCCTCGAGGAGCAGGGCGGTGCGTTCCGCCGGAAGGCCCGGGTCGACGGGGACGTACGCGGCGCCCGTCCCGAGGACCGCCAGGAGGGCTGTGACCAGGTCGGCGGAGCGGGGCACGGCGACGGCGACACGGGTCTCCGGTCCGGCTCCGGCCCGGCGCAGGTGGTCGGCGAGGGCGGAGACGCGGGCGGCCAGCTCGCCGTAGGTCAGCCGCTGTGTCCCGTGGACGACGGCCGGCGCGTCGGGTGTACGGGTGGCCTGGGCGGCGAACAGCTCGGGGAGGGTGGTCGGTGCGAGGGGCACCGCCGTGTCGTTCCACCGGGTGAGGACCAGGTCGCGTTCCTCGTCACGGAGCACGTCGACGGCCGCCAGCCTCCGGCCGGGCTCCGTGGCGAACTCCCGCAGCAGCAGGCCCAGCCGTTCCGCCAGCGCGGTCACGGCCGCGTGGTCGAAGTGCGCGGGCTGGTAGCCGAGGCGGAGGGTGAGGCCACCGCCCGGGGAGTCCGGTGAGCCTTCGGTTCTCCGGGACCCCTGGGTCACGATCAGGCTCAGCGGGTAGTGGGTGGCGTCCCGGCCCTTCACCCCTGTGAGCCGCGGCCCGGAGGCGCCTGCCCGCGGGGCGAGCGACTCCCGGTCGACCGGGTAGTTCTCGAAGACCACGAGGGTGTCGAAGAGCGCGGGGTGGCCGGACAGCCTCGTGACCTCGCTCAGACCGAGGTGCTGGTGGGTCATCAGGGACGACTGGCCGGTCTGGAGTCCGGTGAGCGTCTGGCGGACGGTCGCCCGCGGGTCGAGGGCGACCCGGACGGGAAGTGTGTTGATGAAGAGTCCGACCATGGACTCGACGCCGGGTATCTCCGGCGGGCGGCCCGCGACCGTGGCGCCGAAGACGACGTCGTCACGGCCCGTCATACGGGACAGCAGCACCGCCCAGGCGCCCTGTACCAGGGTGTTGACCGTCAGGCCCGCTTCCCGGGCCAGCCGGTGCAGGGCCGCGACCGTGTCGGAGGGCAGTTCCAGGGCGACGTGGCCTGGTTCGACCGTGGACGTGCCGACCGCCCCGGGGGCGAGCAGCGTCGGTTCGTCCAGCCCGGCCAGCTCGGCGGTCCAGGCTGCCCTGGCGGCCTCCCGGTCCTGGGCCGCGAGCCAGGCGAGGTAGTCGCCGTACGGGGTGACGGCGGGCAGTCCGGCCGCCGGGCCCCGTGCCGCGTACAGCGCGAACATCTCGCGGAGCAGCACGGGCATGGACCAGCCGTCGAGCAGGATGTGGTGCGGCGTCAGGACGAGGCTGTGGTGCTCCTCGTCGTGCTTGACCAGCGCGATCCTCAGCAGCGGAGGCCGCGACAGGTCGAACCGCGCCGACCGCTCCTCCTCGGCGACGCGGTCACGCCGGACGGTGTGCTCCGTCGCCGGTACGCCGGTCAGGTCCACGGTGTGCCAGGGCAGTCCGGGGTCGCGCACGATGACCTGGACGGGGGCTCCGGTGGCGTCGTGCACGAACCCGGCCCGCAGGTTGGCGTGCCGGCGCAGCAGTGCCGTCCATGCCTCGCGCAGGACCGACGCGTCCAGGGGGCCGGCCAGGTCGAGTACGAGCTGGGCGGTGTAGACGTCGGTGTCCTGGGTGTCGTACAGCGCGTGGAACAGGAAGCCGTCCTGGAGCGGGGAGAGCGGGAGGACGTTCTCCAGGCCCGGGTGGGCGGCCTCCAGTGCCTCCACCTGCTCCTGAGTCAGGGACACGAGGGGGAAGTCGGACGGCGTGTGGCCACCGTTCTCCGCGCCCGCGCCCGCCAGGGTCCCAAGGGCCCGGAGCCACCGCTCGGCCAGCTCCCGCACCTCCGCCTCGTCGAGCAGCTCCCCCGCCCACGAGAACGTCGCCGACAGCACCGGGCCGTCCGCCCCGTCGACCGTGAGGGCGTTGATGTCCAAGGCGTGCGCGAGCGGGGTGGCCGGATCGGCGTGGGGTCCCCCGGGCTGTGCGACCGGTGACCAGTCGGCACCGGACGGGGAGGCGGACGTCGGCGTGCGCCCGAGGTAGTTGAAGCCGACCCGGGGCCGGGCGAGACCGGCCAGCGCGGGCGCGGTGTCGGCGTTGAGGTGGCGGAGGAGACCGTACCCCGCGCCGTCACCGGGTATCGCCCGCAACTGCTCCTTGACCCGCTTCACGGCGTCCGCGGGGTCGTCCCCGGAGGCGGTGACGTCGAGCCGTACGGGAAGGACGCGGGTGAACCAGCCGACCGTGCGGGAGAGGTCCACGTCCGGCCGGTCGGTGTCGCGGCCGTGGCCCTCCAGGTCGACCAGCACCCCGCCGTCGGTTTCCACACCCCGCGCCTCGCGCCACTGGCACACCGCGAGGGCCAGCGCGCCCAGCAGCACGTCGTCGACCCCGCCGTGGAAGGCGGCCGGGACCGATGAGAGCAGCGGTGCCGTGTGCGCACCCGGCAGCGTCACCGTCAGCCGTCGTGCCGTGCCGGCGGTGTCGCGTGCGGGGTCCAGGTCCCGGCTGCCGAGCGTCGGCTCACCGCTTCTCGACGTCTCCTGCCAGTACGCGAGTTCGGCGGTCACCCGCGGGTCCTGCGCCCGCTCGCCGAGCAGTCCCGCCCAGCGCCGGAACGACGTGCCCACCGGATCCAGCCGCACCGGCTCACCGGCCGCCACCGACTCCCACGCCTGCCGCAGATCCGGCAGCAGGATCCGCCAGGAGACCCCGTCCACCGCCAGGTGATGCACCACCACCAGCAACCGGCCCGACACCTCCGGACCCGCGTCGAACCACACCACCTGCACCATCACACCCACCTGCGGCGCCAACCGCGCCACCGCCGCACGCACCTCCCCCACCACACCGGCATCGACATCGACATCGACATCGACATCGGCCGAGGACACCCGGCGCACACACCGGGCGGCGTCCACCGACCCACGCGCGCCCACCTCCAGCGCCCAGTCCTCGGACACCCGCAGCCGCAGCACGTCGTGGTGGTCCAGCAGCGCCTGCACCGCCGCCGTCAGCCGCTCCTCCCCCAACCCGGCCGGGACCCGGAGCAGCACCGACTGCTGGAAACCCTCCGCCGTGCCCCGCCACTCCCGCAGCCAGCGCATCACCGGAGTCGCCTCGACCGGACCCGTACCGTCGTCCTCGACAGTGTCCGCCGCTTCCTCGCCGGCGGTGCGGCAGACCTCCGCCAGCGCGGCCGGTGTCCGGTGCTCGAAGATCTCGCGCGGGGTGAGGACCAGACCGGCCCGCCGCGCCCGGCTGACCAGCTGGATCGACATGATGCTGTCCCCGCCCAGCGCGAAGAACCCGTCGTCCGCGCCGACCCGCTCCACGCCCAGCACCTCCGCGAACAGGGCGCAGAGGGTCCGCTCCACGGGAGTGCGCGGTGCCCGTCCTCCGCCCGTCGTGCCGGCGAAGCCGGGCACGGGCAGGGCCGCGCGGTCGAGCTTGGCGTTCGCGGTCAGCGGCAGTGTGTCGAGCAGGAGGATGTCGGAGGGGACCATGTACTCCGGCAGCCGTTCGGCGAGGCTCGCCCGGAGCGTGCCCAGGTCGGGCCCGCGTCCCGGTTCGGGCACGACGTAGCCGACGAGGTGCTTGCCGCCGGAGGGCGCCCGCTGCACGAGGACCACGGCATCGGCGACCTCGTCCTGTTCACCCAGTACGCCCTCGATCTCGCCGAGTTCGATGCGGAAGCCGCGGATCTTGACCTGGTGGTCGGCCCGCCCGAGGAACTCCAGCACTCCCTCCGGGGTCCAGCGCACCAGGTCGCCCGTGCGGTACATACGGGTACCGGCCGGACCGAACGGATCGGCGACGAACCGCTCCGCGGTCAGCGCGGACCGGTGCGCGTAGCCGCGCGCCAAGGCGTCACCGGCGATGTACAGCTCGCCCACCGCGCCGGGCGGCACCGGCCGCAGCCGGCTGTCGAGCACATAGGCCCGCATGCCGTCACGGGAACGGCCGATGGGGACGCTGCCCGGCACCCGGGCCGCGTCCCGCATGGTGTGCTGGGTGGCGAACAGGGTGATCTCGGTCGGGCCGTAGATGTCGGTGACGTCCGTGTTCGGGCACGCGTTCAGGACACGCCGCACGGACGCCGACGAGACCACGTCTCCGCCGGTCAGCACCTCCCGGACCCCCTCCAGGCAGCCGGGGTCCTCCTCCGCGACCACCCGGAACAGTCCGGCGGTGAGCAGCAGCGAGGTCACGCCGTGCGTGCGGACCGTACGGGCGATGGTGGGTACGTCGAGGTCGCCGGGCGGTGCGACGACGACCTCGCCGCCGCCGAGCAGGGGCATCCACAGCTCGTAGGTGGACGGGTCGAAGCCGTACGGCGAGTGCAGCAGCACCCGGTGCGGGACCCTGCCGGCACGAGAGGCGGCACCGGTGTTCCAGCGGCGGTCGGTGGCCAGGCCGACCACTCCGCGATGGGTGATCTCCACGCCCTTCGGCTCGCCGGTGGAGCCGGACGTGAACATCACGTAGGCGGCGCTGTCCGGCAGGACACGCACGGCGGGGGCCCGGACGGGGGGCTCCTCCGGACGGTCGTCATCGCCGGCCGGGACCGGGACCTCGTGCTCGATTCCGGGCAGGGCGTCGGTGGTCGTGCTGCCGTCCGTGACCACGACGCGGCACCCGGCCAGTCGTGTCATCGAGGCGAGTCGGGCCTTGGGCAGTCTTCCGTCGAGGGGCACGTAGACCGCTCCGGCCTTCAGCACGCCGAGGATCGCCGTCACGACCTCCGGCGAACGCTCCATCAGCAGGGCGACACGCTCCTCCGGCTTCACCCCCAGGGACACCAGTCGCGCCGCGAGGCGGTCCGCCCGCTCGTCGAGTTCACGGTACGTCCGCACCCCGCCGTCCCAGCGGACCGCCACGGCCTCCGGCGTACGCGCCACCTGCGCCGCGAACGCCTCGACGACGCTCGTCGCGGTCTTCGTCGTATCCGCGTCGGCGTCGTTCCAGTCGGTGAGGATGCGGTGCCGCTCCTCGGCGGTGAGGACTTCGACGGAACCGGACGGACGGGTGGGGTCGTCGGCGAGTGTCCGCAGCAGCGTCCGGAACCGGCCGGTGAGCGTGCGTGCGGCCTCCTCGGTGAGGAGGTGCGGCATGTAGTGGAGCCGCAGCCACAGTTCGTCGTCGCGGAGTCCGGCGGCGAGGGTCACCGGGTAGTGGGTCGCGTCGTGGACCTTCGAGCCGCTGACGGCGAGACCCGAGGACGGGACGGCCCCTCCGGTGACCGGGTAGTTCTCGAAGACCACGAGGCTGTCGAACAGCCGCGGCAGGCCGGACAGCCTGTTGATCCGGCTCAGACCGATGTGCTGGTGGGCCATCAGCTTCGACTGGGCGGTCTGGACGCGCAGCAGGAGGTCGGCCAGCCGCTCGGCCGGGTCGAGGACGACCCGGACCGGGAGGGTGTTGATGAACAGTCCCGCCATGGACTCGATGCCGGGTATCTCCGGCGGCCGGCCGGAGACCGTCGTACCGAAGACGACGTCGTCGCGGCCGGTCAGCCGGGACAGCAGCAGCGCCCAGGCGCCCTGCACCAGGGTGTTGACCGTCAGGCCCCGGTCCCGCGCCAGCCGGCGCAGTGCCGTCACGGTCGGCGCGGGGAGCTCCGCGCCGATCCTGGCGGGGACGCCCGGTGCCCCGGCGAGGGCGGCCGAGGTGTCCGGGGCCAGGAGGGTCGGCTCCTCCACCCCGTCGAGTTCGTCCGCCCAGGCCCGCTCGGCCGCCTGTCCGTCCTGTACGGCGAGCCAGGCGAGGTAGTCGCTGTAGGGGGTGGACGGCGGCAGGTCCGCGCCGGTGCCGCCGGCGGCGGCGTACAGGGTGAACAGTTCCTTCGCGAGGATCGGGACCGACCAGCCGTCGAACAGGATGTGATGATTCGTCAGGACGAGACGGTGCCGGGTGTCGCTCAGGCCCACGACGGTGAGGCGCATGAGCGGTGCCCGCGCCGGATCGAGGCGCTTCGCGCGCTCCTCGGCGGCGATCCGGCCGGCTTCCGCCTCCGCGTCCGCCTCGGGCAGGGCGCGCAGATCGACGGCTCGCCAGGGGAGTCCGGGGTCGCGCACGACCACCTGGACGGGGACGCCGGCGACGTCGGGCACGAACGCGGCCCGCAGGTTGGCGTGGCGGCGCAGCAGCGCCGTCCATGCCTCCCGCAGGGTCGCCTCGTCCAGCCGTCCGTCCAGGTCCAGTTCGACCTGAGCGGTGTAGACGTCGGTGCCCTCGTGGTCGTAGTGGGCGTGGAAGAGCAGGCCCTCCTGGAGCGGGGAGAGCGGAAGGACGTCCTCCAGGCCGGGATACGCGGCCTCGAGGGCCTCCACCTGCTCCTGGGTCAGGGACACGAGGGGAAAGTCGGACGGCGTGTGGCCACCGGTCCCGGTATTCGTGCCCGCGAGGGTCTCCAGCGCCCGCAGCCACCGCTCGGCCAGCTCCCGCACCTCGGCCTCGTCGAGCAGACCGCCCGCCCACGAGAACGTCGCCGACAGCACCGGACCCTCGGGGCCGTCCTTCGCGATGGCGTTGATCTCGAGAGCGTGCGGCAGTGCCGTCGCCGGGCCGTCGAGTCCGCCCGGCCGGTCGAGCGGAGTCCAGTCGGCCGAGGACACGGAGACCGTGCGGCCCAGGTAGTTGAAACCGATCTGCGGCTCGGCGAGGGCCGCGAGAGCGGTCACGGTCCCGGCGTTCAGATGGCGCAGCAGGCCGTACCCGAAGCCGTCGCCGGGAACGGCCCGCAGCTGTTCCTTGACCCGCTTGACGGCGTCCGCGGGGTCGTCCCCGGAGACGGTGACGTCGAGCCGTACGGGATGGATGCGGGTGAACCAGCCGACGGTACGGGAGAGGTCCGCCTCGACATCGGCGCGGTCGCCGTCACGGCCGTGGCCCTCCAGGTCGACCAGCACCCCGCCGTCGGTTTCCACGCCCCGCGCCTCGCGCCACTGGCGCACCGCGAGGGCCAGCGCGCCCAGCAGCACGTCGTCGATCCCGCCGTGGAAGGCGGCCGGGACCGATGAGAGCAGCGGTGCCGTGTGCGCACCCGGCAGCGTCACCGTCAGGTGCCGGGCGGTGGCGGTGGTGTCCCGCGACCGGTCCAGCGCGCGACGGCCGAGCGGGAGCTCGTCCGTGCCCAGCATGTGCGTCCAGTAGGGGAGTTCCTCCAGCAGTGCCGGGTCCTGCGCCCGCTCGCCGAGCAGTCCCGCCCAGCGCCGGAACGACGTGCCCACCGGATCCAGCCGCACCGGCTCACCGGCCGCCACCGACTCCCACGCCTGCCGCAGATCCGGCAGCAGGATCCGCCAGGAGACCCCGTCCACCGCCAGGTGATGCACCACCACCAGCAACCGGCCCGACACCTCCGGACCCGCGTCGAACCACACCACCTGCACCATCACACCCGACCCCGGCGAGAGCCTCGCCAGCGCCGCACGCACCTCCCCCACCACATCAGCACCCACGGAAGGCACCCGACGGACGCAAAGGGCGGCATCCACCGAACCCCGCTCACCCACCTCCAGCGCCCAGTCCCCGGACACCCGCAGCCGCAGCACGTCGTGGTGGTCCAGCAGCGCCTGCACCGCCGCCGTCAGCCGCTCCTCCCCCAACCCGGCCGGGACCCGGAGCAGCACCGACTGCTGGAAACCCTCCGCCGTGCCCCGCCACTCCCGCAGCCAGCGCATCACCGGAGTCGCCTCGACCGGACCCGTACCGTCGTCCTCCGTCGTGGTGGCGGGGCCGTCGACATCGCGGCACACGTGTGCCAGTGCGGCGGGGTTCTGCCGCTCGAATACATCGCGCGGGGTGAGAATGAGACCGGCCCGCCGCGCCCGGCTGACCAGCTGGATCGACATGATGCTGTCCCCGCCCAGCGCGAAGAACCCGTCGTCCGCGCCGACCCGCTCCACGCCCAGCACATCGGCGAAGAGCGCGCAGAGCAGCCTCTCCCGTTCCGTGCGGGGTTCCCTGCCGCTGCCCGCGCCCTCCGGGTGCGGCACCGGGAGGGCGGTGCGGTCCAGCTTCCCGTGCCGGGTCAGGGGCAGTGCGTCCAGGACCTGCAGGGTGCTCGGGAGCGCGTACTCCGGCAGCCGCTCGGCGGCCAGGGCGCGCAGCCGGTCGGTGTCGAGGGTGCGGCCCGGTTCGGGCACGACGTAGCCGGCAAGGTGCTTGGCACCGGAGGGCGCCCGGTGCACCAGGACGACGGAGTCGGCCACGTCGTCCTGCTCGCCGAGGACCGCCTCGATCTCGCCGAGTTCGATGCGGAAGCCGCGGATCTTGACCTGGTGGTCGGCCCGCCCGAGGAACTCCAGCACTCCCTCCGGGGTCCAGCGCACCAGGTCGCCCGTGCGGTACATACGGGTACCGGCCGGACCGAACGGATCGGCGACGAACCGCTCCGCCGTCTGCGCGAACCAGTTCAGGTAGCCGCGCGCCAGGGCGTCACCGGCGATGTACAGCTCGCCCGGCGCCCCGGGCGGCACCGGCCGCAGCCGGCCGTCGAGCACATAGGCCCGCATGCCGTCACGGGAACGGCCGATCGGCACGGTCGACGGCACCGAACGCCGGTCGTCCATGGTGTGGGCGGTGGCGTACACGGTGATCTCGGTCGGGCCGTACGCGTCGGTGATCACGGTGTCGGGGCAGTGCTCCAGCACCCGGCGGACGGTGGCGGCCGTGACGACATCGCCGCCGACCATCACCTCGCGGACGCCGGCGAGGCAGCCCGGGTCCTCTTCGGCCACCACGCGGAAGAGCCCGGCCGTCAGCAGGAGCAGGGTGACCTCGTGCTCGCGGACCGCCCGGGCGATGGCCGCCACGTCGGGCTCGCCGGGCGGGGCCACCACGACCTCCCCGCCGTTCAGCAGGGGCGTCCACAGTTCGCAGGTGGACGGGTCGAAGCCGTACGGCGAGTGCAGCAGCGTCCGGACGGGGCGATCGGTCGCCGTCCTCGTCCAGTGACGGTCCAGGGCCAGGCTCACCACACCGCGGTGGGTGGCCGTCACGCCCTTCGGCTCGCCGGTGCTGCCCGACGTGAACATCACGTAGGCGGCATTGTCCGGGTGGGAGCGCACCACGGGAGGTGCGACGGCCTGGTCCTGTCGCGGGTCGTCGTCGGTCACCCCGTCGTCGGTCACCGCGAGGAAGTGGGCGGCTCGGGGCAGCAGGCCGGGCGCCGTGCCCCGGTGGGTCTCGTCGGTGACGACCACCGACGCCCCGGTCTGCCGCAGCATCTCGTCCAGCCTGGCCCGGGGCAGGTCGGGGGCGAGGGGTACGTAGGCCGCTCCGGCCTTCAGCACGCCCAGGATCGCCGTCACGGTCTCCGGCGAGCGGTCCATCAGCAGCGCGACCCGGTCCTCCGGACCGGCCCCCAGGGACATCAGCCGTGCCGCGAGGCGGTCCGCCCGCTCGTCGAGTTCACGGTACGTCCGCACCCCGCCGTCCCAGCGGACGGCCACGGCCTCCGGCGTACGCGCCACCTGCGCCGCGAACGCCTCGACGACGCTCGCGGCGGGCTCCACCGCATCCGCGTCGACGTCGTTCCAGTCGGCCAGAATGCGGTGCCGCTCCTCCGGCGACAGCACGTCCACCGTGCCGGCGGGCCGGTGGGGGTCGTCCACGAACGCCCGCAGCACCCGCACGAACCGGTCGGCCAGCACGCATGCTTCCTCGTCGCCGAACGCGGCGAGCGCGTACTCGATGCGCAGGGACAACCCCTGCTCCCGCGGTGCGGCGATCAGCATGAGCCGGTAGTGGGCGGCCTCACGGGTCTCCGCGCGGGTGAGGGTGAGGGAGGTGCCGGTGAGGGCCGTGGCCTTCTCGTCCACCGGATAGTTCTCGTAGACCATGGCCGAGTCGAACAGCCGGGGCAGGCCCGCGAGACTCTGGATGTCGCTCAGCCCGAGGTACTGGTGGGCCATCAGCCCGGCCTGCTCGTCCTGGAGGCCGCGCAGCAGTTCCTCGAGGGTCCGGTCCTGGTCCAGCCGCGCCCTGACGGGCAGGGTGTTGATGAACAGGCCCGCCATGGTCTCGATGCCGGGCACCTCCGGCGGCCGGCCGGACACCGTCGTACCGAAGACCACGTCGTCACGGCCGGTCAGCCGGGACAGCAGCAGCGCCCAGGCGCCCTGGAGAACCGTGTTGACGGTGAGCCCGCGGGACCTGGCCCACGTGACGAGGCGGGTGGCGAGGCCCGGAGGGAGCTCGGGGTGCACCCGTCCGGGGCGCGCGGCCGGCGCCATCCGGTCGGAGGCGGCGGGGGCGACGAGCGTGGGCTCGTCCACCCCCTCCAGAGCCCGGGCCCAGGCGGCGTGCGCGTCGTCACGGTCCTGCGCGGCCAGCCAGCGCAGGTAGTCGCCGTAGGGGGCGGCCCGGGGCAGCGTGGCCGCTGGGCCCCCGGCCGCGTACAGGGCGAACAGATCACGGGCAAGGACGGGCACCGACCAGCCGTCCAACAGGATGTGATGATGCGTCAGAACAAGTCGGTGGCGTTTGTCACCGAGGCGGAGCAGCGCGGCCCGCAGCAGGGGCGGGCGCGCCGGGTCGAAGCGCTCGGCGAGCTCCGCGTCCGCGATCCGGTCGCTCTCCGCGGCCTGCGCGGTGTCGGGCAGGCCGCTCAGGTCGGCCGTCAGCCACGGGAGTCCGGGATCGCGGGCGATCACCTGGACGGGGGTGTCCGTGATGTCGTGGACGAACGCGGCCCGCAGGTTGGCGTGCCGGGCCAGCAGCGCCGTACAGGCGGCCCTGAGCGCGTCCGCGTCGAGCGGACCTTCGAGGTCCAGGCAGAGCTGCGGGGTGTAGACGTCGCTCTCGCCGCCGTCGTAGACGGCGTGGAAGAGCAGTCCCTCCTGGAGCGGGGAGAGCGGAAGGACGTCCTCCAGGCCGGGATACGCGGCCTCGAGGGCCTCCACCTGCTCCTGGGTCAGGGACACGAGGGGGAAGTCGGACGGCGTGTGGCCACCGGTCCCGGTATTCGTGCCCGCGATGGTCTCCAGCGCCCGCAGCCACCGCTCGGCCAGCTCCCGCACCTCGGCCTCGTCGAGCAGACCGCCCGCCCACGAGAACGTCGCCGACAGCACCGGACCCTCCGCCCCGTCGACCGCGACCGCGTTGACGTCGAGCGCGTGCAGCAGCGGGGTGGCCGGATCTGTACCGGCGCCCAGTCCGTGCGCGTCGTCGGCCACCGTCCAGTCGGTGCTTCCGGCTGTGCTTCCGGACGCGGACGAAGCCTGGGCGTCCAGGGACGTGGTCATACGGCCGAGGTAGTTGAAGCCGATCTGCGGCCGGGCGCAGTGCATCAGGAGCGGGGCCGTCTGCGGGTTGAGGTAGCGCAGCAGGCCGTGGCCGAAGCCCTGTCCCGGCACCCGGCCGAGCTGCTCCTTGGCCTGCTTGGCCGCGTCCACCGGATCGTCGCCCGTGACGTCGAGCCGTACGGGGTGGACCCGGGTGAACCAGCCCACCGTGCGGGAGAGGTCCACGTCCGGCCGGTCGGTGTCGCGGCCGTGGCCCTCCAGGTCGACCAGCACCCCGCCGTCGGTTTCCACGCCCCGCGCCTCGCGCCACTGGCGCACCGCGAGGGCCAGTGCGCCCAGCAGCACGTCGTCGACGCCGCCGTGGAAGGCGGCCGGGACGGACGACAGCAGCGGTGCCGTGTGCGTCCCCGGCAGCGTCACCGTGAGCTGCCGCGCCGTGCCCACCGTGTCCTGCACGGGGTTCAGCGGGCGGGAACCGAGTGGCGGCTCCGGGGCCGCGAACGTGTCGGTCCAGTAGGGGAGTTCCTCCAGCAGTGCCGGGTCCTGCGCCCGCTCGCCGAGCAGTCCCGCCCAGCGCCGGAACGACGTGCCCACCGGATCCAGCCGCACCGGCTCACCGGCCGCCACCGACTCCCACGCCTGCCGCAGATCCGGCAGCAGGATCCGCCAGGAGACCCCGTCCACCGCCAGGTGATGCACCACCACCAGCAACCGGCCCGACACCTCCGGACCCGCGTCGAACCACACCACCTGCACCATCACACCCGACCCCGGCGAGAGCCTCGCCAGCGCCGCACGCATCTCCCCCACCACACCGCCACCGGCGTCGGCGCCGACCGAGGGCACCCGGTGGACACACCGGGCAGCATCCACCGAACCGCGCTCGCCCACCTCCAGCGCCCAAACCAGTCCGCCCGCCGTCCGGGTCAGCCGCAGTCGCAGGGCGTCGTGGTGGTCCAGCAGCGCCTGCACCGCCGCCGTCAGCCGCTCCTCCCCCAACCCGGCCGGGACCTGGAGCAGCACCGACTGGTGGAAGGCTTCGACGGGGCCGCGGCGCTCGCGCAACCTGTGGACGATCGGGGTGAGTTCGACGGGTCCCGTCCCGTCGTCCTCGGCGCGGACGGCCGGCCGGTCGTCCACGCGCCTGCTGACCCGCGCGAGTTCGGCCACCGTCTGATGGGTGAAGACATCGCGCGGGGTGAGGACCAGACCGGCCCGCCGCGCCCGGCTGACCAGCTGGATCGACATGATGCTGTCCCCGCCCAGCGCGAAGAACCCCTCGTCCACGCCCACGCTCCCGGCACCGATGCCGAGCAGTTCGGCGAAGATGCGGCAGAGGGTCTCCTCGGCCGGGGTGCGCGGCGCGCGTCCTCCGTCCGCCGTGCCGGTGGGATCGGGAACGGGCAGGGCCGCGCGGTCCAGCTTGCCGTGGGGGGTGACGGGGAGGGCGTCGAGCACCATGATCTCGGCGGGGACCAGGTACTCGGGCAGGGTGTCGGCGGCCCGGCGGCGCACCTGTCCCCCGTCCAGGGTGCGGCCCCGCTCGGGCACGACGTAGCCGACCAGGCGCCGGCCGCCGGAGGGAGCCTCATGGGCCACGACCACGGCGGCGCTCACACCCTCCTGCTCGCCGAGCGCGGCCGCGGCCTCGCCCGGCTCGACGCGTACGCCGCCGACCTTGACCTGGTCGTCGACGCGGCCCAGGTACTCCAGTTCGCCGTTCTCCGTCCAGCGGGCGAGGTCGCCGCTGCGGTACATCCGGGAGCCGGGCGGGCCGAAGGGGTCGGCGACGAAGCTCTCCGCCGTGGCGCCGGGGCGGCCCAGGTAGCCGCGGGCCAGCTGGGCACCGGCGATCCACAGCTCACCGGAGGCGCCCGGCGGTACCGGCTCCAGGGCCGCGTCGAGGACGTACAGGCGGGTGTTGGCGACCGGACGGCCGAGCGGCGGCGGGCCCCCGGGGTCGGCGGGGCAGCGCCACCAGGTGACGTCGATGGTGGCCTCGGTGGGACCGTACTGGTTGAACAGAGCCACACCCGAGGCGCCGAGCACGTCGTGGAAGCGTCGTACGAGGTCGGCGGGCAGGGCCTCGCCGCCCGAGAACACCCGGCGCAGCCCGGTACAGCCGACGGCGGCCGGCTGGTCCAGGAAGGCGTGCAGGACGGTCGGCGCGAAGTGCGCGGTGGTGACGGACCGGTCCCGTATCAGCTCGGCGAGCCGGGCGGGGTCGCGGTGCGCCCCGGGCTCGGCGACGACCACGGCGGCGCCGGCGAGCACCGGCCAGAACAGCTCCCACACGGAGACGTCGAAGCCGGCGGAGGCCTTGTGCAGCACCCGGTCGTCGGACTGGAGACCGTACTGCTCCTGCATGCCCCACAGCCGGTTGACGACGGCCCGGTGCGGGACGGCGACGCCCTTGGGGCGCCCCGTCGAGCCGGAGGTGTGGATGACGTAGGCGGTGCTGTCGCGGTGCGGCGCCTCGAACCCGGTGTCGGGCCCGGAGGCGTCCTGTGGTCCGGGCGTCCCGTCGAGCGGCAGGACCGGGGCCCGCACGGCGGAGGGCAGCAGGCCGCGCGCCTCCTCCGTGGTCACCACGCACACCGGGTCGGTGTCGGCGAGCAGCAGGGCGATGCGCTCGGCCGGGAGGCCGGGGTCCACGGGCACGTACGCGGCACCGGTGCGCAGGACCGCGTGCAGGGCCACGGGCAGGCCGGTCGAGCGCGGGACGAGCACCGCGACGCGGCGCTCCGGCCGGGCCCCGAGCGCGCGCAGGCGGCGCGCGAGGGCGTCGACGCGGGTGTCCAACTGCGCGTAGGTGAGCCGGTCGGCGCCGCAGACGACGGCCTCGGCGTGCGGGGTGCGCGCGACGCGGTCGGCGAGGAGTTCGGGCACGGTGGCGGACGGGACGTCCATGGCGGTGTCGTTCCAGTCGGTGAGTACCCGCCGGCGTTCGTCGTCGGCGGTGGTGGCGGCCCGGGACACGGTGAGGTCCGGGTCGTCGGCGAAGGACTCCAGGAGCCGGGTCCAGCGCCGGGTGAGAAGCCGTACCGTCGCGGGGGTGAAACGGTCCGCGCGGTATTCGGCACGGCCGTCGATCCCGTCCGGGGTGCCGTCGGAAGTGCGGTGTTCGGCCATGTTGAAGGAGAGGTCGAAGCGGGCGGTGGCGGCGCCGACGCGGATCGGCTCGGCGGTGAGGCCGGGGAGTTCGACGGCGCCGCGGGTGAGCTCGGGCTGGGCGGCCAGCATCACCTGGAACAGCGGGTTGCGGTCCAGGGAGCGGGTCACGCCCAGGTGGTCGACGAGACGCTCGAAGGGCACGTCCTGGTGAGCGTAGGCGGTGAGGTCGGTCTCCCGCACCCGCCGCAGCAGTTCGCGGAAGTCCGGGTCGCCGCTGGTGTCGGTGCGCAGGACGAGCGTGTTGACGAAACAGCCGACGAGGTCCTCCAGCACCTCGTCACCGCGCCCGGCCACGGCCGTGCCGAGCGGGATGTCCGTACCGGAGCCGAGGCGGGTCAGCAGCGCGGCGAGGGCGGCCTGGAGCGTCATGAAGACGGTGGCGGAGTGCTCGCGGGCCAGCTCCGCCAGGCGGGCGTGGAGCGGTGCCGGGATGCGGAAGAGGTACGAGCCGCCGGGTGCGGTGCCAGTGGGGTCACCTGATGCGACGGTGGTGGTGTCACCGGACGCGGCGACGGTAGGGTCCACGGGCAGGTCGATGCGGTCCGGCAGGTCCGCGAGCCGCTGCCGCCAGTGCGCGAGCTGACGGGCCGTCACCCCGTCCGCGCCGTCGTCGGCGAGCAGGTCGTGCTGCCACAGGCTGTAGTCGGCGTACTGGACGGGCAGCGGGGCCCAGTCGGGCGCCTGCCCCCGCGTACGGCTGCGGTAGGCGGTGGACAGGTCGGCCGCCAGCGGCCCGAACGACCAGCCGTCGGCGGCGATGTGGTGCAGCACCAGTGCCAGGACGTGGTCGTCCTCCCCCAGCTCGAACAGGGCCGCCCGCAGCGGGATCTCGGCAGCCAGGTCGAAGGGCCGGCGGACGGTCCGCTCCAGCTCGGTGGTCAGGTCCGCCTCCGCGACGCGGACCGCCTCCAGGTCCGGGCGGGCCCGCTCGGTATCGACGTCCAGGATCTCCTGGCGGGGGCGGCCGTCGGTGTCGGGGAAGACGGTGCGCAGCGCCTCGTGCCGGGCGGTCAGGTCGGCAAGCGCGGCGCGCAGCGCGGGGAGGTCGAGGGGACCGCGCAGCCGCAGCACCACCCGCATGTGGTAGCCGTCCGTGGCGCCCTCGGCGAACTGGTGCAGGAACCACAGGCGGCGCTGGGCGGAGGACAGCGGGATGTCGTCGGGCCTGGTGCCGGCGGCGGGACGGGGACGGGGCGGGGCGCCGGCGGCGGCGGCGACGCGTTCGGCGAGTTCCGCGATCGTGGGGGCCTCGAAGACGGCGCGGACCGGCAGGTCGGCGCCGAACGCGTTGCGTAGGTGGGCGACGAGGCGGGTGGCGAGCAGCGAGTGTCCGCCCAGGTCGAAGAAGCTGTCGTCGATGCCGATCCGGCCGACGCCGAGGAGCCGCGCGTACAGGCCGCACAGCACTTCCTCGAGCGGCGTGCGCGCCTCGCGGCCGCCGTCCGCCGCGGAGCCGTCCGTGGCGCCGGGGTCGGGCAGGGCGCGGCGGTCGACCTTGCCGTTGGGGGTGAGCGGCAGCCGGTCCAGGACGACGAACACGGAGGGCACCATGTAGCCGGGCAGGCCGGCCGCGGCGTGGCGGCGCAACTCGGCCGGGGCCGGGGCGCTCCCGAGCCTGAGCCCGGTTCCGGTCTCCGGGACGACGTAGGCGACCAGTCGGAGATCGCCCTCGGGCGTGTCCCGGCGTACGTCCGCGACGGCGCGGGCGACCGCCTCGTGGCTCTCCAGGACCGCCTCGATCTCACCGGGTTCGACGCGGTGGCCGCGCACCTTGACCTGGTGGTCGGCGCGGCCGAGGTGGTCCAGGCGACCGTCCGCGGTCCAGCGGGCCAGGTCGCCGGTGCGGTACATGCGGGTGCCGGGCCCGCCGTACGGGTCGGCGAGGAAGCGCTCGGCGGACGGACCGGGGCGGCCCGCGTAACCCCGGGTGACGCCGGGGCCTGCCAGGTAGAGCTCGCCGGGCGTTCCGGCGGGGACCACGCGCAGCCGGTGGTCCAGGACGTAGGCACGGACGCCCGGACGGGGACGGCCGATCAGGAAGCGCCCGCCGGACCGCCGTGCCCCGGGCTCGCCCACCGCCTGGAAGGTGCTGCTCATGGTCGCCTCGGTAGGCCCGTACTGGTTGACGACCAGCGGGTTCCCGAGGGCGGCCGTCTGCCGGAGATGGCCTTCGGTGAGCGCTTCGCCGCAGGTCATCACCAACCGTGGGGAGGGGCGTTCGCCGACGGGCAGCTGTGCCGCCTCCTCGTGCAGGGCTGCCAGCAGGGACGGTACGACGGAGAGCAGCACGGTGACCCGGTGGCGGCGCATGGCGCGGACGAGGGCGCGTGCGTCGTTGGCCTCGTCGGACGGCACCATGACGACACGCCCGCCGGCGGCCAGGGTGCCGAGGATGTCGCGCACCGAGGGGTCGAAGGAGACGGACGCCAGGTTGAGCACGACGTCGTCGGGGCCGAGCCGGGCGATCCCGGACGTCAGGTACGAGAAGTAGGCGGCGACTCCCCGGTGCGGCACCACGACCGCCTTGGGCCGCCCGGTGGAACCCGAGGTGTGGATGACGTAGGCCGGGTGGCCGGGCGTCAGCGGTGCGGTGCGCTCGTCGTCGGTGGGGTCGCCGTCCGGCAGGGCGCGCAGCGCGCGTCCGGTGTCCGGATCGTCGAGCCGTACGGCGTCGGAGCGGACGTCCTCGGGGAGCGACGCGGCTGCCCCGGTGGTGGTCAGCACCGTCACCGGCCCGGCGTCGCCGAGCATGTGCGCGATGCGGTCCGCCGGGTAACCGGGGTCCACCGGGAGATACGCCGCGCCGGCCTTGAGGACCGCCAGCAGGGCCACCACCAGTTCCGGGGAGCGGGGCACCGCGACGGCGACGGTCCGTTCGGGCCCGGCGCCCCGGGCGATGAGCAGGCGGGCGAGGCGGTTGGCACGGGCGTGCAGTTCGCGGTGGGTGAGCCGCTCGTCCCCGAAGAGAACCGCCGGGGTGTCGGGGGCGGTGGCCGTCCGGTCTTCGAGTATGCCGGTGACGATGCCGGCTGCCGTGGCCTCGTCCTGTGCTCCCTGCCAGGCGGTCAGCAGGTGGCCGCGTTCGCGCGGGGTGAGGACTCCGGCGCGGCCGGCGGGCCGGTCCAGGCCGTCGCCGAGCTCCTCGAAGAGGCGCACCAGCCGGTCCATGAGCGCTTCGGCGGCGGCCCGGTCGTAGGCGGAGGTGTGGTAGCCGAGGGTGAGGTGCATCCGCTCGCCGGGGGTGGCGAGCAGCCGCAGCGGGTAGCTCGTGGCCACTCCACCGTCGACGGCGGAGACACGGATGCCGTCCGCCGGCCGGAACACGGCCGGGTCCAGCGGGAAGTTGAGGAACACCACCATCGTGTCGGCGAGCGCTCCCACACCGGTCTGCCGCTGGATCTCCGGCAGTCCGAGGTGCTGGTGGGCGGCGAGACGGGACTGCTCGTCCTGCAGCCGGCGCAGAACGGCGGCCATCGGCCGCGCCGGGTCGAGGCGCACCCGCACCGGAACGGTGCTGATGAACAGGCCGATGACGGACTCCACGTCCTCGACGTCGGCCGGGCGGCCCGCGTTCGGAGCGTCGAGGACGACGTCGTCGCGACCCGTCAGCGCGCCGATCAGGGTGGCCCACACACCCTGCACCAGGGTGGCCGGTGTCAGGTCGTGGCGGCGGCAGTGCGCGGTCAGGCGGGACGTCAGGTCCGGGGGCAGCAGGCGCTCCACGGTCTCGTGCCCGGGTGCGTACGCCGTACCGCCGGTGTCGTGGTCCGTCCGGCTGCCGGTCACCGGCACCACGAGGGTCGGTTCGGCACCGTCGAGTGCCTGCCGCCACGCCTGCCGTGCCGCGTCCTTGTCCTGCCGGGCGAGCCAGGACAGGTACCGCTCGAACTGGGGCGCCGGGGAGCGGGAGTCCGGCTCGGCGTAGGCGGTCAGCAGTTCGTTCAGCAGCAGCGGCTGCGACCAGCCGTCGAACAGGATGTGGTGGTAGGTCACGATCATCGTGTGCCGGTGCGGGGCCAGCCGTGCCAGCGCCACGCGCAGCAGCGGCGGCCGCGCCGGGTCGAACGGGGCCTCCCGCTCCGCGGTCCGCAGCTCGGCGAGCCGCGACTCCCGCCCCGGCCCGTCGGTCGTGGACAGGTCCGTCTCCCGCCAGGGCGGTTCCACCTCGCCGGAGACGATCTGCACCGGGCCCGCGTCCGCGTCGTACACGAAGGCGGCCCGCAGGCTGCCGTGCCGGACCAGCAGCCTGGCCCAGGCGGTGCGCAGCCGGGCCGGGTCGAGAGGGCCGTCCAGCGTGAGCGACAGCTGGACGGTGTAGTCGTCCACCCGGGCCCGGCCGTCCTCACCGGCCCGCGGGGCCTGCGCGGCGGCCAGGGACTCGAAGAGCAGCCCCTCCTGCAACGGTGTCAGCGGGAGGACCGGCATGTCCACCGGACCCGGGTACGGGGCGGTCAACCGCTCGCGCACCGGCGCCGGCAGCGGCAGCAGGGGCTCCTCGCGTGCCGCTTCCGGCGATCCGGTGACGTCGGTGTCCTCGGCCTCCCGCGCCACGGAGGCGAGAGCCGCGACGGTGGGGTGCGCGAAGACGTCACGGACGGCCAGGCCGATCCCCGCCCGGCGCGCGGCGCCCACCAGCCGCATGGCCAGCACGCTGTCGCCGCCCAGCGCGAAGAAACTGTCGTCGATCCCCACGTGCGGGATGCCCAGCAGCTGGGCGAAGGCGGTGCACAGGGCCTGTTCGGTCGCGTCGCGCGGCGTCCGGCTGTCCGGTGCGGCCGCGAAGTCCGGCGCCGGAAGGGCGGCGCGGTCCAGCTTGCCGTTCGCGGTGAGCGGCAGCTCCGCCAGCACCACGAAGGCGGCGGGCACGAGGGCCTCCGGCAGGGTGCGTTCGGCGAGGGTCCGCAGTTCGGCCGGGAGCGCGGCGAGCCTGCGGGCGAGGCCCGGCTCGTTGGTCTGCCGCGCCGGGGCCGGGACGGATTCCGTCGCGGGCCGGTAGGCGCACAGCACGTCACCGGTCACGGCGTCCGGGGTGCCCTCACCGGACGGGGAGTCCGAGGTGTCCCTGCGCCGGAAGACGGCGTCCACCGCGCCGGGGCCGGTCACCGACGGCGCCACGGCTACGCGGTAGCCCAGTTCCTCTGCGAGGGCGTACAGGTCCTCGGGGTCCACCGCGCCGGGCACCGGGACGTCGTCCGCGAGGACGCGCGCGGCACGGGCGGGTTCGGCCCCCTCGGCCAGCCGCCCGGCCGCCAGGACCTGCCGGGCGGTGCGCTCGTCGGGGAGCCCCGACACGCGCAGTCGGGCCGGGCGGGCCGTGGACAGGGTGTGCCGCAGCCCGTCCAGGTCTGTTCCGTCGCCGGCGTCGTGGCCGTCGGCCGGCGGCGCCGCCACGGCTGCCGGGGCCGTGTGCAGGACGACGTCATAGCGGTAGCGGCTCAGTTCGTTGCGGTACCCGCCCCGCTTCACCTGGACGTCCGCGGCCGTGAAGGGACCGCCGGGACCGGTCCGTCCGGTGAACCAGGCGGGATCGACGAGCAGTTCGTTCTCGTTCAGCAGGGCCCGGCCTATGGACCGGCGCAGCGCCGCGGTGCCGGTGTGCCGGCCCGGAGGAAGGCGGACGAGGTGCTTCTCCGTCTCGAAGGCGCGGGCGGCCCGCAGGTCCCGTACGTCACCGACGAAGATCCGCCCGCCGGGTGCCAGCAGCGGCGCGACGGCGCGGATCACCCGGTCCAGGTAGCCGGCGTCCGGGAAGTACTGGATCACCGAGTTCAGTACGACGGTGTCGAAGAACCCGGTGGGCAGGCCCCCGGTGTCGTCCGCCGCCTGGTGCCGCAGGGTGACGCGGCCGGCGAGGCGGCCGGGCAGCCGGTCGCGCAGCGTGCCGATCGCCTCGGCGGAGAAGTCGGTCGCCCAGTAGGTCTCGGTGTCCCCGGCGAGCCGCGACAGCAGCAGGCCCGCACCGACGCCGATCTCCAGCAGGCGTACGGGACGCAGGGCGCGGATCCGCTCCACGGTCGCGTCGCGCCAGCGGCTCATCTCCCCGTACGGGAGGGGCCGGCCGTCGTAGCTGCTGTCCCAGCCGGCGAAGTCGTCGCCGAAGGCGGGGGGTTCGCCGGCCGGGAGTCGACCGGCCGGAAGCTCTCCGGTGGCGCTCGGTGCGGACGGTGCCTGGGCGGCGGGTGCGTAGACCGATTCCCAGACGGCGTTCCACTCCTGTACCTGTGCCTGTGCCTGTACCTGCTCGGACCCGGACACGTCCGTGTCACGCCCGTGGAGGGCCGGCACCACGTAGGCGGTGAGCTGCCGTCGGCCCGGCTCGTCCTCCCGGACGATCACTGCGGCCCGGCTCACCGCCGGGTGCCCGGCGAGCGCGGCCTCGATCTCGGCGGGCTCGGCGCGCACCCCTCGGATCTTGACCTGGTGGTCGGTCCGGCCCAGGTACTCCAGCGTGCCGTCGCCGCGCCACCGCGCCAGGTCGCCGGTGCGGTACATGCGGCTGCCCGCGGGGCCGAAGGGGTCGGCCACGAAGCGGAGCGCGGTCGTCCCGGGCAGGGCCGGGTAACCGCGGGCGAGCTGGCGTCCCGCCAGGTACAGCTCACCCGCGACGCCCGGGGCGGCCGGCCGGAGCGCCGCGTCGAGCACGTACACCCGGGTGTTGTCCACCGGACGACCGATGGGGACCGTGCCCGTCCCGGCGGGCACCGCGGTGGCGGTCCCGGCGGGGACGCAGGTCCACCGGGTGACGTCGATGGCCGCCTCGGTCGGCCCGTACAGGTTGAACAGCGGCACGTCGAGGAGGCGGAGGCAGGTGCCGGCGAGTTCGGTGGGAAGCGCCTCGCCGCTGCAGATCACGCGCCGCAGCCCGGCCCCCGCCGCGGCCGCGGCGGGCTCGTCGAGGACGTCGAGGAACACCCGGAGCATCGACGGGACGAAGTGCACCGTCGTCACCCGGTGGGTCTCGATGGCCGCCGCCAGGTACTCCGGGTCGCGGTGCCCGCCGGGGCGTGCCACGACCACCGTGGCGCCCGTGGTCAGCGGCCACAGCAGCTCCCACACGGACACGTCGAACCCGACGGGCGTCTTGTGCAGCACCCGGTCGTCGGCGGTCAGGGCGAACTCCCGCTGCATACCCAGCACCCGGTTGGCGATGGCCTCGTGGGAGACGACGACGCCCTTCGGGCGGCCGGTCGAGCCCGAGGTGAAGATCATGTACGCGGCCGAGCCGGGCGCCACGGGGACCGGCGAGGACAGGGCTCCACCGGCACCGGCGGGTGCGCCGTCCCCGAGGAGGACCGTGTCCGGGCCGCTCAGCCGGGGGAACCGCTCGACGAGGCCGCGCGTGGTGAGGACGCAGGCCGGGGCCGCGTCGTCCAGCAGCAGCCCGATCCGCTCCGCCGGCAGGTCCGGGTCCACCGGCACGTACACCGCGCCCGCGCGCAGCACGGCGTGGACGGCGACGAGCAGGTCCGCCGAACGCGGCACGGCGACGGCCACGCGGGTCTCGGGCACGGCCCCGCGCTCGCGCAGCAGCGCCGCGAGCGCCGCCACCCGGGCGTCGAACCCGGCGTACGTCAGCTCCTCGGTACCGTCCCCGCCGTCCCCGTACACCACGGCGGTCGCGTCGGGCGTGGCCGCAGCCTGTGCCGCGACCAGTTCGGGCACGGTGACGGGCGGCACCGGCACGGTGGTGTCGTTCCACTCCGCCAGCACCTGCCGCCGCTCCTTCGGAAGGAGCACGTCGACGGCGCCGACGGTCCGGGTGGGGTCGGCGACCGGCCCCTCCAGCAACCGCACCAGCCGTTCACCGACGAGGGCGATGTCCTGCGGCGAGAAGACGCCGGCCCGGTAGCCGAACCGCAGGCTGAGCCCGGCGGTTTCCGGCACCACCAGCAGGGTCAGCGCATAGTGGGTGCCCGCGTGGACGTGCGGACCGGTGATGCCGAGGCCGGGGCCCGGCCGGAAGGCGGCCGGGTCGACGGGGAAGTTCTCGAAGGTCAGGACGGTGTCGAAGAGCCGGTCGAGCCCGGTCGGGCGGGTGATGTCCGGCAGGCCCAGGTGCGCGGCGGCCGTGAGACGCGACTGCCGGCGCTGCATCCCACGCAGGACACCGAGCAGGTCGTCCGCCGGACGCAGCCGTACGCGCACGGGGACGGTGTCGACGAACAGCCCGACCATGGACTCGGCCCCGTCGATCTCGGCGGGACGGCCGGCGACCGTGGTGCCGAACACGACGTCGTCGCGCCCGGTCAGCCCGGCCAGAAGGAGGGCCCAGGCGCCCTGGACGACGGTGTTGAGGGTGAGGCCGTGCGCGGCGGCCAGGTCCCGCAGGGCGTCGGTGGTACGGGCCGACAGGTCGACGGTGTACCGGCCCTGCGCCGACTCCGCCGCTTCGGCGGCGTCCGGCACGAGGAGCGTCGGTGCGTCGAGCCCGTCGAGCGCGGCACTCCACTCGGCGCGGGCCGCGTCACGGTCCTGCCGTCCGAGCCAGGACAGGTACGCGCGCGGCGGGGTCACCGGCGGCAGGGGCTCGTCGTGGTACAGCGCGAACAGCTCACGGCCCAGCAGGGGCAGCGACCAGCCGTCGAGCAGCATGTGGTGGTGGGTGAAGAGCACGGCGTGCCGCTCGGGGGCGAGCCGCACCAGGGCGATCCGCAGCAGCGGGGGGCGTGCCAGGTCGAAGCGTCCGGCCCGCTCCTCGGCGGCGACCTGCCGCAGTCGCCGGTCCCGCTCCCGGGCTTCGGTGTCCGTGGGCGGCTCCGTGAGGTCCACGTCGCGCCAGGGCAGCTCGACGTCGTCGAGCACCACCTGCGCCGGTACGTCGGCGGCGTCGGCGACGAACGCGGAGCGCAGGATGGGGTGCCGGCGCAGCAGGGCGTGCCAGGCCGCACGCAGCCGGTGCCCGTCCAGCGGGCCCTCGACCGTGAAGCCGAGCTGCACGGTGTAGTCGTCGTCCCCGTCGGCCTGCGCGTCGTGCAGGGACTGGAACAGCAGGCCCTGTTGTACGGGAGTCAGGGGCAGGGCGTCCGAGAGCCGCGGGTAGCGGGCGCGCAGGCGCCGGAGTTCGGTCTCGGCGAACAGGGCGGCGTCCGAGGGCTCCGGTACCGGGGAGGCGTCGCCCGTGGCGTCCTCCCGCGGGACCGCGCGGGCGGCGAGGTCCACCACGGCCGGGTGCTCGAACACGTCGCGCAGGGTGATGGCCAGTCCCTCGCGGCGTGCGGCGGCGACCAGGCGCATCGCCGAGACGCTGTCGCCGCCGAGGGCGAAGAAGTCGTCGTCGATGCTCACGCCCGGTGTGTCGAGCAGGTCGGCGCAGAGCCGGCAGAAGGTCTCCTCGACCGGGTTCCGTGGCGTCCGGCCGCCACCGGGCACGGCCGCCGCCGGCGCGGGCAGCGCGGCCCGGTCGAGCTTGCCGTTCGCCGTCAGGGGCAGTTCCGGGAGGGTCATGAAGGCGGCGGGCACCATGTACGGAGGGAGGCGCCGCGCCAGCGCCGCGGCCAGCTCGTGTTCGCCCGCCACCGGCTCCGTGCCCGGGACGAGGTACGCCGTCAGCTGCCGCCGGCCCGGCGTGTCCTCACGGAGCACGACCGCGGCACGGTCCACGCCCGGCTGCCGCTCGAGCACGGCCTCGATCTCGCCCGACTCGATACGGTGTCCGCGCACCTTGACCTGCTGGTCCGCCCGGCCCACGTAGGCGAGCCGGCCGTCCCGCGTCCACCGTACGAGGTCGCCGGTCCGGTACATGCGGGTGCCGGGGGCGCCGAAGGGGTCGGCCACGAAGCGCTCGGCCGTCAGACCGGGCAGCTGCGCGTACCCGCGCGCCAGTCCGGCGCCGGCGATGTACAACTCGCCCACCACGCCGGGCGGCACGGGGCGCGCCGCCCCGTCCAGCACGTACACCGCGGTACCGGCGATCGGCCGTCCGATGGTGACCGTCGCCGCTTCGGTGTCCTCGGCCGACAGGTCCGCCGCGGTCGACCAGACCGTCGTCTCCGTGGGGCCGTAGACGTTGGTCACCGACGCGGCGGACGCGACGAGTTCACGCGCCAGTGCGCCCGGCAGCGCCTCACCGCCGACGAGGACCCGGACGCCGCCGAGGACGGGGGCGACCTCCGCGGACACCGCCTGCCACAGGCTCGGCGTCGCCTGCATCACCGAGATACCCTCGGTCAGCAGCAGTCGCCGCAGCCGTGCCGGGTCGCGTGTCTCGTCAGGTCCGGCCACCACCACCGCGGCACCGGTCACCAGAGGAGCGAGCAGCTCCAGGTTGGCGATGTCGAAGGCCGGCGTGGTCACGGCGAGCAGGCGGTCGCCGCCGCCGAGGCCGGCCCGCCCGGCCATGTCCAGCAGCAGATTGGCGAGGCTCGACCGGGGAACGACCACGCCCTTGGGCCGGCCTGTCGACCCCGAGGTGAAGATGACGTACGCCGCGGCCGAACCGTGCACCGTGGCGGGCGGCGCCGCGACGCCGGCCTCCGCGGGGGCATGAGCATGGGGAGGGTCGTCGGCGGGGGCGACGTCCCACGGCCCGTCGGTCAGCACCCGTCGCGGGCCCCGCGGCACCCGCTCGGCCAGTTCGGCCGTCGTCAGGACCACGGCCGGCCGTGCCTCGGCCACCATGAGTTCCAGCCGCTCCGCCGGATGCGACAGGTCCAGCGGCAGATAGGCGGCGCCGGAGTGCAGGCAGGCCAGCACTCCGGCCACCAGGTCCACCGAGCGTGGCAGTGCCAGCGCCACGCGGTCCTCCGGCCCCACTCCGTGACCGGCCAGGACGCCGGCCAGCCGGGCCACCCGGCCGACCAGTTCGCCGTACGTCAGGGACGCTCCCTGGGCGGTCACCGCGACGGCGTCCGGAGTCCGGGCCGCCTGCGCCGCGACCAGCCGCCACGGGTCGCTCTCCGGGGCGCGCCCCGGGTCACCCTTCGAAGTCCTCTCCGGTGCGCTTTCCGCGTCGCTCTCCTCGGCGGGGGCGACATCGCCGACGGCTCCGGCACCACCGGACCAGCCGCCCAGCACGCGCCGGCGCTCGTCCTCGTCGAGCAGGTCACCGTGGCCGATCGGCCGCGCGGCGGCGTCGTCCCCCGCGGTGAGCCTCTCCAGCAGCCGCAGGAACCGCTCGTGGTGTCCGGCCAGTTCACCGGCCGAGTACAGCTCGGGGTTCCCGTCGACGACAGCCTTGATCGCGCCGCGCTGTCCCGGGCGCCCGCCGTAGCAGGCGACCGACAGGTCGGCCACCGGCCCCACGGCCAGGCTGTGCAGGGAGCCGCGGAGGCCGCCGAAGGTGAAGTTCTGGCCGAACGGCATGACGTTGACGACCGGCCCGTAGAGCCGGCCCCCCGCGGAGAGGCCGAGGTCGCGGGCGAGGTCCGCCTCCGGATAGCGCTGGTGCCGCACCGCGTTCTTCATCTCGGCCGCGACCCGGGCGGTCAGCTCGCCGTACGTCAGGCCGGGGTCCACCCTCAGCCGCAGCGGGACGACGTTGGACACCATGCCGGGGGCGGCCTCCGCGACGGAACTGACGCGCGCGGTGACCGGAAAGCCCAGCACCAGGTCGTCCGCCCCGGTCATCCGGTGCAGATAGGCGGTGACGCCCGCGACGAAGGCGGCCGGCCAGCTCGACCGGCCGCTCCGCGCGACCTTCCGCATCCCCGACTCGGTCTCGGGGCTCAGCCATGAGGTCCGCCGGTGCACCGGGGCGGAAGGCCGCGCGGCCCGCTCCGCCGGCCCGGCCGGTGCGGGCCGGCCGGCCATCCGTTCCAGCCAGTACGCCCGGTCGGCGCGGAAGTCGTCCGAGGTCCGGTAGGCCGCCTGCTCGTCCAGCAGCTCCCGGACCGGCCGCAGGGCGCCCTCCGCGGGGTCGCGCCCCTCGGAGAGCGCGGTGTAGACGGCCGCCGCGCGCCGTACGGCGATCCCGGCGCCGAACCCGTCGCTGATCAAATGGTGGATGCCCGAGTACCACCAGTGGCGCTGCCCGGCGACGCGGATCACCGCGCTCGTGAGGTTCGGCGGGTGGCCCAGGAGGCGCGGACGCGCCATGTCGGCCTTCATCCAGGCGTGTGCCGCGGCCTCGGGGTCGGCCTCGGCCGACACGTCGATGAAGAGCTGCTCCCACGCACCGGTCGGCTCGACCCACTGGCGCAGTTCGCCCGCGTGCTCCCCGATCCGGACGCGGAACCCGTCGGCCTCGTCGAGGAAGCGTCGCGTCGCCTCGGCCAGCAGCGCGAGGTCGAGCGGACCGGCGATGTCGACGTAGATGCCGAGGTGGTAGGCGCGGCTCTCCGGGGCCAACTGCTGGCCGAACCAGATGCCCGACTGTCCCGGGGTCAGCGGCAGGCCACAAGGATGGTCGTCTAGCACGTACGTAACTCCCAGGCATACGGATGAACGGCGAGCGTGGCCCGATCTCGGTACCGGACCGGGAAAACCCTGGTGACCACGGCATTCACCGCGTCGGCCGACCTCGGTCAGTGGTGATTGGCTGTCACCTCGGTGTCTAGCACGGCGAGTTGACCGGTCGGGGTGCCCGCTCACGGAAAATGATCTTCAGGTGAACTGTCCCGCACCGCGCGGGGCCTCCGCGGCGGTCGGCGCCGGGTCGGAAACCGCGTATTCCGCCTGTGGCGCACGCCCGGTATTCACCCCGGCATCACCTGCGGGGACCTCTTGTTCACTCGGCTGAACTTTCCCCCAACTGCGGTGATCTGTACGGTCCGGGGCGTCATCCGCCGTCCGCGGCCGGATGCCATCATCGAACCGTCGCGGCGCCTCTTCGGTTCCGCTTCCCCCGGGCCATCCGCCGGCACTCACCGCGCCCCGCCCCTCCCAGCCCCCTCCCCATCCCTTCCCGATGCTTTCCCGATGCTTTCCCTGACCCCTCCCGCCGCGCCGTGCGGCAGCGACCCCCGAGGATCCTCATGGCGCAGCTCGGCACCCTCCTGATGAGTCCCGCCGAAACCCGCCGCGCGTTCCGCGCCCTGCTGCTCGGCCTCTTCGCCGGCCTGCTGGCCGGCACCGTGGTCGTCACCGCGCTGCCCCGCGTCGTCGCCGACCTGGACGGCAGCCAGGCCGCCTTCACCTGGGTCGTCGCGGCCACGATGGTCTCCTCCACGCTGAGTCTGCCGCTCTGGGGGAAGCTCGCCGACCTCACGGACCGCAAGACACTGATCCAGTGCTCGCTCGGCCTGTTCGCCCTCGGGTCGGCGTGGTGCGCGCTGGCCGGTGACGTCGGGCAGCTCATCGCGGGCCGGGCCGTGCAGGGGCTGGGGGCCGGCGGGGTGAACGCGCTGGCCCAGGTCATCATGGCCGCGCTGGTCCCGCCACGAGAGCGTGGCCGGTACAACGGCCGCATCACGCTGGTCGTCACGGCCGGAACGGTCGCCGGTCCCCCGCTCGGCGGCCTCCTCGCCGACACCCCCGGGGTGGGCTGGCGCGGCTGCTTCCATCTGGGCGTGCTCCTCGCGGCCGGCGCCGGACTCACCCTCCACCGGACACTGCGGCTGCCCGCGCCCGGGGCCGGTTCCGGGCGCGCGACGCGCGGATCCCGCCCCGACCTCTGGGGCGCGGCCCTGCTCACCGCCGCGGTCGGTACGCTCCTCCTCGCCGTCACCCGGGCCGGTGACGGCGTCCCGTGGGTGTCCTGGCCGACCGCGGGAGCGGCCTGTGCCGTGCTCGTCCTGGCCGTGCTGTTCGTCCGTCGCGAGTCACGGGCCGCCGATCCGCTGGTGCCGCTGCGCCTGTTGCGCGACCGCACCATCGCCCTGGCGGCGCTCGCCGGTTTCGCGGTCGGACCGGCGCTGTTCGCCGCCCCCGCCCTGCTGGGTCAGTACTTCCAGACCGCCCGGGCGCAGTCACCGGCCGTGTCGGGCCTGCTGACCCTGCCGATGGTCGCGGGTCTGCTGGTGGCCTCCGGCGTCGCCGGCCGTCTGATCGCCGCGCGAGGCCGCTGGAAACGCCTCCTGGCCGTCGGAGGCCTGCTGCTCGTCCTCGGCTTCTCACTCATGGGCACCGTGGAGGCGGACACCCCACTGCCGCTGGTGAGCGCCGCTCTGTTCGCGGGCGGCGCGGGCGTCGGCATCGTCTCGCAGAACCTCGTGCTGATCGCCCAGAACGCGGCGCCGCCGGACGGCCTGGGCGCCACCACCACCTTGGTGGTCCTTTCCCGCAGCCTCGGCGGTGTACTCGGGCTCGCCGCACTCGGCTCCCTGCTCACCGCCCGCGTGGACGCCCTGTCCTGCGCACACGCCGCGGCCGGGACCGGACTCGACGGCGGCCTGCCGGACCTGGGCGCGCTGCCGCCCTCGGCCGTGGAGAGCGTCCAGACGGTGTACGGGCAGGCTTTCGGCGACGTGTTCGCCACCGCCGTGCCCTTCGCCCTGCTCGCGCTGACCGCCGTCCTGCTGATGCGGGAAACACCCCTGCGCACCGCGCACGGGGAACTCGACCAGGGGTCGGGCCCCGACCCGGAACAGGAACCGGACCCCGCCCGGGATCAGGACGCGAACCCGCGCAAGGACCTGGACCAAGACCTGGATTCCGACCTGCACCTGCCCTGAGAAGCCATATCTCGACCGGTCATGGAACGTGCAGGTCAACAGGTTTCCCGCTGGGGCGGGCGGCCAGCCGGCCGCTACTGCCGGTGCCGGCCCGGCTTCAGGGCAGGGGCGGGCAGCCCGAGGGCTACTGCCACTACCAGATGCTGGACGCGATCCGACCTGGTCGCGGGCGGGATCTCCTGGCGGGCGACGCCGGCGGACTTTCCCGCCCGGGGCGGGGTCCACGCCCTCTTTCGCCGTCGGCGCGAGCACGGGCTGATCGCCGAGTTCCACGACCGGCTGCGCGGACGGGTGCGTGAGCACGAGGGCCGTGAGGCCGAGCCCACAGCGGGGATCATCGACGCACCGTCGGTGAAAGCACCCGCGTCGGTGCCGGCCGAGTCCCGGGGCTTCGACGGCGCAAAGAAGATCAACGGCCGCAAGCGGCGCATCGTGGTGGACACCCTCGGGCTGCTGCTGGCCGTGACGGTCACAGCAGCGTCGGTCACCTGTCGGGAGGCAGGCCACAGCCTGCCGGCCCGGCTGCGCGAGCGGCACTGACGGATCACGCGGGTGCGGGCCGACGGCGGCTGCACCGGGCAGCCGGTCGATACCGTCCACACCCTCTGGCGGCTCACGCTGACGGTGGCCGAACGCAGCGACGGTGCGGCAGGGGTCATCGTGCTGCCCAAGAAATGGCTGATGGAGCACACGTTCGAGTGGCTATGCGCTCACGCCGTCCGGTCCGCAACTACGAGCGGCGACCCGAGGGCGGCGGTCCCGGCGGTCTTGCCCAGCGTTCGGATCCGGTGTGAGACTTCGGAACCGCCTTGGCTGATAAAGGAGTTGGGCTTGTCGCCTACGGGAAGATCGTTACGACCCCTGACCATCCTCTTCGCACCGGAGAGCGCGTACGGGCCGACGAACAACTGCGTAGGGATCGGGGGTGTCCTGCGCCGCCGGGGGCACCGTGTGGTGTTCGCCGCGGAGGCGTCCTGGAAGGGCCGCCTCGCGCCGCTCGGTTTCGAGGAGGACCTGGTCGATCTGGCCCCGCCGCCCGAACAACCCCAGGACGCGGGCCAGTTCTGGAAAGATTTCATACGCGACACCGCGCCCGAGTTCCGGAAGCCGACCATCGAGCAGCTGGGCACCTGGATCAAGCCGGTGTGGGAGGAGCTGGTCTCCGGCGCCCGGTACTGCGAACCGCAGATGAAGGAGATCATCGACCGGGTCCGGCCGGATGTGATCGTCGAGGACAACGTTGTGTGCTTCCCTGCGTTGACCACGGCGGGCGTACCTTTCGTGCGGATCGTTTCCTGTAACCCGCTGGAGATGAAAGGCGAGCACGTTCCACCGCCGTTCTCCGGGTACCCGGCCGGGGACCGGAGCGAGTGGGACGAGTTCCGCGCCGAGTACGACCGCACGCACCGGAGCCTGTGGAGCGACTTCAGCGCCTGGGTGACCGAGCAGGGCGCGCGTCCGCTGCCCGACCTGGAGTTCATCCACGAGGGCGACCTGAACCTGTACGTCTGTCCCGAGTCTGCCGACTACACGGACGCCCGTCCGCTGGGCCCCACCTGGCACCGGCTGGACTCCTCGGTCCGCGAGACGCAGGAGAGGTTCACGCTGCCGCCCGGCCTGGCCGACGGCGGCGCGCTGATCTATTTCAGCCTCGGCTCGCTCGGCTCGGCCGACGTGGACCTCATGCGCAGGGTCATCACCTCGCTCGCCCGCACCCCGCACCGCTACATCGTCTCCAAAGGCCCGCTGCACGAGGAGATCGAGCTGCCGCCGAACATGTGGGGCGAGGAATTCCTGCCGCAGACCCGGATCCTCCCGCTGGTCGACCTCGTCATCACGCATGGCGGCAACAACACGACCACCGAGGCCCTCCACTTCGGTAAGCCCATGATCCTGCTGCCGCTGTTCTGGGACCAGCACGACAACGCCCAGCGCATGGCCGAACTGGATTACGGCGTCCGGCTCGACCCGTACCGCTTCACCGACGCCCAACTCCACGGCGCGATCGGCCGTCTGCTCGGCGATACGACTCTGCGGCGCGCCCTCACCGAAGCCGGTGAGACGATCCGGGCGCGCGACGGGCTGCATACGGCCGCGGATCTGATCGAACGGGCCGCCACGGGCTGACTGCGCCGGCCCTCGGACGAACTACGACGACTGGCGCGCGTGCGCGCACGACCCCGCAGAGAACGAGGAGGTCACCCACAGCACGTGGGTGACTCTCGAACCGACCGACCCGGACAACGGCTGTCCGGCGCCGGACCGGAGCAACGGGGCAAGGTGGACCTGCGTGGCCGGGACGAAGACGGCGGCCCTGACTGCCGGGACCCCTTCCCCCGCGACAGCAACCGCACCTTCCCGAACGGCCCCCCGGACAGCTCGGACGGCTCCGGCGGCTCGTCCGGCGGGGCAACGGGAGCATCTGCCGCCACACCCGCTGCTGCCGGCGCAGCCGCGACACGCAGGCGCCGGACCGCGGACGCACCTGCGCATCAGCCCTGAACGCCGGAGATGAGACGGCACACCCTGAAAGACTCCGAAAGGCGTGTCTGCCCAGGTCGGCCCAAGGCGTCACCGCATCGCCGCCGGTCCGCGCCGCCAACCGGTGAACTTCTGGACTTCACGCTGAGGTTCCACCTGCGAGGCGCCGATGAGGACCTGGTGGCGCCGGTTCACACGACGCTGGAGCAGGTGCGGAACGGCGCGTACCGGTACACAGGTGATGACGTGGGCTTTCAGTCAGCACCGAACCAGCACGGGAGTCAGCACGGCGCCCCCGAATCATGCCCCAGTAGTGCAACTCGGACAGCCTCTTTCACAACCCTGTCCAAGGCCATCGAGGAGACCTCGACGCTGCCCCCATAGTGGGGGCACGCACTCCCGCACCCAGAACTATGGTGTCCCACCACATACGCCTCTCATCTGCGCGTTCCTACCGTGTGGCGACACACAAACGTCCCCGTCGAACGCCAGGAAGTGGTGCCGATGTCCTCCCCCGCGACCGCTCCACCAGCCCCGTCGAACCTCAAGCGCATCGTCGCCGCGAGCCTCATCGGCACCACCATCGAGTGGTACGACTTCTTTCTCTACGGCGCCGCCGCCGCACTCGTCTTCAACAAGCTGTTCTTCCCCGGCTCCGACCCGCTCGTCGGTACACTGCTGTCGTTTCTGACGTACGCGGTCGGGTTCGCCGCCCGGCCGCTGGGTGCTTTGGTCTTCGGGCACTACGGGGACCGGCTCGGGCGCAAGAAGCTGCTGGTGCTGAGCCTGCTGCTGATGGGCGGTGCGACCTGTGCGATCGGCTTGCTGCCCACACACGCGACGATCGGCAGCGCCGCACCCGTGCTGCTCACCGTGCTCCGGCTGGTCCAGGGTTTCGCACTGGGCGGTGAGTGGGGAGGGGCCGTGCTGCTGGTGTCCGAGCACGGTGACGCGCGACGTCGCGGATTCTGGGCCTCCTGGCCGCAGACCGGTGCCCCGGCGGGGCAGTTGCTGGCGACCGGTGTGCTCTCCATCCTGACCGCTGTGCTCTCGGACGCGGCTTTCGGCAGCTGGGGCTGGCGCATCCCGTTCCTGCTCTCCGGAGTGCTCGTGATCGTCGGTCTGTGGATTCGGCTCTCCGTCGACGAATCGCCGGTGTTCAAGGAGGCGTTGGCACAGGCCGAGTCCCGTGAGGCGGACGCCGGGGCCCTCGCCGAGCGAATGCCGCTGGTGGCCGTGCTGCGGCACCACTGGCGTGATGTGCTGGTCGCGATGGGCGCGCGCATGGCGGAGAACATCAGTTACTACGTGATCACCGCGTTCATCCTCGTCTACGCCACCACGTCGGCCGGCGTGTCCAAGCAGACGGCGCTGAACGCCGTACTGGTCGCCTCCGCCATCCATTTCGTCACCATCCCGGCCTGGGGTGCGCTGTCGGACCGGATCGGGCGGCGGCCCGTGTATCTGATCGGCGCGGTCGGCGTCGGCCTGTGGATGTTCCCGTTCTTCGCGCTGATCGACACCGGAGGATTCGGTGCCCTGCTCCTCGCGGTGACCGTGGGCCTGGTGATGCACGGTGCGATGTACGCGCCGCAGGCCGCCTTCTTCTCCGAGATGTTCGCGACGCGGATGCGCTACTCCGGGGCCTCGATAGGTGCCCAGTTCTCCTCCGTGGCCGCGGGCGCGCCCGCGCCGCTGATCGCCACCGCGCTGCTCGCGGACTACGACAGCTCCACCCCGATCGCCCTGTACGTCATCGCCGCGAGCCTCCTGACGGTCGTCGCCGTGGTCGCGGCCAAGGAGACCCGTCACCGGGACCTGAACGAGATCGCCCCGGGAGGAAAGGCACAGGGGCCGGCCGGGACCCCCGCCAAGGCGCCGGCCACGACGCAGGACGCGCACACCGGCTGATCACGACGGTCGCCGGTCGCCACCGGTCCGACCCTCGTACGCCCGCACCGGGCGTACGAGGGTCGGCGCTGTCCCGGCCTGCGCCGACCCTGGTGTCGGTACCCGGCCGGCACGGGTACCTACGCCCCCGCCGGCGCCGAGAACCGGTACAGGCGCAGGGCGAGTTGGATCTCCAGGGCGCGGTCCGGGCTCTGCCAGTCGTCGCCGAGGAGGCGGCCGACGCGGTCCAGGCGCTGGGCCACCGTGTTCACGTGCACGTGTAGGTCGTCCTTGGTGCGGACGGGGCTCATGCCGCAGGCGAAGTACGTGTCGAGGGTGCGCAGCAGGTCGGTGCCGCGCCGTTGGTCGTACGCGACGACCGGGCCGATGGTGCGGTCGACGAAACCCGTGATGTCGCCCTCCCCGGCCAGGAGCAGCCCAAGGAAGCCGAAGTCCTCGGCGGCGGCGCCGTCGCCGGAGCGGCCGAGCACGCGCAGGGCGTCGAGGCAGCGTCGGGCCTCCACGTAGGCCGTGGCCACGGTGTCGGGGCGGGCGGTGAGGTGCTCGACCGGGGCGGAGGCTCCGACGGTGACCGGCTCGTGGACGGCCGTGCCGAGCTGGCGGGCGGTGCGGCGGGCCAGCTCGGTGGCCGTGTCGTCGGGGCCGAGGGGGAGCAGCAGGACGGTGCCGCCGTCGCGTGCGGCGGCGAGGCCTTGACGGGTCGCCGCGAGGTGCGATGCCGCGGCCCACAGACGCCGGCGGGCGTCCGCTTCCTCGTCGGCGTCGGCGGCGGAGCCCTCGATGCGGGCGGAGAGTACGGCGTGGGTCGCCTCGAGGTCGGCGTGCAGCCGGGCCGCGCGCTCGCGCATCAGGCGCGGATCGCGGTCGCGGGCGTCGAGCAGGTCGTCGAGCAACTCACCCCGGACGCGCTGCTCGGCCTCGGCGGCGGAGCGGCGGGCGAGCAGCAGGAGCGAGGTGACCATGGCCGCGCGTTCCAGAGTGCGCTGGTCGACGGGGTCCAGGCCGGGGTGGCCGCGCAGCACAAGGGCTCCGAGGAGTTCATCGCCCGCGGACACGGCCGCGACCCAGTCGCGGCCGTGGCGCACCACGTGTGCTTCCGCGCGGGACGCCTCGAGGGCCCGAGTGGGCGCGGTGGCGGCCTCGGTGAACTCGACCGTGCCGTCCAGGACCTCGGAGACGGCAGCGGCCACGTCGTGGACCCCGCCACCGCGCAGGACGAGTTCGGCGAGCCGGTCGTGGACGTCGGAGGCGCGTTCGATGACTCCGCTGCGGTCCTGGATGATCTCGTTGGCGCGCTCCAGACCGGCGAGGGCCGAGCGGGTCTCGGCGAGCAGGTTCGCGGTGTCGATGGCGGCCGCGGCGAGTGCGGCGAAGGACCCGAGCAGGGCGATCTGTTCCCGCTCGAAGACCCGGGCCCGCCGGTCCGCGGCGAACAGCACGCCGATGACGGTGTGCCCGAGCATGAGAGGTACCCCGACGATGGCCACGAGCCCCTCGTCCCGGACGCTGGTGTCGATGGTGAGGGTGTGCTCGAAGCGGTCGTCCCGGAAGTAGTCGTCGGTGACATAGGGGCGGGCGGTCTGGGCGACCAGGCCGCCGAGCCCCTCCCCCATGCCGAGGCGCAACTGCTGGAAGCGGGCCGCGACCGAGCCCTCGGTGACCCGCATGTAGGTGTCGCCCCGGGCCGGGTCGTTCAGACTGAGGTAGGCGACGTCGGTGCCGAGCAGTGAGCGGGCGCGCTGCACGATCGCCTGGAGCACGGCGTCCAGGTCGCGCAGTCCGGCGAGGTCGTGGGCGGTCTCGAAGAGCGCGGACAGCTCGGCCTCACGGCGGCGCCGTCCCTCCAGGTCGGAGCGGACGCGCAGGGCGAGCCTCCGGGCCTGTTCGAGGGCGGTGATCCGCTCGGTGGGCAGTCCCTCGGCACGGGCCAGGAGCACCGGCTGATCGTAGGCCTCGGCTGACGCGCCCCGGGCCAGGAGTTCCAGGAACGGCGTCTCGGCACTGCCCTGTGCGGGCCGGTCGTGCGGCTCGGATGCGGACCGGCCGTGCGGCTCGGATGCGGACCGGTCCTCGGGGCGCGTCCGGTCCGGCACGGCACCGGGGGCCGGACGCTCGACGGGCTGCAGGTGATCGCGGGACATGGACACAGGATTCCTCATCCCACGGCCACCCCGTCAGGCCTGTGGACAACCCGGTGGGCGGGGGGCCGTGGGCCTGTGGACAACATGGCCGAGCGGGCACCGGGTGACATCCGGCGTGGGTTCCTGGGTGAGGGGGGCGGCGGTGGCGCGACGGCCGGCTCCGGCTCTCCCTTCCCTCTCGTCACCGGTCGGTCGTGGCTCAGTGCGCGGTCCAGCCACCGTCCAGCACGAACGACGTTCCGGTGACGAACGACGCCTGTGGGGCGCACAGGTACGCCACCGCCTCGGCGACCTCCTCCGGTTCGATGAGCCGCTTGACCGCGCTGTCCTGCAGCATGACGGTGGCCACGACCTCCTCCTCGGGGACGCCGTGCGCCCGTGCCTGGTCGGCGATCTGCTTCTCGAGCAGTGGGGTGCGCACATAGGCGGGGTTCACACAGTTCGAGGTGACACCATGGGGTGCGCCTTCGAGAGCAGCGGTCTTGGACAGTCCCTCGAGACCATGTTTGGCGGACACATAGGCGGACTTGTAGGCCGAGGCCCGCAGCCCATGGACTGAGGACACATTGACGATGCGGCCCCATCCCTGTCCGTACATGTGGGGCAGGGCGCCGCGGATGAGCCGGAACGGTGCCTCGAGCATCACGGTGAGCACCGTGTGGAAGACGGCGGGCGGGAAGTCCTCGATCGGGCGGACCAGTTGCAGTCCGGCGTTGTTGACCAGTACGTCCGTGCCCGCGGCGGCGACCTCGGCGGCGTCCAGGTCCATGAGGTCGAGGACATACGGCTCGATGCCGCCGCCGAGGTCCTGGGCCTGCTCGGCCAGCGCCTCCAGGCCGGCGGCGTCCCGATCGACGGCTCTCACCTTGGCGCCGGCCGCCGCGAGCCGCAGCGCGCAGGCGCGGCCGATGCCGCCGGCGGCACCGGTGACGAGGGCGGTGCGGCCACCGAGGTCGAGCAGGGGGGCCAGGGGGGTGGAGAGGGCGTGGGGCGCGGTCATGTCCCGACCCTAGGCAGCCCCCCTACCCCGCCCCATGTGGTTGCGCCCCACAGTTCAGCCAGAAGTAGTGGGGTCGAACCATGTGGGTGTGTCAGCCATGGCTTGCTTGATGCGGAAACGCCCGAACTCGTTCAGCTCCGGCAGCGCGTCCACGGCGAACCAGGCGACGTCCAGTGATTCGTCGTCGTTGACCCGGGCCTCACCGCCGACGGCACGGCAGCGGAAGGTGATGTCCATGTACTGGCAGATGTCGCCGTTTCCGTACGTCACCGGGTTCAGCGCCTGGACCAGCACGACCCGCTCGACGACGCAGTGCACCGCGGTCTCCTCCTCGACCTCGCGCACCGCGCAGGCCGCGGGCTGCTCCCCCGGGTCCGGGATGCCGCCGAGCACCGACCACTTGCGGGTGTCGGACCGGCGGTTCAGCAGCACTCTGCCCTCATCGTCGAAGACGACGGCGGTGACCCCGGGAAGCCAGAGCAACTGGTGACCGGCGGAGACGCGCAGGGTACTGATGAAATCAGGAGTAGCCATGCCCCGACCTTAACGCGCAGGTCGGGCCGCTCCACGGCACTTCAGGGGGTGCGTCCTCCGTACGACCGCGCGTCACCGGCGCGTCCGCCCGCGCACACCGGTGCCGACGGCCCACCCCAGGCCGCCCGCGGCAACCAGGACAAGGGCGATCTCGGGTAGGACGCCGAGGCGGGTGGCGGGGGTCCGGGAGGAGCGCAGCGGCACCTCCTGCACCAGGGAGTCGGCGACGAACATGCCGGTCTTCCGGCTGACCGTCCCGTCCGGCATGATGATCGCGCTGACACCGCTGGTCACCGGGACGGTGACGGTGCGGCTGTGCTCGACGGCGCGGACCCTGGACATGGCGAGCTGCTGGTATGTCATCTCGCTGCGGCCGAAGGTCGCGTTGTTGCTGGGTACGGAGATCAGCTGGGCGCCGTCGGTGACCGTGTCGCGCACCGCCCAGTCGAAGGCCGCCTCGTAGCAGGTGACCAGTCCCACTCCGGTGCCGGCCATGCTGAACACACCGGGTTCGGTGCCCCGGCTGAAGTCCTGGCGGACCATCGACGTCCACTCGTCGTTGATCGCCCCGACCAGGGAGCGCAGCGGAAGGTACTCGCCGAAGGGCTGGATCTGCCGCTTGTCGTAGGTGTCGACAGGGCCCTTCGCCGGGTCCCAGAGGACCTGCTCGTTGAGCAGCCTGCCGTCCTTGCCCACCACGGCGCCGACCGAGATCGGGGCCCCGATCGCCCGGGCCGCGCGGTCGATGACGGCACGCGCGTCGGCGTTGGTGAAGGGGTCGATGTCGGAGGAGTTCTCCGGCCACAGCACGATGTCGGGCCGCTCGGCCCTGCCCGCGTCGACGGCGGCGGCCAGGCGCTCCGTCTCGCGCGCGTGGTAGTCGAGGACGGCACGCCGCTGGGAGTTGAAGTCGAGCCCCAGACGCGGCACGTTGCCCTGGACGACCGCGACGGTCGCCGTGCCGTCCTCGGCCGTGTCGCTCACCAGTGGCCGGGTGGCGACCGCGGCCACGAGGGGCACCGTCACGCTCAGGGCGCCGACGGCCGCCGCCACGCGCCGCACGGTCCCGGTACGGCGGGCGTCCAGGGACACGCGCGCGATCTCGTACAGGCCGAAGCCGCACAGGACGACCGCGAAGCCGAGCACGGGGGTGCCGCCCAGCGCGGCGAGCGGCAGGAACACGCCGTCCGCCTGCCCGAAGGCGACCTTGCCCCAGGGGAAACCGCTGAACGGCACGCGCGCGCGCGCCGCCTCCCCCGCGGTCCAGAGAGCGGCGGCCCACACCGGCCATCCGGGCAGCTTCGAGACCGCGGCGACACCCGCACCGACCAGCGCGACGAAGACCGCCTCGATCGCGGCGAGGGCGATCCACGGCCCGGGGCCGACCTCCACACCGGTCCACACCAGCAGCGGCAGCAGGAAGCCCAGGCCGAAGAGACAGCCGAGGCCGAGCCCCGCCTTCCAGCTCCGCCCGCGCAGCAGCAGGCCGAAGACGGCGAAGGCGGGCAGCGCCAGCCACCACAGGGTGCGGGGTGGGAAGCTGACGTAGAGGAGCAGCCCGGAGAGTGCTGCCGCTGCGGCCGGAACGAGACGCACGAGCCACCGGTGCCACGAGCTGGGCGCGGTCTGCGGGGGCATCGGGTCCGACTCGCCGACGGAGGTTGCGATGACGGTCACTCCGCGAGTCTACGGCGACCGACCTGGGCGTCGGCCGTACCGACCGCGCGGGAGACCGGCCGACGGGAGGGCCGTACGGGAGGGATGGGCCGCAGGTGGAGGCGGGGCTCGTCAAACACGTCCCCCGCACATCCCCGGACCGCCCACCAGCCGCTACCGTGCGCCGGTGCCTCGGTCGTGCCGGCCCGTCGCGGGGTCGGCGGCCGGTGTCCGTCACAGGTCGGGGGTGACACGGTGCGGGGGTGCGGGGTGGGTTCCGCGGGGATGGTTTTCGCCGGCCCGGATGCGGACTGCGGAAGACGGAGCGGTCCGGACACGGCGGGCGTCGTGGTGGGCAACGCGCTGGACTTCACCGCGCTTCCGGTGGGGGCGGACCTGCTCGCGGGACTCGCGACGGCCGGTCCGCTCGCCGTCGGCGCACCGGAGCGGCCGACGGACACGAACACTCCCGTACGCGGGACCCGGCGCACACCGTGACCGCCCCGGTGCGGTGGCTCAGCCTGCCGGGTCCGGCCGGTGCGGGTGGAGACGGGCGCGGATGACGGTCACCGCCGCCTGCGCGTCGTCCACGGTGATCGTGAAGGTGTGTCCGTCCCACAGGCTCAGGGCGATGCCCTCGCCCCGGCGCACGACGACGGCGGTGCCCTTCTCCGGCCTCCAGCGGTAGCCCCAGCCGCCCCAGTGCCGCGGGGTGACGTGCGGGACGAACTCGGCTCCGGCGACGTGCGACAGCGGGATGCGGCGGCGCGGCACTCCGATGTGGCCGCAGCGCACTTCCAGGTGGTCCTCGTCGACCCGCAGGGCGACGTGCACGAAGGCGAGCGTGCCGAACAGGACCAGCAGCCCGGCCGCGATGCACCCGACGACGGCCATGGCCAGCGGCGCGACGCCGCTCGACCAGGCCGAGTCGACGGCCAGCACGATGCCGAGTGCCATGCAGGCGGCGCCGATCAGCGCCAGCAGCCACTGCATCCGGTTGGTCGCGCGGCCGGTCCAGACATCGGGGTGCGGGGTGTGGGCACCGCGGGGGTGGTCCCTCATGCCTTCGAGATTACTCACGTTTCGCTTCGCGGGGACCGCGGTGCCCGGCGCCACTGCGCCGACCGGGTGTGCCAGGAGCCGGGGTGCGGGTGGCCGGGGTGCTGGTGGCCGGGGCTCACCCCGTGGGGGTGACCTGCTGGAGAAGCCTGCCTTCCGCGTAGGCGAGGGCGGGCGGGGGCAGCGCGCCCTCACGGCCGCTCAGCAGCACGGTGAGGGTGCCGGTCGCCGGGGCCTCGGGTGCGGGTTGCTCACCGAGGCGGCGCATGGTCTGGGCGGCGACCGCTCCGGCGGAGCCGTGCAGGACGAGCGGCGGCAGGCCGGGGCGCTGCACGGCGGCCCGGATGTGTTCGGCGACCAGTTCGTAATGGGTGCAGCCCAGGACGACGGTCGTCACATCGTCCGGGGTGAGTTCGGCGGCGGCGACGACGGCGGCGGCGATCGCGCTCTCGTCCGCGCGTTCCACGGCCTCCGCGAGTCCCCAGCACGGCACCTCGACGACGTCGACGCCGCCGGCGAAGTCCTGTATGAGGTTCCGCTGGTACGGGCTGCCGGTCGTGGCCGGAGTCGCCCAGATCGCCAGCGGTCCGCCTCCGGCCGCCGCCGGTTTGATCGCCGGGACGGTGCCGACGACGGGCAGGGCCGGTTCGAGGCGGGCGCGCAGGGCGGTGAGCGCGTGCACGGTCGCGGTGTTGCAGCCGACAATCAGGGCGTCGGGCCGGTGCGCGGCAGCCGCTTCGGCGACGGCGAGGGCGCGGGCGGTGAGGTCCTGTGGGGTCCTGGGTCCCCAGGGCATGCCGTCGGGGTCGAGGGAGAGGACGAGATCGGCGTCGGGGCGGAGGTGCCGTACCGCTGCGGTGGCCGCCAGCAGGCCGATTCCGGAGTCCATGAGCGCGATCTTCACCCGGTCACAATAGTCGATGGGCCGTGTCCGGCCGCTCGTCCGGGGCAGACTGCGCACGTGAGCGCCCTTGTGTGGACCGCCGTCGTGTCCCTCGTCGTCTGGCTGTGGCTGCTGTTCGGCCAGGGCTTCTTCTGGCGTACGGACGTCCGGCTCCCGCCCCGGCGGGAGCCGGAGCCGTGGCCGGCGGTGAGCGTGGTCGTCCCCGCGCGGGACGAGGCGGCGGTGCTGCCGGTGAGCCTGCCGTCGCTGCTCGCCCAGGACTATCCCGGGCGGGCGGAGGTCTTCCTCGTCGACGACGGCAGTACGGACGGCACCGGGCGGCTCGCGCGTGAACTGGCGGACCGGCACGGCGGGCTGCCGCTGACCGTGGGTTCGCCCGGTGAGCCGCCGGCCGGCTGGACCGGCAAGCTCTGGGCGGTGCGGCACGGCATCGGCCTGGCACGCGCGTGTGCGCCCGAGTACCTGCTGCTCACGGACGCCGACATCGCGCACGCGCCCGACAGTCTGCGGCGGCTGGTCGCGGCGGCCCGCACCGGAGGGTTCGACGTCGTCTCGCAGATGGCGCGGCTGCGTGTGGAGAGCGTCTGGGAGCGGATGGTCGTACCGGCGTTCGTGTACTTCTTCGCGCAGTTGTATCCGTTCCGCCGGATCGGGCGGAACGGATCGCGGACGGCCGCGGCGGCCGGGGGCTGTGTGCTGCTGCGCGCGGAGGCGGCCGAGCGGGCGCGGATCCCGGACTCCATCCGGCAGGCCGTCATCGACGACGTGGCGCTCGCGCGGGCGGTCAAGGCCGGCGGCGGCCGGGTCTGGCTGGGTCTGGCGGACGGGGTGGACAGTGTGCGCCCGTACCCGCGGCCGGCCGACCTGCGGCGCATGGTGTCGCGCTGCGCGTACGCGCAGTTGCGGCACAGTCCGGTGCTGCTGGCGGGTACGGTCGCGGGTCTTGGGCTGGTGTACCTGGTACCGCCGGTGGCGGTGGTCGCGGGACTGGCGGCGGGGGATACGCCGGCCGTGGCCGCCGGTGCGGCGGCCTGGCTGGTCATGACGGGGACGTACGTCCCGATGCTGCGCTATTACCGGCAGCCGTTGTGGCTCGCTCCCCTGTTGCCGCTCACCGCGTTCCTGTACCTCCTGATGACGCTCGATTCGGCGGTGCAGCACTACCGCGGGCGGGGGGCGGCCTGGAAGGGCCGCACCTACCCGCGTCCGGGCGCCGTGCCCGACGAGGGCTGAACCGCCGAGGGCTGAACCGGCGGCCCGTCAGGCGTCATGGCGATCGGGGGGCGCGTGCTGCCGGAGCCGCGCGTGGCCAGAGGTCACTTGCGGCCGGGGGTCCAGTTCATTCCCCAGCCGTAGGCGCGGTCGACGGTGCGCTGCGGGCTGACGCCCCGCTCGGGCACCAGGTAGCGGGCCTCGCGCTGGACGACGAGGTCGCCGCCGGTGTTGGTGATGAGGGCGAGGGCGCACACCGTCGAGGGAACGGTGCACTCGTCGAGCGAGAAGTCGATCGGGGCGCCGTGCTGCGGCTGGAGCGTGACCGTGGCGTGCAGGTCGGCGAAGGAGCGGGCGCCCTCGTAGATGGTGACGAAGACGAGGATGCGGCGGAAGTACTGCTGGTGGTCGAGGCTGATGGTGAGGTTCTCGCCGGAGTCCACGGCGCCGGTGCGGTCGTCGCCGTCGAGGTGGATGAAGGGGGGCCGCTGCAGTGCCCCGTACGCGTTCCCGAGGGCCTGGACGACTCCCTTGCTGCCGTCGCTGAGTTCGAACAGGGCGCACAGGTCGAGGTCGAGGTCGGCGTGCATGGCGACCGGACGGCCCAGCTTGCCCGCCCAGCCGGAGAACTGTTTGCGCACCTGCCAGTTGAGGTTCACCCGGAGGGCGCCCGAGGTTCCCCCTTGTTTGGTCAGTGAGACGGAGGGCGCGGCCTTGGTGAGCGTCACCTTGGTGAGCCGGACCGGCGACGCGGCGGGAGACGCGGCAGACGGGGGCGGGGCGGCCGGCCGGGCCACCGGGGGCGTCGGCGTGGCGACCGGGGGTGCGGGGGCGGCCGGCGGAGCCGTCGCCGGGGAGGCGGGAACGGTGTGCTGCGGCTCGTCCACGGTGATGCCGTATTCGGTGGCCAGTCCCTCGAGTCCGCTGCTGTAGCCCTGTCCGACGGCGCGGAACTTCCAGGCGCCCTGGCGGCGGTAGAACTCGCCGAGCACGAAGGCGCTCTCGCTGGTCGCGTCCGTGCTGTCGAAGCGGGCCGCGACGGTGCCCTGCGCGGCGTCCTTGATCTCGATGTACAGGCCCGGGATCCGGCCGAAGGTGCCGCCGTCGGAGGAGGCCGCGAGGATCACCGTCTCGATGCCGGGCTCCACGCGCGCCAGGTCGACGAGGACGGTGTCGGTGACCTGCCCGCCCGCGTTCCGCTTGCCCTCGTGCCGGACGGCTCCGGAGGAGTGGGCAGGCTGGTTGTAGAAGACGAAGTCGCCGTCGGAGCGGACCTTGCCGCCGGCCAGCAGGAGCGCGGAGGCGTCCGCGTCGGGGACTCCGGGGCCGGTGCGCCATCCCAGCTCCACCCGGAGTGCCGTGGTCGGCACCGGTGTGTTCGACCCCTTCGACATTGACATGTCCACCCCCATCACGTGTCACCTCGCCAGGCGATGCCCGGCATGCGTCATGCCCTGCCCGCACAACCTAATACCCGCGCGCGGGAACTCCCACAGGGCGTGCGCGGAGAGGCCGATCACCCCGGGCACCCCCTGCCGAAATCCGGCTTTTATCAGATGACCACCAGGGAGTACAGCCGTTTCATCCAACTTCGCCCGAATTGGCTATCCCAGGGTGCGTCGGACACGGAAAACAACCCTCTTATCGCTCTCCCCAACCAGCACATCGTGGGCTTAACTTATGGCCATGACCTCCCCCCGCTCCACTTATGGCGGCGGCTACTACTCCGCCTCCTTCCCGGACACCCCGATCTACGACTCCCTCGTGGCCGAGCGGGGCACCCCGCAGATCGCCCCGATCCGGGTCCCCTCCGTCTACGACGTGCCGAGCAGTCATCTGCCCGCGCTCCCGTCGGCGTTGCCCGCGCTCCCGGCGGCCCCCTCCCAGCCCCTCTACGGTTATCCGCAGGCGCAGCAGCCGGCCCCGCTCCAGCAGGCGCACGCGCCGTACATTCCGCAGCAGGCCACCACGCCGCGCGGTTACCCCGGGTCCCAGCCGCAGCAGCCGCGTCCGGCCGCTCCCGGCGCGGGCTACGAGGCCATGCGCCCCGCGGCCCCGCGCCCGGCGCCGGCTCCGTACCAGGACCCGTACAACAACCAGCAGTACCGCGGGTACTGAGCAGTCCCCGACACTCACCGGGTACTGAGCCGTTCCGGGCGGTGCGCCCCGGGCCCTGAGCCGTCCCGCGGGCCGCAGACCCATGGAGCCGTCGTCGCCGGCTGACACGATGGCTCCATGGGGAACGCGTTGCTGCACTCGATTCACGTACATCCGGTCAAGGCCTTCCGGAGCCTGCCTCTCCGGGAGGTCGTCGTGGAGCCCTGGGGGCCGACCGGAGACCGGCGCTGGATGCTGATCGACGACGGGGGGAGGGTCGTCACCCAACGCGGGCATCCGCGCCTCGCACTGGCCGCTGCCGAGTTGTTGCCCGGCGGCGGCCTACGGCTGTCCGCTCCCGGCGGGGCCCCGGTGACCGTGTCCGTGCCCGCGCCGGGCGGCCGCACCGAGCGGGTGGAGATCTTCCGCGACAAGATCGACGTGGTGCCGGCCGAGGACGACGCCGTGCACGCCTGGTGCAGCGCCTTCCTCGGCGCCGACGTACGTCTGGTGCACCTGGACGAGCCCGCCACGCGCCGGCCGGTCGATCCCGGGTTCGCCCTGCCGGGCGAGACGGTCAGCCTCGCCGACGGCTATCCCCTGCTGCTCACCACGACCGCGTCCCTCGACGCGCTCAACGCCCTGGTCGCCGGGGGTGCTCACGCGGAGGAAGGGCCCCTGCCCATGAACCGCTTCCGGCCGAACCTGGTCGTCGAGGGCACCAACGCCTGGGCCGAGGACACCTGGTCACGCGTCACGGTCGGCGAGGTCTCCTTCCGCGTCGCCAAGCCCAGCGGCCGGTGCGTGGTGACGACCACCGACCAGCACACCGCCGAGCGCGGCCGGGAACCCCTGCATTCGCTCGGCAGACACCGCCGGTTCGGCGACCGGCTGGTGTTCGGGCAGAACCTGGTGCCCCTCGCGCCCGGTACGGTCCGGGTCGGCGACCCGGTCACGGTCCTCGCCTGACAAATACGATGCGGACCCGCCCGCCGTACGGCTCCCGTACCAGGGGTCCGTCCCGGTGCTCGTGCGCACCGCCTCGCCCGGCGGACGCCGTGTCGGCTCTCCTCCGTTCCCGCCCGGCTTCCCCGAGCGGGCGCGGGAACCGCGTTCCGGGCCCGCCCGTCGGCCTTTCCGAGAAGCCGATGAGAGGGCCTCGGGGTGACGTCCCTCTCTCTTCGGCGGATTCTCGGGGGAACGGCTCCGCTGCGGCGTTATTACGGATGGAGGGGAAGGGGGTGCGGCCGGTGCGGGTGATCAGCGGGCTCTGGCGCTGGCGGCACAATCCGCTGTGCCGCCCGACCGACCTGGCCGAGGGCCGGCTGGCGCTCATGGCGCTGCTGCTCGTCCTCGTCGCCGCTCCGCTCGCCGGTGTCCTCGCCGGGAACGCCACCGAGGACGCCCTTCAGCATGCCGTGCGCGAACAGCACAAGGCGCGACACCAGGTACGGGCCACGGTGGTGCGGGTTCTCGAGCCCGCCCGCCCGGAGCTCGACCCGGAGGGTTCGTCCGGCCAGGCCCTGCGCACCCGGGTCATGGCCCGCTGGACCGCCCCGGACGGCACCGGGCACCAACGCCCGGTGCTGATGCGTCTGAAGGACCCGCGCCCGGGCGGGCACTTCCCCCTGTGGACCGACGGCGGGGGCCGCACGACGGCCCGCCCGATGGACACCGCGACGGCGACGACGCACGCCGTGCTCGCGGGCTTCGGCGCGGCCCTGTTGACGGCGGCCCTGATCGAGGGCGCACGACGGCTGACGGTCCGGCGCATGGTCCGGCACCGGTACGCCGCCCTGGACCGGGCATGGGACAAAGCGGGCCCCGACTGGGGCAGGACCGGCACCGGAAGCTGACCGCCTTCCGCCTCTGGTCAATCCGGCGGCCGTGCGCACGCTACGGTGGTCCGGCCGAAGGAATCGACGAAAACCCGCGTACGACGAGGTGGGGGCACAGCTACGCCATGGCACAGGGCACGGTCCAGGTGACGCACACCGGCACATCGCGGTGGCGGCGCCGCACAGGTGAGTACGCGTCGCTCGCCGCGGCCCTGGAGGCCGCGGCCGAAGGCGACGTCCTCACCGTCGCTCCGGGCACCTACCGGGAGAATCTCGTCGTGGAGCGGGCGGTGACCCTGCGCGGTCCCGAGGGCTCGCCCGGCTCGGTGCGCATCGCACCCCTGGACGGGGTTCCGCTGACCGTACGCGCTTCGGCGGTGGTCCAGGACCTGCACGTGGAGGGGCAGGACGCGGCGGCGCCCGCCCTGCTGGTCGAGGACGGCACCCCGGAACTGCGGGACATACGAGTGGTCACCCGGTCCGCGGCCGGCATCGAGGTGCGCGGCGGCGCCCGGCCGACGGTCCGCCGGTGCACGGTCGACAATCCGGCGGGGATCGGCATAGCCGTGCTCGACGACGGGGGCGGTGTGTTCGAGGAGTGCGAGGTCGTCGCCGCCGGGCAGGCGGGCGTCGCGGTACGCGGGGGCGCCCGTCCCCGCTTCGAGCGCTGCCGCGTGCACCATGCCGCCGGCTCGGGCCTGACCGCGACCGGGGAGAACTCGGCGCTCGAGGCGGTGGGCTGCGAGGTCTACGAGGTGCGGGGCAGCGGTGTCCAGGTGACCGGCCGGGCGACCGCGCACCTCACCGACTGCGATGTGCACCGCACCACCGGCGACGGGGTCACGCTCGACACCGACGCCGTGCTGACGCTGGCCGACTGCCGTATCCACGACATCCCGGAGAACGCGGTCGACCTGCGGTCCCGCTCCGTGCTCACCATGACCCGTACCACTGTGCGGCAGTTCGGCCGCAACGGCCTGTCGGTGTGGGACCCGGGCACCCGCGTGGACGCCCATCAGTGCGAGATCTTCGACAGCACCGGTGACTACCCGGCGGTGTGGGTGAGCGACGGCGCCACCGCCGTCCTGGACTCCTGCCGGGTGCACGACGTGCCGGACGCCCTGTTCGTCCTCGACCGCGGTTCGCGCGTGGACGTGGTCGACAGTGATCTGTCGCAGGTGCGCAACACCGCCGTGTCGGTGAGCGACGGCGCCACCGCCCAGCTCGACGACTGCCGGATCCGGGAGGCGGCCACGGGCGCCTGGTTCCGGGACCACGGCAGCGGCGGCACCCTCAACAACTGCACCCTGGACGGGATGCAGACCGGTGTGATCGTCACCAAGGGCGCCGACCCGACCGTGGAGCGCTGCACCATCGACTCCCCCGCCGAGGCCGGTGTCTACGTCTCGGCCGGCGGTCGCGGCAGCTTCCTCGATTGCCGGGTCACAGGCAGCGGAGGCTACGGCTTCCACGTGATAGACGGCAGCCGGACGACGCTGCGCAAGTGCCGCACGGAACGCTGCGCGCGCGGTGGGTACGAGTTCGCCGAGAGCGGCGCGGCTCCCGGCACGGGGGGCCCGGTGGTGGAGGACTGCAGCAGCGACGAGAGCGGCAGCCTCGCGTCACCGTCGGCACCGGCGCCTGCCGTGCAGACCACGGAGCACTCCCCCGGCCTCCTCGGCACCGTCCCCGGGCAGTCCGCCGAACCGGCCCCGCCCGGACCGGCCCCCGGGCCCGAGAAGGAGCTGCGCCCGTCGAGGACCGTGCTCGGCGAACTCGACGCGCTGGTGGGCCTGGAGAGCGTCAAGCGGGAGGTACGGGCCCTCACCGACATGATCGAGGTGGGCCGGCGCCGGCAGCAGGCGGGGCTGAAGGCCGCGTCCGTCAAGCGTCACCTGGTCTTCACGGGTTCCCCGGGCACCGGCAAGACCACGGTCGCGCGGCTGTACGGCGAGATCCTCGCCTCCCTCGACGTGCTGGAGAAGGGGCATCTGGTCGAGGTCTCGCGCGTCGATCTGGTCGGCGAGCACATCGGCTCGACGGCGATCCGTACCCAGGAGGCGTTCGAGAAGGCGCGCGGCGGTGTGCTGTTCATCGACGAGGCGTACGCGCTCTCCCCCGAGGACTCCGGGCGCGACTTCGGCAAGGAGGCCATCGACACGCTCGTGAAGCTGATGGAGGACCACCGGGACGCGGTCGTGGTGATCGTCGCGGGGTACACGGCCGAGATGGAGCGGTTCCTGTCCGTCAACCCGGGTGTGGCGTCCCGTTTCTCACGGACCATCACCTTCGGCGACTACGGGGCCGGTGAGCTGTTGCGGATCGTGGAGCAGCAGGCCGAGGAGCACGAGTACCGGCTGGCGCCGGGTGCCTCGGAAGGCCTGCTGAAGTACTTCACGGAGATGCCCAGGGGCCCCGCCTTCGGCAACGGCCGTACGGCGCGGCAGACGTTCGAGGCGATGGTGGAGCGGCACGCGAGCCGGGTCGCCCAGCTGCCGGAGCCGAACACGGACGACCTGACCCTGCTCTTCGCCGAGGACCTCCCCGAGCTGCCCTGATCCGGAGGGCACCGCACGCGTCGCGACTCGCCTCTCACGCGGTGGGCGCCTCCGTGCCGGTGCGGGCGCCGTCGTCGAGGTCTCCCGTGCGGCGCGGTGCCGGGACGTCCGGTCGCAGCCGGGCGAGCAGCCGTCGGCGTTCCTCGGCGAAGGCTGGGTCCGCCTGGTAGTCGGAGTGGCCGAGGATCGGGGCGGGCAGTGGGTGGCTCCCGGTGCGGCCGTACGCCAGTGGGTCCTTGAGCGGGGGGCGGTCCACCTCGGGGCCGCAGTCGCCGGGCAGCCGCACCGGGCCGCCGATGGGGTCGGTGCGGCGGTGGAGGTTGCGCCAGCAGTCGACGTCCTGGTGCAGCGCGCCGAGCGCGTCCGGTCCGAAGTGGGCGGGGAACCAGCGGCCGTACAGCCGCTCCAGCGGGGAGCCGTAGGTGAGCAGGGCGACGCGCCTCCGGGTGGACGGGGTGAGCTGCCAGGCCGCGGCGGCGGCGAGGACGCTGCCCTGGGAGTGGCCGGAGAGCACCAGGCGTCCGCCGGTGGCCCGCGTCCAGGTCTCGATCCGCCAGGTCAGGTCGGGCACGGCGCGTTCGGCGTAGCAGGGCGGGGCGAAGGGGTGGGCGGCACGGGGCCAGAAGGTGCCGACGTCCCACAGAATGCCGATCGTGCGCCGCGCGGAGGCGTCCTTGTAGGCGCGCCGGCCCCAGGTGACGAACAGTATGAAGCCGAGTCCGATCAGCCAGGAGCCCAGGGCCTGCGCCGTTTCGGCGGCGCCGTGGACGACGGCGTAGGTTCCCTGTGCGGCCTCGCCCGGCGTGCGGTCGGTGGCCAGCGCGCCGATGAGGGCGCCCGCCCCCAGCAGCAGGGTGGCGGCGGAGGTGACGGCGAGGATGCGGGGTCCCCGGTCGGTGAGGGAGGCCATGGCGCGTGCGTTGGCGATCCGCCGGGTGCGGGCGGGGTCACCGGTTTCGCCCGGGAACTCGCGTGCCACGGCGGTACGCTCGTCGCGGGCGATGTTCCAGGCCCGCCGGGCCAGCCAGCAGCAGAGCCCGAGAAGCAGGACGAGCAGCGGCGGGATCACGGCCGCCTGCCAGGTCAGGACCACCGGCGGCCCGGGGATCGACGTCCCGGTGCCGTCCAGCCAGTCGGAGACGCGCTGGGCCACGCCGCCGGACATCACGCCGCCCAGCGCGCAGGCCAGCATCACGACGGCCGGTCCGGCCAGGCCCCGCATGGCGGCGCGCCGGTCGGGGGCGCTGCGATGCAGGGCGTGGGCGACACCGGCGAGGACGATCACGAGCAGGCCCTGGACGAGGGCGGTCGCGCCGAAGGCCATGTCGCCGGGGAGCCGGCCCGCCGAGTCCCAGCCGGGGCGGCGCCATCCGGCGTACACCAGGGTGAGGGCGAGCAGGAGGAGCGCGGCCAGGGGCAGCAGGCGCAGCAGGTGTGCGTCGAGGGCGTCGTCGAGACGGCGGTCGGTGCGGCCGCGGCGGCAGACCACCCACACCACGACGGCCGCGGCGGCGAACAGGGCCGCTTGCACGAGGGGGCCGAGGAGCGCCAGTGCCGCGGATCCGCCCGGTGCTCGGTCGTGCCGGGCGGCCGCCAGGGCGAGGGCGAAGGCGACGGTGAGCAGTCCGGCGGCGGTGTGCGCGGCACGGAGCCGGGCGACCAGGCGACGGCCGTACCAGAAACCGGGTCGGCTCAGGGCGGTGGGGCCGCCGTCCTCGGGCTCGGTCTCGTGGGTCATCGGCTGCTGGGACTCGTACGCGCTCCAGGTGCGCAGGGACAGATACCACAGCAGCCCGGTCAGGGCGGTGGGCACCAGGGCGGCGAGGCCGAGCCGGCGCCCCGGCTCGCTCCACCAGCCGTCGTCCGATGCCTCGGGGGAGAGGAAGCCGAGCCAGGAGTGCCGGTCGGCGCACGCCCGCGTGCCCGCGCACTGCCAGGCCGACAGGTCGAGGGCGACCTCGCACGCCGCCGCGACGAGCAGCACCGTCAGGCTCAGTCCGGCCAGCCGCACCAGCAGTCCGTACAGCCGGGTGAGGCGTCTGCGGCCTCGGGCCGCCGGGCGCATCCAGTGGGCGAGGTTGACCACCATGAAGGGCAGCAGCAACAGCCACAGGGCGCGGGTGCCGTTCCCGGAGGTGAGGTTGCACCAGACGTAGGCCTCGGGGACCGGTCCGTGCCGGTGGCCGGCGGGCGGGCGCTCCGCGCGGACGTCGTCGGCGCGCCGGAATATGGCGGCGACGTCGTCGCCGGCGATCCGCACGGTGCGCGGATCGTTCAGCATGTCCTGCGGGGTGGCGCCGCCCACTCCGTGGACCAGGAGTTCCAGGGCGGTCCCCGAGTCCTCCGGCCGCTCGGCGGGGCCGTCCGTGGTCTCGGCCCGCTCGGCCGGTCTGTCTTCCCGCGTATGTTCCACTGCTTCGCACTTCCCCCGTGACACGCCGTCGGATCCGTCCGTGCGGGCAACAGGATCCCCCCGCCGGAGCGGCTGACACCTCTCCTCACGGAATCTCCCCGATCCGGGTGACGAACGGACGACCCACGGGACAACCATGACATGTTCGCGACGAAAGCTGGGTGCGCCGCCCTTGCCCCGGCATGCGAGGATGGGACGCCGACGCACCGGCGGCGGGAGGAACGTGCCAGTCGGACCGGGTGCGCGGGGCGTGTCGGACGGCTTGGCTGCGAAAGGACCGGAGCGTACGTGAGCGAGAATCAGAACCTCCTCGCGGAGCAGCGGCGCACCCTGATCCTCGACGAGGTCCGGCGCCGCGGCGGAGTCCGGGTCAACGAACTGACCCGTAAGCTCGGCGTGTCGGACATGACGGTCCGCCGCGACCTCGACGCACTCGCCCGGCAGGGCGTGCTGGAGAAGGTGCACGGCGGCGCGGTCCCGCTGGTCGAGGCCAGCACCCATGAGCCCGGCTTCGAAGCCAAGTCCGGTCTGGAGCTGAGCGCGAAGGAGGACATCGCGCGAGCGGCGGCCGAACTGGTCCCGCCGGGCGCGGCGATCGCCCTCTCGGGCGGTACGACGACGTACGCGCTGGCCGGCCGGCTGCTCGACGTGCCCGACCTCACCGTGGTCACCAACTCGGTGCGGGTGGCGGACGTCTTCCACGCGGCCCAGCGCACCTCGGACCCCCGCCAGGGTGCGGCCACGGTCGTCCTGACCGGCGGTGTGCGCACGCCGTCCGACTCACTGGTGGGGCCGGTGGCGGACCAGGCGATCGCGGCGCTCCACTTCGATCTGCTGTTCCTCGGCGTGCACGGGATATCGATCGAGGCCGGGCTGTCGACGCCCAACCTCGCCGAGGCCGAGACGAACCGGCGTCTGATGCAGTCTGCGCGACGGGTGGTCGTGGTGGCCGACCACACCAAGTGGGGCACGGTGGGCCTGAGTTCCTTCGCGTCCCTGGACCAGGTGGACACGCTGGTGACGGACTCCGGACTGCCGGCCGAGGCCCGCGACGAGATCTCCGAGCATCTGCCGCGGCTGGTCGTGGCGGGCGAGCCCGAGGAACCGGCGGAACCCTCGGACGTCTGACCGGGCCGCAGGAACTCGGTTCCCGGCCCCCGGTCCCTCCGCCCTCCGGCTCTTCGGCCGGAAGTCACCCGACACCACGGGCTGACGGCGACCGTGCGCGCGGCGGTCGCCGTCAGCCCGGCCAGGCTCCTGTCCGCAGCAGCGTCTCGATCGTCGCCGTGTACGGAGCGACGTCCAGGCCCTGGGCGGCCAGCCAGGCGTCCGAATAGTACTTGTCGAGGTAGCGGTCCCCCGGGTCGCACAGCAGCGTCACCACGCTCCCCGGCCGCCCCTCGGCCACCATCTCGGCGACGATCTTCAACGCGCTCCACAACCCGGTGCCGGTGGAGCCGCCCGCCTTGCGGCCGATCGCCTGCTCCAGGGAGCGTACGGCGGCGACGGCGGCCGCGTCGGGGACCTTCATCATCCGGTCGATCGCGCCGGGCACGAAACTCGGTTCCATCCGGGGCCGGCCGATGCCCTCGATGCGGGAGCCCCGGTCGCAGGTGACGTCCGGATCGCCGGTGGTCCAGCCCTCGAAGAAGCAGGAGTTCTCGGGGTCGGCGACACAGATGCGGGTGTCGTACTGCATGTAGTGGACGTAGCGGGCGAAGGTCGCCGAGGTACCGCCGGTGCCGGCCGTGGCGACGATCCAGGCGGGCTCCGGATGGGGCTCCGACCTCAGCTGGCGAAAGGTGGATTCGGCGATGTTGTTGTTTCCCCGCCAGTCCGTGGCGCGTTCGGCGTAGGTGAACTGGTCCATGTAGTGGCCGCCGGTCTCCGCCGCGAGGGCGGCCGACGCCTCGTACATGGCGCGTGGGTCGTCCACGAAGTGGCACCGGCCGCCGTGGAACTCGATCAGGCGGCACTTCTCGGCGCTCGTCGTGCGCGGCATGACGGCGATGAAGGGCACCCCGATCAGCTTCGCGAAGTACGCCTCGGACACGGCGGTCGAGCCGCTGGAGGCCTCGATCACCGGGCGGCCCGGACGGATCCAGCCATTGCACAGTCCGTAGAGGAAGAGGGAGCGGGCGAGCCGGTGCTTGAGGCTGCCGGTCGGGTGCGTCGACTCGTCCTTGAGATAGAGGTGCACGCCCCACCGGTCCGGCAGCGGGAAACGCAGCAGGTGGGTGTCGGCCGACCGGTTGGCGTCGGCCTGGACCCTGCGCACGGCTTCTTTCAGCCAGTCGCGGTAGCCGGGGTCACTGTGGTCGGCGTCGAGGGTGGTCCCGTCCAAGGTGTGACGGGGTGGTGGGGACTGCTGGGGAGTGCTCACGACAGGGCTCCTTACGCTGAGCGCGCCGACGGCGTCCCGCGCGGCCGGCACACCGATCATAGAACCCCATGAACCACCTCCCACCTGCATAAACGCCCCTTTGGGGAGCTCAAAGGAAGGCCTGGGGCCCACCTTGGCGCCACCTTCCGGCATCCGGCACGCGACTGCGGGGGGCGCATTCGCGCGAATGCTTCGGACGCCCCCGGAAGGGGAACGTGCGCACTGGTGCTCAGCGGCGGGGACGGGCAGACTTCCCGCGAAGCGAAGTCCCGGACGGGAGCACACTGGAGCAGGACATGGGCCGGCCCGCGGAGCACGGTCCGGTACACCGACGTGCGCAGACGCGCACAAGGGGGCGAGTGGCATGGCCGAGCTGGAGTTCACGGCCAGGGGCGTGCGGATCGGCAGGCGGCTGCGGTCGCTCACCCGGGCCGGAGAGGTCCGGATCAGTGACGGCAGGCTCGAGCTGCTCACCAGCTACGGAAGCGAGATCGACAGCGCGCCGGTGCAGGCCGTGCGTGCCTCCCGGCCCTGGTTCACCCCGGGTGGCCGCGCCCTGGCCGACCTCAACGGCCACCGCTACCTGCTGACTCTGGGCGACCACGACCCGGCGCCGGGTGAGCCGGGGCCGCCCGCGGCGCGCCGCTTCATCGAGGCCGTACGCCGGGCATCGGGGCGCGGCACCTGAGATGCCCGCGAGTTGCGCCGCCCCAGGCCCTGCGTCACGCTATTCTCACGTCACTCTGGGTTTACCGGCGATAACGCTGCGAACCAGCCCGCCGGCCACGACAGCAGGCGGTCATGTCACGCAGGCACCCTGCTGGATCCGTACTCCGTGTTCTTCCGGGCGCCCGTCCGGGCCTGACACCGGGGAGTCGCAGCTGTGATCACTCACCCAAGCAGACACTGCACGGTGGAGCTCCAGGCTCTGCCGTCGCGGATCGGCCAGGTCCGCAGAATCGTATCTGCGCAATTGCGCTACTGGCATATGGACACCTTGATAGACCGGGCCTCGCTCGGTGTGACCGAGCTGTTGTCCAACGTCCACCGGCACGCCCAGCCCGACAAGACCTGCACGGTCGAGCTGGAGGTGCTGCTCGACCGGCTCAAGGTCTCGGTGCACGACCACGACCCGCGGCTGCCGGTCGTCGGGGACGCGGCTCCGCTCGCCACCTGTGGGCGCGGGCTCGCGATGGTGGCCGCGATGAGCGAGAGCTGGGGCGCCCTGCCTGACGGCGAGTCCGGCAAGGTCGTGTGGTTCACGCTGCCGGCGCCGTCCGCGGCTCCCGTCGCGGACTGGGACCACTATCCGCGGATCACCACCGGTGAGCACGCCGCGCACCGGTTCGCGGAGGTCACGCTCGTCGAGCACGCCATCGAGGACCGCCGCTCCGAACCCGCTCCCGCCCGGTCCGCCGTTGTCGGCTGACCGGGCGGTGCCCACCTCCCGTACCCGGTGCCCCACCCGGCGGCCCCGCTCCGGCCCACGGCCCGGAGCCGACCCCGTTCACGGACGGGAACGCGGACCGCCGGGGTCGGCGTACCGACTGCGCCCAGGACGTGACGAGTCGGCCGTCGCCGGCGGCGTGTGGACCGGGGCGAGCGTCACGCGGTCTCCGCCGCGCCGCCCCCGAGGCCGATCGACCACGTACTGCCTGCCCTCCGCCACGGCAGACGGGGGCGACCACGTCCGGACCCCGAAACCCGCCCGGTCGCGGCACAGCGGGGTCGTGGTTCCTCCTGCTGTCATACCTCACCGCCCTTGCCGTGCCGGCCGAACTCCTCGTCCAGGACGGACAGCCGCCACCAGTACTCGTCCTCGTCGATCTCGCCGGAGGCGAAGCGGTGACCGAGCACCGCGATGGGCGAGTTGTCCGCCACTGCGGGCCCGCCAGGGCCGTGTCCGCGTCCGCGGCGTCCGTGCCACACCGTGCGGCGCAGCAGGGCGATGCCACCGCCGATGGCCAGGGCCCGGATCAGGGGAAGAGCAGGATCCACGGGCCGGGCCCGCCGTCGCCGAAGTGCGCCAGGGTCTGCATGGCCGTTCAACTCCTCGGATGCGCGCGCCGACGTCCCGTCGTCGTACGAAGCGTCGTGACGCGTCGTTGTGCTGCTTCGCTTCCGAGAATCGTCCCCGAGGAGCCGTAATTTAACTACTGCCGGAGTTGATCTCGTTGTCGTGGTGCTCGATCACGCGCTTCAAGGCTTCGAGCGTGCGGGGAGGGCGGGTCCGGCGGAAGACGAGGACTCTGGCGAGTTCGGGCCCGGCGAAGGCCAGCATCGGCTTGGACCTCCCGGCGTGGTAACTCAGCACGTTGCGCTTGCGGCCCATCAGCTCGGCCGCGAGGGTCAGGGTGACGGTGTTGCGGCTGCGGAGCACGGCGACCAGGACGCGGTGGCGGTGATCGAGGGTGCCGAAGCCGGGGTTGCGGCCGCGGCCGTCCCTGCCTGCGCTCTGGCGTTCGACTTCGGTCAGGACCTGTTGGCATGGTTCGAGCTGGAGCACGAGCTGTTCGAACTGTTCTCGGGGCATGCCCGTGAGTGCGGGGTGGGTGAGGAGGAAGGTGGCCTCGGTCGGGACCGGAGGTCCCGACTCGTCGCGTGGATCTTCCGGAAGCTGCTGGTCGGGGTCCTGCGGGGCGATGGTGTAGTTCCACTCGCCGTGGAACTCGTCCCGTTTGACCCGCCGCTCGGCGCTCTTGCGTTCAGCTCGGGTGAGCACGCGGCCGGTGGGGTAAGCATTCTCGTCCAGTGCGGCATGAACGGTCAGTCCGGTGCTGGTGCGGGTGGCTGAGATGGTCTCCAGCAGCACTTCGTAGCTGGTCAGAGGCTGCCCGCGCAGGCTGTGGGTGATCCGGGAGAACAGCCGGTGTTCCACTTTGTTCCATTTTGAAGTACCTGGCGGGAAGTGCATGACGGTGATGCTCAGTCCGCACTCGTCTGCGAAGTCGGCCAGGCCCATCTTGAACAGGCGGGAGTCGGCCGAGTTGGCCCCTCCGGAATCGGCGGTGACCAGCAAGCGGTCCACGCTGGGGTAGTCGAGGCGCCCTTGGATCTTCCACCAGCGGCGCAGGGACTCCACCGCGAAGGCGGCGGTGTTTCGGTCGGTGCCCACGTTTACCCAGCCGCTGTCGCGCCCCAGGTCGTAGATGCCGTACGGAATGGCGACCGGGGTGTCGGGGCCGACGAAGTCGTGGTCCGGGGCGGTGATCGGCTGGCCTTTGGGGCGGTAGGTGCGGCCGGGCCGGGCGAAGTCGCCGATCGGTTCCTTCTGTTTCGTGTCCACGCTCACCACCGGCAGGCCCCCCGCCAGGAAGCGTTCGGCGGCGGTGTTGATGTGACGGAACTGGGCGTCTCGGTCGGGCACCTGACTGCCGGCTTGAGTCTTGGCCATGCCCTGCAGGCTGAAGCCCATCGCACGCAGTAGGCTGCCGACCACTGGGGCGCTGACCGGATGACCGGCATCGGTCAACTCCCGGGACAAGTCCCGCAGCGAGGCAGTGGTCCAGCGCAGCGGGGACACCGGATCACCCACCTCACGCGGCTCGATCAACAACTCGAGAGCCGCCACCAGACCGGGATCGCGCTCGGCGGCAGACTTGCGCCCGCCGCCGGGTCTGCGCACCCGCCCCAACGCCTGTGTTCCGCCCGCGAGTTCCTCACGCCCTCGTGCGACGGTCGACTCCGAGACCTCCGCCAGCCTGGCCACGGCCGCGATCCCTCCATGCCCCAGCGCCTCGGCCTCGGAAGCCAGATACAGACGGCGCTGCCGCTCGTCCAGATGCGGCAGCACCGCCGCGAACTTCGTATCCAGTACCGCCAGGACTTCATCCGGAATCGCCACAACAGCTCAACTACCACACAGAACCGAGATATTGACCCGAATCCGGCAGTAGTTAAATTACGGCTCCCGAGCGGGTACCGGGTCGTCGTACGGCCGGCGGCACTGTGCGTACCTCAGGGGAAGTACGCCGGACGGCGACGCCTGCTTCCGTCCGTCCGGAGTGCTGTACCTGCCGGTACGTGCAGCACAACGGCTGTCCGACCGGGCGGCCCCGAGGGGCGGAACCGGCTCCCCCGGGGGCGTCGTGGGGCAGCCCCCGGGGGAAGCCCGTTCCGCTCCGGGCAGCCGGGGCTCAGGTGGACGCCTGGGAGCTGTCCTTCATCGCGCCCCAGCCGTGCCAGCGTTCGACCTCGATCCAGGCGCTGACCCGCGCCCGCACCCGGTCCGGGTACGGGTTGCCGGTGTAGTGCCGGGAGATACGGTCGATGTCGGCCAGGCCCTCGTCGTCGTTCAGCTCGACAACGCGGCCGATGAGGGTGACGTGGGTGTACCAGTCGTCATCGGCCAGCACCGTGAGAGTGACGCGCGGGTCGCGGCGCAGGTGCTTCAGGCGTACCCGGCCCTCGTCCAGGCTGATCAGCACGCGACCGTCCTCCCACACGTACCAGGTGGGCGTGGAGACGGGCGTGCCGTCGGAGCGGAGGGTGGCCATGACACAGGGATTGGGGCGGCCCAGCAGGGCGTCGGCCTCGGGGGGCAGCGGGGGCTTGGACATACGGACTCCTCGGAGGGTCTTCGGACAGGTCCCCGGACGTTGGCGCGTACGGGTGCTCGGGAGGGGATGCGGCGGACGCTGAGGGCGGCGGCACGGGCGGGCGGGGCGGGCGGCCGGGGCGGCCGTTCAGGCGGGGGGTTCGTCGAAGCCGGCGTAGTAGGCGGCGGCCATGTCCTCGTCACCGTGCCCCTGGGCGGCGGCACGTTCCAGGCGTTCGGCGCCGGCCGCGGCCACGTCCAGACGTACACCGTGCTGTTCGCCGGCCCGGACGATCAGACGGGCGTCCTTGGCCGCGGTGTTCACGGCGAACTGGGCCGGGGACAGCCGCCCGTCGAGGATCAGCCCCGCCTTGGCCCGCAGGTAGCCCATGTCGAGCGGGCCACCGGCGATGAGGTCGAAGAAGCCGTCGGGCTCGACGTCCAGCGCCTTGGCCAGGGCGAGGGTCTCACCCACCGCCGATGTGGCCGCCAGGACCCAGCTGTTGACCACCAGCTTGAGGCGGGTGGCGCTGCCGTCCGCTCCGTCCTCCCCGGTCCACACGGTGCGGGAGCCGACGGCGTCGAACACCGGCGTCACCGTGTCCCGGCCCTCGGCCGGTCCGGCGGCGAGCACGGTCAGCTGTCCCGCCTCGGCGGGCTGACGGGTGCCCAGCACCGGGGCGTCGTAGAAGAGCAGACCGTGCTCGCGCGCGAAGCCGGCCAGCTCGGCGACACCCTCGAGACCGGCGGTGGTGGACTGCGCCCAGACGCTTCCGCGCCGCAGCGCGGGTGCGGCCAGCCGCATCGTCTCCAGGGTGGCGGAACCGTCGTACAGCATGGTCAGGACGACATCGGCGGACTCGACCGCCTCGGCGGGGGTGCCGGCGATGTGCGCGCCGTCGGCCACGAGCGGGTCGGCCTTGGCACGGGTGCGGTTCCAGACGTGGACGGTGTGGCCGGCACGGGCGAGGTTGCGGGCCATCGCCGCACCCATGATGCCGGTGCCCAGGACGCTCACGGTGAGCTCGTCGGTCATGACCTCGGCTTTCTGTCGATCGGCCGGTCCGGGACGCACCCCCGGACCGGTTCGCGCCACCTGTTCCCGCGGCCCGCGCGTACGGTCCTCGCGTACCACCCGTTCGCACGGCCCGTACGTACCACCCGTCCGTCTACGCACAACCCGTTGGCACGGCCCGTTGCTCCGGCGCTCGCGCAGGAGCCGCGCATGCGCCCCGTTCGTACGTCTTGGTCATTGTGCGACAGCCGGCTCAGGGTGCGCCTGTCGGCACGGGCGTCCGCCGTCCCGTCCGCCCGCCAGGGCCTGTCCGGCGGATCAAGTCGGAGGTGACCGGCGGTATCCGTCCAGCCGGGGCGAACGGGAGCCGGTGCGTTCAGCCGCACGGCGGAGGAGTGCGCCGACGCGATGGGGCCCTGTTCGAAGAGCTCGGGGAGGGCGTGCCGGCCCCCGCGTCTTCGGCATGATCCGCCGTCCCGTCCGCCCGCTACGCCAGGGTCCCCAGCGGGTCGTCCAGGACCGGCTGCCAGGCGAGTTCGGCGGCTCCGGCCAGGCTGTTGTGAGCCAGCGTGCACGCCAGAATGGGGACGCCACCGCTGCGGCCCCACAGACTGCGGTCGGCGACGACGGCGCGCAGCCGGTCGGGGGCGGCGGCCAGGAGGGTGCCGTGCAGGCCGCCGAGGATGATCCTGTCCGGGTTGAGGATGTTCACCAGGCCGGCGAGGCCCAGCCCCAGGCGGTCGACGAGGGTGGCGACGGCGGAACGGACGGCAGGGTCGTCGTAGTGCTCGCGGATCAGCGTGTCGGCCTGCTTCAGAAGGGACACCTCGGGGCCGGGTTCACGTCCGGCCGCGGTGAGGAGGGCCAGCGGGTCCGCCTCCACGTCGAGACAGCCCCGGCTGCCGCAGTGGCAGGGCCGGCCCCCTGGGTTGACGGGGACGTGGCCGACCTCCAGGGCGAGGCCGGAACTGCCGGTGTGCAGACGGCCGTCGAGCACCAGCGCGCCGCCGACGCCCCGGTGGCCGGTGGCCACGCACAGCAGGTCGCGCGCGCCGCGCCCGGCGCCGTGCCGGTGTTCGGCGAGGGCGGCGAGGTTGACGTCGTTGCCGGCGAAGGCGGGGCCGTCGAGGCCGGCGGCGCGCACCCGCTCGGCGAAGATCTCCCTGACCGCGGCTCCCGCGGGCCAGGCGAGGTGCATCGGGTTGAGTGCCAGCCCTTCGGGTTCCGCCATCGCGGACGGTACGGCGAGCCCCGCTCCGACGCAGCGGCGTCCGGTCTCCCGGAGCAGGTCCGCGCCGGCCGCGACGACGGAGCCGAGCACCTTCGCCGGGTCGGCGTCGACGACCTCACAACCGGGGGCGGTGGCCACGATCCGGCCGCCGAGGCCGACCAGGGCGGCCCGGAAGCCGTCGGCGTGCACCTGCGCGGCCAGCGCCACCGGACCGTCCTCGGCCACCGAGAGCCGGTGCGAGGGGCGGCCCTGGGAGCCGGCCGCGGCGCCGGGCCGCGCGTCGACCCGGATCAGGCCGAGCGCCTCGAGTTCGGCGGCGACCGCACCGGCCGTCGCCCGCGTCACGCCCAGCTCCGCGGTGAGCACCGCGCGGGTCGGCGCACGCCCGGTGTGCACGAGCTCCAGCGCGGGACCGAGCGCACCGCGCCCTCGGTCCAGCCGTGTCCTCGAGGTGGTTCCTTCCCCCGTCGGCCGGGGGTCCGCCGTCCCTCTCATGAGGGCGATTCTCCCATGATCGCGACCGCGTCCGGTGACCGGCCGCTGACCCGGAGTGTGATGTTCAGCCTGCCATTCAGCCCCAGCTCCGGCGGCGCCGTGCCCGCGTGCACGCGCGGGACCCCGTGATACGCCGCCCGCGACGGCCCGCCGAAGACGAAAAGGTCACCGCTGCGCAGTTCGACGTCCGTGTAGGGGCGGGTCCGGGCCCGGGGATTGCCGAAGCGGAAGACGCAGGTGTCGCCGAGGCTCAGCGACACCACGGGCGCGTCGCTCTCCTCGTCCCCGTCACGGTGCATGCCCATGCGGGCGTCGGCGTCGTAGAAGTTGATCAGGGCGATGTCGTACGCGGTCCCCGCCGGCGCCGCGTCCGGGCCGAGCGCGTCGGTCACCGCGCGGCGGCCCAGTTCGCCGAGGCGGGCGGGGAACGGCTTGACCGGGGCGCCGTCGCCGTCGACGACGGTGCGCGCATAGCCGTACGGGTACCAGTGCCATCCCAGGCACACCTGCCGGGCGGTCATCGTGCCACCGCCGGGTGTGCGGACCGTGCGCAGTCCGGCGGGCGGGCGGGCCCACGCGCGGCACGCGTCGAGCAGGGTGCGCTGTGTCCGGGCGTCCAGCCAGTCCGGCACGTGCACCGCGCCGGGCGCGACCTCGGCGCGGGGCCGGGGGAAGAGCTCGCCGTCCATGGAATCCATCCTGCCCGACGGCCTCTCCTGCCCGGCACGGACCGGTTCGGGGCTCGGCTAGCCTGGTCGCACGATGAACGACCGTATGACGACTGCGTGGGGTGCGCCGGTCCTGGCCCGCTTCCCCGAGGATCCCCGCGACGGGCTGCGCGCCTGGGACGCGTCCGACGAGTACCTGCTCGGGCATCTCGACCGGGAAGAGGTGCCGCTGGACGGCACGGTCGTGGTCGTCGGGGACCGGTGGGGGGCCCTCGTCACGGCGCTCGCCGCGTACCGGCCGACGCAGATCACCGACTCCTGGCTGGGGCAGGAGGCCACCCGCGCGAACCTGGCGCGGGCCGGTGTCGAGCCGGGTACGGTCCCGCTGCTCACCACGCAGGACCCGCCGCCGGACCGGATCGACGTGCTGCTGGTGCGGGTGCCCAAGAGCCTGGCGCTGCTGGAGGACCAGTTGCTGCGGCTGGCACCCGCGGTGCACGCCGGCACGGTCGTCGTCGGCACCGGCATGGTGAAGGAGATCCACACCTCGACGCTGAATCTCTTCGAGCGGATCATCGGCCCCACCCGGACCTCCCTCGCCGAGAAGAAGGCGCGGCTGATCCTCTGCACACCGGATCCGGCACTGGTGCGTCCCGCCACCTCCTGGCCGTACAGCTATCGGCTGCCCGAGGACATCGGCGCGGTCTCCGGACGGACCGTCGTCAACCACGCGGGGGTCTTCTGCGCGGACCGGCTCGACATCGGCACCCGGTTCTTCCTCCGGCATCTGCCGCGGCCGCCGTCGGACCGGCCGGGTCTTCGGGTGGTGGACCTCGGGTGCGGCAACGGCGTCGTCGGTACGGCGGTGGCGCTGGCCGATCCGCGAGTCGAGGTGCTGTTCGTGGACGAGTCGTTCCAGGCGGTGGCGTCCGCGCAGGCTACGTACCGGGCCAACGGCGTACCGGGGCATGCCGAGTTCCGGGTCGGCGACGGCCTGACGGGCGTGCCGGACTCCAGTGTCGACCTGGTGCTCAACAATCCGCCGTTCCACTCCCACCAGGCGACCAGCGACGCCGGCGCCCGGCGCATGTTCACCGGTGCCCGGCGTGCCCTGCGGCCCGGTGGTGAGCTGTGGGTGGTCGGCAACCGGCATCTGGGCTACCACGTGAAGCTGCGACGGTTGTTCGGGAACAGCGAAGTGGTCGCGAGCGACCGGAAGTTCGTCGTGCTGAAGGCCGTGAAGCGGTAGGACGGATTTCCCCGGGGCCGGGGCCGGGCCGTACCCGGCCGGACCGGGGCGTCCACCGCTCGCTCCTGGCCGGAGCGGTCACGGTGGAACGGATGACCGTCATGGTCCGGGCGGGGGCGGGTGGGGCCTGGAGGGTGCCCACTGGTCCCGGTGGTCCCGGTGGTCCCGGAGTAGCGTCGGCCGCCCGGAGGGCGGGCCCCGCGGTGTCATCGGGGTCCCCCTGCTCGAGCGGAGCCGAGAGCTTGGGGGAGCGTGCGATCGCAAGGCGGAGGGTCGCCCGTGTACCGGGTGTACGTGGGCGACCCCGACAACGCGGTTGGGGTCCCCCCTGCTCGAAGAGCTTGGGGGAGTGCGTGCCGGACGCCGCGGGGCAGGCGGGACCTTCGAAACACGCCCTAGGCTGGCAGTGCGGCCACGCGGGCCGGGTCGCGGTACGGCGGCGCGGGCCGGAGCAGGGAGGCTGTGATGGACGGGACGGCCGAGGAGCGGGGTGTGTCCGGCGGGCGCCGGTACGTGCCGATCGCCGATCACGGGCTGATCGGCGACCTGCGCAGTGTGGCGCTGGTGGGGACCAACGGCACCATCGACTGGTACTGCTGTCCGGACTTCGACGCGCCGAGCGTGTTCGGCGCGATCCTGGATGCCGAGCGCGGCGGCTGCTTCGAGCTGGCGGCGGCCGTACCGGCGCGTACCCGGCAGTTCTACTTCCCGGACACCAACGTCCTGATCACCAGGTTCTTCACCGAGGACGGCGTGGGTGAGGTGCAGGACTTCATGCCCGTCGCCGGGGAGTCGGCCGAGGCGGGCCGGCACCGGCTGATCCGGCGGGTGGTGTGTGTACGCGGGTCCCTGCCGTTCCGGATGCGGGCGGCTCCGAGATTCGAGTACGGCACCCGGCCGCACACCCTGCGGTTGACCGACGGCATGGCGCTGTTCGCCTCCGAGGCGCTGTCCCTCGCACTCACCTCGACCGTCCCCCTGGAGGCGGACGGCCCGGACGCGTGGGCCGACTTCAAGCTCGCCGAGGGCGAGACGGCGGTGTTCGCCCTGGACCAGGTCGGTGGTGAGGTGTCCCCCCGCCGCTGCGCGCAGCGGGAGGCGGAGGACCAGTTCGGTGAGACCGTGCGGTACTGGCGGCGCTGGCTGTCCTCCTCGCGCTACCGCGGCCGCTGGCGGGAGATGGTGCACCGCTCCGCCCTCACCCTGAAGCTGCTCACCTACGCGCCGACCGGGGCGATCGTGGCGGCGCCCACGACGAGTCTGCCGGAGGAGCTCGGCGGGGAGCGCAACTGGGACTACCGGTACGTATGGGTGCGGGACGCGGCCTTCTGCGTATACGCGCTGCTGCGGCTGGGCTTCTCCGAGGAGGCCGCGGCGTTCATGGGGTTCGTGTCCCGGCACATCAGCCCGGGTGCCGACCGCCCCTCCGGCCCTCTGCAGATCATGTACGGCATCGACGGCCGCACCGACCTGTCCGAGCGCGAGCTCGGACATCTGGAGGGGTACCGGGGCTCGGCACCGGTGCGGGTCGGCAACGCGGCGTCCGACCAGTTGCAACTCGACATCTACGGGGCGTTGATCGACTCCGTCTACCTGTACGACAAATGGGCCGAGCCGGTTTCCAGCGAGCAGTGGGACCATGTGTGCGCACTGGTGGACTGGGTGTGCGCGCACTGGGACCAGCCCGACGAGGGGATCTGGGAGACGCGCGGCGGGCGCAAGAACTTCCTCTACTCACGGCTGATGTGCTGGGTGGCGATCGAGCGGGCCATCCGCATGGCCCATCGGCGCGGGCTGCCCGCCGACCTCCCCCACTGGCAGACGAGCCGCGACGCCGTCTACCGGCGCATCATGAGCCATGGCTGGTCCGATACGCGCCGGGCCTTCGTGCAGCACGAGGGAAGCGATGTGCTGGATGCGGCGGTACTGATGATGCCGTTGGCGAAGTTCATCGCGCCGACCGACCCGAAGTGGCTGTCCACCCTGGACTCCCTCACCGAGGACCTGGTGTCGGACTCCCTGGTCTACCGGTACGACCCGCGGACGAGCCCGGACGGCCTGCACGGCGCCGAGGGCACGTTCTCCATCTGCACGTTCTGGTACGTCGAGGCGCTGACCCGGGCCGGCCGGCTCGACGAGGCGTCCCTCGCCTTCGAGAAGATGCTGACGTACGCCAACCATCTCGGCCTGTACGCCGAGGAGATCAGCCACAGCGGGGAACAGCAGGGCAACTTTCCGCAGGCGTTCACGCATCTCTCGCTGATCAGCGCCGCGTTCAACCTGGACCGCGCTCTGGGCTGAGGTTCAGTGGCCGTGGCCTTCGCCTTGGCCGCCATAGCCGTCGCCGTCGCCGTCGCCGTCGCCGGGATGATCCGAGGTGCCGGTGTCCGGTGCGTCCGAACCGCTCCGGGCAGGCAGGTGCGGTACGGCCGCCGGGCGCGGCGGCGGGGTGCGCGAACATACCGGGCTGACCACGCGTACCGTGGGCACCTGGTGATTCCCGGTCCGCGGCGCGGGTGTGCCCAGCGGGCCCCGGACGCGCGGACCCTGCTCCACCACACCACCGCGGGAGAGACGAATGAGCGAGCCGACCACCACCGACCAGGGCGGAGCCCGCCCGCTCACGACGCCTGTGCCCCCTGCCGACGGCCTCCGCCGGGTGGTGTCCGCCGTCCTCAGTGATCTCAGGTCCGTCGACGGCGCCCTGTACGCGGCGGTGGCCGCCACCCCCACCCCCACCCTCGACCGGGCGCTGCGCCGTCTCTCGCACGCCGCCGACCACTCGAAGATCTCGTTCGCCGTCGCCGGCGCCCTCGCCCTGGGCGGGTCGCGGTCGCGCCGGGCCGCGCTCGTCGGGGTCGGGGCCATAGCGGTGGCGTCGGCCTCGGCCAACATCCTCGGCAAGCGCCTCGTCCGCAGGGACCGGCCGGACCGGGAGGCGGCCCGGGTGACCGTGGACCGGCACGTCCCGATGCCGACATCGGCCTCCTTCCCGTCCGGGCACACCGCGTCGGCGGTCGCCTTCGCCACCGCCGTCGGTACGGTCCTGCCCACCGCCTCCGTCCCGCTCGGCGCACTGGCCGGCGCGGTCGGCTACTCACGCATCCATACGGGCGTGCACTACCCGGGTGATGTCGCCGCCGGCGCGGTTCTCGGCATCGCGAGCGCGGCCACCGCCCTCGCCGTGGCATCGGCCCGTCTCCCCCACTCGTACGGGAACTCGAGACCGACGTGGAGTCAGTGACCGGCATCCGTCCCGGGTACTGCCACCGAAGGCCCGGTCGTTCACTCGTACGGCTTGCGGGACTCGAAGGCGTCGGCGCCGGGGCGGTGGACGTGGCACAGGCTCTCCGTGCCGCCCGCGGAAGCGGCCGTGGCGGCCTCACCGCGGGTGCGGCCGACGCGGAGACCGCGGGTGGCACGCTCGGCGTGCTCTGCGCGGGCGCTCATGCGTGCCCCTTCGGGGCCCAGTCGGGGTGGCCGCCGTGCATGGCCGTGTGGAAGGGGTCGCCGGCCGCGATCTCGCCGGCCCGCACCGGGTGGCCGGTGAACGCGGCCTTGTACAGGGCTGCGGCGAACTCGAGGGTGGCCCGGGCCTCCTGGCCGCTGCCCGGCGGCCGGACCCCGGCGTCGTAGGCGTCGAGGAGGGCGCCGAGCTGGGCCGTGTGCGAGCTGGGTACGTCGTGCGGCGGGATGTGCCAGGCGGCGGCGCGTTCGGCGGGGACGTGCCGCGCCGGGGTGTACGACCAGTCGTCGTTGCGGTGTCCGTACAGGTGGGTGAGCTCGACCGTGGCGTCGGCGCAGTCCACGCGGACGCGGCTCACCTCGTCCGGCGAGAGCACGCTGTTGACGACGGTGGCGAGGGCGCCGCCGCGGAAGCGGACCAGGGCGGTGGAGACGTCCTCGCTCTCGGTGTCGTGGACGAGCCGGCCCGCCATGGCCCGTATCTCCTCCCACGGGCCGAGGAGATGGAGCAGCAGGTCGTACTGGTGGATGCCGTGCCCCATCGTCGGCCCGCCGCCCTCGGTGGCCCACCGCCCGCGCCAGGGGACGGCGTAGTACGCGGCGTCCCGGTGCCAGGTGGTCTGGCAGTGCGCGACCAGCGGGGTACCCAGCGCGCCGCTCGCGATCAGCTCCCGGGCGTGGACGGAGCCCGAACCGTAGCGGTGCTGGAAGATCACGGAGGCGTACGCGTCCGACGCGTCCTCCGCCGCCGCGATCTCGTCGTACTCGGCGAGCGACAGGCACAGCGGCTTCTCACACAGCACCCAGGCGCCGGCCCGGAGCGAGGCCACCGTCTGCTCCCGGTGCAGCGACGGCGGCGTTCCGATCAGCACCAGGTCGGGGCGTACCGCGTCGAGCATCGCGTCCATCGAGGCGTACCCGGCGATCTGCTCGCCGGCCAGTTCCCCAAAAGCCTCGAGCCGGCCCGGGTCCACATCGACTGCGGCCACGAGTTCGGTGCGGTCGGCGTGGGCCCGCAGCGCCGGCAGGTGGCTGTCGGCGACGATGGCGCCGGTGCCGACGACGGCGACTCGGCGGCGGACAGGGGGCAGGGACATCGGCACTCCTCCGAACGGTCGGCGGGCACACGCTGCCGACGGGCTCCCGGAGGAGTCCTCGCCGAGCATCTAGAAAGCGCTTGCACCCGCTGCTCGACCCTAGATCCGGGCGCAGACGGGGACAACCCCGCACCGTGGGCGGGTTCGCCCCGCACGAGGTCGCGCCGGGGCGCCGGCCCATACCTCTACCGCCGCACCCCGCCACCCGACCGGAGCCCGCCGGTCTGCCCACCGACCTGCCCGCCGGCCTGCGGTTCGGGCTGCCGCCGGACCCCCCGGCCGGGCCGGTCCTTCGGCAGTCCCAGGAACCGGTAGCGGCGTTCCGGCCGCCCCGCCGCCCCGTACCGCAGGGAGACCTCGGCCCTGCCCACGGCGTGGAAGTGCTCCAGGTAGCGGCGGGCACTGACCCTGGAGACACCGGTGAGGGCGGCGCACTCGGTGGCCGACAGCGTGCCGTCGGCCTCGCGCAGGACGCGCTCGACGAGTTCGGCGGTCTCCACGCTCATGCCCTTGGGCAGCGCCGGCGCCGTGGCCATCGGTGCCTTCGCTCCGGCCAGGACCCGGTCGATATCGGCCTGGCCCCGCACGACCGCGCCGAGCAGCCGGCCGCGCCGGACGGCGTACCGCTCCAGCCGCGCCCGCAGATCCTCGGAGTCGAACGGCTTCAGCAGATAGTCGACGACCCCCTGCCTGACCGCACCGCGCACCGCGTCGGCCTCCCGCGCGGCGCTGATGACCATCACGTCGCAGTCGTGGCCGGCGCTGCGCAGCCGGGGAATCACGTCGAGGCCGAACAGGTCCGGCAGATACAGGTCGAGCAGGACCAGATCGGGACGGAGCCCGTCCACCGCGGTGACCGCCTGCTCGCCGGTGCCGGCGACGCCGACGACCCGGAATCCCTCAACGCGTTCGACGAAGGCGCGGTGCACCCGGGCGACCATGAAGTCGTCGTCGACCACGAGCACGTCGATCGCACCGGCGCGCGCGGACCCCGCGTGCTCGCCATGTGTGCTGGTCATCGGCCGGCTCCTTCCGCCACCGCGTCGGCGAGGTGGCTGACGGTCATGCGGGCGGTGAACATCGCACCCTCCGGGGTGTTGGTCACCGAGATCTCACCGCCGTGACGTTCGCAGACGAGACGGGTGAGCGCCAGGCCTATACCGCGCTCACCCTCCTGGGCGGCCTTGGTCGTGAAGCCGTGCTGGAAGACCTCCCGGGCCAGCTCGGGGGCGACGCCGGGGCCGGAGTCACGGACGACGATCTCCACGCTGGCGGCGTCGTGGCGCAGCTCGACCTCGACCCAGGCCTCATGTCCGTCGTCCCTGGTCCCCCGCCCGTCACCCCCTGCCTCATGTCCGTCGTCCCCGGCCCCGGGGACGCCCCCGGTGGCCGCCGCCGCGTCCACCGCGTTGTCCACGAGGTTGCCCACGACCGTCGCCACGTCGGCGGCGTCCTCGGGGGCGAGCGGGTCCAGGGCGGTGCTGTCGGAGATGCGCAGGGCCACCCTGCGTTCGGCGGCGAGCGAGGCCTTCGCCGTCAGCAGGGCGGCGAGGGCCGTGTCCCGCACCCGCCGGCTCAGCGTGACGTCGAGGGACTGGCGGCGCCGGCTCAAGGCCCGGATGTAGCGCACGACCTCGTCCTGTTCACCGATCTGGATGAGCCCGGAGATCGTGTGCAGTTGGTTGGCGAACTCGTGGGCCTGGGCGCGCAGCAGCTCGGAGGAGCTGCGGAAGGACCCGATCTCCCGTTCCAGCCGGGCGAGTTCGGTGCGGTCCCGCAGGGTGGTGACCGAGCCGAGGGAGCGCCCGTCCTTGGCGACGGTCATCCGGTTCATCACCAGCACCCGGCCGTTTCGGACGACGACCTCGTCGCGCCGCCGGCCCGCCTCGTGCGGCGGCCGGGCACCCGCCCGGGGCCGCGGCCGGTCACTCCCCCGGGCCTGCGACCGATCACCGTCATTCCCCTGCGACCGATCACCGTCATCCCCCTGCGGCCGATCGCCTGCCCGGTGCGGTGTCCGGTCCCCCGCTTCGTGCTGCGTCCCGGCGAGCACGTCCCGCAGCCGCCCGTCGATACCGAGGGCGTCCAGGCTCTGGCCCACGCAGTCCTCGGGCAGGGCCAGCAGCCGTCGGCCCATCTCGTTGACGAGGGTGAGCCGGTGCTGCGGGTCGAGGGCGACCACGCCCTCGGCGATGCCGTACAGCATGGCTTCGCGGTGTTCGGCGAGTCCCGCGATCTCGCGCGGCTCCAGGCCCAGGCTCTGCCGCTTGACGCGTCGCGCGAGCAGCCAGGAGCCGGCCACCCCGAGCCCGCTGGCGATACCCAGGTAGGCCAGCAGGTACGAGGAGGCGCCACTGAGCCGCTGCCACACCGTCGGGTCGGCCGCGCCGATCATCACCGTGCCGAGGTGGCGCCCCAGGTTGTCCTGGGTCGCGCCGAGGACCGGCACCTGGGCGACCCGTTCACGGCTGCCGTCGAGCGTCAGCGGGCCCGACCAGCCGCGACCGCGCACGGCGCCGTCCCCCGGGGGCAGCTGCCCGCCGATCACCGTGGGATTCGTGGAGGCGACGATCCGGCCGTCCGGGCCGGCCACGGTCACCGAGGTGACCCCGGACTGGGTCTGGGTGGAGTTCACCAGCGCGGCCAGGGCCTCCCCGGGCACCGGCCGCACCAGCCGGTTGCGCACCAGCGGGTTCGCGGCCAGCTGTTCGGCGAGCGCGCCGACCCGACGGCCCTCGACCCGGTTGAAGGTCGCCTCCGACTGCGCCAGGGAGACCGCGGCGACCGCCAGCAGAACCATCACGACGATGGCGAGCTGGAGCACCAGCATCTCGCCCGCGAGGGTCTGACGACGGAAGGTGACGGCCACGACGTACCCGATCTCTCCTGCCGCCGGACTCACCTGCCGACGGGCTCTCCTTGCCGACGGACTCTCCGGCCGGCGATGCCCCGTGCCCCGACGGGCACGACGAGGTGCGGCGCGGGCGGCGGGCGCCCCATCATGGCGCCCACCCGCGTCTCACGGGAAGGGATGTTCCCAGGTGAACGTGTGCAGGCGGACACCGGAGCGCCCTGCGACGCGCCGACCCGACGAGGCGAAGAGGCGAAGAGGCGAAGAGGCGAAGAGGCGCTGACGCAATGACCAGAACCTCCGTTGGTTCCGCAAGCGGGACAGCCGGGCGGTGCGCGTGCACCATATGGCGCACGTCACCCACCCCACAGGGCTCTGCGTGACCCCCAGACGATCGACCGACAGGTGGTGGCATTCGTGCGCCTGCGCATCCCCCTGGCCCTGTTCGGGGCCGCCGCGCTGGTACTCGTGGGTCCGCCGCTGCTCACGACCGGCAGCGGCACCGAGACCGGCACACAGATACCGGGCCTGCGCTTCATGGTTCCCAACACGCCCGGCGGCGGTTACGACATCACGGCCCGTACGGCCGCGAAGAACGCCGAGGACGCCGGACTCACCCACAACATCGAGGTGTTCAACCTGCCCGGCGCCGGCGGCACCGTCGGTCTCAGCAGGCTGGTGAGCGAGCACGGCAACGGCAAGCTCGCCATGTCGATGGGCCTGGGTGTCGTCGGCGCCGTCCGGTCCAACGGCGCGCCGAAGACCCTCGCCGACACCACCCCTGTCGCCCGGCTCACCGAGGAGCAGGACGTCGTCGTGGTCGCCAAGGACTCCCCTTACAAGACGATCGACGACCTGATCGGTGCCTGGAAGGAGAGCCCCGGCAAGGTGCCGGTGGGCGGCGGCTCCTCGCCCGGCGGGCCCGACCATCTCGCGCCGATGCTGATGGCGCGGGCCGCCGGGATAGCCCCGAAGCAGGTCAACTACATCCCGTTCGACGGTGGTGGCGAACTGCTCGCCTCGATCCTCGGCGACAAGGTCGGGTTCGGCGTGTCCGGTGTGGGCGAGTACCTCGACCAGATCAAGGCGGGCGAGCTGCGCCTGCTCGCGGTCACCGGACCCGAGCGGGTCCCCGGGCTGGACGCGCCCACACTGCAGGAGGCGGGATACGACGTGAGCTTCACCAACTGGCGGGGCATCGTGGCCCCTCCCGGTCTGACCGACGCCGAGCGCGACCAACTCATCACTCTGGTGGAGAAGCTGCACGACTCGGATGAATGGCGCGCGTCCATGAAGCAGAACGGCTGGGACGACGCCTTCCTGACGGGTGAGGAGTTCGGCGACTTCCTGGACGCCGAGGACACGCGCGTGGTGTCCGTTCTGAAGGAGCTCGGACTGTGACGACACCGACCACCGGCCTGTCCCCCGCGCCCGCCGAACAGCGATCCTGGCTGCGCGACCACTCCGAACTCGGTGTTTGCGTATTGCTGTTGGTACTCGGCGTGCTCGTTCTGGCCGATGCCCTCACCATGGACGTCGACATCACCCAGCGCGGCCCCGTCGGGCCGAAGACGGTGCCCGTCGTGGTCGGCGCCGGACTCCTCGCAGTCGCCGCCCTGCTCGCGGTGGACGTCATGCGCGGCGGGCGGGGCCGGGCCGAGACCGGCGAGGACGTCGACCTGTCCGAACCCGCCGACTGGCGCACGGTGCTGCTGCTCACCGGGGTGTTCCTCGGCTCGGCCGTGCTCATCGAACCGCTCGGCTTCCCCGTGGCCGGCGCACTGCTCTTCTGGGGGGCCGCCTTCGCCCTCGGCAGCCGCAGATTCGACCGCGACCCGCTGATCGCCGCGACCGTCTCCCTCGTCGCCTACACCGTGTTCAACAACCTGCTCGGAGTGCCGCTGCCCGGTGGTCCACTGATGGGAGTGCTGTGACGTGAACGCCCTCAACTCCCTTCTGGACGGCTTCGGTACCGCGCTGACCCCGGTCAACCTGCTGTGGGCCGCGATCGGTGTACTGCTGGGCACCGCGATCGGCGTGCTGCCCGGTATCGGTCCGGCGATGGCGGTGGCGTTGCTACTGCCGGTGACGTACGGACTTGAGCCGATCGGCGCGTTCATCATGTTCGCGGGGATCTACTACGGTGCGATGTTCGGTGGTTCGACCACCTCGATCCTGCTGAACACACCCGGAGAGAGCGCCGCCGTGGTGGCGGCCATGGAGGGCAACCCCATGGCCAAGTCGGGCCGTGGTGCGCAGGCACTGGCGGCCGCCGCGATCGGTCACTTCGCGGGCGGCATGGTCGGCACGATTCTGCTGGTCGTGCTGGCGCCGGCGGTCGCCGAACTCGCCGTGGACATCGGCGCTCCGGACTACTTCGCCATCATGGTGCTGGCGTTCATCGCCGTGACGTCGGTCCTGGGTTCGTCGCGGATCCGGGGGCTGGCCTCACTGCTGATCGGCCTGACGATCGGTCTGGTGGGCCTGGACCGGATGACCGGCCAGCAGCGGCTGACCTTCGGCTCCCTCCAACTGGCCGACGGCATCGACGTGGTGATCGTCGCGGTGGGCCTGTTCGCCATCGGAGAGGCGCTGTGGGTCGCCGCGCATCTGCGGCGCAGGCCGCCCGAGCCGATTCCGGTGGGCCTGCCGTGGCTGAGCCGCGGCGATGTGCGGCGCACGTGGAAGTCCTGGGCGCGCGGCCCGTTCATCGGCTTCCCGTTCGGCGCGATCCCGGCAGGCGGCGCGGAGATCCCGACGTTCCTGTCGTACGTCACGGAAAAGCGGCTGTCCAAGCACAAGGACGAGTGGGGCAAGGGCGCCATCGAGGGCGTGGCGGGGCCGGAGTCGGCGGCGTCCGCCTCGGCGGCCGGCACGCTGGTGTCCATGCTGACGCTGGGTCTGCCGACCACCGCGGTCGCGGCGGTGATGCTGGCCGCCTTCCAGCAGTACGGCATTCAGCCGGGTCCGCTGCTCTTCGAACGGGAACCCGACCTGGTGTGGGGCCTCATCGCCTCGCTGTTCGTCGGCATGGTGCTGCTGCTCGCCCTCAACCTGCCACTGGCACCGGTGTGGGCGAAGCTGCTGCGCATCCCGCGGCCGTACCTCTACGCCGGGATCCTGTTCTTCGCGGCGATCGGCGCGTACGCGGTCGGTGGCGAGGTGATCGATCTGGTGATCCTGCTGATCATCGGCCTGATCGGCTTCGGTATGCGGAGATACGGTCTGCCGGTCCTGCCCGCCATCATCGCCGTCATCCTCGGCCCGGCCGCCGAGCAGCAGCTCCGTCGCGCGCTGCAGATCAGTGACGGCGGTGTCTCGGGCCTGGTCAACACACCCTTCTCGGTCACCGTGTACGTGATCGTCGCGTTGCTGCTGGCCTGGCCGCTGTTGAAGAAGATGGTGACCCGCCGGCGCGCCGAGCGCTGATCCCGGTCGCGGGATTCTCCCCCGAGGACATCTCATGGGCGTGGCGCACATGTGCGCCACGCCCATGAGATGCATGGAACCCGTGGAGGCCAACCGCACGACACCCGATGGAGCGAACGCGCGCACTCCACCGGGCCGACCGTACGGGCACCACCACACCCGGTACTCCCTCACCTCAACCTCTTGACGCGTCACTGACAAGGTGACTTCATGTCCTTATGGGAGCGCTCCCACGTCGCCTGGAGAAGGGAACACCATGCGCGTCATCGGCCACTTACCGTTACGAGCTCTACTCGTACTGACCGCTCTGCTCCTTCCGCTCGGCCTCACCCTCACTCCCCCCTTCGCACCACGCGCGGCCGCCGCGCCGGACGCGGCCCCCGTCCGCATCATGCCGCTGGGCGACTCGATCACCGGCTCACCGGGCTGCTGGCGGGCCCTGCTGTGGAACCGGTTGCTGGACGCCGGCCACACGGACATCGACTTCGTGGGCACCCTCCCCGGCCAGGGGTGCGGCATGGCGTACGACGGCGACAACGAGGGTCACGGCGGCGAACTGGTGACCAACCTCGCCGACCAGAACCTGCTGCCCGGACGGCTGGCGGCGACCCGGCCGGACATCGTTGTCATGCACTTCGGTACGAACGATGTCTGGAGCGGCATCTCCCCCGACCGTATCCTCGCCGCCTACACCGAACTGGTGACTCAGATGCGGGCGGCCAACCCGGACACGCGGCTCCTGGTCGCCCAGATCATCCCGATGAACCCCGCCGGCTGCACCGGCTGCGCCCAGCGCGTCGCCGACCTCAACGCGCGGATTCCCGGGTGGGCCGCGGAGACGAGTACCGCCCGTTCCCCGGTGGCCGTGGTCGACCAGTGGACGGGCTTCGACACCGCCGCCGACACCTACGACGGTGTACACCCGGGCGACGCCGGCAACGAGAAGATCGCCGCCCGCTGGTACCCCGCCCTGGCAGCCGCCCTCGATCAGGGCGGCCCCGGTGATCCCGGCGACCCGGGCGATCCGGGCGGCCCCGGTGACGACGCCACCTGCACCGCGTCGTTCCGGGCCGGTTCGGCCTGGCAGGGCGGCTATCAGGCCGAAGTGACGGTACAAAACACCTCCGCCGTCGCGCTCACCGGCTGGACCGTGACGGTCGCACCGGCCGACGGCGCGCGGCTGACCCAGGTATGGGGCGGCACCCTCGGCACTGTCGACGACGGCACGGCGACCGTCACCGACGCGGGCTGGAACGGCGCCCTGGCTCCCGGCGCGAGCACTTCCTTCGGCTTCATCGCGAGCACCCCGGCAACGTCCGGGGCTCCGGCGGCAACCGTCGACTGCACGGCCACCGCACCCTTTTGACCCACGGCGCACATACAGCAGTCCCCTGCACAACAGCTCCTCCGCACAGCAGCCGCACCGGCGCACGCTCCGCACCCCCACAGCACACATGACGCACTCTCATGAACCACGGCACGGAAACGAACCAGGACCGAATCCGGGACCGGCCCCGAACCGGCCCCTATCACCCGAGCCACCCGAATCCCCACTCTGGAGCCGCCATGAGATCCCGCACGCCCACCCCCACCCACACACCCGCCCCGGCTTCCACCCGCGCCACCCCGCTCCCCCGTGCGGTCGGTCTGGTCGCCGCCCTCCTGGGTCTCCTGCTCCCGCTGCTCGCCCTCGGCACCCCGGCGCACGCGGCACCCACCGGCTTCCGCGTCGAGAACGGACGACTGCTGGAGGCTTCCGGGAACGACTTCGTGATGCGCGGGGTCAACCATGCCCATACCTGGTACACGGACCGGATCAGTTCCCTCGCGCACATCAAGGCCAAGGGCGCCAACACCGTGCGCGTGGTCCTCTCCAGCGGCGACCGGTGGACCGCCAACAACGCCGCCGACGTGGCGAATGTCGTCGCGCAGTGCAAGCAGAACCGGCTGATCTGTGTCCTGGAGGTGCACGACACCACCGGTTACGGGGAGCAGAGCGGAGCGGTCACCCTCTCCCGCGCCGCCGACTACTGGATCGGCGTCCGGAGCGCGCTGACCGGCCAGGAGGACCACGTCGTCGTCAACATCGGCAACGAGCCCTACGGCAACACCAACTACGCGAGCTGGACAGCGGACACCAAGGCCGCCATCCAGAAGCTGCGCAACGCGGGTTTCGACCACACGCTGATGGTCGACGCCCCCAACTGGGGCCAGGACTGGGCGTTCACCATGCGCGACAACGCCGCCTCGGTGTTCGCCGCCGACCCGGACGCCAACACGGTGTTCTCCATCCACATGTACGGCGTCTTCGATACCGCCGCCGAGGTCAGCGACTACCTGGGCCGCTTCGTCTCCGCGCGACTCCCGATCGTGGTGGGCGAGTTCGGCCACGACCACTCGGACGGGAACCCCGATGAGGACGCCATCCTGGCCGTCACCCAGCAGCTCGGCCTCGGCTATCTCGGCTGGTCCTGGAGCGGCAACGGCGGTGGGGTCGAGTACCTGGACATGGTCACGAGCTTCGACCCGGACCGGCTGACCAGTTGGGGGCAGCGCCTCTTCAACGGTGCCAACGGCATCGCCGCGACCTCCGAGGAGGCCGAGATCTACTCGTCCGGATCAGGCGGCGACACCACGGCCCCGACCGCCCCCGGCAGGCCGGCCGCCTCCTCGGTGACCTCGTCGTCGGCCACGCTCTCCTGGGCGGCGGCCACCGACGAGAACGGAGTGACGGGCTACGACGTCGTCCGGATCAGTGGCGGCGAGGAGACGGCCGTCACCACGACCGCAAGCACTTCCACCACCCTCACCGGCCTCTCTTCCGAGACCTCCTACACGTTCGCCGTGTACGCCCGGGACGCGGCCGGCAACCGCTCGCCGCGCTCCGGCACGGTGGCGGTCACCACGTCCCCCGGCGGGAGCCAGGGCTCCTGCGCGGTCGCCTACCGGGTGACGAACGAGTGGCCCGGCGGCTTCCAGGGCGAGGTCGTCATCCACAACACCGGCAGCTCGGCGGTCGACGGCTGGACTCTGAACTGGGTCTTCCCCGGTGCCCAGCGCATCACCAACATGTGGGGCGGCACCCCTGTCCAGAGCGATTCCGAGGTCAGTGTCGCCTCGGCTTCCTACACCGCGTCGATCCCCGCGACGGGCTCCGTCACTCTCGGCTTCACCGCTACCACGACGGACGGCAACCCCGGTCCGTCGGCGTTCACCCTCAACGGGGCCCTCTGCTCCGCGGCCTGACGAACGCGCTGCCCGGGAGGGTGCCCTCGTCCCCTTCCGGGCAGCGATCCATTCGAGTCGGCCCGACCGTTCTGTGCGGGTCAGACCAGGTGGGCGAAGACCACCAGGTTCTCGGTGTAATCCTTGGCCTTGCGGTCGTACTCCCCGGAGCAGGTGATGAGCCGGATCTGGGCCTCGTCCGTATCGGCGTAGACACGCTTGTCGGGGAAGTCGTCCTTGGCGAACGACTCCGCGTGGTGGACCACGAACTTTGCCTTACGCCCATCGGCCCGTTCCACCTCGAAGCGGTCGCCCTTCTCGAGTTCGGAGAGCCGGGCGAACACAGCGGCCGAGGTTTTCGTGTCCACATGCCCGGCGATGATCGATGTTCCACGCTCCCCCGGGGACGCGCCACCGGCGAACCAGCCGACCAGGTTGGTGTCGTCCGGAGGCGGTGCGTCGAGTTCGCCCGAGGCGGCGATGGCGAGATCGGTGAAGGGCGCGTCGACGTCGATGTCGGGGATGCGCAACCGGGTCGGGGCGGACCGCGTCAGATGCTTGCCGGCCGGCCGGTCCTCGGCGGAAGCGCCGGCCGCGGTACTGGTGGCGGAGGCGGAGGCAGTAGCGGCGGCGGATGTCGCGGGAGGAGCGTGCGAGTCGAGGGTGTCGGCGGGGGGATCCCCCCTGCCGCCGAGCAGACTCACCGCCAGCACCAGGGTTGCCGTGCCCCAGAAGATCGACGTCATGACGGCACGCAGCCTCCGCCGCGCCGGGGCCGGATCTGTGGGGACGGGGGGAAGGGGGCGGGCTGCCATTGGGGGACCACCTCATTCGGACACGGCAGCGAACACGGGAGGTGAAAAGGCGAGCGGGACCGCCATGACCACGTCGTGCGTCATGGCGGCCCCGGCTGCTATGACGCCAGGCATGGATCAGGCCACGCTTCCGGACGCCTTCTTGCGTCGCAGCGCGTAGGCGCCGGCGCCGAGAACAGCCAGCGCGGCCAGGCCGCCGCCGGAGACACTCGGGTCGGAGAGCCCGCCACCGCCCGTGTGCACACCGCCACTCGGCTTCTCCTGCTCCCAGTCCTTCTTGCCCTCGTACTCGCCCTTGTCCTCGTCCTTGTCCTTGTACTCGTCCTTCGACTCGTCCTTGTCGTGCTTGCTACCCCAGTCGCCCTCGTTCACGGCGGCCAGGGCGCCACCGCCGGTGTGCACACCGCCACTGGGCTTGTCGTACTCCCCGTCCTTCTTCTTGTACTCGTCCTTCGACTCGTCCTCGTCCTTGTACTCGTCCTTGTCCTCGTCCTCGTCCTTGTACTCGTCCTTGTCCTCGTCCTCGTCCTTGTACTCGTCCTTGTCCTCGCCCTTGTCCTTCGACTCGTCCTTGTCGTGCTTGCCGCTCCAGTCGTCCCCGTCCCCGGTGGTCAGGGCGCCACCGCCGGTGTGCACACCGCCACTGGGCTTGTCGTACTCCCCGTCCTTCTTCTCGTCCTCGTCCTTGTCCTCGCCCTTGTACTCGTCCTTCGACTCGCCCTTGTCCTTGTCCTTGTACTCGTCCTTGTCCTTGTACTCGTCCTTCGACTCGTCCTTGTCGTGCTTGCCGCTCCAGTCGTCCCCGTCCCCGGTGGTCAGGGCGCCACCGCCGGTGTGCACACCGCCGTTCGGCTTGTCGTGGCTGCTGTCCTTGTCGTGGCTGCTGTCCTCGTCGTGCTCCTTGCTGTAGGAAGACTTGTCGTGGTCCCAGTCGCCCGCCATGACGGCGAAGGCTGTGGGCGCCGAGACCACGAGGGCCGCGGTGGCCGTCGCGGTGGCGAGCAGCATGCGGGCAGAGCGCATCCGATTGTCCTTCCGCCGGTGACCCCGGCTGCTGACTCCACATCAGCACGCTTGACCGGGCCCCGACGTGATCTACCGTCAGTCATATGTCCGGCTCCCACCATTCGAGGCGTTCACACGGGTTACGAAGCCACCCCTACGGCGGTATGACGGCTCGCCCGGGGGCGGCGGCGAGCCGCCGCCGCGAGCAGGCAGGATTCCGGACCTGGGGCGAGGTCCACGGGATCGAGGTCGCCGACGTCACTGTCGGGCGGACGGCACGGCGGCACGTCTTCATCGCGTTCGACGTGGTCAGCACCATGCCGGGCCAGGATTCCGAGCAGTCGTTCTTCTTCGCCGCCCTCGTGACGACCGGGGACGGAACGGCCGGGACGAGTCCTTTCGCGGCCATTACGGGCGGGCCCTACAGGCCGACGGAGTAGGAGCTCTCGCTCACCCTCCCGCGACGGCTCGTGGGCGGCGGCACCGGCCTCGCCACCTGACGCCTCACCCATGGGACCACCGCCACCCCGGACCGCGCGGGCCGACCTCCTCCTTGCCCTGGCCCGGGGGTCCACTTAATCTCACTTTGTGCCGTTAATAAACAAACTCTGCTCGCACAGCGTCGTGCCCCGCTCCGACCTCGTCCGCCTCCGCCTCGCCCTGACCCTCTTCTTCGCCCTCGACGGCTTCGTCTTCGCCGGCTGGGTCGTGCGCATTCCCGCCATCAAGGAGCAGACCGGTGCCTCCGCGAGCGCGCTGGGGCTCGCCCTGCTCGGGGTCTCCGCCGGAGCCGTCGTCACGATGATCTTCACCGGCCGGCTGTGCCGCCGCTACGGCAGTCATTCCGTCACCGTGGTCTGCGCGGTCCTGCTCTGCCTCAGCGTCGGCCTGCCGCCGCTCACCCACTCCGCGCTCGCGCTCGGCACCGTGCTCATGGTGTTCGGCGCGGCCTACGGCGGCATCAATGTCGCCTTCAACAGTGCGGCCGTCGATCTGGTGGCCGCACTGCGGCGCCCCATCATGCCGAGCTTCCACGCCGCGTTCAGCCTGGGCGGCATGGTCGGCGCGGGGCTGGGTGCCCTGGTCGCCGGTTCCCTCTCGCCCACCCGGCATCTGTGGGGACTCGCCGCCACCGGCCTGCTGGTGACCGCCGTAGCGGGACGGATGCTCATGCGGATCGAGCCGCTGGTCCCCGCTGACCGAGGGCAGGGGCGAGGACAGGCGCGGGGGAAGGCTGCCGGGCGGACCGAGCAGGGCGGACCGCGCCGACCGGACGGCCGTACTCGCACGCTGGTGATCGTCTTCGGGCTGATCGCGCTCTGCACCGCCTACGGCGAGGGGGCCCTGGCCGACTGGGGCGCGCTGCATCTGGAGGAGGACCTGGGCGCCTCGCCGGGCGCCGCGGCCCTCGGGTACTCCTGCTTCGCGCTCGCCATGACGATCGGGCGGCTCACCGGTACGACGCTGCTCGAGCGGCTGGGCAGGACCCGGACCCTGGTCGCGGGCGGCACCATCGCGACGGCCGGGATGCTGCTCGGTGCGCTCACGCCCTCACTGGAGGGAGCCCTGCTCGGCTACGCGATCACAGGCATCGGCCTCGCCAACCTCTTTCCGGTGGCCATCGAACGCGCGGGCGCGCTCGCCGGCCCTGGTGGTGTCGCCACGGCGTCCACCCTGGGGTACGGCGGCATGCTCCTCGGCCCGCCGGCGATCGGGTTCATGACGGACCGGTTCAGCCTTCCGGCTGCCCTGACCAGCGTGGCGGTGCTCGCGGCGGTGGCCACGGTGATCGGGTTCGCGACCCGCAAGGCGGTCCCGGCCTGACCAGAGGCAGCTTGCCGCACATATGACCCCACCGGCCCCGGCCGCGTACAGCAGACTCCTACTCCTCCCCATGGACGTTTCCTGGTTCGTGGGGATCCTGGACGAAGAGGGCCGGCTGCCGGCCGAATCCGCCGAGCAGGCCGGCCCGGACACCGAGGTGCCGACCTGCCCCGAGTGGCGGATGCGTGACCTGGTCCGGCACACCGAGGTGGTGCACCGGTGGGCCGCCGCCTTCGTCGCCGACGGACATGTCCCGCCCCGCCCCATGGGCGACCCTCCCGAGCTGGACGGCCCCGAACTCATGGCCTGGTACCGCGAAGGGCACCGCGGGCTCGTCGGCACTCCGTCGGGCACAGCCGCCGACATGGAAGTGCTTCACCTTTCTGCCCGGGCCCCTCTCGGCCCTTGTCTTCTGGTCCCGTCGCCAGGCGCACGAGACGACGGTGCACCGGTTCGACGCCGAGCCGACGCACGGCGGTGCTCCGGCCCCGGTCGCGACGGACTTCGCGGTGGCCGGCATCGACGAACTGCTGCGCGGCTTCCACCCACGCCGCAAGAGCCGGGTCCGTACCGAGGAGCCGCGCGTCCTGCGGGTGCGGGCCACCGATGCCGACGCGGCGTGGACCGTACGCCTGTCCCCGGAGCCGCCCGTGACCACGCGGGAGGCGGACGGGGAAGCCGAATGCGAACTGGCCGATCCGGCAGAGCAGTTGCATCTCGCGCTGTGGAACCGACTGCCGGTGCCCGCAATATCGGGTGATCCGGCCCTCGCCACGCTCTGGCGGAACACGTCCGCCGTGGTCCGGGTTCCCGCCTCCAAGCCCCGGCTCAGGGGTGCGTGAGCATCCGGGTCAGCACCGCGCGCTGAACGGGAAGCACTTCACCGTGCAGTGCGCGCCCCTTCGCCGTCAGCGAGACCCGGACGCCCCTCCGGTCCTCCGCGCACGTGCCCCGTTCGGCGAGCCCCTCCCGCTCCAGACGGACGATCAGCCGGGAGAGCGCGCTCTGGCTCAGGTGGACACGCCCGGCGATCTCCTGGACGCGGTAGGAACAGCCACGCACCGCGCTCGCGAGGATGTCCAGAACTTCGAAGTCGCTGCCGCACAGGCCGTGTTCATGTAGTGCACGGTCGAGTTCGCACTGCGTGCGGGCATGCAGGGCCAGTATGTCCCGCCACTGTTGCACGAGCGCCTTTTCGGCCTGCTTCGCCGCCATGGCCGCACCGTAGCAGGCCACCGCCCGAATCACGTACGCGCTGCGGACTCCTTGCCCTTCCGACCCCGGGGCTGTTTGACTTCGAAGGCCGAGCAGGGGACGTGAGTGGGGAGTTGCGGGTGCGGCGGACTCAGGCCGAGCGGGATGCGATCACCGTCGAGATCGGCTACGCGCTGTGCAGCGCGGCGTTCGCCGCTGTGGTCGCCTTCGGTGCCGTGGCGGGTCCGGCGCTGCTCTTCACCCTCCCGGATGCCGTCGAAGGGCTGCTGCTCGGCGCCGGGACGGTGCTTGCGCCGGTCCTCTTCCTGGTTCGGGTGGTCAGTGTACTAAGGCGGTTCCGGTCAACGGATCAGCCGAGCCAGCCCGGCCGGACCAGACCCGACTCGTAAGCCAGGACGACCGGTTGCGCCCGGTCGCGGGCGCCGAGTCTGACCATGGTGCGGCTGACGTGGGTCTTGGCGGTGAGCGGGCTGACGACCAGACGGCGGGCGATCTCCTCGTTGGTCAGGCCGATCCCGGCCAGGGCCGTCACCTCCCGTGCCCACCGTTCGCGGCGGGTCCTGGCCAGTTCCGCCACCGCGACGACGGCCACCACCCCGGCGAGGTGATCACGCCCACTCCCCCGGAAGTACGCGTCAGCGCGGGGCGGCGGAACAACGGGAGAGCCGGAGTTACGACGCCGCCGGCAGGCCGACCGAACGGGCGAGACGGTCCACCGCGTGCCGGAAGAACCTCGCACGGTCCTCCACGACCCGGTGGAAGTGCCCGAACAGTTCGAACCCGACCAGTCCGAACAGCTCGGCCCAGGCCGCCACCATCGCCACCACCACCTCCGGGGGGAGGTCGGGCGCGAGGTCGGCGGCCATCCGCTCGGCCTCCGGCCGCAGTTCGGCCGACAGGGGCGGCAGGGCCAGAGCGGAGCAGCGGTGTGCGTCCCGCAGGACGTCGAAGATGAGGAAGGCCAGGCGGGAGGCGGCCGGCACGGTGGCGTCGGGTGCCTTGTAGCCGGGGACCGGCGAACCGTAGATCAGGGCGTACTCGTGCGGGTGCCCGAGCGCCCAGGTGCGCGCGCCTTCGCACACCACGGTCCAGCGGTGGGCCGGCGGGGTGTCGGCGACCTCGTCATGGGCCGTTTCGACGGCCTCGCCGAGGGAGTCGTAGGCGTCGATGATGAGAGCGGTCAGCAGATCGTCTCGGCTGGGGAAGTACCGGTACAGGGCGGAGGACGCCATGCCGAGTTCACGGGCCACGGCTCGCAGTGAGAGCTTGGCGGCACCTTCCGCCGCGAGCTGTCTGCGGGCCTCCTCCTTGATCGCCGCGGTGACTTCGATCCTGGCCCGTGCGCGGGCGCCCTGTGCGGTGCTCATCGCATCAGTCTTCCACGAAATCAGAGCGCTGCACACAAAAGAGATTGGTGCACGCAAAAGAGATCGGCGCTCTTGCGCAACAGCAGTAAGCCGTGCAGACTTGCATCAGCAGAAAGAGAGCAGTGCTCACGAAGGGGAGCGGCGCTCTCCATTCATTCCACGTCTCTTTCGCCGCGCTACTCCGGCGACCCGACTTGTTCCCATCTGGGGGTCCTCATGTCCACGCACGTCAAGAAGCCCGGCTGGTTCACCGTCCATGTCCTCAACCGCCTCGTGGCGTGGCTGACCCGCCGCGGGCTGAGCGTCTGGGGGTCCAGGGTGCTTGCGGTCCGCGGCCGCAAGAGCGGTCAGTGGCGGACCACCCCGGTCAATCTGATGACCCTGGACGGTGCTCAGTACCTCGTCGCGCCCCGGGGCCACGTCCAGTGGACGCACAACATGCGGGCGGCCGGCGGCGGCGAACTGCACCTCGGGAAGAACGTCGAGGCCTTCACCGCGTCCGAGGTCGCCGACGACGACAAGCCGCCCCTGCTGCGCGCCTACCTCAAGCGCTGGAAGGCGGAGGTCGGCGTCTTCTTCGACGGAGTGGGCCCGGACTCCTCCGACGAGGAGCTGCGCCGCGTCGCCCCCGACCACCCGGTCTTCCGGGTCACGGTCACGGGCTGACGGACGTGCCCCCGGCCTCGGAGCCGCTTTGGGCCCCGTCCCCGGAACCGGCCCTGTCCGTGGCACCGGAGCCGCCGCCCGAAGGACGCCGCTCCAGCGCGATCATGGCGCGGTGGGCCAGCGGGTGGGTACGGACCAGCTCGCCGAGCGTCGTCGAACCGCGGGTGATGTCCCGGAAGGCGTTCCAGGCGGGGCGGAAGGTGGTGAGGACGGCGTGGAGCACCCCGGGGCGCCGCTCGAACGCGGCCAGTATCCGCTTGCCCACGCTCATCTCGGTACCGAGCCCCGCCTTGACCGCGAAGGCGTAGTTCAGCGCCTGCCGGCGTGTGTCCACGGCGTCGTGGGCCTCGGCGATGCGCACCGCCCACTCCCCCGCCAGCCGGCCCGAGCGCAGCGCGAAGGAGATGCCCTCGCGGGTCCACGGTTCCAGAAGCCCGGCGGCGTCCCCGCACACGAGCACCCGTCCGCGCGACAGCGGGGAGTCGTCCGCCCGGCACCGGGTCAAGTGGCCCGAGGAGATGCTCGGTTCGAAGCCGGCGAGACCGAGCCGCCCGATGAAGTCCTCCAAGTACCGCTTGGTCGCGGCGCCTTCACCACGCCGGGAGATCACGCCGACGGTGAGCGTGTCCCCCTTGGGGAAGACCCAGCCGTAACTGCCGGGCATCGGGCCCCAGTCGATGAGGACCCGCCCCTTCCAGTCCTCGGCGACGGTGTCCGGTACCGGGATCTCCGCCTCCAGGCCCAGGTCGACCTGGGCCACCTTGACTCCGACGTGTGCTCCTATGCGGCCGGAGCTGCCGTCCGCGCCGACCACGGCCCGCGCGAGCACTCTCTCGCCGCCCTGCAGGACAAGGGCGACCGTGCGGCGGTCCGGTACCGCCGGGCCGTGCTGCTCGACCCGCTGCACGGCGGCACCGGTGCGCACCTCGGCACCGGCCTTCTGCGCGTGCTCCACCAGCTGGTGGTCGAACTCGGGCCGGTTGATCAGCCCGAACAGCATCTGCCGGGAGCGACGGGTACGGGTGAAACGGCCGTTGAGCGAGAACGTCACCGCGTGCACCCGGTCCTTCAGCGGAAGCTCGAAGCCGGGAGGCAGGGAGTCCCGCGACGGACCGATGATGCCGCCACCACACGTTTTGTAGCGCGGCAGTTCCGCCTTCTCCAGCAACAGCACGCGCCGTCCCGCGACCGCTGCCGCGTAGGCGGCCGAGGCCCCCGCGGGCCCCGCGCCCACCACGACGACGTCCCATACCTGCCGCGCGTCGTCCGCCGAAGAGTTCTCGCTGCTCACGATGGTCTACTGCTCCCGATCCAGCCGCCTGCCTCCCCCGTGCTCTCGGCTTCACTCGAGCAGGGGGTACCCCATCTGTCCACCGCATACTACGGCGACGATCACTCGAAGCCGCTGTGGGAGGATCGTGTGGCATGGGTGCCCCGTACACCGGGCCCACCCGTGCTCCACGGTCGTCTCGCCCACGAACGTACGCACCCGTACAACGTCGCACCCACAAGGAGCGTGCCCATGTCGTCGAATCCGGTCGCCGTGACCGTCGCCTCACTGATGCCCAGGGCGAAGGAGGAGCTCGCCGAGCTGGTGGCCTTCAAGTCGGTGGCGGACTTCGGCCAGTTCCCGCGCAGCGAGAGCGAAGGCGCCGCACGCTGGGTCGCGGACGCGCTCACGGCCGAGGGGTTCCAGGACGTGGCCCTCCTCGACACCCCCGACGGCACCCAGTCGGTGTACGGCTTCCTCCCCGGCCCCGAGGGCGCCAGGACAGTGCTCCTGTACGCCCACTACGACGTGCAGCCGCCGCTGGACGAGGCCGGCTGGGACACCCCGCCGTTCGAGCTCACCGAGCGGGACGGCCGCTGGTACGGGCGCGGGGCCGCCGACTGCAAGGGCGGGGTGATCATGCACCTGCTGGCGCTGCGCGCGCTCAAGGCGAACGGCGGTGTTCCCGTCAACGTCAAGGTGATCGCCGAGGGTTCGGAGGAGCAGGGCACCGGCGGCCTGGAGCGGTACGCCGAGCAGCACCCCGAACTGCTGGCCGCCGACACTGTCGTCATCGGCGACAGCGGAAATTTCCGCGCCGGTCTGCCGACGGTGACCGCCACCCTCCGCGGTATGACGCTCGTACGACTGCGTGTCGACACCCTCGAAGGCAACCTGCACTCGGGTCAGTTCGGCGGCGCCGCGCCCGACGCCCTGGCCGCCCTGATCCACGTCCTGGGCTCGCTGCGCGCCGAGGACGGCGGCACGACCGTCGACGGGCTGGCCGGCGACAGTGCCTGGGACGGGCTGCAGTACGACGACGAGCAGTTCCGCAAGGACGCCAAGGTCCTCGACGGCGTGGAGCTGATCGGCTCCGGCACGATCGCCGACCGCGTCTGGGCCCGCCCGGCCGTCACCGTCCTCGGCATCGACTGCCCGCCGGTCGTCGGCGCGACCCCGTCCGTGCAGGCGAGCGCCCGCGCGCTGATCAGCCTGCGCGTGCCGCCGGGTGTCGACGCGGCCGAGGCGACCGAGCTGCTCCTGGCGCACCTGGAGGCGCACACGCCGTGGGGCGCGCGGGTGAGCACCGAGCACATCGGACAGGGGCAGGCGTTCCGCGCCGACACCACCAGCCCGGCCTACCGGGCCATGGCCGAGGCGATGGCGGTCGCGTACCCGGGCCAGGAGATGAGTTACGCGGGGCAGGGCGGATCCATCCCGCTGTGCAACACCCTCGCGTCCCTCTACCCGCAGGCGGAGATCCTGCTCATCGGTCTGAGTGAGCCGGAGGCGCAGATCCACGCGGTGAACGAGAGCGTCTCGCCCGACGAACTGGAACGGCTGTCGGTCACGGAGGCGCTGTTCCTGCGCAACTACGCGTCCGCGGCCGAGCCCACGGGCTGATCCCGCCCGCGCGGTACGGCTGCGGTGCGCGGCCCGGCCCGGCCCGGGAACCATGCACCGGGCCGGGCCGCGCACCGCGGACAGGTCGCGCCGGGCCGCGCGAGGTCCGGCCGGGTTCCGGACGTCAGCCGACCGGTACCCCCGCTTCCAGATACATCGCCTTCCCGCGTTCCCGTGCCCGCAGGGCGCGGCGGAGCCGTTCGTAGCGCACCGGGGGCAGCATGCCGGCGGCCTCCGTCTCGGAGACGAAGCGCCAGTCGCGGAGTTCGGGGCCGGGCAGCAGCAGCCGCGCGGCGTCGGCGGCGTGGAGACGGCCACCGTCGAAGAGCAGGCGCAGGCCGCCGTAGGCGGGCGGCGCGGGCGGTTCCCAGTCGACGACGAGCAGGGACGGCGCGTCGTCGAGGCGGATGCCGGTCTCCTCGGCGACTTCGCGCATACCCGCGCGCGCGGGCGCCTCACCGGGTTCGACGACCCCGCCGGGGAACTCCCAGCCCGGCTTGTAGGTCGGGTCGACCAGCAGCACTCTGTCGCACTCGTCGAAGAGGAGGACACCGGCGGCGACCGTCTCGGCCGTCGGCTCGGGCGTCTGTACGATGTCGCAGGCGGGTGCCTCGCCGCTGCCGACCGCCTCGACGATCCGGACGGCGGTGTCGTACGGGCTCAGCGGGCCGGTGCCGACCGGATAGGCGTCGGCGGTGAGCCAGGAGGCCAGGGCGGTTTTGTACGGCTCGATGTGGTCGTAGGACCACTGCCGGATCCGTATCTCGCCGTCCGGGAGGTCCGGCGGAACCTCCCGGCTCGCTATTCGCTCACGCAGGATCGTTTCCGCCGGAGCGAGGAGGATATGCCGGACCGGAATGCGGCGGGCCGCGAGACCGCCGAAGATCTCGTCGCGGTAGTCCTGTCTCAGCAGGGTCATGGGAACGACCAGGGTCCCGCCGAGTTCGGCGAGCATCGCCGCCGCCGTGTCGATCACGAGCCGGCGCCAGATGGGAAGGCCCTGGAAGTCGCCGACCTCGGCCAGGCGTTTGGGCGGAAGCAGATGACTGAGCGCCCCGCCGATGACTTCTGGGTCGAAGAGCGCGCTGTTCGGGATCAGTTCGATCAGTTCCCGTGCGGTCGTGGTCTTCCCCGCACCGAACGCGCCGTTGATCCAGACGATCACGGTTCCCCCTCTTCTGTTGGGCCCCCTGTGGCTTGCCCGCTCCACCCTGCCACGGAAACCAGCCCCAGTTGAGAACGCACACCGACGGCGCCGGTGCCCCTCCGGGGAGGAGCGCCGGCGCCGTCGGACGGTGGTGCGGCGGGCCCCGTCAGTCCTTGGCCTTCCGGTCGCCGTCGGCCGCGTCGGCCGGGCCGTCGTCGGTGACGGTGTGGTCGAGGGTGCTGAGTGCGTCGCCGGCGGGGAGGCCGTCGAGGCCCTCACCGAACGCATGCGACGGAGTGACCGCCGCGACGACGAAACCGGTGGCCAGGGAGGCGATGGCGAGCATGCTGCGCTTCTTCATACCGGGCTCAACGGCCGAAGCCGCCCCGGGGTCACGCACGGACACGCACGGACCTGTACGGACCCGCACGACGAGCGTGAACGCTCCTGCGGGCGCCCGTGCCCCGGCCACGGTCAGACGCCCGCCGCCGCCGGGTCCGTCCGCAGTGTCAGGGCCGCCGCCGCGGCGCCCACCAGCCCGGCGTCGGTTCCCATCCGTGCCGGCGTCACCACCAGACGCCGGACGAACGACAGCGTCGCGTACTCGGTCAGGGCCTGACGCAGGGGGGCGAAGAGGACCTCGCCCGCCTTGCCCACCCCCCCGCCGACCACGGCGATGTCGATCTCGACGAGCGTCGCGGTGGCCGCGATTCCGGCGGCCAGCGCCCGTGCGGCCCGCGCGAACGACGCCACGGCCACCGGGTCCCCGGCACGGGCGGCGATGGCCACCGCCGCGGCGGAGGTGTCGCCGTCCGGTCCGGGGAGCCAGCCGTTCGCCAGGGCTCGGCGGGCGATGTTGGGCCCACTCGCGATGCGCTCCACGCAGCCGCGCGAGCCGCACGGGCACGGGTCGCCGTCGAGGTCCACGCTGATGTGGCCGATGTGCCCCGTGTTACCGGTCGGCCCGGGGCGCAGTCGGCCGCCCAGCACGAGTCCGCCGCCGACCCCGGTCGAGACGACCATGCACAGCGCGTTGTCATGGCCGCGGGCGGCGCCCTGCCAGTGTTCGGCCGCCGCGATCGCCACACCGTCGCCGATCAGCTCCACGGGCAGTCCACCGGTCGCCGCCCGGACCCCGGCGACCAGCGGGTAGTCACGCCAGCCGGGCACGTTCACCGGACTCACCGTGCCCGCGGAGGCGTCCACGGGGCCCGCGCTGCCGATGCCGACAGCGCTCGCGTGCCCCCACAGCGGGGACGCGGTGAGCTCGCCCAGCACCGCCTCGACCGACCGCATCACGGTGTCGCCGTCCGCCTCGGCGGGCGTCGGCCGCTGGGCGCGGACCTGTATCCGGCCCTGCCCGTCCACCAGCGCACCGGCGATCTTGGTGCCGCCGATGTCGAGTGCTGCCACGAGGTCGGTGTGCATCAGTCTCGGTTCTCCCCGTCAACCATGAGAAAGGCGCTGAAACAGCCCATGCGCGGCCATGAACCGACACACGGGGCGAGCCGCACCCCGGTCTCGCGATCGTTCGCGGGCCAGGATGTGCGGTGGACAGTGTCCCTGAGCCTGACAACGTTGTCCAGGCTCTATGCTCGACGCCACATCCTCATACAACCCCATGGATCCACACAGCCCGTGGTCGACAGAACAGGACACCGCACCGTGCCGGAGACATCCCACCGCGCCCATCGCCTCTCAGGGTCCCGTTACGGCAACCGTCCGACCATGAAGGACGTGGCGGCCCGTGCCGGAGTCGGCCTGAAGACGGTCTCGCGGGTGGTCAACGGCGAACCCGGGGTCACGCCGGAGACGGAGCGCCGGGTGCAGGAGTCCATCGAGGCCCTCGGTTTCCGCCGCAACGACAGCGCGCGGGTACTGCGCAAGGGCCGTACCGCCAGTGTCGGCCTGGTGCTGGAGGATCTCGCGGACCCGTTCTACGGTCCGCTGAGCCGGGCGGTCGAGGAGGTCGCCCGCGCACACGGCGCGCTGCTGATCAACGGTTCCAGCGCGGAGGACGCCGACCGCGAGCAGGAGCTGGTGCTGGCGCTGTGCGCCCGCCGGGTGGACGGCCTGGTGGTGATTCCGGCCGGTGACGACCACCGGTATCTCGAGCCGGAGCTGAGGGCGGGCGTCGCCACGGTCTTCGTGGACCGGCCGGCGGGCCGGATAGACGCCGACGTCGTCGTGTCGGACAACTACGGCGGTGCCCGTGACGGCGTGGCCCACCTCATCGCCCACGGGCACCGCAGGATCGGTTTCATCGGTGACATGCCCGGTATCCACACCGCGTCCGAACGGCTGCGCGGCTATCGCGCCGCCATGGAGGACGCGGGCATACCGGTGGAGGACGCCTGGATGTCCCTGGGGGTCACCGACCCCGAGCGGGTGCGCCGGGCCACCGAGGAGATGCTGTCCCGCCCGGATCCGGTCACGGCTGTCTTCACGGGCAACAACCGGGTGACGGTCACCGTGATCCGGGTCCTGAGCGAGCGGTCCCGCCCTGTGGCGCTCGTCGGCTTCGACGACATCGAGCTCGCCGATCTGCTCCGGCCGGGGCTCACGGTCGTCGCCCAGGATTCCGCGGCCCTCGGCCGGACCGCCGCCGAACGCCTCTTCCGTCAGCTGGACGGCACCCTGCTCGCCCCCGAGCGGATCGAGCTGCCGACCAAGTTGATCACGCGCGGCTCGGGCGAGCTGCCCCCGGCGGACTGAGCGCCCGTGTTCCCGAGGATCCGAACGGAGGGCGCGCCGCGCAGGCGACCGCCCCCGCTGCTCGAGTGACCGCGTACACCGCGCGGAGGGCGCGGGCCGTACGCTGCGGGCGCTGGGCCTGGCCGAGGCGCCGCGCGAGCATCCATTGCGGTATCCCCGGGTGCGTGTCCGCGGGAGTCCGGGCTGCCGGCCGGGGACCGGCTGCTGCCGCTGGACCACCTGGTCCACGAGGACCGGGCCCCTCCCGGCCGACTGCGTTACAAGATGGACCGGCAGGGCCCGCGCCGATCCGGCGCTCCGCGCGCGGGGCACCGGAGTGTCCGCCGAGGAACGTCCGGTGACGGCGTCGGGTCCGGAGCGGTGCGTACGCCCCGGCGGACGGGAAGTCCGGGCGCCGGCCCGGCGTTGCCGCCGCCCCTCACGTGGACGACGCGAACGCGCCGGTCGCCCTGGAGCATTGTGGAAGGCGGTTCCCGCACGACTGTTCCGCAGAGGTGGCCGGCTACGGCGCGGAGGCCGTCGGGCCACCGCGGCGCGGGGACGCGAAGCCCTCCAGGTCGGCGCGGGTCAGACCGGTCGCCCGTGCCACCTCGGCATGGTCCAGGGCGCCGCAGTCCAGGCCGCGCAGCAGGTGGCCGGCGAGGGCCTTGGCGGTGGCGGGCTCGTCCATGACGTCGCCGGCGGTCCGGGCGGCGTACCGGGCGAGCCGGGCGGCGGCCTGTTCGAAACTCTCGCGGTAGAAGGCGAAGACGGCCGCGTAGCGGGTGGGCAGATGCCCGGGGTGCATGTCCCAGCCCTGGTAGTAGGCGCGGGCCAGGGCCCGGCGGGTGAGGCCGTGGTGCAGTCTCCAGGCGGCGTGGACCTGCTCGGTCGGGCCGACGGGCAGGACGTTGGTGGAGCCGTCCGAGACGCGTACGCCGGTGCCCGCGGCGGCGACCTGCATGACGGCCTTGGCATGGTCGGCGGCCGGATGGTCACCGGCCTGGTGTGCGGCGGAGATGCCGAGACAGGCGCTGTAGTCGAAGGTGCCGTAGTGCAGCCCTGTGGCACGCCCTTCGGCGGCCTGGATCATCCGGGCGACGGTGGCGGTGCCGTCGGCGGCGAGAACGGCCTGGCTGGTCTCGATCTGGATCTCGAAGCCGAGCCGGCCGGGTTCCAGGCCGCGCGCCCCCTCGAATGCCCCGAGGAGCCGCACCATGGCGGTGATCTGCTCGGGGGAGGTGACCTTGGGCAGCGTCAGCACCAGTCCTGCGGGCAGCGGGCCGGCCTCGGCCAGGCCGGTGAGGAAGATGTCGAGGGTGCGGATGCCCCGGTCTCGCACCGCGGCCTCCAGGCACTTCATCCGGATACCCGTGTACGGGGCCGCCGTGCCGTCCCGGTACGCCTCGGCGACCAGCCGCGCGGCGCGGGCGGCGGCCTCGTCCTCCTCGGCGTCGGGGCGGTTGCCGTAGCCGTCCTCGAAGTCGACGCGCAGGTCCTCCACGGGTTCGCGCTCCAGCTTGGCGCGGACGCGGCCGTACACCGCCTCGGCCAGCGCGGGGTCCAGCCCGAGGACGGCGGCGAACGAGGCGGCGTCCGGAGCGTGTTCGTCGAGAGCGGCCAGGGCCTGGTCGCCCCAGGAGCGGAGAGTGCCTGCGGTGAAGGCGTCGCCGGGGACGTAGACGGTGTGGACGGGCTGACGGGTGCCGGGGTCTCCGGGGTAGCGGCGCTCCAGCTCGGCGTCGACCGGCGCCAGGAAGGCGCCGATCTCCGCGCCGACGGCATCCGCGATACTCGTGGCCACCTGTTCCCGCCGGCCCTGGCTCATCCGCGCCCTCCAGATTCTTCACGCCCCGGGACACGCCCGCTCCGTACTTCCCGCGACACGGAATCAACAATCTGTTGAACGAAGCTATCGGGCGGCCTTCGCGCCGGGCAACATCGCCTCGGCCCCCTCCCGCATCCCGGCCCTCTCCGCCCTCTCGGCATGCCCACGTCCATATGGCACCGTCTGACACGGAACCACGCACCGCCCGGCACCGCACCACCTCGCGCCACCCGCACACCGACGTACGCCCGGCTCTCCCGGACACCGCCGCGCAGCACCAGCTAAGGAGCTCCTGTGCCGAACCACAGCCGCGTCACGCGCCGCCTGGGACTGAAGACCGCGCTCGCCGCCTCCGTTGCCCTTCCGCTCTCCAGTACGGCACTGCCTCCCGGGCCCGCCTCGGCCCGGGAAGGCCGGGAAGGCCGGGAAGGCCGGGAAGGCCGGGAAGGCCGGGAAGGCCGGGAAGGCCAGAACCGCCAGGGCGGGCCGCTCGAGGTCATGTCGTTCAACCTGCGCTTCGCCAGTACCGCGGAGCCCCACAGCTGGGCCGCCCGCAGACCCGTGATGCGCCGGCTGCTGCGCCGCGAGCAGCCGCATGTCATCGGCACCCAGGAGGGCCTCCACCAGCAACTGCGCGACATCGGGGCGGATCTGGGGCCGTCCTACGACTGGATCGGCACCGGCCGGGCGGGCGGCAGCCGCGACGAGTTCATGGGAATCCTCTACGACACCCGCCGGCTCGCCCCCCTGGAGTACGACCACTTCTGGCTCTCCGACACGCCGTACCTGATCGCCTCGAACACCTGGGGCAACGCCCACATCCGCATGGTCACCTGGGTCCGCTTTTGCGATCTGCGCGCCGGTGACCGGGAGTTCTACGTGCTCAATACCCATCTGGACAACGCGAGCCAGTACGCGCGCGAGCGGGCCGCTGCCCTGGTCGCCGAGCGCGTCACCGGGCTGGCCCGCTCCCTGCCCGTGATCGTGACGGGGGACTTCAACGTCGCCGCCCACGGGAACCCGGTGTACGACACGGTGCTGGGCGCCGGTCTCGTCGACACCTGGGACGCGGCGGCCGAGCGGGGCGAGGCGTACGGGACGTTCCACGGCTACGGGCCGCTGGTGCCGGGCGGTGCCCGTATCGACTGGGTCCTGGCCACGCCCGACCTCACGGTGCACCGCGCTTCGGTCAACACCTACGCCCCGGAAGGCCGGTTCCCGAGCGACCACCTGCCGGTGCAGGCGTCGCTCACCCTGTGACGGCCGGGGCGGCCGGGGCGAGCGCCCGTTCCGGGACGGGCGAAGGCCCCCACGACCGCGCCGGACGCGGTCGTGGGGGCCCCGGGCCCGTACGGCCCTGAGGGGATCAGCCCTTGCGGGTCTTGATCTCCTCGGTGAGCTGCGGGACGACGTCGAACAGGTCGCCGACGACGCCGTAGTCGACCAGGTCGAAGATCGGAGCCTCGGCGTCCTTGTTGACCGCCACGATCGTCTTCGAGGTCTGCATGCCCGCGCGGTGCTGGATCGCCCCGGAGATGCCGGAGGCGATGTACAGCTGCGGGGAGACGCTCTTGCCGGTCTGGCCGACCTGGCTGGTGTGCGGGTACCAGCCGGCGTCGACCGCGGCACGCGAGGCGCCCACGGCCGCGCCGAGGGAGTCGGCGAGCGCCTCGATGACCGCGAAGTTCTCCGCGCCGTTGACGCCACGGCCACCGGAGACCACGATCGCGGCCTCGGTCAGCTCGGGGCGGCCGGTCGACTCGCGCGGGGTGCGGCCGGTGACCTTGGTGCCCCTCGCCTGCTCGGAGAACGACACGGACAGGGCCTCGACCGCGCCGGCGGCCGGGGCGGTCTCCACGGCGGCCGAGTTCGGCTTGACCGTGATGACCGGGGTGCCCTTGGAGACACGGGACTTGGTGGTGTAGGCGGCGGCGAACACCGACTGCGTGGCCACCGGGCCCTCGTCGCCGGCCTCGAGGTCGACGGCGTCGATGATGACGCCGGAGCCCAGGCGCAGCGCCAGACGGGCGGCGATCTCCTTGCCCTCGGCGGAGGAGGGGATGAGAACGGCGGCCGGGGAGACGGCCTCGTGGGCGGCCTGGAGGGCGTCCACCTTCGGTACGACCAGGTAGTCGGCGTACTCGGCGGCCTCGTGGGTCAGGACCTTCACCGCGCCGTGCTCGGCCAGGGCGGCGGCGGTGCCGGCGGCGCCGTTGCCCAGCGCGACGGCGACCGGCTCGCCGATGCGGCGGGCCAGCGTCAACAGCTCCAGGGTCGGCTTGCGGACGGCGCCGTCCGCGTGGTCGACGTAGACGAGAACTTCAGCCATGGGACTTCTTCTCTCCTGCTTGCGAGATGTGAGGGGCGGTCGGCGAATCCGGGGCTCAGATGAACTTCTGGCCCGCGAGGAACTCGGCGAGCTGCTTGCCGCCCTCGCCCTCGTCCTTGACGATCGTGCCCGCGGTGCGGGCCGGGCGCTCGGTCGCGGAGTCGACCACGGTGTAGGCGCCCTGGAGGCCGACCTCCTCCGCCTCGAGGTCGAGGTCGGACAGGTCCCAGGACTGAACCGGCTTCTTCTTCGCCGCCATGATGCCCTTGAAGGACGGGTAACGCGCCTCGCCCGACTGGTCGGTGACCGACACGACCGCCGGCAGGGGCGCCTCGAGCTGCTCGGAGGCGGCGTCGCCGTCACGGCGGCCCTTGACCGTGCCGTCCTCGACCGAGACCTCCGACAGGAGCGTCACCTGCGGCACGCCCAGGCGCTCCGCGAGCAGCGCCGGCACGACACCCATAACGCCGTCGGTGGAGGCCATGCCGGAGATGATCAGGTCGTAGCCGGCCTTCTCGACGGCCTTGGCCAGGACCAGGGAGGTACCGATGGCATCGGTACCGTGCAGGTCGTCGTCCTCGACGTGGATCGCCTTGTCGGCGCCCATGGACAGCGCCTTGCGCAGCGCGTCCTTGGCGTCCTCGGGGCCCACCGTCAGGACGGTGATCTCCACGTCGTCGTCGGAGTTCTCCGAGATCTGCAGCGCCTGCTCGACCGCGTACTCGTCCAGCTCGGAGAGCAGACCGTCCACATCGTCGCGGTCGACGGTCAGGTCATCGGCGAAGTGCCTGTCGCCAGTGGCGTCGGGCACGTACTTCACTGTGACAACGATCCTCAAGCTCACGCCGGCTCTCCTACTGCAATCGTCATTTCTGGCTGCCTGCCTTCAGGCAGCATAGGCGCCTCAAACGGCCGTTCCCGATCGGGGCGATCCACGGTTCCGAGCAAAATATTACTCGCCAGTACACCTAGTTCATTCCCGCTGAGCAAGCGCTTCGAACTGTGACCTTCGCAACGCAGCGTAACCGGAACTCGACCGGCATGCAGCAGCGGTCGCCCCGGGGCCGGTCACGCGGGACGTGGAAACGTCCCCGCCGGTGAAGGGTGAAGGAGGAGAGGGCGGCCCGCCCCGTCATACGGCCTCGCCGAGCGCGGCGATCACATCGGCCTTGCGCGGCTGGCCGGTGGCGCGCCGGACGATGGTGCCGTCGGCGTCGAGGACCAGCACGGTGGGAGTCTTCAGGATGTCCAGCCGACGCACGAGGTCCAGGTGGGCCTCGGCGTCGATCTCCACGTGGGCCACACCGGGAATCAGGCCGACCACCTCGCCGAGCACCCGCCTGGTCGCCCGGCAGGGCGCGCAGAACGCGCTGGAGAACTGGACGAGGGTGGCTCGTTCGCCGAGGTCCGCCCCGAGTTCCGTGCCCCTCAGCCGCTTGCCGTCGTCCCGCCCTCGCACCCGTGCTCTCCCGCTCCGCCGCCGTTGTACGGCACTCCGAAGGTGCTCGCCGCCGCGAGCACCGGCACACACCGTGAGTCCGGTCGCCATCCGTCGAAGCGTCCACGGGACCGCAAAGATTCCCGGCGCCCGCACGGGCTCCCGTACGGAATGCCCGCTCCACGGACATCGACGCGAGAGGGCCCCGCTTCGGGGCCGCCATGACGATCGTGGTGCCGGCCGTCGTGCCGGTCACCGGAGACGTGCGGCCGCCGGCCGGGCAGACGCCGGCGTTCACCCGCGGCACGACGGGCGGGGCCGGCCGCTCACCGTACGGCCGGCTGTTCCGGCATGCCCAGCGGCCCCGGGTCGGACCGGCGACGGACTTCGAGGCTCCCGAGCCGCCGCGGTTCACGCAGGCGGTGAGGCCGGTCTTCGCCGGCGTCCGGCTCGCCGGCTTCACCCTCGGGCCCGGTCGGCCGGGCCTCGCCGTGACCTGCGCCACGCTCGCGGCAGCCTTCCACGGCGCCGTGTTCGCTTACCGCCCGGGGTGCGAGATGCGCCTGCTCCTGCGACGGACGACGGCGCACGTGGGGTAACAGCGACGCAAAAGCCCGAGGTGGATCAGGGGAGTGGACGTGACGAGAATCTCGCCGCAGGCAGGCACCAGGGCTGGTTCGGCGGTCGTTCTTGGGGCACCATCAGCGACAAGCCGTAAACCTACGGCTGCGTAACTTCGACTGGGAGTCCCCCTTCCCAGGCAGAGCAGGAAGGGTTCCACCGCACCCATGGCAGAACTCGTCTACCGTCCCGTGATCGGTTTCGCCCAGACTCTGTTCAAGGCGTGGGACCTCAAGATCGACTGCCGGGGTTCGGAGAACATCCCGCGTACGGGCGGCGCCGTACTGGTCAGCAACCACATCAGCTACCTGGACTTCGTCTTCAACGGCCTCGCGGCGCTGCCGCAGAAGCGGCTCGTGCGCTTCATGGCGAAGGACGCCGTGTTCCGGCACAAGATCTCGGGTCCGCTGATGCGCGGGATGCAGCACATCCCCGTGGACCGCGACCAGGGCGACGCGGCGTACGCGCACGCGCTCGCCTCGCTGCGGTCGGGCGAGATCGTGGGTGTCTTCCCTGAGGCCACGATCTCCCAGTCCTTCACGCTGAAGAGCTTCAAGTCGGGTGCCGCGCGCATGGCGCAGGAGGCGGGCGTGCCCCTGATTCCGATGGCGGTGTGGGGCACCCAGCGGCTGTGGACCAAGGGACACCCCCGCAACTTCAAGCGCAGCCACACCCCGATCACCATGCGCGTCGGCGAGGCGGTCGAGGCGTCCAAGGACAAGTACGCGGGCGCGATCACCCGGCAGCTCCGGGGACGGGTGCAGGAATTGCTGGAGGCCGCTCAGCGCGCCTACCCGGTACGCCCCAAGGGCCCGGACGACACCTGGTGGATGCCGGCCCACCTCGGTGGCGCGGCGCCGACCCCGGAGCAGGTCCGCGAGGCCGAGGCGCGCTGAGCCGCCGCCGGCGTGCGTGTCATGATCCGGCGTGCTCCGGCAGCCCGGTGGGAAGCGTCCGCCACAGGTGCGGGCGGTCCCGCGCGGCCTTGAGCACGTTCAGCACGACGGGATGCGGTGCGGCGTACAGAAGCGGATGGTCCCTCTCACCGGCGGCCGGATCGGGCGTGAAGGCCAGTCGCTCCCCGTCCAGGGAGAAGCGGGCGTCGACCCCCGGCTTGTTGCCCCGGGGGTCCTGCCGGTGCCAGGCACCGTGGAACCGCACGGCGACCAGACCGTGCACCACCCCGAGATTCTGATAGCACAGCGCGGTCGGAATGTCCTCGGCCCGCAGCAGCGCGGCCAGCGCGTGGGCTTTGGCATAGCAGATCCCGGTGCGCCGCTCCAGGACGTCGGAGGCACGCCAGGTGACGCGAGGGTCGCCGGAGTCCTGCGAGTGCGGGATGGTGTCGCGCACGAACTCGAAGGCTGCCCGCGCATACTCATACGAGTCGGCCACTCCGGCCGCGAGCCTGGCGGCCGTCTCACGAACCAGCTCATGACAGTGGTCGATCGCCTCATCGGCAGCCAGATAGGCCGAGAGGTCCGGGGTTTCCTGGATGATTCGCATACCGCCGAAGCATAGGTATACACCCGACCGAAGATCAATACATTTCCGGTCAGGTGTATACCTATGCAATGACTTCGGCTGCGCGACGGCCGTTGGAAGGCCGCTGAAGATCTTGCTCAGGCCGCCCGGTTCACGCCGGATTGCCAGTCAACGCCAATCGGCATGAACCGGCGCGGGACGGGTGTGATGTCAAGATCTTCAGGACGCTTCCAGGGCGTATTTCGAACGTAGCGCCGGCCGCCCGGAGGGCGGGCCCCGCGGCGTCATGGGGGTCCCCCCCTGCTCGAGCGGAGCCGAGAGCTTGGGGGAGCGTGCGACCGCAAGGCGGAGGGTCGACCGCGTACCGGGCGTACGCGGGCGACCCCGGCAACGCGGCTGGGGGTCCCCCCTGCTCGAAGAGCTTGGGGGAGTGCGTGCCGGACGCCGCGGAGCAGGCGGGACTTTCGAAAACGCCCTAGCGGGCCATCTCCTCCTTGAGGGCCGCCACGAACGTGTCCACGTCGTCCTCGGTGGTGTCGAAGGCACACATCCAGCGGACGTCGCCCGTGGCCTCGTCCCAGAAGTAGAAGCGGAAGCGCTTCTGCAGGCGCTCGGTCACGGCGTGCGGCAGGCGGGCGAAGACGGCGTTGGCCTGCACCGGGTGGAGGATCTCCACACCATGCACGGCGCGCACGCCCTCGGCGAGGCGCTGGGCCATCTCGTTGGCGTGCCGGGCGTTGCGCAGCCACAGGTCCCGCGCGAGCAGGGCCTCCAGTTGCACCGAGACGAAGCGCATCTTGGACGCGAGCTGCATCGACAGCTTGCGCAAGTGCTTCATGTGGCTGACGGCGTCCTGGTTCAGCACCACGACCGCCTCGCCGAACAGTGCGCCGTTCTTGGTGCCGCCCAGGGAGAGCAGGTCGACGCCGGCCGCGTCGGTGAAGGTACGCATCGGCACGTCCAGGGCGGCGGCGGCGTTGGCCAGCCGGGAGCCGTCGACGTGCACCTTCATCCCGTGGGCGTGCGCGTGCTCGCAGAGGGCGCGCATCTCGTCCGGCGTGTACACCGTGCCCAGTTCGGTGGCCTGGGCGATGGACACCACCTGTGGCATCGCGCGGTGCTCGTCCTCCCAGCCGTACGCCTGCCGGTCGATCAGCTCGGGGGTGAGCTTGCCGTCGGGGGTGGGCACGGTGAGGAGCTTGATCCCGCCGACGCGCTCCGGCGCCCCGCCCTCGTCGACGTTGATGTGCGCGCTCTCGGCGCAGATCACGGCGCCCCAGCGGTCGGTGACCGCCTGGAGCGCGACGACGTTGGCTCCGGTGCCGTTGAAGACCGGGAAGGCCTCGGCGGTGGGCCCGAAGTGGCTGCGGATCACCTGCTGGAGGTTCTCCGTGTACGCGTCCTCGCCGTACGCGACCTGATGCCCGCCGTTGGCCAGGGCCAGGGCGGCGAGCACCTCCGGGTGGGCCCCGGCATAGTTGTCGCTGGCGAAACCGCGGACGTCCGGGTCGTGATGGCGGCGTGCGTCGGTCCGGGGTGGGTTCACGGCTTCTCGGTCAGCCACAGACGATTTCCGTTCAACTCCGCGGCGGGCCTGTCCCAGACGCCGGCGATCGCTTCGGCGAGATCCTTGACGTCCGTGAAGCCCGCGAACTTCGCGTTGGGGCGGTCCGCGCGCATCGCGTCGTGCACCAACGCCTTCACCACCAGGATCACAGCCGCCGATGTCGGCCCCTGCTCGCCCCCCGACTTGCGGAAGTAGTCGCCCATGGCCAGCGTCCACGCCTCGGCGGCAGCCTTGGCGGCGGCGTAGGCGGCGTTGCCCGCGGTGGGCTTGCTGGCGCCGGCCGCGCTGATCAGGACGTACCGGCCACGGTCGCTGCGCTGCAGCCCCTCGTGGAAGGCGAGGGAGGTGTGCAGCACGGTGCGGACCAGGAGCAGCTCCAGCAGGTCCCAGTCGTCCACGCTGGTCTTGGTGAAGGTCTCGCTGCCGCGCCAGCCGCCGACGAGATGGACCAGGCCGTCGACCCGGCCGAACTCCTTCTCGGTGCGCGCGGCCCACGCACGGGTGGAGTCCGGGTCGAGCAGGTCGACCGTGTCACCGGTGACGGTGGCGCCGCCGTGCGCGTAGCGCGCCGCGTCCACGGCCTCCGCCAGCCGCTCCGGATCGTTGTCGGAGCCGACGACGATCGCCCCCGCCTCGGCCAGCCTGAGCAGTGTCGCCCGACCCGCGGGCCCTCCCGCGCCGGCCACTGCGATCACCGCACCTTCGAGCGCCCCGTTCCCCATGGTCCTCGCCTCCTGAACAGTGGTGTGAACGAGATCGCTCACGCGGCGATCCGCTCGGCGCTGTCCGACGTGATGCCCCGGGTCGAGGCGATCACGTTCTTCAGCTTCTTGGACAGTGCCTCATAGAACATGCTCAGCGGAAACTCGTCCGGAAGCACGTCATCGACGAGTTTCCGCGGCGGCTGCGTCAGGTCCAGGGCGTCGGGGCCCTTGGCCCACTTGGATCCCGGGTGCGGGGAGAGATAGCGGGAGACCAGCTCGTACCCGGCGAACCAGTGGACGAGCTTGGGGCGGTCGATGCCGTCGCGGTACAGCGTCTCGATCTCGGCGCACAGCTGGTTGGTGACCTGCGGGGCGCGCTCCCAGTCGATGGTGAGCTTGTTGTCGGTCCAGCGGACGACGTCGTGCTTGTGCAGGTAGGCGAAGAGCAGCTGGCCGCCGAGGCCGTCGTAGTTGCGGACCCGCTCGCCGGTGACCGGGAAGCGGAACATGCGGTCGAACAGCACCGCGACCTGTACGTCACGTGCCTGCGGGACGCCCTCGCCGGCGAGCTTCACGGCCTCCTTGAAGGCGGTGAGGTCGCAGCGCAGCTCCTCCAGGCCGTACATCCAGAACGGCTGGCGTTGCTTGATCATGAACGGGTCGAAGGGCAGGTCGCCGTGGCTGTGGGTGCGGTCGTGCACCATGTCCCACAGGACGAACGCCTCTTCGGAGCGCTTCTGGTCGTGCACCAGGGCGGCGACGTCGTCGGGCAGTTCGAGGCCGAGGAGGTCGACGGCGGCGGTGGACACCCGGCGGAAGCGGGCGGCCTCACGGTCGCAGAAGATTCCGCCCCAGGTGAACCGCTCGGGAGCCTCGCGCACGGCGATGGTCTCGGGGAAGAGCACCGCGGAGTTGGTGTCGTAGCCCGCGGTGAAGTCCTCGAACGAGATGCCGCAGAACAGCGGGTTGTCGTAGCGGGTGCGCTCCAGCTCGGCCAGCCAGTCGGGCCAGACCATGCGCAGCACGACCGCCTCGAGGTTGCGGTCCGGGTTGCCGTTCTGCGTGTACATCGGGAAGACGACCAGGTGCTGGAGGCCGTCCTCGCGGTGCGCGGCCGGGTGGAAGGCCAGCAGGGAGTCCAGGAAGTCGGGTACCTCGAAGCCGCCCTCGGCCCAGCGGGTCAGGTCCTTCGCCAGAGCCTCGTGGTAGGCACGGTCGTGCGGGAGCAGCGGGGACAGCTCGTCGAGTGCGTCGAGCACCCGGCGCACCTCGAGTCCGGCCTCGGCGCGGGCCGGGGCTCCCTCGGCGTCGAGGTCGATCGATCCGTCCTTCGCCTGCCAGGGCCTGATCCGCTCCACGGCATCCTTGAGCACGGGCCACGCCGGGTGCTCAACCACCCTGGCCGCCGAAGGAACGCGCCCCTCCGTACCCACCTGCGCAAGAATTTCCGTCATTTCCCATCCTCCAGCGAAGAAACTGCGTACGCCGACCGTATACATACGAGGTTTCTCCCAGCAAGGGACACCTCCGCAAATTATCCTGCGACACCCCGGCCGTCACCGCATTTTTTCCTGTCCATCACGCGACTGGGTGATACTCCTCGACTTCGATGTTCAGCATCTGGACGGGGCGGGCACAGGCGATACGGTCCAGGAGGGCCGCAGGGACGCGGTCCCGCGTCGCCGTCGACGGAAGCGAGTCGTATCTTGAACTTCCTCACCATCGGTCACCGCGGAGTCATGGGCGTCGAGCCCGAGAACACCCTCCGTTCCTTCGTCGCCGCCCAGGAGGCCGGTCTCGACGTCATCGAACTCGATCTGCATCTGAGCAAGGACGGCGCGCTCGTCGTCATGCACGACACGGACCTGGACCGCACGACGGACGGCACGGGCCCGATCGCCGACCGGACCGTCGCCGAACTGCGCGCCCTGGACGCCGGACGCGGCGAGCGCGTCCCCGTCTTCGAGGAGGTGCTGGACGCCGTCCACACACCGCTGCAGGCCGAGATCAAGGACGTGCAGGCGGCCAAGGCCCTGGCCGAGGTGATGAACCGGCGGGATCTGACGGACCGGATCGAGGTGTCCTCGTTCCACGACGACGCGATCGCCGAGATCGCCCGTCTGGTGCCCGGGGTACGCACCGCGCTCATCGCGAGCCGCTACGGCACGGAGATCGTGGAGCGGACGGTCGGCGCCGGCGCGTCGACCGTCTGCCTGAACGTCCGCCGCCTCACCCTGGAGATCGTCGAGCAGGCCCGCAAGGCGGACCTGCGGATCATCGGCTGGGTGGTGAACACTCAGGACCACCTCAGACTGGTCCGGGCCCTCGGGCTCGACGGCGCGACCACCGACTACCCGGAGATCAAACGCACCGGCCGCTTCACCGCGTGACGGCCGGGCCGGCTCCGCCCGGGGCCATGGCGACGGCGGCCGGGACCGTGCGTTCGGCCGTCAGGACAGTTCCTTGACCAGCAGCTCGAACCGCAGGTCGGCGCGGAGCGGAATGCCGAACCGCTCATCGCCGTACGGGAAGGGAGTCGTGCTGCCCGTACGGCGGTAACCGCGCCGCTCGTACCAGGCGATCAGGTCCTCGCGCGCCGTGATCACGGTCATGTGCATCTCTCGCGCGCCCCAGGTGTCCCGCGCCTGCCGCTCGGCGTGAGCGATGATCGCCTTTCCGAGCCCGGCGCCCTGGAGCCCGGGGCTGACCGCGAACATGCCGAAGTAGGCGTGGTCCCCGCGGTGCTCGAGCTGACAGCAGGCGACGATCCGGCCCTCGCGCTCCACCGTCAGCAGCCTGCTGTCCGGCGACGTGACGACCTCCCGCACGCCTTCCGGGTCGGTCCGCTGCCCCTGGAGGATGTCGGCCTCGGTGGTCCACCCGGCCCTGCTGGAGTCGCCCCGGTACGCCGACTCGATCAGCTCGACGAGGCCGTCCACATCGGCGTCGGTGGCGTCACGGAAGGTGAACACGCTCTCGGTGACGGATTCCATGGGGCACTTCTCCACTTCTTCGCTTCTTCGCTTCTTCGCTCGGGTTTTTCGCTCGGGTCGTCCGCAGACCGCGGGCCCGCAGCCCGCAGCCCGTAAACGCATCGGCTGTGCCGGTTGTCGGCGTGGCTCGGCCACGGACGAGGTTATCCCGGCCGCTACGCTCGGCCGCATGGTGCATGTACTGGGCAGCCGGATCCTTCTCCGCCCCACCGATCCCGAGCGCTCCCGCGTCTTCTACGGCGAACACCTGGGCCTCGCGGTGTACCGCGAGTTCGCCACCGGCCCGGAGCGCGGCACGGTCTACTTCCTCGGCGGCGGTTTCCTGGAGCTGTCCGGCCGGTCCGACACCCCGGCGGACACGGCGGACCCCGCGACGAGGCTGTGGCTCCAGATCGCGGACGTGGCGGCAGCCCACGAGGAGCTGAAGGGCAAGGGCGTCGAGATCGTCCGGCCGCCCGTGAAAGAGCCGTGGGGCCTGATCGAGATGTGGATCGCCGACCCGGACGGCACGCCGATCGTCCTCGTGGAGATCCCGGCCGATCATCCGCTGCGGTACCGGCCGGGAATCTGAGACCGCGTACGGGTATCCCGGCAGGCCGGGGTCCGTCACGTCCGCGGGGCGCCCAGGCGTCCTTCCAGCCGGCCCAGCAGCTCGGCGAGCAACGGGGCCAGCTCGCCGAGCGTCGGTCCGTCCAGGCCGGACAGCACGGCGCTCTCGTAGGCGAGCTGTGCGGGCATGACCCCGTCGACCACGTCCCGCCCGGCGTCGGTCAGGCGGACCCGGGCCACTCGACGGTCGCGGGGGTCGCTGCGGCGCTCCGCCAGACCGCGCGCGGTGAGCTGTTTGAGGCGCTTAGTGACGGCGGCACCCGAGGAGAAGGTCTCGCGCGCCAGTTCCCCGGGGGTCAGTTCGCGACCGGTGCGGCGCAGCGCGCCGAGCAGGTCGAACTCGGGACGGGTCAGTCCGGCCCGGCCGAGCGGGGCCTCCTCGGCCTGCTGAAGCAGGGCGGCGCAGCGGTTGATGCGCCCGATGATCTCCATGGGCCCGGTGTCGAGACCGGGGTACACCGCCCGCCACTGCCGGACCACCTCTGCGACGGTGTCCTGGCCGGACACCGGTACGCCTTCGCCGGTGAGCGCTCCCGCGCCGGCCGGGAGAGCCTCGTCCTCCGGGGGTCCCCCGCCGGCCCGGTGGCTCCCTTCGACGGGACGTCCTCCGCCGACCGGTGGGCCTTTGGTCGCTCTCATGGCCGTACGTCCTCCGTGTCGTCGCCCGTGTCGTCGTTCGTGCCCTCACCGCTGCCGGTGCCCGGACTCGTGCCCGATCCTGCGCCCGGACCCGCGTCCGGGTTCGTGCCGGTGCCCGCGCTCTGCTTCGTCTCCGCACCGGAGCCGGCCGCCAGGCCCTGGCGCCGCACCATCGTCGCGAGCGTACGGTGTCCCGCCTGCTCGGCGAGCACGACCTGCTCCTGCGGCAGTGTGCGAAGCCACCATTCGCCCGCGGCCGCGTCGGCGGTGGCCCGCAGATCGACGAGGGCGGCGGCCAGGCCGCGCCGGGCGGCCTCCAGGGCGGTGGGGTCGGCCCGCGGGTCGGCCAGGAGCCGGGCCGCGTGTTCGCGCCGGAGGCCCGCCGTGGTGAGCGCCGTCGCGACGCGGTTGCCCGCCCGCCGGTTGGTGACGATCAGGGCCGCGCCGAAGCCGACCAGTGCGCCGACCAGGGTGTCCACCACCCGGTCGGCCACCAGGGAGCCGGTCTCCTGGTAGCCGGGGAACTCGGTGACGAGCAGGGCCAGCGGGGTGACACAGACGCTGCCGAGCCAGTAGTTGCGGCCGATGAGCGCCTCGGCGCCGAAGTTGAACAGGAGGCAGCACAGGACGAGGGCGAGCGGTCCGAGGTTGGCGATCGGGGCGACGGCCGCGAAGAGCAGCACGCCGACGAGGTTGCCGACGACCCGCTGCACGGTCCTGCTCCAGGTGAGGGTGATGTTGGCCTGGTAGAGCGCGGCGGCTGTGGTCAGGGCCCAGTAGGGCCGCCCGACTCCGAGGGCGAGGGAGGCGTATCCGGCGAGGCCGCAGCCGAGGACGGTGCGTACGGCTATGGGGGTGAGCGGTCCCAGCCGGGACCACAGCGAGCGGTGGGGGACGGCACGCTCGGCGGCCGTACCGAGGAGTTCGTCGGCCTCCGAGCAGGGGTCGTCGGCGCCCGGGACACGGCCTGTGCCGCGCAGCTCACCGGCCTGGGCACGCAGCCGCGCGGGGTCTGCGTCGGCCGGCGCGGCGAGCGCGATCTCGGCGCGGACGACCAGCCGTTCGAGGGCCCGGCGGGTGGTGACGGAGCGGGTCCCGGTGAGGAGCAGACACTGCCAGGCGGCCTGCACGGCGGCGTAGGCGGAGGCACGGGCCCGCGCGTGGCCGTCGCCGGTGCCGCCGGTATCGATGTACGCGGCGGTGGCGTTCAGGGCGTCGGCGGTGGCGCGGCGTTCGGGGCCGTGCGGCCGGACCAGGGCGGGCGCCATGCCGACCAGCCAGGCCCAGGCCCCGGCCACCGCGGCCAGTGCGACATGGCCGGGGACCTGTCCGAGCGTCTGGGGAACGAACAGCGAGGCGGAGCTGACGAAGGTGAGGATCACGTTGCCGGGCGGACCGATGCGCGTGACGTCGCACAGCACCTTCTGCACGGCGGCCAGCAGGGCGCCGATGCCGACCAGGATCACGGCGTTACTGGTGAGCGAGGCGGCGACCAGGGCGATGGCGAGGCCCCCGACCATGCCGAGCACCACTCCCACGAGCGCCTTGGCGCGGGCGGCGTACGGACGGTTGTGGGCGTAGAGGGCGCACAGGGAACCGGCCATGGTGTAGACCGCGAGGTCGAGCCGGCCGAGGGCGACCAGGATCAGGCTGGGAGGTGCGACCGCGGCCACCACGCTGAAGGCGGGCTTGAACCAGATGTTGGAGGGACGCCCGACACGCAGTACGCCGGCCAGCGGGAACCGCCGGGGCTTCCGCGCCGGCTCTGCCTCAGGGGTGGGGGTGGGATGGGGGGGCGCACTGCTCATGACGTCCAAGACTACCAGATCTTTTACTCGTAAAATATCTCCGCGACCTGCGATGCTCCCCCGAATGCCCCCTGTGTACCCCCGTGCGCTCGCGTGCACGCCTTCGCGCGCGGGCATGCCTTGACCGACCGGGGAGCGGGGCCACCCGGGCGGCGAGGGCGGCCCCAGGGGGAGGTTCACGTGCACGGACCGGCGGCGTCCGGCTGGCTGCTGGTCGCGCTCTGCGCGGCGACCGGCGCCTACTGCCTGCTGCGGATGCGCAGCAGCGTCGAGGAACAGCGCCGTACCGCGGGCGGCGAGGCGCTGATGGGCTTCGGCATGGCGGCGATGGCCGTACCGGCGGCGGCCTTCACACCGCCCTCGTGGGCGTGGCCCGTCTACGCGGTGGTGTTCGGCACGGCGGGGCTGCACGCCCTGTGGGCGGCCCGCGCGGGCACCCGTCATCTGCACCATCCGCTGGGCGCCGGGGCCATGGTCTACATGGCGGTGGCGATGGCCGTCTCCCCCGGAGCGGGGCAGGGACACCCGCACGGGAGCTCGGGCATACCCCTGCTGACCGGCGTCCTGCTGCTCTACTTCACCGGATACGTGCTGGTCACAGGCGTACGCCTGGTGCCGGTGGCCGCCGTGGCAGGGAACCCGGCACCAGGGGCCGACGGGGCCTCGGGCTGGGGCGACCGGCCGGAGCTGGCGCGGGCGTGCCGGCTGTCCATGGGCATCGCCATGGTGGCGATGCTGTTGACGATGTGAGGCGGACGGTCGTCGGCCGGCCGATGGACGGGACCGTTGCCTACGTCACTTTGCCCCGGTGGGCCGTACCCGGGGGTGGTACGCGCTCATAGGCTGAACGCATGATGCTCCCCGCGGCACTGCTGCTGCTCGGCGTCCTGATCGCCGTCGCCGGCCCCCGGTTGCTGGCGCGGGCCGACTGGGCGGACCGCGAGCCGGTGGTGGCGCTGTGGGTGTGGCAGTGCGTGGTCGCGGCGGTTCTGCTGTGCTGCGCCCTGTCGATGACGTTCAGCGCGGCCGCCGCCTCGGACGCGGTCGGCCGTCCCGTGTTCGCGACGGCACCGCGCGGCGTCGTGGAGGCCTACGCCCTGGGCACGGCCGGGCCCGTGGCGGCGACCACCGCGGTCGCGCTGGCGTGCGGTGGGCTGTGGACCGCGGCGATGCTGGTCCGCGAGGTCCTCCGGGCCCGTGCCCGGCGACGGACCCGCCGGGCCGGGCTTCTGGTGCGGGCGCCGCTGCTGCCCGGCGAGGAACCCGGTGCCGGCCGGCTGGTGGTCCTGGAGGGCGAGCACCCCGACGCGTGGTGGCTGCCCGGCGCCCCGCCCCGGCTGATCGTCACCACGGCCGCGCTGCGCCGGCTGAAGGGCCGTCGGCTGGACGCCGTCCTCGCGCACGAGCGGGGGCACGCGCAGGCCCGGCACGACTGGCTGCAGCACTGTTCCTCCGCGCTCGCCGACGGCTTTCCACAGGTGCCGGTGTTCGCCGCGTTCCGCGACGAGATGTACCGGCTGGTCGAACTCGCCGCCGACGACACCGCCTCCCGCCGCTTCGGCCGGCTCACCACCGCCCTGGCGCTGGTCGAGCTCAATGAACACCGGGGGGTGTTCGGTCCCTGCCCGTCCCCGCAGGGTCAGGTCCCGGCCCGGGTGCACCGGCTGCTGACTCCCCCGAACCGGCTGCCGGCGTGGCACCGGCTGCGGCTGACGGCCGTGGCGTCGCTGGTGCCGGTGATCCCGGTGCTGGTGGCGTTCGTACCGGGGCTGAGAGCGCTGGGCCAGTGACCTGAGCCGGAGATTCCTGGGTGGTTACTGCCGGATGCTCGATGCGTCAACGGCTGCCGGGAGAAGCTGCGACCGGCGGCGTTCGTGGGTGCCGTCGGATTCCGCGGATGAAAGGCAGCCGATGATCTGCCGAAGAACTTCCGACTCAGGGCACCAGGGCCTTTCGTTCGGATCGGGCCGGGCACCCGAGGCCCCTGGGCCACGGCGGGGCCACGGGCGCGCAGGCGCCGGGGCGGGAGGAGACGGGCCTGCGGGCTCACCGGGCCGACGGCGGGCGAGGGGACTGGCTCCGAGCCCCAGAGGTCGGAGAGTATCGCTGTATGCCCTCCCCCCACACCTCTCCCGTCGTCCCCGAGGCACCGCCCCGCCCACCGGAGCACCGTCCGTCCACCGCTCTCCTCGGCGTTCTGGCCGTGTGCTCGGCCCTTCTGCTGATCCTGGTCGCCGCGAAGTGGCGTCCGCTGACCGGTCTGGACCGTGACATCGCCTCGGCCGTACACCGCTGGGCGGTCGACGAACCGGGGCTGACGCGGACGGCCCGCATCCTGACGGACTGGGTCTGGGACCCATGGAGCATGCGCCTGCTGTGCGGGGCGGTCGCACTGCTGCTGTGGTACCGGTACGCGGCCCGGTGGACCGCGGTGTGGCTGGTGGTGACGTGCGCCGTGGGGGCCATGGTGCAGCAGGTCCTGAAAGCGGCGGTGGGCCGCGCCCGCCCTGTGTGGCCGGACCCGGTGGACACGGCCCACTACGCGGCGTTCCCTTCGGGTCACGCCATGACCGCCGCCCTCACCTTCGGCCTCCTGCTCTGGCTGCTGCGCCGGCACGGTGCGGGCCGGGCCCTGTGGGGCTGGGCCGTGGCTCTGGCGGCGCTCTCGGTCACCGGCGTCGGCCTCACCCGCGTCTGGCTCGGCGTCCACTGGCCCACGGACGTGCTCGGCGGCTGGCTCCTCGGCATCGTGACCGTGGCCCTGGCGGTACGGATTCATGGGCACCGGCACCCTTGACCGCGGGGGCCCGGCACCCGGCGTCCCGCCGGTCCGAAGCACCGGCCTCCTGGACGAGCGGGCCCGCGCCGACGACGGCGCCGCTCTCCTCGGGCGATCCCCCGCGCCGCCCGAGGAGGACGGCAGCCCGGAATGGACCCACGCGGGGCCCGACCGGATGCGCTGAGTATAGTTGGCTGTCGGCCAGTCAACGCAGGAGTCCAGCATGTCCCCGCGCAGCGCCTCGGTCAATGAAGAGTTGCGGAGGCGTTCGAAGGAGCGGCTTCTCCAGGCCGCCGTCGAGCTGGTGAGCGAGCGCGGCTACGAGGCGACGACGCTCGGCGACATCGCCGACCGCGCGGGTTCCGCGCGGGGCCTGGTGTCGTACTACTTCCCGGGGAAACGCCAGCTGGTGCAGTCCGCCGTGCACCGCTTGATGCATCGGACGCTCGACGAGGCGCTGGAGCGCGAACCACGAACCGACGACGGGCAGGAGCGGATGGCGCGGGCCATCGACGCGATCCTGGGCCTGGCCCGGGAGCAGCCCGTACTGATGCGCCAGCACATGGCCGGGCTGTTGCAGGCCGAGGGTTTCCTGCCCTGCCCCGAGCAGCGGCGTCTGGCGGAACTGCTGAGCGACACCGTCGCCCGGTACGGCTCGACGCGGGTCGACAGTGACTATCCGATGCTGCGCGCCCTGCTGATGGGCGCCGTGTACTCGGCCCTGGTGCCGGGTGTGCCGATGCCCGTCGCGGTGCTGCGCGAGGAGTTGTTCAAGCGGTACCGGCTCGACCGGGAACTGGGTGTCCCGCCGGACACCGAGGTGCCCGGCGGGACGGGTGCGAGCCGGCCGTCCGGCCGCTCGGGCGACACGGAACGGCCGGGCGGATCGAACCGCTCGAGTGGAACGGCCGGCTCGGAAGGTACGGGCGGCACGGACGCGCCGGACCGGACGGATGTGTCGCGGTTCTTCGCGACCGGGGCGGCACCGGAGTCTCCGGCGCCTGCCCGTCGGCCCGAGCCGGACGCTCAGTCGAAGTAGTCCGGCTGCGTCTGCACGTTGAGCTCACGCATCTTGACCCAGCGAGCCGGGTCCGTGCGCCGGTCCTCGATCTTCAGGACGTCGAAGCCCTTGGCGATGTCGTTCGAGTAGATGTAGCCGTTGTAGTAGTACGCCGACCACGAACCGCCGGTGACGAGCCGGTCGGTGCTCAGCGGACCCCGCTCGAAGTAGGCGATCTCCTTCGGCTTCGAGGAGTTGGTGAAGTCCCAGACGGAGACCCCGCCCTGGTACCAGGCCTGGACCATGAGGTCCTTGCCCTTGACCGGGATCAGTGAGCCGTTGTGGGCGACGCAGTTCTCGGTGTCGGCCTGGTGACGCGGGATCTTGTAGTAGCTGCGGAAGACGAGCTTGCTCCTGTCCCCCTTGCCCACGACGTCGTAGATGCCGTTCGCCCCGCGGTCCGGTCCGATCTCCGCGTTGCAGGTGGCGGCGCCGCCGCCGCCCAGCTCGTCGGTGAAGACGATCTTGCTGGCCTTCTGGTTGAAGGTCGCGGAGTGCCAGAAGGCGAAGTTGACGTTGTCCTGCACCCGGTCGATCACCTTGGGGCGCTCGGGGTTCTTGATGGAGAACAGGATGCCGTCGCCCATGCAGGCACCGGCGGCCAGGTCCTTGGAGGGCAGCACCGTGATGTCGTGGCAGCCCGTGGTCTTGGAGACACCCGGGTTGGTGGGCCCGCCCGGGTTGCCGCCGCCGTCGGGGCCCTCACCGGGGAACAGCACCGGGAATCCGACCACGGCCGCCTTGTGCGGGGCCTTGCGCGGCACCTTGATGACGGAGATGCCGTCGTGCGGCGGCTGACAGTCGGGGTAGGCGGCGTTCGGCGAGTACGAGGAGACGTAGACGTAGACGTTCTTGCCCTCGGGGACCAGCGTGTGGGTGTGCGAGCCGCAGGCGGTCTCGACGGCGGCGACGTAGCGCGGGTTGCGCTTGTCGCTGATGTCGAAGACCTTCATGCCCTCCCACGAGGACTTCTCGGTCACCGGCTGTGTGGTGCTGTTGCAACTGCTGTCGCTGCGCGAGGAGTCGGTGGAGAGGAAGAGCAGATCACCGGAGACGGAGATGTCGTTCTGGGATCCGGGACACAGTACCTGTGACACCGTCTTCGGTGACTTCGGGTTGCCGATGTCGTAGATGGTGAAGCCGTCGTAGTTTCCGGCGAAGGCGTACCGGCCCTGGAAGGCCAGGTCCGAATTGGTGCCGGGCAGCGCGTCCTTGGGTACGTGGGCGACGTGGCGGATGTTGTCGGAGTGGACGACCTCGTCCTGGGCGGGTATCTCGCCCGCGGCGATGGCCTCACGTGCCTCGGCCTGCGCGCTCTTCGATATCTCCTTCGAGGCGGGCGGCGCGTCCCCGGGGTCGGGGGTCGCAGCGGCCGGCGCGGCGGTCAGGAGCGCGGCGAGCAGTCCGCCGGCCGCTGCGGCAACTCCCAGTCGTCTGCGCCGGGTTCGGGGAACATTCAACAGGATCACTGTTTTCCTCCCTTGTTCCGTTCGGCTCGGAACGGGTTCTGCTTCGGCAGTATGGTCCTGGGCATGCTCATATCAACAGTGGGCAACACACTCGCAACGAAGTTTTTTGATCACTGCCGCGCGGAAGCGTGCTAGGACAGTCGTCAGCACTCACGAGGTGTCATGCCAACCGCCTTCCACAGGAGGTCCCGTGTTCCACCGCCGTGCGTCACGCGCGTCCGCCGTCGCGACCGGGCTGGCCGTCGCCCTGGCCGTACTCGGACTCACGGGCTGCGACTCCGATACGGACGACGCCGGGCCGGCCTCCGCGAGCGGCCCTTCGGTGATCGCGCCGGGCGAGCCCGGAGGACCGAACCGGACCCTGTCCGCCGAGGAGGCGGCGGAGCAGCGCGTCGAGGACGACTCCCCCAACTCCGCGGACGTCTCCTACACCCGCATGATGATCGAGCACCACTCCCAGGCCCTGGAGATGACCGAACTCGTCCCGGACCGCGCCGAGTCGACGAAGATCGTCAAGCTGGCCGAGCGGATCGCCGCGTCCCAGCAGCCGGAGATCAAGATGATGGAGGGCTGGCTGACGACGCACGGCAAGTCCGGGAAGGCCGACGGGCACGACCACGCGACGATGCCCGGCATGGCGACCCCGGCCCAGCTCAAGAACCTGCGCGCGGCCGAGGGGAAAGCCTTCGACCAGCTCTTCCTCACACTGATGATCACCCATCACGAGGGGGCGATCACCATGGCCACGGAGGTGAAGGCGCAGGGCAACAACATTCGGATCGAGGAGATGGCCGACGACGTGGTCGCCCAGCAGACGAGCGAGATCACCCGGATGCGCTCACTGCCCTGACGTCCGCCGGACGTGACGCGGAGTCAGCAGACCCGCGTCACGCGCCCGCCCGATGACCCTGAGCGCTCCGCGCCGGCTGTATCCGGTCGCGCACATCACGGCGAGGACCGGGTCGGCGCCCTCCTCCTGGGCCGCGCGGTACTCCCGCGCCACGAGGCGTCTCCCCACGGGCTCCCGCGGCCGGACCGCACGGCTTTGACGTTCTCCCGCGCCGGGCGGCCGGGCTCGGACGGCGGAGCCGCCCTCGGAGGCCGGTCCCTCGTCGGGGAGCGGTTCACCGTCGGCCACCGGCCCGCTCTCGACAGCCGGCTCACGGCCGGGGCCCGGGGCACACATGGCGCTCCGGCCCCCGGTGCCCGGCCCGTCGCCGGCCGTCCCGTCGCCCCGGCCCGGCCCGCCCTCGGCGCCGCACGCACGTGCGAGCGGCTCCTCGATCCAGTCGGCGAAGAGCGCCAGGTCCTCCAGTGACAGCGCGGGCCGGGCCCGTACGTCCTCGACGCAGACACAGAGCCCGGACACCAGGGCGAGCGCCTCGACACCGGCCCCGTCGGCGAAGAGGAGCCGCACATGGAACCAGCGCGTCGCGTGCTCACCCTCCCGCACCTCCCAGGCGGGCCACACGGACACCGCCCCGTCCGCCGGAGAGCGATCGGAGAAATGGAGAAAAGATTCATCGAGCACGCGCGCCACGTAATCACGTGATCACTTTCCGTACGAACGAACACGCACTCCGGTCGGCGGACGGCACCCTGTCAGCGCAGCGGATGCCATGGCCGCCGTGAAAATCCCCCGCGCCCCGACCCGTCGGAGGTGAAGGCGCCCGGGCCGCCCCGTCGCCATCGCGGCTCGTCCGGCACCCGACACCCGCGCTCACGCCGGGGGCGATCGCGTCGTCGCGCGGGACGCCGACCGCCACCACCGTGCCGGAAGCCGGGGAGGGAGCGGGGCCGACACGCCCGGGGCCTTCCTCCGCGAGGGAGGACGGCTGCGCGGAAAGGCTACGGGGCGCGGTGGCACAGCCCGCTCAGCGGCGTGGACACGCGCTTCGTGGAGACACTCCCGCACCCTTGAAAGAATGCGCTCGCCACTTCAACAGAAGGCCGAATATGACTGTCCAGGGCGTTGACCAGAAAGCGCTTACCCTCTACGTTCCGTTCAGCGATGTGAACCGGACCGGGCGGCACGACGCCCCCGCGTTCTCCGCCTCGCCGTATCCCCCACACCACGACAGAAGGAACCGGAACATGACTTCCGCGACACGACCACGCGCCCGCGGGCGCGCCCTGACCGGAGCACTGGCCACCCTCGGCCTCTCGGTTGGCATGATCATGACTACCGGGGCGTCCTCGGCGAGCGCCGCCACCTGGCCGACCCCCAACGGCAGCGAGGGCGTCTCCTCCACCATCTCGGTGTCCGGCACCAAGGACTACGGGATGAAGCGCCTCTACGGCACCGGCGACCTGGGCTCGGGCAGCCAGGACGAGGACCAGGGGCCGATCCTGGAGCTGGCGAACGGCGCGGTCCTGAAGAACGTCATCCTCGGCGCTCCCGCGGCCGACGGCATCCACTGCAAGGGTTCCTGCACGCTGCAGAACGTGTGGTGGGAGGACGTCGGCGAGGACGCGGCCACGTTCAAGGGCACGTCCTCGTCCTCGGTCTACACCGTCAGCGGCGGCGGGGCCAAGGAAGCCAGCGACAAGGTGTTCCAGTTCAACGGCGCCGGCACGCTGAACGTGTCGAACTTCGCGGTCAAGAACTTCGGCACCTTCGTGCGCTCCTGCGGCAACTGCTCGACGCAGTACAAGCGCACGATCAACCTCAACACCATCGAGGTGAGCTGGAAGGGCAGCAGGATCGCCGGCATCAACACCAACTACGGCGACAGCGCGACCCTGCGCAACATCAAGATCGTCGGGGACAGCAGCAAGAAGATCATCCCCTGCCAGAAGTACATCGGCAACAACACCGGTGCCGAGCCCGGCAGCAACGGCTCGGGCGCCGACAGCACTTACTGCAAGTACGCGTCGTCCGACATCACCTACCAGTAGGACCGCCGCCGGCAGCCCTCCACGGTGAGGGCGGCGGCCGTGCACGGCGCCCGCGCGGCGCTGTGTACGGCCGCCGCCCATGTCCACAAGCCGTTCCGCCCCGCCTCACGTTCCGCCCCACCGCTTCGACCTGCGCCGACGCCCGATCCGGAGGTGACTGTCAGTGGTGGGGTGCAGACTGGCGGGTGTCGGAAACGAGGGCGTCGACGAAGACGTCGCGGAGGTGATCGGCATGTCCGGGGTACTGCTCGCCGTGGGCACCCGCAAAGGTCTGTTCATCGGGCGCCGGCGGGGCACCGACTGGGAGTTCGACGAGAACCCTTACTTCAACGCGCAGGCGGTGTACTCGGTCGCCCTCGACACCCGCGGTCCGGCACCGAGGCTGCTGGTCGGCGGTGACAGCGCACACTGGGGTCCGTCCGTGTTCCACTCCGACGACCTGGGCCGGACCTGGACCGAACCGGCGCGGCCCGCCGTCAAGTTCCCCAAGGACACGGGGGCCTCGCTGGAGCGGGTCTGGCAGCTCCACCCGGCGGCCGCGGAGCCGGACGTGGTGTACGCGGGCACGGAACCGGCCGCGCTCTACCGCTCGGAGGACCGCGGGGAAACCTTTGATCTGGTCCGGCCGCTGTGGGAGCATCCGACCCGCTCCAAGTGGGTGCCGGGCGGCGGCGGTGAGGGCCTGCACACCGTGCTGACCGACGAGCGGGATCCGCGGGCGGTGACGGTCGCCGTGTCCACGGCGGGTGTGTTCCGCACGCTGGACGGCGGTTCGACCTGGGCTCCGTCCAACTCCGGAGTCTCCGCGGTGTTCCTGCCGGATCCGAACCCGGAGTTCGGCCAGTGCGTGCACAAGGTGGCCCGGGACGCGGTGACACCGGACCGGCTGTACCTGCAGAACCACTGGGGTGTGTACCGCAGCGACGACGCGGGCGCGCACTGGACCGATATCGGTGCCGGGCTGCCGTCGACGTTCGGCTTCGCGGTCGTGACCCATCCGCATCGGGGTGGCACGGCATACGTGTTCCCGATCAACGCCGATTCCGACCGCGTACCGGCCGGCCGGCGCTGCCGCGTCTACCGCACGACGGACGCGGGCCGGAGCTGGGAGCCGCTCGGCGCGGGACTGCCGCAGGGCGACCACTACGGCACGGTGCTGCGTGACGCGATGTGCCACGACGGCGCCGAACCGGCGGGCGTGTACTTCGGAAACCGCAACGGCGAGGTGTACGCGTCGGCCGACGACGGCGACAGCTGGCAGCAGCTCGCCGCGCATCTGCCGGACGTACTGTGCGTCCGAGCCGCGGTTCTCCCGTGAAACGGATCGGCTGAACCCGCGGAGCACTCGGACCGGACGGCCGGACACGGGAAACCGTCATGCGTACCGCGCGGACGAGCGGGAAGACCTACACCCTGACGGGTGACGGCTCGCGACCGGGGCCACGGCGCCCGGGGCCCGAAGGCATCGGCGCGTCACTCCCCGAATCGGGCTCTCGCCCCAGCGGCGCTACCCGGCCGGTGTGTTCGCCTCCTGGGCGGACGGCAGCCGCCAGTCCACGGGGGCGGCGCCCTGCCGGGCCAGGTAGTCGTTGGCCCGGCTGAACGGGCGCGAGCCGAAGAAGCCGCGGTCCGCCGACATGGGCGAGGGATGCGCCGACTCGATGGCCGGATAATCCCCGAGGAGCGGGCGCAGATTACCCGCGTCCCTCCCCCACAGGATCGACACCAGCGGCCCGCCCCGCGCGACAAGGGCGCGGATGGCCTGCTCGGTGACTTCCTCCCAGCCCTTGCCCCGGTGCGCGGCGGGCTTGCGCGGGGCGGTGGTGAGCGCCCGGTTGAGCAGCAGAACGCCCTGCTCGGTCCATGGGGTCAGATCACCGTTGACCGGCCTGGGCAGGCCCAGGTCGGTATTCAGCTCCCGGTAGATGTTCTCGAGGCTGCCCGGCAGCGACCGCACGTCCGGCGATACCGCGAAGCTCAGCCCGATCGCCATTCCCGGTGTCGGGTAAGGGTCCTGGCCGACGATCAGAACCCTTACGTCGTCGAAGGGTTGCTGGAAAGCCCGCAGGACGTTCGCTCCCGCCGGGAGGTACGTCCGTCCGGCCGCGACCTCCGCGCGCAGGAAGTCCCCCATGGCCGCGACGCGTCCGGCCACCGGTTCCAGGGCCTTTGCCCAGCCGGGCTCGACAAGTTCGTGCAAGGGTCGTGGTGCCACGGTGGATCACTCTACCGGCTCGCACCGACACCCCTGGTCCGGCAGCCCGTTTCAGGCGTCTGAGGCGCCCTGGGGCGCTACCCTTCCTCCCCGTCGAGGTCGAGGCCCGGAAGATCGAGGTCGAGCCCGGGAAGAGAGGGGAACCCATTGCGTCCGTCCCTCAACGGTCCGCCGACGAGCGGTCCGCCTACCCGGCAGGGTGCGGCGCCGGCAGGCCCGACGGTCGTCGGGCCCGGCTTCATCGCCGTGGACTCCGGGGGCTCGGGGCTGCGGGTCGTCGTCGGCACCGCGGGATGCGGCCCGCTCGCCCGGAGTGCGTCCGGGGACCCGGTACGGACCGGCTCCAAGGGGATCGACCCCGGGCACCTGATGGAGCAACTGGTGCCCATGGCCCGGGGGCTGATCGCCGAGGCCGGCATCGAGCGGCTGAACACGGCGGTCGTCGGTGCGGCGGGGCTGGCCAGCCTCGGGGACGCGCTGCGCGCCGAGCTGCCGTCGGCACTGGCCCGGGAACTGGGCGTGTGCCGCGTCGCGCTGGCCGCCGACGCCGTCACCGCCTACGTCGGCGCCCTGGGGCCGCGGCCGGGCGCCGTGGTCGCCGCCGGTACGGGGCTGATCGCCGTCGGCACCGATCTGGCCGGCTGGCGCCGGGCGGACGGCTGGGGGCATCTGCTCGGCGACTGCGGCGGCGGCGCGTGGATCGGGCGGGCCGGTCTGGAGGCGGCGCTGCGCGCCCACGACGGACGCGACGGCGGCTCCGGCCGCCTGCTGGAACTGGCCGAGGAGATGTTCGGGCCGGCGGCGACGCTTCCCGGCCGCCTGTATCCGCGTGCCGACCGGGCGGCCGTCCTCGCCTCCTTCGCACCCCGGGTGGCCGAGTGCGCCGACGGTGACGCCGTCGCCGCGGGCATTCTGCGGGCGGCCTCCCGGCACATGGCGGACTCGGCGGCGGCCGTCTGCCCGGAGCCGGGCCCGGAACGGGGCGGGAGGCCGAGGCCGGGCGGGGGCCCGGACGTGAGCGTGCCATGGGTGGCGTTCACCGGTGGTCTGCTCAACCTGGGCGACCCCCTCCTCGTGCCCCTGGGCGAGGAGCTGACGAAACGGCTGCCCTGGGCACGGCGGGTGGCGGCGGAAGGAGATCCGCTGCAGGGGGCGGTACGTATCGCCACCGACCTCGCGACCGATTCGTTCACCCTTCCGGTTGACGAGAAGATGCTGTGCGTGACGAGTCCGGCAGATGAGGGGGCAGCGACGCACCCGATCTCCATACCTGACACATCAGACAAAAACTGACGTAGTCCGCGCAGGCGCACCCTCCCCGAACAGGGGAGCCCGGCAAACCACTAACATTCCGCTCCATGAGCACCCCCACTGGGCCCGCGTCCGGCCTGCCAGTACGAATGCCGCGCCCCCGCCAGCCCGGACGGCACCGCCGTCCCGAGCCCCTGGTGGCTCCCGAGGGCGCACCCGCACTCGTCCTCGCCGTGCCGGGTACTCCCAGCAGCGCCACCCGTTCCCTCGCCGACGAGGTCATCAGCATCGCCCGTTCCGAGCTGCCGGGCCTGAACGCCCGGATCGGTTATCTCGACGGGGACGATGCGGAGTTCCCCACGCTGCAGTCGGTACTGGCGCACGCTGCCGAGGAGCGCGCCGCCCGTTTCGAGCAGGCGCGCGCGGCCGGCCTGGACGCCAAGGAGCCGGACGGCCCCGTCGGCGTCGTCGTGCCGCTGCTCGCCGGTCCGGACGGCGCGCTGCTGCGCCAGGTCCGTCAGGCCCTGATGGACAGCCGTGTCGCCGCCGAGCTGACCGATGTGCTCGGTCCGCACCCGCTGCTCGCGGAGGCTCTGCACGTACGGCTGTCCGAGGCCGGACTGGCTCGTGCCGACCGCGCCCGTCTGTTCACCGTGGCGACCGCCGCGGACGGTATCGTCCTCGCCTCCGTGGGCGGTGACGAGGCCGTACAGGCAGCCGGGATCACCGGCATGCTGCTCGCCGCGCGTCTTGCCGTGCCGGTGATGGCGGCGGCCTTGGACGAGGAGGGCTCGATCGCGTCGGTGGCCGATCAGCTGCGCGACTCCGGTTCGCAGCAGCTGGCACTCGCGCCGTACCTGATCGGCCCTGAGATCGACGCGAGCCTGGTCGAGGAGGCCGCGAGGGAGGTGGGCTGCTCCGCCGCCGAGGCGCTGGGCCCCTACCCGGCGATCGGCAAGCTCGTTCTGGCCAGGTACACCTCCGCGCTGGGCATCAGCCCGCAGCAGACGCAGAGCACTTCGGCGAACTGACCCGGGCGGGCTCATCCGCTCCACGACGCAGACGCCGAACAGGCCCGCTCCGACCACCGGGGCGGGCCTTTCGGCGTGTACGGCCGGGATCGACGCGGTATCCCCGAGCCGTGTGCGGGTGCGGCCCCGCCGCTCGGGCTCCGTACCTGCGGGAATCGCTCGGCGCACGCGGGGAATCGCTCAGCCGGCGACCACGCACGACGCCGCCGTCACCGGGATCGAGCCGCGGCGCCGGGGCATTCCGGTGTCCGGGTCGACCGCGAACCGGGTCACGTCCCCGGAGCGCTCGTTCGCCACGTGCAGGAAGCCGTGGGACTCGGTGAGCGCGCGAGGCCAGTGGTCGTGGCGCGTGACCACGCGCATCTCGAGGACGTGGTCCAGAAACTGATCAATCCGACCGGCGTGGTCCGCACCCGCACCGAGGTGGCCCTGGGCGAGCGCGTCCCGCACCGCTGTCGCCACTGGTGGAGTCGATCGGCCGGACGGCTCGTGCCCAGAACCCTCGCTCGCGCCCAGAGCTCTCGCTCGCCCCTGAACGCCTTGTCCCGCCCCTGGGGTCCTTCCGCCGGCCGGAGCTTGGCATCCTGGGGCCCCATGAGCACCTTCGACGCACTCTCGGTCGTCTTCGATCTCGACGGAACACTCGTGGACAGCGAGCCGAACTACTACGAGGCGGGGCTGCTGACCCTCGCCGAGCACGGCGTGCCGGACTTCTCCTGGGCCGAGCACGAGCGCTACGTGGGGATCAGCGCCCGGGAGACGATCGCCGACTGGCGGGAACGGTACGGGCTGCGGACCTCGGTGGAGGACCTGCTGGAGGTCAAGAACGGCCACTACCTCCGGCTGGCCCGCGCCTCGACGCGGGTGTACCCCGAGATGCGCCGGTTCGTCGAGCTGCTGGCCACCGAGGGCGTACCGATGGCCGTGGCCTCCGGTTCCTCGCCCGAGGCGATCGAGGCGATCCTGGCCGGCACGCGCCTGGACACCCATCTGCGTACGGTCGTCTCGGCGGAGGAGGTGCCGCGTGGCAAGCCCGCCCCCGACGTCTTCCTGGAGGCGGCCCGTCGTCTCGGGACGGACCCCGCCGACTGCGTGGTGCTGGAGGACGCCGTCCCTGGCGTCGCCGCAGCGCACGCCGCGGGGATGCGCTGCATCGCGATCCCGTACGTCGCGGCGCAGGCCGACGCCCCGGAGTTCGCCACCGCCGCGCTGCTGCTGCGCGGCGGGCAGCGGGAGTTCACTGCACGGGCCGCGTACGAGTGGCTGACGCGCTCCGCCCGGCCGGTGTGACCGACGCCCCGTCGGCCCGACCGGCGCCCCGCCGGCATCCGGCCGGTTTGACGGGCGCCCGCCCGACGGGCCGCGCGGCACGGTGGACGCGGTCCGGAATCCGGGCGCCCCGGCCCGCCTCGTTCACCCTGCTGCCGCGTGTGCCGTCCTGGGCGACCGCCGGCTTCCGGGTGACCGTCAACGGACTGGCGGTGCCCGGGACTCCGGTCCCCGGCGGCTGCTTCGGCGTCTCCCGGACCTGGTGGACCGGTGACACCGTGCGGGTCCTGGCCCCGTTCCGGCTGAGGGTGGGGCACACGCTCGACGGCCCCACGCTGCAGACCCTGTTCCTCGGCCCGGTCGACCTGGTCGCCCGCCACCCGTCGACCGAGCTCCTGCGGTGCGCGCTGTACGGCAACGCCGGTCTCTCCGGCGCTCTGCTGCCCTCGCTCGCCCCGGTCGCCGGGAGACCGCCGCATCACACGCTGAACGGTGTCGAGTTCACGCCCTTCGTCGAAGGGGACCTCGGATGCGCCACACGCCCGCTTCCGGCGCTCGGAGCCATGTGTGATCTTCGGCACCTCCGACTCCGACTCCGGCGTCGCCGATCCCGCCCGGAGCGACGGTGTGACCCTGCTGGACGAAATCCGGTCGGGAGCTCCCTTCGGCAGCAGGAGTGCGCTGTTCACGCGGGTACGGGCAACAGTCGACGGCCGGGTGACCGCCGGCCTGCTGAGCGGAGCGCACGGCGACAAGGTGGCACTTACGGCACGGAACGCCTCGTACGCTGGTCCGAGTTCATGAAAAGGGGCATCCGACGCCGTACGGCCGCACCGGTCGTCGCCGTCGGATGCCCCGCCGAAGCACCGACGGAAACACCGCCGCGTCCCGGCAGAAGATTTCTTCCGGAACGGTGATTGTCCTGCCGCTTTCATCCGTACTCACTGGTGTTGGGCTGTTGATACACCAGGAGGAACGATGCGCATCTCGCGCAGCACGGCAGGAACCGCGTTCGTGGGCGGAGCCATGATTCTCACCCTCACCGCGCTCGCCTACCCCACCATGCTGGGCGTGCAGACCACATCGAGCACCCAGGACCGGGTCGTCGCCAACACGCAGTACGGCCAGCTGACCGAGGCCGACCGCGACTTCGTGGTCAAGGTCCGTGCGGCCGGACTGTGGGAGCACCCCCTGGGCCTGCTGGCGATGGAGCGGGGTACGACGCCGGAGATGAAGGAGGCGGGAGAGCACCTGGTCGTCGGGCACGGACGGCTCGACGAGAGCTGCCGCAGGATCTCCCTCGAACTGGGCATCACCCTGCCCAACCAGGCATCGCCCCAGCAGCAGCAGTTCGTGGAGACCATCAAGTCCACCAACGACAAGGAGTTCGACACCACGGCCGTGAACATCATGCGGGTGACGCACGGCCAGATCTTCTCGGTGATCGCCAAGGTCCGCGCCAACACCAGGAACACCCTGGTGCGGCAGCTGGCCGACCAGGCCAACGACACGGTGCTCGACCACATCACGGTCCTGGAGAAGACCGGTCTGGTCAATCACGAGCAGGTCAACTTCCAGCAGACCAGCCCGCCCAAGATGCCCCGGGAGCAGGTGACGCCGCCGGCCCCGCAGGCGGGCGCCCCGGTGCTGGTGCTCGAGATCCCCGAGAACCTGAAGGACCTCAACACGGTCTCCCCGGCGCCGACACCGGCCTCCGAAGTGAAGTAGAAGCCCGGATACCGGATACACGACTACCGGATCCTACGGTCCGGTGTCCCGCAGGGCCGGCGGCGGACGCCGGGCGGCAGAGGTCAGGACCCGCGGCGGGGTTTGCCCCGTCGCGGGTTCTTCGGCGTTCCGCCCGCGCCCTTCCGGCGGCCACGGCCGGCCGGCCCGCCCGCTGCCTGCCGACGCCCGGCACCGCCCTTGTCGGCGCGTCCGGGCTTCTCCTGTTTCTCCTGTTTCTCCTGTGCGGAAGGCCGGGGCCGGGTGCGGCCCCGGGTGCTGTTGACGGTCCGGCCGCGGACGATCCCGATGAAGTCCTCCACCAGGTCGGTGGTCGCGGCCTCGGGCCACGCCAGCGCCACACCGGACTCGGGGGCGTCCTTGAGCGGCCGGTGGGTGAGGTCCTTGCGGTGGTGCAGCCGCGCCAGGGACAGCGGTACGACGAGCACGCCGATCCCGGCCGCGACGAGCTCGACGGCGTCGGCGGTGGTCGCGGGACGTTCCAGGGCGGGCCTCCCGGGCAGAGTCTCCCAGGCGAGGACGTCGTCGAGGGGGTGGAGCACGATCTCGTCGGCCAGGTCCTCCGGGGACACCTCGTCGACCGCCGTCACGAGGTGGTCCTTGGGAACCACGACGACCGTCTGTTCGGTGTAGAGGGGGATCGCGCTGAGCACCGTCCGGTCGACGGGCAGCCGGACGAGTCCCGCGTCGGCGTCCCCGGCCAGCAGCAGGCCGCCCGTCTCCGCGGCGGGCACCTGGGTGAGGGCCAGCGGGACACCGGGCAGCCGCTCGTTCCAGACGCGCACCCACTTGCCGGGCATCACCCCCGGCGCGTACACGAGCCGGAACGAAGGGGGTACATCCGAGCTTGTCACCCGGCCAGGTTACCGTCCGTGGCCACGGGCCCGGACCGCGGATGATGACGGCCGATCACCGCGGCCGGCCACGGCCACCGGCCCCGGTCGGTGATCATGCCGAGGGGGCGCGGTCGTCGGTCGTGGTCGGCGGTCGCGCGTACGGTCGATACCCTGGGCACCATGACGTCGCACCAAAACACCCAGACGATGAAGCCCGCGACCGCGGCGAAGAAACTGGGTGTGTACCTCGAGGCCACCCCCGCCGAGTTCCGGGAGGGTGTCGTCTCACGCGCCGAGCTGAACGCGCTCCAGGCCGATCCGCCCCAGTGGCTGCAGGAGCTGCGGCGCAACGGCCCGCACCCCCGCCCCGTGGTCGCGTCGAGGCTGGGGGTCTCCATCTCCGGTCTCACCCGCGGCGGAGTCACCGAGCCGCTCACCACGGAACAGATCGACGCCCTCAGGGAGGAACGTCCCGAGTGGCTGGAGCGCGAGCAGGCCACTCAGGCCGAGGTCCGCAAGGAGGCGGAGCGCATCAAGCAGCGGAACGCGGAGCGCGCGAAGCACGACAGCTGACCACGGCGTTCCTCCGCTCCCCCCCTCCTCACGTCGCGCCCCCTCACATCGAACACCCCCGAACGGGCTTTCCCATCGGGGGTGTTCTCGTTCGGATGGACGCCGCATGACGCGGAACCGGGGCAACGCAAGCCTGCAGCACCCCTTCCGGCGCATAGAAATATCTATCACCATGGCTGCACGCCGGGCCGGCGTGCAGCCCGTGAGGCCGTCGGCCCGGATCCAGTACGCGCCCGCAGCGGCGCGGCCGACCGTGCCCGGGGTGGGACATGCAGAGCGCCGGATGGAAACAGGCCGTCGAATGGCTGGCCGCCGCGGCCCGGGACCCCCGTGAGTGCAAACGGCAGTGGGACCACGGCACGGGGACGGCACTGCTGGCGGCGGGACGCTACTGGGACGTGCTCAGTGTTCCCGACCGGCTCGGACTGCTCGCCCTGGACCTCCTGTGGAACGATCCGCTGAAGGTGCCCGGCCCTACTCTGGTGGACGTCACCGCCCGCCGCGTCGGCTTCTTCCTGCCGCCCGACCCGGCCGGCGAGTGGATCGGGTTCGGCGTACGGCACGTCGGCCGGGGCTCCTGGGTGGCGGTGCCGCCGCCGTACCGGCCCAGCGGCCGCCTGGAATGGCTCGTCCCCCCGGACGGCACCGGCACCCTGCACGCCCCCGTTCCCCTCGAACAGGCTCTCCGCACAGCCACCGCCACCCTCGCCGTCCTGATCCCGGCGGGGGCTGAGCCGGGGGGCTGGTGATTTCCTCGTCTAGGTGATCACCCCCTGCCGGGACTCGCCGCTCCACGACAAGGGCCGTACAGATCGGTGGAGGGGCGCGCCGGCACATCCGGAATGCTCCACACCCGCCGAGTCGAGTGAACCGCCCCCTCCGCAGATACCACCCGCCCGAACAGGGGTTCAGTGTCCGGAACACCGAGAAACCGGGGTAGCCGTATCGCTCAGGAGGCTTACGGTACGTTCGCGCTCATGGCACGGAAACAATGGCTGCTGGCGGGGCTCGCCGCGGTGCTGACCGCTTGCTCGGTTCCGGACCGCGCCCCTGGCGACCGGACCGCGGGGATCGAAGGGACATGGCAGAGCGCCGGATACGGTTACGTCTTCGACATCACCCAGGACGGTACGGGGAAGACACAGCTCGCCTCCTACGAACAGACATCGGTGAGCTGCCTCGGCGGGGACATGTCGGCACAGGTGGGCCGCGAAGGTGAGGCGACGTCCTTCGGCGAGGACGGCGAGGCCGAGCTGGTCGTCCGCAGGCGAGGAGGCCACCTGATCGTGCAGGAGCCGGGGGCGGCCGGCCACATCCGCATGGAACGGCTCAAGAAGCTGCCCGGCTGCCCGTCTGCGATCTCCGGGAACGCGGCTGACCGTCGCCTGCAGACCTTCGACGTCTTCTGGCAGAACCTCGCCGAGCACTACCCGCCCTATCCGTACCGGAAGCTCGACGGGGCGGGCAGGAAGCGCGACCGGGCGGCCCTGGCCGAGGACAACACCGACCGGACGCTCGGCAAGCTGCTGGGTGGCACGGTCCGTGAACTCGGCGACATGCACACCGGTATCGAGGGGGAGGACCTCAGCCTGTACGGCAAACGGCCGGGCACCCGCGACTCGGCCGACATGAACACCGACGCCTTCCGACCCGCGATCGAAGCGAGGCTGGGCAAGCGGCTCGAACCCGTCATCGACGACAAGGTGGAGTACGCCGGTGGGCTGCCGGGCCACCTGGGATACCTGCGCATCACACAGTTCGACGACTTCGCGGACGAGTCGTACGACGTCGACCGGAAGAAGTTCGGGCAGGCCCTGGACACGGTGTTCGCCGTCGCGGAGCGGGACGGCTGGCGCGGCCTCGTGCTCGATCTGCGCCTCAACGACGGCGGTTTCGACGACCTCGGCCTCGAACTCGCCTCCCGGCTGACGGACAAGTCCCATTTCGCGTTCCAGAAGCGGGCGCGCGACACGCAGGCAGCCTCCGGGTTCACGCCGTACGAGAAGCTGCGGGTGTCGCCCAGCGATCGCCCCGGCTTCCACGGACCGATCGCGCTGCTGGTCAGCGATCTCACGGTGAGCGCGGGCGAGACGGCGGTCATGACGCTGCTGAACCGCTCGCCGAAGCCCACGTTGATCGGCCTCCCGACGCAGGGCGTCTTCTCGGACCAACTGTCGCGGACACTGCCCGGCGGCTGGTCCCTCGACCTCAGCAACGAGGACTACCGGAATGCGGCCGGGCAGAGCTTCGAGGGCCGTGGCATCCCGGTGCCGCAGGAATTCCGTACCCCTGTCTTCACGGCCACGGAGATCGGCCGCCGCTGCGATGCGGCCATCGCCCGTGCCCTCGACCATCTCGCGGACAAACCGCCGGCGACGACACCGCCATGCCCCGGTGGAACCACCTGACGGCATCGTCACCTGGGCCGAGCTGCCTGGGACGATTCTGGAGTTGATCGTGCCGGGGAGAGATCCGCTCGTGTCGTCCGCGCCGCCGTCGTACCAGGGGCACCGGCACCCGGTGGCACTCATCGCGCACTGCGTGTGGCTGTACTTCCGCTTCCCGCTGTCGTTCCGCGAGGTCGGGGAGCGGAGACTCCGGGGACCGACGCCGCCCGAAGAGCAGTGCCTCACTGACCACGGGGGCGGTGTCGTACGGGTTCCCGTACGGGCGTTGTACGGCTCCGGAGGCGTGTCCCGGTCGGCGCGGGCCCCCGTTGAACATGTCCCCGGCGGAGAAGCGAGCCGGGCTCCGGGCCCGGGTTGACCCTCGACCTTGTCGAGGCATGAGGGTTCCGGGTGTGGAGAGCGAGATGCGCAGCATTGGTGAGACGGCCCGGGACAGCGGCCTGAGCGTGAGCGCCCTGCGGTTCTACGACCGTGCCGGTGTGCTCGTACCCGCCTGGGTCGATCCGGTGAGCGGCTACCGCTGGTACGCCCCCGGGCAATCGGACGAGGCCCGGCTGCTGGCGCGGCTGCGGCGGGCCGGCATGCCCCTGGCCGACATCCGGCTGGTGCTGGCCGGCTGGACCGGCGCGGACACCGATCTCGTGCAGCAACTCCTTGAGGCGCACCTGCGCCGCCTGGAACGGGGGCTGTCCGATGCCCGCGGTGAGTTCTCCATGCTCCGAGATCTACTCGACGACAGGGAGAAACCCATGACCCCGCTCCGCACCGCCACGGCCCGGCCTGCCCTCACCTCGCCCGAACTGGCCGCCGCGTTGGACGCGGTCCGCTTCGCGGCCGGTGCCGACCCCGAGCTGCCGATGCTCGGCGGAGTCCTCTTCGACATCGAGGGCGACGCGCTGCGCCTCGTGGCCACCGACCGGTACCGGCTGGCTGTCGCGCGGGTCCCGGTCACCGGGCACAGCGGGCCCCGCGTGCAGGTCGTCGTGCCGCTGCCGCTCGTCGACGCGATGCGGGCGCTGGCCGGCGGCCCCGAGCCCGTACGGCTCGCCGTGGACGGTGACCGGGTGACGCTGGAGACCGGGGGCGGCCGCCAGGTGGCCGGCCGGTCCCTCGAGCACGACTTCCCGGACTATCTCCGTCTGGTCAGTCTCCCCGCCGGGCGCCGCGCCGTGGTCGACGTGGCTTCCTTCCGGGAGGCGGTGCAGGAGGGTCCCGTCCGTACGGGCGAGGTGCGCGAGGAGGACGGGGCGGTCTTCGACGTCAGTGTGCTCGAGGCCGGCGCCGACGGCACGGTGCGGGTCTGCGACGACGGCACGGACGCGGACGGCGGGGTGAACGGGGGTGACGGGGTGAACGGGGACGGCGGCCGTGTCGCGGTCAACCGTGCGTTCCTGCTGGACGCCCTCGACGCCGGGGCCCGTGACCGGCTGGTCCTGGAGTTCGGCGCCCCCACGGCGCCCGTCGCGATCCGCCGGCCGGACGACGAGGACACGTTCTCCCTGCTGATGCCGGTCCGACTGGACGACTAGGGTCTGTCGTTTGGATCTTGCCGGGGTCGCGGGTCCTGGCACCGCGCCTCGCCACGTTGTCGTCGGTTGCCAGGGCTCCTTCCCCAAGCTCTCGGCTTCTCCCCCTCTCGGCTGCACTCGAGCGGGAGGGACCCCCATGAACAGGGGGACCTCATGAACAGGGAGGGGCCCCCACGCCCCCACTCGGCTCGGCTCGGTTCGGCTCGGCTGCAAGGCACCGCCCACCTGAGCCGACCTGATCCAAACGACACCCCCTGGCTGGAGCCTCAGCAGAAGTCCCGTGCTCCACGGCCCCGGTCAGGGCTGGGAGCACGGGGCCCGTGCGGCAGAGGGAGCGGTCCCGGTTCTATGACCGTTCGGTCTTTCCGTCCTCCACCGGCTCCAGCGTCTCCAGGGCGGGGGCCAGGGCGAAAGCGGGGGCGGGCGTCGGCCCGTCGGGGGTGGGGGCACCGTCCGCTGAGGACTTCTTCCTGGTCAGGCGGAGGGCTATGGGCTCGGTGTAACGGGCGGTGAGCGGTCCCAGGATGACCAGGATCAGAACGTACGAGGTGGCCAGCGGACCGAGCTGGGGCTCGATGCCGGCGGTGACCGCGAGCCCGGCGATGACGATGGAGAACTCGCCGCGGGCGACCAGCGTGCCGCCCGCGCGCCAGCGGCCCTTCCCGGAGATCCCGGCCCGGCGGGCGGCCCACCAGCCGGTGGCGATCTTCGTCAGCGCGGTGACGACGGCGAGCCCGAAGGCGGGCAGGATCACCGGCGGGATGGACTGCGGGTCGGTGTGCAGTCCGAAGAAGACGAAGAACACCGCGGCGAACAGGTCGCGCAGCGGGGCCAGCAGGTTGTGCGCGCCCTCGGCTGCCTCCCCGGACAGGGCGATGCCGACCAGGAACGCGCCCACCGCGGCGGACACCTGAAGTTGCTGGGCGATACCGGCGACGAGCAGGGTCAGGCCGAGGACCACCAGCAGCAGTTTCTCCGCGTCCTCACTGGAGACGAAACGTGAGATGACCCGCCCGTAGCGGACGGCGACGAACAGGACGAGTCCGGCGACGCCGAGCGCGACGGCCAGCGTGACGCTTCCCGCGGCGAGGCTCACGCCGGCCAGCAGGGCGGTGACGATGGGCAGGTAGACCGCCATCGCCAGGTCCTCCAGCACCAGGATGCTGAGGATCACCGGGGTCTCCCGGTTGCCGAGCCGGCCGAGGTCGTTGAGGACCTTGGCGATGACGCCGGAGGAGGAGATCCAGGTGACCCCGGCCAGCACCACGGCGGCGACCGGGCCCCAGCCGAGCAGCAGGGCGAGGATCGCGCCGGGCACGGCGTTCAGCAGCATGTCGACCAGGCCGGCCGGATACTGGGTCTTGAGGTTGGAGACCAGGTCACTGGCCGTGTACTCCAGGCCGAGCATGAGCAGCAGCAGGACCACGCCGATCTCGGCGCCGATCGCGACGAACTCCTCGCTCGCGCCGAGCGGCAGCAACCCGCCCTCGCCGAAGGCCAGACCCGCCAGCAGGTAGAGCGGGATGGGGGAGAACTGCAGTCGCCCGGCGAGGCGGCCCAGCAGACCGAGCCCGAGAATGATCGCACCGAACTCGATCAGGAAAATTGCGGAAGAACGCACGCGCTCATTCCCGCCCGAGGACCTCGGCGGCGGTCTCGACGCCCTCACGGGTGCCGATGACGATGAGTGTGTCCCCGCCTGCCAGGCGGAAGGCGGGCGTCGGGGACGGGATCGCCTCGGCCCGGCGCAGCACGGCCACGATCGAGGCGCCGGTGTCGGTGCGGATCCTGGTCTCGCCCAGCACCCTGCCGTTCCAGTACGAGGCGGCGGACAGTTCGATGCGCTCGGCGACCAGCCCCAGGTCGGTCGTGTGCAGCACGTTCGGGCTGTGGTGAGCGGGCATCAGCGCGTCGATCAGGGCGGCCGACTCGGCGACGTTCAGTCGCAGCGACTGGGCACAGGCGTCCGGGTCGTCGGAGCGGTAGACATTGACCGTGCGTGCGCCGTCCCGGTGCGCGATCACGGACAAGTGCTGGTGCTCACGCGTAGTGAGGTCGTATTTCACGCCGATACCCGGCAGTGGCGTGGTGCTCATCCGTGGAGCAGGCACAGCCCGTCCCCTTCCCGGTTTCCTTCTGATCATCCGTCCATGGGTGGGGACCCTCATCGCGCTGATGGTCGGCCCCCGTGGAGGACATCGTGTCATCCCGCGATCTCGTCGAGAGATTGGGTGATGCCACGGATGGACAACAGTTGCGACGGCCGTCGATCCCCCGCCGGGGCCCTGGAGCGGTGCCATGCCGTACGCGGGGCGTTCCGTGTGGGGGGCTGGACAACCGGCGGCTCCGGAGACCCTCCGGGCCGGTCGGCCGCGAGGTGGGGCTCGTAGGCCCCGTGGTGGCGCGGCACACCCGTGGGACGATTTGTATGACGTACCGATTCTGGAGGCGTGATGAGTGGTCTGGTCGTAGTGGGAGTTGACGGGTCGGCATCGAGCCTGGCCGCGGTGGGGGCCGCGGCCGAGGAGGCACGGCGGCGCGGGGCCGGGCTGCGGGTGGTGCACGCCTTCCTCTGGCCGGCCATGCACGTGCCGCTGGGCCCCTCGCCGCTGGGGCCGCCCGAGGGCGGTCTGCGGACCATGGTCGAGAAGCTGGTGGCCGAGGCGGTGGAGCACGCCAAGTCCGTGGCACCGGACGTGGAGGTCTCGCACGCCGTGGTGACGGGCGAACCGCTGACCGTGCTGGAGGCGCAGTCCCACGACGCGGAACTGGTGGTCGTCGGGTCCCGCGGCATGGGAGGTTTCGTCGGACTTCTGGTGGGATCGACGGCGGTGCACATGGCGAGCCACGGGCGGTGCCCGGTGCTGGTCGTACGGGAGACGGGCGCCTCGGACGGGCCCGTGGTGGTCGGGGTCGACGGTTCCCCGGCGGGCGCGAAGGCGATCGACTTCGCCTTCGCCGAGGCGTCGCTGCGCGGGGCCGAACTGGTCGCGCTGCACTCCTGGACCACCTGGAACGCGCCGGTGCCCCCGCCGCAGGACGCGAAGGCTCCCTACGCGAGCGGGCCCGACGAGCTGAGGGCGGGCGAGGAGCGTCTGCTGTCCGAGGCACTGGCCGGGCAGCAGGAGCGGTACCCCGGCGTGAAGGTGCGGCACGAGGTCGTGCACGGCGGCACGCGCGAAGCGCTCATCGAGGCGAGCCGTACGGCGCAGTTGCTGGTGGTCGGGGCCCGGGGACGGGGCGGGTTCACCGGACTGCTGCTCGGCTCGGTCAGCCAGGCGATGCTGCACCACGCCCACTGCCCGGTGGCGGTCGTCCGCGGCAGCGGCGGGGAGGAGGACGGGGACGCATAGCCCGCTCCCCCTTCGAAGCCACCAGGCCGGTACGGGTGCCCTGCCCGCGGGTACTTCGGTACGCGCGGGCACAACCGGGACGCACCCGCCACCGGACACCCGACCGGGACAGGAGTGGACATTGAAGGACACGGTGATGGTCGGAGTGGACGGATCGCCGTCCAGTCTCGCCGCTGTGGACATCGCGGCCCGTGAGGCGCGGCTGCGCGGCGCACCGCTGCGGATCGTGCACGCCTTCAGTCGCCCGGCCGACCTGGAGCCGATGGTCCACGGCGTCCTGGCCCAGGCGGAACAGCGGGCCGCCGAGGTGGCACCGGGCCTGGAGGTGTCCAGGACCGTGGCGTCCGGGGACACCCTGACGGTGCTGCAGAGCGAGTCGCGGCACGCGGTGCTGGCGGTGGTCGGCGGACGTGGCCACAACCGGTTCGGGGATCTGCTGCTGGGCTCGACGGTGGTGCAGCTGGCCGCTCACGCCGACTGCCCTGTCATGGCGGTGCGGGGACGCCCCGATCCGCAGGGGCCCGTACTCCTCGCCGTGGACGGTTCGCCCGCCGGGGCCGCGGCGGGCGAGTTCGCCTTCGCCGAGGCGGCGCTGCGGGAAGCCCCGCTGATCGCGCTGCACGTGTGGAACACCTGGAGCGAGCCGGCCCCGTACGAGGGCCCCGCCGACCCGCTGAACGTGGTGGTCGACCTGGGCCGGCTCCGTGAGAAGCACCGCCGCCGGCTGGAGGATGCCCTGGCTCCGTGGCGGGCCGCTCATCCAGAGGTGTCCGTGGAACCGCTCCTGGAGCGTTCCCGGGTGCGGCACGCACTGCTGGAGGCCGCCAAGGGGGCCCAGCTGCTGGTGGCGGGGGCCCGGGGGCACGGGGGATTCACCGGAATGCTGCTGGGTTCGGTGAGCCAGGCGCTGCTGTACCACGCCGACTGCCCGGTCACCGTCGTCCGTGGCGAGCAGTGATCCGTCGACGGCACGACAGGACTGACGGCAGGCAGGAGGGGACCGTGTACACGACGCGGGTCTCGGGTCGGGTGAACGCTCCCCGGCCGGCCGTCCACCGGGCGCCGGCGAGCGCGGACGCGATCGCGCGGTGGCGGGTGCCGCCGGGCGTGCGGGGCGAAGTGCACGAGTTCGGGGCGCGCGAGGGCGGCAGGTGCCGGATGTCGCTCACGTACGACGCACCGGACGCGGTCGGCGGGTCGGCCGCGCGCACCGACACCTACCACCGCAGCTTCGCGCGGCTCGTGCCGGACGAGGAGCGGTACCGCGGGATCGAGCCGGGCGGGGCGGTAGATGTCGATGTGGTCGGTGCCGAGCCGGGTCAGGGAGTGGGCCAGGAAGTTCTTCACCGCCTCGGGGCGGCCGTCGGGCCCGCCGAATGCGAAACCCGGCCCTGCCGGCATGCCGAACTCGACGCTCAGCCGATGACCGTCCCGGTCCCGGCCGCGCAACGCCTCGGCGAGCAGCCGCAACTGCTCCGGGTGCTCGGCGTCGAGGAGTTCCCCACGGGGGGCGGCGGACAGCCCCGTACGGTGAGGCGTCCGCCCACCTGCCTGCCGCCTTCCGCTCCAGCCGTCTTTCGCTCTACCCGCCTCCGAGGAAGCTCAGCCGGACCCGGCGGTCGGGGTTGTCGCGGTTGGTGTCGACCAGGCACACGGACTGCCAGGTGCCCAGTTCCAGTCGGCCGTCCAGTACGGGCAGGGTGGCGTGCGGCGGGACGAGGGCGGGCAGGACGTGGTCGCGGCCGTGGCCGGGGTGGCCGTGGCGGTGCTGCCAGCGGTCGTCGGCCGGCAGCAGGCTGTGCAGGACGGCCAGGAGGTCGTCGTCGCTGCCCGCGCCGGTCTCGATGACGGCGATGCCGGCGGTGGCGTGCGGCACGAAGACGTTGAGCAGCCCGTCACGGCCGGCCGCGACCTCCCGCAGGAAGGACTCGCAGTCGCGTGTGAGGTCGATGATCCGCTCCGCGGAGCCGGTGGCAACGTTCAGGACCCGGGTGTCGAAGGCATCTGACATGGCTTCCATCCTGGCCCATGCGCCGGGGTGTTCGAGGAAGGAAACCCCCCGAGTGGCGGTAACGGCTCGCGGGAAGATCTCCACCCCCGACAGCGTTAGTAGAAATGTGAACTACACCAGTGAGGCTGAGGCGGCCGAGGTCCAGACAGTCGTCATAGGTGCCGGGCAGGCGGGACTGTCCAGTGCCTATCACCTGCGGCGCACCGGTTTCGAGCCGGGACGCGACTTCGTGGTGCTCGACCACAACCCGGGCCCCGGCGGGGCCTGGCGGTACCGCTGGCCCTCGCTCACGTACGACAGGGTGCACGGGATGCACTCGCTGCCCGGCATGGAACTCACGGACGCCGATCCGGCGCGGCCGTCCTCCGAGGTCATCACCGAGTACTTCGACCGTTACGAGCGGACGTTCGGCCTGCGGGTACGGCGGCCGGTGAAGGTGCGGACGGTACGGGAGGGCGCCGGCGGGCGGCTGCTCGTGGAGACCTCGGCGGGCACCTGGTCGACGCGGACGCTGATCAACGCCACCGGCACCTGGGACCGGCCGTTCTGGCCACGCTACGAGGGGCAGGAGACCTTCCTGGGGCGGCAGTTGCACACCGCGCAGTACCCCGGCCCCGAGGTGTTCGCCGGGCAGCGGGTCGTCGTGGTGGGGGGAGGCGCCTCGGCCACGCAGCATCTGCTGGAGATCGCCCCGTACGCGGCGGACACCACCTGGGTGACCCGGCGGCCCCCGGTCTTCCGCGAGGGCCCCTTCGACGAGGAGGCGGGGCGGGCGGCCGTGGCGCTGGTCGAGGAGCGGGTGCGGCAGGGGCTGCCCCCGCGCAGTGTCGTCTCGGTGACGGGGCTGCCGATGAACGACGCGATCCGCCGGGGCCTCGCCGACGGCGTGCTGGACCGGCAGCCGATGTTCGACCGCATCACGCCGGAGGGGGTGGAGTGGAAGGACAGACGGCGGGTGGCGGCCGACGTCATCCTGTGGGCCACCGGATTCCGTCCGGCCACCAACCACCTCACTCCGCTGCGGCTGCGGGAACCCGGCGGAGGCATCCGTGTCGAGGGCACCCGGGCGGTCGCCGACCCCCGCGTCCACCTCGTGGGCTACGGCCCCTCGGCCAGCACCGTCGGCGCCAACCGTGCCGGGCGCGCGGCCGTACGGGACATCAGGCGTCTGCTGACGGAGGAGCGCGTCGCGGCCTGATGCCGGCCGACGGCGGAGGAGCGCGTCACGGTCCGACACCGACGACCGGTGCGAGCCGCCTCACCTCTCCCCCGGCTCCGCCTGCTTCTCCCCCGGCTCCGCCTGCTTCTCCTTTCGTTCCTGCTCCTGCTCCTGCTCCTGCTTTGCCTTCTGCCCCTGTTCCTACTTTGCCTTCTGCTGCCGTGCGTTGAACTCGGCGAGATCGCTCTGGTGTTCGTTGTGGTCGGCGGTGAAGCGGGTGTCACCGGGCTTGACCGTGATGAAGTACAGCCAGTCGCCCGGCGTCGGGTTGATCGCCGCGCGCATCGCTTCCTCGCCGGGGTTGTCGATCGGGGTGGGCGGCAGCCCCATGCGCGTATAGGAGTTGTAAGGGCTGTCGGCCTCGATGTCCCTCTCCTTGACACCGGGCGTCGAACGGCCCAGGGCGTAGTCGACCGTCGAGTCCATCTGCAGCGGCATTCCGCGCTCCAGACGGTTGAAGATCACCCGGGCCACCTTGCCCATGTCGGCCTTGGCGGACGCCTCGGCCTGGACGATGCTCGCGATGGTGACGGCCTGATAGACGTTCATCGCGTTGCGCTGCGCACCGGCGGCGATCGGGGCTCTGTTGAATTTCTTGTCGGCCGTCTCGACCATCAGCGCCAGCAACTGCTCCGGTGTCGCCTTCCCCTTCAGCGGATACGTCGCCGGGAAGAGGTAGCCCTCCGGGTTCCCGTCGGCGTCGTCCGGCAGCTTGAGGCCGGCCTTCGCGAGGGACTTCTTCGTACTCCCCGCGGGCAGTTCGAGGGCCTTGTCGACGGCCGCGTACACCTGGCTCGCCCGTCGGCCTTCCGGAATCACCAGGGTGGTGGGGCGGGAGTCGCCGTCGTCGCCCAGAATGAGCAGGGGCGCCGCCACGGCGGTACCGGCCACGACGGCCCCGGTCGCGGCGAGGGCGAGCCACCCCCGGCGCGTCAGTCGGATCGTGGTTCGTGACGGAGTGTTCGTCTGCATGCGGGCACGGTAACCCGCATATCGCCATAAACCCGGCATATTTTCATCTTGCCGGCTCCAGTTGGGCGTCCCTGCGGACCAGGGCCGCGTACCTCCCGTCCCGCTCCAGGAGTTCCTCGTGCGTGCCCCGTTCGACCGCGCGCCCCTTGTCGAGCACCACGATCTGGTCGGCGCCGCGGACGGTGGAGAGCCGGTGGGCGATGGTGAGCGTGGTGCGGTCTGCGGACAGCGCGTCGATGGCCTGCTGGACGGCGGCCTCGGTACGGGTGTCGAGCGCGCTGGTGGCCTCGTCGAGAACGAGCACCGGCGGATCGCGCAGAATGGTCCGGGCGATCGCCAGGCGCTGCTTCTCACCACCGGAGAAGCGGTGGCCGCGTTCCCCCACGACGGTGTCGTACCCGTCGGGCAGGGCCGCGATGTGATCGTGGATCTGTGCCGCCCGTGCCGCCCCGTGGAGTTCCTCGTCCGTGGCGTCGGGCTTCGCGAACCGCAGGTTGTCGGCCACGGAGGCATGGAAGAGGTACGTCTCCTGGGAGACGACGCCGACCGCGCGCGCCAGAGTGTCGAAGTCGAGGTCGCGCACGTCGACCCCGTCGAGGGTGACCCGGCCGCCGGTGACGTCGTACAGCCGTGGCACGAGGTGGCCCAGCGTGGACTTGCCGGCGCCGGTCGAGCCGACCACCGCGAGACCGGTGCCGGCGGGGACGGTGATGTCGATGCCGTCGAGGACGGGGCCGCCCTTGCCGTCGTAGCCGAAGGTGACGTTCTCGAACCGGACCTCGCCGCGGACCCGGTCGAGGCGGACCGGGTCAGCCCGCTCGGTGATGTCGATCGGAAGGTCGAGATACTCGAAGATGCGCTGGAACAGCGCGAGCGAGGCCTGGATCTGCACCCCGGTCGACAGCAGGCTCACGGCAGGCCGGAACAGGCCCTGCTGGAGCGAGACGAAGGCGACGACCGTTCCGATGGAGACCCCGGGTCCGCCCGTCCGCAGGGCGAGGCCCGCGGTCCAGTAGATGACGGCCGGCATGGCGGCCATGACGATCGTGATGACGGCCAAGCGCCAGCGGCCGGCCATGCTCGACCGCACCTCCAGGTCCACCAGACGGTCGGACTCGTCGGCGAAAGCGCTGGTCAGGGAGTCGGATCGGCCCATGGTGCGGCCGAGCAGGATGCCGCTGACCGACAACGACTCGGTGATCGTGGCGGCCATCGAGGCCATCTGCTTCTGCCGCTGAGTGGTGATCTTCTTGCGTTCGTTGCCGACCCGGCGGCTGATCCACACGAAGGCCGGCAGCAGGACCAGTGAGACGACGGTCAGCCGCCAGTCGAGGACGAGCATCGCGACGACGGTGGCGACGACGCTGGTGAGATTGGAGACCAGGGAGGTCGCCGTGGAGGTCACGGTGGCCTGCATGCCGCCGATGTCGTTGGCGATGCGGGACTGGACCTCGCCGGTGCGGGTGCGCGTGAAGAAGGCGAGCGACATGCGCTGGAGCCGGTCGTAGACGGCGGTGCGCAGATCGTGCATGACACGCTGGCCGACGGTCGTGGAGATCAGTGTCTGGAGCACGCCGAAGACACTGGTGAGGACGGCGCTGAGGATCATGCCGAGGGCCAGCAGGCTGAGCAGCCCGGTACGGCGCTCGGGGATCGCCACATCGAGGATCGCCTTGAGCAGGAACGGGGTGGCGACCGAGACGAGCGACGCCGCTCCGACGAGCAGGCCGACGATCGCCAGGCGGCCCCGGTAGGGGCGGAACAGTCCCAGAATGCGGCGCACCTGCCGGGGCTGCTCCTCGGCGCCCACGGGTGCGCTCCAGACGGGTTCACGGTCGGGGTGCATGGTCTCCTTCGAGGGCTCGGGAGCGGGACGCGGGAGCCCGGCACCGCCATGGGAATGCCATGAGGATGCCGGGTCAACGGAGCCTAGCTCATTGTTACCTATACTCACAATGAACGACGTCCTGATATTGTTCCGCACATGACCACCCCCGACCCCGACGGCCTGCTGGCCGAGCAGTTGCTTCGGCTGACCCGCCGGGTGCACCGCATCCAGAAGCGCCATCTGGTGCGGCGCGAACTGGGCATCACCCCTGCCCAGTCCCGGTTGCTGCGCACCCTCGCCCACTACGCCTCGCCGCCCCGCATGGCCGACCTGGCGGAGCGTCTGGAGGTGGTACCGCGTGCCGTGACGACCCTGGTCGACGGGCTGGAGACGAGCGGCAAGGTGCGACGGGTGCCCGATCCGGCCAATCGGCGGGTGATCCGGATCGAGCTCACCGACGACGGACACGCGGCTCTGCGGGAGCTGCACGCCGCACGCAGGGCCGCCGCGGAGGAGATCCTGGCTCCACTGGGGGACGAACAGCGCGAGGTTCTCGGCGAACTGCTGAACACGCTGGTCGACGGGACGGCCGCCACCCCGCAGCACCGCGACGCGCCCTGCTGAGACACCGCGCCGGAGTCGCTGCGGGGGCCTCGTGCCGCTGTCGGCCGGTAGGGCCGCCGGGGGCGTCCGGAGTGCCGCGCAGCCGTCGGCTGTACGCCGTGACGGGACAGGCCGAGGCACCGTGCCGCAGTCGTCCGGTGTGCCGTGGGATTCCCGCCCCGTGCGTCGAGCCGGTTCCGTGCGCTGCCATGGAAAACCGTTTGCTTTACAGCACGCAACGGCGTCAATCTGTCACGGTTTGCTGTCGCGCCGTCCAAGGACGGCGCGCGGCCCCGCCTTTGCGAGCCACTGGGACGTCATGCAGATACAAGACCTTCCGTATCCCGACCCGGGCGTGCCCGACGCCCGCTCGGGCCCTCGATTCCTGCGGTGGCTCTTCCTGAATCAGCTCCCGGGCCAGCTCAAATCCCTCGCCTGGGGACTGCTGCACTTCGCCTCCGTCGCCTCGTTCCCGTTCTGTGTGGGCATAGGCGTCCAGGCCGCCGTCGACCGTTCCGGCTCCCGGCTCGCCCTGGCCGGCGGGCTCATGGCGCTGGCCTGCGTGGGCAACGCGGTCGGCGACACCTTCCTGCACCGGGCCGCCATCACCAACTGGATCACCGCGGCCGCCCGCGTCCAGCAGCTGCTGGCCCGCAGGACCGCGACGCTGGGCTCCGCGCTGACCCGCCGGGTCGCGGCCGGCGAGGTCGTGGCCGTCTCCACCGGCGACGTCGAGAAGATCGGCTGGTTCGTCGAGGCGCTGTCCCGGTTCACCGCGGCCGTGGTCACCATCGTGCTGGTCTGCGTCGGCCTGCTCGTCTACCAGCCCGGGCTCGGTGTGGTCGTCGTCGTGGGCCTGCCCCTGCTGGCGCTCGCGGTCCTGCCGCTGCTGCCGCACGCCACCCGGCGGGCCGACATCCAGCGGGAGAAGGCCGGACGCGCCACGGAGCTCGCCTCGGACACCGTCGCCGGACTGCGTGTACTGCGCGGCATCGGTGGCGAGGAGCTGTTCCTCGACCGCTACCGTCGCGCGTCCCAGGAAGTCCGCCACGCCGCCGTACGCAGTGCCCGGATGTGGTCCCTGATCGCCGCGATCCAGGTGCTGCTGCCGGGAATCCTGCTGATCACGGTGGTCTGCTACGGCGTTCATCTGGCCCGTCAGGGGCGGATCACCGTGGGCGAACTGGTCACCGTCTACAGCTCGGTGATGCTGCTCGCGTATCCTCTGCGCCACTTCGAGGAGATCGCGATGGCCTACTCCTTCTCCCGGCCGTCGGCCAAGCGCGCGGCGCGTGTGCTGGCGTTGGAGCGGGTCGTGGACACCGCCGGGACGCCCGGTTCCGAACAGCACGGGAGGCCCTCCGGAGACCTGTACGACCCGGTGACCGGTCTGCTCGCCCCGGCGGGCCGGCTCACCGCCGTGGTGTGCGGGGATCCGGACGCGGCGGGCCTCCTGGCCGAACGGCTCGGCGGGCACGCGGCGCACACCACGCACACCACGCGGAATGGTTCGGTGCTGCTCGGCGGCGTGCCGCTCGACGATCTGCCACTGGACTCCGCCCGCGGCTCCGTCCTCGTCCAGGACAAGGATCCGGTACTGCTCTCCGGCACGCTGCGCGAACTGCTCGACGTACCCGCGTCCGGGGCTGTCGGAGCGCGCGAGGCGCTGGACGCCGCGCAGTGCGCAGACGTACTGGCGGCGCTGGTGCAGGGTGCACTCGACGCCGCGGACCCGATGGACGCACGGCTCACCGAGCGCGGACGGTCCCTTTCCGGCGGCCAGCGACAGCGGCTCTCGCTGGCCCGGTCGCTGGTCACCGACCCGGAGGTCCTCGTCCTGGACGAACCCACCTCCGCCGTCGACTCGCACACCGAGGCCCGCATCGCCGAGGGCGTGCGGGAACTGCGGGCGGGACGGACCACCGTCGTGTTCACCTCGTCGCCGCTGCTGCTGGACCGGGCGGACCAGGTGGTCCTCCTGCACGACGAGACGGTCGTGGCGGTCGGCGGCCACCGCGAGCTGGTGCGTACCGAGCCCCGGTACCGGGCCGTGGTGACCCGCGAGACGGAGGCCGAGGCGAAGACCGGGGCCGAAACCGGATCAGGGCTCGGGACGGACGATCTGACCGACCTGGACAAGCTCGTGGAAATCGAGGAGACAGCATGATCGGCGTGGCGCCACCGGCCTACGACCCGGCGGCCCCGACCACGGCCGGCACCCTCCCCGTGGGCGCGCCCGCCACCGTCCGCGCCTATGTGGGCGAGCTGCTCCGCAGGCACCGCAGGGCCTTCGTGCTCCTGATCACGGTGAACACCGTCGCGGTGATCTCCTCGATGGTCGGCCCCTACCTGCTGGGCGGCCTGGTGGAACGGGTCTCGGACCGCACGCGGGAGCTCCACCTGGGGCTCACCGCCGCCCTGTTCGTGGTGGCACTGGTCCTCCAGGCGGTGTTCGTACAGCAGGTGCGGCTGCGCGGGGCGATGCTCGGCGAGCGGATGCTGGCCGATCTGCGCGAGGACTTCCTGGTGCGGTCGGTCGGGCTGCCGCCCGGTGTGCTGGAGCGGGCCGGGACGGGTGATCTGCTGTCCCGGATCACGACCGACATCGACCGGCTCGGCAACGCGATGCGCGAGGCCGTGCCCCAGCTCGCCATCGGTGTGGTGTGGGTGGTGCTGCTGCTGGGCGGCCTGGTCGTCACCGCACCCGAACTGGCGCCGGCCGTACTGCTCGCCGTTCCGCTGCTCGTGGCCGGCTGCCGCTGGTACTTCCGGCGGGCGCCGGCCGCGTACCGCTCCGAGGCCGCCGGGTACGCCGCCGTGGCCGCGGCACTCGCCGAGACCGTGGACGCGGGACGGACCATCGAGGCGCACCGCCTCAGCGAACGCCGGGTGGCGTTGTCGGACCAACGGGTCAAGGAGTGGACCGCCTGGGAGCGCTACACACTGTGGCTGCGGTCGGTGCTCCTCCCCGTCGTCAGCATCACCCATGTGACCGTGCTCGGCTCCGTGCTGATGATCGGTGGCGTCTTCGTCCTGCAGGGCTGGATCGGCGTCGGCCAGCTGACGACCGGTGCGCTGCTGGCGCAGATGCTCGTCGACCCGGTGGGGCTGATCCTGCGCTGGTACGACGAGTTGCAGGTGGCCCAGGTGTCACTGGCCCGGCTGGTCGGCGTCCGGGACATCGAGCCCGACGCCGGTGACGCCGCGCTGACCCCCGACGGGCGCCATGTGCGCGCCGAGCGGGTGCACTTCGGCTACCACGAGGGCGTCGACGTGCTGCGCAAGGTGTCGCTGGAGGTCGCGCCCGGCACCAGGCTGGCGCTGGTCGGCCCCTCCGGCGCGGGCAAGTCCACCCTGGGTCGGCTGCTCGCCGGGATCTACGCGCCCAGGAACGGCACGGTGACCCTGGGCAGCGCCGAACTCTCCCGGATGACCGCGGAACGCGTCCGTACCCAGGTGGCCCTGGTCAACCAGGAGCACCACGTCTTCGTGGGGTCCCTGCGCGACAACCTGCGGCTCGCCCGGACGGATGCCGAGGACGCCGAGCTGTGGGCGGCCCTCGGCGCGGTCGACGCGGACGGCTGGGCGCGTTCGTTCGACGACGGCCTCGACAGCGAGGTCGGCTCGGGCGGGCTGGCGCTCACCCCTGCCCAGGCTCAGCAGATCGCGCTGGCACGGCTGGTACTGGCCGACCCGCACACTCTGGTGCTGGACGAGGCGACCTCGCTGCTCGATCCCCGCGCGGCCCGGCACCTGGAACGCTCGCTGGCCCGTGTCCTCGACGGCCGTACCGTTGTCGCCATCGCCCACCGCCTGCACACCGCCCACGACGCGGACGTCATCGCCGTCGTCGAGGACGGCCGCATCAGCGAGCTGGGCAGCCATGACGAGCTGGTCGCCGCGGGCGGTGCGTACGCGGCACTGTGGCGCTCCTGGCACGGGTGAGGCCCCAGGTCGAGGGTATGGATGAGGCCTCGGGGAGGCGAGGGGTGAGCACGCGGGGGACCGCACGGCGGACTGCGCGGCCGGGCGTGTCCGGCGGGCCCCCGGCCGCGGTGTGAGGCGCGCCCGGGGGTGGACGCGCCGTGCGCACGGTCCGTCACCGGCGGCGTCCGGTGACGGACCGTGCCGTTGCGCGGAGCCGAACCTGGGTGGAAGGGTGGAATCAGGCACCGGCTCGGGGAACGCCCGGGGCTCCGGAGAACCGGGGTGCGGGTGATGCCAGTGCCCGTGCAGGCGCGGCCCGCAACGGGCCACGGCGGGAACGGGCCCGTCCCCACCCTCTGGAGGTCCCCGTGAACAGAGCCGGCGGTTGGGGAGACGACGTCTACCAGCCCGATGGATCCGAGGTCCAGGACGACGCCGGACTGCTCGACGCCGAGGACACCCTCGAGAACGACGGCGTCGACGATCCCCTCGACCGGGGCTGGTCCCCTCCCGAGCGGCCGTGGGCCGTGGAGCACCGCGGTGTGACGGCGTCGGAGCGCAGGGCGGGCGAGACGCTGGACCAGCGGCTCGCCGAGGAGCTGCCCGATCTCGCCGCCGCCGGCGGTGACGACCTCGGTGACAGCGAGGGCACCGACGGCGAGCTCCTGGACAACGAGGTCGGTGCCGTGCGCTCCGGCCGGCTCGTGGCCCCCGACGAAGGGGCGCACGAGGACGAGGAGAGCGCCCTGGTCGCCACGGACATCGGCATCGACGGGGCCGCGGCCTCGGCCGAGGAGGCCGCCATGCATGTCGTCGACGAAGACACCCTGCCCGGCTGACCTCATCGTTCCACTGCCGTCACGGCCGTCACGCCCGTCCGGACGGCGCGAGCCACCCGGGCCGTCACCCGAACCGTTCCGGGCGTCCAGGACGTCCGGATCGATCACATCGCGGGCACCACGGACATCGCCCATGTCGTACGAGGAGCGTCCATGCAGCAGGACAAGCACCCCGACTACCGTCCCGTCGTCTTCCGCGACCGGGCCGCCGGATACGCCTTCCTGACCCGGTCCACCGCGACCAGTGAACAGACGATCGAGTGGGACGACGGCGAGACCTATCCGGTCGTGGAGGTGGAGATCTCCTCGGAGAGCCATCCCTTCTACACGGGCACCGCACGGACCGTGGACACGGAAGGACGCGTCGCCCGCTTCCAGCGCCGCTACGGCGGTGAAAGCTCCGGCGGTGAAAGCTCCGGCTGAGCCGACGACGGCGGGCATCGGGCGTCCGCCGGCGACGACCACCGGTCGTCCGCGCCTCAGAACACGTTGAGCGCCACCGCACAGCCCACTCCGCCGAGCACCATGAACGCGGGCATCAGCACCTTGAGCTCCACCCAGCTGCCCGCCCGGAACCGCATCGCCTTGGGCGGGCCTATGGGGTACCAGCGCTTGCGTCCCACCGGTATGGGCCACAGGACCGGGCAGCCCGAGACCGTCAGGGCGTCCCCGATGTCGTGCACCAGCGCGCCCAGGACGATCGGCAGCCCCAGCCACAGGTACTCCTGGCCCGGTGCCGTGAACAGCCAGGCGGCACCGTGGCCCGGCTGGTCCAGGATGTCCGCGAGGATCCACGAGCTGGTCGCGGCGAGCAGCCACACCAGGACGTCGCTGCTGGCACCCCGGGTGGCCCGCCACAGCAGACCCTCGATGGCCAGCACCATGTGGACGAAGAGGATGGCCAGTACCGCCCACCGGCCGCCCGTGATCGCCAGAGCGGAAGCGCCCCCGCCGATCAGGACCGCCCACAGCCAGGTGTGGGTGAGCGTGCGGTGACCACCGGAACGGCGCGGGTCGCCCGGTTTCCTGGTGGCCTTGTAGACGGCGTACGACAGCTTGTCGACGATCTCGCACAGTCGCTTGGACACGGGGCCGAAGGACCGCGATATCGTCGCCGCCTTGTGGTCCAGGTCCGGGGCGAGGGCGGCGCCGGCACAGATCAGAGCGCCGACCAGAAGCACCGGCCAGGGCATCGGTTTTCCGGCGGCGGTCATCGCCGCACCCGTACCGAGCCATGCCGCGGCACCCGACAGTGAGTGTGCTGGTCCCATCATCCCCGTTGCCCGCCCATTCCACTTGTGCCGCTGTCCAGTTGACCAGGTGCGTTGACGCCCCTCCGGCGACACAGCGTAGCGTTCACGATCTTCATACCCGAATCCGATTCCCGCGCAGGGCCCGGTGGCAGGCAAGATGGGGACGTGACCCTCATCGATCAGCTGCCGCCGACCGCCGACCCCGACGCCCTCTACGAAGCCTTCGAGTCGTGGGCGGGGGAACGTGGCCTCACGCTCTATCCCCACCAGGAGGAGGCGCTGATCGAGGTGGTCTCCGGGGCGAACGTGATCGTCTCGACCCCGACCGGCTCGGGCAAGAGCATGATCGCGGCCGCCGCCCATTTCGCCGCGCTGGCCCGGGACGAGGTCACCTTCTACACGGCGCCGATCAAGGCACTGGTGTCGGAGAAGTTCTTCGAACTGTGCAAGATCTTCGGCACGGAGAACGTCGGCATGCTGACCGGCGACGCGTCCGTGAACGCCGACGCCCCGGTCATCTGCTGCACCGCCGAGGTGCTGGCGTCCATCGCGCTGCGCGACGGCAGGAACGCCGATGTCGGCCAGGTCGTCATGGACGAGTTCCACTTCTACGCGGAGCAGGACCGCGGCTGGGCGTGGCAGATTCCGCTGCTGGAACTGGAGCAGGCGCAGTTCGTGCTGATGTCGGCGACGCTCGGCGACGTCTCCTTCTTCGAGAAGGACCTCGCCCGCCGTACCGGCCGCCCCACGTCGGTGGTCCGCTCGGCGACCCGGCCGGTCCCGCTGTCCTACGAGTACCGCTACACACCGCTCACCGAGACGCTCACGGACCTGCTGGCGGCCCGGCAGGCTCCGGTCTACATCGTGCACTTCACGCAGGCCCAGGCGGTGGAGCGGGCGCAGGCACTGATGAGCATCAACATGTGCACACGCGAGGAGAAGGACAGGATCGCCGACCTGATCGGCAGCTTCCGCTTCACCACCAAGTTCGGCCGTAACCTCTCCCGTTACGTCCGGCACGGCATCGGTGTGCACCACGCAGGCATGCTGCCCAAGTACCGTCGGCTGGTGGAGAAGCTCGCGCAGGCCGGTCTGCTGAAGGTCATCTGCGGTACGGACACGCTGGGTGTCGGGGTCAACGTCCCGATCCGCACGGTGCTGTTCACCGCCCTCACCAAGTACGACGGGACCCGGGTGCGCACGCTGCGGGCCCGTGAGTTCCACCAGATCGCGGGCCGGGCCGGCCGGGCCGGCTTCGACACCGAGGGGTTCGTCGTCGCGCAGGCCCCCGAGCACGTCGTCGAGAACGAGAAGGCGCTGGCGAAGGCGGGCGACGACCCGAAGAAACGCCGCAAGGTGGTCCGCAAGAAGGCGCCGGAGGGGTTCATCGCCTGGTCGGAGCAGACCTTCGAGAAGCTCATCGGTTCGGATCCCGAGCCGCTGACCTCCCGCTTCCGGGTGACGCACACGATGCTGCTGTCGGTGATCGCCCGGCCCGGGAACGCCTTCGCGGCGATGCGTCACCTCCTCGAGGACAACCACGAGCCGCGCAAGCAGCAACTGCGGCACATCCGGCGGGCCATCGCGATCTACCGGTCCCTGCTGGACGGCGGCATCGTCGAGAAACTGGACACACCGGACGCCGAAGGGCGGACCGTGCGGCTCACCGTGGACCTGCAGCAGGACTTCGCTCTGAACCAGCCGCTGTCCACCTTCGCGCTGGCCGCGTTCGAGCTGCTGGACCCCGAGTCGCCGTCCTACGCGCTCGACATGGTGTCCGTGGTGGAGTCCACGCTGGACGACCCGCGCCAGATCCTCGCCGCACAGCAGAACAAGGCGCGCGGCGAGGCGGTCGCCCTCATGAAGGCGGACGGCGTCGAGTACGAGGAGCGCATGGAGCGCCTCCAGGACATCACGTACCCGAAGCCGCTGGAGGAACTGCTCTTCCACGCCTACGACACCTACCGCAAGAGCCACCCGTGGGTCGGTGACCACCCGTTGTCGCCGAAGTCCGTGGTGCGGGACATGTACGAACGGGCCATGTCCTTCACGGAGTTGGTGTCCCACTACGAGCTGGCCCGGACCGAGGGCATCGTGCTGCGGTACCTGGCCAGCGCCTTCAAGGCCCTGGACCACACCGTCCCGGACGATCTGAAGTCCGAGGATCTCCAGGATCTGATCGCCTGGCTGGGCGAGATGGTGCGTCAGGTCGACTCGAGTCTGCTGGACGAGTGGGAGCAGCTGGCCAACCCCGCGGAGATGACCGCCGAGGAGGCCCAGGAGAAGGCCGACCAGGTCAAGCCCGTCACCGCCAACGCACGTGCCTTCCGCGTCCTGGTCCGCAACGCCATGTTCCGCCGTGTCGAACTGGCCGCCCTGGACCAGGTGAACGCGCTGGGCGAGCTGGACGCCGAGGCCGGCTGGGACGCCGGCGCCTGGGGCGAGGCGATGGACAAGTACTGGGACGAGTACGAGGAACTCGGCACCGGTCCCGACGCCCGCGGTCCCAAGCTGCTGCTGATCGAAGAGGAGCCGGACAACGGACTGTGGCGGGTCCGGCAGATCTTCGACGACCCGAACGGCGACCACGACTGGGGTATCAGCGCCCAGGTCGACCTCACCGCCTCCGACGCGGAGGGCCGTGCGGTCGTCCGGGTCACCGAGGTCGGACAGCTGTGACGGCAGGAGATCAGCACTCATGACGAACCCGACCGAGAGCCTCGTCGCCCTGCTCGACCTGGAGCAGATCGAGGTCGACATCTTCCGTGGCCGCAGTCCGCAGGAGTCGCTGCAGCGGGTCTTCGGCGGCCAGGTGGCCGGCCAGGCGCTGGTCGCCGCGGGCCGCACCACGCAGGGCGACCGACCCGTGCACTCGCTGCACGCGTACTTCCTGCGCCCGGGGCGGCCCGGGGTGCCGATCGTGTACCAGGTCGAACGGGTACGGGACGGGCGGTCGTTCACGACCCGCCGGGTCACCGCCGTGCAGCAGGGCCGCACGATCTTCACTCTCACCGCCTCCTTCCACAAACCCGAACAGGGGAGTTTCGAGCACCAGCTGCCGCCGGCCCGCGAGGTCCCGGACCCGGAGTCCCTGCCGACCGTCACCGAGGAGATCCGCGGGCATCTGGGCGAACTGCCGGAGCAGCTGGAGCGAATGGCCCGCCGTCAGCCCTTCGACATCCGCTACGCGGACCGGCTGCGCTGGGACCCGGACGACGTCAAGGACGCCGAACCGCGCAGCGCCGTGTGGATGCGCGCGGTGGGGCCGCTCGGCGACGATCCGCTGGTGCACACCTGTGCCCTGACCTATGCCAGCGACATGACCCTGCTGGACGCCGTTCGGCTCCCGGTGGAACCCCTGTGGGGTCCGCGCGGCTTCGACATGGCGTCGCTGGATCACGCGATGTGGTTCCACCGCCCGTTCCGCGCGGACGAGTGGTTCCTGTACGACCAGGAGTCGCCGATCGCCGTGGGCGGGCGTGGTCTGGCCCGGGGGCGGATCTACGACCGTGAGGGGCGGATGCTGGTGTCCGTCGTTCAGGAGGGGCTGTTCCGGGCGCTGTAGGTCACCGGGCAGACCCTCCGGGCCGGCGGGCAGCCGGCCACCCGGTGGCCGGTCGTCGGTTCCTTCCGCGCCACCGGGCGAGCAGCACGCGGAACGCCCCGCACGAGCGCTCCGGTTCCCGGGGGGCCTGCCCGGCCGGTGCGGGACGGTGGGAGGCGAACCCCGGGCGAGGTGCCGGCCGGTGTTCGCGGGCCTCGGCCAGCAGCCCTGCGAGCTCCGTCCGGAGCCAGGCGATCTCGTCGGGGTCCTGGGCGGTCACGAGGGTCTCCGTGAGGACGGCGCCGGGTGAGCCCGGAGCACTGCGGGAGGGCCGCTCGGGGCAGAACCGGCTGAGGTGGGAACGCTCATAGGGGTCCTTGACGACCTCGTGGATGTACAGCGGGTCGAGCAGGGACGCGACCGCTCCGGCGCGCGACCACGGGTCGGTGGCCCGGCGGAGCAGGGTTGCCAGACGGCGGGTGCGCCAGTTACGGGCCCGTAGGTCGAGACCGGTGTCGAGCTGCCCCCTGAGGTTGTCGGACGTACGGCCCCTCAACAGTGAGGTGTTCCTCTCGTCGGCCGCGAACTGCCGCAGTTCCTCTGCGAGATAGAGCCAGACCACGGCACGGTAGCGGTTGAGGTAGAACCTCGTGGGGGCCAGCATCCCCAGCCGGGCCAGTCGCGTGAACCGGTCCTTCGTCACCCCCATGAGCAGCGCACCCTCCGTGGTGCCCACGGTCCTGACGCTCTCACGCAGGGCCTCCGGGTGACCTGGCCGGGCGCGGAGCCGTTCGAGTTCGGCGCGGTCCACGCGGCGGCCGGCTCCCCGCTCGTCGGGGGTGGCGCGGATCCGTCCGAGGTCCACGGCGAGGTCGAACTCATCTGGCTTGAGGCCGAGTTCGCGTGCCGCGCGGCCTGCCGTGATCCAGGAATCGACGGTCGCGGCTTCGTGTGTGGTGGTGTTTCCGGACATGCTCGTCTCCCCCGTGGAGTGCGGGCCGGCGCCGTGTGCGCCGCTCGGAGAAAACCGTATCCGGTCCATCACTCTTCGTGACGAGCCTGTGGATAACTCCACGGGGGCCAACGAACGTGCAGGTCAGTCGCTTGTGGGGTCGTCGGGTTCCGGTCGGCGGGCGTCCACGTCCAGATGTTCGCCGACCCGGTTGACCAGCAGCGTCATCTCGTACGCGATCCGGCCGATGTCGGCCTCGGCTCCGCTGAGCACGCACAGGCAGCTACCGGCACCGGCCGCGGTGACGAAGAGCACCGCTTCGTCGAACTCGATCATCGTCTGGCGCATCCCGCCCGCGCCGAAGTGCTGTCCGGAGCCCTTGGCGAGGCTGTGCAGTCCGGACGAGACCGCGGCTAAGTACTCCGCGTCCTCACGTCGAAGCCCTGTACTCGTCCCGGTCACCAGCCCGTCGTTGGACAGGACCAGCGCGTGCCGTACTTCCTCGACTCTCTGGGTCAGGTCGTCCAGCAGCCAGTCGAGTCCCCGTTTTTGCGTCATATCGTGAATCTCCCCCTTGCTCTTCCCCGTATGGGTCCCTCCGCCAGCCTTCCCCACGGCAGGGCGCCGGACAAGGAGGATAGGAGCCATGGGACAGAGGATGACCGACGAGGAATGGCGGGAGTTCGTCTCGTACGGGACCCGCACCGCCAAACTTTCCACCGTGCGGGCCGACGGCAGTCCGCACGTGGCACCGATCTGGTTCGTGCTCGACGGGGACGACGTGGTGTTCAACACCGGCGGGGAAACGGTGAAGGGACGCAATCTGGCCCGTGACGGGCGGGTCGCCCTGTGCGTGGACGACGACCGGCCGCCGTTCGCCTTCGTGGTGCTGCGGGGCCGGGCGCGGATCTCGGAGGATCCCGATGACCTGGTGCGCTGGGCCACCCGGATCGCCGCGCGGTACATGGGCCAGGACCGTGCCGAGGAGTTCGGGGTGCGCAACGGCGTACCGGGGGAGCTCCTCGTCCGTGTCGCCGTCGAGAAGGTTCTGTCGGAGAAGGGCGTCGCGGACTGATCGCCGGACCGTGGCACGAGGTGACGCGGCCCTGGTGGTCTCACGCGGGGCGACACGGTCAAGGGCGGCCGTGGCCGGATCCATTGCCTCGGCGAGGCGTACTCGCGCGGGGCGGTACGTCGCCGAGGCCCGCCGGATGCTGGGGGCCGGGCCGTCCGGTGGGGGATCATGCCGGGCATGAGCGACGACCACACACACGTCCAGGAGTTCTTCACCGCGCGTGCCGCCGACTGGGACCGCCGGTTCCCCGACGACGGTCCGGCCTACGCGGCGGCGGTGGCCGGGATAGGGCTGCGCGAGGGCGCCCGGGTGCTCGACGCCGGCTGCGGCACCGGACGGGCCCTGCCCCCGCTGCGTGCGGCCGTGGGCCCTTCCGGAACGGTCCTCGGGGCAGATCTGACCCCGGCCATGCTGCGGGAGGCCGCGCGGGCCGGACGGGGCCACGACGGGGTGCTGCTGCTCACCGACGTATCCGCGCTGCCACTGCGTTCGGGATCACTCGACGCCGTGTTCGCGGCGGGCCTGATCGCGCACCTGCCCCACCCGGCCGAGAACCTCCGGGAGCTCGCACGGGTGGCACGTCCCGGTGGCGTGCTCGCGCTGTTCCATCCGATCGGCAGGGCGGCGCTCGCCGCGCGTCAGGGCCGCTCGATCACGCCGGACGACCTCCGCGCGGAGGCGAACCTCCGTCCGCTGTTGGCCGGCTCGGGTTGGCGCATGACGTCGTACGCCGACGAGGACGCCCGGTTCCTGGCGCTGGCCGTCCGCGTGGGCTGAGCGCCCGGCCCCGCGCCGGTGCCTCTCGGCCCGTACCGGCCGACAGCACCCGGGCGACTGTTCCGCCGGCACTTCGCAGCCTGCCGGTCCGGAGCCGGATGTTTCGGAAGGCATGGCCACCGGCACTCCCGGTCCTCGATGCGCCTGGCGTGAAGGGGCAACGCTGTTCACGACACGGCGGTTCTCCTGTCAGTCGTGGTCCGGGGGGAGCTTGCGGTGGGTACCGGAGCGGCTGATGTCCAGGTCCAGGAACGAGATCAGCGAGGTTCCGCTGTTCCAGAAACCGAGCAGGTTGACGTCGATCAGGCACAGCCGGTGACGGGCGGCGAACTCGCGGGCCGGCTTGGTGAAGACGCAGGAGGCCACGAAGACGGGTACGTCGGCACCGTGTTCGACGCGAGCCGTGCCGTTGAACGTCTGGAGGTCACGGCTCCCGACCGTGCGGTGCTTGGCGTACCGCTTGCACTGGATGACGAAGCGACGGCCGTCGGGCAGGTACCCGGTCACATCGGCTCCGAGGTCACCGGCCCCGCCGACGCGCGTGACATCGGTACAGCCGTCCCGGCGGCACAGGTCGGCGACGTACCGCTCGAACTCGCGGTCGTCCATCGCCCAGACCACGTCCAGCGACCGGCGCGCCTGCCGTCGTGCCTCCTCGGCGAGCCTGCCTCTTTCCGCCCGTGCCTCACGCCGCCCGGCGCGTACGAGGCCTGCGGTGACGGCTGCGGCCACGACGGCGGCCAACGCCACCAGCAGCACTGTCCCCATGCCGTTCCCCCTGTTCCCTCTGTCGGAGTGCCGCCTTGTTGCTCCCCATTCGGGTGCGGGTCCATCCGGCGAGGCCGGCCGGGCAGGAAGTACTGGTGTGCCGCGGCGGCCGGTGGTTCCGGCACACCCTGCCGAGCCCTGATTCCGCAAACGAGTGAGCTCGAAGGGGACGGTTGAACGGTTCCGGCCGTTCGAAGCGCCTCACCGCACTGCCCCTTCTGTCGCGGACGCCGCGACTCTACGTTGAGTGGCAGGAGATGAACGGCCGGCGAGGGAAACCGCTCAGGGAAAGGTGGACCGGATGTGGGGCAGGGTTCGCAGGATCGGGGGCAAAGTGGTGGACAGCCTTCGCACGGAGAAAAGGACCGGGCGGGAGGAGCGTCCGCACAATCTGTTCGAGGCCGCCGCGACGTACGTCTCGGCCTGCGCGGAGGACGATCAGGAGCGGATCGACGAGGCGGCCGGCTGGGTGTCGCCGGAGGCGCTGGCGTTCGGGGTGAACGAGTTGGCGTGCCGGGCGGTCGTCGCGCTCGCGCGGGAGCGCGACGCGTCTCCGCGGACGGTCGCGCGGGACCTGCTGGGGCTTCCGGCAGCCTGATCCGGCCGGGAGTGCGTGGCCGATTCGTCCCGACGGGCCAAGGAGCCGCAGCTCCGGGTGCGGCTGTGAGGCCGTGACAAGGGGCTCGGGGTCGACGACTCGGCCTCCCCTGTCGCGGGCGGTTCCGTGGAGGCCTCCGACAGCTCTGGAGAAACAACCGGTGACGGTCCGGCCGGCGACAGTCCGGTCGGCGAGGGCATGACCGCGGAGCAGCCGAGCGAGGGCACCCCGGCAGACGGGCCACAGCGGCATTCGGCGGGGCCTGGCGTAGGCACGTGCCTACGTCTCCTCGCCGCCGCTCGGCCGGGTCCGCTCGCCCTTCGCACCGGGTGACGCCCGGCACCCCGCGTGCCGACGGGCCCGGTCGGCCCCTGGTCGCCAGGACCGACGACATGGCGTTCGTCCTGCTCGACGGCGCACCCGGCGAGGTCCTTCCGGTGGGCAGGGGGCCGGAACTGCCGGGTCTTCCGGAGGGCTTGGACAGAATCGGCGTACGGCCGCTCTGAACCGCACCCGGTGGGGGCGTCTGTCTCCGCGTGAAGTACGTGCCTGCCTTCGCATGTGGTGCGAACCCCCACGCGTCGGCGTCGCTCCATAGGGCGCCAACCCATCGATGATGGCAGCGTTGGGCCCGCACCATGGGGCAGCTTCGTGCTCCGTACCGTGCCCTCTTCCGCTTCCCGTCCTTCCTGGAGGCCGTCATGCGCCCGTCCCTCGGCGTTCCGTTGCTCGCCTTCGCCCTCGCGGCGGCAGCCCTCATCGCTCCAGCTCCGGCCGACGCCGCCACCGAGGACGAACACTGCGCGCGCCAGGAACGTGTGCGGGTGCCGGGTGCGGCCCACCAACGCGTCACCTGTCTGGCCGATCTGACCACCACGGGGCTGGCGGGCACCCCGTACACCGACCCGGCGGACCAGGCAGGACTGACCGCGGCCGCCACCCGGTCGCCGTCAGGAGTGCCCGGCATCCAGGTCGACGGGTACTTCCCGGACTCCTCCCGCTTCAACACGACGCACGGCTGGGCGCACGACGCGCAGTTCGTGATCCGGCTGCCCGACCGGTGGAACGGCGGGTTGGTCGTCACGGGCGCGCCCGGCACCCGCAAGCAGTACGCGACCGACAAGGCCATCTCCGACCGGGTACTGGCCCAGGGGTACGCGTATGCCTCGACGGACAAGGGAAACAACGGGGTCGACTTCTACCGTGACGGAGTCCGGCCCGGTGACGCGGTGGCCGAGTGGAACACCCGGACCACGCAGCTCACCCGGGCGGCCAAGCAGGCGGTGGCCCACCGTTACGGGCATGCCCCGCGCCGGACGTACATGACCGGCGTCTCCAACGGCGGCTATCTCACCCGCTGGCAGCTGGAGAACCACCCGGAGCTGTACGACGGCGGCGTGGACTGGGAGGGCGGACTGTGGAGCGCCGACGGGACCGGTCTGTTCACCACCCTGCCGGTCACGGTGGCCCGGATGTTCGGTACGGCACGGGACGAGGACCTGCACGCGGCGGGCTTCGCACCGGGCTCCGAATTCCTGTGGCCGTACCACGAGAAGGCCTACTGGGGTGTCACGCAGAAGATCTACCGCGCCGAGTTCGACCCGGCCTACGATCCCGCGTGCCCAGGGCCCTCGGCCGGGACCACGGTGGAGCAGATCCTGGCGCCGTGCGCGTCCGACGCCACGTACGACTACGCCTCGCGTCCCGCTTCCGTGCACCGCGCCGTGGCCCGGGTGGCACTGACCGGGCGTATCGGCCGGCCGCTGATCACGCTGCACGGTGATCTGGACGCCCTGCTGCCGAAGGCCGCCCACTCCGACGTGTACGCCCGCATGATCGACGCGAAGGGCCGGGGACCACTGCACCGCTACTACACGGTGCAGGGCGGCACCCACGTCGACGGGCTGTACGACACCCATCCGGACCGGCTGCGGCCGATCCTGCCCTGCTACCGGTCGGCGTTCGACACTCTGACCGCATGGGTGGAGCGTGGCGTCAGGCCGCCCGCGGACCGGACGATCGACAGGCCCGCCGAGGGTGACGTGGTCAACTCCTGCGCGCTGGACGGTGCTGGGGCGGCGGCGCGGTAGCAGTGCCCGGTCAGGGGCCCGGTCCTTTGGGACGGGCCCCTGCGCCTCAGCGGCCCAGCTCCTTGCGCGAAACGCGGCGCAGCCTGCTCCGCTGCGAGGGGTCCAGGGTGAGGTACGCGGCGGCCGGGACTCCCAGGATGATCAGGAGCGCCGCCCACCAGGGCAGCCAGATGAACAGAATGAGCCCGGCCGCCACACCTCCCACGGCGATCTTGGCATTCTTCGACATGGTGTCGCCTCCTTCGCGGCCACTGCCGCTCTCTGTCCTGAAAACGGCCCCGCGCTCCCGACGGTTCCGACCGCGACCCTGAGACGTCCCTGAGGTTCGCCCCCTAGGGTTGCCTCAGAGACCGCCGTCGAATCCCGAATCCCGAATCCCGAATCGTCGGCTCGCCGGCCCTTCGGGACGGAGCACGACCGCGTGTCCATGGTGTCCCAGTTCACATCTCAGGCATACCCGGCCGACCGCGGCCGTGCTGTACTCTCGGCGACTCCTACCCCACTAGTCAAGTTTGATGAATCAAGGATTCCGTGAGCGCTGCGCAGACGACTCCCGCGTTCCCCTCCCCCACCCAGTACACCGACCTGGCCCGCTGCTCCGCCGTGTTCGTCCCCGGCGACCCCGCCCGCACCGGCCGCATGGCCTTCTGGCGGCCCGACGGGTCGGCTCCCCCTGCCGTGAACACGGCGCAGGTCGAGGAGCTGACCGTCGTCGTGCCCGGCGGCGAGGGGGTGGAGGCGGTGAGCGTCCCCGCGGTGCTGCTGCCGGTGCGTGCCGCCCTGCCCGTCCTCACGCGCGCACGGGCCGACGGTGCCGGGCACCCGGCCGCCGTCTTCTGGGGTACCGCCGCCGTGCACGCACTGCGTCTGGTGGCGCGCGGGCTGCTCCTGCCGGGACTGTCCCCGGCCGGTCACGACGCCTGGCGCACGGGCCCGCTGGACGCGGAGGACATCGAGGCCGTGCGCCGGCTCGCCGCCGCGATGCCGCCCGAGGCGCACGCCCAGCCGCTGGACGGCACCGGGCCCCTGCGGCTGCCCGACCCCGAACGGCTGCTGCGCGCCTTCCTCGACGCGGTCGCCGACGCCCTGCCCCGCTCCCCCGCCGCGCCTCTGGTGACCGGTTCCCCCGCCTTCGCCGTGCCCGAGCCGCAGCACCTGCCCGAACTGCGTGACTGGGCCGCCGACGTGGCCGCGGGTCACGACGCGGGCGTACGTCTGTCGCTGCGCATCGAAGTGCACGGCCTCACCGACGCGCCGGAGACCTGGGCCGCGCCGAAGAAGCAGGCGACGCATGGTGCCACGGACCACGCCGGTCCCGCCCTCCACCCCATCGACGACGGCGCCGACGTCACGTTCCGGGCCGTGCTCCAGGTGCACGGCGTGAGCGATCCCTCGCTCGTCGCGGACGCCACCGATGTGTGGGCCGGGGCCGCGGAAGGCCAGGACGGCCCGGTCGGCTCAGCCGGCCCGGTCGGCTCAGCCGGCCCGGATGGCGGCTTCGGGCCGCGGGCCCGGATGGACACGCTGCTCGCGCTGCGCCGGGCCGCCCGCGCCTGGGCCCCGCTCGCACCCCTGCTGTCGGCGACCGTGCCCGACGCGGTCGAACTCGCCGACGAGGAGATCACCGAGCTCCTCGGGGAGGGCGCGCGGGCGCTCGCGGCCGCGGGCGTCGACGTGCACTGGCCCAAGGAGCTGATCCGCGAACTGACCACCCGCGCGGAGATCGGTCCCGCCGACGAGGAGCGGCCACCCGGCCGGGCAGGCTTCAAGGGCACCTCTCAGCGACCGTCCTTCCTGTCGGCCGACGCGCTGCTCGCCTTCGACTGGTCGTTCGCCCTGGGCGACCGGACGCTCACCCGCGCGGAGCTGGACCGGCTCGCGGAGACCAAACGCCCCGTCGTGCGGCTGCGCGACCAGTGGGTGCTGATCGATCCCCAGGAGGTGCTCCGTGCCCGTGCGCGCCGGGACCACGAGGTCACGCCCGTCGACGCGCTCGGCGCGGCCCTGACCGGCTCGGTGGAGGTGGACGGCCGCCGGTTCGAGGTGCGCCCCACCGGCCGGCTGGCGACCCTGCGGGACCGGCTCGCGGAGCCCGAGTCCCAGGAGCCCGTCCCGCAGCCCGCGGCCCTCGCCGCCACGCTGCGGGACTACCAGCGGCGCGGGCTGAACTGGCTGGCCCACATGACGTCCGTGGGCCTGGGCTGCTGTCTCGCCGACGACATGGGCCTCGGCAAGACGATCACCCTGATCGCCCTGCATCTGCACCGGCAGTCCGACCCCGCGTCCGCCGGGCCCACCCTCGTGGTCTGCCCGACCTCCCTGATGGGCAACTGGCAGCGGGAGATCGAACGGTTCGCGCCGGGCACCGAGGTGCGCCGCTTCCACGGTGCGCGCCGCTCACTGGACGGTGTGGCCGACGGCGAGTTCGTGCTCACCACGTACGGCACCATGCGCCTGGACGCTCCCCGGCTCGCCGAGGTGCCCTGGGGGATGGTCGTCGCCGACGAGGCACAGCACGTGAAGAATCCGTACGCGGCGACGGCCCGGCAGTTGCGGTCCATCGACGCACGCGCGCGCGTGGCGCTCACCGGCACGCCGGTGGAGAACAACCTCTCGGAGCTGTGGGCCATCCTCGACTGGACGACGCCCGGGCTGCTGGGCCGGCTCGGCACCTTCCGCAGGCGGTACGCGGATGCCGTGGAGGGTGGGACGGACCCTGCCGCGGCGGAGCGGCTGGCCCGGCTGGTACGGCCGTTCCTGCTGCGCCGCCGCAAGTCGGACCCGGGAATCGCGCCCGAGCTGCCGCCGAAGACGGAGACCGACCACGCGGTGTCACTCACGCAGGAGCAGACGGCGCTGTACGAGGCCGTGGTCCGCGAGGCCCTGGCCGAGATCTCCGGCGCTTCCGGCGTCTCCGGGACCGACGGCATGGCGCGGCGGGGAATGATCGTGAAGCTGCTGACCGGGCTGAAGCAGATCTGCAACCATCCGGCGCAGTTCCTCAAGGAGGAGCGACCGGCGATCGCGGGGCGGTCCGGGAAGCTCGAACTGCTCGACGAACTCCTCGACACCGTGCTCGCCGAGCAGGCCTGCGTGCTGGTCTTCACGCAGTACGTGCAGATGGCGCGGCTGCTGGAGCGGCACCTCGCCGCGCGGGGTGTGCCGTCGCAGTTCCTGCACGGCGGGACACCGGTCGCCGAACGCGAGGCGATGGTGCGGCGCTTCCAGGACGGCGAGGTCCCCGTCTTCCTGCTGTCACTCAAGGCTGCGGGCACCGGGCTGAACCTCACCCGCGCCGAGCATGTCGTGCACTACGACCGCTGGTGGAACCCCGCCGTGGAGGCGCAGGCCACGGACCGCGCGTACCGCATCGGCCAGACCCGGCCGGTGCAGGTGCACCGGCTGATCGCCGAGGGCACGATCGAGGATCGTATCGCCGAACTGCTGATCCGCAAGCGCGAGCTGGCGGACGCGGTGCTCGGCTCCGGCGAGACGGCGCTCACGGAGCTGACGGACGCGGAACTGGCGGATCTGGTGGCACTGCGAGGGGGACCGCGATGACCCGGTACAACGGTGACGGAGCTGAAGTGGAAGACACCGACGACCGGTACGAGTCGGAGGGAGCTCCGATGGGCGGGGCCGGCCCGGACGGAACCGGCCCCCAGGGGGACCACCCGCAGGGGAGCGGCGGCGGGGCCGGCGCGGAGCGGACGTTCGCCGCGCTGCCTCCCGCGCGGGGACGTGGTTTCGCGCAGACCTGGTGGGGCCGGGTCTGGCTGACGGCGCTGGAGGGTACGGCGCTGGACGCCCAGCAGCTCAAGGCGGGCCGCCGGCTCGCCCGCGCGGGAGCGGTCGGTGCCGTGTCCGTACGGCCGGGGCGGATCACGGCCGTCGTGCAGGACCGTGACCGCACGGCGCACCGCGCGGACGTGCTGTTGCAGGAACTGTCCGACGAGCAGTGGGACCGTTTCCTGGACATGGCCGTCGAGCGGGCCGGGCATGTGGCGGCGCTGCTCGACCGGGAGATGCCGCCGCATCTGGTGGAGGACGCGGAGCTGGCCGGGGTCGCACTGCTGCCGGAGCTGGGCGATCTGGAGCCGGAGTGCGACTGCGGAGCGTGGGACCACTGCGGTCACACGGCGGCGCTCTGTTACCAGGTGGCCCGGCTTCTGGACCATGACCCGTTCGTCCTGCTCCTGGTGCGGGGACGCGGTGAGCGCGTCCTGCTGGACGCGCTCCAGTCGTGTGGCGGGCCGCCGGCCGCTTCCGGGCAGCGGCCGCGGCCGGAGGGTGTGGACGCGGCCGAGGCGTTCGCGGCGGGCGGCATCCGGCCGGCGCTGCCCGGCGTCCCCCCGCTCCCCGCGGAGCCGGGGGTGCCACCGTCTCTGGACACGGACGAGCCGCCGGTTGCCGGAGTCGACCCGTCCGCCCTGGAGTTTCTCGCCGCGCGGACCGCCGTGCAGGCCCACCGTCTGCTGGCGGAGGCGCTCCACGACGGGCACGAGCGGCACCCGGCTGCGCCGGAACCAACGGTGGCGCGGGACGCGGTGCGGCTGGCCGCCGGTGAGCCCCCGCACTCCGTGGCGGCTCGGCTCGCCGACGGTTCGGGCCGTGGCCGGGAAGGCCTGGCGGTGGCGGTACGGGCCTGGCGCCAGGGCGGTGCGGCGGCACTGGCCGTGCTCGACGAGGAGTGGACGGTGGACGCCGAGGCCCTCGCACGCGCACGTGCCGCCCTCGAGTCGGCCTGGGCCGAGAACGAGGAGGCCGAGCGGCCGGTGTTCCGGGCCCGAGCCAACCGCTGGACCCTCGACGGCGGGCGGATCCAGCTGCGCCTGGGACGCGACGGCCGCTGGTGGCCGTACCGCAAGGAGCGCGGCCGTTGGGTCCCGGCCGGAGGCGCCGACCAGGACCCTGCGACGGCCCTGGCCGCAGCGGACTCGGAAGCGCGAACGGAGGCCCGCGCGGAGCCGAAGCCGGACGCGGCGGCGGGGCGGCCCTCCGGGACGTAGCCCTCCTGGAGCAGCTTCGTGCCGGCCCTCGCACGCCACGCGTTCCGCTCGGTTCAGCGCAGCGCGGCCTCGTCCAGGGACGGTGGGAGCGACTCGAGGCCACTCGGCAGGTTGCTGGGCACGCCGCTCGGCAGGTTCGGCAGCTCGGTCGGCAGCAGGCTCTCCAGATCACTGGGCAGCTCACTCGGGAAGTCCGACGGCAGTTCGGTGGGGAAGCCGGACGGCAGCAGGCTCTCCAGGTCACTGGGGAGTTCGGACGGGATGCCCGAGGACGGCTCCGGCGAGCCGTCGGTCCGGCTTCCTGTGGGCCGGTCGCCCGGCGAGTCGTCGCCCCCCGACGCCATCAGCACGATGACGGTGACGGCCGCCACGGCCACGATCGCGGCGAGCACGATGAGCAGGAGATTGCGGCGCCCGCCGGAACCACGTCCCGGGCCTGCCCCGTCGTCGGGCGGGCCCGGTGGCGGAGGTGGTTCCTGTGGCGGCGGTGCGCCACCGTACGAGGGAGGTCCGAAGCCGCCGCCCGGGGGCGGCGTGTCACCCGGCGGACCGGGCGGCTGGGGCGGTACCGGTGGCGTGGCCATACCGGCCATGGTCGCCTCGGACGCATCCTCGCGCGAGCCTCCCGCGCGGAATTCGCCACGGAGAGGGACGCCGGATTCCGGGCCGGGGGCCGGAAATCAGCGTCGGGCGGTCTCCGCGCGGTGGGCCGGACGCCTGCGCGCGATGCCGGACGCCTGCGCGCGATGAGGCGCGGCCGACGCGCGAAAGTACCGCGCCGGCCGCGCCCGCACCCCCTCTCCCACGCCCGCAGCAGACTCCGGCAGGTCTCCCGGGCCCCCGGAGCCGGGGGAACTCAGCCCCGGGCGCCCAGCAGGTGATCCATCGCCAGCTGGTCGAGGTGCTCGAAGCCCATCCCGCGCGCGGCGGCGGTGTCGGCGTCGAAGTCCTCGAAGGCGGACCGGTCGCCGAGCAGGGCCTGGAGTCCGTCGGCCGCCGTGGGCTCGGCCAGCTGGTCCAGACGGGCCGCGCGCAGCGCCTCCTGCACCTCCGGGTCGGAACGGAAGGCAGCCGCGCGGTCCTTGAGGATGAGGTAGTTGCGCATGCAGCCGGCCGCCGAGGCCCACACACCGTCGAGGTCCTCGGTCCGCGGCGGCTTGAAGTCGAAGTGCTTCGGGCCGCTGTAGCCGGCCGACTCCAGCAGGTCCACCAGCCAGAACGCGGCGCGCAGGTCACCGGCGCCGAACCGGAGGTCCTGGTCGTACTTGATGCCGGACTGGCCGTTGAGGTCGATGTGGAACAGCTTGCCGGCCCACAGCGCCTGCGCGATGCCGTGCGGGAAGTTCAGCCCGGCCATCTGCTCGTGGCCGACCTCGGGGTTGACGCCGTACAGCTCGGGCCGCTCCAGGCGCTCGATGAACGCCAGGGCGTGGCCGACGGTCGGCAGCAGGATGTCGCCGCGCGGCTCGTTCGGCTTGGGCTCGATGGCGAAGCGGATGTCGTAGCCCTGGGAGGTGACGTACTCGCCGAGCAGGTCGAAGGCCTCCTTCATCCGGTCCAGGGCGACCCGTACGTCCTTGGCGGCACCGGACTCGGCGCCCTCACGGCCGCCCCAGGCCACGTACACCTCGGCGCCGAGCTCGACCGCGAGGTCGATGTTGCGAACGGTCTTGCGCAGCGCGTAGCGGCGCACGTCCCGGTCGTTGGCGGTGAAGGCGCCGTCCTTGAACACCGGATGGGTGAACAGGTTGGTCGTCGCCATCGGCACCTTCATGCCGGTGGAGTCCAGCGCCTGGCGGAACCGCTTGATGTGTCCCTCGCGCTCGCTGTCGCTCGAGCCGAACGGGATCAGGTCGTCGTCGTGGAAGGTGACGCCGTGGGCGCCCAGCTCGGACAGGCGCTGCACCGACTCGACCGGGTCGAGGGCGCGTCGGGTGGCGTCACCGAACGGGTCCCGTCCCTGCCAGCCGACGGTCCACAGGCCGAAGGTGAACCTGTCCTCGGGGGTGGGCTGGTAGTTCATGCTGCGGCTCCTTGTTCGCTGAGGCTATTTCGTCATGGCGGTTTACAAATTAGTATGCAGCATCATCTCTGGGAAGATGGTCAGCCCGCCGGGTCGTACTTAGAGGGAGAAATCGATGTCAGCAGCCGAGGGTCCGCTCGTCGTCGGCGTGGACACGTCCACCCAGTCCACCAAGGCGCTGGTCGTCGACGCGGCCACCGGGCGGGTCGTGGCGAGCGGCCAGGCACCCCACAAGGTGACCTCGGGAGCGGGCCGGGAGAGCGATCCCCGTCAGTGGTGGGACGCCCTGACAGAGGCCCTGCGCCAATGCGGTCAGGCGGCACACGAGGCCGCCGCGGTGTCGATCGGCGGCCAGCAGCACGGGCTGGTCGCCCTGGACGCCCACGGCGAGCCGGTACGCCCGGCGCTGCTGTGGAACGATGTGCGCTCCGCGCCCCAGGCCCACCGGCTGACCGAGGAACTGGGCGGCGCGAAGTTCTGGGCCGAGCGCACCGGAAGCGTGCCGGCCGCGTCCTTCACGGTCACCAAGTGGGCCTGGCTGGCGGAGCACGAGCCGGAGGCGGTCCGTGCCACCAAGGCCGTCCGCCTCCCCCACGACTATCTGACCGAGCGGCTCACCGGGCAGGGCACGACCGACCGCGGCGACGCCTCCGGCACCGGCTGGTGGGCCTCCGGGACCGAGGCGTACGACGAGGAGATCCTCGCGCACGTGGGGCTGGACCCGGCGCTGCTCCCCCGTGTCGTGCGCCCCGGCGAAGTGGCCGGGACCGTGCGCGAGGACCATGGCCTGCCGTTCTCCAAGGGCACCCTGGTGGCGTGCGGCACCGGGGACAACGCGGCCGCCGCGCTCGGCCTGGGGGTACGGCCCGGCACGCCGGTGATGAGCCTCGGCACCTCGGGCACGGTGTACGCGGTGTCACGGAGGCGGCCCGCCGACCCGACCGGCATCGTGGCGGGCTTCGCCGACGCGTGCGGTGACTGGCTGCCGCTCGCCTGCACGCTCAACTGCACGCTCGCCGTGGACCGGGTCGCGACACTGCTGGGCCTGGACCGCGAGGCCGTCGAGCCGGGCGCCGGCGTCACGCTCCTGCCCTTCCTGGACGGCGAGCGCACCCCGAACCTTCCCAACGCGTCCGGTCTGCTGCACGGGCTGCGCCACAACACGACCGGTGGCCAGCTGCTCCAGGCCGCCTACGACGGTGCCGTGCACTCGCTGCTGGGCGCGCTGGACCGCGTGGTCGACGAGGACGCGGACCCCTCGGCTCCCCTGCTGCTGATCGGCGGCGGCGCGCGGGGCACGGCCTGGCAGCAGACCGTACGGCGGCTGTCGGGACGGCCCGTGCAGGTGCCCAAGGCGCGGGAGCTGGTCGCGCTGGGGGCGGCGGCGCAGGCGGCCGGTCTGCTCACCGGCGAGGACCCGGCCGCGGTCGCCCGCCGCTGGGACACGGCCGCGGGGCCGGTGCTGGAGGCGGTGGAGCGGGACGAGGAGACGCTGGCCAGGATCACCGGGGTACTCTCCGACGCGGCCCCGCTCCTGGAACGCGGCACGGACACCGCCTGACGGCCGAGAACCGATTCAGGGCCGGTTCAGAACCGGTTCACGACCGATTCAGGACCGACCGAGAACGACCCGGCCCCGACCAAGGACTGACGGAGGCATGAGCGCACCGCTGCACGAGGCCCGCCCGGCCGGCCCGGGGCGGACGCTGCCCTCGGCCGGCCCGCAGCGGCGCGCGCTGCCCGACACCCAGCAGGGCATGCGCCGCCGCAATCTCTCGCGGGTGATGCACACCGTCAGCGCCGAGGGGCCACTGTCCCGGGCCGCCGTCGCCTCCCGCATCGGCCTGACCAGGGCGGCGGTGTCCACCCTGGTGGACGAGCTGGTCCGCTCGGGCCTGCTGGAGGAACTGGGCCCCGAGCGGCCCGGACGCGTGGGCCGGCCCGGCTCGGCACTCGCCGTCAGCGGGCGCGGTCCGGCCGGGATCGGCGCCGAGGTCGGCGTCGACCACCTCGCGGTCTGCGCGGTCGACCTGCGCGGAGAGATCCGGACCCGGGCCGTGCGCCACGTCCCGAACCGCGGCCGCTCCCCCGCGGCCGTGAGCGAGGAGCTCGCCGCGCTGCTGCTCCGGGTCGTCGGCACGATCGAGGACGAGGGTCTGTGGCCGGCCGGGCTGACCGTGGCCGTACCGGGCCTGGTGGCACGCGACGCCCGGACTGTCGTCCGCGCGCCGAACCTGGGCTGGCACGACACCGACCTCGGCGCCCTGCTCCCGGCGCGGTTCCCGCTGACCGTGGTCAACGAGGCCAACTGCGGCGCGCTGGCCGAGCTCTGGCTCGGCGAGGGCACCCCGCGCGACTTCCTCCACGTCTCGGCCGAGATCGGCATCGGCGCCGCGGTGGTCGTGGAGGGGCGACTGCTGCTCGGAAACCGGGGCTTCGCGGGCGAGCTGGGCCATGTGCCGGTCCGGCCCGACGGCCCTGAGTGCGCGTGCGGCGGCCGCGGCTGCCTGGAGCAGTACGCCGGCGAGGAGGCCGTGCTGCGCGCCGCCGGCCTGGAGCCCGGCGAGGACCGCGTGGGCCTGCTCGCGGGCCGCGCCGCGCAGGGCGACCCCGCCGTACGACGTGCCCTGCACGACGCGGGAACGGCGCTGGGCATCGCGCTGACCGGGGCGGTCAATCTCCTGGACCCCGAGGGCGTCGTCCTGGGCGGCGCCCTGTCCGGGCTCGCCCCCTGGCTGCTGCCGTCGCTCCGCTCGGAACTGGCCCGGCGCACGGCGGGCCCGGCCTGCCCCGTCTCGGTGTCCGCCCTGGGCCCCCAGGGCCCCCTGCTGGGCGCGGCCCACTCGGTGATCCGGGGAATCCTGGACGACCCCGCGTCCGTCGCCGAACAGGCTTGAGCCGAACTGTCCGGCCGTCACCGGCCGTTCGGTCTGCCGCGGGGCGCGGTTGCCCGTTGCCGGTGGGGCGTGGTTGCCGGTTGCTGCCGCCGGGGCGGGCAAGGGGAACGTCGATGCCGCCGGTGGCCTCGCGGCTAATCCCCGCCGCCTCCGCCACCGCCTCCGTCACCACCGCCTCCGTCACCACCGCCACCACCGTCGCCGCTCCCGCCGTCGCCTCCGTCCGAGCCCCAGCCGTCGCCGCCGCCGGGCTCGTTGTCGTCCCTCCCCCTGCCGAGGTTGCTGAACCAGGGACGGCCCCACGACGCGTCATCGGCGCCGTCCGGCTCGTATCCGTCCACCGGGCCGCGCTCCGACCTGAACCGGGCCGAGCCGGTCGTGTCCCCGAGCCCGAAGGCGACGGCGAAGACCTGCGCCATGACGGCGTCCAGCGGGTCGGGGCTCTCGTACCACACGGGGGCCAACGGCAGCAGTACCGTGTCCTGTTCCGGCCAACGCGAGGGCTGCGCCAGGAGGGCGACACGCCGTTCGTCGCGCAGCAGCCACGAACTCTCCGCGTCCCTCCTCGACAGCACCCAGTGCCGGTCGGGCAGTCGTACTTCCACGGAACTCTTGGACTTGCGCAGTTTCTTCCGGAGAACCAGTTCCGCGGCGACGTCGCCGACGGTCAGCCGCAGGCCCTTGCCGGGTTCGGGGCTGTCGGGATGGAAACCGCGCGGCGCCCTGATCCGCACCACGGAAGCGCCCGGCCCCCACACGTCCACGCGCACCAGTCGCCGGTCCACGGTGACGGTGACCGGCCCGGCGGGGCCTTGCGCGAACCGCCGCGCGATCCACAGCGGCACGCCCTCGGCACGAGCCCGGGCCCCCAGCATGGCCACCTGACCGGGCCCGCCGCACCACCGGACCGCCAGTTCCCCCAGGGCGTGGGCGAACCCCGCGGCCTGTCGCACCTTCAACGGCGTGGTCGTGCCGGTGACACGGGTCACCGGCACGACCCCGGCTCCGTCCGGGAGCCACCCCAAGGGGCGTTCCGTCCCGCCGCCTCCGAGCCAGAATCCGCGGTGGAACGCCTCGGCCATGGCGCCGAGGTTCAGCTCGCTCAACGGCGTGATCCTGCCGCCCCTGCGCAGCCGGTCCCCGGTCAGTTCCACGGTCCGTGCCAGCGGATTCCTCGACCGCTCGCCGTAGAGCACCTGGCTCACCACGGCCCCGCCCCCCTATCCACGCAGTCCGCTCGGCCGGCCCGCTCTCACTACTTGCTGACAGCGAACCGCATCAGGGCGTGCTCGTCACCCTGCTTGACCTTGCCCGTCACATTGATCACCTCGAGCTTCCACGCGCCACCGACCCGGATCGCCTTGGCCACGGCGCAGCAGTTGTCCTGGGTGAGCATGCTCGGCCAGATGTCGGCGACCTGCTGGGTGCTGCCCCCGGTGGCGTCGTAGACCTTGAAACTGATGTTGCGCGCCTTCTGGAAGGCGCTGCCCTTCTTGTAGGCGGCGGCGACGAACACGATCGACGTGATGTTGGACGGGACCCGGGCGAACTCGACGGTCACCGTCTCGTCGTCCCCGTCGCCGTGTCCCGTCTGGTTGTCTCCGCTGTGGATCAGCGAGCCGTTGCCCAGCGGGTCGAGCGAGTCGAGACCCGCGAGGCGTACCGGGTCCCCGCCCTGCATGGCGATGGCGATCAGGTCGAGGTCCGTGCCGGTCTTGCGGCGCATCTTGCCCAGCACCCCGCCGCTGCTGCCGGCGGTCGGGTCCCAGGAGGCCCCGATGGACAGGTGGGTCACTCCGTCCAGGTCTGCCGGGCCGTCTTCCTTCGTAAGCGTGATCATGAGTGGGTCATCCTTCATCAAGACGGACTACGACACTCAAAGTGTGCCCGATGCCCTGTCCGCCGCCTGCGACCGGCCCCAGGAAGGGAGGGACGTGGCCTCCCGCCGGCAGGGCCTCTGCCGGCACTCTCAGGCCGGCCGCGCCTCGAGTTCCGCACGGTCGGGGACGAACCAGAGTCGCTTGCCCCGGTTCGCCTCGCGCACGAAGTCGCGGAGGGCGTCGCTGCCGGCCACGTGGGAGGCGATGTCGCCGATGATCGCCAGGCGGACGCGGTAGTTGACGAACTTCTGCGCGACCTCACCGGCCACGCCCGAGCGCAGGACGAAGAAGTCGTCCGCCACCCGCTCGACCGGGACGGCCGCCATGTCGGCCTGACACCCCAGGGCGTCACCGATCAGATCGAGGGCGGTCCGGCCGCCACTCAGTTTCGATCCGTCCCTGCCGCACAGGAGAACGGAGACTCCGTGCACGGTCGCGAGGTGACCGGCTGTCACGATGTGATCGTATATGAGCGAGCACATCGCTCACTGATCGATTAAGAAACGCCCAACCACTGGTTGCCGCACGGTGAGCAGGTCACTATGAGGTCATGACACCGGCGCAGCAAGCCATGGAGCGACTTCGGGCCTGGCCCGATCTCACCGCCTGCAAGGCGGGGTGCGGTACCGGGCAGGCTCTCCGTTTCGCCCGGGCCGAGGTCGTCCACTTCCACACGGGACGGGACGTCGACCTCCATCTGACCCGCCGCGCCATCCAGCGCTTCCGCTACGACCTGAGCGCCTCGACCGCGATCCAGCTGGTCCCGGGGTCGAACTGGGTGACGGTGCATCTGGACTGCGCCACCGACATCGACCTGCTGCTGACCCTGGTGAGCGTGGCCCTCAAGGCCCACCAGGCCGCCCCGCTCCCCTCCCCCGCGCCGACGGCCCCCGGGTGCAATTTCCACCGGGTCACGGTGCTGCCGCGTGACCTGGTGACCGAACGCTGAGAAAACGCCCGCCCCTTGGCCGATCGGGAACCTCCGGTACCGACGGCCTCCGGCCTCCTCAGGGCCTCAGACCGCTGACGATGTCCGCCGTGGCCGTCAGGCCGCTGTGGATGGCGGGGGCGATGCCCGAGCCCGCCAGATAGAACCCGAGCAGCAGGCAGACGATGCCGTGGGAGAGCTTCAGTCCGCCGTTGCGCAGGAAGATCACCGCCAGGATCGCGAGCAGCAGCACCACAGAGATGGAAATGGCCATCGTCAACCTCCTCCGCCACGTCCGCTTCGCGGCGTTCGGCCGCAAGTGTGGCGTAGCGGAGGGTTCGTCCGGGCGGCTGAGCTGTCCTCCGAACGTGTGGTGTCTACGGCTTACCGCGGGCGGTACGCGTCGAGGAAGGACTCCAGCCCTGCGAGGTCGTCGGTGTTGAGGTGGTCGACGTCCGCGGCGACCAGTTCGCCCCACAGGGCGTCCCGGGCGGGGCCCGGCAGGTCGGGGGTGGCCCAGAACCGGACCGTCCGGCCGCGCCCGTGCGCGGTGCCCACGATGTCACGCAGCTTGCGTCGCTCGGCGGCGGGGAACGGACCGACGCCCTGCCAGGTGAAGTTGAGCGTCCAGTTGTCGCTGATCAGCGGGATCAGGGAAGAGCGGGCCGGGCCGCCGAGGTCGGCCAGCCGGCCGTCGTAGAAGGCGTGCCGTACCCGCTGGGCCTCCATCGGGGCGCGGGCGGCGCGGTCGCCGGAGACGACGGCGGTGACCGGACCGGGCAGCACCCGGCCGTCGGCGCAGGTGGTGAACAGGTGCCGGTACCGCTGGAGACGGCGGTGCAGCTCGAGGTAGGTGGACGCGCCCTCGGTCTTGATGTCGATGAGCAGCCGGAGCGGTTCGCGGTGCCCTCGGTACACCGATCCGTGGTGGGCTCGCACACGGGCGGTGAGCGGGTCGAGGTAGAGGGACTCCAAAGTGCGGGACGGGTCGAGGTCCTCGGGGCCGTGGGCGACCAGGAGTTGGTCGCCCACGAGGTGGATGTCGGCCTCGACGCTGCCGAAACGGTGGTCGATGGCGTCGAGGAGGGGACGCGGGTGCTCGTAGTCGTTGTGGGCGTGGGCCCGCCACAACGGCCTTGGGCGATAACCGTGTTCACCGGCCAGTGCCTGGGTCGCCGGCAGGGCGAACGAGGCCGCGAGGGCGGTGCCGAGGATGGTGAGGGCTCTGCGACGGGTGGTGAGGGCCATGCTCCGCCTCCCTGGAATGACGTACGGGGACCTCTGGAGTATGAGGTCCCCGCATGTCCAAGGAGCAGTGCCGTGAAGCGAGTTGTCCGATCCGCCGTCGCACGTTCACCTCGTGGGAGCCGGACGCACGGGAGAGCCCGCCGTGACGGCGGGCTCTCCCGTGCGACGTTCGGCCGGGTGCGCGTGCCGGTACCCGGCGGATTCGACGGTAAGGAAAGGTAAGTGACGCTGCCTCAGGGGGTTCGTAGATCGACGAGTTCGGCCAGCGCCTCGCGGTGGGCGCCCGCCGTACCGTAGGCGATCGAGTCGGCCTTGGCCCGCTTCAGGTACAGGTGGACCGGGTGCTCCCAGGTCATTCCGATGCCGCCGTGCAGTTGCAGCGCCTCCTCGGCGGCATGGACGGCGACCTGGCCCGCGTATGCCTGCGCGACAGCAACGGCGACAGCCGTATCGGGGCCGTCACCCACGGTCACCGCGTCGGCGGCCAGCGCGTCCGCCGCGTTGCGGGCCGCCGCACGGAGGCTGACGACCTCGAGCCACAGTTGGGCGAGCCGGTGCTTGAGCGCCTGGAAACCGCCCACCGGCCGGTTGAACTGCCTGCGATCCTTCAGATAGCGGACGGTCTCCGTCAACGACCATTCGGCGAGCCCGAGTTGTTCCGAGGCCAGCAGTCCGGCGCCCGCGCGCAGAGCCCGTTGCACGGCGGGCTCCGCGTCGCCCACCCGGTGTCCCGGGGTGCCGTCCAAGGTGACGCGGCCGAGGGGCCGGGTCAGGTCCAGGGAGGTCTGCCCGGTAACGGTGACGCCGGTGGCGTCCGCCTCGACGGCGTACAGCCCGCCGTCCGCCGCCGGGACGAGCAGCACGTCGGCCGCGGCCGCGTCCGCGATGCCTGCCAGCTCGCCGTGCAGGACGCCGTCCGCCGCGCGGGCGCTGGGAAAGGGCGCGCCCGGGGCGGTGTGCAGGGGGACGGCAAGGGCGCCGATGCGGCGCGCGGACGCCAGCGAGGTGAGCACCTCGCTTCCGTCGGCACAGGCCAGCAGTGCCTCGGTGGCCACGACGGCGCTGGTCAGATAGGGCACGGGGGCGACGGCCCGCCCCAGCTCCTCGAGGACGACCGCGGCCTCCCGGTGCGTGGCGCCCTGGCCGCCGCGCTCCTCGGGCACCAGCAGCCCGGCGAGGCCCATGCCGTCGGCGAGTGCCTTCCACAGCGACAGGTCGTGCGGAGTGTCCGACTCGGCGCGGGAGATCACCCGGGCCGCGCCGCAGTGGTCGGTGAGCAGGTCCCGGACGGCGGCGCGCAGCGCCTCTTCCTCCTCCGAGTAGAGGAGATCGGGTTGCGCGCTCACCGGACTCACCGGGCCGGTCTTCGTCGGGCTCGTCGTGCTCATCGGGCCAGGTCCTTCCAGGCGACGTCCTTGTCGGTACGCGGCTCGGCCGGGAGGCCCAGGACGCGCTCGGCGACGATGTTCAGCAGGACCTCGCTGGTCCCGCCCTCGATGCTGTTGCCCTTGGAGCGGAGGTAGCGGTAGCCGGCCTCGCGACCGGTGAAGTCGACCAGTTCGGGACGCCGCATGGTCCAGTCGTCGTACAACAGTCCCTCGGCCCCGAGGAGTTCCACCTCCAAGCCACTGATCTGCTGGTTGAGGCGGGCGAAGCCCAGCTTCATCCCGGCGCCCTCCGGGCCCGGCTGGCCCGCGACGAGCTGCTGGCGCAGGCGTTCGCCGGTGAGCCGGGCGACCTCGGCCTCCACCCAGAGTGCGAGCAGGCGCTGGTGCAGGTCGTGGGTGCGCAGTTCGGGACGTTCGCGCCAGGTCCTCGCGACCGGGCCGATCATGCCGCCCTCGCGGGGCAGCCGCATGCCGCCGATGGCCACGCGCTCGTTGTTGAGGGTGGTCTGCGCGACCCGCCAGCCGTCGCCGGTCTCGCCGAGCCGGTGGGCGTCGGGGATGCGGACGCCGGTGAGGAAGACCTCGTTGAACTCGGCCTCACCGGTGATCTGGCGCAGTGGCCGTACCTCGACGCCGGGGTCGGTCATGTCGCAGACGAAGTAGGTGATGCCCCGGTGCTTGGGCACGTCCGGGTCGGTACGGGCGATGAGGATGGCCCAACGGGCGGCATGGGCACTCGATGTCCATACCTTCTGCCCGTCGACCACCCAGCCGTCCTCGTCCACGCGGGCCGCCCGGGTGCCCAGGGCGGCCAGGTCGGATCCGGCGCCCGGCTCGCTGAACAACTGGCACCAGACCTCCTCGCCGGTCCACAGTGGCCGCAGGAAGCGCCGCTTCTGCTCCTCCGTGCCGTACTGCAGAATCGTCGGCGCGGCCATGCCGAGGCCGATGCCGATGCGCCGCGGGTCGTTGCCGGGCGCCCCGGCTGCCTCCAGCTCGGCGTCCACGACGGCCTGGAGGGATCGCGGGGCGTTGAGTCCGCCGAGCCCCTCGGGGTAGTGCACCCAGGCGAGTCCCGCGTCGAAACGGGCGCGCAGGAAGTCGAGGCGGCCGGTGGTGGCGGGCGGCTGCGCGACCAGCAACTCCTGGGTGCGCCGCCTCAGTTCGGCTGCGTCGGTCATGCGAGGGCTCCGTTCTCCGCTGCGGGCAGTACCGCGACGCGTCCGGTGGTGACGCCGTCCGCGACCCGCTGCACGGCACCGGCGGCACCGGACAGCGGCACGCGCTCGCTCACCAGCGGTCTGACGGCGCCCCGGGCGGCCAGCTCCAGAAGCTGCTCGTGGCAGTGCTGGACCAGTTTCGGGTTCCTGGTGTTGTAGAGGCCCCAGTGCAGGCCGAGGACCGAGTAGTTCTTCACCAGGGCGTGGTTCAGCGCCGGGCTGGGGATCGTGCCGCTCGCGAAGCCGACGATCACGATCCGGCCCTCGAAGGCCACGACCTTGGTGGACTGGATGTAGGCCTCTCCGCCGACCGGATCGTAGATCACGTCGGCGCCCCGGCCGCCGGTGGCCTCCTTCACCGCGGCGATGACGTCCTGCTCACGCCGGTCGATCACCACGTCGCAGCCCAGTTCGCGGGCGGCGGACACCTTCGCCCCGCCGCCGACCACGCCGATCACGGTGGCACCCGCGGCCTTGCCGAGCTGCACGGCCGCGCTGCCGACCCCTCCCGCGGCGGCGTGCACGAGCAGCGTCTCGCCGGCCTCCAGGCGGGCCCGGCGGTGCAGCCCGAACCAGCCGGTCTGGTAGCCGATGTGCAGAGCGGCGGCCTCGGCGTCGTCCAGCACGTCCGGGGCGGAGCGCAGTCCGGCGGCGTCCGCGACGGCGTACTCGGCGAAGCCGCCGTACGGCAGCGCGGGGTTGGCGAGGACCCGGCGCCCGTCCTCGGTCTCGCCGCAGATCTCCACCCCCGGGGTGAACGGCAGCGGCGGCCTGACCTGGTACTGGCCCCGGCACATCAGCGCGTCCGGGAAGTTGATGTTCGCGGCACGCACCTTCAGCAGGACCTGGCCTTCACCGGGCGTCGGCCGCTCCACGTCCGCGAGGCTCATCACCTCGCCCGGTTCGCCGATCTCGTGCACCTGCCATGCCTGCATGCGGAGCCTCCACGGGACTGTGAACGTCGTGTTCGCCTGACCGGGTCCACCGCATACTAAGCGGTCGCTTGCCTTCAGGGAACCGTCTCGTACGTCACGGCCTCGCGCACCCCGGTCCACCGAGGAGGCTTCCTCGTCCGTCAGGGCCGCTTGGGACGTGCCCGTACGTGCATCCGCTCCCCCTGCGGACCGAACAGGCTGAGGAACTCCACCGGCCCCTCCCCCGTGGACCCGAAGGCGTGCGGCACGCGCGTGTCGAACTCCGCCGCCTCCCCCGCCGTCAGTACCACGTCGTGCTCGCCCAGCACCAGCCGCAGCTTGCCGGACAGCACGTACAGCCACTCGTAGCCCTCGTGCGTGCGGGGTTCAGGCTCGAACGTGCGTTGCGGTTCGAGCACCTTGTACGCCTGGAGTCCGCCGGGCTGGCGGGTGAGCGGCCAGTGGGTGCGTCCGCAGTGCTGGAACGGCTTGGATCGGATGCGCGGATCGCCGACCGGTGGCGCACCCACCAGGTCGTCCAGCGGCACCTGGTGGGCCTGCGCGATCGGCAGCAGCAGTTCGAGGCTGGGTTTGCGCAGTCCGGACTCCAGCCGCGAGAGGGTGCTCACGGAGATGCCGGTCGCCTCGGACAGCCCTGCGAGGGTCACCTCCCGCTCCTTCCTGATCCGCCTCAGCCGGGGGCCCACATCCGCGAGAACGTCGTCGGTAGCCATACGGATATTGCAGGATCAGCAAAGGCATTTGTCAATCCGGTAGTGCTCGGGCGACGGTCGACGTGGAGGTGGTCACCATGACCGGAAAGAGCGGGAGAACCCGCGAAGGACACGTGCACGGGACCGGAGGAACGGACGGCACCGGCACCGGCTACGACGTGGTGGTGGTCGGAGGTGGTGCGGCCGGGCTGTCCGCCGCGCTGGTGCTCGGCCGGGCCCGGCTGCGGACCCTGGTCGTCGACGCGGGCGAGCCGCGCAACGCGCCCTCGCCCCATATGCAGGGCTATCTGTCGCGGGACGGGATGTCACCGGCCGCGTTCCTGGCCGCCGGCCGTGAGGAGATCGCGGGCTACGGCGTCGAACTGCTCACGGGCCGGGTGACGGCCGTGACCCGGAACGACACCGGCACCGGCACCGGCACCGGCACTGGCACTGGCAACGCAGGCTTCGCCGTACTGCTGGACGACGGCCGGACCGTCCGCGCGCGGCGGCTGATCGTCGCCACCGGGCTGAAGGACGAACTGCCCACTGTCCCCGGAGTCACCGAACGGTTCGGACGGGACGTGCTGCACTGCCCGTTCTGCCACGGATGGGAGGTCCGCGATCAGCCGTTCGGCGTGCTCGCCTCCAGCGCCATGAGTGTTCACCAGGCACTGATGGTGTCCCGGTGGTCCAAGGACGTCACCTTCTTCCTGCACACGGTCGCCGAGGAGGAGCTGTCCGACCAGGACCTGCGCCGGCTGGCCGCGGCCGGTGTCGGCGTGGTGCCCGGCGAGGTCGCGGAACTGGTGGTCGAGAACGACCGGCTCACCGGCGTCCGTATCACCGACGGCTCCGTCCACGCCCGCTCCGTGCTGTACGTCGGGCCGCGCCCCGTGCCGCGGACGGGCCTGCTGGAGCGGCTCGGCGCCGAGCTGTCCGAGACCCCGTTCGGCGCGTACCCGGTCGTGGACCCGACGGGCCTGACCTCGGTGCCGGGCGTCTGGGCGGCGGGCAACGCGGTCGGCTTCGCCGAACAGGTCGTCCACGCGGCGAGCGGGGGCTACCGGGCGGCGGCCGCGATCGTCGGGGATCTGCTGATGACGGACCTGGACGCCGCGGTGGCCGCGTGATCCGCGGCCACTTCGGCGGCCCGGGTGTGGAACGCCGGGCCCCGTAGCACCATGACTGCATGCTGCTGTCCCGGCTGGCCCGTGTGTCGCGGGAGATCGCCGCCACCTCGGCACGGTCCCGGAAGATCGCGCTGCTCGCGGATCTGTTCCGGGACGCGGAGGCGGACGACGTCCCCGTCGTCATCCCGTATCTGGCGGGCCGGCTGCCCCAGGGCCGGATCGGCGTGGGCTGGAAGGTCCTGAGCCGGCCGGTCGCCCCGGCGGACCGGCCGGCCCTGACGGTGCGCGCGGTCGACGCCCGGCTGGGCCGGCTCGCCGAGGTGTCCGGCCCCGGTTCGCAGGCCGAGCGGGCCCTGCTGGTCGGGGAGCTGCTGGGCGCGGCGACCGAGGACGAGCAGCGGTTCCTGATCGGCCTGCTCACCGGCGAGGTCCGGCAGGGGGCCCTGGACGCGGTCACGGTGGAGGGGCTGGCGCGGGCGACCGGGGCGCCGCCGGCGGAGGTGCGGCGGGCGGTGATGCTGGCCGGCTCGCTGCAGGCCGTGGCCGGTGCACTGCTGGCGGACGGCCCCGGCGCACTGGAGCGGTTCCGTCTCACGGTGGGGCGCCCCGTGCTGCCGATGCTGGCGCACAGCGCCTCCTCGGTCGCCTCGGCGGTGGAGAAACTGGGGGCGGTGGCGGTCGAGGAGAAACTGGACGGCATCCGCGTCCAGGTGCACCGCGACGGCGACACGGTGCGCGTGCACACCCGCACTCTGGACGACATCACCGACCGGCTGCCCGAGGTGACGGCGGCGGCACGGGCGTTGCCGGGCGAGCGGTTCGTCCTGGACGGCGAGGTCATCTCCTTCGACGAGGAGGGGCGCCCCCGCTCGTTCCAGGAGACCGCCGGCCGGGTCGGTTCCCGGGTGGACGTGGCCACGGCCGCCCGGGACGTGCCCGTCTCCGCCGTTTTCTTCGACGCGCTGTCCGTCGACGGCCGTGACCTGCTGGATCTTCCCTTCGCCGACCGGCACGCGGAGCTGGCCCGGCTGGTGCCGCAGGTCATGCGGGTACAGGGCACCAGGGTGTCCGGGCCCCAGGACGCACAGGTGGCGGAGGACTTCCTCACCGACACGCTGGCGCGCGGTCACGAGGGCGTCGTGGTCAAGGGACTCGACGCCCCCTACAGCGCCGGGCGGCGCGGCGCGTCCTGGCTGAAGGTGAAGCCCGTGCACACGCTCGACCTGGTGGTGCTGGCGGCCGAGTGGGGCCACGGACGCCGTACCGGCAAACTGTCCAACCTGCACCTGGGTGCCCGCACCGCCGACGGCGGCTTCGTGATGCTCGGCAAGACCTTCAAGGGGATGACCGACGTCATGCTGACGTGGCAGACCGAACGGCTGCGCGAACTGGCGGTCGACGAGAGCGCGTACGTCGTCACCGTGCGCCCGGAACTCGTCGTGGAGATCGCCTACGACGGCCTCCAGCGCTCCACCCGCTACCCGGCCGGTGTCACCCTGCGCTTCGCCCGGGTGGTCCGTTATCGCGAGGACAAGCGCCCGGACGAGGCGGACACGGTGGAGGCCCTGCTCGCCGCGCACCCGGAGGCAGGACCGTGAGGGGCACCCGGAGCGCCGGCCTACTGGTGTTCAGACACACCGATCACGGGCTGGAGGTGTTGCTCGGTCATATGGGCGGCCCGTTCTTCGCCCGCAGGGACGCCGGCGCGTGGACCGTGCCGAAGGGCGAGTACGACGCCGGTGAGACGGCCTGGGACGCGGCGCGCCGGGAGTTCGAGGAGGAACTGGGCCTGCCGCCGCCCGACGGGGAGGCCGTGCCGCTCGGCGAGGTCCGGCAGCCGGGCGGCAAGACCGTCACGGCCTGGGCCGTCGAGGGCGACCTCGACCCGGCGGCCGTGGTGCCCGGCACCTTCCGGATGGAGTGGCCGCCGAAGTCGGGGCGGATGCGGGAGTTCCCGGAGCTCGACCGGGTGGAATGGCTCTCCGCGCACCGGGCGCGGGAGCTGATCGTCTCCGCCCAGGCGGTGTTTCTCGACCGCTTGGCGGAGCACTCGCCCTGAGGAACCCTCCCGCGTTGCGACGCCCACCGTCGCGCGGGAGGGTCGACATGCACGCCCCGTCCCCAGGGAGGCCAGCCATGCCCATCGCAACGGTGAATCCGGCGAACGGCGAGACGCTCAGGACGTACGAGGCCATGGGCGAGGAGGAGACCGAGCGCCGGCTCCAGCTCGCGGAGGCCACGTTCCGCACGTACCGGACGACGACGTTCGAGGAGCGCGCCCGCCTGCTGCACCGGGCCGCCGGCCTCCTCGACGAGGACCGGGACAGCATCGCCGAGGTGATGACCACCGAGATGGGCAAGCCGGTGGGGCAGTCCCGCGCGGAGGCCGCCAAGTGCGCCAAGGCGATGCGCTGGTACGCCGACCACGCCGCGGGCCTTCTCGCCGACGAGGAGCCCGACCCGTCCGAGGTGAAGGACTCCGGCGCCTCCCGGGTCCTGGTGCGCTACCGGCCGCTCGGCCCGGTGCTCGCCGTCATGCCGTGGAACTTCCCGCTGTGGCAGGTCGTACGGTTCGCCGCGCCCACGCTGATGGCCGGCAACGTGGGACTGCTCAAGCATGCTTCGAACGTGCCGCAGACCGCCCTGTACCTGGAGGACCTGTTCCACAGGGCGGGCTTCCCCGAGGGCTGCTTCCAGACCCTGCTCATCGGCTCCGCGGCGGTCGACGACATCCTGCGGGACGAACGGGTCAGGGCGGCCACCCTCACCGGCAGTGAGCCCGCGGGGCGCGCGGTGGCCGCCACCGCCGGAGAGATGATCAAGAAGACGGTGCTGGAGCTGGGCGGGAGCGATCCGTTCGTCGTGATGCCCTCCGCCGACCTGGACCGGGCCGCCGAGGTCGCGGTCACCGCGCGGGCGCAGAACAACGGGCAGTCCTGTATCGCCGCCAAGCGGTTCATCGTGCACACGGACGTCTACGACGCGTTCGCCGAACGCTTCACCCGGGGCATGCGGGCGCTGACGACGGGCGACCCCATGGACGAGGCGACGGATGTCGGCCCGCTCGCCAGTGAGCAGGGCCGAAAGGACCTGGCGGAGCTGGTCGACGACGCCGTACGGTCCGGGGCGCGTGTGCTGTGCGGCGGCGAACTCCCCGAGGGGCCCGGCTGGTACTACCCGCCGACCGTCCTGGCCGGGATCACCCGCGACATGCGCGTCCACCGGGAGGAGGCCTTCGGGCCGGTCGCCACGCTGTACCGGGCGGCCGACCTGGACGAGGCGGTGCTGATCGCCAACGACTCCCCGTTCGGCCTGAGTTCCAACGTCTGGACACAGGACGAGGCGGAGGTCGACCGGTTCGTCCGGGACCTGGAGGCGGGCGGCGTCTTCGTGAACGGGATGACGGCGTCCCATCCGGCGCTCCCGTTCGGCGGGGTCAAGCGGTCCGGGTACGGACGTGAGCTGTCCGGGCACGGAATCCGCGAGTTCTGCAACATCACCACGGTTTGGCACGGTGCGTGACGCTCCCGCGGCTACGATCCGGTCTGTGAACCGCGAAGTGACTCTGCCTCTGATCGTCGACCACCGCGGCACCTTGCAGGTCTCCGCGGCGGACGTGAGCAAATTGCTGCGCACGATGGGCGGGCGGTGGCTGCATCTCGTGGAGTCCGGCGACGAGCAACTCGACGAGGACACGGTCGCCGCGCTCACCATCGAACTGGCGAAGCTGGCCGACCGGATCGACGTGGCGTGCATCGCCCACAGCAGCGGGGGCAGGGCCTGAGGCCTGCCCCCGGAGAAGCGCGGGCGGCGGTCTGCCGGTCGCGTGCTCACACCGGCCGGAGCAGCGTCCTCCAGAACAGCGACTCGTAGCTCTGCAGCAGGTGGCCGTACCCCCGCGCCAGGCTCTCGTCGAGGCGGCCCGTGTCCAGGCCGTCCTGGACCGCTTCCGCGGCCGTCCGGTCCAGGCCGGGAACCGGTTCGGCGAAGAAGTCGAAGAACGCGCAGGCCTCGTCGGTGAAGCCGTAGTGGGTGCGCAGCGCCTCGGCGATGGTGGCGCAGTAGCCGCCCCAGGCCGAGAAGTTGGCGGTCACGGAGAGGACGGCGTCCGCCGGTGCCGCGTTGAGGGCCAGCCAGGCGACGTAGGCGGGGTATGCCTGGCAGCCCGGCAGGGGGTCGTACGACGCCGCACGCTCCCGGTCCACGCCGCAGGCCGCGGCGAAGGAGTCCAGCCGCGCCGCCGCCAGGTCCTCGCCCTCGGCCAGGGCGGTGAAGTACGCGGCGGCCCGCGGCTGGTCCGCGGAGCGGTCCGCCAGGTGCCGGAACGCACGGCGGTCGGCGGGGATCACCCAGTTCTGTTCCAGGGCGAGCGCGGCCAGGGTGTCCCGGCCGGCCTCACCGCGGGCGATCAGCGGTACGAGCGGGTTGGACCGGGGGTCCGGGGCCAGTTCCCGCGTGATCGTCTCCAGCAGTTCCCGGGCCGTGCGCGTCATCGCGGTCTCCGTCGCGTCGGTCGGCCGGTCCGTGGGGCGACCGGCTCCCCACCATGGTCCCCCAGGGGCCGGGCGGACGTCATCCGCGATGACTCGGCAACGCGACGGAGCGGCGGCCCGGCGGTGTGGTTCCCGCTGCCGGGCCGGCTCCGCTCCCCGCCTCAGCTCCTTGCGTGCGGCGCCTAGCGGATGGGCATGCCGGACAGGGTGCGGGCGATGACCAGGCGCTGGATCTCGCTCGTGCCCTCGAAAATGGTGTAGATGGCGGCGTCGCGGTGCATGCGCTCCACCGGGTACTCGCGCGTATAGCCGTTGCCGCCGAGGATCTGTACGGCCTGGGCGGTGACCTGCTTGGCGGTCTCGCTGGCGTACAGCTTGGACATGGAGCCCTCGGCCGCGGTGAAGGGCTTGCCGTTCACCGCCATCCAGGAGGCACGCCACACCAGGAGGCGGGCGGCGTCGATCTGGGTGCGCATGTCGGCCAGCTGGAAGGCGACGCCCTGGTTGTCGATGATCGGGCGGCCGAACTGCTCGCGGGTCTGCGCGTACTCCATGGCGACCTCGTAGGCCGCGCGGGCGGTGCCGACCGCCATGGCGCCGACCGCCGGACGGGACGCCTCGAAGGTGGCCATCGCGGCGTTCTTCACCCTCTCTCCGCCCTGCTGGGCCCGCTCCCGGGCGCGGGCGAGGCGCTCGTCGAGCTTCTCCTTGCCGCCGAGCAGGCAGGAGCCGGGCACACGGACGTTGTCCAGGATCACCTCGGCGGTGTGCGAGGCGCGGATGCCGTGCTTCTTGAACTTCTGGCCCTGGGAGCAGCCGGGGGTGTTCGGCGGAATGATGAACGAGGCGTGGCCCTTGGAGCCGAGCCCGGGGCCGACGACCGCCACGACGACGTGGACGTTGGCGATGCCGCCGTTGGTCGCCCAGGTCTTGGTGCCGTTGATCACCCACTCGTCCTTGGCCTCGTCGTACACGGCACGCGTCCGCATGGAGGCGACGTCGGAGCCGGCGTCGGGCTCGGAGGAGCAGAAGGCGGCGACCTTGACGTCGTTGACGTCGCCGTACATCTGGGGGATCCAGGTGCCGATCTGCTCCTCGGTGCCGTTGGCGAGGACGCCGACGGCGGCGAGGCCGGTACCGACGATCGACAGGGCGATGCCGGCGTCGCCCCAGAACAGTTCCTCCATCGCCGTGGGGATGCCGAGGCCGGTGGCGTCGAAGTACTGCTGGGCGTAGAAGTCGAGCGAGTAGATGCCGACCTTGGCGGCCTCCTGGATGACCGGCCAGGGAGTCTCCTCGCGCTCGTCCCACTCGGCGGCCGCGGGGCGGATCACATCGGCGGCGAAGCCATGGAGCCAGTCCCGGACTTCCCTCTGTTCGTCGTTGAGCTCCATGGTGAACTCGGCCATGTCCCCTCCAGCGGCGTCACACATACGTGTTACTTGCGGTAACCGCAGTCTGTTACCGGCTGGTAGAGAAAGTCAACTCCTCCGGACCCCCGTCATCCCGTTCGCCGCTGGTCACACCGTCAGTGTTAGTTTGCGCAGGCGTCAACGAATCAGCAGGGGTGGGGAGAAATCATGGACACCACACAGCGGACCGATCAGCAGCGGTCCGCCGACCGCCGCCGGCGTGAGCTGCTGGAGGCCGCCGACCGGGTGGTACTGCGTGACGGCCCGCATGCCTCGATGAACGCGATCGCCGCCGAGGCGGGCATCACCAAACCGATCCTCTACCGGCACTTCGGCGACAAGGGAGGACTGTACGCCGCCCTCGCCCAGCGGCACACCGATGCCCTGCTGGCCTCGTTGCGGGCGGCGTTGGATGCCCCGGCGGACCGGCGGGAGCGGGTCGAGAACACCCTGGACACCTATCTCGCGGCGATCGAACTGCGTCCCCAGGTGTACCGGTTCCTGATGCACCCGGCGGAGGGCTCCCCCGGCGACCAGGGCTTCGACGTCGGCAAGCACTCGGCGCCGCTGCTGCGGCGCATGGGCGAGGAACTGGCCCAGGTCATCGAGGAGCGGCTGGACCTCGGCCCCGGCAGTCAGCAACTGGCCCGCGTGTGGGGGCACGGAATCGTCGGCATGATGCACGCGGCCGGCGACTGGTGGCTCGGCGAACGGCCGTGCTCCCGAGCCGAGTTGGTGCGCAGCCTGGCCGACCTGCTGTGGGGCCGGCTGGCGGCGGCGGGCGACCGGGTCGGCGGGCCGGGGTTCTGAGCCCGGCCCCGGCCCCGGCCCGCCTCGGCCGGCCGGCCGGCCCGCTCCACCGGTTCCGCCGGCTCCAGGAGACCGCCCGTCCTTCGGTCCCGCCCGCTCCCTCGGTCCCGCCCGCTGTCGGCGCGTCCACCCTCTGTCGGTGCGTCCACCCGCTCTCGGTGCGTCCACCAGGTCGTGGGCGTCGGCCAGGTCGTGGGCGTCGGCCCGCTCGATCCAGGTGTCGGTGCCCCCGGCGCCCGGCACCGCCGCCGTGAGGCCGGTGCCGGCCGGGCCGGCGGGGGCCCGCAGCAGGAACTCGTCGACCGTGGCCGTGCCCAGCGGTGCGTCCACAGGCTCGGGATGCCGACCCCTCAGCCCTCCGCCTTCGAAGCACCACCCGCCCCCCGGTCCCGCCCGTTCCAGGAGGCCCGCCGCACCTGGCGGTCGAGCCTGCGCCGGCGCAGGCCGGTCAGGCGGTCGGCGTAGACGCGGCCCTCCAGGTGGTCGCACTCGTGCTGCAGGCACCGGGCGAAGAAACCCGTGCCGTGCACGGTGACCGGGTCCCCGGCCGCCATGCGGCCCTCGACGACCGCGTGGTCGTGACGTTCCGTCCCCGCCTCCAGGCCCGGCAGCGACAGACAGCCCTCCGGGCCGCGCACCACCACCCCGTCCGTCTCGACCAGCCGCGGGTTGACCACATGTCCCAGGTGACGGACGTCGTCGTCGTCCGGACAGTCGTACACGAACACCCGCAGCGGTACGCCTATCTGGTTGGCGGCCAGGCCCACCCCCTGCGCGGCGTACATCGTCGCGAACAAGTCCTCCACGAGGCGGGCCAGTTCCGGGCCGAAGTCGGTCACCTCCTCGCAGGGCGCGTGCAGCACCGGGTCGCCGAGCAGAATGAGGGGCCGGACACGACCGTGGACACCGGGGATGGAACCGTCTCGCATGGCGGTCAGAGTACGGTCCTTTGCAGCAACGCCCGTCTCATGGGGGGTGACGTGGTTCTGGAGTGCGAATGGTTCTCGATAGGCTGAGGTTCACACCACGTGGCCGCCAGCCACAGGCGCGGCGCGTACGCAAGGAGGATCGAGACTAGATGGCAGGCAACTCGGACCCGCTCACGCCGCGGGCCAAGCTGGCCGTGACCGCCGGCAGGGCGGTCGCAGCGGCATCACGCGCCGCGGGACGCGGCAGCGGTTCGGTGATCGGCGGCCGGGTGGCGCTCAAACTCGACCCCGACCTCCTCGCCCGGCTCGCCCAGAACCTGGACTGCATCCTGGTGTCGGCGACCAACGGCAAGACCACCACCACCCGCCTCATCGCGGAGGCCCTGCGGGCCGCCGGGCCGGTCGTGTCCAACGCCCTGGGCGCCAACATGCCCGCGGGCATCACCTCGGCACTCGCGGGCGGCTCGGAGTCGAAGTTCGGCGTCATAGAGGTCGACGAGAAGTACCTCGCCGGCGTCGCCCGGGACACCGACCCCAAGTGCATCGCCCTGCTCAACCTCTCCCGCGACCAGCTCGACCGGTCCGGTGAGACGCGGATGCTCGCGGAGAACTGGCGCGAGGGCCTGGCCGGTTCCAAGGCGGTCGTCGTCGCCAACTGCGACGACCCGCTGGTCGTATGGGCCGCGTCCTCCTCCGCCAATGTGATCTGGGTCGCCGCGGGCCAGATGTGGAAGGACGACGCCTGGTCCTGCCCGTCCTGCGGCGGCGTGATGCAGCGCCCCGGAGACGACTGGTTCTGCAACGAGTGCGGATTCCGCCGGCCCACCCCGAGCTGGGCGCTCTCCGGCGACCACGTCCTCGACCCGCACGGCTCCGCCTGGCCGATCCACCTCCAGCTGCCGGGCCGCGCCAACAAGGCCAACGCCACGAGCTCCGCGGCCGTGGCCGCGGTGTTCGGGGTGCCCCCGCAGGTCGCCCTGGAGCGCATGTACCAGGTGCAGGCCGTCGCCGGCCGGTACGACGTCGTCCAGTACCAGGGCCGTGACCTGCGGCTGCTGCTCGCCAAGAACCCCGCGGGCTGGCTGGAGACGTTCTCGCTCATCGACCCGCCGCCCACCCCGGTGATCCTCTCGGTGAACGCCCGCTCCGCCGACGGCACCGACACCTCCTGGCTGTGGGACGTCGACTACACCCGGCTGGCCGGCCACCCGATCGTCGTCCTCGGCGACCGGAAGCTGGACCTCGCGGTGCGGCTCGAGGTCGCGAACCAGCAGTTCCAGGTCTGCGATGACCTCGACCGGGCGCTCCAGCAGTGCCCGCCCGGCCGGATCGAGGTCATCGCCAACTACACCGCGTTCCAGGACCTGCGCCGCCGCGTCGGCAACTGACCCGGCCGGCGCATCGCGACGTACTCACAAGGACAGTGACTTCATGAGCGACAACGGTCTGCGGATCGTATGGATCTACCCCGACCTGCTGAGCACCTACGGCGACCAGGGCAATGTGCTCGTCGTGGAGCGCCGGGCCCGGCAGCGTGGCCTCGACGTGTCCCGGCTGGACGTGCGAAGCGACCAGCCGATCCCGACGTCCGGCGACATCTACCTGATCGGCGGTGGTGAGGACCGTCCGCAGCGGCTCGCCGCCGAGCGGCTGCGCCGGGACGGCGGCCTGCACCGGGCGGTGGGCAACGGCGCGATCGTGTTCTCCGTGTGCGCCGGTTACCAGATCCTCGGCCACGAGTTCATCAACGATCTCGGCCAGCGGGAGCCCGGCCTCGGCCTGCTCGACGTCGTCTCGGTGCGCGGCGAGGGCGCCCGGTGCGTCGGCGACGTGCTGGGCGACATCGACCCGCCGCTGGGTCTGCCGCCGCTGACCGGTTTCGAGAACCACCAGGGCGTCACCCACCTCGGTCCGACGGCCCGCCCGCTCGCCCGGGTCCGCTTCGGCAACGGAAACGGCACGGGGGACGGCACCGAGGGTGCCTACAACGACACCGTGTTCGGCACGTACATGCACGGCCCGGTACTGGCCCGCAACCCGCAGATCGCGGATCTGCTGCTGAAGCTGGCGCTCGACGTCAACGCGCTGCCGCCGACCGACGACCACTGGTACGAGGCACTGCGGGGCGAGCGCATCGCGGCCTCGCAGCAGCCCGCGTAACCCGCGACCGCGTCGGACGGGCCGGTGCCATCCGGCCCGTCTGACGGCTGGTCCGCACAGGTGAGCGGGGTCGTCCAGTAGGCGGACGCGCGCTTCGGTCCCACCCCCCGGTGCCGCTAGGGTGGCGGGATCGAGCCGGACGACGCGGTCCGGTCCCGGCCCACGGCTAGAAGGTTGTTTCGGGCTATGCGCATTGGTGTCCTCACGTCCGGCGGCGACTGCCCCGGCCTGAACGCCGTCATCCGCTCCGTCGTCCATCGCGCCGTCGTCGACCACGGCGACGAGGTCATCGGCTTCCGGGACGGCTGGAAGGGCCTCCTGGAGTGCGACTATCTCAAGCTCGACCTCGACGCGGTGGGTGGCATCCTCGCCCGCGGCGGCACCATCCTCGGATCCTCCCGGGTGCGTCCCGAGCATCTGCGGGACGGTGTGGCACGGGCCAAGGGGTACGTCCAGGAGCTCGGCCTCGACGCGATCGTCCCGATCGGCGGTGAGGGCACGCTGAAGGCGGCCCGGCTGCTGTCGGACAACGGCCTGCCGATAGTGGGTGTGCCGAAGACCATCGACAACGACATCGCCGTCACCGACGTCACTTTCGGCTTCGACACGGCCGTCGGTGTGGCGACCGAGGCGCTGGACCGGCTGAAGACGACCGCCGAGTCCCACCAGCGGGTGCTCATCGTGGAGGTCATGGGCCGCCACACCGGCTGGATCGCGTTGCACTCCGGCATGGCGGCCGGCGCGCACGCGATCGTCGTACCGGAGCGGCCCTTCGACATCGACGAGCTGACCGCGAAGGTGGGTGCGCGGTTCTCCGCGGGCAAGCGGTTCGCCATCGTGGTCGCCGCGGAGGGCGCCAAGCCGCGGGCCGGGACCATGGACTTCGACGAGGGCGCCAAGGACGTCTACGGCCACGAGCGGTTCGCCGGGATCGCGCGGCAGCTCTCCGTGGAACTGGAGACGCGGCTCGGCAAGGAGGCGCGTCCGGTGATCCTCGGACACACCCAGCGCGGCGGGACCCCGACCGCGTACGACAGGGTGCTGGCCACCCGCTTCGGCTGGCACGCCGTGGAGGCCGTGCACCGCGGGGAGTTCGGAAGAATGACCGCGCTGCGCGGCACGGACATCGTGACGGTGCCGCTGGCCGAGGCCGTCGAGACGCTGAAGACGGTGCCCGACGCCCGCTACGCCGAGGCGGAGTGTGTCCTTTGAAGTGCTCTCCCGGCTGAAGCCGGGAGATTCCTGTCTACCTCACGGTGGCGGGCTTGACGCGCTTGGCGCGCCTGACGACTGCCCTCCCGGCAGCCGGGACGAGCGCGAGGCCCGTCCGGTACAGGTGCAAGACGTTGCGGGCCGCGTTGTGGTCGGCGTTGCCCGACCAGCCGCAGTCCGGGTTCCTGCACACGAACACGGCCTGGGACTCCCGGCTGCCGGGCGTGATAGAGCCGCACGCCGAGCAGCGCCGGGAGGTGTTGGGGGCGGGGACCTTGTGCAGGGTGCCGCCGTGCCGGGCGGTCTTGTAGGTCAGCAGGGTGACCGTGCGCCCCCAGGCCTCGCCGCTGATGGCACGGTTGAGCCCGGACTTCTGGGCGACGTTCTTCCCCGGCTCCTCGATGGTGCCCCTGGCGGACTTGACCATGTTCGGGAGGGTGAGTGCTTCGACCACGATCGTGCCGTAGGTGCGGGCGATGGCAGTGGTGGTCTTGTGCTGCCAGTCCAGGGCCCGGCGCTTGGCTTTCGCGCGCAGTCCCGCGATCCGGTCATAGGTGCGGTGCAGCCGGCCGCTGGTGCGCTCGCCGGACCTGCGGTGCCGCTTGCGCCGCGCGGCGCGCTGCTCCAGGCGCAGGAGTGTGGCCTTCTCCTCGCCGGTCAGCCATGCGCCGTGCTCGTACGCCGTCCCGTCCGAGAGGGCGATGGGCACGGTGACGCCCACGTCGATACCGACGTCCGACCCCTGGTGGGGATCGGGCCCGGCCTGAAGGGTCTGGACGCGGAAGGCGATGTGCCAGCCGAGCGCGTCCTTGATCAGCCGGGCCCCGGTGATCCGGTTCTCCGCGCCTGCGCGCTTTCCGACGGGCAGGTCCTTGGTCCAGCGGAAGCGGACCCGGCCCACCTTGGGAAGGTTGACCACGCCCCATCGCCGGTGCACGCGGACGATGTTCAGGTCGCGTCCCTGTGGGATGTCCACGGACATCACCGTGCGGAACCGTCCCTTGAAGTGCGGGGCGTCGGCCCGGTGCTCCCAGCAGTTCCGCCACGCCCGGAAGTACGCCTTGAGTACCGCTTGAGCGGCCTGCGCGGGGAGGGCGGCCAGGAAGTCGATGTCCTTGCGGGCCTGGTGGATCGCGGCGTCCGCGTTCGCGAGTGTCCGCTTCTCCTTCGGCATCATCTGCCACCAGGCGTGCAGCAGGTTCCACAGGGTGCGGGCCGCGTGCGCCTGATCATCCACCGCGTGAACCCCGGCAGACGACAGCGCAAGCCGGGCACGGTGCCCGAACTGCCGCTTGACCAGGGTGTATCGACTCACGATCGCGAGAATAGCCAGGGTTGGTGTCACCACGCTGGAACCCGAACCCTGATGTCAGAACCGGTCGCCATGTTGTCTACAACCTGCACGTTCACTTGGTTTTTCTCACCAAATACCGGCGGAATGCGTTCACCGACGCCATGCTGACCCGCACGGAGGAGATCATGCGGGAGGTCTGCGCCGACTTCGAGGCCGAACTGAAACAGTTCAACGGCGAAGAGGACCACGTCCACCTGCTCGTGCACTACCCGCCCAAGGTCCAGCTCTCCAAGCTGGTCAACTCCCTCAAGGGCGTCAGCTCCCGCAGGCTCCGCCAGGAGTACGACAGCCACGTCCGCCGGCATCTGTGGGGCGGACACTTCTGGTCCGGCTCCTACTTCGCCGGATCATGCGGCGGGGCACCCCTGACCGCCGTCAAGCAGTACATCGAAAACCAGCAACGCCCCGCCTGACCGACACCCCGGAGACCGCAGCGCACTCCGGCGCTCCGCGCCTCCGGCCCAAGGATGGCCTTCACCCCCGGCGTAAACGCCGGAGCACTGGCCAAGATCAAAGGTAGAACCGCCCCCGGTCGCAGCCGCGGCCGGGGGCAGTTCTACTCTGGTGCGGACAGACGGCGCACAACCCCCACGAAACGGAGCCGGCGAATGGATCACAGCGGGCACGGCACGACCATGGATCTGCCGCCGTTCACGCTGGGGCGAGGACTCGCCTGGTCGGCGGACCCGTTCTTCCTCGTCGCCTGTCTGCTGGGGCTGGCGCTGTACGGCTGGGCGGTCGTCCGCCTGATGCGACGGGGCGACAAATGGCCGGTGGGACGGACCGTGTCGTTCTTCGTCGGCGTGCTGAGCATCGGGCTCATGATGTGCACCGGGCTGAACGACTACGGCATGGTCATGTTCAGCGTGCACATGGTGCAGCACATGGTCATCAGCATGGTGTCGCCCATCCTGATCCTGCTCGGCGCCCCCATCACGCTGGCGCTGCGCGCCCTGCCCCCGGCCGCCCGTGGCCGCAGGGGGCCGCGCGAACTGCTGCTGATGCTGCTGCACAGCCGCTACATGCGGGTCGTCACCCACCCGCTGTTCACCATCCCGATGTTCATCGCGAGCCTGTACGCGCTGTACTTCACCCCGCTGTTCGACTTCCTGATGGGCTCCCAGGTGGGGCACATCTCGATGATGGTGCACTTCCTCGCCGTCGGCCTGGTCTTCTTCTGGCCGATCATGGGCGTGGACCCGGGCCCGCACCGGCCGGGGCACCTGATGCGGATGCTGGAGCTGTTCGCGGGCATGCCGTTCCACGCGTTCTTCGGCATCGCGCTGATGATGGCGTCCACGCCGATGGTGACGACGTTCCAGAATCCGCCGGGCTCGCTGGGCATCGACGCGCTCGCCGACCAGAACGCGGCCGGCGGTATCGCCTGGGCGTTCAGCGAGATCCCGTCCGTGCTGGTGCTGATCGCATTGTTGTTCCAGTGGCATGCCTCGGAGCAGCGGCAGGCCAAGCGCACCGACCGGGCCGCGGACCGCGACGGGGACAAGGAACTCAAGGCGTACAACGCCTATCTGGCCTCATTGCACACATCGGACAGATGAATCCCTTTCGATCACCTTCTTCCCCTCTCGCTCACTTTCTTCCCGATTCACCTGAAGGGTGACGCTGTTCAGTAATATGAGCCGCCGGGGGGAAGCGGTCATGGCGCTGCGCGCATCGTCGTCGGGAGCGGGTCGGGTCGTCGCCGGCCGCTACGTGCTGCTGCACCGGCTGGGCCGGGGTGGCATGGGGCATGTCTGGCTGGCCCATGACCAGAGACTCGCCTGTGAGGTCGCTCTCAAGGAGATCGTGTTCCGCGATCCGGCCGAGCCCGGCCAGGAGCGGGAGACCAGGGTCGCCCGTGCCCGCGCGGAGGCCCGGCACGCGGCCGGTCTGCGTGATCACCCGCATGTGGTGACCGTGCACGACGTCACGGAGCACGAAGGCCTGCCGTGGATCGTCATGGAGTACGTGGCGGGCGCCGTCGATCTGCGGGAACTGGTCGCCCGGCGCGGCCCGCTCGCCCCCGCCGAGTGCGCCCGGATCGGACTGGCCGTGCTGGACGCGCTGGCCACCGGTCACGAGCGGGGCGTACTGCACCGGGACGTGAAACCGGCGAACATCCTGCTCGCCCCGGACCGCACCGGAGCCCCGTACGGGCGGGTCCTGCTCACCGACTACGGCATCTCCGTGCAGCCGGACACAGGTGAGACGCGGTACACCATGGCGTCGGGAGTGGTCGGCACCGCGGGCTGGCTGGCGCCGGAGCGGGCCACCGGGAATCCGGCGACGCCGGCCGCCGACCTGTTCTCCCTTGGCTGCACGCTGTACCACGGCGTCGAGGGGCACGGCCCCTTCGAGCGGGAGTCGCCGCTAGCGTCGATCGCGGCGGTGGTCACGGAGGAGCCGCGCCGGCCGGTGCGGGCGGGCGCCCTGGAACAGGTGCTGCGAGGCCTGCTCGAGAAGGATCCCGAGCGGAGGACGTCCGCACGGGTGCTGGAGGCAAAACTGTCACGGCTCGTCACTCCCCAGTCCGAGTCGCACGTGCGGCCGCCCACCGACCTGGGTTCCCAGCCGCCCTGGGCCGCGTCGGCCCTGCCCGCGGTCGGGGCCGGAACTGCCACGAGCACGACAGGGCGCACGGGAGCCGCAGGACGGGAGGAAGCCGCCGGACCTGCGGATTCCGCGGCGGGTACCGCACGTGCGGGACGTGCGGGTCCCTCGGCGGCCGGGACCGCCCCCGCGCACCAGCGTCCGCGCCACCCCGGCCTGCGGGCCGCCGTCGCCGGCGGGCTCGGGGTGGTGCTGGCCCTGGGTGGCACCTGGTACGCGCTGGCCGACCGGACGGGCGACGGCGGGGTGGCGACGGCGCCGTACGGAGATGCCGTGGGGCTCGTCGAGCCGCTCGAGCGGGGCGACTGCGTGCGCGCCGTCTGGCCCGGCGGGCGCCGGTTCGCGGGCCCGCCCCGGCTCGGCGTCGAACCGGCCTGTGCGGGCGCGGCGGGGCGGGAGGTCGACGGGCAGGTCGTGGGATTCGTCGGGGCTTCCTCCGCCGAGGAGGCGCGGGAGCTGGGTCCGGCCCGGTGCGAGGAGGCCACACGGGAGTTCCGCGGGCGCATGGCCGCGGTGCGCCCGCTCGCCGTCGTACCGGTCCCGGACGGGTTCGAGGAGGCCGGGCGGCGCACCGCCTGTCTGGTCCTGGGGGCGCATGGGCCGTCGTACGGGCCGCTCGGCGACCGGCGCCCGTTCGGCGCCGCGCTCGCGGACACCCTGCCGATGCAGCGCCGGGACTGCCTGGACGCGCGTCCGGGGCGTCGGGCCCTGCTGGTACCGTGCGGCGGCCGGTACGACGAGCAGGTCCTCGGATTCACCCGGCTGGGCGAGGACGTCACGCTCGCCGAGGCGCGCGGGGTGTCGGACGCGGCGTGCGCCCGTGAGGTACCTCCGCGTGACTACGGCTTCGACCCGTCCGTCCACGAGGCCGGGTCGTGGACCGGTGAGCGGTCCTGGGAAACGGGCGCACATGTCGTCGTGTGCACCGTAAAAAGGCGGAACGGGGGCACCATGGAGGGAACCGAACCATGAGGAGGGTGTCGCGATGCCCGATACCAGCAACGGTTCCACCTCGACGAAGACCATGGGAGTACTCACCGTCGGCGGGCTCGTCGCCGTGACGGCGTACACGGCGGCGCTCGGCAGCAACGGATGGCTGTGGTTCGGCTGGGTCGTCCTGGGCCTGATCACCCTCGCCATGGTCGCCACGCGCAGCGCCTGAGCCACCCGCTGGACCGCGGTCGGTGGCCGGGCCGCCCGCGGTCCGCACCTGACGGGCCGGCTCACTTCGGTGCGAGCCGGCCCGTCAGGTGCACGCCCGGCTGGTACTTCGGCAGCCGGACGGTGACCCTCATGCCGGCGCCGACCGCGGTCTCGATGACGAGGCCGTAGTCGTCGCCGTACACCTGGCGGAGCCGCTCGTCGACGTTGGACAGACCGATTCCGCCCGTGTGGTCGACCTCGCGGGCGAGGATGCGGCGCAGAAGGCCGGGATCCATTCCGGCGCCGTCGTCCTCGATCACGACGAGCGCTTCGGCGCCGGTGTCCTGCGCGGTGATCTGTATGCGGCACTTGTCGGCCTTGCCCTCTAGGCCGTGCTTGACGGCGTTCTCGATGAGGGGCTGCAGGCAGAGGAAGGGCAGGGCGACCGGGAGCACCTCGGGGGCGATCTGCAGGGTGACGGAGAGGCGGTCACCGAAGCGGGCTCGGACCAGCGCCAGATAGTGGTCGATGGCGTGGAGTTCGTCGGCGAGGGTGGTGAAGTCGCCGTGCCTGCGGAACGAGTAGCGGGTGAAGTCTGCGAACTCCAGCAGCAGTTCACGGGCGCGCTCGGGGTCGGTGCGCACGAACGAGGCGATCACGGCGAGCGAGTTGAAGATGAAGTGCGGGGATATCTGCGCCCGCAGCGCTCTGATCTCGGCCTCGATCAGGCGGGTGCGGGACTGGTCGAGGTCGGCGAGTTCGAGCTGGACGGAGACCCAGCGGGCGACCTCTCCGGCCGCCCGGACCAGGACCGCGGACTCGCGGGGCGCACAGGCGACGAGGGCGCCGTGCACCCGGTCGTCGACGGTGAGCGGGGCGACGACGGCCCAGCGCACCGCGCAGTCGGGGGTGTCGCAGGTGAGCGGGAAGGCCTCGCCGCGGCCGGAGTCGAGGGGACCGGTCAGGCGTTCCATGATCTCGGTGCGGTGGTGGGCGCCGGCGCCGTCCCAGACGAGGACCTGTTCGCGGTCGGTGAGGCACAGGGCGTCGGTGCCGAGCAGGGAGCGCAGTTTGCGGGCGGACCGGCCGGCGGCCTCCTCGGTCAGTCCGGCCCGGAGCGGGGGTGTGGCCAGGGAGGCGGTGTGCAGGGTCTCGAAGGTGGCGTGCTCGACGGGCGTGCCGAGGCCGGCCAGTCCGGGCGGCCGGGCGGTGCGCCGGCCGAGCCAGAAGCCCGCGGCCAGCAGGGGCAGGACGGCCACGCACAGGCCCGCCAGGAATCCACTCACTTGGACACCTCCGTCCGTAGTTCCTCCGGCAGATGGAACCGGGCGAGCACAGCCGCCGTGCCGGGCGGTACCCGGCCGGGGGTGGCCAGGGAGACCAGGATCATGGTGAGGAAGCCCACCGGCACCGACCACAGGGCGGGCCAGGCGAGGAGCGCGTGCCAGGCGCCCTGGCCCGGGTAGCCGGCCATGGTCGCGGCGACGGCGAGGAAGGCGGAGCCGCCGCCGGTCAGCATGCCGGCCGCCGCGCCGGGCGGGGTGAGCCGGCGCCACCAGATGCCCAGGACGAGCAGCGGGCAGAACGAGGAGGCCGACACGGCGAAGGCGAGCCCCACGGCGTCGGCCACCGGCAGCCCGCCGACCAGGATGCTGGCCAGGAGCGGGACGGCCATGGCGAGCACCGTGCCGAGCCTGAAGTGCCGTACGCCGCGCGAGGGCAGGACGTCCTGGGTGAGCACGCCGGCCACGGCCATGGTCAGCCCGGACGCCGTGGACAGGAACGCGGCGAAGGCTCCCCCGGCGACCAGCGCGCCGAGCAGGTCGCCGCCCGCTCCCCCGAACATGCGGCCGGGCAGCAACAGCACGGCGGCGTCCGCGTCGCCGGTGAGGGTGAGTTCGGGGGCGTAGAGGCGGCCGAGGGCTCCGTAGACCGGGGGCAGCAGGTAGAAGGCGCCGATCAGGCCGAGGACGGCGACGGTGGTGCGGCGGGCGGCGACGCCGTGCGGGCTGGTGTAGTAGCGGACCACCACGTGCGGCAGGCCCATGGTGCCGAGGAAGGTGGCGAGGATCAGCCCGTACGTGGCGTACAGCGGGCGTTCCTCGCGGGACTCGGCGCGGGAGGGCGAGAGGGCGTCGTCGGCGCCGCGTCCCGCGGCCGGGACCTCGGCTCCCTCGGCGAAGGTCAGCCGGGTGCCGCCGTCGATGCGGTGGGTGCCGGCGGGCAGGCGGACCTCGGTGCCGTCGTGTTCGCGGCCGTCGACGATGCCGTCCACGGTGACGGCCAGCGGTGCGGTGATCCGCAGGTCGACGGTGTCGTCGACCCGGACGACACGCTGTTCTCGGAAGGTGGCGGGTTCGTCGAAGGCGTGGCTGGGCGCCCCGTCGCTCTGCCAGGCGAGGACCAGGAACAGTGCGGGCACGAGCAGGGCGGTGAGCTTGAGCCAGTACTGGAAGGCCTGCACGAAGGTGATGCTGCGCATGCCGCCGGCGGCGACGATGACGGTGACCACGACGGCGACGATCACTCCGCCGAGCCAGTCGGGGGCACCGGTCAGCACGGTCAGGGTGAGCCCCGCGCCCTGGAGCTGGGGCAGCAGGTACAGCCAGCCGACGCCGACGACGAAGGCGCCGGCGAGCCGCCGCACGGCCTGCGAGGCGAGCCGGGCCTCGGCGAAGTCGGGCAGTGTGTAGGCGCCGGAGCGGCGCAGCGGGGCGGCGACGAACAGCAGCAGCACCAGATAGCCGGCGGTGTAGCCGACCGGGTACCAGAGCATGTCGGGGCCCTGGACCAGGACCAGGCCCGCGATGCCGAGGAAGGACGCGGCGGAGAGGTACTCGCCGCTGATGGCGGCCGCGTTCAGGCGGGGGCCGACGGTGCGGGAGGCGACGTAGAAGTCGGAGGTGGTGCGGGAGATCCGCAGGCCGAAGGCGCCGACGAGAATGGTCGCCAGGACGACGAGGGCCACGGCGGGTACGGCGTAACTGGAGTTCACGGCGGTTGCGTTCCCTCAGCGGTCCTCGACGAGCCGTACGAAGTCGCGTTCGTTGCGTTCGGCGCGGCGTACGTACCAGCGGGCGAGCAGGACCATCGGCGGGTAGAGCCCGAAGCCCAGGACCGCCCACTCCAGCCTGCGGGTGTCCGGGGTGGCCGCGAAGACCAGCGGAAGGGGGCCGATGAGCAGGACGAGGACGGCGAACACGGTCAGTCCGGTGCGCAGTTGGATGCGCATCAGGGAACGGACGTAGGTGTGACCGAGGGTGGTCTGCTCGTCGATCTCGGTGCGCGGACGGTAGTAGCCGAAGGAGCGGCGGGATCGGCGGGGCGGGCCGGTGACGACCACGCGGCGTTCGGTCGGGTCCTGGGGCACGCGTTCCCCTAGCTCGTGGTCCGGCGCATCAGCAGGTCCCGCAGTTCACGGGCGTGCCGCCGACTGACCTGGAGTTCCTCGGAGCCGATCAGGACGCTCACGGTGCCCGCGTCCAGGCGGAGTTCCCCGATGTGGCGCAGGGCGACCAGATGGCGGCGGTGGATGCGGACGAAGCCGCGCGAGCGCCAGCGTTCCTCCAGGGTCGACAGCGGGATGCGGACGAGGTGACTGCCGCGGTCGGTGTGCAGGCGGGCGTAGTCGCCGTGGGCCTCCGCGTGCGTGATGTCGTCGACGGCGACGAAGCGGGTCACGCCGCCGAGTTCGACGGCTATGTGGTCCGGGTCGGGTTCGTGCACGGGGATCCGCGGAGTGCTGCCGCGCTGTGCGGCGGCGCGCAGTTCGACGACGCGGCGGACCGCCTCGGCCAGCCTCTCCTTGCGGACGGGCTTGAGGACGTAGTCGACGGCCTTGAGGTCGAAGGCCTGCACGGCGAAGTCCTCGTGGGCGGTGACGAACACGACCAGCGGCGGCCGGGCGAACCCGCCGAGCAGCCGGGCGAGGTCGAGGCCGTCGAGGCCGGGCATCTGGATGTCGAGGAAGACGACGTCGATGGCCTCGGGCCCGTCGGGTCCCGACTCCAGGGCGCGGTTGATGCGGCGCAGCGCCTCGGTCGCGTCGCCGGCGCCCTCGGCACTGCCGATGCGGGGGTCCGCGTGCAGCAGGTAGAGCAGTTCCTCCAACGAGGGGCGTTCGTCGTCGACGGCCAGGGCGCGCAGCATGAAGGTGGAGTCTAGGGGGGATTTCCACGTCTGGACATGGCTCGGACGTGGGCTTTTCCATCGGCCGGGAGGCTCTCGGATGCCCCGCGGGCCCGGGGCGGTGCCACGGGCGCCGCCACGACCGGCACCGGTCACCGCGCCTGACGGCGGGGACGGTCACCACGCGACGGGAAAGGCCGGCCGGTGCTGGTTACAGTGCGGATATGAGCAGCAGGCCCGCGCCGTTCGACGAGCTCGACCGACAGATCGTCACCGCGCTGATGGCGAACGCCCGGACGTCCTTCGCCGAGATCGGCGCGGCGGTCGGCCTGTCGTCGACGGCGGTCAAGCGCCGGGTGGACCGTCTGCGCGAGACGGGGGTGATCACCGGGTTCACGGCGACGGTGCGGCCGTCGGCGCTGGGCTGGCGGACGGAGGCGTACGTCGAGGTGTACTGCGAGGGTGCGGCGCCGCCCCGGCGGCTGGCGGAGGTGGTGCGCAACCATCCGGAGATCGCCGCGGCGATGACGGTGACCGGGGGCGCCGACGCGCTGCTGCATCTGCGGGCACGGGACGTGGAGCACTTCGAGGAGGTGCTGGAGCGGATCCGCGCGGAGCCGTTCATCCGCAAGACGGTCAGTGTGATGGTGCTGTCCCATCTGATTCCGGAGAGTCCGGAGGCGGGCGCGAGCCAGCCGGCTCCGTAGAGTTCACGGGGCCCGCGCGAGGCGCAGCAGACGTGCGTGAGGCGGTCGGAACACGCAGCATTACTGCGTGAGCGCGCAACTCATGTTCCTTGTCGTCCGAGCCGGTCGCTCCCTACCGTGGACATACCCCTGATGACACCGCGTGGAAGCGGAGGAACCTCTCTGTGACCGATGCCCGTGTGCCGTCCCGACGGCGCTACCTCGTCTGCGATCCCGGACACTTCGACGTGCGGTACGCGATCAACCCCTGGATGCGTCCCGACCGTCCCGTCGATCTCGCCCTGGCCCAGCGCCAGTGGCGCGCGCTGATCGATGTCTACCGCGCCCACGGTCATACCGTGGACAGCGTGAAACCGGTACCCGGCCTGCCCGACATGGTCTTCGCCGCGAACGCGGCGGTCGTCGTGGGGGGCCGCGTCCTCGGCTCCCTGTTCCTGGCGCCCGAACGGCGCCCCGAGTCCGTGCCGTACGAGAGCTGGTTCAAGGGGGAGGGCTTCGACGTCCACCGTCCCGAGTCGGTGTGCGAGGGCGAGGGCGATCTGGTCGTGGCCGGGCGCTGGATCCTCGCCGGCACCGGGTTCCGCACCACGCGCGAGGCGCATCACGAGGCGCAGGAGTTCTTCGGGGTGCCCGTGATCGGCCTGACGCTGGTGGATCCGTACTTCTACCACCTGGACACGGCGCTGTTCGTGCTGGACGAGGAGAACATCGCGTACTACCCGGAGGCGTTCTCGCCGGGGAGCCGCGAGGTGCTGGCCCGGCTGTATCCGGACGCGGTGATCGCGACCCGCGAGGACGCGATGGCGTTCGGCCTGAACTCCGTCTCCGACGGGCGCCATGTGTTCATCTCCCCCGAGGCGACAGGCCTCGCCGCCCAGCTCACCGACCGAGGCTACGTTCCCGTCCCCGTCGACCTGTCCGAGTTCCACAAGGCAGGCGGCGGGATCAAGTGCTGCACTCAGGAGATCCGCTCATGACCGCTGTCGCCCGTACCCGTTCGTCCGCCGAGCTGATCGGCGCGGAGGAGCCGGTTCTCGCGCACAACTACCATCCGCTGCCCGTGGTCGTCGCGAGCGCGCAGGGCGCGTGGGTGGAGGACGTGGAGGGCCGCCGCTACCTCGACATGCTGGCCGGCTACTCGGCGCTGAACTTCGGCCACCGGCATCCCGCACTGACCGAGGCGGCGCACCGCCAGCTGGACCGGATCACGCTCACCTCGCGCGCCTTCCACAACGACCGCCTCGCCGAGTTCGCCGAGCGGCTGGCGGCGCTGACCGGGCTGGACATGGTGCTGCCCATGAACACCGGCGCGGAGGCGGTCGAGAGCGCGGTGAAGGTGGCCCGCAAGTGGGCCTACGACGTGAAGGGCGTCCCGGACGGCCGGGCGACGATCGTGGTCGCCGCGAACAATTTCCACGGCCGGACGACGACCATCGTCAGCTTCTCGACGGACGAGACCGCCCGCGCCGGCTTCGGGCCCTTCACCCCCGGTTTCCGGGTCGTCCCGTACAACGACCTGGCGGCGCTGGAAGCGGCGGTCGACGACACGACGGCGGCGGTGCTGATCGAGCCGATCCAGGGCGAGGCGGGGGTGAACATCCCCGACGACGGCTATCTGACGGGCGTACGGGAACTGACGCGCCGCGCGGGGTGCCTGTTCGTCGCGGACGAGATCCAGTCGGGGCTCGGCCGTACGGGGCACACCCTCGCCGTGGACCACGAGTCGGTCGTCCCGGACATGGTCCTGCTCGGCAAGGCGCTGGGCGGCGGCATCGTCCCGGTGTCGGCGGTGGTGGCCCGGCGCGAGGTACTCGGGGTTCTGCACCCCGGCGAGCATGGTTCGACGTTCGGTGGCAATCCGCTGGCCGCGGCCGTCGGCACGGCGGTGGTGGAGCTGCTGGAGACGGGTGAGTTCCAGCGCCGGGCGGCGGAACTGGGCGTGGTGCTGCGTGGCGGGCTGGAGTCCCTGGTCGGCCGGGGCGTCGTCGGTTTCCGTTCGCGCGGACTGTGGGCGGGCGTCGACATCGACCCCGCGCTCGGCACCGGCCGGGAGATCAGTGAGCGGCTGATGCGGGAGGGAGTCCTGGTCAAGGACACCCACGGGTCCACCATCCGGCTGGCCCCGCCGCTCACCGTCCGGGGCGAGGAGCTCCAGGACGCCCTGGAGACGCTGGGGAAGGTGCTGGGCCAGGGCGGCTGACCTTCCTGTCCCGTTCCCGGGTTCTGCCCGGCCCGTGGCAGACGGGTGGGTGGGCGGAACCACGGGCGGGTGGACGCGTGGGCGGGTGGACGGGCCGGTCCCTGTCGTCCGTCCGCCCGTCGCCCGTCCGCCCGTGGTTCGCCGGTCCGGGCCTCGCCCAGGAAGCCCTCTGCCCGGTTCCCGGGTGAAGATGGGGTCAAGAGGTGGAGGACCACTCCCAGCGACGGATGAGGTCGGCCGTGGGCGGACACGTGAGCGGACACGGGGAGCAGGGCGTTGCCCGGCAGGGGTTCGACGTGGCCGATGCCGCCCCCCTGCTGCTCGATTTGCAGGGCGTGGTGACGAGCTGGACCGGTCCGGCCGAGCGGCTGCTGGGGTATACGGCGACCGAGGCGGTGGGCGGGAAGCTGTCCGATCTGCTGACCGCCGAGAACGCCGAGCGGGTGCCGGAGCTAATCAAGCGCTGTCGGGCCGACGACGGCTGGGCGGGCCTGATGACGGCCCGGCACCGGGACGGGCATCCGGTCCCCGTCATGGTCAGGGTGCTGCGGACCGTGAAGCCGCGGGGCCGCTCGTCTCTGCTGGTGCTGTTGTCGGAGCCGGCCGGCTCCCCCGGCTGGGACATGAGCCGCACGATGCTGGAGCAGATGGTCGCCGGATCGGCGATCGGGCTCGCGATCGTGGACACGGACCTGCGATACGTGTGGTCGAACCCCGCGCTCGAGCAGTTCGGCGGCGGTCCCTCCCAGCGGCGGCTGGGGCTGCGGTTCACCGATGTCCAGCCCGGCCTGGACGCCGGACCCGTCGAGGCGCAGATGCGCCACGTCCTGGAAACCGGCGAGTCGGTGACCGGCTTCGAGCAGGTCGGTCAGGCCCGTTCGGCACCGCTGCGGGAAACCGCGTACATGCTGTCGTTCACCCGGCTCGACGACGACCGGGGCCGTCCGACGGGCGTCTACTACAGCGTCGTCGACATCACCGATCGGCACCGCGCGCGCCGACGCCTCGCGCTGCTCGACCGGGCCGGCCGGCACATCGGACGCACCCTGGATGTCATGCACACCGCACAAGAGCTGGCCGACGTCGCCGTTCCGGAGCTCGCGGACTTCGTGACCGTGGACCTTCTGGAGACGGTGCTGCGGGGCGCCGAGCTCCCGCCGGGACCGCTCGCGGGGACGGACAAGGTGCCCTTGTGCCGCGCGGGCCACCGGTCGGTCCACGAGGACCTGCCGCGCACGGTCCAGGACATCGGCACACCGGTCTCCTATCTGCCCGGTTCGCCGCCGGTCCGCTGTCTGGCCACGGGCCGGTCCTGGCGTCAGGAGCAGCTCGACCCGCTCGCCCTGGAGTGGGCCGAGAGCACGCCCGGCCGCCGGGAGGCCACATTCCTGGAGCTGGGGCTGCAGAGCGTGATGATCGTGCCGATCCGCGCCCGGGGGGTCACCCTGGGCGTCACCGTGTTCTTCCGGCGCCGCAGGGACCCCTTCCTCGAGGAGGACCTGAACCTCGCCGAGGACCTCGTCTCCCGCGCCGCCGTCTGTGTGGACAACGCCCGGCGCTATACCAGGGAGCGGGACGCGGTGCTCGCGCTGCAGCGCAGCCTGCTGCCCCGCCGGCTCCCGGAGCAGGAAGCCGTCGAGGTGGCCGCGTGCTACCGCCCGGCCGACGAGCTGACAGGTCTGGGCGGCGACTGGTACGACCTGATCCCGCTGCCCGGCGCCCGCGTCGCCCTCATCGTCGGCGAGGTGCCCGGGCACGGCATCGACGCCGCCGCCGCGATGGGCCGGCTGCGGACCGCCGTACGGACCCTGGCCGCGCTGGATCTGCCGCCCGAGGAGGTACTCGCGCGTCTCGACGACCTGGTGGCGCGGTCCGCGCGGGAGGAAGGCTCGGACCTGGTGGGGACCTACGGCCAGGCCGTGGGATCCGGCTGCCTGTACGTCGTCTACGACCCGGTCGACGGCCGGTGTGCGATGGCCTCCGCGGGCCATCCCGCGCCCGCACTGGTGTCGCCGGACGGCACGGCCGACTTCGTCGAGCTGCCGGTGGGGCCCCCGCTCGGCGTGGGTGGCCCGCCGTTCGAGGCGAGGGAGCTGTCCCTGACCGAGGGCAGCACGCTCGCCCTGCACACCGACGGTCTGCTGACCGACACGGAGACCGGTTCGACCGCGGGCGGCCAGGACCGGTTGCGACAGGCACTGCAAGGGGCCGCGCCCTCGCTGGAAACGCTGTGCCGGACGGTGATGGACACCCTGGTGCCGACCCGCCCGTACGACGACGTGGCGCTGCTGCTGGCCCGTACCCGGCTCCTGGACGCCGGCCAGGTGGCGTTCTGGGACCTGCCGACGGATCCGGCCGCGGTGGCCGAGGCCCGCAGGACGGCCACCCGGCAGCTGGGCCGCTGGGGCCTGGACGAACTGGTCTTCACCACGGAGCTGATCGTCAGCGAACTGGTCACCAATGCCATCCGGTATGCCACCGGCCCCGTCCGGCTGCGGCTGATCCGTGAGCGCACGCTGGTCTGCGAGGTGTACGACGGCGGGGCGACCACACCCCATCTGCGCCATCCCCGCGCCATGGACGAGGGCGGGCGCGGCCTGCTGCTGGTCTCGCAGCTCGCCCAGCAGTGGGGCACCCGCTTCGTTCCCGAGGGAAAGGTCATCTGGGCCGAGCAGTCGCCGACCGGCCCGGACGACCCTCTCTTCGGCTGACACCTCCGGCACCGCACGTTTCCTGCCGACCCTCCCGTCACCCTCAATTCGCCCACCATATGGAAAAATGGTGAAATTCTGACAATGGGGCAACGGTCATGACACAAACGGCGATCGACTACGCGGCGGTGTACCACGCGCTGCCCGGCATGGTGGCGATCCTGACCCCGGGACTGGTGTACGCCGATGTCAACGAGGCGTTCCTCGAGGGCACCGGGCTCTCCCGGGAGGAGTTGCTGGGCCGCTATCTGTTCGACGTCTTCCCGGACAACCCTGGCGACCCCAGCTCCTCCGGCGCCCGCAACCTGCACGCCTCGCTGCTGCGCGTCGTGGCCACCGGCGAACGCGACACCATGGCCCTGCAGCGCTACGACGTCGAGAGCCGGGAGTACCCCGGCGAGTGGGAGGAACGCTACTGGAGCCCGGTGAACACGCCGGTGCTGGACAGCGACGGCAGCGTGGTCCTGATCGTGCACCGGGTCGAGGAGGTCACCGAACTGATGCGGGCCCGCGACCGTGCGGGCATCGACCAGAGCCGGGTCCTGGAGGCCGAGCTGTACACACGCGCCCGCGAACTGCAGGAGCTCAACAACCGGCTGCGCCAGGCACACGCCCGGGAGCGGCAGGTGGCGCTGGTACTGCAGGAGGCGATGCTGCCCGCCCCCCGGCAGGTGGGCCACCACCGCGCCGCCGTGCGCTACCGACCGGCGGTGGGCGCGCTCAACGTCTGCGGGGACTGGTACGACCTGGTCGACCTGGTGGGCGGCCACCGCATCGGCGTGTCCGTGGGCGACGTGGTCGGGCACGGGCTGGAGGCGGCCGGGGTCATGGGCCAGCTGCGCAGCGCGCTCACCGCCGCTTCACGGGTCGCGGCAGGACCCGCCGAGGCCCTGGACGTCGTGGGGCGCTACGCCCACGTGGTCGACGGCGCCGAGTCCGCGACCGTGGTCACCACCTTCGTCGACTTCGACCGGCACACCATCACGTACAGCAGCGCCGGCCATCTCCCGCCCGTGCTGGCCCACCGCGACGGACGGGTGGAGTTCCTCGACCGGGCCACCGATCCCCCGCTCGACGCCCTCCCCGAACCGGCCACGAGGCCCGAGGCGACGACCACGTTCACACCGGGGTCGACCCTTGTGCTCTACACCGACGGTCTGGTCGAGCGCCGCCGGGAGGACATCGACACCGGGCTCCTCCGGCTCGCCGAGTCGCTGCGCCGCCACCGGACACTGGATCCGGAGTCACTGGCGGACACCGTGCTGCTGGAGCTGCTGCCGCCCGGCGGCGCCGTCGACGACACCGCGTTGATCGTCGTCCGGCTGTGACGGTTCGCGCCGCGTCCGGGAACGGGACCGATCAGCCGGTGGCGGGCCGTGCGCCGTCGAGCCGGGCCGGCCGGTCCACGTTGCGCCGCTCCTCCTCGTCCCGACCGGACACCGGGGCGAACCAGGCGTCGAGGATCTCCTTCGGCAACGGCCCGTACGCCAGCCGCAGGCCGGGCGCCGGCACGTCGGCGTCGTTCCAGCGGCGCACGCCGTCCGCCGTGCAGGCGTCCGTGCACAGGGCCGCCCGTACGCCCGGCACCTTGTCGGCCGCGATCGAGGCACCCGTGCCGGTCCAGCAGCACACCACCGCCTGGTACACGGTCCCGTCGGCGACGTCGCGGGCGGCCGCCTCCGAGCAGAACGCCCACCCCATATCGTTCCCGGCACTCAGGGCACCGTGCACGCGCACCTCGGGGCCGCGCTCGCGCAGTTCGCAGAACAGGGCTCGGGCCACGGGTTCGTCCATGTCGGAGGAGACGGAGATCCGCATGGCACGAAGCCGATCGGGGTCCCCCCGCTCGAGCGAAGACGAGAGTGGGGGAGAAGTCGAGAGCTTGGGGAAAGAGCTCACTCGGGGCGCTCCGTCCGTGAAGCGGGCCCGGGCAGAGGACCGCGGCGGCACACGTCCGCGCCCGCCCGTGCGCTGACGGACGTTCAGCCGTCTGGCGGCTCCGCCCCGGCCCGTTTCCCGGCTCTGTCGCACAGGGTGCCGGACAGTCCCGCCCCGACCTACACTGACACCCCCACGACGTGCCGGTTGACCTGCTGCAACACGCCGCTGGGCCCGTCCGACGGAGTCGAGGAGCGCGCCCTTGTTCTACTACCTGCTGAAATACGTACTTGTGGGCCCGCTGCTGAGACTGGTCTTCCGGCCTCGAATAGAGGGCCTGGAGCATGTGCCGTCGTCCGGCGCGGCCATCGTCGCCGGTAACCATCTCTCGTTCTCGGACCACTTCCTGTTGCCCACGATCCTCAAGCGGCGCATCACCTTCCTCGCCAAGGCCGAGTACTTCACCGGTCCCGGCATCAAGGGCCGGCTGACGGCGTTCTTCTTCCACAGCGCGGGGCAGATCCCGGTCGACCGCTCCGGCAAGGAAGCCGGCCAGGCCGCCATCCGGGAAGGGCTCGGGGTGCTGGGCAGGGGAGAGCTGCTCGGCATCTACCCGGAGGGCACGCGGTCACACGACGGACGCCTCTACAAGGGCAAGGTCGGGGTCGCGGTGATGGCCCTCAAGGCCGGCATCCCGGTGATTCCGTGCGCGATGATCGGCACCTTCGAGGCGCAGCCGCCCGGCAAGGTCGTCCCCCACATCCACCCCGTGGTGATCCGCTTCGGCAAACCCCTCGACTTCTCGCGCTACGAAGGCATGGAGGAGGAGCGTGCGGTCCTGCGTGCCATCACCGACGAGATCATGTACGCCGTTCTGAAGCTGTCCGGACAGGAGTACGTCGATCAGTACGCGGCCGTCGCCAAGGCGGAGGAGGCCGAGCGCAAGGCGGCGGAGAAGCGCAGGCTCCCGCGGTTGCCGCGGAGCTGAACCGCCCGCCGGACCGGCCGAGCAGGCCACCGGCCCCGTAAGCGCATGAGCAGCCCACGAGTGAGGGGCGGCCGGAGTCGTCCGGCCGCCCCTCACTGTTCGTCCGCCGGGTGGATCGCGAGGGCGGGGGCAAGGCGAGAGTGACGGGCCACCGGGGCTCCGGGCGGCCTATGACGTGGCTGTCCCCCGGTGCTCCGCGGCGATGCCGAAGCGCTGCTGTTCGCGGGGAGCGGACACGGCCCCATGGACCCCGGCCACGGTGCTGATCACCTGCTCGCCTGCGGTCTCCCGGCCCTCGTCGAGTTCGTGGAGCTGGTCGAGTCGGCGCAGGTCATCAGCGGAAACAAGGGCGACGAGGGGCTTCCCGTGCCGGGTCACGACGACGCGCTCGCCGCCGTACACCACACGGTTGATCAGGTCGGCGAGCTCAGCCCTCGCTTGGGTCACCGGAATCTCGTAGGCCATACCCCCCATCATAACGTCACGTACGTCCTGTACATTTTTTACAGACAGCCGCCCGCAGGCCCCTGTGGACGGCAGCCACGAGGAGAAGCTCATGACCCGACCGCTCGGCCGCCACGTCATGCCCGGGTTCACCGAACACACGGCGTCCGGACACCGGACCGCGGATCCGTACGGCAAACTGCTGGAGGAGCGGATCCTCCTCCTGGGGACACCGATCGACGAGACCTCCGCGAACGACCTGATCGCCCAGTTCATGCACCTGGAGCACCGGGCCCCCGACCGGGACATCGCCCTTTACGTCAACTCCCCCGGTGGCTCCTTCCACGCCATGTCGGCGATCTACGACACCCTGCGCTTCGTCACCTGCGAGGTGCAGACGGTCTGCCTGGGCCGGGCCGACGGAACGGCCGCGCTGCTTCTGGCCGCCGGGACGCCGGGCAAGCGGTACGTCCTGCCGGGGGCGCGGCTGGTGCTCCGTCAGCCGGCACCGCCGGAGCCGGCGGAGGGAAGCGCGAGCGACCTGGCCGTTCAGGCGGAGGAACTGTGGCGGATCCGGGACCGGATCGAGGACATGCTGGTCCGGCACACCCACCGCACCCCGGAACAGGTCCGGTCGGACGTCGAACGGGACACCGTCCTCGACGCGCGGGCGGCAGTGGAGTACGGCCTCGCCGACCGGATCCTGGCCGACCGCGAGAGCCCGCGCCCCACTCCCGGCGCGAGGTGAACCACCGATGCTGCCCCCCGAACTGCCGCCGCTGCCCGCGCTGACCCGCGCCGAGGCCGAGTTGATCGACTGTTATCTCGAGGCCGTCGACCTGCTCGGCCGGATCAACCCGGCCCGCGACGGCGACACCTATCGTGGGCTGCGCGCCGCACAGGCGCTGGTCGGTAAGGCCGTCGCACTGCGCGACGCGCTGACCCTGATGCACCGGCGCGGCGAGACCGAACTGCACGCCGCCACACTGACCCGGGCCCTGCGGGTGCTGGACGGCGACCGGCGCACGGCCCGGGTCACGCTGCCGCCGGGCTCCGACAGCTGACGCCTGTACCGGTCCGGCCGGGGACGGCGTCGGCGGCACGTCCGCACCGGAGTTGAAACGGACCAAAGGGGGTACCGCCAACCGGTGTATATGTCGACTCCTTTTCGGGCCGTCACAGTTGCGCACCACGCGTGGCCACTTACCGGAACAGGTCATTCCGATGCTGGTCCGGGACTCCTCGGCACTCCGGACGGCAGCCCGGACATGAGGCTGTCCACTCGAACGGATGAGTGGTGAGTAACAACACAAACCCCCGGTTCCATTGGGATTTCGGGCCGACGGTTGCCAAGATCGCTCACTGACGACAAGACCCCGCCGCCGCGGCGGGGCGATCCGGGCGGACGCCGAATCCTGCCGCCGCCCGGATGACCGGTCGACAGGAGTGGATCGGCAGGAGTGGAGGACCCGAGCAATACGGGCCGCCGGAACGGGAGTTCGATTCCCGCGCCGAGCAGCTCTTGGGGTGAAGCCGCACTCGTGCGGCCGGGCAACTTCGCCAGCCCGAATCCGACAGGTCATCCTTCACAGGCGGCTGACGAAGGGTTGCGCATGACCGCGCTCAATCGCGTCCCGTCTCTCATGGCCAGGGCCGGTACGGCCTCGGCCCTCACCCTCGCCGCCGTGGGCGGCTCGATCGTCCTCCCCGGCACCGCCTCGGAGGCGGCGGCCGCGACTCCGGCCGCCAAGGCCCTCAAGATCGCAGCGTCCAAGAAGGGCGCGCCCTACCGGTGGGGCGCCACCGGACCGAGCCGCTTCGACTGCTCCGGACTCACCCTCTACTCGTTCAAGAAGGCGGGCAAGCAGCTGCCCCGCACTGCGTCCCAGCAGTACAACAAGACCCGCCACATCTCCGCCTCGAACCGCAAGGCGGGGGACCTGGTCTTCTTCCACTCGGGCCAGAACGTGTACCACGTGGGCATCTACGCGGGCCAGGGCAAACTCTGGCACGCGCCCAAGACCGGGGACGTGGTACGCCTGCAGAAGATCTGGACCCGCAGCGTCTGGTACGGCCGGGTGAAGTGATCCGCGTGGGCGGCGGCACCCCTCTGCCGCCGCCCCGCCCAACGCGCCGAACGACGCCCGGGCAACACACCGGTGCGGCGGCTCGAGGATCTGCGTATCGCCCGAACGGGTGAGCAGGTCCTCTTTTCGCTTCTTCCACCTCCGCCCGCCCCTCTTCCCGCCCTCGCCCCGTTCCTGTCGCGACCCCCTACGGTTCCTGCTGTCCTGCCACTTCGACCGCCGTGGCCGGCTCGGCGGGAACGGCCCACGGGAGGACGACGGAGACGGTCTTCCCGCCCTCCCTGGTGGGGCGGACCCTCATCCTGCCGCCGCACTCCACGGCCAGCCAGCGGATGATGACCAGCCCTCGGCCGTTGTCCTGCTGGACCGCGGCGGGGAGCCGCTTGGGGAACCTCGGGTGGCTGTCGGTGACCCCGATGCACAGCTGGTCGTGCCGGTCGAGGACGAGGTCCACGGTGAACGTGGGTGACTGCCCCAGGGTGTGCTGCACGGCGTTGGTCGCGAGTTCGGACACGATCAGCCGGATGGTGTCGGACACTTCCGTGTCCTCCGGCATGCCCCACTCCGCCAGCGTGCCCACCACATGGGCGCGGGCCGCGGAGACCGAGGCGGGATCGCTCGGCAGAGTGATGGATGCTTCCAGATGGTCTGCCATGGCGATGTCGTCCCTTTCCACGGGACCGCAGTCCGACACGGAGCGGCTGATTCGAGTACGGTCCCGCACTGGTGCTTCGTCGCCAGACTGCCATCACCACAGGCCGTCGGCGACGATACGGCCAGGATATGCATATATCTGTCGCTCAAAGCGGTGAACTCTGCGACGGGAAACCGTATTTGGGTGGCCCCGAGGGAGTAAGAGGGGAAGCCATGCAGCACGGTCCCGCGGTACGCCGCCGGAAACTGGGCGCCGAACTGCGCTCGCTGCGCACGTCGGCAGGGTTCACCAGTGGGGAGGCGGCCCGGCTGGTGGGCTGGCACCAGTCGAAGGTGAGCCGCATCGAGACGGGCACGAGCGGAGTGAAACCGGCCGATGTGCGGTTACTGCTCGACGCCTACGGCCTGGCCGATGCCCAGTTGAGGGAGTTGCTGCTGGTGCTGGCGGGATCCGACGACAACGGCGGACGGCACCACTGGTGGCATGCGTACCGCGGGGTGCTGCCGCCCACCTACCGGGACTTCATCAGCCTGGAGTCCCAGGCCGGCGCCATGCGGACCCTGGAGACCACGGTGGTTCCCGGACTGCTGCAGACACCCGAGTACGCGCGGGCGGTGACCGAGGCCGCATTGGAGGGCGTCTCCGAGGAGCGGCTGGACACGCTGGTGGAGGTGCGGCTGGCCAGGCAGGACGTCCTGCGGGCGGATCCGCCGCTGGAGTTGAGCGCGGTCCTGGACGAGGCGGTGCTGCGACGGCAGGTCGGCGGTCCCGGCGTCATGACCCGTCAGCTGGAACGGCTGGTGGAAGCGGCGCGCCTCCCCCAAGTAAGGCTCCAGGTACTGCCGTTCACAGCCGGGGCGCACATCGGCGTCACCGGGCCTTTCGTAATCTTCTCATTTTCGCGCACTTCTGATCTGGATGTTGTAGTTCTCGACCACTTGACGAGTAGCCTCTATCTGGAGTGGAAAGAAGACCTCCGGGCGTACTCGGAGGCTTTCAACGCCCTCTCGGTCCACGCCCTTTCGCCAGAGGACTCGTTGGATTTCATCGCCGGGACAGCTGCCGGCGTGTAAGGAGGCACGATGCCCGCTCCGCCTCGGACCCTTCCCTCCAGCACCGATCTGCACGGTGTGCGGTGGCTGCGCAGCAGCTACAGCACGGGCGCGAACAACTGCGTGGAGACGGCCCGGCCGGCCTTCGGCCCCGGAGCCGGACTGCTCGCCGTGCGCGATTCCAAGAACCCGGCCGGACCCGCGCTGCTCATCTCCCCCGGGAGCTGGGCGGAGTTCGTGGCCGCGGTTCACTGACCCACCGGTCCGCCGGCACCCACCCGACCGTTCGTCATCGGGCGACTCACGGCCGTGTCCCGCCGACTCATGGCCGCGTGTCGCCGATCACCTGTACAGCGCGTTCGATCTCGGCCCCGGACAGGTCCGCGCGGGCGGTCAGTCTGAGCCGTGAGATGCCGTCGGGCACGGAAGGAGGGCGGAAGCAGCCCACGGACAGGCCGGCCGCCCGGCAGTCGGCCGCCCATCGCACGGCCTGCTCCGGGGACGGGGCACGCACCGAGACGACCGCGGCGTCGGGACGTACGGCTTCGAGGCCCGCGGCCGTCAGCCGGTGGTGCAGGTCGCGCGCCACCGCGCCCGCCCGCGCCGCACGTCCGGGTTCGCGGCGCAACAACCGCAGGGCCGCGAGCGCGGCTCCCGCGGCCGCCGGTGCCAGGCCCGTGTCGAAGATGAACGTCCGGGCCGTGTTGACCAGATGCTCGACGACCCGCGCCGGGCCGAGCACCGCTCCGCCCTGGCTGCCGAGCGACTTGGACAGCGTGAGCGTCACCACGACGTCCTCGGCGCCGGCGAGCCCCGCCGCGTGCGGGGCGCCGCGTCCGCCGTCACCGAGCACCCCGAGGCCGTGGGCGTCGTCGAGCACCAGTCCCGCGCCGTGCTCACGGCACGCCCCCGCCAGCGCGGCGAGCGGAGCGGCGTCCCCGTCGACCGAGAAGACCGTGTCGGACACGGCCACGGCGGCTCCGTCGTGCCCGCTCAGCGCCTTGCGCACAGCATCCGGTTCGGCGTGCGCCACGACCTGCGTCCTGCCCCGGGCCAGCCGGCAGCCGTCGATCAGGGAGGCGTGGTTGCCCGCGTCGGACACGATCAGGGCGCCGTGCGGGGCGAGCGCGGTGACGGCCGCGAGGTTGGCCGCGTATCCGGAGGAGAGGACGAGGGCCGCCTCGAAGCCGCAGAAGTCGGCCAGTTCGCGTTCCAGCTCGGTGTGCAGCTCGGTGGTGCCGGTGACGAGCCGGGACCCGGTGGCCCCGCCGCCCCAGGTCCGCGCGGCCCGCGCCGCGCCCTCGGCCACTTCCGGGTGACGGGCGAGGCCCAGGTAGTCGTTGCTCGCCAGGTCCAGGAGCGGCGCGTCGGCGGCCCGCGGGCGCAGCGTCCGTACGAGCCCGGCCCGGCGGCGCAGCTCCGCCTGCTCGTCGATCCAGCCGAACGCCATGGGTCCTCCGGTGATTTTGCAGGCAATGAACAGACAGTAGCGGGGCGGCCTCCGGACCACAGTGTGGCCATGCCCACAGCCGACAGCGCCTCTGTTGTACGAACCGTCCTTGGCCGGGGCGGCCGAATAGGACAGGATCGGCTTTCATGGACCTGCTGAACACGCTGGTGGACAAGGGGCTGCGGCGCGAGACGCCGACCCGTGAGGAAGCGCTGGCCGTCCTCGGGACGTCCGACGACGATCTGCTCGATGTGGTGGCCGCGGCCGGAAAGGTGCGGCGGCACTGGTTCGGGCGGCGGGTGAAACTCAACTATCTGGTCAACCTCAAGTCCGGCCTGTGCCCGGAGGACTGCTCCTACTGTTCCCAGCGGCTCGGTTCGAAGGCCGACATCCTGAAGTACACCTGGCTCAAACCCGGCCAGGCCTCGCAGGCGGCCGCGGCCGGACTGGCGGGCGGCGCCAAACGGGTGTGCCTGGTGGCCAGCGGCCGCGGTCCGACCGACCGTGACGTGGACCGTGTCTCCGACACGATCAGGGCGATCAAGGAGGGCAACGAGGGCGTCGAGGTGTGCGCCTGCCTCGGACTGCTCTCCGAGGGGCAGGCGGAGCGGCTGCGCGAGGCGGGCGCGGACGCCTACAACCACAACCTCAACACCTCCGAGGCCACCTACGGGGACATCACCACCACCCATACGTACGCCGACCGGGTGGACACCGTGCACAAGGCGCACGCGGCCGGTCTGTCCGCCTGTTCCGGTCTGATCGCCGGCATGGGTGAGAGCGACGCGGACCTGGTCGACGTGGTCTTCGCACTGCGCGAGCTGGACCCGGACTCGGTGCCGGTGAACTTCCTGATCCCGTTCGAGGGCACGCCGCTCGCGAAGGAATGGAACCTCAGCCCGCAGCGGTGCCTGAGGATCCTGGCGATGGTGCGGTTCGTGTGCCCGGACGTCGAGGTGCGGATCGCGGGTGGCCGGGAGGTGCATCTGCGTACCATGCAGCCGCTCGCGCTGCACCTGGCCAACTCGATCTTCCTCGGGGACTACCTCACCAGCGAGGGCCAGGCGGGCCGGGCCGACCTGGAGATGATCGCGGACGCCGGGTTCGAGGTGGAGGGCACCGACCGGGTGACACTGCCAAAACACCGGGCGGCGGGCACGGGCGGGTGCGGGTCCCACAAGAACGGCGGCGGGTGCGGGTCCCACGGGGACGGCGGCGGGTGCGGGTCGACGTCCTCCGGCGCGGGGGTGTGCGGGGGCGCGGAGGCGTCCTCGGGCGTGGGCGCAGGCGCAGAGACGGAGGGGTCCTCGGGCCCGGGGGCGGTCACAGAGAGGGCAGGCCCGGCCGACGGGCCGCGTACCGATCTCGTCGCCGTCCGCCGGCGGGGTACCGGAACGGATCTCGCGCCCAATGCCTGAGTGGTCCGTACCCGAACTGCTCGAGCTGGACCGGCGGCACGTCTGGCATCCGTACGGGCCCATGCCGGGCCGCGGGGAACCGCTCGTCGTGGAATCGGCGAGCGGGGTCCGGCTGAGGCTCGCCGACGGCTCGGGCGAGCTGGTCGACGGGATGTCGTCCTGGTGGTCGGCGATCCACGGCTACAACCACCCGGTGCTGAACGAGGCCGCGCGCGACCAGCTCGGGCGGATGAGCCATGTGATGTTCGGCGGGCTCACGCACGAGCCCGCCGTCCGGCTGGCGAAGCTCCTTGTCGACATGTCACCCGACGGCCTCGAGCATGTCTTCCTCGCCGACTCGGGCTCGGTGTCGGTCGAGGTGGCCGTCAAGATGTGCCTGCAGTACTGGCGTTCGCTCGGGCGGCCCGAGAAGCGGCGGTTGCTGACGTGGCGGGGCGGCTACCACGGCGACACCTGGCAGCCGATGTCGGTCTGCGATCCCGAGGGCGGGATGCACGAGCTGTGGGCCGGGGTGCTCCCGGAGCAGGTGTTCGCCGAGGCCCCGCCGGCCGCGTACGAGGAGTCGTACGCCGAGCACCTGTGGGAGCTGATCGGGCGGCATGCCGGGGAACTGGCGGCCGTGATCGTGGAGCCGGTGGTGCAGGGCGCGGGCGGCATGCGCTTCCACTCCCCCGCGTATCTGCGGGTGCTGCGCGAGGCGTGCGACGCGCACGGCGTGCTGCTGGTGTTCGACGAGATCGCGACCGGGTTCGGGCGTACGGGCGCGCTGTTCGCGGCCGGGCACGCGGCGGTGACGCCCGATGTGATGTGCGTGGGCAAGGCGCTGACCGGCGGCTATCTGACTCTGGCGGCGACGCTGTGCACCGCGCGCGTGGCCGACGGCATCTCGCGCGGCGAGGTACCGGTGCTGGCGCACGGTCCGACGTTCATGGGCAATCCGCTGGCGGCCGCCGTGGCCTGCGCCTCGATCGAACTGCTGCTCGGGCAGGACTGGCTCGCGGAGATCAAACGCATCGAGTCGGGCCTGCGGGAGGGACTGGCGCCGGCGGCCGGTCTGCCGGGCGTCCGTGACGTGCGGGTCCTCGGCGCCATCGGCGTCGTCCAGCTCGATCACGACGTGGACATGGAGGCGGCCACACGCGCGGCGGTGCGCCGGGGTGTGTGGCTGCGGCCGTTCCGCGACCTCGTCTACACCATGCCGCCGTACATCACCGGTGACCCGGACGTGGCCCGGATCGCGGACGCGGTGTGCGCGGCGGCCGAGGAGGGATGACATGCCGGTACTGGTGATCACGGGCACGGGCACCGAGGTCGGCAAAACGGTGGTGACGGCCGCGGTCGCCGCGACGGCGCTGGCGGCCGGACGGTCGGTGGCCGTGCTGAAGGCGGCGCAGACCGGGGTGCGGCCGGACGAACCCGGGGACGCCGAGGAGGTCGCACGGCTCGCCGGGGCCGTCACGACCGCCGAACTCGCCCGGTATCCGGACCCGCTGGCGCCCGCCACCGCCGCACGGCGGGCGGGCCGGGCGCCGGTGCGTCCGCACGAGGTGGCCGAGACCGCCGCCAAGCTGGCCGCCGAGCACGATCTGGTGCTCGTGGAGGGCGCGGGCGGGCTGCTCGTCCGGTTCGACGAGGACGGCGGAACGCTGGCGGACGCGGCGGCGCTGTTGTCGGCGCCGGTGCTCGTGGTGGCGGCGGCGGGCCTCGGCACCCTGAACGTGACGGAGCTGACGTCCCGTGAACTGCGCTCGCGCGGGCTCGACCCGGCGGGAGTGGTGATCGGCAGCTGGCCCGCCGAGGCGGGTCTGGCCGCGCGCTGCAACGTGCGGGATCTGCCGGAGGTGACGGGGGCGCCGCTACTGGGCGCGGTGCCGGCCGGTGCGGCAGGCCTGCCGCCGGCCTGCTTCCGCGCGTCGGCGCCACGATGGCTGGCGCCGCGGCTGGACGGCACGTGGGACGTGGCGGAGTTCCGGGGACGGGAGGCCGGCTGATCTCCCGCGCGGCCCCGGTGTTCCGGGCTCCGGCTGCTCAGGCAGCGGCAAGGGGGGCACCGGAGACGGACAAGGTGCCCCTTACACCGGACCCGCGTGATGGTGCCCATACGGGGGATGTCCGGCGTGGGAGCCCTCGCACTACCCTCGGGCTCGACAGGCTCGATCTGCACGGCCCGATGGCCACACGGAGGAGGCGGTCTTGTCCACACCCGCTACGGAGCACGCCCCCGGCCTCGCGTCGGCCGACTCGATCGCGGCCCGCGCCCGCGGGCTGACGAAGGCGTACGGATCCGGTGAGACGACCGTGCTCGCCCTGGACGCGGTGGACGTGGACATCGTCCGCGGCCGGTTCACGGCGGTGATGGGGCCGTCGGGATCGGGAAAGTCGACGCTGATGCACTGTCTGGCCGGGCTCGACACCGTTTCGGCCGGACAGGTGTGGCTCGGTGACACCGAGATCACGGGGCTGAAGGACCGCGAGCTGACGCGTCTGCGACGGGACCGGATCGGTTTCATGTTCCAGTCGTTCAATCTCATCCCGACGCTGAACGCGCTGGAGAACATCACGCTTCCCATGGACATCGCGGGCCGGAAGCCCGACGAGAAGTGGCTGGACCAGGTCATCGACACACTGGGGCTGCGGGACCGGCTCGGGCACCGGCCGGCGCAGCTGTCCGGCGGCCAGCAGCAGCGCGTGGCGTGTGCGCGGGCGCTGGCCTCCCGGCCCGAGCTGATCTTCGCGGACGAGCCGACCGGCAATCTCGACTCGCGCGCGGGGCTGGAGGTGCTCGGTTTTCTGCGCGAGGCCGTGGACCGACTGCACCAGACCGTGGTGATGGTCACCCACGACCCCGGCGCCGCCACCCACTCCGATCTGGTGCTGTTCCTGGCCGACGGGCGGATCGTCGACGAGATGGAGCAGCCCACGGCACAGGCGGTACTCGACCGGATGAAACGATTCGACGGGATCCGCGCCCAGCCCGCCGCCGGCGGCCCGGCGCCCGGCCGTGCTTCCGGCCCCACCCCCGACGGTGCCGTACCGGCCGGCGGGCCGGCCCCCGGCAAGGACTGAGATCATGCTGAGGGCGACGCTCAGGAGCTTCCTCGCCCACAAGGGACGACTGCTGCTGTCCGCGCTGGCTGTCGTCCTGTCCGTGGCGTTCGTCGCGGGCAGCCTGATCTTCTCCGACACCGTCGCACGCACCTTCGACCGGCTCTTCGCCTCCACCTCCGCCGACGTGACCGTGTCGCCCCCGAAGGAACTGGAGGCGGCCGTGCCCACCGGCCAGGTCCGGACCGTGCCCGCCTCACTCGCCGAGCGGCTGGCCGCAGTCGAGGGGGTCGGCTCCGCCCGACCGGAGGTCAGGGCCGGGAACATCACGGTCGTCGACAGCGACAACCGGCCGGTGGGGCCGACGACCGGCACACCGACGCGCGCGGTGGGCTGGTCCGCCGACGAACGCAGTGGCGTAGAGCTGGCCTCCGGCCGTGTCCCGCGCGGTGCCGGGGAGGCCGTGCTGGACGCGGACACCGCCGACGCCGAGGCCGTGAAGATCGGCGACACCCTGTCGGTGCAGGCGCAGCCGGGCACCTTCCACGTCGAGATCGTCGGGATCGCCTCCTTCACCACCCCCAACCCGGGCGCGGCCCTCGTCTTCCTCGATCCCCAGGTCGCCGGCGTCGAGCTGCTGGGATCGGCGGACCGGGCCACGAGCATCGCCGTCGAAGCGGGGCCGGGCGTGACCCCCGAGGAGCTCGACCGCCGTGTCACCGAGGCGCTCGGCGCCGGCACCTACCGGGTGGAGACGGCCGACGAACAGGCAGCGACGGCCACCGACGAGCTGGGCGAATTCCTCGTCGTGATCAAGTACGTGATGCTCGGCTTCGCCGGGATCGCCGTGCTCGTCGGCATCTTCCTGATCGTCAACACCTTCTCGATGCTGATCGCGCAGCGCACCCGCGAACTCGGGCTGCTGCGGGCGCTCGGCGCCGACCGGCGGCAGGTGCGCCGCTCGGTGCTCACCGAGGCGGTGCTGCTCGGCCTGTTCGGCTCGACATCGGGCATGGCGGCCGGTATCGGGCTCGCCTACGGGCTGATCCGGCTGATGAGCGTCTTCGGCATGAACCTGAACACCACGGAAATGGTCATCGGGTGGGTCACGCCCGTCACGGCGTATGTGGTCGGGGTCGGGGTCACCTTCGTGGCGGCGTACCTTCCGGCCCGCCGCGCGGCGGAGGTGTCCCCGATGGCTGCCCTCGCCGACGCCGAGATCGCCGGGACGGGCCGGCCGTTGCGGACCCGCGCGGTGGTGGGGTCCGTCGTCGGGGCGCTCGGCGCCGCTGCCCTGGCGGGCTGCGCCATCTCGACCGGGACGGGGCCGGCGGCGTCCCTGCTGGGACTGGGCGTCGTCCTGACCCTGATCGCGACCGTCGTCGCCGGCCCGTTGTTGGTGCGGCCGGTGATCCGGGTGCTGGGCGGGGCCTTCCCCGCCCTGTTCGGGCCGGTAGGGACGATGAGCCGGCGCAACGCCCTGCGCAATCCCCGCCGTACCGGTGCCACCGCCGCCGCGCTGATGGTGGGACTCGCCCTGGTCGGCGGCATGTCGGTGGCCGGCGCCTCCATGTCCCGCTCCTTCGACGAGCAGATCGACAGGACGCTGGGCGCCGATTTCGTCATCCAGAACGCCAACTTCCAGCCGTTCTCCCAGGAGGTCACCGACCGGGTGCGGGACACGGAGGGCGTGGGCGTCCTCGTACGGCAGCGGTTCGCTCCGGTGGCCGTGCGGCTGCCGGACGGGGAGCGGATCGAGACGACCGCCGCCGGGTACGACCACCGGGTCGACGACGTCGCCCGGCTCACCTACGCGAGCGGCGGCACGGCGGCGGCGCTGGCCGACGGCGGCATCGCCATGGACGCCGGATTCGCCGCGGGCCACGGTGTCCGGACGGGCGATGTCATCCCGGTCGAGTTCCCGGGCGGGCGGCGCACCGAGCTGACCGTGGGCGCCCTCACCGACATGGAAAACGGCGAGGGCTTCGGCGTCCAGGGCGGACTGTTCCTCGGTATCGCGGCGGTCGAGAAGTACGTGCCCGGTGGGCAGGACTCCGCGCTGTACGTGAACGCCGCCGACGGCACGAACGCGGATGAGCTCCGTGACCGGCTGGAGACGGCGCTCGACCCGTATCCGCAGGTCCAGGTACGTGACCAGGCCGACTACAAGGACCTCGTGCATGATCAGATCGCGGTCCTGCTGTACCTCGTCTACGCCCTCCTGGGGCTGGCGATCATCATCGCGGTGCTCGGCGTGGTCAACACCCTGACGCTGTCGGTGGTGGAGCGCACCCGGGAGATCGGGCTGCTGCGTGCCATCGGGCTGAGCCGGCGGCAGCTGCGGCGGATGATCCGGCTGGAGGCCGTGGTGATCGCGGTCTTCGGCGCGGTGCTGGGCCTCGTGCTGGGGCTGGTGTGGGGCATCTGCATACACCAGGTGCTGGCACTGCAGGGCATGACCGCGCTCGCGATCCCCTGGGGCACCGTCGTGGCGGTCGTCATCGGTGCGGCGGTGATCGGCATCGTGGCGGCACTCCTGCCGGCCCTGCGCGCGTCGCGGATGAACGTCCTTGAGGCGATCGCGCACGAGTGACACGCGCGGGCGGGCTCCCTGGGTGTGGCCACTCTTGCGGCGTACACGCCCGAACGGGTGGCGTGCCGTCCGGGCAGGACGGACAAAACGAACAGGACGGGCAAGCCGGGCAGGGTGCGGACGTGCGACGCGTCCGGCTCGTGGAATTCCGTGTCGCGGGCCGGGCCCCGTGCTGGGATCTGCGCATGACCGAGCTGCGTATACGGGCCGCGACGCCCGAGGATCTCGACACCGTGCTGGCCTTCTGGAAGGTTGCCGCAGAGGGCACGAGCATCAGCGACGACCGGGAGGTAGTGGAGCGGCTGGTCGCCCGCGATCCCGGGGCGCTGATCCTCGCCGAGCAGGACACGGAGCCGGTCGGCACCGTGATCGCCGGCTTCGACGGGTGAAGGCGGCACCTTCCAACTGCTCTACGACGGGGCGGACCGGAGCGGAAGGTGCGGTTGCTGTACTTCGAGCGGAGGCTGTTCACGAGCGGAGATCACTGCTGCGGAGCAGCGTCTGTCCCAACGTGGGCAGAGTCCTTGCCGCCGGCGAGGCGTTCAGCCGTCCCGCCCACCACAAGGTCGGCACGAAGCCGCGCCGAACTGGATAAATGACAAGCCGAGTGGGCCTTCATGCCGCCCGCGCTGCTCCCCGGGCACGGGCCGGCTGCCACAGCTCGGTGCGCGCCGCCGACACCGAGCGGGCAGTGTCCCAGTAGGGGTGCCACCACAGGCGCGACAACCGCCGCGAGCCGTGCCCCCGATGCGGCAATGTCCTCCGGGCCTGTGCTGCGCTACACGCGCGCGCCGTGCACGTGCCGCGGTTCGGCCAGCAGACCGTAGATGACCAGCACGGACACCGCCATCGTGAACAGAGACCAGAATGGGTAGACCGGAAGGAAGATCATCTGACCGACGAGACAGAGCGCTGCCAGACAGATGCCCGTCAGCCGCGCCGCTCTGGAACCCACGAGCACACCGAGACCCGCCAGGGCCATCACGATGCCGATGGCGACCCAGATCCAGCCCCAAGCCGTGTAGTTGAAGATGAGCAGCCGGTTGCCCTCGGAATAAACGGTCGAGTAGTAGCCATGATTGAAGATCGCCACAAATCCGTTGAGCAGGTTGAAGAGGGCGCTGACCAATAGCAGGATTCCGGCGAAGGCCACCCAGCGCGATCGCTCCATCGGAGGCACGGCACCGTCTGGTGGAGAGGTTTGTTGCTGCATGGGATCCATGAGATGCAGCACCACCGCAGGCCCGCAATCGGTAGGGGCCCGTGGGTGTTGCGCGGCCGCCTGTGCTCTCGGGCGACCGGCTCGTGGGTAACGCGGGCCGATGGCCCTGTCCGCGGCTCCGAGAGGCGCCCGTATATGGCCTGCCGCCCGCGAGCTGTCCGGCATTGCGCCGGACCGGGTGGTGGCCGGGCCTCTCATCAGCGTCTCCGACGGCACCTCCCGGGCCCGGTGACACCACCCCCCAGGTCATGCCTTCGACAGGGGGACACAGTCATGCCGGGCCCGGAGGCCAGCGGCCCTCTTGCAGGACCGCGAAGAAGTTAACGGGGGGCCACGCTGCCTGGGCAACCTGCTCGCTGAGACGGGCGTGCGGGTACGGCGAGCCGGGCGGCATATTGGGGCGGATCCAGGGGCCGCTCCTGACCTGCAATGGAGCGCCGATTGTGGCTCTGATCAGCTGATCTTGCGATGGCGGGCGTTGGCCTCCAGCGGGAGGTTACGAGCTGCGGACCGCACCCCCTGGCAGCTCAGCCGCTCGGCGGCCTGGCTGCGTCCTCCTCGGTGGCGGGTGCGGCGGTCGGCGGCGGGGTCAACCTGAGCGTGAGGACGTAGGAGCCCACGACCGCCACGATCACCAGCGGCATGACGGTAAGCCCTTCTGGGCCCAGAAGCAGTGTGGCCAGCAACAAGGAGGTCATGGGGAGCTTGAGCATCGCCGCCGACATCGCGCCCACGCCCATCGCGAGCCCAGCGGTCACGCCGAGCCCGGGCAGGTGGGAGAGTGCGATGCCTCCGGCTGCGCCCACGAACATGGCGGGGAACACCGGGCCACCTCGGAAAGCTGCCATGGACACGCAGTACGCCACTGCCTTGCAGGCGACGAGCACCACAAGGGCGCCTGCCGAATACTGCGCGTTCGCAGTGAGAAGGGGACCGAGGCCGCTCTGTCCCGAGTACAGGACTTCCGATGCCGGGTGGCCGGTCCACTCCGCGTAGAGCAGGGCGATCACACCGACGACGACGCCCGCGAGCACGGTGGCCGTCAGCCGTCGCGGTTCGACCAGTTTCAGCAGGCAGAGGGAGAGCCACCGAATCCCGACGCCGAGCAGAGCCGCCGCTACCCCGATCAGGAGCGCCCAGCCGAACCCGGCGGCGTCCGGCGCGGCGGCATGGGGGACGTTCGGCAGGGTCAGCGAGTAGGTGCCCAGGCCGGTCCACGAGCCCAAGCCAGTGAAGATGAGCGCACCGATGCCGGAGGCGAGCAATCCGGGCACCAGGACAACGCCGAGCATCGCTCCACCCAAGCCGGACATTTCCATGAGCAGGAACGCTCCGAGCAGCGGTGAGCCGAGCAGGGTGCTGATCGCGGCGAAGCTCCCGGAGGCTCCCACGACGGTGGTCGCCTGCTTCGGGAACGACTTTCGCGTCAGTCGCAGCACGGCCACGGCGAGGCCGCTGCCCAGGGCGATGAGCGGGGCCTCCGGCCCGATGACAGCCCCGAGGCCGAGTGAGGCCAGCGCGGCGAGCGCCACGCCAGGCAGATTGACTGTCGGGGTCGGGCCCGAGGCCACGAACCCGTGGGCCGGCTCGTGTCCACCGTTGCCGGGGAGGTATCGGACGATCGGACCGACGAGGAGCCCGGCCACGGCCAGCAGCGGCACCGGCCACCAGTTGGGCGTGTCATGGAAGCCCAGGGCCTTGGGCAGGTCCGTGTAGGTGAGCGACTGGAGCTTGTTGACGAGTGCGAGAAAGCCGAAAGCCGCCGCCGAGATCGGGACGCCGAGAACCGCCGCGATCAGGAGGAGAACCGCGTAACCGCGGCTGCGGACGAGTGAGAGCGGGTCCGTGGCGGCTGCAAGGGGCTTTCCGTCAGGCTCGCCCGGACGGCTCGGAGAGGTCACGCCGAGACCTCCGGCATGCGCGCGTCACAGCAGGATTGAGCCATGATTCCGGAGCTGGGGCAGCCGGCCATGATCGCCGCGGCGCCTCGGTAAAACCGGAATGAGGACTCACTGGGTCGAAAGGGAGCGGCACGAGTTCCAGGATCCGGTGGGCGGGCCACTCCTCCGGAATCCGCAAGGGGCCGGGCCGCTCCTCCTACGGTTCGTACTCTGCATGGCGGGGCCGAGAAACACAGCGACGAGTACCCCTGCCACCAGGCCGCCCGCTCCTCGAGAGCGGCGCGCCCCGCTGGGCGTGAGGCAGTGGCTTTCTCCTGTGACATCACTACCCTCCCGGCCGTAACATTGATCCGTGATCGCCCTGGGGTGGTGACTACTGCAGGGGACGATCAGGGCACACAGCGCGGACTCGGCTCCCGCCCACACGCTCACCCTCAAGACCGATCATGGTGGTCAGTGCCCGATTCGGCATCACGGCATATCCGTGCCGAGGATCGCCTGTCGGTAGGGCCGGGCGAGGTGAAGGCACGGGCGGTCTTGTTGTATCGCCTTGTGAGGTCGGACCACTCATAGCCCCCTTCCTTCCGATGGCCGACCGCCCGCCCTCGGCGGGAGTCAGGAGGACCAGGGGTCTCCCGGCTCAGGCAGTGGCGTGCTGCCCTCGGTGACCGGCTTGAGGCGGTCACCGAGGGCAGCACGCCAAAGAGAAGGTCGCTGTCGGGGGGGGGAAGCATCAGTTGATCTTTGCCCGTCTGTTCCTGTCCTTGTCTCCTCAACGCCTGCCTTGAGTGCGCGAACAAGCAGGGAAGGCCAGAACCGGCAGCTCGCGGACGGGATTCGAACCCGGCCGCAGCGGATTTACCTTCCAACGCGCAGAGGCTCGGCCCCCGGTACTTGGGGCGGAGCTTCGGACGGTCGACAGTCGACGCCGGCCTACGCCGGCGGGCTCTCGGTACCCCGCGCGCCCGGGACCAGCAGGACGGCCGTGTCCCCCGGCCGGGGCAGTGGTGTACTGCCTTCCGTGACCGGATCGAGGCGGCCGTCCCGGCGCACGAGGAACAGCAGATCGCTGCCTGGCCGCAGGGCGTCGGCGGCGGGCTGCCCCAGCACGGCTGCCCCGTCCTCGTACCTGCGGGAGAACGTCGGCCAGGTCAGATCCGGGCCGAACAGAACCTCGCCACCGATGAACGGCGCCACCACGCCGTGGCTGTCGGCCGGTGCGTTGAGACGGTGGACCGTACCCTCCACGCTGCCTCGCAGAAGCACCGCCGCCAGTGCGTTGAAGTCGTCCTCGGCGGTGAGGAAGTACACCGCCGTGATGCCCTCCAGCTCGGCGGCCTCGCCCGCGGCGGCGCCCAGCAGCTCACCGGGCGCAAGCTCGATCCCGGCCTGCCGGATACGTTCGCGCTGTTGCTCGCCCCCTGCCCACATCAGCACCTCCAGCCCCGCTGACTTCAGGGCCACGCCCAGGTCGACCACCCAGGGGTCGCCGCCGACCAGCAGGGGCCGCGAGCGGGACGGGCGCACCACGCCCAGGCGCCGGGCGACGGGAGAGGCGGTCAGGCCGTAGAGCGTCACGGTCGCGACGATGACCACGAACGTGGCCGGAAGGATCTTCGAAGCGCCGCCGATTCCCTTGGCCACCAGGTCCGCCGAGAACGTCGAAGCCGTGGCGGCCGCGACGATACCGCGCGGCGCCATCCAGCCGATGAAGCCCCGCTCGCCGCGTGTCAGTTCGGTGCCGAGGGTGGACACGACCGCGACCATCGGCCTGACGACCAGTACCAGAAAGGCGGCGAGCCCGAGCGCGGGCAGCCACACATGGCGCAGCGAGTGCGGGGTGACGGTGGCCGAGATCGAGATGAAGAGCAGGCCGAGGATCAGGCTGACCAGGGTCTCGAAGAAGGGCCGACGCGCGGGTACGTCCATGCTGGGGAGGTTGGCGACGGCCAGGCCCATCACCACGGCGGCGATGAGTCCCGTGTCGTCGCGCAGGACATCGCAGAACGCCGCCACACCGATCACCGCGGCAAGCTGCGCCGTGGTGCCGAGGACCTCGCCGGGCCGCAGCACCCGGAACAGCACCCACAGCAGAGCCGCCCCGACCGCTCCTCCGGCCACTCCGATGCCCATGCTGGCGAGGAAATGCTCCATCCCACTGCCGAGGTGGTGGCGCGAGCTGGCCACGACCGCGTGGAAGACCAGTGCTCCCAGGACGCCGCCGACCGGGTCGATGAGGGAGCCTTCCCAGGTCAGGAGGTGCTGGAGGCGGTCCTTCGGTCGCACGAAGCTGAGCAGCGGTCCGACGACCGTCGGCCCCGAGACCACGAGGATCGCGCCGATCATGACGGCCGCCCGTGAGGGCATCCCCAGCAGCGGCGCGGCGAGGAGCGTGCCGAGCAGCCCGGTGATCGGGACACCGATCCAGATCAGCCGGACGACGACGCGGCGGGTGTGGCCCTTCAGTCTCGCCAGGTCCAGCCCGAGTCCGGCGTCGTACAGGATCACGGCGACGGCCAGCGACACCAGCGGTGAGAACGCCGCCCCCAGCAGCTGCTCGGGGTCGACGTCGTCGATCAGCGCGCCGGCGGCGAAGCCGACCGGCAGCAGGACGATGAGGGCGGGGATGTGCAGGCGGCTGGCCAGGAGCTGCGATCCGACGGCCAGGACCAGGATCAGGCCCACGCCGATGAGAACCTGGTCCGTCGTCACGTGCGGCCCTTTCGGTGCGGGGTGGTGGGACGAGTGGGTGCTCTTGCCGACCGGCTGCGCGGCCGGCCGGGTCAGACCTCCGCCGAGTGCCGCGTGAATGTCGGGCGCCGTGACGGCGTCGTCACTCCCCCCACGGCGTGATCCCCCAGCGGACGGTGTGCTGCTCTCCGGGGCCGAGGCTGACGAGCCCGGTGCCGCTGCGGAAGGCGTCGGGTGGGCAGGTCATCGGCTCGATGGCGACCGCACGACGGCGCTCCCCCGGCGGGAGGGTGTCGCCGGTGTAGAGCTGCACGTAGTCGGCGCCTTCACCGAGCCACACGTCCGTGCCGAACGCACCCGACGGATGGGCCAGGCGCACCACGGCCCGACCGTCCGCGTCCCGGTCGAGGTCGCCGAAGGGGGTGTCCAGCTGGAGCGCACCGACAGCTCGTGGCGTTCGCAGGTCGTACTCGGTCCCGGCGACCGGCTCGGCGGCCACCGGCAGGCCTCGCTCATCGGTGCGCAACCGTGTGCGTGCGGGGACGGTCAGCACGGCCTGGTCGACGACGGCGGTGCCCGCGGTGACGTAGGGATGCTGACCGAAGCCGTAGGGTGCGGCGCTCGCGTCGAGATTGTGCGCGGTGACGGCGACGTCGAGCCCGCTCTCGCCCAGGGCGTACTCGGCGCGGACGTGGAGGTGGAACGGGTAGCCCGGCTGCGGCCACAGCGAAACCTCCAGGACGGCGCGGCTGTCGCTCGCCTCCACGACCTGCCACGCGACCCACCGGAGCAGCCCGTGGATGGCGTTGCCGCCGGTCGGCTCGGTGAGCGGCAGCTGCAGATTCTGCCCGTCCCAGGGGTAGCGGCCGTCGCGGATCCGGTTGGGCCACGGCACCAGGATCTGGCCGCGCCCGCCGGTGATCCGGTCCTGTTCGGCGAATCCGTCGATCACGGTGTGCTCACCGACCGCGTATGACCGAAGGGCCGCGCCGAGCTCGACGACGACGGCACTGTGCGTGCCGTGGCGGAGGGTCAGTTGCCGTCCGGTGCGGCTCTCCTGCATGCGTGACCTCCTCGGTCCGCCCGGCCGGTGTGCTCGGACGTCGGCGTAGTGGTGGCCTGTGGTGCCGGCCCTCCCGTCGGGAGCGTGCGGCCCCTCATGGACCCGGTCAAGCACGACACGTTCCTGTCGGCGCGATCGCCGGGCAGGTTCGCCCGCTGAGGCCACAGGAGCGGGCGGCGGTCGACGCACGGGCGCTCGTGCTGCCTCCTGGGCGGGGACGGCGGCGTCACCCGCTGCCCGCGCGCCCGTCACGACGGGCGATGCGCCGCCAGACAGCCCGTTGGAATCTGATCATCAGCGCGCCCACCAGGATCAGCAGCACGATGTTGAGCAGGAGTTGGACCAGGGATCCGCGCGCCTCGCTCCAGCTGGCGAACGCGCAGGAGACGCCGATGTCGGCGGCGGCCGGGATGGTGGTCACCGAGATGAAGACGCCGAGCAGCGCGCTCGTCCTGGCCTGGGTCAGGGACATGATGCCGACGATGCCGGCCAGCACCGCGACGACGACGGAGAAGGCGTTGGGGGCGTCGATCAGTGTGGAGACCGGCCTGATGCCCAGCTCGAATGCCTTGGGTTGGAGGTCGAGGCCCCGGATCGCCCACGAGAACAGGAAGGTCACGAGGATGGCCAGCAGGAATCCCACGGTCAGGGCGGACAGGCCCTGCCGGATCCTGGTGCCGTTGCCGCGGTCGATGCCCAGTGCGACGCTGGTGATGGCGCCGTACTCCGGTCCTACGACCATCGCCGCGACGATCAGGATCTGGGAGTTGGTGATGATTCCCACTGCCCCGATGACGCCTGCGATGACCAGGTAGATGTAGAAGCTCGGCAGATAGGTGCCCTCGGCGCGAATCCGCGCTTCGACCTCCTCCCAGACCGGCGCGTGCGCGAGCGCCCCGAGCTGCTGCTGCTCGGCTTCGGCCGCTGTACCGGAGAAGGCCATCTCGACCGGTTCGATGACGATGGATCCGCGGCGGTCGAGTTCCAGCTCGCGCAGACCGCGCAGCACGGCGTTGGCCGCACCCGCCAGGATGTCGCACTCGATCGCGTCGCCGTCGGGGTTGTGCGCCAGTTCGGCAAGGACGACCAGGTTGAAGACATAGCGGTCGTCGGTCAGCAGCCCGACCGCCCGAGGGGTGAGGTCAGGGGGGCTCACCAGCCGGACGTGGATCATCTCCATGCGCCACCTCCATCGCTCACCGACGGACCCACCGGGGCGCTACGGTGCCCGAGCGCCGGAGCTCTCCTGCTTGTGACCGACCGACTCCAGCAAGTAACGCCCGGTGGGTGGGGGTCGGCAAGCCGGGTGCGCTGCTCGGCTCCAGCGTCTCCGGTCACTTGGGTCGCTTCCGACGCGCAGAGACCACCCGAGTGGCCGATAGTGGACGTAGGGGGTTCTTTCCGAGACTTCGGAGCATCCATGGATCGCTACCCTCCCATCGCCGAACACGGCCTGGTGGGCGACCTGCAGACCGCCGCGCTCGTCTCGTCGCAGGGCGTCGTCGACTGGTTCGCAGCTCCCCGGTTCGACTCGCCCAGCATTTTCGCCGCCCTGCTCGACCACGACGGCGGCGGGTACATGCGGCTGGCCCCCGAACACCCCGACCTGACGTGCAAGCAGCTCTACTACCCCGACACGGCCATCCTGGTGACCCGGTTCATGTCACCGGACGGGGTGGGCGAGGTGGTCGACTTCATGCCTCCGGACCAGACCCGCACCGCTACCGACCGTCACACCCTGGTCCGCTTGGTGCGTGCCGTGCGGGGGACCGTCGACTTCACCCTCGAGTGCCGGCCGCGCTTCGACTACGGCCGGGCCGAACACCAGCTCGAACTGAGCGAGGACGGCGCTCTGTTCCGGGCCCCCGGGACCGACGGGCACCTGCGCTCCACCTTCCCGCTGGAGCGCGACGGTCAGGACGTGCGCGGAAAGGTGACGCTGAACGCCGGGGAGTCCGGCGGCGTCGTGTTCACCGTCTGCGCGTCCGGCGGCGAGGCGCCCGCACCCCCCACCATCGACGGGCTCAACGGGCAGTTCGAGGAGGTCGGCCGGTTCTGGCGGCACTGGCTGCGCCAGTCCCGCTACCGAGGGCGGTGGCCCGAGCTGGTGCACCGCTCGGCCATCACCCTCAAACTCCTCACCTACGCCCCCACCGGCGCCCTGGTCGCGGCAGCCACCATGGGCCTGCCCGAGCAGGTCGGCGGAGAGCGCAACTGGGACTACCGGTTCACCTGGGTACGCGACAGCGCGCTGTCGGTGCGGGCCATGCTGGACCTCGGCTTCGTCGAGGAGGCCACCGCCTTCGTCCACTGGCTGGTGGACAGGCTGCGGGAGCGCGAGGGCAAAAAGGAGGAGCCGCTCCAGACGATGTACCGGATCGACGGTGATCCCGACCTGCCGGAGCAGACACTCGATCACTTCGAGGGCTATCGCGGCTCCTCGCCCGTCCGTATCGGCAACGGCGCCGCCGACCAGCTCCAGCTGGACATCTACGGCGAGGCCCTCTACGCGGTGTCCCAGGGGGCCGAGATCGCGCAGCAGGCCAGCTTCGAGGGATGGCAGGCGCTCGCCAGGACGTTGGACTGGTTCGCCGATGCCTGGGACCGGCCGGACGAGGGCATCTGGGAGACCCGCGGCGGCCGCCAGGACTTCACCTACAGCCGGGTGATGTCGTGGGTCGCCTTCGACCACGGGCTGCGTCTGGCCGATTCCTTCCGCCGGCCCGCCGACGTGGAGCGGTGGCGCACGGCGCGGGACGCCGTCTTCGAGCAGATCATGGAGCGCGGCTGGAGCGAGAAGGAGCGCGCCTTCGTCCAGCACTACGACGGTGACGTCCTGGACGCCTCGCTGCTGCTCATGCCCAGGGTCGGGTTCATCGCTCCCCGGGCCACGGCGTGGCTCTCCACGCTTGACGCGATGGATCGCAAGCTCGTCTCCGACAGCCTCGTCTACCGCTACGACCCGGCGGCATCGCCGGACGGGCTGCGCGGCTCGGAGGGCACCTTCAGCCTGTGCACCTTCCTCTACGTCGACGCGCTGGCCCGGGCGGGGCGGCTGCCCCAGGCCCGCTACACCTTCGAGAAGATGCAGACCTACGCCAACCACGTCGGGCTGTTCGCCGAGGAAATCGGTCCGAGCGGGGAGCAACTGGGCAACTTTCCCCAGGCGTTCACCCATCTTTCGCTCATCATGGCGGCCACCACCCTCGACCAGGCGCTCGACGCGGAGAACGGGCGCTGACCCATGGTCACCCGTGCCCGTCCGGCAGGACCGCCACGGCTTACCGAGGACGAGTTCGGTGTGCTGTACCGGCGGCTGGTCTCGCGCACCGCCTGGGCCAAGGGTGACCGGGGTGCTCTGGACGCGCTCACTCCCGCCCGGGTGGTGGCCGCCACCCGCGAGGTGCGGACCGGCCGGACGGTGACACTGGCCTCGCCGGTGGAGACGTCACCCGGTCCGGACAATCCGGAGCCGGCGAGGCACCGAATGAGGGGGCATCCGAAGGACGGCGGCTCGGGCGGGCTGCGGTTCGCGATGGACAGCTTCGCGATGAACGTGCACGGTGACGCCGACAGCCACATCGACGCCCTCTGCCACGTGGTCTACGACGGCACGCTGCACGGCGGCGTGGCCGCGAGCACCGTCACGGCGGGCGGCGCCACGGCGCTCTCCATCGAGGCGGCGCGCGACGGGATCGTCGGACGCGGCGTGCTGCTGGACATCCCGCGGCTGCGCGGCGTGCCGTGGCTCGAACCGGGTGATCACGTGACCGCCGGCGACCTCGGCGCGGCCGAGACCGCCCAGCACGTCCGCGTGGGAGAGGGCGACCTCCTGTTCGTCCGGGTCGGCCATCGCCGGCGCCGTGCCGAGCTCGGACCGTGGCACGCGGCGGACGCGCGCGCGGGGCTCCATCCGTCCGCGCTGGAGTTCCTGGCGGACCGGCGGGTCGCCGTGCTCGGCGGCGACGGGAACAACGACACCGCCCCGAGTTCCACCGAGGGCGTCGACTTCCCCGTGCATGTGCTGGCGATCCACGCCATGGGCCTTCACCTGCTGGACTACCTGCAGTTCGAGGACCTGGCACCGGTCTGCGCGGCGGAGGGGCGCTGGTCGTTCCTGTGCGTGATCGCCCCGCTGAGGCTGCCGGACGCCACCGGCTCGCCGGTCAACCCGATCGCCGTCCTGTGACCCGGGTGCCCACGGTCGTGGTGGTCATGGGTGTCTCGGGATCGGGCAAGTCCACCGTGGGACTGCTGCTCGCGCGGCGGCTCGCGCTGCCCTTCCTGGATGCGGACGACCTGCACCCTGCCGCGAACCGCGCCAAGATGGCTGCGGGTCGCCCACTCGACGACGAGGATCGCCGGCCGTGGCTGATGTCGCTCGCCGACTGGATCCGGGAGGCGACCGACTCCGGCCGGGGCGGGGTGGTGGCGTGCTCGGCCCTCAAGCACGTATACCGGGACCTGCTCCGCAGGGCTGGCACAGGCGTGTGGTTCCTGCACCTGGCGCTCGACCGGGCGACCGCCGACCGGCGGGTCGCCGGACGCGTGGGCCATTTCATGCCGGCCCGGCTGGTGGACTCCCAGTACGCCGCCCTCGAACCGTTGCGACCGGACGAGCCCGGGCTGACCGTCGACGCGGCCACTGACCCGCAGGCCATCGTCGACGAGGCGGCGAACGCCGTGCGGGCGACCGGGTGAACCTGTTCGGCTCCCGTCGGGTCGCTGCTCCTGAGGGCGCCCGATAGCTTCGAAATCGGCGCAATATTCCGGTCGTGCGGGTGCACGGCCGGCACGGAGCAGCACCGCGGCCCTCCGGGCGGGCGCGACGGCCAGGACAGCCCACGACTCCGAGAACGGAATCTCCGCATGGTTGATGATCACCACTACGACGTCGTCATCATCGGTACGGGAGCGGGCGGCGGTACGCTCGCCCACCGGCTGGCCCCCACCGGCAAGCGGGTCCTGATCCTGGAACGCGGCGGCTACCTGCCGCGGGAGCGGGACAACTGGGACTCCACCGCCGTCTTCGTCAAGGGCAAGTACCGTGCCCCGGAGTTCTGGTACGACAAGCACGGCAACGAGTTCCCCCCGGAGGTGAACTACTACGTCGGGGGCAACACCAAGTTCTACGGCGCCGCGCTCTTCCGGCTCCGGCCCGAGGACTTCGGCGAGCTGCGCCACCACGACGGCATCTCACCGGCCTGGCCGATCCGCTACGAGGATCTGGAGCCGTACTACACGCAGGCCGAGCAGCTGTACCTGGTGCACGGCCGGCATGGCGAGGACCCCACCGAGGGTCCGGCGAGCGGCCAGTATCCACACCCCCCGGTGGAGCACGAGTCGCGCATCCAGCAGCTCAGCGACGACCTGGAGAGAAGGGGACTGCACCCTTTCCACCTGCCCATCGGCGTGAACCTCACCCAGGGCGAGAACGGCGGGGCCACCCATGACAGCGTCTGCATCCGCTGCGACCGCGTCGACGGCTTCCCCTGCCTGATGGGCGCCAAGTCCGACGCGCAGGTGATCTGCGTCGACCCGGCACTGAAGTACGACAACGTCACGATGGTGACCAACGCCAACGTGCGCCGCCTGGAGACCGACCCGACCGGACACACGGTCACCAAGGTCGTCGCCGAGCTCGGCGACGGAACGACGGAGGAATTCGGCGCCGACATCGTGGTGGTCGCGGCCGGCGCGGTCAACTCCGCGGTCCTGCTGCTGCGTTCGGCCAACGACAAGCATCCCGGCGGCCTGGCCAACAGCTCGGACGTGGTGGGGCGCCACTACATGCGGCACAACAACCTGGCGCTGATGGCGGTGTCGAAGGAACCGAACCCCACCAGGTTCCAGAAGACCCTGGCGCTGAACGACTGGTACCTGGGCGCGGACGACTGGGAGTATCCGCTCGGCGGCATCCAGATGCTCGGCAAGTCGGACGCCGACCAGATCCACGGCGAGGCGCCGCGCTGGGCCGGTGCCGTCATGCCCGACATGCCCTTCGAGGTACTGGCGCACCATGCCGTCGACTTCTGGCTGTGCGGGGAGGACCTCCCGCTGCCCGAGAGCCGGGTCACCCTCGACAAGGACGACCGCATCCACCTGGCTCTCGACGAGAAGAACAACATCGCCGGGCTGAAGCGCCTCCAGCACAAGCTGCGGAGCATGCTCGGGCACCTGGGCATGCACGAGCACCACCTGCTGGATCACAGCATCTACCTGCACAAGGGCATGCCGATCGGAGCCACCGCGCACCAGGCCGGCACCGTACGGTTCGGCGAGGACCCGAGGAGTTCGGCCCTCGACGTCGACTGCAAGGCCCACGACCTCGACAACCTGTACGTCGTGGACACCAGCTTCTTCCCCAGCATCGGCGCGGTGAACCCGTCACTGACCGCCATCGCCAACGCCCTGCGGGTGGGCGATCGCATCGCCGCCCGGCTGCGCTGACGAGAGCGTCGCACGTCCGCCGCACGACCCGGCGGAGCGCCGCTACGGGTTGTCCCCGGGTGCTCTGGCGGCCCGGGTGTCGGCGTCGGTGAGCTCCTCCAGCTCCCCCATGGTGTCGAGCCGGTAGAGCAGCACCAGCGCCGGGCCGACCAGCACGATCGCGATGACCGTGACGATCACCAGCCAGCGCAGGGTGTGCGCGGCGCCGGCCGCCTCGGTCACGGTCAGCGAGGTGGGCAGCAGGTAGGGCCGTTGCGCGAAGCCCCAGGCGCCGACGGTCAGGGCGACGCTCGCCACCGAGGTGTAGCGGGACCAGCCGTGGGAGCGGCGCAGCATGAGCAGCACCGTGGCCAGACCGCAGACCGCGGCCAGGACGACCAGCAGCAGGCCCCAGCCGCCGGTGAGGCCCTCCCAGACGTACCGGGCGTCGTCGTGGGTGACGGGCAGGGCGACGAGCGCGAGGACGACGACGGCGGCGAAGGCGAACAGAGCCCGCACACGAAAGTAGTCGACGAGGTCGTCCGCGCCGAAGCGTCGGGCGTCGGAGCAGAGGAACACCGCCCCGAGGAACGCGGTGGCGGCGATGGCCAGCAGCCCCGTGAGGACGGAGGTCGGATTGGCCCAGGCGTCCGCTGAGGCGGTCGTGCCCACCGCGACCCGACCGGAGGCGATGCCGCCGAGCACCGCTCCGAAGAAGAACGGCGTGAGCAGTGAGGGGATGGCGAACGCCGCGCCGTAGATCCGTCGTTGGGCCAGTCGGCGGGTCGGCTTGCGCAGGGCGAATCCGGCGCCGCGGAGCACCAGCCCGACGGCGGCGAGGGCGAGTGGCAGCCACATGGCCGCAAAAACGGCCTGGAACATCGTCGGGAAGCCTGTCCACATGACGATCAGGACGAAGATCAGCCAGACGTTGTTGGCCTCCCAGACCGGTGCCATGGCGTGGTCGATCAGCCGACGGGGTCGCTCGCCGCGCTCCGCCCCGCCGGCCATCAGGTCCCAGAAGCCGGCGCCGTAGTCGGTGCCCCCGGCGCAGGCGTAGGCGGCGATCGCGAGCACCATCACCCAAGCAATGAGATCGGCCATCAGAGTGCACCGCCGGGGGTGCGGTCGGACCCGCCACCTGGCGCGGCCCCGGTGGCCGTGGGCTCCGGCTCGCCTCTGGGCCCGTAGGGGGTGTCGGTCTCCGGGGCCATGCCGCCGTGCGCGGCGGCATGGCCCTCGTCGGCGATGCGCCAGCGAGTTCGCATCTTCAGGACGACCGCGAGGAACGCGCCGAAGACGGCCACGTACACGACGATGACGATGGCGAGCATCGCCCACAGCGATTCGGCGCGGGTGTCGGTCACTGCCTCCGAGACCCTCATGTGGTTGTAGACGATCCAGGGCTGGCGGCCGACCTCGGTGGTGATCCAGCCGCACTCGACGGTGACCAGGCAGGCGGCCCCCGCGAGCGCGGCGCAGCGGTAGAACCAGCGGCTGCGGGGGTTGTCCCGATGGCGCCACCAGGACCAGGCGTACCAGAGCGCGAGCAGGATCAGCAGGCTGCCGATGGTGACCATGATGTCGAAGGCCCAGTGGGCGATGGTGGCCTGAGTCGCCGTCGGGCGGTCGCTCGCGGCGACCGACGACAGGCCCGTCACCTTGGTGTCGGGCCTGAATCCGGCGAGGATCGAGTCCAGTTGGGGGATCTTGAGTCCGCCGGAGATCGTCCCGTCGGGGTGCAGTCGTCCGAACATGTACTCCGGTACGTGGGTGTCGGTCTCCCAGACGAGCTCCATGGCGGCGAACTTGATCGGCTGCTTGTGGAAGACGGCGCGAGCGGCGGAGTCGCCGAGCATGAACTGGACCGGTGTGAGGATCGCGGCCACGGTGAACGGCAGCGTGAAGCCGAGTCGGTGGTAGCGGTCGCGGCGCCCGCGCAGCCAGCCGACCGCGTACACGCCGGCGACCAGGTAGCCGGCGGTCAGGAACATCGCGACCACGAAGTGCCAGTACTCCGGGCCGAAGATCGGTGTGAAGATCGCCTGTCGCACATTGACGTTGACGGGATTGCCCTGGGCGTCCAGTTCGAACCCCTGCGGGGTGTTCATCCAGGAGTTGGCCGCGATGATGCCGAACGCCCCCATCAAAGCCGTCAGCGGCAGCGGTACGGCCAGCCAGAAGTGTGTCCACGGCTTGAGCCGGCGCCAGCCGTAGAGGTAGATCGCGATCAGGACGGCCTCGAGGAAGAACGCCCAGGCCTCGATGCCGAACCCGAGGCCGAAGACGTCGCCCCAGCGGCCCATCATGCCGGGCCACAGCAGGCCGAGTTCGAAGGACAGCACGGTGCCGGTGACGACGCCGACGGCGAACTGGACGGCCATCACCGCCGACCAGCGCCGGGCGAGCGTGAGGGCGACGGGATCGTTGCGGCGCAGCCCCCGGTGGTGCATGAGCAACGTGATGAACGGCAGTGCCACACCGAACGGGACCAGCAGGATGTGCGAGGCCAGGGTGAAGGCCATCAGCTCGCGAGCCGGCAAGAGCTGGGCCGGGGTGCTGTTCGCCAGAAGGGCAGCTGTGCTGAGCATGTGCACCTCGATGGTCTGCCCTGCGGGGGTGGCGGGGCTGAGGAGGGACAGGATTCGGAGGGGCGCCCGTAGAGGGCCGGCCGGGGCCGTCGTCAGGGAGGCGGCGGAGGCGCCTTCGGCCCGGGCGCCCGGGTGGCCGACGCGTCGGTGTCGGGCATGGTGAAGGCGCGTTCACGGCGCGAGCTGCTGGCGAAGGCGACGGACCAGCTGAGCACCGCTCCCAGCCTGCTGCGGAATCCGGTGAGGAAGGCCAGGTGGATGAAGAGCCAGGCGAGCCAGCCGGTGAAACCCGAAAGATGGAGCGGGCCGGCCTTGACGACGGCCCGGCCGCGGGCGATGTAGGCGGCGCTGCCGAGATCCACGTACTTGAAGGGCTTCGGTTTCTTCGTCCTGCCTTCCACGGCGTGGCGAACCATCCGGCCCGCGTACGCACCGGACTGCATGGCCACCTCGGCCAGGCCCGGCAGCCGGTTCAGGCTCATCACGTCGCCCGTGACGCGGATCTCCGGATGGCCGGGGACGGTGAGGTCGGGTTCGACCAGGATGCGTCCGGCCCGGTCCTGGTCGGCGCCGGTTGCCCGCGCCAGCGCGGCGGCGACGGGTGGCGCCTCGACCCCGGCCGTCCACAACACGGTGCGTGCGTCGAACCGGGTCGTCCTGCCGTCATGGTGACGTACCGTCAGGCCGTGCTCATCGATGTCGGTGACCATCGTGCCCAGGTGAAGCTCCACGCCGAGGTTCCGCAGGGTCCGGGCCGCACGGTGGGCCAGTGGGTGGCCGAATGCCCCCAGCACCTCGTCGGATCCCTCGAAGAGCAGCACCCGGGCCTGGGCGGAGTCGATCGTCTGGAACTCCCGGTCGAGCGTGTGGCCGGCGATCTCCCGGATCTGTCCGGCGAGTTCGACACCGGTCGGCCCGCCGCCGACGAGCGCGAAGGTGAGCCACTGCCGCCGTTCCCGGTCGTCTGCCGCCGTTTCGGCCATCTCGAACGCCCGGTAGATCCGTCGGCGGATGTCCAGCGCGTCGTCCAGCGTCTTCATGCCGGGCGCGTGCGCGGCGAACTCGTCGTGCCCGAAGTAGGACTGGCGCATGCCGACCGCGACGATCAGATCGTCGTAGGGCAACTCGACAGCTCCGCCGTCGGGCCGCCGGGCGTGGACCAGCCGGGCTTTGACATCCACGTCGGTGGCCTCGGCGAGCAGGCAGCTCACGTTGTGGTGACGACGCAGGACCCCGCGGAGCGGTTGCGCGATCTGCCCCTCGGACAGGATGCCGGAGGCGCACTGGTAGAGCAACGGTTGGAAAAGGTGGTGGGCGCGGCGGTCGACCACAGTCACCGCGACCGGTGACCGCCGCAGGGCGCGAGCGGCGAACAGCCCGGCGAACCCCCCGCCGAGGATCACCACCCGGCGGGGCGTGACGTGGTCCTGCATCGGGGATCAGCCTCCGGTGGCGAAGCCGGGGAAGAGCGTCATTCCGCCGTCGACGTAGAGGGTGGTGCCCACGACGTAGTCGAGCAGGTCGGATGCCATGGCGACGACGGCGTTGGCGATGTCGTCCGGGTCGCCCACGCGGCGGTACGGGATGAGGCGCAGCAGGTCGGCCTCAGCCTCGGGGGTGGACCAGGCGTCGCGGTTGATCGGGGTGCGGATGGCGCCGGGTGCGACCGCGTTGACCCTGATCCGCTGGGGGGCCAGCTCCTGGGCGAGGGTCTGCATCAGCATGCCCACACCGCCCTTGGAGGAGGCGTAGTTCACGTGCCCCGACCACGGGACGATCTGGTGGACCGAGCTCATGCAGATGATCTTCCCGGCCGACCGGGACACTTCCTCCACGACGCCGCGCCGGATGAACTCCTTGGCGGCCTCCCTTGCGCACAGGAACTGGCCGGTCAGGTTGACATCGATGACCTTCTGCCACTGGGCGAGCGTCATCTCCGTCACGGCCGCGTCCCGCTGGAGGCCCGCGTTGGCCACCATGATGTCGATGGTGCCGAACTCCTCGACCATCCGCGCGACCATGGCGGTCACCTGGTCCTCGTCGGACACGTCGGCCTCGTGAGCGTAGGCGCGGACCCCGAAGCCCTCGATCTCCGCCACGACCTTGTCGGCATCGTCCGCACCGACGACGTAGTTCACCACGACGTCCGCTCCGGCCCGGCCCAGGGCAACGGCGGTCGCCAGGCCGATGCCCGAGTTGGCACCGGTCACCAGCGCCTTCTGGCCCCTGAGAAGCTGCGCGGACACCACCCCGCGGCTCTCGCTGACGTTTCCTGCCACCACGATCTCTCCTTCTGCGTTGCGGACGGAAGCCCTCAGCAACCGGACGACGCGCAGGAGAATGGCTGGACGTCGGCCGGCCCGTCAGGACCGACACAGGAGCCGTCGCACACCCGGCCCCCCCGACGAAAGCACCCTGCGCCGCGGGTGGGACGGACCGGCGCGCAACGCAGCCGCACTTCGACCGGGCACGTCACACGGTCGGGCTACGAGCTGCTCCCGAACCCTGCCCAGGCTGGTGTCATGAGGGCCTCGTGATGGACACCGAGTTCTTCAGCCATGCGGCGGATCACGGGCTTCGGCTCCGCGGCGCGATACATCCGCACCGCACGCTCACGCAACTCCAGCGGGTACTTCCTCGGGGCAGGCATCAGCAGGGCTCCTCCCTGAGAGTCCTATCTGACCTACTGTCACCACTCCCCGCATCTCGGGGGAACCTCAGCCTGCCGAGTGAGCATGCTGCCCGCGCCGCTGCGGCCGAGCTTTCCGGGATGGGGCACCGTCTGACGGCAGTGCGGGTCCATGATCACTTCCGGTTTGTTCCATCCAGCTTCTGGTACGGCAAGCCGTCGATGGACCCGGAGCTGGAGGGGTGGTGGCAGGTCTTCTCGCTGGCCGTCTGCAGCGGGTACGAGCGCATGGCTCTCGAGCCGTTCCTCCGCGGCGAACGAATTCGGGTGGCCTCCATGGCCCACACCCACGGCGGCTTTCAGCAGGGGCACAGCGAGGGGCATGCTGCGACTCTCGAAGCAGTCTTCACCAGGGATGGCCTGGTCCATGACCAGCCCGGCGCCGAGGTCGCCCTTCCCATTCCTCTGCCCGAGGATCCCGCGCGACCTCCGGCTGGTCCGCCGTGGAATTGCGGCGGAGTCGGCGAGCCCGCAGCGGTGGTCCAGGCCGTGGTGGCGGCCGCAGAACGCATGTACGGCAGTGCGGAGAACGCGCCGGACGCCGTGGGGTGGCTGCTCGATGAGGAGTTCGCGTTCGGCGAGCCCTACGAGACGACGGGCGAGTTCCTCGGCGATCTCGCGGATGCCGTAGCCCACCAAGGCACCTGCACCGACACCACGGCCGAGGCTGTCCCCTTCCTTACGGAGCTGGTCTGTGACGACAGCGTCGCTCCCGGCAGCCGGTTGGCTCTGCTCGGCGACCTGTTGCGGCTCGCTGCCTCGGGGCCGGCGGCAGCAGTCTCCTCGGCCGACCGCGTCACAGCACTCGGGTGCGGCTGGGAGGAATCCGCAGCTGAGTACCTGACACGGCGGGCCATCGTCAGCGAGCTGCCGAGGCTGCTGTCCCGGTGGGAAGACGAGAGCGGTGCCGTCCGATTCGCTCTCGCCGCCCTCACAGCGGTCTGTAAGGCTCATGACCAGCACGCACCGTCGATGTTGGCCACGCTCCCGGCTCCAGCAGACAGCTCCCGCGCCGACGTCGTGTCGCTCATGGCAGCACTTCTCAGTGACGACCGGGAAGGCTTGGTATCGACACTGGACCGGCTGGCCGCCTGGCGTTACCGAGAAGGCCGCCGGCCCGAACGTGGATCTTCAGAATCTGGGACTGTCCATCCTTCCAGCCCTCATCCTCGAAGACGTGAGGCCAGGGATCACAGCGGGGGCGTGATCCATCGAAATCGTGTGTACCCCGTGCCCCTGCACGCAGCGAAACAGCTGGACCTCGACCACCCCCAATACCGGCGGTCGGCGCCGCCCGGGGAACAGGGAGACGAAGCCGCCGACGAGTAGCCGCAGGACGCACGCCATCGGCAGGGCCGGGAGGAGCTGTCCCTCCTCCCGGCCCTGCCTATGACGGGGAGCAGCCCGCGATGTCCACCCTCGGCACGGAAATCGTTCGCCGGACAGGCCGGCGCTCTGCTTGGCTCACCCCATGAGCGATCTTCACATCCGCTGCGCCGCCCTCTCGGACATCGACACCGTGCTGCGGTTCTGGCGCGACGCCGCGGAAGGAACCAGCATCAGCGACGACCACGACGGGGTGGCCCGACTCATCACACGAGACCCCGAAGCCCTGCTCCTCGCAGAACGCGACGGCATCCTCACCGGAACCGTCATAGCCGGCTTCGACGGATGGCGATGCTCCGCCTACCGACTCGCCGTACACCCCGACCACCGTCGGCAGGGCATCGCCACCGCCCTGCTGGAAGCCGCAGAACAACGCTTCGCCGCCCTGGGCGGGCGACGCGTCGACGCCATGGTCCTGGAAGCCAACGAACAGGCCCACCACACGTGGGCCGCGGGTGGCTACCATCGCGAGGACCGCTGGCGGCGCTGGGTCAAACCGTTGTAGGCGATGTTTGTGATCAGCCAGGATTCGACGGCTGGCGCTGCCACCTGTACCGCCTCGCGGTGCACCCGGACCACCGCAGGCAGGGCGTCGCCTCGGCGCTGCCGGCCGCTGCCGAGGAGCGGTTCGCGGGCCTCGGCGGGCGCCGCGCGGACGCCATGGTGCTGCGGCGCAACGAGACCGCGCACCGCGCGTGGGACGCCGCCGGGTACGCGCCCGAGGAACACCGGCGAAGCTGGGTCAAGCCGCTGCCGGGCCGCACCCCGGACGGCAGGCCCTGAACCTGCGGGCGGACGGCGGACGACCTCGCCGGAGACCTTTGCTGGTCCTTTACCCTGGGAGGGTAACTCGGTCCTTCATGAAAGGTTGTGTGCGTCCGCCCATGGGCGAGCCCCCCAGTAGAACGCGGCATCGAAGCACCCGACGTCGCCGCACATCACATCGCATACTCATCCGCTTCCGGTTCGGTCGTGGGGCGGGGGTGGCCCGATGACCGAGGTACTCCTTCTCCTGGTGGCGATCCTGCTCTCCCTCGCGTGCGGCGCGTTCGTCGCGGCCGAGTTCTCCCTCACCACGGTCGAGCGGTCCGACCTGGAACGGGCGGCGGAGCGCGGCGAGCGCGGCGCCCCCGGTGCGCTCAAGGCCGTACGGAACCTGACCTTCCAGCTCTCCGGCGCACAGCTCGGCATCACGGTCACCAACCTGGTGGTCGGCATGCTCTCCGAGCCGTCGATCGCCGCGCTGATCTCCGGCCCGCTGGAGAGCGTCGGTGCCTCCGAGTCGGTGGCGAGCTCCCTGGCCCTGGTGCTCGGCACCGCGCTGTCGACCGTCTTCCTGATGGTGGTCGGCGAACTGGTGCCCAAGAACTGGGCGATCTCGTCGCCGCTGGCCGTCGCCAAGAACGTGGGCAACGCGCAGCGCTGGTTCAGTGCCGCCTTCCGCCCCTTCATCTCGCACCTGAACAACACGGCCAACCGCATAGTGCGCCGCTTCGGTGTGGAGCCCGCGGAGGAACTGGCCTCCGCGCGCGGCCCCCAGGAGCTGGCGGCGCTGGCCCGGCACTCCGCCAAGGCGGGCGCCCTGGAGGCCGACACTGCGGAGCTGTTCGTCCGTACCCTGAACCTCGCCGATCTCACCGCGGAGAACGTGATGACCCCGCGCGTCCAGGTCGTCGCACTGGAGGTCCAGGCGACCTGCGAGGACGTGGCGAACGCGACCCGGGCGACGGGCCTGTCACGGTTCCCGGTGTACCGCGGCACCTTCGACTCGGTGGTCGGCACCGCGCACATCAAGGACGTACTGGCGGTGCCTGCCGAGCGCCGCACCCGGGTCCGCGTGTCGGAGATGATGCGCGAGCCGCTGCTGGTCCCGGAATCACTCACCGTCGACCGGCTGCTGGACCGGCTCTCCGGCCGGCGCACCATGGCCGTGGTGATCGACGAGTACGGCGGTACGGCGGGCGTGGCCACACTGGAGGACATCGTCGAGGAGGTCGTCGGAGAGGTCCGCGACGAGCACGACCCGCACGAGACCCCCGACCTGGCCCGGACGGGTTCGGACGAGGAGGGGCACGACCTGTTCTCGGCCGACGGCTCCGCGCGCGTGGACCAGCTCGCGCGGGTGGGCCTGCGCGCGCCGGACGGGCCGTACGAGACCCTGGCCGGGCTCGTGGCCACCGAGCTGGGCCGGATCCCCGCCGTCGGCGACACCCTGGAGGTAGCCGGCTGGCGGATGGAGGTACTGGACGCCACCGGCCGCCGCGCGGCACGCGTACTGCTGCACGCGCCGCTCGCCGACGCGCACCCGCAGGACGCTGCCGGCGAAAGCGTGGGCGCCAGGTCGAGCACGGGGTCGGACGGCGGGACGGACGGCAGGAGACACGGCACGACGCGTGAGAAGAGGGCCCGGCGATGATTGCCGTACAACTGCTGATCGGTCTGGCGACGCTGGTCGTCAACGCCTTCTTCGTGGGTGCCGAGTTCGCGCTGATCTCGGTGCGCCGCAGCCAGATCGAGCCGTATGCCGAACAGGGCGACCGGCGAGCCAAGAACGTGCTGTGGGGCCTCGAGCACGTGTCTGCCCTGATGGCGGCCGCGCAGCTCGGCATCACGCTGTGCACCCTGGTCCTCGGTGTGGTCGCGGAGCCGGCCATCGCGCACCTGTTGGAACCGGCGTTCCATTCGCTGGGCGTGCCGGCCGGCGCGGGGCACGCGGTGTCCTTCGTGATCGCCCTGTCGCTCGCGACGTATCTGCACATGCTGCTGGGCGAGATGGTGCCGAAGAACATCGCCCTCGCGGAACCCGTGCGCAGCGCGCTGCTGCTCGGTCCGCCGCTGGTGGCGCTGTCCCGGGCGCTGCGCCCGGTGATCTTCACGATCAATGCCTTCGCCAACACGCTGCTGCGGCTGCTGCGGGTCGAGGTGCGCGACGAGATCGTGGCCACCTTCTCCGACGCGGAGCTGGCGCAGATGGTGAAGGACTCCGGCGAGGCGGGCCTGATCGACGACCGCGCGCAGGAGCGTCTGAACGACGTGCTGGAACTCGGCCGCCGGCCGGTGCGGGACGTGGTGCTGCCGCTGGAGAGCGTGGTCTACGCGCGCGTGGGTGTCACTCCCGAGGGGCTGGAGCAGCTCTCGGCCGAGTCCGGGTACTCCCGCTTCCCGGTGGTGGACGAGGGCCGGCGGATCGTCGGCTACCTGCACGTGAAGGACGCTCTCAACGCCTCACCGCGCGACATGCCGTTCCTGCTGCGGGACATGCGCTCCATCGCACGGGTGCGGGAGAGCACGCCGATGGACGACGTCCTCACCGCGATGCGCGGCAGCCGTACGCACCTGGCGGCCGTGCTCGGGTCGGACGGGCGGCTGGCGGGGCTGGTGACGATGGAGGACGTGCTGCAGAAGCTGTTCGGCCAGCGGGCCTGAGCGATGCCCGGCCGGGAGGACCGGCGGGCCCGGACGAACCCGGCCGGGGACGGACGGAACCGGGCCGGGGACGGAGCACGAGGGCCGACATGCCTGGAGCAGGAAGGAAACCGACCGACCGACCGCCGGGTATGCGCACGGGATATCATCTCTGTCGCCATGCAGACGAACCCCACTCACACCAGCCTGGTCGCGGTCGGCGACTCCTTCACCGAGGGCATGTCGGACCTGCTGCCCGACGGCACGTACCGGGGGTGGGCCGACCTCCTCGCCTCACGGATGGCGGCCGTCGCTCCCGGGTTCCGGTATGCCAATCTCGCGGTGCGCGGCAAGCTGATCCGCCAGATCGTCGACGAGCAGGTGGAGGAGGCGGCGGCCATGCGGGCCGACGTGGTCACCCTGGTCGGCGGGCTGAACGACACGCTGCGGCCCAAGTGCGACATGGTCATGGTGCGGGACCTGCTGACCGAGGCGGTGGAGCGGCTGGCCCCGCACTGCGAGCAACTGGTGCTGATGCGCAGCCCGGCACGTCAGGGCCCCGTGCAGGAGCGCTTCCGGCCGCGCATGGAGGCGCTGTTCACCTGTGTCGACGAGCTGGCCGAACGACACGGCGCGCTGGTCGTGGACCTGTACGGGGCGCCCTCGCTCAGCGATCAGCGGCTGTGGGACGTGGACCGGCTGCACCTGACGGCCGACGGGCACCGCCGGGTCGCGGAGGCGGTGTGGCAGACACTGGGCTACCCGCCCGAGGACCCCGAGTGGCAGCTGCCCCCGGCGGCCACGCTGCCGCCGAACTGGTCTGCGCGCCGGGTCGCGGACGCCAGGTTCGCACGGCAGCACCTGCTCCCGTGGATCAGCCGCCGCCTCACCGGCCGCTCCTCGGGCGACGGTCTCCCGCCGAAGCGCCCCGAGCTACTGCCGTACGACGTGCGGTGACGGCGGGGGAGCGCTCCCTCGCCTCGTACCTTCCTCCGAATCACCCGTGGCGCCGACCTGCACGAATCACCAGTAAACTCCGTGCACGTGACTGCTGCGCCCGCCAAGCCCCGTATCCCGAACGTCCTCGCCGGACGTTACGCCTCCGCCGAGCTCGCCACGCTCTGGTCGCCCGAGCAGAAGGTGAGGCTGGAGCGACAGCTCTGGCTCGCCGTACTGCGGGCGCAGAAGGACCTCGGTGTCGAGGTGCCGGACGCCGCGATCGCCGACTACGAGCGGGTCCTCGACACCGTCGACCTGGCCTCGATCGCCGAGCGCGAGAAGGTCACCCGGCACGATGTGAAGGCACGGATCGAGGAGTTCAACGACCTCGCCGGGCACGAGCACGTGCACAAGGGGATGACCTCCCGCGACCTCACCGAGAACGTGGAGCAGTTGCAGGTCCGGCTGTCGCTGGAGCTGATGCGCGACCGTACGGTGGCGGTGCTGGCCCGGCTCGGCAGGCTGGCCGGTGAGTACGGCGAGCTGGTCATGGCCGGCCGCTCGCACAATGTGGCGGCCCAGGCCACCACGCTCGGCAAGCGCTTCGCCACCGCCGCCGACGAGCTTCTCGTCGCGTACGGCCGACTGGAGGAGCTGCTGGGCCGTTATCCGCTGCGGGGCATCAAGGGCCCGGTCGGTACGGCGCAGGACATGCTGGACCTGCTGGGCGGCGACGCGGACCGGCTCGCGGAGCTGGAGCGGCGGATCGCCGGGCACCTGGGGTTCGCCGAGGCGTTCACCTCGGTCGGCCAGGTATATCCGCGGTCGCTGGACTACGAGGTGGTGACCGCGCTGGTGCAGCTGGCGGCGGCGCCGTCGTCGCTGGCGAAGACGGTCCGGCTGATGGCCGGGCACGAGCTGGTCACCGAGGGCTTCAAGCCGGGCCAGGTCGGCTCGTCCGCGATGCCGCACAAGATGAACACCCGCTCCTGCGAGCGCGTCAACGGTCTGATGGTGATCCTGCGCGGCTACGCCTCGATGACCGGGGAGCTGGCGGGCGACCAGTGGAACGAGGGCGACGTGTCCTGTTCGGTGGTGCGCCGGGTGGCGCTTCCCGACGCGTTCTTCGCGCTCGACGGTCTGCTGGAGACGTTCCTGACGGTGCTCGACGAGTTCGGCGCGTTCCCGGCGGTCGTCGCCCGGGAGCTGGACCGCTATCTGCCGTTCCTCGCCACCACCAAGGTGCTGATGGGCGCGGTGCGCGCGGGTGTCGGCCGTGAGGTCGCGCACGAGGCGATCAAGGAGAACGCCGTCGCCACGGCCCTCGCGATGCGTGAGCGGGGCGCCGAGCGCAATGACCTGCTCGACAAGCTCGCGGCCGACGAGCGGATCCCCCTCGACAGGTCCGCACTGGACGCGCTGATGGCGGACAAGCTGTCGTTCACGGGTGCCGCGAGCGCCCAGGTCGCCGCCGTCGTGGGCCGTGTCGACGAGATCGTCAAGCAGCACCCGGAGGCCGCCGGCTACACGCCTGGGGCCATTCTCTGACCCGCTCGCCCGGGTCCTGCCGTCGGCTCGCGTCGTCCGTCGCGTGACGGACGGGAGCGTGACGGACGGGAGCGTGACGGACGGGAGCGTGACGGCAGGACCGGGGAAGGGCCGGGGCCTGATGCGTGCGGGCCCCGCCCTCGGAACCCCCGTGGGGTCCTGAGGACGGGGCCGGGCGCTGCGGCACGGGTCAGATCATGTCCTGGCCGTTGCGACGGGCTTCGAGCCACTCGCGGAAGAATCCACGGCTGATCACGAACAGGACGACGGCCACGACGACGGGCCACATCAGGACGTAGACGCTCAGGGCGACGGTCACGGTGCCTCCTCTTGTCTCACTTGGTGTGTGCGGCGGGCTCGAGGTCGCCCGCGTCCGGGGAGCCTCCGGGCTCCTTCCCCCGGCCCGGGATGCCGGGCGTTTCGACGGCCGCCGCGGCCGCGCCGCCGTCGTCGAAGTCGCCGGTGCGCTGTGCGATGACGGCGAAGTCGAATCCCTGCCGGTTGCGTACGGACATGCCCCAGCAGATGACGGTGCTCACCGAGTAGGCGACGAGCGAACCGCACAGCGTCGCGTACTCGTGCAGGGATCCGATGGCGAACGGCGCGGAGACCAGCACGGCCAGCACACCGACGATCTTGGCCGCCTTGGCGCCCAGGAAGCCGAACACCATCAGGCCGAGGACGACACCGATGCCGATGACCGCCAGCACGTCCACGACGATGCCGAAGGCACCGTCCACGGGGATCCAGCTGAAGCGCACGGGCAGGAACACCGCGAGGGCCGCGAGCACCGAGGTGGTGAAGGCCCTGCTGGTGACCTTCTCCCAGTAGAAACTGGCCAGCACCGGGAAAACGAGCGCGCCCCACAGCGCGCCGACGAAGACCAGCAGGTCGAGGATGCTCAGCTGGAGGCTGGCGAAGGTGACGGCCAGTGCGGTGGCCACCACCATGGTGATCCGGCCGACCAGCAGCATCGTCTTCGGGTCGGCCTTCTCCTTGCCGACACCCTGGCCGTAGACGTCGGCCATGGTGATCGACGCGAGGGCGGCGAGATCCGCGTCGGCGGTGGAGGACAGCGCGCCGACGATCATGATGAAGAACAGGGCCAGCAGCGCGGGCGGCAGGTATTCGGCGGCCATCTCGGGGATGAGGTTGTTGAGGTCGCCACCGGACGGTTCGAAGCCCAGGTAGAGAGCCAGTACGCCGAGCATGCCGATGCCGATCACCATGGCGCCGTATCCGATGGTCGCGGTGATGAAGGTCGGCTTGATCAGGCTCTCCTTCACCGCGAAAAGCCGCTGGGCGATGGTCTGGTTGCCGATCGCGTAGGCCAGCACCGCGGCGATGTAGGGGGCGCCCTGCCCCATGAAGGCCTCGCTGGAGAAGAAGTTGCCCTGCTGCGGGGTCAGGTTGTCCGCGCCGGTCTCGAACGCCGCGGGGAAGCCGGCCGCGAAGAAGATGAACGGGACGATCACGGCCACGGCACCGAGCATCGCGACGACCTGCACGAAGTCGGTCATGACGGAGGCGCGGAACCCGGACCACAGCGTGTAGAGGAGAACACCCGCGGCGACGCAGATGACGCCCTGGATGAAGTTGAACGGTGACAGGAGCGAGATCAGCACGCCGCCGGCGATGAAGTTGGACATCAGGCTGATGAGGCTGCCGACGACGTTGGAGCCCGCGAGCATCAGCTGGCTGGAGCGGCCGTGGCGGGCGTACATGACTTCCGCCAGGGTGTGCGCCTTGGGGGCGACCTTACGGATGCGCCTGCCGAAGGGGTAGATGAAAAGGATCATCAGGGCGCCCCAGAGCCCGTAGTGGATGGGGCCCGAGATGCCGTAGGTGTAACCCGACGTGGCGGACGCGTACATCGAAGCAGCCCAGATCCACGTCGCCGTCATGCTGGCGGCCGAGATACCGAATCCGATGTTGTTGCCGGCCGTCATGTACCCGTCGGCGTTCTCCTCCTTCTTGCCGATACGGGTCGAAATCAGAAAGGTCCCCCCGTAGAAGAGGACCAGCAGACCGACAACGACCAAGGCGCTGAACTGGGCTGTATCCGTTCCGCCCGACACACGCCACCTCCTTCGACTCGTACGAGCCCGGCGTCAGCGACCGCACCGAGGACTCGCCCAGAACACGCCAAACGCACCCCTGCGCCGGAGGCGCAGGGAGGTACTCCAGCCCGCCGCCCGACGTGTCGCCGCTGAAGCCGGGGGCGTTCGCAAAACAGCGGGCCCTTTGGGCCCGCAAACCGGCCGCAAGGCGTCGGCTTCTACCGACGGGGCGACCTTCAATCCAACCGGAGATCCACGGAGAGCTGCCCCGCAGGTATGCGAGGCAGCAACTTGATGTTTACACTTCAACACTGATTCTGTCTAGCTTCGCTGTCCCCGCGTCAGGCCCTTTGCATCTCCTTCTTTACAAGTCACAACTGCGATGTACAGGCCGATTTGACCCAGGATGACTCCCTGACGGCGTGGGGCGTACGCGGGTGACCGGGTGCCGTCGAGTCCCGTGGAAGGGTCCCTGAGGGACCGGCGGCCGAGTCGCCGCGTGCGGTCCGGACCGGGCGCCGGTACGGCGACACGGTGGCCCGGTCCCACGAAGCAGTCGTCCGACGGGCCGTGCTCCACCGGGAAAAGGGCGAAGCACAGCCCGTCGATGAGAGCGACGTGCTGTGCGATGCTCATGGATCCGGTGAACCCGACGGCGCCGGCACTTGACGCGGTATCAGGATCCCGTCCGTCAGGCGTCCCGGCGGCGCAGGCTCCAGACCCCCGCCAGCAGCGCCGCGGCGGTCCACAGGGCGGTCACTCCGAGCCCCGACCAGGGTCCGAGGGGGCCGTCGTACGTCTGCTGGAGGATCACCTGTCCGGCCCGGTCGGGCATGAACTCGATGGCGGTACCGGCCGCGTCCCCGATCACGAACGACACGATCAGGATGAACGGGATCAGCAGGGACAGCGTCGTCACGCCGCTGCGCAGCAGGGTCGCGAGTCCGGCCGCGAACAGGGCCATCAGCATGAGGTAGATGCCGCAGCCCACGACCGCGCGCACCTGCTCGCCCGTGGTGAGCCCGTCCGCCGCCGGGCCCAGCGTCGCCCTCGCCGCGAAGAGGGAGGCCAGGGCGGTCAGCAGGCCGACGGCGAGCGCAGGCAGGGCGATGGCGGTCATCTTGGCCGCGAACCAGTGCCCGCGCTGCGGGACGGCCGCCAGCGACAGTCTCAGCGCACCGTTGCGGAACTCGGCCGACACCGCCATGGCACCGAAGGAGATCGCGGCGATCTGCCCCAGGAAGACCCCGAACTGGGTCGTGAACAACGGGTCGAACTCAGGTTCCGACGTGCTCGACGTACCGGCGAGCGCGGAGAGCGCGGTGGTCGTCACGAACAGCACCGCCAGCGCGCCCAGAAGCGAGCGGAGCGTGCGGATCTTCAGCCACTCGGCGTGGAGTACGGGTGCGAACTGCATGGTCAGGCCTCCTGGGGCGGTGCGACGAACTCGGTCTCGGCTGCTGTGATGTCCAGGTAGGCCTGCTCCAGCGTGCCCTCGTCCGCGGCGAGTTCGAGGATCGGTACACCCGCGGCGGAGGCGAGGCGTCCGATGTCGTCCACCCGCGCGTCCGGCACGGTCCAGTGCCCGTCCGGGTGTTCCGCCATGGCGTGGCCCTCCCTGGCGAGCGCGTCCTTGAGGGCGGTGGGGTCGGAGGTGCGGACGCGGACGGTGGGCCGCACCCGTGCGCGGATGAACTCCCGCACCGGGGTGTCGGCCAGCAGCCGGCCCCGCCCGAGGACGACCAGGTGGTCGGCGAAGGAGGCGGTCTCGTTCATCAGGTGGCTGGAGACCAGGACGGTCCTCCCCTCGTCCGCGAGGCGGCGCAGCAGGGTGCGGATCCACACGATGCCTTCCGGGTCGAGCCCGTTGGAGGGCTCGTCGAGCATGACCACCTCCGGGTCACCGAGCAGCGCGGCGGCGATGCCCAACCGCTGGCGCATGCCCAGGGAGTACGTCCGCACCCTGCGCGTGGCCGCCGAGGCCAGGCCGGTCTCCGCCAGTACCTCGTCGACCCGGCGGTCCGGGACGCGGTTGCTCACGGCCAGGACACGCAGGTGGTCCCGGCCCGTGCGGGAGTCGTGCGCGGCCTGCGCGTCCAGCAGGGCACCGACGCGGCGCAGGGGTTCGCGCAGTGTGGCGTAGTCCTGGCCGCCGATGGTGGCGGAGCCGGATGTCGGCCGGTCGAGACCTAGCAGCAGCCGCATGGTGGTGGACTTTCCGGCGCCGTTGGGGCCGAGAAACCCGGTGACGCGGCCGGGCGGGACGTGGAAGGTGAGATGGTCGACGGCGCGCCGGCTGCCGTACTCCTTGGTCAGGTCGTGGACGTCGATGCTGGTCATGTGTGCCAGCCTGGCCGCCGACAGGAGGCGTGCGCCTCCCCCGGGAGGGGAGAGCGTCTCCCTCCTGCGGGGGAGGCCCGTTGTCGGTGGGGGATGCCACGATGTCCCCCATGGTTCGCATGCTGCGTCCGTTCACCCGGGCGGTGACGTACACCCGGTGGCTGCATCTGTTCGTCGCCTGCGTGTGGCCGACCGTCTGGGCTCTCATCGACAGCTCGCGCATGTACGTGGCGGTGATGGTCCTCGCACTCGCCGGGCTGGTGCCCGCGATGCGGACGATCGAGGGGATGCAGGCCGATGTGCTGCTCCTCGGCCGACGTCCCGGCGTGGACCTCCCTCGCGATCGCAGGAGCGCAGGGAGCCCCGAAGACCCCGGCGTCGCGGGAAGCGCGCGCTACACGGAGATCGTCTCGACGCCGGCCGCGAGCTGGGGCGACCGTGGGCGGACCGTCCTGTGGCTCCAGTGCCGTCTGTTCCTCGGCAGTGCGGTCGCCATCCTGACCATTCACCTCCCCATGCTCGCCACTGACTTGGCGGCGACGGCCCGTGGCGGCACACCGGATCCCTCGACGTTCGTGCAGGTTCCCGGACAGCACTGGTGGCACGCGCTGCTGATTCCCCTGCCGATAGTCCTGCTCGCCGGGGTGGTCGTCGGGGCGGGCAGGCTCATCACCGTGCTCGCCCTGCGGCTGCTGGGCCCCTCCCCCGCCGAGCGCCTGGCCGCGCTGGAGAGCCGTACCGAACAGCTTCTGGAACGGACCCGCATCGCCCGCGAGTTGCACGACACCATCGGACATGCCCTGACCGTCGCCGTGGTGCAGGCCGGTGCCGCGCGGACGGCGCGCGATCCCGCGTTCACCGACCGGGCCCTGGAGGCCATCGAGGAGACCGGCCGGACCGCTCTGGAGGACCTGGACCGGGTCCTCGGCATCCTGCGCGAGCCGGAGAGACCCGTGAGCAGCCGGCCGACGCTCGTGGACGCCGACCGTCTGCTGGAGTCCGCCCGTGCCTCCGGGGTGAAGCTCGAGGCCGAGGTGTCCGGCCCCCTGGAGACCGTGCCGGGCCCGGTCTCACGCGAGGGGTACCGCATCCTCCAGGAGTCCCTGACCAACGCGTTGCGGCATGCGGGGCCGGTTCCTGTGCAGGCGAGGGTGTGCGTCGCCGACGGCACACTGCTGCTGGAGATCCGCAATCCGCTGGCCGAGGCGGTACCGGGCCCCGGCCGCGGCAGCGGGCTGCGCGGCATACGCGAGCGCGCCGCGCTGCTGGGTGGCCGGGCGCGGACCGGCCCGGACGAGGGCGATTGGCGGGTCCGGGTCGAGCTGCCGCTGGGTTGAACAGGGGCGCGTTGATCTAGGCTGACCGGATGCCGATCACCGTTCTCCTCGTCGACGACGAACCCCTCGTACGTGCGGGCCTGCGGGCCGTGTTGGAGGCGCAGCCGGACATCGAGGTGGTCGGGGAAGCGGCCGATGGGGCGGCGGTGATTCCGCTGGTGCGGCGGCTGCGGCCGGATGTGGTCGCCATGGACGTGCGCATGCCGCTCATGGACGGCATCGAGGCCACCCGCGCCGTGCTGCGGACGGTCGAGGACCCGCCGAAGATCATCGTGGTGACGACGTTCGAGCAGGACGAGTACGTGTACGAGGCGCTGCGCGTGGGTGCCGACGGGTTCTTGCTGAAGCGGGCGCGGCCCGCCGAAATCGTGCACGCGGTGCGGCTGGTCGCCGAGGGCGAGTCGCTGCTGTTCCCCGCGTCGGTACGGCAGTTGGCCGCGGAGTACGGCGAGAGCAGCGGCAACCGCGCGGCGCGGGCCGTGCTGGAGCGGGCGCGGCTGACCGAGCGGGAGGCGGAGGTGCTGCGGCTGATGGCGCGGGGCCTGTCGAACGCGGAGATCGCCGGCCGGCTGGTGGTGGGGGTGGAGACGGTGAAGTCGCATGTGAGCGCGGTGCTGGCGAAGTTCGGGGCGCGCGACCGTACGCAGGCGGTGATCACGGCGTACGAGTCGGGGTTCGTGGCGCCCGGGTGAGACGGTCCCGTCGGGGCCGGGCCACGTGACGGAACGCGGGGGCGGATCGCGTGAGCGGTCGGCCGGTCGGTCGGTCGGTCGGGGCGGGATACGGCGGGTTCCGGTCGTGGCCCGGGGTGGTCGTGCCCGGTGGTCGCCGGGGTCCGCCGTGCCGAGTACGATCCGCCCCACACGCGCACGAGCGGGGAGGACGGACCGTGAGTCGGCTGACCGGCGGGGATCCCTCGCTGTTGCGAAGGATCAACTCCGCGGTGGTACTGCACGCGCTGCGGGCCACGCACTGCTCCACGCTGACCGAGGTCACGAGGGTGACAGGGCTGTCCCGGCCCACCGTCGAAGGCGTCGTGGAGGGTCTGATCGAGGCGGGCCTCGTCGTGGAGAAGGCGGCAGAGGAGGGTGCGGCGCGGCGCCAGGGGCGGCCGGCCCGGAGGTTCCGCTTCCGGGCGGAGGCCGGGCATCTGCTGGGCCTGGAGATCGGGCCGCACCGGGTGGCGGCGCTGCTGGCCGACCTCGACGGCCGGGTGATCGGCGCCCAGGCCAAGGACATCGGGGAGACGGCCGACGCCGACGAGCGGCTGGAACGGCTGCGCGCCGCCGTCGCCGAGCTGCTGCGCCGGGCCGGGGTGCCGCGCGACTCGCTGCGCGCCGTGGGCGTGGGGACGCCCGGGATCGTCGAGGCGGACGGCACCGTACGGCTGGGCACGGCGCTGCCCGGGTGGACGGGACTGGGGCTGGGCGAGCGGCTGAGCCGGTCCTTCAAGTGTCCGGTGCTGGTCGAGAACGACGCCAACGCTGCGGTCGTGGCCGAGCATTGGAAGGGTGTCGCCACCGGGACCGACGACGTGGTGTTCGTGCTGGCCGGGCTGAGTCCCGGTGCCGGTTCACTGATCGGGGGCCGGCTGCACCGGGGATACGGCGGGGCGGCCGGTGAGATAGGCGCGCTGCATCTGCTGGGTCGCGAGGCGACCCCGGAGAAGCTGCTGTCCACCACGGACGAGCCGCTGCACCCGCTCGACGAGCAGGCGGTGGCCGAGGTCTTCGCCCGGGCCCGCGAGGGCGACGAACGGGCCCTCGCGGCCATGGACCGCTTCATTCAGCGGCTGGTCCACGACGTGGCGGCGCTGGTGCTGGCCCTCGACCCGGAACTCGTCGTGATCGGCGGCTGGGCGGCCGGACTGGACGGCGTACTGGAGCCGTTGCGGCGCGAACTGGCCCGCTACTGCCTGCGCCCGCCGAAGGTCGCGCTGTCCCGCCTCGGGGAGGCGGCGGTGGCGACGGGCGCGGTGCGATTCGCCCTGGAGCATGTGGAGGAGCAGCTCTTCGCGGTGGAGGGCACGGTGACGGCCCGCCGGTAGGCGGCGCACCGCTCGCGCGGCACCCCGCGTCTTCGCGTGCCCGGCCCCGGCGGCGGTCGGTGTGCCCCGCGGCCGGTCTGCTCGGCTCTCCCGCAGTGCGCACTCCGCCGGTCGCGCACGTCCCGCTCACAGCGGACGGCGCCCGGACGTGCCGGTGCTCAGGAGGCACGGCGCTCGAGACCCCGGCGCTCAGGAGGCGCGGCGCTCGAGACCGTGATGGATCTCCACGCCTCCGAAGTCGCCGAAGGTCAGCCGGCAGGTGTCCGCGCGGTAGGTGGCGACGGACAGCGCGGCGACACGGCCCCGGGCGATGAAGGAGGTGGTGACGACGAGGACGGGCGCGCCCGGCAGCCGGTCCAGCTCCTTGGCGTCGTCCGCGCGGGCCGAGCCGAGTTCCACCGCGTTCTCGTGCCGCTCCAGTTCCAGGTGCTGCAGCTCGCGCAGTACCGCACGCGCGCGGGCCGCCCCCGACGGGGCGTCGATGGCGGAGAGGTCGGGCACCGAGGAAGCGGGGATGTACAGCAACTCGGCGGCGACGGGCCGGCCCTGCGAGACCCGGGACCGTCGTACGGTGTGCACGGGTTCGTCCCGGCCGGTCACCAGGGTCTCGGCGACGGTCGCGGGCGGCGCTTCGAGCGTGCAGTCCACGGCCTGCCAGGCGTCGTCGGGTCCGCCGGGCCAGGCGCGCTGCGCCGTGCCCACGGACACGCCCATGCGCGGCGGGGCCACCGTGGTGCCGACGCCCCGGCGGCGCTGCAGCCTGCCTTCCAGCTCCAGCTGATCCAGTGCCTGGCGGAGCGTGGCACGGGCGACGCCGAAGCGGGCGGCCAGATCACGCTCGTTGGGCAGGATCTCGCCCACCGAGAACTCCGAGTCCAGGGCCTCGCTGAGCACGGTCCTGAGATGCCAGTACTTCGGTTCCGGCACCGTTTCCAACTGCGTGGTCCCCACACTGTCCTCCGCGATCGCCGGGTCCGGTGGCGTTTCAGCGCCCTTGTTTATTAAAGGTTGTTTCACTTCTCTGCGACAATATGGCGGCCTTCACCCTTGGTCAATACCAATCGGACATGACGGCGGGGCCCGCGCCGGACGACACGGGCCCCGTGTGCGGGTGGCCGGCCCCTACCGGGCAGCCCCCAGTGAGCGCAGCTTGTCGGGGTTGCGGATGATGTAGACCGCCTGGACCCGCCCGTCGACGACGTCCAGTTGGAAGACGGTGTCGGGCCTGCCGCCGGTGAGGACCAGTGCCGCAGGGCCGCCGTTGAGCTCCAGGAGACGGACCGAGAAGTCGGGGAACCCCTTACGGGTGATACCGACAAGGAAGCGGCCCACCTTGTCGGCGCTCTCCAGGACACGCAGCGGGGCGCGCGACTTGCCGCCGCTGTCGCCGATGAGCCGTACGTCGGGGGCGAGCAGCTTCATGAGCCCTTCCAGATCACCGCCGGCCGCCGCCGCCAGGAACCGCTCGGTCAGCTCTCGGCGCTGTGCGGGGTCGACGTCATAGCGCGGACGGCGCTCCTCGACGTGCTTGCGGGCCCGCGCGGCGAGCTGGCGCACCGCCGGTTCGCCGCGGTCGAGCAGGGCGGCGATGCCGGAGTAGGGGTAACCGAACGCCTCCCGCAGGACGAACACCGCGCGCTCCAGCGGAGACAGCGACTCCATGACGACCAGGACGGCGAGCGAGACCGAGTCGGTGAGCATCACCTGCTCGGCGGTGTCCGGGGTGGTGTCGCCGAAGTCGGTGAGGTAGGGCTCGGGCAACCACGGGCCGACGTACGTCTCGCCCCGCGCCTTGATCTGACGCAGCCGGTCGATGGCGAGACGCGTGGTGACGCGCACCAGGTAGGCACGCGGCTCGCGGACCTCGGACCTGTTGCCGCCCGCCCAGCGCAGCCACGCCTCCTGGACCACGTCCTCGGCGTCGGCCACCCGACCGAGCATGCGGTAGGCCACCCCCAGGAGGACGGGGCGGTGCTCCTCGAAGGCGTCGGTCACGGTGTCGGTGCTCACCCCTTCATCCCAGCCGACCCGTGCGGCCGTGTCCAGGCGGATTCGGCGCGTCGCGGAACAAGGACGCCGGAGCCGGAGTCCAAGAACCGGGACCCGAGTGCCGAGCCCCGGAAGCCGAGCCCCCGAAGCCGAGCCCCCGAGGCCGAGCCCCGGAGGCAGGATCCGAGCCGGGAGCCCGGGCCAGGACCCGGCGCTCCGGGGCTACCCGCCGGTAGCGATTGCTGACAAGCTGTCTACGGCGTCGGGCGACGTCGACACCGGTGTCCCACCGGGCGTCCCGGCCGCCCCGTGCCCCGGCACCACGAACCCGGACACCCCGAGTCCCAGACGAGGAGCACCTCATGTCCGCGACCGTCTCCTTCGAGGTCACTTCCCCGCACGGCCCGCAGACCGTGACCCTGTCCTACACACGCGCGGGCCGCGGTGAACCGCTGCTTCTACTGCACGGCATCGGTCATCACCGTCAGGCCTGGGACCCGGTCGTGGACATCCTCGCCGCCGAACGCGAGGTGATCGCCGTGGACCTGCCCGGTTTCGGTGCCTCCCCGGCGCTTCCGGGCGGCCTCGTCCACGACCTGCCCACCATGAACGCCGCCCTCGCCGCCCTGTGCGGGAAACTGGAGCTCGACCGGCCCCACGTCGCGGGCAACTCGCTCGGTGGTCTGCTGGCCCTGGAGCTCGGCCGCGAGAACCTCGTACGGTCCGTCACCGCACTGTCCCCGGCCGGGTTCTGGACCCCGGCGGAGCGACGGTACGCCTTCGGCGTGCTGACCGGAATGCGACGGATCGCGGAGCGCATGCCGCTGCCCCTGGTCGAGCGGCTCGCCCGTTCGGCGGTCGGACGCGCGGTACTGACCAGCACCATCTACGCCCGGCCGGGCCGCCGTTCACCCGAGGCGGTGGTCGCCGAGACGCTCGCGCTCGCCGGTGCCGCCGGCTTCGCCGAGACACTGAGGGCGGGCGCCGCCGTGCGGTTCACCGACGACGTGCCCGGCATCCCGGTCACCGTCGCCTGGGGCGCCCGCGACCGGCTGCTCATCCCCCGTCAGGGGGTCCGCGCCAAACGGACGATCCCCGGGGCGCGGCTGATCCGGCTGCCCGGCTGCGGCCACGTCCCGATGAACGACGACCCCGCCCTGGTCGCCCGCGTTCTCCTCGACGGCAGCCGCTGAACGGGACCGCCCGGATCGGCGCGACGCGACCGGACACGGCACGACGGGACGTGACGTGACGTGAGGCGGAGGGAGTCTGAGGATTACGCCAGGAGGCGGTGAGCGGCACCGGCGGCGCGTCGTTCCCCTTGGGGGAGTGGCGAGTTGTTCACTCGGGGTTTGTGTGCGAGCCGTGCCGCCCGAGTACTTGTGGCAGCGCACACCGGCAGGATCTCCCACCCTCTGGAGGCGCATTCATGTCACCCCGTTCGTTCCCCGGCCGCCGCTCCGTCCTGCGCGGCTCGCTCGCGGCCTCGGCGGCCCTGGCCCTGCCCGCCGCCGGACCGACGCCCGCCTTCGCCCGGTCCGGGCGTCCGGAAGCGAAGTGGGGTGTGCAGACGGGCGACGTGACGCACGACTCCGGGCTGGTGTGGGTGCGCTCCGACCGCCCGGCCCGGATGATCGTCGAGACGTCGGCGACCGAGTCGTTCCACCGCCCGCAGCGCCGGCACGGCCCGCTGCTCGGCCCCGGCACGGACTTCACGGGAACCACTCGGCTGCACGGACTGCCGGCGGGCGAGCAGATCCACTACCGGGTGCGGCTCGCCGACCCGGACGATCCGCGCCGCTCGGGCGAGCCGGTCACCGGCACGTTCCGGACGGTGCCCGCGCGGCGGCGCGAGGGCGTGCGGTTCGTGTGGTCGGGCGACCTGGCGGGGCAGGGCTGGGGCATCAACCCCGACTTCGGCGGCTACCGGATCTTCGAGGCGATGGCCCGGACCGACCCCGACTTCTTCCTGTTCAGCGGCGACACCGTCTACGCCGACGGCCCGATCCCGGCGACCGCCGCGCTGCCGGACGGCAGCATCTGGCGGAACATCACCACGCAGGAGAAGTCCAAGGTCGCCGAGACCCTGGCCGAGTTCCGCGGCAACTTCCGGTACAACCTGCTCGACGAGCACTTCCGCCGGTTCAACGCCCAGGTGCCGTCGATCGTGCAGTGGGACGACCACGAGGTGCGCAACAACTGGTACCCGGGCCAGCGGATCGCGGACACGGACAGCCGGTACACGGAGAAGAGCGTCGATGTACTGGCGGCACGGGCGCGGCGTGCGTTCAGCGAGTACTTCCCGATGTCCACGCTGCGGCCGGGCGATCGCGAGGGCCGGGTCCACCGGGTGCTGCGGCAGGGGCCGTTGCTGGACGTGTTCGTACTGGACATGCGGACGTACCGCAACGCCAACTCCCCCGGTGACCAGGCCGTGGACCCGCAGGGAATCCTCGGGCGCGAGCAGTTGGAGTGGCTCAAGCGGGAACTGGCACGGTCCCGGGCGGTGTGGAAGGTGATCGCCGCGGACATGCCGCTCGGCCTGATCGTGTCCGACACCGGCGAGGGCGCCCAGCACGTCGAGGCGGTGGCCCAGGGCGACCCGGGCGCACCGCTGGGGCGCGAGCTGCAGATCGCCGAGCTGCTGCGGTTCATCAAGCACCGGCGGATCACCGGCACGGTGTGGCTGACGGCCGACGTACACCACACCTCGGCCCAGCACTACCAGCCCGCGCGGGCCGCGTTCGGCGATTTCGAGCCGTTCTGGGAGTTCGTCTCCGGGCCGTTGAACGCGGGTGCCTTCCCTGCGAGCGCGCTCGACGGCACCTTCGGCCCTGAGCGGGTGTTCGTGAAGGCGCCGACCGCGGCGAACGTCTCGCCCGCCGGCGGTCACCAGTTCTTCGGCGAGGTCGACATCGACGGCGACAGCGGAGAGCTGACCGTACGGTTGCGGGAGCAGGACGGCACCGTGCTGTACGCGAAGCGGTTGCAGCCGGGCCTGGTCGGTCAGTGACCGGTCGATGGACAACCCGCCGACCGGCGAAGCGACAAAAGGATCATACGCGCCATAGGAACTCTTTACTCGTCAGCCATGGCACGTTAGTGATCACGAAACACACTTCCTTCACAGTGGCTGCATGAGCCGAGACATGCCGGACGAGAAGCACGACCGCCGGGGCCGTTCCCCGCAGGGGCGGTCGGGGGGCGAACGGACCGCACGGTTCACGGCGGCGTTGCACAGTTGGTGGGCACGCCGCCACGGTCACGCGCCCCCCGCATCCGATACCGACGGCGGCCGGGCCCCGGCCGCCGGGTCGCGGGACGGGGTGCCGGCCGCGTCGTCCGCCGACGGGGCCGGGCGCAGCGCCCCGCTGGAGAGCGCCCTGTGGCGGATGCGGACGACGGTGCGGGACGAACCGGGCGCGCTGGCCGCGCTGTGCACGGCGCTGGCCGGGGAGAGCGTCGACATCCTGAGCCTGCAGACGCACCCGCTGGGCACGGCCACGGTCGACGAGTTCCTGCTGCGGGTCCCCGCCCGCCTGACCGGCACCGGCCTCATGGCGGCGGTGTCGGGAGCCGGGGGCACCGACACCTGGATCGAGCGGGCCGACGCCCACGACCTGGTGGACGCGCCGACCCGGATGCTGGGCCTCGCCGCGCGTGCGGCCCTGGACCCCGCGGAACTCCCTTTGGCGATACGGAAGTTGCTGGGGCGGTGCACGATCCGTTCGCTGCCCGCCGCGCCGGGTACCGGCCGGCGGGCGCCGGAGGATGTGCCGGTCGAGGGGGCCCTGGAGGACACCGTGATGCGGCTGCGCGCCCCCGAGGGCGGTGTGATCACCGTGGAGCGGCCGTATCTGCCGTTCACACCCACCGAGTTCGCCCGAGTCAGGGCCCTGGTGGAGCTGGACGCCCGGCTCGGCCCCCGGGTCCCCCGCGGCCAGGACGTCCTCACGCTGCCCGAGGGCAGCGACATCACCGTGAGCCGGGCCTGCACCGGCGACCTGGAGGCGGCACGGGCGATGCACGAGCGGTGCTCGCCCGAGACCCTGCGCCTGCGCTACCACGGGCCGGTCGGCGATGTGGACCGCTACCTGAACCACCTGCTCAGCCCGCGCTTCGGCCGCACGCTCGCCGTGCGGACGGCCTCGGGGCGCATCGTCGGCCTCGGCCACCTGCTGTGGGACGGCGACGAGACCGAGGTGGCTCTGCTCATCGAGGACGCCTGGCAGCGCCGGGGCATCGGCGGTGAGCTTCTCGCCCGGCTGGCGGCGATGGCCGGCGAGGCGGGCTGCGCCCATGTCTACGCCGTGACACAGGCGTCGAACACCGGCATGGTCGCCGCGATGCGCGGCCTGGAACTCCCCCTCGACTACCAGATCGAGGAGGGCACCCTGGTCATCACCGCCCGCCTGGACCGGGAACCGGCCCGCCGCACACCGGAGGAGCGCGGCGAGCAGGAGCACAGCGGCTCCCGCGTCGGTCGCCGACCGTAGGCCGTCGCACCACGGAACACGTAGAGGGGCCACGCAGAGGGGACGGACGCGCGGTCCGGACACGCACTTCGAGCGGACCGAACGCGCAGACGGCCCGGCGGATTCCGCCGGGCCGCTCCGCCGGCGTTCTGTGGCCGCTCCGCGTGCGCGCGTCTCGGCCCGGCCGCCCCGTCCGGTCAGCCCAGCGCTCCGTCCAGGTCGGCCCACAGGTCGTCGACGTCCTCCAGGCCGACGGAGAGTCGCAGCAGCCGGTCGCCGACTCCCGCGGCCCTGCGGTCGCCGGCGTCGACGATGCGGTGGCTGATGGACGCCGGGTGCTGGATGAGGGAGTCCACGCTGCCGAGGCTCACCGCCGGGGTGATCAGCCGTACGCCGCCGATCACCTCGTGCGGGTCCCCGTGCACCTCGAAGGAGACCATCGCCCCGCCGATGCGCGGGTAGTGCACCCGGGCCACACGTTCATCGGCAGTCAGTCTGCGGGCGAGTTCGGCGGCGCTCGCCGAGGCTGCCCGGACCCGGACCGGCAGCGTCGACAGTCCTCGCAGCAGCAGGTAGCCGGCCAGCGGATGCAATACGCCACCGGTGGCGAACCGTATCTGCCGCAGCCGCCCGGCGAACTCCTCGTCGCAGGCCACCACGCCGGCCAGGACGTCCCCGTGCCCGCCGAGGTACTTGGTGGCGCTGTGCAGCACCAGTCGCGCCCCGTGCTCGGCCGGGCGCTGGAGGACGGGTGTGGCGAAGGTGTTGTCGACGAGCAGCGGCACGGAGCCGCAGTCCCGGGCGAGTGCCCGCAGATCGACCTCGGTCAGGGTCGGGTTGGCCGGTGACTCCACCAGCACCAGCCCGGTGTCGGGACGCAGTGCGTCGGCGACCCCCGCCGGGTCGGTCCACGTCACCTCGGAGCCGAGCAGCCCGGCGGTCAGCAGGTGGTCGCTGCATCCGTACAGGGGGCGCACGGCGACGACATGGCGCAGGCCCATGGAGCCGCGCGCCAGCAGGACGGCGCTGAGCGCGGCCATGCCGCTGGCGAAGGCGACGGCGGACTCCGTGCCCTCCAGGCGGGCCAGGGCGGTCTCGAAACGGGCGACGGTCGGGTTGCCGAGCCGTCCGTAGACGGGCGGGCCGTCCGGCTGTACGCCGGTGGCGGCGAAGGCGTCGATCCGGGCGGCCTCACCGCGGCTGTCGTAGGCGGGGTAGGTGGTGGACAGGTCGATCGGTGGGGCGTGCAGGCCCTGCCGGGCCAGGTCGTCCCGGCCGGCGTGCACGGCCTCGGTGGCGAGTGCTCTCGTGGTGCTGCGCGTGCCCATGCGTGCGTCCATGACCGAAGGGTGAACACCGGCCGGGCCGTGAGGGCCGGTTCCCGTGTTACGTTCGGCCGGTGGCCGATTCTGTCGTACTGGATCCGGTGGATCTTCATCTGCTGCGGCTGTTGCAGAACGACGCCCGGACGACGTATCGGGACCTCGCCGCGCAGGTGGGGGTCGCGCCGTCGACCTGCCTGGACCGGGTGAGCCGGTTGCGGCGCTCCGGAGTGATCCTCGGCCATCGGCTGAAGCTGGACCCGGCCAAGCTGGGGCGAGGGCTCCAGGCGCTGCTGTCGGTTCAGGTCAGGCCGCACCGGCGGGAGCTGGTGGGGCCGTTCGTGGAGCGGATCCGGGCACTGCCGGAATCGCTGACCGTCTTCCATCTGACCGGACCGGACGACTATCTGATCCATGTCGCGGTCGCGGACATGGCGGATCTGCAACGGCTGGTGCTGGACGAGTTCACGTCGCGGCGGGAGGTGGCACGCGTGGAGACGCGGTTGATCTTCCAGCAGTGGGACTGCGGTCCGCTGCTGCCGTCTTCGCCCTCGGCTCAATCCGGGTGACGTCCGGCGGGCCTCGTACCAGGATGGTCGCCATGTCTGAGACCCACAGCCCGCTGCCCCGCGAGGTCGCCGACGCATACGTCGACGACCTCATCGCCCTCGACCCGGTCACCGGTACGTATCTCGGCGTGCGGGAGAGTTACCGCCGCCTGCCCGACCTCTCCCCCGCGGGCCAGGCCGCACTCGCGGAGCTTCAGCGGGCCACGCTCGCCCGGCTCGACGAGGCCGAGGCCCGGCCCGGCGCGGACAGCGGCATCGAGCGCCGCTGCGCCCGGCTGCTGCGCGAACGGCTCACCGCGGAGCTCGCCGTGCACGAGGCCGACGAAGGGCTGCGTTCGGTCGGCAACCTGGGCACCGTCGCCCACTCGGTGCGTGAGGTGTTCACCGTGACGCCGACGCAGACCGAGGAGGACTGGGCCGCGGTCGCCGAGCGGCTGCGCGCGGTACCGGCCGCGCTGGCGGGCTACCGGGAATCCCTCGCGCTCGGCCTGGAGCGCAAGCTGTACGCGGCGCCGCGGCCGACCACCACGTTCGTCGGACAGCTCACCGAGTGGGCGGACACCGGCGAGGGCCGGGGCTGGTTCGAGGACTTCGCCGCGCCGGGGCCGGACACGCTGCGCGCGGAGCTGGACGAGGCGGCACGTTCCGCGACCGCGGCCGTGGTGGAGCTGCGGGACTGGATGCGCGACGTGTACGCGCCGGCGATCGAGGGCGCCCCCGACACCGTGGGCCGGGAACGCTACGCCCGCTGGTCCCGCTACTACAACGGCACCGACCTCGACCTGGACGAGGCGTACGCCTACGGCTGGGCCGAGTACCACCGGCTCCTCGGCGAGATGAAGGAGGAGGCCGAGAAGGTCCTGCCGGGTGCCGGCACACCGTGGGTGGCACTGGCGCACCTCGACGAGCACGGCCGGCACATCGAGGGCGTCGACGAGGTCCGCGACTGGCTGCAGGGCCTGATGGACAAGGCGATCGACTCGCTCGACGGCACCCACTTCGAACTCGCCGAGCGGGTACGGAAGGTGGAGTCGCGGATCGCCCCGCCGGGCAGCGCGGCGGCGCCTTACTACACGCCCCCGTCGGAGGACTTCTCCCGGCCCGGCCGTACCTGGCTGCCGACCATGGGGCTGACCCGCTTCCCCGTCTACGACCTGGTGTCGACCTGGTACCACGAAGGTGTCCCCGGCCATCACCTCCAGTTGGCGCAGTGGGCGCACGTCGCCGAGGACCTGTCCCGCTACCAGGCCTCCGTCGGCATGGTCAGCGCCAACGCGGAGGGCTGGGCGCTGTACGCGGAGCGGCTGATGGACGAGCTCGGCTTCCTCGCGGACGCGGAGGAGCGGCTCGGCTACCTGGACGCGCAGATGATGCGGGCCGCCCGGGTCGTCGTGGACATCGGCATGCACCTGGAACTCGAGATTCCGGCGGACTCTCCGTTCCACCCGGGCGAGCGCTGGACGCCGGAGCTGGCCGAGGAGTTCTTCGGGGCACACAGCAGCCGTCCCGCGGACTTCGTGGAGAGCGAGCTGACCCGCTATCTGACGATCCCCGGCCAGGCCATCGGCTACAAGCTCGGCGAGCGGGCCTGGCTGCTGGGCCGGGAGAACGCCCGCAAGCGGCACGGCGACGCCTTCGACCCCAAGGCGTGGCACATGGCGGCCCTGTCCCAGGGTTCGCTGGGCCTGGACGACCTGGTGGACGAACTGTCGGCGCTGTGAGCCGGGCCGCCGTCGGCGGCCGGCCCCGGGACGGCTCCACCGGCGTCAGCGCCGGAAGCCTCCCTCGGAGTCGATGACCTGCCCCGTGATCCTTCCCCAAGCTCTCAACTCCGTTCGAGCAGGGGAGACCCCAATCGCCTCGTCCGTGGCCAGCCACGCGATGAGGCGGGCGGGGTCGTCGGGCACCCCCCACCGCCCGCCGGGGAAGCGTGCGGCGACGGCCTCGTAGGCGTCGCCGGTGAGGTAGCCGGTGTCCACCGGGCCGGGGTTGACGGTGTTCACCGTGACGGCGTGCTCGGCCAGCGTGGTGGCCAGGGAGCGGGTGATCGAGGCGAGCGCGCCCTTCTGGAGGGCGTAGGCGATCTCGCCCGGCATTCCGCCCGCGATGTCCTGCCCGGACGTCATCGTCATCACGCGCCCGCCCGGGGTGCGCGGGGGCAGAGCGGCCCGGTGCCGGGCATGGGCTTGGACGAGCAGGATCACCGAGCGGGTGTCGACGGCCCAGTGGGCGTCGAGCATCGCGGTGTCGATCGCGTCGAGGGTGCCGTCGGAGCCGTTGAGGGCGTGGTTGGCGACGAGGATGTCGAGCCGCCCGCCGAGTGCGGCGGTGGCCCGGTCGTGGAGTTCGGCGGGCACGGCCGGGTCGGAGAGGTCGCCCGGACCCGACACCACCCGGGCCGAGGGGTCTCCGAGGGTTTCCCGTACGGAGGCGGCCACGTCCTCGGGCCGGTCGGCACCCCAGGGCATCGCGGCGTCGTGCGGCACGTGGTGGTGCAGGTAGACGCCCGCTCCGTGGGCGGCGAGGCGTCGGGCGACCGCGTGTCCGATGCCGCCGCGTCGGCTGGCGCCGGTGACCAGTGCGGTCCGGCCACGCAGGGGCAGGGGGTCACGACGGAACGCTTCGGGTGCGGAGTGCGGAAGCCGGGGCATGGTCACCCATGGTGGGCGACCGGGGGACGCAGCGCACACGAATAACGCCGACGGTCCCGCGCGTGTCGGTGGTCTCAGCCCAGGTGACGCAGCTGGACGAGGTCGAGCCAGGTCTCCGGGCCCGGCCGGACCCGGGCCGCGCGGACCGCGTAGCGGCCCGGGGTCAGCGTGAGTCGTATGTGCTCGGTGTCCGCGGAGTGCGGGCCGGGCCAGGCCGCGTCGAACAGCAGGACCGTGCCCGGGACCTGCCAGTGCACCTCCGGCTGCCACGGCGCGGTCCGCAGCGCCTCGGGAACGCTTGCCAGGAGTTCCGCCTCGGATTCGGCGGCGACCCACCGGACGAGGGTGGCGTACTCGGGGAGGAAGGCGGTCGCCGCGGGTTCGCCGCCCAGGGCCAGGGCCGTGGAGTCGCCCACCGGGAGGAGCCCGACGGGGCCGTCCACCTCGCAGGCCCGGTCGTAGTCGGAGGCCGTCTCCTCGCCGTCGGCGCCCGTCCAGAGCGGCAGCACCGTCTCCGGCACCGCGATGAGGGGGCCACCGCCCGATTCCACCCACTCCACCGTGCCCGGCTCCGCATATCGCACCATGCGCGAAACCTGACAAGGCCAACTCCTTTGACGTACCCACGGGTTCGGCTCAGGTGGCCCCGCGCTGCCGCAGCGTCGAACCGGACCGGCCCTTCACGACGGCGAGCTGGGCGTGGATCCGTCGGCGCAGATCGGCGACATGGCTGACGATGCCCACGCTGCGGTCGCGTTCGCGCAGGGAGTCCAGGACGTCCAGTACCTCGTCGAGGGTCTGGTCGTCGAGGCTGCCGAAGCCCTCGTCGATGAAGAGGGTGTCCAGCCGGACCCCGCCGGCCTCGTCGGTGACGACGTCGGCGAGACCCAGGGCGAGGGCGAGCGAGGCGAAGAAGGTCTCGCCGCCCGAGAGGGTCGCGGTGTCCCGCTCCCGGCCGGTCCACGCGTCCACGACGTGCAGCCCGAGGCCGCTGCGGCCGCGCCCGGTGCGGTCGTCGGAGTGCACCAGGGTGTAGCGGCCGGACGACATGCGGTGCAGTCGCGCGGTCGCCGCGGCGGCGACCTGTTCCAGACGGGCGGCCAGGACGTAGGACTCCAGGCGCATCCTGCGTTCGTTGGCGGCCGAGGTGCCGGCGGTGAGGCCCGCCATGCGGGCCACCCGGTCGTACTCGTCGCGCAGTGGTGCCAGCCGGTGCACGGAGGCGGTGGCCCGCGTGGAGAGGCGGTCGAGTTCGGCGCAGCGGCGGGCGGCGGCGTCGCGCGCGGAGGCCGCTTCACGCACCCTGCGGTCCGCGTCCTCGGCGGTGCGCTGCGCGGCGGCGAGGCCGGCGGGTGGCTGCTGGGCGGCGGCCACGGTGTCGGACTCGGCGAGCACCGCGCGTACGGCTGCCTCCTCCTGCTGCCAGGCGTCCAGTCGGTGCTGCAGTGCGCGGCGGGTGGCCGCGTCGAGCAGTGCCTCGGCCGCCGCCCGCGGGGTGTCGAAGCCGGCCCTGAAGGCGGCGTCCGCGAGCCTGGCGTCGGCCTGCTTGAGCCGCTGCGCGGTGCCCTCGGCGAGCCGGACGGCGTCGGCGGCGTCGGCGAACCACGCGGTGTCGCGCTCCAGTTGGGCGGCGCGCGCGGTCACACTGTCCGCGGCGCCCCGCGCCTTGGACAACTCCTCCTCCAGCGAGGCCTGTTCCTGGTCGAGGCGCTCGCGGACACCCGCCCGCGCGGCGGTCCGGACCGCCGCCTCACGCTGTGCGGTCAGCCGCCGCTCGTGTTCGTGCTCCGCCTGCCGCAGCTGTTCCCGCGCGGAGTGCAGCACGGAGGCCGCATCCCGGGCCCGCGCGTACTGCTCCTCCAACTTCGCTACCTCGTGGACGAGTCGGCCGGTCGGCGTGTCCCCCGCCTCCGCTCCGGCGGCGGCCAGCGCCTCGCGGACGACGCCGAGGCGCCGTTCATGACCGGTACGGCGTTCCTCAGCGCTCTGGTGGGCGGCGAGGGCGCGCTCCTCCGCCTCGCGGTCGACGTGGCCGGCGTCCTTGCGGGCGGGTGCGGGGTGTTCGACGGCACCGCAGACCATGCAGGGTGTGCCGTCGGTGAGGTTAGCGGCGAGTTCGGCGGCGATGCCGGCCAGTCGCTGTTCCTTGAGGTCGAGCCAGTGCTGCTTGGCCGCGAGTGCCTGCTCCCGGGCCCGGCGGGCCTGCTCGGCGGCGCGGTCGGTGTCCCCGGCCAGTTGGTCCCGCAGCCGTGCGGCGTTCAGCCGCTTGTGCGCGGGGTCGCGCCGCACCGCGAGTTCACCGGCCGTGGTCGCGGCCTCCTGCGCGGACTCGATGCGGGCCTGGAGTCCGCTCCGGGTCTCCTCCCAGCCGGTGAGCCAGGTGTCCGACTCGTCCAGTACGTCGTCGTCGGCGCGCTCCTGGCGGTCCAGGCCGGCCCGTTCGTCAAGGAGTTCGGCGAGCCGGCGCTCGGCGCGGCGGGCCGACTCGAGGCCGCCCAGTTCCTCGGCGGCCCGGCGCGCGGCAGCCGTGAGCCCGGCCGCGCCCGCCTCCCTGTACGCCTCGGGGAGCACGGCACGCGTGCGCGCCTCGACGGCGGCCGCCTCCCGGTGTTCGGCGTCGGCGGACTCCCGCAGTTCCAGGGCGGGGGCCACCGCCTCGGCCCTGCGGGAGCGGTCCAGGAGCGTCTGCGCCTCCTGCCGGGCGCCGTCTCCCTCCGCCAGCCGCGCCGCGCGCTCCCGCGCCTCGGCGAACCGCCGTTGCAGCCGGTCCCGTTCGCGGGCCTCGTCCAGTGACCGGTCGGCGGCGGCCTGCGCGGATTCGGCGGCGACGAGACGGCAGCGGGCGACGGTGAGCTGTTCGCGGGCGGTGCTGCGGGCGACGGCGGCCGCGGTCAGCACACTCTCGGCCAGTCCCGGCTCGCCCGGCGCGAGGCCGTCGAGGGGCATGGCCTCGCCGGCGGCCTGCTGCATCCGGTGCGCGTCGGCGAGCAGCTCCGCGTCGCCGTCCCGTACCCGGGACTCGGTGGCGCGGCGGCGCTCCGCGAGGTGTTTCTCCACGTCGGCGAAGCGTCGGGTGTCGAAGAGCCGGCCGAGCAGCTTGCCGCGCGCCTCGGCGTCGGCGCGCAGGAACCGCGCGAAATCACCCTGGGGCAGGAGGACGACCTGGCAGAACTGCTCCCGGCTCATGCCCAGGAGCTGGGTGACCTCCTCGCCGACCTCCTGGTGGGAGCGGCTGAGATCCTTCCATGACCGGGCCGCCGGGTCGTACTCGCGCAGCCAGGTCTGCGCCTTGTCGAGGGTGGTGCCGGTGCCGCGCTTCTTCGGTCGCTGCCAGGGCGGTTGCCGGGTGACCTCGAGCCGGCGTCCGGCGACGGTGAGGTCGAGGGTGACCTCGGTGCGGACGGCGGGGGCGGCGTGGTCGCTGCGCAGCGTCATGCCCTGCCCGCTCTGCCGGGCGCCGGGGACGGATCCGTACAGGGCGTAGCAGACGGCGTCGAGTATCGAGGTCTTGCCGGCGCCGGTGGGGCCGTGCAGCAGGAAGAGGCCCGCGGCGGACAGTGCGTCGAAGTCGACGGTGAGCGAGCCGCCGAAGGGGCCGAAGGCGGTGAGGTCGAGCCGGTGCAGTCTCACCGCGCCACCTCCCGTACGGCCTCGTCGGCGCGGACCGCGTCGATGGCGTCCCGCAGGACGGCCCGCTCCCGTTCGTCGGGGCCGGCACCGCGCACATGGGCCACGAAGTCCTCCGCGATCTGCTGGTTGTCGCGGCCGGCGAGGCGGTGGGCGTAGGACACCGCGGGGTCGCCGGGCGCGCGTTCGGGTTCGAAGACGAGGCTGAGGGTGTGCGGGAAGCGTTCGGTGAGCCGGGCCATGGGGTCGGCCGGGCGGACCGGGTCGGTGAGGGTGGCCTCGACCCACGCCTCGCGGTGCGGCTCGAGCCCGGGGTCGGCGAGCAGCTCCTCCAGGGGGCCGCGGATCCGGGCGAGGGCGCGCGGCACCGGGCAGTCGATCCGCTCGGCGGTGACGTCGCCGTCGGCGGCCAGGTCAACGAGCCACATGCTCTTGCGGTGGTCCGCCTCGGAGAAGGAGTACGGGAGGGGGGAGCCGGAGTAGCGCACGCGCTCGGTGAGGGTCTGACAGCCGTGCAGATGCCCGAGCGCCACGTAGTCGATGCCGTCGAACACTGTGGCGGGTACGGCGGCGACCCCGCCGACGGTGATGTCCCGCTCGCTGTCGCTCGGTGCGCCGCCGGTGACGAAGGCGTGCGCGAGAACGACCGAGCGGGTACCGCGCGGGCGGGCGGCGAGGTCGGCGCGGACCCGGTCCATGGCGGCGGCGAGCACTGCCTCGTGGCCGGCCTTCTCCACCCCGAACTCGTCCTTGACCAGGGCCGGTTCCAGATAGGGCAGTCCGTAGAAGGCGACGTCCCCGTGGCTGTCGGACAGCATCACGGGGGTGCCGCTCGCCGAGGGGTCGGTCCGCAGATGGATGCCCGCGCGCCCGATGAGTCCGGCGCCGACGCCGAGACGGCGGGCCGAGTCGTGGTTGCCGGAGATCATCACCGTCGGCACGCCCAGGCCGGCGAGGCGGTGCAGGGCGTCGTCGAACAGCTCCACCGCGGCGAGTGGCGGCACGGCACGGTCGTACACGTCTCCCGACACGACCACCGCGTCGACGGCGTGCTCGCGCACGGTCGCCACGAGGTGGCCGATGAAATCGGCCTGGGCACCGAGCATGCCGACCCGGTGGAACGCCCGGCCCAGGTGCCAGTCGGAAGTGTGCAGCAGTCTCATGACCCCCGAGAGTAACGGCCGGGTCCGACAGCGCGGCTAAAAACTCCTGTATCACCCCGTCACAACCGAAGCCCCTTATGACCGTTATGCACCAGAAGCGAACGGTGTGACGTCGTGAGCCGATGGGGCGTGCGGTCGCGGTCACACGTCGCCGTATGTCTCGCCGCCCGGTTCGAAGCGGGCGGTACCGGCGGTCGCGTCCGCGAGCCAGGACCGGAAGCGGTCCACGTCGGTGTCCGGGAGGGCGATCTCGATCGTGACCTCTTCGCCGTAGCGCACGTCCCGCACCTCGCGCCCCGTCGAGCGCAGGTCGTTCTGGACCTTGCCGGCCCGCTGGTGGTCGACGGTCACCGTGGCCAGCCGGAACCGGCGCCGGGTGAGCGTGCCGACGCTGTCCAGCGCCTCGCCGACGGTCCCGCCGTACGCGCGGATGAGCCCGCCCGCGCCGAGTTTGATGCCGCCGTAGTAGCGGGTGACGACGGCGACGACGTAGCGCATGTCGCGGCGCAGCAGCATCTGCAGCATGGGGACGCCCGCGGTGCCCCCGGGTTCGCCGTCGTCGCTGGCCTTCTGGACGGAGGCGTCCGCGCCGATGACGTACGCCCAGCAGTTGTGGGTGGCGTCGGCGTGCTCCTTGCGGACGGCGGCGACGAACTCCCGCGCCTCCTGCTCGGTGGCCGCCGGGGCGAGCGCGCACCGGAAGCGGGAGCGGTTGATCTCGGTCTCGTGCACACCCGCGCGGGCGACGGTGCGGTACTCGTCCTGCATCCGGCCAGCCTATGCGCAGCCGTCCGGGCGGGCCGCCCCGGCCGGGAGGGTGCGGAAGGCGCCTACCGCGCGGGGCCCCGGGGCACGGTCATCGCGGTCAGCAGGGCGGTGCCGGGGGCGAGGTCCGGCCAGGCGGCGCCGCGCCAGGACAGCACGGCGACCGCCGAGGTCGGGAACTTCACGCGGACCCGGTCAAGGGTGCCGTCCGCGCCGTCGCCGGCCAGGGCCAGGACGAGGTCGGCCAGGCCCGGGTTGTGGCCGACCAGCAGCAGGGTGCCGACGTCGGCGGGCGCCTCGCGCACCACGGCCAGCAGTCCGGGGACCCCGGCGGCGTACAGCCGGGACTCGTACCGGACCGGCGGGGGCGTGTTCCACTCCGCCGCCGCCAGTTCCCAGGTCTGGTGGGCGCGTACGGCGGTGGAGCACAGGACGAGGTCGGGCGTGCCGACGGTGCCGGCGATCGCGCGTCCGGCGGCGGGCGCGTCGCGCTCGCCACGCGCGGCGAGCGGACGGTCCCGGTCGGGCACGCCCTCGGGCCAGGCCGACTTGGCGTGCCGCAGCACCACCAGCCGGCGCGAGGGAGCGGCCCCGCCCGGCCGGGTGAACCCAGGGCGTCCCACGGGCCCGGGTTCGCCGGGGAGCCCGGTCATGTCAGGGACCCCAGGTCCCGGGTGAGGTCGAGGCCGAGCAGCCGGTCGGCGTAGGCGTACGTCTCGAAACGGGCGCCGTCCGGCACCTCCGGATCCTGCTCCACCGCGCGGAGCACGCGGAGCATCCCGGCCGCGTCCAGGTCGTCCTCCCAGGCGGTGCGCAGGTCCACGCGCACCGTGTCGGGTACGGGCCGCGAGGGCCGGTGCGCCCAGGCGGCGACCGCGCCGCGCCAGCGCCCGAGGGTGTCCGCGGCCTCGTCCAGGGCGGCCGGGTCGAGCCTCAGCGGGCTGCTCCTGGGATGCGTGAGCAGGGCGAGCCGCAGGACGGCCGGCTCGGTGGGGCGGTTCGGGGCGACGGGGCCGGTGGCACCGGTGCCGTCCGGTGCGTCACCCAGCCCTTCCTGGTGGACGGGTGCGACGGCGACACGGACTCCGTCGGGTGTCGCGCCGCCCTCGCTCACCACGTGCAGGACCTGGGCCTCCCCCAGCCCTGCGCCGGCGGCATCCCGGCCGTTCTCGAAGGGCCGTACGCCGAGGGCGGCGCCCGCCGCGCGCAGTTCGGGCAGATCCCGTTCTCCGTCGAGCAGCGCCCACACCGGGGTGCCGCCGAGTTCCAGGGCGCGCACGAGCAGGTCGGCGACGAGCAGCACGCGCAGGTTCGTCGGATCGAACCCGCGCGTGTGGGCCTCGACGCGGGTGAGGCCCCGCCGGGCGGGGGTGGCGTCCACGAGTTCGCCGGTCCGGGCGTCGGTGATGCGCAGCACGAGGCGAGCGTAAGCGCACAAGCGGGCCCGCGCAGTCATCTCGCACGCTTTTCGGGAACACCGTGGCATTGGGCGTACCCGCGGCGCCGGGAATCACCCCGCGCTCCGGTTCGTTGCCCGCAGGACAGCTCCCTCACGACTACGACGCTCCAGGAGGCCCCGGTGTACGGCGACGAGGCAACGGTCCGCAAGATCCTCACCGGGCTCGACGACACCTGGGCCGTGGTGGGCCTGTCGTCGAACCGGCAGCGCGCGGCGTACGGCGTCGCCCAGGTACTGCAGCGTTTCGGCAAGCGAGTGGTGCCGGTGCATCCGAAGGCCGAGACGGTGCACGGCGAGCAGGGGTACGCCTCGCTCGCGGACATCCCCTTCGAGGTGGACGTCGTCGACGTGTTCGTGAACAGCGAACTGGCCGGAGCGGTCGCGGACGAGGCCGTCGCCAAGGGCGCGAAGGCGGTGTGGTTCCAGCTCGACGTCGTCGATGAGGCGGCCTACGAGCGGACCCGTGCGGCGGGCCTGGACATGGTGATGGATCGCTGCCCGGCGATCGAGATACCGCGCCTGGGTTAGGGTCAATGCCACTGACTTAACGGCGCGCGCGAGCCTTTGACCTGTGGCGATGTCCTCACTGGCGAGCTCTGGAAGGCTGCAAAGTCACCGGCATTGAGGTTAGGGCCGGCCGGGGGCCGTGTCGGTGACAGGCTTCAGGGCCGGGGTCCCGCGAGACCTGGGGCGCCCCACACCGGGAACCGGCGGGCCAGATCGGCCTCGATGCGCAGGTCGTCCTCGAGGAGCGCCCTGCTCTGAAGTTCCAACGCGTTGTCGCGCCGCTCCGTTCCATCGGGGAGCGGCGCGAAGGGGCAGAAGCTGCCGCGCTTGCGGAGAACCATCAGCCCTCCATGCCCGGCGCACCCCACACGGGGAACCAGCGCGACAGATCTTCCTCGATCCGAAGATCGTTCTTAAGCAGGGCAGCGACCTGTAGTTCAAGGGCGTTGTCTCGTTTCTCCTGACCGGGGCGTATACACACTGGATAAAAGGTGCCGCGCTTGTAGAGGTAAACCAGTGCCAGGGCCCGGTGGTCCGCTGTGGCCCGGAACCCGACCAGGGAGCAGAGGAGTTGCGGGCCGAAGCCCGCGTCCTGGAGGAGCGTGTTGACGGCATGCAGATCGTTGACCAGTGAGGCGGTGTCGTCGGCCGTGTGATGGACGAGGAGCCACGTGTACCCGTACGCGTCCTTGGTGTACTCGACGGGTGTGCCGCCCCGGCCGGTGTCGGCGTCGAGCAGTTCCCGTACCTCCTGCTGGAGCCGGTCGAACGCGCCGCCCTCCACGCTCGCGAAGCAGACCGATCCGGTCCCGGTCGGAGTGAACCCCGCCCCCGCCTGCACGGTGATCGCGGCCGAGGGCAGACTGAAGAGCTGGTCGAGGTCCGGGCGAACCGGCTTGCTGCGGCCGAGGATGGTGTCCAGGAGCCCCACGGCGCGGCACCTCCATGGATCGTCAGGCCCGGCCGAGCTGGGCCGAGATCCGGCCGAGCTGGTCGAGGCGCTGTTCGAGGGTGGGGTGGGAGGAGAGCAGCCGGCTCAGGCTCTCCCCGGAGGAGAAGGCCGGTGCGAACCAGAAGGCGTTGAACGGCTCTGCCCGGCGAAGATCCTTCGTCGGGATCCTCGCCATCTCGCCGGTCACCTTGGTGAGCGCGGACGCGAGTGCGGACGGACGGCCGGTGAGCAACGCCGCGGAACGGTCGGCGGACAGTTCGCGGTAGCGGGACAGCAGCCGGGTCAGCAGGAAGCTGATCACGTACACGACGGCACTGACCAGCGGAATCAGGAGTGCCACGACGGCGGTGGTGCTGTCGCGGCTGGTGCGGCCGAGCCCGGTGTAGAACGCGACGCGGGTCATGACACCGGCCAGCACACCCAGGAACGACGCGATGGTCATCACGGCGACGTCCCGATGGGCGACGTGCGACAGCTCATGGGCGAGGACGCCCTCCAGCTCCTCCGGTTCCAGGCGCCGGAGCAGACCCGTGGTGACGCATACAAGGGCCGTCCTCTCGTTGCGGCCGGTGGCGAAGGCGTTCGGCAGGTCACTGTCGGCGATCGCCACCCGCGGCTTGGGAATATCGGCGAGGGCACAGACGCGGTCCACGGTGCCGTGCAGCCCGGGAGCCTGCTCGGGGGTGACCTCGCGCGCCCCCATACTGAAGGCCGCGATCCGGTCACTGAACCAGAACTGCGCGATGAACAGGACGCCCGCGATCAGCAGGATGACGGGCCACGCGTTCTTCAGGAGGGCCAGCAGAACGCCGACGAAGACCACATAGAGCAGCCCGATCAAGAACATCGTCGTCACCATGCGGGTGGTGAGTCCTCGGTCCGGGGCGTACCGCGACTGCGACCGGGTCTTGGGCATCCGGATCACCTCCAGCGGACATGCACTGCCTCACTGCACATCCCTCTCCTGCAAGTGTGCTCCTTCCGAGCACGACTGGGACGGGCCCGGCCCAGGTCCGGCCGCCGGACGACCGCCGAACGACCGCCTGCCGGGCGACGACACGTACCGGCAGCGATGAGACGACAGGTACCGGGAGCGATGAGCGGCCCCCGAGGCGCTCATCGCTCCCGGGAGGCCAAGTGCCGCAGCCGACTGCTGCCGGTCCGAGGCATGCGTTGTGCCGGTCCCGCGGGGCGTGCCGGCCCTGCCGAGGAGGCCGTGTGGCGCTGCGGTGCCAGAAGGGCCGCCGTGCCGCCATACTGACCGGATGAAGCCGCCCTCTCCGCACTCCGACTCCGTTGCTCCGCAACGGTTTCCGGTCGTCGTCGTGGGTGCGGGTCCCGCCGGGCTCACGGTCGGCAGCATCCTGCGGGCGGCCGGTGTGGAGTGCCTGGTCCTGGAGACCGGGTCGCGGGAGTTCATCGAGAGGCGGCCCCGGGCCGGAGTGATCGAGGAATGGGCGGTGCGCGGCCTGGAGCGGCGCGGCCTGGCCCGGAATCTGCTGGACCGGGCCGAGTTGCACACCGCGTGCGAGTTCCGCTTCGCCGGGGAGCGGCACCGTTTCCCCTACCATGAACTGACGGGCAGTCATCATTGGGTCTACCCACAGCCGTTGCTGGTCACGGATCTGGTGCACGAGTACGCGGACGTACGGGGCGGGCAGATCCGGTTCGGGGTGCGGGACGTGCGCCTGCACGACGTGGACGGCGAGCGGCCGTCGGTGTCGTACACCTGCCCGGAGACCGGCGGGCGGCAGGTCGTGGAGTGCTCCTTCGTGGCCGGCTGCGACGGGGCCCGCGGGGTGACGCGATCCGCGCTGCCGCCGGAGCGGGCACGCGTGGCACGGCACGACTACGGCATCGGCTGGCTGGCGCTGCTCGCCGAGGCTCCGCCGGCCGGCGACAGCGTGTTGTTCGGCTGCCACCCGGACGGTTTCGCCGGTCAGATGCCGCGCAGCCCCGAGGTGACCCGCTACTACCTCCAGTGCTTACCCGGCGAAGACCCCGCCGACTGGCCGCACGAGCGCGTCTGGACGGAACTCCGGCAACGGCTCGGCGCGGCGGGGGCGCCCCCGCCGGTCGAGGGTCCGCTGATCGAGAAGCGTGTGCTGGACATGCACGACTACGTCACCGAGCCGATGGCGTTCGGGCGCCTCTTCCTGGCCGGGGACGCGGCACACCTGGTCGCGCCGATCGCCGCCAAGGGCATGAACCTCGCCCTGTACGACGCCTTCCTGCTCGGCGACGCGCTGACCGCGCATCTCACCAGCGGCAACGACAGCGGGCTGGCCTGCTACTCGCAGACCTGCCTGCGGCGTGTGTGGGACTACCAGGAGTTCTCGCAGTGGCTCTCCGAGCTCTACCACGGCACCGCGGCGGGCGAACCCTTCCGCGCGGGCACCACGCTCGCCCGGCTGCGGCGTCTGTTCACGTCCCGCGCCGCGGCTGTCGCCTTCGCCGAGCAGTACCTGGGCACGGCCGAGGAGTACTGAGAGGAGTACTGAGACGTGCGGACGCGGCACCGACCGGGTCACGGCACATTCGATTCCCGTTCCCGGCGGCGTGCGGCCCCCGTCCCCGGCGGCGTGCGGCTCAGGCCACTCCCAGTCCCTCCAGCACGACCGCGCCGGGCAGTTCGGCGAAGGCCTTGCCCGGCACCAGGAGTTTTCCCCGCCGGCGGCCGCTGCCGACGAGCACGTACGGCAGGTCGACGACGGCCGCGTCCACGAGCACCGGCCAGTCGGCGGGCAGTCCGATCGGGGTGATGCCGCCGTACTCCATGCCGGTCTCCCCCGTCGCCGTGTCCATCGGGGCGAACGACGCCTTGCGGGCGCCGAGCCGGCGGCGCACGAGGCCGTTGACGTCGGCCCGGGTGGTGGACAGGACGACACAGGCGGCGAGGGTGCTCCCGCCGCCCCGCTTGCCCGCCACGACCACGCAGTTCGCCGAGCGCTCGAGGAGGTCCCGGCCGTAGTGCTCGACGAAGACTGCGGTGTCGGCCCAGCGCGGGTCCGTGTCGACGTAGAGGATCTGCTCGGCGGGGACGCTGCCGCTCCAGGCGCGGACGGTCGCGGCGACCGGCGCGGTGAGTTCGTCGAGGCAGTCGGGGGCGGGAGTGGCGTGGTCGAAAGTGCCGATGGGTGCGCGCATGGCGGCAAGGTAACAGCCGGGCGGCGGCTGCCGACGGGGTGTCTCAGCGCACGGGCAGGACCAGAACCTTCATGATCATCTATTTCGGTCCGCCGCTCTCGCCCGCACGGGCCGCCGGTCCCGCGTCTCCCGCGGTCGGGGGCCCCGGCGCCCGCGAGCAGCCGGTGCCGGCTGTCGGCCCGCGGCGCGCCGAAGAAGGGCGTACGGCCCGGTGGGCGAGGATGATACGGGCCTTCGGTCCCTGCTCGTGGTCGAGCAGGGTTTCGACCGCGGTGCGGTGTGCACCCGATCGTTCACCGAACCGTACTGCGGGGCCGGGTCTCAGCTCCCGGGCTCCAGCTCGACCAGCCGATTCGCGCCCTCCCCGGCCGGCCGGTGCGGGTCTTCCCCGGCCGGCCGGTGCGGGTCTTCCCCGGCCGGCCGGTGCGGGTCTTCCCCGGCCGGCTCAGCGAGCCGGGCCACGGCCTCCTCGTCCAGCGCCGACAGCGCCCGCAGCTGCTCCGGTGTGACGCCCTCGGGGATCGGCACCGGCGCCGGCGTGCGCAGCGGCGGCTGCCATCCCCCGTCGGGGGTCCAGCGGCGTACGACCCGGGCCGGGGCTCCCGCGACCACGGCGTGGTCGGGAACCGCGCCCCGCACCACCGCGCCCGCGGCCACCACCACGTTCCGCCCGATCCGCGCGCCCGGGAGGATCACCGCCCCGGTGCCGATCCAGCAGCCGGGACCGATCTCCACCGGGTCCATTCGCGGCCACTGCTTGCCGATGGGCTCGTGCGGATCGTCGTAGGAGTGATTGGTGGAGGTGATGTAGACGTACGGCCCGAAGTAGCAGTCACTGCCGATCGTGACGGTGGTGTCGGCGATGACATGGCTGCCCCGGCCCAGGACGACGCCGTCGCCGAGGCGGAGGATCGGGTCGGGGCCCAGCTCGAGGCCGGGCATCAGACCGGCGGTCAGGGTGACCTGTTCGCCGATGATGCAGTGGGCGCCGAGGTGGATCCAGGGTTCGCCGAAGACGGTGCCGAGCGGGAAGGCCAGCCGGGTGCCCGTACCCATCGAGCCGAAGCGGAGGCGGCCGGGGCGCTCGGCGGTCACCGAGCCCGTGCGCTGCGCCCAGGCCCAGCCCGCGTGGACCGCGCGCTGCGCGAGGCGGCGCGGCCAGGACGAGAACGTGTTCCTGCTTTTCGGCACCCGCTCACCGTAGTCGCCGGGCGTGACGCCCATGCGTCGTGCGCCCTGTGATCTTCACCCCACCGCTCTGGCGTACGGTGCCTGTCATCACCCGACCAGGAGGCGACGATGACGCACAAGGCGCTGATCACCGGCATCGGCGGCAGGCAACCGCAGGTGGACCCGACCGCCTTCGTGGCACCCACGGCCACGGTGATCGGGGACGTGACACTGGGGGCGGGCGCGAGCGTCTGGTACGGCGCGGTCCTGCGCGGCGACGTGGAGGCGATCTCGGTCGGCGCGAGCAGCAACGTCCAGGACAACTGCACCCTGCACGCCGACCCCGGCTTCCCCGTCACGGTCGGCGAACGGGTCTCCGTCGGGCACAACGCCGTGGTGCACGGGGCGACGGTCGGGGACGACTGTCTGATCGGCATGGGTGCCACGGTGCTCAACGGCGCGGTGATCGGTGCCGGTTCCCTGGTGGCCGCGCAGGCACTGGTGCCGCAGGGCATGGAGGTGCCGCCGGGCTCGCTGGTCGCGGGGGTCCCGGCGAAGGTCCGGCGGGAGCTGACCGAGGAGGAGCGCACGGGGCTGACGCTCAACGGGACGATGTACGCGGAGCTGGCGAAGGCGCACCGCGATGTGCACGGTGCGCCTTAGGACCTCCGCGATGTGCACGGTGCGCCTTAGGACCTCCGCGATGTGCACGGTGCGCCTTAGGACCTGCCCGGAACAGTGGTGGGTGGGCCGGGGTGCTCAGGCGTTCCAGCTCCACTCGGCGACCTCGGGCAGGTCGGTGCCGTGGGCTCGGATCCAGTCGTGGTGCCGGGTGCGGACGTCGGCCATCCGCTGACGTACGGCGGCGGCCCGGACCGCGAGGCCCGGGACGCGGTCGATGACGTCCATGACCAGCCGGTAGCGGTCGAGGTCGTTGCGGACCACCATGTCGAACGGTGTGGTGGTCGTCCCGGACTCCTTGTACCCGCGGACGTGCAGGTTCTCGTGCCCGGCGCGCCGGTAGGCGAGGCGGTGGATCAGCCACGGGTATCCGTGGTAGGCGAAGATGACCGGCTTGTCGGTGGTGAACAGACCGTCGTACTCGAAGTCGGTCATGCCGTGGGGGTGTTCCCCACGGGGCAGCAGCCGGGTGAGGTCGACGACGTTGACGACGCGGACCGCCAGGTCCGGGAGGTGGCGGCGCAGCAGTTGGGCCGCGGCCAGCACCTCCTGGGTGGGCACGTCCCCCGCACAGCCCAGCACCACGTCGGGTGTGCCGCCGTTCTCGGTGCCGGCCCACTCCCAGACTCCGGCGCCGCGCGCGCAGTGGACGCGGGCCGCGTCCATGGACAGCCAGTCGAAGCAGGGCTGCTTGCCGGCCACGACGACGTTGACGTAGTCCCGGCTGCGCAGCGCGTGGTCCGCGACCGACAGCAGGGTGTTGGCGTCCGGCGGCAGGTAGACCCGGACGACCTCGGGGCTCTTGTTGAGCACGTGGTCGACGAAGCCGGGGTCCTGGTGGGAGAAGCCGTTGTGGTCCTGACGCCACACGTGCGAGGTGAGCAGGTAGTTGAGGGAGGCGATGGGTGCGCGCCAGGGCAGTTCGCGGGAGGTCTTCAGCCACTTGATGTGCTGGTTGACCATCGAGTCGACGATGTGCACGAACGCCTCGTAGCAGGAGAACAGGCCGTGCCGTCCAGTGAGCAGGTAGCCCTCGAGCCAGCCCTGGCAGAGGTGCTCGGAGAGGATCTCCATCACCCGGCCGTGCGGGTCGAGGTGCTCGTCGACGTCGAGGGTGCCGGCCTGCCAGGCCTTGCCGCTGACGTCGTAGACGGCCTGCAGCCGGTTGGACGCCGTCTCGTCGGGGCCGACGAGCCTGAAGTCCCGCCGGTCGGCGGTGTCCTTCATGATCTGCCTCAGGAGGTCGCCCAGGACGCGGGTGGGTTCGTGGAGGGTGGTGCCGGGTTTGTCGACGGGGACGGCGAAGTCGTCGAAGTCCGGCATCGGCAGTTCGCGGACGAGCAGCCCGCCGTTGGCGTACGGGGTGGCGCCGAGCCTGCGGGCGCCTTCGGGGACATGGGCGAGGACGTCCGCGACGGGCCGGCCCTCGGCGTCGAAGAGCTCCTCGGGCCGGTACGACCGCAGCCAGGCCTCCAGCTGGTGCAGGTGTTCCGGATTCTCGCGGACGCCCGGCAGCGGCACCTGGTGGGAGCGCCAGGTGTTCTCCACGGGTACGCCGTCCACCTCGGCCGGGCCGGTCCAGCCCTTCGGGGTGCGCAGCACGATCACCGGCCAGGACACCCGTTCGGTCGCGCCGCCCTCGCGGGCGGCGCGCTGCGCCGTCGCGATGCGGTCCAGGGCGGTGTCCATGGCCTCGGCCATCGCCCGGTGGACGAGGGCGGGGTCGTCGCCCGTCACGTGGAGGGGCTCGTGCCCGTAGCCGCGCAGCAGCGCGTCGAGCTCGGCCTCGGGAATGCGGGACAGCACGGTCGGATTGGCGATCTTGTAGCCGTTGAGGTGCAGGATCGGCAGGACGGCACCGTCGTGCACCGGGTCGAGGAACTTGTTGGAGTGCCAGGACGCGGCCAGCGGCCCGGTCTCGGCCTCGCCGTCACCGATCACGCAGGCGACCAGCAGGCCGGGGTTGTCGAAGGCGGCGCCGTAGGCGTGGGCGAGGGAGTAGCCGAGTTCGCCGCCCTCGTGGATCGAGCCCGGGACCTCGGGGGCGACGTGGCTGGGGACGCCGCCGGGGAAGGAGAACTGCCGGAAGAGCCGCGCCATGCCCGGGGCGTCCCGGCCGACGTCCGGGTACTTCTCGCTGTAGCTGCCTTCCAGCCAGGAGTTGGCCAGCACGGAGGGGCCGCCGTGGCCGGGCCCCCAGATGCACAGCGCGTCCAGCCCGCGTGCGCCGATCACCCTGTTCAGGTGGGTGTACACCAGGTTCAGCCCGGGCGAGGTGCCCCAGTGCCCGAGCAGTCTCGGCTTGATGTGCTCGGGCCTGAGGGGCTCGGTGAGCAGCGGGTTCGCCAGCAGGTAGATCTGCCCCGCCGACAGGTAGTTGGCAGCCCGCCAGTGGGCGTCCAGCGTGCGCAGCTCGTCGTCGGTCAGTGCGGTCCGGGTGTCCTGGTCCTCGGGCATGACTGGCTCCGTGGGTGATCGACGGGGAATCCGGGTGGTCCGGGTGGTCGAGGCGATCCGGCGCGTGGGACGAGTGGCGGTGGGAAGCGGGGACGACGGGAGAGAGGAACGCGCACGGGATCAGGGGCGGTGGCAGGGACGGGGGGAGTACCAGTTTCCGCCCGCCTCATTCCCCCGGGAGGCCTGACGACGGCATATGGCGCAATCGGAGCACGGGACATCCCTGTCCCTCTCCCCCGTCCCGTGCGCTTCCTCCGGAAGACCGGATCAGTCGTGCGCGACGACCGCGACCGGGGCCGCGGAGTGGTGCAGCACGGCGTGGGTGATCGGCCCGATGCGGATGCCGAACGGGTTGCGGCGGACCCGTCGCCCGACCACGACCAGTGAGGCCTCCCGTGACGCGTCGATGAGCCGGATGGAGGGGCTGCCGCCGAAGGACTCCTCCACGACGTCGACGTCCTCGAACTCCGCCCGCCAGGGGCTGAGCGCCTTCGCGAGCATCGCGGCCTGCTGGTCGGCGACCGCCCGGTACACCTCCGGGTCGGCCGGCAGTCCGTGGACGTAGTAGGGCGGCAGGTTCCAGCCGTGCAGGACGCGCAGTCCGGTGCCCCGCCGGGCGGCCTCGGCGAACGCGAAGCGGATCACCGCGTCGTCGGGCCGTTCGGCGTCCACGCCGAGCAGGACCGGCCGGTAGCGGGTCGCGGCGGACGGGATGCCCGTGGGGTCCGGCTCGTGTTCGTCGGCGGCCTGTTCCCCGGCGCGGACCAGGACGACGGGCCGCTCGGCACGGGCCACGACGGCGAGGCCGACGGAGCCGACCAGGAATCCGGCGAAGCCGCTCATCCCACGGGAGCCCAGCACGAGCAGTTCGGCGTCCTCCGCGGCCTTGACCAGCACCTCGTGGGGCCGGCCGGTGACCTGTTCCGCGGTGACCTCGACCCCGGGGTGGCGCAGCCGCAGTCCCGCCGCGGCCTCGTCCGGAGTCGTCCCCCAGCCGTCGGCCGAAGACGCCTTTGCCTCACCGTCCCCGCTTCCCCGCCGGTCGGTCTCCGCGCCGGGGAACGGGACCCGGGCAATCGGCTCCGGGAGAGGCTCCCGGACCTCGACCAGCCGGAGCGGCAGGCCGCGCAACTTCGCCTCGCGGGCCGCCCACTCGGCGGCGGCCCTGCTCTCGGCGGAACCGTCGAGGCCGATGGTGATGGTGCGGGGCATGGTGTGTACCTCCTGCTGCCAGAACTGCTGTCGCTGCGAACACCTCCAGTATCGGTGGCCCGGGCGGCCGGCCGGCAGGGGCCCCAGATCCCCACGGTGGCCGAAGGTCCCGCCCGGGACGGGGAGTCATGTCCGGGACGGGGAGTCATGTCCGGGTGCCGGCGGGCCCGTCCCGGGCCGGGTGCACCGGGGCAGTGCGGGAAACGTCCTCGATCAGGGCCGTACGGCCCATGGCTTCGGCCTGGGTTCCGCAGGAGGCTGGAACCACACCGGAACCACACCGGCAGTCCACCCGTCCCGTAAGGGAGGCCGCAATGTTCGCTCCCCCGTCCCCCAGCATGCCGCGCGCCCTGCCCGCCGAGCATCGGGCGAAACTCCTGGAGACCGCCCGGGAGGTGTCCTTCCCGCAAGGGACCCGACTGTTCGAGGAGGGAGGCCACGCGGACCGGTTCTGGGTCATCCGTACCGGCACCGTCGAACTCGACATGCACGTCCCCGGCCGCCGGGCCGCCGTCATCGAGCGTCTCGGGCACAACGAACTCGTCGGCTGGTCCTGGCTGTACAGCCCGCACGTCTGGCACCTGGGCGCCGAGGCGTCCACCCCGGTACGGGCCTACGAGTTCGACGCCTCGGCAGTCCGCGCTCTGAGCGAGGACGAGCCGGCCCTCGGGCGGGACCTCGCCCAGTGGGTGGGCAACGTGGTCGCCCACCGGCTGCACTCCGCCCGGGTCCGGCTGCTCGACCTGTACGGCCCCTACGGGGCGGGCAGCGGCGTCTGAAGCGGGCCGCCGGGTCCCGACGACCCGCGCCTCGGCCCGGCCAGGTCACCGCGGGCAGGTGTCAGCCGCCCGGACGCAGGGTCCAGACGACCGTCATCTCGCCGGTCACAGCACCGTCATCGCGCCGGATCTCGATCGACACCGGGAACTCGGGACGCCGGCCCTCGTCCAGTTCGGCCACGACCTCGGCGGCCGGACGGCCCAGGGTCGCGGTGGCGGTGACGGGGCCCATCGCCAGTTTCCGGTAGGCGATCTCGGCGCGGACCGCGAGCGGCACGGCCCGCGTGAGCTGCTCCCCGAACGCGGCGAGTACGACGGCGCCGCTCGCCGACTCACCCAGGGTGAACATCGCGCCGGCGTGCGGGCCGCCCACATGGTTGTGATAGTCGCCCTGGTCCGGCAGGGACACCACGGCCCGTTCCGCAGTAGTCTCCAGGAACTCGAGGTTGAGGGTGCGGGCCATGGGCACCGTGGCGGCGAGCATCTCGCCGATGGTCATCCGATCGTGGCTCATGACCGCATGTTACTCATGAGTAGGAGTCTCTGGCCAGGCCTTGAAGCCGGTGACCCGCCATGCGCCGCCACGCCCTCCTGCCGCACCCCTGCCGCGTTCCGGTCCATGCGGCCGAAACCGGACCGGCAAAGACCGGCGAGGGAGGCACAGCCGTACGGGGCCCGACGCGGTGCGGTCACTCAGGGTTGCCTCCGGAGCGCTTCCGACTCCGGGTTGCTACGTACCTGTCAACGGCCAGTGACCGAATCGTGTCACTGGCCCGGCTAGGGTGACTCACCATGTGGCCAGGAAACCAGCCGCCCGGGGGCGAGCAGAACCCGCAGTCGAACAATCCGCACCAGCAGCCGAATCCGTATCAGCAGCCCGGTGCCCAGCAGCCCAACCCCTACGCACAGCCGCAACAGCAGTGGGGGACGCCGGCCACGATGGGGATGCCTCAGCCGCCGCAGGGCGGGGGCGGCTGGAACCGGACGAAACTGGTGGCCGTCGGGACGGCGACGGCCGTCGTCGTGGCCTCCGGTGTCACCGGTTTCCTGGTGCTGGGCGGTGACAAGGACGACACGGCCGACAAGAAGCCCGGGAAGCCCTCCGCGAGCGCGTCCGAGGACCCGTCCGCGGAGCCGAGCACCTCCGAATCCGGCTCCGGCACCGAGAGGAACCCGCGAGGCGGTGAGGCGGAGAAGGCGACCATTCCGGGCTGGCAGGTCGTCACGAACACCCGTTTCGGCACCCAGTTCGACGTCCCGGCCGACTGGGAGCTCGAGACCCCCGGCACCAGCGTGGGCTTCGAATGGGAGGAGAAGGACGGTGAGCTGGACCGCACCACCGTCACCGCCCCCGCCTATCTGAAGTCCAAGTGGTGCACGAGCGACGACGACAAGGACGGCCGCGAGGACGACACCTCCCTCGTCACCGCCGGCACCCGGGGTGAGAACGGCGCCAAGACCACGGACCAGGCCGCGGAGACCCGTGTGCCGTGGTGGATCTACGGCGGCTACACGCAGCCCGACAAGAAGAGCGTGAAGACCGAGAAGCCGAAGGCGTACACGACCGCCTCGGGCATCAAGGGCAGCGTCGCCACGGCGCACTCGGAGAACACGCCCCAGAACGACAAGTGCGACAGCGAGGGCAAGGCGATCACCTTCGGGTTCAAGAACGGTGCCGGGGACTTCGTCACCTGGAACCTGTACGGCGCCAAGGGCGTCAAGGACGAAATCCCGGAGGAGACCGTGCAAAAGATCCTCAGCACGGTACGCCTCACCGAGGAAGCACCGAGCGAGTCGTAGCAGGCGGGAGAGAGCCGAGGACCACTCCGGCCGCTTCCGCCCCTGGACGAAGGGAATCAGCCGGAGGAGCCCTCGGCCCATGCGGCGGCACATTTGGCAAGTCGGCCCCGCCCCGGCGATAGTCACGAGGTGCCGACCACCATCTCCTCCTCACGCCGTCCCGCCTGGGCGGGCCGCAACTACACACTGCTGACCGCCTCCGCCGTGGCGACGAGCCTGGGCAGTCACGGCGCGCTGATCGCCTCCGCGTTCGCGGTGCTGGGCGCGGGCGGTGACGGCGGCGACGTGGGCCTGGTGGCCGCCGCCCGCACCCTGCCGCTGGTGCTGTTCCTGCTGATCGGCGGTGCCGTCGCGGACCGACTGCCGCGCCACCATGTGATGGTCGCGGCCAATGTCCTCAACTGTGTCTCGCAGGCCGCGTTCGCGGCACTGGTCCTGGCGGGCGAGGCCCGGCTGTGGCAGATGATGCTGCTCAGCGCGCTCGGCGGAGTCGGCCAGGCGTTCTTCGGTCCCGCCGCCGAGGGCATGCTGCTCTCCTCGGTCGAGGGCGAGCAGGCCGGCCGGGCGTTCGCGGTGTTCCGGATGGCGATGCAGGGCGCGACGCTCGGCGGCGTCGCCCTGGGCGGCCTCATGATCGCCGCGATGGGACCGGGCTGGGTACTCGCGGCGGACGCGGCCGCCTTCGCTGTCGCGGCGGCGCTGCGGGCCTTCCTCGACGTGAAGCACATCCCGCCGCGCGCGCCGGGCGGCGGTCTGCTCGCCGACCTCCGGGACGGCTGGCAGGAGTTCTCCAACCGGCCCTGGCTGTGGGGCATCGTCATCCAGTTCTCCATAGCCAACGCCGTGGTCGGCGCCGCCGACGCGGTCTACGGTCCGCTCGTCGCCCGGGACCATCTGGGCGGTGCGGCGCCCTGGGGTCTGGCCCTCGCCTTCTTCGGCGCGGGCACGGTGCTGGGCGCACTGGTGATGACCCGCTGGAAACCGCGCCGCCTGCTGTTCGTGGGCACCCTCTGTGTGTTCCCGCTGGCCCTGCCGTCCGCCGCGCTCGCCGTGCCGGTACCGGTGACGGTGCTGTGCGCGGTGATGTTCGTGACCGGCGTGAGTGTGGAGGTGTTCGGCGTCTCCTGGATGACGGCCCTGCACCAGGAGATACCGGAGGAGAAACTCTCTCGGGTGTCGGCCTACGACTGGTTCGGCTCGGTGGCGCTGGTGCCGGCCGCGATGGCGCTGGCGGGCCCCGTCGAGTCGGTGTTCGGCCGCACGGAGGCACTGTGGGGCTGCGCCGCACTGGTCGTCGTGGTCACGGCGGCGGTGCTGTGCGTACCGGACGTACGCAATCTGCGGCGCCGGACGGTGCCCGTCGCCGGGGCGGCCCCGGACCCCGGTGGCAAGGGATCAGCCGATGCCGAACGCCCCGTCGGGGGGCTCGGGTGACGGTACGGCGTCCGCGTCCCGCACCGGCCGCGCCCCGCCGGTGAAGTCCCGCAGGGCCGCGCCGTGCTCGACGCGGGCGGGGAAGGCGTCGGCGGCGGTGCGCCGGACCAGGGCCGCGATGTCGAGGGGACGGTGCGCGGCGGCGAGAACGGCGTTGCCGAAACGGCGCCCGCGCAGCACTCCCGGCTCGGCGATCAGCACCAGCTCCTCGAACACCGTGCCCAGCGTGGCCAGCTGGGAGCGCAGGAAGGCGAAGGGGGCCCCGTCGGCGAGGTTGCCGAGGTAGACGCCGTCGGGACGCAGGACCCGGGCGGCCTGACGGGCGTAAGCGACGGAGGTCAGGTGCGCCGGGACGCGGGAGCCGCCGAAGACGTCGGCGACCAGGACGTCCGCCGAGGCGTCGGGGGCGGCCTCCAGCCAGGCGCGGGCGTCCGCCGCGTGCAACGTGACGTCCGCCCCCTCCGGCAGCGGCAGCTGCTCGGCGACCAGGTCCAGCAGCTCCCGGTCGAACTCGACGACGTCCTGCCGGGAGCCGGGACGGGTCGCGGCCAGGTAGCGGGGCAGGGTGAGCGCCCCGCCGCCGAGGTGCAGCGCGTCCAGCGGGTGCCCCGGCTCGGCCAGGGTGTCCAGCACGTGCCCGAGCCGCCGGATGTACTCGAACTCCAGATGGGCCGGCTCGTCCAGGTCGACGTACGACTGCGGCGCCCCGTCGACCGTCAGCAGCCATGCCCGTTCGCGGTCGACGTCGGGCATCAGCTTCGCGGTGCCGTGGCCTACGGCACGGGTCACGGGTATCGGCTCGTTCACCGGAAATCTCCCCGAAAGCACAGACTCCCCCACATGGCCGGGTAGGCCGATTGTCGTGCGTTGCGAGAGCCGAGCACGCGCAACTCCTTTGTCCTGAAGGGCAACCGGGCAGGTTCCGTCCCGGCTGGTACTGAGAGCGTCGCGCTCGTTCGCTCGCTGAGCGAACGAGCGGCTTGAGCCAGGAATCCCCCTGCTCCAGCCGGGGGAGGGTCCAACGTCCCATTGTGCCGTCGTCGTGCGACTGTCCGGCCGCGCCCGCGGGTGCCCACCCTGTTTCCGGGGGACACCCGCGCGCACTCAGCCGACCGTCGTCACCGTCCCGGCCCCGACGGTCCGTCCGCCCTCACGGATGGCGAAGCCGAGCCCCGGCTCGAGCGGCATCTCGCGCCCCAGTTCCACGGTCACCGTGACCGTGTCGCCGGGGCGCGCGACCGCCGTCTCCCCGAGGTCGACATCACCGACGACGTCCGCGGTGCGGATGTAGAACTGCGGCCGGTAGCCGGTCGACACCGGAGTCGTACGGCCGCCCTCGCGGGCCGACAGCACGTACACCCGCGCCGTGAAACTCCGGCTCGGCACCACACTGCCCGGCGCGGCCACCACGTGCCCGCGTCGCACCGCGTCCCGCGGCACTCCGCGCAGCAGGAGCGCCACGTTGTCCCCGGCCTGCGCCTCCTCCATCGGCTTGCCGAAGGTCTCCAGGCCGGTCACCACCGACTCCGCCCCGGCACCGAGCACCTCGACGCGGTCGCCGACGCGGATCGTGCCGCGCTCCACCGCGCCGGTGACCACGGTGCCCCGGCCGGTGATGGTGAGCACGTTCTCCACCGGCAGCAGGAACGGCGCGTCCACGTACCTCTCGGGCAGGGGCACATAGGTGTCCACCGCGTCGAGCAACGCGTCGATCGACGCCGTCCAGCGCGGGTCGCCCTCCAGTGCCTTCAGCCCCGAGACCCGTACGACGGGTGCGGATTCGCCGCCGTAGCCGTGCGCGGAGAGCAGCTCGCGGATCTCCAGCTCGACCAGGTCGGTCAGTACAGCGTCCTCGCCGTCCTCGGCCGCGTCGGCCTTGTTGAGGGCGACGACGATGTGGTCGACGCCCACCTGCCGGGCGAGCAGCACGTGTTCGGTGGTCTGCGGCATGATCCCGTCGAGCGCGGAGACCACGAGGATCGCCCCGTCGAGCTGCGCGGCGCCGGCGACCATGTTCTTGACGTAGTCGGCGTGGCCGGGCATGTCGACGTGCGCGTAGTGCCGGGTGTCGGTCTCGTACTCGACGTGCGCGATGTTGATGGTGATGCCGCGCGCCGCCTCCTCGGGCGCCCGGTCGATGCGGTCGAACGGCACGAAGCCGGCGGATCCGCGCTCGGCGAGGACCTTGGTGATGGCGGCGGTGAGGGTGGTCTTGCCGTGGTCGACATGGCCCATCGTGCCGATGTTCAGATGCGGTTTGGTGCGGACGTACGTCGTCTTGGACATGGCGGTACCTCGAAGTCTCTCGGTGATGACGCGTGATCGGCCCCGGCGCGGTCGGACGGGCGCGCGGCCGGGACGGGGACCCCGAGGAACCTGCCGACCCTCCCCCTGGGGGGTCCGCCGGACGATCCGGGGAGGGTCAGCTTCGGGCGCCGTCGGCAGCGGCTGCGAGAGTGGCTGCCGCTGCGACTGCGATCGCGGCTGCGAGAACTGCGAGGACACGGACGGCAGCCTTCGGGGCATCCGCGGTGGCGGATGCTGCGAGGAGGAAGGCTGCGGGCCGGAACATGTAGTCGATCCTGACGGGCACGGAGCCCGGCGTCGAACGGTTTTCCGCGGTACGCGGCCGGGCCGTCGTACGCGGTGTGCCGCGCCCTGGGCGTTCCGGCCGCTGTGGCACGTCTGAGACGCACACTACGGCGGCCGGTCACATTCGTCGGTTATTGTCACCGAATGCTCGATGCCACCAACCGCTCTGGGGGCACCGCTACGGCCTCTCCCCGGGCCTCCGCCGCACAGCTCACCGCCACCGCCGTCGTCGTCCCCGCGGCAACACCCATGGCGACGCCCGCGGCGGGCCTCACCGCCCGTTGCGCCAGAATCCTGCTGTCCCCCTGGTCGCGCCTGTCCCTGCTGGTCGCGCTGCTCGCCTCCGCGGCCTCGGCCATGCTGCTCCTGGAGCCGCAGAAACTGCTGACCGACGGCCTGCCGTCGCAACTCGGCGGTGCCGCGGCGGTCGTCGCGTACGCGGTGGCCTACGGGGTGTGCACGGTGGCGTTCGTACCACGCCCGATCCTGAACCTCGCCGCGGGCGCGCTGTTCGGCAGCCAGTTGGGGCTCGGCGCCGCTCTGGGCGGCACGGTGCTCGGTGCCGGGTTCGCGTTCTGCCTCGGGCGGGCGCTCGGCCAGGACGCGCTGCGTCCGCTGCTGCGAGGGCGCTGGCTGAAGGCCGCGGACCAGCAGCTGAGCCGGCACGGCTTCCGCTCGATGCTGGCGGCGCGGCTGTTCCCGGGGGTCCCGTTCGCCGCGTCGAACTACTGCGCCGCCGTCTCCCGGATGGGTCTGCTGCCGTTCCTGCTGGCGACGGGGCTCGGCTCGATCCCGAACACCGCCGCCTACGTCGTCGCCGGTGCCCGCGCCTCCACGCCGACGTCCCCGGCCTTCCTGATCGCGCTGGCCTGCATCACCGTGCCGGGTCTGGTGGGCGCGGTGGTGGCCTGGCGCAAGCGGCACCGGTTGCGGGCCCGGTGATGCCGGGGCGCCGGGCCGACGACCGGCCCGGCGCCCCGGCATCCGGTGTTCATCTTGGGGCGCTACCCTTCCGACGCGGCACGCCTGATCATCGATCACCGCACATGGCGTTTCGGCGTGCCCGCGTCGTCCCCTCCCGCGATCGGCACTTGGACACCACTGCCTCATGTCTTGGTTCGAATCTCTCATCCTCGGACTCGTCCAGGGGCTGACCGAGTTCCTCCCCGTCTCCTCCAGCGCGCATCTGCGGCTGACCGCGGCCTTCTCCGGTTGGGAGGACCCGGGCGCGGCCTTCACCGCGATCACCCAGATCGGCACGGAAGCCGCCGTGCTGATCTATTTCCGCAAGGACATCGCGCGGATCCTGTCGGCCTGGACGCGCTCGCTCACCGACAAGGAGATGCGCCGGGACCCCGATGCCCGGATGGGCTGGCTCGTCATCGTCGGCTCGCTCCCGATCGGAATCCTCGGCCTGACGCTGAAGGACCAGATCGAGGGGCCGTTCCGCGACCTGCGGCTCACCGCGGCGATGCTGATCGGTATGGGCATCGTCCTCGGTGTCGCCGACCGGCTGGCGGCGCGGGACGAGCAGGGCGGCCGCCACCGCTCGCCGAAGCAGCTCAAGTCGCTCGACAACCTGACCGTCAAGGACGGCCTGGTCTACGGGTTCTGCCAGGCCCTGGCGCTCATCCCGGGTGTCTCCCGCTCCGGCGCGACCATCAGCGGCGGTCTGTTCATGGGGTACAGGCGCGAGGCAGCGGCCCGCTATTCCTTCCTGCTCGCGATTCCCGCCGTCCTCGCCTCCGGCCTCTTCGAGCTGAAGGACGCCACCGAGGGCGGCCATGTCACCTGGGGTCCGACCATCTTCGCGACGGTCGTGGCCTTCGTGGTCGGCTACGCGGTGATCGCGTGGTTCATGAAGTTCATCACCACCAAGAGCTTCATGCCGTTCGTCTGGTACCGCATCGCGCTCGGCGTCGTCATCCTCGTCCTGGTGGCCATGGGCGCCCTCAGCCCGCACGCGGCGGAGTCGGCGAGCTGACCCGACGTCCTCCACGGACGCCCGTGACCCGACGTCCGTGGAGGACGTGACCGAACCCACGGGTAACCGGTAGCCGTCCGGTAGCGCACTGTCAGTGCGTGGCCCTAGGCTGTTCGGCATGTCCCCCGATTGCGTGACCCCTGGTTCCGTGCGGTCGGCCGCCGAGGTCAACGAGCACATCCGAGCACTGTGGCTGCGCGCGGGCGGTTCCCTGTCGGCCCAGGAGCGTGCGGAGTACGAACTCCTGGTGGTCGAGTGGGCGGCGGCGATCCGCGACCAGGTCGTCAAGGCCGCCTGACCCCCCGTCGTCACGTCGGCCGCGCCCCCGCACCGGGGCGGGCATCCGCTCAGCGCCCGCCCGCCACCCGCAGCACCGCCCCCGTCGTGTACGAGGCGTCCGGCGACATCAGCCAGGCGACGGCCGCGGCGATCTCCTCCGGTTGCCCCGGGCGGCGCAGCGGCACCGCGGCGCCGGCCTGCCGGGCCCGGTCCGGGGCACCCATGGCGGCGTGCATCTCCGTGTCGATCACGCCCGGCGCGACCGCGTTGACGCGGATGCCGACCGGTCCGAGTTCCTTGGCGAGCCCCACCGTGAGGGTGTCGACGGCGGCTTTGGTCGCCGCGTAGTGGACGTACTCGCCGGGACTGCCGAGGGTGGCGGCCCCCGACGAGATGTTCACGATCGCTCCCTCGCCCCGGGGTGTCATGAGCTGTGCGGCGCGGCGCGAGCACAGCAGTGTCCCCATGAGGTTGACGTCGACGACCCGGCGCAGGGTCTCGGTGGCGGCATCGGTGAACCGTCCCAGCGGCCCGGTCACCGCCGCGTTGTTCACCAGCCCCGTCACCGGCCCCAGTTCCCGCTCCGCCACATCGAACAGGCGCTCGACATCCGCCTCGTCGGACGTGTCCCCCCGCACGGTGACGGCCCGCGCCCCGGCCGCACGCACTCCTTCCGCCACCCGCTCCGCCGCCGAGGTGTCCCGCACGTACCCCACCACCACGTCGTGCCCTCCCCCGCGAGTCGCAGGCAGACGGCGGCCCCGATCCCCCGACCGCCACCGGTCACCACAGTGACAAGCCTCTTCACACGAACCTCCGAACGCCCACCCGCCCCGACAACCGGAGATCCACAGCCTGGCACACGCACGGCCGCGCCCGTGTCTGCTGCCGGGTGGGTGGAAGCAGGCGTCCACGCCGGGTGAACAACTGCGCAGGGCTCTTGGTTCCGGGCCCGCGATGGCCAACACTGACCCGATGACGCAGCGTGTGGAGCTTGCGACCGTGCGGGACAGGCTGGCCGTGGACGAGGTCGTCACCGAGTACGCGGTGGCGGTCGACGACGGGGACTGGGAGACGTATCGAGGGCTGTTCACGCCGGCCGGGCGGGCCGACTACCGCTCGGCCGGCGGTATCGAGGGCGACGCCGGGAGGGTGGCGGCCTGGCTCGCGGAGAGTCTGCGGGCGTTTCCGATGCGGCAGCATCTGATCGTGAACCGGCGGGTGCGCTTCGGGGTCCGGGAGCAGGACACCGGTGACACGGCCCGGGTGCAGGCGGACTACGTGAACCCGATGGGCGCGGCTGCCGGTGGCGAGGACGAGCCGACCGCACCGGATTTCGTGTGCGGGGGGCGGTACGAGTTCGGGATGCTGCGCATGGACGAGGGCTGGCGGTTGAACGAGGTGATCGTGCGGGAGAAGTGGCGGCGCCTCCCCTCCCGGCCCGCGGCCCCCGTGACCCGCTGAGCCGACGCGCCCTGTCCCGGATCTTGTCCGGGGCGCACACTGGAGACACGCATGGGGCGGGAGGGGTGGGAAGGTGCTGTTGAAGACGTTCGGCCACTGGCTCGTCTCCCCGTGGCGGCGCTCGGCCGTCGCCGCGGTCGCGGGTGCCCTGCCCGTACTGGCCTTCCCGGCGCCGTCCCTGTGGTGGTTCGCCTACGTCGCGCTGGTGCCGTGGATCGCGCTGGCCCGCACCGCGCCCACCGGTCGGCGTGCCGCGTTCGACGGCTGGTGGGGCGGGTTCGGCTTCATGCTCGCGATGCACCACTGGCTGCTGCCGAACCTGCATGTTTTCACGTTCGTCCTCGCGGCCCTGCTCGGCGTGTTGTGGGCACCCTGGGGGTGGCTGGTGCGGCGGCTGCTGGGCGGGGTGCCGTCGCGGGGACGGGTCGCGGCCGCGCTGGTCGTGCTGCCGTCGGCCTGGCTGGCCGCCGAGCTGGTCCGTTCCTGGGAGGCGTTGGGCGGTCCGTGGGGCGTACTCGGTGCGAGCCAGTGGCAGGTGACGGCGGCGCTGCGGCTGGCGTCGGTCGGTGCGGTATGGCTGCTCAGCTTCCTGGTGGTGCTGCTGAACGTCGCCGTGACCGTGCTGTTCGTGGTGCGGCGGGCGAGGGTGCCGGCCGTGGCCGGCCTGGTCGCCGTGGGCGTGGTCACGTCCGTCGCCTGGGTGGGAGCGCCGGTCGCGCAGGCCGACGGACGGACGAGGATCGCGGTCGTCCAGCCGGGCGTCGTCTCCGGGCCGGACAGTGCGGACCGACGCTTCGACCGCGAGGAGAGGCTCACCCGCGGGCTCGCGGGCCAGGGCGTCGACCTGGTCGTCTGGGGCGAGAGCAGCGTCGGGTTCGACCTCGGCGCCCGGCCCGACCTGGCACGGCGGCTCGCCGCGCTGTCCCGCGCTACGGGCGCCGAGATCCTGGTCAACGTGGACGCGCGGCGCTCCGACCGGCCCGGCATTTACAAGAGTTCGGTGCTGGTCGGCCCCGACGGTCTCACCGGGGACCGGTACGACAAGATGCGCCTGGTTCCGTTCGGGGAGTACGTCCCGGCCCGCTCCCTGCTGGGCTGGGCGACGTCCGTGGGTGAGGCGGCGGGCGAGGACCGCAGGCGCGGTACCGAGCAGGTGGTGATGGACGCGGGCGACGGGTTGCGGATCGGCCCGATGGTGTGCTTCGAGTCCGCGTTCCCGGACATGAGCCGGAATCTGGCCAAGGACGGTGCCGATGTGCTGGTCGCCCAGTCGTCGACGTCGACGTTCCAGCAGAGCTGGGCGCCCGAGCAGCATGCCTCGCTCGCCGCGCTGCGCGCCGCCGAGACCGGGCGGCCGATGGTGCACGCGACGCTGACCGGTGTCTCCGCCGTCCACGGCCCGGACGGCGCGCGGATCGGCCCGTGGCTCGGCACGGACGCGAGCACCGCGCGGGTGTACGACGTCCCGCTCACTCACGGCACCACGCCCTACGTCCGCTTCGGCGACTGGCCGCTGCACGTGGCGCTGCTGGTCCTGGCCGTGTGGGGGGCCACCGAGGGTGTACAGGCCGTGCGGCTCAGGCGGCGGCCCGCTCCTGGACCTCACGCACCACACGCTCGCACAGCTCATGGGTCGCCAGCGCGTCCCGGGCACTGAGCGTCCTGCCCTCGCCGACCGCGTCGAGGAAGGCGAGCACCACCTGCTCGATTCCGCGCTGACGCGCCACCGGCACCCAGTCGCCCCGCCGGTGCACGCTGGGCCGGCCCTGGTGGTCGATCACCTCGGCGAGGTTGACCACCTGCCGCTTGGTGTCCTGGCCGGAGACCTCGAGGATCTCCTCGGCCGAGCCGCTGAGCCTGTTCATCACGCCGAGGGCGGTGAAGCCGTCCCCGGCGAGCTGGAGCACCACATGGTGCAGCAGCCCGCCCTCGGTACGGGCCCGCACGGTCACGTCGTCGACCGGGCCGGGAGCCAGGAAGCGCAGGGTGTCGACGACGTGGATGAAGTCGTCGAGGATCATCGTGCGCGGTTCCTCCGGCAGCCCGGTCCGGTTCTTCTGCAGCAGGATCAGCTCGCGCGGGTGGTCGGCGCACTGCGCGTAGCCGGGGGCGAAGCGCCGGTTGAAGCCGACGGCGAGGCTCGTTCCCCGCTCCTCGGCGAGAGTCACGAGGCGCGTGGAGTCGGCGAGTTCGTAGGCGAGCGGCTTGTCGACGTACGTCGGTACGCCCGCCTCGAGCAGCCGGGTCACGATCTCCGGGTGGACCTGGGTCGGGGCGTGCACGAAGGCGGCGTCGAGGCCTTGGGCGAGCAGGGCGTCGAGGTCGGCGTGCCGCTGCCCCGGCGGGAGGTGGAGGCCGTCGGCGACGCGGGTGAGCGTCGCGGGGGTGCGGGTCTGCAGGTGCAGTTCCACGCCGGGCCGGGTGGCGAGCACCGGAAGGTAGGCCTTCTGCGCGATGTCGCCGAGTCCGATGCAGCCGACCTTCACGGGGTGTTCTCCTCCAGGGGTTGCCTGTCACGGGCATGGGCACGGCCGCGGTCACCGGCTCCGTCACCGCCGTGATCGTCACCGCCGTGATCACTGTCGTGGTTCTGCCCCGAAGGATACGGCGTCCGACGTCGGCGGCCGCCAGGAGGCGACCTCGTCGAAGCTTCGCAGGAGCAGTGCCGGGACGGTCCTCGAGAGCACGCTGATCGCGGTGTCGCGTACGGCGATCCCGGCACGGTTGGTCATCAGGTTGAGGCGGGCCGCCTGCACTGCCCGACGGGCGATGCCGGTCGTGCGGGGCAGCCGGTCGGCGGTGTACGCGGCCAGGTCACCGGCGTGGTGTGCGAGGGTGACCGCGTCCTCGACGGCCTGGTTTCCACCCTGGCCGAGGGTGGGCGGCATCGCATGCGCGGCGTCACCGACCAGGGCGACCCGGCCGTGGTGGTAGGCGGGCAGGGGCTCGGTGATGTGGTGGACGTCGTGCCGCAGCACGTCCTCGGGCCGGGCGGCGGCCAGCACGGCGGGGATCGGGTCGTGCCAGTCCCCATAGCGACGCAGCAGTTCGGCACGCTCGTCGTCGGCGGCGCGTTCCCCGGCGGGAGCCAGGGCGGCGGCGTACGCGTAGACACGGCCGTCCTTGAGCGGGTGCGTGCCCCAGAGACGGCCCGGCCCCCAGGTCTCGTGCGAGGCGAACCGCACGCCGGGCAGCGGGACCACCGTCCGCCAGGTGGTGAAACCGGAGTACACCGGCCCGGGGTGGTGCGGGAAGAGCGCGTGGCGCACGGCGGAGTGGATGCCGTCGGCGGCCACCACCAGATCGGCCTCGAGTTCGCCGTCGGCGGTGCCCACTCGGGCGGGCCGGGCGGGGTCGTCGGGGTCTCCCGGATCGACGAGGTGCGCGGCGGCGGCCGTGCGGACGGTGTCCGCCGGGAGCCGTCCGGCCAAGTGGTCGATGAGGGTGGCGCGGTGGAGCAGGACGAGGGGTCCGCCGAAGCGCTCGGCCGTGGCGTCCGCGCCGGTCCGGGCGAGCCAGCGCCCGCCCGGTGCGCGCAGTCCCCCGTCACCCTGCCAGGCGGACAGGGCGCGGATGTCGTCGCCGAGCCCGATGACGTCCAGTGCGCGCAGCGCGTTGGGGGCGAGGGAGATGGCGGAGCCGACCGGCTCCAGGGAGCCGGACCGCTCCAGCACGGTCACCCTCGTCCCGCGCCGGTGCAGGGCGGCCGCCGCGGTCAGGCCGCCGATCCCCCCTCCGATCACGACGGCCCGCTTCACCTGTGCCTGTGCCTGTGCCATGGCTTCTCCTCGGTTCCCGGTCGGCCGGCTTCCGCGCACCCCGTCACTACATCTGTAGTGACCGCTGAGGCCGACTGTACTACAGCCGTAGTGAAGCGGGTAGTTTGACCATCATGTCCGTACGTACCGCACGCACCACAGGCGCTTCCCGCACCGACCTCGTCGCCGACGCCGCTCTCGCCCTGCTCGCCGGGCGCGGGATGCGCGGCCTCACCCACCGGGCGGTCGACGAGGCGGCCGGGCTCTCCCAGGGGTCCACCTCGAACGTGGCGCGTACCCGGCAGGCACTGCTGGAACTGGCGGTGCGGCGGCTCGCCGAGCGGGAAGCGCGGGTTCTCGGACTGCACGAGATGCCGGACCCGCGGGCCGGGGCGGGTTCGTTGACCGACGCGATGGCGCTGGCCGTCCACCGCGCCCTGTCCCGGAACCGCGAACTGACCCTCGCCCGCTACGAACTGGCCCTGGAGGCCACCCGCCGACCCGAGCTGCGGGCCCACTTCGACGCGGCCGGGGCCCAGTTCCGCGAGCTGCTCACCGGCCTGGTCACCGGGCTCGGCTCCACGGAACCGGACCGGCACTCGCTGTCGCTGATCGCCTGGGCGGACGGACTGATGTTCTCCTGTGTGGCCGGCTCGTTCAGCGCGCGTGTACCCACCCTGGAGGAGGTGCGAGCGAGTCTGCGGGAGCTGCTGGACGGAATGCTCGCCCCCCGCCAAGCGCCTGACGGCTGAAAAGCTCTGGCGGCGGGCCTCCGTGACCGGAAAGGATGCGGGCATGACGACTCAGCGCCACGAACCCGCCATGGACGCCGACGACCGCACCATGCTGGAGGGCTGGCTCGACTACCACCGCCAGACCCTCACCCAAAAGTGCGAGGGCCTGACCGACGAACAACTGCGCACCGCCTCGGTGCCGCCGTCCGAGCTGTCCCTGATGGGGCTGGTACGGCACATGGCGGACGTCGAGCGCGGCTGGTACCGCAGGGTACTCGCGGGCGAGGACGCCGCCCCGCTCCACTACGGCGAGGCCGACCCGGACGGCGAGTTCCACCTCACCGGGACGGAGACCTGGCAGGAGGTGTACACCACCTGGCAGGCCGAGATCGGCATCGCCCGGCGCAACGCGGCCGGCTTCGCTCTGGACGACCTGGCCAAGGGACGGCACCGGGCCGGCGAACGGATCAGCCTGCGCTGGATCCACACCCACATGATCGAGGAGTACGCGCGTCACAACGGCCACGCCGACCTGCTCCGCGAGCGGCTCGACGGTGCCACCGGCGACTGACGGCGGCACCGGACCGGCCGGGTGCGCCCCTGATCGCGGTGCACCCGCCCCCCTCCGTTCACCGGCCGGGGCCCGACCTGGGCCCGACCGCGCGTCACCCTCGGTACTCCCATGCCCCCCGTACGGGGTCGGAGATCACCCTTGCGGGGCATCCCTCCGCCCGTCCTCCGGCCCGCGGGCGGCCGGAGGGAGCAGAGTGACGTGGGTGCACCGAAAGACGACCAGAGCAGTGTTGCTGGTGACCGTGGCTGTCTCCGCTCTCGCGGGCTGTGTGACGGTTCAGCGTCCCCCCGTGCCCGGCCCGCCCGCGGGCGTGGCCCGGTTGCCGGAGCCGCGTCCGGACGCCCGGACGCGGCAGGTGGTCCAGGCACCTGCGCGCGAGGCCTTGGAGATGATCGCTCCGTCGCGTCCCACGAAGCCGCCCGCGTCCCCCTCGCCCCGTGCCACCCCTACCGTGCCCGCACCGCAGCGGACCGCGCCGCTGGACGGCCGGAAGCCGCGGTCGACCTCCGACAGCAGGGCCACCTCACCACGAACATCCGCCGCGGAGGTTTCCGAGGCCGCGGACGCGGTCCGCCGCGACCTGCGCGGGCGGGCGGAGGTCTGCGCCCTGGGAAGGGAGTACGGCCACTGGCCCGCGGACAGCCCAGAAGCGGCCATCTGCGAGGAGACGTACGGGCGTTGACCGCCGCGCCCCTGCTCTACGGGCGCCGCCTCGGCGGCCCCCACCACCCGGCCGGACCGCCCTCCTCCAGTCGGATCTCCATGCGCCGGATGGCGGCCCGGACCCTGTCGCCGTAGGTGTCGTCGGCGAGGACGCGGGCGGCCCCACGAGCCTGGTGGAGGTGGGTGCGGGCGGCGTCGGGGCGGGCGAGCCGGGCATAGTCGGCGGCGAGGTTGAGGTGCAAGGAGGGCACGAGGGCACGCACCGCGGGCATGCCCTCGTATCCGGCGGAGCGGTCGCCGGCGGCTTCGCCCTCGGCCTCGTTCGCTGCCGCCAACGCCCTCAGGTCCCAGGCGAGTTCGTCCTCGGGGTCGTCCTGGGTGTCGGCCAGGTAGTGGGCGAGGGTGCAGCGGTGCAGGGCGTCTCCGTGGACGCCGATCTCCGCCCACAGCCCGAGGAGGCGGTGCCTCGCCTCTTCCCGGTCCCCCGCGTGGTGCAGCATCACGACCTGTCCGATCCGCGTCAGCACGGAATCCAGCGCCGTCTGCCCCTGTCCGTCCGCCACCGCGTCCTCCGTACCGCTCGCCGGATCGTCGCTCCCGACGCTACGGCAGGCGAGGACGATCCGGGGCGAACCGCCCCACGACGCACCGGACCGCCCCTGCCACCGGGAAGCGGGCACACCCGGACCGGCGGGCGTCAGCCCAGGTTCGGGATCGTCCAGTCGATCGGCTCATGGCCCTGTGCCGCCACCGCCTCGTCGATCTGCGTGAACGGGCGGGAGCCGAAGAACTTCTTCGCCGACAGCGGCGACGGGTGTGCTCCCTTGACCACCGCATGACGACTCTCGTCGATCAGCGGCAGCTTCTTCTGCGCGTAGTTGCCCCACAGGACGAACACCGCCGGGTCGGGCCGGCCGGCCACGGCGCGGATGACCGCGTCGGTGAACCGCTCCCAGCCACGCCCCTTGTGCGAGTTGGCCTCGCCGCCGCGCACCGTGAGCACCGCGTTGAGCAGCAGCACCCCCTGTTCGGCCCACGGCATCAGATAGCCGTTGTCCGGGGCGGGTGTGCCCAGGTCCGCGTGCATCTCCTTGTAGATGTTCCGCAGCGACGGCGGGATCCGCACGCCGGGACGCACCGAGAAGCACAGCCCGTGCCCTTGGCCCTCGCCGTGGTAGGGGTCCTGACCGAGGATCAGGACCTTCACCTTGTCGTACGGCGTGGCCTCCAGTGCCGCGAAGACCTCCTCGCGGGGCGGGTGGACGGGGCCCTTCGCCCGCTCTTCCTCGACGAACTCGGTCAGCTCCTTGAAATAGGACTGCTGCAGCTCGTCGCCCAGAACCCCGCGCCAGGACTCGGGCAGCATGGCGGTGTCGGTCACGTCAACGTCCTCACGATTGCGGTCACTTCCAGGCCTCAGAACCTACAGGCGACCACTGACAATCAGCTCCCTGGACCGTCTACCAGCTGGTCTTGCGGGAGAGCAGCCACATCATCATGATCGTCGACGGGTCCAGCGCCCGCTCCACGCCCGAGATGTCGCGGCTCGACGCGACGTACTGCCGGCCCTGCCACAACGGCAGCAGCCGCGCGTCGTCCACGAGGATCTGCTGGGCGTCCTCGAAGTCCGCCACAACGTTGCCGCGGTCGCTCTCCCGGCGGGACCGGGGCAGCAGGACGTTGCTGATCTCACGCGCCTCGTAGGGCGTGCCGAGCGCGTTCTGCTTGCCGATGAACGGGGCGATGAAGTTGTCGGCGTCCGGGAAGTCGGGGGACCAGCCGCGCCCGAACACCGGGTACTCGCCCTTCTGGTAACCCTCGACGTACGTATTCCAGGGGCGGCTCTCGAGGGTGATCTCGAACAGCCCGGAGGCCTCCAGTTGGTGTTCCAGCTCCTGGAACTCCAGCTTGGTCTCGGAGCCGTAGCGGTCCGTGGTGTACCAGAGGGTGAGCGGTACCGGCTCGGTGATGCCCGCCTCGGTGAGGATCCGCCGGGCCTTGTCGACGCTGGGGTCGCCGTAGTCGTCGAAGAAGCCGGTGGTGTGACCGGTCAGCCCCTTGGGGACCATCGAGTACAGCGGATCGACGGTGTCCCGGTAGACCTTGTGCGCGATCGCGCTCCGGTCGACGACCTGGGCGATGGCCTGGCGCACCGGCTTCTTGCCCGCCCACGGGTCCTTCGGGTTGAACACCAGGTAGTTGATGCTGGTGCTGGTGCCCTCCACCAGCTTGATCTCCTCCTCCTTGGAGGCCTTGCCCTGGAATTCGACGACGTCGTCCGCGGCGAGGCCCCGGTAGGTGAGGTCGACCCCGCCCTCCCGCAGCGACTTGACCATCTCGGCGGATTCCTGGAAGTAGCGGATCGTCACGGCACTGTTCTGCCGCTCGGCGTAGCCCTTGTACTGCTCGTTGCGGACGAGCCGGGCCTCCTTGCCCTCGTCGTAGGACTGGAGGTCGTAGGGCCCGGAGCCGACGATGCCGGAGTCCTCGCGCAGGGCGTCGGCCGGGTAGGCCTTGGGGGAGACGATCGACAGAGCCGGCGTGGCGAGCACGAACGGGAACGTCGCGTCGGGCTTGTTGAGGTGGAAGACCACTTCGCGGCTGCTCGGCGCCTGCACCCGTTCGAGGCTGCCCAGCAGACCGGCCGGACCGCCGTTGACGTTGATCTTGCGGATACGGTCGACGGAGTACTTGACCGCCTTGGCGTCGAGCGTGCTGCCGTCGGAGAACTGCAGCCCCTCACGCAGTTCGCAGCGGAACACCTGGTGGGATTCGTCGGAGAACTCGCAGCCCTCGGCGGCGTCCGGCTGGGGTGTGCTCGCGCCGACCGGGTAGCTCAGCAACGTCTGGTAGACATTGCGGAACAGTTCCCAGGAGCTGTCCCAGGAGGCGGCGGGATCCAGGGTGCTCGGCGAGCTGGTGGTCCCCACGACGATCGGCTTCCCGTCGTCCGCAGTGTCGGACGTCAGCACACCGCAGCCGGTGGCCAAGGACGATATCGACGCGATGGACGCGATGGTCGCCACCCCTCGCAGGCATCGGTTCCGCTTGAACACGCGCACGCTCCTCGATCTGCCGTCCCAAGAGTCGGCAGACGATACCGCGGTATTTCGTTCTCGCACCCTCCTTCACATGCTTGTTGAGATCAACTCGTTGTAGATCATGTTGTCACTCTGCGTTGACTACGTTGTCATCGGTCCACTCGTCTTCGAAAACACCGGAACGGGCGCCGTTTCACCAACGGACGCCCGTACCGGAGTTCTTGTGCCCGCACCACAGCCGCTCAGCACACGCGTGTTTTACGCGGGCCGGCGCACCGCGTGCCGGGCTCAGCTCACGCCGGCGTTCAGGAGGATGCCGCCGTCGATCACCAGGGTCTGGCCGGTGACCCAGTCCGACTGGTCCGAGGTGAGGAACGCGGCGGCCCCGCCGATGTCGGACGGCACGCCGAGCCGGCCCAGCGGGTAGGACGCGACGACCTCCTCCTCCCGGCCCTCGTACAGCGCCTGGGCGAACTTGGTCTTCACCACCGCCGGGGCGATCGCGTTGACCCGTACCAGCGGCGCGAACTCGTGCGCCAACTGCCCGGTCAGGTTGATGAGCGCCGCCTTGCTCACGCCGTACGCGGCGATGAAGGGCGAGGGCGCGACGCCCGCGAGGGAGGCAATGTTGACGATCGCCCCGCCGTTGTCCTTCTGCCAGGCGTGCCAGGTCCGCTGGGCGAAGCCGAGCGCCGAGATCACGTTGGTCTCGAACACCTTGCGTGCCACGTTCAGGTCGAGGTCGGCGATCGGCCCGAACACGGGGTTGGTGCCGGCGTTGTTGACGAGGAAGTCGACCCGGCCGAAGGCCTCCATCGTGCGCTCGACGGCGACGGCCTGATGCTCCTCGTCGTGCGCCTTGCCGGCGACACCGATGACCCGGTCGGCGCCGAGCTTCTCGACGGCCTCCTTGAGGGTGTCCTCGTTGCGGCCGGTGATGCAGACGCGGTCACCGCGCGCCACCAGCGCCTCGGCGACGCCGAGCCCGATGCCGCGGCTGGCCCCGGTGACCAGGGCGACCTTGCCCGAGAGTTCCACTGAAGTCATGTTCCCTGTCCTCTGATCGTGCCTTGTCGTCCCCGGCCCGCCCATGAGCGGACCCTGGCCGTCCCGGGCCGCGCGGCGCGTCATGCGCGAGTGCGAGCGGTCCCGGGTCACGGCGTTCCTCAGTCGAGCGGTCCGCCCGCCACGTACAGCACCTGGCCGGAGACGAATCCGGCGGCCTCACCGGTGAAGAAGGCGATGGCGTTGGCGATGTCCTCCGGCTCGCCGACCCGGGCCACCGGGATCTGGGTGGCGGCGGCGGCCTTGAAGTCCTCGAAGCCCATGCCCACGCGGTCGGCGGTGGTCTTGGTCATCTCGGTGGCGATGAAGCCGGGGGCGACGGAGTTGGCGGTCACACCGAACTTGCCGAGTTCCTTGGCAAGGGTCTTGGTGAAGCCCTGCAGGCCCGCCTTGGCGGCGGAGTAGTTGACCTGGCCGCGGTTGCCGAGCGCGGAGGAGGAGGACAGGTTGACGATCCGGCCGAAGCCGGCGTCCACCATGTGCTTCTGACAGGCCTTCGACATCAGGAAGGCACCGCGCAGGTGCACGTTCATGACCGTGTCCCAGTCCGAGGCACTCATCTTGAAGAGCAGGTTGTCGCGCAGCACGCCCGCGTTGTTGACCAGGATGGTCGGCGCGCCGAGCTCCTCGGTGATCCTGGCGACGGCGGCCTCGACCTGCGCCTCGTCCGAGACGTCGCAGCCGACCGCCAGCGCCCTGCCCCCGGCGGTGGTGATCTTCTCGACGGTGTCCTTGCAGGCTCCCTCGTCGAGGTCGATCACGGCGACCGCACGACCCTCGGCGGCCAGTCGTACGGCGGTGGCGGCGCCGATACCGCGCGCGGCACCGGTGACGACGGCGACCCGCTGCTGCTCAGTGGTGGACATCGCTGCTTCTCCTCGACCTTGGGATGCGGCTCCTGCGGCCCGCCCGAATGGGGTGAGCGACCGCTTAGTACCTTCAGTAGACGTGACGCTAGAAGCCCTGGCACCCGGTGTCAACGGTCCACCCTGCTGTGTGATCCATTCCCCGGTCCGCCGGGCAGCGGACGGGCCACGTCCGCTCGGTGCCGTCCGCTGCCCGGGGTCCCGCGCCCATCACCCGATCGGCCCACAGTCGCGCGCCCCGGCACGGGGGCGCGCCTAGCGTCGGAGCGCGAGCCATTCGTGGCCGGAAAGGAGGCGCGTCATGCGCCGACGCACCGGTGTCCTCGGCATACTCGTCGCGCTCGCCGCGACACTGCCGGTGGCCCACACCGCTCACGCCCAGGACCTGGACTGCGCGGACTTCACCTACCAGGAGGAAGCGCAGGCCCTGTTCAACCTGGACCGCAGCGATCCCAACCGACTCGACGAGGACCAGGGCCCCGACGACAACATCGCCTGCGAGGCACTTCCCCGCCGGACCGGCTCCCTCACCTCCTCCACCAGCGCTCCCCGTCCGACGGCCACCACCTCTGCATCCGCGACTCCGACCGCACCCGCCACACCCGCGACTCCCCTCGCGCCGGCGACGCCCCCCGCCGTGGCCGCCCCCGCCACGATCGCCCCGACACGGGGTGTGGAGGGCGGGCTGGGCGGCTCGTCGGCCACCGGACCGAGCGACTGGGACACAGGAATCGGCCTGGCCTTCACGGCCGGTGCCCTCGCCACGACCGGTTACCTGGTGAAGCGCCGTCGCGGCTGACGGCCGGACCGGCCCCCGTACGTCCGTACACCGCCCCGCTCCCGCACACCTGTGAGCGGCGGGCCGCAGCAGCGGGAGGCCGCTGCGGCCCGCCGTGGTGGTGCGCCGCAGCGGCCCGTCGGGTCAGCGCACGAGCAGGTCGAGCAGCCGTTGCACCTCGGCCGCCGGATCGGCGGTGAGCCCGGTGTGCACGGGACCGGGCTGGACGATGGTGGAGCGCGGGGCGATCAGCCAGCGGAAACGCCGGCCGGCGTCGTCGAGGGCGGCCTGACCCGCCGCGTCCCCGCCCGCGCACACCCCTTCGGCGGCACGCAGCGCGGCCCGGACGCCGGCCAGGTCCACGTGCGCGTCGAGGGCCAGCAGCCGGGGCGCGTCGAGGTGAGTACCGGCCCCGACGAACGCCTCGTGACGGCAGTACACGATCACCCCGGCGTTGACGCACTCACCTCGCTCGATCCGCGGCACGACCCGCAGCAGCGCGTACTCGAAGACATGCCGCTCGGTCCGGTCGGTCCGGTCGGTCACTGGCTCTCCTTCTCCCCGATGCCGTGGACACGCTCGTGGATGGTGGCCGCGCGGGCGAGCAGGGCGCGCGCGTAGGCCTGCCGGAGCTCGTCCGGCGTGTCGAATCCGGGTTCACCGACCAGCCATACGTCGGGGATCTCCGCGGTGACCTCGGCGAGCAGGTCCGCGGTGACATGCGGCGCGAGTTCCGCCGCCGCGGCGGCCACGTCCGGTCCGAAGGTCTTCAGGACATGGTCGGAGGCGTCGTAGGGCCGGGCGACGGAGCGCTCCACGCCGGGCCAGTTGTGGTGCCAGATCATGGTCGCGCCGTGGTCGATGAGCCAGAGCTCGCCGCGCCGGTGGAGCAGGTTGGGGTTGCGCCAGGAACGGTCGACGTTGTTCACCAGCGCGTCGAACCAGACGACCCGCCCGGCCTCCCCGGGGCTCACCTCGAAAGCGAGCGGGTCGAAGCCGAGCGCGCCGGAGAGGAAGCCCATGCCCAGATTGGTGCCCCCGCTGGACTTGAGGAGTTCCTGGACCTGTTCGTCGGGCTCGCCCAGCCCCAGGACCGGGTCGAGTTCGACCGTCACCAGACGTGGCACCGAAAACCCCAGCCGCCGGGCGAGTTCCCCGCAGACGACCTCGGCGACGAGTGTCTTACGGCCCTGTCCCGCGCCGGTGAACTTCAGCACGTAGGTGCCGAGGTCGTCGGCCTCGATCAGTCCCGGCAGCGAACCGCCCTCGCGCAGGGGCGTGATGTAGCGGGTGGCGGTGACCTCGGTCAGCATTTCGCCAGGCTACGCGATCCCTTGACCTTGCAATCCATGACCTCCTCCAGACCGCCGTGGTGCGGGAAGTCGGCCACGGTCAGCCCTGGGGAGAATCCGGGGGGGGGCGGCCGGCACGCTGGTCTCCCGGCTCCCCGAGCAGTCCGTCGATCACGGTGCGCTCCTCACTCCCGGCCTCCGGCATGAAGTGAGCGCGGTAACCGAGCGTGACGGCCGGCGAGGAGCGCCCGCGCCATCGCGCCCACGTCACCACGGACTCCCCGCCTCCAGAACACGTACTCCTACGCCGCGCCCGCAGCCGCCGACCCTGTTGCCGGTGGGGTGCCGGGAGGGCGAAGCCTCCGGGGCCCGAGGAGGTTTCCAAGGCGTCAGAGCATGAGCAGCAGCCGCGTGTTCGGTACGAGCTTCCGGTTCACGCTGGTGCTCTGCACGAAGATCGTGAAGTCGTCGTTGTGGTCCGGTTTGATGCGAACTTCCACGTCCGGCAGGCCGAGCAGGGCTCGGGCCTCGGGCCCCGTGTACACCCGGTCCGTCTTCTTCTCCAGCACCGAAATCTGCTTCTTCGCCTGGATCTTCTCCGACTTGCTCAGCTGATAGAACGCACCACCGGTGCGGTAGGTGTGCCCGCATTCGACGACCCAGTCCCGGATCGCCGCGTCACGAGCCACCGAGATCAGCTGGTACTTCGACGGATCCACCGGGGTGAGGCCGGCCGCCTTGATCGTGTCCTTGTTGACCGCCTCCGCCCCCATGGAGAACACCGCCCGCGATCCCCGGATGCCCTGAGTGCGGCCCACCATGAACTTCTCGGTGGCCTCCTGGATGACCTGCCCGGCTTCCTGCAGACCCTGTGTGCTCGTGGCGTCCCAGATGGCGATGTTGTCCTTCGGGAACCCGTACTGCATGGCCTCGCGCTTGCCCATCTGGTCCGGCACAAGGACAGCCAGCGTCCAGTTGTCCTCCTGTATTTTGATCATCTCGGCCACGGCCGCAACCAGTTCACGCGGATCCCTGGCAGGAGCGTCCGGGCAGCGATGACTTGCGTTCTCCTGTCCGTCGGTGAGTACGAACGTCAGGAAGCTGTGGTCTCCGTAGAGTTGAGCTGTCTGCGCCAGCTCCCGCTGCGATGTGAGCGTGGCCGCCAGCAGCGCCGTCATCCCACCGACCCGGTACAGCTGCTTCAGCGACGGCATCCGCAGCACGTCCTTGTCGTAGATGACGCACTCCACCTTGTCCGCGAAGACGTACACCGTGACGCGGGTTTCCTGGTCCAGTTCCTGCGATCGGCGGGCCAGATAGGCAATCTGCTGGTCGGCGACTTCGACGACCTTGCCGCTCAGGCGGGACATGGACGAACTGGCATCCAGCACAAGAGCGACGTGATTGATGAAGTTCTGGTTTCCGGACATGACGGCTCCCCCTCTTTCCGACTCGATACTCCTACCGTCTCACCCACCACTGACAATCGGTCTTGGCTCCCGGACCGGATGAAAAGCCCACCCGTCCAGGGACGCGGCACGAGACCCTCGCGCCGGCAGCGGCGGCGCCGGCGAAAGCCGTGGACGACCGGTTGATCAACGAGTTGGTGGGCCGGACCCAGGCCGAGGGCCTTCGACCGACCGGAGGGGCGGGCTGCTGCAGCAGCCCGCCGAGCAACGGTTGGAGTCCGCCCTCGAGGGCGGGAGCACCGACCGCCTCGGTTGTCACAAGCACGACCCGGCGGGCAAGAACGGTGGCAACTCCCGCAACGGCAAACACGGCAAGACCGTGCTGACCCGACGTCGGGCCGGCGGAGGTGACCGTGCCCCGAGACCGAAATGATTCCTTCGAGCCGAAGACTGCCAAGAAGCGGCAGAGCTCGGCAGGTCCACACCGAGGACGTCAGCGGAGTGTGCGGCGACGGGCATCGCGCCGGATCCACGCCGCATGCCGGCCAGCAGGCTCCGCCGCTCCCGCCGCTCCCGCCGCTCCCGCGCTTCGCCCGTCAGATGATCCGGGATCGGCCTCGGCTCGCCGTCCGGTTCCAGCAGCGGGTCGGCTTTGAGGGGCAAGGGAATGCTCCCCGGCTCGCCGCGAGTGACGAGGCCATCGGCTTCTTCCGGCGCCGGGTCCAGCAGTCCCGTCCGTCGCCCTGACCCACGCGAGGGTGGTCAACGACCACTTCCCTGAGCGGCGGCCCAGGCTTCCGGTGCCGTATCACCGCATGTCAAGTCCCTGCCGGGAGGGGAGGGCGGGCCCCGACAGCGGAACGACAGCTGTGGCTTACGCCCGTCCGACCGTGCGCGGGCCAAGCTCGGTAGTGCCTGAACAACGCGGGCCCGCTGACCGTACCTCCCCCCAGATCACCCAACCTCCCGGAAGGGACACACCTGCATGACCAGCGCATCGCATCAGCTCGCATCGGGACCGGCCCGTCGAACCGTCGTGGCGGCGGCCGGAGCGGCGGGCCTCGCCGTCGCGCTGACCGCCTGCGGAGGCACTGACGAGTCCTCCGGCTCGTCCGCGGACTCCGCCGCCACTGGTGGCGGAACGGACAACAACGAAGCGAGCGGCAACGGTTCGGGGGGCGACAGCGGCGCGCCCGCCGGTGCCTCGCTCGCCTCGACCGCCGACATCCCCGAGGGCGGTGGGAAGGTCTTCGCCGACAGCAAAGTGGTGGTCACCCAGCCGTCGGCGGGCGAGTTCAAGGCGTTCTCGGCGACCTGCACCCACCAGGGGTGCGCGGTGAAGAGCGTTGCCGACGGGGTCATCAACTGCCCCTGCCACAACAGCAACTTCTCGATCGCCGACGGCAGCGTGCAGAGCGGTCCGGCGACCAAGCCGCTGCCAGCCATGGAGATCACCGTCAGCGGGGGCTCGATCACCCTCGCGTGAACCGTCGGCGCCGGACCGTACGGCGCCGACGGGCCCGTGCCGGCCGGCACACCGTCCGTGACCGCGTGGGTGGCGACCGGGGCGGAACGTGACGGGCCGTCGCGGGGGCGCAGTCGACGGGCGTCCCGCGATGGCGTCCGTCTGCGGTCGGCGGGTGGGGTCCGGTCACCCTTGCGCGGAGAAGGAGGACGGCTCATCCTTTTCTGACGCGATGTCAGAAGATCTCTCCAGCACGACGCGAGAGAGCACAATGTGAGAGAAGAGGAGGCCGCATGACTGCCACGCAGCGCCGGGGCCGGAAGATCATGATGACGCCGGGCGAACTGGACGACTTCCTCACCACCCAGCGCACCTGTCGGGTCGCCACGGTGTCGGCCGACGGCGCGCCGCATGTGAGCACACTCTGGTTCGCCTGGGACGGCACCTCGCTGTGGCTGTACTCCGTGGTGCGTTCCAAGCGCTGGGCGGACCTGCGCCGGGACCAGCGGGTGGCGATCGTGGTGGACACCGGCGAGGAGTACGACGAGTTGCGCGGCGCGGAACTGTCCGGGCGGATGGAGTTCGTGGGCGAGGTGCCGCGTACCGGCGAACTCCGCGCCGAACTCGACGTTCCCGAGACGCTGTTCGCGCGCAAGAATTTCGGCCTGGACGAGATGCCGCACGACGGCCAGCACGCCTGGATGCGGCTGACCCCGGAGAAGGTCGTGTCCTGGGACTTCCGGAAACTGGGCGCGCGGTAGCGGACGGGGCCGAGGGCCGGGCCCGGTCCTCGGCCCCGTCCGGAGCCTTCCCTCTCCCGGCTCGCTCCTCCCGGGACCACACTCATGGGGCCTGTCCTGCGGACCATGCCGAAGACGCGGGGGCCGGCACGCTCCCCTCGAGCTCTTCGAGCGGGGCCCCAGCGGCGTTGTCGTCGGTCGCCGACTCCCTCCGAGCTTTCGGCTCCTCCCCCACTCTCGGTTTCTCCCCCCAGCTACCGCTGGGAAGTGCCCCCAGAGCGGGGGACCACATGAACGGGAGGTGCACCCTCGCTCCGCGTCGATGCCATCCTCCGCCTTGCGGCTGAACGCTCCCCCGAGCTCTCGGCTCCGCTCGAACAGGGGGGACCCCCATGAACAGGGGACCCCATGAACAGGGAGGGGCCCCACGACCCCGCTCACCCCAGCCGGGCGGAAACCGTCGGCCGTCTCCGGCCTGATCCGCCGGACAGACCTCAGGCATACGTCCTGGGCTCCCCCGCCTCCGGTCCGATCGCCGCGCCGATCGCCTCGCTCAAGGGGCCGATGTCGTCCGCGGTGAGCGTCGACACGGTGACGCGGATGCCGGGTGGGGTGCCCGTCCGGAAGCGGGCACCGGGTGCCACCGCCCAACCCGCGTGCAGCAGCCGCGCGACGGCGCCGGTCTCGTCCCGCACGGGCACCCACACGTTCATGCCGCTGCGCCCGTGCGCCGTGATCCCCTGCCGGGCCAGCGCCCCGATCAGGGCGTCCCGGCGCCGCCCGTACTGCGCCGCCACCGCCGCCGGGTCCACCGCGCCGCCGGTCCAGAGCCGGAGCACCGCGCGCTGGACCGTGCGACTGACCCAGCCCGGCCCGAGCCGCTGCCGTCCCCGGACCCGGTCGAGGGTGACCGCGTCCCCGGTGAGCACGGCGAGCCGCAGGTCGGGACCGTACGCCTTGGCCGCCGAGCGGACGAAGGCCCAGCTTCGGGTGGGGCCGGCGAGGGGGTGCAGGGGGAGGTCGACGATGTGATGACCGTGGTCGTCCTCGATCAGCAGTGTCTCCGGGTGGTCCGCGAGCACCGCCCGCAAGGCCCGCGCGCGCGCCTCGCTCAGTGCGGCACCGGTCGGGTTCTGCGCCCGGTCCGTGACGATCAGCGCGCGTGCCCCGCCGGTCAGGGCCCGCCGTACGTCGTCGGGGAGCGGTCCCTCGTCGTCGACGCCGACCGGGACGACCCGCAGACCCAGTGCCGGGACGAGGTCCAGCACGCTGCCCCACCCGGGGTCCTCCACGGCCACCGCGTCGCCCTGTCTGAGGTGGGCCGCGAGCACCCGCTCCATCGCGTCGAGGGCGCCGGAGGTCACGGTGACGGGGCCGTCAGGGACGCCGTCGGCGTCCAGCGCGGCGCGGGCGAACCGGGCCAGTCCGGGCTCCACGGGTTCGTGCCCGTAGAGCACCGGTTCCCGGTCGCCCTGTTCGGCCGCGGCGGCGAAGGCCTCGGCCAGCGGGGGCAGCAGCGCGGGGTCGGGGTTGCTGTCGGAGAGGTCCCGTACGCCCCGCGGAACCTCCACCCGGACGGCGTCGCGTGCCGTGGTGGCCGGTTTGGGCCGCACCCGGCTCCCCCGGCGGCCCGCGGTCTCGATCACCCCTCGCTCGCGCAGGGTCCGGTACGCGGACGCGACGGTGTTGGGGTTCACCCCGAGCCGGTCCGCCAACTCCCGTATGGACGGGAGCAGTTCGCCCGGCCGGAGCGCGCCTTCACCCACCGCGCCCTCGATGCTCGCCGAAATCTCCGCAGCACGCCGCCCCGTGATCCGATAATCTTCTAGCACAAAGCCCATTATGCACTAGTGCAATGGAGAACACCGTGCCAGCGCCCCGTCCGCAGCAGCCCGCCGACACCGCCCCTTACCCGCCCACCGGGCGCACTGTCCCCACTCGCTCCCCGGAGCGTGCCGCGTACGACAGGGACCTGGTGCACGCCATACTCGACGAGGGCTACGTCTGCCACCTCGGTTTCGTCCGCGACGACGCACCGGTGGTGCTGCCCACGCTGTACGCCCGGGTCGCCGAGCGTCTCTACGTGCACGGTTCGACGGGCTCACGCCCGCTGCGCGCGGCGGGCCTGGCCGACCCCGGGCTCCCGGTCTGCCTGACCGTCACCCACGTGGACGGGCTGGTGCTGGCCCGCTCGGCGTTCCATCACTCCCTCAACTACCGCTCCGTGGTGGTGCACGGTCTCGCGTACGACGTGACCGACCCCGAGGAGAAGCGTCAGGCGCTGGACGCCCTCGTCGACCACGTCGTCCCCGGCCGCGCCGCCGACTCCCGCCCGGCGAACAAGAAGGAACTGGCCGCCACGGCGGTGATCCGCCTCGACCTGACCGAGGTCTCCGCCAAGCTCCGCACCGGCGGCGTGAACGACGAGCCGGAGGACCTCGCCCTCCCCCACTGGGCCGGCGTCGTCCCCTTGACCCGCACATACGGCACTCCGCTCGCGGACCCCTCCCTGCCCGCCGGCACGGAACCGCCGGACTACCTGGCGGCCCTGTGACGCGGCGCCGCCGCCCGGAGGGGGCGCGCCGGGCGTCGTCAAGGGCTACGACTGCCGAGGACAGGGGCATGCCCCTGTCCTCAGGAGAGGCCCGCCCTCGTGGAGGGCCTCTCCTGAGGGCCCGCGCCGTCACGCCCGCGCCGCGTCCCCCTCCACCCGCCCGGTCCGCGCGCTCCGTGCCTCGTCCAGCGCGAGCCCCACGACCGAGCCGAGCATCAGCAGGGTGCCGGCCAGCATGGCTGGGGTGAGCCGCTCGCCGAGCAGGGCCACGGCGAGCACCGCCGCGCTCACCGGCTCAAGAAGCATGATCACGGACACGGTTGCCGACCGCACGACTGCCGCGCCCGCGAAGTACAGGCCATAGGCGAGAGCCGTCGGGATCGCGGCGACGTACACCAGGAGGCACAGCAGCAGAGCGGGATCGCCGCTGTACGGCACCAGCCCTTCGACCGCGGCGAACGGCAGCAGCAGCACGCTGGTGACGGCGAACGCCCCGACGGTCGTACCGGAGGCGTCCAGCCCACCGCCCCGCCCCCACCACCGGGTGAGCAGTGTCATCACCGAGTAGCCGGCCGCGGCCAGGAGTGCGAGCAGGATGCCCCACCGGTCCACGGTCGTCTCCCCGCCGCCGAGGACGAGTACGGCGAGCCCGGCGAGCGCCCCCGCGACGGCGACGGCCCCGCCCCGGCCGAGCCGCTCCCCCAGGAACAGTCGCGCGCCGAGCGCGATCAGCACGGGTCCGGCACCGAGGGTGACGACGGTGGCCACGGCGAGTCCCGTGGCGGCGACGGCCGCGAAGTAGGCCGTCTGGAACACGGCGAGCCCCATTCCGGTGGCCACGGCCCGCCGCACCCGGGAACCCGGCGCCTCGGGCACGACGGTCCGGGCGCGCGGGACCAGCATCCGGGCGCCGAGCAGCAGCGCCAGGCCGGCCGCACAGCGCCAGAAGGAGAGGGCGACCGGTCCCATGTCACTGGTCCGGTAGACCAGTGACGCGGCGGCGCCCGCGGTGCCCCAGGCGGCGCCGGCGACGATCAGATAGAGCAGGCCTCGCCCGACGGGCAGGCCGGAGACGGTGTTCGACACGTGTTCTCTCCGCAGGTACACACAGATACGCGCGCGTACGCACCCCTCGCAGAGGTGCCTGCGCTGCGCGAAGGCCGAATGGGGACCCCGGGATCAGGGCCGGACGGAGCCGGTCCCGTGGGGCCCACGGACTGCGTCTGCGGGCAGCGCCACGACGCCCGGCGGCAACGCGCCGGGCGGGGGGAGCTCAGGGCCCGCCTCAGACCGCGGGCGGCGGAAGAACAAGTACGCGCGCATGCATGATCAGCACCCTAGGTCGGCGTTCCCCGTGTGGACAACTCCCTTTTCCGCGCCCCCGATCACCACCGGGCGGTCGGGGCTCCTGGCCGGTGCCGACGACTGGGCGATGAACGCCCCCGCCAGCACCACCGCGCCGCCGATGATCTGCGGCGCCGACAGGTGCTCGCCGAGCAGGACCCAGGCCAGCACAGTGGCGATGACCGCTTCGAGACAGGCCACCACCCCGGCGACCTGCGGCGAGAGCCTGCGTACCGAGAGCACTCCGGTGCCGTACGCGGCGACCGTGGCGACGAGGACGATCCAGGCGAGCAGCACGAAGGCCGCGACCGGGGTGCCGTCCATGCGCGCGCTGCCCGTGAGCACCGACCAGTCCATGGACCACGGGCGGGCGACGACGGTGAGGACGGCGGCGCCCACGAGCAGGCCGTAGGCGATCACACCGAGCGGGTCCGGCGCCCGGTCGCCGTGGTCGCTGCCCTGGTCGGAGAGGACGAAGTAGCCGACCTGGCAGCAGGCGGCGCCGAGCGCGAGCAGCAGCCCGACCACGTCGAAGCCGAGGCCTGACCACACCTCCACGACACAGGCCAGTCCGCCCACCGCCAGCACCACACCGACCGCCGCCGCCCGGGTCACCGGCCGCCGTTGCACGAACCGCACCCAGCCGAGGACGAGCGCGGGCGCCAGGTACTCGACGAGCAGCGCGACACCGACGGGGATACGGGAGATGGCGGCGAAGTAGAAGGCCTGGACACCGGCGACGGCGAACAGCCCGAACCCGGCCAGCAGCGCCGGATGGCTGCGCAGGAGCCCCCGATGACGTACGGCCAGCGGCAGCATGACCAGGGCCGCGCCCGCCACCCTCAGCCACACGACGTGCAGCGGGTCCAGGCCCGCCTCGATCAGCGGTTTGGCGGCGACTCCCGATCCGCCGAAGGCCACCGCGGACAGGAGCGCGAGGCCGAGCCCGACGCCCTTCCCACGGGTGCTCCGGACGTTCCGAGTACTGACAGAGGTAGGCACCGGCACATGATGCCAGGCACCGACAGGAGCGTCACCCCCCATGACACCTGTCTCACGGGCTGGACGGCGGGCATGATGCTCCGGTGACGGGAAGGAATCCCCTGACCGTCGGGGCCGCCCGCCCCGCGTCCCGCTCTCAGCCTCTCAGCGAGCGGGGTCGCCGGCCCCTGCCTCGAGTCGGGCGAACAGGTCGCGGGAGTCGATGGCGGCGTGTTCGAGCACCTCCACCGCCCGCGCCTGCGGGTCAGCGATGATCGCCGCGAGCAGGTCCACGCCGCTCACGGGCCCGCCATGACGTGCGGCGCGTTCCCGGGCGTACTCCAGGCCGGCCGCCGCCAGCGGCGAGAACCCGGCGGCCCGCGCCACCACCGGGACGGAGCCGGAGTCCTCGACGGCGCTCTGCCAGCGCAGGCCGTAACCGATGCTGCGCTGGACCAGGTAGCCGAGCAGCCGTGCGGTCCGCGGACCCTCGCCGAGGACCGCGCGCACCTCGGCGTCGGACTCCAGCAGCGAGTGCAGCAGATGGGCGGTGTCGATCTGGCGGTCCGCGTCCCTGACCGCCCTGCGGCGGGCACCGCTGACCACCACTGCCAGTTCAGCGCTGAGTCCGGCACCGTGTTCCGCGCGGTGAATTCCCTGTTCCTGGGCCTTGCCGGCCGACGGCCGGGGGATACGGTGTTGCACGTCTCCCACCACATCAGCCCCGCGGGCCCGGGACATCCCCGGCGGGGAGCATCTTCCTGTCCCACAGGAAGTGGACACGTCGGGCCGCGATCTCCTCCCTGGGAAGGAGAATCAGCCCCGCCCCTCGAGGGCCACCCGCCCCCACAGCCCGAGCCGAAGAGGTGGTCGCATGGCCGAAGCCGGCACGGGGCACGCATCGGGGCGCCCACCGGGAAGGTGTGGACACGCCTCACGGTCTGACCCGCGTACGGTGAGTGGAACGCCCTCACCCGGTCTTCCCCGCGGGCGGCCCGGCAACCCTCGTCGCGGGCGCGACCCTCCAGGAGAACGTGCGACTGACGGGCTTCCCGGCAGAGTTCGAATGGACCGCCGGTGAACCCGACCTGCCCTGCCTGCCCTGCCTGCCTGCCTGCCTGCCTGCCTGCCTGCCTGCCTGCCTGCCTGCCTGCCGCACGAAACCACCCACCACCGCACGCAGACGACGGTGCCCCGCGGACCGCTCCACGGGGCACCACGTTCGCGCCGGCCGGCTACCCGGCACCTCAGGCACCGGGCTTCGGAGCTCAGCCGTCGCCCTCAACCTCAGTCGTCGTCGTTGGCGAGGATGAGGTACAGCTTCTTGCGGGCTTCGTTGACGACGGCGAGAGCCTTCTCGCGCTGCTCCTTGCTGCCGGTCTTCCAGACCTGTCCGAAGGCCTCCATCAGGCCGAACCCTGCCTGCCGGATCTCGCTCAGCGCCTCCCAGTCGACCCCGCGGGAGGCCTCCTCCCACGGCACCTCGGGACCTTCCTCGGCCGCCGTGCGACCGGTTTCGGTGAGCGCGAACAGCTTCTTGCCGCCCTCGGACTCGCTGACGATCAGCCCCTCGTCCTCCAGCAGCTGGAGGGTGGGGTACACCGAGCCGGGGCTGGGCTTCCACACTCCGCCGCTGCGCTCGGCGATCTCCTGGATCATCTCGTAGCCGTGCATCGGCCGGTCCTTCAGCAGGGCGAGGATCGACGCCCGCACGTCACCGCGCCGCGCCCTCCCCCTGGGCCCGCCACGCCCTCGTCCGCCCCAGGGACCGTGTCCGAAGCCCGGGCCGAAGCCGGGGCCGCCCGGCCCGCCGGGGCCGAAGGGCCCGAAAGCGGCCCGCAGCCTGTCGAAGTCGCCCCGGCCGCCCCTCGGACCACCGTGACCATGTCCACGCTCGAAACCATGGGTACGCATTACAACCACTCTCCATTCCATCGCTGATCCGTCGCGATAACTCAACGATATATCGGAAGGATGGTGACGACAACCCCTGCCGTCACGACGACCGCTCTGTCTCGTAGCCACGCGGGGCGTGGGGCGCTGAGCGGGAACCGACGGCATCACCGCTGACAGCGCAGTGACCTCTGAGAGGATCGGCGCATGGCCGACTCCTCTCTGCGTATCAACACCCTCATCGTCGATGCCACTGACCCCGAGCGGCTCGCCGCGTTCTGGTCCGAGCTGCTCGGCCGCCCGGTCGTGGGCCGCACGGGGCCCTACGTGTGGATGCGACGCGAGAACGGTGTGGGTCTGGGTTTCCAGCGGGCCAGCGAGCCCAAGTCGGGCAAGAACCGCATGCACTTCGACATCACCTCACCCGACCCGGCCGCGGAGCAACAGCGGGTCGAGGCGCTCGGCGGGCGTCGGCTGAAGGAGTACGCGGACGGCGGTTTCCTGGTGATGGCCGACCCGGAGGGCAATGAGTTCTGCATCGTCCCCGAGGGTCCCTTCGAGCTCGACGACGAGGGGCGGACGGACTATCTCGTCCCCTCCACGCCGCCCTCCGGGCCCGAGGCGGCCTCGGCTCCTTGACCGTCGGCCACCGGATCAACGCCAGGAATCCGGTCCGGTGTCTTCGGATTGGCCTTGGCCTGCGGTTCCGCCCAAGCCCTACCGTCGGGGGATGCGCATTCGAATCGTCGACGCCTTCACCGACCGGCCCTTCGCCGGCAACCCCGCCGGAGTTCTGCTCCTGGACACGGACGCCTTCCCGGACGACGGCTGGCTCCAGGACGTCGCCCTGGAGGTCAACCACGCCGAGACCGCCTTCGCGCACCCGCTGCCCGGGAACGGGGACGCCGACTGGGCGCTGCGCTGGTTCACCCCCGCCGCCGAGGTCGCCATGTGCGGCCACGCGACCCTCGCCACCGCACACGTCCTGCACACCACGGGCTCCCACAAGGGCCCTGTCCGGTTCGCCACCCGCAGTGGCGTCCTCGTCGCAGCGCCGGCCGAGGACGGCTCCGTGACCCTGGACTTCCCCACGGCCCCGCTCACCCCGCTCCCCCTTCCCGAGGGGTTCGCCGAAACGCTGGGGGCCGAGCCGCTCGCGGCCTTCGACACCGGTCCGAACGTCGGCGACCTGCTGGTCGAGGTCTCCGACGAGCGGACGGTCCGTGCCCTGCGGCCCGACCTCAAGGCCCTCGGTGCCCATTCCCGGCGCGGCGTCATCGCCACCGCCCGCGCACAGGATCCGTCCCGGGGCTACGACTTCGTCTCCCGCTGTTTCTTTCCGAATGTCGGCATCGACGAGGACCCCGTGACCGGCAGCGCCCACACCGCGCTGGCCCCCTACTGGTCCGAGCGCCTGGGCCGCACCGCCCTCACCGGTCTCCAGGCCTCACCCCGCTCGGGCCGCGTCCGTACGGAACTGCGCGGCGAGCGCACCCTGCTGGGTGGACGGGCGGTGACCGTCATCGAAGGTGAGCTGCTGAGTGCCGCACTGCCGAGCGGCGGGGCCCTGAGCCGCGACTGACCGAGGGGCTGAGCCTGCTCCTGGGACGGACGAAGGGGGCGTACGGTGCCATCGCGCGCCCCCTTCCCGAATCGGTTCACGCCGTGGGCAGCCAGTCCACCTTGCCCGCGAGCAGCGCGTACCCCACGAACGCCCCGACGTCGAGCAGCGTATGCGCGACCACCAGGGGCCCCACCCGCCCCCAGCGGCGGTAGAGGTGGACGAAGACCACGCCCATGACCATGTTGCCGATGAACCCGCCGATGCCCTGGTAGAGGTGGTACGAGCCGCGCAGTACCGAACTGGTCGCCATCGCGGCACCCGGCGACCATCCCAACTGCTCCAGCCGGCGCAGCAGGTAGGCGAGGACGATGACCTCTTCGAGGATCGAGTTCTGCGTCGCCGAGAGGATCAGTACCGGGAACTTCCACCACACCTCGGGCAGCGCCTCGGGCACCACGGTGAGGTTGAAGTCCAGGCCGCGCATGGCCAGGTAGAAGGCGATGCCGCTGCTGCCGATGGCCGCCGCGACCGCCGCTCCGCGGCCGAGGTCGGACCAGGGCCGGGTCCGGTCGAAGCCGAGGGTGCGCAGCCCCACACCCTCGCGGATCAGGAAGTGGGCGACGAGCGCGACGGGTACCAGCGCGCTGGTGATCCCGAAGAGCTGCCAGGCCAGGTCGAGCCAGGGACGGCCCGGTGCCGCCGAGCCGTTGAGGGTGGCCGCCTGATCCTTCAGGCCGCCCGGCCGGGTGACCGAGCCGACGAAGCTGATCAGCGCGGACACCGCGCTCGCGCCGAGCGACACCGCCAGCACGAGCAGCGTCTCGTCGCGGAGCGTCTTTCGTGTGAACCGCCGCCGAGGATACACATCGGCCTCCGGGCCCGCCTCCGCCTGCACACCTGCCTCCAGATCACCGATCCGTCCGATCGGTTCAGTATGAAGGCACCGGCCGGGCACCCGGCGGGCGGTCCGTGCCGGCGGCTCCGCTCCCTCCCGCGGCCGACCGTGCCGTCGGCGGCCCCCGGGCGGCCGGCCCTCCGGCTGCCCGGGGCCGCCCGCTCGCCCGGAGGGTCAGCCCGTCGTGGGTACCGGCTCCGGCAGCCCGACGGGCCAGGCGTGCACCGGATCGCCCCGCAGCATCAGCTCACGGTAGCGCCGGGTGGTGGCTGCCAGTGCGGCCTCCCGGGACAGGCCTCCGTCCAGCGCCCGGTGGAAGGTCGCGGCCTGCCAGCTCGCGCCGTTCTGCCGGCGTCGGCAGCGCTCCTCGATCACGCCGAGGTACAGGTCCCGGTCCGCGGGTTCGATGCCCCACGCGTCCAGTCCCGCCTCGGCCAGCGGCAGCAGTTCGTCGCGTACGAGGGTGATCGCGTCCACCTCGGCCGTCCCCCCGTAGCGCCCACGCCGGGGCCAGGTGAAGCGGGCGTCGATGCCGTGCCTGCAGGCGGCGTCGAAGTTGGCGGCGGCGGCCTCGAAGGGCAGCCTGGTCCACACGGGGCGGCTGTCCTCCGCGAGGGCACGGACAAGGCCGTAGTAGAACGCCGCGTTGGCGACCACGTCGACGACGGTGGGCCCGGCGGGCAGAACCCGGTTCTCCACCCGTAGGTGGGGTACGCCGTCGGCGACGTCGTAGACCGGGCGGTTCCAGCGGTAGACCGTGCCGTTGTGCAGGACGAGTTCCGCGAGCGAGGGGGTGCCGCCCCGGTCCAGCACGTCGAGCGGGTCCTCGTCGTCGCAGATCGGCAGGAGTGCGGGGTAGTAGCGCAGATTCTCCTCGAAGAGGTCGAACGCCGAGCCGACCCAGCGCTCGCCGAACCAGGTGCGCGGCCGCACTCCCTGCGCCTGGAGCTCGGGCGGACGGGTATCGGTGGACTGCTGGAACAGGGGCGGCCTGGACTCGCGCCACAGTTCACGGCCGAACAGGAAGGGAGAGTTGGCGCCGACGGCGATCTGAGCGGCGGCGACCGCCTGGGCCGCGTTCCACACGTCGGCGAAGCGGGCCGGGGTGACCTGGAGATGCAGTTGCACCGAGGTGCAGGCAGCCTCCGGCGCGATGGACTTGGAGGTACAACTGAGGCGTTCCACACCCTCGATGTCGAGACTGAAGTCCTCCCCGCGAGCGGCCACGATCTGCTCGTTGAGCAGGGTGTAGCGGTCGACGGCAGAGAGATTCGAGGAGACCAGGTCGTCGCGGTCCAGCGTCGGCAGAATCCCGATCATCAAGATTCCGGCGTCCACCTCGGCGGCTTTCCGGTCCGCGTACGCAAGGGAGGTGCGCAGTTCCTCGGCGAGCCGGTCGAATACCCGGCCGTCCAAACGGTGTGGAGCTATGTTGACTTCCAGGTTGAACATGGCGAGTTCTGTTTGGAAGTCGCGGCTCGCAATCCGCTCGAGGACTTGCCCATTCAACATTTTGGGCATCCCGTCGGCGCCCGTGAGATTCAATTCGATCTCCAGCCCCATGAGGTTCCTGGGCCGGTCGAACCGCTTCTCCGCCAGAAGTCGCTCCAAACCCGTCAGACACCTGCGGAGCTTGTCGCGGTAGCGCTGGCGATCGGACAGTTCGAACCCGCCTGCCACGACCTTCTCCCCCATCGAAGCCTCCCTCCTCCTCGAATGGGCGGCCCGACGATCGGCCGCCGGGTCCCGGTCCACAGTGGAGGATGCCCAGCGGATGCGATCAATAACGCCCCGGAGCGACCTGTTGCCCGCTACGCTGAACGAAGGTGACCAGTGGCACATTCACGCGGCATGGCCGGCGCGTGGGCGACAACGCACGTTACAAGGCGACGGCGAACTCGTGAAAAACGCCGACGAAAATAGGCCTACCACTGTGCGGCCATTTATCGAGGTCATCGCCATATACGTGACTGGGAATCGGGATGATTCCCCCGTTTCGCCGTCCGGAAGTACCCTTGTTCCGCAGGCCGAAAACGGCTAGCCGAAACACACTCCGAACACGCGTCGTATAAACTCCGTGGACAAGGCAGAAGGTTGGCGCCCACGGTCGAGTGATCCAGCCGACGAGGTGACGTGCGGCATTCCTCACCCCCACCTCTCGTACTCAGACCCCCTGGCCCCTGCCTCCTGACCTTCGTGAGCTGACAGCGTCGTCCGCCCCGCCTTCGCGTCATTGTGCCTTCGAATGAGAGGCGACCCACCATGCCCCTGCATGTCCCCCCGGCTCCCGCGCCCGCGCTGCGTTCCGTCCTGACCGCGCTTTCCTCTCCCACCGCGGTCAGTGAGGCCCGAACCCCCTCCCTCCTCGGTGCCGAGGGAACTGCTTCGCCCGAACTGCCGCTGCCCGTACACGTCCTGGACCGGGTCACCGCCGAGGGCGTGTCCGCGACGCGACTGGCCGGCTGGCGCTTCCTGATCCGCTGCGGCGACCGGGCGGTGGCCGCAGCGGACACCGTACTCACCCCCGACGGCTGGGCCTTCTCCCGTTTCTTCGAGGGCCCTTACATCGCCTCCACCGAGCTGGCCCTGCGCCAGGCCGAGGCCCTGCCGCAGTCGTACCAGCCCCGCCTGCTGTCGGTCCCCGGCCTCTACATGCTGGCCCTCTGGCTGCACGGCGACCGCACCGCGGACGGCGCCACCGGCCACCCGGCAGCCACCGACCTGCTCGTCCCGCTCGCCCCGGCACCGCCCGGCATCGCGGCCCATCGCCCGCACCGGGCCGCCGAACTTCTCCCGGTGCTGACCCACCGGGTCATGCCGGACCGGCTGCTCGGCTCGCCCGCCTGACGCCCCGCACCCCGAGCCCCCCGCGAGCACCCTTTCCGCGCCCCTCTACCTCTCCCGCATCTCCCTCTTGCGTGTCCCGCCGCCGGACCGCCGGCGGCGGGACACGCCCTCACCGGCACCACCAGGAAGTCCGACGTGGCCCAGGACACCGGAGTGGCCAGGACCCCGGACCGGACTAGCCTCATTCGGCCATGCGGAACCACCCGAAGTGACAGGGCAGTTGAGCTGAACCGTCCACCAGGGTGACGCGTCATCAACCTGTGAGGTGCGGTGCCGCGAAATCCCTGCGGATTGCCGCCCGAGGGGCAACACTTGTTTCCGACCGGCCTGTCTCGACGGGCCCATCACAACGGGGGGCGGCCATGAACGAAGCTTCACGCCGCGGAACTGAAACGACAGCCAGCCCGCAGGTCACGCCAGAGCGAAAGATCCCATCCATGTGCCAGCACCAGTCACCCTGCTCCGCAGCCGATTCCGCCGACCGGGAGTCCGCCCGTCTGGTGGCGCACCACCCGGAGCAGGGTTGGAGCCTGCTGTGCAACGGTGTCGTGCTCTTCGAGGACACCGGTGAACTCCTGCCCGATGGCAGGTGCATCGCCCCGCAGCGTTCCCGGGGCACCATCCAGGCGATGACCACCGCCTAGCTTTGCCGGGCGGAGCAGAGCCCGCCCGCGGAACACCAGGAGCCGGGCCGCGGGACTCCCGCGAACCGGCCCCTATGCGCATCCAGGGTCTGCCACACACCGGACGCGTGTGCGTCACCCCTTGGTCGCGCCCGCGGTCGGGCCGCCGACGAGCCGGCGCTCGGCGACCGAGTGGAAGGCGAGCGCGGGAACCATCGCCAGGACGAGGTACGCGAAGACACGCGCGGTGTCCGCGGATACCGGCCCTGGAACTGCTGGACGCCCAGGGGGATGGTCCATCAGGTGTCGTCGGGGAACATCGGCAGCGGCAGCGGCAGGAAGAAGTTGTTCCAGTCGGTGACCACGGCGAGCACCGAGACGGTACCCAGCGCGGGCCGTGCCATCGGCAGCAGCGCCAGGACGCCGAACAGCACCAGCGCGGGCACCTGGAAGCCGACCGCGATGAATCTGCCTCCGACCCGCACCGCACGCACCGGCGCAGCCGTCGACCGGGTCCGGCCCGAACCCTTCCGCCACTCTCCAGAAGGCGGCGCCCCACCGGCTGGCCGGTCCGGTACCCTCCCGCCGCCACCATCGGCACCCCGGACCACGACCCTCCCTGAAGTCCGGTTCGAAGCGGCCGGTCGGTGCGCGGCGACGGCCCCGAACGCGCCGAGCGGCACCGCTTCACTTCCGCCGAGGCATGCGAAACTTTCGGATCATCCGGCGAACCTCATGATCGAAGACGCGGGAGCAACTCATTCCCACCACCCCCGCGCCGTCCGGCTCCGCCTCCCGCCCTATCGTGATCGGCATGCAGTCCTACACGATCGGCCAGGCGGCGCGGCTGCTCGGCGTCAGCCCGGACACCGCCCGCCGTTGGGCGGACGCCGGCCGGGTCACCACCCACCGCGACGAAGGCGGACGGCGACTCATCGACGGGCGGGATCTGGCCGCGTTCTCGGTGGACCTCGCGAAGGCCGGCACGGCCGAGGAGGGCACTCCGTACACCTCGGCGCGCAACGCCTTTCCCGGCATCGTCACCGCGATCAAGCTCGGCGACGTGGCCGCCCAGGTCGAGATCCAGGCAGGCCCGCACCGATTGGTCTCGCTGCTGACCCGCGAGGCCGTCGAGGAGCTCGGGCTGGAGGTCGGCATGGAGGCCACGGCCCGGGTGAAGTCGACAAACGTCCATATCGACCGCGTCTGACGCCCGGAAACGGCCCTGCTCAGGCCCTGGGCGCCCCGCAAGGCGGGTGGGGGGGTACGACGAAGGGCTCCGCCCCGGCCATGTGTCCGGGGCGGAGCCCTTCCGCTCCCCTGTACCTGTACCTGTGCAGGTACAGGGCGTTACTCCTCGGTCGCCGGTCCCGGCCTCGTAGGGGCGCCCGCCGCGTCAGTCCTCGTACGCCTCCAGCGGGGGGCAGGAGCACACCAGGTTGCGGTCACCGAAGGCCTGGTCGACGCGGCGCACCGGCGGCCAGTACTTGTCGGCGGCGCTCACGCCGGTCGGGAAGACGGCTTCCTGACGGCTGTACGCGTGCTCCCACTCCCCACCGAGCGCGGCGGCGGTGTGTGGGGCGTTGCGCAGAGGGTTGTCCTCCGCGGGCCACTCACCGGAGCCGACCTTCTCGATCTCCGCGCGAATCGCGATCATCGTCTCGCAGAACCGGTCGAGTTCAGCCAGGTCCTCGGACTCGGTCGGCTCGATCATCAGCGTCCCGGCCACCGGGAACGACATCGTGGGCGCGTGGAAGCCGTAATCGATCAGCCGCTTGGCCACGTCGTCCACACTCACACCGGTCGCCTTGGTCAAGGGGCGCAGGTCGATGATGCACTCGTGCGCGACCAGCCCGCCGGGACCGGTGTACAGCACCGGGTAGTGCGGTTCGAGGCGCTTGGCGATGTAGTTGGCGCTGAGTACCGCCACCTGAGTGGCCCGCTTGAGCCCTTCGCCGCCCATCAGCCGGACGTACGCCCACGAGATGGGCAGGATCCCCGCCGAGCCCCACGGAGCCGCCGAGATGGGCCCGATCCCGGTCTCCGGCCCGGCCTCGGGCTGCAGCGGGTGGTTCGGCAGGTACGGCGCCAGGTGCGCCCGCACGCCGACCGGGCCGACACCCGGACCGCCGCCCCCGTGCGGGATGCAGAAGGTCTTGTGCAGGTTCAGGTGCGAGACGTCCCCGCCGAAGTGTCCGGGCTTGGCCAGCCCGACCAGCGCGTTGAGGTTCGCGCCGTCCACGTAGACCTGGCCGCCGGCCTCGTGCACGGCCGCGCAGATGTCGGCGACGTGCTCCTCGAACACACCGTGCGTCGAGGGGTACGTGATCATCAGCACCGACAGCTCTTCGCGGTACCGCTCGATCTTCGCGCGCAGGTCGTCTATGTCGACCTCGCCGTCCTCGGCGGTCTTCACGACGACGACCTTCATGCCGGCCATGACGGCGCTGGCGGCGTTGGTGCCGTGCGCGGAGGACGGGATGAGGCAGACGGTGCGCTGCTCGTCGCCGTTGGCCCGGTGGTAGCCGCGGACGGCGAGCAGTCCGGCCAGTTCGCCCTGGGAGCCCGCGTTGGGCTGGAGGCTCACCTTGTCGTAGCCGGTGACCTCCGCGAGCCGGTCCTCCAGTTCGTGGATGAGCGCGAGGTAGCCCTGGGCCTGCCCGGCCGGCACGAAGGGATGCAGCTGCCCGAACTCGGGCCAGGTGATGGGCTCCATTTCCGCGGTCGCGTTGAGCTTCATGGTGCAGGAGCCCAGCGGGATCATGCCGCGGTCCAGCGCGTAGTCGCGGTCGGCGAGCCTGCGCAGGTAGCGCAGCATCGCGGTCTCGGAGCGGTGCTGGTGGAAGACGGGGTGCGTCAGGTACTCGTCGGTGCGCAGCAGGGCGTCCGGGAGGGCGTTCCGCGCGGCCGCGTCCAGGGATTCGACGTCTCCCCCGACACCGAAGGCGCTCCACACGGCGGTGAGCCGGTCGCGCGTGGTCGTCTCGTCGCAGGCGATCGAGACGTGGTCGGCGTCGACGAGGAGCAGGTTGACGCCGTTGTCCCGCGCGGTGGCGACGACCTCGGCGCCCCGCCCCGGGACCCGTACGGTCAGCGTGTCGAAGTAGGAACCGTGGACGATCTCCACGCCCCCGGCCCGGAGCCCTTCGGCGAGGACGGTCGCGTAGCGGTGGGTGCGCCACGCGATGGTCCTCAGCCCTTCGGGGCCGTGGTACACGGCGTACATACCCGCCATGACGGCGAGCAGTACCTGGGCGGTACAGATATTGCTGGTGGCCTTCTCGCGGCGGATGTGCTGCTCGCGGGTCTGGAGCGCGAGCCGGTAGGCCTGGTGCCCGTCCGCGTCGACGGAGACGCCGACGAGCCGTCCGGGCAGGCTGCGCGCCATCTTCTCCTGTACGGCCATGTATCCGGCGTGCGGTCCGCCGAAGCCCATCGGCACGCCGAAGCGCTGCGTCGTGCCGACCGCGATGTCCGCGCCGAGTTCGCCGGGGGACGTCAGCAGCGTGAGGGCGAGCAGATCGGCGGCGACGGTGACCAGCGCACCCAGTTCGTGCGCCCGGTCGATCACCGGCTTGATGTCGCGTACGGCACCGGAGGCACCCGGGTACTGGATCAGCACGCCGTTGATCTCACGCTCGGCGACCTCGGCGGGGATGCCCTCGCTCAGGTCGGCGACGACGACCTCGACGCCGGCCGGCTCGGCCCGGGTCCGGATGACGGCGACGGTCTGCGGCAGCGCGTCCGCGTCGACCAGGAACATGCCCTTCTTGTTCTTGCCCATACGCCGCGACAGCGCCATCGCCTCGGCGGCCGCGGTGCCCTCGTCGAGCAGGGAGGCACCGGAGGTCGGGAGGCCGGTGAGCTCGGCGACCATGGTCTGGAAGTTCAGCAGCGCCTCGAGCCGCCCCTGCGAGATCTCGGGCTGGTACGGCGTGTAGGCCGTGTACCAGGCGGGGTTCTCCATGACGTTGCGCAGGATGACGGGCGGCGTGAAGGTGCCGTAGTACCCCAGCCCGATCATGGAGCCGAGCACCTCGTTGCGGTCGGCCAGCGACTGCAGCTCGGCCAGCACCTCGGGCTCGGTCCGGGCACCCGGCAGGTCCAGCGCGTCGGCGTTCTTGATCACATCCGGGACGGCGGCGGCCGTCAGCTCATCGAGCGAGCCGTAGCCGACCTGCGCGAGCATCTTGGCCCGGGCCTCGTGGTCGGGGCCGATGTGACGCTGCTCGAAGGGCGTTCCCTGTTCGAGCTCGGAGAGGGGAATGCGATGGGCGGTCATGTGCGGAGGCCTCCTGGTCCGACGACCTTCGAGGGGCACCATGGCGGGTGCCCGGACGGCCTCCCCCTCTGTCATCTCAACCTGAGAGCTTCACCGGCCGCCCGGGGCGGCCGGCTTTCACCGTCGGTGAGAGCGGGAGCCGTCGACACCCGCTCTGCTTTCCAGAGTGACCTCGTCCATGCGGTACGTGGGCCTGAGAGATTCCGGGGAGGATTTGCTCCTTCGGCGCCCTCCGATGGTGCAGAGAGGGCTCTCCCGCACGGGGTCAGCAGCCGCTGCCAGGGTACCAGCGAGGGCAAGACCCACACTTTCGAGTGGCCGCCCCGCCGATTGTGCCGTTTTGTAGTGCTGACGAATCCTTGCGACCAGTGGAGGGCCCGTGCAGACCGACATCGATCCGCGCAACCTGATCGGCCGCAAGGCGTTCGACCGCAATGGCAACCGGATCGGCACGATCGACGAGGTCTATCTCGACGACGCCACCGGCGTGCCGGAGTGGGCGGCGATACGCACCGGCCTGTTCAGCAGGGATGCCTTCGTCCCCCTGGAGCCGAGCGAGCTGATCGACGGCGGCCTCCACATCCCCTTCGAACGCGCCCTGATCAAGGACGCTCCCGACTTCGGGGTGGGCCGCCATCTCTCCCCGGAGCAGGAACTCCAGCTCTACCACCACTACGGCTTGGACACAGCCGCCCCTCTCCCGCTCCCGGACCACGACTTCGGCAGGCTCGCCGGCAGGGACGACTCCGCCTGACGACATCACCCGTGGCGCACTCGAGCCATCGCGCCGGCAGTCGTCGGACCAGGAGGCCTCCGCACATGACCGCCCATCGCATTCCCCTCTCCGAGCTCGAACAGGGAACGCCCTTCGAGCAGCGTCACATCGGCCCCGACCACAAGGCCCGGGCTCTGCCCGTCCGTCCCCGAGACCTGCCTCCGGACTCACCCGGGGCAGCACCTCATTCGCCCGAAGCCCTCAGGCCCGCACCACCGGCCACCGCCCCCGCACCGGCCCTCGAACCCCGGCCGTCCTGGGTGCTCCGGCCGTCGCCGTCGGCCTGGATGCCCTCCCCGCCCTGACCGCTACCGTCGTCCCGACCGTTCTCACCGCTCGGGCCGTCCGCGCTCCCCCTGCCACCCCCAGGCCTTCGCTCCACCAACGGCAGCGGATCCGCGGGCTGCAGGGCCCGGTCGTCGGTCCGGAAGGTCCTCACCCGCCCCGGTGCCGATCCGGGCGTCTCGAATCGCACGGTGACCCGCCCGAGGCCGCTGCCCTGGACCCATCCGTGGCCGTACTCGCTGTGCCTTACATCGTGCCCGGCCGGCCAGCGCCGCTCGGCGCCCGGTTGTTGCCGTTCCTCCGCGGGCACTGCCGCCTCCGCCGCTTCCGCGCCCAGCAGTTCCCTGTCCCGCTCCTCCGCCGCCTGCGCGAACAGATCCTCCTGCGTGTAGTCGGCGAGCCCGCTGACCCCCACACCCAGCAGCCGCACGCCGCCCGTCGTGTCGACCGAGTCCAGCAGCCGCGTCGCCGCCTCACGCACCACCACCGGATCGTCCGTGGGACCTCGCAGGGTCTCGGAGCGGGTGAGTGTCGAGAAGTCGTACCGCCGCACCTTCAGCACGATGGTCCGTCCCGACAGCCCCGCCGCTCTCAGCCGGCGCACGCAGCGGTCGGCGAGGCGCTGTACCTCCACCCCGACCCGCACCCGGTCGTGGATGTCCACGTCGTAGGTGTCCTCGACCGACACCGACTTCGTCTCCCGCTCGGCCACCACGGACCGCTCGTCCCTCGCCAGGGACATGGCGTGCAGGGCGTGTCCGTGTGCTTTGCCGAGCAGACGTACCAGCTCGTCCTCCCCTGCCTCGGCGAGGTCCCCGACCGTGTGGATGCCTGCCCGCCGCAGGTGGTCGCCGGTGGCCGGCCCGACACCCGGCAGTGTCCGGACCGACAGGGGCGCCAGCAGGGCCCGCTCGGTCCCCGGCTCGATCAGCACCAGCCCGTCCGGCTTGGCCTGCTCCGAGGCGATCTTCGCCAGCATCTTGGAGGCAGCCAGCCCCACCGATCCGGTGAGCCCCGTGACCGCCCGTATGTCCGCGCGCAGCTTCGCGCCGGCCAGCCGGGCGGACCGCTCGTCCCGGGCCACCCCTCCGGCCTCCAGATCCACGAACGCCTCGTCCAGGCTCAACGGCTCCACCAGTGGCGACAGCGCCCGCAGCAGCTCCATCACCTGGTCGCTGATCGACCGGTACAGCGCGAAGCGGGGCACGAGATACGCCGCGTTCGGCGCGAGCCGCCGCGCCTGCGTCATGGGCAGCGCTGAACGGACACCGAAGACCCGGGCCTCGTACGAGGCGGTGGCGACCACACCGCGCGGCCCGAGCCCGCCCACGACCACGGCCTTCCCGCGCAGGCTCGGCTTGGACGCCTGCTCCACCGAGGCGAAGAAGGCATCCATGTCGAGATGCAGGACTGTCGGCGCGGATCTCACATCTCCGATGCTGCCCTACGCCACTGACAATGCCCCGTCGTGGGTGCCGCCGACCGCCCCGAGGGCCGCCCCGGCGGTACGGTCCCCATGGCCGGCGCAGAGCGCGGACAACCCAGACGGCACGGACCGCCCGTGTGGCGCAGCGGCTCAGACGGCGCGGTTGCGCCGCCTCGCCAGCTCATCCGCCGGGTTGGGGCCGATCAGTGTCTCCCCGGTGTCGATGCGTTCCCCGTGCAATTGCGACAGCGCGTTCTCGATGTCCCTCCACACCACGCCCACGGCGATCCCGAAGATCCCCTGGCCGCCCTGGAGCAGGGCATGGACCTCGTCCGGCGTGACGCACTCGTAGACCGTGGCGCCGTCGCTCATCAGCGTCATGCGCTCCAGATCGCGGAACCCCCCCTCCCGCAGGTGCTGGACGGTGGTACGGATGTTCTGCAGCGAGACACCGGTGTCCAGGAACCGCTTGACGATCTTCAGGACGACGACGTCCCGGAAGCTGTACAGCCGCTGGGTCCCCGAGCCATGGGCCGGTCGCACACTCGGCTCGACCAGTCCCGTGCGAGCCCAGTAGTCCAGTTGCCGGTAGGTGATACCGGCGGCCGCGCAGGCCGTCGGGCCGCGGTAGCCGATCTCCTCGGACACCATGGACGTCGCCGCCCCTCCGCCGCTCGGCACGGCCGCCGGTCGCTGCGGAGCAGGATCGGCCACACTGCCGTGATGGGCATACGCCCCGCTCGCGCGGAACTGAGAGCCTGGGGGAGGGTACAGACCGCTCACCCCGAGACCATGTCCGGGGGCACCCCCAGCCGTACCGTCGCCGGTGCTTCTCACGCCGACCTCCGTCCTTGACCTGCCTCCTCGACGGTAGGCAGTCACCAAGGGTGCGTCAACGATCGCCACACTCGGCACGCCGAGTGATAATCACCCTAAGAGTGGTTTCCCGTGCCCCACCGCGGGGAAAGGCTAGCCGAACGCCCCCGCGCGGGCCGTGCAAGGCCCTCACACACCGCGGTTACGAGCGGCATTCCGGCGGAACGGCCGCCGCCCCTCACTGGCTGCTGGAGCCGAAATCCTCCGGCGAGATCTGGTCGAGGAACTCGCGGAACTTCTCCACCTCGTCCTCCTGCTCGTCCGGGATGGCGATCCCGGCGTCGTCGAGCACCGTGTCGCTGCCGTAGATCGGCGTACCCGTGCGCAGCGCCAGCGCTATCGCGTCGGACGGCCGGGCGCTCACCTCGACACCGCTGGCGAAGACCAGCTCCGCGTAGAAGACACCCTCGCGCAGGTCTGTGATGCGCACTTCCGTGAGCTCCTGGCCGACGGCTTCCAGTACATCCTTGAAGAGGTCGTGGGTCAGCGGGCGCGCGGGAGCCATGCCCTGCTGGGCGAAGGCGATGGCCGTCGCCTCCCCCGGGCCGATCCAGATGGGGAGGTACCGGTCGCCTCCCACTTCACGCAGCAGCACGATCGGTTGGTTCGAGGGCATTTCGACCCGGACACCTACGACATCGAGCTCGTTCACACAGCAACCCTAGGCCGTGCCCGGGACGTTTGGGTAGTCGGGTCTGCATCGGACGGCCGATCCAGGCCCTCCTGGCCTCATGCCTGGCCTCATGGCAGCCGCACCCCGAGCGCCGCGCTCACCAGCGCGGCGTGCAACTTCACCGTGAGACCGGCGAGCTCCTTCGTACGCGCCTCCGCGTGCGCCCTGGTCTGCGGGTTGCGATGGCGTTTGAGCGGGGCGACGACCTGGTCGACCAGACCGGCCTCCCGGTCGGCGGCGGCCTTCATCGCCCTCAGATGCCGCGGCTCGATCCCGAACCGTCCCAGCTCGGTGATGAGGCCGGCGACGGTGACCGCCTCGGCGTCGTACACCTCGTCCTCAACCGGCGTGAGCAGCCCGTACGACTCCCACTCCGCGAGCCGCTGCTGGTCGACGCCGACCGCCGCCAGCAGCTGCGCCCTCCCGATCCGGGCCGCTGTCGCGGGCGGGTCGGCGAACGGCTCGGGGCCGGCTTCCCCGTCCCGCGGCCGGGACAGTGCCGGAAGCGGGACGGCCTCGCCGCGCTCCATCGCGTCCAAGTGCTCGCGGATCACCTTGAGCGGCAGATAGTGGTCCCGCTGCATCCTCAGGACATGGCCGAGACGCTCCACGTCCCCGGCGCTGAACTTGCGGTACCCCGAGGGGGTCCGCTGCGGCTCGATGAGCCCCTCCGACTCCAGGAAGCGGATCTTGGAGATGGTGACTTCGGGGAATTCCTCGCGCAGCACGTTCAGCACCGTGCCGATGCTCATCAGTCCAGTTTCCGCGGCGGCGGTACCGTGCCCGGTACCGCCGCTCGGTGTATGAAGCATGGACCTTCCCTGGGGTCAGGGTGCCCCGGACGGAGTCCGGGGGAGGGTCAGTAGCCCCGCTGGCTCGCGTAGAAGACCAGCCGGTACTTGCCGATCTGCACCTCGTCACCGTTCGAAAGACCGACCTGGTCGATCCGCTCACGGTTGACGTACGTACCGTTCAGGCTGCCCACGTCGGCCACTGTGAACGAACCGTCCTGGCTGCGGCGGAACTCCACGTGCCGACGGGAGACCGTCACGTCGTCCAGGAAGATATCGCTCTGCGGGTGGCGTCCGGCCGTGGTCAGATCACCGTCCAGCAGAAAGCGGCTGCCCGAGTTCGGACCGCGGCGCACGACCAGAAGCGCGGAACCCATCGGCAGCGCGTCGACGGCCGCCTGCGCTTCCGGGGACAGCGCCGGCACCTGCGTCTGGCCGGTGACCTCGGCGTCGTACGCCTCGAGACCGGAGATGGAGATGGTGGACGTCGTCTCGGAGGGACGCTCCGGGACGGCTCCGGGCCTGAGTGGAGCTCCACAGTTCGAACAGAAACGGCTGTTCTCCGCGTTGCGGTTACCGCACCTCGTACACACCAAGGCCGACATGGACGGATCCTCCTGCCCACCGGGGGCCTGGGACGCGTACGGGGCGGAGAACCCTCCACCCGTACCTGAGGTTGACGGTTGCCCGAAACCTATGCCGCTCGACTGCGCAGGGTCAACCGGCGGCGCGCCCTGACCTCCCGCAACGTCCTCGCCCGGACCGCCGACCTGATCCCGGTACAGCGGACGCGACGCCTCTGCGTCGGGCTGCGCGCGATGGCGAGCGGTCGCATTGTCGCGGCCTTCTCGCGCGCTCTTGCCGAACAACTTCCCAAACAACTTCACGGGCGATTCCCCTTGACCGAAACAGACCCGCCCGTGGGGCAGGACGAACCCTGACTGAACACACTGGCCGACCCGGACATCCTCACAACGTCCGTATCCACCAGACAGTTTCCACCACGCACCACCCATTCGGTGCGCCGACCCCCCGCAACCTCTTGCCCTCGCCGGTCGCCCTCCATCCACCCCCGGTTCACTGCGAGGACGACCGAGCGTAGTCAGGCTGCTTCGCCGGTCGCAAGGCATCCACGACGATCTCGGCCGACCGCTCCACCGAGGCGGTGGCCTGTTCCTTCTCGAGAGTCTGCACCACTCCTCCAGGGATGTTGAGCGCCGGCTCGAGGTCCTGCGGCTTGCCGATGACCTTGAAACGATAGGGAGCAGTGATCTTGTTCCCGTCGACGCTCACTCCGTCGCCGGAATCCGACAGGTAGGTGCCCGCCACGACCCGTACGCCGTTCACCTGAATGGCCTCGGCGCCGGCCGCACGCAGCTCCTGGACCGCATCGAGCAGCATGTTCGACTCGACCATCCCCTTCGGGTCCTCGATGACCAACGTGATACCGGGGCCCTGTGCAGCCACCGTGCCTGCCAGAATCCCGAGTTGGCGTTCCCTCTCGAGCGTCTGCCGGCGGGCCTCCTCTGCCTGGTCCGAGCTGTTCTCGAGCTCGTCACGCTGCTCCTCGAGTCCTTGCTTCTCATCCTCAAGACGTTCTGTGCGGTCGTCGAGTTCATCGAGGATTCGGACCAGATCCTCCTGGCGTGCGCCGCGCAGGGCGCTGTCGCCCTCGCTGTTCGAGGCCACCTGGACGGCCAGGCCGAATCCCAGGCCGAACAGCAGGAGAGCGACGATGAGCTGGGCCCGGGTGATCCGTGGCGGCCACAGGCCTTTCACCAGCCGCTGCCGTCCTGACAGATCAGATCCCGGCCGTTCCGGTGGCGCCGCCTCCTCCGTGGAGGCGCTCGCAAGTACCTCCTCGGGCAGTTCCTTCCGGAAGCCGCCACCGGCTGCCGCGGCGGGACGCTGTGCGGCGGCAGGGGGCGGTGCCGAGGCGGGCCGGGGCCGGGACGCCTGGTGGGCTCCGGGGGCCGTGTGCGGTCCGGTCGGCGGCTCGGGCGTTGTCATGCCGTCCTGACGGGGGTGCTTGTGCTCGTGCTCGTGGTCCTGATCGCTCATCGGTCTCACGCCCGGAACACGTGCCGGCGGATCGCCGCGGCATTGGAGAAGATCCGGATACCGAGAACGACCACCACGCCCGTGGACAGCTGGGCACCCACGCCCAGCTCATCGCCTAGGAAGACGATCAGCGCGGCAACGACCACATTGGACAGGAACGACACCACGAAGACCTTGTCGTCGAAGATGCCGTCGAGCATGGCCCGCAACCCGCCGAAGACGGCGTCGAGGGCCGCCACGACGGCGATCGGCAGGTACGGTTCGACGACCGCCGGAACCTCGGGCCGGACCAACAGTCCGGCCACGACTCCCACGACGAGGCCCAGTACGGCGATCACTATGTGCCTTTCTCAGGTGCAGTCTCGGTTATCGGTTGAGCAGTTCGGACGATCACGCTCGGTGCGGCGGGCAGCCGGAGGTCGTCCTCCACCGAAAGAGCGGTACGGATGTCGTAGCTCTCCTGCAGGGCATGCAGATACAGCCCGTCCGAGCTGTTCTGGAACCGGCTGCTCAACTGCCGGCCGTCCCCCACGGCGAAGACCGTGTACGGCGGCACCAGCGGCCTGTTGTCGACCAGTATCGCGTCCCCGGCGGCCCTGATCGCCGAAAGGGCGGTCAGCCGCTGCCCGTTGATGGAGATCGCCTCGGCGCCGGACTCCCACAGGCCGTTGACCACGCGCTGCATGTCCCGGTCGCGGACCCGCCCGGTGTCGGAGAACCCAGTGGTCGAACGAGCGTCGCCGTCCCCGCCGGTGCTCGTTTCCTTGGCATCGTTCACCACGAGCTTCACGCCGGGGCCGTGCACCGCGACAGCACCGGCCAGGACGCCCACCAGATCGGTGCGGTCGTTCTGGCCGCCGCGTCTGAGCGCCTCGCGCTGCCGCGCGCTCACATCGGCGCGGAGGGCCTCGATGCCGTCCTCGAGTTCGTCCGCCGCCTCGGTTTCCCGGTCGATCCTGTCGATCAGTTCCTCGCGCTCCTTGGCGACGACGGGAGCCTCCACTCTGGCCTGCGCGGCTCCGACGGTCACCACCAGGGCCGCGAGCACCAGACCGCCGGCGAGCCCCAGTTTCGCCCTGAGGGTCTTCGGCATGCCTCCACCGCCGTCGGCCTGCTTTCGCGCGGCCGCCTCGGCATATCCCTCGTCGAGGCTGTGGTCCATCACGTTGGTGATCAACGACATGGACGCGTCCGGACGCGGTGGCCGCTGTGGGGTGCTCCGAACGGGAGGTTGCTGCGGCATGCCGCACATCGTCGCATGCCGTGGGCACTACCTCCGAACGGGCCTGTGTGCGCGCCGGACAGGCCCCGTCGGGGGCACTTGTCCGGGCACGCGCGCAGGCCCGTTCGTCGGACGGTTCCGACTTACGACCTCACCCGCGATGGGGAGTGGATCGGCGAGCGGCGTCCTGCGGCTTCGCCTCCGGCGTTGTCGTCGGGCGCGATGGCTCCGCCATCACTCCCTCCTCCGCCTTGGATCCGAAGCCGCAGGGCGTCGGGAGCCCGCCCCCTATCGCGGGTGAGGTCGTTAGGGTCTGCCGGAGAACAACATGCGGGTGGGCGGCGCGCTGACCTGCGACATCAAGTCCAGAAACCCACAAGTTGTTTCTCTGCACGCCCTTACCGTCCGGCGCTGTCCACCACCACTGCCCACTCGTCGAGCAGAGCCTGGGCAGAGGCGTCGTCGGGGCCCTCGGCCCACAGGTGGGTGACCGCCTCGGCCGGGTCGGGCAGCACCATCACCCAGCGGCCGTCGGCTTCCACCACACGCACCCCGTCAGTGGTGTCCACGAAGCGGTCACCGGCCTCTTCGACGACCCGCCGCATCACAAGCCCCTTGACCGCCCACGGGGTCGCCAGGTCACGCTTGATCACGTGTGCACGCGGGATACGCGCATCGATCTGGCTGAGCGTGAGCTGCGTCCTGGCCACCAGACCGATGAGCCGGACAAAAGCCGCGGTGCCGTCGTAGACCCTGCTGAACTCCGGAACGATGAAACCGCCCTTGCCGTCACCGCCGAAGATCGTGCCCTCCTCACCACCCACGCGGGTGAGGTCGTCGGGCGAGGTGGTCGTCCACTCCACCTGGGTGCCGTGGTAGGCCGCCACCTGCTCGGCGATCCTGGTGGTGGTCACGGGAAGCGCAACTCGGCCGCTGCGCCGCTCGGCCGCGATGAGGTCGAGCAGGACGAGCAGTGCCCTGTCGTCCTCGATGATCTTCCCCTTCTCGTCGACGAGGGAGAGCCTCTCGCCGACCGGGTCGAACCGCACACCGAACGCGGCACCGGAGGATGCCACCATCTCGCCGAGCCGCACCAGTCCCGACCGCCGGACATCTGCCGTCTCGGTCGGCCTGGACTCGTTGAGCCCCGGGTTGATGGTCAGTGAGTCCACTCCGAGCTTGCCGAGCAGACTCGGCAGCACGAGCCCCGCGCTGCCGTTGGAGGCGTCCACGACCACTTTCAGCCCGGACTCCGCGATTCCCGTGATGTCGACGTTCCGCAACAGCGAGCCGGTGTACGAGTCGAAGACGCTCGCCGGGAAGTGCAGATCACCGATCTCGCCCGGGAACGCGCGCCGGTACTCCTGCCGCGCGAACACCCGGTCCAGTTTGCGCTGGCTGCCCTGCGAGAGGTCGGCGCCCTGCTCGTCGAAGAACATGATGTCGACGGAGTCCGGCACCCCGAGAGTGGTCCGGATCATGATGCCGCCCGCACTGCCCCGTGCGGTCTGCTGCCGGGCCACGGGCAGCGGTACGTTCTCCAGGTCCCGCACGTCGATGGCGCTGGCCTGCAACGCGGAGATGACAGCACGCTTCAGGGCACGGGCACCGCGGGAGTGGTCCCGGGCGGTGGTGACCGTCGACCCCTTCTTCAGCGTCGTCGCATAGGCGCCGGCCAGCCGAACGGCGAGTTCAGGCGTGATCTCGACGTTCAGGATTCCCGACACCCCACGGGCGCCAAAAAGGTGCGCCTGTCCTCTGGACTCCCAGATGACCGAGGTATTGACGAACGCGCCGGCCTCGATCGTCTTGAACGGGTAGACCCGTACATTGCCCTGGACAATGGACTCTTCACCGATCAGGCACTCGTCACCGATGACGGCGCCGTCCTCGATCCGCGCCGCGCGCATGACGTCGGTGTTCCTGCCGAGGACACAGCCCCTCAGGTTACTGTGCGGCCCGACGTACACATTGTCATGGACGACGGCCTTGTGCAGGAAGGCCCCGCTCTTCACCACGACGTTGGACCCCACGACCGTGTGCTCACGTATCTCGGCGCCGGCTTCGACCTTGGCGTAGTCGCCGATGTAGAGCGGTCCGCGCAGTACGGCGTCGGGATGCACTTCGGCGCCCTCCGCGACCCATACGCCCGGAGAGATCTCGAAGCCGTCGATGTCGACGTCGACCTTGCGCTCCAGGACATCGGCCTGAGCCTTCACATAGCTCTCGTGCGTGCCGACGTCCTCCCAGTAGCCCTCGGCGATGAAGCCGTAGACGGGCTTGCCTTCCTTCATCAGCTGCGGGAAGACGTCCCCGGACCAGTCGACGGGCACGTCGGCCTCGACATAGTCGAAGACCTCCGGCTCCATGACGTAGATACCGGTGTTCACCGTGTCGGAGAAGACCTGTCCCCAGGTCGGCTTCTCCAGGAAGCGCTCGACCTTGCCTTCCTCGTCCACGATGGTGATACCGAATTCCAGCGGATTGGGCACCCGGGTCAGACAGACCGTGACCAGCGCACCCTTCTCCTTGTGGAAGTTGATCAGCTCGGTCAGGTCGAAATCCGTCAGCGCATCGCCAGAGATGACGAGGAAGGTGTCATCCTTCAACGCCTCCTCGGCGTTCTTGACGCTCCCTGCGGTACCGAGTGGCTTCTCCTCATTGGCATAGGTGAGCTCCATTCCGAGCTCTTCGCCGTCACCGAAATAGTTCTTGACGAGCGACGCCAGGAACTGGACAGTCACAACGGTTTCATTGAGCCCATGCCTTTTGAGCAACCGCAGGACATGCTCCATGATCGGCTGGTTGGCCACCGGCAGGAGCGGCTTGGGCATGCTTGAGGTCATAGGGCGAAGGCGTGTGCCTTCGCCTCCGGCCATCACGACGGCCTTCATGTCGGAAGCGTCCTCCTCCAAGAGACGACGGTCTAGCCGACTTCACCTGCCAAGATTGTCCCGCACTTTTCCACCGCGGGCCATCGCGCGACGTTGCGCGTGCCAATCAGCGAGTTCAGCCGGCCATGGCGTCCGCACGAACCAGGCGGCGGACCTGCACCACGTAGAGGACTCCTGCCCACCAATAGAGGGTTGTACCCCATCCAGCGAACGCCCATCCGAAAATAGCAGCGAGTGACGAGATCCAGCCACTACCGTCACTGAGCAGGAGCAATGGAAAGGCGTACATCAGGTTGAAGGTGGCTGCCTTCCCAAGGAAGTTCACCTGCGGTGGCGGATAACCATGACGCCGGAGGATGCCCACCATCACCAGGAGGAGCAACTCACGGGCCAGTAGTACGGCCGTCAACCAAAGCGGAAGAATCTCGCGCCAGGTGAGACCGACCAGGGTCGAAAGGATGTAGAGCCGGTCCGCCGCTGGATCGAGGAGCCGGCCGAGGCTGCTGACCTGGTTCCATCGCCGCGCGAGCTTGCCGTCCAGATAATCACTGACACCGCTCAGAGCGAGCACCAGGAGAGCCCAGCCGTCACTCTTCGGGCCGCCGAACTCCGGCCGGAGGATCAGCCACAGGAAGAGGGGCACGCCGAGAAGTCGCGCCATGCTGAGGATGTTCGGGATGGTGAGGACACGGTCCGTCTGGACGCGAGTCTCCTGGACCTCCACCCGGGGACCTCCTGTGGGAAATGTGTTGATGATTTTCACTGAGCCTACCTCAAAGCAAAAAAGCTCTGGCTCTTGGGCTGCGTGCCCAAGAGCCAGAGCTCTAAAAGGAGTTCGGCGGCGTCCTACTCTCCCACAGGGTCCCCCCTGCAGTACCATCGGCGCAATAAGGCTTAGCTTCCGGGTTCGGAATGTAACCGGGCGTTTCCCCTACGCTATGACCACCGAAACACTATGAAACAGACAACAACCGCACCACGCCAAGTACGTGGGGTCGTTCGTGGTTTCAGAACCAACACAGTGGACGCGAGCAACTGAGGACAAGCCCTCGGCCTATTAGTACCGGTCAACTCCACACGTTACCGTGCTTCCATATCCGGCCTATCAACCCAGTCGTCTACTGGGAGCCTTACCCCATCAAGTGGGTGGGAGTCCTCATCTCGAAGCAGGCTTCCCGCTTAGATGCTTTCAGCGGTTATCCCTCCCGAACGTAGCCAACCAGCCATGCCCTTGGCAGGACAACTGGCACACCAGAGGTTCGTCCGTCCCGGTCCTCTCGTACTAGGGACAGCCCTTCTCAAGACTCCTGCGCGCGCAGCGGATAGGGACCGAACTGTCTCACGACGTTCTAAACCCAGCTCGCGTACCGCTTTAATGGGCGAACAGCCCAACCCTTGGGACCGACTCCAGCCCCAGGATGCGACGAGCCGACATCGAGGTGCCAAACCATCCCGTCGATATGGACTCTTGGGGAAGATCAGCCTGTTATCCCCGGGGTACCTTTTATCCGTTGAGCGACGGCGCTTCCACAAGCCACCGCCGGATCACTAGTCCCGACTTTCGTCCCTGCTCGACCCGTCGGTCTCACAGTCAAGCTCCCTTGTGCACTTACACTCAACACCTGATTACCAACCAGGCTGAGGGAACCTTTGGGCGCCTCCGTTACTCTTTAGGAGGCAACCGCCCCAGTTAAACTACCCATCAGACACTGTCCCTGATCCGGATCACGGACCCAGGTTAGACATCCAGCACGACCAGACTGGTATTTCAACGACGACTCCCCCACCACTGGCGTGATGGGTTCACAGTCTCCCAGCTATCCTACACAAGCCGAACCGAACACCAATATCAAACTGTAGTAAAGGTCCCGGGGTCTTTCCGTCCTGCTGCGCGAAACGAGCATCTTTACTCGTAGTGCAATTTCACCGGGCCTATGGTTGAGACAGTCGAGAAGTCGTTACGCCATTCGTGCAGGTCGGAACTTACCCGACAAGGAATTTCGCTACCTTAGGATGGTTATAGTTACCACCGCCGTTTACTGGCGCTTAAGTTCTCAGCCTCGCCACCCCGAAGAGTGACTAACCGGTCCCCTTAACGTTCCAGCACCGGGCAGGCGTCAGTCCGTATACATCGCCTTACGGCTTCGCACGGACCTGTGTTTTTAGTAAACAGTCGCTTCTCGCTGGTCTCTGCGGCCACACCCAGCTCACCGAGTAAATCGGATCACCGGACATGGCCCCCCTTCTCCCGAAGTTACGGGGGCATTTTGCCGAGTTCCTTAACCATAGTTCACCCGAACGCCTCGGTATTCTCTACCTGACTACCTGAGTCGGTTTAGGGTACGGGCCGCCATGAAACTCGCTAGAGGCTTTTCTCGACAGCATAGGATCATCCACTTCGCCACAATCGGCTCGGCATCGGGTCTCACCCCCATGTCATCCGGATTTACCTGGATGACGGGCTACACCCTTACCCCGGGACTACCACCGCCCGGGCTGGACTACCTTCCTGCGTCACCCCATCACTCACCTACTACAAGTCTGGTCCGCCGGCTCCACCACTTTCCTTTCCCCGAAGGGTCCGGAACGGCTTCACGGGCTTAGCATCGCCTGATTCAATGTTTGACGCTTCACAGCGGGTACCGGAATATCAACCGGTTATCCATCGACTACGCCTGTCGGCCTCGCCTTAGGTCCCGACTTACCCTGGGCAGATCAGCTTGACCCAGGAACCCTTAGTCAATCGGCGCACACGTTTCTCACGTGTGTATCGCTACTCATGCCTGCATTCTCACTCGTCAACCGTCCACCACTGCCTTCCGGCGCGGCTTCACCCGGCAGACGACGCTCCCCTACCCATCACAGCGGGCGTTGGCCCTATAGCTGCAATGACACGACTTCGGCGGTACGCTTGAGCCCCGCTACATTGTCGGCGCGGAATCACTAGACCAGTGAGCTATTACGCACTCTTTCAAGGGTGGCTGCTTCTAAGCCAACCTCCTGGTTGTCTGTGCGACTCCACATCCTTTTCCACTTAGCGTACGCTTGGGGGCCTTAGTCGATGCTCTGGGCTGTTTCCCTCTCGACCATGGAGCTTATCCCCCACAGTCTCACTGCCGCGCTCTCACTTACCGGCATTCGGAGTTTGGCTAAGGTCAGTAACCCGGTAGGGCCCATCGCCTATCCAGTGCTCTACCTCCGGCAAGAAACACGCGACGCTGCACCTAAATGCATTTCGGGGAGAACCAGCTATCACGGAGTTTGATTGGCCTTTCACCCCTAACCACAGGTCATCCCCCAGGTTTTCAACCCTGGTGGGTTCGGTCCTCCACGAAGTCTTACCTCCGCTTCAACCTGCCCATGGCTAGATCACTCCGCTTCGGGTCTTGAGCATGCTACTGAGACGCCCTGTTCGGACTCGCTTTCGCTACGGCTTCCCCACCCGGGTTAACCTCGCAACACACCGCAAACTCGCAGGCTCATTCTTCAAAAGGCACGCAGTCACGAGAATGAGGCAAGCCTCATTCCGACGCTCCCACGGCTTGTAGGCACACGGTTTCAGGTACTATTTCACTCCGCTCCCGCGGTACTTTTCACCATTCCCTCACGGTACTATCCGCTATCGGTCACCAGGGAATATTTAGGCTTGGCGGGTGGTCCCGCCGGATTCACACGGGATTTCTCGGGCCCCGTGCTACTTGGGTGTCTCTCAAACGAGCCGTTGACGTTTCGGCTACGGGGGTCTTACCCTCTGCGCCGGACCTTTCGCATGTCCTTCGCCTACATCAACGGTTTCTGACTCGTCTCATGGCCGGCAGACCATGAAAGAGAGATCCCACAACCCCGTAGGCGCAACCCCTGCCGGGTCTTGCACGCCTACGGTTTGGCCTCATCCGGTTTCGCTCGCCACTACTCCCGGAATCACGGTTGTTTTCTCTTCCTGCGGGTACTGAGATGTTTCACTTCCCCGCGTTCCCTCCGCATACCCTATGTGTTCAGGTATGGGTGACAGCCCATGACGACTGCCGGGTTTCCCCATTCGGACACCCCCGGATCAAAGTCTGGTTGACGACTCCCCGGGGACTATCGTGGCCTCCCACGTCCTTCATCGGTTCCTGGTGCCAAGGCATCCACCGTGCGCCCTTAAAAACTTGGCCACAGATGCTCGCGTCCACTGTGCAGTTCTCAAACAACGACCGACCACCCGTCACACACCGCTTGCGCGGTGCTGTACCGGGGTCGGCATCGAGGAGCGGGCCTTGCGGCCGTGCCCTCAGACACCCAACAGCGTGCCCGGCACCCCCTGGCGTCTCCTCCGCCGTTCCACGCCCCGAAGGGGCAGTACTGGAAGGAGAAGACGAGCGGGAGTGCCGAAATAATCAACGTTCCACCCATGAGCTGACCACCGCCGGACGGATGCCGGCGTAGTGGCTCTGGCCGCCTTGCGGCAGCTAGATGCTCCTTAGAAAGGAGGTGATCCAGCCGCACCTTCCGGTACGGCTACCTTGTTACGACTTCGTCCCAATCGCCAGTCCCACCTTCGACGGCTCCCTCCCCGCAAGGGGGTTGGGCCACCGGCTTCGGGTGTTACCGACTTTCGTGACGTGACGGGCGGTGTGTACAAGGCCCGGGAACGTATTCACCGCAGCAATGCTGATCTGCGATTACTAGCAACTCCGACTTCATGGGGTCGAGTTGCAGACCCCAATCCGAACTGAGACCGGCTTTTTGAGATTCGCTCCACCTTGCGGTATCGCAGCTCATTGTACCGGCCATTGTAGCACGTGTGCAGCCCAAGACATAAGGGGCATGATGACTTGACGTCGTCCCCACCTTCCTCCGAGTTGACCCCGGCGGTCTTCTGTGAGTCCCCATCACCCCCGAAGGGGCATGCTGGCAACACAGAACAAGGGTTGCGCTCGTTGCGGGACTTAACCCAACATCTCACGACACGAGCTGACGACAGCCATGCACCACCTGTACACCGACCACAAGGGGGCGCCTGTCTCCAGACGTTTCCGGTGTATGTCAAGCCTTGGTAAGGTTCTTCGCGTTGCGTCGAATTAAGCCACATGCTCCGCTGCTTGTGCGGGCCCCCGTCAATTCCTTTGAGTTTTAGCCTTGCGGCCGTACTCCCCAGGCGGGGAACTTAATGCGTTAGCTGCGGCACCGACGACGTGGAATGTCGCCAACACCTAGTTCCCACCGTTTACGGCGTGGACTACCAGGGTATCTAATCCTGTTCGCTCCCCACGCTTTCGCTCCTCAGCGTCAGTATCGGCCCAGAGATCCGCCTTCGCCACCGGTGTTCCTCCTGATATCTGCGCATTTCACCGCTACACCAGGAATTCCGATCTCCCCTACCGAACTCTAGCCTGCCCGTATCGACTGCAGACCCGGGGTTAAGCCCCGGGCTTTCACAACCGACGCGACAAGCCGCCTACGAGCTCTTTACGCCCAATAATTCCGGACAACGCTCGCGCCCTACGTATTACCGCGGCTGCTGGCACGTAGTTAGCCGGCGCTTCTTCTGCAGGTACCGTCACTTTCGCTTCTTCCCTGCTGAAAGAGGTTTACAACCCGAAGGCCGTCATCCCTCACGCGGCGTCGCTGCATCAGGCTTTCGCCCATTGTGCAATATTCCCCACTGCTGCCTCCCGTAGGAGTCTGGGCCGTGTCTCAGTCCCAGTGTGGCCGGTCGCCCTCTCAGGCCGGCTACCCGTCGTCGCCTTGGTGAGCCGTTACCTCACCAACAAGCTGATAGGCCGCGGGCTCATCCCTCACCGCCGGAGCTTTCAACCCCCGTCCATGCGGACGCGGGTATTATCCGGTATTAGACCCCGTTTCCAGGGCTTGTCCCGAAGTGAGGGGCAGATTGCCCACGTGTTACTCACCCGTTCGCCACTAATCCACCCCGAGGGGCTTCATCGTTCGACTTGCATGTGTTAAGCACGCCGCCAGCGTTCGTCCTGAGCCAGGATCAAACTCTCCGTGAATGCTTTCCCGTGATCGGGAAGGACACGCACGAGAGCGGAACGGTCGGGCGGAATAGGCCCGGCCGTTCACAGCGTCCTCGCTGTGTTTTTTTCAAAGGAACCTCGCCCCGGCCGTGGGCCGGGAACGGGGTATCAACATAATCTGGCGTTGATTTTTGGCACGCTGTTGAGTTCTCAAGGAACGGACGCTTCCTTTGTACTCACCCTCTCAGGCTTTCCTCCGGGCGCTTCCCTTCGGTCTTGCGTTTCCGACTCTATCAGATCTTTGTGATCCGGTTTCCTCGGGGTTTCGCCTTCCGGGTTTCCGCTTTTCGCGTTTCCCTTTCCGGCGGCTCCGACTTTATCAGTATTTCCCCTGCTCCCTGACCACCGTTCTGCGAGCATGCAGAAGTGGACCCGGGATAGGATCTGACAAGTTGGATTTGCTGCGGGACAGTGACGCAAGATCGCGTCGTCCAGCCCCAGGCAGGTCCCCGACTGTACATGGAGCCACGGAGTAGGCGCAAATCAATAGGAAGAAGTGGTCTAGACCTATAGCCGGTCCTCTCGTGCGGAACCGGTACTACCTATGACATACGCTGCATCTCAGTGCGCCGTCCGAGACCGACAGTGACGGGCCCCTATCGATCTCCACCCCCGGAGGCTTCCCATGACCACCGTGACATCCCCGCTCGCAGGACGGGCGATCGGACTCGGCTCCGTGCCCGATCCCGTCTTCTCCGGGGCCATGGTCGGCCCGGGTGTGGCGATCGACCCCATACGGGAGCCCTCCACGGCTGTCTCCCCCGTCGACGGTGTCGTCGTCTCTCTGCACCCGCACGCGTTCGTCGTGGTCGACGAGAGCGGTCACGGCGTACTCACCCATCTCGGCATCGACACCGTGCAGCTCAACGGTGACGGCTTCGAACTGCTCGTCAACAAGGGTGACACCGTGACCCGCGGTCAGGGTGTCGTGCGCTGGGACCCTGCCGCGGTCGAGGCCTCCGGCAAGTCCCCGGTGTGCCCGGTCGTGGCCTTGGACGCCACAGTGGAGGCGCTCTCCGAACTGCGTGACGAGGGTGAGGTCAAGGCCGGCGACTCCCTCTTCCTCTGGAAGTGACGCCGGTGCCGTCGCCCGACGGCAAGCAGGGCAACCCACACAGCGGCGGACACCGCCGCGCTATCGGAGACAGGTGAGATGGAGACAACGCTGCAAGGCGTCGGTGTAAGCCATGGTGTGGCGATCGGCGAGGTTCGGCATATGGGAACGGCGGTACTCGAGCCGCCGTCCAGGCAGATACCGGCTGAGGAGACGGAGCGTGAACAGGGGCGCGCCCGCAAGGCCGTGGAGGCGGTGGCGGCCGATCTGACAGCGCGCGGCACCCTGGCGGGCGGCGAAGCCCAGGCGGTACTCGAGGCTCAAGCCATGATGGCCCAGGATCCCGAGCTGATGACGGACGTGGAACGTCGTATCGCCGAGAGCAGCACTGCCGAGCGTGCCGTGTACGACGCGTTCGCCGCGTACCGCGAGCTGCTGGCCGCTGCCGGTGAGTATCTGGCGGGCCGCGTGGCCGACCTCGACGACGTACGGAACCGCATTGTCGCCCGGCTGCTCGGGGTTCCGATGCCGGGTGTCCCGGACAGCGACGAACCCTATGTCCTCGTGGCCCGTGATCTCGCACCGGCGGACACGGCCCTGCTGGACCCGACCCTGGTGCTCGGTTTCGTGACCGAGGAGGGAGGGCCCACCAGTCACAGCGCGATCCTGGCCCGGGCGCTCGGTGTGCCGGCTGTGGTGGCCCTGCCCGGTGCCGGTGAGCTCGCCGAAGGAACACTGATCGCCGTCGACGGCAGCACCGGTGAGATCTTCGTGAACCCGAGCGAGGAGAAGAAGGCGCAGCTCGAGGCCGCGGCGGCCGAGCACCGGGCGGCGCTGAGCACGTCGACCGGGCCCGGTACGACCGCCGACGGTCACACCGTGCCGTTGCTGGCGAACATCGGCGGTCCGGCGGATGTGCCGGCCGCGGTCGAGGCGGGCGCGGAGGGTGTCGGTCTCTTCCGTACCGAGTTCCTCTTCCTGGACGACAGCAAGAACGCTCCCTCCGAGGAGAAGCAGGTCGCGGCCTACCGTCAGGTGCTCGAGGCGTTCCCCGAAGGCCGTGTGGTCGTACGGGTGCTGGACGCGGGCGCGGACAAGCCGCTGGACTTCCTCACCCCGGCGGACGAGCCGAACCCGGCACTGGGTGTGCGCGGTCTCCGGTCTCTGCTCGACCACCCCGAGGTACTGCGTACCCAGCTGTCGGCGCTGGTCAAGGCATCGGAAGGGCTGTCCGTCCACCTTGAGGTGATGGCCCCGATGGTGGCGGACCGGGCCGATGCCAAGGCCTTCGCCGACGCGTGCCGTGAGGCGGGTCTGCACGCGAAGTTCGGTGCGATGGTCGAGATTCCGTCGGCCGCACTGCGGGCGCGCTCGATCCTGCAGGAGGTGGAGTTCCTGTCGCTGGGGACGAACGACCTCGCGCAGTACACGTTCGCCGCGGACCGTCAGGTGGGTGCGGTTTCCCGGCTGCAGGATCCGTGGCAGCCCGCGCTGCTCGACCTGGTGGCACTGTCGGCGGAGGCGGCGAAGGCCGAGGGCAAGAGCTGTGGTGTCTGCGGTGAGGCCGCGTCCGACCCGTTGCTCGCTCCGGTGCTGACCGGTCTGGGTGTCACCTCCCTCTCCATGGGTGCGGCGTCCATTCCCTACGTGCGGGCGGCGCTGGCGAAGTTCACTCTGGCGCAGTGCGAGCGGGCCGCGGCGGCGGCCCGTGCGACGGACAGCGCCGAGGAGGCCCGTAGGGCCGCTCAGGCAGTGCTGTCGGGCGAGTAGCAGGGCACGTAGGACACCGGCGGTGGGCGGGCTGATAACTGCCGCCGCGTTCCCGGAGGGGCGCTCCACTCGAGGGGCGCCCCTTCCTGGTTGCCGCTCTCCGTTTCCGTCTCCGTTCTGCGTTCCCCTTTCCGTTCGGGGTTCAGTGCTGGTGGGTCGGGTCCGGGCGCTCCCCGAGGTCGGGCGGCTCGCAGTAGTCGACGTTGGACTCGGGCGGGATGAGATCTCCCGATTCGACGTCGGTGCAGTAGGCGTCGAAGACCTCCCCGGCGGTGAGGGGCTCGAGACCGTGGGAGCGCAACCGCCAGCCGTGGATGCGGTCGGGGGTTTCGGGGGCGGTGGTCCGCATGACGAGCCCGCCCGGACTGTCGGTGGCGAGGCCTACGGCCAGCACCGTGGTGAATTCGAGGAGCTCGGCGTCGTCCAGTTCCAGGCGTCCGCCGTTGTCGTCGGCGTGGAGGACGGCGATCAGGGTCTCGGGTGGCCCGGAGACGCTGCAGACGAGGTGCCGGTTCCCGGGGCCCGCCGTGTCGAGGATGCGGACGATCAGCCGGGAGGTGCGGGTGAAGGCCTCGCGGCCCAGGTCTTCGCCGCACGTGGGGCAGGCGCCGAGACGGGCGAGGAGCATGGTTGCGTACTCCCAGGTCGCCCGGCGGACGCCCTCGTCGACGAGGGCGGGCAGAAGGTCGGTCAGTGGCTGCCCCTCATAGGGGACGGTGGCTCCGGTGGCCGCGAGTTCGGCCGTGAAGCGGGTGCGGCCGGCGTGACTGTCCGGGTCGAGGCCGCGTTGTGCGCAGAACTCCGCGTACTCCTCGGGGTCGAAGAGGGCCAGTGTGGTGTGGCTGCCCTGCAGGGCACGTGTCCTGAGGACGGCTTCCACGTGTTCGAGATATGTGCCGTGGTCGTCGAAGACGAAGCTTCGGTAATGACGCATGGCACGGAAGTCGTGCTCGTCGGTCAGCAGCCCGATGGTGCCCGCGATCTCACGGCGCAGAACGCGTCGCATGGTTCGGTGGTCGGTGTACGTCATGTCTCCCCCTGCGCAGTCGATCAATGCTCACTCACGGTAACCGGGGGCACTGACAACGGCGTCCGGGTCCGGCGGCTGCGGACCGGGCGGGGTGAGGTCAGCCGCGGTTGCGGGCCAGGTCCTCGTAGAACGTGAGCAGATCCAGATTGTCGACGGAGCCGGCGTTGACCGCCTTCTCCAGTGGTGTGCCCTGGAGAAGGCGCTTGACCGGGACCTCGATGCGTTTGCCGGTCAGGGTGTGCGGGACGCCGGGCACCTCGATGATCTCGTCGGGGACGTGGCGTGGGGACAGTTCCTCTCGGATGGTCCGCTGGATACGGCCCTTCAGCCCCTCGTCGAGCACGGCGCCCGGTGTCAGGTGGACGAACAGGGGCATCCAGTAGCCGCCGTCAGGCTGTTCGATGCCGATGACGAGGGATTCCTTGATCTCGGGAAGGCGCTCGACGGCCTCGTAGATGTCCGCCGATCCCATGCGGACGCCCTGGCGGTTGAGCGTGGAGTCGGAGCGGCCGTGAATGACGACGGAGCCCCGGGAGGTGAGGGTGATCCAGTCGCCGTGCCGCCAGACGCCGGGGTAGGTGTCGAAGTAGCTGTCGTGGTAACGGCTGCCATCGGGGTCGTTCCAGAAGCGGATCGGCATGGACGGCATGGGATTGGTGACCACGAGCTCGCCGACCTCGTCGGTCAAGGGTTTGCCGCTCGGGTCCCAGGACTGCAGGTCCGTGCCTAGGCAGGGTGCCTGCAGCTCGCCGACATGGACGGGGAGGGTGGGTACGGCGCCGGCAAAGCAGGAACACACATCCGTACCGCCGCTGACAGAAGCGATCCACAGGTCGTCGCGCACCTCGTCGTGCAGCCAGCGGAAGCCGTCGGGGGGCAGAGGGGAGCCGGTGGTGGCGACGCACTGCACCGCTGAGAGGTCGAAGTCGCGCGAGGGGTGCACGTCCGCCTTGCGACAGGCCATGACGTATGCGGCGGAGGTGCCGTAGAGGGTGGCGCCGGTGCGTTCGGCGATCCGCCACTGGGCACCTGTGTCCGGATAGCCGGGGCTGCCGTCGTACAGGACGATCGTCGTTCCGGTGAGCAGGCCGGAGACGAGGAAGTTCCACATCATCCAGCCGGTCGACGTGTACCAGAAGAAGCGGTCCTCCGGGCCCAGGTCGCAGTGGAGTCCGAGCTGCTTGAGGTGTTCGACCAGGATGCCGCCCTGGGACTGGACGATCGCCTTCGGCAGTCCGGTGGTGCCGGAGGAGTAGAGCACCCACAGGGGGTGCTCGAAGGGCACCTGCTCGAAGACCGGTTCGGTGTCCGCGGAGGTGAGGGCCTGCCAGTCGAGTGCCCCGTCCGGGGCGTCGGTGCCGAGCAGGGGGATGTGCACGACGGCGCGCAGGGTGGGCAGTTCACGGCGCAGTTCGGCGACGACGTCGCGGCGGTCGTGCTCCTTGCCGCCGTAGCGGTAACCGTCGACGGTGAACAGGACGACCGGTTCGACCTGCTGGAAGCGGTCGAGCACACTACGGGCGCCGAAGTCGGGCGCGCAGGAGGTCCACACGCCGCCCACGGCCGCGGTGGCCAGGAACGCGACGACGGCCTGCGGGACGTTGGGCAGGTAGCCGCTGACGCGGTCGCCGGGGCGTACCCCGAGGGCGCGCAGCTCGGCTGCCAGGGAGCCGACCTGGCGGCGCAGCTCGGCCCAGGTGACGGGCCTCGGGTCGTGGGTCTCGTCGACGTGCAGGAGCGCCGGCTCGTCCGCGCGGGTCGCGGCGGCACGCAGGGCGTGCTCGGCGTAGTTGAGGGTGCCACCGGGGAACCACTGGGCGCCGGGCATCGAACGGTCGCCCAGCACGCGCGCGTAGGGGGTCGAGAAGCGGACGTCGAACCACTGCGTGACGGCCTTCCAGAAGGCTTCCGGCTCGTCCACGGACCAGCGGTGCAGCTCCGCGTAGCCGCCCTCCGCGGGGGCGCCGTGGTGCTCGGCCGCCCACGCGTGGAACGTGGTGATCCGGGCACGCGCGATGCGTTCCGGATCTGGCTGCCAAAGCGGCTGGGGGTTCACGGTCGACATGGGCGGCTCCCGGACTGTGCGCGTCGTGTGCGTCCTGCGCGCACGGGCTGGGGTGTGCGCGTGACGCGGCTGACAGGGACGATGCCACGTGATCGTCTTCCGTACCAGGGCGCAACCCACATAGTCCCGGTCGTGAAGATGTGGTCCGATCATGGGTGAACGGCAGTTGAACAACACACATGCGAGGTGCGGGCAGTGGCAGGGTGAGCATCATGGACGGTCGTGACCTGGTGCGTTCGATGAGATCGGTCGGCTCGGTGGGGACGGCTCAGGGTGTACGTACCGTACGAGCAGCGTGGCGCAGGCGGCGGGCCGATGCCACCGGGCTGCCACCGCGCGGAGCGGAGCGCGCGCGCACTCCCGGGCCGGTACGGGAGGCGGAACCCGGGCCCGGGGGCGGTGTCGTCCGGTTCGGCCGTTCCGAGCTGCGCATTCGCGTCGCCGTGAACGGGGCCGTCTTCTGGGGCTGGGACGGGGCGGCGCCGGAGCCGTCGTACGCGCTGGCCGGGCGCTGTCCCGACCCGGATCCGCGTGCGGTGCTGGAGCCGGACACCAACGGCGGCTGGCGGGTGGTCGCCGAGCGGGTGACGGTCGCCGTCTCGTGGCACGGCGCGGTGGAGGTGCTCACTCCGGGGGGCGTGATGTTGCGCCGGGAGCTGCCGCCGCGGTGGTGGGAGCCGGTGGCGGGGGGCCCGGCGCGCTGGATGCAGCGGTCCGAGGTGCGTGCCGACGCCCGGTTCTTCGGGCTCGGGGGGCGGGCCTCCGGGCCGAGGCTGCGGGACGGCACCTACCGGCTGTGGAACACGGGCCCCGGTCGCGGTTCCGGGCCCGGCGACGATCCGCTTGCCCTCGCGATGCCGGTGCAACTGGTGGTGGCCGACGCGGGTACACATCTCGCGTTCCACGACTGTTCGTGGGACGGCACCGTCACGCTGCGGGAAGGCGCGGAGGGCGCCGGCTCCGGGCACGACCGGGTGGGGGCCAGCGAGTTGCGGATGGACGGGGGCCCGCTGCGCTGCTGGGTGATGGTGGGTACTCCAGCGCGGGTGCTGCTCGCCTGGGCATCACTGACCGGTGCGCCCGCGCTGCCGCCCGCCTGGGCCCTCGGCCATCATCACGTGCGGTGGGGCGACGGCGGTGAGCGGGAAGTGCGGCGGGTCGTCGCCGGTCATCAGGAGCACGGGCTGCCGCTCGACGCCGTCCACCTCGGTAGCGGCCATCACGACGCCCATCAGGGGTTCACCGTGGACCAGGAGCGGTTCCCCAAGCTGCCGGTTCTCGCCGACGAGCTACGACGGGACGGGGTCCGGCTGGTGTCGGCCGTCGGTCCGGCGGTCCCTGTCGGGGACGGCCACTCCGTGTACGACGCGGGGGCGGCCCGGGACGCGTTCGTACGGGATGCCTCGGGAGACGTCGTCCAGGGTGTGTCCTGGCCCGGGGACGTGGTCTTCCCCGACTTCACCCGCCTACGCGTGCGCGCGTGGTGGGGCGGTCTGTACGCGGAGCGGCTGGAGCAGGGTTTCGCGGGCTTCTGGCACGACATGAACGAGCCGACGTCGTTCACCGCGTTCGGGGAACCGACGCTCCCCCGTTCGGCCCGTCACGCCCTGGACGGGCGGGACGGCGATCATCGTGAGGCGCATAACGTGTACGCGTTGTGCATGGCCAGGGCGGCCCACGAGGGGCTGCGGGCGCTGCTGCCCGAGGAGCGGCCGTTCCTGTTCTCGCGCTCGGGGTGGGCCGGCATGCAGCGCTACGGCGGGGCCTTGCCGGGGGAAGTAGCCGCGGGCTGGCCCGGACTACGGGCGTCGTTGGCCCTGGTGCTGGGGCTCGGGCTGTGCGGTGTCCCGTACGCGGGGCCGGACGTCGGCGGCACCGGCCGGAATCCGTCTCCCGAGCTGTATCTGCGGTGGCTCCAGCTGGGCGCCCATCTGCCGCTGCTCCGCACCCGAGCGGGTGCGGGTCACAGGGAGCCGTGGGAATTCGGTGCCGAGGTGCTGGCGCACGCGCGCGCGGCTCTCGTCGAACGCCGGCGGCTGCGACCGTACCTCGTGACTCTGGCGCACCTGGCCCGGCGTACCGGTGCTCCCTGTGTGCGGCCGCTGTGGTGGTCGGCACCGGAGGAGCGTGCGCTGCGCGACTGCGAGGACGCCTTCCTTCTGGGCGACAGCCTGCTGGTGGCGCCGGTGCTGGTGGCGGGCGCGAAACGGCGGACGGTGCGGCTGCCCGGCGGGCGCTGGTACGAGACGGCGACGGGTCGGGCGTTCGACGGGCCTGCCCGGACAGTGGTCGACGCGCCCCTGGACCGTATCCCGGTGTTCGCCCGCGCGGGCGCCGTCATTCCCGTGCACGGGGAGGACGGTGGGCTGGAACTGGAGGTGTGGGCACCCGCCCGAGGGCGGGTCGGTGGCGGGGCGGTCGTCGCGGACGCCGGCGACGGCTGGGAGGAGCTGGGCATCGAGCGGTACACCGTCCGCTGGGCGGGGTCCCGGATCGTCGTCGAGCGGGAGGGTGAGCACGGCACCGGCGCTCCGCCCCACCCGGTGCGTGTCCGCGGGCTCGGACCGGACTGAGCGCGGACGGGGCGGGGAAGATGCCTGCCCCGTCCGCGCCCCTGCGGCCGGGCCGATCCGTGGAATCAGATGTACCGGCCCTCGAACCAGGCCCGCACGGCACGCGTGTGCAGCGGGAAAGCAAGTTCCTCCGCGCGGCGCAGCAGGTGCCAACCCTCCGTCTCGTCCGTGGCGTCCGACGGCGGCAGCCCTTCCGCGGGACGTTCCGGGAGCAGCCCGAACAGCAGCAGGTGTCCGTCGGGCGAGCTCATTGCCTCGGCGAGCCGTACGTCCCGGCTCGCCGCGTCGATGCCGGTCTCCTCCCGGAGTTCGCGGACGACGGCCTGGCGCCAGTCCTCCCGGTCGTCGATGTAACCGCCGGGCAGGGCCGTACCTCCGCGCGCGGGGGCGATGGTCCGGGTGATGACGACCAGGGCGGTGCCCTTCGGGTCGTACACGGGCTGGAGAGCGACCGCGACCGGCAGCGGGTTGCGGTAGGCGGTGGTGCCGCATGCCGGGCAGGTGCGGGGCCAACCGGAGGCGCCCTCGCCGAAGGGCGTGCCGCAGCTCGAGCAGTGGGAGTCCGGCACTGGATCGGGGCCGGGGGTCTGGGTTCTGGGCACGCGCGGACTGTAACCGATCGGGGCGGAGGCGTCTCCGGGGGGCCGGTCAGCGGTGGCCGGCGAGTGATCTCCTGGACACCGGGAAGTCGAAGTAGCTGTCCGGATGGGCCTCCGGTGTGAAGGTGTAGTGCCACCATTCCTCGGCCAGGTTCACGAAGCCGAGGTCCTCCAGGGTGCTTTTGAGGAGCGACCGGTTGGCCCGCTGTTCGCCCTGTATGCGGGGGTCAAGGGTGTGGCTGAGGGTGTCGAAGCAGTCGTAGCCGGTGCCCATGTCGACGGAGTTGTCGGGGAACCGCTCGTCCTGGTCCGCGAAGCAGGGTGTGAGAGGTTCTCCGGGCCGGTAGGGGCGGGTCGGCGTGGCGGGGAGCCGTACGACGGTGAGGTCCACGGTCGATCCGCGGCTGTGGCCGGACTTCTCGGCGATGTAACCGTCGGCGAACAGCCGGGACTTGTCGACGTTCGGGTGGAACTCGGCCTTCATCGCCTGGTCGTCGGGGTCCTTGGCCCAGCGTACGAAGTGGTCCACGGCGCGTTGGGGCCGGTAGCAGTCGTACACCTTGAGGGAGTAACCGCGGGGCAGCAGCTTCCGCTGGGCCTCGTGGAGGGCTCGGGCCGCGGGGCGGGTGAGGATGCACAGCGGCTCCCGGTAGCCGTCGATGCGCTCGCCCACGAAGTTGTGCGGGGTGAAGTAGCGGACCTCCTGGATGATCGTCGGATCCACGCTGCTCAGCGCCACGAAGTCCTTCGGGGCCCTGTGCTCCGGCGTCGCCGGGGCGGATGCTGCGGGGGCGGTCGCGGCGGTCGTCGCCGTCAGCGCGGCGAGTGCGGTGGCCAGAGCGCGTACCGCGGCGGAGAGTTGTGTCATGTCTCCTGCATCTATCAGGAGACGGGTTCAGCGGGGAAGCACCCTGACCTTGTCCGCTCACCCGTGGCACATTCATGACGGACCGTCAGGAATACTGGAGGAGGGTGACGGAGGTGTGCGCACCGGGCAGTGTGACGGATCACCGGCAGGCCGCCGTCCGTCCCGCCCCGCCGAGGAAGGCGGCGAAGCCCTTGGACGGGCGAGCCGGGTACTGGGCCGGGCAGGCGCGGACGGGCACGAGGTCCGCCTCGGTACCGGGAGGGCGCCGATACCGGCGGGAGGAGGCCCGGCCGGATCGCCTCGGGTTCAGGTGGCGACGGCCTGGCGGCACTGCGCTGCCTGTGCCATGGCGTGCTGGACGACCCCGATCAGGATCGCCTTGACCGACTCCCGGTCCCGGGCGTCGCCCATCAGGAGCGGTATGTCCGGGTCGAGATCGAGGGCCCGGCGAATGTCATCAGCCGGGTAACGCGCGGCTCCCTCGAAGCAGTTGACGCCTACAAGGAACGGTATGGAGCGCCGCTCGAAGTAGTCGATGGCCGCGAAGCAGTCCTCCAGCCGCCGGGTGTCGGCGAGGACGACGGCGCCGAGGGCCCCCTCGGCGAGCTCGTCCCACATGAACCAGAACCGCTCCTGGCCGGGCGTGCCGAAGAGGTACAGCACCAGGTCCTCGCGGAGCGTGATGCGGCCGAAGTCCATGGCCACCGTGGTGGTGCCCTTGGCCTCCACCCCGCTGAGGTCGTCGACCGGGCGCCCCGCCTCGGTGAGCAGTTCCTCGGTGCGCAGCGGCCTGATCTCGCTGACCGCGCCGACAAGCGTGGTCTTGCCCACGCCGAAGCCGCCGGCCACCAGGATCTTGAGCGTGACGGGCTCGACCGGGGGCTTCCCGCGCTCAGAACGCCCGAAAATCATCGTACTTTTCTCCTGCTCGATGGGGGTCGGGCGGCGGACCGTAGCCACCGCCGCCGGGGGTCTCGACGACCAGCACGTCGCCAGGGCGCACGTCCGCCGAGTCGTTGCCGTTCAGCGCGGTGACGGTGCCGTCCGCGCGGTCGATCCGGTTGGCTCCGAGCGCTCCGGGCGCGCCGCCCGCCATCCCGTACGGGGGGACCCTGCGGTGCTGGGACAGCGTGGAGACGGTCATGGGCTCCAGGAACCGGATCCGGCGGACCGCACCGTCTCCGCCATGCCACCGGCCGGCCCCGCCGCTGTTCGCGCGCACGGCGAACTCGTCGATGCGGACGGGCAGGCGCCACTCCAGGACCTCGGGGTCGGTGAGGCGCGAGTTGGTCATGTGGGTCTGTACGACGGACACGCCGGGAAAGCCCTCTCCCGCGCCCGAGCCGGAGGCGACGGTCTCGTAGTACTGATGGCGTGCGTTGCCGAAGGTGACGTTGTTCATGGTGCCGGAGCCCTCGGCCTGGATGCCGAGCGCCGCGTAGAGGGCGCCGGTGATGCTCTGGGAGGTCTCCACATTGCCCGCGACGACGGCGGCCGGCGGCCGGGGCGCCAGCATGGAGCCGGGTGGCACGATGATCCGCAGCGGCCGCAGGCAGCCGTCGTTGAGCGGGATGTCGTCGGCCACCAGGGTGCGGAAAACGTACAGGACGGCCGCGTTGACGACCGAGAAGGGGGCGTTGAAGTTGGTGGGCAACTGCGTTGCGGTGCCCGTGAAGTCGACGGTGGCGGAGCGGTCCGCGCGGTCCACGCGTACGCGCACGCGGATGACGGCCCCGGAGTCGGTCTCATAGGCGTACTCGCCGTCGTCGAGGGCGTCGATGACGCGGCGCACCGACTCCTCGGCGTTGTCCTGGACGTGCCGCATGTACGCCTGGACCACGTCGAGACCGAAGTTCCTGATCATCCGGCCGACCTCGTCGACGCCCTTCTGGTTGGCGGCGATCTGGGCACGCAGGTCGGCAAGGTTGGTCCGCGGGTTGCGGGAGGGGTACCGCGCGCCGGTCAGGAGGCGGCGGGTCTCCTCCTCGCGGAACCGTCCGCTCTCGGTGAGCAGCCAGTTGTCGAAGAGGATTCCTTCCTCGTCGATGGTGCGGCTGTCGGCGGGCATGGAACCCGGGGCGATGCCGCCGATCTCGGCGTGATGGCCGCGTGAGGCGACGTAGAAGAGAACACTTCGGTCACCCCGTGCGGTGTCGGCGGACCCGGTACCGAAGACCGGGGTGATCACGGTGACGTCGGGGAGATGGGTGCCGCCGTGGTAGGGGTCGTTCACGGCGTAGGCGTCACCCGGGCGCATGGTGGAGCCGCGCCGCCGGATGACCTCCTTGACGCCGATGCCCATCGAGCCCAGGTGGACGGGGATGTGAGGAGCGTTGGCCACCAGGTTTCCGTCCGGGTCGAAGAGGGCGCAGGAGAAGTCCAGTCGCTCCTTGATGTTGACGGACTGGGCGGTGGACTCGAGGCGGGCGCCCATCTGTTCGGCGATGGACATGAAGAGGTTGTTGAAGATCTCGAGCAGAACCGGGTCGGCCTCCGGGCGAGACTCCTGGTCGCTTTCGGTACCGGAATCGGAACTCTGCGTAATCGCGACACGTTCCATGACCAGATGCCCGTCATCGTTCGGAGCGGCCCGCCAGCCCTCGTCGACGACGGTCGTGGAGCCGTCCTCGGTGATGATCGCCGGTCCGGTGACCGTCCTGCCGGGGGGTAGGTCCTCGCGGTGGTGGAGGGGGACGTCGCGCCAGGTGCCGCCGGTGTGGAGGCGAACGCGGCGCGGGGCGGACGGGCGGCCTTCGTACGGGGCGAGGGCGGAGAGATCGGGGGGTTCGGTGATGCCGGTGGCTTCGACGGAGAGGGCTTCCACGACGATCGGGCGGTCGAGCGTGAAGGAGTACGTGGCGCGATGACGTTCTTCGAAGGCGCGGCGCATGGTGCTGGGGTCGGCCAGTTCGACGGTGAGGGCGGTGTCGGTGCCGTCGTAGCGGAGCTGTGCCCGGCGGGTGACCCCGATCCGGTCCTCGGGGACGTCTTCGGCGAGGAGTTCGGCGCGGGCCGCCGCTTCCAGGTCGTCGGCGATCCGGTGGATGCCGGGCATCGCGGCGGGTTCCAGGGGTGCTTCGGCGGAGCGTTCACGCATCGCCGTGGTGTCGGCGAGGCCCATACCGAGTGCGGAGAGGACGCCCGCCATGGGCGGCACGAGGACGGTGCGAATGCCGAGGGAGTCGGCGACCATGCACGCGTGTTGCCCGCCCGCGCCACCGAAGGTGGTGAGGGCGTAGCGGGTGATGTCGTGGCCCTTCTGGACGGAGATCCGCTTCACCGCGGCGGCGATGTTGGCGACGGCGATCCGCAGGTAGCCCTCGGCGACCTGCTCCGGGGTGCGGTCGTCGCCGGTTCGTTCGCGGATCTCGCGTGCGAGATCCGCGAAGCGGTCGCGGACGAGCCCGGCGTCGAGGGGCTGGTCGCCGTTGGGGCCGAACACCGCCGGGAAGTGGGCGGGCTGGATACGTCCGAGCATGACGTTGGCGTCGGTGACGGCGAGCGGTCCGCCGGCCCGGTAGCAGGCGGGGCCGGGGGCGGCGCCCGCCGAGTCCGGGCCCACGCGGTAGCGGGAGCCGTCGAAGTGGAGGACCGAGCCGCCGCCGGCGGCGACGGTGTGGATGTCCAGCATGGGCGCGCGCAGCCGTACGCCGGAGATCTGTGTGGTGAAGACGCGTTCGTAGTCCCCCGCGAAGTGGGACACGTCGGTGGAGGTACCTCCCATGTCGAAGCCGATGACCTGGTCGAAGCCGGCGAGTTGCGACATACGGGCCATCCCGACGATGCCGCCGGCCGGCCCGGACAGGACGGCGTCCTTGCCACGGAACTGCGCGGCTTCGGCGAGGCCGCCGTTGGACTGCATGAACATCAGCCGTACGCCGTCGAGGGCATCGGCCACCTGCCGGACGTAGCGGCGCAGTACGGGCGAGAGGTAGGCGTCGACGACGGCCGTGTCGCCGCGCGGAACGAGCCGCATCAGCGGACTGACCTCGCTGGACAGCGAGATCTGCGAGAAGCCGATGCGCGCGGCGAGTTCCCCGACCGCCTGTTCGTGGGCGGGGTGGAGGTGACTGTGCATGCAGACCACAGCAACGGCCCGGATGCCGTCGTCGTGAGCCCGGCGCAGCGGCTCGACGAGGGCGTCCAGGTCGGGGGTGCGCAGAACGGTGCCGTCGGCGGCGATGCGTTCGTCCACTTCGACGACCCGTTCGTACAGCAGCTCGGGCAGTTCGATGCGACGGGCGAAGATGGCGGGGCGGTTCTGGTAGGCGATGCGCAGGGCGTCGCGGAAGCCGCGGGTGATGACCAGGAGAGTGCGTTCGCCGGTGCGCTCCAGGAGGGCGTTGGTGGCGACCGTGGTTCCCATGCGTACGGACTCGACGGGATCGCGGGAGCCGGCCAGCAGTTCGCGGACACCCGCGACCGCCGCGTCGGCTGCGGGTTCCGCCCCGCCGGGAGCACGACCGGGCCGGTCGAGGGCCGGGTTGTCCGACAAAAGTTTGCGTGTGAGGAGCCGTCCGTCGGGCCGACGGGCGACGATGTCGGTGAAGGTGCCGCCCCGGTCGACCCAGAACTGCCAGCCTGTCATGTCAGTACCCCGCTTCCGCGCCGATCACAGCGCCCGGAGGCCGTTGATCACGTCGCGCAGAATACTCTCGTCCGGCAGTTCGGCAGGGGGAACGGGCCGGTTCACGTGGACGGATTCGAGGTCGACGAGATCGCCGACGAGGACGCGTACCACTCCGATCGGCAGGTCGAGTTCCGCCGCGAGTTCGGCGACCGTCTGCGGAGTGTCACGGCACAGTTCGACGATGTCCACGTGTTCCGGGGAGAGTGTGGGGTCCGTCTCCGGATCGTCCGCGTCGGGTTCGGTGACGACCACCGCGATCAGGTCGAGGCGGTGCTGGGCCGCACTCGAGGTGCGGCCCCGCGTCATGGCATACGGACGGACGACCGGTCCGGCCTCGTCGTCGAACCAGTGGCTTCTTCCCTCACCGTCAGCACTCATGCCATCCCACTACCCGCCCGGGGGCGGATCGGTACGCGGTTCGGTTCCCAGATGCGGGCCCACCCTCTTCACGAGGAGGGTCATCTCGTAGGCGACCTGCCCGACGTCCGAGTCGACGTCGGCGAGAACGGCGAGGCAGCTGCCGTCCCCGGCAGCCGTGACGAACAGGAACGCCTCGTCGAGTTCGACGATGGTCTGGCGGACGCTGCCCGCCTCGAAGTGACGGCCCACCCCCTTGGCGAGGCTGTGGAACCCGGAGGCGACGGCGGCCAGATGCTCGCTGTCCTCCCGGGTCAGCTCCTGGGAGGACCCCGTGGCGAGGCCGTCGCCGGAGAGCACGACGGCCTTTCGGATATTCGCGACGCGGGCCACCAGGTCGTCGAGGAGCCAGTTGAGCTCCCCCTTGCCGTCGCCGGCGTGGCCGGTCGTGTGCGGTGCGGTCATCGACCGTCCCCCCTTAGTCATTCCTGGTCGTTCCTTGTGGTGCTGCCCCGCCGGGGGCTTCGTCGCCCACGGCGTTCTCCTCGCGGCCCCGCTGCCAGCCACGCTGGAGCGAGGCCATGCGGCTGCGTACTTCCTCCGCGTCCCGTTCGACGGGCTGGGTTCTCTCCTCGTTCCGTCGTGGCACGCTCCGTTTGAGCTGGGGGGCGAGGCTGGCCTGTCGTACGCGTCGGGGCAGCGATGCGGCGTCGGCCGGGCCGGCGCCCGTGTCCTGCGGGGCGCTGCCGGAGCCCGGCTCGGCCGCCGGGTTCGCCGCGGAGTGCTCCTGGCGGGCGTCCGGCGCGCTCGGGGGGTGTCCGGAGCCGCCCGGAGGGCCACCGGCGGCAGGGGCGGGTGGGCCGTCCTCCCGGGCGGAGCCGTGGGACGCCTGCTCCGCGGGCCGGTCGTCGGCGCGTGCGCCGATCCGGGGACGGGAGGCCGCGCCCCGCCGACGGGCGGGCAGGGGCGGCGGTTTCCCCCCGTCGGGTGGCCCCGGGTCCGGGTCCGGGGAGGGTTGCCCACCGCGGCGGCGGGTCGGCAGCCCGGGCGCCGGTTCCTGTTCCGGGCGGGCGGACGACATACCGATGTCCTGGTCCGGCCGCTCCCGGCGGACGTGTTCGTCGCCGACAGGACGTCCGTGCGAGCTGACCAGTTTGGGCGTTCCCCTGCGGGGCGGCGGGGCCGGGGCACCCGCCTGGCCGCGCACGTCCAGAGCCGGCCCGTCATCGTTGGCCTTGCCGATGCCGGTGGCCTGTGGGTGGGGCTCGCCGCGGCGGCGGCCCGGCCGCTCGTCCTTGGTGCGGGACGGGGGGCGTCGGTGACCGAACAGGCCGCCGTGCTCGTCGTCCTCGTCCCCCGGCGCGCCCGGATAGTCGTCGAGGGCGTCCAGGTCGACAGGGGCCTCGAGTTCGACCGGACCGTTCAGGAGCGAGGCGGGCAGTCCGGGCAGCTGGACGGGCGCCTGGGAGAGCGCGAGACGCCGGTTGTCCTCCGATTCCCTGTCCTTGGTGCGCCGGGGCCGGTCGAGACGGAAACCGACGCCGTTGGTGTCCGGAACCTCGTCGCTGAGGAGCGCGTCCGGGATGAAGACGACCGCGGTGGTGCCGCCGTAGGGAGACGGCTGCAGGGAGACCCGGACGTTCTGCCGCTGTGCGAGACGGCTGACCACGAACAGTCCGAGCCGGTCGGTGTCGGAGAGTTCGAACTCCGGTGTCTCGGCGAGCCGCAGGTTGGCGTCGAGCAGCGCCTCGGCGGCCATGCCGAGACCTCGGTCGTGGATCTCCAGGGTGAAGCCGTTGGCGACGCGCTCCCCCAGGACCTGGACGGCGGTGTGCGGCGGGGAGAACACCGTGGCGTTCTCCAGGAGTTCGGCCACCAGGTGAGTCAGGTCGGCGACGGCGGGGCCGGTGACGGCGACCCGCGGCAGTCGGCGGACCTCGATGCGCTCGTAGTCCTCGACCTCGGCGACGGCCGCGCGCACGACATCCATGAGCTGAACGGGTTTGCGCCACTGCCGGGAGGGCGCGGCGCCGGAGAGGATCACCAGACCCTCGGCGTGCCTGCGCATGCGGGTGGTGAGGTGGTCGAGACGGAACAGGTCGGCGAGTTCTTCGGTGTCGTCGGTCCTGCGCTCCATCGTGTCCAGGAGGGTGAGCTGTTTGTGCAGCAGGACCTGACTGCGACGGGCGAGGTTGACGAAGACCTCCGAGACCCCGGAGCGCAGTTCGGACTGTTTGACGGCCGCCTCCACGGCGGCGCGCTGCAAGGTGTTGAGGGCCTGGCCGACCTCGCCGATCTCGTTCCTGTCGTACTCCAGGCGCGGGACTTCGGTCCCGACGTCCACCTGCTCGCCCGCCGAGAGGCGGCGCATCACGCTGGGCAGTCGCACACCGGACGCCTCGTGGGCCTCCAGGCGCAGCTGCCGCAGGTCACGGATGAGGCCGCGGCCGACGCGCACGGACAGGAAGAGCGAGACGAGCAGGGCGATCAGCCCGAGAAGACCGGCGACGACGGCCTGGGTGATGACGCCCATGGCGACGGGGCGGACGCGGTCCTGGTAGCGGTCGGTGGCCTGGTCGTTGAGGGTGCCGAGTTCCTCGAGCACATGGCCGGCTGCGGTGTCCCAGCTCCTCGCGGTGATCCCGTGGGGCGGTCCGGTGCCGGAGGAGATGGCCGCCTCCTCGGCGACCCGCAGCGGCGCGGACGCCGCGTTCTTCCAGAAACTCTCGTAGCGGTCCCGTTCCGGCGCGGGCAGCTGCGGCAGACCGGCGTCGTACAGCAGCGTGCGCTGGGCCACGAAGTCCGAGACGTCCCGGACCTCGGAGCGGGACAGCGCGCCGACGATGAGGGCGGAACCGAGCAGGGCGTCCTCGCGGGCGAGGAGTTCGCGGGCACGGGCGAGGCTGACGAGGGCGCGGTACTGCTTGTCCAGCCCGACGTCGTCGACCACGTGCAACCCGGCCAGCAGGGTGTAGCACGGGTCGATCAGTTGGTTGTAGAGGCCGAGGGCCTGAGAGCGGTCGACGGTGCCGTCCTCGACACTGCGGCGCAGGGGCTCGATGCCCTCGAAGGAGTCCAGTACCGCGCTCAGCGCTTCGGTGTCCTGGCCCATGGCGTCGCGCACATCGGGGTTCGCCACGTTCTCCCGGACGCTGCTGACGGCCTTGTCGGTGGCGGCACGGCTGCGGCGGAGCGCGGCGAGCCCGTTGGAGGCACGCGGGTCGGCGAGATGGACCAGAGTCTGGCGGCGCTCCTGCTGGAGGACACGGACGGTGTCCTCGACGGGGTAACCGACCTCTTCCATCACCGACGACACATCGAACAGATGGCTTGCCTCACGGCCCGTCAGCAGGGTGCTGAAGGCCCAGATCGTCGTCAGGGACACCAGCGGCACGAGAAGCAGCGCCACGATCTTCCGGCGGATGGACTTCCCGCGAAAGCGCATGGCCTCCCCCAGTTCGGCCCCGGGACAGCCGGGGGCACACATGTGCGTCAACAAACGGCGCGAGCCTACTACCGCGCCACGGCCAACTCGAAGAGCTCTCCGGAATCCGAACTTCCGTACCGACGGCGAGACATGGTGAGTTGTCCGGGCATTGGGTGAGATTGACTCCCGGTTCACGGGAGGGGTCGACGGAACGAGCCACAGCACCCGTGAGTAGGATTTGGCCGATTCCTTTCCTTACTCGGGAATCTTTGTGACGCGCCGTTCGTCCTTCTCTGTGGGTAATGGGTGCGGAATCGGCCACAGAAGTCCCGTCCCGTATCCGGTCGGCGTAAATCAGTGCAAGCCGGGCAGTCGTTGGGGAACCGGGTCCTGGGACCCGGGAAGGCGGTCTGCCGGCGGTGGGGAGTGACACATTGATGGGCACGGCGGAGCGGCACAGGTCGCCCGAGGGCGACGCGGTGGCGCAGGTGATGGAACGGCCGGACGGCAAGGCTCCGAACTGCGGCGCTCCCGTGGCAGGCAGAGGCGCGGCCGGCATCCGGGACCTTCCCACGACCAGGACTGACGAGGTGTCGGCGGGCGTGACCGGGACATGGGACGGCGAGGACCGGACCGGGGCTGCCGCGGGCATCGCCGGACCCGGGGCAGGCGCTGCCGGAAGGACCGGTGGGAGCCGCGGCACCGGGGACGAGGCCCGCCGGCAGCCGAACCATCGGCCGTTGTGGGTGGAGGAGCCCGCGCGGCGGCGCCGACTGCCGGATCCGGTGCGTACATCGGCCGTGCGTGCGGTCATCATCGTCGCGATCACGCTGATTCAGGCCATGGTGGCCTTCCTGTGCACGCTCGCCGGTTCCTGGCTCGCGTTCCCCATGGTCATCAGCAGCGTCGTCAGCACCATCCTGGCCACCTGGGGCGTCCTCGACGTGTGGGTGACCCGCCAGGTCTGGAACCAGCGCAACGGCGTGGTGTCCGCACCCAGCAGCACCGCGCGGGCCCTGCGGCGCGAGCGGCGCCGTGTCCGTCGCCAGGAGCGGTCCACGCAGCGTGCGCAGGCGCGAATACGGCGGCAGGGCGGCGGGTCCGGTCGGCTGTCCCATCCCTGAACCGGACGCTCTGCCGCCCTGCGGGACAGGCGGGCAGGCCCCGGACCCGCTCGGACGGGCCGGGGCCCGGGGCGTCGAGGAGGCGCTGCCTGGTCAGCCGTTCGCCGGAGCAGGCCTCTTGAACATCCGGGTGGCCGTGATCTCGCTGTGCACGGCTTGCTCGTCGGAGGTCTCCCTCGGCAGGCCCGGCCTCAAGTGCTCCTCGACACTGATGTACTTGAGGCCCGCCCGTAGGTCGGCATCGTTCCGCAGACGGATGACCAGGGGGAACTCCGCGAGTGCCGTCGTGTCGAACAGACCGGTGGTGTAGAGGAGCTGTACACCGAGCGCGTCGGCCACGGCCCTCTGAAGCTCCAGCAGGTAGGTGGCGTTGGCGCGGCCGATGGGGTTGTCGAGGAACAGGGTGCCGGCGTGCCGGTGCCGGTCGCGGCCCCGGTCGTTGGAGCGCAGCGCGGCCATCGTGCAGTACAGGGCGATGGCCGCGGTGAGCAGTTGCCCTCCGGAGAACACGTCGCCCATCTGTCCGACAGGGACCCGCTCGGCGCGCAGCACGGCGTCCGGTTTGAGGATCTCGACGGCGATGCCCTTCGGCCGGAGGGCGGCGGCGACTCCGCGCAACAGCAGGGACATGCCGTCACGGCGCAGGTCGGAGTTCTTGCGGACGGCTGCGCTGGTCGCCTCGTCGACGACCTCGCCGAGCCGCTCGGTGAGGGTCGCCTGGTCGGTTTCCTCGAAGCGGATACGCAGGAATTCCTGCCCTGACCACTCGCCGAGCCCTTCGGGCAGCCGCGACAGCCGCTGGGCGGAGCGCAGAGTGGCGAGGGCCGATTCGACGAGCCCTCTGAGCCGGTCCACGATCGAGTCGCGGTTGCGTTCCAGCTGTTCCAGTTCGTCGGTGAGGACCCGGAGCCGGGGTGCGAAGGCGTCCGCCCACTTCTGGGCGTGCTCGGGCAGCGCCGAGGCGGGCAGCTCGCGGATCTGCTGCCGGGCGGGGGTGCGGACCTGCTCGTAGCGTGTGGAGTTGGCGTGCCGGACCAGGATGTCGCTGGCCTCGCGCACCGTGGACTCGGCGGCGGACAGGTCGGCGGTGCACCCGCGGAGTGATCTGCGGGCCTCCCCGGCGGACCGGCGGGCCTCTTCCGGGCTGCCGGGATAGGGCTCGGGCTGCTCCGGCTCCTCCTCCGAGGTGTGTTCCCGGAGCAGGTCGCGGAGCATAGCGGCGATCTCGTCGAAGCCTTCGGCCGCGTCCTCGGCGCCGCGGTGCGCGTCGAGGAGATCGCCGTGGATCTCCCTGGCACTGTCCAGTCCCTCCGTCCGGGAGGCCAGTTCGGCCGTGGCGGTGCGCAGCAGCGCCTGTGCGTGCTCGGCGTCGCGCGGCACCATTTCCTCGGGGAGCGCGGTGTGCTGCCCGCCGTCCTCGGGTGCCAGCCGCTCGGTCTCGCCGCGCAGTCGCCCGAGCTGCTCGCTCGCGCTCGACATCCGGGTCTCCAGGAGCTGCACCAGTTCCTCGGCGCGGGCGGCGGCGGCCTGCCGGCTGGGACCGTCCGAGCCGTCGGGTGACTCGAGCAGCTGCTCCGCGCGGTTGCGGACCTTGTTGCTCAGCCGGTCCAGTTCCGCGCGGGCCGCGCTCTCGTCGCTCTCCGCGCGGGCCTGCTCGGCGCGCAGGTCGGCACCTACGCCGACCTTCTCGTACACCTGGGACGCGGCACGGTACGCCTCGCGCAGAGCGGGCAGGGAGATCCGCGACGGTTCGGTACCGACCCCGGCCGCGTCCTCGGGTACGTCCTCGAGGGCGCCCGCGATCTCGGCGCGCTCGGCGCGCAGCGCACGCGCGGTGCGCCGGGCATCGTCGGCTGCCCGCTGCGCGCCGCGCCGGTCCTCGTCGGCGGTCCGCGCGCGCTCCAGACAGGCCTGGGCGCGGGCCTCGGCCTCGGCGGCGTCGTCGGCCAGCTCGCGCAGTGTGGCCTGCCAGCCTGCCCGTTCGCGGAGCCGGAAGGCGAGTCCCGCGAGGGCGTCGGCGGCACGCCGGGCCTTCTGCGCGGTCTCCTGGAGCTCGTCACGCACCCGGACGGCCTCGGCGGCGGCCTCCTCGGCTTCCGCCCGCACGGTGCGTGCCTCGGCCAGCTCCGCCTCGGACTCCTCAGCGAAGACGCGGGCGTCATGCGCCGCGCGGGCCAGTTCGGTGAGCCGGCCGGGCGGGCAGCCGGTGCGCCAGGAGGTGAGCCGCGCGGTCAGCTCGCGGTCCTTGGCAAGCCGTGCCGCGAGCACCCGGATCTCCTCGTCGCGTGCGGTCGCACGGGCACGCAGTGTCTGCCGTTCCTCGTCGGCGGCGTGTTCGTCGTGCATGGCCGGGTTCGGCGGCACCAGGAAGACGTCGCCGGTGTCCGCGCCCGACGCCGGGGCCGGTGCGAGGAGGGCGGCAGCCGTGCCGACTGCGACCGCGGAGCGGGGCAGCAGTGCGGCGTCGCTCAGGGCCGCGCGGGCGCGGGTGTGGGAGTCCGGGTCGGTGATGACGACGCCGTCGACCAGTTCCGGGCGGGCGGCCAGCACGCGCGCGTGGTCGGCGGGGTCGACGGCCTGGGCGAGGTAGCGCCAGCCGGGCAGGGCGGGAATGCCGTGCTCGCCGAGGAACTCGACCGTGGCCAGCACGTCCGGTCCCGGCGGCAGCAGCCCGCCGTCGCCGAGGGCGCCGAGGATGCGGGCGTCGTCGGCGGCGACGGTACGCAGTTCGAACAGCTGGCGTTCGGCGGAGGAGACCGCCTCCTCGAGCAGTTCGCGCAGGTCGTCGGCGAATCGGTCCAGTTCCTTGGCGGTGAGGGCGCCTTCGGTGGCGGTGCCGTCGCCCGGCTCGGCGTCCGTGTCGGGGCGGGGCCATGGAACGCAGGGGCGGGCCTTCGCTACGGGCAGGCCGAGGAGCTCGGCCGGCCGTTCCTCCGCGGCAAGGGCCTCCGCGGTGCGCAGCTCGCTCTCGTGGGCGCGGCCGGCCGCTGTGACCGCATCCGCCGCGCGGGCGGCGGTGAGTTCCGCACGGGCCTCGACCGCGGCGGCTTCGCGCGCGTGCTCGGTCGCCCGGTGGGACGTCTCACGGGCCGTGTCCCAAGCGGTGACCGCGGTCTTCTCCGCGTCGCCGGCCGCGAGCGCGGCGCGGGCCGGGTCGGCGTCGGGGGCGCTGTCGTCGAGCCAGCCGGCCCGGACGGCCTCCGTGGTCTCCTGCTCGACCTCGGCGAGCCGCTGCCTGAGGTGACCGATCTCGCTGCGCGCTCGCTGTGTCTCGGTGGCGGCGGCCGTGGCGTCGCGGTGGGCGGTGTCGCTGACCTCCTGAAGGGCGGCGGACCGCTCCTCCTCCTCGTTGGCGAGATTCTCCGCGTTCTGCGCGGCCGTGTGCAGGACGCGTACGAGGTCGACGGCGGCCTTGGCCCGGGCGGCGAGCGCGGGCGCAGCGTCCCGTTCGGCCTCCTGGATCGCGGCGGAGACCCTGGCCGCCCTGTCGGCGGCGGCGCGGTGGCGCAGCGCCGCCTCGGCGGCCTGCCAGGCCGCGTACAGGGTACGGGCGTCCGCGAGTTCACGCTTCTGGGCGGCGGCGGACTTCTCCGCCGCCGTCAGTGCCAGGGAGGCGTGCCGGTAGGCGATCTCCGCGGAGATCAGCGCGCTGTGCTCACGGGCCGTCCCGGCACGGGTGACGGCGTCGGCGGCGGCGGTGACCCGGTGGGCGAGGTCCGCGGCGCGGACGCGTTCCTGGCGGCCGCGTGCGGAGAGCCTGCGGGCCAGGGTGCGGGTGCGACGCTCGGCCGCGGTGTTGATCTCCCGTGCCCGGCTACGGGCGCCGGTGGCTTCGACGATCCGGCCGAGCAGTTCGACGGACCCGGCGGTGAAGTCCCGCTCGGCGATCAGCTCGGCACGCCGGCCCAGCTTGTTGCCGAAGCCGCTGACCAGGTCGGCGAGTCCGTCGGTGTCACGGCCGTCGGTGACGGCGCGCAGCAGCAGGTCGGTGAAGTCGGAGTCCTTCTTGACCGCGAAGAGACCGGCGGCCTCGCCCTCGTCGGCGTTCATCTCCCGCTGGTAACGGAAGAGTTCGGGGTCGAGTCCCAGGTCACCGAGGTGCTCGGTCCAGCGCTCGTGGGTCTCTTCCCAGTGCACCTCCAGGTGCGGATACGTCTTGCCCGCCTCCGTGAGCGCGTCCCGGAAGCCCTTCATGGTGCGGCGGCGGCCCCGCGCGCCCGACTGGCCGTCGGCGGGCCGCCGTACGGCGGTGGCCTCGGCGACGGGAAGGTTGTCCAGGCTGAGCCCCGGGCCGGGTCGCAGCGAGTACCAGGCCTCGGCGAACTTCCTCGGGTCGTTGGAGACCTGGCGCCCACGCCATTCGCTGACCTTGCCGACGACGACGCACTCGCCGGTCAGCACGTGCTGCCACTCCAGGGCCACATGGCCGCAGTCGTCGGCCAGCAGGAACTTGCGCAGCACGCCGGAGCTGGCGCCGCCGAGCGTGTTGCGGTGGCCCGGGAGCATCACGGAGAAGATCAGTTTCAGCAGGACGGACTTGCCGCCGCCGTTCTCCAGGAAGAGCACCCCGGCGGGCGCGGGGCGACGTGGCGGGCCGACGGGCTCCTCCGCGAAGAACTCCGCCTGCGTCGGCGCGGGTTGCGGCACGGTCTCGCCGACACCGCGCAGGTCAAGCACGGTGTCGGCGTAGCGCGCACCGGCGGGCCCGATGGAGTAGAGGCGGACCCGGGACAGCTCGTACATGGCGGACTCTCGAAGTCTTCGGCAGGTGGGGGGGTTCGGGCAACGGAGAGTGAGGGCACAGGACGTGGTGACGAGAGGGCGGCTCAGGTGGAGTGGAACGGCAGGCCCGCGTCGGCCACCAGGTCCAGGTCGTCGCCGCTGTCCGCGGGCAGCAGCGTGGGGGTGCCGTCGGTGACCGGGACGACGCCCAGCTCCAGCAGTTCGGCCAGGGCCGCGCTGCCGGCCAGGTCGCGCACCTGGAGCTGGTAGCGGGCCGTTGTCCGGTAGGTGCCGCCGTTGTCGTCGCCGGTGCGTTGCAGGAAGCCGGATTCGGTGAGGAAGGTGACGGCCTTGGCGACGATGCCGGTGGTCGAGCCCGCGAGCCTGCGGGCGTCCTTGGTGGCACCGGTCGCGCTGCGTCTCGCCCAGATCCGCCAGGCCGTCTCCAGCCCGGGGGCGTCGCTGGCCGGGTCGGTGTTCTCGCCCTGTTCCGCGGCCCGCTCCTCGAGCCGGTGGCAGGTCTGGCGCACGAAGGCGTCGACGCCGTTGACGGTGACCCGTCCGATGTAGCCGTCGTCGGCGAGGTCCTCGGGGCGCGGGAACGCCATGACAGCGACGGCGAGGTGCGCGAGCCCGTGCAGGAACCTGTCTCCGCCGTCGGCGGAAGTGCGCCGCGCGTAGTCGCCCATACGGACGGCGAACACCGAGTCCTCGGCGGCGGTCACGGCCATTCCGGCACGCGGGGACACCTCCAGGACGATCAGCCCGAGGCCTGTGGCCACGGCGTCGGCGAGCCGCGCGAACAGCGGGTCCTCGCGGTAGCGGCGCAACAGATCCGCGTACTCCTGGTCGCGGGCCGGCTGGAGCTTGGGCTGGAGGCCGAAAGCGACGAGCCGCGCCGCGTCGGCGGCGTCGGCGGGGGTGACGGCGCCGATCGCCGGTGCGACGGCGGGCTCCGCCTCGCTCCACTCGGCATACTCGGTCACGGACACGGTTCCTCCTCGCACGGGACGACGACGGGTGCGGCAGGGACGGCGCCGCGGGCAGTACGGGCAGTGCAAATGGCTGTCACCGGGCCACCGGCCGCGGACGGCTCCCGGTCCCCGGGCGAAAGGCTCGTCACGCCGCCTCCGTCCGGTCCGCCGCCATCCCCGCCGCGTCCAACAGGGCCGTGCCGACGATGAGGTCGGCGCCGCCGAACTCGAAGTCGTCCAGCTCGACGCCGTCGTCCACCGCGAAGAGCAGCCGCCGCTCGCCCTGGCGGTAGGCGGTGCCCACCGGAGGGCTGGCCGCATGGACCGCCAGCAGCGCCACCAGGTACGGCAGTTCGGGGTCCTGACGGCGTGCCTCCGCGAGCAGTCCGGACAGCCGGCGGGGCGCGTCGGCAGGCAGTTCCAGCAGCGCGGTCGCGGCCGCCAGCTGCTTCTCGGTGAAGCGGCTGTCGTCCGGTGTGGCGATCAGGTCGGGTTCCGGCATCTCGGCGCCCAGGTGCTCCCGCTCCACCGGCGGGGTCAGCAGGATGCCGACGAGATCGGCGACCCGGACGGACACCGGTGTACGCAGTCCGGTGCCGCGGGCGAAGAAAGTGTCGGTCACCCGGACCGCCTGCTCCAGAGGAAGGGGGAGCAGCGGTGCCAGGAGGTGTCCGTAGAGGTCGGTGCCCGAGGACGAAGCGGGGGTGGCGAAGGCCTGCCGGTCCTGTTCGGCGCGGAACAGCGGGCCGGCCTCCAGCAGCCGGGACTGCAGCTGGGTGTGCCTGCGGATGCAGTCCTTGACGATGTCCACCAGCTCGGCGGCCCTGCGCTTGTGCTCCGGTTCCTCCGACTCGTCGCGGGCCCTGCGGATGTTGGTGAGGATCGCGTTCTCGTGGCGGTACCGGTCCGCGATGTGGTCCAGGGCCTCGGCGATCATGTCCGGGACGGCAGTGAGCCAGTCCACGGCACGCACATTGCGCCGGGTGGCGTCCAGGGCCCGGCGCAAGGATTCGGAGTACTGCACGGTCCGGTAGCGGGCCTGCTCGGCGGCGAGTTGGGCGTCGGCGAGCCTGCCCCGGCTGATGAGCACCTCGAGTTTGACCTCGGCGGCGATCTGGGCGCTGGTGACGTCGGTGTCCAGGGCGCCGACCAGGACGTTGACCGCCTCGTCCGTGGTGCGGAGGTAGACGGTGCCGCCGAGGCCGGGGACCTCCTCGATCAGCTTGAAGTCGTAGTCGCGGCGGACGTAGGCGCCGTCCGCGCCGAACACGCCGTACACCGCGCGGAAGCCGCGGTCGACGCTGCCGACGTTGATCAGGTTCTCCAGGACCCAGCGGGCCACCCGCTCATGCTCACCGGCGGGCCGGCGCGGGGCATGGGCGGCGATACGCGGGATGAGCCGGGCCACTATCTGGTCATGGTCGGCGCCTGTGTCGAAGTCCATGTTCAGTGTCACCAGGTCGATGGCCGCCAGGGCGATCTCCGCCATGCCGTACACCGAGTACTCGCCGGCCAGGTTGGCCTTGCGCGCGTCGAGGTCGTGCAACGGCGCGGTGCAGGCGAGCGCGCGCAGCCGCCGGGCCAGCCCCTCGTCGGCCGCCGGGCCCGGCGCGGGCCGCGGCCCCGTGCTGAGCTGGGGCGGAGCGCTGTCCGTCGATGCTGGTGAAGTCACGGTGCACAGACTAGGTCCTCGGTCTGACAACGACCCAAACGACGCAGATGCGTCACGGTGTCGCGGTTGTCACACGCCCCGTTCCTCCTCCCTCGTCCTGCGCCGATGCGCCTCCGCTTCACTGCGGCAGGGCGCCGCTGAACCGTTCCTCTTGACTGAGCGGGAGTGAGCCCGTTCAGCCGCACGCCCCGAACGGTCTTGGGCGCTCCCCCACTGCCTCAAGGGCGTGGGAGATACCCCCAGGTCCCCGGCGTACTCAACCCCGGGGCGGCGACACGCATCCCGTGCGTGGTCCGGTTCCAGGAGGCCGGTTCCCTGCACGACCTGCCACGCGGGTAGGGCCGGAGGCGACGGGGAGGCCCCGAACCATCGCTCCGGTGGAGCGGGGCCCCGCACGCCGACGCCGACACCGTCCCGGCGCCGCAGATCGCACGATCACGTCAGCCCGGCCGGCCCAGCATGCCGCAAGCCGTTGAGCACCCGACCACACGATCAAGCTGATTCAACCTCGTACACATTCCCGGCAAGCAGCTACAACCCCCTGGGAGGTGCCCGGTCTCTGCTCCCCCGCCGGCAGCCTCTGCTCCCACGCCGGCAGCGCGGCCAATGCCGCCGACACCGATGCGGAGGCCCGCAGGTCGAGCCGGATGCTCGTGCCACGCGCGCGGTGCCGCAGTTCGTCGACGGCGAGCACGAGGAGCTGGGGCAGCAGGTCGGTGCACCGGCGGGCCACCCATCCGGTGCCGGCGGTGGCCATCCACCACAGGCTCGCCCCCGGGGCGGGTGCCGCGGACTGCGGGTCGGGCGAGGGCGCCGGTCCGGCCTCGAGGCCGCGTTCCACCAGCAGCGCGTGGAACCTCACGGCCAGTTGGCGGTGCCCCCGCTCGCCGGGATGCATCCGGTCCACGCTCCACATCGCGCGGTCGGTGACCCAGTCGCCCTCGCCGGCGTGCAGGTGCACCGCGCCGTACCGGTCGGACAGCGCGTGGACGACGGCGTTGACCGCACTCTGCCGCCGGGCCAGCGGCCTGGCCAGTGCCCCGGGCAGGCCCATGACGCCGCCGGGGTCGGGCAGGCACGCGGTGAGCAGCACGGCACCCTGGGCGGTGCAGGCCGCGTACACCCGGTCCAGCCGTCCGGCCACGGCGTGGATGTCGAAGCTCCGGCGCAGGGTGTCGTTGACCCCGACGACGACCGAGACCAGGTCGGGTCCCAGGCCCAGTGCCACGGGCAGTTGTGCTTCGAGCACGTCGTGCGTCTGCGCCCCGCTCCTCGCGAGGTTGGTGAACCGCGCGGGCTGCTCGCCGAGCGACCCGGCGAGCAGCGCGGCCCAGCCCCGCCATCCGCCGTCGGCGCGATCCCCCACACCCTCGGTCAGCGAGTCCCCGAGAGCCACGAAGCGCACGGGTCTCCCGGCAGGTCTCACAGCGAACCTCCCGGCAGCACCGCGGGCGCCGTCCGGCCCGGTGCCACGCCCTCCCGCGCGTCGTCCCGTACGGCCGCCTGCCCCGGCGCCTCGTGGGCGTCGAGGAACGCCGCCACCGCCGCCGGCCACCCGAAGCGTTCCGCACGCGCGCGTGCCCCCTCCCGCCGCTCCGTCTCCGGCCTTCCCAGCAGGAGTTCGACGGCGTCCGCGAACGACTCCCCCCGGTCTGCCGCGGTCGCCCCGGAGGAGCCGATCACTTCCGGCAGCGCGGAGGAGGAGCTCGCCACCACGGGTGTGCCGCAGGCCATCGCCTCCAGTGCGGCGAGCCCGAAGGTCTCCGCGGGCCCCGGCGCCAGACACACGTCGGCGGAAGCCTGGAGGGCGCCGAGGAACGTCCGGTCCGGGACGTGTCCCAGGAAGACGACGGGCAGTCCGCGTTCCCGCGCGCGCTGTTCGAGCCGCGTCCGCAGTGGCCCGTCCCCGGCCATCACCAGCACCGCCTGGCGTCCGCGCCGCCGCAGCGTCTCCAGCGCGTCCAGCGCCGTACCGGGCCGCTTCTCCACGGACAGCCGGGTGCAGGCCACCAGCAGCGTCTCCGTCGCGCGCGCGTAGCGGGCCCGCACCGAGGGGTCGCGCAGCGCGGGACGCCGCTCCGCCAGGTCGACCCCGAGCGGTGCCCGTACGACGTTGCGAGCCCCGATCCGGGCAAACTCCCGCTCGGCGAACTCGGTGGTGCACACCACGCGCGCGTACGTGTGGGCGGTACGGATGTTGAGGGCGTCGGCGGTGCGCCGCGCGGCCCCCTCGGGCATCCCCCAGGTGCGCAGCACACCGTCGGCGGTCTCGTGGGAGACCATGATCGCCGGCACCCGGGCCCGCCGCGCCCATCTCCCGGTCCAGCGCAGGGTCGTCCGGTCGGACACCTCGAGCCGGTCGGGAGCCAGTTCCTCGAGCAGGGCGGTCAGCCGCCGCTTGTCGGTGAGGACGCGGTAGCCGCCGGTGCCGGGCAGCAGCTGCCCCGGCAGGGTGATCACCCGCCCCTGCTCGGTCTCCCGGTCGCTCGTCCGGTCGCCGGGGACGACGAGCACGGACTCGTGCCCCGCCGCCCGGTAGCCCTTGCCGAGCTCCCGCAGCGCGGTGCGCAGTCCGCCGGAGGCCGGTGCGACGAAGTTCGCGAGCCGTACGATCCGCAGCGGGTCTTCGGCCCCCTGGGCATCGTCCGCCGACGGCGTGGGGACCGCCCGGGCTGCGGCGGACGGGAATCCGGCGGACTGCGCACCGGTCGGCGGAGCCCCCGTTCCCGCGGTCCCGTTCATGCCGCCACCGCCGTCCGGCGCCCGGTCAGCACGTCCGTGTAGTAGCCGATCAGCTGGTCCCCGACGGCGGCCCAGGTACGTCCTTCGACCATCGCGCGCCCCGCCGCCCCGTAGGAGACCCGTAGTGCGGGGTCCGCGGCCAGGGACCGGACCGCGTCCCGTACGGCGACGGCGTCGCGCGGCGGCACCAGGAACCCGGTGCGTCCGTGGACGACCAGGTCCAGCGGGCCGCCCACGGCGGGCGCGACCACGGGTATGCCGCTCGCCATGGCCTCCTGCACGGTCTGGCAGAAGGTCTCGAAGGGGCCCGTGTGGGCGAAGACGTCCAGCGAGGCGAAGATGCGGGCGAGTTCGTCGCCGGTGCGGCGCCCCAGGAAGACCGCGCCGGGCATGGTCCGTTCCAGGTTCGGCCTGCTCGGTCCGTCGCCCACGACGAGTACCCGTACTCCGGGCAGGGTGCTCACCCCGGCCAGCAGCTCGACCTGCTTCTCGGGGGCGAGCCGGCCGACGTAACCGACGATCAGCTCGCCGTTCGGGGCGAGTTCCCGGCGTAGCGCCTCGTCGCGCAGGCCGGGCCGGAAGCGGACCGTGTCCACGCCGCGCGGCCACATCCTGACTCTGGGGATGCCGTGCGCCCGGAGGTCGTTCCGTGCGGCGCCGGACGGGGCCAGGGTGAGGTCGGCGGCCGAGTGGACGGACCTGATCCGGCGCCAGGCCGCGGCCTGACCGGCGCCCATGTACGTGCGGGCGTACCCGGCGAGGTCGGTCTGGTAAACGGCGACGGCGGGCAGTCCGAGGCGCGAGGCCGCCGCCATGCCCCGCACTCCGAGCACGAAGGGGCCGGCCAGGTGGACGAGGTCGGCCCGGTGCTCGGCGATCGCCGCGGCGACGCGTCGGCCGGGGAGGGCGACGCGGACCTGCGGGTAGCCCGGGAGCGGAAGGGAGGGGACCCGGACGACGGGGCACGGAGCCCGGTGGTCGAGCTCGTCACCCGCGGTGGCGGGGGCGACGACGACAGGGACATGACCGCGGTCGACGAGGTGCCGGGCGGTCTGGAGCGCGCAGTGAGCCACGCCGTTCACATCAGGGGGGAAGGATTCGGTCACGATGACGACTCGCATACGGATGTTCTCGTCGCGCCGGACGTGGCCACGTCAACGTGGATCTTTCCGGTGGGAGAACGTCCCGTGAGCGTTGCATCGCACACCTGCGCAGGCCGAACGCCATCCATGCGCACCTGACCCGCGGGGCGTCCCTTGTTCACACTGCGCGTGCCCGGGCGGTCACACGACGGTCTCCCCGGGACCGATCCGGCTGCGTACGGCGGTCTGCACCTCGGCCTCCTCCGCCGGGTCGGCGGCGAGCCTGCGCAGGCGCTCGACGACCCGGGTGTCGCCGGTCTCGGCGTGCCGGGCGGCGATCTCGCGGGTGGACTCCTCGCAGTCCCACAGGCACTCGACGGCGAAGCCGCTGCCGTAGGAGGGGTCGGTGGCGGCGAGGGCGCGGGCGGCCCGGCCGCGCAGGTGGGAGGAGGCGGTCTCGCGGTAGATGTGGCGGAGTACGGGAGCGGCGCAGGCGATGCCCAGGCGTCCGGCGCCGTCGACGAGGGTCCACAGGGTCGGCGCGTCGGGGCCTTCCCCCCGCACCGCCTCGCGCAGGGCGGCGAGGACCGGGTCGCGGTCCTGGAGACCGCCCCGGCAGGCGAGGACGCGGCCGGCGGCGGCGCCCAGGGCGTCGGGCCGGCGGGCCCAGCGGCGCGCGCGGTCGACGGCGGTGAGGCTCTGCATCCGTTCGAAGGCGTCGAGGGCGGCCTCCACGACGGGCGCCGGCCCGGTGGCCACGGCGTGCTCGATCAGGGTGAGGGCGTCCTGGTCATTGCTGTCGGCGAGGTAGCGCAGGGCGGTGCAGCGGGCGCCCTCCGTGCCGTCCTCGGCGGCACGGAGGATCTCGGGCCGGTCCTCGGGGCCGGCCACGGCGGTGAGGCAGCGGGCGGCCGGGACATGCAGGGCGGCGCCGCGCTCGATTCCTTGCTGGGCCCAGGCGAACACGGCCTGCACGCTCCACCCGGGGCGGGGCCCGGTGGGGCGCATCTGCCGCTGCCAGCGGTCGAAGCAGCCGGCTTCCTGGGCGGCCCGTACGCGGGTGGCGACGGATTCGCGCGGATCGTCGGCCCACAGACGCCAGGGGCGCGGTTCGAAGGCGTCACGGACGGTGGCGGCCAGTTCGCCCTCGCCCTCGGGGTCGGTGGCGAACCGCGCGAGCACGGGGGCGGCGAGGGCCCGCAGGCCGGCGTCGTCGTCCCGGAGGGCCAGTTCGTCCAGGGCCCAGGACCAGTTGGCACCTTGGGCGGCGTACCTGCGCAACAGGGCGAGCGCGTCCCGCCTGCCGTAGGAGGCCAGATGTCCGAGCACGGCGAGGGCGAGGCCGGTGCGTGACTCCTCGGTGTCGAGGATGTCCTCGGCATCGAAGAGGTGGGCCTCGATGGCGTCCAGTTCGCCGTGCAGGTCGAGGTAGAGGCGGGCGTAGTAGAGGGAGCGGTTCTCCACCTGCCAGTCGTGGCGCGGGTCGTGGAGCACGCAGTGGTTCAGCGCCTCGAGCGTTTCGGAGCGCGGGGCGGTGAGCGCGTGCAGCGTGCCGTCGCCGCGACCCCGCTGGAGCAGGCCGAGCAGCGTACCGCTGGGCGCTATGACCGGATCGAACATGGGAAACAGCCTCACATCAAGCGTCGACGCAACCGGGGACCTGCATTACCTGGCCGCGTGCCAACACGTCGGGGCGCCCGCCGTTTCCTGCTTGCTGTAGACCATCTTCCTCTGCCTCTCGTCGGGGGCCCACGCGGGCCGCGTCACGGCCCGCGCGGTGCGGCAACATCTGCCCAGCCATCGCGTCCGTGAATCACGTCGTCATGATGACCCGGCGGTCACATCTGCCGCGACCGAATTCCGGCGGCCTTGTACCGCCTCCCCCGTTTACTGTGGGTTTCCGCCGCTGTTCCCGTGTCTTCGCCGGTCGGAGCATGCGCGCCCGTGCGGTTCAGTGTCGTTCGGCACGTTTCGGCGGCACGTTTCGCCGGTGCGCTTCGCCGGTGCGCTTCAGTTCGCGCCGAACAGCTCGAGCAGTTCCGCGCGGGCGAACATCCGGGCCGTGTCGACGGCCGAGGGAGTGCCGGCGGCCGGATCGGCACCGCTCTGCAGGAGGGCCTTGACCACTTCGGTGTCGCCCTTGAAGGCGGCTCCCGCGAGCGGGGTCTGTCCCCGGTCGTTGATCCGGTCGACGTCGGCGCCGCGCTCCAGCAGCGCACGGACCGCGTCGGCGTGGCCGTGGTAGGCGGCGAGCATCACGAGCGAGTCGCCACGGTCGTTGGTGAGGTTGGCCGGCACGCCCGCGTCGACGTAGGCCACGAGCTCCTCGGTCCGGCCGCTCCGGGCCATGTCGAAGATCTTGGTCGCCAGTTCCACGACCTCGGGGTCGGGGGCTTCAGTCATATCGGCCGGACCACCTCTCGCCACGGATCATTCCGCATATCGGGGACAGGGCGTACGTCTGCGAGCGGTGCAGAGCCGTACAGGTGAATCGCCAGCGTACTGGCTCGTGCGGCACATGGGCCGACGTGCCCGAGGTAAAGATCACGGCAGGCCCGGCCGTACGCAACCGCCCACGTCGTTCAGGCCGGGAACAGTCCGCCGACCGGGCGAAATCAGTAGATCTTCACCCACTTGCACCTTTTATCGTATGGATACATTCTGTGATCCTGGAAGTACTCATGGTGACTGTCCCCCCGCGAACCAGGAGAACTCACATGATCCTCTCGATCTCAGGCGTCGTCCTGCTCGGCGTCGTCCTCTTCATCCTCTGCCGCAAGGACGGCCTGAAGCCGTTGCACGCCGTGGTGGCGATGCTGTTCGGCTTCTACCTGGCCAGTACGGCCATCGCGCCGAGCATCAAGGCCGGCGGCGAAAGCCTGGCCGGCCTCCTCGGCGGCATCAGGTTCTGACCCAAGTCCCCAAGCACCCAAGCCCCCGCCCACCCGTATCCACGCCCTGGAGGCAGCAGTGGCCCGGCGTCCCCTCCCCCGCATCCTGAGCAACCGCGGCGTTCACCTCGCCCGGAGCCGGGAGCTGGCCCGGACGGCGGCCGACAGCGCCACCGACGTCCTCCACCCACTGATCACGATCGTGCGCGGACTGCGCCGGCTGGCCTCGGCCGGGCGGCGCAGGCTGGCCGACACCCCCAAGGACCGGCGCGGCGCGCTGCTCTTCCTGGTGGCGTCGGTGATCCTGGTCGTGCTGCTGCTCCCGTACGGTCCGCTGCTCGCCGTCGTCACCCTGATGGCGGCGGCGGCCTGGCAGGGCCGGGACCGCTCCACGGCCGCGCCCGATGGCCCCGACGAGTCGCAGACCCAGCGTCTGAAATCGTTGTACGACGCCCTGGTGCCGTACTTCTCCTCGGCCGGTGACCCCGACCCCCTGTACACCCACGGCGGCTCCTGGGAGAAGGCCTTCCCGGCATACGAGTTCGACGGCACCGGCCGCATCACGCACCTGGTGCTCACCTACCCCGCGTACTACACCGACGGCGAGGCGGAGTCCCGTGCGCGGATCGAGCATCTGCTCGCCGCCAAGTCGGGGCGCGGTCGCGAATACCACTTCGCCTGGGACGAGGAGGGCAACCAGCTCACGGTCCAGGTCCTCGCCCCGCTGCCCGTCGACATCGCCGCCCAGCGCTTCGTCACGTCTCCCGGTGAGACGGTCCTCGGTTTCACCGACCCCACGCAGGTGCGCCGGACCCTGCCACTCGCCCACGGCGAGGAGCAGCGCGACGTCCCCCCTGTCGTCTGGCGCACCGGCGTCCGCTCCACCGAACCTCATCTGCTGGCGGCCGGGCAGCCCGGCAGCGGCACTTCCACCCTGCTGCGCTCCGTCGCCCTCCAGGCGCTGCGCCACGGTGACGTGGTGATCGTCGACGGTGGCGGCACCGGCGAGTACGCGTGCCTGACCGGCCGGGAGGGCGTGCTCGCCGTCGAGTGCGGCCTGGCGGGGGTGTCGGAAAGTCTCCGGTGGGCCGCGCACGAGACGGAGCGCCGCCTGATCGCAGCCAACCGTGCCCACCAGGCGGGCGATCCGCCGCCCGAGGACACCAAGCGTCCGCTGTGGATCCTGCTGGACCGCCCGAGCTCGTTCACGCACCTCGCCGCCGCCGACGGCCGGGAGGACCCCCAGTCCCTGCTCCAGGTCCCGCTGCGGCACGGCCGCCCGGCGAACGTCACGGTCGTCGTCGCCGATCAGCTCGACAGCCTGGAGACCCTCAGCGACGCGGTACGGCAGCACACACGCGCGCGCGTCGTCCTCGGGCCCGCGACTTCGGAGCAGGTGACGGCCGTCCTGGGCGCTCCCCCGCACACCACCCCCCTCGATCACATCCCCTCGGGACGCGGCTACGCCCGCCTGGGCACGGGTCCGGTGCACCGCCTCCAGGTCCCGGCCACACCGAACCCGTACGACGACACGACCAGCGCCGACCACCGGCAGGCGGTACTGGACCTGCTCCCGGCCCGGTCCGCTCAGGACGACGCACGGACGGAGCCGACGCAGCCGGAGCGGAAGGTCCCGGAGCCCGGCCCCGTGCGCAGAACTCCGGCGGACGCAACGTTCCTGGACAAGCACTCCATGGAGAAGAAGCCCGTGGACCCGACCGCCACGGGCAAGACCGCCACCGACACGGACGCGGCGGACGCGGACAAGGCGCCGCTGGAGCCGGTTCCCGCGAAGGCGGCGGCCACGGAATCCTCCTGAGGACCCGGTACGCGCCAGCGGACACGCTCCCGCCGCCGCCGGGCGCAGACACCGCTGCTCCGTCCGTTACGCCACGAAGATGCGCGGCGCCTCCGCCCCCGACGTCCCGCCGTTCTCGACCACCCGTGCCGCGGCGGCCAGCCGTACCGCCGCCTCCTCGGCCACCGCCCCGCCCACGGTGAAGGGCAGCCGCACATACCCCTCGAACGCCCCGTCGACGCCGAAGCGGGGCCCCGACGGTGCCCGTACTCCGACCCGTTCTCCGGCCTCGGCGATCCGCGATCCCGAGAGCCCACCGGTGCGCACCCACAGGGTGAGCCCGCCCCGCGGAACCTCGAACTGCCAGTCGGGCAGTTCCCGGCGCACCGCGCCGACCAGCGCGTCCCGGTTCTCCCGGGCCTGTGCGCGCCGGATCTCCACGGCCCGCTCCCAGCCGTCCGTGCCGAACAGCCAGTTCACCGCCAGCTGTTCCAGAACGGGCGTGCCCAGGTCGGCGTACGCGCGCGCGGCGACGAGGCTGCGGATCACCTCGGGGGCCGCGCGCACCCAGCCGATGCGCAGGCCGGCCCAGAAGGCCTTGCTCGCCGAGCCGACCGTGATCACGGTGGACCCGGCCGGGTCGAAGGCACACACGGGACGCGGCATCTCCACGTCCGGGTCGAGCCAGAGTTCGCTCATCGTCTCGTCGGCGACCAGCACCGTGCCCGCCGAGCGGGCCGCGTCCACGAGCCGGCGGCGCTGGTCCTCGTCGGCCAGCGCGCCGGTCGGGTTGTGGAAGTCGGCGACGACGTACGCGATGCGCGGTGCCGCCTCGCGGAGCACCTGGCGCCAGCGGTCCATGTCCCAGCCGGCCAGCCCCTCCGCCATGGCCACGGGGACCAGCCGGGCCCCGGCCTCCCGCATCAGCTGGAGGATGTTGGCGTAGGACGGCGACTCGACGGCGATGCGCTCGCCCCGCCCGCCGAAGAGGTGGCAGATGGCGTCGATGGCACCCATCGCCCCGGTCGTCACCATGATCTGCTCGGGCATGGTCGGAATGCCCCGCGCGGTGTACCGGTCGGCGATCGTCGCGCGCAGTGCGGGCAGTCCGGCCGGGTAGTCGCCGTGGGTGTGCGCGTAGGGCGGCAGTTCCTCCAGAGCGCCCTGCACGGCGCGGGTGAGCCAGGGCTCGGGCGCGGGCAGCGCGGCGCAGCCGAGATCGATCATCGAACCGAGGGCCTCGGGGGGCAGCGGTTCCAGCCCCCGCGCGGGGACCGGGTTTCCGGCCGGGACGGCGGTCCAGCTGCCGGCACCGCGCCGCGACTCCAGGAACCCCTCTCCCCGCAGCGTCTCGTAGGCGGCCGCCACGGTGGTGCGGCTGACGGACAGGGCCAGGGCCAGTTCCCGCTCGGCGGGCAGTCTGGCGGCCACGGGAACGCGCCCTTCGAGCACCAGGAGCCGGATGCCGTCGGCGAGGGCCCGGTAGGCGGGCGGGCGGCGGGTGCCGGGGCCCGCCGGGCGGTCCTGCTGGGAGCTGAGCAGCCGGGCGAGCTGCGTCGCACCCACCGCCGAGGTCCACTGCGCCACACTAATCAGTCCACCTTCCCCGAATTGGCCATGGATGAGATCTCCATCCACGCCACAGGGTGTCATGCGTCGGTCCACTTCCACCACAGGGGGACACCTTGTCCAGCCACCCGCCCCGGCAAGGACATCTCGTACGACGGCTGTTCCAGCTGTACTCCGGACTGGCGTTGTACGGCGCGAGCTCTGCGCTGCTGGTCAGGTCCGGACTCGGCCTGGAGCCGTGGAACGTGCTGCACCAGGGCCTGTCCGAGCGCACGGGCCTGTCGATGGGCGTGGTGCTGACCGTTCTGGGTGCGGCCGTGCTGCTGCTCTGGATCCCGCTGCGCCAGCGGCCGGGGCTCGGAACGGTCTCCAACGTCCTGTTGATCGGCGCGGCCATGGACGCGACCCTGATGGCAGTGCCCGAGGTGCACGGCACGGTCCCGCGCGTGGTGATGACGGCGGCCGGCATCGTACTGAACGGCGCGGCGACGGGGCTGTACATCGCGGCGCGCTTCGGTCCGGGGCCGCGCGACGGGCTGATGACGGGGCTTCACCGGCGTACAGGGGTGTCGATCCGGCTGGTGCGCACGGTGATCGAGGTCGCGGTGGTCACCACGGGCTTCGTTCTCGGGGGCACGGTGGGCGTGGCGACCCTGCTGTACGCGGTGACGATCGGCCCGCTCGCCCAGCTGTTCCTCCGGCTGTTCTCGGTCCCCCCGGCATCCGACGGCCGCACGGTCGTTGCCGCGCGTCAACCACCTGGAGCGATACTGCGTCCGTGACCCCACCGATACGCCACCCCTACCTCGACCATCCCGGCCCGATCGCCTTCGCCCACCGCGGCGGGGCGGCCGACGGCCTGGAGAACACCGCGCGCCAGTTCCGGTGCGCCGTCGAGGCGGGCTACCGCTACATCGAGACCGACATCCATGCCACCCGTGACGGCCGGCTCGTCGCGTTCCACGACGCGACCCTGGACCGGGTGACGGACGGAGCGGGCCTGATCGCCGACCTGCCGTGGCGGGACGTGGAGCAGGCGCGTGTGGCGGGCCGGGAGCCGGTGCCCCTGTTCGAGGAACTGCTCACCGCCTTCCCCGAGGTGCGGTGGAACGTCGACGTCAAGGCCGAGCCGGCCCTCCTGCCCTTCCTGGAACTGATCGGGCGAACGGACGCCTGGGACCGGGTCTGCCTCGGCTCGTTCTCCGAGGCCCGCGTGGTGCGCGCCCAGCGGCTGGCCGGGCCCCGTCTCGCGACGTCGTACGGCACCCGGGGAGTGCTGAACCTCCGGCTGCGCTCATGGGGGGTACCGGTGACGGTGCGCCGGTCGGCCGTCGCCGCCCAGGTGCCGGAGGCCCAGTCGGGCGTCCCGGTCGTGGACCGTCGCTTCGTGCGTACCGCCCATGCACGCGGGCTCCAGGTGCACGTGTGGACGGTCAACGAGCCCGAGCGGATGCACCGGCTCCTGGACCTGGGTGTGGATGGCATCATGACCGATCACATCGACACACTGCGCAAGGTCATGGAAGACCGCGGGATCTGGGTCTGACACCCCGCCCGGCCACCGAGCGCGTTCACGGGGAAGCGAGGGCACCGGTGGGCAACGACACCGTGCGGTCACCGGCGGCGGACGAGGCGGCCCGCCGCCGGTACGAGCAACGCGGCTGGTACGTCTACGACTGGGCGTGCTCCGTGTACTCGACGAGTGTGCTCACCGTCTTCCTCGGCCCCTATCTGACCTCGGTCGCCGAGGCCGCCGCGGACACGGACGGGTTCGTGCATCCGTTCGGCATTCCGGTGCGCGCGGGGTCCTTCTTCGCGTACGCGGTCTCCCTGTCGGTGATCCTGGCGGTGCTCGCGATGCCGCTGGTGGGCGCCGCCGCCGACCGTACCGGCCGCAAGAAGCCGCTGCTCGCGGCCGCCGCCTACACCGGGGCCGCCGCGACGGCGTGCATGTTCCTCCTCGACGGTGAGCGCTATCTGCTGGGCGGCGCGCTGCTGATCGTGGCGAACGCCGCTCAGTCCGTGGCGATGATGCTCTACAACTCCTACCTGCCGCAGATCGCCACACCGCAGGAGCGGGACGCGGTCTCCTCGCGGGGCTGGGCCCTCGGCTACGCCGCGGGCGCCCTGGTCCTCGTGGCCAACCTGGTCCTCTACACCGCTCATGACGCCTTCGGGCTCTCCGAGGGCATGGCGGTCCGTATCTGCCTGGCGTCGGCGGGCCTGTGGTGGGGCGCCTTCACCCTGGTGCCGCTGCGGCGGCTGCGCGACCGCCGCGCCCCCGCGCGGGAGGCGGGCACCCCGACCGGCTTCCGGCAGCTCGCGACGACCCTCCGCGACATGCGCCGTCGCCCGCTGACGCTCGCCTTCCTCCTGGCGTACCTGGTCTACAACGACGGCATCCAGACCGTGATCTCGCAAGCCTCGGTCTACGGCTCGAAGGAGCTGGGGCTCGGGCAGGCCACTCTCATCGTGGCCGTGCTGCTGGTCCAGGTACTGGCGGTGGTGGGCGCCCTGGCGCTGGGCCGGCTGGCCCGGATCCACGGAGCGAAGCGTACGATCCTCGGCTCACTGGTCGCCTGGACGGTGACACTGGCCGCCGGGTACTTCCTGCCCGCCGGGGAGCCGGTGTGGTTCTTCGTCCTGGCCGCGGGGATCGGCCTGGTCCTCGGCGGCAGCCAGGCGCTGTCCCGGTCGCTGTTCTCGCACCTCGTACCGCCCGGCAAGGAGGCCGAGTACTTCTCGGCGTACGAGCTGAGCGACCGCGGGATGAGCTGGCTCGGGCCGCTGCTGTTCGGGCTGACCTACCAGATCACGGGAAGCTACCGGGACGCGATCCTCTCGCTGGTGGCCTTCTTCATCCTCGGTTTCGCGCTGCTCGCGCGGGTACCCGTGCGCCGGGCCATCGCCGCCGCGGGGAATCCCGTTCCGGAGAGGATTTAGCGCTCGGCACGAAAGGGCGGTAGTGTACGCGTTTGGCCTGCCAGGTGTACCGTTACTGCGCGTCAAAGATGCCGAAACGCTGTGTCATATCTGTCATCAGATGTGACAAACCAGGCGCCGGTGGGTACTGCACTGGTTGAGAAGGCTGCGGCTACGACGGCGACACATGGCCCGGAACGGGAATCTTTACCGCCGACCGGACGTTGACCGGATGACGACGACAGCGACACCTGTCCTGTGGGCGACAAGCCCGGGAGGCACGATTCATGAGTGAGCGAGCTCTTCGCGGCACGCGCCTCGTGGTGACCAGCTACGAGACGGACCGCGGCATCGACCTGGCCCCGCGCCAGGCCGTGGAGTACGCATGCGAGAAGGGGCACCGCTTTGAGATGCCCTTCTCGGTCGAGGCGGAAATCCCGCCGGAGTGGGAGTGCAAGGTCTGCGGTGCCCAGGCACTCCTGGTTGACGGCGACGGCCCTGAGGAAAAGAAGGCCAAGCCCGCGCGTACGCATTGGGACATGCTGATGGAGCGACGTACCCGAGAGGAACTCGAAGAGGTTCTCGAGGAGCGTCTCGCCGTTCTGCGCTCCGGCGCGATGAACATCGCGGTTCATCCCCGGGACAGCCGAAAGTCGGCTTGATCCCGGCGAAGGATCCGGGCGGGAGAACTCAGCACAGCAGCACAGAGGGCCGCGGGCGCCGTACCAGTAGGTACGGCGCCCGCGGCCCTCTGTGCGTCCGGCCGACCTGTCGGCGCCCGGTCCTCTCGGCCCTCAGGACTCCGCTTCGGCTCCCGGTCCTCAGTGACTTTCAGCGGGAGAGCGGCGGGCGGGGTCCTTGCGGGAAGTCGCCCGGCGTGGCCCCGGTCTCGTCCCGGATCACCTCGCCCTGGACGACCTTGCCGTCGGGCCGGTGGATACGCGTCTGCTGGAAGGCATCACCCAGGGAGCCCTGGCCGGCCTCGCGGAGCTTGCGCTCGAGGGTGCGCTCGGCGTACCGGCTCACGGCCTTCTGGACCGGGGGCACGAGCAGCAGCAGACCGACCGCGTCGGAGACCAGGCCGGGGATGATCAGCAGCAGTCCGCCCAGCATCATCAGGCCGTTGCCCTCGCTGTTCGGCCGCGGCTCGGCCGGCCCGCCGTTCTGCTGCTGTTGCAGCGTCTCGGTGAGGTTTTTGAAGGCGCGCCGGCCGGCCCGCTTGATGACCACCGAGCCGAGCGCCAGACCGGCCAGCAGCACCAGGAGGACCACCAGCCCGTTCGACGCCCCGGCGACGACCGTGAGCAGCCAGATCTCCAGTACCAGCCACGCGGCGACGCCGAGCGGCAGGAAGGTGCGCAGCCTGGAGCGCCGGGGCCGGGCGGGGTTCGGGGTCTGAGCGCCAGTCGTCATACTCCCAGTGTGCCGAACACCGGCTCAGTACGGGATAAGCGGGGCCTCCGGAACAGCGGGCCCCAAGGGCGCGCGACGCCGGGGCGGTCCGAACGGCCAGGCCGGTCTACGGCTTGACCTGCTCCGTATGTCCGGACAGTTCCGCTTCCGTCGGCCCGGCGGCCGGCTCTGCCCGCTCGCTCGGCTTCGGCTGCCCGGCCCGCTTGTCGTCCTCGCGTCCGAGGACCTTGCCGACCCTCTCCCCCACACCCCACGCCGTGACCCGCCACAGCGCCTCGACGAGGATGTCGCGGCTCATCTTCGAATCGCCGAGTTCCCGCTCGACGAAGGTGATGGGCACCTCGACGACGTGGTAGCCGGCCTTGACCGCGCGACGGGCGAGGTCGACCTGGAAGCAGTAGCCCTGGGAGGCCACCTCGTCCAGGCCGAGACCTTCCAGGGTCTCGCTCCGGAACGCGCGGAAGCCGCCGGTGATGTCGCGCAACGGCAGATCGAGCGCCACGCGCGAGTAGAGGCTGCCGCCGCGCGAGATGTACTCACGGGACTTGGGCCAGTTGACCACCCGGCCACCGGGTACCCAGCGTGAACCGAGCACCAGGTCGGCGCCCTTGAGCGCGGTGAGCAGACGGGGCAGTTCCTCGGGCTGGTGGGAACCGTCGGCGTCCATCTCGACCAGTACGCCGTAGCCGTGCTCCGTGCCCCAGTGGAAGCCCGCGAGGTAGGCGGCGCCCAGGCCCTCCTTGCCCTTGCGGTGCAGCACCTGGACCTGGTCGTCCCCGGCGGCCAGTTCGTCGGCGAGCGCGCCGGTGCCGTCGGGGCTGTTGTCGTCGGCCACGAGAACGTCCGCCTCGGGAACGGCTTCGCGCACCCGGCCGACGATCGCCTTGATGTTCTTCGCCTCGTTGTAGGTCGGAATGATCACCAAAGTTCTGCCGAGCGGGCCGAAAGTCCTCCCCTGGGCATCCGCCGTGCGGGTCCCGTCGCCGTCGTTCACTGCAGCCCCTTCATCATCTGTGCGGGATCCCACCATAGTGGTCACAGCAACCTGCGATGACATGAAAGGACGTTCGTATGGTGCTGCGGATTTTCGAGGGACTTTTGGGGATCGGACAGCAGCGTGCCATCGCGCGTACGACAGCAGCGTGCCATCGCGCGTACGGCGGAGAGGGCCCGGCGCCCTTCGGGCCGACCTGGGACCCGCTGGCTGCGAGTCGACCTGAAGCCGTTGTCTACTGAGCGACCGGGCCCCGCCCGGGGTCACACCTTCCCGACCCGCCGGAACGTCCCCTCGGCGCCGCGCCGACGCTGAGCCGGCCCTCAGTGGCGACGGACCGTGCGGCACACCGTCCCTGACCCGGCCGCGCCGCCGCGAGTGAGCGGAAGTCCCCCGGTCGGGCGTCGGTGGCCCCGGCCGAATCTACCGGCCTCCCGCCGCTGTCTGTCAACAACCGTGCGACCCGCGCCACGTGGTTCTCGTGCCTGGTCACCAGGAGGACGCGCAGGTCGCGCGGCGGGACACGCTCCATGATCGCCGCCGGGCGGCCGGCGTGGATCACTCGCCCGGCCGTACGAAGACCGTGCGTCCGCCGACCACCGTGCGCCGGCAGACGGGCAGTTCGCCGCCCGGGGTCAGGTCCGGCAGACCGGGAGTGCCGGAGCGGGGGTCGGTGGACCAGCGTGCCACCCGGTCGTCGGGCGCCTGCACCACGAGAGCGCCGGTGTGCCAGACGGCGTAGTCGGCGGGCGCGCCCGGCACCAGGACGCCCGCGTCGTCGCGTCCGATCGCCCGCCAGCCGCCGCGCGTGTGCGCGGTGAACGCGGCGCGCACCGAGACGCGGTGTTCCGGCGTGCGGTGGAAGGCGGCGGCCCGGACGGTGCCCCACGGGTCGAGAGGGGTGACCGGGCTGTCGGAGCCGAAGGCGAGCGGGACACCGGCGCGCAGCAGGGCCGCGAAGGGGTTCAGGGTACGGGCCCGCTCCGCGCCCAGGCGCCGGGCGTACATGCCGTCCTCACCGCCCCACAGGGCGTCGAAGGCGGGCTGGACGGAGGCGGTCAGGCCGAGTTCGGCGAAGGCGGCGATGGTCGAGGGGGTGAGCATCTCGGCGTGTTCGACGCGGTGCCGGGAGGCGCGGACGCGGTCGAGGCCGACCTTCTCGGCGGCGGCGCGCACTCCCCCGGCCACCGCGGCGACAGCGGCGTCGCCGATGGCGTGGAAACCCGCCTGGAGGCCCGCCTCGGTGCAGTCGACGACGTGGGCGGCGATCGCGGCGGCGTCGAGGTGGGCGGCGCCCGTGTGGCCCGCGTCGGCGTACGGGACGTGCAGGCACGCGGTGTGCGAGCCGAGGGCGCCGTCGGCGAACAGGTCGCCCGCGGCGCCGGCCGCGCCCAGTTCGCGCGCCTTGGCTACGTTCCGCTCGGCCCAGTAGCCGACGACGCGCGGGCCGGGCCCTTCGGCGGCGAGCCGCAGCAGGCCGGTGAAGTCGTCCTCGGAGGAGATCTCCGGGCCGCCGCACTCGTGGACGGTGCCGATGCCGAGCGAGGCGGCGTGCGCCAGCGCGGCGCGTTGGGCCCCGGTGCGCTGGGCGTGTGTGACGGCGCCCAGGGCGGCGGCGCGTACGGCGTGATGGGCGTCGCCGGTGAGAGGGCCGTCCTCGCGGGTGATCTCGCCGGCGCCCTCGCGGGTGACGAGGTCGAGCAGCGCGGTGCTGACCACCGCGGAGTGGACGTCGATCCGGCTGAGGTACAGGGGCCGCCCGCCGGTGGCCGCGTCGAGTTCCGCGCGGGTCGGTGGACGGCCGCCGGGCCAGCGGGCGGCGTCCCAGCCGTGGCCGAGCAGGACCCTGTCGGCCGGTCGGGCGGCGGCGAACTCCCGCACCCTGTCCAGTGCGGCCTCCAGGGAGGGCGCCCCGGACAGGTCGAGGCCGGTGAGCGCCAGCCCGGTGGCCGTGGTGTGCACATGAGCGTCGGTGAACGCCGGGGTGACCAGCGCCCCGTCGAGGTCGATCACCTCGTCCACCCCGTCCGCGAAGGAGTCGGCGGCCCCCTCGGAACCGACCCAGGCGACCTGACCGCCCTCGACGACCATCGCGGTGGCGAAGGGGTCGGCGGGGCTGTGGACCTCTCCGCGGCGGAGCAGGACGGTGCGCGGCGGGTCTGTGTGCGGCGGGGCGGTGCGTTCGCTCATGGCCCCCAGTCTCACCCCTCGGAGGGCCCGGCCCGCACCCAGGGCCGCCGTTCACGCCCTGGGTGCGCCCTGTACGCCCGCGCGTGCCGACGTTCCCGCGCGGGTGACGGTCTCAGACGCGTGGCGGCCGGGCCTCGTACGGCGTGGACAGGACCACGGTCGTCCGGGTGGAGACACCCGCCAGCGAGCGCACCCGCGCGAGCAGTTCCTCCAGCTGGTGCGGGGTGGCCACGCGCACCTTGAGGATGTAGTTCTCGTCGCCCGCGACGCTGTGGCAGGCCTCGATCTCGGGCACGCCGGCGAGGCGGTCCGCGATGTCGTCGGGGGCGCTGGGGTCGAACGGTTTGACCGAGATGAAGGCGGTCATGGGCAGGCCGACGGCATCCGGGTCGACCACTGCGGCATAGCCGCGGATGACGCCGCGCTGTTCCAGTCTGCGCACCCGCTGGTGCACGGCCGACGTGGACAGGCCCGTGGCCTTGCCCAGGTCTGTGTAGCTCATCCGCCCGTCCTTGACGAGCAGCTGCACGATCTGTCGGTCCAGCTCCTCCATGGCGCAAGAACCTACAGTGCGGTTGATCCCGTCGGATACCTGAGCTGTCCAGGTCATGGCCGGTTCGTGATCTGCCGGGTGCCCTTCCCGTTCCGGGCGGGGGGACAAAGCCGTCGCAGGGGGCACCTGCGGTCGGCATGTGACGAACACCACAGCGTTCGAACGGTCTCCGTGACGGTCTCGTGATTACCCCCTATGGGGGACGGGAAGTGCTTGCTGTGGTCGAGGCCGCAGCGCCTTCACGGCCCAGCCCGAGGGGGAGAACCCATGCAGAGTCTTAAGCGCCCTGGTCGCAGCACGCCCAAGCGGCAGCAGCCGGTCGTCGAACTCGTCCCGGAGTACGTCGATCCCGACGCGCTCGACGACGAACTCGACGCATACGACACCTTCGAGATGTACCGGGTCGTGTGCCCGGACTGCGCGCAGCCGATCGCCCTGCTCGCGGACGAGGAGGTCCTGCCGGAGCACGCGCTGTGCGCCACGCCGTGGAACCCGTTCGGGCTGACGGTCTGCGCCGGTACGGGCCGCAGCGCCGACGACGCCCGGCCGGCGGACGAGTCCGCCACGCCCCAGGAGCAGGACACCGCCCTGCTGCTGACGCTCCCTCAGGGGCTCGACTGGCGCACCCAGCCGTTCTCGCACGTCGGGGGTCCGGCTTCGCGCCCGATGAGGATCCCCGTCATGCGGCGCCACGCGGCCTGAGCCACCCCTGCCCGTCCCTGACCTCCCCGCCCGGCGCCTGAACGGCCACGGACGGCCACGGACGCGCCGGGTGCACCCGGCGTACCGGCACGCGCGTCACACCCGCCGCGCGCACCGCGACCGGCACCACGCGGTGCGCCGCCGGGCGCCGGAAGGCCGGACCATCCGGCCGTCCCTCCATCCGGCCGTCCCTCCGTCCAGTCGGCTCTCCGTCCAGTCGGCCGTGAACGCACGCACTATTCGGACGGTCGGTGACCTGCCCGGCCGCTCACGCGTTGCCCGGGCATGACGGCCCCCACGCGCTCGACGACCGGGCGTCGACGACTCGTCCTCGCCCCGCCGCCCGGACCTCGGCCCGCACCGCAGCCCATGGCCCGCACCCCGGTCGCGCCACTGACCGTATCCGCTGCGCCGCCATCGCCACCCCCGCTGCCGGATCCGCCGATCTACCGGGAACTGATGCGGGCCTGGGCCGATCAGGGCCGCACCCTGCCCGGACGGCACGACCCGGAGTGGGCCCGGCTCGCGGCGCCCTGACGGGGACTCGGTCGGTTCAGCTCGTCTGCGGTCCCGCGAGATGGCGGGCGATGACCATGCGTTGGATCTGGTTCGTTCCCTCGACGATCTGCAGAACCTTGGCCTCGCGCATGTAGCGCTCGGCCGGGAAGTCCGCGGTGTAGCCGTAGCCCCCGAGGATCTGGACGGCGTCGGTGGTGACCCGCATCGCCGTGTCGGTGCAGTGCAGCTTCGCCATGGCCGCCTGTTTGGCGAACGGCCGTCCGGCGTCCCGCAGTCGGGCCGCCGCGAGATACAGCGCGCGCCCGGCCTCGATCTGCGTGGCCATGTCCGCGAGCATGAACCGCAGCCCCTGGAAGTCGGCGATCGGCCGCCCGAACTGCCGTCGCCCGGACGCGTAACCGAGCGCCTCGTCGAGCGCGGCCTGTGCCAGGCCGATCGCGCAGGCCGCGATGCCGAGCCGTCCGCCGTCCAGCGCCGACAGGGCGATCGCGAAGCCCTGCCCCTCCTCGCCGATCCGCCGGTCGTCGCGGACCCGTACGCCGTCGAGGTGAACCTGCGCGGTGGGCGAGCCCTTCATGCCCATCTTCTTCTCCGGTACGGCCGCACTCAGTCCTTCGGCGTCGCCGGGGACCAGGAACGCGGTGATTCCGCGCGGGCCCTCCTCACCGGTGCGGGCCATGACGGTGTAGAAGTCCGCGATGCCACCGTGCGTGATCCACGCCTTGGTGCCGGTGAGCGTCCAGTCTCCCCCGCCCTCACGCACCGCTCTGGTGCGCAGTGAGGCCGCGTCCGACCCGGAGGAGGGTTCGGAGAGGCAGTAGGCGCCGAGCAGGCCCCCGCCGAGCATCGCCGGCAGGTACTCGGCCTGCTGCTCCTTGGTGCCGTGGGCGGCGAGCGCGTAGCAGGCGAGGGTGTGCACGCTGACCCCGAGGCCCACGGTCAGGCGGGCCGCGGCGAGTTCCTCGAGGACCTGGAGGTAGACCTCGTACGGCTGGTCCCCTCCGCCGTACGCGGAGTCGTAGGGCAGTCCGAGCAGTCCGGACCCGGAGAGCAGGGTGAAGGCCTCTCGCGGGAAGCGGGCCGCGTCCTCCTCCTCTGCCGCCTTCGGGGCGATCTCGCGCTGTGCGATGTCACGGACGAGCGAGATCAGGTCCCGCGCCTCGTCCGTGGGCAATTGCCGGTCCACCGGCTGCGGGGCGTGGTCGGACATGGCGACGCTCTCCTCCCTGTTCGGGCACGTCGGCGGCTCTGCGCCTCGGGTTGAGGGCGGCTCCGCCGGGTCGTTCCGGCGCCTGGCCGAGGGTTCGGCCTCCGGGTCTCGGAGGCAGCCGGCCAGCCGCTGTGAGCTGTGAGTATGCCCGATCGAGCAGGGCACGTCACTTGTTAACGACCGCTTACTCCAAGAATTTCCGGACACCGAAATCGGTCCGCACCATTGACCACACTGGTCTAGTCCTCCTACTGTTTCGCCTCACCGAGTCGCCACGTTCATGCCAAGCGGCTCACGTTTCCCCTCCCCCACGAGGAGACACACCGGATGCCGTCCCCCACCGCCACCGCCCCCTGCGGGCGCTCGTGGTACCCGGCGGCGCCGCGCTCGGTGCCGGACTGCGCGCCGGCGCAGGCACCTCGACCGCCGCGGCGGCCCCGGCTCAGGAGGCCGCCGCAGGTTCCAAGGTCATCGGGCACTTCACCGAATGGGGCACCTACGACCGCGCGTACCACGTCAAGAACATCGAGACCTCGGGCTCCGCGGACAAGCTCACGCACATCGACTACGCCTTCGGCAACGTCACCGGCGGCAAGCGCGCGATGGGCGACACCTACGCGGCCACCGAGCGGGCCCACACCGCCGCCGAGTCCGTCGACGGCGTGGCGGACACCTGGGACCAGCCGCCGCGCGGCACCTTCCACCGGCTGCGCGAGCTGAAGCGGAAGCACCCCGATCCGAAGGTGCTGCGGTCGTTCGGCGGCTGGACCTGGTCCGGCGGCTTCGGCGAGGCCGCGAAGGACCCGGCCGCGTTCACCCGGCCGCGTTCGCCCGGTCCCGCTACGACCTGGTCGAGAACTCGAAGTGGGCCGACGTCTTCGACGGCATCGACATCGATGGGGAGTACCCGAACGCCTGCGGCGCCACCTGTGACACCAGCGGCCGGGAGTCCTTCACGGACCTGATGTCCGCGCTGCGCGCCACGTTCGGCTCCGGCGACCTGGTCACCGCGGCGATCACCGCCGACGCCACGGACGGCGGCAGGACCGACGCGGCGGACTACGCCGGCGCCGCCGGGTACCTCGACTGGTACAACCCGAGGACGTACGACTTCTTCGGCGCCTGGGACGCCGCCGGTCCACCGCCCCGCACTCGCCGCTGACCGCCTACGACGGCATCCCGAAGGCCGGCACGCACACCGCGACGACCATCGCGAAGCTCAAGGGCCTCGGCGTCCCGGCCTCCGAGCTATTGCTCTGCATCGGCTTCTACGGGCGCGGCTGGGCGGGCGTCACGCACTCCGAGCCCGGTGGCACCGCGACCGGTCCGGCGACGGGTACGTACGAGCCCGGCATCGACGACTACAAGGTGCTCAAGGAGAAGTGCCCGGCGACCGGCACGGTGGGCGGTACCGCCTACGCCAGGTGCGGCAAGGACTGGTGGAGTTACGACACCCCGGCCACCGTCGCGAGCAAGATGGACCGCAAGGAGCAGCAGGGTCTCGCCGACACGTTCTTCTGGGAACTGAGCGGCGACACCGCGAACGGTGAACTGATCGGCGCGATCAGGTAACCGCGGGCGGGCGTGCCGGGGGCGAAGGTTCCGCGGAGGGCCTCCGCCCCCGGCACGCCCGCCCGTCGTGTCAGACGTCGCGCCGGGCGGGCTCCGGGGCCGGGTGCGTGGGGTCCAGTTCCTCGATGGCGCGCATGGCTCCACCGAGCGTCTTCACCAGCAGCTCGCACATGGTCTCGCGGGGCAGCCCGGGGCGGTCGATCCAGTCGAGGGTGGCACCCTCGACGCTGCAGACCCAGGAGAGCAGGCCCATCCGTGCCACGGGTGTGATGTCCGCGGTTCCGTACGCGCCCTCGGCGATGGTCTCGACGATCGCCTCGCGCACCCCGTCCCGGACGGCGTGCACCTCGGTGTCGAAGCCGACGCCGCCGCTGACGATCGTGCGGTACGCGGCCTGGTTGTGCTCGGCGTAGCGCAGGTAGCTGTCGACGGTGCGGTGCACCCGCTGGGCGGGCGGCAGTTCGACACCGCCCGCGGCGAAGGCGACCAGGCCGGCGACCGAGTCCTGGATGATGGCGAGGTAGTAGCCCCGCTTGGAGTGGAAATAGTAGTAGATCAGCCCCTTGGCAACATGCGCCTGGCGCGCGATGTCGTCCATGGAGAGCGCGTCGTACGACGTGTCGGCGAACAGTTTCCGGCCGATGCCGATGAGTTCGGCACGACGTGCCAGCGAACGCTCGGTGCTGCGCGCTCCGGGGCGCACGGCGGATTGCTGACTGATATTCAATCCTGACCTGGCTTCCTGCGAAGGGCGGGACATCCGCAGTATGGCAGGTCGGCCCTCGCGGCAGGCCGGAGCGGTCCGGAGGTCAGAGAAGTCCGAGCTGCGTCACGAACATCGCGACGACCATGACGAGGGTCCATCCCATGATGTGCTCGAGGATCTTCGGGCCGTCCTCCCGGGGGCCGCCGGTGCGGACACCGGGGACGGCGGCGGCGGGGGCGGTGGCTGCGTTCGCGGTCATGGCTTCTCGCTGGTCTCGGGGACCGTGGACTCCCCCACGGCGCTGTCCACCTTGCCACCGCGAGCGGCTTTTGCGGCCGAGAGCTTGGTCACACGGTACGCGTCAGGGGTGCGGCGGACCCTCCGACGGCCGTCGGACGATCGGTGGGAGCCCGCCGCACGGTGGGAGCCCGCCGCACGGACTGGTTCAGCGCACGCCGACGGCCGCGAGCGCCCTGCGCATGCGCGGGGTGGGGCGCGCGGGGAAGAAGAGGTAGCAGACTCCGCCGGTGCCGGAGGCGATCTTGCCGGAGGCGTTGTACCGCTTGGTCCTGAGCCAGATGTTCTCCCATTCGCGACGCCGGTAGACGCGCCGGACGGACTCGTTGTCCGGGGAGGCGGGGTCGTTGGCGATGACGTCGCCGTCGGGCGTGAAGCCGATCACGGTCATCAGGTGTCCGGCGGTACCGTATCCCGCTCCGGTCAGCTCCTCCTCGAGGAAGGACTGGGACGTGATGGCCGGGATGCCCGCCGCGATCAGCTTCTCCAGGTCGGTCAGCGAACCGAGCCGGGTGACGACGCCCTGAAGGCCCTCGAAGGTGGCGGCGTAGGCGGCGTTGAACGGCCAGTTGCCGCAGCCCTCGTACTGGTGGTCGTAGGTGTGGCGGGCCGCGTGGCACACCTGCGGGTCGGCGTAGGACGGGTCGACCCAGGCCAGCTGTTCCCCGGTGAGCCGGCCGCCCCAGTACTCGATGATCATCTGTGAGGAGGTCGGGCTGCACCAGGCCTCGCCGCCGTTGTCGTACTCCGGGTACTGACCTTTGTGGATCTCCTGCGAGTAGCGCGGGACGATCAGTTCCCGGGCCGCGCCGGGCGGGGACGCCGGGACGGTGAAGCGGTCGGGCACGTCGGAGCCCATCGCGCCGATCCGCCACACGGTAGGGGTGAGTTTCGTGCCGGGACGGCGGTGAAGGGTCAGCCGCAGCCGGTACGAGACCAGGCGCAGGCCCGAGGCCGCGTCGTCGACGGCGAGGGTGTCGGTCCAGACCGTGCTCCGGCCGTCGCTCTGGTCGTCCACCGAGGTGCGAAGGATGTCCTGGTCGCCGGCCGCCCAACGGCCCATCACGTACCAGGGTGTGCCGGTGCCGTCCGTGTACGTGCCCTGCAACTCGGCCTGGATCCAGGTGCCGTCGGGGGTGCGCGCGTTCCAGGAGACGATGGCCTCCGTCGCCGGCACGGTGAGCCGGTGGACGGGCGAGGTCCAGGTCGCGTACTCCCAGGCGGCGGTGCGGCCGGTGTGCGGATCGGTGGAGGCGGTGGTGCCGGCCGCCTTCGCGATCACCAGGCCGGGGCGGACGCCCGCGACGGCACGGGTGCCCTCGGCGCGGCCGGTGCGCCAGTCGCCGTACGAGGTCCAGGCCCGGTTGTCGACGCGGCGGGCCGCGGCCGCTTCGGGGTCCGCGGAGCCGCCCGCCGAGCCGGCGGACCGGCCGGTCATGGCGTGGGCGGACGCCGGGCCCGCGCTCGACGCGACGGCGGTGACGACCGCCGCGGCCAGGAGGCTTCTGCGGGACGGCTGTTCGGCTCTGCTCATGGGTGAAGAACCCCCCAGGTGTCGGAGTCGGACTCGGCCTCGCTCCACCGGGTGGAGCGACGCCCGCCCACTATGGACGCACCGGGCGGGCCCCGCCAGCACCCGGGCCGTGCCGCGCCGACCGCCACCGGACTCGACCAATGGCACGCGCGGCGGCGGTTCGGCGGTTCGGCGGTTCGGCGGTTCGGCGGTTCGGCGGTTCGGCGGTTCGGCGGTTCGGCGGTTCAACGGATCAGCGGTTCGGCGGGGCCATCGGCCCGTCGGCCGTGCGGATCGTTCCGGGAGGGCGGGCAGGTCCTAGAGTGGGGCTCCGTCACCGTCTCTCCCCACCCCGTCCCGTCCCGTCTCACCCCGGAACCAGTCATGCACGATCTCGTCTCCCGCATTCACCGGCTCGCCCCCTCCTGCGGACCGGTCCGGCTGGTCGGTGTCGACGGACACGCCGGCTCCGGGAAGTCCACGTTCGCCGGGCGGCTGGCCGACGCGCTGGGCGGCGCTCCCGTACTGCGGCTCGACGACATCGCCAGCCACGAGGAGCTGTTCGGCTGGACCGGTCGGCTGCTGAGCCAGGTGATCGGTCCACTCGGTCGCGGCGATCAGGCGTCCTACACCCCTTACGACTGGCGGGCCCGCGCCTTCGGACCGCCGCGCCCGCTGCCGCCCGCCCCGGTGGTCGTCGTCGAGGGTGTCGGCGCGGGGCGACGGGCGCTGCGGCCGTATCTGGCGCTGCTGCTGTGGATGGATCTGCCCCCGGAGGAATCCTGGTCGCGGGGGCGAGCGCGGGACGGGGAGGAACAGCGGGGCTTCTGGGACGGCTGGGTCGGGGCGGAGCGGCGGCACTTCGCCGACGACCCGTCACGTCCCTTCGCACACCGGCTGGTTCGGGAGCGCGGGACGGGATACGAGGTGCTTTCCGGGCCTGCCGGGGCCGCTGATCCGAACCCGCCCCTCACGCACGGTGACGAGTCGTCCGCAGTGTGTTGAATTCGTGAAGACCCCCTCCCGGGCAAGTCGCCGGAGTGCTCCAACTCCGCTTGACCGTGGGGCCGTACAGGTCTTACGTTCTCAATGTGCGGCCATTCGGAGCCGCCCGCAGACGCGAAGCCCCCGGTTGTTCCCCCGTGATCGGGGGCTTCGTTCTGCCTCCTCCGCCCTTTTCGAACGCCGAGCGGCATATGACGATCACCCTCGGTCACAGCGCGGTGCGGACGTCCTCCTCCCCCTGTCGTCCCGCTGCGGGTACGGCCCTCTACGGAGGTCGCGGCGCCGCAGGTACGATGCCTTCGGTGCGACCTGCGGACGCCGCTTCGCGCACCGTGCAACTCCGGTCCGCGGCACAGCGGTTCGCTCCAGGGCAACCGGCGGGCGAGGGCCGGTGGGGTATACCGACGGGGCACGGTTTGTGGGGGACGTGATGGACTTCGGCACGCAGGGACCCCAGGCCCCTGCCGACCTCGCCTGGCTGCGGGGTGTGGACGCCTACACGATGGGCGCCTATCCACAGGCCGAGGAGGAGTTCCGGGCCGCGGTGCGGATCGACCCGGGGATGGCGGACGGCTGGCTCGGCCTGCACGCGCTGCGCGTCGACACGACGGCCTCGCTGCTGCGGATGTTCCGGCACCGGGACCGCTTCGGCGAACAACGTGCCCGGCACCGCCGCACCATCAACTCCTGGTACTGGCTCGGGTGGTGGGTGCAGCCGGTGCTGGAGAGCCCGCGCGATCTGCTGCTCGCGCACGCCTCCCACTGGCTGGACGGCCGCCATGTCCCCGAGCTGGACCGCGCCCTTGCCGGGCTCCCTCCGGTGGACACCGACCCGCAGGTCCGCTTCCTGCACGCCTGCCGCGCCTATCTGGTCAAGGACTGGGAGCAGCTGGTCCGGCACACCGACCCACTGCACGGTGATCCGCTGCTCGGGATCGAGACGGGTCTGTTCGGCGGGATGGCCCGGGTGCGTCTGGAGATGTACGGGCAGGCCGAACCGCTGCTGTCGGCGGCCCTGATGCGCTGCCGCAGCGAGCAGCCGCAACGCAAGGAGCTGCGCTACTGGCTGGCGCGCGCCCACGAGGGCACCGGTCGCAGCGCCGCCGCGCTCCCCCTGTACCGGGCCGTGCACCGGGTCGACCCCGCGTTCATGGACACGTCGGCCCGGCTCGCCGCCATCTCCGAGGGGGACGGCTACGACGACCCGGCCGACCTCGGCCCGGTCACGCTCGGCGGTGCGGGCGGGGACCTGCTGGACGGCCCGGACACCCTCGACCCGCTGTTCGACACCGAGGGCCGTGATCTGATGCTGTCCGAGCAGGAGCCGCCCGCGCCCGTGCCGCCGGTCACGGGCCCCTCGGTACGTGCGAGGACGGGCGACCCGGTGATGCCGCTGCCGACCGGCCCCACCGATCCCGCCCTACTGGAGGAAGCGCTCGCCGAGCTGGAGCGCATGGTCGGCCTGGAACCGGTGAAGCGCCAGGTCAAAGCATTGTCGGCGCAGCTGAACATGGCGCGGCTGCGGGCCGGGCAGGGGCTGCCGGTGCAGCCGCCGAAACGGCACTTCGTCTTCTCCGGGCCGTCCGGCACCGGCAAGACCACGGTGGCCCGCATCCTGGGCCGGGTCTTCTACGCCCTCGGGCTGCTCGGCGGCGACCATCTTGTGGAGGCCCAGCGGGCCGATCTGGTCGGCGAGTATCTGGGCCAGACTGCGGTGAAGGCCAACGAACTGATCGACTCCGCGCTCGGCGGGGTCCTCTTCGTCGACGAGGCCTACGCGCTCTCCAACTCCGGCTACGGCAAGGGCGACGCGTACGGCGACGAGGCGCTCCAGGTACTGCTGAAGCGGGCCGAGGACAACCGCGACCATCTGGTGGTCATACTGGCCGGCTATCCGGAGGGCATGGACCGTCTCCTGGGTGCCAACCCCGGTCTGTCCTCCCGTTTCACCACCCGCGTCGATTTCCCCTCCTACCGGCCCCTCGAACTCACCTCGATCGGCGAGGTACTGGCCGCCGAGAACGGCGACGTGTGGGACGAGGAGGCGCTGGACGAACTGCGGTCCATCGCCGGGCACGTGGTGGACCAGGGGTGGATCGACGAGCTGGGCAACGGGCGCTTCCTGCGGACCTTGTACGAGAAGAGCTGCGCGTACCGGGATCTGCGGCTGTCGGCGTATCCGGCGTATCCGGGCACGCTGACCCGGGAGGACCTGGCGACGCTGCGGCTGCCGGATCTGATGCAGGCGTACGGGGAGGTGCTGTCCGGGCGGAGGCCGCAGGACCCTCCGGCGGCATGAGACCGACGGGTCCCCGCGGCTCCTGCCCGGCGCACCCGCCGGTGCGCACTGTGGCACTTGCTCCCGGAGCACCGCGCCCCTGACGTCAGCCGGTGAGCACTCCCTTCCGGGCACTGCTCCCGGGTTCGGTCACCCCGGCAGCTGCCCCCGTGCCGGACAGCGTTCCGCCGGCCGGCGCCGATCCGGTGCCGGGACGCGTTCCGAGGTCCGGCCTCGAACCGGTGCCGGGCCGCGTCACGCCGTTCGCCCGCGTGCCCGGTCTCTCGCGGTGCGCCGGGTCCCGGACCTCGCCCACCAGCAGTTCCAGAACGTCCTCCAGGGCCACCAGGCCCCGTATCCGGCCGGACCCGTCGATCACCTGGGCAAGGTGGGTGGCGGCGCGGCGCATCACGGTGAGGGCGTCGCCGAGCGGGACGTCGGTCCCCAGGGCCGGCATGCGCCGCCAGAGCTGCTGCGGCACCGCCCGGTCGGGCTCCTCCAGGTCGAGTACGTCCTTGACGTGCAGGTAGCCCATGAAGGCGCCGTCGGGTGCGGCGACCGGGAACCGGGAGTACCCGGTGCGGGCGGTGAGTTCCACGATCCGGGCCGGGGTGGCCTCGGGGCCGACCGTCACCAGTGACTCGCGGGGCAGCAGTACGTCCGTCACTGGGCGGGAGCCCAGCTCCAGGGCGTCCTCCAGACGCTCTGTCTCCTCGGGGTCGAGGAGGCCCGCCTGGCCGGCGTCCTCGACGAGCCGGTTGAGCTGCTCGCTGGTGAAGACGGCCTCGATCTCGTCCTTCGGTTCGACGCGGAAGGCCCGCAGGACGGTCCGGGCGCAGGCGCCGAGGGCGACCGTGACGGGTCTGCACAGGCGGGCGAACCAGACCAGTCCGGGGCTCAGCCACAGCGCGGCCTTCTCGGGGGCCGCCATCGCGAGGTTCTTCGGAACCATCTCGCCGATGACGAGGTGGAAGAAGACCACGACGGCGAGCGCGATGACGTAACCGAGCGGATGAACCATGCTGTGCGGCAGACTCATCCATCCGAAGACCGGCTCCAACAGACGGGCGACCGTCGGTTCGGCGACCGCACCGAGGGTCAGCGAGCAGACGGTGATGCCGAACTGGGCCGCCGCCATCATCTGTGGCAGATGCTCGAGCCCGTGGAGAACCTGGCGGGCCCGTGCGGTGCCGAGCGGTTCGATCTGGCTGCGGCGCACGGAGACCAGCGCGAACTCGGCACCCACGAAGAAGCCGTTGGCGAGGACGAGCAGCGCGGCGAACAGGAGGTGCAGCAGATTCATCCGGTCGCCTCCACGAGCGGCGGGGCGGCCTCGGCCGCCCGGACCAGACGGACGCGCTCGGCGCGGTTGTGTCCGACGCGGCGCACCGAAAGCCGCCAGCCGGGCAGTTCCGCGCGGTCGCCGACGGCCGGGATCCGGCCGAGCAGATCGGCGACCAGACCGGCGACGGTCGCGTAGGGCCCCTCGGGCACGCCGAGGCCTGTGCGGAGCAGAACGTCGACGCGGACGCTGCCGTCGACGTCCCAGGCGGGGCTGCCGTCCTCCGGCGGGGCGGGGACGGGCTCGGAGGCCTCGCCGAGCAGGTCGTCGTGTTCGTCGAGGACCTCGCCGACGATCTCCTCGACGATGTCCTCCAGGGTGACCACACCGGCCGTGCCCCCGTACTCGTCGACGACGACCGCGATGGGCTGCCCACTGCGCAGCCGTGCCAGCAGCGGCCGTACGGGCAGGGATTCGGGGACGAGCAGCACGGGGCGGGCGATGCCGCCGACGGGGGTGCGCAGCCGGTCGGGCGGGGGCACCGCGAGGGCGTCCTTGAGGTGGACCATGCCGACGACGTCGTCGATCCGCTCCCGGTAGACGGGGAAGCGGGACAGGCCGGTGGCCCGGGTCAGGTTCACCACGTCCTCGGCGGTCGCGGAGTCCTGCAGGGCGCTGACCTTCACGCGCGGGGTCATGACGTGCTGCGCGGTCAGTCCGGCCAGGGACAGAGTCCGTACGAAGAGGTCCGCGGTGTCCTGTTCCAGGGTGCCGGCCCGCGCGGAGTGCCGGGCCAGGGAGACGAGTTCACCGGGGCTGCGAGCGGAGGCCAGTTCCGCGGTGGGCTCGATGCCCAGGGTGCGCACGAGCCGGTTGGCCACGGCGTTGAGTCCGGCGATGACCGGGCGGAACACGCGGGCGAAGGCATGCTGCGGGCCGGCGACGAACCGCGCGACCTGAAGAGGGCGGGACACCGCCCAGTTCTTGGGCACGAGTTCGCCGATGACCATCTGCACGGCGGAGGCCGGCAGCATGCCGATGACCACGGCGACGGTGGAGACCGCGCCGGTGGGGACGCCGATGCCGGTGACGGGGCCGTGCAGCAGTTCGGCGAGCGCGGGTTCGGCGAGCATGCCGACGACCAGGGAGGTGAGGGTGATACCGAGCTGGGTGCCGGAAAGCTGGAAGGACAGCTCCTTGAGTGACTCGACGACCCGGTGGGCCCGCCGGTCGCCGCCGGCGGCGGCCTGTTCGGCGTCCGGCCTCTCGACGGTGACCAGGCCGAACTCGGCGGCCACGAAGAACCCGTTGGCGAGAATCAGCAGGAATGCGGCTGCGAGGAGCAGCAGGGGAGTGGTCATGATGCCGCCGCTTGTGCACGGTCGCGGACCTCGGGGAGCGGGTCCGCGCTATGTCGACAGGGGGCGGCGCACGTACTGCAGGACGATCCGTCCATCGCCGGAGAGGGTCACTCCTCGGATAGCTGGAGCCCCTGGGGCACCGGGCGGGGCGGCAGGGGCGAGGGCGCGGTCACCGCGCCCGTGTCCGACAGATTAATCAAGACAGGGGCGACTGCGGCAGGGTGAACGACCCCGAGGTGTCCCTGACGTGTTCCCGGGTCAGCCCTGGGAGCTTCCGGGGTCGGTGGTCGTGGTCCGTGCCACGGTGAGCGCCCGCAGGGCCCGCGCGTCGGCGATGGCGCGCTCCCGGGCAATGCCCGGCTGGATGCCGAGCACCGGCAGGCTGGTCCCGTCACTGAGGTCGAGAAAGACCCAGGGATCACCCGGACGGAGGTTCACCTGAAGGATCTGGGCCCACTCCAGCCGGCGCCGGGTCACGATGTTGACAATGGTGACGCCCGTCTCGTCGGCGTCGACCCTGGGCCGGGACAGCAGGGCCAGGACCCCGGCCAGGAGCGCGGCGGTGAACACGAAGCTGAGGCGCTCGCCCGGGCTGAACTGCTTCAGCAGCAGCCCGATCAGGGAGATGGCCACGAAGATCGCGACGGCCGCGAAGAGCAGCACCGCGCGGGTGCGGCCCGGCCGGAAGGTGACGGGCAGGGCGGGCAGTCGGTCCGACGGGGCGCCCGGGGCGGAATCCGGGGTGGTGTCGGGGGTGGGGTCCGGCATGGTGCGGCTCCGGGATCGGTCCGGGTCAGAGACGGCAGGCGTGGATGGCCGTGGTGAGGATGGCGCGGGCGCCGATGTCGTAGAGGTCGTCCATGATCCGCTGGGCCTCCTTGGAGGGGACCATGGCGCGGACGGCGACCCAGCCCTCGTTGTGCAGCGGGGACACGGTCGGGGACTCCAGGCCGGGGGTCAGTGCGACGGCCTTCTCCAGCTGCTCGACCCGGCAGTCGTAGTCCATCATCACGTAGGTGCGGGCGACGAGGACGCCCTGGAGGCGCCGCAGGAACTGGCCCACCTTGGACTCGGCGGTGTCGTCGGCCCCGGTCTCGGCGCCGGTGCGGCGGATGACGATGGCCTCGGAGGTCATGATCGGTTCGCCGATGACCTCCAGGCCCGCGTTGCGCAGGGAGGTGCCGGTCTCGACCACGTCCGCGATGACCTCGGCGACGCCCAGTTCGATGGCGGTCTCGACGGCTCCGTCGAGGTGGACCACGGAGGCTTCGATGCCCTGCTCGGCGAGGTGCCGCGCGACGATGCCCTCGTAGGAGGTGGCGACCGTGCTGCCGTTCAGGTCCGCGATGCTCCTGGCGGCGCTGGGCTTGGCGGCGAAACGGAAGGTGGAGCGGGCGAAGCCGAGAGGCAGGATCTCCTCGGCTTCGGCGCCGGAGTCGATCAGGAGGTCGCGGCCGGTGATGCCGATGTCGAGACGGCCGGACGAGACGTAGATGGCGATGTCGCGGGGGCGGAGGTAGAAGAACTCGACCTCGTTGACCGGGTCGACGATCCTCAGTTCCTTCGACTCCCGGCGCTGCTGGTAGCCGGCCTCATGCAGCATCTCCGCCGCAGGGCCTGCCAGTGAACCCTTGTTGGGGAGTGCGATGCGCAGCATGAGGTCGGCTTCCTTTGCGGTCCGGCGTTGTCAGGGGTGGTAGGGGTTGTAGGGGTGCCCGCACTCACAGGTGGGCGTAGACGTCGTCGAGGGAAATGCCCCGGGCGACCATCATCACCTGGACGTGGTAGAGCAGCTGCGAGATCTCCTCGGCGGCCGCTTCCTTGCCCTCGTGCTCGGCGGCCATCCAGACCTCTGCGGCCTCTTCGACGACCTTCTTGCCGATGGCATGGACGCCCTTTTCCACCAGTTCGGCGGTGCGGGAGGTGGCGGGGTCGCCGTGTGCGGCCTTGTGCTGGAGCTCGGTGAAGAGCTCCTCGAACGTCTTCTTGGACATGGTGGTCCTTACCCTACGCGGTGTCGGGGGCTGCTCACCGCCAGGGTTCGGATACCGAACGCAGGGTGGCCGCGGTCGCCACCGCCGCCGTGACCGCCTCGTGTCCCTTGTCCTCGGTGGAGCCGGGCAGTCCGGCGCGGTCCAGCGCCTGTTCCTCGGTGTCGCAGGTGAGCAGGCCGAAGCCGACGGGCACGCCGGTGTCGGTGCTGACCTGGGTGAGCCCCTGGGTGACGCCCTGGCACACGTACTCGAAGTGGGGTGTGCCGCCACGGACGACGACGCCGAGGGCGACGACCGCGTCGTAGCCGCGTCCGGCGAGGACCTTGGCCACGACCGGGAGTTCCCAGCTGCCGGGGACCCGCAGCAGGGTCGGCTCGTCGATGCCGAGGTCGTGCAGGGCGCGCAGGGCGCCGTCGACCAGTCCGTCCATCACCTTCTCGTGCCACTGTGCCGCGACGACGGCGACACGGAGGTCCCCCACGTTGCGTACGGACAGTTCCGGTGCACCCTTGCCGCTCACGTCTCTCCTCGGTGGTTCTCTTGCCGGCCGCCGGGGGCAGGCTCTCCTGCCGGCTGCCGTGGTGGGTGGTTGTCCCGGGCGGGCGCTGTCACTGGTTGCCGCAGGTGGGCACGGTCGGCGTGTCCAGCCAGGGCAGGTCGTGGCCCATCCGGTCGCGCTTGGTGCGCAGGTAGCGGATGTTGTGCTCGCCGGCGGTGACGGGCATCGGCTCGCGGCCGGTGACCTCGATGCCGTACCGGACAAGTGCCTGGGACTTGTCGGGGTTGTTGGTCAGCAGGCGGACTCCGCGCACCCCGAGGTCGGCGAGTATCCGCGCGCCGGCGGCGTAGTCACGGGCGTCGGCGGGCAGGCCGAGTTCGAGGTTGGCGTCGAGGGTGTCGCGTCCGCGTTCCTGGAGTTCGTAGGCGCGCAGCTTGGACATCAGGCCGATGCCGCGCCCCTCGTGTCCGCGCAGGTAGACGACGACGCCCCGCCCCTCCGCCTGGATGCGGTCCAGGGAGGCGTCCAGCTGGGGGCCGCAGTCGCAGCGCTGGGAGCCGAAGATGTCGCCGGTGAGGCATTCGGAGTGGACGCGCACGAGGACGTCCCGGCCGTCGCCGATGTCGCCGTGGACGAGGGCCACGTGTTCGACGCCGTCGACGGTGGAGCGGTAGCCGTAGGCGGTGAACACGCCGTGGGAGGTGGGCAGCCGGACCTCCGCCTCGCGGCGGACGGTGGGCTCGCAGCTGCGACGGTGGGCGATCAGGTCCTTGATGGAGATGATCGTCAGGCCGTGCTTGCGGGCGAACGGAATCAGTTCGGGCAGGCGCAGCATCCGGCCGTCCTCGCCCGCGATCTCGACGATGGCTCCGGCCGGGCGCAGTCCCGCGAGGCGGGCGAGGTCGACGGCGGCCTCGGTGTGGCCGTCGCGTTCGAGTACGCCACCGGAGCGGGCGCGCAGCGGGAAGACGTGGCCGGGGCGGACGAGCTCGGAGGGCTCGGCGGTGCCGCTCGCGAGGAGCTGGAGTGTGGTGGCCCGGTCGGCGGCCGAGATGCCGGTGCTCACGCCGTGGGCGGCGGACGCGTCGACGGAGACGGTGAAGGCCGTCTTCATCGACTCGGTGTTGTCCTCGACCATTTGCGGGAGGCGGAGCCGGTCCAGCTCGTCGCTCTCCATGGGGGCGCAGATCAGTCCGCGGCATTCGCTCATCATGAAGGCGACGATCTCGGGGGTCGCCTTCTCGGCGGCGACGACGAGGTCGCCCTCGTTCTCGCGGTCCTCGTCGTCGACGACCACGACGGGGCGGCCGGCCGCGATGTCGGCGATGGCCTGTTCGACCGGGTCGAGCATGAGGTCCTCGGACTTCTCGGTGCTGTAGAGGATCGGTGCCGTGCTCATGCCGGCGCTCCTTCCAGTGCGGGGTGCGCGTCCTCGCGGGAGCGCAGCCACCAGTCGCGCAGTCCCCAGAGGACCAGCGCGCCGTAGATGACGTAGACGAAGCCGGAGAAGGCGAAGCCGTTGGCGAAGTTCAGCGGTACGCCGACGAGGTCGACCAGCAGCCAGGCGAACCAGAACTCGACCATGCCGCGGGCCTGGGCGTACATGGCGACGATGGTGCCGACGAAGATGTAAGCGTCCGGCCAGGGGTCCCAGGACAGGGACGGGAAGGCGGTGAACAGGCCGCCGACGGCGAGAGTGCCGACGGCCGCCAGGCCGATCAGCGCGCCGCGCTCACGCCAGGTGGCGAACCGCACCGCGAGGGAACCGTCCTGCGCCTGCTGCCGGCCGCGGTTCCACTGCCGGAAACCCCACACGGCGACGAGCATCACGACGATCTGCTTGCCCGCGCTGCCGGAGAGGTGGGCGGTGGCGAAGGCCGTGAAGAGGATGACGCCCGAGAGGAACTGGGCGGGCCAGGTCCAGATGGAGCGCCGCCAGCCGAGGGCCAGGGCGGCCAGACCGATCACGTTGCCGATCATGTCCGACCACTTGATGTGCTGGTCGAAGAGGGTGAACGCCTCGGAGTTCAGCCAGTTCACTTGGTGGCCCCCTCACCGGTCGCACGGTCGCCGATCAGCCGCTCGACGTATTTGGCGATGACGTCCACCTCGAGGTTGACCGGGTCGCCGCTCTGCTTGAGCCCGAGGGTGGTCAGGGCGAGGGTGGTGGGGATCAGACTGACGGTGAAGAAGTCCTGCCCGGCGTCGACGACGGTGAGGCTGATGCCGTCGACCGTGATGGAGCCCTTCTCCACGACGTAGCGGGAGAGTTCGGCGGGGAGCGAGATCCTGACGATCTCCCAGTTCTCGGACGGCTCGCGCCCGAGGATCCTGCCGGTGCCGTCGACGTGCCCCTGCACGATGTGGCCACCGAGGCGGGCGCCCAGGGCCATGGGGCGTTCGAGGTTGACGCGGGAGCCGACGGCGAGGGCGCCGAGGCTGGAGCGGTTCAGGGTCTCGGCCATCACGTCCGCGGTGAACTCGTCACCCTCGTGGTCCACGACGGTGAGGCAGACGCCGTTGACGGCGATCGAGTCGCCGTGCTTCGCGCCCTCGGTGACGGCGGGGCCGCGCAGCCGGAAACGACAGGCGTCGTCAAGGGTCTCGACGGCGGTGATCTCGCCCAGTTCTTCGACGATTCCGGTGAACACTTCCCGGGTCCTCCTGCCTCTTCGGGCACGGACTCCGGGGCTGCCGATGACGGCAGAAGTACGGACGAAGGCACCGTGGGCGACGCCGGACGGGGTCCGCCACGAGGACGAACCGGTACGGCGGCGCGCATGGATGCTCGCCCGCCGCGCACTGCCTCCCATCCGGACTTTAACCGTCGGTCCAGGAATTTCACCTGGTCAACCGGCCACTGGAAGCGGCCGGGTCGCGGACTGTAACCGCCGGTTCGGACTTTCACCGACCCCGGAGTGCGCTGCTGCTGGTACAGGGCCAGTGTGCCATGCCCGCCGACCGTCCATACGGGCGCGGGGTGTGGGCTGCCTCACAGAAAGTGACACCGCACGCCGTCACCGCAGGGCGATTCCTGGAGGACGGCCCGCGATCACCCGGCCGTCGCCCCCTTTCGCGCCCTTGGACGCCAACGGAGCACGCCTGAACACCCCTGGGCTGGTCCATACCTATTGACGAAATGGTCTAGTCCTCTTACCGTCTGCTTCAGCCTCCCCAGAGACCGGTCCGGCGGCGGTGACGACGGCCCTTGCCCGCCGCCGGGCCTCACCACCTCACCCTCCGGTCCCGCACTCCGGGCCCGCACTCCGGACCGGTTCGCGGTCCCATGTCACGTTCCCGGCGGCGGTTCCGTCCCTCTCCTGATGGACTTGACGAAGGTGCGCCGACAGGAGTGCCTTCGTCCGACAACAGGACCTGAGGAGCTGAACGGCATGACCACGATCCTGGTGACCGGCGGTACGGGAACCCTCGGCCGGCACGTCGTCGAGCGGTTGCGGACGGGCGCGCAGGAGGTGCGGGTGCTCAGCCGGCACTCCCAGCCGTACGCCGTCGACCTGCGCCGGGGCGGCAGTGCGCTGGACGCGGCCGTCACTGGGGTGGACACGATCGTCCACTGCGCGAGCGCACCGCGCGGCGGCGACGAGGAGGCCGCGAGGCACCTCGTGACGGCGGCGCGGCGGGCCGGGGTGGGGCACCTCGTCTACATCTCCATCGTCGGTGTCGACCAAGTGCCGTTCGGCTACTACAGGACCAAGTTCGCGGTGGAGCGGCTGATCGAGGAGTCGGGTCTCGGCTGGACCGTGCTCCGTGCGACCCAGTTCCACGACCTGGTGCTCACCCTCCTGCAGGGACTGGGCAAGGCTCCGGTGATGCTGCTGCCGGCCCGCGTGAAGGACCAGCCGATCGAGGTGACCGAGGTCGCGGACCGGCTGGCGGAGCTGGCCCGGGGCGGGCCCGCGGGGCGCGTCGCGGACATGGGCGGGCCGGAGGTGCGCACGCTGGAGTCCCTGGCGCGGTCCTACCTGGAGTCCACGGGCCGCCGCCGCGCGGTGCTCAAGGTGCCCCTCCGGGGCGCGGCATACCGCGCCTTCCGTGCCGGCGGACATCTCGCCCCGGAGCACGCGGTGGGCAAGGGCACCTTCGAGGAGTTCCTGGCGGCGCGGGCGGAGCGCGTACGCGCGGGCAGGTGAGCACCTGCCGGGCGAGTGAGCGCGCACCTGGTGAATGAGCCGCCGCGGGCGCAGAGGCGCGTACACGGCGCCGAGGGTGCGTGCGTGTCAGCGGGCGTGGCCCTGCGCGGCCGGGCCGAAGAGTTCGTCCTGGGCATGGCCGCGGGCCGTCAGGAGGGCGCCTCGCAGCACCGCTCCGCCGCCCAGGACGCTCGCCCGCACCTCGGTGGGCAGCGGTGACATCCGGGCCGTCCGGACCTGCACGCGGGCGGCGAGTTCCTCGCCGCCCGCCTGTCCGATCTCCCCGCCGAGCACCACGCACCCGGGATCCAGCAGCGCGGCCACCGACGCGACCCCCACGGCGACGCGGTCGGCGAGGGCGTCGAGGAAGCGCGCGTCCGCCGAGGCCGGTTCCTCGCACGCCCGTGTGGCGGCCGCCCGCACCGCTCCCGCCGCCGCCGGTTCCACTCCCGGCTCGGCCACGACCCCGTACTCCCCCGCCAGTTCCGCGACCGCCGCCGCCGACACGAGGGAGTGGAAGCCGCCGCCGCAGTCCGTGGCCGACGGCAGTCCGGGCGTGCCCGGTACCGGCAGGAAGCCGATCTCACCCGTGCCGCCGGAGGCGCCCCGGCGCAGGGCACCGTCAAGGATCACGGCCGCACCGGTGCCGTGGCCGAGCCACAGCAGGACGAAGGTGTCGCGGTCGCGGGCGGCTCCGTCGCGTTGCTCGGCCAGGGCGGCGAGGTTGGTCTCGTTCTCCAGTCTGACCCGCGCCTCGGGCAGCCGCTCCTGAAGCGCGGCGACCAGTCGGCGGTGCCATTTCGGCAGCCCTGTGGAGTCACGCAGTTCGCCGCTCGTGGGGTCGATCAGCCCGGGGGCGCCGACGCCGACGGTGTGCAGCCGGTCGGCGCCCGCCTCCTTCGAGGTCCGCTCCACCAGGGTCACCGCCCGCTCCACGGCCGGGCCCGTCCCGGCGGCCGGCACGATCGGCGCGTAGGCCTCGGCCAGGACCGTGCCGACGAGGTCGGACACGACCACGGCGACGCCCTCGGTCCGCACGTCCAGTGCGGCCAGATGTGCCCGGTCGGCGACGATTCCGTACACCTTCGCGTTCGGTCCGCGCCGCTGCCCTCCGGCCTCCCCCACCACCATGACCAGCCCGGCCGCGGTCAGCCGCTCCACCAGGTCGGCGACGGTCGGCCGGGACAACCCGGTCAGCTGCTTCAACTGCCCGGCCGTCAGCGGGCCTTCCTGCTGGAGCAACCGGAGGGCGAGCCGGTCGTTGATGGCTCGCGCAGTGCGCGGGGATGCGGCCATGGCGTGATCCTTCCAGATCGGCGGTCCGCCGACGGAGGGCGGTCGGCAACAGTGACGGCAGCAGGACCGGACCGGCTGGGTCGGCGGGTCGGCGGGTCGGCGGGTCGGCGGGTCGGCGGGTCGGCGGGTCGGCGGGTCGGCGGGGCGAACGGATAAGGGGCGAGGTGCGCCGGGCTGGGCCGGGCCGGAGAAAATCCCCTTATCTTTCAGGCAGGGTTCCTGATAGTTTACCCGGCGCGTCGTAGATGCCTTGGACGACCGGGAGGGGCGGGACCATGAGTGCAGAGGTGTACGGGCAGCGGGAGGTGCGGCGGGCGCGGTACGCCGTGGGGGCGGTGTTCGCCGTGCACGGCGCCGTCACGGGCTCGTTCGCCACCCGCGTGCCGTGGATCCAGGACCATGCCGGCGTGAGCCCCGGGCAGTTGGGGATCGCGCTGGCCTTCCCCGCGCTCGGCGCGTCCGTCGCGATGCCGCTGGCGGGACGTATCAGCCACCGTTTCGGCGCCCGGACCGCACTGCGCGGGCTGATCGCGTTGTGGACACTCGCGCTGGTCCTGCCGTCCGTCGCCCCGGACCTGCTCACCCTCTGCCTGGCCCTGTTCGTCTACGGCGCCACGGCCGGCATGTCCGACGTGGCGATGAACGCCCTCGGCGTGGAGGTGGAGAACCGGCTCGACCGGTCGATCATGTCCGGGCTGCACGGCATGTGGAGCGCCGGTGCCCTGATCGGTTCGGCGACCGGCACGCTCGCCGCGCACCTCGGTACGGACGCCCGACTGCACCACACGCTCGCGGCCGGCGTCCTGACCGCGATGGGCGTCCTCGCGGCCGGCCACGTCCTCGATCTGCGGTCCGCCGCCGACGAGGAGCCGCCGCCGAGGTTCGCGCTGCCGCCCCGCTCCGCGCTGCTGATCGGCGCGATCGGCTTCTGCGCCGTCTTCGCGGAGGGCGCGAGCCTCGACTGGTCGGCGGTCTATCTGCGTGACCAGATGGAGGCCTCGGCCGGTCTCGCGGCGGCCTGCACCACCGGTTTCACGCTCACCATGGCGGTCGCCCGGATCGCCGGGGACCGGGTGGTGGACCGCTACGGTGCGGTGCGCACGGTCCGCGCGAGCGGTGTCGTCGCCGTCGGCGGCGGACTGCTGATCGTCCTCGCGCAGCACCCCGCGGCGGCGATGGCCGGCTTCGCGCTGACGGGTCTCGGCATCGCGGTGGTGGTGCCACTGTGCTTCGCCGCGGCCGGCCGCAGCGGCAGCAACCCGAGCCTCGCCATCGCGGGCGTCGCGACCATCACGTACACCTCGGGGCTGATCGCTCCGAGCGCGATCGGGCTGCTGGCCCAGGCGACCAGCCTGGTGGTGTCGTTCGTCCTGGTCACGGTGTTGTCATGCGGTCTGGTCGGCTTCGCGGGCGTGCTGCGCGGCGGGGACCGGGTGAAGATCGCCCGGCCGGAGGCGGCCGTTTCCGGTCCGCGGGCCTGAAAGCCCCGCAAGCCGTCTCGCCGAACTCCCGCTCCGGCGCCGGGAATCGCACTCGGGGGTGGGCGGGCCCGGCCGCGCCCGCCCTGCCCGCGCGGACCCGGCCCCGCCCGCCCGCGTGAACGGAGCATGTCCGATCAGCCCTCACAATGGTCCGGACACGCTGCACGAACGACGAAAGCGACAGCCCATGGATCTCGGCGTCCGCTGGACACTGCACGGCGACGGACGCACACCGGCCCCGGGTGCGGTGGTCCGTCCCGACGAACGGCTCTCTTGGCCCCGCACCGCGGGACTGGGGGCCCAGCACGTCGTCGCGATGTTCGGGGCGTCGTTCGTCGCACCGGTCCTCATGGGTCTGGACCCCAATCTCGCGATCATGATGTCGGGTGTCGCGACCATCGTCTTCCTGCTGGCCACGCGCGGCCGGGTGCCCAGCTATCTGGGCTGCTCGCTGTCCTTCGTCGGCGTCGCCGCGGTCATCCGGGCCCAGGGCGGGTCCAGCGCCACCGTCACCGGCGCGGTGTTCGTGGTCGGGGCCGCGCTGTTCCTGGTGGGGCTCGCGGTGCGGCACTTCGGGGCGCGGATCATCCATGCCGCGATGCCGCCGATCGTCACCGGCGCGGTGGTGATGCTGATCGGCTTCAACCTGGCGCCGGTCACGGCCGCCACCTACTGGCCGCAGGACCAGTGGACCGCCCTGTTCGTGATGCTGTTCACCGGTCTGGCGGTGGTGTGCCTGCGCGGTTTCTGGTCCCGCATCGCGATCTTCCTCGGGCTGGTCTTCGGATACGTCCTGTCCTGGGGCCTCGACCGGGTCTTCGGGCAGATCCACTCCGCGGACGCGAGCGGTGAGGTCACCGATCACTGGCGCCTGGACCTGTCGGGCGTCGGCCAGGCCGACTGGATCGGCCTGCCGGCCCTGCACGGCCCGTCGTTCGAGTGGTCGGCGATCCTGGTCGCCCTGCCGGTCGTCATCGCGCTGATCGCCGAGAACGCCGGGCACGTCAAGGCCGTCGGCGAGATGACCGGCGACAACCTCGACGACAAGCTGGGCACGGCCATCTCCGCCGACGGCGTCGGTTCCATGCTGTCCACCGCCGTCGGCGGCCCGCCCAACACCACGTACTCCGAGAACATCGGCGTGATGGCGGCGACCCGCGTCTACTCGACCGCCGCGTACTGGGCGGCCGCGGGCTTCGCCCTGCTGTTCGGCCTCTGCCCGAAGTTCGGCGCGGTCGTGGCGGCCGTCCCCGGAGGTGTGCTCGGCGGCATCACCGTCATCCTGTACGGCATGATCGGCCTGCTCGGCGCCCAGATCTGGATCAACGCCAAGGTGGACCTGCGCAATCCGCTGAACCTGGTGCCGGCCGCCGCGGGCATCATCATCGGCGTCGGCAACGTCACGCTGGAGTTCACCGACACCTTCTCGCTCAGCGGCATCGCGCTCGGCACGCTCGTCGTCATCACGGGCTACCACGCGCTGCGCGCCTTCGCGCCCGCCCACCTCAAGACGCAGGAGCCGCTGCTCGACGAGGGCACCTCGTCCTACGACACGAGCGGCGAAGGTGCCGATGCCGACGGGAGCGGCGGGAAGGACAACGGCGAAGGCGGTCAGCGCGCCAAGTCGTAGGCGTACGACGGGGTGAAGGTGCCCGGCACCCCCTTGCAGCCGTCCGACTCCCCCGGCAGCTTGACCCACAGGTAGGCGTCGATCCCGGCCGCGTCGGTGCTGAGCGTCGGGGCCCGGCCGAGGGTGCGGCCCGCGGGGTCGCACCACTCGCCGTCGGCCGGGGCGCCGCTGCCGTTGCGGCCGGTGTCGATCACGGCGCCGAGGCCCGGCGGGCCGTTGAGGGCGTCGAGCACCCGCCGGTCGTAGGCGATCTCGTCGGCGGTGGCGTGGAAGTTGGAGACGTTACTGAAGATGCCGTCGGAGGAGGCCGCCGACGCGGCCCCGGCCTGCCGCAGCCAGCCGGCCTGTTTCGCGGGCGCGTTCCACCCGGAGTGCCCGGCGTCGTAGTAGACCCGCGCCCGGGGGTTGGCCTTCTTCAGCACCCGTCCGGCGCGGGCCAGCGAGGCGAAGCGGGCGGTGCGCTCGCCCGCGGAGAGGCATTCGACCTGGGCGAGGGAGTCCGGCTCCAGGATCACGACGACCTCGCCGGACCCCAGCCCGGCGGCGAACCGGTCGATCCAGCCGTCGTAGGCGTCCAGGTCGGGCGCGCCTCCCTGGGAGTGCCCGCCGCAGTCACGGTCGGGTATCGCGTACGGCACGACCACGGGCACCTGCCCCCTCCCGGCCCCGCCCGAGGTGACCGCGCGCACCCGCGCGGTCAGGATGTCCGGTGAGTAGTCCGCGAACCACACCGCCGCGGGCCGGTCGCCGATGCGGGACTCTATGACCGCCCGGCGCGGATCGCCGGAGTTGGCCCGTATCCAGTCCAGTACCTGGGAGTCGGGGTGGCGGTAGAGCCGGGTGGACACCGCGCCGGACCGCTGCTCCGGCCCGCCCCCGGACGCGGACGGCGTGGCACTCGTCCTCCCCCGCCTCTCCTCCTTCTCGTCCTTCTCGTCCTTCTCCGGAGCGGACTTCGGGGAGGCGGACGGGGAGGGTTCGGCGGGCGCCGGGGACGGCACGGCGGGCAGTGGTTCCAGCCGGGGCGACGCGGTCACCTCGGCCGGCCGTGCCTCGTCCGAGCCTCGGTCGTCACCGAGGGCCGAGATCATCCCGGTGGCGGTGCCGACGGCGACCACGACGGAGGCGGCCACGACCATGGTTCCGCGCCGGGCCACGCCTCTGCGCGCGGATCGCCGAGCGGCCAGGCGCTGGGCACGCGAGCCTGACACGTACTGCTCCCCCTCCCCCACGGCGGGCGTGTTCCCCCGTTCCGGGGAAACCTCGGGCCCGCCGCCACGGGCACCACACTAAAGGTGCGACTCTGCGCGCATGGCGCAATGCGAGCAAGTCCACACCCCCGTAGACACGGTCGTCTCCCGTATGCGCGCCCTCGACTCCGCCCTGCCCCGCCGGGACGGGATCGCGGTCTTCAACCGGGTCTACCTCACGGTGACGACGGAGGCCGACCGGCGCATCGACGCGGGTCCGCTCGGGGACACGCGGGCGGCGGTCACCCTGAACGTGGTGTTCGCCGAGCGCTATCTGGCCGCCGTCGAAGCGGTGTCCGAGGGACGCCGCCCGCCGGCCTGCTGGCGTCCGCTGTTCCAGTTCCGCCACCATCCCGGCGTACGTCCGCTGCAGTTCGCGCTGGCGGGCATCAATGCGCACATCGGTCATGATCTGGCGCTCGCCGTCGTGGACACCTGCCGTACGCTCGGCTGCGGACCCGCGCAGCTGGAGGACGAGTTCGAGCAGGTGGGCGACCTGCTGGTCGCGCTGGAGGAGCACATCCGCGAGGATCTGATGCCCGGTCCCGACCTCCTCCAGCTCGCCGATCCCCTCACCCATCTGGCCGGCGCGTGGAGCCTGGACCGCGCCCGGGACGCCGCGTGGACGACGGCCCGCGCGCTGTGGGCGCTGCGCGGGCTGCCGGACGTCACCGAGGAGTTCGCCGCACGCCTCGACATGGCCGTGGGATTCGCCGGGCGCATGCTGCTCACACCGCTGCCCGGCTGAGCGGAGGCCGGGGCCGACCGGTCACCGTGTCCATGATGCGACCGGGTTCAGTCGTCGGAGAGTTCCACCGGCGCGATCTCGTCGTACACGTCACCGGGCCCGGGGTTGGCCGCGTCGGTCCCGCCTCCGAAGTGGTGCATGACGCCCCAGACGGCGTTGAGCGCGGTCTGGACGGCGCCCTCGGCCCAGCCGGCCGTCCAGGAGATGTCGTCGCCGGCGAGGAAGACGCCCCGCTTGTCCTCGGGCAGCCGGTCCTGCATGAAGTGCGTGAACAGGCGCCGCTGGTAACGGTAGTGACCGGGCAGGTTGGCCTTGAACGCGCCCATGAAGTAGGGCTCGTCCTCCCAGGAGACGGTGACCGGGTTGCCGATGATGTGCTTCCTGATGTCGACCTTCGGGTAGATCTCGCCCAGCGACTTCAGCATGACCTCCATCCGCTCGTTCGGTGACAGCGGCAGCCACTTCAGGCTGTCGTCGCACCAGGTGTAGGACAGGCAGATGACGGCGGGCCGGTCCGGGCCGTCGTCCAGCAGATAGGTGCCCCGGGTCATGCGGTCGGTCAGCGTCATCGACATGACGTCCCGCCCCGTGTCCTCGTCCTTGTCGAGCCAGAAGGGCCGGTCGACGGGCACGAAGAGCTTGCTGGACTCCATGTAGTGGGTGCGTTCGATGGCGGTCCAGTGGTCGATCGGGAAAAGCGCGTCGTCGCAGGAGATCTTGGACAGCAGCATCCAGGACTGGGCGGTGAAGACGGCCGCCCTGTAGGTACGGACGTCTCCGTTCGCGTCCGTCACCGTGACGTGGTGGCCCGCGGTGCGGTGCAGCCGCGTCACCGCCGGGCGCGGCTCGCCGTCCACGTGCAGGGCCTTCAGCGAGGTGCCGTACGGCCAGTGGACGAGCTTCTCCGGTTCACGCTCCCACAGGCGCAGCGGCAGCCGCTGCGAGCCGCCGACGATCCCCCGGTGGTGGTCGTCGGCCTCGGTGTAGACGACGCGCAGGATCTCCAGGATGGAGTTGGGGAAGTCGGTGTCCCAGCCGCCGGTGCCGAAGCCGACCTGGCCGAATATCTCGCGGTGCCGGAAGGACTTGAAAGCCTCGGAGTCGCAGAGGAAGCCGTAGAAGGTCTGGTCGTCGAGCTTCTCGACGAGCCGGGACCAGATCTCGCGGATGCGCGGGACGTCGCGCTCGCGCAGGGCGCGGTTCATGTCGGAGAAGTCGGCGCCCTCCTCCAGGCACCGGGCCCAGGCGTCGGCCACGTCCCGGTAGACCTGCGGGAGGTCGTCGGGGGTCTCGGCGTAGTGGGACTCGCCCTTGAGGTCGACGACGGTCGACGGCGTCGACGCGGCGAGGGGGTTGGGGAACGGGCGGGTCTCGAGGCCCACCAGGTCGATGTAGTACTGGAGGGCCGTGGAGGACGGCGGGAAGCGCATCGCGCCCATCTCGGCGGTGAGCGCGGGGTCGCAGCCCTCGAATCCGACGGTGCGCAGCCGGCCGCCGATCCGGTCGGCCTCGTAGACGACGGGCTTGAGGCCCATCTTCATCAGCTCGTAGGCGGTGATGACGCCGGACAGGCCGCCGCCGATCACCGCGACCTCGGTGCCGTGTTCCGTCGCGGGGATCTGGCCGAGGCCCGCGGGGTGGGCGAGGAAGTCGTCGTACGCGTACGGGAAGTCCGGGCCGAACATGGTGATCGGCGGCTGCTGCTCGTCGGCGTGCTCGACGGCGTTGGGCACCGTGGACGTCATGGGGTACGGACTCCTTGCGCTGATGGTGTCGAAGGGTGTTGCGGAGGAGAAAGGTGTCGCGGGGAAGGCGGGTTCAGCCGAGGGATCCGTACAGGGCGGGGCGGCGGTGCCGCAGATACGGGTTGTGCTCGCGGGAGGCGGCGAGGAGCACGGGGTCCGCGTCGGCGAGGACCAGTTCCTCGCCGCGCCCCGCCCGGGTACGGGCGACCCCGTCGGGTCCGGCGAGGGTGGAGAGCCCCGCGAACTCCCACTCGCCCTCCTGGCCGACCCGGTTGACGTACGCGATGTACATCTGGTTCTCGAACGCCCGTACCGGCACGAGGGACTCGGCGACGAACTGGAACGGATGCATCAGCGCCGTGGGCACCAGCAGGAGGTCGGTGCCGGCCAGGGCGTGGGCGCGCGCGTTCTCGGGGAATTCGATGTCGTAGCAGGTCAGCAGACCGACGGTGAGGCCGTTCAGCTCGGCTTGGACGACCTGTTGGTCGCCGGCGGCGAAGTGGTCCCGCTCGAAGGGGCCGAAGAGGTGGGTCTTGCGGTAGTTCGCGAGGCGGGTGCCGTCCGCGGAGATGAGCTGGGTGGAGTTGTGGACCGTGCCGCCCGCGCGCTCCGGGTAGCTGTAGGCGATGGCGAGCCCGTGCCGGGTGGCGGTCCGGGCGATCGCCTCGGCCGCGTCGCCGTCGGCGGGCTCGGCGAGCACCGCGATGTCGTCGCCGATCGCGTACCCGGTCAGGAACAGTTCCGATGTGACGAGCAGCCCGGCGCCGGCCGTGGCGGCACGGCCCGCGGCCTCGTCGAGGACCTTGATGTTCTCGCTGACGGAACCGGGCCGTCCGGAGCTCTGGAGCAGGGCGGTGCGCATGCGTGTTCCTCGTCGGACGCGGGAGGGCAGGGGAGACGGGCGGAGGGCCGCCGGGAGGGATCGCATAGACGGTACGGTCGGCCGGCTCGGCCGGGCAAGAAGCGGCCGTTGCGCATCGGTGAGCGGATCATTGCGTCCGGTGCGGGATCAGCGGCGATTCGTTGCGTGCTCCCGACCGGGGCCTGCCTGCGACCGGAGCCGCAGGGGGCAGGCACGGCGTCGAGGCCTCGGCGACCTCCCTCGCCCTCGCGCAGAGGCCGCCCTCCACCGCTGTACGCGATACGCCACCGCGTGAAACCCCGCGGGGACGCTCTCCGTGATCCCCGTCGTCACCACCGCATCCGTGCGCCCGGCGCCCGGCGCACGGAGCCGGCGCACCGGCGTCACCGTCCGCGACCGGGGCCCCGACCGCGACGTCGCGTGGGCGTGCCGGTGAGCGGGATGGGGGGCACAGCTCCCGGAGCCGTGCCACGATCTCGCGCAGGAGTTCCGGGTCGGTCGCCGGCCCGCCCGTGCGGCGCGGTGCGCCGATCCACACCAGGCCGGCCCCGGCCAGGTCCGCGAGGAGCACCCGGACGACGGTCAGCGGCAGGTCGGCGACCGCCGCGAGTTCGACGACCGGCAGTGGGCCCCGGCGGCGCACCAGGTCGAGCAGGCGGGTGCGTGCGTGGTCGACACCGGGCTGTGCCAGGCCGGACTCCACGGCACTGACCTGGGACAGCAGGGTGATGGTGGGCCCGCCCGAGGGACGGGTCCGGCCCCGTGGGACGGCGTAGGGCCGCACCATCAGGCCGGTCTCGTCCTCGTACCAGTGGTCGTCGTGCGGGTGAGTGCGGTCGTGCGGGTGATCGTCGTCGTACCGGTGGTCGTCGTCGGTCACGGCAGCGAGGACACGCCCTCCGTCTCCTCCGTCTTCTCGGGCACCTCGGACTCCAGGTGCGCCAGTACTTCTCCGGGCAGCAGGACCGCGGCCGTCGTCCCGCCGTACGGGGACTCGTGCAGCGTCACCTCGATGGCATGCCGTGCGGCGAGCCGGCCCACCACGTACAGGCCGAGCCGGTCGTGGCGGGAGGGATCGAAGCCATCGGGGTGGCCGAGGGTGCGGTGAGCCTCGTGGAGCGGCCCGGAGTCGAGGCCGGGTCCCCGGTCGTCGATGCGCAGGACGTAGCCGCCGCGCTCCCGGCCGGTGCGCAGTGTCACCCGGGTGTGCGGGGGTGAGAACACCGTGGCGTTCTCCAGGAGTTCGGCGACCAGGTGGACGACGTCCGCGACGGCGTCCGCGGCGACGCCGACCCGGTCCATCGGCGGGACCTCCACGCGCACGTAGTCCTCGATCTCGCTCACCGCGGAGGAGACGACGTCGGCGATGGGCACGGGGCGGCGCCATCTGCGGCCCGGGGCGGCGCCGGAGAGGATGATCAGGTTCTCCGCGTGGCGCCGCATCCGGGTGGTGAGGTGGTCGATGCGGAACAATTGCTCCAGCATGTCGGGGTCGTCCGTGTGCCGTTCCAGCGTGTCGACGAGTTTCAGCTGCCGGTGCACCAGGGTCTGGTTGCGCCGGGCGATGCTGAGGAGGACCGCGAACAGCCCGCGGCGCAGAGTGGCCTGCCGGACGGCGGCCTCGACGGCGGCGAGGCGGGCGGCGTTGAAGGACCGGCCGACCTGGCCTATCTCGTCGGACTCCGCCTCCCCGTCGGCCAGCGGCGGTGCCTCGGCTGCCGCGTCCATCTCCTCCCCGGCGCTCAACCTGACCATGACATCGGGCAACTGGCGGGTGGTCAGCAGGTCGGCCGCGTCCCGCAGTTCCTCCAGCCGGCGGGAGATACGGCGGGCACCGCGCACCGCCCACCCCAGGGACAGGCCGATGGCCGCCAGCCCGAGCCCGCCCACGACGGTCGCCTTGACCAGCTCCTGATGGGCGAAGGTCCGGCCGCGTTCGGCGGAGTTGAGGGCCGCCTGGGTGCACAGCTCCATGTAGCGCTTGACGGCCCGGTCGGTGGTCGTGCGCCAGGATTCCGCCGCGACGGCCTCACCGGCGCGCTCCGGCCCCGCCCGCAGCAGCGCCTCCTCGCTCCGGGTCAACGCGCCGTGCAGCTCGCCGCGCTGGAATTCCTGGAACAACTCCCGTGAGTCGGCCGGCAGGTCGGCCACATACGTCCGCTCGAAGACCCGGCGGTGCCCGATCGCCGCGGTGAGCGTGTCGTACTGCCGGTCGGTCAGTCGGCCGGCCGCGCGCGCCCCGGCGACGAGGGCGTCCTCGCGGGAGACGAACTCCCGTACCCGGACGAGCTCGACGACGACCTGTGCCTCCCGCGCGAGCTGCCCGGCCTGCAGGGCGGTGAGGGCGGACTGGATGTCGAATCCGGGTTCCACAAGCGCACCGTACTCGTCGACGGCCCGGTCCCAGGAGATGTCGCGGGCCAGCACTCGATGGCGCAGTCCCTCCAGTTCCTCGACGGCGCCGACCATGACGTCGAGGGCCTCGCGCTGCGGGCCGGAGAGCCGGTCGCGGTCGCCGTCCCGGATCGCGTCGCGCATGGCGTTCACGGCGCGGTCGGTGCGGCGGTGCTGCTCCATGAGGTCCAGGGTCGCGGACTTGCGGTGGCCCGTCCCCAAGTAGGTGGCGGCCAGCCGCCGTTCGATCTGGATCTGCCCGATCGCCGTGTCGACGGGCGTACCGAAGTCCTCGTACACACCCTGCAGCCGGGTCAGTGCGCGCAGTTCTCCGGTGACCGACACCATGGCGAAGGTCCACAACGCCAGCAGGGCGAGCGCCGGTGCGAACGCAAGCGCGACGATGCGGGCGCGGACCGTGGCAGGACGGCCGATGAGCCGGCGCATAGCTCTCCCCAGGACGCTCGGATGACTGGGCGGCGAAGCAGATACCAACGGTTGTTACCCATCGGTAGCGAGTGGCGCACAACCTACGGGACGCCTCTCGGCGAGCGCAATGGCCTCGTGAGGATCAGGAGCGACGCCGTCACCAGATACGGCACCGCGAACACGGCGAAGGCCGTGCTGTGCGGGCTGTGCGAGGCGATCAGGGCGTAGCCGCCGAACACCGCGACCGTGGCCAGCTCGGTGCCCAGGCCCGCGAGCGAGGTCAGGGTCGCCCGTCCGGTGTCCCCGATGCGCCGCTGGAGCCGTGCGTCGGCCAGCACGGTCGACGCCTGGAAGCCTCCGAAGGCGAGGGCGACCAGACTCAGACCGGCCGGCGTGCCGGCGAGCGTGCCGAGGGCGAGAGCGAGTCCGGCGCCGGCGAGCAGCGCCGCGAGTCCGTTCGTGCCGAGGCGTTCGCCCTCGCCGGCGAGCAGGCTTCCGGCGGTGGCACCGGCCCAGATCAGCAGCAGGAGGTACGGGACGGTCCCGTCCGCCACTCCGGTGTCCCGCACCAGCAGCGGCGTGTACTCGTCGAGGGCGCCCCACACCGCGCCGACGGCCGGTACGAGCAGCAGCGCGCCGCGCACCGACCGGTCGGCGCGCGCCTCGACGAGCCCGGCGCGCAGAGGGGCGGTCCAGCGGCGGTGGCCTGTCGCCGGGGACCTGTGCTCCGGGAACCGGAGGGCGGTGGCCGCGGTCAGCAGACATGCCAGGATGCTCGCGGCGCCGACGGCGGTGTGGCCGCCCCGATCGAGCACCGGGCCGGCGAGTCCCATGGCCGCCATCACGGCCACCAGGCCGGCCGCGCGGGCCCGCCCCATGATCCGTGCGTAGCGGCCGGCCGCGCCGAGCCGCTCCAGTTCGTCGTGGACCAGGGCCTCCAGCGCCCCGGAGGCGAGTGCTCCGCCGGCGCCCCACAGGACGAAGCCGGCCGCGAAGGCGCCGTACGAGGGCACCAGTACCCACAGGGCGAAGCCGGCGGCGGTGAGCAGCGGGCCGAGCCACAGGAGCAGGCGGCGGGAGACTGCGTCGGCCCAGACGCCGGAGGGGACCTCCAGCAGGACGCCGGTGACCGACCAGAGGGCGAACAGGGAGGAGATCTGCCAGACGGTGAGACCGGTGTCGCTGAACAGCAGTGCGTACACCGGGTAGAGCAGCACGAAGTCTTCGAGGAACGCGTAGCCGTACAGCGTGGTCGTCAGCCGTCGGACGCGGGGGTCGGGCGCACGCGTGGGCGTGGAAGTCATGAGGCCTTCCCGTAAGGGCGGTTCGGACACCGGACGTGGAGGACGTACGGCATCCGGGGTGGCCCTCGGGAGGCGTTACCGGTGGATCAATGTCGCCAGGTCATGATCTCGAGGATAGTGCGGGCGGCCCTCAGGCGGGCGGTCCGGACGAGAATCGTCGCAGCAGCGGTGACAGCACCAGCACGGATTTGGTCCGCTCGACGAAGGGTTCCCCCGCGATCCTTTCCAGGACCCGTTCGAAGTGCCGCATGTCGGCGGCGAAGACCTGGGCGACCGCGTCCGCCTCCCCGGTGACGGTGGAGGCGGACACGACCTCCTGGTAGCGCTCCAGGCCCCGCTGGATGGTCTCCGGGGAGGTGTTGCCCCGGCAGTAGATCTCGACGAAGCCCTCGGTCTCCCAGCCGAGGGCGACGGGGTCCACCCGCACGGTGAAGCCGGTGATGGCGCCGGTGGCGCGCAGCCGGTCCACGCGTCGCTTGACGGCGGGCGCGGACAGGCCGACGAGCTTGCCGATGTCCGCGTAGGAGCGGCGGGCGTCCTCGGCGAGGGCGTGCACGATGCGTTCGTCGAGATCGTTCAGCACTGCGGGCGGTTCACTTCGCTTCTGGGAGGTCCGGGGCGGGACCGACGGGTTCGGCGGGGGCGGCGGGACCGGCGGGGTTCGCGAAGGCCGCCCGGGGAGCCGGGCGGCCGGAGAGCCGGGGCCCGGTCAGGTCCAGCTGGCGTGCAGCGGCTTGCCTTCGGCGTACCCGGCGGCGCTCTGGATGCCGACGACGGCCTTCTCCCCGAACTCCTCCAGGGAGCCGGCACCCGCGTAGGCGCAGGAGGAGCGGACACCCGCGATGACCGAGTCGATCAGGTCCTCGACGCCGGGCCGGGCCGGGTCGAGGAACATGCGGGAGGTGGAGATGCCCTCCTCGAACAGGGCCTTGCGGGCCCGGTCGTAGGCCGATTCCTCCGAGGTGCGGTTGCGGACGGCGCGCGCGGAGGCCATGCCGAAGGACTCCTTGTAGGGGCGGCCGTTCACGTCGTGCTGGAGGTCGCCCGGGGACTCGAAGGTCCCGGCGAACCAGGATCCGATCATCACGTTGGACGCGCCGGCCGCGAGGGCCATCGCCACGTCGCGCGGGTGGCGGATGCCGCCGTCGGCCCAGACGTGCTTGCCGTACTTCTTCGCCTCCGCCGCGCACTCCAGGACCGCGGAGAACTGCGGCCGGCCGACGCCGGTCATCATGCGGGTGGTGCACATGGCGCCGGGGCCGACGCCGACCTTGACGATGTCCGCGCCGGCCTCGATCAGGTCACGGACGCCCGCGGCGGAGACCACGTTGCCCGCTGCTACCGGGACCTGCGGGTCGAGGTCGCGGACCAGTTTGAGGGCGCTGATCATCGACTCCTGGTGCCCGTGCGCCGTGTCGATGACGAGCGTGTCGACACCCGCGTCCAGCAGCTGCCGGGCCTTGCCCGCGACGTCGCCGTTGATGCCGACGGCCGCGGCGATGCGCAGCCGTCCCCGGTCGTCGGTGGCCGGCGTGTACAGGGTGGCGCGCAGGGCGCCCCTGCGGGTGAGGATGCCGGCGAGACGGCCGTCCTTGTCCACGGCGGGCGCGTAGCGCCGGTTGGCACCGTCGAGGGTGTTGAAGGCCTCGCGCGGGTCCATGTCCGCGTCGACGAGCAGCAGGTCGCGGGACATGACCTCGCTGAGCTGCGTGAAGCGGTCCACCCCGGACAGGTCGGCGTCGGTGACCACGCCGACCGGCCGGTGCCCGTCGTCGACGACGACGCCCGCGTTGTGCGCGCGCTTGGGCAGCAGGGCGAGCGCGTCGGCGACGGTCTGGTGCGGGGCCAGCACGATGGGGGTGTCGAGGACCAGGTGCCGGCTCTTGACCCAGGCGACGACCTCGGTGACGACCTCGATCGGGATGTCCTGCGGGAGGACCACGAGCCCGCCTCGGCGGGCCACCGTCTCCGCCATGCGGCGGCCGGCGATGGCCGTCATGTTGGCGACGACGAGCGGGATGGTGGTGCCCGTACCGTCCGGGGAGCTGAGGTCCACGTCCTGACGCGATACGACGGCGGACCGGTTCGGCACCATGAAGACGTCGTCGTAGGTCAGGTCGTACGCGGGCCGGATGTCGTTGAGGAAACGCACGTGCTGCACATCCCAGTCGATCAGAGGTGGCCCCCGGACAGGTCAGCCAGGGGGAAGAGCACGTACTTCATTGTCCCACGACGACCGGATCGCCCGTGCCGGTGCGATCGTCCAGGCAGGCCGGCGCGTGGCTGGGAGGAACCTCCGAGGGTGAGGGGCCACGGTGAGCGCCGGGGTCCGCCGCACCGCTCCGGCGAACACCTCCCGTGCGGTCGCCCACTCCCCGGGGCGTGCCGTCGCACAGGGCAGCCGGCCGTCCACGACGATCAGCAGCCCGCGTTCGACGGCGCCTTCGGGCCGGACCGTGTGGTCGGCGGGGGAGTCCGCGAGGGCGTCCCGGTTGCGGCCGGACCAGCCCGGCAGGTCCAGGGCGCGGGCGCAGCGGTCCATCAGGCCGGTACGGTCCGCGGCCCCGTCGAGGTCGAGTGCGGCCACGCGCCGGCCCTCCGGTTCGTACGTCGTCCCAGTACCGTCCTGAACGATGCGCAGGGTGCGTCGGTGCAGTACCTCTCGCCGCCGCGTCCGGTGACGACGCGCCGGGCCCCGCGGTCGGCCGGGCCCCGCGGTCGGCCGAGCCCGGTATCCCGGCCGTGTACTCGTGGCAGCGGCCGCGTTCACGGCGGGGCGGCAGCCGCTCGAAGCCGCCGGGGACGACGTCCTCCCGGTCGTAAGGGAGGGGTCGCCCGCGTCGATGAGGTCCGGCGTGCGCCGCGCTTCCTCGGGGAGGCCGGCCTTCCCGACGGTGGCCATGCCGTCGGCCCGAACGGGCTGCGGGTCCTCGGTGCCGTCGGGCGAGCGGCCCGTGAGGAGCGGGCCCGCCGGCAGCACGAGGGGCAGGCCGGGAGACGAGGGAGGAGCCGCGGCACCGTACGGCCGGTGCTGCCACGCCCGCCCCCGCCCCTCGCCCGGTCAGGAACTGTCCGGGTCGGACCGGTTGAGGGCGGACCTCGGGGCGGGCCCCGCCGCCATCAGGTAGTCGGCGGCCGAGGTGTCCGTCACCAGGCTGGTGACCAGCCCGGAGCGCAGTACCGCGTCGATCGCGGGGCCCTTGCGCTGCCCGCCGGCGATCGCGACGACCTCGGGGACCCGGCGGAGCTGGTCGGTCTTGACCGTGATGCACCGCTCCCCGAGGTCGCGGCCGACCCGGCGCCCGTCGGTGTCGAAGAGGTGCGCGGACATCTCTGCGGCGACGCCGAGGGAGGCGTAGTGCTCCCGCTCCTTGTCCGTGAGCATGTCGTGCACCGTCGAGATGCCCGGCTCCCAGGAGCCGATGGAGACACAGGCGACCGTGACCTTGTCGAAGTACTCGAAGGCCCGTGCGATACCGGTCTGGTGGCGCAGTGCCTCGGCGGTCGCCTCGTCCGGCAGCAGCATCGGCGCGTAGATGGGGTGGGCGTCGCCGCCCGAGACCTGCGCGGCCCGCCGTACGGCCTCCACCGAGCCGCGCTCGGCGGTCCCGGCGTCGTACACGCCCGTCAGCTGCACGACCGTGCAGGGCGCCAGCCGGTCCAGGGCCGCCGCCATGTGGATGGTGGACCGGCCCCAGGCCAGCCCCAGTACGTCTCCTTCGTTGACCAGTTCGCCGAGCAGGTCGGCGGCCACCTCTCCCAGGTTCTCGGGGTCGGGTGTCTCCGCGGCCTCGGCCGGGGACTCCACCACGACTGCGTGCCTGAGGCCGTAGCGGGCACGCAGCGCGTCGGAGCGCTCCGCGTCCAGCTCGGCGGGCACGCGGATCTCGATGCGTACGAGATCCCGTTCGAGGGCTGTCTCCAGGACCCGTGCCACCTTGAAGCGGCTGACGCCGAACTCCTCGGCGATCTGGATCTTGGACTTGCCCTCTAGGTAGAAGCGGCGGGCCATGGCCGCCGCTTGCACCAGCTCAGCGGGTCCCATCCGCATGGCTGAACGGCCCGCCGCCGACATACCCGACACGGCGATCTCCTCACTGCTGTTCACACTCTGGATTCGCCGTTCATCCTTGCAGATCCGGCGCGGTCGAACGGCCTTGCTGGAGAGCCGTTCACGTTCCCGTGGCTCAGTGGTCGCACGCCCAGGATGCCTTGCCCGTGGCGGCCTCGGCCCGATTGCGCAGTGCACGTACCGCCTCAGCCGGGTCTTCCGCCCCGTACACGGCGGATCCCGCGACGAAGACATCGGCTCCGGCGTCGGCGCACTGCTCGATGGTGGACGCCGAGACACCGCCGTCGACCTGGAGCCAGAGGTCCAGGCCGTGCTTGCTGATCAACTCGCGGGTGCGGCGGATCTTCGGAAGCATGATGTCGAGGAAGGCCTGGCCCCCGAAGCCCGGCTCGACCGTCATGATCAGCAGCATGTCGAGCTCGGGGAGCAGGTCCTCGTACGGCTCGATCGGTGTCGCGGGCCGCAGCGCCATGGAGGCCTTGGCCCCCTTGGCCCGGATCTCCCGGGCCAGCCGCACGGGCGCGGCGGCCGCCTCTACGTGGAAGGTGACGGAACCTGCCCCTGCCTCCACGTACTGGGGCGCCCAGCGATCGGGGGCCTCGATCATCAGGTGGCAGTCCAGCGGGATGTCCGTCGCACGGGCCAGCGACTCCACGACCGGTACACCGAGCGTGAGGTTCGGGACGAAATGGTTGTCCATGACGTCGACATGGAGCCAGTCGGCTCCCGCGACCGCCTGCGCCTCGTCCGCGAGGCGGGCGAAGTCGGCGGAGAGAATACTGGGGTTGATCTGCGCGGCCATGCCCCAAGCCTGCCATGCCCCGCGGGGGGTGACGGCACCGGTCCGGGAAGGATGCGGGCATATCCGGCTCCCGCGTTCCGGGCCGGCCGGCTCCGGGTGCGGTCATGAGCTCGCCACGCGGCACACTCGGGGCGGCCGGCACACCGGGGGAACGCCGCACATCTGAGGCTCGTGGGGCACCTGAGGCGCGTGGGGCATCCGGGACACGTGGGAAGCAGGCCACGCGCGATGCGTCCGACACGGGCGGGGCACCTGTCGTGGGCGAGGCGTCCGGCACGGGCGGGCCGCACGGCTTCGGCGGGAAGTACGGGCAACGCGGTGTCGGGCATCTGGTCTGCTGACGCCGCGCCAAGTGGCTGGTCCTGGCGCTGTGGCTGGTGGTGCTGTTCCTGGCGGCGCCCCTCGCGCAGAAGCTGACCGACGTCCAGGACAACACCGCGGCGTCCTGGCTGCCGGGGTCCGCGGAGTCCGCGCAGGTCCTGGAGATCTCCGAGGACTTCCGGCCCGAGCAGATCCCCGCGATCGTGGTCTACGCGCGCGCGGTCTGACGGCCGCCGACCGGGAGCGGATCACCGCGGATCACCGAGGACTCGGCGCAGCTGAGGCAGCTGTCCGACCACGGCATCCGGTTCGCGGTCGCCCTCGGCGTGCTGCTGGAGACCTTCGTCGTGCGGTCGGTGCTGGTCACGTCCCTGTTCCTGGACGTGGGCCCCAAGGTGTGGTGGCCGCACCGGCTCGCCCGCGAGGACGGCGCCGGCGCGGTGCGCGAAGCGGAGGAGGCAGGCGTCAGCCGGTCCGGCGGATGAGCGCCAGGTACATGGCGTCGGTTCCGTGCACATGCGGCCATAGCTGGACGTCGGGGCCCTCGCCCAGCTCCGGGACGCCGGGCAGCAGCGGCCGGGCGTCGAGGAGCTCGGCCTCCGGGAACTGCTTGAGAAGGTCGGCGACCACGGCCCGGGTCTCCGCCAGGTGCGGCGAGCAGGTGGCATAGCCGACGACACCGCCGACCCGTACGGACTCCAGGGCGGTGCGCAGCAGCCCCCGCTGCAGCGGGGCGAAGCCCTCCAGGTCGCCCGGCCGACGTCGCCAGCGCGCCTCGGGACGCCGGCGCAGGGCGCCGAGGCCGGTGCAGGGCACGTCGACCAGCACCCGGTCGAAGGTGCCGGGCCGCCACGGCGGCCGAGTTCCGTCGGCGGTGACGACCTGGTACGGCCCGGGGTTTCCCGCCAGCGCCTTGGCGACCAGTCCGGCCCGGTGCGGCTGCTTCTCGGAGGCCAGCAGGACGGCGCCGCGCTCGGCGGCGAGCGCGGCGAGCAGCGCGGCCTTACCGCCGGGGCCCGCGCAGCCGTCCAGCCACATCCGGTCGGGTCCTTCGAGCGGGGCGGCGGCCAGGGCGAGCGCGACGAGCTGGCTGCCCTCGTCCTGCACACCGGCCCGGCCGTCCGCCACGGCCGGGATCGCACCCGGCTCGCCGCCCTCGCTCAGCCGCACCGCGTACGGCGACCAGCGGCCGGGCAGAGCGGCCTCCTCGTCGAGCAGTTCCCCGGTGGTGGCCCGGCCGGGACGGGCGACGAGCGTGACCTCGGGCCGCTCGTTGTCGGCCCGCAGCAGATCCTCGATGCCCGCGCGGCCGCCGCCGAGGGAGTCCCACAGGGCGGAGACGACCCAGCGCGGGTGCGAGTGCACCACGGCGAGATGGTCCTCGGGGTCTTCGTCGTACGGTGGCGCGACCCGCTCGATCCAGCCGTCGAGATCGTGCTGCGCGACCTTGCGCAGCACGGCGTTGACGAACTTGGCCCGTCCGTCGCCGAGCACCACGCGCGCGAGCTCGACGGAGGCGGACACGGCGGCGTGGGTCGGGATCCGGGTCCCCAGCAGCTGGTGCGCGCCGAGGCTCAGCACGTCGAGAACGGGCGGGTCCACCTCGCGCAGCGGCCGGTCCACACAGGCGGCGACGACCGCGTCGTACGTGCCCTGCCGGCGCAGCGTCCCGTACACCAGCTCGGTGGCGAGCGCCGCGTCCCGGGCGTCGAAGTCACCGCCCTCGCGCGCCTTGCGCAGCAGCGGCGGCAGAACGAGGTTGGCGTAGGCGTCCCGCTCGTCCACGGCCCGCAGGGCCTCGAAGGCGAGGAAGCGGACGGGGTCCTTCTGGGGCCGGCGGTAGGGCTTGCCGGGCTTACGGGGACGACGGGGTTGGTCACTCACGAAAAGGTGCTCCGGGTGTGGGGTGAAGTGCGCGGTCCAGCGTACGTCGTCGGGACGGACCGGGCTTCGCGTGGCGCCGGGCCGGGGTGCGGCAGCGCCGGGCACGGGACGCCGGGTCGGGACGAGGTGGCGCCGGGCGGGGGTTCCGCGGCGTCAGCCGCCGACGGTCTCCTCGGCGCCGATCCGTACACCGCGTGCCCAGTCGGCCGCACGCATCGGCTTCTTGCCCTGGGCCTGCACCCACAGCAGTTCCACGGCGTGCGAGCCGGTGCCGACGTACACGTTGTTCTTGCCCGCGGCCAGCCGGCCGGGCGTGAGATCCGCACGGTCGGGGGCGGGCGTGACCTGGACGAGCTTGAGCCGCTCGCCCCGGAAGGTGGTCCAGGCACCGGGCGCGGGAGTGCAGCCGCGCACGATGCGGTCGACGCGCAGGGCCGGGGCGCTCCAGTCGACGTGGGCGTCCTCCACCGAGACCTTCGGGGCGAGGGTGATCCCGTCGGTGGGCTGCGGTACGGCCTTCAGGGCACCGTCCTCGATGCCGTCCATGGTCGCGGCGAGCAGTCCGGCGCCGGCGAAGGCGAGCCGGGTGAGCAGGTCACCACTGGTGTCGGTGGGGCGGATCCCCTCGGTGACGGTGCCGTAGACCGGCCCCGAGTCGAGTCCTTCCTCGATGAGGAAGGTGGAAGCGCCGGTGATCTCGTCACCCGCCATGATCGCGTGCTGCACGGGCGCCGCCCCGCGCCAGGCGGGCAGCAGCGAGAAGTGCAGGTTGACCCAGCCACGGTCCGGGATGTCGAGGGCGGCCCGGGGCAGCAGGGCGCCGTAGGCCACGACGGGGCAGCAGTCGGGGGCGATCTCGCGCAGCCGCTCGAGGAACTCGGGGTCCCGTGGCTTCACGGGCCTGAGCACTTCGATCCCGGCCTCCTGCGCCCGCTCGGCGACCGGAGAGGCGACCAGCCTGCGGCCCCGCCCGGCCGGCGCGTCGGGCCGGGTGACGACGGCGGCCACCTCGTGGCGCTCCGAGGCGAGAAGAGCCTCCAGGGCGGGAACGGCGACCTCGGGGGTGCCGGCGAAGACGAGCTTCATGGGGTGGATCGGGCCTCTCGGGCGGGGACGTTGCGGGCAGCACACCAGTCTATGGGGGGGACGGCCGAGGGCGTACGGGCGGCGTACGGACGGCACGCGGGCGGAGGTTCGGACGCGGCGGGGGCGGCGGTTCGGACGCGGCACGGACGCGGCGGGGGCGGCGGTTCGGACGCGGCACGGACGCGGCACGGACGGCGGCACGGACGCGGCACGGACGCGGCACGGACGGCGGCACGGACGCGGCACGGACGGCGGCACGGACGGCACGCGGACGGCACGCGGACGGCACGCGGGCGGCACGCGGGCGGAGGTTCGGACGCGGCGGGGGCGGCGGCACGGACGCGGCACGGACGCGGCACGGACGGCGGCACGGACGCGGCACGGACGGCGGCACGGACGGCACGCGGGCGGCACGCGGGCGGCACGCGGGCGGAGGTTCGGACGCGGCGGGGGCGGCGGCACGGACGCGGCACGGACGGCGGCACGGGGAACGGGCCCGGGGACGGGCTCCGGATCAGGGCCTGATCCCGCGGTCACCCACAGGGGCGTGTGCGGGAATCGCCACGCCCCCAGCCCGTGACCCACGGAGCTGATCCGCGTTGGTCAAGAAAGAGTTGACCACACCGGGCCGCTCCGACGTGGCCCATTCCTTTCAACGCCGGTTCGAGAGGCTTGTTCATGGCCGACCACGCAACCCACGACGCCCAGGCTCGCGCCAGCCTGCACTTGCTGGTGCGGGACATCGAGCGGGTCCGCCGGCAGGTGGACGCACTGCGCACGCTCACCGCCCAGCTCGGCAACGTCTACCGCCCGCGCCGCTCCGGCCCCTCCACGGGCTTCGTCGTCTACGGACGCGCCCCCGCCCCGACGGTCCGTCTCGCCCAGGAACTGCGGGACAGCGTCGAGACCCTGGTCACCGCGGCCGTGGACTTCGACCGCTCGCTGGGCTTCTCGTGGGACGCGGTGGGCTCCGCGCTCGGCGTGACCAAGCAGGCGGTCCACCGTCGTTACGGCGCCCGCCGTGCCGCGGCCGCCCAGAACCAGGCCACGGAGACGGAGCACACCGCCGAGCCGTCGGAAACGCGCGCGGTCAACGTGGGTGCGGGGGTCACCGGTGTGCCGACGGTTCCCGCCGCCCGTTCCATGCCGACCCAGCCGACGGCCGGCAGTTCGTCCCTCCGCGACGACCCGCGCCCCACGGCCTTCCCCGGCCCCACCACCTTCCCGGGCCCCCGCAGCGGCTGACCGCCCGCCCTCAGCCCTTCCGGACACGACCGCACCCCGGGAGGGCAGCACCGCTTGCTCGCCCCGGCCGTTCCCCGACCCGTGCTCCTCAGCCGATGTCGGGCGGGTCGATCCGTACCCACACGGGTTCGTCGCCGGCGCGGGCCGTGCGGGCCGCCTGGGCGGACTTCAGGGCGGCGGTCAGCGCGGCGCCCCTGCCCGGGGGCACCCGGATCAGGGCCCGCTCCCAGTGGTCCCCGGGCGGCGGGCCACCGGGCCGCCGCGGGCGGCCCACGGGGGTGACGGGCAGCGGGACGGGCCCCAGTACCTCCGCCTCCCCGGGAAGTCCGGTCGCGCGGAGAAACCCGGCCACGGCCTCCCCCGGCCCGGAGACCGCCGCCATCCTCGACACCGGCGGGAAGCCCAGTTCGGCCCTCTCCCCCAGCTCCCGTACCGCGTGTCCGACGGGGTCCCACCGCACCAGCGCCTGCACGGGCCGCAGGGTCGGCTCGGCGACCACCACGACCGTGCCGCCCTCCGTCTGCGGACGCACCAGCGCCGCCGCGCCGATCCAGCGGCGCAGCGCGTCCTCCCCGGCCCGCAGATCGGGCCGGCTCAGCATCGCCCAGCCGTCCAGCAGCAGCGCCGCCGCGTATCCGCCCTCGGCGACCGGCTCGGCCCCCGGCGTGCTCACCACCAGCGCGGGCCCGGCCGGCACCGTGTCCAGCACATGCTCGCGCCCGGAAGTGCGCACCGGCACCGCGGGGAAGGCCCGGCCCAGCTCCTCGGCGGTCCGGCGCGCTCCCACCACCTGGGCCCGCAGCCGGAACCCGCCGCACTCCGGGCAGTGCCAGCCGCTCTCCTCGCGCCGCCCGCACCAGCCGCACCTCAGATCGCCGGCGCCGGGTGCCTCCATCGGCCCCGAGCAGTGCCGGCACCGCGCCGGGGTACGGCAGCCCGCACACGCCATCCGCGGGACATAGCCGCGCCGGGGCACCTGCACGAGCACCGGCCCCTGCCGCAGCCCCTCCCTGACGGCCTGCCAGGCGAGCGACGGCAGCCGGGCGGCGCGGGCTGCCTCGTCCCGAGCGAGATCCCCGTCCCCGACGGTCCGTACCAGCGGGGCGGTGGCCCGTACCCGGTCCCTTCCGGGGGCCAGGGGCCCGGCCCAGCCGGTCTCCACCAGCTGGGCGGCCTCCACCGTGCAGCTCCAGTTGCCCAGCAGGAAACCGCACTTGTCCTGTGCCGCCCGCAGCAGCAGCACCTCACGCGCGTGCGGCTGGGGGGCGTGCTGCTCACTGTGGCTGTCGTCGCCGTCGTCCCAGAGCGCGACCAGCCCGAGGTCCTGGACGGGCGCGAACATCGCCGCCCGGGTACCGATCACGGCGCGCACGGAGCCGCGGCGCACGGCGAGCCACTGCGCGTACCGCTTCTCGGGCCCGGCGTCGGCGGTCAGCACCGCGTGCCGCCCCTTGCCCAGAAGTTCGGTGAGCGCGGCGTCGACGCGGGCGACGGTCCGTCCGTCCGGCAGGACGACGAGGGCGCCGCGGCCGGAGGCCAGCGTCGCCGCGACCGCGCGGGCCAGTTCCTCGCTCCAGAGCGGTCCGGGCAGCGCGTTCCACACGGCGCGCGGAGCGCCGCCGGTGGCCAGCGACCGGAGGAAGGCCGGTCCTTGCTCGTAGCGGCCCCAGGAGCCCGGCTCGGGTGCCGGGGGCGGGGGCGCCGGGTCGGGCGAGGGCCGCCGCTCGGCGCGTGCGCTGCGCGGCGGTACGGCGAGCTGGAGCACGTCGGCGAGGCTGCCCGCGTACCGGTCGGCGACCGCCCGGGCCAGCCCCAGCAGTTCCTCGCTCAGGACCGGCTCGGGCGAGACCACCTGGGCGAGGGCGGCCAGCGGCCCCGCGTAGTCGGACTCGGCGAGCCGCTCGATCAGGAACCCGTCGATGAGCCCGCCGCCCTCGCGGCGCCCCTCACGCACCCGGTGCCGGCCGGCCCCGAACCGCACCCGCACCCGCACGCCCGGCTGCGCGTCGGCGTCGAGTTCCTCGGGCACGGCGTAGTCGAAGTACCGGTCGAGATGCAGTGCGCCCTTGTCGACGAGGACGCGCGCGACCGGCAGGTGCCCGGCGAGCGCGGCGCCCCGCCAGGTCCGCGGCTTGGCCCGGGGTGTGCCGGCCTTGCGCACGGTCTCCCGGATGAGCGCGAGCTGTTCGGGCGGCGCGCCCCGCGCACCGCCGTCCGTCTGTCCGCTCCCGCCGTTCTCGCTGCTCACGCCTGCATTCCTACCAAACACGACTGACACCCGGCCGACGGCGGCCACGGCTCGCCCCGCGCCGTACGCCCCGGGGGCGCCGCGCGCACGCCGAGGCCCGGCGCCCCTGGAGGAGCACCGGGCCTCGGTGAAGGCGCCGGAGTGTGGACTACAGTCCCGCCGCCTTGCGCAGCGCGTCCACGCGGTCGGTGCGCTCCCAGGTGAAGTCGGGCAGCTCACGGCCGAAGTGGCCGTAGGCGGCGGTCTGGGAGTAGATCGGGCGGAGCAGATTCAGGTCACGGATGATGGCGGCCGGACGGAGGTCGAACACGTCATCGATCGCCCGCTCGATCAGCTCGGTGTCGACCTTGGCGGTGCCGAAGGTCTCCACGAACAGACCCACCGGCTCGGCCTTGCCGATGGCGTACGCCACCTGGACCTCGCAGCGGGAGGCCAGGCCGGCCGCGACCACGTTCTTGGCGACCCAGCGCATCGCGTACGCCGCCGAGCGGTCCACCTTGGACGGGTCCTTGCCGGAGAAGGCGCCGCCGCCGTGCCGGGCCATGCCGCCGTACGTGTCGATGATGATCTTGCGGCCGGTGAGACCCGCGTCGCCCATCGGGCCACCGATCTCGAAGCGGCCGGTGGGGTTGACCAGCAGACGGTACTTCTCGGTGTCCAGCTTGATGCCCTCGTCCAGCAGCGCCCTCAGCTCCGGCTCCACGACGAACTCGCGGATGTCGGGGGCGAGCAGCGACTCGAGGTCGATGTCGGAGGCGTGCTGCGAGGAGACCACGACCGTGTCGAGACGGACGGCCTTGTCGCCGTCGTACTCGATGGTGACCTGGGTCTTTCCGTCCGGGCGCAGGTAGGGGATGGTGCCGTTCTTGCGCACCTCGGACAGGCGCTTGGACAGACGGTGCGCGAGGAAGACCGGCAGCGGCATCAGTGTCGGCGTCTCGTCCGTCGCGTAACCGAACATCAGGCCCTGGTCACCGGCGCCCTGTCGGTCCAGCTCGTCCTCTTCCTCACCTGCGGCGGCACCCCCGACCCGGCTCTCGTACGCCGTGTCGACGCCCTGGGCGATGTCCGGGGACTGGGAGCCGATGGACACCGACACGCCGCAGGAGGCACCGTCGAAGCCCTTCTTCGAGGAGTCGTAACCGATCTCCAGGATCTTGTCGCGCACCAGCTGCGGGATCGGCGCGTAGGCCTTGGTCGTGACCTCGCCGGCCACATGCACCAGGCCGGTGGTGATGAGGGTCTCGACGGCGACGCGGGAATGGGGGTCCTCGCGGAGCAGCGCGTCGAGGATGGTGTCGCTGATCTGGTCAGCGATCTTGTCGGGGTGACCCTCGGTCACGGACTCCGAGGTGAACAGACGACGGGACACAACGCTCCCTGTGGTTGCAGCGGCTGCTGGCTGATCATTGGCGGACGGCAGGGGCTGCACCGCACACCGTCCGTGAAACAGTTTATCGGTCGCGCTTCGTCACGGGTTCCCCTGTCTCGCCTCTCGGGAACCCCCATGACCTGCGGCATGGGCATTCTGCCCATGCCAGGGCGTGTTGGCCAGAGGCGCCACGCCCCGACGGCGAGGTTCAGTGGTCCTTGCGGACCCGGACCCCGCCGCGAATCTTTCAGCCCAGGCGTGCGGCCACCAGGTCCCAGACGGCATCCGCCAGGGCTTCCTTGGGACCGTGCGCCACGGGCGTCTCGCTGCCGTCGGCGCCCAGCACCACGGCCTCGTTCTCCTCGGAGCCGAACGTCCTGCGCTCGCCGACCTCGTTGACCACGAGCAGATCGCAGCCCTTGCGCTTCAGCTTGGCGCGTCCGTTGGCGAGCACGTCGTCCGTCTCCGCGGCGAAACCGACGACCACCTGTCCGGGGCGGGCCCGGTCGGCGGAGATCTCGGCGAGGACGTCCGGGTTGCGCACCAGGGCGACGGGCTCGGGTTCCCGGCCGTCCTGCTTCTTGATCTTCCCGGCCGCGTACGCCGCGGGGCGGAAGTCGGCGACCGCGGCGGCCATGACCACCGCGTCGGCGTCGGCGGCGGCCCGGAGCACTTCCTCGCGCAGTTGCACGGCGGTCCCGACGGGGACGACGTCCACCCCCGCCGGGTCGGGCAGCGCGGCGTTGGCGGCGATCAGGGTGACCCGTGCGCCCCGCGCGGCGGCGGTCCGGGCGAGGGCGTAGCCCTGTTTGCCGGAGGAGCGGTTGCCGAGGAAGCGGACGGGGTCGAGGGGCTCCCGGGTGCCGCCGGCGCTGACCACGACGTGCCGGCCCCGCAGGTCGGGCTCGGTGACGCCCCGGGCCAGTACCCGGCGGCAGACCTCGAAGATCTCGCCCGGGTCGGGCAGCCGGCCCTTGCCGGTGTCGACGCCGGTGAGCCGGCCCACCGCCGGTTCGACGACGACGGCACCGCGCCGGCGCAGGGTCGCCACGTTTTCCTGCGTGGCCGGGTGCTCCCACATCTCGGTGTGCATGGCGGGGGCGAAGACCACGGGGCAGCGGGCGGTGAGCAGGGTGTTGGTGAGGAGGTCGTCGGCCAGCCCGTGCGCCGCCTTCGCCAGCATGTCCGCGGTGGCCGGGGCGACCACGACCAGGTCGGCGTGCTGCCCGATGCGGACGTGCGGTACCTCGTGGACGTCGTCCCACACCTCGGTCGAGACCGGGTGGCCGGAGAGCGCCGACCAGGTGGCGGCGCCGACGAAGTGCAGCGCGGAGGCGGTGGGGACGACGTGGACGTCGTGCCCCGACTCCGTCAGCCGCCTGAGCAGCTCACAGGCCTTGTACGCGGCGATGCCGCCGCTGACGCCCAGAACGACCTTCGGCTTGTCCACGTCTCTCCCGTTCTCTTCCCGGAATATCGGCCCGGTGCGCGCCGGGGACGGCCCCGCACCCCCACCACACCACAGGCCCGGCAGACGTGCTGCCGGGCCTGTGGAAAACTCGACCGAGAGTCACTGATATGACTTTCGGCACCGTGCTGCTTACCGAACTGCGACTTACTGAACGGGGCCTTCGATGGCCTCGGAGGTCAGCAGTCCCGCGTTGATCTCGCGCAGGGCGATCGAGAGCGGCTTCTCGTGGACGTGGGTGTCGACGAGGGGACCGACGTATTCGAGGAGACCCTCGCCGAGCTGCGAGTAGTACGCGTTGATCTGGCGAGCCCGCTTGGCCGCGTAGATCACGAGGCTGTACTTCGAGTCCGTGGCCTCGAGAAGCTCGTCGATCGGCGGGTTGATGATGCCCTCGGGCGTGGAGATGGAAGAGGACACGCTCTACCTTCCGATGGATGGGAAAGAATCGGTCTGCATGACCGCTGAATGACCGTTGAGGAAACGCTGACGGTCACACGACATTCATCAAGGCTAGCAGCTCGCGGGCCACGGACTCGACGGAGGTGTTGACCAGGGTCGTATCGAACTCCGGCTCGGCCGCCAACTCGATCTTCGCGGCCTCCAGCCGGCGTTCGACCACCTCGGGCGACTCGGTGCCCCGCCCGGTGAGCCGGCGCACCAGTTCCTCCCAGGAGGGAGGGGCCAGGAAGACCAGCTGGGCCTCGGCCATGGACTCGCGGACCTGACGGGCACCCTGGAGGTCGATCTCCAGGAGGACGGGCAGGCCCGACTCCAGGTGCTCGAGCACCGCCGCACGCGGTGTGCCGTAGCGGTTGCCGGCGAACTCGGCCCACTCGAGCAGTTCACCGTTGGCGATCAGCTTGTCCATCTCGTCGTCGGTGACGAAGAAATAGTGGACTCCGTCCCGCTCACCGGGGCGCGGCTTGCGGGTCGTCGCCGAGACCGAGAGCCAGACCTCGGGGTGCGCCTTGCGCATATGCGCGACGACCGTGCTCTTGCCGACCCCCGAGGGGCCGGAGAGCACGGTCAGCCGCGGACGTACGTCCGGGGGTACGGGGGTTGTCCCCCGGGGTGTTGCAGCCATACGGCGATTATTCCAGCAATCCCGGTGTGCCCGGGACTCAGGAGCCGGTACTGCCGAACTCACGCTCCAGGGAGGCGATCTGGTTCGAGCCGAGACCACGCACACGGCGGCTCTCGGAGATACCCAGTCGCTCCATGATCTGCTTGGCGCGGACCTTGCCCACGCCCGGCAGGGACTCGAGCAGGGCGGAGACCTTCATCTTGCCGATGACGTCGTTCTCCTGACCCTGCTTGATGACCTCCTGCAGGGATGCGCCGGAGTGCTTGAGTCGATTCTTGACCTCGGCCCGCTCCCGGCGAGCCGCGGCGGCCTTTTCGAGCGCGGCTGCGCGCTGTTCAGGGGTAAGGGGCGGAAGAGCCACGCCTGCGTCACCTCGGATGTCGAACTGTCGGATACGGACCGGTGAGGAACCTAGTCGCCCCACACCAGGGGAGCCACGAGCAACACGCTTGCCCGTTCACTCTCCGTCGGAGACTAGCGGCCATCTCCGCCTGAGTCAGCGAGAACAGCGGAAAACTCCAGGTCAGGATTGATGATGGCGGACATTTAAGGGCATAGCGACCGAGTTTTTTTGTCGTACACGCTCCCGGCGCGCTCCTTCTTCCCTCGTCAAAGGCTCACACCGCCGCCACGGCCGCCCTGATCTCCTCCGCGAATCGCTCCGCGGCGTCACGCAGCGCGACCGTGTCGGCACCGTGAAGCAACACTCCCCGGCTGACGTTCGGCACGACGTTGCGCATCGCCGGGCCGAAGACCGCCGGGAGGTCCGCCGCCGTGGCTCCCTGGGCTCCGATGCCGGGCGCGAGCAGCGGACCGTTGATGTCCAGATCGTACGACGACAGGTCGCCGAGCGTCGCGCCGACGACCGCTCCGAAGGACCCCAGGGGCGTCTCCCCCGCGTTCTCGGCGGCCAGGTGCCCGAGCATGGTCGCGCCCACGCTGCGCCCGTCGGCCCGTACCGCGTGCTGCACCTCGCCGCCCTCCGGGTTGGAGGTCAGTGCCAGGACGAACAGTCCCGTGCCGCTCTCGCGGGCCAGCTTCACCGCCGGGCCCAGCGAGCCGTAGCCGAGGTACGGGGAGACGGTCAGCGCGTCCGAGAACAGCGGGGAGTCCGGGTGCAGGAAGGACTCGGCGTAGGCGGCCATGGTGGAGCCGATGTCGCCGCGTTTGGCGTCCATGACGACCAGCGCCCCGGCCGCCCGTGCCTGGGCGACCGACGTCTCCAGCACCGCGATGCCGCGCGAGCCGAAGCGCTCGAAGAACGCGCTCTGCGGCTTGAGCACGGCGACCCGGTCCGCGACCGCCTCGACGACCGTGCGGCTGAACCGCTCCAGGCCGGCCACGTCGTCGTTCAGGCCCCACTCGGCGAGCAGGGCGGGGTGCGGGTCGATGCCGACGCACAGCGGGCCGCGCGCGTCCATGGCCCGGCGCAGACGCGCGCCGAAGGGTTCCGGTCCACTCATGCCGTTGTCCTCACGTCGGCGCCCACCGCGTCGGTGAGCGTGGCGTACGGGCTGGTGCGCAGACGCGCGGCGAGCCCCTTGTGGAGGGTGCGGGCCCAGAAGGGGCCCTCGTAGACGAACGCGCTGTAGCCCTGGACCAGGGTGGCGCCGGCCAGGATGCGCTGCCAGGCGTCCTCGGCGTTCTCGATGCCCCCGACGCCGACCAGGGTGATCCGGTCGCCCACGCGCGCGTACAGGCGGCTCAGCACCTGGAGGGAGCGTGCCTTCAGGGGCGCGCCGGACAGGCCGCCGGTCTCCTGGACGGCGGCGGGGCCGGAGCGCAGACCGAGCCCCGCGCGCGCGATGGTGGTGTTCGTGGCGATGATCCCGTCCAGACCGAGCTCCACCGCCAGGTCGGCGACCGCGTCGATGTCCTCGTCGGCGAGGTCCGGGGCGATCTTCACCAGCAGCGGCACCCGGCGGGCGGGGACGGCGCGGTCGGCGGCCTCGCGGACGGCGGTGAGCAGCGGGCGCAGATGGCCGACGGCCTGGAGGTCGCGCAGGCCGGGGGTGTTCGGCGAGGAGACGTTGACCACCAGGTAGTCGGCGTACGGCGCCAGCCGCTCGGCGGACTTCACGTAGTCGCCGACGGCCTCGTCCTCGGGTACGGCCTTGGTCTTGCCGATGTTGACGCCGACGACCGTCCTGAAGACGGGCGTGCGGGAGGCCAGGCGGGCGGCGACGGCCAGCGAGCCCTCGTTGTTGAAGCCCATGCGGTTGATCAGCGCGCGGTCCGCCACCAGCCGGAACAGCCGCTTCTTCGGGTTGCCGGGCTGCGGCTCGCCGGTCACCGTGCCGATCTCGACGTGGTCGAAGCCGAGCATCGCCATGCCGTCGACGCCGACGGCGTTCTTGTCGAAGCCGGCGGCGAGCCCGAAGGGGCTGTGCAGACGCAGGCCGAGGGCCTCGGTGCGCAGTTCCCTGTGGCGGGGCGCGAGCGCGGCGGCGACGAAGGTGCGCAGACCGGGGACGCGCGCGACGAGTCGGATCCAGCGGAAGGCGAGGTGATGGGCCCGCTCCGGATCCATCCGCCGGAACACCAGATGGAAGAAGTACTTGTACATGCCTGTGTCCTCGTGAAGGGCCTGAAGGGCCTCGTGAAGAGGGGGACACCGTTTCCGGTGTCCCCCTCCGGGCCGTCAGTCGCGGGCCGCTGTCAGGTGCTGCGCGTGTTCCTGGAGTGAGCGGACGCCGACCTCGCCGCGGTTGAGGGCGTCGATGCCCTGGACCGCGGCGGCGAGCGCCTGGACCGTCGTCAGGCACGGCACGGACCGTGCCACGGCGGCCGTACGGATGTCGTAGCCGTCGAGGCGGCCGCCGGTGCCGTACGGCGTGTTGACGATGAGGTCGACCTCGCCGTCGTGGATCAGCTGGACGATGGTCTTCTCGCCGTTCGGGCCGGTGCCCTCGGACTGCTTGCGCACGACGGTGGCGTTGATGCCGTTGCGCTTGAGGACCTCGGCGGTGCCGGAGGTGGCGAGCAGGTCGAAGCCGTGGGCGACGAGCTCGCGCGCGGGGAAGATCATCGAGCGCTTGTCGCGGTTGGCGACCGAGATGAAGGCGCGGCCCTTGGTGGGCAGCGGGCCGTAGGCGCCCGCCTGCGACTTGGCGTACGCGGTGCCGAACGCGGAGTCGATGCCCATGACCTCACCGGTGGAGCGCATCTCCGGGCCGAGGACCGTGTCGACGCCGCGGCCGTGGATGTCACGGAAGCGCGACCACGGCAGCACTGCCTCCTTGACGGAGATCGGCGCGTCGAGCGGGAGGTCGCCGCCGTCGCCCCGGGCCGGGAGCAGGCCCTCCGCGCGGAGCCCGGCGACGGTCGCGCCGAGCGAGATCCGGGCGGCCGCCTTGGCCAGCGGCACCGCCGTCGCCTTCGAGGTGAAGGGGACGGTGCGCGAGGCGCGCGGGTTGGCCTCCAGGACGTAGAGGACGTCGCCGGACAGCGCGAACTGGATGTTGATCAGGCCGCGCACCCCGACGCCGCGCGCGATGGCCTCCGTGGAGGCGCGCAGCCGCTTGATGTCGTGGCCGCCCAGGGTGATCGGGGGCAGGGCGCACGCCGAGTCGCCGGAGTGGATGCCGGCCTCCTCGATGTGCTCCATGACGCCGCCGAGGTAGAGCTCCTCGCCGTCGTAGAGCGCGTCGACGTCGATCTCGATGGCGTCGTCGAGGAACCGGTCGACCAGCACCGGCCGGGAGGGGCTGATCTCGGTCGATTCGGCGATGTAGGACTCGAGGCGGGTCTCGTCGTAGACGATCTCCATGCCGCGGCCGCCGAGCACGTAGGACGGGCGGACGAGGACCGGGTAGCCGATCTCGTCGGCGATGGCCCTGGCCTCGGTGAAGGTGGTGGCGGTGCCGTGCTTGGGGGCCGGCAGGCCGGCCTCCGCGAGGACCCGGCCGAAGGCGCCCCGGTCCTCGGCCGCGTGGATGGCCTCGGGAGGCGTGCCGACGACCGGTACTCCGTTGTCCTTGAGTGCCTGGGAGAGGCCCAGCGGGGTCTGGCCGCCGAGCTGGACGATCACGCCCGCGACCGGGCCGGCCTGCTGCTCGGCGTGGACGATCTCCAGGACGTCCTCCAGGGTGAGCGGCTCGAAGTACAGCCGGTCGGAGGTGTCGTAGTCGGTGGAGACGGTCTCCGGGTTGCAGTTGACCATCACGGTCTCGTACCCGGCGTCGCTCAGTGCGAAGGAGGCGTGGACGCAGGAGTAGTCGAACTCGATGCCCTGGCCGATGCGGTTCGGGCCGGAGCCCAGGATGATCACCGCGGGCTTCTCACGCGGGGCGACCTCGGTCTCCTCGTCGTAGGAGGAGTAGAAGTACGGCGTGTTCGCGGCGAACTCGGCGGCGCAGGTGTCGACCGTCTTGTAGACCGGGCGGATGCCGAGGGCGTGCCGGACCTCGCGGACGACGTCCTCGCGCAGGCCGCGGATCTCGGCGACCTGCTGGTCGGAGAAGCCGTGCCGCTTGGCTTCGGCGAGCAGGCCGGCGGTCAGCTCGGGCGCCTCGGACAGCTCGTCGGCGATCTCCTTGATGAGGAAGAGCTGGTCGACGAACCAGGGGTCGATCTTGGTGTGCTCGAAGACCTCTTCGGGCGTGGCGCCCGCGCGGATGGCCTGCATGACGGAGTTGATGCGGCCGTCGGTCGGGCGGACGGCCTCGCGCAGGAGTTCGGCCTTGTCGCCGGGCTCGCCGACGAAGGTGAAGTGGCTGCCCTTCTTCTCCAGCGAGCGCAGCGCCTTCTGGAACGCCTCGGTGAAGTTGCGGCCGATGGCCATGGCCTCGCCGACCGACTTCATGGTGGTGGTGAGGGTGGAGTCGGCGCTCGGGAACTTCTCGAAGGCGAACCGCGGGGCCTTGACGACCACGTAGTCCAGGGTCGGCTCGAAGGAGGCCGGAGTCACCCGCGTGATGTCGTTGGGGATCTCGTCGAGGGTGTAGCCGACGGCGAGCTTGGCGGCGATCTTGGCGATCGGGAAACCGGTCGCCTTGGAGGCCAGCGCCGAGGACCGTGACACGCGCGGGTTCATCTCGATGACGATGATGCGCCCGTCCTCGGGGTTCACCGCGAACTGGATGTTGCAGCCGCCGGTGTCGACCCCGACCTCGCGGATGACGGCGATGCCGATGTCGCGCAGGGTCTGGTACTCGCGGTCGGTCAGCGTCATCGCGGGCGCGACGGTGATGGAGTCGCCGGTGTGCACGCCCATGGGGTCGAAGTTCTCGATGGAGCAGACGACGACCACGTTGTCGTGCTTGTCGCGCATCAGTTCCAGCTCGTACTCCTTCCAGCCGAGGATGGACTCCTCGAGGAGCACCTCGGTGGTCGGCGAGAGGGTGAGGCCCTGTCCGGCGATGCGGCGCAGTTCGTCCTCGTCGTGGGCGAAGCCGGAGCCGGCGCCGCCCATGGTGAAGGAGGGCCGGACCACGACCGGGTAGCCGCCGAGCTCGTCGACGCCGGCCACGACCTCGTCCATGGTGTGGCAGATGACCGAGCGGGCGGACTCGCCGTGCCCGGTCTTGCGGCGGACCTCCTCCACGACGCCCTTGAACAGTTCGCGGTCCTCGCCCTTGTTGATGGCCTCCACGTTGGCGCCGATCAGCTCGACGCCGTACTTCTCCAGGACGCCGTTCTCGTGCATCGAGATCGCGGTGTTGAGGGCCGTCTGGCCGCCCAGGGTGGGCAGCAGGACGTCCGGCCGCTCCTTGGCGATGATCTTCTCGACGAACTCGGGGGTGATGGGCTCGACGTAGGTGGCGTCGGCGATCTCCGGGTCGGTCATGATCGTCGCCGGGTTGGAGTTGACCAGGATCACTCGAAGGCCCTCGGCCCTCAGGACCCGGCACGCCTGGGTGCCGGAGTAGTCGAACTCGGCGGCCTGGCCGATGACGATCGGGCCGGAGCCGATGACCAGGACGGACTGGATATCGGTGCGCTTAGGCACGCTGGCCCTCCATCAGAGAAACGAAGCGGTCGAACAGGTAGGCGGCGTCGTGCGGGCCCGCCGCCGCTTCCGGGTGGTACTGGACACTGAAGGCCGGCTTGTCGAGCAGCCGGAGCCCTTCCACCACGTTGTCGTTGAGGCAGACGTGGGACACCTCGGCGCGGCCGAACGGGGTGTCGGAGACCTGGTCGAGGGGGGCGTCGACGGCGAAGCCGTGGTTGTGCGTGGTGATCTCGACCTTGCCGGTCGTACGGTCCTGGACCGGCTGGTTGATGCCGCGGTGGCCGTACTTGAGCTTGTAGGTGCCGAAGCCGAGGGCGCGGCCGAGGATCTGGTTGCCGAAGCAGATGCCGAACAGCGGGGTGCCGCGCTCCAGGACGGCCCGCATCACGGAGACGGGGTGGTCGGCGGTGGCGGGGTCGCCGGGTCCGTTGGAGAAGAACACTCCGTCGGGCTCCACGGCGTAGACGTCGTCCACGGTGGCGGCGGCGGGCAGGACGTGCACCTCGATGCCGCGCTGGGCCATGCGCTGCGCGGTCATGCCCTTGATGCCGAGGTCGACGGCGGCGACCGTGAACCTCTTCTCGCCGACCGCCGGGACGACGTAGGGCTCGCTGGTGGCGACCTCGGCCGCGAGGTCGGCGCCCTTCATCGGGGGGACTTCCCGGACGCGGGCCAGCAGGGTGGCGTCGTCCGCCGCGGTGCCACCACTGAAGATGCCGACGCGCATGGCGCCCCGCTCGCGCAGGTGGCGGGTGAGCGCGCGGGTGTCGATGCCGCTGATGCCGACGATGCCCTGGGCGGCGAGTTCCTCGTCCAGGGCGCGGCGGGAGCGCCAGTTGGACGGCACGCGCGCGGGGTCGCGCACGACGTAGCCGGCGACCCAGATCCGCCGGGACTCGGGGTCGTCGTCGTTGACGCCGGTGTTGCCGACGTGCGGAGCGGTCATGACCACGACCTGGCGGTGGTAGGACGGGTCGGTGAGGGTCTCCTGGTAGCCGGTCATGCCGGTGGAGAACACGGCTTCGCCGAAGGTCTCCCCCACTGCCCCGTAGGCACGGCCGCGGAAGATCCGGCCGTCCTCGAGGACGAGTACGGCGGGAGTCCTGGCGGCTCCCTTGGTGGAGGTCGTCATCGTGCGCCTTCCGTTTCCGTCTTGTTGATCATGTTGTTCAGGTTCTCGACCCATGCGGTGTGCTCGGCCGCGTGGTCCGAGCGGAAGCCGGAGTCGATCAGCTTGTCGCCGTGCGCCCAGGTCACAACGAGCAGACCGCCCTCGGTGAGGACCTTGCCGGCGATGCCCTTGTCGAGCCGGGCCCCGCGCAGCGCGGCGACGGGGACGAAGAAATCGCTCGCGCCGGGGCGTACGACGTCCAGTCCCGCGTCCGTCAGGGTGAGCTCGGCCCGGCTGCGGGTACCCAGGCCGTGCGCCACGATGCGGTCCAGCCACTGCCCGGCGGTAGTGGAGCCGTGGTAGCGGCCGCTCATCGTCAGTTTCGCCGCACCCGGCGATTCCGGCACAGTGGGCAGCTCGGGCAGGTCGCCCTGGAGGGTGCCGCGCCACTTCCAGCCCTCGCGCATCAGCCAGTAGACGAGCGCGACGAAGAGGGCGAGTCCGACGACCCAGCCGATCCGGGCGGCCCAGTCGGTCACTTCCGCCGATCTCTTCTCGGCGGCCAGCAGGATTACAGGTGTCACGTGAGCTTCCCGTCGATGAGCGTGGCCGTGCCCCGGAGCCAGGTGTGCGTGACACGGCCCGGCAGCGCGCGGCCCTCGTACGGGGTGTTGCGGCTGCGCGAGGCGAAGCCCGCGGGGTCCACGGAACCACGGTATGCCGTGTCGACGAGTGTGAGGTTGGCCGGTTCACCCGCCGAGACGGGGCGGCCGTGGCCTTCGGCCCGTCCGATGCGCGCGGGTGTGAAGGACATCCGGTCGGCGACGCCGGCCCAGTCCAGCAGGCCCGTGTCCACCATGGTCTCCTGGACCACGGACAGCGCGGTCTCCAGGCCGACCATTCCCATGGCCGCGGCGGCCCACTCGCAGTCCTTGTCCTCGTGCGGGTGCGGGGCGTGGTCGGTGGCGACGATGTCGATGGTGCCGTCGGCGAGCGCCTCGCGCAGTGCCATGACGTCCCGCTCGGTGCGCAGCGGCGGGTTGACCTTGTAGACCGGGTTGTACGACCGGACCAGCTCGTCGGTGAGCAGGAGGTGGTGCGGGGTGACCTCGGCGGTGACGTCGATGCCGCGGGACTTGGCCCAGCGGACGATCTCGACGCTGCCCGCGGTCGACAGGTGGCAGATGTGGACGCGGGAGCCGACGTGCTCGGCGAGCAGCACGTCCCGGGCGATGATCGACTCCTCGGCGACGGCCGGCCAGCCGCCCAGGCCCAGCTCGGCGGAGACGACGCCCTCGTTCATCTGGGCGCCCTCGGTCAGCCGGGGCTCCTGCGCGTGCTGGGCGACGACGCCGTCGAAGGCCTTCACGTACTCCAGGGCGCGCCGCATGATCACGGCGTCGTGGACGCACTTGCCGTCGTCGGAGAAGACGGTGACGCCGGCCGCGGACTCGTGCATGGCGCCCAGTTCGGCGAGCGTGCTGCCCTCCAGGCCGACGGTGACGGCGCCCACGGGCCGTACGTCGCAGTAGCCGTGTTCCTTGCCGAGCCGCCAGACCTGCTCGACGACGCCGGCGGTGTCGGCGACGGGGAAGGTGTTGGCCATGGCGAACACGGCGGTGTAGCCGCCGCTCGCCGCCGCGCGGGTGCCGGTCAGCACGGTCTCGGAGTCCTCGCGGCCGGGCTCGCGCAGATGGGTGTGCAGGTCGACCAGGCCGGGCAGCAGCACCTTGCCGTCCGCCTCGACGACGGTCACCTCCTGCGCGTCTCCGGTACGACCGGCGTCCTCGGCGCTCAGCCCGGTGCCGACGGCCACGACGGTCCCGCCGTCGATCAGCACGTCCTGCGGGTCGCCGCCGAGCACCTTCGCACCGCGGATCAGGGTCTTGCTCATCGTGTTACTTCTCCTCCGTGGTGCGGACGGCGTGGGTGAGGGCGGGTTCGTTGCCCCCGAGCAGCAGGTACAGGACGGCCATCCGGATGGAGACCCCGTTGGTGACCTGTTCGACGACGGTGCAGCGCTCGGAGTCGGCCACCTCGGCGGTGATCTCCATGCCCCGGACCATGGGGCCGGGGTGCATCACGATCGCGTGTTCGGGCATCCGTCGCATGCGCTCGCCGTCGAGGCCGTAGCGCCGTGAGTACTCGCGCTCGGTCGGGAAGAACGCGGCCTTCATCCGCTCGCGCTGCACGCGCAGCATCATCACGGCGTCGGACTTGGGCAGGGTGCGGTCGAGGTCGTAGGAGACCTCGCAGGGCCAGGCCTCGACGCCGACCGGCAGCAGCGTCGGCGGGGCGACGAGGGTGACCTCGGCGCCCAGGGTGTGCAGCAGGTCGACGTTGGAGCGGGCGACCCTGCTGTGCAGGACGTCGCCGACCAGCGTGATGCGCCGGCCGGCGAGGTCCTGGCCGATCCCGGTGTCCCGGCCGACGAGCCGGCGCCGCATGGTGAAGGCGTCGAGCAGGGCCTGGGTGGGGTGCTGGTGGGTGCCGTCGCCGGCGTTGATGACGTGCGCGTCGATCCAGCCGGAGGTGGCCAGCCGGTACGGGGCTCCGGAGGCACCGTGCCGGATGACGACGGCGTCGACGCCCATGGCCTCCAGGGTCTGGGCGGTGTCCTTGAGCGACTCGCCCTTGGAGACGCTGGACCCCTTGGCGGTGAAGTTGATGACGTCCGCGGACAGCCGCTTCTCGGCGGCCTCGAAGGAGATCCGGGTCCGGGTGGAGTCCTCGAAGAAGAGGTTGACGACGGTCCGGCCGCGCAGGGTCGGCAGTTTCTTGATCGGCCGGTCGGCGACCCGGGCCATCTCCTCGGCGGTGTCGAGGATCAGGACGGCGTCGTCGCGGGTGAGGTCGGCGGCCGAGATGAGATGACGCTGCATCTTTCAGGCTCCGTAAGACAGTTCATTCGGAAGAACGGGAGAATCCGGGCAGCGCGGGGCGTGACGGCGCACCGGACCGGCGCGCGTGGGTGCCGCGCGCCCGGATCGCTACGGGGAGGGCTGCTTGGCGCCGAGCAGCACGGTGTCGCGACCGTCCTCCTCGGCGAGCAGGACCTTGACCGTCTCCCGCAACGACGTGGGGAGGTTCTTGCCGACGTAGTCGGCGCGGATGGGCAGTTCGCGGTGGCCGCGGTCGACGAGGACGGCGAGCTGCACCGCGCGCGGGCGCCCGATGTCGTTCAGCGCGTCGAGGGCGGCACGGATGGTACGCCCGGAGAAGAGCACGTCGTCGACGAGGACGACCAGCCGGCCGTCGATGCCGTCGCCGGGGATCTCGGTGCGGGCCAGCGTGCGCGGCGGGTGCATGCGCAGGTCGTCGCGGTACATGGTGATGTCGAGCGAGCCGACCGGGACCTTGCGCTCGGTGACCTGCTCGAGCTTGGCGGCGAGCCGCTGGGCGAGGAAGACGCCCCGGGTCGGGATGCCGAGGAGCACCACGTCGTCGGCGCCCTTGGCGCGCTCGACGATCTCGTGGGCGATGCGGGTCAGTACCCGCGCGATGTCGGGGCCTTCGAGAACGGGCCGCGCGTCGGAGTGCGTGTCCATGTGAACGGACCTCCTTCTCCGCCTCACGGGACGGACCTTAAAGGACGTCGGGATTACGGCGGCCACGCTACCAGGTGGGGAGCGACACCCCCGATTCCCCCTCCCGCCACCGCCGGCCACTCCATCGGCGCAACGGTCCGCGCCGGCTCCGGAAGAGTCGGTGTGGACCGTTCGGCTTGACGGGCGAGAGTAACTCTGCGTAACCTCACAGTGAGTTACCAGCCGCGCGGCCCGGAAATCATGCCGGTCGCGTCGACACAGTGCCCGGGAGCTATATGTCCAGCGAATACGCCAAACAACTCGGGGCCAAGCTCCGCGCGATCCGCACCCAGCAGGGCCTTTCCCTCCACGGTGTCGAGGAGAAGTCCCAGGGCCGCTGGAAGGCGGTCGTGGTCGGTTCGTACGAGCGCGGCGACCGCGCAGTGACCGTGCAGCGTCTTGCCGAACTGGCGGACTTCTACGGCGTTCCGGTGCAGGAACTGCTTCCCGGTACCACCCCGGGTGGCGCCGCCGAGCCGCCGCCGAAGCTTGTCCTCGACCTGGAGCGGCTGGCCACGGTGCCGCCGGAGAAGGCCGGTCCGTTGCAGCGGTACGCGGCGACGATCCAGTCCCAGCGCGGCGACTACAACGGCAAGGTGCTCTCGATCCGCCAGGACGACCTGCGCACGCTCGCCGTGATCTACGACCAGTCGCCCTCGGTCCTCACCGAGCAGCTGATCAGCTGGGGCGTACTGGATCCGGACGCGCGTCGCGCGGTCGCCTCGCACGACGAGGGCTGACCGCACCACCGCCCGAGCAGAAACGTACCGCCGGGGTGGCCCGACCTGCAGAGGTCGGGCCACCCCGGCGGTGTTCGTTCCGCGTTCGTTCCGCGGGCCGAGGAACAGGTCAGGGGGCGGCCGGGGGGAGCCCCGGACACGCCGGAGGGCCCGCAGCCAGTCGTGCTGCGGGCCCTCCGGCGTGTCCGTGCCGGTCCGGGCCTGTACGGCCGGCCGGTGCCGGATCAGACCTCGTCGCGGCGGAGCGAGGGCTTGAGCTCCTTGAACCGGCCGAGGAGGCCGTTGACGAACGAGGGCGACTCGTCCGTGGAGAACTCCTTCGCCAGCTGCACCATCTCGTCGAGGACGACGGCGTCCGGGGTCTCGTCGACCCAGATCAGCTCGTACGCGCCGAGACGCAGGATGTTGCGGTCGACGACCGGCATGCGGTCCAGGGTCCAGCCGACCGAGTACTGGGAGATCAGCTCGTCGATGCGCGACGCGTGCTGCGCGTAGCCCTCGACCAGCTGCATCGTGTACTCGCTCACCGGCGGCTGCCGGGTGTCGGACCGGGAGTGCCGGACCCAGTCCGCCAGGACCGTCAGGACGTCGGCGCCGCGCTGGTCGCCCTCGAAGAGGATCTGGAAGGCGCGCTTGCGGGCCGTGTTGCGGGCAGCCACGGTTAGCTGTTCACCCGGCCGAGGTAGTCGCTCGTGCGGGTGTCGACCTTGATCTTCTCACCGGTGGTGATGAAGAGCGGGACCTGGATCTGGTGCCCGGTCTCCAGCGTGGCCGGCTTGGTGCCACCGGTGGAGCGGTCGCCCTGGACGCCCGGCTCGGTCTCGGCCACGGTCAGCTCGACGGCGGCCGAGAGCTCGACGAAGAGCACCTCTCCCTCGTGCTGCGCGACGGTGGCTTCGAAGCCCTCGACGAGGAAGTGGGCGGCGTCGCCGACGACCTTGCGGTCGATGTGCAGCTGGTCGTAGGTCTCCATGTCCATGAAGACGAAGTAGTCGCCGTCCATGTAGGAGAACTGCATGTCCCGCTTGTCGACGGTGGCGGTGTCGACCTTCACACCGGCGTTGAAGGTCTTGTCGACGGTCTTGCCGGAGAGCACGTTCTTGAGCTTGGTGCGCACGAAGGCCGGGCCCTTGCCGGGCTTGACGTGCTGGAACTCGACGACGGACCAGAGCTGGCCGCCTTCGAGCTTGAGCACCATGCCGTTCTTGAGGTCGTTCGTGGAAGCCACGTTGCGGAATCTCCTGGACTGACGTGAGACGACTCGGGGCCGGCACTCGGCGCGAAGCTAGAGCGCCAGCAGCTCCTTGGTCGTGATGGTGAGTAGCTCGGGTCCGCCGTCCGCCTCGGGGCGCACGACGAGCGTGTCATCGATCCGGACACCGCCCCGGCCCGGGAGGTGAACCCCTGGTTCGACGGTGACCGGCACACAAGCGTCCAGTTTACCCATGGTCCCGGGGGTCAGTTGAGGGTCCTCGTCGATTTCGAGTCCGACCCCGTGTCCGGTGAGCGCCGGAAGGGCCGCCGCGTACCCCGCGCTGTCCAGCACCTGGCGGGCCGCGCGGTCCACGTCACGGCAGGCGGCACCGGGTACGAGGGACTCCCGGCCGGCCCGCTGAGCGGTGAAGACAAGGTCGTACAACTCGATCTGCCAGTCCGCGGGAGCGGTGCCGATGACGAACGTACGGCCGATCTCGCAGCGGTACCCGCGGTAGGCGGCGCCGAGACAGACGGAGAGGAAGTCGCCCTCCTCCACCCGCCGGTCGGTGGGCCGGTGGCCGGGCCGCCCGGCGTTCGGGCCGGTGGCGACGGAGGTGGCGAAGGCGGGGCCGTCTGCGCCGTGGTCGACCAGGCGGCGCTCCAGTTCCAGCGCGAGATGCCGTTCGGTGCGGCCGACGAGGATGGATTCCAGCAGCTCGCCGAGGGCCTGGTCGGCGATCTCCGCACCGATACGCAGACAGGAGATCTCCTCCTCGTCCTTGACCACCCGGAGCTGTTCGACGGCGCCGCCGACATCGGCCAGGCGCAGCCCGGGGGCGACCGAGCGGAGGGCGCGGTGCCGGGTCACGGTGAGGTGGTGCTCCTCGACGGCGAGGGAGTCGGCGCCCCCGGCGGCAGCGAGCCCGGCGGCCTCGACGGCGGGATCACCGCCGGTGCCGGGCACGACGTGCACCCGCAGCTCCTCGTCGGGCCGGCTCTGCTCACCACGGTCGTCGGGCAGCCCGGCGCACACCAGGAAGTCCTCGGTCTGGCTCAGCAGCAGCACGGCGCCTTCGGGGGCGGGGCCCGCGAGATAGCGCACGTTGGCGGGCCGGGTGACCAGCGCCGCCGCGCTGCCCCCCGCGTTGCAGCATTCCCTCAGCCGCGTCCGGCGGAGCGCGTACACCTCAGACATGTCCCGAGCCTATGAGCGGTGGCCGAAAACCGCCGGTCGAGAGGTCCGAGTGGGCGGCGGCACCCGGCAGCGTCCCGGGACAGCGCGACGAGGTACCGGCGCCGGGCGACCCCGGGCGGGCTGCTGCGGCCGTGTCCGGCGGGCGGGAGCGGGAACGGGGAAGGAAGCGGGAACGGGGACGGAAGCGGGGATGGGGACGGAAGTGGGTGAGGACGCCCGCTACGGAACGGCCGGAGACCCGGCCACCCGCCCGATGGGGCCGTCACCGGCGGCGCCCGGAGACACCACCACGGTAAGACGGAGGGAGTTGGCCGAGCGGCCCTCAGAGCCTGTCCGGCAGGTCCAGCGGGCCCGGCCGGCGGGAACACACCGCGCCTGCCCACGGCAGGCGTGCGGGCGCTGCCGGTGGGCCCGGCAGCATCGCGTGGCTCACCAGGACGGAGGGCTGGCGATGGACCTGGCGAGGACGTCGTCCAGGACGTCGGCCGTTTCCGGTACGCCGAGCTGGGAGTTGTCGATGATCGGGAGGCCCGAGCCGTACCAGCCGGCCATACGGCCGTGGATGCGGGCGACCTCCTCGTCGCCGAGGCGGCGGTTGCCGGACCGCTCGGCGTTGCGTTCCAGGACGATGTCCAGACCGGGCAGCAGCACGACCGGCAGCAGGCCGGGCCCCACATGCCGTTTCCAGCCACCGAGGCCGACGACCGGACGGTCGGGGAAGACTGCGTCGTCGAGGATGCAGGAGATCCCGTTGGCGAGGAAATTGCGCGCGGCGAAGCCGCAGGTGCGGCGGGCCAGCCGGTACTGCGCCTCCGAGTGGTCGTTCCACCCGGTCTGCGGATCGGCGAAGCCGGACCGCACCCACTCCCGTACGTCGTCCAGGCTGATGTGCGCGGTCGGCACCCGGCGGTGCTCCGCCCAGTACTTGGCGACGCTGGTCTTCCCGGCGCCCGCGGGGCCTATGAGCAGGACCGCGAGGGTCGTGCCGGCCGGGTCGGCCGCCGCGAGGGCCTGCGGGGCACTGGGCATGGCGACGGGGCCGCCCGGCGGCAGCGGCACGTGCCCGGTGGTGTCCGGTGGCGGATGCGGGGACCGCGGGACGCCCATGGGCTGCGGCGCCGGTCCGGGGTAGCCGGGGGGCGGCGGTGGCGCGGGCACCGGGACGGGCCCCTGGTGCGCTCCCGGGGGGTGCCCTCCCGGATGATGTGCGGCCGGTGACCAGCCGTCGGCCGGTCCGTGCCCCGGTCGGTGGGGCGGCGGCAGCGGAGAACCCACTGCGTGCTGCATCCGGTGCCACTCCGTCTCGGTCTGCTGGGCTCGGTTCACTCGCCGCAGGCGACAAGCACTGATGGCAGGGTGGGTCCCCGCGCTCTCCGACAGCCTAGAGCGTCGGGGCGGCTGTTCGAACGGGTACCGCCCCTGCCGTTGTCCGATGAACGGCCGAAAATGGCCCTGAGTGCCCAACCTGCCGCGCCGATTGCCCGGCGGGGCAGTGGCTTGCCCCGCCGGGCACCGGTCTGCCGACGGGGGCGGGGTCCACGGGTGCTACTTCGCGACTTCTCCGTACGCGGCGAGCAGCACCGCCGGGTCCGGTCCCTCCAGCACGGTGGGCTTGGCGAGGCCGTCGAGGACGATGAAGCGCAGCAGGTCGCCGCGGGACTTCTTGTCGACCCTCATGTTCTCCAGCAGCCTGGGCCACTGGTCGTGGCGGTAGTACAGGGGCAGCCCGACCGATTCGAGGACGGCGCGGTGCCGGTCGGCGGTGGCGTCGTCCAGCCGGCCGGCGAGCCGGCCGAGTTCGGCGGCGAAGTGCATACCCACCGACACCGCCGCGCCGTGGCGCCACTTGTAGCGCTCGTTCTTCTCGATGGCGTGGCCGAGCGTGTGACCGTAGTTCAGGATCTCCCGGCGGCCCGCCTCCTTCAGATCGGAGGAGACGACGTCGGCCTTGACCCGGATCGAGCGCTCGATGAGCTCGGCGGTGTGCGGGCCGGCCGGGGTGCGGGCGGCCTGCGGATCGGCCTCGATGAGGTCGAGGATCACCGGGTCGGCGATGAAGCCGGCCTTGATGACCTCCGCCAGCCCGGAGACGTAGTCGTTGGTCTGGAGGGAATCCAGGGCGGCGAGGTCGCACAGCACACCGACGGGCGGGTGGAAGGCGCCCACGAGGTTCTTGCCCTCGGCGGTGTTGATGCCGGTCTTGCCCCCGACGGCCGCGTCGACCATGGCCAGCACCGTGGTCGGCACCGCGATCCAGCGCACCCCGCGCAGCCAGGTGGCGGCCACGAACCCGGCCAGGTCGGTGCTGGCGCCGCCGCCCACGCCGACGATGACGTCGGTACGGGTGAATCCGGACTGGCCGAGCGCCTTCCAGCAGTAGGCGGCGACCTCGGCGGTCTTGGCCTCCTCCGCGTTCGGCACCTGGATGGCGACGGCCTCGTAGCCCTGCTCGGCGAGATCGGCGCGGAGCGCCTCGCCGGTCTCGGCCAGGGCCTCGGGGTGCACGACCGCGACCCGCTTGGCGGCGGTCCCGATCAGCCCGCCGAGCTCGCCCAGGAGCTGCCGGCCCACCAGGACCTCGTACGGGTCGGTGCCCGCGGTGCCGCCGACCTGAATCCTTGTCACCTGGTCTGTCACAACGTCCTCCGGCCGGGGGTCCGGGGGTTGTCCCCGGGGGATACGGTCTTCATCTCCAGTGCGTCCAGGGCGGAGCGGGTGACCTCTTCCGGCGTGCGGCCGTCCGTGGCCACGACGACCGTGGCCACCTCCTCGTACAGAGGGCGCCGGGCCTCCATCAGCTCGCGCCACTGCTTGCGCGGATTGACGGCGAGCAGCGGCCGGGCGACGTTGAGGCCGGTGCGCCTGGCCGCCTCCTCGACGTCCATCGACAGGTAGACGACCCGCTGCCCGGCGAGCAGCGCGCGCGTGTCGGCGTCGAGGACGGCGCCGCCGCCCAGGGCCAGGACACCCTCGTGTTCGGCGAGCGCGGTGCGCACAGCCTGCTTCTCGAGCGCGCGGAAGGCGGACTCGCCCTCGTCCACGAAGATCTCGGCGACGCTGCGGCCCGTCCCGGCGACGATGTCGTCGTCGGTGTCCCGGTAGCCGACGCCCAGGTGCTCGGCCAGCAGTTGCCCGACGGTGGACTTGCCGACGCCCATCGGGCCGACCAGCACGATCAGCGCAGTCACCGGATGGCCAGGTTCTCGAGGTAGGACGTCACGTTGCGGCGGGTCTCGGGAACGCTGTCGCCGCCGAACTTCTCCGCGACCGCGTCCGCGAGGACCAGGGCGACCATGGCCTCGGCGACGATGCCGGCCGCCGGCACGGCGCACACGTCGGAGCGCTGGTGGTGGGCGGCGGTCTCCTCGCCGGTGACGACGTCCACGGTCTTCAGCGCCCGCGGCACGGTCGCGATCGGCTTCATCGCCGCCCGGACCCGCAGCAGCTCACCGGTGCTCAGACCGCCCTCGGTGCCGCCGGAGCGGCCCGAGGAGCGCCTGATGCCGTCGTCGGTGGCGACGATCTCGTCGTGCGCCCGGGAGCCGGGCACCCGTGCCAGGTCGAAGCCGTCGCCGACCTCCACTCCCTTGATCGCCTGGATGCCCATGAGTGCGGCGGCCAGCCGGGCGTCCAGGCGCCGGTCCCAGTGCACGTGCGAGCCGAGGCCGACCGGTACGCCGTAGGCCAGCACCTCGACGACTCCGCCGAGGGTGTCGCCGTCCCTGTGGGCCTGGTCGATCTCGGCGACCATCGCCTTCGACGCGTCCGCGTCCAGGCAGCGCACCGGGTCCTCGTCCAGCTTCTCCACGTCGGCCGGGGTCGGGTACACCCCGTAGGGGGCCTGGGCGGCCGCCAGCTCCACCACGTGGGAGACGATCTCGATGCCGGCCGTCTCCTTCAGGTACGAGCGGGCCACCGCGCCCAGTGCCACGCGGGCCGCGGTCTCGCGCGCGGAGGCCCGTTCCAGGATCGGACGGGCCTCGTCGAAGCCGTACTTCTGCATGCCGGCGAGGTCGGCGTGGCCGGGGCGCGGGCGGGTCAGCGGGGCGTTGCGGGCCAGGCCGGCCAGCACCTCGGGGTCGACCGGGTCGGCCGCCATGACCTGCTCCCACTTCGGCCACTCGGTGTTGCCCACCATCACCGCGACCGGGGAGCCCAGGGTGAGACCGTGCCGCACACCACCGAGGAAGGTGACCTCGTCCCGCTCGAACTTCATCCGGGCACCGCGGCCATAGCCCAGCCGCCGCCTCGCGAGATGGTCCGCCACCATGTCCGTGGTGATCGGCACGCCGGCGGGAAGACCCTCCAGCGTCGCGACGAGTGCGGGACCGTGGGACTCCCCCGCGGTCAGCCAGCGCAACCTGCTCAACGGTGCTCCTCCATGCTCGCGCCCGGTACTGCCCCGCGCACGCGGCGTCGCGTACGACTACGGCGCGACGGGGTGCGCGGCCCCGGCCCGCCACGTCCGATCCTCCCACGTTCGTGCGGCGTGTCCGGTCGCCGGTCCATCAGTCGGACGAGCGGCGCCGGGGCGGAAGAGCCGCGGGTGCCAGGGTCCTGGCGAGGCGGTCCGGTCTCCCGGTCCGGTGGCCCCGGCCTCCGGCGGCCGGTCCCGGCCGTCAGGCCCGGCCGTCAGGCCCGGCCGTCATCCGGGCGCTGCCGCGCGGGTGCGTAGGCCCCGAGGAAGTCGGCACCGCTCTCCCCCGCCGTGACCTGCGCAGGGGCGTGTGGTGCGGGCGGGCGGGCCGGCCTGGCTGGGCCGCGGCGCGTACTGGCCCAGGTAGTCGGCTCCGCTGCCCTGCCCGTACTGGGCCGCCGCGTGGACCGGCCGGCCCGCGTCGGTGGCGCGCCGGTATGCGGCCCTGCGCTTGATCTTGACGGCGCAGGACCCGACGAAGGCGAGAACGATCAGGGCCAGCACCGTGATCTGCACCCAGCCGGGCAGAAAGCCCATCAACGCGTTTAAGATCTGAGACCTCACGGATGCCAGTGGTGTGCCTGCGGACATGAACACGTGCCCCTCCCCGGTTCCGCCCCCTGCGGAACCGGACGGGATCCTATCGGGCCGCGAGCGCCCGCTCCCCTGCTTTTCGCATGGCGTCCAGCGGGGCCGGTGAGCAGCCCGTCATCTGCTCGACCTGGAGCACCGCCTGGTGCACCAGCAGGTCGAGGCCGCCGACCACCGCGCCGCCGTACGCCGACCAGCGGGCCGCGAGAACGGTCGGCCAGGGGTCGTAGAGCACGTCGAAGAGAGCCGCGGGACGTTCCGGGACGGCTCGGGCGAGGCCGTCGGTGACGCCCGCCGGGGTCGTGGTGACCACCAGCGGGGCGTGCAGGGCCTGCTCGGCGTCGGCCCAGTCGGCGATGCGCACCGTCACGTCCAGGCGTTCGGCCCACTGCCGCATCTCGGCGCCGCGCGCGGCGCCGCGCACATAGACGACGACCTCGCCGGCGCAGATCCGGGACAGCGCGGCGAGCGCGGACGACGCGGTGGCTCCGGCGCCGAGGATCGCGGCGGTGTCCACCTTGTCGATGCCGTGCTCGCGCAGAGCGGCGACCATGCCGGGGATGTCGGTGTTGTCGCCGGTCCGCCGGCCGTCCTCGGCGAGAACGACGGTGTTGACCGCGTCGACCGCGGCGGCGGTGTCGCTGATCCCGTCCAGCAACGGGATCACGGCCCGCTTCAGCGGCATGGTCAGCGACAGCCCGGCCCAGTCGTCCCCGAGCGTCTCGAAGAAACCCGGCAGGGCCTGCTCGTCGACGTCGAAGCGGTCGTACGTCCAGCCCTCCAGCCCCAGCTCCGCGTAGGCGGTGCGGTGCAGCACCGGGGAGAGGGAGTGGGCGATCGGGGAGCCGAGGACGGCCGCGCGGCGGGGTGCGACCATCAGTTGCCCCTCGATGCATTCCACTTGTCGACCAGCTTCTGGTGCTCGGCGTTGGTCTTGGTGAACTCACTCGTCTTTCCGTCGAGCGAGATGAAGTAGTACCAGCCCTCGCCCGTCGGACTGAGCGCGCCCTTGATGGCGTCCTCGCCCGGGTTGCTGATCGGTCCGGGCGGCAGGCCCTTGTAGAAGTACGTGTTGTAGGGGTTGTCATAGTTCCTGAGCTCGCGGAGGCTCAGGTCGAGCTTGCTCTGGTTCTTGACGTAGTTGTAGGTGGAGTCGAACTCCAGCATGCCGTTGGTCTCGGTGTTGCCCGGCTTGAGCCGGTTGTAGATGACCTCGGACATCTTGCGGAAGTCGCTGTGGCTGGTGCCCTCGGCCTGGACGAGGCTCGCCACGGTGACCAGCTGCCACGGGTCCTCGAGCCCGAGACTCTCGGCCTTCTTCTCGACACCGAGTTTCTCGTAGGTCGCGGTGGCCTGCTCGACCATGCTCTTCAGCACGTCCTCGGGCGTCTGTCCCTCGGACACGCCGTAACTGGAGGGGAACAGGAACCCTTCCAACGGGTCCTTGACGTCCTCGCCGTTCACCGCCCAGTCGGGCAGGCCGAGCTTCTCCCAGTCCGCCTTGGCAACCTTCGCGGTGGTCCCGTCCTCGACCTCGAGGCGTTGGTCGATGAGCTTGTAGATCTCGGCGTTGCGCCTGCCCTCGGGGATGACCAGGTTGTTGCGGCTCTTCGGGCTGAGCATCAGCTCGACCGCGCTCTCGGCCGACATCTCCAGCTGAAGCGTGTAAACGCCGTCCTGGAGTGTCTTGCCCTGCGGGTTGCTCGCCTGGGCCGCGACGAAGGCGTCGACGCTCTTGACGACTCCTTCCTTCTTGAGCACCTGACCGATGGCGGACCCGGTCGAGCCCTTGGGGATCGTGACGGTGACCTGTTCACCATTCCCGTCGCCCGCGAAGTCCGGGGCGCTGGCGAAACGATCCTTGACGAACTGCCAGCCGACATAGCTCACACCGGCCACACCGCCGCCGAGGACCACCACCACCACGAGGCAGGCGACCCCGCTGCGTCGCTTCTTGTCCTTGGTGCCCTTGGCGCTCTTGGTGCCCTTGCCTCCCTTGGCGCTCCTGCCACGGCGCTCGCCGCGACCGCCGGGCTTGTCACCCTCGTCGCCCTCGTCATCGTCGTCGTCCGAGAAGAAGGCGTGTTCACCCTGGTCGGGGCCCGGGTCCCAGTCGGTCCGCGGCTCCGGTTCCGCGTCCTGCTCCGGCTGCCGTTCGGGCTCGGCGCCGCGCCGGGCGGGCGGCTCGGGCGGCGGGTAGGCGTCGGGGGTCGCGTAGGGGTCGGGCTGCTGGGCGCCGTACGCCCCGCCCTGCTGCCCGTACGGGTCCGTGGGATCGGCCGCCGCGTACGGGTCCTGCGGGTGGGCGTGAGCGCCGGTCTGCCAGCCGCCCGTGTCGTACTGCTGCTGGTCCGGGTTCTGCTGGTCCGGGTACTGCGCCTGCTGGGGGGCGTACTGCTGACCGTAGTGCTGCTCGCCGTACTGCTGCTGGTCGTACTGCTGGTGACCCTGCTGCTGATGGCCCTGCTGGTCGTGCGGCGCGTACTGCTGCTGCTGTCCGTACCCGCCCTGCTGCTCGGCGGTGCCCCAGTCGCCGTATTGCTGCTGGGGCTGCTGCGACTGCTGCGGGTAGAGCTGCGCCTGGCCGTCGTAGGGGGGCTGCTGGGGCTGCTGACCCTGCTGGGTCTGCTGCCCGGCCCATCCGCCGTCCCCGTACAACGGGTCGTCCGGATGCCACGGTTCGGAGCCTTGGCCCCGGCCATACTCAGTCATCGATCCCCTAGAGCCGCGAGGCGGCGGTCACGCGGCTGTGGGGGTGGCCGGCGTCCGTTGCGCCTCTCTTTCGCGGCGGCTGTTCGAACGCCACCGCATCGCGCGGAACGTTACCGTACCGCGATCACCTCGCCACTTCGACGCCCTCACCGGGTGCATTGCCTGACACCCGTTCGGATTCAAGGGCCTGCTGGAGGATGATCACGGCGGCGGCCTGGTCGATGACGGAGCGTCCCTTCTTCGACTTCACGCCCGAGGCACGCAGCCCCTGGCTCGCCGTCACCGTCGTCATCCGTTCGTCGATGAGACGCACGGGCACCGGGGCGATCCCGCGGGCCAGTTCCTGCGCGAAGGCCCGGACCTTGACCGCGGCGGGGCCCTCGCCCCCCTTGAGGGAGCGAGGGAGGCCGACGACGACCTCGATCGGCTCGTACTCCTCCACGAGCCCGCGAAGGCGCCGGTGAGCCGCCGGGACGTCCCGGCCGGGGACGGTCTCGACCGGGGTGGCGAGGATCCCGTCGGGGTCGCACGAGGCGACCCCGATCCGGGCGTCCCCGACGTCGATCGCGAGCCGGCGGCCGCGGCGCATGGTCCGGCCGCCCGAGGGATCGTTCACCGGTCCGCTCACTTGGCCGTGTCCGCCACGAGCCGCTCGACGGCGTCCACGGCGTCGCCGATGGCGGCCGGGTTCTGGCCGCCGCCCTGGGCGACGTCCGGCTTGCCGCCACCGCCGCCGCCGAGGGTCTTGGCGGCGGCGCGGACCAGGTCACCGGCCTTGAGACCGCGCTCACGGGCGGCCTCGTTGGTGGCGATGACCGTGAGGGGCTTGCCGTTGACGGTGGTGAACAGGGCGACCACGGCGGCCCGGCCGCCCTGGATCCGGCCGCGCACGTCGAGCACCAGCTTGCGCAGGTCGTCGGCGGTGGTGCCGTCCGGGACCTGGCCGGTCACCAGGGCGACGCCGTGGACGTCCTTGGCGGACTCGGCGAGGCCTCCGGCGGCCTGGAGCACCTTCTCGGCACGGAACTTCTCGATCTCCTTCTCGGCGTCCTTGAGCTTGCCGAGCATGGCGGAGACCTTCTCCGGGAGCTCCTCCGGGCGGCCCTTGATCAGCTCCTGGAGCTGGGCGACGACCGTGTGCTCGCGGGCGAGGAAGTTGTAGGCGTCCACGCCGACCAGGGCTTCGATACGGCGCACACCGGAGCCGATGGAGGACTCGCCGAGCAGCTTCACCAGGCCCAGCTGGGCGGTGTTGTGCACGTGGGTGCCGCCGCACAGCTCCTTGGAGAAGTCGCCGATGGTCACCACGCGCACGCGCTCGCCGTACTTCTCGCCGAACTCGGCGATGGCGCCCTGCTTCTTGGCCTCGTCGATGCCCATGACGTCGGCGCGCACGTCCAGGTCGCGGGCGAGCACCTCGTTGATCTTCTGCTCGACGTCGGTCATCACGGCCGTAGGAACGGCGGACGGCGAGCCGAAGTCGAAGCGGAAGCGGCCGGGCTGGTTCTCGGAACCGGCCTGGGCGGCCGTCGGACCGAGGGCGTCGCGCAGGGCCTGGTGGGTGAGGTGGGTGGCCGAGTGGGCGCGGGCGATGGCCGTGCGGCGGCGCTCGTCGATGGAGGCGTGGGCCTTGGCGCCGAGGGTGACCTCGCCGACCTGGACGACGCCCTTGTGCACGTAGACGCCCGGGACCGGCTTCTGGCAGTCGCGGATCTCGATGACGGCACCGGAGTCGGACCTGATCCGCCCGGTGTCGCCGATCTGGCCGCCGCCCTCGGCGTAGAAGGGGGTGCGGTCGAGGACGATCTCCACCTCGTCGCCCTCGGTGGCGGCCGGGGAGGAGACACCGTCGACCAGGATGCCCACGACGGTGGACTCGCCCTCGGTGGCGCTGTAGCCGGTGAAGTCGGTGGCACCGGCCCGGTCCGCGATCTCGCGGTAGGCGCCGAGGTCGGCGTGGCCGGTCTTCTTGGCCCGGGCGTCGGCCTTGGCCCGCTCCCGCTGCTCCTTCATCAGGCGGCGGAAGCCGTCCTCGTCCACGGAGAGGCCCTGCTCGGCGGCCATCTCCAGGGTGAGGTCGATCGGGAAGCCCCAGGTGTCGTGCAGCAGGAAGGCCCGGTCGCCGGACAGGACCGTGCCACCGGACTGCTTGGTCTCGGTGACGGCGGTGTCGAGGATGTTGGTGCCGGCCTTCAGTGTCTTGAGGAAGGCGTTCTCCTCGGCGACGGCGACCTTCTCGATCCGCTCGCGGTCGGTGACGAGCTCGGGGTACTGCTGTCCCATCATTTCGATGACGACGTCGACCAGGTCCTTGACGACCGGGCCGGTGGCGCCGAGCAGGCGCATGTTGCGGATGGCGCGGCGCATGATGCGGCGCAGCACGTAGCCGCGGCCCTCGTTGCCGGGGGTGACGCCGTCGCCGATGAGCATGACCGAGGTGCGCATGTGGTCGGTGACCACGCGCAGCGAGACGTCCGAGTCCTGGGCGTCGCCGTAGCGGACCCCGGTCAGGTCGGTGGCCTTGTCGATGACGGCCATGGAGGTGTCGATCTCGTACAGGTTCTGCACGCCCTGCAGAATCATGGCGAGCCGCTCCAGGCCGAGGCCCGTGTCGATGTTCTGGCTCGGCAGGTCCCCGAGGATCTCGAAGTTGTCCTTGCCGATGCCCTCGCCCCGCTCGTACTGCATGAAGACGAGGTTCCAGATCTCCACGTACCGCTCGTCGTTGACGGCGGGGCCGCCCTCGGCGCCGAATTCGGGGCCGCGGTCGTAGTTGATCTCGGAGCAGGGGCCGCAGGGGCCGGGGACGCCCATGGACCAGTAGTTGTCCTTCATGCCCAGGCGCTGGATGCGCTCCTCGGGCACGCCGACGACGTCGCGCCAGATGCGCTCGGCCTCGTCGTCGTCCTTGTAGACGGTGATCCACAGGCGCTCGGGGTCCAGGCCGTAGCCGCCGTCGTCCTGGGAGCTGGTGAGCAGCTCCCAGGCGAGTTTGATGGCGCCTTCCTTGAAGTAGTCGCCGAAGGAGAAGTTGCCGCACATCTGGAAGAACGTGCCGTGCCGGGTGGTCTTGCCGACCTCTTCGATGTCCGGCGTGCGGACGCACTTCTGGACGCTGGTGGCGCGCGCGAAGGGCGGCTTGACCTCGCCCAGGAAGTAGGGCTTGAAGGGCACCATGCCGGCCGGGACGAGGAGCAGAGTCGGGTCGTCCGCGATGAGCGACGCCGAAGGGACGACGGTGTGCCCGCGCTCCTCGAAGAAGCTCAGCCAGCGGCGGCGGATCTCAGCCGACTCCATCAGTGGTCCTCATTCCGGTTGTACGGGTTCGTCGGGTACGCCGAGCCCTCGGCGTACCGCGGGTTGTTCTTCGGGTTGTTGCGGTTCTCGATGGCGGCGTACCGGCGGGACGCCGGGAGTTCCCGGCCGACGGGGGCGTCGAGACCGAGGGCGTCGCCCAGTTCGGCCTCGCGGCGGGCCATGTTGTCGCGGACGTCGAGTGCGAAGTCCACCGCCCGGTCCTTGATGCGGCCGCCGGCCTCGATCGCCTTGTTCGCCGCGGTCGCGGCGAGGCTCTCGGGCGTCAGCTGCCTCAGTTTCCGGTTGACCTTGGTGGTGGCCCACACACCTGCGGCGACGCCGGTGGTGAACCAGAACGTACGGCGGAACATCGCTGGGTCAGTCCTTCTTTCCCCGGGTGCGCCTCGCCCGCCGCGTGCCCGGGACCGTACGGCCCACGATCACGGTGCGGCCCGGCGCCTTCGCGGGCTCGGTCCTGGCGGAGTCCGTCCTGGCGGGCGCGTCCTCCCTGCGGCCGCTGACGGCCCGGCGCACGCCGTAGCCGAACGCGGCGACCTTGACCAGCGGGCCGCCGAAGGTGGAGGCGACGGTGGTCGACAGGGCGGAGGCGTTGGAGGTGACCTCCTGGACGTCGGAGGCGATCGCGTCGACCCGCTCGATCTGGGTCTGCGCGGTGCGCACCGCGGTGGAGGCGTCGGCCAGCAGCGGGACGGCCTGGTCGGTCACGTCCGCCACGAGCTTGGTGGTCGCCCGGAGCGTCTGGGCCAGCCTCGCCAGTGCGACGGCGAGGAAGGAGACCAGGATCGCCCAGAACACGGCCACCAGGATTCCGGCCACCTCTCCACCGGACACTGTGCGCACCTGCTCCCTGAGAAACGTGCCTGAACATCGAGAAAATCGTGCACCGAGCCTATCGCGCCACCGGCGGGACTCCGTACCGGATTACCGCCCGCCGCGGGCGGAGTCGAGGGGAAGGCGGCCGAGGCGGCGGTGCTCCAGGGTGCGGCGGAGCGGATGTGGCCGTCGGTGGGGCTGTGGCTGTTCGGTTCGGCCCACTACAACACGCCGCACGAGCTGTGCGAGGCGCGGGCCCGGGAGCAACTGGGCGACGAACGGTACGAGGAGAGCGTGCGGCTGGGGCGCGGCTCGGCCGGGACGCGGCGGTCCGCCGGGCGGTGCGCGGGGCCGGCGCCGCGGTGGGCGATCCGTCGCCGGACGGGAGCGTGCGGCAGACGGCGGTCGGGGCGCCCACGCAGCAGCCCGCCGCCTCGCCCACCCGTAAGGGCGGGGAGACGGCGGGCTGAGTCACCGCGTGCCTGCTGGGGTCAGCGGGCGTAGTACTCGACGACGAGCTGCTCGTCGCAGATCACCGGGATCTCCTTGCGGTTCGGCTCACGGTCCAGGCGGAACGCCAGGGACTTGAGGTTCACCTGGAGGTAGCGCGGGGTCTCGCCGTCGGGGGCGAAGCCACCCTCGCGGGCGATCGTGAACAGCGTCTTGTCCTTGCTGCGCTCACGGACCTGCACGACGTCGTCCGGGCGGACACGGAAGGAGGGCTTGTCGACCTTCTTGCCGTTGACCTGGATGTGGCCGTGGGTGACCATCTGGCGGGCCTGGTAGATCGTGCGGGCGATGCCCGAACGCAGGACCAGGGCGTCGAGGCGGCGCTCGAGCTCGATGACGAGGGCGTCACCGGTCTTGATCGTCGTCTTGGCGGCGCGCTCGTACGCGCGGACGAGCTGGCGCTCGCTGACGTCGTACTGGGCACGCAGACGCTGCTTCTCCAACAGACGGACCTTGTAGTCCGAGTTCTGCTTGCGGCCGCGGCCGTGCTCGCCCGGCGGGTAGGGGCGGGCCTCGAAGTACTTGACGGCCTTCGGGGTCAGCGCGATACCGAGGGCACGCGACTTCTTGACCTTGGGGCGGGGCTGATTCGCCACTGTTCTTGTCTCTTTTCCAAAGTTTCCGGCTCACCAGGGTTAAGGGAGGTCGCATCCGCAGTCGGGGAAACCCCGCGGGTCCGCGCGGGACCTGCCGGGCAGCCGCTCCCCTGGCCTGGGCACATACGTGCAGCACGCGAGTGGCCCACCGGCCGGTCCCGGGAATCCGGGTGGTGGTGGGCTGCCCGCGACACCGTTCGACGGTGCGCGACGCTCCTGGATTCCCTGCCCCGGGGGGCGGGTCTCCGGCTGGATGTCCCGCTCTGGTGGTGCCGGTTTCCCTTGCGGGGCCGGACGCGGGACGCAGCTTCGGCAGATTCTACAGGGTGCTCACGGCTACTTCCGACCGAGGTGCTTCCTGGTCCACCCCACCGCGTCGGCGTACCGCGCCTCGGCACCGTGCCGGGTGGGTTCGTAGTACGCGCGGTCCTTGAGGGCGTCGGGGGCGTACTGCTGCCGGGCGATGCCCTCGGGCAGGTCGTGCGGGTACACGTACCCCTGGGCGTGGCCCAGTTTGGCCGCGCCCTTGTAGTGCCCGTCGCGCAGATGGGCCGGCACGGGCCCGGCCAGTCCCTTGCGGACGTCGTCGAGAGCGGCGCCGATCGCGGTGGTGGCCGCGTTGGACTTGGGGGCCAGGGCGAGGGCGATGGTGGCGTGGCTGAGGGTGAGGGCGGCCTCGGGAAAGCCGATCATGGCGACGGCCTGGGCGGCCGCGACCGCGATGGGCAGCACGTTCGGATCGGCGAGGCCGATGTCCTCGCTGGCGGAGATCATCAGACGGCGGGCGATGAAGCGCGGGTCCTCGCCGGCCTCGATCATCCGGGCGAGGTAGTGCAGGGCGGCGTCCACGTCGGATCCACGGATGGACTTGATCAGGGCGCTGGCGACGTCGTAGTGCTGGTCGCCGGAGCGGTCGTACTTCACGGCGGCCCGGTCGACCGTCTCCTCCAGGGTGGCCAGGGAGATCTCCGTCTCGCCCTTGTCCAGAGCGGCCCCCGCGGCGGCCTCCAGGGCGGTCAGGGCGCGGCGGGCGTCCCCGCCGGCGATGCGCACCAGGTGGTCGCCGGTGTCCTCGGGGAGGGTGAGGGCGTCCTTCAGGCCCCGCTCGTCGCCGAGCGCACGGTGGAGCAGATCCCGGATGTCGCCGTCGGTGAGGGGTTCGAGGGTGAGCAGGAGCGAGCGGGACAGCAGCGGGGAGATGACCGAGAAGTAGGGGTTCTCGGTGGTCGCGGCGATCAGCGTGACCCAGCGGTTCTCGACCGCGGGGAGCAGGGAGTCCTGCTGGGCCTTGCTGAAGCGGTGGATCTCGTCGAGGAAGAGAACGGTCTCCTTGCCGTACCCGCCGGAGGCGCGGCGGGCGCCGTCGATGACCGCGCGGACCTCCTTGACGCCCGCGGTGATCGCCGACAGTTCGACGAAGCGCCGGTCGGTGGCCTTGGACACGACGTGGGCCAGGGTCGTCTTGCCGGTGCCGGGCGGTCCCCACAGGAACACCGAGGACGGGCCCGCGGGGCCGGAGGCGCCCTCGCCGACCAGCCGGCGCAGGGGTGAGCCGGGCTTCAGCAGATGTTGCTGGCCCACCACCTCGTCGAGGGTGCGCGGGCGCATCCGGACGGCGAGAGGGCTGCCGGTCGGGTCCTTCTCCTGGCGGTCTTCGGCTGCGGCGGTGAACAGGTCTGGCTCCACACCGAAACCCTAAAGGACCGCACCGACAACGTGGTCGGTGCGGTCCTTGTGACTCCGGGGCGGTACGACCTCGAGGTCAGCTGGTCCAGAGTTCCCACCAGCGGGTCAGGATCAGCATGCCGATGATGCCGATGTGCAGGACGGGCATGACCCAGGTGAACTCGCCGAAGAAGCTCTTGAGCCGGCCGGGGCCGGGCAGGAAGCCCTTGCGGACGTTGAACGACGTGACGTACCAGAACATGATGATCGTGGCGACCCAGGCCAGACAGCACCACAGGCACAGGGCGTTGATCCGGTACAGGGACTGGAACATCAGCCAGGCGCAGAAGACGGTGCCGAAGAGGGTGCCCGCGTTGAGGGTGAGCCAGTACCAGCGCGGGAAGCGGGCCCCGGCGAGCAGACTCATGCCCACGCAGATGACGATGCCGTAGGTGACGAGGCCCAGCATCGGGTTGGGGAAGCCGAAGACGCTCGCCTGGTCGCTCTCCATGATGCTGCCGCAGGCGACCACCGGGTTGATGCTGCAGCCGGGGACGTAGGTCTCGCCCCTGGCCTTGGCCTCGAGCAGCTTGAACTTGTCCAGCGTGATGACCCATGCGGCGAGTACACCGGCGGCGCCGGTGATGACCAGCAGCAGGGCGAACGCACGGCCGGCGCCCTCGCGCGGTGGCCCGGCGGGGGGCCCCGGCACGGGGTCGGGCTCGGTGGAAACGTCCTTCACTGTCGTCTTGCTCATCACGCCGATTCCGTCACTGGAGAGTGTGGGCCTGCTTCGGGCAGGGCCATTGTGCCGCACGTGACTGTGGATCCACCGTCCGCCGGCCACAAGAGCGTATGAACAGGCCCCGCGGGCGTACGGTTTCGGCCGCAGTATGTGCCCCGGCCGTACATACACTCCAGCCTAAGTCCCCGATCGAGGGAATCGACGCCCGCGCTGTTGACTCGACGGGGCGCATCGACGCCGAAGGCGCCGGGCCCGCTGGGGCACACCGGCGCCTTCATGCGCGTGAGGGAAGGGCGGGGGTCAGCCGAGCCGGGCCTCCAGCTCGGCCACGATCTCGTGGACGCCCACCGCGGTCTGCTCGCCGGACTCCATGTCCTTGAGCTGGACGACGCCCTCGGCGAGGTCGCGCTCGCCGAGCACCAGGGCGTAGCGCGCGCCCGAGCGGTTGGCCGCCTTCATCGCCGCCTTCAGGCCCTTGCCGCCGTAGGCGAAGTCGGCGGCGACGCCGTTCTTGCGCAGTTCGGTGACCTTGGCGAACAGCACCCGTCGGGCCTCCTCGCCGAGCGGGACGGCGAACACGCTGGTGGTGGCCGGGAGCTCGAGTTCGACACCCTCCGCCTCCAGGGCCAGCACGGTGCGGTCGACGCCGAGCGCCCAGCCGACGGACGGCAGCACGGGGCCGCCGATCATCTCCGAGAGACCGTCGTAGCGGCCGCCGCCGCCCACCGCCGACTGGGAGCCCAGACCGTCGTGGACGAACTCGAAGGTGGTGCGCGTGTAGTAGTCCAGTCCTCGCACCAGCCTGGGGTCGTCCTCGAAGGCGACGCCCGCGGCCGTGACCAGCTCACGGACCTCCTCGTGGTACGCCTTGCAGGCGTCGCACAGGTAGTCGCGCAGCAGGGGGGCGCCGGTCAGCTGCTTCTGCACCGCTTCGCGCTTGTCGTCCAGGACGCGCAGCGGGTTGATGTCCGCGCGGCGCAGGGTGTCCTCGTCCAGGTCCAGTCCGCGCAGGAAGTCCTGGAGCGCGGTCCGGTAGACGGGGCGGCATTCCTTGTCGCCCAGGGAGTTCAGCAGGATGCGGAATTCGCTGAGCCCCAGGGAGCGGTACGCCTGGTCGGCCAGGATGATCAGCTCGGCGTCGAGCGCCGGGTCCTCGGCACCGATCGCCTCGGCGCCGACCTGGGAGAAGTGACGGTAGCGGCCCTTCTGGGGGCGCTCGTAGCGGTAGTACGAGCCGGAGTACCAGAGCTTGACCGGGAGGTTGCCCGCCTTGTGCAGGTTGGCCTCCAGGGCCGCGCGCAGCACGGAGGCCGTGCCCTCGGGCCGCAGGGCGAGGCGGTCGCCGCCCTTGGTCTCGAAGGCGTACATCTCCTTGGTGACGATGTCGGTGGACTCACCGACACCGCGCGCGAACAGTTCGACGTTCTCGAAACCGGGTGTCTCGATGTAGCCGTAGCCGGAGCCGCGCAGCGGGGCGGCGATGGCCTCGCGGACGGCGAGGTACGTGGCGCTGTCCGGCGGGATCAGGTCGTAGGTGCCCTTGGGGGCCTTGAAGGTGCTCACGGAAACTCTTGTCACATTCCTCGTCGGGGAGCGTCGGCGGCGCCGCGCCCTGGGCCGTCCGCCGCCACCTGCCGCAGATACGGGTTGGTGGCGCGCTCCTGGCCGATGGTCGTCCGGGGGCCGTGTCCGGCCAGCACCACGGTCGAGTCGTCGAGCGGCAGGCACACGCGGGCCAGCGAGTCGAGCAGTTCGGCCGTGTCACCACCGGGCAGGTCGGTGCGTCCGATGGAGCCGGCGAACAGCAGGTCGCCCGAGAAGAACACCGGCGGGATGTCCGCCGCCTCGGGCAGGCCGAAGGTCACCGACCCCTTGGTATGGCCCGGCGCGTGCGCGACCGTCAGCCGCAGCCCGGCCAGGTCGAGCTTCGCCCCGTCGGCCAGTTCCCTGACGTCGGCCGGCTCCCCGACGGTCAGCTCGCCCATCAGCGGCATGCCGATGGTGCGGCCGATGCCCTTCTCGGGGTCGCTCATCATGTACCGGTCGTCGGGGTGGATCCAGGCCGGTACGTCGTGCGCCCCGCACACGGGGACGACGGAGGCCACGTGGTCGATGTGTCCGTGGGTGAGGACGACGGCGACGGGCTTCAGCCGGTGCTTGCGGACCGCCTCCTCGACTCCGGGGGCGGCCTGGTGGCCGGGATCGATGATCACGCACTCCTCACCGGCGGCGGGGGCGACGAGATAACAGTTCGTCCCCCAGGCCCCGGCGGGGAACCCGGCAATGAGCACGTTCGTCCTTCGTTGTGTCGGTACGGGAGGCTTGCCACGGGGCTTCGCCCGTGGCCAGAGCCTACCGGCGCTGCCGTTTCCTCAGCCAACCCATATACGGTACGGGGCACACGCAGTCAGTCGGTCCGCCGCCCGCACGCGTATTCGGTCGGCACACGAGAGGCATGAGGAGTAACCCGGTGGTCAGCCAGGAGCAGCGGCGGCGTCAGCTCGCCCGGGAGAAGTTCTTGCGGCAGCAGCAGCGGCGTACCGAGGCGCGCCGCAAGGGGCGGATCCGTAACTCGGTGATCGCGTCCGTCCTCGGTGTGGTGCTGGTCGGCAGCCTCGGGCTGTACACGGCCGGGGCGTTCGAGCAGGACGAGGACACGTCCAACGCGAACGCGGAGGTCACGCCCAGCGCTGAGGCGCCGAGCAAGGCGCCCGACCCGTGCGAGAAGCCCGCGGGGGGCAAGGTCGCGACGAAGACCTGGAAGAAGGAGCCGGCGCTCTCCATCGACAAGTCGGCGAAGTACACGATGACGCTCGAGACGACCTGCGGCGCGATCGACATGGCGCTGAAGGCGTCGGCGGCCCCGCACACCGTCAACTCGTTCGAGTTCCTGGCCGGTGAGGGCTACTTCGACCACAGCACGTGCCACCGGATCACCACCAACGGCATCTACGTGCTGCAGTGCGGTGACCCGACGGGCGCCGGCACCGGCGGCCCCGGCTACACGATTCCGGACGAGAACCTGAAGGACGAGAGCCTCAAGGACAGCACCTACCCGGCGGGCACCGTCGCCATGGCGAACACCGGGCAGAAGGACAGCGGCGGCAGCCAGTTCTTCCTGGTGTACGAGGACAGCCCGCTCCCGCCGAGCTACACCCCGTTCGGCACCCTCTCGGAGGCCGGCCTGAAGGTCCTGAAGAAGATCGCCGGAGCCGGTGACACCACCGGAGCGGGTGACGGGCCCCCCAACGCGACGGTCGTCATCAACAAGGCGACGGTCACCAAATCCTGACCGCCCAGCTGCGGAACTTCGGTCGCGCGGGATGCGGACAGGCATCCCGTCGGTCGCCTATGTTGGCCGTGACGAAAACTGTGGACGATGCCCGGGGGCAGCAGAGCCCTCCGCAGGCATCATGTGGAGGAGGCGCTGTGAGCAGCGACCCGTGGGGCCGCGTCGACGAGACGGGGACCGTGTACGTGCGTACGGCCGACGGAGAGCAGGTCGTCGGTTCCTGGCAGGCGGGCTCCCCCGAGGAGGCTCTGGCCTACTTCGAGCGCAAGTACGAGGGCCTGGTTGTCGAGATCGGCCTCCTCGAGAAGCGAGTGAAGACCACCGATCTGTCCTCGAAGGACGCCATGACGGCGGTCGGGCACCTTCGGGAACAGGTCGACGCCCATCACGCGGTCGGTGACCTGGCCGCCCTGCGGGTGCGGCTGGACAAGCTCGTGGAGCTGGTGGACGCCCGGCGCGAGGAGCGCAGGGCACAGCGGGCGAAGCAGTCCGACGAGGCGCGCCACGCCAAGGAGGCGCTGGTCACCGAGGCGGAGGAGCTGGCGGGCTCGGACCAGTGGCGGGCGGCCGGTGAGCGGCTGCGGGCGCTGGTGGACACCTGGAAAGGTCTGCCGCGGCTGGACCGCAAGTCCGACGACGAGCTGTGGCACCGCTTCTCGCACGCGCGGTCGGCGTTCTCCAAGCGGCGCAAGCAGCACTTCGCGCACCTGGACGCGCAGCGCGAGGAGGCCCGCAAGACCAAGGAACGTCTGGTCGCCGAGGCCGAGGGGCTGTCGAAATCGACGGACTGGGGTGTGACGGCGGCGCGCTACCGGGACCTGATGTCGGAGTGGAAGGCCGCGGGCCGTGCCCAGCGCGAGCACGAGGAGGACCTGTGGAACCGCTTCCGCGGCGCCCAGGACGTCTTCTTCGCCGCCCGCGGCTCGGTCTTCGCCGAGCGTGACGCGGAGCAGACGGAGAACCTCAAGCTCAAGGAGGAGCTGGCCGGGGAGGCCGAGAAGCTCCTGCCGGTCACGGACCTGAAGGCCGCCCGTGCCGCGTTCCGCGCGCTCAACGAACGGTGGGAGGCCATCGGTCATGTACCGCGGGACGCCCGGCCGAAGGTCGAGGGCCGGATGCACACCGTGGAGCGGGCCCTGCAGGAGTCCGAGGAGACCGAGTGGCGCCGGACCAACCCGGAGGCACGCGCGCGTGCCGAGGGTCTGACCGGCCAGCTCCAGGCGGCCGTGGACAAGCTGAAGGGCCAGATCGAGCAGGCACGGGCGCAGGGCAACAACTCCAGGGCCCAGAAGCTCGAGCGGGAACTGGAGGGCCGTCAGGCGCTCCTGGACCAGGCCCTGAAGGGGCTGCAGGAGTTCGGCGGCTGACGCCGAGGACCAGCACGGCAGAGGGGCTCCCGTACCGCGTGTACGGGAGCCCCTCTGCCGTGCTGGTCGTGCGCCGTAACCGGTCTACGTCCGGTTGCGGGCCGAGGTCACCCTGTACACGTCGTAGACGCCCTCCACGCCCCGTACGGCCTTCAGGACGTGCCCGAGGTGCTTCGGGTCGCCCATCTCGAAGGTGAAGCGGGAGGTGGCGACGCGGTCGCGGGAGGTCTGGACGGCCGCGGAGAGGATGTTGACGTGCTGGTCGGACAGCACGCGTGTGACGTCCGACAGCAGCCGGGAACGGTCCAGCGCCTCGACCTGGATGGCGACCAGGAACACCGAGGACTGGGTGGGCGCCCACTCGACCTCGAGGATGCGTTCGGGCTCACGGGACAGCGAGTCGACGTTCACGCAGTCGCTGCGGTGCACGGAGACGCCGCTGCCGCGGGTGACGAAGCCGATGATGGGGTCGCCGGGGACCGGTGTGCAACAGCGGGCCAGCTTGACCCAGACGTCGTCGACGCCCTTGACGACGACCCCGGGATCGGCGTTGGAGCGGCGCTTGCGGCCCCGCCCGCGGGCCGGCGGCACCGACTCGTCGATCTCCTCGGTGGCCGCCTCCTCGCCGCCGAGGGCCTGCACCAGCTTCTGGACGATGTTCTGCGCGGTGACATGACCCTCGCCGATCGCCGCGTACAGCCCGGAGATGTCCGAGTAGCGCATCTCGTGCGCGAGGGTGACCAGTGAGTCGCCGGTGAGGATGCGCTGGATCGGCAGGTTCTGCTTGCGCATCGCACGGACGATGGCGTCCTTGCCCTGCTCGATCGCCTCGTCGCGTCGCTCCTTGGAGAACCAGGCGCGGATCTTGTTGCGGGCGCGCGGCGACTTGACGAAGCCGAGCCAGTCCCGGGAGGGGCCCGCGCCGGCCGCCTTGGAGGTGAAGACCTCCACCAGGTCGCCGTTGTCCAGGGTCGACTCGAGCGGGACGAGCCGGCCGTTGACCCGGGCTCCTATGGTGCGGTGGCCGACCTCGGTGTGGACCGCGTACGCGAAGTCCACCGGGGTGGCGCCCGCGGGGAGCGCGATGACATCGCCCTTGGGGGTGAAGACGAAGACCTCGTTGCGGGACAGGTCGAAGCGCAGGGACTCCAGGAACTCGCCGGGGTCCTCGGTCTCCTTCTGCCAGTCGAGCAGCTGCCGCAGCCACGCCATGTCGTTGACGGCGGCGGATTCCTTGTCGGCCTTGCCGGATTTGCCCGGGGTGACGTCGGTGCGCACCTTCGAGGCCCCGGCGACGGCCTCCTGCTTGTACTTCCAGTGCGCGGCGATGCCGTACTCGGCGCGGCGGTGCATGTCGAACGTGCGGATCTGCAGCTCGACGGGCTTGCCGCCGGGGCCGATGACCGTCGTGTGCAGCGACTGGTACATGTTGAACTTGGGCATCGCGATGTAGTCCTTGAACCGGCCGGGGACCGGATTCCATCGCGCGTGCACCGTGCCGAGGGCCGCGTAGCAGTCGCGGACGGTGTCCACGAGGACGCGGATGCCCACCAGGTCGTAGATCTCCGCGAAGTCCCGGCCGCGGACGATCATCTTCTGGTAGACGCTGTAGTAGTGCTTGGGGCGGCCTGTGACGGTCGCCTTGATGCGGGCCGCGCGCAGGTCCTGCTGCACCTCGTCGGTGACGATCGTCAGGTACTCGTCGCGCTTGGGGGCGCGTTCGGCGACCAGGCGGACGATCTCGTCGTACATCTTGGGGTAGAGGATCGCGAAGGCGAGGTCCTCCAGCTCCCACTTGATGGTGTTCATGCCCAGCCGGTGGGCGAGCGGCGCGTAGATCTCCAGCGTCTCGCGCGCCTTCTTCTCCTGCTTCTCGCGCTTGAGATAGCGCATGGTGCGCATGTTGTGCAGGCGGTCGGCGAGCTTGATGACCAGGACACGAGGGTCCTTGGCCATGGCGACGACCATCTTGCGCACGGTCTCGGCCTGCGCGGCCTCGCCGAACTTGACCTTGTCCAGCTTGGTGACGCCGTCGACCAGCAGGGCGACGGTGTCGCCGAAGTCGCGGCGGAGCTGTTCCAGGCCGTACTCGGTGTCCTCCACCGTGTCGTGCAGCAGGCCGGCCATCAGGGTGGCCGGGTCCATGCCCAGCTCGGCGAGGATGGTGGTGACGGCCAGTGGATGGGTGATGTACGGGTCGCCACTCTTGCGCTTCTGTCCGCGGTGCCAGCGCTCGGCGACCTGGTAGGCGCTCTCGATCTGGCGGAGGGTGGCGTTCTCGATCTTGGCGTCGTTGCCGCGCACTATCCGCAGCAACGGCTCCAGTACCGGGTTGTACGGGTTGGCGCGCTGGACCCCGAGCCGGGCCAGACGGGCGCGGACGCGGTGGGAGGAGCCGGAGCGGGCCGGCTGCCCGCTGTTGGGGCGGACCACGGGTGCGGAGCGCTCGGACGACGGGGATCCCCCCGCTCGGGCGGAGTCACGAACGGGGGACGGTTTGGGCCGTGGCTGCTCGGGCTTGTCCGCCGCCGCGGCCTGGCCGTGCTGGACCGGCCCGCGCGGGTCGTTCTTCGCGTGGGGCGTGCTCGGCACGGGCTTGGCCGCGGCAGCCGAGCCCGACTCGGGCTTGTCTGCGGTCAGGTGCTGGGCCTCGTCTGCCAAGAGGACTCCTCGTACACGATCCGGGCCCCAGATAAGGTTCCGGAGCCCCCATGGTAGCCATCCCGTGCCTGCGGATCTCCCTCGGACCGGCTGGGCGGATCGTTCACCCTTGAAACGCACGGGGCGGGCCCCGGGTTCCCCCGGTGCCCGCCCGCGCGGTGTCCGTCACACCCGTCCGGCACACCGCGTCGCCGGTGGGAAGGTGTCCCCCGGCGCTCGTCAGAGCGTGAGCAGCGCCTCCAGGGGGGCGCCGGCCAGGGCCGGCTCCACGCGCGCCCGGCCGCCGAGGAAGCCGAGCTCCATCAGTACGGCGAGGCCCGCGACGTCGGCGCCCGCCCTGCGGATGAGCTGGACCGACGCCTCGGCGGTGCCGCCGGTGGCGAGCACGTCGTCGATCACCAGGACGCGGTCGGCGGCGGTGAGGTCCTCGGCGTGCACCTCGATCTCGGCGGAGCCGTACTCCAGGTCGTACGCCTGGCTGAGGGTGGCTCCGGGGAGCTTGCCCGCCTTGCGCACGGGGATGAAGCCCAGGCCCGCGCGGACGGCGACCGGGGCGCCGAGGATGAAGCCGCGGGCCTCCAGGCCGACGATCTTGGTGGCGCCGGTGCGTCCGGCGATCTGTGCGAGGGCGTCACTGAGGGCGGTGAACGCCTCCGGGTCGGCCAGGAGCGGGGTGATGTCCTTGAACATCACCCCCGGCTCCGGATGGTCCGCCACGTCCCGGATGCGGTTCAGCAGCAGTGCGGAGATATCGGTGAGTTCGGTCATCGGCGCTTTCCGGAAGGTCGGCCGCGCCCGCGGCTGCGGGACACGGACTGGTCACGTGGGCCGACGACGGCGGCAGCGGCGTCGTCCGGCCCATTCTCGTAGTTGTCGTCGGGCACCCGGACACCTCTCGGCTCGTCGCCCGTGTCGGTGCCCTGGGCACGCTTGGCCAGGACACGCTTCTTCAGGGACCGCATCCCGGGCTCGAGCTCCTTGAGGTCGGCGACGAGCGGAGTGGCGATGAAGATCGACGAGTACGCACCGGCGGCCAGGCCGACGAACAGGGACAGCGAGATGTCGTTCAGCATGCCGGCGCCGAGGACACCGCCGCCGATGAACAGCAGGGCCCCCACCGGCAGCAGCGCGACCACCGTGGTGTTGACGGAACGGACCAGGGTGCTGTTGATGGAGCGGTTGGCGATCTCGCTGTAGGTCCAGCGGGACTGCTTGGTGATGTCCTTGGTCTGTTCCTTGAGGCTGTCGAACACCACGACCGTGTCGTAGAGCGAATAGCCGAGGATGGTCAGCAGTCCGATCACCGTGCCCGGTGTGACCTCGAAGCCCACGAGGGCGTACACGCCGACGGTGATGGTGATGTCGTGGATCAGCGCGATGAACGCCGCGACCGCCATGCGCCACTCGAAGGCGATCGCCAGGTAGATCACGACCAGGAACAGGAAGATGCCGAGGCCCTGCCAGGCCTTGTTGGCGATCTGCTCGCCCCAGCTGGGACCGACCAGGTCGGCGTTGATCCGCTCGGGGTCGACCTTCAGGTCCTGGGAGAGCTCCGTCTTGATCCTGTCCGAGGCGCTGGTGTCGATGGCCGCGATCTGGATGCGCAGGCTGCCGTCACCGAGCTTCTGGACGATGGCGTCGTGCCCGGAGGCCTCTTCCGCGTAGGTCTCGGCCTGGGAGACCGAGGCGCTCATGTTCTTCGGTGTGGTGAAGACCGCCCCGCCCTGGAACTCGATGCCCATGTGGAGGCCGCGCACCGCCAGGCCGACGATGGCGAGGACGGTGATCAGGATGGAGATGCCGTACCAGATCTTGCGGCTCTTGATGAAGTCGTAGCCGACCTCACCGTGGTGCAGTCGGGCGCCGAGACTACCGAGCTTCGACATCTCTCACGCCTCCTTCGGCTGGGAGGGGGTGGAGTGGCGGCGGGTGCGGCGCAACGGCGGCTTCGCTCCCAGGGCCTTCGGATCGAGGCCGGACCACTTGTGACCGCTCGCGAAGAACTTCCGGCGGGCCATCAGCGTCAGCAGCGGCTTGGTGAACAGGAACACCACCACGACGTCGAGCACCGTGGTCAGACCGAGCGTGAACGCGAAGCCCTGGACCTTGCCGACGGTGACGACGAAGAGCACCGCGGCGGCGAGGAACGAGACGAAGTCGGAGACCAGGATGGTGCGCCGGGCACGCGGCCAGGCACGCTCCACGGCGGTGCGCAGGACACGGCCCTCGCGGATCTCGTCCCGTACCCGTTCGAAGTACACGATGAACGAGTCCGCCGTGATGCCGATGGCGACGATGGCTCCGCAGACGGCCGGCAGGTTCAGCGCGAAACCGATGGTCGGGCCGAGCAGTGCCATGATCACGTAGGTGAGGGACGCGGACACCAGCAGCGAGGCGATCGCGATGAACGACAGACCGCGGTAGTAGACCAGCAGGTACAGCACGACCAGGGCGAGGCCGATCGCGCCGGCGATCAGGCCCGCGTGGAGCTGGTCCCCGCCGAGTGCGGCGGTGACGGTGGTGACGCTGTCCTCGCGGAACGTCAGGGGCAGTGCGCCGTAGGACAGCATGTTGGCGAGTTCCTCGGACGACTTCTGGTCGAAGTTGCCGGAGATCTCCGCGTTGCCGCCGGTGAGGGCCTGGCTGACGTACGGGTCGGAGACGACCTCGCCGTCCAGGACGATGGCGAACTGGTTCTGCGGGGACGGGTTCTGCGCCAGCTTGCCGGTGATGTCGGCGAACTTCTTGCTGCCCTTGTCCGTGAAGTCCATGGTGACGGTCCAGCCGGCACCGGTCTGCGTGTTGAGGACGGCCTTGGCCTCGTCGACGTCCGTACCGTCGACGGCGGCGGGGCCGAGGATGTACTTCTGCCACTGGCCCTGGGAGTTCTGGCCGCAGGCCACGGTCGAGTCGGTGGCCTTGGTGCCGTCACCGGCGGTGGCGCGGACGTCCGCCTTGGTGCAGTCGAGCGCGGCGTACTGGGCCTGGAGCTTGCTGTCCGCCTCGGCGGGGGCGCTCTCCGTCGCGGACGCGGAGGGGCTGGCCTCGGTCTCGGCCGAACCGCTGGGGGTCGCGGACGGAGTGGTGTCGGCCTTCAGGGCCTCGGTGACCGCACGGCCCTGGGTGGTGGCGTCGGCCGACGGGCTGGTGGAGGCGGACGGGGACCCCTCGTCGGTGGTCTTGTCCGTGGCCTTCTCGCTCACGCCGTCGGTGGCCTTCTCACCCTCGGTACCCTCGGCGGAGGCGTCACCAGTGCCGCTCGGCGTGGGGGCTGCTCCGCCCGCGGCGAGTTCGGTGGCGACGACCGGACGGAAGTAGAGCTTGGCGGTGGTGCCGACCTGTTCCCGGGCCTGTTCGGAATTGGTGCCCTTGGGAATGTTGACGATGATGTTACGGTCACCCTGCGTCTGGACTTCGGCCTCGGAGACACCGAGACCGTTGACGCGACGTTCCATGATGGAGACCGCGGTCGCCATATTGGTCGGGTTGATCGCGGATTCCTGGCCGGCCTCGGGGACGGCCGCCAGCGTGATGCTGGTGCCGCCGGCGAGGTCGATACCCAGCCGCGGAGTGTCGTGCCCGGAGGCGAACATCCCTCCGGTGAGCGCCACCATGGCGATCAGAATCAGGGCCAGCGAGCGCCACGGCTTACTTGTGACGCTCGCATTATTTCCCTTTTTGAGTGCTGCCACCTTCTCGTACTCCCTCTCGGGCCGCCTCGCGCCCGGTCAGGTGGCGGGCAGCCATGACATGGTCTCGGGCTTCCGCTCGAGCTGGGCACGTCCCGGGATGCACGGGCAGCACGGCCCGCGCACCCCGGGGCACGACTACTTCGCCTCGGAACCGCCGTCGGACTTCTTCGCCTGCTCGTCCGTCTTCGCCTTGTCGGCGGCGTCGGCCGGCTCGGTGTCAACGGTGTCTGCGGGCACGTCGGCCGCGTCAGCCGTGTCCTTCTTACCGAAATCGACCGGCGCGTCGTCGGAGGCGACGGAATCGTCGGTCTCGGTGAGGGAGGAGGCATCGTCGGGGACGACATCGGCGTCGGAGTTCAGGTCGTGCTCGATGCCGTGAACGATGTGGTTGTACTCCTCGTCGGTCAGTACGGCACCGATGGAGTTCTTCGCGAACAGCAGGTCCACGCCGGGTCCGGCGTCGAGGAGGACCGTGTCCTCACTGACCTCCTTCACCGTGGCATACATGCCCCCGATCGTGCGGACACCGGAACCCGGCTGCATCTGGTTCCGCATATCGATGGCCTGCTGCTGCTTCTTCTTGGCCGACCGGGTCATCAGGAACATGGCCCCGATGAGCACAATGAACGGGAGGAGGGTCAGGAGACTCACGGGTCGGACTTCCTTCACACGACCGCGATGGTGAACGGCCTGTTGGTTGGGGGTATGTGATGCCGCCGACAAGGCGTGGCACCGGCGGAGTCTAGGCGAGTCCGCGCGCAGGGAACAACGCTCAGCATGGCACCGGGGTTCCTCTCGTGACCAGTGCCGTCCCTCTCACTCCCCGAACAGGTCCGGTTGTCCGTTTCCGGCAGGTCGGGAGCCGGGCGGGACGAGGCCGAGGTGCTCCCATGCCGCCGGTGTGGCGATCCGGCCGCGCGGGGTGCGGGCGAGCAGCCCCTCCCGTACGAGGAAGGGCTCGGCGACCTCCTCCACGGTCTCCCGCTCCTCCCCCACCGCGACCGCGAGCGTGGACAGACCGACCGGTCCGCCGCCGAACAGCTTGAGCAGGGCCTTCAGCACCGCCCGGTCGAGCCGGTCCAGGCCGCGGGCGTCGACCTCGTAGACCGCCAGGGCCGCCTCGGCGATCTCCCTGGTGATCCACCCGTCGGCCTTGACCTGGGCGTAGTCGCGGACGCGGCGCAGCAGGCGGTTGGCGATGCGGGGCGTGCCGCGCGAGCGGCCGGCGATCTCCGCGGCACCGTCGGCCTCTATCCCGACGTCCAGGAGGCTTGCCGAGCGGTGGACGACCCGCTCCAGCTCGGTGGGCTCGTAGAACTCCATGTGGCCGGTGAAGCCGAAGCGGTCGCGCAACGGCGGCGGCAGCAGGCCCGCGCGCGTGGTGGCGCCGACCAGGGTGAACGGGGGCAGCTCGAGGGGGATGGCGGTGGCGCCGGGACCCTTGCCGACGATGACGTCGACGCGGAAGTCCTCCATCGCCATGTAGAGCATCTCCTCGGCGGGCCGGGACATGCGGTGGATCTCGTCGAGGAAGAGGACCTCACCCTCCTGGAGGGAGGAGAGGATCGCGGCCAGGTCGCCCGCGTGCTGGATGGCCGGCCCCGAGGTGATGCGGATGGGGGCGTCCATCTCGGCCGCGATGATCATGGAGAGGGTGGTCTTGCCGAGGCCGGGGGCTCCGGAGAGCAGCACGTGGTCGGCGGTGGCACCGCGCGCGCGGGCGGCCCGCAGCACGAGGTCGAGCTGCTCGCGGACCCTCTCCTGGCCGATGAACTCGTCCAGGTCCTTGGGGCGCAGGGCGGCCTCGACGGCCTGTTCCTCCCCGTCGGCGACAGATCCCACCAACCGCTCGGCGGCAGCGGGGTCGGTCGTGTCGTCCCAGTTCACTGAAAGTCTCCTAGCCGGGTGGGGCGGGGCGGTACAAGGGTGCGGGTCTTATGGGGAAGGGACGGCGGTACGGGCTAGCGGGCGCGGTTCAGGGTCTGCAGGGCCGCCTTCAGCAGCGCGCCCACCTGGGGTGTGCCCCCGGCCGCCTCGGCCTGGGGGGTGACGGCGGCGACGGCCTCGTCGGCCTCGCGCGTCGCGTAGCCGAGGCCGATCAGGGCGGCGTGCAGCTGATCGCGCCAGCCGGCGACGACGGGGCTCGCGGCGGTCGCCGTGCCCACCGGCGCGCCGAGGCGGTCCTTCAGCTCCAGGAGCAGCTTCTGGGCGCCCTTCTTGCCGATGCCGGGGACGGCGGTGAGCGCCTTCTCGTCGGCGGTCGCGACGGCCCGGCGCAGCGTGTCCGGGGCGTGCACGGCCAGCATCGCCTGGGCGAGGCGGGGGCCGACGCCGCTGGCGGTCTGCAGCAGTTCGAAGGTCTGCCGCTCGTCGTCGTCCGCGAAGCCGTAGAGGGTGAGCGAGTCCTCGCGTACGACGAGGGAGGTGGCGAGCCGGGCGGTTCGGCCGACCCGCAGCGTGGACAGCGTGTTCGGCGTGCACTGGACGGCCATGCCGACGCCGCCGACCTCGACGACCGCGGCGTCGGGTGCGAGCGCGGCGACCGTGCCGCTGACGAAGGCGATCATGCGGTGCGCCCCTTCGATGGGTCGGGTGATGGGTTCGGTGAGGGGATCGGTGCTGTGGGTGTTCTCGGGCCGGACGCCCTCGAGGCGGCCGTGCGCGCAGTGGTCGTGCGGGGGGCGGTGCGCGGTGCGGTGCGCGAGGCGTGCAGAGCGGCGGCCTGCTGGAGCCGGTTCTGCGCGGGGGCCCGCCAGATGTGGCAGATGGCTAGGGCGAGGGCGTCTGCCGCGTCGGCGGGCTTCGGGGGCGCGTCGAGCCGCAGCAGACGGGTGACCATCGCACCGACCTGGGCCTTGTCAGCGCGCCCGGAACCGGTCACGGCCGCCTTGACCTCGCTGGGGGTGTGCAGGGCGACGGGAATCCCCCGGCGGGAGGCGCACAGCAGGGCGACGGCGCTCGCCTGGGCGGTGCCCATCACCGTACGGACGTTGTGCTGGCTGAAGACGCGCTCGACGGCGACGAACTCCGGCCGGTACTCGTCCAGCCACTGCTCGAGGCCCTGCTCGACGGCGACGAGACGGTGACCGAGATCGGCGTGGGCGGGCGTGCGCACGACGCCCACGCCGAGCATGGTCAGCGGTCGCCCCGCGACCCCTTCGACCACCCCGACACCGCATCTCGTCAGTCCCGGGTCCACCCCCAGTACACGCACTCTGCACCCCTCTTCGCGGCTGATCCGCCGCCGCTCTCGCGGACCTGGTCGATCGCCGTCGGGGTTCCTCAATCGCTGGTTGCGGTCCGGCGGACGGTGATCCTTGACGTGTGCCAGGCTATCGGCTGCCACTGACAGGAGCGGCGGGCCGACGGGGAGGTCTCCCCGTCGGCCCGCCGGAATCGTCGTGCACGCGGCAGCGCTACGCCTCGACCTTCTCCATGATCTCGTCGCTCACGTCGAAGTTGGCGAAGACGTTCTGCACGTCGTCGCTGTCCTCCAGCGCGTCGATCAGCTTGAAGATCTTCTTGGCGCCCTCCTCGTCCAGCTCGACCTGCATGGTCGGGACGAAGTGGGCGTCGGCGGAGTCGTAGTCGATCCCGGCGCCCTGCAGAGCGGTACGGACCTCGACCAGGTCGGTGGCCTCGCTGAGCACCTCGAAGGACTCACCGAGGTCGTTGACCTCCTCGGCGCCCGCGTCCAGGACGGCGGTGAGGATGTCGTCCTCGGTCAGCTCGCCCTTGGGGACGATCACGACACCCTTGCGGTGGAACAGGTACGACACCGAACCCGGGTCGGCCATCGAGCCGCCGTTGCGGGTCATCGCGACGCGCACGTCGGAGGCGGCACGGTTGCGGTTGTCGGTGAGGCACTCGATGAGCACCGCGACACCGTTCGGGCCGTAGCCCTCGTACATGATCGTCTCGTAGTCGGCACCACCTGCCTCGAGACCGCCGCCGCGCTTGACGGCGGAGTCGATGTTCTTGTTCGGCACCGACTGCTTCTTGGCCTTCTGAACGGCGTCGTAGAGGGTCGGGTTGCCCTCCAGATCGACACCGCCCATACGCGCGGCGACCTCGATGTTCTTGATCAGCTTCGCGAAGAGTTTGCCGCGCTTGGCGTCGATCACGGCCTTCTTGTGCTTCGTCGTGGCCCATTTAGAGTGGCCGGACATCTGCCTGTCTCCTTCGCGTAACCCATCTCTGCAACGAACGCAGGAATCCTACAAGGACCTGTCCGGGATTTTCCCGTCGTCCGCCCGTAGGGCGGGCCCGGCGGCGTCATGGGGGTCCCCCCTGCTCGAGCGGAGCCGAGAGCTTGGGGGAGCGTGCGATCGCAAGGCGCCGGAGTGCCCTCGTGGCGAAGTCACGTGGGCGGTTCGGCAACGCCGCTGGGGGTCCCCCCTGCTCGAAAAACTTGGGGGAGTACGTGCCGGACGCCGCCGGGCAGGCGGGAAAATCCCGGACAGGCCCTGGAGCGTGTTTCGAAAGGAGCGTCGGCCGCCCGGAGGGCGGGCCCCGCGGTGTCATGGGGGTCCCCCCTGCTCGAGCGGAGCCGAGAGCTTGGGGGAGTGCGTGCCGGACGCCGCGGGGCAGGCGGGACTTTCGAAAACGCCCTAGGATCCGGCCGCCCGGTACCCGCGCGCCATGTCGACGAACAGGCCGTGCACTCGGTGATCACCCGTCAGTTCCGGGTGGAACGACGTGGCCAGCGCATTGCCCTGGCGGACGGCGACGATGCGTCCGTCGTGCTCGGCGATCACCTCCACGCCGGCGCCGGCGGACTCGACCCAGGGGGCACGGATGAAGACCCCGTGCACGGGACCGCCCTCGATGCCTCTGACGTCGACCGCCGCCTCGAACGACTCGTTCTGCCGTCCGAACGCGTTGCGGCGCACGATCATGTCTACGCCTCCCACGGTCTCCTGACCGGAGCGAGGGTCGAGGATCTTCTCGGCGAGCAGGATCATCCCGGCACAGGTGCCGTAGACCGGCATGCCCTCCCGCACGCGTGTGCGCAGGGGCTCCATCAGGCCGAACAGGACGGCCAGCTTGGAGATGGTGGTGGACTCCCCGCCGGGGAGGACCAGGCCGTCGACCTCGGCGAGCTCCTCCGGGCGCCGCACCGGCCTGGCGACGGCGTCGGCCGCGGCCAGGGCGACGAGGTGCTCCCGTACGTCGCCCTGGAGGGCCAGGACACCGATGACGATGTCGCTCATGCCCGGGGCCTACCAGCCGCGGTTGGCGTAGCGCTCGGCCTCGGGGAGGGTGTCGCAGTTGATGCCGACCATGGCCTCGCCGAGGTTGCGGGACGCCTCCGCGATGATCTTCGGGTCGTCGTAGAAGGTGGTCGCCTTCACGATGGCGGCGGCGCGCTTGGCCGGATCGCCGGACTTGAAGATGCCGGAGCCGACGAAGACGCCCTCGGCACCGAGCTGACGCATCAGAGCGGCGTCGGCGGGGGTGGCGACACCACCGGCGGAGAACAGCACGACCGGCAGCCTGCCCAGCTCGGCGACCTCCTTGACCAGCTCGTACGGGGCGCGCAGCTCCTTGGCGGCGGCGTACAGCTCGTGGTTGTCGAAGCCGCGCAGCCGGGCGATCTCGTTCTTGATCTGACGCAGGTGGCGCACGGCCTCGACGACGTTTCCGGTGCCGGCCTCGCCCTTGGAGCGGATCATCGCGGCGCCCTCGGCGATACGGCGCAGGGCCTCGCCGAGGTTGGTGGCACCGCAGACGAAGGGGGTGGTGAACGACCACTTGTCGGAGTGGTTGACCTCGTCGGCCGGGGTGAGGACCTCGGACTCGTCGATGTAGTCGACGCCGAGCGACTGCAGCACCTGCGCCTCGACGAAGTGGCCGATGCGGGACTTGGCCATGACCGGGATGGAGACGGCCGCGATGATGCCGTCGATCATGTCCGGGTCGGACATACGGGCCACGCCACCGTCCTTGCGGATGTCGGCGGGGACGCGCTCCAGTGCCATGACGGCGACGGCGCCCGCGTCCTCGGCGATCTTCGCCTGCTCCGGTGTGACGACGTCCATGATCACGCCGCCCTTGAGCTGCTCGGCCATGCCGCGCTTCACACGGGCGGTGCCGGTCTCGGGACCCTGGTTTTCGGAGAGCGTGCTGGACACGAGTGACCTCACTGATGACGAAGAGGGGGGATTGCTGCACCACCGAGGAAACGTGAACGGACCAGTCCACGGCAAGAGCCAATGGAGAGACGGTGGATCGTTTTGGGCGGAACTCCCGGCCGCCCTCCCGGCGGGTGCCGCCGACAGGGCCCGTCCGGCGGATCGTTCCGGAGCGGCGGGGCCGGGATCCTAGGCCGCGCGTTCGATCAGGGCGGCCGGGGGTTCGTCGTCCGTTTCGAACGCCATCGGGAACGGCGCGTGTCCCGCCAGCCGGAACCAGCGCACCTTCCGGTGCCGGCGCAGGGCGCGTGCGGCCCGTACGGCGTCGTTGTGGAAACGGCGGGCCATCGGCACCCTGCGGACCGCCTCGGCGAGTTCCACCGCCGCGTTCTCTCCCCCGGGCGCCTCCTTGACCGCGTCCACCTGCTGCGACTCGGCGAAAACGGCCCGCAGCGCCTGGCTCAGTTCGCTCTCGGCGACCTCCCGCTGCTCCTCCACCGCCTGCCGCGCGGCGTGCGCGGCCTCGTAGAGCACGATCGAGGCGGCCGGGTCGAGCACCCCTGACGTGGCCAGTTCCTGGGCCACGGAGGCGCGGCGCAGCAACTGCGCGTCCAGTGCGGCGCGTGCGGCGTCGATCCGGGCGTGCAGCCGGTCCAGCCGCCCCGCCGTCCAGCTCAGGTAGAGGCCGATCACGACAAGGGCGACGAGGATCCAGATCAGGGTTGCGGTCACGGGCGGCAAGGCTACCGGGGCGCCGCGCCCGCCCGGGCGAGTGCCCGCGGCGCCCCGGGCCCCGACGCCCTCGCTCGTCGCCGTTCACCGGAGGTACGGCTGTCATGGCCGGGCCCTGCCATGACAGCCGTCCTCAGTCCCTCACCGGCCCGAAGCGCGACCACAGTCCCGTCGTCCGCTCGTCGGCCGCCACCGCCGCCGCTCCGGCGGTCACCGTCTCGTAGACGGACATGATGTCCGCGCCGACGGTCGACCAGTCGAAGCGGCGGACGTGGGCGCTGCCCCGCTCGCGCAGCTTCGCACGCCGTTCCGGGTCTCCCAGGAGGCGTACCGCGGCCTCGGCGAGCGCGTCGGCGTCCTCGTTGGGGAACAGCTCGCCGGCCGCCCCCCGGTCGAGTACCTGGGCGAAGGCGTCCAGATCGGAGGCGAGCACCGGTGCCCCCGCGGACATCGCCTCGACCAGGATGATGCCGAAGCTCTCGCCGCCGGTGTTGGGCGCCACGTACACGTCGACGCTGCGCAGGAAACGGGCCTTGTCCTCGTCGCTGACCATGCCGAGGAACTCGACCCGGGAACGGAGTTCGGCGGGCAGCCTCTGCACCGCCTCCTTCTCGTCGCCGCGCCCCGCGACCAGCAGCCGCGTCTGCGGGCGGGCGGCGAGGATCTTCGGCAGGGCCCGCATCAGCACCGGCAGGCCCTTGCGGGGCTCGTCGATGCGGCCGACGAAGCCGATCGTGTCGCCCTGCCACGCGGGTTCGGGCTCGGCCCGGGCGAAGAAGTCGACGTCCACCCCGTTCGGGATCACCACCGCGTCGCCGCCGAGATGTTCGACGAGTGTGCGGCGGGCGTACTCGCTCACCGCGATCCGTGCGCTGATCTTCTCCAGCGCCGCCTGCAGGATGGAGTACGCGGCGATCATGGCCCTGGAGCGCGGGTTGGACGTGTGGAAGGTGGCGACAATGGGTCCCTGGGCCGCCCAGCAGGCCAGCAGGCCGAGTGAGGGCGAGGTCGGCTCGTGGATGTGGATCACGTCGAAGGCGCCCTCGTGGAGCCAGCGACGCACCCGGGCCGCCGACAGGAAGCCGAAGTTGAGCCGGGCCACCGAGCCGTTGTACGGCACCGGCACCGCGCGGCCGGCCGAGACGACGTACGGCGGCAGCGGGGTCTCGTCGTCGGCCGGGGCGAGGACGGACACCTCGTGGCCGAGGCGGATGAAGTACTCGGCCAGGTCACGGATGTGGAACTGGACGCCGCCCGGTACGTCCCAGGAGTACGGGCAGACGATGCCGATCCTCACGGAGTCCCCTCCCGGGCGTCCTGGCCGGGGTCCCGCGCCGGATCGAGATCCTTGAGCCACAAGCGCTGCAGCATGTGCCAGTCCTCCGGATGGTCGGCGATCCCCGTGGCGAAGGCGTCGGCCAGCGCCTGTGTCATGACGGACGTCTTCTCGGCCCGCGTACCTGACTCGGGGACCGGGACCGCTGGATGGACCCGGCCCCGCATCACGGGCGAGTCGTCGTACCAGAGCGTCGCCGGCAGCAGCAGCGCCCCGGTGTGCTGGGCGAGCAGGGCGGGGCCGGCCGGCATCCGCGCGGTCTCCCCGAAGAACTCGACCTCCACACCGGAGGCCGACAGGTCGCGGTCGGCGACCAGGCAGACCAGTCCCCCGTCGCGCAGCCGCCGGGCCAGCGTGCCGAACGCGCTGCCGCCGCTGTGCGGGAGCACCTCCATGCCGAGGCCCTCGCGGTAGGCGACGAAGCGGTCGTACAGCGTCTCCGGCTTCAGACGCTCGGCGACGGTGGTGAACGGAATACCGAGCCCGGTGGTGGCCCAGGCGCCCGCGAGATCCCAGTTGGCGAGGTGCGGCAGCGCGAGGACGACACCCTTGCCGGCCGCCATGCCGTCGGTCACCCGGTGGATGTCCTTGATGTCGATGCCGTTCGCGATGCGCTCCGGGCTCCAGGCGGGCAGCCGGAATGACTCCATCCAGTACCGCAGGTACGAACGCATGCCCGCGCGGGACAGTTCGGCGAGCCGCTCGGGGCCCGCGTCGGGCACCACGCGCGCGTAGTTGCTCTCCAGCCGGAGCACGCCCTGGCCGCGCCGCTTCCAGGCGATGTCGGCGATGGTCCGGCCGAGCCGCACGGCGACGGGTTCGGGGAGCTTCTTGACGGTGGCCCAGCCGGCGCCGTACAGAGCGTCGCTCAGGCGGTCCCGCGCGCTCACTTCGCGGCCCCGCTCCCGCGGGCCTCCTGCTCCCCGACGGCCTTCTGCTGCCCGGCGGCCTCCTGCTCCTCGGCGGCCTCCGCCTCGGCGGACTCCCGGCGCACCGTGACGACCCGCTGGATCAGCGTGATCAGGCTGCCGACGGCGACGATCCACAGGGCGACCGGCAGCAGGTACTGGATACCGGGGACACCGAACGCGTGCAGACCCGCCAGACCGGCCGCGACCAGCGAGATCACGAGCCGCTCGGCCCTTTCGATCAGCCCGTTCACGGCCACCGGCAGTCCGATCGACTCGCCGCGCGCCTTGGTGTACGACACCACCTGGCCGCTGGCCAGGCAGAAGATCGACACGGCGCACAGCACGATGTCGTCGCCCCGGCCCGCGTACCACAGGGCGAAGCCGCCGAAGACGGCCCCGTCGGCGACCCGGTCGAGGGTGGAGTCGAGGAAGGCACCCCAGCGGCTGGAGCGGCCCAGCTGGCGGGCCATGTTGCCGTCGACGAGGTCGGAGAACACGAACAGCGTGATCACGACCGTGCCCCAGAAGAACTCGCCCAGGGGGTAGAAGACCAGCGCGCCCGCGACCACACCGGCGGTGCCGATGAGCGTGACCGTGTCCGGGCTGACCCCCCGCCGGATGAGAAACGCGGCGAACGGTGTGAGGACACGCGTGAAGAATGCACGCGCGTACTTGTTCAGCATGGCCTTCCCGACGGTCGGTGTGACCGTGTGGCCCCACTGGCCACCGGCTGGCCCATCGTAGTCACGTGCGCGTGCCACCGACGGCCCTGGCACCTGAGGACCCGGTACGGGACCGCCGCCGCACGGCCCCGCGGACCGGACCGGGCCGAACGTCGCGGCCGGAGCCGGCGCCGGGACGGCCGAAGGCACCATCGGGCAGCGCCGGGAGGCGCGGGATCGCGTCCTTCGTATGGACGCGCCGTGACGGGAGTGGAAAGCTCGAAGGACCGCGGGCGTCGCCGGAGCCGTCACCGCTCGGGGTGCCCCCGGGCAGGCCCGGGGAGGATTCCGCGCGTCCGCGCCCACAACGACCTCACCGTGCACGGGAGGCAGGACCATGGGCGACAAGGCGCACACACACCCCGGAGCCGCCGGAAGGGCACAGGCGGCCGACCACCCCACGTCCGTACGGAACGTGGTGCTGGTCGGCCACTCCGGATCGGGCAAGACGACCCTGGTGGAGGCTCTCGCGCTGACCGCGGGAGCCGTGAACCGGGCGGGCCGGGTGGAGGACGGCGGCACCGTGTCCGACTACGACGACATCGAGCACCGGCAGCAGCGCTCGGTACAGCTCTCCCTGGTGCCCCTCGAATGGGACGGCATCAAGATCAACCTGTTGGACACTCCCGGATACGCCGACTTCGTCGGTGAACTCAGGGCCGGTCTGCGAGCGGCGGACGCGGCCCTCTTCGTCGTCTCGGCCTCCGACGGCGTGGACGGCCCCACCCGCATGATGTGGGACGAGTGCGCGGCCGTCGGCATGCCGCGGGCCATCGTCGTCACACACCTGGAGGCGGCACGCGCGGACTTCACCGAGATGACGCGCGTGTGCGCCCGGACGTTCGGCGGGGACGACCCCGACGCCGTCCTGCCGCTGTACCTGCCGCTGCACGGTCCGGAGGGACCCGACGGACACGCGCCCGTGACGGGCCTGATCGGACTGCTGACCCAGAAGCTGTTCGACTACTCGTCCGGCGAGCGCAAGGAGTACGAGCCCGACCCGGACCGGCTGCCGCTGATCGAGGAGGCCCGCGACCGGCTGATCGAGGGGATCATCGCGGAGAGCGAGGACGAGACTCTCATGGACCGCTACCTCGGCGGCGAACCGTGCGACGTCAAGACCCTGATCGAGGACCTGGAGAAAGCCGTCGCGCGCGGTGGGTTCTTCCCCGTCCTGGCCGCCGCCCCCGCGGCCGAGGGCACCCGCCAGGGCCTCGGCACGGTCGAACTGCTGGGGCTGATCACCGGCGGCTTCCCGACCCCGCTGGAACACGGCACACCGCGGGTGACCACCGTCGACGGCACACCGCGCGAGCTGAACCCGTGCGACCCCGACGCCCCGCTGGTCGCGGAGGTCGTCAAGACGTCGTCCGACCCGTACGTCGGGCGGATCTCGCTGATCCGGCTGTTCTCCGGCACCCTGCGCGCCGACCAGACGGTGCACGTCTCGGGACACGGGCTGGCCGACCGGGGCCACGAGGACCACGATGTCGACGAACGGATCGGCGCCCTGTCCACACCGTTCGGCAAGCAGCAGCGCCCGGTGTCCCACGTCATCGCGGGCGATCTCGCGTGCGTGGCGAAGCTGGGCCGCGCGGAGACCGGGGACACCCTGTCCGCCAAGGACGACCCCCTGCTGATGGAACCCTGGGAGATGCCCGACCCGCTGCTGCCCCTGGCCATCCAGGCACACAGCAAACCGGACGAGGACAAACTCTCGCAGGGACTGGCCCGCCTCGTCGCGGAGGACCCCACCATGCGCCTGGAGCACAACCAGGACACCCACCAGGTGGTCCTGTGGTGCCTGGGCGAGGCCCACGCGGACGTGGCCCTGGAGCGCCTGCGCAGCCGGTACGGCGTCCAGGTGGACGTCGTGGCCCACCGGGTGCCCCTGCGCGAGACCTTCGGCGGCAGGGCCTCCGGGCGCGGACGGCACGTCAAGCAGTCCGGCGGGCACGGGCAGTTCGCCATCTGCGAGATCGACGTGGAGCCGCTGCCGGGCGGTTCGGGCATCGAGTTCGTGGACAAGGTCGTCGGCGGCGCGGTGCCACGGCAGTTCATCCCGTCCGTCGAGAAGGGCGTACGGGCCCAGGCAGCCAAGGGAGTCGCGGCCGGTCACCCGCTGATCGACGTACGGGTGACACTGAGGGACGGAAAGGCGCACTCGGTGGACTCCTCCGACGCGGCCTTCCAGACGGCCGGCGCGCTGGCGCTGCGGGAGGCGGCCGCGGACGCGCCGATCAACCTCCTGGAGCCGGTGGCCGAGGTGGGCGTGCTGATCGGTGACGACTACGTGGGCCCGGTGATGAGCGATCTGTCCGGCCGGCGCGGCCGGGTGCTCGGCACCGAGCAGTCGGCGGGCCGACGCACCCTCATCAGGGCCGAGGTCCCGGAGATCGAGATCGGCCGGTACAGCGTCGATCTGCGGGCGCTCTCGCACGGCACCGCGCGTTTCAGCCGCCGGTACGTGCGGCACGAGCCGATGCCGGCGCAGGTCGCCGAGCGGGTCCGGGAGGAGACGCTCAGCGCCTGACCGCGGACGGGACACGTGCCTCCTCCTCGTCGCCATGGCCCGGGATCCGGCGCAGGACACCCTCGGGACACTCCCGGCAACTCCGCGGGCGCCCGCGCACCACCGCGCCCGGACATGCGCCCGGAAGCGGCGGAACGCGCCCCCCGCGGGGCCTCGCTTCGTACCGGCAGACGGCTTTCGGCCGTCCACCGACGGACGCCGCCGGCTGCGGATATCCTGAAGACCAGTTCAACAGGTGTGCGGAGCAGGGAAGTCGGGAAGGCCGCAAGACGACAGTCACGGCGATCGGGGGCGGGAATGGCCGTTGAAGGCGGTTACGCGGAGTTCTTCGGCCCGCAGGTGCCACGCACCGGCGACGAGGGCCAGACCCCGACGTTCGCGCTGGCCTCGGCCGCCTACCGGGACAACGAGGCCGACGAGATACTCAAGGCCGACACCGAGTGGCACAAGTCGTCCGTCGGCAAGCCCCGGATCGCGCTGTTCCGGCCGAATCTGGGCGAGGCGTTCTCCCGGGCGGTCATCGACCGGATGCTGGGTTCCGGGCGGGCACCGCTCATCCAGTCCTTCGGCACCCAGCCGCAGGTGGTCGTGGAGCACAGCCTCGCGGCGCACCGCATCCGCAGGGAACGGGACAACTGGCTCAGTGCCGTGATGGTCCTGTGCGGCGTGCTGTTCCTGCCCGGGTTGCTGGTCTGGCTGCTGGTCTTCCAGATCCGCACCACCATCGCCAGGCGCGAGGACAAGCGGGCCGGCGCGCTCGCCACCACGCTGCTGATCGCGATGGGACTCCTCGCCGTGGTCTTCCTGCTCCGGATGCCCTTCGACGGATTCTGGGGCTGGTACGCGCGCGCTTGTGTCGTCGCCCCGGTGATCGGCTGGTTCTGGGCCAAGCGGATCTGCGAGCGCACGGCACGGGACCTCAGGGAGCGCTGGAGCAGTCTCCTCTCCGGCGGCAGCGTGGGCGCCAAGGTGCCCGAGGCGGTACCGAGCAGCCCCGGCGAGACGGCCGCCGAGGAGCTGCGGCAGTCGCTGGCCCGGCTCAGCGCCGAACAGCAGTCCAACTCCGTTTTCTACGCCGGGCCCAAGGGGATACTCGGCATGGGCACGCGCTGGGGCAGCTGGCAGCTCGCCGAGGAGCTGCTCCCGGTCGACCCGGACCGGGAGATCAACCCGTTCCGCAGCTGGGACGTCATCAAGGCCGTCCACGACCGGCTGCGCATGCTGGAGCGCGGCCCGCTGCACACCGGCGGTTTCACCAAGCCGACGGTGCGGCACTGGATCGTCACCCCGATCGGGGAGAACGCGGGAGCGGTGTCCCGGCCCGACGGCACCGATGTCGAGGCGTACCAGATCAAGTCGCACGCCATACAGGAGATCTGCAACAACCAGCAGTTCGGCGCGGGTGACCGGCACTACCTGGGCGTGCAGTGGACCCTGTGGGACGGCCAGCTGGTCATCACCATGCTGATCACGGTGACGGTGCTGCACGAGACGCTGCGCATCGAGGTCACCGGGCATGCCCTGGGCCCGGTGCACTCCCTGTTCACGAGCAAGCCGGCGGCCAAGGAGAAGAGCGTCCAGAAGTCGGTCAAGTTCTGGGAGACCCGGACGGTGAAGCTCCCGCTGGTCGACACCGACGAGGTGGTGCGTCTGGCCGCCCGTGCGCCGCTGACCTGGTATCCGCCGCTGCTCTACTGGCTGGGCGGCAAGCTCTCGCTGCCCGAGCCCTTCGGCCTGCGGCACGCCTGGGCGGACAAGCCGTGGCGGCACCGCTTCATGGCCGACGACGCGCTGCGCGCGGCCACGCCGGTCCTCCGGGCGGTGCACTCGGCGGCGATCAAGGTGCTGAAGGAGAACGGCGTGGACACGGAGAAGTTCGGTGCCCGATCGGCGGGCCTGAGCGGTGCCATCCAGGACGCGGCGCCCAAGAAGGCCGACGTGTACGACGCGTAGGCCTTCGGCCGTGGGCGGGGCGGCCGCCGAGGCTGTTGTCCCGCCCCTCGTCGACCGGGCGGATCACGCCGTGGGCCAGGCCTCCGCGAGCATCTTGCGGGTGTCGGCCAGCAGTTGCGGCAGTACCCTCGTGTGGCCGATCACGGGAAGGAAATTGGTGTCGCCGCCCCAACGCGGCACGATGTGCTGGTGCAGGTGAGCAGCGATGCCCGCGCCGGCCGCCGAACCCTGGTTCATTCCGATATTGAAGCCATGAGCACCAGACGCGGCGCGCAGAGCTGTCATCGCTTGCTTGGTCAGCTCGGCCAACTCGACCGTTTCCGCGTCGGTGAGATCCGTGTAGTCGGCGACATGTCGATAGGGCACGGCCATCAGGTGGCCACCGTTGTAGGGGTAGAGGTTGAGCACCGCGTACACATGCTCACCCCGCTTGACGATCAGCCCGTCATCGTCGGACTTGGCCGGGATCGAGCAGAAGGGGCACCCGTCGTCGGCGCCGGGACCGCTCGGTTTGCTCTCGCCCTGGATGTAGGCCATCCGGTGCGGCGTCCACAGACGCTGGAACGCGTCGGGCGTTCCCACTCCCAGCTGCTGTTCCGGCTCACTCGTCATGAGGTCCAGCATATGGCTTCGCCACGGGGGTAGGACAAAGGCCCCCGGGCTCGCTCCCGGGGGCCGATCCCCGCGTCGGCGGGGAGCACGCATCGTCCGTCCCGACGAACTTCTCCGGGTCCGGATCACCCCCGCTCAGGCGGGGACCACGTCAGACCTGAGCCCGGCGCTCCACCACGTCAACGATCTCGGCGATCGCTTCGTCACGGGGAATGCCGTTCTTCTGCGACCCGTCGCGATAGCGGAACGACACCGTGCCCGCGTTCATGTCGTCGTCGCCGACGATCACCATGAACGGCACCTTCTGCTTCTGGGCGTTCCGGATCTTCTTCTGCATGCGGTCCGAGGAGGGGTCCACCTCGACCCGCAGGCCCTGCTTCTTCGCGTCGGCAGCGAACTTCTCCAGGTACTCCACGTGGGCGTCGCCCACCGGGATGCCCACCGCCTGCACCGGCGCCAGCCACGCCGGGAAGGCACCCGCGTAGTGCTCCAGCATCACCGCGAAGAACCGCTCGATGGAGCCGAACAGCGCGCGGTGGATCATGACCGGGCGGGTCTTGGAGCCGTCCGCGGCGGTGTACTCCAGGTCGAAGCGCTCCGGCAGGTTGAAGTCGAGCTGGATGGTCGACATCTGCCAGGTGCGGCCGATCGCGTCGCGGGTCTGGACGGAGATCTTCGGGCCGTAGAAGGCGGCACCGCCCGGGTCCGGGACCAGCGGCAGCCCCTGCTTCTCGGCGACCTGGCGCAGCGTCTCGGTGGCCTCCTCCCACGCCTCGTCCGTGCCGACGAACTTCGTCTCGTCCTTGGTGGACAGCTCCAGGTAGAAGTCGGTCAGGCCGTAGTCGCGCAGCAGGTTCAGGACGAAGGTGAGGGTCTTGTCGAGCTCGTCCGCCATCTGCTCGCGGGTGCAGTAGATGTGCGCGTCGTCCTGGGTGAAGCCGCGGGCGCGAGTCAGGCCATGCACGACGCCCGACTTCTCGTAGCGGTACACGGTCCCGAACTCGAAGAGCCGCAGCGGCAGTTCACGGTAGGAGCGGCCGCGCGCGTCGAAGATCAGGTTGTGCATCGGGCAGTTCATGGGCTTGAGGTAGTAGTCCACGCCCTCGTCGAGCTGCATGGGCGGGTACATGCCGTCGGCGTACCAGTCCAGGTGGCCCGAGGTCTCGAAGAGCTTCCCCTTCGTCGCGTGCGGGGTGTAGACGAACTCGTAACCGGCCTCCTCGTGCTTGCGCCGCGAGTAGTCCTCCATGACCCGGCGGATGATGCCGCCCTTGGGGTGGAAGACGGCGAGGCCGGAGCCGATCTGCTCCGGGATCGAGAACAGGTCGAGCTCGCTGCCGAGCTTGCGGTGGTCGCGCTTCTCGGCCTCGGCGAGGAACTCCAGGTGCGCCTTCAGCTCGTCCTTGGACGGCCAGGCGGTGCCGTAGATGCGCTGGAGCATCGGGTTCTTCTCGCTGCCGCGCCAGTAGGCGGCGGCGTTGCGCATCAGCTTGAACGCCGGGATGTTCCGGGTGGTCGGCAGATGCGGACCGCGGCAGAGATCCCGCCAGCACAGCTCGCCCGTCTTGGCGTCGAGGTTGTCGTAGATCGTCAGCTCGCCGGCGCCCACCTCGACGTCCGCGCCGTCGTCGTGCGACGCGGAGCCCTTGAGGCCGATCAGTTCGAGCTTGTACGGCTCGTCGGCGAGTTCCTCGCGGGCGGCGTCGTCGGTCACCACGCGGCGCGAGAAGCGCTGGCCGCGCTTCTGGATCTCCTGCATGCGCTTCTCGACGGCCTTGAGGTCCTCGGGCGTGAACGGCTTCTCGACGTCGAAGTCGTAGTAGAAGCCGTCCTTGACCGGCGGACCGATGCCCAGTTTGGCCTCGGGGAACAGCTCCTGCACGGCCTGGGCCATGACGTGCGCGGTGGAGTGGCGCAGGATGCCGAGGCCGTCCGGGGACGAGATCTCGACGGCTTCGACGGTGTCGCCGTCCTCGACCTCGTGGGCGAGGTCCTTGAGCTCACCGGCCACCCGCGCGGCGATGACCGAGCGCTCGCCGGCGAAGAGCTCGGCGGCCGTGGTGCCCGTCGTCACCACGCGTTCTTCCCGCTCGGAATCGCGTTGGATGACCACACGGACGTCTGACACCGGTTTCTCCTGACTGAAGGCTGGGCCGCGGCGCCATACCTGAGCGCACGCATGGGTGCGATCGTACCGACCCGGACCGGTGCGGGGCGAAATCATTGCCCGCGGCCGTATCCGCCGCCGTCCTCGCCGGCGTCCCTCGTGCCGTCCCGGGGGTCGCCCGCGACGCCGCAGGTCTCGCCGGAGAGGACCGCGGTTTCCACGACGTGGTGGTGTTTCCGAAGGTCGCTCGCGCAGTGGGCCACCGCTTCACGTTTCGCCTGGAGCGCCTGTCCCCCGGCAACCTCCCCACCCCGCGGGGAGTGCGGCACGTGGGCCGGGGCCTTCGGGTCTGGTTCACCCGCGGCGGCACCTCGGAGCCGGTCGCCCCTGCCTGGTCCTTGCCCGATCCCGCGCCCGAACCTCGGGCGGTGGCGGGGGCCCTTCCGGGCTCGCGGCCCCGAACGCGAAGAAGCCGGTCCGCCTGGGGCGGACCGGCTTTCCCGGTGGGCGATACTGGTTTCGAACCAGTGACCTCTTCGGTGTGAACGAAGCGCTCTCCCACTGAGCTAATCGCCCGGGAACGGACTGAACAATACAGGCCCCGGCGGGCTTGGTTCAAACCGCTTGGAGGTGCGCGGCCAGCCCGCGCCGCCCGGAGCGCATCATCAGGGCGTGGTTCGCGTGGAAGAGGGGGCGGCCCGGCACAGCGAGGCGGCGCAGCAGAGGTTTGCGGACGTCGACCTCCTGGTCGTAGCGGGCGAGTGCGGTGCCGGGGCCGGCGGGGGTGACGGTCCAGCGGGCCCAGCCGTCGAGGTCCCCGGACAAGCGCGTCTCGAGGACTCCGGCCAAGGGGTCGCGCCGTGTCTCCCGCAGGGTCGCCGTCAGGTCGAAGGGCAGGACGGAGCGGATCCGGACGACCCCGCCGGCGGCGTCGAGCCGGGTCGCCTCACACACCTGCGGCCACCAGCGGGGATAGTCCTCGATGCGTTCCAGGGCGCGGTACACCGGCTCGGCGGGCGCGGGCAGGCTCCACAGACTGCGGAAGCGGTAATGGTTCCGGTCCATGGAAGGAGTGTGCCCACCCGCGCCCGGGACGTACGGTCTCCTGCCGCCCCCTACGACCTCACCCGCGATAGGGAGTGGATCAGCGAGCGGCGTCATGCGGCTTCGCATCCGAGGCGGAGGAGGGAGTGATGGCGGAGCCATCGCGACCGACGACGACGCCGGAGGCGAAGCCGCAGGGCGTCGGGAGCCCGCTCGCTATCGCGGGTGAGGTCGTCAGGGCATCCGGTGTCCCAGCAGGGCGAGGTTCTCGATGGCGGCGAGGCCGTAGAGCGCGGTGTCGTTGGTGGACACCCAGGTGGCCTCACTGCCGGCGACCAGGGCGGTCGGCCCGGTCACCTTCTCGGTCTGCCAGGGGGCGGATTCCTTGTACCCGTCGGAGTTGTAGAACTTGTCCCAGGCCCGGTCGGCGAGTTCGTCGTCGCCGGTCTGCACGGCGGCGTAGGCGTCCAGGCGGGAGTGGCCCTGGAAGAGGATCAGGCTGCCGAAGTTCGATCCGTAGCGTGCCGCCTGTTCCGTCTTGCTCGCGTTGAAGTAACGGCAGTAGTCGTAGTACGCCTCCTCGAAGGCCGGCATGTCGACCAGGTCGATGAGTTCGGCGCACAGTTCGTTCAGGCCGAAGACGGCCGACAGATGGGAGACGCCGACCACGGGTTCCTCGGCGATCGCGAACTTCCCGGTGTCCAGGTCGTACAGTCCGCTGCCCTGCACGAATCCGTTGGGCTGGGCGGCGATGGTCTCCATGGTGGACAGGACGCGTGCCTTCGCCTTCTCCCACTTCGGGCCCCGGCGTTCCCATTCGGTGAGCCAGGCCGAGACCAGGCCGCTCCAGTCGGTGCCGAAGCCGATGGACAGGGCGTGCCGGTCGGGGGTGTACGGCTCGGTGCGGATCTTGCGCAGGGGGTCCAGGGCGAGGAAGGTCTCGTCGGAGTCCACGTTGGCGTGCATGAGGTCGCCGACGCGTTCGTCGGCGGTGAGGAAGTAGTAGTAGCGCCGGTAGGTGGTGTTGGCGATGCGCTGCTGCTTGGCGCTGTCGGCCCAGTGCTGGACGCCGTGCCGGGTGCCGAGGCCGGCCCACTCGCCCAGGTGGTAGACGTCGACCTCGCCGGTGTGCCGGGTCATCGCCTCGGCGAAGCGGAAGATGTCGGCGCGGCCGGAGCGCAGGTAGGCGTACCAGAGCCAGAGGTCGGGCGAGAGTTCGGAGTTGTCCCAGGCATAGCCGCCGACGTCGTAGCGCCACTGGTGGCGGGCGGTGTCGTAGGTGTGCATGATGTCGCCGTAGTCCCAGAAGCCGTACCAACGGCGCATCTCCACCTGGTCCTTGTAGTAGGTGAGGAGGAAGTCGAGGTGGTCCTCGATCTTCGCCTTGGCCGGGGTGGAGCGGTCGGGTGCGGAGAACAGGCCGGGGCCGAACACCTTGGCGCCGATGAGTTGCTTCGGCGGTGCGGCGAGTTGCGGGAGGACGCGGACGGCCTCGACCTGTCGGGCGAGTTCCTCGGCGCTCGGGGTCGACTCGTTGGCCCAGAAGAGGAGTTCGGAGGTACGGGCGATGCCGTAGGGGGTGCCGAACTCGGGCTCGTAGTCCTCGTAGGTGATGTTGAGGCCTTCGAGCTGTTCGGGGAAGGTGTCCTGGCCCATGCCGTCGTGGTAGAAGCGCAGGTCCATGGGCTGCGCCTCGGGCGACCAGAGCCAGAGGGTGATCTCGGCCGCGTCGGTGTGGGCGTCGCGGATGTCGAGCTGGGCGGGGTGCTTCTCCCAGAAGTCGCGCAGGCCGAAGGAGAGTCCGCCGCCGGCGCCGCCGACGTAGCCGAAGCCGGAGGCGCGTCGTCCGCCGCCGGCGCCGATCCAGCCGTAGCCCTTCTTGGTGCGCTTGCGCAGGGCGAAGCCGTCGGCGGAGAGCTGGGAGAGGGTGTAGTCGCCCCATTCGGGGATGTACTGCAGGCGGGTGGTGACCCGTTGGTCCCAGGTGGCGGGGTCGGGCAGCTTCTCGCCCGCGAACTGGGCGGCCTGCACGGCGGCGCCCGGGTCGCGGCGCAGTCCGGTGATGCCCTTGACGGCCTCGCGCAGCAGTCCGGTGCCGTCGCCTCCGATGCGGATGTGCCGGTCGTAGGACTCGTCGCGCAGGGGGACGGTGAAGCGGACGCCGATGCCGCGGATGAAGTCGCCGCTCGCCTTGCCGGGTTCCTGCTGTCCGTCGTAGGTGATGGTGTGCACCATGCGGAAGGAGTCGGCGCCCGCGTAGAAGTAGAGGCGGATGGAGAAGGGCAGCCAGCTCCGGCGGCCCTTGCGGTGCGTGCCGTCGACGCGGACGACGGCCCGGACCGGCCCCGCCTGTTCGACGGTGACCTCGTCGATGGTGCCGTCGAAGCGCTCGGTCCTGACCGTGCTCTGGTCGCCGTCCTCGAACTCGGGCTGGCGCAGCAGGACGAGGCGGCCGTTCCTGGCGATCTCGGTCGAGCCGCGGGTGACGGACTTGACGAGAGTGGCGCCGGACTTGGCGATCTTCGCGGTGATGACGCCGGTCGAGATGTCGATGGTGCCGCCGCGCTTGTCGACGGTGACCTTCTTCTGCGGCGCGGCGGGGGTGCCGGCGGTCAGGGTGAGCTTGCCGGTACCGGAACTCACCGCGTGCGCGGTCCACTTGAGGGAGCCGTCCGGCCAGTGGGCGAGCGGCCAGGACTGTACGGGTACGGCTCTGCCGTCGGCGTCGGCCAGCGCGAAGGTCTGGTCGTCGCGGTGGACGCCCTTGGGCCAGGGCACGCCGACGGTGGATCCGGGTGCCGCGCCGAGGCCACCGTCCTCGAGCCAGTCCAGGATCACGGGGTCGTCGCCGGCGTTCTCGGCTCTCGGTGCGGCGGTGGCGTCGCGGCTGCCGAGGGCCCAGCTGAACTGGGCGGCGGCGCCTGCGACGGCGGCCGCCTTCAGGAGGGACCTGCGAGGGATGGGGGACATGGCCTTTCCTTTCCGTGCGGGATGCATGGGTGTGTCAAGGGCATGGCAGGCAAGGGCGCGGTGCCGGGGCACCGCCCCTGGTACGGAAGGCACCGCCCGTCAGCGGCTCCGGTGGCGCTCCTCCACGGCGACGGCCGCCGCCGCGACCGCGCCCAGGACGGGCAGAGCGAGCGGCGCACTGAACCAGGCGGAGCAGGCCACCACGGCCAGTCCGCCGACGATCAGGAAGGATCCGGCGGGGTCGAGCACGGTGCGGCGGGCGGCCTGCGCGCACAACGACCGCCAGGAGGCCCCGGGCCGCCAGGTGGCCGCCGCGCGCAGCCCGGCGACGACCGCCGCGATCAGGGCGAGCACGCCGACGGCGCCCACGAGCTCACCGCCCGGCAGTCCGGCCCGTACGGCCCGCACGTCCACCCAGACCACGGCGAGGGCGGCCCACCCGGCGAGCCCGACGAGCCACCCGCCGCGCAACGCCGCCCGGAAGTCGGCCGCGAACTCCCTCAGCCCGCCGCGCTCATGGGCGAGATGGCGCCCGAGGTGCCTCGAGCCGGCCGCGAACGCGGCGGGGCAGGTGACCAGTGGCAGCGAGGCCAGCGCGATCCACACCCCGGTGAGCAGGCACTCGGCGAACAGGGCGAACTTCCCGGCGAGCGGTGACTCGCCGTGTGCGGCACGGCCCGTACGGCGTGCGGTACGGGTCCCGGTGTGCGCCTCGGTCATGATCGGTTCACCTCAGCCCTTCAGGCCGGACGTGGCCATGCCGTCGATGAGGTAGCGCTGGAAGGCCAGGAAGAAGGCCAGCACCGGCAGGAGCGCGACCAGGGACATGGCGATCATGCCGCCGTAGTTCGCGACCCCTTCCTGGTCGACGAACATCTTCAGACCGAGCGAAACGGTGTACTTGCTGGGCTCGTTGAGGTAGATCAGCGGGCCCATGAAGTCGTTCCAGGCGTTGATGAAGGTGAAGATGGCGCTGGTGATCAGGGCCGGCCGGCAGAGCGGGAGCACGATCGACCAGTAGATGCGCAGGTGCCCGCAGCCGTCGAGGCGTGCCGCCTCGTCGAGTTCCCTGGGCAGGTTGCGCATGAACTGCACCATCAGAAAGACGAAGAACGCCTCCGTGGCCAGGTACTTCCCCAGCAGGAGCGGGGTGTAGGTGTTGATCATGTCCATGTTGCGGAAGAGCACGTACTGCGGGATGAGCAGGACGTGGTACGGCAGCAGCAGGGTGCCGATCATCAGGGTGAAGAGCAGATTGCGGCCGGCGAACCTGATCTTCGCGAAGGCGTAGGCGGTCAGCGAGCAGGACACCACGATCCCGATCACCGAACCGACCGCGAGAAAGAGCGAGTTGACGAAGAACGTGGAGATCTGGATGTCCGCGATGCCGTCGGCGAGGCTCGTGTAGTTGGCGGTGATCGGGTCGGCCGGGAAGAGGTCTAGGCTTCCGACGACGTCCTCGCTGTTCTTGAAGGACCCGCCGATGACCCAGATCACCGGGTAGAGGATCACCGCGAGGATCGCCAGTGACCCGATGTGCCAGGCGAGCGAGCCGGGCAGGCCGCGCCGCAGGGCCCCCGCCCTGGTGGACCGGGCCGGCATGACGTCGGCGGCCGGTGGGGGCGTCCCCTGACCGGGCGAAGTCGAGAGACCGGGGGAGCTCATCGGCCGCCCTCCTCGTAGTGCACCCAGTGCTTCTGGGACCAGAAGAGCACCGCGGTGACCAGGGCGACCCCGACCAGCAGCATCCACGCCATCGCGGAGGCCAGGCCCATGCGGCTGTTCTCGAAGCCCTGGACGTACAGATAACAGGTATAGACCATGGTTCCGTCCGCGGGACCGCAGGCGTTGCCCCCGGCGCCGCCGCCGACGATGTAGGCCGAGCTGAAGATCTGGAAGGAATGGATGGTCTCCAGCAGCACGTTGAAGAAGAGGACCGGGGAGATCATCGGCAGGGTGATGTTCCAGAACTGCCGGAGCCGGCCCGCTCCGTCGACGTCCGCCGCCTCGTACAGCTCACGCGGCACCTGCTTCAGACCGGCCAGGAAGATGACCATGGGGGCGCCGAACTGCCAGACGGTGAGTGCCACCAGGCTGTAGATGATCAGGTCGGGGTCTCCGGTCCAGCCGCCGGCATCCACGCCGAAGATCTTCTGCGTACGGTCGACGATCGCGTCGTCGGAGAAGATCGCCTTCCACACGATGGCGACGGAGACGCTCGCCCCGATCAGCGACGGCGCGTAGAAGGCGGCCCGGTAGAAGGCCTGACCGCGCCGCTTCTGGGCCAGCAGCAGCGCCACCCCGAGCGCCGCGATCAGTTTGATCGGCGTACCGACGACGACGTACCAGAGCGTGACCTGCACCGAGTGACGCCAGCGCGGGTCGGCGAACATCTCGGAGAAGTTGTCCAGGCCGATCCACCGGGGAGCGTCGAACAGGTTGTAGTCGGTGAACGCGAAGTAGAGCGAGGCGGCCATCGGGCCCGCCGTCAGCAGCAGGAACCCTGCGATCCAGGGGGACATGAAGAGGTAGCCGGCCAGGTTCTCCCGGCGGCCCCGCCGCTTGAGGGCGGCGGGGCGCGGGGACTTCACCGGACCGTGCCGCGGCTCGGAGCCCCGGATGAGGTCCTCCGTCGCAGGGGCGTGTGTCACGGTGCTTCCCATCAGCCGGCGAGAGCCGTCTTCGACTCGGCGAAGAACTGCTTGACGGCGTCCGCCACGGAGCGCTTGCCCAGGCCCAGTTCCTCCGCGATGCGCAGGAACGCCGCCTCGCAGATGTCGGCGCCGTTCGGGTGCGGCGTGATGGGCTCCAGGACGCCCGACTCGACGAGGGACTCCTCGTAGGCGGCGATCGCCTTGTTGACCGGATCGGTCGGCCGGTACGCGTCGAACTGGACCTGCGTCGTGGGCACACCGCGGTCGTATCCCATGATCTTGGCGACCTCGGGATCGTGCACCATGAAGTCGATGAACTGGGCTACCTCCTTGGGGTGCTGGGTGCGCTTGGACGCGCTGAGCATCAGGGAGCCGAGGTACTGGCCGGTCTTCTTGCCGTCCGTGGTCGGGATCGGCGCGAGGCCGTACTCGCTCTTGCCCTCGGAGGTGTAGCGGACGGTGAAGTTGTCCCAGGTGAACTCGGATCCGGCGAGTTCGGCGGAGAGCGCCGACTTGGGTTTGATCTGGGCGACCTTCTTCGGGTCGGCGAACAGGCCGGTCCTGACACCCTTCTCGGCCTTGGTCCACCACCGGTTCAGATCCGCTTCGGTGAAGCCCAGTCCGTCCTCGGTGAAGAACGCCTTGCCGTTCTGCCGCAGATACAGGTCGTAGAGGTACATGACGCCGTACATGCCACTGTCCCCGGCCCGGCCCGACCTGTCACGGATCTTCGCCATCGCCTCGTCGAAGTCGTCCCAGGTCCAGCCCTGTTCGGGCTTGACCCCGGCCCGGGTGTAGACGGGCTTGTCGATGACCAGGGCCAGCGAGTTCGACCCCACGGGCACACCGAGGAGTTTGCCGTCGACCTCGCCGAACTTCTCCAGGCCCGCCCGGAACCCGTCCATGGAGAGGGTGCCCGCCTTCACCTGCCCACCGAGATCGAGCAGCACATTCTTCGCATCGTATTTGCGCAGGAATCCGATGGCATTCTGGAAAACGTCCGGCGGATTCCCCCCGGAAGCCTGCGTGTTGAACTTCTTCCAGAAGTCGGGGTACGGCTGGAAATCGGTCTTGATCTTGATCTTCGGGTACTTCTTCTCGAAGAGCGCGATGGTCTTGTTGATGCGCTCGGCCCGGTCCTCGGCACCCCACCAGGAGTAACGGAGTGTCACCGCCCCGTCGCCCGCTCCGCTTCCGCCGCCGCACGCGGTGGCCGTGGCGCCCAGCCCCGCGACGGCCAGCGAGGCTCCCGCCGCCTTGAGGACCGTCCGCCTCCCGGCCTGCCTCCGCGCATTCCCGCCCTGCTGCATACGAGCCTCCCCGCGATGTCGCGTCCGCCTCATGAATCGTTTCAAGTAAGCGCTTGCTGGCACAAAGTACGGAGGACCCGCGAGCACGTCAATGATTCGGACAGGAATGGATGGGCGCACCGGCCGGACGGGATCCGCCACGGCTCGCGCCCCTTCGGCGGAGACGGCCGGAAACACCCAGGTCCACGCGGCCCGACCGACGGACCGAACACCGCCGGCCCCGCCGGAGGGCGGGGTCCGGAAGGTCACGGTTGAGTGAAGGACGGCACGGACGGAGCGGTCGCGCCGCCCACCGGACAGGCGCGGGACACCGGGCGGAGGCATCGCACGACCACACCGCCACACATCCGTGCGCCGGCCGGGGGTACAGACGCACCGCGGCCCGGCTCACTGTCGGTGAGCCGGGCCGCGGTGCGATCCGGTGGGCGATACTGGGTTCGAACCAGTGACCTCTTCGGTGTGAACGAAGCGCTCTCCCACTGAGCTAATCGCCCGGACGCAGGAAGAACATTACCCCATGTCAGGGAGTGCCCGTGACGGGCGGGGACCGGTGGTCGCGCCCCCGCCGCGGCTCACTGGTTCTCGATCTTCCAGGGCATCACGAGACCGAACTTCCACAGATAGATCCCGGCCAGCGCGGTCCCGATCACGAGGGCGACGGCGGTCAGGATGATGTTCCGGCGCCGCACCCGGGGATCGAGCGCGCGCTGCGCCGCCTCGGTGACCTTGCGCTTGGTCCACCGGAGCACCAGCTGGGCCCAGACGAACTCGGTCGCCCAGATCGCCATGCCACCGAAGATCACCACCCAGCCCGGTCCGGGCAGCACCAGCATGGCGGCGCCGGCCGCCACGACCGCGAGCCCCACGACGAAGACGCCCACCTGCCAGCTCAGGTGCAGGGCGCGGCGCGCTCTGACGAAGGCCGGCGCCCTGGAGCCCAGCGCCCGTTCGTCCGATGCCTGGTCAGCCCTGTCCATCCCCGCTCGATCCGCCGTCATGGCCGCCTCGCCGGGTGTGTCACTCCCCGTATTCATACGGCCAAACACTACCGGAGCCCCTCACTTCACCGGAACGGGCTCAGCCCACGAACGATCTTTCGGCCGGTTGAGTTACGTAAACCCATGCAAAACCCTCAGAGGGGTTTACAACGGCACCGTAGGTGGCATGTCGATTTCGCCGACGTGCGAATCCCCGAGCGCACACTGAGCGAAAGGCCCTGGCGCTTATGAACACCACGGTCAGCTGCGAGCTGCACCTGCGCCTCGTTGTGTCGAGCGAGTCCTCCCTGCCTGTCCCCGCAGGACTGCGGTACGACACGGCCGACCCCTACGCCGTGCACGCCACCTTCCACACCGGAGCCGAGGAGACCGTCGAGTGGGTGTTCGCCCGCGACCTCCTCGCCGAGGGGCTTCACCGCCCCACCGGCACCGGCGACGTCCGCGTCTGGCCGTCGCGCAGCCATGGTCAGGGCGTCGTCTGCATCGCCCTGAGCTCTCCGGAGGGAGAGGCTCTGCTCGAGGCCCCGGCACGGGCTCTGGAGTCCTTCCTGAAGCGTACGGACGCCGCTGTGCCTCCCGGCACGGAACACCGGCACTTCGATCTCGATCAGGAGCTCTCGCACATTCTGGCGGAAAGCTAGGCGAGGGTTCACCAAGCTGCCCGACGCCGTCGACTCGGGGTGACGGCTCGGGCCCTGACAGCCGTGCAACGGCACGCAACGGCGCCGGCACCGCGGGACACCGCGGACGGCGCCGTTGTGCTGTGCGCGAGCTCCGGCACGGAACCCCGGCGGGACCGTTCCCCGGCGGGTCTCGAAGCCCTGCGCGAGCGAGGAGCGCTCACGGGCTCGCGGGAGCCACTACCATCGGCCAGCATCGGCGGGCGCCCGCCCGACCCTCAGGCCAGGGAGCGAATCGTGCTGATCACCCACGACACCCGGTGCGCGCTGGACACCGTGGTGGATCTGGTGAACTCCGCGCCGGAGGACGGCTCGGCACCGGACGGGCTGCCGGACGTCCCGGCTCTCGAGGCCTTCGTGCGCAGCCACCAGGTCAGCGAGGTCGGGGTTCTCACGGAGTTCGACCTGTCGGCGGTGCGCAGGATCCGCGGACGGTTCGCGTCGGTCTTCGCCGCTCCCGACGCCCACAGTGCCGCCAAACTGATCAACGAGCTGATCGCGGCCGCGGGCACCACCCCCCGGCTCACCAACCACGACGGCTACGACTGGCACGTGCACTACTTCGCCCCCGGCGCCTCGGTCACCGATCACCTGGCGGCGGACTGCGGGATGGCACTGGCGTTCTTCGTGGTCGCCGGCGAGCAGGAGCGGCTGCGGCGCTGCGAGGCCCCGGACTGCCGGCACGCCTTCGTCGATCTCTCCCGCAACCGCTCACGCCGCTACTGCGACAGCCGCACCTGCGGCAACCGCTTGCACGTCGCCGCGTACCGCGCACGCCGCAAGGAGGCGGCGGGCTGAGCGTACGCAGCAGCGGGGCGGGGCCGCGCTCCGGGCTCGGCCGGACCGGCTGAGCCGCGTGGGCCGGGCACAGAGGCGGGCGACGTCCCGATGCCGTGCCGACGCGGTCCCGACGGGTGGCGCCGGGTACCGCGGGTACGGCTCACAGCCAGAGCAGGTCGTGCAGGGCGGCCGTGAGCAGCAGACACCCGATCACCGCAAGGAAGATCATCAGCGGTGGCTGGGAAAGGGCGAAGAGGCATCCGCGCGGCTCGTTCTGCGGCGGCGCGGCCTCGCTCTGTGTCGTGTCCAGCATCTCGCGTGGATCATGACGCATCGGGAGCACCCGATGCGATCACCCCTCACGGACTGAACGCCAGGGCACGGTTTCCGCGGCTCACGGTCCGGGTTGTGATCGTTTACGCACGTTCCAAGACCGTCTGTGACACTTCGGCCCACTTCCTTCCGCCCCGGGTCGCCCCCGTCACCTGGGGTGCGACGCGTCCGCCCGGGGCGCCTTCAAATGCCGTGCTTCTTGAGGATCGCCTCGATGTCACTGAAGTCGTCGTCGCCCTTGGGCGCGGCCGTGGGGCGGGCCGCCGGGCGGGAGCCGGGGCCCAGGGAGGGGGCCGAGGCCGTGGGGGCCACTGCCCCGGGCTGTGCGGACGCCCCGGCCGTCCGGCGCTGCTGCTTGCGTTCCTTCCGCCCCTGGCGGGTGCCGCCGCGCCGGCGCTCCACCGCGCGTGTGGTCATGAACAGCACCCAGGACAGGCCCAGCACGCCGAAACCCGCCCAGGCCGTGGGGCTGAAGGCGGTATCGGCCAGCCACTCGACGACGCCGGTCATCACCAGGCCGATGGGAACGAGCGCATAGGCGGCGATGCGGGTCGCGGTGAGGAAGCGCTTGCGGTAGGCCGTGACCAGCGCGATGCCCAGGCCTGCCACGGACACGGCGGAACAGACGGTCTCGGCAATCATCCGGTCCTCCAGGCAGGGGTTCGGTGGCATCGGGCACTTCGTCCCTTCCATCCTGCACCTTCCGGCCCCCACCGGGCCATGCTCCGGCCGCAGATCAGGGACATCTCCGGGTCGGCTCCTCCGCAGGTGCCGGTGTGGTGTACTCCCCCAGGGCCTGCCGTTCGGACCGGGCCGGGCTCGCGGGCCCCGGCGCCCGATACGGCCTGATCCACGCGGAAGACCCTCGGGCCGGACAGGCGACAGGGCCGATTGGGTACCGCGGCGCGGGGCTGGGAGACTGTCGGTCATGAGTGACTCCTCCCCCGGCCGTGCCGCCCCCGTACTCGACGTGTGGTGCGAGCTGCAGTGCCCGGACTGCCGTGACGCCCTCGACGATCTCCGTGCCCTGCGCGCCCGGTACGGCGACCGTCTGGAGCTGCGGCTGCGGCACTTCCCGCTGGAGAAGCACAAGCACGCCTTCGCCGCCGCCCAGGCCTGCGAGGAGGCGGCCGAGCAGGGGCAGGGCTGGGCCTACACCGAGGCCGTGCTGGGACGGGTCGAGGAACTGAGCCGTGCGGGAGAGTCCTTCCTGGTCGAGGTCGCCCGGGAACTCGGGCTGGACGCCGAGGAGTTCGACACCGCGCTGATCGACGGCCGGCACATCCTGATCGTGGACGCCGACCATGCCGAGGGCAAGGCGATCGGGGTGACCGGCACCCCGACCTATGTCATCGGCGGCGAGCGTCTCGACGGCGGCAAGAGCCAGGAGGGTCTGCGTGAACGCGTCGAGGAGATCGCGGACCGGCTCCTCGCCGAGCAGGACGGCTGAATGCGGAGCTCCCCCGCCCCGGCCCTACAGCAGGTGCTTGTACATCGCGTACCGCCTCGTCCCGTAGCCGAGTGATATGTAGAGCCGCTCCGCCGGGGTGTTGCCCGCGAAGACGTTGAGACCGACGGCGCGTTTCCCCGCGGCGATCGACTGCGCCTCGGCGAGCAACATGAGGGAACGGCCGTACCCCCGGCCGCGGTGTGCGGCGTCGGCCTCGACGTCGAACACGTAGGCCTGTTCCCCGCGTACCGCGAGCCACAGCGTGCCCACGGACGTCCCCTCGTGTTCGAGGACGCTGAGGAGCATGCCCTCCGAGTCCCGCCCGTCGGGGAGCAGGGCGGCATGGTCCTTGGCCGCCTTGGCCCGCGCCTCGGTCTCCGGCACACCGCGCTCGATCCAGTCCCGCGCGTACTCCGCCTCGCTCCTGGCCGACCAGGGGCCGAACTCGGCGTCGGTCATCGGCCGTCCGCGACTGCCCTCCGGCAGTGCGGGCGGGACGTCCCCCAGTGCTTTCTCCATGCTGTAGTTGCGCACGACGTAGCCGAGCGCCGTGGCGAGGCGGAACGCGGGCCCGGCAAGGGCAACGGATCCGGCCGCCCGCCCCTCCGCTCCTCCGGCCTCGTCACTGGCCTCGGCTTCGGCTTCGGCTTCGGCGGGGACCGTCACCTCGATGCGGCGGCAGCCCCAGCCGCGGGCGATCTCCTCGGCGGCGAGCGCTGCCACCGTGCCCCGGCCGCGTCTGCGGTCCGGCTCCTCGATCCGCAGGCTCATGATCCGGGCCACAGCGTCACCGAAGACGGGGTGTGTACCGATGTGCACGCGTCCGACGGGACGGCTGTTGACGCATACCCGGTAGCGGCGGGAGCGCGTGCCGTCGGGATTCTGCTGGAGCGGCTCGGCCGGCCGCAGGGTCGTGGTCATCACGGTTGTTCTACCCGTACGGCCACCCGGATCAGCCGAACGTCAGGAACCGGTCCCGTGCCCGGCCCCGGTCCCGGTCCCGTCACGGATCGAGGTCGGCCGTCGCGTGCTCGTCGAAGATCCGCATGGCCTTGGCCGTCACCGGGCCCGGGGCACCGGGCAGTTCACGCTCGTCGACGCGCCGCACGGCCTGTACGTCCCGCAGGGTGGAGGTGAGGAAGACCTCGTCGGCCCGCTGGAGGACGTCCATCGGCAGATCGGTCTCGGCGGCGCCGGTCCACTCGACGGCCAGCGCCCGGGTGATGCCCGCGAGGCAGCCGGAGGCGACCGGCGGGGTGTGGATCTCGCCGTCCAGGACGACGAAGACATTGGACCCCGTGCCCTCGCAGAGCCGGCCGACCGTGTTGCCGAACAGCGCCTCGGAGGCCCCGTGTTCGCGGGCACGGGCGAGGGCGACCACGTTCTCGGCGTAGGAGGTGGTCTTCAGACCGGTGAGCGCGCCGCGTTCGTTGCGGGTCCAGGGGACGGTGATCACGGCGGTGGAGTCGGGGCGGCGAGTGGTGTCGCCCAGGGCCACGACGAGGGTCGGGCCGTGTTCGCCGCGGTCGGAGCCGAGGGGGCCGTGGCCGCCGGTGAAGGTGACGCGCAGCCGGCCGAGCTGCATCGGATTGGCCTCGAGGACGGCCGCGCAGGCACGGCGGACCTCGTCGAGGTCGGGTTCGGGCAGGCCCAGGCCGCGTGCGGAGCGGGCCAGCCGGTCGAGATGCCGGGTCAGCGCGAACGGCCTGCCGTCCACGGTTTTCACCGTCTCGAAGATGCCGTCGCCCACGGTCAGTCCGTGGTCGAGGACGGAGACGCGGGCGGACTCGATGTCCTGCAGCCCGCCGTCGAGCCAGATCTTCACCTCATGGTCCCTTCGCTCACCTCGTGTGCGCCCGACGCTACCGCGAGCAGCCGGGACGCCTTCAGTTCGGTCTCCCGCCACTCCCCCTCCGGGTCGGAACCCCAGGTGATGCCGGCACCGGTGCCGAACCGGAGCACGGCGCCGGCGTCCGGCTCCCGGTCGATCCAGAAGGTACGGATGCCCACCGCGAGACCGGCGGTGCCCCGGTCGGCGTCGACCCAGCCGATGCCGCCGCAGTACGGGCCCCGGGGCACCGGCTCCAGGGTGTCGATGATCCGCAGGGCGCTCGACTTGGGCGCGCCGGTGACGGAGCCGGGCGGGAACGCGGCGGCGAACAGCTCGGGCCAGCCGGCCCCGGACCGCAGCTCGCCCCGCACCGTCGACACCAGGTGCACCAGCCCCGGATGCTTCTCGACGGCGCACAGGTCGGGCACCGTGACGCTGCCGGTGGCGCAGACCCGGCCGAGGTCGTTGCGGACCAGGTCGACGATCATCACGTTCTCGGCGTAGTCCTTGTCGAGGAGGTCGGCCTCGGTACGTCCGGTGCCCTTGATCGGCCCGGACTCGACGACACGCCCCGCGCGGCTCAGGAAGAGTTCGGGCGACGCGGTGGCGATCTCCACGCCGTGCCCCGGCAGGCGGATCGTTCCCGCGTACGGTGCCGGGTTGCCGCGGGCCAGCAAAGCGGTGAGAGCGTCCACGTCGGCGCCGGCCGGGACGGGGGCGGACAGTACCCGGCAGAGGTTGGCCTGGTACACCTCGCCGGCGGCTATGTGCTCGCGGATGCGCCGTACGCCGGACACGTACGCGGCGTGGTCCAGGGAGGACGTCCAGTCATCGGCGGCCGGCCCACGCCAGCCGCCCGGCACCGGCGCGGGTACCGGCTGCTCGTGTACATCACGGAAACGCGCGCAGGTCAGACGGCCCTCGAAGTCCGCGCAGACGGCCCAGAAACCGTGCGAGTCCAGGGCCGCCGGGTCGTCGGTGACATCGAGGAGACCGGTCGCGACGCGGCTGCCGAAGCGGGCGAGGGGTGGGAGATCGGGCACGCCGTCGAGTCTATGGCGAGGGGTCGTCGAAGCGACCTGGCCATGTCCGTGAGCGGACGCAGCGCAGCACGCTGCACAAACGGGTTTTTGTACTGGCCCCGGAATCCGCTAGAGTTCACCACGTCGCCGGAACGCGCAAGCGGGCCGGACCGACAGGCGGACGTAGCTCAGTTGGTAGAGCGCAACCTTGCCAAGGTTGAGGTCGCGAGTTCGAACCTCGTCGTCCGCTCGAAGGATCGGGGGCCTCCCGGGCCCCTGCGCTCCTGGTGGAGTGGCCGAGAGGCGAGGCAACGGCCTGCAAAGCCGTCTACACGGGTTCAAATCCCGTCTCCACCTCCATGGACGATTAGCTCAGCGGGAGAGCGCTTCCCTGACACGGAAGAGGTCACTGGTTCAATCCCAGTATCGTCCACTGGATCTTCGGATCCTCCGCGCGATTAGCTCAGCGGGAGAGCGCTTCCCTGACACGGAAGAGGTCACTGGTTCAATCCCAGTATCGCGCACGCAGCATCCATGATCCGCTCCTCGGAGCGTTCATGGTCCCGAGGACGATTAGCTCAGCGGGAGAGCGCTTCCCTGACACGGAAGAGGTCACTGGTTCAATCCCAGTATCGTCCACATCACCCGGAACCCCCGGCCGCTCAGGCGGCCGGGGGTTCCGTCGTCAGGACGAGAAGAGCATGCGGCCGAAGCCCTTGTTCCGGTGGTGGCCGTAGTGGTGGCCACCCTGGTGACCGCCGTGCGGGGCACCCCACGCGGGCTGGGGTGCCGCCGGGTACGCCTGCGGGGCCGCGGGTGCGTGAGGGGCCGCGGGAGGCGGCGGCGCGGCCTGCTGGGACCACTGGGCCTCCAGCCGGGTCAGCGACTCCAGCTCGCCGTAGTCGAGGAAGATCCCTCGGCAGCCGCTGCACTGCTCGATCTGGACACCGTTGCGGTTGTAGGTGTGCATCGGCGCACGGCACTTCGGACACTGCATGATCGGTTCATCTCCTCGCCGGTCGGACCTGCTTCAGGTATCTCCAGGACAGACTCTGTCCGACTGCGGTCGGTTGCACCCTACTTCGTCGATTCGTGCGCCAATTCGGCTGGGCCCGGGGCTATTCGGCTGAGACCGCGGCTATTCGACGGCAGGCGTCGACCAGGGCGTGGTCCACCTCGTCCAGGGGCCGTCCGTCCGCCACCGCCTTGGTGACCGTCCGCGCGGCGGTCTGCACGGTGAGGGCGCGGGCCGGCACGTCCAGGGCGGCCCAGGGGTCCTGGGCGGCGTCGAGTGCGGGCCCGCCCGCGGCCCGGTACGCGTCGAGGAACCGCCCCCACTCCTGCGGCGCCAGCAGCCCGCAGGCGAACCAGGCGGCGGGACGGCCGAGATCCCAGGCGGGGGTGCCCGCGCCCAGGTCGTCGACGTCGATCAGCCGCCAGGACGCTCCGGACACCCGTACGAGCTGGCCGAGGTGGAGGTCGCCGTGGCACAGGGCGGCCGGCCGCGGCATGGGGGCCTCGGCGCGCGCCCAGGCCGGCAGGGTCGCCCAGGCACCCAGTACGGGGGCCACGGCCGGGTGGTCGCCGACGGCATGGAGCCCGGCGACGGCACGGGCCGCCTTGAGGGGGCCGCGCATGGCCGGCACCGACTCGGGGACCGGTGTGCGGTGCAACAGCGCGAGCAGGGCACCGACGGCCTCCCAGGGGGCGGCGTCGGGATCGTCCGGGTCGACCGGGCTGCCGTAGGGCCAGAAGGTCACGAGGCGCCCGTGCAGGTCGACCGGTGCCGGCCCGAGCGGGGGCAGGAACACGTCCGGGAGCCCGGCGGCGAGGGCGAGGCGCCGGGCCAGCTCACCGGTGTCGGCGTCCGGGGCGTGAGCCTTCGCGACGGTGTCCGCGTGCCGCACGACGGTGCCGTCCGGGCGGTCGGCGAGGGTGCCGCTCACCTCGCAGGAACAGGTGGGGACGCGGGTGTGGGCGATGTCTTCGGCCCGGGCGGTGAGTTCGGGAAGGAGGGGGATGGCTGTCACGGGGCTCCCTGGTACGGCCTGCGGAGAGGGTACGCGGGAGCGTGACCGGCGTTGTCCGGTGGCGCGGGGAAAGACACGACTGCCCGGGGTTGCAACGCACCGGTGGTGCAGTGGCGGCTGCGCGACTCGGCGACACTGACGAACACCGCCCGCAGCAACACCCCCGTAGGCACCACAACCATTAATTGATCAACCCCCGCAGCCAGCAACCACCTCCGCGAAAGCGGCGCCGGTTTAGGCGCACAAAAAAGTGCCGGCGCAGCTCCCCAGCTGCGCCGGCATTCTTGCCGTCCGCCGCACCCCCGTCCCCACGGGGTTTCATGGGTGGATGTCCCCGCCCGGACCGCTCTTCCGGGCCTGGAGTCGCCGCTCAGCGCCCCAGCATCTCTCCCACGGACGACGCCTGTGTGGCCACCGTCTCCCACCCGTCGAAGACGAGGAGGAGCAGGACCGCCAGGGGAAGAGCCATCAGGGTCGCCACCACCGGGTGGCGACGGCCCTCGCGGCTCGGGCGGAACATGGCGGCGCCCGCCTTGTGTGCCCGGGTGCGGACGACTGTCCGCGATGCCGTGTGGGCCATGACCCCTCTCCTGACCGTTTCTGTTGTCGTGATGCCTCGGGTGCTGTGTGCGAACCTTTGGCAGCGGCGGGCGTCCGACCTCGGGGGACGAGTACCGCACCCGCCGCTTGACCTCAAATCTAGGTGCCCGGCGCTTCCCGGACGTCATGCCCTCGTACCGATTGCCGGGCCTCCCGGAGGATGAGCCATGACCTGCTGCGTACTCCCCTGGGTGGAGACGGGCCACTCCGTGTCAGGGACATCCCCGAGGGGACGTCCGGTCCGCCCCCTCTCGTCGCTCATGTCTCCGAGTCGTCCACCCGCGGCACCGGGTGCTCGACCAGCGCGAGGACCCGGTTCGCCATGAACCTGGCTGTTCGCACCGCAGTTCCCGTACGCGTGACTTCACTCACTTCGACCACACCCCGGCGCACCGCCGTCTCGACCCTGCGGCCCGCCCTGCTCGCCACCATCTCGTACGTGCGCGTCGTGTCCCCGGCGTCCACGACTATCTCCACACGGTCACCCTTCACGTGATCAATCCCCCTTCGGTGCCGAATGGTTGGGACCACCACCTCGCGCGAACCCGGCCTGTCCGCACACCCCCTGACCACACTTCAAGTCTCCCACCCACCACTGACAATCCGTCGCTCCGAGAGGGCGCGGCCTCTGCGCAAGGGCGCCCGGGGAAACGTAAGCTGTGGCACGTCACAGGACCGGGCAGCGGGGATGAACATGGCGATGATGCGCCTGAGGCGCGAGGACCCGCGCGTCGTCGGCTCTTTCAGACTTCACCGACGGCTCGGCGCGGGTGGGATGGGCGTTGTCTATCTCGGTTCCGACAAGAAGGGGCAGCGGGTCGCACTGAAGGTCATCCGGCCCGATCTGGCGGAGGACCAGGAGTTCCGTTCGCGGTTCGCGCGGGAGGTGTCCGCGGCGCGCCGCATCCGTGGCGGGTGTACGGCCCGTCTGGTGGCCGCCGACCTGGACGCGGACCGTCCGTGGTTCGCCACGCAGTACGTGCCCGGCCCGTCGCTGCACGACCGGGTCGCCGACGGGGGGCCGCTCGGCGCGGCCGAGGTCGCCGCGGTCGGCGCGGCCCTGTCGGAGGGGCTGGTCGCCGTGCACGAGGCCGGGGTCGTGCACCGGGATCTGAAGCCGTCCAACATCCTGCTGTCCCCGAAGGGACCGCGGATCATCGACTTCGGTATCGCCTGGGCCACCGGCGCCTCGACGCTCACCCACGTCGGCACGGCGGTCGGCTCGCCCGGCTTCCTCGCGCCGGAGCAGGTGCGGGGCGCGGCCGTCACACCGGCCACGGACGTGTTCTCGCTGGGCGCCACGCTGGCGTACGCGTCGATGGGCGACTCGCCCTTCGGACACGGCAGTTCCGAGGTGATGCTGTACCGCGTGGTGCACGAGGAGGCCCATCTGCGGGATGTCCCGGACGCGTTGGCGCCGCTCGTCCGTGCCTGCCTCGCAAAGGATCCCGAGGAACGGCCCAGCACGCTCCAGCTGTCACTGCGGCTCAAGGAGATCGCCACCCGGGAGGGCCAGGGTTTCACCGGCGCGCGCCCGCCGGCTCCACGCGGCGCGGAGCCGGAGCGTGCGGCGGGGCACTTGGCCGACACCTACCCGGAGCGTGCGCAGCGCCGCGCGCCGGGGCAGCGGGGTGCGTCCGAGGGGCAGACCACTCCCCCGCCGCTCGACGCGACGCCGGGTCGCGGTTCCGGTCCGGCCGGGGGCGGGGTGCCGCGGCGACGCGGCACCCGGAGCGTGCCGCCGTCGCGCGGTGGTGGCACGTCACGCGGCGGCAGTGCCTCACGCGGTGACGCCTCCCGCGGTGGCAAGCCGCCCCGGTCCGGGTCACGGTCCGCGTCGGGTTCTCGGTCCGCGTCCGGGTCACGGTCCACGTCCGGGTCACGGTCCTCGTCTGGTGCCCGGTCCACGTCCGGGTCACGGGACTCGACGCGGTCGGGCACCGGCTCCCGTCGTCCCGGGCCCCGGACGACGGGTACCGGCCTGCGGCCGGCCAATCCACGGCTGCTCCTGCAGCGGTTGTTCGTGTTCGTCGTGGTGACACTGGTGGTCGCGGTCGGCATCGCCCTGATCCAGGGCTGACCGGGGCCTGCCCGCGGCCTCGGCGACGACGGCAGGGGCGCGGCTGCTGCCGTCCGCCGGAGCAGAGCGCCGGTCCGCTCAGAACGGCCGGCTCCGTCCGGGTCCCCGCCCACGGCCCCGCCCGAGCCGGGACCGGACGGACTCGACGGGTTCACGGTGCCGGCGGGCTCACCACCCCGGCCTGTCCCGTCGGCCGGCCCGTCGCCACCGCGTAGAAGGCGACCGCGGCCGCCGCGCCCACGTTGAGCGAGTCGACGCCGTGGGACATCGGGATGCGGACCCATTCGTCGGCGGCGACCAGGGCCCGGGTGGACAGCCCGTCGCCCTCCGCGCCCAGCATCAGGGCGACCCTGTCCATCCGGTGCGGGGCGGCCTCGTCGAGGCTCCGGGCCTTCTCGTCGGGGGTCAGGGCGAGCAGCGTGAAGCCCGCCTCGCGGACCGATTCCAGGCTCCTGGGCCAGCTGGTCAGCCTGGCGTACGGCACGGAGAAAACCGCCCCCATGGAGACCTTGACGCTACGGCGGTAGAGCGGGTCGGCGCAGTCCGGGGAGAGCAGGACCGCGTCCATGCCGAGGGCCGCCGCCGAGCGGAAGACGGCACCGATGTTGGTGTGGTCGTTGACGGACTCCATGACCACCACCCGGCGGGCGGTGTGCAGCAGTTCGGCAGCCGTGGGCAGGGGGGTGCGCTGCATGGAGGCGAGCGCACCGCGGTGCACGTGGTAGCCGGTGACCCGTTCGGCGAGTTCTGGGCTCACGACGTAGACGGGGGCGGGGAGTTCGTCGATGACGTCGCGCATGACGTCGGCCCACTTGGCCGAGAGCAGCATGGAGCGCATCTCGTAACCCGCGTCCTTGGCACGTCTGATGACCTTCTCGCCCTCGGCGATGAACAGGCCCTCGGCGGGTTCGCGTGTGCGGCGCAGCTCCACGTCGGTCAGGCCCGTGTAGTCGTGCAGGCGCGGGTCGTCGGGGTCCTCGACGGTGATGAGATCGGCCACGGGGTGATATTGCCTTGTCCTGGGTGTGGTGCCGACGGCCGGGATCGACCGTGTTACCGGGGGTTGCTTCCGGGGGGTGCCGCCTGGGCCCACAAGGGCCGCGGAGGCCTACGAGGGCTTACGAGGGCTGCGGGGCAGGAGGCCCGACGTCCACGACCTCGCCGATGACGATGACCGCCGGTGGCCTGACCTCCTCGGCCCGGACGGTCTCACCGACCGTGGCGAGGGTGGCGTCGACGCGGCGCTGGGCGGCCGTGGTGCCCTCCTGGACCAGGGCGACCGGCGTCTGTGGCGACCTTCCGTGCGCCATGAGGGTCTCGGCGATCCGGCCGATCTTGTCGACGCCCATGAGCACCACGAGGGTGCCGGTCAGCTTCGCCAGCGACGGCCAGTCGACCAGGGAACGCTCGTCGTCGGGCGCGACATGACCGCTGACCACGGTGAACTCGTGGGCCACACCGCGGTGGGTGACCGGAATCCCGGCCGCGCCCGGGACCGAGATGGAGCTGGAGATGCCGGGGACCACGGTGCACGCGATGCCCGCCTCGGCGAGCGCCTGCAGTTCCTCCATGCCACGGCCGAAGACATACGGGTCGCCGCCCTTGAGCCGCACCACCGACTTGCCCTGCCTGGCGTGTTCGATCAGCGCGTTGTTGATGGCCTCCTGCGCCATGAACCGGCCGTACGGGATCTTCGCCGCGTCGATCACCTCGACGTGCGGGGGGAGTTCGGCCAGCAGGTCGCGCGGGCCGAGCCGGTCGGCGATGACGACGTCCGCCTCGGCGAGCAGCCGGCGTCCGCGCACGGTGATCAGGTCCGGGTCGCCGGGGCCGCCGCCGACGAGGGCCACGCCCGGGGTCCGGGCGCGGTGGTGCCGGGCGACGAGCGTGCCGTCGCGCAGACCCTCGACCACGGCGTCGCGGATCGCGGCGGTGTGGCGGGGGTCGCGGCCCTTGACGTCCGTGGTGAGGACGGCGACCGTGACTCCCTCGCTGTGCCCGGTGGCCGGGGTCCAGGCCGTGGCCCGGTCGGCGTCGTCGGCGCGGACGCACCAGACGCGGTGGCGTTCGGCCTCGGCGGAGGCGCGGGCGTTGGCCTCGCCGTCACCGGTGGCGATCAGCGCGTACCAGGCGTCCGTGAGGTCGCCCTCGGTGTAGCGGCGCCGCTCCCAGGTGATCTCACCGGCGTCCGCCATCGCCTCCACGGAGGGCGTCGCCTCCGGTGAGATCAGGACGATGGCCCCGCCGGCCGCGATGAGGGCGGGCAGCCGGCGCTGGGCGACCTGGCCGCCGCCGAGCACCACGACTCGGCGGCCGGTGAGGCGGAGGCCTACGGGGTAGGCGGGGTGTTCGGCCATGAGGCTGCGGCTCCTCGTACAGGCGGGCGTGCGAGGGGCGCTACGGCAGTGGAGCGGCCCCGACGTGCGGTGTGCGGATGGGGGATCAGCCTACGGCGGGGGTGGGACGGTGACGACGGAACACCGGACGTCGCGCCCCACCCCCTCCGGGGTGCCTGCTATTTCTCGGCAACGCCGGCCGAGTCGAACGTCGCCACCTCGTGCATGGCCCGCGCGGTGCTCTGCACCATCGGCAGGGCGAGCAGCGCGCCCGTGCCCTCGCCGAGGCGCAGGTCCAGGTCGACCAGCGGGCGCAGGCCCAGCTTGTTGAGCGCGGCCACATGGCCGGGCTCGGCGCTGCGGTGCCCCGCGATGCACGCGGCCAGCACCTCGGGGGCGATGGCACGGGCCACCAGGGCCGCGGCCCCGGCGCTGACGCCGTCCAGGATCACCGGCGTACGCAGGGACGCACCGCCGAGGAGCAGGCCCACCATGGCCGCGTGCTCGAACCCGCCGACGGCGGCGAGGACGCCGATGGGGTCGGCGGGGTCCGGCCGGTGCAGTTCGAGGGCGCGGCGCACGACGTCGGTCTTGCGGACCAGGGTCTCGTCGTTGATGCCGGTGCCCCGGCCGGTGACCTCGGCCGGGTCCGCGCCGGTGAAGACGGAGATCAGGGCGGCGGACGCGGTGGTGTTCGCGATGCCCATCTCACCGGTGAGCAGCGCCTTGTTGCCGGCGGCGACCAGGTCGCGGGCGGTCTCGATGCCGACCTCGATGGCCTGCTTGGCCTCCTCGCGGGTCATCGCGAGGCCGGCGGTCATGTCGGAGGTGCCGGCGCGGACCTTGCGCGGCAGCAGTCCCGGGGTGGCCGGGAGGTCGGAGGCCACCCCGACGTCGACCACGCAGACCTCGGCGCCCACCTGCGTGGCGAAGGCGTTGCAGACCGCTCCGCCGCCGAGGAAGTTGGCCACCATCTGGGCGGTGACCTCCTGCGGCCACGGGGTGACGCCCTGGGCGTGAACACCGTGGTCGCCCGCGAAGACCGCGACGGCCGCGGGCTCCGGAATGGGCGGCGGGCACTGGCGGGACAGTCCGGACAACTGCGCGGAGATGATCTCCAGCATGCCGAGCGCGCCGGCCGGCTTGGTCATCCGCTTCTGCCGCTCCCAGGCCTCGCCGAGTGCCTTGGCGTCCAGCGGGCGGATCTGCGCGACGGTCTCGGCGAGCAGGTCGTGCGGCTCCTCGCCGGGCAGCACACGCCTGCCGTACGTCTCCTCGTGCACGACCCACGACAGGGGGCGGCGCTTGGACCAGCCGGCCTGCATCAGCTCGGGCTCGTCCGGGAACTCGTCGACGTAACCCACGCACAGGTAGGCGACCACTTCGAGGTGCTCGGGCAGGCCCAGCGCGCGCACCATCTCGCGCTCGTCGAAGAAGCTGACCCAGCCGACCCCGAGGCCCTCGGCGCGCGCGGCGAGCCACAGGTTCTGGACCGCCAGGGCGGAGGAGTACGGCGCCATCTGCGGCTGGGTGTGCCGGCCCAGGGTGTGCCGGCCGCCGCGGGTCGGGTCGGCGGTGACGACGATGTTCACCGGGGTGTCGAGGATGGCCTCGATCTTCAGTTCCTTGAACTGCTTCGCCCGCCCCTTGGGCAGGGACTTGGCGTAGGCGTCGCGCTGGCGCTCGGCCAGTTCGTGCATGCCGCGCCGGGTCTCGGCGGAGCGGATGACGACGAAGTCCCAGGGCTGGGAGTGGCCCACGGAGGGCGCGGTGTGGGCGGCCTCCAGGACCCGGAGCAGGACCTCGTGCGGGATGGGGTCGTCGCGGAACCCGTTGCGGATGTCCCGGCGCTCCCGCATGACCTTCTGCACGGCCTCGCGCTCGGCGTCGTCGTAGCCGGGGGCGGCGGGGCCGGCGACCGGCGTGGCGTGCACCGCTCCGGCACCCCGGGTGTCGAGGCCGTCGGGGTTCTGGGCGAGTACGGGCCGGACCGGTTCGGGCTGGACCGGTTCGGGCCGGGCGGAGTCGGACGGAGTCGGCCCGGCCTGGACCGGCTCGGTCTCCGCGGGCGGGTGCTCGCCCGGCGCGTTCCCTGCGAGGCCCTGCTCGTCCGGCGGTTCGGCGGCCTGCTCCGGGGCGGAAGCGACGGGAACGGCGCCGGTGTCGGCCTGGCGGGGCGCGGGGACCGGACCCGCGGTCTCCGGTACGGGCTGTTCCTCGGCGGGGAGGGTCAGCGGCTGCGGCGGGGCCGGCGCGAGATACGGGGTGGTCGGCACGGCTCCCTCTACGGGGACGAACTCCCCCGGGGTCTGGTCCGGCCGCGCCTCCGGGGAAACGCTGCCGGGGAGCGGCGTGGTAGTGCCGTCGGGAGCGGCCGGGTCGGCAGCGGGGGCTTCGGGGCCCGAGGGAGCCGGGGAACCGGGAAGCGGCGCCCACGCCTCCTGGACGGGCGGGGCGAAGAGGGCGACCGGGGTCTGCTGAGGCCCCTGGGCCGGGTACGCGGCCGGGATGTACGGGCCACCGGGTTCCCCGGCCACGGGCTCGGCCACCACTTGCTGAAGCACCGGCTCGGCTGCCGCGTCGGGGGCGGGCTCCGTGCCGGGAGCGGGCGCTGCTTCGAGGTCTGATACGACGGGCTCCGGCGCCTCGGCGTGCCCGGGTGCCTCGGCGTGCCCGGACGTCCTAAGGGCCGCGGCTTCGGGAGCCTGCGTCCGGTCGACGGGTGCGGCCGGTGCGGGGGCGGACGCCTCGGCGTCGCCGTCGTCCTGGGCCGCGGTGACGATGTCCTGCGGGTCTCCCGGGCCGGTGAACGGTTCCCGGGGTTCGTGGGCCACGGCGGAGGTGGCCTCGCTCCCGTCGACGACGGGGACACCCTCCGGCTCTTGGGCTGCCACGGCCTCCTGGACCGGAGAGTCGTCCGGCGCCATGGCGACGACGGGGGTGGGGTCGGCCTCGGGCGCCTGCGCCTGCTCCTCGGCGGCCGGAGCCGGTACGGGGTCGGATTCCTGACCCACGCCCTGCCCCACGCCCTGGCCCGCGGCCGGCCCTGCGGCCGGAACGAGGGACGGTACGGGGGCCGCGGCGGGGCCGGTCTCGTACCCGGGGCTCCCGGGCAGCCCGGCGATCACACCGGTCGCCGAAGCAGAACCCGGTTCCGTACCCGCGCCGGGCCCGGTCACGTCGGCTGCCGGTCCGGAAGAGCCCTCGGGCCCCCCGGGTCCCGCCAGGCCCTCCGGTCCCGGAGCCTCTTCCGGACCCGGCGCGGGAACGGTGTGCATGACCGGCGCACCCGTGGTGCTCTGCCGGTCCGCCGCGGCCTCGGCGGCCTGCGGCTGACCGGTGCCCGCCTCCGTCGCGACGCGTGCGACCAGTGCCTGGGCGGCACCCATGGACTGCTGAGGCGGAGCAACCGTTTCCGCTTGGACGGTCGTACCCACCGCGGCGTGGACACCCCAGGGCTGCGCCGTCTGCGGGACCGCTTCCCGGGCGCGCGGCGCGTCGAGGTACTCGGGGCCGGCGGGCGGCGGGCCTGCCTGGCGCACCGGCACGTCGGCGGGGCCGCGGTCGGCAAGGGAGCGGACCGGGCCGGTGGTGGTGCTGGGAATGGGCGGGCCGAGGTGCAGCGGCCGGCGCGGCGCGGCCGGCGCCTGCGACTCGTGCGTGACCGCCGGACCGGGCGCCTGCCGCTGCCCGGGATCGGGCAGGCGGACGCCGCCGAGGTCGACCGAGCCGGTGTCCCGGCCGGACGTCTCGTGCGGTCCCGGCTCGTGCACGGTCTCGACGACCGGCTCCGGCGCGGGTGGGGCGACCTCGTTGCCCCAGGCGCCCTGTGCGCCCGGCAGCAGCAGGTCTTCGTCCTCGGCGGAACTGTCGGAGAGGTAGGTGTACGAGTCGGGCGCGGGGACGCCCGGCTGCTCCACCATGCCTGCGTTCTCCGGCTGTCCCTCGCCCGGGACCTGGCCGGTGTCGGTCATGCGTACCCCTCGCCCATCGGTTAGTGCTCCTACGACCAGCTCACCCGGGACGGCGCACCCGACCGCCCCACACTGAAGAACGAGCGTGCGTCCTCAGCGGTACGAACGGCCTGCCCTGAAAGGCGACAAAGCCATTCACAGGCATTGTCGCTGCCGTACGGCCGCCGCGTCAGCTTGATCCGCGACGGTTCCGCTGTGGACTGCGCCACGTTGCGCGTCCTTGGGTTGTGCCGTACCACACACGCCTCGCAACGGGCGTGTTTTCGGGACATCGGCCGACGAGTCGGCGGGCGTCCGAGTTGCGGTACAACGATCGGCCAGCCTACCGCGCGCGATACGACAACCCGCTCGCGGGGACGGCATCGCAACAGGGCGGCGGGCTCAGGCGGTACGCGTCGGCAGTACGCCGCTGAGCAGGAACGCGACGCTCCGTTCGGTCTCCGTCCAGGCCTTGGTGTCGAGTGCCACGGACTGCAGGAGAGCGCACTCGACCCGGTAGCCGTGCTCGGTCAGTTCCCGGCCGATCCGTTCGGCCGCGTCGCGGGTGGCGGCGTGCGTGACGATGCGCTGCGGGCGGCGGTCGGCCACCGCCAGGACCACGGCCGCTCCCCCGCCGCCGACCCGGACGACGTCCGGTTCGGGTAGGTCTTCCAGCACGTGCGGGGCGGTGCCGTGCACGATCTGGAGCTGGACGCCGTGCCGGCGGGCGGTGGAGTCGGTGTGCGCGCAGGCCCGCGGGTCGCTGTCGACCGCGATGACCGCGGCGCCGGCCCGTGCCGCCTCGGTGGCGAAGGCGCCGTTCCCGCAGCCGATGTCCCATACGAGGTCACCGAGTCTGGGTCCGAGCCGGGCGAGCTGGGAGACACGCAACGGCTCCCGTTCGCCCTCGCCGAGGTCGCCGCCATAGGCGTCGGCCGGCAGCGTCCAGCCGCGGGGCCCGGATGCGGGGTCGCGCCCGGCGATCCAGCCGCCGGACGCGGTGGTGGCGGTCTGGCCGCCGATGACGATGACGACGTTCGGGTCGCGCCAGGTGTGGTCGGCGGCCTTGTCGGAGGTGACGACGCTGACCTGCTCGCGCACGGTGCCGAGCTCCTCGCAGATGACGAAGGTGCGGTGGACGCCCTCCATGAGCAGGCCCAGTTCGGCCGGACCGGCGCCGGGAGACGTAAGAACCGCCACTTTAGTGTGGGCTCGGCATACGTTCACCGCGCGTCGCAGGGTTCGGGGGTGTGCGACCACCACATGTGCGTCGTCCCAGGGCATGCCGGCTCGGGCGAAGGCGGTGGCAACGGAGGAGACTGCGGGAACGACCTCGACCTCCAGGCCGAACTCGGGTGCGCGCAGGGTCCGTACGACGCCGAAGAAGCCCGGGTCGCCGTCGGCGAGGACCACCGCCGTGCCGCGGTGACCGGCGACGCGGCGGGCGGCCAGGGCGGCACTGCCGAGCCGGATGCGCTCGGCACCGGCGGGTACCTCGGGAAGTTCCAGGTGGTGCGCGGCGCCTGCCACCAGGGTGGCGGCGCCCAGTGCGGCGCGGGCCGCTGCGGTCAGCGGCGAACCGTCCCAGCCGATCACCGTGACCCGGTCGGCCATCGTTGTCAGTCTCCTGGTGTGCGCGGGGCGTCTTGGGTGTGCGGGGCGTGGTCGGCCGCTCCGGCCTCGGGCGGGCTTGGTGAGGGTACCCGGTACGGCCGTGAACCGGGGTGGCCCACCACCGGTAGCCCGTCCGGGAGGTTTCCGGAAGAGGCTCAGCTCCAGTCGGTGAAGGCGGTGAACTGTCCGGTGTCGGCCAGTTGTTCGGCCGATCCCTCGAGGTCCTCCGGCAGCAGGCTCCACACGATGAAGTCGGTGCGTACGTCCGTCCAGACGCCGTCGTCGCCGCGGAGATGGGCTATGCAGGCGTTGCGCAGGACGCCCTCGCTGATGCAGCCGATCTTCTGGGCGACCTGTTGCGAGGCGGTGTTGTCGGCGGCCGTGCGCAGCTCGACGCGTTCCATCTTCTGGTCGCCGAAGAGCCACTGGGCCGTGGCCATGGCGGCCTCGGAGGCGTAGCCCTCGCCGCGCGCCCAGGGGGCGACGATGTACGAGAGTTCGGTGGACCGGATGTGCCAGTTGGTCCTGGTCAGCTGGATGATGCCCACCAGGCGCTGGGTGAGGAACTCGGTGACGGCGAGGTCCAGTCCGCGGCCGGCCGCACGTTGGGCGGGGGCGTGCTCGGTGATCCAGGCGCGGGCGGCCTGCTCGGTGAAGGGCCGGGGAACGTCGGTCCAGGCGGCGATCTGCTCGTCGTTCATCATCTCGGTCAGAAGGGGGACGTCGTCCTCATCGAGGGGACGCAGCACCAACCGCTCCGTGTTGATGGAGATGTTGGGGAAGGTGCTGCTCGTCATGCGCCGCTCCGTAACCTTCGTGACCGTCGGACACCGCTGAACTGCCCAGCATGCAGCATGAAAGCACCGGACCGCACCACGGGGTCCACTCCGTGTGCCGGAGTGGACCCCGTGAGTGCCGAACGGGTGGCGGGAGCGGCGCGGACGGCGGTGTGCCCCCTCGTGCGCCCGGCCGTGTGCCCTGCGCCGGTGGTGCGCGTCGCCCGGATCGTACGGCGGATCAGAAGGCGGCGACGACCGAGCCGGCGTACTTGTCGTCGATGAACTTCTTGACCTCGTCGGAGGTGAGCAGCTCGGCGAGCTTCTTCACGCGCGGGTCGTCCTCGTTGCCTTCCTTGACGGCGAGGAAGTTGGCGTTCGGGTTGCCCTCGGCGGACTCGAGGACGAGGGCGTCCTCGGCCGGCTGGAGGTCGGCCCCGATGGCGTAGTTGCCGTTGACGACCGCGGCGTCGACGTCGGCCAGGGCGCGCGGTGTCTGGGCCGCCTCCAGCGCCTTGAACTTGAGCTTCTTCGGGTTCTCGGTGATGTCCGAAGAGGTCGCCCCGAAGCCGACGCCGTCCTTGAGCGTGATGATCTTGTTGGCGGCGAGCAGCTGCAGCGCGCGTCCCTCGTTGATGGTGTCGTTGGGGATGGCGATGGTCGCACCGCTCTTCAGCTCGTCGGCCTCCTTGACCTTCTCGGAGTAGAGGCCGAGCGGCTCCAGGTGCACGTCGCCGGCGGGCACGATGTGGGTGCCGTTCTTCTTGTTGAAGTCGTCGAGGTACGCCTGGGTCTGGAAGTAGTTGGCGTCCACCGAGCCGTCCTCCGTGGAGGTGTTCGGCGTGACGTAGTCGGTGACCTCCTTGACCTCCAGGTCGAGCCCGGCCTTCTCGGCCAGGTTGTCCTTGACGAAGTTGAGGATCTCGGCGTGCGGCACGGGGCTCGCGGCGACGGTCAGCGGGCTGGAGGCGTCGGACCCGGAATCCTCCTCCGAGCCGCAGGCGGTGAGGCCGAGGGTGAGGGTTCCGGCGGCGAGGACAGCGGTGGCGATCTTGATGGTGTTACGCACGAAAAGTGCCTTTCCTTCAGGGTGGTGCGGCCCCGACTCGGGGTGGTGCGGGGCCTTCGGGGAAGTGGGGATCAGGGGGTGCGTGAAGGCTGAGGGCGGGGCCTGGGCTATCCGGCCTTGCCGACGTCGGCCGTCGCGGTCGCCGTCGCCGGCTCCTTGGCCTTGAGCAGCCGCAGCCTCGGTCCGGAGCTCTGGCGTCCGCCCCGGTGGTGCAGGGAGCGGGCCGCGTAGTCGCCGGCGAACTGGATGAGGGAGATGGCCACGGCGAGAACCGCCACGGTGATCCACATCAGTCCGGTCTCGAAGCGCTGGTAGCCGTAGCGGACGGCGAGGTCGCCGAGTCCGCCGCCGCCCACGGTGCCGGCCATGGCCGAGTAGCCGATGAGGGCGACGATCGTGGTGGTGGTGCTGGCGATCAGCGAGGGCAGCGCCTCGGGCACGAGGACCCGGCGGACGATCGTCCAGGTGTTGCCGCCCATGGCTTGCACGGCCTCGACGAGCCCATGATCCACTTCGCGTACGGCCGTCTCGACGAGGCGGGCGAAGAAGGGGATACCGCCGATGGCGAGGGGCACGATCGCGGCCTCGCTGCCGATGGTCGTCCCGGTGATCCAGCGGGTGAAGCTCATCAGGGCGACCATGAGGATGATGAACGGCATCGAGCGGCCGACGTTCACGATCTGCCCGATGACCTTGCTCACCAGACTGTTCTGCAGCAGTCCGCCCTTGTCGGTGAGGACGAGCAGGACGCCGATCGGGAGGCCGAGGACGACGGAGATCAGGGTCGACCAGCCGACCATGATCAGCGTCTCCCAACACGCCTGTTCCAGCAGCGGCTGCATCTGGGACCAGGTCACTTGGCATCCTCCTTCACGAGCGCCGACGGCGCCCGGTCCACCTGCTGTGCCTGCTGTACCGGTTCGCTCTGTTCGACGGCCTCGATGTACAGCCCCTGTTCACGCAGGAAGCCGATCGGTACCACGTTGTCCTCGTAGCGGCCCGGGAGCTCGATGCGCATCCTGCCCACCTGGAGGCCGCCGACGGTGTCGATGGCGGCGCCGAGGATCGAGATGTCGATGTTGTAGGTGCGGGACAGCTGGGAGATGACCGGCTGGGTCGCGCTCTCGCCCTGGAAGGTGATGTCCAGGACGGTGCGGTTGTCGCCCGACACCTCGCCGGCGACCGGGAACAGCGCGGAGGCCAGTTCGGAGCCGGGGGTCGCCAGGAGTTCGGTGACGGTGCCGGACTCGACGACGCGGCCGTGTTCCATCAGCGCGGCCGAGTCGCAGATCGACTTCACGACGTCCATCTCATGCGTGATGAGCAGGACGGTCAGGCCGAGCTGGCGGTTGAGGTCGCGCAGCAGCGCCAGGATGGAGCGGGTGGTCTCCGGGTCGAGGGCGCTGGTGGCCTCGTCGGACAGCAGCACCTTGGGGTCGCCGGCCAGGGCGCGGGCGATGCCGACGCGCTGCTTCTGGCCGCCGGAGAGCTGGGCGGGGTAGGCCTTGGCCTTGTCGGCGAGGCCGACCAGGTCGAGCAGTTCCAGCGCCTTGCGGGAACGTTCCTTCCCCGACCGGCCGAGGATCTCCAGCGGCAGTTCGACGTTGTCCTGCACGGTGCGCGAGGAGAGCAGGTTGAAGTGCTGGAAGACCATGCCGATGCGGCTGCGCGCCTGCCGCAGTTCCCGGCCGGCCCGCGGCCCGCGCCCGGCCAGGGCGGTGAGGTCCTGACCCGCGACGGTCACGGTGCCCGAGGTGGGACGCTCCAGCAGGTTGACGCAGCGGATGAGTGAGGACTTTCCGGCGCCGGACTGGCCGATGACGCCGTAGACCTCGCCTTCGCGGACGTGCAGGTCGACGCCGTCCAGGGCGGTGACCTCGCGTCCGCGCGAGCGGTAGACCTTGGTGAGGCCCGAGGTGGTGATCACGTGGGTAACCGTCACTTTCGAGTGCGCGGCACGTCAGGGGAGCCGCGCGCGAGGCATTGAGGGGCGAAACCCAGGGGCCGGGGGCGGCCCTGACTCGGCACGGCCTCTCGCGAGCGGTGCGCAAGCAACCATGGAGAGACGTGCGTGCGGGGCGGGGTTCGGTACGTACACATGCGGAACACGGGGGACTCGCGTGCGGGTACGAACCGGCTCTCGCTTCGGGGCGCGAGGCTCAGATGCTGCGGGGGCCCTCTAGGAGGCGCGCATTCGGAGCGGACACATACATCCGGCACCGAGCGGCACACGCGCTTCGGTGGCAGGGATGCGGTCGCTCGTCGTGGTCATGCGGCCAGTAAAGCAGATGTTCACCCCTGATCGGATAGGGCTGTCCATATTCCGGACAGCCGTGGACACCCGTGCTCGCACGTCAGAGCCGTGCGGTGATCTCGAACCCGGCATCCGTGACCAGTACGGACAGGGCCGACAGGTCCCCGACCACGAGATCGGCGGTCAGTTCGTGGGTCTGGTGGGTTGTGGCCAAGGCCACGGTGGTCATCCCGGCCGCCCGGCCCGCCTGGAGCCCGGCGGGGGCGTCCTCGAAGACGACACAGTGGGCGGGGTCGACGCCGAGAGCGCGGGCGGCGAGCAGATAGGGCTCGGGGTCGGGCTTGCCCCGGGTGATGTCGTCGGCGGCGACGAGAGTCTTGGGCAGGATGCCCGCGGCGGCGAGGCGGGCCTCGGCCAGCCGCCGGGTCGCGGAGGTGACGACGGCCCAGCGTTCGGCCGGCAGCGCGCCGAGGAGGTCCAGGGTGCCCGGCAGCGGGATCGCGCCGCCGTTCGGCACATCCTCCACCTCCAGGTCCTCGATCCGTGCGACGGCCTCGGGCACGACATGGGCGGGCAGCAGGTCGGCGGCTACCTCGACGGCCGGGCGGCCGTGCAGTTCGATCCGCCCGAACTCCTCGGCCGTGATCCCGTACTCGACGGCCCACCGGGTCCAGCAGCGCTGCACGGATTCGAGGGAGGAGACGAGGGTGCCGTCGTTGTCGAACAGGAGGGCTTGCGCATGGATGGTCATGCCATCGACCCTACGGCCCCACCGTGCGCGGCTGCGCCCGTGCCTGTGCCCGCCGCGCACGGGCACGGGTGGGGCCGGGCACGGGTGGACCATTACGGCGTAATAAGGTCGCTGCCATGCTTGATGCCCTGACCCTGGCGACCGGCGTCGCCGCGCTGCTGCTCGCCGCCTGGTGCGGCTGGGCCGCCTACCGCGACCAGCCGACGAAGGACTGGCACTTCATCGGCATGGCCGTGGTCACCCTGCTGACACTGGTTCAGCTGGTGGTCGGGATCGTGCAGCTGGCCCGGGGCGAGGAGCCGGAGCAGGGGACCGTCATCTTCGTGGCCTATCTGCTGGGCTCGTTCGCGTGCGTCCCGGCGGCGGGCTTCATGTCGCTGGCCGAGCGCACCCGCTGGGGTTCGATCACGGTCGCCGCGAGCGGTGTCGTGCTGGCCGTGCTCGAGGTGCGGCTCTATGACATCTGGAAGGGCTGAGATGACCGTGACGGAACGGGAACCGGGGCGGAAGCCGGGCGGGACCCGGCTGATCGGCGGGCCCGGGCTGCTGCTGGTGTGGCTGTACGGGGTGATGGTCGTCGGCGCCGTGTCGCGTTCCGCGTACCAGATCGCCACCGAGTTCGACCGGGCGCCGCTCGCCTACTCGCTCTCGGCGATCGCCGGGGTGGTCTACGGCTTCATCACGTACACCCTGGTCCGCGGCGGGGAGACGGCCCGCAGGGCGGCGCTGGTGTGCTGTGCGGCCGAGCTGGTGGGCGTCCTGACGGTCGGCACCTGGACCCTGGTGGATCCGTCCGCCTTCCCCGACGCGACCGTGTGGTCGGACTACGGGATGGGCTACCTGTTCATCCCCGTACTGCTGCCTCTCACCGCCCTGTACTGGCTGCGCAAGGCCCGCACGGCGTGACGGGCGTGCCCCGGGAGGGCACCGGGGCCGTGCCCGATCGGGCACGGCCCCGTCACGCCGTGCGGCGCTCTCCCCGTCAGGCGGTGGCCGCGTACGTGTCCGCCGTCTTCTCCAGGACGATCATCGGTACGCCGTCCGTGCCCCGGGACGTCCCGACCCGCTGGTAGCCGACCTTGCTGTACAGCTGGAGGTTGCTCTCACTGCGATGGCCGGCCTGGAGACGGAACATCCTGGCGCCCCGCTCGTCGGCGAGGGCGGACTCGGCGGCGCGCAGCAGCCGGGCGCCGATGCCGTGGCCCTGGAGGCGGGGGTGGACGCAGAGCTTGCCGATGGCAGCGGCGGCGTCCTCGGTGCTCCTGCCGTGCACCGAGCCGACGATCTCGTCGCCGAGCCGGGCGACGAAGACCAGGTCGGCGGTGACCTCTTCGCGGACCGAGTCCAGACTCTGGACGAGCGGAGCGATGCGGTAGTTGCCGTACAGCGCCGCTTCGCTCTGGAAGCACAGGTACTGCAACCTGAAGATCTGCTCGGCGTCCTGCTCCGTCGCCGCAGAGATGGTCACGCTCATGCCCATGTGTGCACGCCTCCCGCTCACCTGATCACCTGTGGTCCCTCACTCCTATCCCCGTCCTCACCCGGACGCAACCTCCGGCGCGAGCAAACGACGCAGACATCCGAGACATCTGGAGCGTTCCGGCCCCAGACTGCCTTGTGAGATACCCAACTCCCCTGCGATGTCCCGGTATGTCGGGTCGTGCGGGGACAGCAGGGCCTCCAGCAGCCGGGGGCAGCGGCCGGGCAGCCGGCGCACCGCGGCCCGCAGGGCGCGGCGGCGGGCGGCGGCGAGGGCGAGGCGTTCGGGGTCGCCCTCGCCGGTGCCGGCGGGGTCGGCGAGGTCGCCGGCCCACGGCGTCTCGTGCCGGGCGGTGCGGCGGGTGCGGCGGGCCTCGGTGCGGACGGTCCGGCGGAGCCAGCCCTGCGGGTCGCGCGGCGGGTCGTGCGCGTCGAGGCGTTCCAGGAGCCGCAGCCAGACCGTCTGTTCCAGGTCGGCGGGTTCGGCGCCGGACGCGTACGCCTCGGCGGAGGCCTCAGCGATGAGCAGCGGACGGAGGGCGGTCACCAGGTCGTGCGTCATATGCGCAACGACGCCGACCGCCCCGGCGGGGTTGCCGGGGCTGCCGGAACTCACCCCGACCGGGGCGGAACGGCTCAGCCGTTGACGAAGTCCTCGCGGGCCAGCAGACCGGTGTCCGGGTGGTCGGTGAAGACGCCGTCGATGCCGGTGGCGAAGTAGGCCCGGAAGGCGCCGAAGACGTCGCCGTAGGCGTCGGGGTCGCTGCCCTTGCGGAAGTTCGCGGGCAGGAAGGGGTTCTCGTTGCGCATCGTGTAGGGGTGCAGGATCAGCCCGGCCCGGTGCGCGTCACGGACCAGGGTGGTGGGCTCGGTGAGGTTCCCGGCCGCGTCCTTGGGGATGACCAGGTCCAGGGTGGGGCCGATGCCCTGCGCGTAGGAGGCGATCTCCTTGAGGCCCTTCGGCGTGACGAGGTCGGCCACCTTGCGCGGGTCGCCGTTCTCCACGAAGTCCCAGGGCCGGCTGTTCGCGCCGGAGAGGAGCACCGCGAGCGGGTTGCCGACGAGCCGGCTCATCCGCTGGATGCTGGTGGGCTCGAAGGACTGGATGATGACGGGCGAGTTCTTCTTGTCCTTGCCGTGCCTGCGCAGCAGCCGGGCGAGGAGCTCCTCGGTGCCCAGGCCCAGTGTGCGGAAGTAGGTGGGGTGCTTGAGTTCGGGGTAGATCCAGACCTGCTTGCCGCGTTTGCGGGTCTGCTCGTTCTGCCAGCGGAGCACCTCTTCGAAGGTGGGGATCCCCCAGCGGCCGTCGTAGAGGGTGTTGTGCGGGCGGTTGGCCGCAATGCGCTCGACGGCGCGCAGCCGCCTCAGTTCGGCGAGGGTGAAGTCCTCGGTGAACCAGCCGGTGACGGAGGCACCGTCGAGCAGCTTCGTACGCTTGCGGCCGGCGAACTCGGGGTGGTCCGCGACGTCCGTGGTGCCGCCGATCTCCGGCTCGTGCCGGCAGACGAGGTGGCCGTCCCTGGTGGGCACCAGGTCGCCGGCCTCGACGATGTCGGCCCCCAGGTCGAGGGCCAGGTCGTAGGCGCCGAAGGTGTGCTCGGGCCGGTATCCGCTGGCGCCCCGGTGGCCGATGACCGTCGGGACGGGAAGACCCTTGAGCCCTCGTCCGCCGCCGCGCCGGGATGCGCCGGACCGGGCCTCCGCGGCTCTCGCCGTGCCGCCCAGTCCGAGGACCGTACCGCCCGCGCCGAGCACCGCCGCGCCGAGGAGCGCGCGCCGTCCGGTCCCCCCTGTCCCCGTTTCGTCCGTCGCCGTTTCGTCCGTCCGCTCGCCCGACTCCTGCGTTCCCATGGGGACCCTCCTGCCGTTGGCCGTCAGTGCGGAGTGATCGTAGGGGCGCGTACATGACGAACGGGAGACCGCGGCCGGAACACGCGGGTGATACGGGGACACGGGATGCCACACGGGTGAGCCGCGACCCGAACGGGCGTATGGGTCAGGAGGTCTGACATGCCGTCGGGTTCGGGAGCGCCGCGCCGGGGTACCCGGCTCGTCCGGAGGACCGGCGGCGCGCCTCCCGCGGGTCCGGGGGTCGCGTGTGGTTCCCTCCGGGCCGTGCCCGAACCCCTGACCGACGGCGGTCGCACCCCGACCGGCGGCGCCGACTCCCCCGGACGCGACATGTCTCACATCCCGGCGGGTGGATTACGGGCGTGCAACATCGTTTCACCGCAGGTGAACATGCGTAGACACTGTGCAATACCCGGGTGAACCCGACGTGCGGCGCCCCCTCGGCCGCGAGTAATGTCCTCACCTGCACAGACTCATCCCGCATTCCCGACACCGGAGGACCCGTTGTCCCGCTTCGCGCTCATCAAGGCAGTGCTCGGCCCGGTCATGCGCCTGATGTTCCGCCCCCGGGTGGAGGGCCTGGAGCACATCCCGGGGGACGGCCCGGTGATCCTGGCGGGCAACCACCTCACCTTCATCGACTCGGTGGTCCTGCCGGTGGTCTGCGACCGCCAGGTCTTCTTCATCGGCAAGGACGAGTACGTCATCGGCAAGGGGCTCAAGGGCCGGCTGATGGCCTGGTTCTTCACCGGCGTGGGCATGATCCCGGTCGCCCGCGACGGCGGCCGGGGCGGGGTCGCGGCGCTGATGACGGGCCGCCGGGTGCTGGACGAGGGCAAGGTCTTCGGCATCTACCCGGAGGGCACCCGCTCCCCCGACGGCCGTCTCTACCGGGGCCGCACCGGTATCGCGCGGCTCACCCTGATGACGGGCGCGCCCGTCGTCCCGTTCGCCGTGATCGGCACCGACAAGCTCCAGCCGGGCGGCGCGGGCCTGCCCCGGCCCGGCCGGGTCACGGTCCGCTTCGGCGAGGCGATGGAGTTCTCCCGCTACGAGGGCATGGACCGCGACCGCTACATCCTGCGGGCCGTGACCGACTCGGTGATGACTGAGGTCATGCGCCTGTCCGGGCAGGAGTACGTGGACATGTACGCCAGCAAGGCGAAGGCGGCCTGACGCCCTGCGCCCCGTGACTTCCGGCGGGGCAGGGGCGCCGCGGCCTTACCCGCGCCCGGCCCCGGCGGCTTCGCCGGCCTCGGTGTTCCCGGCGGCGGCCGGCACGGGGCAGGAGCTCCTCAGTGCCAGGCCAGCCGTGCGCGCCGCTCCCAGTACGCGTGCGGGTCCTCGGGCAGCGCGGCGAGCCGGGTGAGCTGGTCGTCGTCGAGGTCGACGACGGCCGCGTGCAGGTTGGAGGCGAGCTGCACGGTGGTGGCGGCGCCGGAGAGGACGACGTCCGCCCAGGGCCGGCGCAGTACGAGCGCGAGGGCGACGGCGTCGCACGCCAGGCCGGTCTCCTCGGCGACGGCCCTGAGCGCGGCGGGGGCGTGGGCCGCGGCCAGCCGCCCGTTGGCCATGCCCTCCTTGACGATCACCGTGAGCCCGGCGTCATGGGCCTCGGCCAGGGCGGGCTCGGCGGAGGTCTCCAGCGCGTTGTACGTGGACTGGACGGTACGGAAGAGGGGTTCGCCGTCGACGGTGACGGCGAGCGCGGCGCGGATGGCGTCGGTCTGGGCCGGGCCGCTGGTGGAGAAGCCGACCGTGAGGCCCCGGGCCGCCGCCTCGGCGAGCCGGGCGTGGAGATCCTTGTCGGTGAGGGCGGGGCTCTCGGGGGTCACCGAGTGGATCTGGTAGAGGTCGAGCCGGTCCCCGAGCAGCGCCTCGGACTCGGCGCGCTGGCGCTCGTAGGCGGCGAGGGAGTGTTCCTTGACCTCGTGCCGCTCGGCGTCGGTGGACCAGTCGGCGGTGTACGTGTAGCCCCACTTGCTGCCGATGACGACGTCGTCGGCGTCGGGCCGCTTCGTCAGCCAGTCGGCGAGGAACTCCTCCGACCGGCCGTACGAGCGGGCCGCGTCGAAGTAGCGGACGCCCTGGGCGTAGGCGGCGTCGAGGAGGTCGTGGGTACGGGTGCGCAGGGCCTCGACGCCGCGGTCGGCGCCGAGGTCGTCGTCACGGCCCAGGTTGATGTAGCCGGGTCGCCCGACGGCGGCGAGTCCCAGGCCGATGTGGCAGGTGGGGGTCGTCGCGGAGGCGAGGCGTGTGAAGGGCATCGAGGGCTCCGTCCGGTCGGCTCCTTGCGGCTGCCGGACCAACGTAACCCTTGATGCCCCTGCGACACCGGAGTGATTACTTCTTGGCGTTCGCCCACGCGTGCTGGGCGGCCAGGTCCGCCTTGACCTCGGCGAGCTGCGTGGCGACCGCGCTCGGTGCCGTGCCGCCACGGCCGTCGCGGGAGGCGAGGGCGCCGGGAACGTCGAGGACGGTGCGCACCTCGGGGGTGAGGTGGGCGGAGATCTTCGCGAACTGCTCGTCGGTCAGTTCGTCGAGCTCCTTGCCCTCGGCCTCGGCGGTCTTGACGCACTCGCCGGCGACCTCGTGCGCGACACGGAACGGCACACCCTGCTTGACCAGCCACTCGGCGATGTCGGTGGCCAGCGAGAACCCGGCCGGGGCCAGCTCCTCCATGCGCTCACGGTGCACGGTGAGGGTGGCCATCATCCCGGTGAAGGCCGGCAGCAGGATCTCCAGCTGGTCGATGGAGTCGAAGACCGGCTCCTTGTCCTCCTGGAGGTCGCGGTTGTACGCGAGCGGGAGGGCCTTGAGAGTGGCCATCAGGCCGGTCAGGTTGCCGATCAGCCGGCCCGACTTGCCGCGTGCCAGCTCCGCGATGTCCGGGTTCTTCTTCTGCGGCATGATCGACGAGCCGGTGGAGAAGGCGTCGTGCAGGGTCACGAAGGAGAACTCCTTCGTGTTCCAGATGATGACCTCCTCGGCGATCCGGGAGAGGTTCACCCCGATCATCGCGGTGATGAAGGCGAACTCGGCGACGAAGTCCCTCGATGCCGTGCCGTCGATGGAGTTGGCCGCGCTGCCGTGCTCGAAGCCGAGGTCGCGGGCCACCGCCTCGGGGTCCAGGCCGAGACTGCTGCCGGCCAGCGCGCCCGAGCCGTACGGCGAGACCGCCGTCCGCTCGTCCCACTGACGCAGCCGCTCGGCGTCCCGGGACAGCGCCTGGACGTGGGCGAGGACGTGGTGGGCGAAGAGCACCGGCTGGGCGTGCTGGAGGTGGGTGCGGCCGGGCATCGCCACGTCCGGGTGGGCCTCGGCGAGGCCGACGAGGGCGTCCTGGAGTTCGGCGATCAGGCCGCCGAGGGTACGGGCGTGATCCCGCAGGTACATCCGGAACAGGGTCGCGACCTGGTCGTTCCTGGAGCGTCCGGCGCGCAGTTTGCCGCCGAGGTCGGGGCCGAGGCGCTCCAGCAGGCCGCGTTCCAGAGCGGTGTGCACGTCCTCGTCGGCGATGGTGCCGGTGAACGAGCCGTCGGCGACGTCCGCCTCCAGCCGGTCGAGGCCCTCGATCATGCGGGTGAGCTCGTCCTCGGTGAGCAGGCCCGCCCCGTGCAGCACGCGCGCGTGCGCCCGCGAACCGGCGATGTCGTAGGGCGCGAGCCGCCAGTCGAAGTGGACGGACGCGGACAGCTTGGCCAGGGCCTCGGCGGGACCGTCGGCGAAACGGCCGCCCCAGAGCCGTACGTCACCGCTGTTGCTGCTCACTTGCGTTGCTCCTCGAAGACAGGCGAGTCGTGGATGGGCCACATCGTGGATGTGACACCGCCTCCTCACTCAGGCGCAGGAGAGTGAGGAGGCGGTGTCAGAGTAGTGCGTGACGGTTCGTCGGACGGTCAGGCGAGGTCGCGCTTGGCGGCGATCTTCGACGACAGGCTGTAGATGTCGATGAAGCCCTTGGCCGCCGCCTGGTCGAACGTGTCGCCGGTGTCGTAGGTGGCGAGGTTGAAGTCGTACAGGGACGACTCGGAGCGCCGGCCGGTGACGACGGCCCGCCCGCCGTGCAGGGTCATCCGGACGTCGCCGTTGACGTGCTGGTTGGCCTCGGTGATGAAGCCGTCCAGGGCGCGCTTGAGCGGGGAGAACCACTGGCCGTCGTAGACCAGTTCGCCCCAGCGCTGCTCGACCTGGCGCTTGTAGCGGGCGAGTTCGCGCTCGACGGTGACGTTCTCCAGCTCCTGGTGGGCCGTGATCAGCGCGATGGCGCCGGGGGCCTCGTACACCTCGCGGGACTTGATGCCGACGAGGCGGTCCTCGACCATGTCGATCCGGCCGACGCCCTGGGCGCCCGCGCGCTCGTTGAGCTGCTGGATGGCCTGGAGGACGGTGACGGGCTTGCCGTCGATGGCGACCGGCACGCCCTCCTTGAAGGTGATGACGACCTCGTCGGCCTCGCGCGCCACGGCGGGGTTCTGCGTGTACTCGTAGACGTCCTCGATCGGCGCGTTCCAGATGTCCTCGAGGAATCCGGTCTCGACGGCGCGGCCGAACACGTTCTGGTCGATGGAGTACGGCGACTTCTTCGTGGTCGCGATCGGCAGACCCTTGGCCTCGCAGAAGGCGATGGCCTTGTCGCGGGTCATGGCGTAGTCACGGACCGGGGCGATGCACCTCAGGTCGGGGGCGAGGGCGACGATGCCGGCCTCGAAGCGGACCTGGTCGTTGCCCTTGCCGGTGCAGCCGTGGGCGACGGTGGTGGCGCCGTGCTTCTGCGCGGCGGCGACGAGGTGCTTGACGATCGTCGGCCGGGACAGCGCGGAGACCAGCGGGTAGCGGTCCATGTAGAGGGCGTTGGCCTTGATCGCCGGGAGGCAGTACTCGTCGGCGAATTCGTCCTTGGCGTCCGCGACCTCGGCCTCGACGGCACCGCAGGCGAGCGCGCGCTTGCGGATGACGTCCAGGTCCTCGCCGCCCTGGCCGACGTCGACCGCAACGGCGATGACCTCGGCGCCCGTCTCCTCGGCGATCCAGCCGATGGCGACGGAGGTGTCCAGACCGCCCGAATAGGCGAGTACGACGCGCTCGGTCACGGGATTCTCCTTACAGTGCATTCGCTGACATGCATGAGTATGCAGGAGGATGCATGATTCGTCAATCCGACTCCATCCGGAAGGCCTGACTCCGACCGGAGGGGTCGATTTCGCATGGAGTGTACGGAGTCCTCCGTACGGAGTGCGCGGAGCCCGGGATTGATTCGGCGTGTGATTGAACGCGGGTAATCGCTTTCCCGTACCTCCCGCCGGACGCAGGCGCCGCGTCGGCACATCCGGGCCCTCCCCCACGGGCCCTCCCCCACGCAACCCCGAACCATCCCCGACCCGAGTGAGGCATTCGCATGTCCAGGGCCCTTCCGAAGTACAGCAAGCGTCGCGTCGGTTTCATCGGCGGCGCCGCCGCGGTGGCGCTGTCCGGTGCGGTGATCGCCGGATCCGCTCTCGCCGGCGAGTCGTCCGACGGCAACGACGCGAACGTCCGGACGCTCGCGGGGCCCGGCACGATCAGCTGCCCCGACGTGGCGCCGGAGCTTCCCGCCATCCCCGCCTCCGCCCAGGCCGAGGTCGACCGCAACCTCGGCCAGCTCGACACCCAGATCGCCGAGGCCAACCGGCGACTCGTCGACACCGTCGGCCAGGGCGGACCCAACTTCGTCCAGAACGCCATCCTCGGCCCGCTGAAGGACAAGCGCGTGGCCGCCATCAACCGCATCGCCACCGCCATCGGCCGCACCGCCGAACGCCCCGCCGGACTCGACTCCCTGGCCGCCTGCACGCTCGACGCGGAAGGCGCGGCGGAGACGGGCGGGGAGGCCGGCGGCGACGGCGGTGGGGAAGCCGCCACCCCGCCCGCCGACGGTGCCGGTCAGGGGGCGGACCAGGGCGACGCGGGCCAGGAGAGCGGGAACGGCGCGGACGACGCCGGGAACGCAGGCGCGGGCACGATCAGCTGCCCCGACGTCGCGCCGGAGCTTCCCGCCATCCCCGCCTCCGCCCAGGCCGAGGTCGACCGCAACCTCGGCCAGCTCGACACCCAGATCGCCGAGGCCAACCGGCGACTCGTCGACACCGTCGGCCAGGGCGGACCCAACTTCGTCCAGAACGCCATCCTCGGCCCGCTGAAGGACAAGCGCGTGGCCGCCATCAACCGCATCGCCACCGCCATCGGCCGCACCGCCGAACGCCCCGCCGGACTCGACTCCCTGGCCGCCTGCACGCTCACGAAGTGACGTGACAGGCACCGTGGCCGCCCCGCGACACGCCGGCCGGGGCGGCCACGGGCGGGTCCCCGGCTCTGCCCGGAACCCGCGTCGGCCGTCGAAATCCTTAGACAGGCAAACGAATGGCGTTCATACTCGGTGACCATGGGAAAAACCTATGAGCGCATAGACGGCCGCCTGCGTACATTCATCGAGGCGCAGCCGGTCTTCTTCACCGCCACCGCGCCCCTGTCCGCCGACGGCACGGTCAACCTCTCGCCCAAGGGCCTCACCGGGTCTTTTGTGGTTCTCGACGAACTCACCGTGGCATACCTCGACTTCGCCGGTTCCACCGCCGAGACCATCGCCCATCTGCGGGAGAACGGCCGCATCACCCTGATGTGGTGCGCCTTCCAGGGGCCGCCCAACATCGTGCGCGTGCACGGCCGCGGTGAGCCCGTCTTCCGGGACGACCCGCGCTTCGTGGAACTGCTCGCCCGCTTCCCCGGCATCGACCCGACGGCCCACGGCCTGCGCGCGATCGTCGTGGTGACCGCCGACCTCATCCGCGACACCTGCGGCTACGCCGTCCCCTTCATGGCGTACGAGGCGGACCGCGACCTGCACGGGAAGCGGTTCGCGCGCGAGGACGACGCCTCGCTGGACGCGTACTTCACCAAGAAGGAACACGTCGCGACGAGCCTCGACGGCCTCCCCGGGCTGCCCCTGCCACTGCCCCCGTCGCCGGAGCCGGGCCCGGGCCCGGAGCTTCCGGCGCCCCGGAAGGCCGCGGCCCCGGACGCGTCTTAGGCCTGCTGCGAAAGTCCGTCCCACCTCCGCGGTATCGCTGAACGCTCCCGGGTCACGGCACGTATGTGTGGGTCAAGGGCCAAGTCCCACGGAGGAACCGTGACCACCACGCTCGCAGGCGGACGTGCCGCCCGCCGCCAGACGATGCGCCGCATCCGTCCGCGCCGCTCCCCAGCCGTGCCCCTGCTGCTCGCCGTGGGGGCGGGCGCGGTGGCCGTGCTGTGGTTGTGGTGGAACAACACACCGTCCATCTCGGACACCACCGGCCGGATCATCGCCGCGGGCCGTATCACCGGCCTCCTGGCCGGCTATCTGATGGCCCTCGTGGTGCTGCAAATGGCCCGGGTGCCCGCACTGGAACGCCGGGTGGGCTCGGACCGGGTCGCCCGCTGGCACGCGATGAGCGGCCGCTACACCGTCAGCCTGGTCATCGCCCATGTCTTCCTCATCATGTGGGGCTACGCCCTCCAGGCGGGCAAGACCCTCGGCGACATCGTCCAGCAGACGATCACCTCGGTCGATCAGCTGCCGGACATGGGCAAGGCCGCCATCGGTACGGGTCTGCTGTTCGTGATCGCCTTCCTCTCGATCGGCCCGGTCCGCCGCCGGCTGCCGTACGACAGCTGGTACCACGTGCACCTGCTGACGTACGCGGCGATGTACCTGACGTTCTGGCACCAGATCACCACCGGCAACGAGTTCGCCGTGGAGCCGTCCGCGAAGACCTTCTGGTACGGGCTCTACGGCGCTGTCACCGCGCTGGTCCTCTGGTACCGGGTGCTCACCCCGATCCGGCTGAACCTGCGTCACCGGATGCGGGTCGAGGCGGTCATCGAGGAGACGCCGGGCATCGTGTCGGTGCTGATCGGCGGGCGCAAGCTGCACCGGATCGGCGCCGAGGCGGGGCAGTTCTTCCGCTGGCGGTTCCTGGCACCGGGGATGCGGTTCAGTTCCCACCCGTACTCGCTGTCGGCGGCGCCCCGTCCCGACATGCTGCGGATCACGGTGAAGGCGATCGGCGACCACACCTCCCGGCTGCGCGACCTGGAGCCCGGCACCCGGGTGTGGGCGGAGGGCCCCTACGGGGCGATGACCGCCCAGCGCCGCAGCCGCGGCAAGGTGCTGCTGGTCGCCGGCGGCGTGGGCATCACACCGATGCGGGCCCTGTTCGAGACGCTGCCCGGTGGCTCCGGCGACATCACCCTGCTCTACCGGGCCAACACCACGCATGACCTGGCCCTGTGGAACGAGCTGGCCAAGATCGCCGACGAGCGCGGCGCCCGTCTGATGTACGCGGTGAACAGCCCCGATGGGGAGCGCCCCGACATCTCCGCGGACAGTCTGCGCCGCAAGATCCCCGACATCGACGACCACGACGTCTTCATGTGCGGCCCGCCCGGGTTCGCCCAGTCGGTCTACGACGCACTGCGCGGCGCCGGGGTCCCCGCCCGCCGTATCCACCACGAGTCGTTCGAGATGTGAGCGACGGGTCATCCACACCCATCAGGAGCTTGAGAAGCGATGAGGAAGAGTCACCCCGTCCGGCGTGCCGTGCTGGCCACCGCAGCCACCGTCTCCGGGATCGTGCTGCTGCTGACGCTGAAGCCCGGTTCCGACCAGGGCTCGGCGGACGCGGCCGGCGGCGCGGTCCCGCCCGCGGCCGCGCAGTCCCCGCAGGGCGGCACCCAGGCCATCGCGAACGGCACGGTCACCGGTGACGCGGCCGACACCCAGTACGGCGCGGTGCAGGTGCGCCTGACGGTGAGCGGCGGGAAGATCACCAAGGCCGAGGCCGTCCAGTCCCCCAAGGGCGGCCAGAGCGACCAGATCAACGCCAACGCCGTACCCAAACTCAACCAGGCCGCGGTCGCCGCGCAGAGCGGCGAGATCGACGCGGTGTCCGGCGCGACGTACACCAGCGCCGGATACAAGAAGTCCCTGCAGTCCGCACTGGACAAGGCGAAAGCCGCCGGAGCGGCCGAGAACGGGAACGGGCAGGGCGGCGCGGGGAGCGCGCAGGCCCTCGGCGACGGCACCGTCACCGGTGACGCGGCCGACACCCAGTACGGCGCGGTGCAGGTGCGCCTGACGGTGAGCGGCGGGAAGATCACCAAGGCCGAGGCCGTCCAGTCCCCCAAGGGCGGCCAGAGCGACCAGATCAACGCCAACGCCGTACCCAAACTCAACCAGGCCGCGGTCGCCGCGCAGAGCGGCGAGATCGACGCGGTGTCCGGCGCGACGTACACCAGCGCCGGATACAAGAAGTCCCTGCAGTCCGCACTGGACAAGGCGAAAGCCGCCGGAGCGGCCGAAGCCGCCGAGAGCGGTGGCGGCTCCGCCGCGGACGCGTCCGCCGGCAGCGGTTCCGCCGGGAGCGGGCAGGACGGAGCCGGGGGGAACGCCCCGGCCGCCCTCAAGGACGGCGCCGTCACCGGTGACGCGGTGCAGACGGAGTACGGAGCCGTGCAGGTCCGGATCACCGTCGAGGGCGGGAAGATCACCAAGGCCGAGGCCGTGCAGGCCCCCAAGGGCGGCCAGAGCGACCGGGTCACCAACCAGTCCGTCCCGAGGCTCAACCAGGCCGTCGTGAAGACCGGCGGCGCGGACATCGACGCCGTGTCGGGCGCCACGTACACCAGCGCCGGGTACAAGAAGTCGCTGCAGTCCGCGCTGGACCAGGCCGGTGGCTGAGACGGTGGCCGAGTCCGCACAGGCTCCCGCCGCGGTGCGTCGTACGGAGGAGACGATGGGGACCGTCTTCTCCTTCGACGTCCGCGGCGGGCAACCCGCCGCCGTGCACGCGGCGTTGGAGGACGCGGCCGCCGGACTGCGCCGCGTCGACGAGGTGTTCAGCACCTACCGGGACGACTCGCAGATCTCGCGGCTCGCGCGCGGCGAGCTGACGGTCGGGGAGTGCGACCCCGAGGTCGCCGAGGTGCTGGAGTTGGCCGCGGAGGCGGAACGGGTGAGCGACGGCTGGTTCAGCACCCGTTACCGGGGCGGGCTCGACCCGACCGGCATCGTCAAGGGCTGGGCCACCGAGCGGGCCGCGCGACGGCTCGCGGAGGCCGGGGCGGTCGGCGTGAGTCTCAACGGCGGCGGTGACGTGCAGTTGCTGGGGACGCCGGGCGCCGGTCGGCCGTGGCGGGTGGGTGTGGCGGACCCGCTCCGTCCGGGCGGCCTGGCGGCCGTGGTCTCCGCCGCCGGGACCGACGAGCTGGCCGTCGCCACCTCGGGCACCGCCGAGCGCGGTGATCACATCGTCGATCCGCGCACCGGCCGCTCCGCCGTGACCGACCTGGTCGCGGTGACGGTGGTGGCGCCCCGGCTGACCTGGGCCGACTGCTGGGCCACGGCCGCCTTCGCGATGGGGTCCAGGGAAGGGCTCGCGTGGCTGGAGACGCTGCCCGACGTGGAGGCGCTGCTGATCACCGCGGGTGACGAGGTGCGCTGTACGGGAGGTCTGGCGTCCCGGCTGGGATGACTCCCGTCCGGTGCCGGGGGACACCGGGACCGGCCGTGCGGGGCCGCGCACCGTCGCGCGGCCCCGTTCCCGTTCTGCTCGGTTCCCGTTCTGCTCAGTTCCCGTTCTGCGCCAGTCGCAGCATGTGCTCGGCCAGCGCCTGGCCGCCCGCCGGGTCGCGGCTGATCAGCATGAGGGTGTCGTCGCCGGCGATGGTTCCCAGGATGTCGTGCAGTTCGGCCTGGTCGATCGCCGAGGCCAGGAACTGGGCGGCGCCGGGCGGGGTGCGCAGGACGACGAGGTTGGCGGACGCCTCCGCGGAGATCAGCAGTTCCTGGGAGAGCCGCCGCATCCGCTCCTCCTTGGCGGACTCCCCCAGTGGTGCGCGCGGGGTGCGGAAGCCGCCCTCGCTCGGCACCGCGTAGATGAGGTCGCCGTCGGTGTCGCGGATCTTCACCGCGTTCAGCTCGTCCAGGTCCCGGGAGAGCGTCGCCTGGGTGACGGTCAGTCCGTGGTCGGCGAGCAGTTTCGCCAACTGGCTCTGGGAACGCACCGGTTGTCGGTTGAGGGTGTCCACGATCCGGCGGTGGCGCGCGGTGCGGGTCTGCGGTACGGCAGGCCCTGCAGGCTGTCCGTGGTCCTGATCGTGGCTCGTCGTCATCGTCGTCTCATTCTCCGGTCGTCCTCTGGGGCGTTCGGGGCGTTCTTCGGCTTGTGGTGCGGTGCTCGCCCCGGTGCGTGGTCCGGCTCACCGTCCGGCTCGTCCTTCCCCGTCCGCGGCCCGGCCGACGGCGTCCAGGATGCCGGGCAGCGCCCCGAGGAAGGCGTCCACCGCGTCGTCCCCGAGGATCAGCGGCGGCATGAGCCGTACGACGTCGGGGGCGGGCGCGTTCACCAGGAAACCGGCGTCCTGAGCCGCCTGTTGCGCCTGGGGCGCGAGCGGTTCGGTGAGCACGATACCCAGGAGGAGGCCGGCGCCCCGGACATGGCTGATCAGCGGGTTGCCGAGGGCCTCGATCCCGTCGCGGAGCCGCTCGCCCTGCCGCTTGACGTTCTCGAGCAGTCCTTCGCTCTCGATGGTGTCGAGGACGGCGAGTCCGGCGGCGCAGGCGACCGGGTTGCCCCCGAAGGTCGTGCCGTGCTGGCCGGGGTGCAGCAGGTCCGCGGCGCGGCCGAAGGCGATGGTCGCGCCGATCGGCAGCCCGCCGCCGAGTCCCTTGGCGAGGGTGACGACGTCGGGCAGGACGCCTTCGTGGGCCTGGTACTCGAACCAGGTGCCGGTGCGGCCGATGCCGGTCTGTACCTCGTCCAGGACGAGCAGCGCGCCCGTGGCGGCCGTGATGGCGCGGGCGGCCTTCAGGTAGCCGGGTGGGGGCACCACGACCCCGTTCTCGCCCTGGATCGGCTCGATGACGACCAGCGCCGTGTCCGCGGTGACCGCGGCGGCCAGGGCCTGCGCGTCACCGTAGGGGACGTGGGTGACGTCCCCGGGCAGCGGTGCGAACGGCTCCCGCTTGCCCGGCTGGCCGGTCAGCGCGAGGGCGCCCATGGTGCGGCCGTGGAAGCCGCCGTCGGTGGCGACCATGTGGGCCCGGCCGGTCAGCCGTCCGATCTTGAACGCGGCTTCGTTGGCCTCGGCGCCCGAGTTGCAGAAGTAGACGCGGCCGTCCCGGCCGAAGAGCCGCAGGAGCCGTTCGGCGAGCGCGACGGGCGGCTCGGCGACGTACAGGTTGGAGACGTGGCCCAGGGAGGCGATCTGCCGGCTGACGGCCTCGACGACGGCCGGGTGGGCGTGGCCGAGCGCGTTGACGGCGATCCCGCCGACGAAGTCGGTGTACTCCTTGCCGTCGGCGTCGCGGACGGTGGTACCCGCGCCGCTGACCAGGGACAGCTTCGGCGTGCCGTAGTTGTTCATGAGCGCGCCCCGCCACCGCGCGCTCAGCTCCTCGTTGCTCACGACTCCCCCTGTGCGTGCGGTGTCTCGTCCTGCGCGGGTACGGCCACGGTGTCCTCGTCGGGGACGACCATGGTGCCGATGCCCTCGTCGGTGAAGATCTCCAGCAGGATCGAGTGCTGGACCCGGCCGTCGATGACGCGGGCGGTGGTCACGCCGTTGCGCACGGCGTGCAGGCAGCCCTCCATCTTCGGCACCATGCCCGAGGACAGCTCCGGCAGCAGCTTCTCGAGCTGGGACGCGGTGAGGCGGCTGATCACCTCGTCGGAGTTCGGCCAGTCCTCGTAGAGCCCCTCGACGTCGGTGAGGACCATGAGGGTCTCGGCGTCCAGAGCAGCAGCGAGTGCCGCAGCCGCCGTATCAGCATTGACGTTGTAGACATGGTGGTCGTCCTGGCTCCGGGCGATCGACGAGACGACCGGGATACGGCCGTCGGCGAGCAGGGCCTCGATGGCGCCGGTGTCGATCTCGGTGATCTCCCCGACCCGTCCGATGTCGACGAACTCGCCGTCGATCTCGGGCCGGTGCCGGGTCGCGGTGATGGTGTGCGCGTCCTCGCCGGTGAGGCCGACGGCGAAGGGTCCGTGCCGGTTGAGCAGCCCGACCAGTTCGCGCTGCACCTGTCCGGCCAGCACCATCCGTACGACGTCCATGGCGTCCTCGGTGGTCACCCTGAGGCCGGCCTTGAACTCGCTGACGATGCCGTGCCGGTCGAGCGCGGCGCTGATCTGCGGGCCGCCGCCGTGCACGACGACCGGCTTGAGACCGGCGTGCCGCAGGAAGACCACGTCCTGGGCGAAGGCGTTCTTCAGTTCCTCGTCCACCATGGCGTTGCCGCCGAACTTGATGACGACGGTCTTCCCGTGGTGCCGGGTCAGCCAGGGCAGCGCCTCGATGAGGATCTGCGCCTTGGGCAGGGCGGTGTGCTTGCGGGTGGCGTTCACGACGAGTACGCGCTGTTCTCGTGGACGTAGTCGGCGGTGAGGTCGTTGGTCCAGATGGTGGCGGTCGCGTCACCGGCGCCCAGGTCGGCGACGATGTGGACCTCGCGGTAGCGCATGTCGACCTTGTCGCGGTCCTCGCCGACGCCGCCGTTCTTGCACACCCAGACGCCGTTGATGGCGACGTCGAGTGCGTCGGGCTCGAAGGCGGCCTTCGTCGTGCCGATCGCGGACAGCACCCGGCCCCAGTTGGGGTCCTCGCCGTGGAGGGCGCACTTGAGGAGGTTGTTGCGGGCGATGGAGCGGCCCACCTCGACGGCGTCGTCCTCGGTCGCGGCACCCACCACCTCGACCCTGATGTCCTTGCTGGCGCCCTCGGCGTCCCGGATGAGCTGCTGGCCGAGGTCGTCGCAGACGGCGCGTACGGCCTCGGCGAACTCCTCGTACGCGGGGGTGACGCCGGCGGCGCCGGAGGCGAGCAGCAGCACGGTGTCGTTGGTGGACATGCAGCCGTCGGAGTCGACGCGGTCGAAGGTGACGCGGGTCGCGGCGCGCAGGGCCCGGTCCAGTGCCCCGGCCTCGACGTCGGCGTCGGTGGTGAGGACGACCAGCATGGTGGCGAGGCCGGGGGCGAGCATGCCGGCGCCCTTGGCCATGCCGCCGACGGTCCAGCCTTCCTTGGTCACGACGGACGTCTTGTGCACGCTGTCCGTGGTCTTGATGGCGATGGCGGCCTTCTCACCGCCGTGCTCGGACAGCCGGCCCGCGGCCGTCCCGACTCCCGGGAGCAGCTTGTCCATGGGGAGGGTGACGCCGATGAGCCCGGTGGAGCAGACGGCGATCTCGCCCGCGCCGGTCCCGAGCACCTCGGCGGCCTTCTCGGCGGTGGCGTGGGTGTCCTGGAAGCCCTTCGGCCCTGTACAGGCGTTGGCGCCACCGGAGTTGAGGACGACGGCGGCGACCTGGCCGCTCTTCAGCACCTGCTCGGACCAGAGCACGGGTGCGGCCTTGACGCGGTTGGAGGTGAAGACGCCCGCGGCGGCGCGGCGCGGTCCGTTGTTGACCACGAGGGCCAGGTCCGGGTTGCCGTTCTCCTTGATCCCGGCGGCGATGCCCGCCGCCGTGAATCCCTTTGCTGCCGTCACACTCACGGCGCGACTCCGATCGTCGTCAGTCCGGTGGACTCGTCGAGCCCGAGGGCGATGTTCATGCTCTGCAGAGCGCCGCCCGCGGTGCCCTTGGTGAGGTTGTCGATGGCGCTGATCGCGATGATCCGCCCCGCGGCCTCGTCGTACGCGACCTGGATCTGAACGGCGTTGGAACCGTGGACGGACGCCGTCGCGGGCCACTGGCCCTCGGGGAGGAGACGGACGAAGGGTTCGTCGGCGAACGTCTTCTCGTAGGCGGTCCGGACGGCCGCGGCGGTGACGCCGGGCCGGGCCTTCGCGGTGCAGGTGGCGAGGATGCCGCGGGGCATCGGCGCGAGCGTCGGCGTGAAGGATACGGTGACCCGCTCCCCCGCCGCCGCGCTGAGGTTCTGGATCATCTCGGGGGTGTGCCGGTGGCCGCCGCCGACGCCGTACGGCGACATCGACCCCATGACCTCGCTGCCCAGCAGGTGCGGTTTGGCCGCCTTGCCCGCGCCGGAGGTGCCCGAGGCGGCGACGATCACCGCCTCGGCCTCGGCGAGGCCCGCCGCGTACGCGGGGAACAGGGCGAGCGAGACGGCGGTCGGGTAGCAGCCGGGCACCGCGATGCGCTTGGACCCCTCCAGCGCGGCGCGGCCGCCCGGCAGTTCGGGCAGGCCGTAGGGCCAGGTGCCGGCGTGCGGGGAGCCGTAGAACGTCTCCCAGTCGCCGGCGTCGGCGAGCCGGTGGTCGGCGCCCATGTCGACGACGAGCACGTCCGGCCCGAGCTGCTCGGCGACGGCGGCGGACTGTCCGTGCGGCAGCGCGAGGAAGACCACGTCGTGCCGTCGGCCCTGCCCGGCGAGCACCTCGGCGGTGGTCGGCTCCAGCACCCGCTCGGCGAGCGGCACCAGATGCGGCTGCAGGCTCCCGAGCCGCTGTCCGGCGTTGGAGTTCCCGGTCAGCGCGCCGATCTCCACCCCCGGGTGCGCGAGCAGCAGCCTCAGGAGCTCCCCGCCCGCATATCCACTGGCCCCGGCCACAGCTACTCGTACGCTCACGGAAACCTCCTCATCGATGGCATGACTATACGCATATCCGCAGATTTATGCAATGAGGGGCGGGCTGCCGGCGCGCGCCGGTGTGGTGACTGAGCGCGATGGTCGGCCCTTGAGCACTCCTGTCGGCCCCTGAGCGCGACGGTTGGTATGCAAGGCGATGGTGTGACCGTGCACTGGAGCTGCCCGATGAGCACCGGGCTCGTCGCGGGTGTGCGTCCCATTCGGCCGCAGGGCAGCGCCTGGACGGGTTGACCTGCGTGGTCTCCCTCGATCCCCTTCACCCGCCTTCGTGAACGTGCTGGGTCGGTGGCCTGTCGAGCCGACCGGGGATCGGCCCCGGGCCTCGAACCCTGCGATGGGGGGACCGGCCGCCTCCCGACCACGGAATCGGGACCGGAAACTACGCTGGCACCCCTTCCGCCCGTCCAAGGAGCAGCGTGCCGCCGTCCTTCGTCCACCGGATCACCAAATACGACCCCGCCGACCACGACGAGCACGGCCACTACACCGGCGCCGAGGACACGGTCAGCGACCACGGACCTGTAGAAGCGGCGTACCTGGCGGCGATCGCCGCCTTCGCGGAGGCCTCGGACATCGACCGGCTGGAGATCCGCTGGGGTCCCCCTGCTCGCGGAGCTCGGGGGAGCGCGTGCCGGACGCCGCGAGCCGGACGCCCATTGAGTTGTGTTCGACTTGAACGGGCAGGTCACGGGGGTGACATGGGTGGGTGAGGTCATGCTCGTGCTGGTCGGCGGCGGCTGTCTGTGGTGAAGATCGTCGGTCAGCGGGCGATCTCGTGCCGGTTGAGGACCATCAGCGCGCGGACGAGCCGGGTGGCCCACTTCACGTCGAGGCGGAGCCGGGTCACTGCGCGCCGGTTCTTCAGGTGTGCGAAGGCGTGTTCGCAGACGGCTCGTTCTGCGGCGATCAGCTGGTTGACCTGCTTCTTCGCGGGTGGGAGCTTCTTTCCCTCGGGCTTCTTGCAGCCGGTGACGACCGCCGGGTCGCTGCTGTCGTCGCCACCACCGTCGAGGCCGACGAAGCCCAGGCCGGCGATCGCGGCGAGGCCGGCCGCGCGGAGCCGGCCGACCAGGCCGTCGTGGCGGCAGGCGGTGATCTTCGAGCCGCGCGCGGGTCGGGCGGTGCAGGTCCGCCGCAGCCGGGCTCAGCCAGATGGCGGGTGAAGTGAATGATCGTTTCTGCGGCAGTGGCGGTAGGCGTGGTCATCTGGTGGCCTTCCGGTTCCGAAGGGCTGCCGCGGTGAAGCGCGTCATTTCCCGGCTGGGGCGGGGGCTCGGGGAAGGCGTAGCTGGAAGCATGCTCCGAGGGTCCGGGGGGTGAGGGTGAGGGTGCCTCGATGGCGGTGGGCCAAGTCGCGGGCGATGGCGAGGCCCAGGCCGGTGCCGCCGTGGTCGCGGGAGCGGGCGTCGTCGAGCCGGACGAAGCGTTCGAAGATGCGCTCGGCGTCCTCGGTGGGCACGCCCGGTCCGTCGTCGTGCACCGTGAGGACGACCCAGGCGTCCTGGTTTCGGATGGTGATCTGGATGCGGTGTGCGGCGTGGCGGGCGGCGTTGTCGATGAGGTTGCGCAGCAGCCGCTCGTAATCGTCCCGGTTGCCGTGTACGGGGGCGGGGCCGGTGCTGTCGCAGGCGAGCACCAACGGCCGCCCGGTAAGCGGGTATTGCTCGGTCATCCGGGAGACGAGGGCTGTCAGGTCGACGGCTTCGGTGCCGGCTATGGGGGTGCGGGTGTCGAGGCGGGCGAGAAGGAGCAGGTCCTCGGCGAGGGCCTGGAGGCGGCGGGTCTGTCGTGCGGCAGTGGTGACTGCCGCAGGCCAGTCGGTGCGTTCCGGGTAGGCGAGCGCGACTTCCAGGCTGGCCAGCAGTGTGGTGAGGGGGCTGCGCAGTTCATGAGCGGCGTCCGCGACGAAGCGGCGTTGCTGGGCAGCGGCGTTGTCGAGGCGTTGGAGGGTGGCGTTGATAGTGGTGGCCAGGGCGGTGATCTCGTGTCCCGTGGCGGGCACGGTGACGCGTTCGCGTGGGTCGTTCGCGGTGACCGAGGCGGTGAGGAAGCGGATGGCTTCGACCGGCCGCAGCGCGATGCGGACGGTGAAGTAGGCCGCGGCGGCGATCAGCACGAGGCCGACGAGGCCGGCCCGCAGCAGCAGGCGGTCGGTGCGCTCGGTGATTGCCTCGGCTGTGTGCGGGAGCACCACCACATAGACCCGCAGCTTGGCGTCGGCGGCGACGCCCAGAGCGGCGACTTTGTCGCTGCTGAGTTCATCGGCCCTGATATCGGCGGTCATGACCCGCTGGGTCCCGCCGGCCATATCGAATTTGTCCCTGGGGTTGTAGTCGCGGTTCACAGGTATGCGGACGGTGGTGAGCGGCGTCAGCGCGGCCACGCCGGCTGTCGGCGGGGTGGGCATCACGTGATGGGTGTCGGGATAGGCGTGGCTCAGGGCCCCGCCGGAAGCGACAGCGGTGCGTCGGCCGGTGGCGACGACCTCGAACGGCACGGTGCTTATGGAGACGGGAATGACACCCTGGTTCAACTGTTCGCAGAGAGACCAGAGCTGCGTCCGGGCTTGTTCTTCGGCGATCTGCGTGCTCTGGCGGTAGACGTCGCGGTGTACCCACCAGCCGATGCCGACCAGGATGACGGCGGCGGTCGAGGCGACGGCCAGGGCCGTGCGGGCTCGCACCGACCGCGGCCACCAGCGGCGTCGCGGCTCAGTCGCGTTCACGGTCGTCCACCAGCCGGTAGCCGGTACCCCGTACGGTCTGCAGGGACTGCCGGTGGAACGCGGCGTCCACCTTCTTGCGCAGTGCGCTGACGCGCGCCTCCACCAGGTTGGGATCCCAGGCTTCATCGGGCCACGCGTGATAGAGCAGATCCGTTTTGGAGACTGCCTGGCCCGCCCTGCGGGCCAGCAGCTCCAGCACGGCGAACTCCCGGGGCGTGAGGTCCACCCGGGTCCCGGCCCGGCGGCAGACCCGGGCAGCGACGTCCAACGAGAGGTCCCCCACGGCGAGGACGGGCGGGGCGACCGTGGCGGCTCGTCTGACCAGAGCCCGCAGCCGTGCGACGAGCACCGTGTAGGAGAAGGGTTTGGCCAGGTAGTCGTCGGCCCCCGTGTCCAGGGCCTCTGCCTGGTCCCAGTCCCCGTCCTTGGCGGTGAGTACCAGGATGGGGGTCGCGTTGCCCTCCCGGCGCAGCTGGGCGCAGACCTTGTAGCCATTGAGTCCGGGCAGCATCAAGTCCAGTACGACAAGGGCGTATTCGCCGGTCCGGGCCATCCACAGTCCCTGCCGGCCGTCATGGACGAGGTCGACGCTGTAGCCCTCGGCGGTCAGGCCGGTGCGCAGGGTGTGGGCAAGGTCCACCTCGTCTTCGACCACCAATATGCGCATGCGGTGCAGCCTCGCACAGTGCCGGCCCGCCTTCCTGATCGGCCGGTCAGGTTGGATCAGCAACCGGTCAACGCGGTCCGGGCACGCTGGCGGAACTTCTTCGCCACTGCTGAAGGGCCCTGTCGTCGATGTCCGTTGATGAACGTGCGCCCGCCGTGATCGAGACGGTCGCTGCTCCCCCACCCGTCCGTCGGCCGTCACCGCGTCCGGCCCGAGCGGTTGTCGTCCTCGCGCCCATGCTGCTGACCATCGCTCTTGGACTCTGGGGCATCCGCAGGAAGAACACCATGTGGGGGGACGAGTCCGTCACCTATCAGCTCGCGCACCGCGACCTTTCGCAGATATGGCTCACCGTCCAGCATGTCGATCTGGTCCATGCCCTCCACTACGCCGTGATGCATGAGATCTTCGGTCTCTTCGGCGCAGGACTGCTGACGTTGCGGCTGCCGTCCGTGCTGGCGATGTCCGCGGCGGCGAGCGCAGTCGGGCTTCTGGGCCTGCGTCTGGCGGGGCCGCGTGTCGGGCTGCTGGCCGGGCTGGTGTTTCCGCTCCTTCCCCAGGTCCAGAAGTACGCGCAGGAAGGCCGCTCGTATGCCATGGTCTGCGCCCTGGTCGCCTGGGCCACCTATGCGCTCGTGGTCGGCGTCACACGTCACGCCCGATGGCGGTGGGCGGTCTACGGCTGCACCATGCTACTGGCCTGCCTGCTCCATGAGTTCGCGGTTCTCGCCCTGGTCGCACACGGCGTCACACTGGTCGTCTCCCGTGTTCCGCGACCGGTGCTGAGGGCGTGGGGTGTGACTGCCACAGGCGTGGTGGCCGGGCTGTTGCCGCTGGCGATCCGCAGTGCGGAGCAGTCCGCGCAGGTGTCCTGGATCGACGTACCGGTGCGGCTTCCTGAATTCCTGGCCGCGGCGGTCGTGGGCGTGGCGTGTGCCCTGGCGCCCGTGGCGGCGAGGGGACCCGTGCGGCTCCCTGTGCTGGCTGTGTCGATCGTTGTGCTTCCGTGTCTTCTGCTGCTGATCGCCTCGCTGGTCAAGCCCCTCTTCGTCGATCGGTACGTGCTCTACAGCAACATCGGGATCGCCTTGCTGGTGGGCGCCTGCATGGATCACTTCCACCGGCTGCGGAAGTCGTCCCGCAACGCGGCGGTTGCGGGAGTGGCCGCGGTTGCCGTACTGGCCGCGCTCGTCCCGACGAGCCTTTCACTGAGGACGCCCCAGAGCCGGACCAATGACGTCACCGCCATCGGCGCCACCGTGCGCAAGGAAGGCCGTCCCGGCGACGGACTGCTCTATCTCTCCGGCCAGCACCGGATCTGGACCGCGGCCAACCCCGAGGACACCCGTTTCCTGACGGATCTGGCCCTGGCACAGGACCCCGTTTCGTCGAACACACTGGCAGGTGTCGAGCTTCCCGCCCCAGACATAGCGGCCCGCATGCTGGAGTTCGACCGAATCGTCGCGGTCCGCGCGGCGGGTGCGCACTCGCCGACCGACCCGCAGGAGGAAGCGAAAACAAGCACCCTGCGGCGCCACTTCCGCGAGTACGGAACAACCCATGTCAACGGGGCGCGAGTCACCGTCTACGTCCGAGACCACGAACCTCGCAGCCGGTGAGATCCAGTGTTCCGGCCGGCCCTGCGGCCGGCCCGGCCGGGCGTCAGGATCGTTCTGTCCCCCGCCGCGTCCCGAGCGTGCCCTTCGAGCACGGTGCTCGTGAACACGCTGGTGATCGCGCGGCGGGCCCTGTTTGACCTTGACACGGTGACAAGGCCTTCACTGCTTGCCGAGGAGGTGGTCTCGATGACGGCCACGGGACAGGACATGGATGCGGCACAAGTGATCCGGAGGCTGGAGGACGACCGTTCGTCCGTGCGGCTGCGGGCCGCCATGGCGGTCGGTACGACGCCCGACCCGCGCTTCGTCGACAAGCTCGTCGAGCGGTGCGCGATCGAGCCCGAGTTCTTCGTCCGCGACATGCTGACCTGGGCACTCGTCCGGCACCCGGCGTCCATGACGCTTCCCCGGCTGCTCCGCGAAGTCCGCTCGGAGCGTGCTCAGGCACGGAGCCAGGCGCTGCACACGCTGTCCAAGATCGGGGACCGGCGGGCGTGGCCGGCGATCACCCGGGCGCTGCTGACCGACGCCGACGACGAGGTGGCGCGGAGCGCCTGGCGGGCCGCGGTCGTGCTCGTGCCGGAAGGCGAGGAGTCCGCGTTGGCCACGGCGTTGGCGACGCAGCTCGGGCGCGGTGAGCGGGAGACGCAGCTGAGTCTCAGCCGGGCGCTGGTCGCACTGGGGGAAGCGACCGCGCCGGCTCTGCACGCCGCGACGACGGCCTCCGACCCGGGCGTGTGCGCGCACGCGCTCGCCACACAACGGCTGCTGCGCGACCCGGACGCCGGATTCGAGTTCGCGATCGAGGAGGCCAAGCGCACCGTGGCCCTCGGCGGGTCCGGCGAGGAGGGACAATAGGGCGTGCTGATCGGTGAGGTGGCGCGGCGGTCCGGGGTCAGCGCCCGCATGCTCAGGCATTACGAGTCGCTCGGTCTGGTGCGGCCTTCGGGCCGTACGGGCTCCGGCTACCGGGAGTACTCCGGAGAGGACATCCGGCGGATCTTCCACATCGAGAGCCTGCGGTCGCTGGGGCTGTCGCTGCGTGAGATCGGACGCGCGCTCGAAGATCCCGGCTTCACGCCCTCGGCGCTCGTCGGCGACCTCATCCGTCAGACGCGCGAACGCATCGCGGCGGAGACCGAGGTCCTCACGCGGCTGCGCCGGATCGACGCCGCGGATCCCGCCGGCTGGGAGGACGTCCTCCAGGTCGTCGCCCTCCTCCAGGCACTGGGGTCGAAGAGCGCCGAGGCGCGCCAGCGCGCGGCCCTCTCCTCTACCGACGAGGTTCCGGTGCCGGTGGAGGCCCTGGTCGAGGCGGCACTGAGCGAGACGGAGACGAACGTCGCCGGAGCCCTTCGATGGGCGCTGGCGCGTTCGGGCGACGGCGGCCCGGCGCTGCTGGCGGAGGGCCTCGGCTCACCGGTGGCCGCGGTGCGGGAGCGCGCCGTTCAGGCCCTCACCGAGATGCCCGGCGACGAGGCCGTCGCGCGGCTGCGGAGCGCTCTCGTGCACCCCGACGCCGCGGTCCGCGGGCACGCGGCTCTGGCACTCGGGACCCGCGGGGTGGCCGAGGCGGTCCCGACGCTCATCGACATGATCGTGGAGGGAAGGAACGACACCGACGCGGCCGACGCGCTGAGCGTGCTGGCGAGCGACAGCACGCAGGCGGACCGGATCGCGACCGGGCTCATCGACCGCCTCGCCCACGACACCACCCGAGCACCCGCACGCGGACGGCTGACCCAGGCACTGGCGGGCGTCCCGGGAACGAGGGTGTCCCGTGCCCTCGAGGAGCTGTCGCACGACGGTGACCGCGCCGTGGCGTTGACCGCGACGTACCTTCTTCGGCTGCGCGACACACGGTGACGGGTTGCCCCCGGGGTGCGCGTACTCGGCCCGCGCGGAGCGGAGGGGTGCCGGAGCCCCTCAGCGTCCGCCGCAGGAGGCCGGCGAGCCTCCTGGCCCGGTTTCCGCGGCACTACCCGACATCGCAGCGGACGATGAGACCACGGTCGTCCACTTCCTGGTGTCGCTCCAACGCCCATGGCTACGGTACGTCGTCGTCCCAGCCCGCTTCGACTGATGTTCAGGGAACGCCCACCACCCGGCCCGGCCTCGAAATGCTCCGGTCAGCAGCGCCCACCCCGTCCGGCGGGCCGACCGCGACGCTCAGCCGGGCCGACTCGGGCGTTGAACGACCGACTGAGCCACTCGGTCACAGCTGTGTCCGACGCTAGGGTCCCGCACATGTGGGAACAGCTGGAAGCGGTCGACTGGGCGGAGCTGAAGCACAACTACGGGTCCGCCGAGGACGTGCCCGGCCTACTGCACCGGTGCGCGGGACCGGATCCGACGAACGCCGAGGAAGCAGCGGGAGAGCTGCTCAACCTGCTCTTCCATCAGGGCGGCTGGATCTGCTCCGCCGCCTCGGCCGCGCTGCCCTTCCTGCTTCACCTGGCTGCCGACCCGCATGTGCCGAGCCGTCGCACGGTGCTGGAACTGGTGGCCATGCTGGCGGCGGAGGGCGGACAGGTCACCGAAAGGTTCATGGATCCCGACTGGACACCGGCGTGGGAGCAGGTGCTGCCCGAAGTGCTTGCCCTGCTGGCCGACCCCGAGCCGGAGATCCGGCGCGCCGCGGCCGACGCGGCCGGTGCCTGTACCAGCCCCGGTGCGCTTCTGCTGCCCGAACTCCTGCGGTGCTGGCGGGCGGAGAGGGACCCGGTGACCCGGCTCGACCTGGTCCTCGCACTCGGTCAGGCACTCCGGCGGGAGCCGGCCGGTGACCGGTCCGACGAGGTCGTCTCCCTCCTCCGCTCGCTGCTCGGCTCTCCGGAGTCTCAGCTTCGTCTGGCAGCGGTGCACGCGCTCGCGGCGGGCGACCCGGGCCTCGCGGCGAGGCGGCTGGACCTCGTGCTGGACGCTGTTCGCGATCCGAGCGTGGAGTTGTGGCAACGCACCAGCTCGATGGAGAGCGGGGCGCAGGGTGTCCAGGGCTGGACGGCGGCGCTGTTCACAGGCACCTCCACCGCCTCTGTCGCCTTCACGCAAGGCCTGCTGGCCGACCATCCCGACAAAGGGCAGCGGATCGGTGGTCTGGCTCAGGCGGGCGGGCTGCTGTCGCAATGGCACTCGCCGGCCGATGCGCTGATGCCGGCCCTCGTGGCCCGGCTGGACGATCCGGTCACCGAGGTGCGCTACCGGGCGGCCGAACTGCTGGCCTGCCTCGGCCCGTCGGCCGCTGCCCATGCCGACGCGGTCGCCGGGCTCCTCGGCGACACCGCGGCCCGGACGACACGCGGGGCGGAGACGGTCGCCGAGGCGGCGCTGTGGGCGCTGGCCCGGATGAATGATCCGCGCTGCCTACCGGGCTTGGCCGACATCACGGCCGGCTCCCGATCCGGTTTCGCATCGACCTCCGCCTTCTTCGGCAGCGCCCGCGACGCCTTCCACATCCCCGTCCTCCCCGCCCTCGACGAGGTACTCGTTCGCCTGCCGGACCACGCCGGTCTGCTGCTGCCGTCGATCTGCGACCGACTCGGCACCGCCACCGACATCCACGTGCTCCAGCGTCTCTGCGACGTACTCGCCGCCTGGGGGCCTGTCGCGCAGCCGGCAGTGCCGCATCTGCTCGACCTGCTGGGCGACGACAAGAACTGGACCGCGGCGGCGACGGCCCTTGCCGGGATCGGGTCGGCGGGCGGCGCGGGACGTCAACTGCTGCTGGCCCGATCGACCGCCGCAGGCTCAGGTTCTGACGCGGAGCTTGCCGCCTGGGCGTACTGGCAGGTCGGAGGGGAGCCAGGACCGGCCCTGAAGGTGCTGGGGACCGCCACCGCCGAAGGCGGCTTCCCCCACCCGGCCCTGCGCAAGCTGGCCGCCCTCGGCCCCCACGCCGCCGGCGTGGCGGACCTGCTACGCACCCTGACCGGGGCTGCCGACACCTGGACCAGGATCGAGGCCGCGCACGCCCTGTGGGCCGCGACCGGCGACACGGGAAGCACCGTCCCGGTGCTTCTGGAGGCCGTGCAGGATCTGGCCGAGGACACCTACCTGCCGGTCATGCTCCCCGCGGTGCGCCATCTGGCCCGGATCGGCAAGGCGGCCCGGCCCGCGGCTCATCTCCTGCGCGACCTGCCGAACCGTGACCGCCGCCTTCACTACTTCGGCGGCTGGCGCGCCTTCACCGAGGACGAGTCCGTACGCACCGCCGTCGACGAGCTGCTCATCACGGCCGGCGCCGGCTCCACCCATCGGTGATGTGATCAGGCGCGTGGCCGGCCGCGCCACCCGAAGCACTCAGCCGCACGGGGAAGCCGGCCATGCGCCACGCCAGGGTGACGTGCATGCCGCCCTCGGCCAGGACCTCCAGGACCTCGGCGAACAGGTCGAAGGGCCGGCCGCACGGTGCCAGGTTCCGGGACAGGCGCTCGCGTGCGGTCGCGGCGTCCCGCCAGAGCAGGGTTGCGATGGGCCTCGAGGTGACTCAAGGCCGTGCGTTCCAGTGGGCGTGGAGGCTCGAGCCGACGGGGACGAGCGAGGGGCTTGCAGGCCGGACGGTTACAGGCGGAGGACGAGACCCGACAACACGGCAAGCGGCAGCGACGGGTTGGCCGCCGCCGCTTCCACCACCTGCCGGTCGGCGTCGGTGAGCAGGTCCACGACGACCGGCGGCGGGAGGGCCGGATGGCCGGCGGCTATGGGTCTCGCCTGCCTGTCCGCCAGGCAGGCGAGCAACGCTCGGGCTGGTGCGTTCCGGTGCCGGGCAATCTCGCGGAATGCCTTCTGCGCCGGTGGTTCGTGCCGGGTCAGGTACTCCAGCAGCGCCGGACTCGCGTCCGGGTTGGCCGCCACCTTGGCCAGGACCCGAACCCCGTGGCGGTCGACCATGGCCCACAACTGAGCTTCGGTGAGGCCCGGGTGCGGAGCGACGGATTTGGTTACTTTCGCGTCGGGGTCGTCGGCCAGCGCGTCGCGGATCTCCGGTGGCAGGTCACGTCGTTGACCCACGAGCATGCGCACGGCCGGGTTCGGTGACTGGGCCAGCTGCCGAACCTCACCAGGCGACGCGACAGCGATCCTTGGCAGCAGAGTGGCGCCGATCCTGGTGTCGTCGGCCAGGTGGACGAGTACGTCGAGCGGCACCTTCGGGTTGCCCGCGAGCCTGCGCCGCACGTCGTGGCCGCGGTCGTCGGCCAGGGTGCGCATCAGGGCGGCGTCGATCGCGGGGTTCCCGGCGAGGTCGGCCCGGACACCGGGAACAGGGTCTGCGGCCAGCCGTCGGTACACCTCCGCGGGCAGACCGGGGCGCGCGGCAAGCGTCCAGCGCAGCAGCGTCGAAGGATGGTCCACGAAGCCGACCACCGCTTCGGTGGGTGTCCCCGGATTTCGCAACGCGGCCTCCTGGATCTCATGCATCGTGGACTCGTGGGACCCGTCACAGGAAGCGCCCGGCGGCAGCACGCAGTCGGGCTGCGGGCACTGCGGCTCGTGCACGAAGGGCGGCGCTGCACGGTCACAGACCAGACATCGACGCGCCGGAGGTAGCCCCTCACCGATGAGTGCTGCGAGTACGTCCGGGGGCGTCGCCTCGTTGGCAGCCACCGCACGGCGGACCTCGGCGTGCGGATGGCCGGCGAGCCTGGTGGCCATGTCGGGCGTGATCCACAACGCCAACTCTGCGACCACGCGTACATCCGGGTCCGCGGCGAGCGTCTCCGTCACATCCGCCGGGAGGCCGGGGCAGGCGGCCAGTTTCTCCCGGTGCTCCAGGACCGGATCGACTGCGAAGCTGCGCGCCCATTCCGGGGTACCGGCTCGCTCGTCGAGCAGGGCGAGGGCGACGTGCGGCTGTGTCACCGGATCGACGTCGGCGGCGGCCAACAGGCCCGCATACGCAAGCTGCACACCGCTCGCCGGAACCCGTGCGGCCAACGCGACCGCCTGCGCATGGCTCAAGTCCTCCCGAGCGACGAGACCCACGGCGATGTCGTCGTCCGCGATCGCGATCAGTCGGTCGACCAGCTCGGCCGGCAGGACCGGATTGGCGGCGAGCCCGCACAGAACATGATCCACGAAGATCATCCTGCATCTGTTCCTGACACCGTGCCAGGGGCAGAGATCAACAGACCGCAGAAGCAAGCCCTATCGGGCCGCGAAACCGACGAACGCCGACCAGGCCGCGCGGTGGACCGAGACACCGGGGCGGCGTATGTCCTTGGAGTCGCGTACATGCATTCCGTGCGGGCAGGACGCCACCTCGACGCACTCACCGCCTTCCTCACTGCTGTAGCTGCTCTTGACCCACAGAAGCCCGGACGTGTGCTCCCGTACCCTGGCTTTCATAGCTCCCCCAGCAGTTCCTCGATGTGGCTGAGCGACGCCCAGGGCGTGAGCGCCTGTGCCCGCAGAATGCCGTACTTGACCTCAAGACCCTTCACGAGCCGCCGCTCAGTGTGCACATGGCTGACATTCTGAACCTCGACGTAAGCGATCCTGCGCCCTTCGGCCGTCTCGATCAAGATGAAGGGACCGGCCATTCCAGCATTCTCCTCGCTACCCAGAGGCATGACCTGGATCTCGACCGTCGGCTTCCGCCCTGCCAGCAGAATCCGTTCCAACTGGCCACGCAACACGCCCCGGCCGCCGATCGGCCTTCGCAGCACGGACTCGTCGATGACGAAGCTCATCATCGGCTGAGGGCTCCGGCCATAGACCTCTTGACGCGCCAGGCGTGCCACGACTCGTCGGGCAAGGGCATCCTCGTCGAGCGGCGGACGCATCATGCCGAACACCGCCTGCGCGTACTCCTCCGTCTGCAGCAGCCCCGGAACCGCCTGATTCGCGTACACGTGTAGTTCGACCGCTTCCGCCTCCAGCCGTGCCGCGTCCCGGAAGAACGCCGGATACTGCGCTCGCGCGACCTCTTCCTTCATCTCCTGGAGGACGCCGCCCGCGTCCAGGAGTTCGTCCGCCCGGTCGATGAACTTCGGCGGCGGGATCCTGCGGCCCTGTTCGTACGCGGCGATCGTCGAGGGCGAGTAACCCGTCGTCGAAGCGAAATCGGGCCGTTCCAGGCCCGCCCGGATCCGGAACCGCTTCAGCTGCCGCCCGAAGACACGCAGGATGCCGGAGTCCGCCCCCGCATCCTGCTCGCCTTCTTCCGCACCGGGCTCTTCGGCAGCCCCTCCCATCAGTTCGCTCATGTGCATCACCGCCTCTCCCGTCAACGCGGCTCCGCGCCGAAGCGACACGCTCCGCCCCGCCCACACGCACCGACAGGCGACGTACAGCGGCCAGGTGTGTGCACGCCGTTCGCCCCGCCGCACGAGCGCTCTTCCTCACCTCACTTGATGGGCAAGTCGATACTTGCCTATCGTGTCGGTCATGGCGGAGGACGTCTTCAAGGCGTTGGCCGACCCGACCCGTCGGCGCATCCTCGATGAGCTGGCGGAACGTGACGGCCAGACGCTGTTCGAGATATGCACGCGACTGGTGACCAAGCACGGCCTGGGGCTGTCCCGCCAGGCCATCAGCCAGCACCTGGCCGTACTGGAATCCGCAGGACTGGTCCATGCGCGGCGCCAGGGCCGGTACAAGTTCCACGATCTGAACACCGAGCCCCTCGAGCACATCGCGGCCCGGTGGCTCAAGCCCGACAGACCGGAGAGCACACCATGAGGATCCATCTGACCAGCGCCTTCGTCGACAACCAGGAAAAGGCCCTGCGCTTCTACACCGAGGTGCTGGGCTTCGTGAAGAAGCACGACCTCCCGCTGGGCGAGGACCGGTGGCTGACCGTCGTCTCGGCGGAGAATCCCGACGGGACCGAGCTGCTGCTCGAGCCCTCCCGTCACCCCGTCGTGGCGGCGTACAAGTCGGGGCTGGCCGAGGACGGCATCCCGGCCCTCTCCTTCGCCGTGGACGACGTACGAGCGGAGTTCGACCGGCTGCGCGGGCTCGGGGTGCGGTTCACCCAGGAGCCGCTGGAGATGGGCCCGGTCACCACTGCGGTCCTGGACGACACCTGCGGCAACCTGATCCAGATCGTGCACAGCGGGTAAGGACCCGGCGGGGGCCGGCGGTGCGCCCTCCCCTCACCGCCCCGGATCCACCCCTCAGGCCGCGCCCTCCCACGCGCTCCGCAGGAAGGCCGAGGCGTCCGCCAGTTCCGGGAGGCTGATGCCGTGGCCCTGGCCGGGGTAGCAGCGTTCCTCGAGGCGGGCGCCGGAGTTCTCGTGGAGCCAGGTGCCCGTCCTGGTGACCAGGTCGGCGGGGATGACCCGGTCGGCGACGTCCCGGCCCCAGAAGACCGGCACCCCGGCCAGACGGCCCTGCGCCTCGGGAAGACCCGCGTCCCACGGCAGGGTGCCGGACAGGAGGACGGCGGCGGCGAACCGCTCCGGGCGGGCGAGCAGCAGGCCGCCCGCCATGGCCATGCCGCCGGAGAAGCCCAGGAGCGAGACCGACGTGTGTCCGGCGGCCTCGGTGTCGAGCCAGCCGAAGAGCCAGTCGGCCGTGGCCCCGATGGAGCCGGGCAGCGGGCGCCCGACGCCCCGGTTGGCGAACCACGCGTATCCGCCGCCCTCGGCCAGCGGGGCGCGCACGAAGGCCACCGTGGCGTCCTGCGGCAGATGCGGCGCGAGCTGCGCGAACGACGCCTCGTCCGCTCCCCGTCCATGCAGGGCGACGACCAGCGGCGTGCCGGGCCTGCGGTCGGGTTCGACGGACCAGGTGACCGTGGGGGCGGCGGTGTACGGCATGGCTACGGCACTCCTCGGGCGGTGCGGGACAGACAGAAGCAGGTGAAGGGGCGGACAAAGGTGCGGGCGGACGCGCACTTCGGCTCGGGGCCGGGCACGGCCGAGCGTACTCCTACTGCTTGAAAGTTGAAGCAAAGGCGATTGTGGTTTAGCTTGAAGGTTCAAGTTTGCCGGATCGGGCCGTCGCTCAGTGACGCGCGGCACCCCCACCGTCTTCGCCGTCCCCTTTCGAGGAGTCCCCCCATGGCCAGTACCACCACCCTGTCCCGCCCCGCGACCGCCTCCGGGCAGGACGCCCCCGCCGTCCCCGCCCGCGCCTATGACATCGGGCTGCTGGTGCTGCGTCTCGTGCTCGGTCTGACGATGGCCGCGCACGGCGCGCAGAAGCTGTTCGGCTGGTTCGGCGGGGGCGGGGTCGAGGGCACCGGGATGTTCTTCGCGTCCCTCGGTTACCCCTCGCCCGAGGCGTTCGCCGTCGTGGCCGGGCTCACCGAGACCCTCGGCGGACTCGGCCTCGCGTTCGGTCTGCTCACCCCGCTCGCCGCCGCGGCCGTCGCCGGCACGATGGTCAACGCGATCGCCGTGAAGTGGGGCGGCGGTTTCTTCGCCCCGGAGGGCGTGGAGTACGAGCTCGTCCTCACCCTGGCCGCGGTCGCCCTCGCCCTGACCGGCCCCGGCCGGATCGCCGTGGACCGGCTGCTGCCCCGACTGCGCTCGCACCGCCTCGAGTACGGCATCGCCGCGGTCGTGCTCGGCGCCGTGGTGGCCGGCGTCACCCTGCTGCTGCGTCACTGAGGCACTGAGGTGCGGCAGGCGGTTTCCCGGCCGGTGCCGGGTGCGGGCCGTCGTCCTGGGACGGCCCGCACCCGGCACTGCCGGTTCGCTACCGCCGCTTGATCCTCAGGAACGTCACCGAGTTCTCCGGGAACGTGTACGTGAATCCGCCGGACACCCCCCGGAGCGTGGACGTCACCGGGGTCACCGGTGTGTCCGTCTCGGTGTTCACCGCGTCCGCGTCGGCGGCCAGGGTGGTGACCCGGGCGGTGGAGGCGGTCCTCACGCCGCCGAGGTCGATCGCCGTACGGGCCTCGGCCGGCTGGGCGTTGACGACCTTGACGATCAGGTCACCGGTGCGGTCGTCCTCGGTGACGACCTGGCGGAACGGCTCGGCCGGCTTGTCGTCGGTGAAGCTGCCCCACTCCTGTCCGTCGAGGGAGAGGGTGACCTGGCGGCCTCGCACCTTGACGCCGATGTCGTAGGCGCGGCCCGTCTCGATCGATCCGGCCTTGGAGAGCAGCGTCGACTTGCCGCCGTCCACGGCCTGTTCGACCGCGGATCGGGTGTTGTTCCAGCCGCCCAGGTTCCACCAGTAGTAGTTTCCGGTGTCCTTGACCCCGAAGGCGACGAGGAAGCCTTCCTTGCCGGACTTCTTGGTCGCCCTCACCTGCAGATCGTAGTCCTGCCAGGCCGGGTCGCCCGCCGTGACCAGGGTGTTCTCGGCGGCCTCGTCGGTCTGGACGTACTGTCCGTCCTGGACGCTCCAGCTGCCGCCGCCGCTGTGCGTCCACTGCGAGGCGTCGCCGGAGAAGTCGTCGCCGAGCAGGGGCGCGCCGTCGGCGGCGGTCACCCGTACGTCGTCGTACGCGGCGCTGGTGGCCCAGGTCGACAGGCCGACCGCGCCACTGATGGGGCCGCTGACGTCCGGTGTGCCGCTCGCCTCCGACGGCACCACCCGGTCACCGGTGTTGGTCATGAACAGCTTCTGGACCTCGTAGTTGGCCGAGCCCCAGGAGGCGTGGTTGTTGAACCAGATCATGTCGGGCGACCACTGGACGTAGTCCTCGTTGGCCAGCAGCGGTGCGTACGAGGCGAGTTCGACGATGTCCGCGTTGCGTTCCAGGCCGGTCATGAACGCGGCTTCGGCCAGGCCGTTCTTCCAGGCGTTGCCCTGCGAGGCGTACTCGCCGAGGAAGACCTTGGGGCCGCCGCGGTCGTAGGAGTCGTAGCGGTCGTTGTTCTGCAGGAACCACTGCGGGCTGTTGTAGTAGTGCTCGTCGACCATGTCGACGTCGCCGTCGCGGTTGAGCTGCCAGAGGGTGTCGAAGGTCGTACCGGTGTCGTCCGGGCCGGAGTTGGAGACGACGGTGATGTCCGGGTGCTCGGCCTCGATCGCCGCGCGGAACCGCTCGAAGCGGGTGAAGAACTCCCTGGGCAGGTTCTCCTCGTTGCCGACCCCGAGGTGGGTCAGGCCGAAGGGCTTGCGGTGGCCCATCTCCGCGCGCACCTTGCCCCAGGTCGAGTTCGCCGGGCCGTTGGCGAACTCGATCAGGTCGAGGGTGTCCTGGATGTGCCGCTTCAGCAGTTTCTCGTCGTCGGTGGCCTTGTTCTGGCCGCATCCGGTGACCAGGGCGGGCACGACGGGCAGCGGCATCGCGCCGACGTCCTCGGCGAAGCGGAAGTACTCGTAGTAGCCGAGTCCGTAACTCTGGTTGTAGCCCCAGAAGTTGGCGTTGGTGGCGCGCTCCTCGACCGGCCCGACGGTGTCCTTCCACTGGTAGGCGCGTTTGCGCTGCCAGCCGGAGTCCTCGCTGTAGTCCTCCATGGAGCCGGTGTTGACCAGGCAGCCGCCGGGGAAGCGGACGAAGCCGGGCTTCAGGGCGGCGATCTTCTCGGCGAGGTCCTTGCGCAGGCCGTTCGGCTGCCCCTTGTAGGTGTCGCGCGGAAACAGGGACACCATGTCGAGGGCCGCGGCACCGGAGGAGGCGACGGCGAGGCGGCCGCGGTTGCTGGTGCGGGTGGCGGTGAAGGTGGCCTCGTACCGGGCCCAGTCGCCCCTGACCGCCACCCGGCGGGTGTTCGCGAGGGTGCCGGCGGCGTCCTTGAGCGTGGCGGTGAGGGTGCTGCCGCTCTCCGCGCGGGCCCAGACCGAGAAGTCGTACCGCTTGCCCTGCTCCACCCGGATGCCGGTGTTGTAGCCCGCGTTGGTGATGGAGGAACCCGCTGCCAGGGCGAGGTAGTTGCGGTTGCGTTCGCCGAGCCGGCCGGAGTCGTCGCGCACCTCGGCCGTGCCGCCGGTGGTCCAGGAGGTCAGGGGCGTGTAGGAGCCGTTGTCGGCGGTGGAGTACTCGAAGGACCGGTTCTGCACGAGTTCGGCGTACAGCCCGCCGTCGGCGGCCCGGTTGATGTCCTCGAAGAAGACGCCGTACGTCGTGTCGCCGATCGCGGCTCCCTCGGCGCGCGGGTCGACGGTGATCGTGTAGTCGGTGACGTCCTCGGCGTGGGCGGGGGCCGGCAGCAGGGCGGCGGCGGTCAGTAACGCGGTGGCGGTGAGGCCCGTTCTGAGGCGGGTACGGCTGCGTGGACGGGTGCGGGCGGTGCGTGACATGGATACTCCGCGGCTCTCGTGGGAGTGGGGGAGCTTCGCCTGACGTGACGCTCTCGATTGCGTTCGATATATCGATCATCGGTCAACACTTCGAACGGCAAGATAGGGAGGAGACGGGAGCACGTCAATGGTGCGTGCGCGCCGGAGACGACGGGAGCGGGGCGGGATGGACGAGTTCTGGCCGGTACCGGACGCACTGGCCTACCTGAGGGGGAGCTGGCGGGTGACCCGGTCCGTGCGGGACCTCGCCAGTGGCGACCTGGGGCGGTTCGAGGGCACCACGCTTTTCGGCCCGCTGGAGAGCGGCGGGCTGCTGCACCGGGAATCCGGCACCTTCACCTGGCGGGACGTCCCCCGGCCCGCCGAACGCACTCTGCGCTTCCTGCCCGGCCCCGGCGGCGCGGTGGACGTGCGGTTCGCGGACGGCCGGCCGTTCCACGGCCTGGATCTCTCGGCGGGCCGGTACGTCGCCGACCACCCCTGCTCCGCGGACCTCTACCGGGGCGAGTTCACCGTCCGCGACGAGGACCGCTGGCGGACTGTCTGGCGGGTGCGCGGCCCCGCCAAGGACCTGGAGCTCGACACCGGCTACGTCCGCGTGAAGTGACGGCCCTCTCCACCAGGGCGGCGAACGGCTATATCCGCGTCGTCCGGGTGGAGACCCCTTCGATGCGCAGGCTCCAGCGGCCGGCCCGTCCGGTGACGCTCACTCGTGACAGCGAGCGGACGTCGATGTTCCAGTAGGTCGCGGGCGGCGCCTTCAGCGCGTACACCAGTGCGGCCCGGATCACGGACGGTTCGGCGACCGCGACGATCCGGCAGTCGTCCTCCGTCGGCCGGGTGTCGAGCCAGTTGCCGACACGGGTGATGAAGTCGAGGAGCGACTCCCCGCCGTGCGGGGTCGCTCGCGGGTCGGCGAGCCAGACGTCCACGGCCTCCGGCTCCCTGGCCATCGCCTCCCCCAGGGTCAGCCCGCGCCAGCGGCCCATGCCGCAGTCGCGCAGCGCGAGCTGGACCAGCGGGGTGTAGCCGAGTCCGTCACCGGTGGCGCGGCTGCGCGGATTCGGTGAGCAGTAGCGCAGATCGGCGGCGGCGAGCGGCAGCAGCTCACGGGCCACCCGCTGCACATCGCTCCACCCGGCGTGATCCAGTGGCCGGTCGTCCTCGAAACGCTCGGTCAGCCGCGAGAGGCTCCCCGCCGCGGCAACGAACGTGACCCGAAGTGCCATGCCGCGATGGTCAGTCCCTGAAGTGTGCAAATCAAGGGGTACGGCCATGGTGTTACCCGGAGTCCATCAGGTCGTCGGACAGGAGCCGGGACCTGCCGGACAAACCTGCCGGAAGCGCCGCCCCTTCATCCCGTCCGCCCCAGCGCCTCACCCCAGGCGGTACGCAGTCGCCGTACCCCCTCCGTGATCTCGCCGGTGCCCGCGACGGCCGCGAAGCTCAGCCGCAGGTGGGCGGCCGGGGGCTCGGCGCTGAAGTACGGACGGCCCGGGGTGACGGCGACGCCGGCGCGCAGGGCCGCCGCGGTCAGGGCGGACTCTCCCCCGGGGCCGAAGGCCCGGGAGGTGCCCCCGGTGCCGTCGGGCAGGCGCAGCCACAGGTGGTAACCGCCGGCCGGGATGTGCGGCAGGGCGATCTCGGGCAGCCGGAGCCGGAGCGCGGCGGTCATCGTGTCGCGGCGGGCTCTCAGTTCGGCGGAGACCGCCCGCAGGTGGCGCGGCCAGGCGGGCGAGCCGACGAGTTCCAGGGCGGCTTCCTGGAGGGGCCGGGGGACGAAGAAGGTGTCGACGATCTGGATGGCGCGCAGCCGCTCCAGCACCGGGCCGTGTGCGACGAGGGCGCTCACCCTGAAGCTCGGCGAGGTCGCCTTGGTGAGCGAGCAGACGTGGACGACGACGCCGTCGGGGTCGTCGGCGGCCAGCGGGCGGGGCAGAGGGCCCGCGTCCTCGTGGACCAGGCGCCGGACGAAGTCGTCCTCGACGACGAACGCGCCCGCCTCGCGCGCGATGCGCAGCACCTCGCCGCGCCGTTCGGGGGCGAGGACGGCGCCGGTGGGGTTCTGGAACAGGGGCTGGCAGACGAGGACCCGGGCGCCGGTGGCCCGGAAGGCGTCGGCGAGCAGCTCCGGCCGTACTCCGTCCGCGTCCACCGGCACGGGCACCGGGCGCAGCCCGGCGGCGCGGGCGACGGCCAGCATGCCGGGGTAGGTGGGCGACTCCACGAGGACGGGGGCGCCGGGCGGGGCGAGCGCGCGCAGGGCGGTGGTCAGCGCGGACTGGCCGCCCGCGGTGATCAGCACCCCCGCCGCGGTGACCGCGCCCCCGACGCTGCGTGCGAACCACTCGCGCAGCTCCACCAGTCCTTCCACGGGCGGCCTCCCCCAGGCTCCCGGCCGGCGCCCGGCCCGGGACAGGGCGGCCGCCATCGCGCGCTCCGGCTGCAGCGAGGGGTGCAGATAGCCGCCGTTGAACTCGATTACGCCGGGTGCCGGGGCGGCGAGCGAGGCCAGGACGCCGGAGGCGTCGACCGAACGCGGGACGAGGCCGGCGGTGCTGCCGGCGCTGAGCGCGACCTCCTGCCAGGAGGTGTCACCGGCCGCGGGGGTCGGGGGCGCGGACCGGGCGGCACGGAACGCGCCGGCACCGGGCCGGGTCACCACCAGCCCCTCGGCGGCCAGCTGGGCCAGCGCCCGCGAGACGGTCACAGGGCTCACCCGGAACCGCTCCACGAGCGCCCGGCTCGACGGGAGCTTTCCACCCGGCGAGTAGCGGTCCAGCTCTCGCCGCAGTCGATCCGCCAGTTCGGTGACGCTGCTACGCTCGTACATGAGAGCAGAGAGTAGCGCTACTGTGGCGGACCCGATAGCGGTTCCCGCTCACCGGGACCGCGTCGGCTTCGGCACCCCGCAGGCCGCCCTCGGCGTCATCGCCTTCTCGCTCACCTTCCCGGCCACCGCCTGGGGGCTGGAGGGATTCGGTCCCTGGTCCCTGGTGGCCGTGCGCTGCGTGCTGGCGGGGCTGATCGCGGGCGGCTGCCTGCTCGCGGCGGGGGCGCGGGCGAGGGACCTGGAGGCGGGGGCAGGGGCGCTGAAGGCGGGAGCGGAAGCCTCGGAGGCGGGAGCGGCAGGTGTCCCGGTGCGCTCCCGGAAGGGCCCGGCGCGGTGGCGCGGTGTGCCGCTGCCCGCCCGCCGGCACTGGCCGGGGCTCGCTGTGGTTGCCGCCGGGGTCGTCCTCGGGTTCCCGCTGCTGACCACGCTGGCCCTGCAGACGTCGACCACCGCGCACGCGGCCGTCGTGGTCGGCCTGCTCCCGCTCACCACCGCACTGTTCTCCGCCCTGCGCGTCGGCTCCCGCCCTTCGCGCACCTTCTGGGCGGCGGCCCTCGCGGGCGCCGCCGCGGTGGCGGTCTTCACGGTGCGGCAGAGCGGCGGCTCACTGACCACGGCCGATCTCTACCTCTTCGCGGCGCTGGTGGTGTGCGCGGCCGGGTACACGGAGGGCGGCAGGTTGGCCCGGGTGATGCCGGGTTGGCAGGTGATCGGCTGGGCGCTGGTGCTGTGCCTGCCGCTCGCCGTGCCGGCCGCCGCCCTCGCGCTGGCCGTCGAGCCGGTACGGCTGACCGCGCACAGCGTGGCCGGAGTGCTGTGGGTGGCGGCGGGCTCCCAGTTCCTGGGGCTGGTCGTCTGGTACCGGGGCATGGCGGCGATCGGCATCCCCCGGGCCAGTCAGCTCCAGCTCGCCCAGCCGCTGCTCACCCTGGCGTGGTCGGTGCTTCTCCTGGGCGAGCATCCGAGCGCGGCGGCACCGCTGACGGCGGCGGCGGTCCTGGTGTGCATCGCCGTCACCCAGCGAGCACGCGGCTGAGGCACTCCGCCGCGGGCACCGGGCCCGAAGTGCCGGGCCACCCGGCGGACGCCCTGCCGGGCGGCCCGCCCCGCCGTAGACTCGGAACCACGGACCGCTGCTCCCGCACATGGTGAGGAGATCCCTATGCGCGCAACCGAGGGCGACCAGCTTGTCCAGCACGGCAGGGTGGTCGGTCAGCACGACAAGGTCGCCGAGATCGTCGAGGTGCTGGGCCAGAAGGGCGATCCGCCCTACCGTGTCCGCTTCGAGGACGGGCACGAGGCCGTGTGCTCGCCAGGCCCCGATTCCGAGATCCGGCACAGGAACCGCTAGACCGGAGAACGGCCCTTCGACTCCTGGGCTCCCCCCGGCTCGTCAGGCTCCCCCGGCTCGTCAGGCCGGGGGGGCCTCTATGCTCTTCGTCAAGTCCGTGCTGTCGGTTTTGAGGGTTTTCATCCTGGTCATGCGGCGAGAGTGACGGAACGCCCGGGCGAGGTGATGTGCGCGCTGCTGGACGAGGTCCGCCGAACCGGGGGCGGCCCTCCCTCGTAGGAGGCGGGGCCGCCCCCCGGTCAGGCCGCGGCGGGGGTAGTCCGTGGCCGGGGCGCTGTGCGCCGTGGCCCGGAGGTTGTCCTGGAGTGCCGCCACCTTGGCGGTGGCGTAGGCGTGGGCGTCCGAGCCGAGCAGCAGCCGCAGCGGGCCCTTGCCCTCCCGTACCCGGCCGATGATCGCGGCGGCGCCCCGCACGGGGTCGCCGGACTGGCTGCCCTGGAGCTTCAGGTGGTCGGCGGTCATCTCGCGGATGGCCGGGTAGGCGTCCGTCGTCTCGGCCGGCAGTGCCAGCGAGTCCCGGGTGAGGAAGTCCGTACGGAAGTAGCCGGGCTCGACGAGGGTGACCTCGACCCCGAACTCGGCCATCTCGGCCTTCAGGGCCTCGCTCAGTCCTTCCAGCGCGAACTTCCCCGCGCAGTACAGCGCCCAGCCCGGCATCGCCGTCAGGCCGAGGATCGACGACACGTTCACCACGTGGCCGCCGCGCTGCTCCCGCAGGATGGGCAGGGTGGCGCGCAGGACGTTCCACACGCCTGTGACCTGGACGTCCAGCATGGCGCGGACCTCCCGGTCGCCGGTTTCCTCGACCGCGGCGAGGAAGCCGTATCCCGCGTTGTTCACCACGGCGTCCAGGCCGCCGAACCGCTCGGTCGTCCCGCGCACGGCCCGCCGCACCTGTGCCTCGTCCCGCAGGTCCACGGCGAGGGGGAGGAGACGCGAGGTGTCGGTGTCGTCACCGAGTGCCGCGAGGAGCCGCTCCGGCGACCGGGTCGTCGCGGTGACCTGATCGCCGCTCGCCAGCAGTTGCCGGACCAGTTCGAGTCCCAGACCGCGGGAGGTGCCGGTCACGAACCAGGTCGCGGGTCGTCCGGTGGGAGAAGTCATGATGATCCTCGGGGTGTGATCGTGTCGGTCGGATCGGCCTCAGGTGGCCCCTGATCGGCCTGACTCCAGCGTGCGCCGCGGTACGGCCCCGTGGGGCGCCATGTCGCGCCCTGCGGGGACGGGGAACGGGGAACCCAGGACGCGCAGGGCCAGTCAGGAACGCCGGACATGGGCGAAACTGTGCGTGTGGCTGAGACCAACCGTGAACTGGCGGACTTCCTGAGACGAGCCCGCAGCCAGGTCGACCCCTCGCGGGCCGGCCTCCCCCCGGACGGGCGTGTCCGCCGGGTGCCGGGGCTGCGCCGCGAGGAGGTGGCGCTCCTGGCCGGGGTGTCGAGCGACTACTACACCCGCCTGGAGCAGGGCCGGCGCATCACACCGTCGTCCGCGGTGATCGAGGCGGTCGGCCGCGCCCTGGAACTCGACGACGCCGGAAGGGCCCACCTCCGGGACCTGATCGGAGCGGCCGGAACACCGGCCCGCCGGTCTCCCCGCGGCGTGCAGCGGGTCCGTCCCGGCCTCTACCAGCTCCTCGACGCCCTGGACGGCGAGCCCGTGCTCGTCCTGGGCCGCCGTACCGACATCCTGGCCGCCAACCGTATGGCGCGCGCCCTGTTCGCCGACTTCGACCGGCTGCCGCCGCGCGAACGGAACTACGCCCGCTGGATGTTCCTCGACGACACCGCCCGCTCCCTGTTCGTGGACTGGGAGGAACAGGCGCGCACGGTGGTGGAGAGTCTGCGCCTCGAAGTGGGCCGCGACCCCGACGACCGGGCCACCGTCTCCCTCGTCGCCGGACTGCGGGAGCACAGCCGCGAGTTCGACCGGTGGTGGGAGCAGCACCGCGTCCACCGGCGCACCCACGGCTCCAAACGCCTCCGGCATCCGGTGGCCGGCGAACTGACGGTCCGGTACGAGACCCTCACCCTCCCCGGCGATCCCGACACGACCCTGTACATCTACTCCGCGGAGCCCGGTTCGGACGCGAAACGCGGACTGGACCTCCTGGCGAGCTGGTCTCTGACCGACTCCGCCGGCACCCCGGCCCGGGGGGCGACGGACTGACGCGTCGCCCCGGCCCGAAAGGGGCGGTGGGGGCGCGGGCCTGCGCCCCCGGTGGGTCATCGCTCCCTGCTCCGGGCCCGCGAGCCGGTCACTTCGCCTGGGCGAGCCGGACCGCGTCGGGACCGGCCGGGAACCGGAGTTGCCCGGTCGTGTCGTGGACGGCCCGCCACACCGTCTCGGCCACGTCCCGCTCCTGTGTGAACTCGTCCTGCCCGGTGAAGCCCTCCCGCCCGGAGGCCCGTCGTGACCCGCCCCAGCACCCGGCCCCGGGTCCGTGCGAACGCCTCCGCCGCCACGCTCCGCACGGACGGCCGGGGGAACGGGCGGCAGCCTGACCCCCGTCGCTCCGGACGTGACCGACAGCGCCCGGTTCGTGGTGTCGTTCGTCCGGACCGGACTGGACCGCTTCGGCCGGGTCGACGTCCTCGTCAGCACCTCGGGTCCGAACACCGCCCCACATCTGTGGGCTCGCTCCCGCTCACTGTGCTGATCAAGGAGCTCGGCAAGCAGGGCACAGGAGCCATCGATCCCTCTACCGCTGCCGTACCGCTGCCGTCCGCCATCAGGGCGCCTTCGCCGGCCGCTGGTAGTGATCGGCGACCACGCGAGCCATCGCGCCGATCCGGTCCACGGCCACCTCCTTCGCGGCGAAGAAGACGTGCCCGCGCGCCTGCGGGTAGGACGTCGCGAGCGTGAGGTGTCGGGACAGCTCGGCCGGGTCCTGCCAGGCGGCGGGCTGCGCCGGGTCGCCCGCCTTGTAGAGCGCCTCCCCCACGTACAGCTGCGTCCCGGAGCCCTCCACGACCGCGGACCACCAGGGCAGCAGCTTCGCGTAGTCGGCGGCGGCGAAGCCGATACTCCAGTAGAGCTGCGGACAGATGTAGTCGATCCAGTTCTCCCTCACCCATCGGCGGGTGTCCGCGTGCAGGTCGTCGTACGTCTGCACGCCCGCCCGGGTGTCCGAGCCGAGGGGATCGGTCGCCGCGTTGCGCCAGACCCCGAAGGGGCTGATGCCGAAGCGGGTGCCGGGACGGATCTCCTGGATCCGGGCCGCCGTCTCGCGCACCAGGCGGTCGATGTTGTCCCGTCGCCAGGCCGCCCGGTCGGGGAAGGCACCGCCGTGGGTGTCGTAGGCGGTGTCGTCGTCGAAGGTCTGTTCCGCCACGGGGTACGGGTAGAAGTAGTCGTCGAAGTGGACCGCGTCCACGGGATAGCGGCGCACCGCGTCGAGCATCGCGTCCTGGACGAAGGCGCGGACCTCGGGCAGGCCGGGGTTGTAGTAGAGCTTCCCGCCGTACGGGACCACCCAGCCGGGGTTCTCCCGGACCGGGTGCGTGGCGGCGAGCCGGGTGGGGTCGGTGTGCGCGGCGACCCGGTACGGGTTGAACCAGGCGTGCAGTTCCAGGCCGCGGGCGTGGGCCTCGGTGACGGCGGTGCCGAGCGGGTCCCAGCCGGGGTCCACGCCCTGGGTGCCGGTGAGGCAGGCGGACCAGGGTTCGTACGGGGACGGCCACAGGGCGTCGGCCGTGGGCCGCACCTGGAAGATCACGGTGTTGAGCCGGTTGCGGACGGCCGCGTCGAGGTGGGCGATCAGCTCGGCCCGCTGCGCGGCGGCACTCAGCCCCGGGCGGGACGGCCAGTCCCGGTTGGCCACGGTCGCCAGCCACACGCCCCGCATCTCGCCGGTGGCCGCGCCCCGGCCTCCCGCCCCGCCCGACGGCCCGGGCGTCGGCCGTCCCGGGACGGCCGACGCGGTCGTCATCATCGTCACCGCCGACAGCGCCGCCGCCGCGAACGCCCTGCGCGACACTCGTCCCATTTCACACCTGTCACAAAAGCCGCGATCCGCCCGGCCGCGGACCGCTCCGGGACCCAGGATGCCCGACCCCCGCGATCGATCATCGATACTTCCGGGTAACGTGCACGGACGGAACAGGCGGCCGGAACCCGGTGGTCCTGCCAGGAGTCGTAGACAGCGCAGGCCAGAAGGACCCGAGCCGCGCCCAGGAAGCGAAAGGGACGATGTGACCGACATCGAACGCGTCGGAGTGGTGGGCTGCGGCCAGATGGGCGCGGGGATCGCCGAGGTGTGCGCCCGAGCAGGACTGGACGTGCGGGTCGCCGAGACCACCGGCGAGGCCCTGGAGATCGGCCGCACCCGGCTGTTCAACTCCCTGACCAAGGCGGCCGAGCGCGGCAAGATCACGGCGGAGGAGCTGGAGGCCACCCAGGCCCGGCTGAGCTTCACCACGGACCTGGGCGAGTTCGCCGACCGCGACCTGGTGATCGAGGCCGTCGTCGAGAACGAGCAGGTCAAGACGGAGATCTTCCAGGTGCTCGACCAGGTGGTGACGCGGCCGGACGCGATCCTGGCCTCCAACACCTCCTCGATCCCGCTGGTGAAGCTGGCGGTCGCCACCTCGCGGCCGGACCACGTCATCGGCATCCACTTCTTCAACCCGGCCCCCGTGCAGAAGCTGGTCGAGCTGATCCCGGCGCTGACCACCTCCGAGGGCACGATCAGCCGGGCGCAGCTCTTCGCCGAGAAGGTGCTGGGCAAGCACGCGATCCACGCCCAGGACCGTTCCGGGTTCGTGGTGAACGCGCTGCTGATCCCGTACCTGCTCTCCGCGATCCGGATGTTCGAGTCGGGCATCGCCAGCCGTGAGGACATCGACAACGGCATGGAGATGGGCTGCGCCCACCCGATGGGCCCGCTGAAGCTGTCCGACCTGATCGGCCTGGACACGGTGGCCTCGGTCGCGTACTCGATGTACGAGGAGTACAAGGAGCCGTTGTACGCCGCTCCCCCGCTGCTGCAGCGGATGGTCGACGCGGGGCGTCTGGGCCGCAAGAGCGGCTCGGGCTTCTACAGCTACGGCTGAGGCGGTCACCCGCGACGGGGGACCGACGGACCGTCGCGTTCACCGACCGTCGCGTTCCGGCCGCGCGCATGGGCCCGGCACCCCTGAACCGCGAAGGGTGCCGGGCCCGCGGCGTTCACACGCCGTGTGCGCTCCGGGCCCGCATATGCCTTCCGCACACTCTTACTCCGCGCCCACCAGGGGAGTTGACTCGAACTCCGCAGACACGGAGCAAGAAAAACAGCGGAGAGGAGCGGACTTGTGACCGCCGATCCCGAACAGCCCGCCGTCCAGGGTGAGGTCGCGGAGTTACGGCGCCGCCTCGATGTGGCATACGCCCGCGTCGAGGGCGGCCTGGCACTGCTCAGCCATCGCACCGAGGAGGCGGCCAGGGAACTGGACGAGCTGAACACCCGGATCGTCACCCTGGAACACGCACGCTGGCCGCTCCAGGCGGTCGCGGCCGTCACGGCCGTGGGCGCGCTCGCCGTGGCAGCCTGGCAGGCGTTCGGCCACTGACGCACACACCCGGGCCGGACGGCCGACGGCTGCGGCGGAGGGGTCAGGGCATGGCGTCCTGTCCCAGCCTGAGGTGGTGCAGCAGGAGTAACGCGGCCGCCATGTTCGCGGCCGGGACCTCGCCTCGGGCGACCAGGTCGGGCACCACCTTGAGCGGGACCCACTCCCGGCGGTCCGACTCGAAGTCGTCCACCGGGTGCCCGAGGTACTCGCCCTCGTCGGCCCAGTAGATGTGGTGCCGGGCGTCGGTGAGCCCGTTGGACGGCTCCACGCTCATGAGATGGCGCAGGGGTCCCGGCCGCCAGCCGGTCTCCTCCTCCAGCTCCCTGGCCGCCGCCCGGACGATGTCCTCACCGTCCTCGACGACTCCGGCGGCGAGTTCCCACCCCCAGCTGTCGGTGATGAAACGGTGGCGCCACAGGAGGAGTACCTCGTTGGCCTCGTTCACCACCGTGGCCACGGCGACGGGCCGTAGCCGGATGAGGAAGTGGTCGAGATGCCGGCCGTCCGGCAGCTCGACATCCGCGAGATTGACACTGAACCAGCGATTCGCATACACGGTGCGCTCGTTCTCGTTCACCCATTGCACGGTTATGCCACCTTTCATTCGACAGGTGGCAATATCGCAGCAGCAAGGGGTCCGGCAGCAGGCGCACAGAAGGCCGTCGGCGGCGCAACGGACGGCGTGGCACGGCGCACGGCACACAGCGTACGGCGCACGGCGCGGGCATCCGGAGGGGGGAACGCCCTTCCTCTCCACCTCCGCCGCGTCGCAGCGCCTACAACGGTACGCGCAGTGCCCCGTCGATGAGTTCGGCCGCCTCGGCGGAACCCTCACAGCCGTTGCGCACCAGATGCCCGCGCACGGCCCGGAGTCTGTCGCGCAGCCGCTGCGACTCCATTCCCCGGGCCTGCTCGGCCATCTGCACGGCGATGGCGACCGCGTTGTCGGCGTTGCCCTGCCGCAGTTCGACGGTGCTCAGCATGGCGAGGCGGTGCACCCGGCCCCGGTCGTGCGCGGGGTTGTCGACGGCGGCGGCCGCGTGCTCACCCGCCGCCGCCAGCTCACCGAGGCTGAGCAGGGCCTCCGCCACCTGTACGTTGACCAGGCCGGGCTGGACATAGCCGGTCTCCTCGGGTTCGTGGCCGCGCCGGATGCGCTCGGCGGCCTGTTCGGCACGCCGGATGCAGGACAGCGCGCCGGAGCCGTCGCCGAGGTGCGCGTACGCCTTGGCCTGCATCGCGTACAGGTCGGAGGCGAGCGCCGGGGTGATGTGCTTGCCGACGGTACGGAGCGCGGCCTCCGCGAAGGCGACGGCCTGCCGGTACTCCCGCGTGAACAGCGACTGGTTGACGAGGAGCGCGATCACATACGCGCCGAGTCCCCGGTCCCCACTGGCCTTTGCCAGCCGGAGCGCCTGGTGGAAGTAGCGCTGGGCGAGGCCGTGGGCGTCGGAGTCGTACGCGCAGATCCCCGCGACGGCCACCAGCCCTCCGGTGGCCCGGTGCAGTTGGCGGCCCACGGCGTCGGTGTAGCCGCCCCGGAGCAGGGGCGCGGCCTCGGCGTTGAGGAAGCCGACGATGCGGTCACGGGTCGCGACGCCGCCGGCCTTGCGGTACATCTGCTCGTAGTGGCTGCGGGCGACGCGCAGCATGTCCAGGTCCCCCGAGGTGACCCGGTGGCGGCCGCCGCGCGAGACGTCGACGTCCTCGGGCGGGTTCTCCCACTCCCAGACGGGCATCACGGCGGGGGTGCCGGTGACCGCGGGCGCGCCCAGTATGTGCGGGCGTCGCTGCTGGTCGGAGCGCCACAGCGCGGTGGCCCGCTCGACGAAGCCGGAGAGCGTGCCGGTGTGCGGGGCGGAGGGTTCGCCGGGGACGCCGAGGCCGATGTCGTCGAGGGTGACCGGGCGGTGCAGCCGGCCCGCCAGCACCTCGCAGATCAGGTCGGGCACCTGGCCCCGGGGCCGCTGCCCCTTCAACCAGCGTGCCACGGCGGTGTGTTCGTATCTGAGGGACAGACCGCGCGCCCGGCCGGCCTGGTTGACGTGCGCGGCCAGGCCCGCGTGCGAGATACCGGCCTCGTCCAGGACCGCGTCGAGGAGAGTGTTGGGCTGCATGAGGCCCCCCGGGGGATCGGTGCCGACAGAGTAGTGGCTGGGCGTTCACACGGGGTGCGAACGGAGTGCTCGCATCCGCAGGGTGTGCGCGCTGTTGCGGAGAGTTGCCGACGGGTTGACTGAGGTGCCTCGAAAGAGGCCGGCCGGGCCGCCGGCTCCCCCTCCTACAGTGCGGCGGCCCGCTTCCATGCCGTCCGCCCGGCTGCCTGCCCGACACTCCGTGGCGGGGCGGACGGCGCCGCCGGCCCCGGCGATCCCTCCGGGCGCCCGGGTCACGCCGGGTGCTGCAGCGGGTTCGCCGGGGAAAGGTCCGTCGTGCCGGACCGCGCGGTGCCCCCCGGCCCCGAAGGGGCTCGGGGGGACGGGCGCTCGTTCCTGAGGATCAGCAGGGCGACGTCGTCCTTGGGCGGGCCACCGGTGTGGTGGACCAGCGCCGTGAGGACCGTCCGCAGGACGGCCTGCGGTGTGGGCGGGGCCTCGCGGGCGGCCGAGGCCAGCACCTCGGGCAGCGGAAAGAAGCGGCCGGCGGCGTCCCGTGCGTCCTCGGCGCCGTCCGTGTGCAGGACGAGCGTGTCGCCGGGCAACAGCGGGGCGCAGGCGATGACGGGGAGTTCGGCGGGCAGCGGGAACGGGCCGAGCGGCGGGAGCGGGTCCGTGCGGGCGAGCGGTTCGGCCCGTGGACCGCTCAGCAGATGGGGCCAGGGATGCCCGCAGTTCAGGGCTCGCGTCTCCCCGCCGGGGAGGATCTCGAGCAGCAGGACGGTGACGAACTCCTCGGCGGTCCGGAAGGCGTGGCCGGTCCCCGCCGAGAGGCGCTCGGCACGTGCCCGCTCCCGCAGGTGCCGGTCCATCGCCCGCTCCAGCCGGCGCAGGACTCCTGCCAGGTCGGGCTCCTCGTGCACGGCCTCACGGAAGCCGGCGAGAACGGCACTGACGGTGGGTGCGGCTCCGAGCCCGTGTCCGCGGACGTCGCCGATGACCGCCCGTACGCCGTACTCGGTGGCGACCACCTCGTACAGATCGCCGCCGATCCGGGCGCCCCGGTCGGCGGACAGTTGGACGGCCGCGACGGCCAGCCCGTCGACGCGGGGAGGCGGCCGCATGCGCTGCGCGGTACGGGTGATCGTGCGACTGCGCCGCACCTCCCGCAGCAGGCTCCGCCCGACGTGCAGGGCCAGTCCGGTACCGAGAGCGCCGAGGACCGTGGGCGGCAGTCCGCAGGCGAGGGCTCGGCGCAGCAGCGGGCAGTGGTCGGGTCGCCAGGGGGCGCTCGGCCCCCGTGAGCTGGTCCTGGACCGCCCTGCGCGGGGCGCCCCACCCGTGAAGCGGATCATGCCGATGGCCCCCCATTTTGGCCCTGCCAGTACAGACCGGCCTCGAGAGACCGGTCCGATTCTGTCGACCGGATCACCCGATCCGGACGTATCGCCCGGAAATGTCACCCGAACGAGTGAGGTAACCGAAGGGAACGGATGTGCGTGGGGCGCATACGTCCCTGTGGGACGACCGAACCTTGTCCGGCTTCGCGAAGGCCTCCACCACCCACAGCCACAGACCGCGGGCCCTGCTCGCGGTACCCCTGGGGCCCCGCGGCCGCCCGGCGGATCTCCGGCGTGATCCGCCGGGCGGCCGTGGTCCCCGCAAGCGCGCGGGGACCGGGTGTCCGGCCACGGCACGAACGAGCCGTGCGCGGCGGACACCCGGTCCCCGAAGAACGCCGTGGGCCCCGAGGAGTCCTCCGGGCCCGGAGGGCGTCAGCCCCTCAGGGTCGCCCCGGTGCGCTCGCCCGCGAGGGCGACCGCCGATTCGCGGGCCGCGGACGCCTCGTCGACCGTCAGCGTGCGGTCGGGCGCGCGGAACCGCAGCGCGTACGCCAGGGACTTGCGGCCCTCGCCCAGCTGCTCGGCGTTCTCGTACACGTCGAACAGGCGGAGGGACTCCAGCAGTTCACCGGCGCCCTCGCGCAGGGCCGCCTCGACGTCCGCGGCCGGCACGGAGCCGTCGACGACCAGGGCGACGTCCTGCGTGGCGACCGGGAAGGTGGAGATGCCCGGCGCCTGCGGGGTGCCTTCGCCTGCCTGCTCCAGCGCGTCCAGGTCGAGCTCCATCGCGCAGGTGCGCGCGGGCAGACCCAGGTTCTTCACCACGCGCGGGTGCAGCTCACCCGCGTGGCCGACGACGCGCTCGGTGCCGTCGACGGTGACCGCCAGTTCGGCACAGCGGCCCGGGTGCCACGGGCCGTACTGGCCTTGGCGGACGACGAGTTCGGCGCCCGCCTCGGCGGCGACGCCGCGGGCGGCCTCGATCGCGTCGGCCCAGTCGGCCGGACGGCCCGCGCCCCACCAGCCGGCCTGTTCGCGGGCGCCGGCCAGAACGACGGCGACGTGCCGCGGCTGGTCCGGGAGCGCCGCGTCGAGCCCGGCGAGCTCCTCGTCGGTGGGCCGCCGGTCCACGGGCAGGCGGACGGCGGCCCGCTGCTCCTCGCGCGGCTTGAAGACCAGGCCGGTCTCGAACAGCGCGAGGTCGTGACTGCCTCGTCCGTCGTTGCGCCGCAGCGCGCCGAGCAGGCCCGGCAGCAGCGAGGTGCGCAGCGCGGGCTCCTCGTCGTTGAGCGGGTTGGTCAGCTTCACCACCCGGCGGGCCGGGTCGTCCGCGTCCAGGCCGAGCTGGTCGAAGATCTGCTCGCCGACGAACGGGTAGTTCGGCGCCTCGACGTATCCGGCGCCGGCCAGGGCCCGGCCGGTCCGGCGGTGCAGCCGCTGCCGGGAGGTCAGCCCGCGTCCGGCGGGCGGCCGGGGCAGGGTGACGGGCAGGTTCTCGTAGCCCTCGAGCCTGATGACCTCTTCGGCCAGGTCGTTCGGATCGGTGAGGTCGGGCCGCCAGGACGGCACGGTGACGATCAGCTCGTCCTGGCCGTAGACGTCGCAGCCGACCTGCTGGAGGCGGCGTACGACGGTCTCCCGGCCGTAGGCGACACCGGCGACCTTGTCCGGGTGGTCGGCCGGGATGGTGAGGGTGTGCGGCGCGGACGGGGCGGTGAACTCGGTGACCCCGGCCTCGGCCGTACCGCCGGCGAGCAGCACCAGCAGGTCGACGGTGCGCTGCGCGGCAGCGGCGGCTGCCTGCGGGTCGACGCCGCGCTCGAAGCGCCGGGACGCCTCGGAGGACAGCTTGTGCCGGCGGGCCGTACGGGCGATCGGCACCGGGTCGAAGTGCGCGGCCTCGATGACGACCTCGGAGGTCGCCCGGCCGAGGGTGGGGGTCCCCCCGGTCGAGTCTGTTCGAGACTGGGGGAGGTCGGCGATCTCGGTGTCGGCGCCGCCCATGACACCGGCGAGCCCGATCGGGCCGCGCTCGTCGGTGATCACCAGGTCCTCGGCGTCGAGGGTGCGCTGCACCCCGTCGAGGGTGGTGAGCTTCTCGCCCTGCTCGGCCCGGCGCACGCCGATGGTGCCCTGGACCAGGGAGCGGTCGTAGGCGTGCAGCGGCTGGCCGAGCTCCAGCATCACGTAGTTGGTGACGTCGACGGCCAGGGAGACCGGGCGCATGCCGGCCTTCTGCAGCCGGCGGGTGAGCCAGATCGGGGAGCGTGCGTCGGGGCTGAGTCCGGTCACCGTGCGGGCGGTGAAGCGGTCGCAGCCCAGAGGGTCGGAGACCTTGACCGGGTAGCCGAAGGCGTTCGGGCCGGGGACGTCGAGCAGGGCCGGGTCGCGCAGCGGCAGCCCGTAGGCGGTGGCGGTCTCGCGGGCCACGCCGCGCATCGACAGGCAGTAGCCGCGGTCCGGGGTGACGGCGATGTCGAGGACCTCGTCGACCAGTTCCAGCAGCTCGACGGCGTCCTTGCCGACCTCTGTCTCCGGCGGCAGCACGATGATTCCCCTGGTGCCGTCGTCGCCCATGCCCAGCTCGTCGCTGGAGCAGATCATGCCGTGCGAGACCTTGCCGTAGGTCTTGCGGGCGGCGATCGCGAAGCCACCGGGCAGGACCGCGCCGGGGAGCACCACGACGACCTTGTCGCCGGCCGCGAAGTTGCGGGCGCCGCAGACGATCTCCTGTGGCTCACCGGTGCCGTTGGCCTGCCCGACGTCGACGGTGCAGAAGCGGATCGGCTTCTTGAAGCCCTCCAGCTCCTCGATGGTCAGCACCCGGCCGACGACCAGGGGGCCCTTGAGGTCGGCACCGAGGTGCTCGACGCTCTCGACCTCGAGGCCGGCCGAAATCAGCTTGGCCTGCACGTCGCGGCCGGTCTCGGTGGCCGGCAGGTCGACGTACTCCCGCAGCCAGGAAAGCGGGACCCGCATCAGATCTCCATCCCGAACGGCCGGGTGAACCGGACGTCACCCTCGACCATGTCTCGCATGTCCTCGACGTTGTGGCGGAACATCAGCATCCGCTCGATGCCGAACCCGAAGGCGAAGCCGCTGTACTTCTCCGGGTCGACGCCGCAGGCGGTCAGCACCCGCGGGTTGACCATGCCGCAGCCGCCGAGCTCGATCCAGCCCTCGGACGAGCAGGTGCGGCAGGGGCGGTCGGGGTTGCCGACGGACTCGCCCTTGCAGACGTAGCAGAGCATGTCCATCTCGGCGCTCGGCTCGGTGAAGGGGAAGAAGTTCGGCCGCAGCCTGGTCTTCATGCCCTCGCCGAACAGCGACTGCACCATGTGGTCCAGGGTGCCCTTGAGGTCCGCCATGGTGAGGCCCTCGTCCACGGCGAGGAGTTCCACCTGGTGGAAGACGGGGGTGTGGGTCGCGTCCAGCTCGTCGGTGCGGTAGACACGGCCGGGGCAGATCACGTAGACCGGCAGCTCGCGGCCGAGCAGGGAGCGGATCTGCACGGGCGAGGTATGGGTGCGCAGCACGACGCCGGACTCGGTGCCGCCCTGGGGGCCCTGCACGAAGAAGGTGTCGGCCTCGCCGCGGGCCGGGTGGTCCGGGCCGATGTTGAGGGCGTCGAAGTTGAACCACTCGGCTTCGACCTGGGGGCCCTCGGCGACCTCGTAGCCCATGGCCACGAAGATGTCCTCGATGCGCTCGGACAGCGTGGTCAGCGGGTGCCGGGCGCCGGACGGTACGCGGTCGTGGGGCAGGGTGACGTCGACCGCCTCCTCCACCAGGACCCGGGTGTCCCGCTCGGCCTCCAGTTCGCTCTGGCGGCCGACGAGGGCCTTGTTCACCGCGCCGCGCGCCTGGCCCACGCGCTTGCCCGCGTCGGCCTTGGCGTGCGGGGGCAGGGCGCCGATCTCGCGGTTGGCAAGGGCCAGCGGCGAGGCGGGGCCGGTGTGGGCGATCTTGGCCTCGTGGAGGGCGTCGAGGGAGTCCGCGGCGGCGAAGGCGGCGAACGCCTCGTCCCGCATGCGCTCGATCTCTTCCGGTTTCAACGCCTCGACCTCGACAGGGTCGTACGACTTATTGGGTGCCGACATCTCTTCCCGTACTTCCGATTGGCTGGCTGATGGTCCCCGTCACCGGCTCGTGGCCGAAGCGTCTCCGTCTGTGGGACACAAAGGTGCCAGAGGCCGAGTCTAACGGGGTGAGGGACCGTGAATGCGCCCGTGGGGCCCCGGGCGCGCGCTAGCTGAGATACGCGGGGGCCGCCACGGGCAACGTAAATCGGAGTTGCGCACCACCGCCGGGGGCGCGGCCGACCGTGATGGTGCCGCCGTGGACCTCGACGATGCCCTTGACGATGTACAGCCCGAGGCCGGTGCCGCCGCGCTTGCTGCCCCGCCAGAAGCGGGTGAAGACGCGGTTCATGGACTCCTCCGGGATGCCGGGACCCTCGTCGCTCACGGTGACCGACGTGGCCGCGTGCTCGCCGTTCTCCCGGTCTCGGGGGGACGCCGAGGGCGTGATGTCGATGGTGACGGTTCCCTCGCCGTGGCGCACCGCATTTTCCAGCAGGTTGCTCAGCACCTGGTCGACCTTGTCGGGGTCGGCCCACAGATCGGGCAGGGGATGCTGGATCCGCAGCAGGAACCGGTCGGCGGGCTGTCCGGCGGCGACGTACGCCTGGATGTGCCGTCCGACGGCGGCTCCGATGTCGACGGGCTGGCGGCGCAGTTCGAGGCGCCCGGAGTCGATGCGGGAGATGTCGAGGAGTTCGGCGATGAGCCGGGTGACCCGGTCGGCGTCGGCGTCGACGGTCTCCAGCATCAGCCGCTTCTGCTCGTCGGTGAACCGCTCCCACTTGGCGAGCAGGGTGGCGGTGAAGCCCTTGACAGAGGTGAGCGGGGAGCGCAGTTCGTGGGCGACGATGGCGATCAGTTCGGCGTGGTTGCGTTCGGTGCGGCGCCGGGCCTCGGTGTCGCGCAGCGACACGACGACGCGGTGGACCGGTCCGGTGGGCCGGGTGCGGACGTAGCGCGCGGAGACGAGGACCTCCCGGCCGCCGGGCAGCAGCAGGTTGCGCTCGGGCTGGCCCACCCGGATGGCGAGGCCGCCGTAGGGGTCTGTGAGCTGCCACCAGCGCCGGCCTTCCAGGTCCTCCAACGGCAGCGCCTCGTCGAGCCGTCGGCCGAGGGCACGCTCGGCGGGGACCGCGGCGATGCGGGCCGCGGCGGCGTTGAAGCAGATCACCCTGCCGTGCTCGTCGGCGACGACGAGGCCGTCGGGCAGCTGGTCGGGGTCGATGCCGAGTTCGGCGGGGCCGGCGGACCGGGGCGCGGGCGGGCGCGCCGCCCGAGGTGCTCCCGGTGCGCTGCTCGTGCCGACGGTCATCCCCGTGTCCCACCTCTCCGTACTTCCTCGGGGTGCCCCGCGCTCGGGCGGGATGCCCCGGTCCGGCCGGAGCCGGGGAGCCTGGGGCACGGCCGAGAGCTGGGGAGGGTCCCCGGGCAGGTCACCTTACTGGCTCTCGGTGACGGAGCGGCACCCTCCGACGGCGCGCTGTGCCCGCGCCGACGCGTAGAGACATACGGCGGCGGCGGTGGCGAGGTTCAGACTTTCGGCCTTTCCGTGAATCGGAACACGCACGACGGCGTCGGTGAGCGCCCGGGTCTCCTCGGGAAGTCCCCATGCCTCGTTGCCGAAGATCCAGGCGGTGGGCCCGCCCATGGTGCCGTGGTCGAGTTCGTCGTCGAGGTCTCGGTCGCCGGCGCCGTCCGCGGCGAGGACCCGTACGCCGGTGTCCCGCAGCGCGGCCACGGCGTGCTCGACGGGGACACCCACGGCGACGGGCAGGTGGAACAGCGATCCGACGGAGGCGCGTACGGCCTTGGGGTTGTACAGGTCGACGGAGGCGTCGGTCAGGACGACGGCCTCGGCGCCGGCGGCGTCGGCGCACCGCAGGACGGTGCCGGCGTTGCCGGGGTCGCGTACGTGGGCGAGGACGGCGACGAGCCGGGGGCGGGCGGCGAGGATCTCCTCGAAGGGGGTGTCGAGGAAGCGGCACACGCCGACGAGGCCCTGCGGGGTGACGGTGGTGGAGATGTCGGCGACGACCTGCTCGTCGGCGAGGTGGACGCGGGCGCCGGCGTCCCGGGCGGCGCCGATGATGTCCGCGTACCGCTCGGCGGCCTCCGGGGTGGCGAACAGTTCGACGAGGGTGGCGGCGCCGGTGCCCCGGTGAGCGGCGGTGCCCCGGTGAACGGCGGCCTCCCGTACGGCCTGCGGTCCTTCGGCGAGGAACAGTCGCTCCTTGCCCCGGAAGTTCCGTTTGGCCAGCCGCCGCGCGGCGGACACGCGGGGCGAGCGGGAGGAGATCGACTCGGGGGTGGCGGGGGGCATTCGGTTCACTTTCGCTCTCGGCTTCCGCGGCGGCTCCCGCGCGGTGCCACGGAAGCTTCCGCACAGACTACGGACCCGCAGGCAGCGCCTGCGGGTCCGTTGGATCACGCCGGTTCGAGGCCGGCGCGGCGTCACGCGGCCTTGGGCGCGTTCACGTCCGCCGGCAGCGCCTTCTGGGCGACCTCGACGAGCGCGGCGAAGGCGGTGGCGTCGTTGACGGCCAGCTCGGCCAGGATCTTGCGGTCGACCTCGACGTTCGCGGCCTTCAGACCCTGGATGAAGCGGTTGTACGTGATGCCGTTCGCGCGGGCAGCGGCGTTGATGCGCTGGATCCACAGCTGACGGAAGTCACCCTTGCGCTTCTTGCGGTCGTTGTAGTTGTAGACCAGCGAGTGGGTGACCTGCTCCTTGGCCTTGCGGTACAGGCGCGAACGCTGACCGCGGTAGCCGGAGGCCTGCTCGAGGATCGCCCGGCGCTTCTTGTGGGCGTTGACTGCCCGCTTGACGCGTGCCACTTTTTTAACTCCTTGCAGCGGGGCCGCGGTTGATGGTCACGCGGCCCGAAATCGATTGGGTCCCGGTCCTGACGTACCTGTGGCGCCGGAGCGCCGGAACGTCACTTGCCGAGAAGCTTCTTGATCTTCTTGGCGTCGCCCGGGGCCATCTCGGCGTTGCCGGTGAGGCGACGCGTCACACGGGACGACTTGTGCTCGAGCAGGTGGCGCTTGCCGGCACGCTCACGGAGCACCTTGCCGGAGCCGGTGACCTTGAAGCGCTTGCTGGCACCGCTGTGCGTCTTGTTCTTCGGCATGGCGCCGTTATCTCCTCGTCGGTGGCGCTCCGGTGCCCGGTCACGAAAACCGGGCACGGTGGAGCGTCGTACTTGTTTCGGTTATGTCCTGAGGGCCGGCGGGCCCCGAGGTCATGCGGTCACACGTCGGCGGGAGCCTCGGCCTGGGCTTCGGCCGGTGCTTCGGCCGGTGCTTCGGCCGGTGCTTCGGCGTCCGCCGACTCCTCGGACTCCGCGGCGTTCTGCGAGCGGCCGGGGTGGGCCTTCGCGTCCGCCTTGCGGGCTTCCTGCGCCTGGCGGGCCTCGGCCATCGCCTCGGTCTTCTTCTTGTGCGGACCGAGAACCATGATCATGTTCCGGCCGTCCTGCTTCGGGTTCGACTCGATGAACCCGAGGTCCTGGACGTCCTCCGCGAGCCGCTGCAGCAGCCGGTAGCCCAGCTCGGGCCGGGACTGCTCGCGACCACGGAACATGATCGTGATCTTGACCTTGTCGCCCTGCTTGAGGAACCGGACGACGTGACCCTTTTTGGTGTCGTAGTCGTGCGGGTCGATCTTCGGCCGGAGCTTCATTTCCTTGATGACCGTGTGCGCCTGGTTCTTGCGCGCCTCACGGGCCTTCATGGCCGACTCGTACTTGAACTTCCCGTAGTCCATGAGCTTGCACACGGGCGGGCGGGCAGTCTCCGCGACCTCGACCAGGTCCAGGTCGTACTCCTGCGCAAGCTCCAGTGCCTTGGCCAGCGGGACAATGCCCACCTGCTCGCCACTGGGACCGACAAGTCGCACCTCGGGAACGCGAATCCGGTCGTTGATACGGGGTTCGGCGCTGATGGATCCTCCTCGATAGCACCACGCGACGGTCTGGCGGACAGCCGCATAACGTCTGTGTTCGTTAGACCTGACCGCGCCGAGGCAACAAAAATGCCCCGGACGATCACAGGCGGGGCTCCTCGAACTACCGGAACACCGCCGCGGTCACCGCGGGGCGCACTTTCGGGCGGGCCACCGCTGAGCGGCGCCGCCTGACCGGTGACCTGTCATCCGGGGGACGATCAGGTGGGAGTTCGAAAGCCTCCACTTGTGGGCCGGGCACGCATGCTGTGGGCAGGCGGGTCCGACCGGTCGTTGTACAAGGTTAGCAGCTCCGGCGGGGGTGCGCTAACCGCCTGCACCGCACGCCTGCCGGCTCCCCTCCTGCTGTCAGGGGGACACGCGCCGGGCCCTATCGTGTGGGGCATGAGTGAGACCTCCCCCTCGGAGACCCCCGAACCCGCCGACAGTCCCGACAGCCCCGACTTCGACGCCATGACCCGTGACATCGCCGAGGTCCCGGCCGTCGAGGTGATCGTGACGGTCGCCGTCAATCTGATGAGCGCCGCGGCCGTGAAGCTCGGTCTGACCGAGGAGGGCGACGCGCACAAGGACCTGGACGAGGCCCGCAAGCTGGTGCACGCGCTGGCCGGCCTGCTGGACGCGTCCGCGACCGAGATCAGCTCCTTCCACGCGGCGCCGCTGCGCGACGGGCTGAAGTCGCTCCAGCTGGCGTTCCGTGAGGCCTCGCTCGTCAAGGACGAGCCGGGGCAGGGCCCGGGCGAGAAGTACACGGGCGCGATCTACGGCTGAGCGTGCCGGAGCCCGGTGGCCCGGGCTCCGCATGCGAGTACGTACGGATCACCCGCGTACGTAGAAGGGCTCGCCCGGCGGCGTCGCCCCGGCCGGCAGTACTGCCAGGTCGAGGCCTCTTACCAGGCGGGCCCTCAGTGTTTCGTCGGCGGCCAGGCGCTGCGCCACGGCGCGGGCGGCCTCGGCGACGGGGGCCGCGGGGTCGAGGACCAGGGCGAGGGTGCCGTCGGCCTGCCCCGGTCCGAGGTGGGCGCGCAGGACGGCGGGCTCCGCGGTGACGACGGCTCGCAGGGCCTCGACGACCAGGGGGTCGGCCAGCGGGTCGGTGGTCGTACGCCCCTCGGCGAGCGCGAGCAGCAGCGGGCCGGTCAGTTCGAAGGGCACGGGCCCGGCCATGTCGAGGACGACCGTGTCCGCCTTCTCGTGCGCGGCGGCCTGCAGGGCCTGGTGCAGCGGTACGGCGACCGGGCGGGCCGCCGGGTCCCAGCGGGCGAGCGAGTCGGTGGAGGTGAAGGCGGGCAGCGCGGTGCGGTCACCGGCCTTCAAGGTGGGGACGGCCATGTCGCTGGTCTTCTCCCGGCGCAGCCCGTTTTCGTCCTCCTCGACTTCTCCGAGGACGGCCACGACGGGGACCAGCAGCCGGGTGCCTTTGAGCGCGTCGAGGACCGGCGCGACGGCGTTGCCGTCCTCGGCCCAGGCGGCGAGCGCCGCACTCAGCCGGGGGTCTGCGGAGCCGTCGTCGTCACGGTAACCGGGGTCGGGAATGTTCTTGTTCGCCACGGTCGTCGACCCTATCGGCCTTGGGGTGGCAGGCTCGCACGCGGGCGGGCGTGCGGGCGGGCGGCCGCGGAGCGGCAGGGAGGGGAAGGTGCCGGTGAGGTCCGACGGGTGGGACGCGCGGTGGGCGGCGGCGATGGCGGGGGTGGCCGTGCCGGACGGTGCCGAAGTGTCGGTGGGAGTTCTGGACCCGGTGTCGGGGGTGGGCGTCCGCCACGGCGACCGGGCGTTCGTCACGGCGAGCGTCGTGAAGGTCGGCATACTGGCGGCGTTGCTGCTGGAGGCGCAGGACGTGGGACGGGCGCTCACCGGTGAGGAGCGGTCGTACGCCGCGGCGATGATCGAGCGCAGCGACAACGACGCGGCGTCCGCGCTGTGGCGCTCGATCGGGCGGGCGGCCGGCCTCGACGCGGCACACGTCCGCTTGGGCCTGACCGGCACCGAGGGCGGCGACGGCCCCCGGTGGGGGCTGACCCGGACCACGGTCGCCGACCAGCTTCTGCTGCTCCGCCAGGTGTTCGGGGCCCCGGCGGACTCGAAGCTGACCGCGGCCTCGCGGGCGTACGTACGGGGGCTGATGGAGCGGGTGGTCCCGGAGCAGGCGTGGGGGGTTCCGGTGGTGGCGGACGTGTTGCCGCCGGGCGGCGCGGCGTGGGCGGTGAAGAACGGCTGGGTGCCGCGCGACGCGACCGGACTCTGGGTCGTGAACAGCATCGGCCGCGTCACGGCCGAGGGCCGGAACCTCCTGGTGGCCGCGCTGTCCGACGGCAACCCGACGATGACCCGGGGCGTGGCGCTGGTGGAGGCGGCGGCACGGGCGGCGGTGTCGGCGTTCACGGGAGACGGGCGTCGGAGTGTTTAGGTGCCCGCGCGCACGTCGGGGGCCCTCAACGGTGGCGCGCTCGGGCGGGCCTTTGTCCGGAGAGCACGCGAAAGGACGTCACAGGACGATCGGCCGGTACGCCAGAGCCTGATCGACTGCCTCATCGGCCGAAAGGTCGCGCTCCCGCGGCCGGAAAACCAGGTCGCAGACATGTCCGGACGGGATCCGAGCGCTCGGTCGAGCCTGCTCAGCCGGTCGGCCACCTCGTCCTCCGAGGCGTGGTCCGCCCGCATGATGCGCTGCACGAGCGCGACCGCCTCCGCCCGGGTCATCTCCACGGCACTCATCGGGTCCCTCCTGCCGAGTCATCCCCACACAGTGCGCGTGAGCGCCCGGACAGGTCCTCAGGCGTCCTCGTGGCCCGGGCGGCGGCCGCGCCACAGGACGGCCGTGGCGACCAGGAGGACGCCGCCCGCGCCGCCCGCGAGGGGGGCGGCCCAGTCGGCGGTTCCGGTGTCGGACTCGGGGCTGTCCGGGCCGGGGCCGAAGTACCGCTCGCCGTAGGCCGCCGACTTCAGGCCCTCGGGCTTCAGCCTGGCGGCGGCCTCTATGGCGGCGGCCGGGTCGACGAAGCCGAAGCCGCGGGAGTCGTCACGGCCGTCGGCGGGGGCGTTGCGGGCGGTGTCCTCCAGGAGACTCTTGAGCTGGGCCGGGGTCAGCCCGGGGTGGGCCGCCTTGATCAGGGCGACGGCGCCGGAGACGAACGCGGCGGCGGCGCTGGTGCCCCAGCCCTCGTAGTACTTGCGGTCGGGGTCGGCGATGATCACGTCGACACCCGGGGCACTGACCGTGGCGTACCAGCGGCGGGTGGAGAACGGGGCGCGGGTGCCGTAGCGGTCGACGGCGGTGACGGCGATGACACCCGGGTAGGCGGCCGGGTAGGAGACGCGGTCGCCCTTCTCGCCGCCGTTGCCCGCGGAGGCGACGACGGCCACACCCTTGCGGAGGGCGTACTGGATGGCCTCGTCCTCGCCGGACTCGGGGTGCGCGGAGGCGGAGTCGTCGCCGAGGGAGAGGTTGATGACGTCGGCGCCGTGGTCGGCGGCCCAGCGGATGCCCTCGGCGAGGGCGTTGCCGCGGGTGCTGCGGGCCTTGGCGCGGGAGGGATCGCCGTCCTCCAGGATCACGCGGACGGGGAGGATCTTCGCCTCGGGCGCGATGCCCAGGACGCCTTCGCCGTTCCCCACGCCGTGTCCGTGGCCCGCGATGATGCCGGCCATCGCGGTGCCGTGCCGAGCCCAGGCCCGGTCACCCTCCTCGGCACCAAAACGGACCAGGTCCTTGCCAGCGAGAACGTTCCCGGCGAGGTCGGGATGCTCGGCGTCGACCCCGGTGTCCAGGACGGCGACGGTGACGCCCGCGCCCTGGGTGGTGCGCCAGGCCTCCTGGGTGTGCAGGGCCTCCGGTCCCCACTGCCGGTCGCGGATGCCGTCCGCATGGGCGGTGGTGGCGGGGAGCAGGGCGAGGCCGGCGGCCAGCAGGACGCTCAGGGTCGCGGCTCGGGAGGTCGCGGGCCTCATGACGGCTGCTCCGTGGTCGTACCGACGTTCTTGCGCAGACCGCGTTCGACCCGGTCGGCGAGGCCGCGCGCCTCGTGGCCGAGGCCCGCCTGGGCGGGGGCGGTGGTGGCGCCGGACTCCATGCCGTCCTCGGCGGGCAGCGGGGTGCCGGCGTCGCGGCCGTCGGCCCAGCCGGACACGGCGTAGACGACGACGGGGGCGTCGGTGAGGACGGAGATCGCCCAGGTGGCACGCTGCCCGGCGCCGAAGCCGGCGGCCGCGGTGCCCTTCGCCGCGTACGGGCGGGGTATCAGGTCGGTACGGCGGTCCAGGCGCTCCTTGTCGAAGCGGCCGGCGAGGGAGACCATGCCGGCGGCGTCCGCCTTGGTGAACAGCAGGCCGACGGTGGTGACATGGCTCTGGGTGGCGTCGGTGTAGGTGGCGCGCAGCAGGCGTTCGCAGCCGAGGGGGGCGAACAGCTTGCGCAGCAGCGGGTCGAAGGCGTCCTCGCAGCCGCTGTCGGGGGCCACGGCTATCCGGGTCCAGACCCGGTCGGCGTCGCCGGGGCCGGCGCCTTCGCCCCGCACGGTGGGCGGGAACAGCTCGTCGACGGGGACGCTGTGCCACATGTTCGCGGCGGCGGCGAAGCCGGTGTCGGCCCCTTTCTCGCCGGAGTCCCCGGCGAGCCAACTCCCGGCGACGGCACCACCGATCAGCCCCACGCCGAGGACGAGACAGACCGCGGCGGCCACGACCTGGGAGCGGCCCCGCCGGCCGAGCGGGCGCGGCCGGGCGTTCTCGTCGTACCCCTCGGGCCGCGCGAACGTCACGACCGGCCGGCCGGAGCCGGAGGCACCGCCGGGTGCCGGGGGAGAGCTCCAGGAGAACGCGGGGTCGGGGGTGCCCGGACCGGAGGGCGCGGCGGTGGCCCACCCGGTGCCGTACGGCTCGTCGGCGCCCGGACGCGAGGCCGGAGCCCACGCCTCGTCCCGCGCGGGATCCGGCGCCGGTCCGGTCGGCCTGGGTGGCCCGGCCGGGGTCGGCGGCGTGGCGGCCGGGGCACCGGCGGCCGGGTGCCCGGGTCCGGACCACGGCCCCGGGGGCGCCGCGTGGCCCCGCTCCGGTCCGGCCGGCGTGGCGGGATACGGCGGCACGTCCGGCCGATCGGTCGGCCGGGGCGGCGCGGACGCCCGTAGGGAGACCGGACTCAGACGGGTCGTCATCTCCGACGGGGGCTCGGGGCGCGCGTCGGTGCTGCGGGCGTCGGTGCTACGGGCGTCGGTGCTACGGGCGTCCGCGCGGCCCGCGGTGGGGCGCTGCTCGGCGGACCGTCGCCGTCCGGTGCGGGTGGGGCCGTGCGTGGGCTGCGGTGGCACGGTGGCCGAGCCGGTCGGCGAGGTGCCCGGGGAAGGCGCCCCGTGGCCCACGGCCGGCGGGATGTCCGGGAAGCGGGCGGACGCCCTCGGCGGGGGCGGCGGCGTGCCGCCCGTGCCCACCGGCCGGCCCTGCCCGCCGGTACCGAAACTCGGAAAGCGGGGCCGGGGCGGCGAAGCCACCGAGGACGAGGTCGAGGAGGCGGAGGGAGACACCGGGGCGGAGGGAGCGGGCACGGGTGTGTCTGCTGCGCCGCCCTCCGCACGGCCCGTGTCGGCGGACGGCGCCGCGGCCGGCCGGCGCACGTCGAACGCGCCGGTTCCGCCGGAGGTACGTCCCCTGGGCTGCACCGGTGCGGTGCCGTTCGCCGCTCCCCCGGCGGGCGTCGCGGCGTGCGTCTCACGCGGTCCGGTGCCGGCGTCGGGCTGCCGTCGGTCCGGCTCACGCGTGTCCTCGTCCGCGTCGGCCGGCGGGTGGGACGGGCGCGGGGGCGTGGACGGTGACGGAGGAGTCGTGGGGCCCGGGGAGTGGGAGGCGCGCCGCGCTTCCGTGCTCATGCACCCCCCGTTTCCTCGTGCCCGGACCGTTTCCCCGCCGCGGGCCGATGTCTGCCGCCGGACCCGGTACGAAGTCGTCCCGGGCACAGATACCCGCACGGGAGGAGCGTCATCCCGGCACGGGCCTTTGTCCGGCGTGGGCCGCCGGGCGTGCGCGTCACTCTACGGCGTGACCCCGGCCGAACGGGAACCAGTACGCAGGCCCGCGGCATCTGCCCGGAACGTCCCCCTACCCGTTCGGAAGACCTGTCTGGCAGGCTGCGTTCATGACTGCGCGCGCCTCCGACCGGGCCCGTTACGAACAGGCCACCGCCCATCTCGACGCCCCGCTCGCGATCGTGGATCTGGACGCCTTCGACGCCAACGCGGACGATCTGCTCCGCCGGGCGGGGGGAAAGCCCGTCCGGGTGGCGAGCAAGTCCGTGCGCTGCCGCGCCCTGCTCGAACGGGTGCTCGCCAGGGACGGCTTCGCGGGCATCATGTCGTTCACCCTCGCCGAGTCCCTGTGGCTGGCCCGCTCCGGTTTCGACGACATCCTGCTCGCCTATCCCTCCGCCGACCGCTCCGGTTACGCCGAACTGGCCGCCGATCCCAAGCTCGCCGCCGCCGTCACCGTCATGGTCGACGACCCGGCGCAGCTGGACCTGATCGACGCCGCGCGCGCCGGCGGCGGTGAGGTGGTGCGCGTCTGTCTGGAGCTGGACACCTCGCTGAAGCTGCTCGGCGGCCGGGTGCGGGTCGGTGCCCGGCGGTCCCCGCTCCACTCCCCCGCGCAGGTCGCCGAGGTGGCCCGCGCGGTGGCCCGGCGCCCCGGGTTCGAAGTGGTGGGGATCATGGCGTACGAGGGGCATGTCGCGGGGGTCGGCGACGCGGTGGCGGGGCAGCCGCTGCGGTCCCGGGCCGTGCGGCTGATGCAGGCCGCCGCCCGGCGGGAGCTCGCCGTGCGGCGGGCGGCGGTGGTGCGGGCGGTGCGGGAGGTCGTGCCGGATCTGGAGTTCGTCAACGGCGGCGGTACGGGCAGCGTGCAGTACACCGCCGAGGAGGACGCGGTCACCGAGATCGCGGCGGGTTCGGGGCTGTACGTACCACGGTTGTTCGACAACTACACGTCGTTCACCGGGCGTCCGGCGGCGCTCTTCGCCCTGCCCGTCGTACGGCGGCCGGGCGTGGGCGCGGTCACGGTGCTCGGCGGCGGTTATCCGGCCTCCGGCGCGGCCGGCACCGACCGGCTGCCGGTGCCCTGTCTGCCCGAGGGACTGCGCTACGACCCCCAGGAGGGGGCCGGCGAGGTGCAGACGCCGCTGCTGGGTCCGCCGGCCGACGACCTGCTGATCGGCGACAAGGTGTGGTTCCGGCACGCCAAGGCGGGCGAGCTGTGCGAGCGGTTCGACGCACTGCGGCTGATCGAGGGCGCCACGGTGACGGCCACCGTACCGACGTACCGCGGCGAGGGCATGACGTTCCTTTAGGTCAGGTCAGGCGCGGGTCAGGGGGTGGGGCCGACGCCGGCGCCCACGCCGCCGCCCGGGTCCGCGTCGCCGGCCGCGCGGATGCCCCGGGTGATGCGGTCCATGTCGGCGAGGGGCGGTGCGCCGTCGCCCGCCTCGAAGACGTAGCGGACGACGATCGGCGCCCCGGTGCCGATGGTGGAGGGGAAGACCAGCGACTGCACGTACCCGCCGGGGCCCTTGCCGGTCGTCACCTGCCGGCGGACGAAGTACCCGGCGCGGCCCGCCACCGCGACCGGGCCTGACTTCACGACCTTGTGGGACTCGACGCCGCCGTGGGGCTTCCGGTCGAGGGCGTCCTCCTCGAAGGCGTCCTCGACCGCGTCGGAGACGTCCTCCTCGGCGAGCAGCTCGGGCGAGGTCTCATCGGTCGCGGTCACCGTGCGGGACATGACGAGGCCGTGGCGGCAGACGCTGCCCTCGCCCGGGCAGTCGTGGGTGCCGGGGGTGGTCATGACGACGTCGTCCTGGCTGATGTTCTCCGGCCGTACCCAGCCGTCGAGGAGCGGGAAGGTGATGCCGTTGAGCTGGTCCTCGACGAGGTCCGGATCATCGGCGGGAGGTCCGGACGCGGACTCCGAGGGGGGCCCGGACGGGGTGGGGCCGACGCCGTCCGGTACCTGTGCGGACGGTGCGGTGGTCGGGCCGGTCCTGATCTCCGGGTCGTCGTCGCCCAGCAGCACCGCGCCGGTGACGATCGCGGCGACGAGCACGGCCGCCGCCGTGACGAGGGCGATCACCCGGGTACGGCTGCCGGAGCCACCGGGGGACGGCGGCACCGGCCCTCCGGGGACCCCGGGGGTACGCCGGTGCTCGGTCCAGGCCGTACCGTCCCACCAGCGTTCCAGGTGCGGGGCGTGCGGGTCGGGGTACCAGCCGGGTGCGGGCGTCATGCTCATCCGGGCACTCTAGGGGTGTCTGACACATGCCCGCGGCGTCGCGACGCCCGGCACGCACGCTCGCCGTGTTGCCGAACCGCCCACGTGGCTCCGCCACGAGGACGCTCCGGCGCCTTGCGATCGCACGCACCAGACGCCGCTCCTGCTCCCACGCTCATGTGTCAGACACCCCCTAGGGCGACCACCCGTAGGGACTCTAGAGCGGTGTGACGTACGCCCCCGAGATGCCCCCGTCCACGAGGAAGTCGGTGGCGTTGACGAAGGAGGAGTCGTCGCTGGCCAGGAAGGCGACGGCGGCGGCGATCTCCTCGGCCTCGGCGAACCGGCCGAGCGGGATGTGCACGAGCCGGCGGGCGGCGCGCTCCGGGTCCTCGGCGAACAGTTCCCGCAGCAGCGGGGTGTTCACCGGACCGGGGCAGAGCGCGTTGACGCGGATGCCCTCGCGGGCGAACTGCACCCCGAGTTCGCGGGACATGGCGAGGACGCCGCCCTTGGAGGCGGTGTAGGAGATCTGGCTGGTGGCCGCGCCCATCCGGGCCACGAAGGACGCGGTGTTGATGATGGAGCCCTTGCCCTGACGGCGCATGTAGGGGATCGCGGCCTTGCAGCACAGGTAGACGGAGGTGAGGTTGACCTCCTGGACGCGCTTCCAGGCGTCGAGTCCGGTCTCCAGGATGGAGTCGTCCTCGGGCGGGGAGATGCCGGCGTTGTTGAAGGCGATGTCGACGCTGCCGTAGGTGTCGTACGCCGTCCCGAACAGCGCCTCGACCTGCTCGGGGTCGGTGACGTCGACGTGCACGAAGATGCCGCCGGTCTCCTCGGCGGCCGCCTTGCCGCGCGTCGCGTCCACGTCGCCGCAGACGACACGGGCGCCCTCGGAGGCGAGCCGGCGGGCGGTGGCCAGGCCGATGCCGCTGCCCGCTCCGGTGACGACGGCGCTGCGGCCGGCCAGGCGGCGGCAGATGGTGTCCTCGGTCGCTTCGCTCACTGTGCGGAGCCCTCCGTACCTTCGGTGCTTGCCGTGCTCGAGGGGATGTTGCTGATGAAGACGTTCTTGGTCTCGGTGAAGGCGGCCAGGGCGTCCGGGCCGAGTTCGCGGCCGAGGCCGGACTGCTTGAACCCTCCGAACGGGGTCCAGTAACGGACGCTGGAGTGGGAGTTGACGGACAGGTTCCCGGCGCGGACGGCGCCCGGGACCCGCAGGGCGCGGCCGACGTCCCGGGTCCAGACCGAGCCGGACAGGCCGTGGTCGGTGGCGTTGGCCAGGCGGATCGCGTCGGCCTCGTCCTCGAAGGGCAGGACGACGGCGACGGGCCCGAAGACCTCTTCGACGGCCACGCGCGCGTACGGGTCGACGCCGGTGAGGACGGTGGGCGGGAACCAGAAGCCGGGGCCGCCCTCGGGGGCCTTGCCCCGGATGCCGTCGGCGTCGTCGGGGACGTAGGAGCGGACGCGGTCCAGCTGGGTCCGGGAGATCAGCGGGCCCATGTCGGTCCGCTCGTCGGCCGGGTCACCGACCAGGACGGACTCGATCGCGGGGGCGAGGAGTCCGAGGAAGCGGTCGTACGCCGAGCGCTGGACGAGGATGCGGGTGCGGGCGCAGCAGTCCTGGCCGGCGTTGTCCAGGAAGGACATCGGGGTGGCGGCCGCGGCGGCCTCCAGGTCGGCGTCGGCGAAGACGATGTTGGGGCTCTTGCCGCCGAGTTCGAGGGTGACCGGCTTGAGGAGCGCCGCGCCCTTGGCCGCCACCCGCCGGCCCACGGCGGTGGATCCGGTGAACACGATCTTGGAGACGCCCGGGTGTTCGACTAGCGCGTCGCCCGCGACCGGGCCGTGTCCGGGGAGCACCTGGAACAGGTCCTCGGGAAGGCCCGCCTCCAGGGCGAGCCGGGCCAGGCGCAGCGCGGTGAGCGGGGTCGTCTCCGCGGGCTTGAGGAGGACCGCGTTGCCCGCCGCGAGGGCCGGTACCGCGCCCCAGGCCGCGATCGGCATCGGGAAGTTCCAGGGCGCGATGACACCGACGACGCCGAGCGGTTCGAGGAACGTCACGTCCAGGCCGCCGGCGACCGGGATCTGCCGGCCGGTGAGCCGCTCCACTCCTCCGGCGGCGTAGTCGAGCAGGTCCCGGACGTTTCCGGCCTCCCAGCGGGCGTTGCCGAGGGTGTGCCCGGCCTCCTGGACCTCGAGGCGGGCCAGCTCCTCCAGGTGCCCGTCGACGACGGTGGCGAAGCGGCGCAGCAGCCGGGCGCGGTCGCCGGGGGCGAGGGCGGCCCAGGTCGTCTGCGCCCGCGCGGCCGCCGAGACGGCGGCGTCGACGTCGGTCGCGGAGGCGGCGGGAACGGTGGCGACGACCTCTTCGGTGGCGGGGTTCAGTACGCGCAGTTCGTCGGGCAGGGACACTTCACCGGGCATTGCGTCGGGCAGCGGCAACGGGGCCTCACATGCGTTCGAAGGAGCGGCGCAGCTCCCAGTCGGTGACCGCGGCGTCGTAGGCGTCCACCTCGACACGCGCCATGTTGCGGTAGTGCGCGACGACCTCGTCGCCGAAGGCGGCCTTCGCCATGGTGCTGTTCTCCCACAGCTCGGCGGCTTCCCGCAGGGTGGTCGGGACGTGCTCGTAGCCGGCGGCGTAGGCGTTGCCGTGGCAGGGCTCGGGCAGTTCCAGCCCGTGCTCGACGCCGTACAGCCCGGCCGCGACCATGCCCGCCACGGCGAGATGCGGGTTGACGTCACCGCCGGGCAGCCGGTTCTCGAAGCGCAGGGAGCGGCCGTGGCCGACGACACGCAGGGCGCAGGTGCGGTTGTCGTACCCCCAGGCGACGGCGGTCGGCGCGAAGGAGCCCGGCTGGAACCGCTTGTAGGAGTTGATGTGCGGGGCGTAGAGCAGGGAGAACTCGCGGAGCGCGACGAGCTGTCCGGCGAGGAAGTGCCGCATGACGTCCGACATGGCGTCCCGGTCCTGGGGGGAACCCGGCATGGCGCTGGTGCCGTCGGGGGCGGCGAGGGAGAGGTGGATGTGGCAGGAGTTGCCCTCGCGTTCGTTGTATTTGGCCATGAAGGTGATCGACACGCCCTCCTGGGCGGCGATCTCCTTGGCACCGGTCTTGTAGACGGTGTGCTGGTCGCAGGTGATCAGGGCCTCGTCGTAGCGGAAGGCGATCTCGTGCTGGCCGGGGTTGCACTCGCCCTTGGCGGACTCGACGGTGAGGCCGGCGGCGGCCATCTCGTTGCGGATGCGGCGCAGCAGGGGTTCGATCCGGCCGGTGCCGAGCACCGAGTAGTCGACGTTGTACTGGTTGGCCGGGGTGAGCCCGCGGTAGCCGGCGTCCCAGGCCTGTTCGTAGGTGTCCCGGAAGACGATGAACTCCAGCTCGGTACCGACCTGGGCGGTGTACCCGAGTCCGGCCAGGCGCTCGAGCTGGCGGCGCAGTATCTGGCGGGGGGCGGCGACGACCGGGGAGCCGTCGGCCCAGGCCAGGTCCGCGACGGCCAGGGCGGTGCCCTCGTTCCACGGCACGCGGCGGAGTGTGTCGAGGTCGGGGAACATGGCGAAGTCGCCGTAGCCGTTCTCCCAGGAGGACATGGCGTAGCCGTCGACGGTGTTCATGTCGGCGTCGACGGCGAGCAGGTAGTTGCAGCCCTCGGTGCCGTGCCGGAGCACCTCGTCGAGGAAGAAGCGCGCGGCGAACCGCTTGCCCTGGAGCCGCCCCTGCATGTCGGGGAAAGCCAGGACGACCGTGTCGATCTCACCGCCCGCGACGAGGGCGTGCAGCTCCTCGACACCGAGCGGGGCTGTGGGGTCTGCCACGGAAGGGCCTCCTCGGGCTGCTTCTGGCACTTCTGGCACTTCTGGCACTTCTGGCCGCATGCGGCCGCCGGTGACCGCGTGCGGCTTCTGCGGGCTTCGGTCCGGCCGGCCGGGAGCCATAAGGTATTGCGGACGACCATTGCTTGGGAAGGGGACGCGGCCGTATGCCGGAGAAGTCGGGGAGGGCGGGGAGGACAGGTAGGGCGGGGAGGGCGGAGGGCTCGGTCGGCGCGGTCGGGGACGGTCTCGCACCGGTGCTGCGGCCGGTGCGCGCGGGCAACGGCTTCGAGGAGGCACTCGAGCAGATCCTTCAGGTGGTGCGGCTGGGCCTGGTCCCGGGCGGGGAACGGCTGCCGGCCGAGCGGGTGCTGGCGGAGCGGCTGGGGATCAGCCGGGTGACGCTGCGCGAGGTGCTGAAGGTGCTCCAGGACCAGGGCCTCGTGCAGTCCCGGCGCGGCCGGTACGGCGGCACCTTCGTACTGACCCGGCCGACGGACGCGGGCGGGTCCGAGCTGCGGCGGCGGATCGCCGAGGTCGACATCGAGGACGTGCTGCGGTTCCGGGAGGTACTGGAGGTGGGCGCGGCGGGCCTGTGCGCCGCGCACGGCCTGCCGGACACGCGGGCGGCCCGGCTCCGGGAGGCGCTGGCGGGCACGCGTGACGCCCCGCCGGCCGAGTACCGCCGCCTGGACACCCTGTTCCATCTCACGCTGGCGGAGCTGTCCGGTTCACCGACGCTGACCGCGCAGTACGCGGCCGTCCGGGCGGCGGTGAACGACCTGCTGGACTGCATTCCGCTGCTGGTGCGCAACCTGGAGCACTCGCAGCGGCAGCACACCGACCTGGTCGAGGCGGTACTGGAGGGGGACGCCGACGGAGCGCGGGAGATCGCACGCGAGCACTGCGCGGGGACGGCGGCACTGCTGCGCGGCTTCCTGGCGTGACATGCGGATGGCGGGGCAGCGATACCCGCGGTCCGGTGCCGGTCCGGCCCGGTTCATGGCGCTGCACCGGGCGGGTACGCGGCTCGGCGCGGGGATCTTGTACTCCCGCCGTCCGGGCCATGAAAGTGTGAGACGGCAAAGGCCTGGATCTGCTCCATTGCCCACGATCGCGAAGGCGCCGGAGGAGGAGTTCGCGGCGCCGGCGGCGGCCGAGGCGGAGTTGTCCCGGGACTGAACCGGAGAACGCGGCAGGAAACCGGACGGGCGGGGCTCGACCGCTGCCGGAGACGGAGGAGCACGGCATGACGGCCAGGCCGCTGATCGGCATCAGCACGTACGAGGAGTCCGGGGTGCGGTGGGGCGCGTGGCAGATGGACGCCGCGCTGCTGCCCCTCGGGTATCCGCGGCTGGTGCAGCGGGCCGGCGGGCTGGCGGCGATGCTCCCACCGGACGCACCCGAGCACGCCGCGGCGACGGTGGCCAGGCTCGACGGGCTGGTCGTCGCGGGCGGCCCGGACGTGGATCCGGTCCGCTACGGCGCCGGGCCCGACCCGCGCACCGGGCCGCCCGACCGCGCTCGGGACGCCTGGGAGCTCGCCCTGATCCGGGCGGCGCTGGACCGCCGGATTCCGCTGCTCGGGATCTGCCGGGGCATGCAACTGCTGAACGTCGCCCTGGGCGGCACCCTCGTCCAGCACCTCGACGGCCATCGGGGGGAGCCGGGGGTCGTCGGACTGCACCCGGTGATGCCTGTGCCGGGCACCCGGTACTCCGACGCCGTTCCGGAGGAGACCTCCGTACCGACCTTCCACCACCAGGCGGTGGACGACCTCGGCGAGGGCCTGGTCCCGTCGGCGTACGCGGCGGACGGGACCGTGGAAGCGGTCGAACTCCCGTCCCCCGCATGGGTGCTGGGCGTGCAGTGGCATCCGGAGCTGGGCGAGGACCTGCGGGTCGTACGCCACCTGATCCAGGCAGCCACCCCACCGTGACCCACGTGGGCGGCGACGGCACCCGGCCGCCCGCCGCCGGCCACCCGCGTGCCCGGCGCGCGAGGTGCTCAGCCGCGGGTCAGGGTCAGCAGGTCACGGGCCGGGCCCGTGGGCCGGTGGCCGGTCGGCCAGACCGCGCGCAGTTCGCGGGCCAGGGCGATGCCGTCCACGGGAACGCGGATGAGGCGGCGCATCGCCAGCTCCTCCCTGACGGCCAGTTCACTGAGGACGGCCGGGCCCGCGCCGCTGACCGCCGCGGCCTTCACCGCGGTCGTGGAGGACAGTTCGATCAGCGGGCGGGCCAGGCCGCCCAGCGCGGTGTCCAGGACCTGCCGGGTGCCGGAGCCCTTCTCGCGCAGGATCAGCGAAGTGGCCGCCAGTTCCTCGGCGGCGAGCGGCCGACGGCGGCGGGCCCAGGCGTGGGACGGCGCCGTCACCACGACCAGCCGGTCGTGGGCGATCACCACGGAGTCCAGGCCCGTGGGCACGGTCAGCCCTTCGACGAAACCCATGTCCGCCTCGTCCGCCAGCAGCCGCTGCGCGACCGTCGCGGAGTTCCCGGCCAGCAGGGACACCGCCGTGTCCGGCCGCTGCGCGCGCAGCGCGAGCAGCCAGCCCGGCAGCAGATACTCGGCGATCGTCATGCTCGCCGCCACCCGCAGCCGTGAGTCCCGGCGGTCCCGCAGTGCCTGCGCGCCGACGTCGAAGGCCTCCGCGGCCTCCACGATCCGCCGCGCCCAGTCGGTGACCAGGGCTCCGGCATCTGTCAGGCGCGATCCGCGCGGTGAGCGGTCCACCAGCGCCACGCCGAGCTGCCGCTCCATGGACCGGACCCGGCTGCTGGCCGCGGGCTGGGTGATGCCCAGCTCGCGCGCCGCGCCGCCCAGACTCCCGACACGCGCCACCGCCAGCAGCAGTTCCAGCCCTCCGAGGTCCGGCACCCGGTGGGCGAGGGTCCCCGCGGTCACCGGCCGATGTTCCGCGTGGTCGTCCCTCGTGCTCATCACGCCAGCTTATGTCGCCCGGTGCTGCCGGCGGCCCGCCGCTCGCAGTTCCCGGGGCAGCACCGCCGCCGCCTCGGACAGTGACGGCCCGTACCAGGTGAGGTGCCGGCCACCGACCAGGGCGCAGGGCAGTCCGGGGAAGGCGTCCGGACCGTCGTCGGCGGTGAAGCGGTACGGCTCGTCGGGCAGCACGACGAGGTCCGGGGCCGCCGCGCGCAACTCGTCCAGGAGGACGCGCGGATAGCGTTCCGGGTCGTGCGCGTAGAGGTGGTCGACGCCGAGGCGGGACAGCAGGTCGCCGGCGAAGGTGTCGCGGCCCAGCACCATCCAGGGCCGCCGCCAGACCGGCACGACCGCGGTCCGGCGGGCCGCGGGGGCCGGCACGGCGTCCCAGGCGGCCTCGGCCTCGTCCAGCCACCGGGGCCGGGCGGCCACACCGCACGCCGTGAGCACCCTGGCCAGCTCGTCGAAGGCCTGGCGCAGCGTCCGTACCTCCGTCACCAGTACCTCGAGGCCCGCCGCGCGCAGGGCGTCCAGGTCGGGGGCGCGGTTCTCCTCCTCGTTGGCGATCACCAGATCGGGGGCGAGGGCGGTGATCAGGGGGACCTTGGGGTTCTTCGTGCCGCCGATCCGCTCCACGTCCAGGCCGGCGGGATGCGTGCACCAGTGCGTGGCGCCGGCCAGGGCTCCGGGAGCGGACAGTGCCACGGCCTCGGTGAGCGACGGGACGAGGGAGACGATCCGCACGGAACTCACCGGCGCGGCTTGTCCCGGACGGCCTCGATGTGCTCGGCGACGGCGACGACCACCAGCCGGGTCTCCGCGACCGTGGCCCGCCACCGGTGCCGGACGCCTCCGGTGAGGTACAGGGTGTCGCCGCGGCCCAGGCGGTAGGCACGGCCCTCCGCCTCGATCTCCACGGCGCCGTCCGCCACGTACATCAGCTGATCGTTGCGGAACTGGAATTCTCGCCCGGCGTCGTGGTCGCCGGTGAACTCGGAGGCGTGCATCTGGTGATGGCCCCGCACCAGGGACCGGACGCGGGGGGCCGGCACCTGCTCGGCGCCCTCCGCGCGGACGACGTCGACACTGCACGCCGGGTCGGCGGCGGCGAGGAGTTCCACGGCGGTGGTGCGCAGGGCGTCGGCGACCTTCTCCAGGGAACTCCGGCTGGGGCGCGCGCGCTCGTTCTCGATCTGGCTCAGGAACGGGACCGACAGGCCGCTGCGCTGGGCCACGACGGCAAGCGTGAGATCCAGCGCACGACGCCGCCGCCGCACGGCCGCGCCCACGCGCAGCGGCTGTTCTTTGTGATCGCCCATCGCCCCGGCTCCCTCCTTCGCCCGTCGCTCCGTGCCTGTGCCCCGTTGTCCCGGCACGCTTCTCCTGTTGAGCTGTCTGCACCCTACGCATGTTCGGCAAACCGTTTCAGGCGCCTGTCACGTCGTCGTCCTGTGCGATCGTGCACGACCCCACAGTTCACGCCAGCCGATGCGTGAGCCGTCCGGTTCGATGTGCGCAGGGCACGGGGTGTTTCCGCCATTGTCACCCGAAGTGGGACGGGAGGTCACGACGAGGGCCCGGAGGTCCGGGGAGGGCGTAGCGCTGTGTGATTGGCTGGATTCTTATCGTGTTCCCGTCGGGCCGTGTTCCGGTCCCGGCCGTATGCCCGTCCCGGTCGTTTTCCCGTTGCCGCTGCGGGCCCGTTGCGGCCGTGGCCCCGTTCGGCTTCGGCTTGCCCCGCACATGCTCCGAGGGGCGGGCCCGGTCCCGCTGTCAGGTGCGGGGCCGGGCCCGCCCCTCGGGGCGAGCGGTGCGAGGTCACCACGGCGACCGGTGATCACCGTGGTGACCTCACCGTCACTGCGGGGTCATACGCCCCACCACGTCGGGGTGCTCTTCGAGCCAGGTGGCGACGGCCGCCTCCTCCTTGCCCTGGCCCCGGTCCTTGATCTCCTTCTCGAGCGTGCCGAGTTCGTCCTCGCTCATCGTGAATCCCTTGATCCACTTCGTGAGTTCGGGGTACTGCTCGGGGAACGCCTTGTTCGCGATGGTACGGATGGTGTTGCCCTCGCCGAAGAGCTTCTTGTCGTCCTTCAGCTTGGTCAGCTCGTACTCGCTGTACGACCAGTGCGGCGACCAGAGGGTGACCGCGACGGGCTCCTTCTTGGAGTAGGCGCGCTTGAGCTCGGCGAGCATCGCCGGCGTGGAGCCGTCGACGACCTTGTACTCCTTGTCCAGGCCGTAGCCCGGCAGAACCTTGTTCTTGAGCAGGTCCATCTGGCCGGTGCCCGCTTCGATGCCGATGATCCGCCCGTCGAACAGGTCGGCCTTGCCCTTGAGGTCCTCGAAGGACTCGACGCCCTCGACGTACGACGGGACGGCGACGTCCAGGGAGGTCGGCTCGTACCAGGTGCCGAGGTCGACCAGCTCGTCCTTGCTCTGGTCCCAGAAGTTCTTCTGGGCATGGGGCAGCCAGGCGTCGAAGTTGAGGTCGATGTCCCCGGTGGAGAGGCCGGTGTAGACCGGGCCGACCTCCATCTGCTTCAGGTCCATCCTGTAGCCGCGCCGCTCGAGGACGTTCTTCCACAGGTAGGTGATCGCGATGTCCTCCTCCCAGGGGAACCACGCGACGGTCAGCGGGCGCTTCGCCTCGGCCGGTGCGGCGGCGGCACCGGACTTCACCGGCGCCATCTTGTCGACGACGTCCGGGTTGTCCTCGAGCCAGGCACGGACGGCTTCCTGCTGCTTGCCCTTGCCGGCCTTGTTGATCTCGGCCTCCAGGCCGGTGAGTTGCTTCTCGGTCATCGAGAAGTCCTTCATCCACCGGCCGATGGTGGGGTTCTCGGCGGTGAAGCCCTTGCGTGCCAGGGTGTGCACGCCGTCGCCCTCGCCCCAGGTGCCCTTGGGGTCCTTCAGCTTCTTCAGGTCGTAGTCGCTGTACGCCCAGTGCGGCGACCAGAGCGTGACGACGACCGGTTCCTGCTTGCTGTAGGCGCGCTTGAGCTCGGCCAGCATCGCCGGCGTGGAGCTGTCGACGACCTTGTACTCCTCGTCCAGGCCGTACTCCTTGAGGACCTTGTCCTTGAGCAGGCCCATCATTCCGGCGCTGGACTCGATGCCGGTGATCTCCCCGCCGAAGGTGCCGGCCTCGCCCTTGAGGTCCTCGAGGGAGTCGAAGTCCTCCATGTAGGCGGGCACGGCGAGTTCGAGCGTCGTCTCCTCGTACCAGGTGCCGAGGTCCTCGAGCTTGTCGCCGTACTTCTTCCAGTACGCCTCGTGGGTGGTGGGCAGCCACGCGTCCGTCTGGAAGTCGATGTTGCCCTGCGCGAGCGCGGTGTAGAGCGGGCCCGCGTCGAACTGGGTGGCCTCGACCTCGAAGCCCCGCTGCTCGAGGACCTCCTTCCACAGGAAGGTGGAGGCGACGCCCTCGTCCCAGGGGATGTAACCGATGGAGATCTTCTTGCCGTTGCCGATGTTCTCGGCGTCGGCGGCGGTGTCCGTACCGCCGCTCTTGCCGTCGCCGCCGAAGATGCCCATGCCGCCGGCCACCAGGGCCAGGACGACGACACCGATCACGGCGACCTGCGGGCGCGGCCGGTAGGACCAGATCTTCAGGCCCTGCGCGGCGCGGGCCTTGGCGGCGGCGCGGCGGCCGAGCGGGGACACCTGGGTGCCCAGGGCGCTGGTCATGCGGTCGAGGTAGATCGCCAGGATGACGATGGCGAGGCCGGACTCGGCGCCGAGACCGACGTTGAGCTGGCCGATGGCCTCGATGACGGCGCCGCCGAGGCCGCCGGTGCCGACCATGCCGGCGATCGCGGCCATGGACAGGCCGAGCATGATCACCTGGTTGACGCCCGCCATCACGGTGGGCAGCGCCAGGGGCAGCTGGACGCGCAGCAGGGTGTTGCGGGGCGTGGTGCCGAACGCCTCGGCCGCCTCCACGAGGTCCTTGTCGACCTGGCGGATGCCCAGCTCGGTCATGCGCACACCGGGGGCGAGCGCGAAGATCAGGGTGGCGACGATGCCGGGGGCGGGGCCCGTCCCGAAGAAGAGGATCGCCGGGATGAGGTAGATCATCGCGGGCAGCGTCTGCATGAAGTCGAGGATCGGGCGCACGAAGGCGCTGACCCGGTCCGAACGTGCCGCCCAGATGCCCACGGGCACGGCTATGACGAGCGCGATGACGGTGGCGACGATGACCAGGGCCAGCGTCACCATCGAGTCGCCCCACAACTCGAGCGAGTCGAGGAAGGCGAAGCCCACGAAGGTGAGGACACCGGCGACGGTGCCGCGCAGCCAGAAGGCGATCACCGCGAAGATACCGGCGAGCAGCAGCGGCTCGGGCGCCTGGAGGACGGCGTTGACGCCGTCGTAGGCGCCGGTGAAGACGGTTCTGAAGAAGTCGAACAGCCAGGTCACGTTGGCGAGCAGCCAGTCGACGGCGCTGTTGACCCATTCGCCGAGCGGAATCCTAGGCACGGGCCAGCACCTTCCCGTCCTTGCCGCGCGGGGAGTCGCAGGTGCCGGGGGCACCGTCCTCGTCGCCGAGGAAGCCGACGAGCCGCTGCCGGGGTACCACGCCGATGACCGTGCCCTCGCCGTCGAGGACCGCCACGGGGTGTGCCGCGCGGGCACTCATCGCGCACAGGTCGGTGAACGGCGTCTGTGCCGTCGCGGTCTCGCAGGCGCAGTCGGCCTCGTCGCCGCGCACCTCCTGCTCCATCACGGCTCCGGCGGTCAGCACCCGGGAGCGGTCGACGTCCTGGGTGAAGGAGGCGACGTAGTCGTTGGCGGGGCGGATGAGGATGTCCTGCGCAGTGCCGATCTGCACGATGCGGCCGTCGCGCATCATCGCGATGCGGTCGCCCAGGCGCATGGCCTCGTTGAGGTCGTGCGTGATGAAGACGATCGTCTTCTTCAGCTTCTTCTGCAGTTCCACCAGCTGGTCCTGCATGTCGCGGCGGATCAGCGGGTCGAGCGCGCTGAAGGACTCGTCCATCAGCAGCAGGTCGGCGTCGGTCGCGAGCGCGCGGGCCAGGCCGACCCGCTGCTGCATGCCACCGGACAGTTCGTCGGGCCAGGACTTCTCCCAGCCGGCCAGGCCACACAGGGCGAGCGCCTCGTCGGCGCGGCGTTCGCGCTCGGCGCGGGGCACGCCCTGCACTTCCAGGCCGTATGCGGCGTTCTCACGGACGCTGCGGTGCGGGAAGAGCGCGAAGTGCTGGAAGACCATGCTGATCTTCCTGGAACGGACCTCGCGCAGCTCGCGGTCGGACAGCGCGGTGAGGTCCTGGCCGTCGAATCGCACCTGTCCGGCGGACGGCTCCGACAGGCCGTTCAGCATGCGCAGCAGGGTGGACTTGCCCGAGCCGGACAGGCCCATGACGACGAAGATCTCGCCGGGCTCCACGGTGAACGAGGCGTCGATGACGGCTGCCGTGGTGCCCTGGGCGCGCAACTCCTCCCGGTCGGCCTTGTTCTGGCGCAGTCTCTCGACCGCCTGGCCCGGTCGTCTGCCGAACACCTTGTACAGATGCTCGGCTTCAAGCCTCGTTGACACGCGTACCTCTTGACTCGGCGGCAATGGAAGGGAGCGGCACCCGTCGGGACGGTTCAGGCGTTCCTGACAGTTGAACCTGCAACCGGCGCCACTCCGGGGCCGCGCCTCCCCCGTTTCGCCGGTCGCAAACGCATACGTGTCCTGCCTCACAGCCGGCCCGTCCTCTGCGACGAATGCCGCTTCCCGCCCTCGCGGTCATGCGGCTGCGGAGCCCTGTCGGTGGCGTGCGGCATGATGCGGAGCGTGACCGGACGACTGATGCTTCTAGACACCGCCTCCCTCTATTTCCGCGCTTACTTCGGAGTCCCGGATTCCGTCAGGGCCCCGGACGGCTCGCCGGTGAACGCCGTGCGCGGGCTGCTCGACTTCATCGACCGCCTGGTCAGGGACCATCACCCGGACGATCTGGTGGCGTGCATGGACGCCGACTGGCGCCCGGCGTGGCGGGTGGAGCTGATCCCCTCCTACAAGGCGCACCGCGTGGCCGAGGAGCGCCCGTCGGGCCCCGACGAGGAGGTGGTGCCCGACACACTGTCCCCCCAGGTGCCGGTGATCGAGGCCGTCCTGGACGCCATCGGCATCGCGCGCGTGGGTGTCGACGGGTACGAGGCGGACGACGTGATCGGCACCTTCACCGCGCGGGCGCGCGGTCCGGTGGACATCGTCACCGGCGACCGCGACCTGTACCAGCTGGTGGACGACGCGCGTGGGGTGCGGGTGCTGTATCCGCTCAAGGGTGTCGGCACGCTCCAGATCACCGACGAGGCCGTGCTGCGCGAGAAGTACGGCGTGGACGGCGCGGGGTACGCGGACCTGGCGCTGCTGCGCGGCGACCCGAGCGACGGCCTGCCGGGCGTGCCGGGGGTGGGCGAGAAGACGGCCGCCAAGCTGCTGGCCGAGTTCGGCGACCTGGCCGGGATCCTGGCGGCGGTCGACGATCCGAAGGCCAGGCTCACCCCGGCCCAGCGCAAGCGCCTCACCGAGGCGCACCCGTATCTGGCGGTCGCCCCGAAGGTCGTCCGGGTCGCGGACGACGTCCCGCTCCCGGAGGTCGGCACGACACTGCCACGGACCCCGCGCGACCCGGACGCCGTACGGGAACTGACGGCCCGCTGGGGTCTCGGCGGCTCCCTGGAGCGGCTGCTGACGACCCTCGCGCGGTAGGGGCCGCCGCCGTGCGCACGGGTAATCGCCGGACAAAGATGTTAACTTAGGTAAACCTAACTAAGTGACAGGGAGGCCCCACATGGCACAGCGACCGGGACGCCAACCGCGCCCGCCCCGCTTCGGGCAGGTGCTCCGCACCGAGCGGCTGACCCCGCACATGCAGCGGGTGGTGCTGGGCGGCGAGGGCCTGGCCGGCTTCACGGCGGACACCTGCACCGACCACTACGTGAAGCTGCTGTTCCCCGCCGAGGGCGTCACCTACCCGGAGCCGTTCGACATGCAGCGGATCCGTGAGGAGTTCCCGCGCGACCAGTGGCCGGTGACCCGGACCTACACCGTGCGCCACTGGGACGCCGAGCAGCACGAGCTGACCCTGGACTTCGTGATCCACGGCGACCAGGGGCTGGCGGGTCCCTGGGCCCGGCGGGTCCTGCCGGGCGAGACCGTGTTCTTCATCGGCCCCGGCGGCGCCTACACCCCGGACCCGGCTGCCGACTGGCATCTGCTGGCGGGCGACGAGAGCGCGCTGCCCGCGATCGCCCGCTCGCTGGAGGCCATGCCGGACGGGGCCAGGGTCCACGCCTTCGTGGAGGTCGAGGGGCCCCAGGAGGAGCAGAAGATCGACTCCGAGGTGGCGGTGACCTGGCTGCACCGGGGGGACCGTCCGGTCGGCGAGGCGCTGGTGGAGGCCGTGCGGGGGCTGGAGTTCCCCGAGGGCCGGGTGCATGCCTTCGTCCATGGCGAGGCGCACTTCGTGAAGGAGCTGCGCCGTCTGCTGCGGGTCGAGCGGCAGGTCGCGCGCGAGGACCTCTCGATTTCCGGCTACTGGCGACGCGGTCACAACGAGGACGGCTGGCAGGCCTCGAAGCAGGAGTGGAACACGCGGGTCGAGGCGGAGCAGGAGCAGGCGGAGCCGTCGGCCGCGGCGGGCTGAGCCGCCACCGAGTCACCGCTGGGCCGCACCCGAGTCACCACGGACCCCTCTTCGAAGCACCGCTGATCCGCTGCCCCGGCCGAACCGGCATCCCGGGTTCCCGGCCGGCACACCCGGCGGCGCCGGTCGGGTGAACCCCGGACCCCGCGTCGCGGCGGGCGGCGTGGCGCGGTGCCTCGCCCCCGCCCGCTGCCCGAGGATCCGGGCGCGTGACAGACACCTTCGAAGAACTCGTGGCCAAGCAGCGCGCGGCGGACGAGGCGCATGTCCGCGTGCGTCATCTGCAGGAGACGTACGGGCCTCCCACGGACACCAAGTGGAGCAGCCTGCAGACCACCACCTGGGAGACGGCCTGGCGGGCCTGGCGCGACCTCGCCCGTGAGCTCCAGACGGCGGTGAACGACTTCGCGCGGGCCGAGGGGAGACCGCGCCACGTGGTCGAGGCCGAGGTCAGGCAGGCGGTACGGCACGAGCAGCAGGGCGGGGCGGACGCGTAGCCTTGGCCCTCGTGACCCGCAGACGCAGAACCGTGCCGCCCTCCCCGCTGCCACAGCGCGACGGCGTGGACCCGGTACGGGTGCGTCTGCCCGGCACGGGGCAGTGGGCCACCGTGCGGGACCATCTGGTGACCCGGCTCCCGGTCGGCTCCGGTGTCGTCGACGGCATGTTCGACGCGGGGCTGATCGTGGGCGCGGACGGGCGGCCCGTGCCGGCCGACGCCCCCTGTGTGCCGGGGCTGTTCGTATGGTTCCACCGGGAGCTGCCGGCCGAGGTACCGGTGCCCTTCCCGCTGGAGATCGTGTACCGGGACGAGCACATCGTCGTCGCCGACAAACCCCATTTCCTGGCCACCACACCGCGCGGCAGTCATGTCGCCCAGACCGCGCTGGCCCGGCTGCGCCACGAGCTGGGCATCCCGCTGCTGGGCGCCGCACACCGCCTCGACCGGCTCACCGCCGGGCTGATGCTGTTCACCGTGCGGCCCGAGGAACGTGGCGCCTACCAGGCGCTGTTCCGCGACCGGCTGATTCACAAGGAGTACGAGGCCGTCGCCCCCCACGATCCGGCCCTCGCCCTGCCCCGGACCCTGCGCAGCCGGATCGTCAAGGAGCGCGGGGTGCCGGCCGCCCGCGAGGTCGAGGGCGAGCCGAACGCGCTCAGCCGGGTCGAACTCCTGGAACACCGGGCCGACGGCCTCGCCCGGTACCGGCTGGTCCCCGGCACCGGGCAGACCCATCAGCTGCGGGTGCACATGAGCGCCCTGGGCGTGCCGATCCTCGGTGACCCCCTGTATCCGGAGGTGACCGGCCCCGTCCCGGCCGGTGACTTCCGGCGTCCGCTGCAACTTCTGGCGCGAGCACTGGAGTTCACCGACCCGGTGACGGGGGCGCGGCACCGGCTGCGCAGTGGCCGAACGCTCGCGGCATGGGCCTCGTACGGGGACTGGGCCGCAGAGCACCACGCCACCGAGGACTGCGCCGGGGGCGACCGCGCCGCCGGGGCACGAACCACCGTGGACCGGACCGCTGCTCATCGGACCTCGGTGCCCCGGACCTCCGGTCAGTAGCCGCGCCACCAGAGCAGGAAGCGCTGCCAGGCGCCCGGCGCGCGAACCGGTTCCGCGGGGCCGGCGACGGCCGGCGGCGCGGCGACCGGTTGCTCGTCCGGTGTCCCCGCCGTGGCCGCGGGCCGCGGGGCGGGGACGTCATGGTGCTCGAACGGATCGGGGTGGGCGGCGGGCGACGGAGCCGGCTCCCCCGGTGCGGTGCTGCCGATGTGCCAGTCGCGGCGCGGGGCCGCCGGCTGGTGGTCGTGGTTGGGCCGCTCGGTGATGTCCTGCGGCGCCCTCGGGGTGAACCGGACGGGCAGTTCGATGAGATGGCGTGAGGCGATCGACTCGGTGTGCCGCAGATCCTCGTCGTCGACGTCGAGTTCGAGGTCGGGCAGCCGCATCAGCAGCGCGTCGACACCGATCTCGGCGATGGCACGTCCGATGTCCTGACCGGGGCATTCGTGCGGGCCACCGCTGAAGGCGAGGTGGGAGCGGTTGCCCTGCATGTGGGCGGTCGGGTCCGGGCGTACCCGCGGGTCGACGTTGGCCGGGGCCGGAGCGAACAGCAGTCCGTCGCCCCGGCGGATGCGCTGGCCGCCCAGTTCCGTCTCCTGCTTGGCGAAGTAGGCGAAGATGGTACTGAACGGCGGTTCGTCCCAGAGCAGTTGCTCCACCGCCTCCGGCACGGTCATCTGTCCGCCGTTGAGCTGGGCCCGGAAGCGCGGGTCGACCAGCACCGTGCGCAGCACGTTGGCGAGGAGGTTGGCGGTCGACTCGTAGGCGGCGATGAGCACCACCCGCAGATGCTCCCTGACCTCGTCGTCGGTCAGTCCGGCCGGGTGGGTGATGAGATGGCTGGCGAAGTCCTCCTGCTGTTCCAGCCTGCGGCGCGCGGTGAGCCGGCCCAGCACGTCCATGACGTACGCGTTGCTGGCGATGGCGGTCTCGGTGCCCCTGATCATGTCGCGGGCCGACTCGACCATCCGGTCGTTGTACTCGTCGGGCATGCCGAGGATGTGGCACATCACGGCCATCGGCAGGTGCTCGGCGTACTGGCTGACGACCTCGGCCTCGCCCACCTCGCAGAACCGGTTGACGAGACGCTGGGTGCAGCGGTTGATGTGCCGGCGCAGACTGCGGAAGTCGATGGTCGACACGGCGAAGTCGATCACGCCGCGCAGCCGCTTGTGTTCGTCGCCCTCGGCGTGGGCGCACATCGGCTGCCAGGCGATGTGCGGCATCAGCGGGTGGTCGGGTTTGACCAGGCCGTCCCGGAGCGGGGACCAGATACGGCTGTCCTTGGTGTACTGCGCGGGGGTGCGCACCATGTGCAGGTTCTCGGCGTGGCCGAGGACCACCCACACCGGCACGTCGTCGTGGAGCAGCGCGGGCGCCACGGGGCCGTGCTCGGCACGGAGATCCTCGTACAGCTTCTTCAGGTCCGCCGATTCGTGCAGCCGGGGCAGTCCTCCGGGGCCCTGGCCGTACGCGGGGCAGCCGGGGGGCGGGGCGGGACGGGAGTCGTCCGTTCCGGTCGGGGAGTGGGATTCAGGCGTCACAGTGGTCGCTCCGGAAAACAGGGGGAGAGCAGGGGGGAGAGCAGGGGTCGGGGTGTCAGGCGCGCGAGCCCGTCATGGCGAGCGAGTGCAGGAACCGCATCAGCGTGATCAGTACGTCCCGGCTGGAGGCGCGGCGTCGCACATCGCAGTCCATGATCGGGACGTCCTGCGACAGGTCGAGCGCGGTCCGCAGATCCTCGACCGGGTAACGGGGCGCGTCGGGGAAGGTGTTGACGGCGACGACGAAGGGCACGCCGCGTTCCTCCAGCCGTCCCATGACGTCGAAGCTGACTTCCAGGCGGCGCGTGTCGACCAGCACCACCGCGCCGAGCGCCCCCTCGAACAGGCCGTTCCACAGGAACCAGAAGCGCTCCTGGCCCGGGGTGCCGAAGAGGTAGAGCACCAGCTGCTCGGTGATCTTGATGCGGCCGAAGTCCATGGCCACCGTGGTGGCGGTCTTGGACGCGGACCCGAAGTTGTCGTCGACTCCGACGCCGGCCTGGGTCATGGTCTCCTCGGTGGTCAGCGGCTTGATCTCGCTGACCGACCCGACCATGGTCGTTTTGCCGACCCCGAAGCCGCCCACGATCACGATCTTCGCCGCGGCCTCGGCCGTGTGCGGCAGCTGATCCTCGGTCCGTGGGCCCGGGATGGTCTCAGAGCCTTTGAAGTCCATGCATCACCGCTTCGAGAAGGGAACGGTCGGGCAGCGCCTTCCGGACGATCGGGGCGCGCGCCTGCACCAGTTCCGCCGTCAGCATCTCGGTGAGCAGCATGGTCACCACGCCGAACGGCAGGCTGAGGTAGGCCGAGAGTTCGGCCACGGACAGGGGGGCGGCACAGAGCCGGAGCAGTGCCGCCTGCTCGGGCGTGGCGGAGTGCGGGGGGTCCTCGACGCGCGCCACGATCAGTGTCACGAGGTCGAGGTCCGCGCGGTTCCCGTCCGCCCCGGCGACGACGTACAGCCTTTCCGGGTTGGGTCGTTCGTCCTCCTTCTTGTCCTGGGCCGGTTGCGGAGGAGGGTCCTCCTGCGGGGAGCGCCTCTGGCGTTGTGGAGGAGTCATACGGTCGTCCCGTTCCGGCGGGGCGGGCTGGTGAGATGGGCGCCGATACGGACGACGAGGTCGCGCATCATGGCCCCCATCCGCCCGGGTTCACAGGTCATGTCGGAGAGCACCGCGAGATAGGCGTTGGCGCCGGCGGCCATCAGGTAGAAGTAGCCGCCGTTGATCTCGATGATCACCATCTTCATCTCGCCGTCGCTGCGCGGGAGTTCCCCGGCGACGGCACCGGCGAGGCTCTGCACGCCGGCGCAGGCCGCGGCGACCCGGTCGGCGGCGTCCGGCTCGCCGCCGAAGCGGGCGATGCGCAGTCCGTCGGCCGAGAGCACCACGATCATCTCGACGCCGGGTACGCCGTCGGCGAGCTCCTTGAGCATCCAGTCGAAGTTGGCGCGTTGCTGGATCACTTGAGGTCCCCCTCGTCGTCGGCCTCGGTGCGGGCCGGTTCGTTGATCAGATGCAGGTACGCGGTCGGGTTCCGGGTGAAGTCGGTGGGATGGACGCCGGGTTCGAGGTCCTTCTTCAGTCCGTCCCAGAACGCGTCGACCCACAGCCCGGGTTCGCGCTCGTCCTTCGGCTCGGCCGGTTCGGGCTCGGGTGCCGGCCAGGGGGACCGGATGGTCTCGCCCCGCTCGGCGGCCTCCCGCTCGGCCCGTTCTTCGGCGGCCTGCTCGGCGTACCGCTGGGTCAGCGACGTCTTCACCCGGCTGCGGCGCTGCGGCAGCCCGGTGGAGGTCCATTCGGTGACCTCGGGGACGTCGTCCTCCATGGAGACGGTGGCGGGGATGCTCGGGCTGGTGGGGCGGCGCTTCTTGGGGACGCGCTTGGGACCCGGGAGCGCGTCGACCTGCATCGGCACCGCGGTCGCGCCGATGCCGTGGGCGAGACCGACGCCGGGTTCGGTGGTCATCATGTCGCTCGGCACGATGAGGACCGCGCGGACGCCGCCGTAGGCGGAGGCCCGCAGCGAGACCTGCATCTTGTACCCGGAGCAGAGCCGGCCGATGACGGCGAGGCCCAGCCGGGGGCTCGTGCCGAGGTCCTGGAGGTCGACGCCCGCCTTGGCCTTCTCCAGCTTGTCCTCGATCCGGGCCCGCGCCTTCTCGTCGAGGCTGACTCCGGCGTCCTCGATCTCGATGGCGACACCGGTCTGCACCTCGATGGCGGTGACGTGGACCTTGGTGTGGGGCGGCGAGTAGCGCGTGGCGTTGTCGAGCAGTTCGGCGACGGCGTGGATGACCGGCTCGACGGAGATGCCCTTGATGTTGACCTTGGCGATGGACTTCAGGTCGATGCGCCGGTATTCGAGGATGCGGGACATCGCGCCGCGCAGCACGCTGTAGAGGGCGACGGGCTCGGGCCACTGGCGTCCGGGCCGGCCGCCGCCGAGTACGGAGATGGAGTCGGCGAGGCGGCCGATCAGCGCGGTGCCGTGGTCGATGCGCAGCAGGTCGTCGAAGACCTCGGGGTTGCGGCCGTGGTCCTCCTCCATCTCCCGCAGTTCCTTGGCCTGCTGGTGGACGATCGCCTGGACGCGTCGGGCGATGCTGACGAAGGAGCGCTGGGAGGAGTCGCGCAGGGCTTCCTCGTCGTCGATGATCTTCAGCATCGTCTTGAGCAGCTTGATCTGGTACTCGGGCAGATCGCGCCAGGCCGGGTTGACCTCCTTGAGGTGGAGGAGCACTTCCCTGGGAGTGTTTCCGCGGTGCAGGAAGTCCAGGGCCTCGGGGACCACGGCGTCCGCGAAGTGCAGCGTCTCCGTGTCGTGGGCGGCGATCCGCGCTTCCAGATACGCGCGGTGACGGTCGTGTTCGGCTCGCTCGTCCCGCAGGACACGGCCGCGGCGCACCGCCTCGGCCGCGGCGGCGATCACCAGCAGGGTGGCGACGACACCACAGGCGCCGACGGCGATCCGGGCGGGCTCCGTCACCAGGGCAACGGCGGCTCCGGTTGCCGCGGCCATCATTATGGCCGGCATCAACAGCACGCGCGCGTAAGGAAGTTCACGGCGACCGGGCGGGGACTGGACACTCACCATGTAGGCCTCTGAAAACGAATCGACTGACGGTCGGGGGACACACGGGTGGGGACGTACCGGGAGATCATGTGAATCATCCGCGCAACAGGGAACAGATACACGAATTCATCCCAACTCGGTGCGCTGCGGGCGAGCTTAGTCCGACAGGATCAACGCCGTGTCATATTCGGCAAGTGCCGGAAATGACTCTTGGGGCAGGAGTATGCTCGATCACATTTATACGCCGAGAAACCATTCGAACACGTAACGTAATGGCGTACGGGTGCACGAAAATCACTCACCGTGCAGAGTGAGGAACACCGCCGACGACCGCGGAACCATCCAGCTCCAGGGACACCGAATCCCGGCGCGCACGGAGCGCGCCGGGCTTCACCGCGACCCGAACGGGGCGGACCTGTCGGACGGGGCGAACCCGCCGGCGGGATGGGTCGGGGCGGGGTACCGGGCGGTCAGCCCACGGAGGAGTAGGCCACCACTCCGCGCAGCAGTCCGTCCACCGCCTTGCGGGCGTTCTTCGCGACCGTGGAGCCCTCCACCGCCGGTGCCGCGGCCGCGATCTGGCCGAGCACGTCGATGACCTGCTTGCACCAGCGCACGAAGTCCCCCGCCGGCATCTCCACCTCGCGCAGCACCTCGTCGAGGCCCTTGCCGGACGCCCACATGTAGGCCGCCCAGGCGAAGCCCAGGTCGGGTTCGCGCTGGCCCACCCCCTCGGACTGGGTGATCCCGAAGTCCTCCTCCAGGGCGTCCAGCCGCCCCCAGATACGGACCATCTCACCGAGCGCGGCCTTCGCCCCACCGGAGGGCACCTTGGGCACCGCCGCGTCGTCGCTGACCCGGGCCTCGTACACCAGCGCCGAGACACAGGCGGCGAGTTCGGCCGGGCCCAGCTGCTCCCAGACGCCCTCGCGCAGGCATTCACTGGCCAGCAGGTCGAGTTCGCCGTACAGCCGGGCGAGCCGCTTGCCGTGTTCGGTGACCTCGTCGCCGCGCAGGTAGTCCAGCTCGGTCAGCAGGGCGACGATACGGTCGAAGGTGCGGGCGATGGTGTTCGTCCGGCCCTCGATGCGCCGCTCCAGCTGCTTGGTGTCCCGCCGCAGCCGGTGGTAGCGCTCGGCCCAGCGGGCGTGGTCCTCACGGTCGTCGCAGCCGTGGCACGGATGGGCACGGATCGCCTTGCGCAGCCGGTCGATCTCCCGGTCGTCGGCCGCCTGGGAGCGCCGCTTGTGATGCCGATCCGGCTCGATGTGCCCCGCCTTGGTACGCAGTGCGGAAGCCAGGTCGCGGCGGGACTGCGGCGAGCGCGCGTTGAACGACTTCGGGATCCGCATCCGCTCCAGCGCCTCGACGGGCGCCGGGAAGTCGATCGACGCCAGCCGCTTGACCTGCCGCTCCGCGGTCAGCACCAGAGGGCGCGGCCCGTCGTGGTACTCGACGCCGCGGTGCCCGCCCGCACGGCCCGCGGGCAGTCCCGGATCGAGGACCAGCGCCAGCCCGGCGTACTTGCCGGCGGGTACGTGGATGATGTCGCCGGGCTTGAGCTTCTCCAGGGCGACGGCCGCCTCCGCGCGCCGATGCGCCGCGCCCTGACGGGCCAGCTCCGTCTCCCGGTCCTTCAGGTCGCGGCGCAGCCGCGCGTACTCCTCGAAGTCGCCGAGGTGGCAGGTCATGGAGGCCTGGTAACCCTCGAGGCCTTCCTCGTTGCGCTGCACCTGCCGCGAGATGCCGACCACCGAACGGTCCGCCTGGAACTGGGCGAACGACGTCTCCAGCAGCTCGCGCGAGCGGTGCCGGCCGAACTGCTCGACCAGGTTGACCGCCATGTTGTACGACGGCCTGAAACTGGAGCGCAGCGGATAGGTGCGGGTGCCGGCCAGCCCCGCGAGGTGCTCGGGGTCCATGCCGCGCTGCCACAGCACGACCGCGTGACCCTCGACATCGATGCCGCGCCGGCCTGCCCGGCCGGTCAGCTGGGTGTACTCGCCGGGAGTGATGTCGGCGTGCTGCTCGCCGTTCCACTTGACGAGCTTCTCCAGCACCACCGAGCGGGCGGGCATGTTGATGCCCAGGGCGAGGGTCTCGGTCGCGAAGACCGCCTTGACCAGGCCGCGGACGAACAGCTCCTCGACGACCTCCTTGAACGACGGCAGCATGCCCGCGTGGTGGGCCGCGATGCCGCGCTCCAGGCCCTCCAGCCACTCGTAGTAGCCGAGGACGTGCAGGTCCTCGGTGGGGATGGAGGCGGTGCGCTCCTCGACGAGGGAGCGGACCCGCTCCCTCGCCTGGTCGTCGTTGAGCCGCAGCCCCGCGTACAGGCACTGCTGGACGGCGGCCTCGCAGGCGGCGCGGCTGAAGATGAAGGTGATGGCGGGCAGCAGGCCCTGGGCGTCGAGCCGCTCGATCACCTCGGGCCGGCCCGGTGTCCAGACCCGCGCGCGCTGTCTGCGCTCCCGCTCCCGGTCCGCCTCGCGCATGTTCCGGCCGCGGCGCTTCTCTCCCCACGAGGGGCGGGTCGCCTCCATCCGCGCCATCCGCGTGAGGTCGGGGTTGACGGCCTTCTTCCGGCCCTCGCCCTCCTCGAACAGATCGTGGATCCGGCGCCCGGCGAGGACGTGCTGGAACAGCGGCACGGGCCGGTGCTCGGAGACGATGACCTCGGTGTGGCCGCGGACGGTGTCCAGCCAGTCGCCGAACTCCTCCGCGTTCGACACCGTCGCCGAGAGGGACACCAGGGTCACCGACTCGGGGAGGTGGATGATCACTTCCTCCCAGACGGCACCCCGGAAGCGGTCGGAGAGGTAGTGCACCTCGTCCATGACCACGTAGCCGAGGCCGAGGAGTGTCTGCGAACCCGCGTACAGCATGTTCCGCAGCACCTCGGTGGTCATCACGACCACGGGGGCACCGGAGTTGACGCTGTTGTCACCGGTGAGCAGACCGACCTTGTCGGCGCCGTAACGGCGGCACAGGTCGGCGTACTTCTGGTTCGACAGCGCCTTGATGGGTGTCGTGTAGAAGCACTTCTTGCCCTGCTGCAGGGCCAGGTGGACGGCGAACTCGCCGACGATCGTCTTGCCCGAGCCGGTGGGCGCGGCCACCAGCACACCCTTCCCCGCTTCGAGCGCCTGGCAGGACTCGATCTGGAAGGGGTCGAGGCCGAAGTCGTACATCTCGCGGAAGGAGGCGAGTGCGGTGGCCTGCTCGACAGCGCGCCTGCGTGCTGCCGCGTACCGCTCGGCCGGTGAAAGATCCTCTGTCATCGTGCTTTCGAGCGTACCGGGCCGCACCGACAACAGGACGATCATTATCCGGATCCATACCCGCCGGCCCCTGGTCCGCCCAGCTCAGGGGCTGGTTCCGCCCGGCTCGGGGTCGGTTCCGCCCGGCTCAGGGGCCCACGACCCGTACCGCGCCGCGCACACAGCTCGCGGTCAGCGGCAGTGGTCCGAGCGGTTCCCCGTCCGCGTACCCGGTGACCTCCTCGGCGGCCAGCTCCACCCGCGACGCCCGCAGCACGCTCACCTCGGGCCGGTCGACGTGCGTTCCGCGGTACACGGTGGGGAAGACCCGCAGCAGTGTGGCCCGGCCGCAGTCGCCGACCACCGTGACGTCGAACAGCCCGTCGGTGAGGTCGGCACCCGGGCAGATCCGCATGCCGCCGCCGTACGACGCCCCGTTGCCGACGGCCACCAGCGTCGCCTCGACCTCGCGCACGTCGCCGTCGTCGAGGGTGATCCGGTACGGGACCGGCCGCAGGGCCGCGAGTTCGGCGACCATGGCGAGGTCGTACCTGAAGCGCCCGGCGGGCAGCCGCATCCGGTTGCCGCGGTCGTTGACCCGGGAGTCGAAGCCGGAGGCGAGGACGGTACCGAACCAGCGGTCGCCGACCCGCCCGAGGTCGATGTCGCGCACCCGCCCGTACTTGAGGGCGTCGGCGATCATCCGGCCGGCGGCGGCCGGTTGCCTCAGCGGCATGCCGAGCGAGCGGGCGAAGTCGTTGCCGCTGCCGGCGGCGATCAGGCCGAGCGGGGTGCCGGTGCCGACGACGGCCTGCAGAGCCAGGTTCGCCATGCCGTCGCCGCCGACGGCGACCAGGGCGCCGGTGCCCTCCTCCACGGCGTCGCGCGCACGGGTGAGCGCGTCCGCGGCGTCCTCACCGAGCACGGTCCGCACCGAGAAACCGGCAGCGCGCAACGCGGAAGCGGCCGGGAGCGCCGCCCGGGCGCCCCGGCCGCGTCCCGCGGTGGGGTTGACGAAGAGGGTGATCTCGCTGGTCACCCCGTGACCCTACGAGCTTCGGCCCGGTGTTCAGGTCACGTCGTCATAACCGTTGACCCGGTCCGTCCTCGCCTGCTCGGGCAGGGCCCGCCTGGCCGGCACGGGTTCGGCCTCGCCGATGTCCTCGGGGGTGAGGTCGAGGTCGGAGGCCTCGTCGTCGGCGGGGCCCAGGGCCTCCAGCCGGCGCCTGCGGCGGTCGTTGAGCAGGGAGACGCCGACGGCACCGAAGTACAGGATCCAGATCGGTCCGGCCAGGGCCATCATGGTCAGCGGGTCGGTGCTCGGCGTGGCCAGGGCCGCGAAGATCGTGATGCCCATGATCATGCCGCGCCACCAGCCGAGCATGCGCTTGCCGGTCAGCGCTCCGGTGAAGTTGAGCATGATCAGCAGCAGCGGCAGCTCGAAGGAGAGCCCGAAGACGATCACCATGCGCGTGACGAGGTCGAGCAGGTCGTCCAGCGGCAGCAGGTTGTCGACGTTGACCGGCGTGAAGTCGATGAGCACCTCCGCCGTCTTCGGCAGTACCCGGTAGGCGAAGTAGGCGCCGCCGAGGAAGAGCGGGAAGCCCGTGGCGACGAACGCGTAGGCGTACTTCCTCTCGTGCCGGTGCAGGCCGGGGGCGATGAACGACCACAGCTGGTACAGCCAGACCGGCGAGGCCAGCACGACACCGGCCATCAGCGAGACCTTCAGTGCCAGGGTGAACGGCGTGATCAGGCCGTTGATGGTGATCTGCGCGCAGGGGCCCTCGTCGCGGGGGGAGGCGGCGAGCTCCTCGAAGGAGTAGCCGCAGCCGACCGACTTGAGCACCGGGTCGGTGAAGAAGTTGATGATGTCGTTGTAGAAGAAGGCCGCGACGATCGTCACCAGGACGATGGCCAGCAGCGCTTTCGCGAGCCGGTTGCGGAGCTCACGAAGGTGCTCCGCGAGGGGCATCCGGCCCTCGGGATCCCTCTCCTGCTTGCGGGCAGACTTGGGCAACCCACATTCCCATCTCGTGCGGCGGGCCGGAGAGCGTCCCCGGCCCTGCGTCAGCGCTTGGTCGTGTCCGTCGGCTCCGTGACCGGGCGGGAACTGCTCACGTCGCCGGGGGCGGCCTGGATGGTGCGCTGCGCCGCGGACTCGTCGCCGGGGGCCGGCGGGTCGGCGGGGGCGGAGGACTTGTCCTTGTCCTCCTTCATCGCCTTGGCCTCGCTCTTGAGGATGCGGGCGGACTTGCCGAGCGACCGCGCCATGTCCGGAAGTTTCTTCGCGCCGAACAGCAGGATGATGACGACGAGGATGAGAATCATCTCGGGAGCTCCGAGCTTTCCGAACATTTCTTTACCTTCTCACCGAGGCTGCTGGGGTGGGGTGCCGCCCTGTCCGAGTGTTCGGACACCCGTCCGACGATCGCGTTGCCAGCGATCGTAACTCTCAGGGGTGAACGTAGGGCAATCCCCGTGCGTACTCCCGTCCGCGGTCCGGGCCTCGTTCTCCGAACCGCGGTCAGCAGCGTACCCGCCCGGGTCGGCAACTCGACAGGGCGTGCGGCCCGAAGACACGGCCCGAAGACCGTCCGGGATCCGGTCAGAGCGCTTCCGCGGAGCGGGCCGCGCCGGCCGCCGCCCGCTCCAGGTCCTCCGCGGCCCGGCTGATGCGCCGCGCCGAGTCCGTGACCTGCCTGCCGAGTCGCTCCGCCTCGACGAAGACCCGCACGGCGAACACCCCGAGCACCACAAGCCCCAGGAACCCCACAGCAACCGCGAACATCGCCCAGAACATAGGGGCGAGCCTAGACGGTCCCCGCCCGTGCGGAACGCCCGGCGCCCGAGAAGGGGGCCACAGCCGTCACGGGACCACCGCCGGGCGTCATCGGCCGTCATCAGCCGTCATCGGCCGGCACAGGACCACTACCGGCCGTCACGCGGGACCGCCACCGGCTGCCTAGGGGCCGTTACGCCGTCGAGTGCAGCCGCAGGGTGCTGACCCCGCCGCCGGTGAGGAGTTCGACGACCCGCTCCCCCGCCGGCTTGCGGACCGCCGCCTCGCACGCGGGGCAGGTGAACGAGTAGAAGGTGGTACGCCTGCTGGCGCCTATGACCAGCCGCAGCGCGCTCGCGCCCAGCTCGAAACGCCCCCGGCAGTCCGGACAGCCCGCCCGGAACACGACCGGCGCCACGCTTCTCATCCCGGAGAACGCGGACGCCACCGTGATGCCCCGTACCCCAGGGGTCGCCGACTCGCTCACAGTCCTCGCTCCTGCCTGTCGTCCTGCCCGCCCCGGACCGCGCACACCGTGTGCGGCCCGCTCATCCGGCCGTCCCGGCGCCGTCGTACGCCGCCAGCGCCTCGCGGGCCGCCCGCCGGGCACTGTCCGCGAGGTCGTCCGGCGCGACGATCCGGCCGTCCTGCCCGAGCCGCAGCGCCAGCCGCTTCAGCGACGCCGGGTCGGGTGTCCGCAAGGTGATACGCAGCCCGCCGTCGGGCAGCTCATCCGCGCTGTCGTGCGGGTAGTACTCGGCGACCCAGCGACCGCCCGGCCCGACCTCGACCACGACCTCCGGATCCTCCGCCGCCGGCTGCACCAGCCCCTCCGACAGATCCCGCAGCTCGACCTCGGGCGGCGCGGACGGCTCGTCGAGGATCCTGATCTCGGCGACCCGGTCGAGCCGGAACGTGCGGCGCGCCTCGGAGCGGCGGCACCAGGCCTCCACATAGGTGTGCCCGACGCTGACCAGGCGGATGGGGTCGATCTCGCGCTCGGTGAGCTCGTCACGGGCGGGCGAGTAGTAGCGGATCCACAGTCTGCGGCGCTCGGCGATGGCCCGGTCGACGTCCGCGAAGACACCGCCCTCGGACTCGAAGGTCACCGACAGCCGGGCACTGGCGCCCGCCGCCTCGCCGGCCGCGGTCTCCACCTTGGCGGTGGCCCGCAGCAGCGCCTGCCGGTCGCTCTCGCGCAGTCCGGGCAGGGTGGCCACGGCGCGCGCGGCGACGAGCAGGGCGGTGGCCTCGTCCGCGGCGAGCCGCAGCGGCTCGGCGGCCTCCGCCCCGAGCGCGGCCGGGTTGTGCCACCAGATGCGCTCCCCGTCGGTGTCGATGTCCAGCAGGTCGCCGCCGCGGAAACTGGTGCCGCACATGGGCAGCACGTCGAGGTCCGAGACCAGCTCGTCCTCGGTGATACCGAAGGCGCGCGCCACGTCCTCGATCCTGGCGCCCGGACGCTCCCTCAGATACGTGACCAGGGAGAGCATCCTGCGGGTCTGGTCGATGGCGTTCACTGGCCTGACCGGTTTGCCTGCCACGTTCCTGTCCGTCCCCCTCAGCCCTTGGCCACGGCGCGCAGCCGGTCCACCACGTCGGCCCGCAGCTCGGCTGGCTCCAGGACCACCACGTCCGCTCCGAACTCCACCAGCCAGGCGTCCAGGCCGTGCCCGTACGGAATCTCCAACTCTTCCCAGCCGTCGCCGAGTTCCCGCACCGAAGTGGCCTTCACCCGAAGGGGGTACCCCGCGTCGGTGCGCAGCCGGATCCGCGCGGTGCGGTCGGCGCTCTCCCCCGCCCAGCTCGCGACCGTCTCGCGGACCGTGACGACATCCGGCACCGGAGCGGTGTACCGGGTGCCGCGCGAGCGCACCTTGCCGGTGATCCTGGACAGCCTGAAGACCCGCTCGGCGCTCCGGTCGCGGTCCCAGCCCGCCAGGTACCAGTGACCGCGCCAGCACTCCAGCGCCCACGGCTCGACGTTGCGCGGTTCGGGCTGCGCGGCGGTGGCCTTGCGGTAGTCGAAGACGACGGGGCGGCGGTCGCGGCAGGCCAGCATCAGCGGTTCGAAGGCGGCCTCGTGCACGGGGATGCGCGGCTCGAGCGCGCTGTGGGCCTCGTAGGGATCGACGTCCTCGGGCAGTCCCGCCGCGCGCAGTTTCTGCAGGGCGCCGCTGGCCGCGCCGGCCAGTCTGGCCTGCTGCCACACCTTGGCCGCGAGGCCCAGTGCGGCTGCCTCCTCGGCGTCGAGGGTGATCGGAGGCAGGCGGTTGCTGTCGCGCCGGGCCAGGTATCCGATCTCACCGTCGAGGTTTTCCACGGTCTCGATGACGAGCCCCAGTTCGCGCAGATCGTCCTTGTCGCGCTCGAACATACGGTTGAAGGCGTCGTCCGAGGCCGCCTCGAGATAGGCCTCGACGGACTCGCGGAGCTCACGCTTGCTCAGTGGCCGCCGCGTGCCCAGCAGGCACAGCGCCAGGTTCATCAGCCGCTCGGCCTTGGCAATGGCCATCGACGCCCTTCGCCTCCTCATGCTGCTCAGTCCGATGACCGTACCGCCCCGTGGTGGCGCGGCAAAAGCCGAGGGCCCATGCCCGGACAGGCATGGACCCCAGGTGATCGACTCCGGTCGTGACCCGACCCGATGCCGCACGGGCGACCGGTCGGCGATCGGGCGAGTGATCAGACCTCGAGCAGGTCGACCACGAAGATCAGCGTCTCGCCGGGCTTGATCGCCGGAGTCGGGCTCTGGTTGCCGTAGGCCAGGTGCGCGGGGATGGTCAGCTGGCGACGGCCGCCGACCTTCATGCCCTGCACGCCCTGGTCCCAGCCCTTGATGACCCGGCCGCCGCCCAGCGGGAAGCGGAAGGGGGTCCCGCGGTTCCAGCTGGCGTCGAACTCCTCACCCGTGCTGAAGGCGACACCGACGTAGTGGACGGTGACGGTCTGACCCGCCTGCGCCACCTCTCCGTCGCCCTCCCAGACGTCCTTGATCTCGAGGTCCGCCGGGGGCTCGCCGCCCGGGAAGTCGATCTCGGGCTTGTCGATGCTCACGTCTAACGCTCCTGCTTGTTTACGGAAAGGCGAACGGACACAGTCTTACATCACACGCGGTCACAACTTCGCGAGGATGTCGACCGAGAAGACCAGCGTGGAGTCCTTCTTGATGTCGCTGCCCTCCGGCGGCGTGTCGCCGTATCCCAGCTCCGGCGGAATGACAATGAGGACCCGGCTGCCGACCTTCTTGCCGGTCAGCCCCTGCGCCCAGCCCTTGACGACCTGCTGCAGCGAGAACGAGGTCAGCTGCCCCCGCCCGTACGTCGAGTCGAACTCCTTGCCCCCGTCCCACAGCACGCCCTTGTACTGCACGAGCACGCTGTTGCCGGCGCCGACCTCCTCGCCGTCGCCCTCGAGGATGTAGCTCGACACGAGCTTCTTCGGGGCGTCCGCGTCGGGCATCTCGATGGAGGGCGCCTTGCCGTCCGTGTTCGTGCCGACCTTGGGCAGATCGACGTCGTCCTGGGCGACCTCGCGGCCCTCGGCAGAGCTCTTCGCGTTGAACGTGTCCTGCACGTCCACCACGAACACCAGGGTGTCGGTGCCCTTGATGCCCGCCTGCTCATTGCCCTGCGTGCCGTACCCCCAGGTGGGCGGGATCGCCATCTGGACCCGGCTGCCGGCCTTCTTCCCCGTCAGCCCGTACCGCCAGCCGTCGATGATGCTGCCCTGGGCCAGCTGGATCGCCAGCGGAGCCTTGCGGTCGTAGGAGTTGTCGAACACCTTCGCGGTGCTCCACACCTGGCCCAGGTAGTGGGCCACCACGAAGTCGTTCTCCGCGATGGCCTTGCCACCGCCCGCGATGACGGTCTTCACCGCGAGGTCCTTGGACGGGTCGCCGCTGCCCTTGGCCACGGTGGGCTTCTCACCGAACTTCACCCCCTCGGTGATCGCCGGCAGCGGGCCGTCGACGATCTTCGGCGGGGGCGCGGCCGACGCGTCCGGCGCGGACGGCGAGGCGCTCTCGCTGGCCTTGCTCGAATCGGACCCGCCGTCGCCGCACGCGGCGAGAGCGGCCAGTCCAGCGGGTACGGCAATGAGAAGTGAGCGTCGGCGCACGGTGGGGGCCTCGTAATCATCGATCTTGTCGGTGGCGTCCGCGCAACTCTACGGCGTGAGAAGGGCGCCGCACTGAGTAACGTACGGCGCCCGTGTGGCGTTCCTCGGTTCGGGAGAACCGAGGAACAACGCGTCTCACATACCGGCGATCAGTTTCTCCACCCGCTCGTCCACCGACCGGAACGGGTCCTTGCACAGCACCGTCCGCTGCGCCTGGTCGTTGAGCTTGAGGTGCACCCAGTCGACGGTGAAGTCCCGCCGCTGCTCCTGCGCCCGGCGGATGAAGTCACCGCGCAGCCGCGCCCGGGTGGTCTGCGGCGGAACGGACTTGCCCTCGAAGATCTTCATGTCGTTGCAGATCCGGGCGGCCTGCCCCCTCTTCTCCAGCAGGTAGTACAGACCACGACGACGGTGGATGTCGTGGTAGGCGAGGTCTATCTGCGCGACCCGCGGATGCGACATGGTCATGTTGTGCTTGGCCCGGTACCGCTCGATGAGCTTGTACTTCATCACCCAGTCGATCTCGGTGCCGATGCGGTCGAGGTCCTCGGCCTCGATCGCGTCCAGCGTGCGGCCCCACAGCTCGAGCACCTGCTCGACCGTGCCGGTGCGGATGCCACGGCGCTCGCAGAAGTCCACCGCCTTCTCGTAGTACTCGCGCTGCACCTCCAGGGCGGAGGCCTCACGTCCGCTCGCCAGGCGGACCTTGCGGCGGCCCGTGATGTCGTGGCTCACCTCACGGATCGCCCGGATCGGGTTCTCCAGCGTGAGGTCACGCATCACCGTGCCCGCCTCGATCATGCGCAGTACCAGATCGGTGGCACCGACCTTCAGCAGCATGGTCGTCTCGGACATGTTCGAGTCGCCGACGATGACATGGAGCCGGCGGTACCGCTCGGCGTCCGCGTGCGGTTCGTCCCTCGTGTTGATGATCGGCCGGGACCGGGTCGTCGCCGAGGAGACGCCCTCCCAGATGTGCTCGGCCCGCTGGCTGACGCAGTACACCGCGCCACGCGGCGTCTGCAGCACCTTCCCGGCGCCGCACAGCAGCTGGCGGGTCACCAGGAACGGGATGAGGATGTCCGCGAGTCGCGAGAACTCCCCGTGCCGGGCCACCAGAAAGTTCTCGTGACACCCGTACGAGTTGCCCGCCGAGTCGGTGTTGTTCTTGAACAGGTAGACGTCGCCCGCGATTCCCTCCTCGTGCAGGCGTCGTTCGGCGTCCACCAGGAGTCCTTCGAGAATGCGCTCCCCAGCCTTGTCGTGGGTGACCAGCTCGGTCAGGTTGTCGCATTCGGGTGTGGCGTATTCCGGATGCGAACCCACGTCGAGATAAAGGCGGGCGCCGTTGCGCAGAAAGACGTTACTGCTGCGGCCCCATGACACGACACGGCGGAAGAGGTACCGCGCCACCTCGTCAGGAGACAGACGGCGCTGTCCCCTGAACGTGCACGTGACGCCGTACTCGTTCTCCAGCCCGAAAATGCGGCGGTCCATGACTGAACATTACGCCCGATCCCCTGAACCCAAACGGGGTTCGAGGGCACGGTTCGGATCATTTTCCGAACCGGCCGCAACTACGGCCCCGCCCGCGGGAACCGCCAATACCCTTCCGGTGCACATCAAAACCAGAAAAGCCACGCCACCCGCGACAGCCGGCATCGCGAAACCCCCCTGCGCGCCGCTCGCCTCGACCACCGGCCCGGCCAGACCCGTCCCCACCGAAGCGCCCACGGTGAACGTCGTCACCAGCCACGAGAACGCCTCCGTGACCGTCCCGGCCGGTGCGTGCCGGTCCACCAGCACGAAGGCACACGCGATCGCCGGGGCCAGGAACACACCGGCGACCACCGCGAGCAGGGTCATCGCCACCGGCCCGGGCATCAGCGTCAGCGGCAGGTAACACACCGCCAGGAAGGCCACCAGCACCTGCAGTCGCCGCGCCGGCTCGCCCGCCCACTGCCGCGCCCCGTACGCCATGCCGCCGACGAGCGCGCCGAGCCCCAGGCCCGCCATCAGCCAGCCGTACACGTGAGCGCCGCCGTGTTCGTCCCCATAGGGCACCGAGGCCACCGTGATGGATCCCAGCGCGATACCGACGAACAGGAAGGCACCCAGCAGCGCCAGCAGCCCCGGCGAGCGCAGCGCCCCCAGCCAGTGCGCCTCGCGCGGCGCCGACCGCCACGCGCGCGAAGGCGCCGACACCACCACGGACAACGCGCCCAGCACCCCCAGCCCGTTCAGCACCAGCAGGGCTACCGCGGGCGACCAGAGCGACGCGCACACCGTGACGAGCAGCGGCCCTACGGTGAACATCACCTCCTGCGCCACCGCGTCCATCGCGTACGCCCGGTGCACCTGGTCCTCGCGGTGCAGCACCGAGGACCACAGGGCCCGCAGCCCGCCCTCCAACGGCGGCGTGAACAGCCCCGCGGCGGCCACCGCCGCGTACGCCGCGGCCCGCGGTTCGGTCCCCACGAACGCGAAGACCGCCATCGCCAGCGCCGACAGCACCGCGGCGGGCAACTGGACCCGCGGCTGGCCCCGCAGGTCCACGAGCCGCCCCAGCACCGGCTGCCCGACCGCGTTGGCCACGCCGTACACCGCCGCCAGGGCACCGGCCAGACTGTACGAACCGCCCTCCGCGCGGACGAACAGCACGATCGCGATGGCCGCGGTCCCGTTGGGCAGCCGGCCCACCAGCGTGCCCACCAGCAGCCGGGCGGCGTGCCGCACCCGGAGGATCTCCAGGTATCCCGTGGCCATGCAGCACCCTCCACTCGCCCGCCGATGCTCCTCGGAACCCCGACGTTGTACGTATAACCTCGTTCTTCATACGTACCATGTCCGCTGTTCACCAGTCCAGACGGAGTCCAGTCGAAGGAGCGGTCCCACGGTGGCCCGAGCCCAGACCCGCCCCACCAGCCGGGACGTCGCGCAGGCCGCCGGCGTCTCCCAGGCCGCCGTCTCCCTCGTCATGGGCGACAAATGGCGTGGCCGCGTCTCGGAAACCACGGCACAACGCGTACGCGAGGCGGCGCACACCCTCGGCTACCGCCCGAACCTGGCCGCCCGCAACCTGCGCCTCGGCCACACCCGCACAGTGCTCCTGGTCGTCCCCGCCCTCACCACCGAGTTCTTCGCCGGCGTCTACACCGGAGCCGCGCGCGTCGCCGCCCAGCACGGCTTCGGCGTCGTTCTCTACCCCTCCCCCGAAGGCATCGGCCCCGCCCGCAACCCCTTCGCCTCCGGGCAGGCCGCCCTCGACGGCGTCATCGCCTCCTCCATGGCCGCGGACGCCCTCACCGCGATCCGCGGCGACCAGCTCCCCCTGGTCATGCTCGACAGCGACCCCGGAAGCACCCTGGGCGCCGCGACGGTCAACCTCGACATCGCCGACGGGATCCGCCACATCGCCCGCCATCTCCTGGACCTGGGCCACCGCGACGTCCTCCACCTGGCGGCGGACGTCCCCTCCTGGACCTTCGAGGTACGCGCCCGCGAACTGGCGGCCCAGCTGGCCACGGTCCCCGGCACGACCCTGCGCACCGCCCGGTCACCCATCTCCATCCAGGGCGCCGTCACCGCCGCCCACGCCGCCCTGGCAACCCCCGGCCGCCCCACCGCCGTCGTCTGCGACGACGACCAGCTCGCCGCCGGCACCTACAAGGCGGCCCGCCGGCTCGGCCTGCGCATCCCCGACGACCTCTCCGTCACCGGCCTCGACGACCTGGCCCTGGCCACGGCCCTCGACCCGGAACTCACCACCGTCCGCCTCGACGCGGAACTCTTCGGTGAACGCGGCATGCAGGCCCTCCTCGCGGTCCTCGACCACCGCACCCCCGACGCCGTCGACATCCCCGTCCACCTGGTGATCCGGGAATCGACGGCCCCGCCCGCACCGCACCCATGAAAAGCCCGGCGGGGGCGCCCGCCCGCACCGCGGACGCACACCCCCACCGGGCCGCACGGGCCCACCCGGACAAGACGGATGCCGGCCGGTGCTACTCCTTGCCCCCCGGCGTGCCCTCGGACGGACCCCCGGACGCGCCTGAGGCCTCGTCCTCCGCCTCCACGTCGGCCTCCGCCTCGGACGCCGTCTCCGCACCGCCGACCTCCAGCAGCCGCGCCAGCTGCCGGCCGGTGATCCGCTTGAACTTCCGCTGCTGCGGCCGCGTACGGTCCAGCACAGCCACCTCCAGCCGCTCCGCGGGAATCTCCCGCTCACTGCCGTTGGTGTCCCGCGACAGCGACTGCACCGCCAGCGCCAGCGCCTCGGCCAGCGTCATGCCGTCCCGGTGCCGCTGGTCCAGATAACCGCCGATCTGCTCCGCGTTGCCCCCCACCGCCACCGAGCCGTGCTCGTCGACGATGGAACCGTCGTGCGGCAGCCGGTAGATCTGGTCGCCCTCCGGGGTCTCGCCGACCTCGGCCACCACCAGCTCCACCTCGTACGGCTTCTCCGCCGCACTCGAGAAGATCGTGCCCAGCGTCTGCGCGTACACGTTCGCCAGGCCCCGGGCCGTCACGTCGGCCCGGTCGTAGGTGTAACCCCGCAGATCGGCGTAGCGCACACCACCGATCCGCAGATTCTCGTACTCGTTGTACTTACCGGCGGCGGCGAAACCGATCCGGTCGTAGATCTCGCTGAACTTGTGCAGCGCACGGGACGGGTTCTCGCCGACGAACACGATGCCGTCGGCATACTGCAGCACGACCAGACTGCGGCCGCGCGCGATCCCTTTACGGGCGTATTCCGCCCGGTCGGCCATCGCCTGCTGGGGTGAGACATAGAACGGCGTCGACACGGATCAACCGTCCCTTTCTGTCGAGGTCACTGGATGGAGGCTGGATGAAGGACCGTCACCGACGAACCCCGTGCCCTACAGCAGCGCGGCACGCGGACCGTCCGGCTGCTCCAGCCGCCGCTCCAGCACCGCCCGGGCGATCCCGGCCGCCTCGTCCTCGGTGAGCCGGCGGAAGCCGTCCTCGGTGATCACCGTGACGATCGGGTAGATCCGGCGGGCGACATCGGGACCGCCGGTCGCCGAATCGTCGTCCGCGGCGTCGTACAGGGCCTGCACCACCAGGGTGGTCGCCTCGGACTCGCTCAGATCACCCCGGAAGAGCTTCTTCATGGCACTGCGCGCGAAGACCGACCCGGAGCCGGTGGCCGCGTACCCCTGCTCCTCCGAACGCCCGCCCGTGACGTCGTAGGAGAAGATCCGCCCCTTCTCCCGGTCCACGTCGTACCCCGCGAACAGCGGGACCACGGCCAGCCCCTGCATCGCCATCCCGAGGTTGGACCGGATCATGGTCGACAGCCGGTTCGCCTTGCCCTCCAGGGACAGCTGCGCGCCCTCGACCTTCTCGAAGTGCTCCAGCTCCAGCTGGAACAGCTTCACCATCTCCACGGCGAGCCCCGCCGTACCGGCGATGCCCACCGCCGAGTACTCGTCCGCGGGGAACACCTTCTCGATGTCCCGCTGGGCGATGACATTGCCCATGGTGGCCCGGCGGTCACCGGCGAGCACGACACCGCCGGGGAAGCTCACGGCGACGATCGTGGTCCCGTGCGGCGCCTCGATCACGCCCTGAACAGGCGGCAGTTGCCGCTTCCCCGGGAGCATCTCCGGCTGATGCTCCGACAGGAAGTCCATGAAGGACGACGACCCGGGAGTCAGGAAGGCAGCCGGTAGACGCCCGGTGCTACGAGTGTTGGCTTCCACGAGGTTCCTTCCAGGTAGGCGGCAGCCCGACGAACAGCGTCGGGATCGTCTCCCAACTTGCCGATGGCCGAATTACAGTTGAAGCACAGTACGCCACGGACCTTACCCGTCCTGTGGCAGTGATCCACATGAACGGCGGGGGCGCGCAAACAAATCACGCAGAGCCCCATCTGCGAGGCGACCATCTGGTCCCGCTCGGCTTCCGTGATGCCATACTGACGCTTCAGGTGGCCCGCGCGTCCCTTCAGCGCCTTGCAGGACTTGCACAGCGTCGCCAGGCCGTCCGACGCTGTGCGATTTCGCGTCCATTCACTGTGCGGTTTGACCTCACCGCACGTCCAGCAGTACTTGTGCCCCTCGGGCACCTCGACTCTCGGCCTGACCCTTCGTCCCTTGGCCAACTGCCGCTCTTGGTGGTATGCGGCCGCGCACTCCCGGCAATAGACCTGCAAGCCATCCCGGATTGCCCTGTTCCGCGCGAACGCTGCCCGCGGCTTGTGTTGTTTACACCGCGAGCAGCGCTTCAGGTCGCCTTCATTTTCCAACCCAGGCTCCCCCGCAACCCTCGATCTAAAGGGATTTCTACTGTCCACCCTTCTGCACGAAGGACCGAACGAAATCCTCTGCGTTAGCCTCGAGCACGTCATCGATTTCATCGAGGACGTCGTCCACGTCGTCGCTCAGCTGCTCCTGGCGCTCCTTGAGGTCTTCGGATGCCTGCGCCTCGGGCGCCTCCTCGACCTCCTCGGTGGAACGCGTCGCCTTCTGCTGTCCGCCGCCGGTGTCCTTGGTCGCCATAACCCTCACCCCGCTCGGTTCGACGTTCTTGATCAGACCCTACAAGCAGGATCCGACATGGGCCCCGTAGTTCCTACAACGTACGGCGGCCACCTCGATGATTCCCTTTCGCCGGACTTTCCACCCTGTCCGGCGGCCCGGTCGTGCGGGCCGGCTCAGTTGCCGGACAACACCCTGACCAGGTCTTCTGCCGTTCGGCAGCGGTCCAGGAGCTCCTTGACATGATTACGCGTTCCGCGAAGCGGTTCCAGGGTTGGGACGCGCTGGAGCGAGTCCCTGCCGGGCAGGTCGAAGATCACCGAGTCCCAGGAAGCCGCCGCTACGTCGTCCGCGTACTGCTCCAGGCAGCGTCCGCGGAAGTAGGCGCGGGTGTCCTCGGGCGGCTTCGTCCGGGCCCGTTCGACCTCTGTCTCGTCCAGCAGCCGCTTGATGCTGCCGCGGGCGACGAGGCGGTTGTAGAGCCCCTTGTCGGGCCGCACGTCGGCGTACTGGAGGTCGACGAGGTGCAGCCGGGCGGCGTCCCAGTCCAGATCGTCCCTGCGCCGGTAGCCCTCCATGAGCTGCCGCTTGGCGACCCAGTCCAGCTCGCCGGCCAGGCTCATGTGGTCGTTCTCCAGGCGGTTGAGGGTGTCCTCCCAGCGGGTCAGGACATCCTTGGTCTGGTCGTCGGCGTCGGCTCCGTACCGTTCCTCGACGTATTTGCGGGCGAGTTCGTAGTACTCCATCTGGAGTTGGACGGCGGTGAGTGTGCGGCCGCTGCGGAGCGTGACCAGCCGCTTCAGGGTGGGGTCGTGCGAGACCTGGTGCAGCGTCCGTACGGGCTGGTCGACGGCGAGGTCCACGGCGATGAAGCCGTCCTCGATCATCGACAGTACGAGCGCGGTCGTGCCGAGCTTCAGGTAGGTCGAGATCTCGGACAGGTTCGCGTCGCCGATGATCACATGGAGCCGGCGGTGCTTCTCGGCGTCGGCGTGGGGTTCGTCGCGGGTGTTGATGATGGGGCGCTTCAGCGTGGTCTCGAGACCGACCTCGACCTCGAAGTAGTCCGCGCGCTGGCTGAGCTGGAAGCCGTGTTCTCGGCCGTCCTGGCCGATGCCGACGCGTCCCGCGCCGGTGAAGACCTGGCGCGAGACGAAGAACGGGGTGAGGTGGCGGACGATGTCCGAGAAGGGCGTCTCCCGCTTCATCAGGTAGTTCTCGTGGGTGCCGTAGGAGGCTCCCTTGTTGTCGGTGTTGTTCTTGTACAGGTGGATGGGCTGGGCGCCCGGGAGCGCGGCGGCCCGTTCCGCGGCTTCGGCCATGATCCGTTCGCCGGCCTTGTCCCAGAGGACGGCGTCGCGGGGGTTGGTGACCTCGGGGGCGCTGTATTCGGGGTGTGCGTGGTCGACGTAGAGGCGTGCGCCGTTGGTGAGGATGACATTGGCGAGGCCGATGTCCTCGTCGGTGAGCTGGCTGGAGTCGGCGGCCTCGCGGGCGAGGTCGAAGCCTCGCGCGTCCCGCAGCGGGTTCTCCTCCTCGAAGTCCCAGCGGGCCCGGCGGGCCCGGTGCATCGCCGCCGCGTAGGCGTTCACGATCTGGGACGAGGTGAGCATGGCATTGGCGTTGGGGTGACCGGGGACGGAGATCCCGTACTCCGTCTCGATGCCCATTACTCGCCGTACGGTCATGCGGCCCTCCTTGCCTGGCGGCGCCCCCGGTCGGGGTCGCTGCTCAAGTACCGCCGGCGCTCCGGTGCGTGTGCGGTGCCCGTCCCCACACTGTGCGACTCGGCGGTATTGAAGAGCCTAGAACGCCTTTGCACTGGTGGGGAGATCATTTGCGTCATTGCTGTGTTCCGGTGGTGGCTGCGGAAAACAGTCGGCTGCGGGTACCCACCGAGGGAACCCGCAGCCGCCCTGTCTTTTACAGGTACTGACCGGTGTTCGCCACCGTGTCGATGGAGCGTCCGGTGTCCGAGCCCTGCTTTCCGGTGATGAGGGTGCGGATGTAAACGATCCGCTCGCCCTTCTTTCCGGAGATCCGGGCCCAGTCGTCGGGGTTGGTGGTGTTGGGCAGGTCCTCGTTCTCCTTGAACTCGTCCACGCAGGCCTGGAGCAGGTGGGAGACGCGGAGGCCCTTCTGGGTCTTTTCGAGGAAGTCCTTGATCGCCATCTTCTTGGCGCGGCCGACGATGTTCTCGATCATGGCGCCGGAGTTGAAGTCCTTGAAGTAGAGGACTTCCTTGTCTCCGTTGGCGTAGGTGACTTCCAGGAAGCGGTTTTCCTCGGTTTCGGCGTACATGTGTTCCACAGCGGACTGGATCATGCTCTGGACCGTTGTGCCCCGGTCGCCGCCGTGCTCGGCGAGGTCGTCGCTGTGCAGCGGGAGGCGTGGGGTGAGGTACTTGCCGAAGATGTCCTTGGCCGCCTCGGCGTCCGGACGTTCGATCTTGATCTTCACGTCGAGCCGGCCGGGCCTCAGAATGGCGGGGTCGATCATGTCCTCACGGTTGGAGGCACCGATCACGACCACGTTCTGCAGGCCCTCCACGCCGTCGATCTCCGCGAGGAGCTGCGGGACGATCGTGTTCTCCACGTCGGAGCTGACGCCGGAGCCACGGGTGCGGAAGAGGGATTCCATCTCGTCGAAGAAGACGATGACGGGGGTGCCCTCGCTGGCCTTCTCCCGGGCCCGCTGGAAGACCAGGCGGATCTGCCGCTCGGTCTCGCCGACGTACTTGTTGAGGAGCTCGGGGCCCTTGATGTTGAGGAAGAAGCTCTTACCGGAGGCCTGGCCGGTCACTTCGGCGACCTTTTTGGCCAGCGAGTTGGCGACGGCCTTGGCGATGAGCGTCTTGCCGCATCCGGGGGGCCCGTAGAGCAGGACACCCTTGGGCGGACGCAGTTCGTGCTCCTTGAACAGGTCCGGGTGGAGGTAGGGCAGCTCGACGGCGTCGCGGATGGCTTCGATCTGGTTGCCGAGGCCGCCGATCTGCTCGTAGCCGATGTCGGGGACTTCTTCGAGGACGAGTTCCTCGACCTCGCTCTTGGGGACGACCTCGTAGACGTACCCGGAGCGGGGTTCGAGCAGGAGCGCGTCGCCGGGGCGGATGGTGATGCCCAGCAGGGGCTCGGCGAGCCGGACCACGCGTTCCTCGTCGGTGTGCCCGAGGACGAGTGCCCGTTCGCCGTCCTCGAGGATCTCCTTGAGGGTGACGATGTCGCCGACGCGCTCGAACTTCATGGCCTCGACCACGTTGAGCGCTTCGTTGAGCATCACTTCCTGGCCACGCCGGAGCTCGTCGAGGTCGACGCCGGGACTCACGTTCACCCGGAGTTTTCTGCCACCGGTGAAGATGTCGGCGGTGCCGTCCTCGTTCGCCGTGAGGAAGACTCCGAAGCCGGCCGGGGGCTGTGCGAGCCGGTCGACCTCTTCCTTGAGGGCCACGATCTGGTCACGGGCCTCGCGGAGCGTGCCGGCGAGTCGTTCGTTCTGGGCGGACACGCCGGCCAGGTTGGTCTGCAGCTCGACGATCCGCTCTTCGAGAATCCTCGTGTGTCGCGGAGAGTCGGCGAGCTTGCGGCGCAGGACGGCGATCTCCTGCTCAAGGTAGGCAATCTGCCCGGCCGGGTCCTCGGACCCGCGTCCCGGGCGGATGCCGCGGTTCATGTCGTCGTCGTGGGCTGCCACGGTCCTCACCTCCTCCAAGGGGAGCTGGACGCTTCCAGACCCTACCTGGGCGGGTGTCGATTGAAACCCCTAGATCACAAAGACGGTCGAGGTGTGTCCGATCTTCACCCTTGCGCTCTCCCTCACGCCAGGGGAATACCCACCGTGGGTGGCGGGAATCCCGGCGAAGGTAGGGTCGATGTGTTCAACACCCGTCGGAGCTGGCCGGATTCCCGCTCGGTTCGACGCGTGGGACCGGGACACGGGGAGACGGCAGGAGAGATGAGCGTGCAGCAGGAGGCCGGAGTCGAGGGTGTGGCCCTGGAGGTCTGGATCGACCAGGACCTGTGTACCGGCGACGGCATCTGCGCGCAGTACGCGCCGGAGGTGTTCGAGCTGGATATCGACGGGCTGGCGTACGTGAAGGGCTCGGACGACGAGTTGTTGCAGGCCACGGGGGCGACGACGCGTGTGCCGTTGCCGATCCTCACCGACGTGGTCGACTCCGCGAGGGAGTGTCCGGGTGAGTGCATCCACGTGCGTCGCGTGGCGGACGGCGTGGAGGTGTACGGGCCGGACGCCGGGTGACCGGTTCGGCACCGCTCGTCGCCCCTGTCCGTTTTCCACACGCTCTCGGGTGCTCCGGAGCGCGCGCGTGGGCGTGTGCCGGGGTGTGTGCCCCGAGTTGCGCGGCGTGCGTCCGCGCCGGGTTCACACGCTCCGGGCGCCGGAGGGCTCGGACCGGATGAACACCCCGTTGTCCCAGTGCCACTTCACGCTCTCGCGCACGTCGGGGCAGCAACGGGGCACGTCGTTGGACGAGTAGCCGAGAATCACCGCGGTGACCTCGCCGTCGCGTACGGCGAAGTCGTCGACGTTGGTGCGGTCCTCGGGGTCGACGAGGGTGGCCACCACGCGGGGCGTGGTGGCTCCGGCGGCCTGGGTCAGCACGTACATGCCGTCGGGCGGGGTGCCCATGGAGGCGTCGCAGTGGACGGCCGCCACCGTCTCGGGCCGGCCGTCGCCGTCCAGGTCACCGGCCGCGTGCTTCTTGACCACCACGTTCACCGGACCGCATTCGAGCGGGAACTCGACGGCCGCCGGGTCGGGGGGTGCGATGTGCGCCGGGGCGCTCTTCGTCTCCGGGGCGGGGGGCTGGGCCGCTGTCGCGGCTCCGGGCTGCATCAGGGAGGAGAGCGCCACCACTCCTGCGACGGCCGTGGCGGTGGCGACCCAGTGGATCGGGCGGGTGTGCGTGTGCGCGAGCTCCGGGACGGCGGGTGACTGCACGAGGAGCGTCTCCTGTGAGAGCTGTGCCGGTGGGATGGCCAGCATCGTGCCACACGTCACAGTGCGGGGGAACGGCGGGGTGCGGGGTTGTGGTGCGGGGAGGCCCCCTCCCGGCCCCTCGCGTCGCGTCAACAGAAGAGCGCCGTGGCGCAGTTCCCGGTGCGGGTGGGGAACTGCGCCACGGCGCTCGTGCGTTGTCGTGGTGGCGGGTCGTGTCAGCGTGCGGTGCCCGCGTCGGCGTTGGGTCCCGAGTAGTCCTCGCCGTAGGCGCCCTTGGCCGGGCGGCGGCGTCGCATGGGGGGCTCCACGCCGTCGGCGAGCCGGCGGGCGGTGAGCAGGAAGCCGGTGTGGCCGATCATGCGGTGGTCCGGGCGGACGGCGAGACCTTCGATGTGCCAGTTGCGGATCATCGATTCCCAGGCGGTCGGCTCGTTGAAGGAACCGATCTCCCGGATGGACTCGACGGTCCGGGCGAGCTGGGTGGTGGTCGCGACGTAGCAGCAGAGGATGCCGCCGGGGACGAGCGCCTTGGAGACTGCCTCCAGGCATTCCCAGGGAGCGAGCATGTCGAGGATGACACGGTCGACCTCGGTGTCGGACAGGTTGTCCTGAAGGTCGCCGACGGTGAGCTGCCAGGCGGGGTGCGGGCCGCCGAAGTAGCGCTCCACGTTGGCCTGGGCGATCTCGGCGAAGTCCTCGCGGCGTTCGTAGCTGTGCAGCATGCCCTGATCGCCGATGGCACGCAGCAGGAAGCTGCTCAGGGAGCCGGAGCCGACACCGGCCTCCACCACGCGGGCGCCGGGGAAGATGTCGGCGAAGGCGAGGATCTGCCCCGCGTCCTTCGGGTAGACGACGGCTGCCCCGCGGGGCATGGACAGGACGTAGTCGGGGAGCAGGGGGCGCAGCGCGAGGTAGGCGACGTTCCCGGTGGTGCGGACAACGCTGCCCTCGGGTGCGCCGATCAGCTCGTCGTGGGGGAAGGAACCCTTGTGGGTGTGAAAGTTCTTCCCGGCCTCGAGCGTGAACGTGTAGTGGCGGCCCTTGGGGTCGGTCAGCTGTACCTGGTCCCCGACCTTGAAGGGCCCGCGGCGGCGGGCGGCACCGGTCGGTTCGGACATGTGACCAGCCTACCGGTCCCGGCACGGGCCACTGACCACTCGGGGCCCGCGGGCGGGCGACGGGCCCGCCGGCCGTCAGGCGTCAGGCGTCAGGCGTCAGGCGTCAGGCGGGGCGTGCCATGGCCTTGACGAAGGCGCGCTCGACGTCGGCCGCGGACAGGACGCCGTAGATCTCGCCGGTCGTCTCGACGACCAGGTACTCGGTGGCGGGCGCGGCACGCAGGGCTTCCAGGAGTTCCTCCCCCGCGAGCTCGGCGGAGACGCGCATGCCGTCGGTGAGGTCCTGGGCGAGCCCGCTGACCGCGACCCAGGGGCGGCGGTGTTCGGGTACGCCGACGATGGCTGCCTCGCGCACCAGGGACAGCGGGGTGCCGTCGGGGTCGACGACGACGAGTGCGCGGGCTCCGGCGGCGTTGGCGCGGCGCAGCGCCTCGGAGAGGGGGGTGTCGGTCTCGACGGGCACCGCGCGGCGTGTCAGGGCGCGGGCGCGCAGTTCCGGCAGGTGCTCGCGCAGGCGGGCCATGCGCAGGCTGTTTCCGGCGCCGGTCCAGATGATCGCCGCGAGGATGGCGGCGAGCAGGGCGTCGAGGACGGTGTCCATGCCGACGCCGTCCGCGGCGTCGGAGCCGAGAACTCCGGACTGGGTGAGCAGGGGGAGGCCGACCAGGACGGAGATGGCGAGGGCGCGGCCCACCCAGGCGGCGGCGACGGTGCCGCTCATCGGCTTGCCGGTGATTTTCCAGACGACCGCGCGGAGCATGCGTCCGCCGTCGAGGGGGAGGCCGGGCAGGAGGTTGAAAACGGCCACGATGAGGTTGGAGATCATCAGGCCGGCCAGCAGGACGCCGGGTACGGAGCCGGGGTCGACGGCGAGCAGTCCGAGGTAGAACAAGCCGGACAGGACGAGGGAGAGCAGGGGGCCCACGAAGGCGAGCACGAACTCCCGCCCGGGTGTCTCGGCCTCCTTCTCGATCTCGGAGACGCCGCCGAAGAACTGGAGCTGGATGCGGCGCACCGGGAGCTTGAAGCGAAGGGCGGCCAGTGTGTGGGCGAGTTCGTGGACCAGCACCGAGGCGTAGAAGGCGACGGCGAAGAACAGTGAGACCAGGTAGCTGGCGGCGCCGAGCTCGGGCAGTACGCGGTCGATCTGGCCGCCGAAGACCCAGGTGATGAGGATGGCGACGAGGAACCAGCTGGGCGCGACGTAGACGGGCACGCCGAAAGGGCGTCCCATCAACAGTCCGCCGCGCTGCTGTTCCGCCGGGCGCTGCGGCGCTGGTTCCTTGCCGGGTGCCGAGTGGGTGAGAGGGCGGTCGGGGTGGTGGTGGAGCTGGTGCGGTGGGTCCGGCTCGGGGGGCGGGGGCCGGTGGCCGGCGGGGGTCTCCTCGGGCGGGGGACCGGTCGCACGGGTACCGGACGGGGTGTCGGTTCCGGTGGGGTCGGTTCCGTGCGGGGTCCTCGGGTCACGGGCCCCGGTGGTCCCGTCCGGCTCCTGCGAGGTCGCCGGGGTGGAGGGCTGATCGGGCGTCCCGTTGCGGGGCGTGGGCCCGGCTTCCGTCGGGGCGCCGCCGGTCCTCGGCGGAGTGTCCTGGAAGGTCGGCGGGATGCGGTCGGCGGCGTGCTCGGCGGACCGGTCGTCCGAGGGGTTCGGGGTGTCCGAGGGGTTCGAGAGGTTCGGGGTGTCCGAGGGGCTTGGGGTGTCCGAGGGGTTCGGGGTGGTTTCGGCCGGGTCGAAGCGGCCCCCGTCCGTGGTGGGCTCGCCTGCCGGGCGCCCTGCGTGGCGCTCGGCCGGCTCGTCGTTGCCGGAGCACGGCTGCCCGCGTCCGCCGCTTGCGTCCACCGGTGTCCCCTCGTCGCTGCGTCTCCCGCGCCTGCCGGACGGGAGGGTCTCGAGTCGATGGTATGCGGCCGTTGCCACACCTTTCGCCTCGGCACCGTTCCTATTCGGTGAGCAGGAGTGAGTGCTGGACCCATTCCTGCTCGCTGCGGGCACCCCGAACGGTGTTGGGTGTCCTGGTCGCCCGCGTTCGTTCCGCGTCCGGCGGCACGGATCGTGTCCGTGGTCCGGGAAGGCGGGGGCGGGGTCCCTCACGCCCGGGGGCATCCGGTCCGGCCTGGACGGTCCGATGCCCGCATCCATCGCTCTGGTGGGTGCGGGGCGGTGCCGTCCGACGCCGGATGGGATACCCCTGGGCGCGTCGTCCGATCGCGATGCTCGCCGCATCGTGCCGGGTAGTGTGACGGGTGGTGCTGGTCAGTGGCTTCTGCCAGTGCTGGGCGCCCCACTTACTGGTGTAGGCGGGGTCGACGGCGATGACGGTGATGCCCGTCCGGTCGGCCATGGAGGTCAGGCGGGCGCGGAGCCGGCCGGTGGGCAGGCCGGAGAGCAGCTTTCGAAACCGCTTGCGTCCGCCGTGTTTCTCGCGGGTTGTCTCGGCGGTGAAGTCGAGGTCTTCGACGGCAATGGCCTTGACGCCGCAGGTGCGGGCCCAGTGCAGCAGTCGGGTCAGGGCGTGGCGGAGCTGGGCGTCGCGGTGGTCGGCGGGTCCGGTCAGGTCGTAGATGAAGCGGTGTGGGTGTCCGGTGGGGTTGCCGTGGACGTCGAGGCGCCAGGCGGCGAGGTGGTCGGCGTTCATGTCGACCCCGACCGTTCCCTGTGCCAGCGCCGCAGCCAGGGGGATCGTGCGGGTGACGGGCTTCTGCCAGGAGCCGGTCACATACCAGCGGCCACGGCTCACGTCGTAGTGGATGCGGTAGGCGATGGCCCGGTTCGCCGCGACGCGGTCGGCCCATTCCTGCCCGCGGTGCGCGAACCGGACCCGGCCGGTGAGGACGTACCGGCCGTGCGGGGCATTGGCCAGATGACTGAGCGGGGCGGGGAGTCTGATACTGACCTCACCGTCGGGGCTGATGCGGATGGTCTCGTTCCCGTGCCGCTTGCCGGATTCACCGTCGGCGGTCAAAAACCGGCGTGCCGCCTGCCACTCCCGACGCCACCGCTCTTCGGTCCTGTGCGCGTCGGTGAGGTGGTGGCGCTGGTGCAGCAGGCGTCGCCCGCCCCGCACCACGGAGACTTTTCCGGCTTCCCGCTCGGCGCGGACCTCCTCGAAGCGGTGCTCCAGGATGGCCAGGCGGCGGGACTTGTGGAACCACTCCCGCCGGCTGCGGTACCCACCTGGTGCGCGCTTGGACCCCTTCTGCCCGACGGGCAGTGACAGCCGGTGCCGCAGGGTCCGCACCCCCGTCTCCAGGGACTGGATGTGGGCGCGGGCGCTGCGGCGGGCCAGCGCCCACTGGTCGTGCGTGGCTTTGGTGATCGCACCCGCCCACCGGGCCGACGACCGAGGGGTCAGCTCACGCTTGCGCACCGCCCACGCTCCGGCGTCGTGGTCCAGGCCGTCACGGCAGCGCGCCCTCAGGTCTCGGGAGGCGAGGGTGCCCAGATGAGCGCCCACCTGCCGCAGCACCTCCACGTCCACGACGGTGAGCTGCGTGAGCCGGGTACGGATGGCCACACCCGACGGGCCCGGTGCGATGAACGGTGCCGCAAGCTTTCGCAGACCACCCACCCCGCACCCCCGATCAGCTGTGAAGACCCACCCGCCTCACCCAACGACGACCACCTGCCAGAGGTCACGCATTCGACAGGCAGACTTCCGTTCCCACCCCGGATACAGAGCCTTCCGACCCCACCCCCGTACTCACTCATTCACGCCAGAGCACACTCACACACAGACAAAGACCAGCAGTTCCCAACCCCTCTCCGTTCCCCTCCGTCACCGCGCCTGCCCTCCCTCTCCTTCCCCTTCTTTCCCTTCGGTCACCCCGCTGTGTGCGGTCACTGTCGGCGCCGGGTCGTAAGGTCTGGAGACATGGAGACGAGCACCGGGGCCGCGGGGCGGTCCGACAGCACGCCGGTCGTGGCGGCGGACGCGCCGGTCACTGACGGAGAGACGGCTGGGCGCGGGGAGACTGCCGGGGCGGCCGCGGCGCGGCCCGCCGCGCCGCCCGCCTCGCTGTCCCCCTCGCGGGCCAATGACTTCATGCAGTGTCCGCTGCTGTACCGGTTCCGGGTCATCGACCGGCTGCCGGAGAAGCCGAGCGAGGCGGCGACGCGGGGCACGCTGGTGCACGCGGTACTGGAGCGCCTGTTCGACGTCCCGGCCGCCGAGCGCACCGCGCCGCGGGCGAAGGCACTGGTACCGGGGCAGTGGGACCGGCTGCGGGAGTCCCGGCCGGAGGTCATGGAGCTGTTCACCGAGGATCCGGAGGGCGAGCGGCTGGCGCGCTGGCTGGCGGAGGCGGAGCAGCTGGTGGAGCGCTGGTTCGGCCTGGAGGATCCGAGCCGGCTGGAGCCCGCCGAGCGGGAGCTGTTCGTGGAGGCCGAGCTGGATTCCGGGCTGCGGCTGCGCGGGATCATCGACCGGGTGGATGTGGCGCCCACCGGCGAGGTACGGATCGTCGACTACAAGACGGGCAAGGCGCCGCGGCCGGAGTACGCGGAGGGCGCGCTGTTCCAGATGAAGTTCTACGCCCTGGTGGTGTGGCGGCTGAAGCGGGTGATTCCGCGCCGGCTGCAGCTCGTGTACCTGGGCAGCGGCGATGTCGTGACGTACGACCCCGTCCGCGCCGACCTGGAGCGCGTCGAGCGCAAGCTGCTGGCGTTGTGGGAGGCCATCCGAGAGGCCACGGAGACGGGTGACTGGCGGCCGCGCCCCACCAAGCTGTGCGGCTGGTGCGACCACCAGGCGCACTGCCCGGAGTTCGGCGGCACTCCCCCGCCCTATCCGCTGCCGGTAAGGACCGCCGGGTCCGACGCGGTGTGAGGTGCCCCGGACTCCGGCGGGACGGAGGGCGCAGGGCACAATGGGGGCGGACTAGCGAAGGAGACTTACGTGGCCATCCGCGTCCTACTGGTCGACGACCAGCCGCTGCTGCGCACCGGCTTCCGGATGATCCTGGAGGCCGAGCAGGACATCGCGGTCGTCGGCGAGGCCGGGGACGGCCTCCAGGCCCAGGACCAGGTGCGGGCGCTGCAGCCCGACGTGGTGCTGATGGACATCCGCATGCCGCGGATGGACGGCGTGGAAGCGACCCGGCAGATCACCGGCCCCGAGCGGGACGGCCCGGCGAAGGTCCTGGTGCTGACCACGTTCGATCTCGACGAGTACGTGGTGGAGGCGCTGCGCGCGGGCGCCAGCGGCTTCCTGCTGAAGGACGCCCCGGCCCATGAGCTGGTACAGGCGATCCGGGTGGTGGCCGCCGGTGAGGCGCTGCTCGCCCCGAGCGTCACGCGCCGGCTGCTGGACAAGTACGCCACGCATCTGCCGTCCGGTGACGAGCCGGTGCCGGACACACTGCACACGCTGACCGACCGGGAGGTCGAGGTGCTGAAGCTGGTGGCACGGGGGCTGTCCAACGCGGAGATCGCCGCGGACCTGTTCGTCAGCGAGACGACGGTGAAGACGCACGTCGGTCATGTCCTGACGAAGCTCGGGCTGCGCGACCGGGTGCAGGCCGCGGTGTACGCGTACGAGAGCGGCCTGGTGCGCCCGGGAGCGCAGTAGCGCCCGCCCGCTCACCCGGCGCCGCTCACGCGCCGCACGCGCATACGCCGAGGGCGCCTCCCGAAAGTCGGGAGGCGCCCTCGGCGTATGCGGGCCCGGTCCGGGCCCGCCGTGTCAGCCGCCCACGCCACGGCCCAGCTCCCACAGCTGGAGCGTGGAGGAGGAGTTGAGCAGGTATGCGGTACCGGTGACGCTGTCGTGCGCGGCGACGTACTGCTTGCCCTGCCACAGCGGCAGCACGGGCACCTCCTCGGCAACGATGTTCTGGATCGCGTTCAGGCTGTTGACGGCGGACAGCCGGTCGGCCTGACGGCGGGTCTCAGGGATCAGCTTCTTGCGGATCTCGGTGTTGGCGTACGGCGACTTGAGGAAGTTGTCCTCGCCCAGGAACGGGTCGAGGAAGTTGTCGGCGTCCGGGTAGTCGGGGAACCAGCCCATGCCGTAGACGTCGAACTTGCCCTTCTGGCCGGCCGTCTTGAAGGTGTTCCAGCCCTCGCCCTCGATGTCGGTGTCGAACAGACCGCTGTCGTTGAGCTGCTTGCTGAGCTGCTCGAACTCCGCCTTGGTCGCGGGACCGTAGTGGTCGGTCGTGTAGTGCAGCGTCATCTTCACCGGGGTGGTGATGCCGGCCTTCCCCAGCAGCTCACGGGCCTTGGAGACGTCGGGGTCGCCGTACAGGTTGAAGAACGCGTTGGAGTGACCGGTGACGGTCGCGGGGACCAGCGAGTACAGCGGCTCGGCCTGGGAGCCGTAGACCTTGGCGACCAGCTCGCTGCGGTTGATGACCCGGGCCATGGCCTGGCGGACGGCCTTGTTCTCCACGGAGGGGGCATCGGTGTTGAAGACCAGGTAGCGGATCTCCAGACCCGGTGACTCGACGAGGTCCACGGTGTCGTCGGAGTCGCTGCCGAGCTTCGTGATCTGCTCCGGCGACATGCCTCGGGTCATGATGTCGATCTCGTTGCTCTCGAGCGCCTCGCCCATGGCCTCGGCGCTCTCGTAGGAGAGCATCTCGATCTTGTCGTGGCCGACCTTCAGGGACCCCTTGTAGGAGGGGTTCTTGACGTAGGTGGCGCGCACCAGCTCGCCGTCCTCGACCTCGGGCTCGAACTTGTACGGCCCGGAGCCGTCGATGTCGAACCCGGCGCGCAGCTTGTCCTTGTCGTAGGAGCCCTCGGGGAGGATGCCCGCGACCGGGGTGGACAGCTTGTACGGGAAGGTGGCGTCCGCCGACTTGAGGTGGAAGATCACCTCGCGGTCGCCCTGCGTCTCGACGGTGTCGATGGTGGACAGCAGCGCGAAGACACCACTGTCGGCCTCGATCGCCAGGGCACGGTCGATGGAGTACTTCACATCGGCCGCGGTGATGGGGTCACCGTTCGAGAACTTCAGGCCTTCGCGCAGGGTGCAGCTGTACCGCTCGTTGCCGGAGTCGGTGAAACCGCAGCTCTCGGCCGCCTCGGGCACCGGCGCGCCGTCACCGCGCGGCTGGATCAGCAGTGTCTGCACGGTCTGGCGCAGGATGTTCCAGGTACCGACGTCATAGGCGAACGCCGGGTCGACCGGCGCGGGGTCGTCCTTCGAAACGGTGAACCGGTCCGTGGTGCCGATGACGATCGCGTCGCCGTCGCCGCTCCCGCCCTCGGTATCGCCACAGCCGGCGAGTACCGGCGCGAGCAGACCGATCGCGGCCGCCAGCACCAAAGTCTTGCGGTTCATGCTCGAGTTTCTCCAGAGCTGTCGACTCCGTGTATGCGGCATCCAGGGGTGTTGCTACCGATCACGGGGATGGGGCGAGGTTCTCGCGATGAGATTAGTCCGGACTCGCGGGAAGGGCCGCAGCCGCCGAAGTTGAGCCTCCATCACGCAGTGGAACCGGGTGTGAACGCACCGACAAACGCCGGTGCGGCAGGATTGGTGCAGTGATCCACCAATCGGGACACAAGGGAACGCGGGGGCCCGTCGAAAAGGGGCGGACATCACATGCCGACCCCTCCGTCGAGCCCTCTAGGAGTGGTGAACATCACAGGTGAAATCCGGCCCGAGGGGACGGAATTCAACGTTCGGTAGCGGTCCGAATTCCTTCGGACACCCGCTGGGACCGCCGGGTGCGGACTCCCGGAATTCCAGTCCCGTACGCCGACCTACGCTCGGTGAACACCTAGCGCATTTCCGTGATCAGGCCGTGCAGAAAAGTCAGGTCGACGGCTTCCAGCGAGGGGACGACGGTCCGCCGGGCGGCCGCCTCGATCGGGGCCACCGAGGGCACCGCCACGACGTGGCACCCCGCGGCCTCGGCGGAAGCGACACCGATCGCCGTGTCCTCGACGACGGCGCACCGCAGGGGGTCCACACCGAGTCCGGCGGCGGCGGCCAGATACGGGTCGGGGTGCGGCTTGGTGCGCGGGACCTCGTCACCGGCGACCGACAGCGCGAAGTGCTGAGGGCCCAGCGAGGTGAGCACCCGGTCGATGATGCGCCGGTGCGAGGCGGAGACCAGGGCCGTGGGGATGCCGTTCTCGGACAGCTCGGCCAGCAGGCGGGCGGCGCCGGGCATGAGCGGCAGGGTGTCGGCGATACGGTCCTCGAAACCGCCGTTGAGCAGCACCGTCAGTTCGGCGAGGGGGATGCCGGCCCCGGTCGCCTCGATGAGGAAGCCCGCGCTGCGGGTCATGGGGCCGCCGACCACGACGTGGCGCCAGGAGTCGTCGAGGATGTGGCCGAGGGAGGCGAACACCTCGACCTCGACGTCCCACCAGAAGCCCTCGGTGTCGACCAGGGTGCCGTCCATGTCCAGGAATACGGCCTGAAGGGTGGATCCTCCGGCCGGGCGGGACTCCCCCGCCCGGGCGGGCCGCGGACTCCGGTGAAGGGCGTCGAGCGCGGGAACCGTACTGGTCATCCACATACCTCCGTCAAGGGGACGATCAGGCCGGTTCCCACAAAGGGAACCGGCCTGCGGTGGACCGACCAGTGTACGTCGTGCCCGGGGCAACCGCTTCTGGTGACGGGCGGGCCCCTGGCGGGGTCAGCGGGCGTTGAAGTACTTGGCCTCCGGGTGGTGGATCACGATGGCGTCCGTGGACTGCTCGGGGTGCAGCTGGAACTCCTCGGACAGGTGGACGCCGATGCGCTCCGGCCGGAGCATCTCGGCGATCTTGGCGCGGTCCTCCAGGTCGGGACAGGCGCCGTAGCCGAGGGAGAAGCGGGCGCCCCGGTACTTCAGGGCGAACATGTCCTCCATCACGGCCGGATCCTCACCGGAGAAGCCGAGTTCGGAGCGCACGCGCGCGTGCCAGTACTCGGCGAGTGCCTCGGCCAGCTGCACGGACAGTCCGTGCAGTTCGAGGTAGTCGCGGTAGGCGTTGGCCTCGAACATCCGCGCGGTCTCCTCGCCGATGCGGGAGCCGACCGTGACGATCTGGAAGCCGACGACATCGGTCTCGCCGGACTCCTCCGGGCGGAAGAAGTCGGCCAGGCACAGGCGTCGTCCGCGGCGCTGGCGCGGGAAGGTGAAGCGGGTGCGTTCGTTGCCGGCCTCGTCCAGGACGATCAGGTCGTCGTCCTTGGAGACGCACGGGAAGTAGCCGTACACCACGGCCGCCTCGAGCAGGTTGTCCGTCTGGAGCCGGTCCAGCAGGCCGCGCAGCCTGGGCCGTCCCTCGGTCTCCGCGAGCTCCTCGTACGTCGGTCCGTCGCCGGCGCGGGCCTGCTTCAGGCCCCACTGCCCCTTGAACAGGGCGCCCTCGTCGAGCCAGGACGCGTACTCCTTGAGCTGGATGCCCTTGATCACCCGGGTGCCCCGGAACGGGGGCTCGGGGACCGGGTTGTCGACGGCGACGTCCGAGCGGACGTGACCGGCCTCGGGGCGCTCGTCGATCTCCACGGTGGCCGCGCGGACCCGGCGCTGCCTCAGTTCGGGCAGCTGCGCGCCGGGCACTCCGCGCTTGATGCCGATGAGGGCGTCCATCAGACGCAGGCCCTCGAAGGCGTCACGGGCGTAGCGGACCTCGCCCTGGTAGATCTCGTGCAGGTCCTGCTCGACGTAGGCGCGGGTCAGCGCGGCGCCGCCGAGGATCACCGGGTAGTCGGCGGCCATGCCGCGCTGGTTGAGCTCCTCCAGGTTCTCCTTCATGATCACCGTGGACTTGACCAGCAGTCCGGACATGCCGATGACGTCGGCCCGGTGCTCGTCCGCGGCCTCCAGGATGGCCGAGACGGGCTGCTTGATGCCGAGGTTGACCACGTTGTAGCCGTTGTTCGACAGGATGATGTCGACCAGGTTCTTGCCGATGTCGTGCACGTCGCCGCGGACGGTGGCGAGCACGATGGTGCCCTTGCCCACGTCCTCACCGTCCTCGACCTTCTCCATGTGCGGTTCGAGGTGGGCGACCGCGTTCTTCATCACCTCGGCGGACTGGAGGACGAACGGGAGCTGCATCTGACCGGAGCCGAACAGCTCGCCGACCACCTTCATGCCGTCCAGCAGGGTGTCGTTGACGATGTCGAGGGCCTTGCGGGTCTCGAGCGCCTGGTCGAGGTCGGTCTCCAGGCCGTTGCGCTCGCCGTCGATGATCCGCCGCTTGAGGCGCTCGTCCAGAGGCAGCGCGGCCAGCTCCTCGGCCTTGCCGGCCTTCAGGGACTTGGCGGTGGCGCCCTCGAAGAGCTGCATCAGTTTCTGCAGCGGGTCGTAGCCCTCGCGGCGCCGGTCGTGGATCAGATCGAGGGCGGTGGTGACCTCCTCCTCGCTGAAGCGGGCGATGGGCAGGATCTTCGACGCGTGCACGATCGCCGAGTCCAGGCCCGCCTTGACGCATTCGTCGAGGAAGACGGAGTTGAGCAGGATGCGGGCGGCCGGGTTGAGGCCGAAGGAGATGTTCGACAGTCCCAGGGTGGTCTGCACCTTGGGGTGGCGGCGCTTCAGCTCGCGGATGCCCTCGATGGTGGCGACGCCGTCCTTGCGGGACTCCTCCTGGCCGGTGCAGATGGTGAAGGTGAGGCAGTCGATGAGGATGTCCTCCTCGTGGATGCCCCAGTTGCCGGTCAGGTCGTCGATCAGGCGTTCGGCGATCTCGACCTTCTTCTCGGCGGTGCGGGCCTGGCCCACCTCGTCGATGGTCAGCGCGATCAGCGCCGCTCCGTGCTCCTGGGCCAGCTGCGCGACGCGCGCGAAGCGGGACTCGGGGCCGTCGCCGTCCTCGTAGTTCACCGAGTTGAGGACCGCCCGGCCGCCGAGCTTTTCCAGGCCGGCCCGCAGGACGGGGACCTCGGTGGAGTCGAGCACGATCGGCAGGGTGGAGGCGGTGGCGAACCGGCCGGCCAGTTCCTCCATGTCGGCGACGCCGTCGCGGCCGACGTAGTCGACGCACAGGTCGAGCATGTGCGCGCCCTCGCGGATCTGCTCGCGGGCCAGTTCCACGCAGTCGTCCCAGCGGCCCTCGAGCATGGCCTCGCGGAACTTCCTGGACCCGTTGGCGTTGGTGCGCTCACCGATCGCGAGGTAGGAGGTGTCCTGGCGGAAGGGCACGCTCTGGTAGAGGGAGGCGGCGCCCGGTTCCGGGCGCGGGTCGCGCTCGACGGGAGTGAGGCCACGGACACGCTCGACGACCTGGCGCAGGTGTTCGGGGGTGGTGCCGCAGCAGCCGCCGACCAGGGACAGTCCGTAGTCGCGGACGAACGTCTCCTGGGCGTCGGCCAGGCCCTCGGGGCCGAGCGGGAAGTGGGCGCCGTCCTTGGTGAGGACCGGCAGGCCCGCGTTGGGCATGCACAGCAGCGGGATGCGGGAGTGCCGCGCGAGATGACGCAGGTGCTCACTCATCTCGGCGGGTCCCGTGGAGCAGTTCAGGCCGATCATGTCGATGCCCAGCGGTTCCAGCGCGGTGAGCGCGGCGCCGATCTCGGAGCCGAGGAGCATGGTGCCGGTGGTCTCGAAGGCCATGGAGGCCAGCAGCGGCACGTCGACGCCGGTCGCCTCCATGGCACGGCGGGAGCCGAGGATGGAGGCCTTGGTCTGGAGAAGGTCCTGGGTGGTCTCGACGATCAGCGCGTCGGCGCCGCCCGCGAGCAGTCCCTCGGCGTTGGCCTGGAAGCCGTCACGGATCGTGCCGTAGCCGATGTGGCCGAGGGTCGGCAGCTTGGTGCCGGGGCCGATCGAGCCGAGCACCCAGCGAGTGCGGCCGTCGCGCGCGGCGTGCTCGTCGGCGACCTCGCGGGCGATGCGGGCGCCGGCCTCGGAGAGCTCGTGCACCCGGTCGGCGATGTCGTACTCGGAGGCGGCACTGTGGTTGGCGCCGAACGTGTTGGTCTCGACGCAGTCGACGCCGGCGTCGAAGTACTCCGAGTGGACCGAGCGGACGATGTCCGGGCGTGTCAGGTTCAGGATCTCGTTGCAGCCCTCGAGGTTCTCGAAGTCCTCGAGGGTGGGGTCCTGTGCCTGGAGCATGGTGCCCATCGCCCCGTCGGCGACCACCACGCGCGTGGCGAGGGCCTCTCGGAGCGCGGACACGCGGGTCCGGCTGTCGGGGGAAGGGGTCAGCGGCAACGAGGCCATGTAAAGGGCTCCCTCAAGTGCGACGGCTGTCGGCTTTGCGGCTGCCGGGAACAATCCCTGATGGAGTTTCCCGGGCAGGGGCACGTCGCCAGGGTATCGGGGACCGCGCCCCGGTGTTCGGGCCGTCCACAAGCCGGACCATGATGGCCGGGCCCCGGTGCCCCGCATACGGGTGACGCGGTGGACGACACCACTGTTCCCGGCCGATGACGGCGGATCGTTGGCGAGAGGTCGGCATCGAGCGGTAGTGTTCGGCATTGCCGAACAGGGGTAGCGCCGAGAGGCGGCGGTCGAAGGGGACGGAGGCAGCACGGCGATGGCACGGAACATCCAGTCGCTCGAACGGGCGGCAGCGATGCTGCGCCTGCTGGCGGGCGGCGAGCGACGGCTCGGCCTGTCGGACATCGCCTCGTCGCTGGGACTGGCCAAAGGGACGGCCCACGGCATCCTGCGCACCCTCCAGCAGGTGGGCTTCGTCGAGCAGGACGAAGCCTCCGGGCGCTACCAGCTGGGTGCGGAGCTGCTGCGCCTGGGCACCACCTATCTCGACGTGCACGAGCTGCGGGCGCGCGCCCTGGTGTGGACGGACGACCTGGCCCGTTCCAGCGGCGAGAGCGTCTACCTGGGGGTACTGCACCAGCAGGGCGTGCTGATCGTGCACCACGTGTTCCGGCCCGACGACAGCCGGCAGGTCCTGGAGGTAGGGGCCATGCAGCCGCTGCACTCCACGGCGCTGGGCAAGGTGCTGGCGGCCTACGACCCGGTGGCCCACAGCGAGGCCCTGGAGGCCGACCGCAAGACGTTCACCGACCGGACGGTGTGCGATCCGGACGCCTTCGAACGGATCCTCGACGTCACTCGCGCCCGCGGATACGCGGCGGACGTCGAGGAGACCTGGGAGGGCGTGGCCTCGATCGCGGCCCCCGTCCACGACCGGCGGCGCATGCCGGTCGGCGCGGTCGGCGTCACGGGCGCGGTGGAGCGGCTGCAACAGGACGGCGAACTGCGCCCCGAGCTGATCGCGGCGGTCCGGGACTGCGCCCGCTCGGTCTCACGGGACCTGGGCGCCCAACGGTTCTGAGCCCGGCGCGGGCACGCCGGTCGGACCCGGCAGACCGTGCGGACCGTGGACGGCCCCTGCACAAACCCCGGGCGGGCCCCGCGGGGAACCCCTGCGCGGACACCGTGCGGGCCGCGGACGCCCCCTGGCACGGACCCTGGGTGCCCGTCGGTTCCGAGCCCGGCGCGGGCACGCCGGTCGGACCCGGCAGACCGTGCGGACCGTGGACGGCCCCTGCACAAACCCCGGGCGGGCCCCGCGGGGAACCCCTGCGCGGACACCGTGCGGGCCGCGGACGCCCCCTGGCACGGACCCTGGGTGCCCGTCGGTTCCGAGCCCGGCGCGGGCACGCCGGTCGGACCCGGCAGACCGTGCGGACCGTGGACGGCCCCTGCACAAACCCCGGGCGGGCCCCCTGCACGGGCCCGCGGGCGGGGAACCCCTGCGCGGACACCGTGCGGCACCGGCACAACGGACACATCACGAGACCCGGACCGGGACGCCGTACGGCGTCCCGGTCGTCGTCGCACTCCGTGACGGACAGCACGGACATACACCCATGGATCAATTCCGAAGATCGACATCTCGGGGCACCCGATAACGATCGCACTTTCGGCAACCAAACTCTTGACGCACAGGTGAGAGCGAAGAAGACTCCCGTCCATCGGTCGGCATTGTCGAACACCTAACGGCAATACGCGTTAGGGTGTGACAAGGGCCGGCATCGCTCTCACCAGTGAGGGCGCCGACCTCCGACGGGACCCGGGGTCGGCTTCCCTGGACGAAGGACAAAGGAGTCGCGGGTGTCCAGCTCCGACATCTTCATCGGCGAGACCATCGGTACCGCCATACTCATCCTGCTCGGCGGCGGTGTGTGTGCCGCCGTGACCCTGAAGGCCTCCAAGGCCCGCAACGCCGGCTGGCTCGCCATCGCCTTCGGGTGGGGCTTCGCCGTCATGACGGCGGTGTACATCTCCGCTCCGCTCTCCGGAGCCCACCTCAACCCGGCCGTGACCGTGAGCCTCGCCATCAAGGACGGCGACTGGAGCAACGTCCCGTTCTACTTCGCCGGAGAGTTCCTCGGCGCGATGATCGGCGCCGCGCTGGTCTGGGTGGCCTACTACGGCCAGTTCCAGGCCCATCTCACCGACAAGGAGATCGTCGGCGACAAGGCCGTGCCGGCCGCCGGTGACAAGGCGGTCGAGGCCCGGGAGAAGGGCGCCAGCCCGGTGCTCGGCATCTTCTCCACCGGCCCGGAGATCCGCAACGCGGTGCAGAACCTCGCCACCGAGATCGTCGGCACCTTCGTCCTGATCATCGCCGTGCTCACCCAGGGCCTGAACGACGAGGGCAACGGCCTCGGCGTGCTGGGCGGTCTGATCACGGCCCTCGTGGTCGTCTCCATCGGTCTGTCCCTCGGCGGGCCGACCGGCTACGCGATCAACCCGGCCCGTGACCTCGGACCGCGTATCGTGCACGCCCTTCTGCCGCTGCCCAACAAGGGCGGCTCCGACTGGACCTACGCCTGGGTCCCGGTGGTCGGTCCGCTGATCGGCGGCGCCCTCGCGGCGGGCGTCCACAACCTCGCCTTCGCCTGAGGGTGCCCCCACTGCCGGGGAACCCCGAGTCTTGTAGAAGCGCCGTACGTACAGCCCCGCACCCAAGGAACCTCCAGGAGCACACAGTGACCGACGACCACTCCGCCGGCATCGCCTCCCACGGCCACGGTCCGTTCATCGCCGCCATCGACCAGGGCACGACCTCGTCGCGCTGCATCGTCTTCGACCGCGACGGCCGCATCGTCGCCGTCGACCAGAAGGAACACGAGCAGATCTTCCCCAAGCCGGGCTGGGTCGAACACGACGCCACCGAGATCTGGACCAACGTCCAGGAGGTCGTCGCCGGCGCCGTCGAGAAGGCCGGCATCACGCGGGACGACATCAAGGCCATCGGCATCACCAACCAGCGTGAGACCACCGTGCTGTGGGACCGGCACACCGGTGAGCCGGTCCACAACGCCATCGTCTGGCAGGACACCCGCACCGACGCCCTCTGCCGCGAGCTCGGCCGCAACGTGGGGCAGGACCGTTTCCGCCGCGAGACGGGTCTCCCCCTCGCCTCCTACTTCGCCGGTCCCAAGGCCCGCTGGCTGCTCGACAACGTCGAAGGGCTCAAGGAGCGTGCCGAGGCGGGCGACATCCTCTTCGGCACCATGGACACCTGGGTCATCTGGAACCTGACCGGCGGTGCGGACGGCGGCAAGCACGTCACCGACGTCACCAACGCGTCCCGCACCATGCTGATGAACCTGCACACCATGCAGTGGGACACGAAGATCGCCGAGTCCATCGGCGTCCCGACGGAGATGCTGCCCGAGATCCGCTCCTCCGCCGAGGTCTACGGCGAGATCAAGGGCGGCAGCCTGGGCGACCTGCTCGGCGGCATCCCGGTCGCCTCCGCGCTCGGTGACCAGCAGGCGGCCCTGTTCGGCCAGACCTGTTTCGCCGAGGGCGAGACCAAGTCGACGTACGGCACCGGCACCTTCATGGTGATGAACACCGGCGACAAGATCATCAACTCCTACAGCGGGCTGCTGACCACCGTCGGCTACCAGATCGGCGACCAGAAGCCGGTCTACGCCCTCGAGGGCTCCATCGCCGTCACCGGTGCGCTGGTGCAGTGGATGCGCGACCAGATGGGCCTGATCTCCACCGCCGCCGAGATCGAGACCCTCGCGCTCTCGGTCGAGGACAACGGCGGCGCCTACTTCGTACCGGCCTTCTCCGGCCTGTTCGCCCCGTACTGGCGCTCCGACGCCCGCGGTGTGATCACCGGCCTGACCCGGTACGTCACCAAGGCGCACATCGCCCGCGCCGTCCTGGAGGCCACCGCCTGGCAGACGCGGGAGATCGCCGACGCCATGACGAAGGACTCCGGCGTCGAGCTGACCGCCCTCAAGGTCGACGGCGGCATGACCTCCAACAACCTGCTGATGCAGACCCTCGCCGATTTCGTGGACGCGCCCGTGGTGCGCCCCATGGTCGCCGAGACCACCTGCCTCGGCGCCGCCTACGCCGCCGGCCTCGCCGTCGGCTTCTGGAACAACACCGACGACCTGCGCGCCAACTGGCGCCGGGCCGCCGAGTGGACCCCCCACATGGACGCGGAGATCCGCGACCGTGAGTACAAGAGCTGGCTCAAGGCCGTCGAGCGGACCATGGGCTGGCTCGAGGACGAAGACTGACGAGGAGCACGACCCGACATGACCACTCAGTCCACCCTGCAGTCCGTGCCTGCCCTGGGGACGCACCCGGCTTCCAGCTCGAACCCGAGCCGGGCCGAGACCCGGGAGCAGCTCTCCAAGGCGTCGTACGACCTTCTCGTGATCGGCGGTGGCATCCTGGGCATCTCCACCGCCTGGCACGCCGCGCAGTCCGGCCTCAGGGTGGCTCTGGTCGACGCCGGCGACTTCGCCGGCGCCACCTCCTCCGCCTCCTCCAAGCTGCTCCACGGCGGTCTGCGCTACCTGCAGACCGGCGCGGTGAAGCTGGTGGCCGAGAACCACTTCGAGCGCCGTGCGGTCTCCCGCCAGGTGGCACCCCACCTGGCGAACCCGCTCACGTTCTACCTCCCCGTGTACAAGGGCGGGCCGCACGGCGCGGCGAAGCTCGGAGCGGGTGTCTTCGCGTACTCGGCCCTGTCGGCCTTCGGTGACGGAGTGGGCCATCTGCTCTCCCCCGCCAAGGCCGCGCGGGACGTGCCGGAGCTGCGCACCGACAACCTCAAGGCCGTGGCCGTGTACGGCGACGACCAGATGAACGACGCGCGGATGGCGCTGATGACGGTCCGCGCGGCGGCCGGGTCGGGCGCGGTCGTCCTCAACCACGCCGAGGTGACCGGCCTGCGGTTCACCAGGGGCCGGGTGACCGGTGCCGAGCTGCGCGACCGGCTGTCGGGCGACGAGTTCGGCGTCGACGCCCGTCTGGTGCTGAACGCGACCGGGCCCTGGGTGGACCACCTGCGCCGGATGGAGGACCCGAAGGCGGCACCGTCCATCCGCCTGTCGAAGGGCGCTCACCTGGTGCTGAAGCGGACCGCCCCGTGGCGGGCCGCGCTGGCCACGCCGATCGACAAGTACCGCATCACCTTCGCCCTCCCCTGGGAGGACATGCTGCTGCTCGGCACGACCGACGAGGAGTTCGAGGGCGACCCGGCGGATGTCGCGGTCACCGAGAAGGACACCGCCCAGATACTCGACGAGGCCGCGTTCTCCATCCGCGACCAGCAGCTGGACCGTGATCTGATCACGTACTCCTTCGCCGGCCTGCGGGTGCTGCCGGGCGGCCCCGGGGACACCGCGAAGGCCAAGCGCGAGACGGTCGTCAGCGAGGGCCGCGGCGGGATGCTGTCCATCGCGGGCGGCAAGTGGACCACCTTCCGCCACATCGGCCGCACGGTGATGCGCAAGCTCCAGGAACTGCCCGGCCACCCGCTGGGCGACGACTTCGAGCCCGTGGCGGCGCTGCCGAGCAAGCTGCCGCTGCCGGGGGTCGCCAACCCGCGCGCGGTCGCCCACCGGCTCCTGGTGGACGGCCCCGCGCCCGGTCCGCGCATGGCGGCGGACACCGCCCGGCACCTGGCCACCCACTACGGTTCGCTGGCCTTCGACATCGCCCGGCTGGCCAACGACGACCCGGCGCTGGCCCGGCGCGTCCACCCGGACGCGCCGGAGATCTGGGCGCAGGTCGTCTGGGCCCGGGACCACGAGTGGGCCGAGACGGCGGACGACGTGCTGCGCCGCCGTACGACGCTGACGATCCGGGGACTGGCCACGGACGAGGTCCGGGCGGAGGTCCAGAACCTGCTCGACAGGAAGTGACCGCGCGGTCACCGGCCCTGCCCGCGCGGGAGCGGTCCTTCCCCCGGCACGGGGGCGGTGACGCGAAGGGGTGACTCCCCGTCGGCCTGCGGGGCCCGCCCCCGGGGCCACGCTCGACAGCCCGGAGGCATCGGACGTCCGTTCCCGGTGAATCCGCGGGCCGAGCGGGGGCCCGTCCAGGAGAACGCCGTCGCCCGGACCCTGCGCGAGCACCGGGCCACCATGGCGGCCCTGCGGGACCGGGCGGAGGCGGCGCGGTCGTGGGCCACCGTCCACACTGCGGGGATCGAGCAGTGGCCGCGCTCCACGTCGTGCGGGCCCGCACGTCCGCACTGTGAGCGGACGGCTCTCCCTGGCAGTCCTCCCTGGCGGTCCTCCCGGACGGCTCGGATCGATGCGGGGTGTTTCCCGGCGTCCGCCGGGGCAGTGTTGGGGCATTCCCCCTGTGAGGGGGCTGCGGGCGCTCCCCCTGGCACGCCGTAAGGTTGGGGCGTACGCGAGGGCACGTCGGAAGGAGGCGCTGGGTGATCGAGCTCGAGGGGGTTCCCGAGCTGATCGACCCGGTCATGGTGGCCGCGTTCGAGGGCTGGAACGATGCCGGCGACGCCGCCTCCACCGCGGTCGCGCATCTGGAGAGGGAATGGAAGGGCGAGGTGTTCGCGGCGCTGGACGCCGAGGACTACTACGACTTCCAGGTCAACCGGCCCACGGTGTTCATGGACGGCGGCGTGCGGAAGATCACGTGGCCGACGACTCGGTTGTCGGTGGTCCGGGTCGGTGGTGACAAGCCACGTGATCTGGTGCTGGTCCGCGGGATCGAACCGTCCATGCGCTGGCGCTCGTTCTGCAACGAGCTGCTGGGCTTCGCCCATGAACTCGGGGTGGAGCTGGTGGTCATCCTGGGCGCTCTGCTGGGTGACACTCCGCACACCCGTCCGGTTCCGATCAGCGGGACCACGTCCGATCCGGACCTGGCCCGTCGCATGAACCTGGAGGAGACCAAGTACGAGGGTCCCATGGGGATCGTCGGCATTCTCCAGGAGGCGTGCACGCACGCGGGCGTCCCGGCGGTGTCGCTGTGGGCGGCGGTCCCGCACTACGTGTCGCAGCCGCCCAACCCGAAGGCGACGCTGGCCCTCCTGAACCGGCTGGAGGACCTGATCGACACGCACATCCCGCTGGGCGAACTGTCCGAGGACGCGCGTGCCTGGCAGGTGGGCGTGGACCAACTGGCCTCGGAGGACAGCGAGGTCGCGGAGTACGTCCAGTCGCTGGAGGAGGCCCGGGACACGGCCGAGCTGCCGGAGGCGTCGGGCGAGGCGATCGCCCGCGAGTTCGAGCGCTATCTGCGGCGCCGTGACGGCTCGTCCGGCTCGTCCGGCTCTCCGCAGCCCGGCGGCCACGCCACGGCCGACGGCGGGGACGGCCCGTCGTTCCGGCGGGACACCCCGGGCAGCCGGCCCCGCCCGCCGAAGCCGCCGAAACCGGACATGGACGGCGAGGACTCCTCGGAGGACTGAGCCCGGGCGGACGTGAAGGACCGGACGCGAAGGACCGAACACGGTGGGCCGGGCGGGCGGGCCCGGACGAACGTGGTGGGGCGCCCCGTCGGTGGACGGGGCGCCCCACCACGTTCCCGGTCGCTTACGACCTCACCCGCGACAGCGAGCGGGCTCCCGACGCCCTGCGGCTTCGCCTCCGGCGTCGTCGTCGGTCGCGATGGCTCCGCCATCACTCCCTCCTCCGCCTCGGATGCGAAGCCGCATGACGCCGCTCGCCGGTCCACTCCCCACCGCGGGTGAGGTCGTTACAGCGCCACGCCGAGCAGGGCGTCCACGGCGCGGGAGACCACCCCGGGCGCGCCCATGTCCGTGCCCCCCTGCTGCTCCTGGGCCACGGCCCAGTGATCGACGGCGGTCAGCGCCGCCGGGGCGTCCAGATCGTTGGCCAGGGCTTCGCGGATCTCGTCCACCAGGGCCTCGGCGGACGGGCCGTCGGGGCGGGAGACGGCGGCCCGCCAGTGTCCGAGCCGCGTCACGGCGTCCCGGAGGACCTGGTCGGTCCATTCCCAGTCCGCACGGTAGTGGTGGGCGAGCAGCGCCAGCCGGATCGCCGCCGGGTCCACGCCGTCGCGCCGCAGCCGGGACACGAAGACCAGGTTGCCCTTGGACTTGGACATCTTCTCGCCGTGCAGGGCGACCATCCCGGCGTGGACGTACGCCTTGGCCATGGGGAACTCGCCGGTGAGCGCCTGGGCGTGCGAGGCGCCCATCTCGTGGTGCGGGAAGACCAGGTCGGAGCCGCCGCCCTGGACGTCGAAGCCCATGCCCAGGTGGTCGAGGGCGATGGCCACGCACTCGATGTGCCAGCCCGGACGGCCCCGGCCCAGCGACCCGCCGTCCCAGCTGGGTTCGCCCTCGCGGGCGGCCGACCAGAGCATCGGATCGAGGGGGTTCTTCTTGCCCGGCCGGTCCGGGTCGCCACCGCGTTCGGCGGACAGCAGCCGCATGGCGGCCGCGTCGAGGTGCGAGACCTGGCCGAAGTGCGGGTCGGCCTCGACCGAGAAGTAGGTGTCGCCCTCGAGTTCGTACGCGGCGCCGAGGTCACGCAGCCGTTCGACGAGCGGGACGATGCCGGGTATCGCCTCCACGGCGCCTATGTACTGCCGCGGCGGCAGCATCCGCAGGGCCGTCATGTCCTCGCGGAAGAGCTGGGTCTCCTGCTCGGCGAGCGCGGCCCAGTCGATGCCGTCCCGCTCGGCCCGCTCCAGCAGCGGGTCGTCGACGTCGGTGACGTTCTGGACGTAGTGGACCTGCCGCTTGGTGTCGAGCCACACGCGCTGCACGAGGTCGAACGCGTTGTATGTCGCCGCGTGGCCGATGTGGGTGGCGTCGTACGGGGTGATGCCGCAGACGTAGATACGGGCTACGGGGCCGGGGTCGAGTGTGATCGGGCCCCCGGTCGCGGTGTCGTGAATCCTCAGGTCGCGTCCCTGACCGGGCAGGGCGGGGACCTCGGAAGCGGGCCAGGCATGCATGCCCTGAGCGTAACCGGACCATGGTCCAGGATACGAACCGGAGCGGGCCGGACGGCCGGGAAGGCACTCTTGCGCATCGCCGCCGAACGTGCAGATGGCGCGCGGGCGGGAGGGTGTGCGGGCCCGCCCCCACCCGGCCGGGCGCGGGGCGGCGCGGGGCGGCGCGGGCCGGGGCCGGGCCGGATCCGGAGCACCGTTTCTGGGCCCCGCCACGTGACCCGGGTCTCAGACCGGCGGCCAGGGGATCGCCGGCCAGTCCCCGCCGGGCGCGGGATGGGTACCGGAGGCGAGGAGGGACGCCACACGCGCGCGCGTGGCGTCGATCTCGGCGGGGGTGATCAGCGGGGCCAGCGAGGCGGCCAGCGGGCCGTCCTCGGCGAGTGACTTCCCGAGGGCCTCGAGGACCTCGCACGCCTCCCCGGTCAGGGGCTCTCCCGCCCAGCCCCACAGCAGGGTGCGCAGCTTGTCCTCGACGTTGAAGGCGACGCCGTGGTCGATGCCGTAGAGCCGGCCGTCACGGGTGGGCAGGAGGTGCCCGCCCTTTCGGTCGGCGTTGTTGATCACCGCGTCGAACACGGCCAGCCGCCGCAGCCGCGCGTCGTCGGCGTGCACGAGCAGCGCGGTGCGTCCCTCGCCCACCTCGGCGAACCCGATGGCCTTCCAGCCGGGTCCGGGCTCCTCCCGGTCGACCAGGGCGAGGAGTTCCGTGTCCGGGGCGGTCTCGATCCACAGCTGGCACATGCCCTCGCCGTGCGGCCCGTCCCGCAGCACGGTGGGCGGCACCAGTCCCCAGCCGGTCGCCTCGGAGACCAGGTACGCCGCGACCTCGCGCCCGGCGAGCGTCCCGTCCGGGAAGTCCCACAGGGGCCGCTCCCCCGCGACGGGCTTGTAGACACAGGCGGCCTCGCGGCCCTCGCGGGCCACGGTGCAGTACAGCGCCGCGTTCGACGCCCCACCGATGCGTCCGCGTACGGTCAGCCCGCCCTGGGCGAGCAGCACCGCGGTGGTGGGGTCTGCGGTGGTCACGCTCCGCGTCGGTATCCGTTCTGGCGCGGACACACATGTCCTTCCGGGTCGAGGGGGAGGCTGCACAGCGGGCACGGCGGCCGGCCCGCGCTGACGACGTCGAGGGCGCGCTTGGCGAAGGCACGGGCCTGGACGCCGGTGAGCCGGACCCTGAGCATCGGGGGCCCGTTCTCCTCGTCCTGGAGCAGCCGCTCCTCCGCCTCGGCGAGGTCCTCCTCGGATTCGGCGTCCAGCTCGACGAGCGCCTGCGCCTCGACGATCATGCACTCCTCCTCGCCGTCCCAGGCGAGCGCCATGGTGCCGACGCGGAACTCCTCCTCCACGGGGGCGTCCAGCGGGGCGGTGTCGGCGATCTCCGTCGGTGCCACGGCGGGCACGGCCGCGCCGCCGCCGCTACGGCGTACGACCTCGTCGAGCAGTTCGTCCATGCGTTCGGCGAGTGCGGCGACCTGGGTCTTCTCCAGGGCCACGCTGGTCACCCGGGAGCCGGCTGAGGCCTGGAGGAAGAACGTACGGCGCCCTGGCAGTCCGACCGTACCGGCCACGAAACGTTCCGGTTGGTCGTAGAGGAACACCTGACGGGACACGTCCTGACTCCATCGAGAGTTGTGGGTACTTGTATCCACGGCGCTGCCGCGTCGGCTTCACCCTACTGCGGCCGACGATCACGGTGCGCCCGCGCCGCCCCCCACCGGGGCGTCGTCGGAGGGCGGCTCCTCGCTCGGTGCCAGGGCGGCGAAGTCGCCGGTGTCGCCGAGCCGCACGAGGTAGGGGCGCAGCCGTGTGTAGCGGATCGCGGTGACGGAACACGGATCGACGGAAATCCGCTGGAAGAGGTCCAGATGAAGTCCGAGTGCCTCGGCGACGAGGGACTTGATGATGTCCCCGTGCGAACACATGAGATAGACCGCGTCGGCGCCGTGATCACGCTCCACGCGCGCGTTCCACTCGCGCACCGCCTCGGCGGCGCGTGTCTGCATCGCGCGCATGGACTCCCCGCCGGGGAAGGCCGCGGCCGACGGATGGGCCTGGACCACCTCCATGAGGGGCTCGTCCTTCAGCTCGGCGAGCTTGCGGCCCGTCCAGTCGCCGTAGTCGCACTCCCCGATGCGGTCGTCGGTGCGGGCGGTGAGGCCGGGCCGGGCCTCCAGGAGCGGTCGGATCGTCTCCTGGCAGCGCTGGAGGGGGCTGGTGACGACCTCGGAGAGGGGCAGGGCGGCGAGCCGTCCGGGCAGGGCTGCGGCCTGCGCGGCCCCGCGTTCGTCGAGGGCGACGCCGGGCGTCCGGCCGGCGAGCAGTCCCTCGGTGTTGGCTGTGGATCGTCCGTGCCGGACCAGGAGCAACGTGGGCATGCGGCCCAGGGTAGGCGCACGCGCGGGTGCGTGGCCGGGCGCGTCGCACGATGCGCCGTCCGCTGCGCCGCCGGATGTGTTGTCCGGCCGGTGCGGGGAATGCGCGCTCCATGATCGTCGACTGTGCCGTTTACCGGGAGGGGCGCCGGACGGAGGGGCCCGGTGACTTCTCCGACGCGCTGGAGCAGGCACGTGCGTCGGGGGGGTTCGTCTGGATCGGGCTGCACGAGCCGACGGCGGACGAGTTCGGCCTGGTCTCCCAGGAGTTCGGGCTGCACCCGCTGGCGGTGGAGGACGCCCTCAAGGCGCATCAGCGGCCCAAGCTGGAGGTGTACGACGACTCGCTGTTCATGGTCCTCAAGCCGGTCGCCTACGAGCCGGACAGCGACGCCGTCTCCACCGGCGAGATCATGATCTTCCTGGGTGACGCGTTCGTGGTGACCGTCCGGCACGGCGAGGGCTCCCCGCTGAACGCCGTACAGAGCCGTCTGGAGCACGAACCGGAACTGCTGGGCAAGGGGCCGACATCGGTGGTGTACGCGATCGCCGACGCCGCCGTCGACCACTATCTCGACGTGGCGACCGAACTGCAGACCGACCTGGAGGAGCTGGAGGCGGAGGTATTCAGCCCGGACGGCGCCGGTACGCAGCACACGGCGTCCAGGATCTACACCTTCAAGCGGCAGATCCTGGAGTTCCGCCGGGCGACCGGGCCGCTGACGCAGCCGGTGGCACGGCTCACAGGGGCGGGCGCGTCCGGTGCGGCGGTGCCCTTCGTGTCCAAGAAGTCGCGGCCCTTCTTCCGTGACGTGCACGATCACCTCACGCGCGTGAACGAGTCCGTGGAGAACCTGGACCGGCTGGTCTCGGACATCCTCTCGGCGCATCTGGCCCAGGTGAGCGTCCGGCAGAACGACGACATGCGGAAGATCTCCGCATGGGCGGCCATGGCGGCGGTCCCCACGATGCTCGCGGGGATCTACGGCATGAACTTCGAGCACATGCCGGAGCTGCGGTGGGAGTGGTCCTATCCGGCGGTGATCCTGGTGATGGCCGTGCTGGAGGTTCTGCTGTACCGGCTGTTCAAACGGCGCGGCTGGATGTAGCGGGCGGCGGGCCGGAGGGGACCGGCGTCCGGCCCGGTGCGGGCGGCGGGCCCTCTCCGGCGGCGCGGCCTCCTCCGGCTCCGTCCGCGGCTCAGGCGAACCCGGGGGCCGTGCTCGCCGGGCCGCCCAGGGCGTTACGGCGGTCCGGCATCCTCAGCGAGACCATGCGGCGCCAGCCGCCCAGACGCTCGTAGACGTAGACCGCGTGGATGCCGGCCGCCAGGAGCGCCGCCCTGGCCCTGGACCAGCCGAGGATGCGGCCCATCCGGTCCATCACCGCGAGGCTGACGTCCCGGTAGACGCGGATCTCGGCGAGCGCGTTCGCGCGCAGGGTGCGCTGGATGACACGGCCGTGTCCGGCGTAGGCGAAGCGCAGGAGTTCCTCGTGGCAGTAGGCGAGGTGGTTGTCCTCGTCGGCGGAGATCATCCTGACCGCGCGGCCGAGTTCGGGGTGGTCGGAGAAGTGCTTGCGGAGCAGTTCCATCTGCTCGGAGGCGCGCTGTTCGGTGACCCGGCTGTGGGCGAGGTAGGTCACGATGTCCTCGACGGTGAGCGGCGCGTCGTGCCTGAGCCTGTCGTGCGCCAGGCCTACGCCGCCGCGCTCGAGGAGCATCGTGTAGTCGGTCTCGGGCGGGACGGGGACGGGCCGCACACCGCGCTTCTTCATCAGTGCGTCGAAGATGCGGCCGTGCTTGTCCTCGTCGGCGCCGTGCCTGGTGATCTTGGGAATGAGCGCGCGCTGGGACTCGGGGACCAGAGCGGCGATCCGGGCGTTCTCCCAGCCGCCCTGGGACTCTCCACCGGCCGCGATGGAACAGAACAGCGCGAAGGACTCGTCGTCGTCGAGGATCTCCTGGAACAGACTCTTGGTCGAAAGCATCATGGGCCCCCTCTCCGCGAGAATTCCGTACGTCCGCGGTGCCGCGGTGGTCCGAAGTGGTCCGCGAAGAAGAAGTCAAATGCGAGGAGGGGCGCAGGGCAACAGGGACGGCCCACAACTGCGCCGAACGGAGGACGGCCGAGGGGGCACCGGGGCGTAACCACGGGGGCCGCCGGGCGTTGTGGTGGGTGACGGCCGTGGCGGGGAAGACCCCCGAGCCCCCGCCACGGCCGTGGAATTCCTCGCGGGCGGCCCTATGCGAGCCCGGCGCGTTCCAGGGCCTCGGTACCGGCGCGCAGCGACGCGAGTCGCTCGTCGAGGGTGAAACCGGCCGGGGCGAGGGTGAGGGTGGTGACCCCGGCCGCCGCGTAGGCCTTCATCCGGTCCGCGATGCGGTCCACGGAGCCGAGGAGCGTCGTTGAGTCGATCAGGTCGTGCGGTACGGCCGCGGCAGCGCCCTGCTTGTCGCCGGACAGGTACTTGTCCTGAATCTCGGCGGCCTCCCGCTCGTAGCCCATGCGCCCGGCGAGCTGGTTGTAGAAGTTCTGCTTGCGGCTGCCCATGCCACCGACGTAGAGCGCGGTGTAGGGGCGGAAGGTGTCGGCGAGGGCGGTGACGTCCTTGTCGTCGCCGACGGCGAGGGGCAGTGTGGGGCAGATGTCGAAGCCGTCGAGGGTCTTGCCCGCCTTCTCCCGGCCCGCCCTCAGGTACCTGACGGCGGTGTCCTCCAGGTGGTCGGCGGAGGGGAAGATCAGCAGGGCGCCGTCGGCGATCTCGCCGGTCTGTTCGAGGTTCTTCGGGCCGATCGCGGCGATGTAGAGGGGAATGTGCTCGCGCTGCGGGTGCACGGTGAGCTTGATGGGCTTGCCGGGGCCGCCGGGGAGGGGAAGCGTCCAGTGCTCGCCGTCGTGGGTGAGGCGCTCGCGCGTCATGGCCTTGCGGATGATCTCGACGTACTCGCGGGTCCGGGCGAGCGGCTTGTCGAACTTGACGCCGTACCAGCCCTCGGAGACCTGCGGGCCGGAGACGCCGAGGCCGAGGCGGAACCGGCCGCCGGAGAGGGAGTCGAGGGTGGCGGCCGTCATCGCGGTCATCGCGGGCTGGCGGGCCGGGATCTGGAAGATGGCCGATCCCACGTCGATGCGTTCGGTATGGGCCGCGACCCAGGTGAGCACGGTGGCGGCGTCGGAGCCGTAGGCCTCGGCCGCCCAGCAGACCGCGTACCCGAGGCGGTCGGCCTCCTGCGCCACGGCGAGGTTGTCCGCGTCCATTCCGGCGCCCCAGTAGCCGAGGTTGATCCCGAGCTGCATGGCCGTCTCCCCTTACCGATCAGTAACGTCGTGTGTGCGGAGACCCTATACCGCGGGGAGCCGGGCGGGGCATGCGACGCCGCACCCTGTCTTCGGGCCGGGCGGGGCTCGGGCGGGGCAGGAGCGGGGGCCCGGCAGGGGCCCGGCGGCCCGGTGACCGGGCGAATCCGTTGTCCACAGGTACCCACACCACAAGGTCTGGCCAGTAATCTCGGCGTTCATGGAGCAGAGGCATCTCGGCCGTACCGGCCTGCGCGTGTCCCGGATCGGTCTCGGGACCCTGACCTGGGGTCGGGACACCGACGAGCATGACGCCGCGGACCTCTTGAAGACCTTCTGGGAGGCGGGCGGGAACCTCGTCGACACCGCCGACGTGTACGGCGACGGGGAGGCCGAGTATCTGCTCGGGCAGCTCATGGACGGGCTGGTGCCGCGCCGGGATCTCGTCATCTCGACCAAGGCCGGCAGCGTGCCGGACCCGGACCGCAGGGTCGACGGCTCGCGCGGTCATCTGCTCTCCGCGCTGGACGCCTCGCTCGCACGCCTGGGCACCGACCACGTCGACGTGTGGCATCTCCACTCCTACGATCCCGCCACCCCGCTGGAGGAGACGCTCCAGGCCCTCGACATCGCCGTCGCCAGCGGGCGGGCCCGCTATGCCGGCGTGGCCGACTTCTGCGGCTGGCAGCTGGCCAGGGCGGCGACCTGGCAGCTCGCCGCGCCCGGCTCGCGGGCCCGGCTCGCGAGCACCCAGATGGAGTACTCGCTGCTCCAGCGGGGCGTGGAGCGGGAGGTGCTGCCGGCCGCCGTCGACACCGGGATCGGGCTGCTCCCCTCGTCCCCGCTCGGGCGGGGCGTGCTGACCGGCAAGTACCGGGGCGGCGCCGTGCCGCCGGACTCGCGGGGCGCCTCCGAGCACCTGGCGCCGTTCGTGGAGCCGTACCTGGACGACACGGCGAGCAGGATCGTGGACGCGGTGACGACGGCGGCGGACGGGCTGGCCGTGACCGCGCTCCAGGTGGCTCTCGCGTGGGTGCGGGACCGGCCGGGCGTGGCCGCCCCCGTGGTCGGCGCGCGCAACGCACGGCAGCTCGCGGCGGCGTTGTCAGTGGAGGCCCTTAGTCTTCCTGACGAGATCTGCCGGGCGCTCGACGATGTGTCGGCGCCCGTGCACCGCTATCCCGATCACGACTGGAGCACGCTGTGAGCACGGAGCCGCCCGAGACCACGGAGGACGCCGAGCCGGGGACACCGGGCGAGGCGGCGGACACCTCGGAGACCGCGGCGGCCTCGGGTACCGCGGAGGTCTCCCCCGAGGCCGCCCCGGATGCCCCCGCGGAGGCGGAGGGCACGGAGACGGCGGGCACGGAGGCGGCGGGCACGGAGACGGAGAGCGTGCAGACGCCCGGGGCCGGGCAGGTGTCCGAGGCCGAGGCCGAGTTGCTGGCGCAGCGGGCCGAGCGGGAGCGGATCGAGCGGCGGAAGGCGCAGCGGCAGGAGCCTATCGAGGCCGGCGGCAAGCTGAGCGGCACGGCAGCCGATCTGCTCGCCGCCGTACGGGCTGTGGAGAGCGGCGAGAAGCCGGCGACCGCGGTGTTCGAGGAGGCCCCCCGGCCCGCGCCGCGGCGGCCCGCTCCCGAACCGGTGCGGCCGGCGCCGCCGGTGACCGTCGAGCCGGTCCCCGCCGACGGCGTGGTCGCGGCCGTGCGTGAGGTGCTCGTCCAGGGCGGCGCGCCCGAAGGGCTCGCCGCGCGGGCTGCCGGTGTGCTGGGCGAGGGGGCCGCACAGGCGTTGCGGGCCGATCCCTGGCAGCTGTTGCGGGTGGCGGGTGTGCGGCCCGAGCAGGCGGACGGTTTCGCACGGGCGCTGCTCGGCGGTGAGGCCGGGCCGGAGGACGGGCGGCGCGAGCGGGCGGTCACCGGATGGCTGATGGAGCAGGCCGCGGCGGCCGGGCACACCGCCCTGGAGATGTCCGCGCTGACCACCGTGCTGGCTCGGCAGGGGGTACCGGATCCCGAGGAGGCCGTGCGGACCGCGATCGCCGACGGTGACGTCCTGGTCTTCCAGGACCCGCTGCCGGAGACGGGCGCCCCGGCACCCCGGCGGGGCGGTGCCGCGGACGGCGCGGACGGCGCCGAGGAGGAGCGGCCCGTCCGAGTGCTCGTGGGACTCGAGCGGTATGCGATGGCCGAGGAGAGCCTCGCCGACGGGCTGGCCCGGCTCGTCAACTCCGCTCCCCAGCAGGACGGTCCGGGTGCGGAGTGGGAGCGGGCCGCCGCCTCGGCGAGCGGATCCGCGGGGGAGCTGATCCGCGCGGTCGCCGGTCACGGACTGGTGCTGCACACGGGCGGGGAGGCGTCCCTCGTCGAGCCGGCGGCTCTGCTCCGGGCGGCACACGGTCTCGGACTGCGTGCCTGGGCCGCCGCCCACACCCCGATCGGGCGGGCCCGGTTCGCGGCCCTGCTGGAGGCCGCCACGGCCGGGGGCGTGGAGACCGGAGGGACGGGCGCCGGCGTCACCGTGGCGGAGGGCGAGAGGGCCGAGGGCCCCGCGGTCGCCACCGTCGCCGGGCTGCTGTCCGGTGCCGAGGGACCGGGGCGGGACGCCGACGGGGCGCTGCTGCTGGACCTGCTCGTCGTGCTGGACGCTCCTCAGCTCGACGTCGAGACGGCCGCGCTGGTCACGGAGTCGCTACCGGACGGTTCCCGGCTGCTGCTGGCCGGGGACCCGGGCGTGCTGTGGTCCGTCGGCCCGGGGCGGGTGTTCGCCGATCTGCTGGCCGCGCGTGTGTGCCCGCAGATCGCCTCCCGACGGCCGGATCCCGGGCCGCTGGGCGAACTGGTCTCCGGTATCGGGGCCGGTGAGCTGAACCAGGTGGCGGCACCCGGCAAGGAGGTCGTCATCGTGCCGGTGCGGGACCCGGGTGAGGCCGTGCACCGGACGGTGCAGCTCGTGGTCGACTCGGTGCCGCGCGCGATCGGGGTACCGGCGGAGGAGACGCAGGTGATCACGCCGGGGCACGGGGGTGCGGTGGGCACGCGCGCGCTGAACGCGGCGTTGAAGGAGCGACTGAATCCGGGGCCGGGGCGCTTCGGCGGGTTCGACCCGGGTGACCGGATCGCCTACTCCCCCGCCCCGGGGCGTACGGTGCCGGGCCGGGTGGTGAAGGCCGATGCCGACGGGCTGCACCTGGCCTGCGCGGGCGAGGCCGTCGTCGTGCCGCAGGAACGGGTGGAGCAGGCGGTACGGCACGGCTGGGCGCTGACGGCGCACCAGGCGGCCGGGGGCCGGTGGCCGGCCGTGGTCGTGGTCCTGCCCGGCGATGCCGTGCAGGCGTTGAGCCGGCCCTGGGTGTACACGGCGTTCAGCAGGGCGGACCGCCATCTGTCCGTGGTGCACGGGGTGGAGCAGGCGCTGCCGCGTGCCGTGGCGGAGGTGGCGGCGAAGCCCCGGACGACCCGGCTGCCGGTACTGCTGGCGCCGCAGGTCCCCGCAGCGGCCGGCTGACTCCGGACATCACCCGCGGACGGTGACCGCGGTGGCGGTGGCACCCTCGGTGCCACCGCCTGTGCCGCTCTCGCCGCCACCGTCACCCATGCCGTCCGCGTGGCTCCGGGCCTGATCAGCGATCGGTGCCGAGGGCCGGGACCGGCCCGTCCTCGAGGCCGTCGTCGGTGTCGTCCGGATCGTCGAGGTCGTCCACCTCGTCGTCGGGGTCCTCGTCGAAGACGGCACTGACGTCGAAGCGGCACACCACCAGCGCCGGGTCCACCTGTTCGAACGGGGCCTCCAGCCATTCACCGGGTTCCGCCGGTTCGTCCGATGCCGTCACCCAGAGCGTGGAGTCGCCCTCCTCCAGGCCGAACTCCTTGTGCCGTGAGGCGACCTCGTCCGGCTCGTACTCGCCGAACAGGAGGCCGAGCGCGCCGTGGACGGTGCCCGAGGTCTCGGAGGTGTCGGAGGCGTCCGAGATGTCGTCGTCCGCCGCCTCGATCCGCTGCGCGTGCGCCAGCAGCCGCTGCGGCTCCGCGACGGCGTAGTCACGGCGGATCAGCACACTGAGCGCGCTGGGCTCCTCGGGGCCGGTGTAGGGCGGCAGCGCGTCCTCGGCCTCGGGGATTTCGAAGGGGGTCACCTCGTCGTAGCGGTCGTAGAGCAGTTCGTCGTACGACTCGGCGGCCACGGCCAGCTCGTTGAACGCTTCGTAGACGGCCGGGTCGTCCTCCCCCGACCGGCGTTCGACCGCGGCCAGGTGGCGGTCGAGCGCGGTCTTGACCGCCTCGGCGGCGGCGCGTACCTCGGCAGCGGTGGGCTGCGCAGCATCAGACATAGTGCAGACGCTATCCGTACCGGGGCCCAGCCCGCACAATAGATGCGATGCCGGAATACGAATTTGTCCACGTGTACGTACCGCGCGGGGTCTCCCGCAAGGAGGCGGCCCGTCTGCTGACGGACCACGCGGAGTACGGTCACTGGGAGTTGGACCGACTGAGCCTGCTGCGCGACGGGAGCCGCAAGGTGCGGCTGCGGCGGCGGATCATCCGACAGGTGCGCGCGACCTGGTGAGCCCGGCCACCCCGCCGACCGGTACCCCTTCACCCACGGAGCGGCCCCGGCACAGCCGGGGCCGCTCCGCACGACCGGTGTGGGCCGCTGTCGCGGCCGGTGTCACGCGGCGGCTCGTGCCTTGCGGTAGAGGACCACGCCGGCGAGCAGCGCGCCCGCGCCGACCGGCAGGGTGAGACCGATCGGCAGCTCACTGCCGGTCGCGGCGAGCTCCACGTCTCCCAGGGGCTGGGCGGCGGTGTGGGTGACCGGCTGATTACCGGGCGCGGAGACGCCGGGGGTGGCCTCGCCCGGGGCGGGCGGTGTGCCCGGCTCGCCCTCGTCCGGCTCGCCCTCGTCCGGCTCGCCGGGCAGGCCGGGCGCCTCCTGGCCGCCGGATCCGCCGTTCGCGCAGTCGTTGCCCAGAGCGGTGTTGCCGAGGCCGATGACGTTGACACTGTTGCCGCAGACGTTCACCGGGATGTGGACCGGCGCCTCGATGCGGTTGCCGGACGCCACGCCGGGCGAGTCGGCGGTGTGCCCGTCGGTCTGCGCGCCACCGTGACCGCTCGACGGTGAGCCGCCCTGGTTGGCGCAGGCGTTGCCCACGGACGGGTTGAGGACGCCGACGGCGTCGACCGTGTTTCCGCAGACGTTGACCGGCGCGTGCACCGGCGCCTGGAGCGAGTTCCCGGAGAGCACTCCGGGTGAACCCTTGGCCGTGCCCTGCGCGCCGGAGTCGGCGTGCGCGACCCCGCCCGCGGCGGCGGCGAGCACGCCGGACGCGGCTGCCACGGTCATCAGGCCCTTACGGGTGACCTGTCGCATGTACTGATTCCCTGCCTTCGACCAAGTACCGGGAGGATGTTCCACGGATTTCCGGGATTTCTCGGAGCCCCCGGAATCCGCGGAATCCCTTCCCGGTGTTCGGGACGTACTGGAAAACCGGTCGGCCCCGGAGCACATGGCGCGCACTCCGGGGCCGACAAGCTCAAACCCTGAAAGGGCGGGCCCTAATGGGCGAGGCACAACGTCACTGGTTGACGCAGGTGTTGCCGAACGCGGGGTTCAGCAGCCCGACCACGGAGACCGTGTTGCCGCAGGCGTTCACCGGGACGTGCACCGGAACCTGAACGACGTTGCCCGAAGCGACACCCGGGGAATTCACGGCAGCACCCTGGGCACCGGAATCGGCGGCGGCCATGCCCGCACCCGCGAGAACCAGTCCACCGGTGGCGGCAGCGACAGCGACGACCTTCTTGAGCATTATTCCTCCTCGTTGGCAATGCGATCCAAATCCGCGGATCACATCACGAGTAACGAGGAGGAAGTAATGGGGATACGAGCTTATCGTCGCATTCACCCTTCCCAGCTAATTCCGCACATCTGCACGATTACTGAAAGGGGTTGCTCAGGACGCGTCCAGGAACCGGTCGAGCACCCGCACACCGAACTTCAGGCCGTCCACCGGCACCCGCTCGTCGACTCCGTGGAACATGCCGGCGAAGTCCAGCTCCGGCGGCAGCTTCAGCGGGGCGAAGCCGAAGCAGCGGATACCCAGGTCGTCGAAGGACTTGGCGTCGGTGCCTCCGGAGAGCATGTACGGCACCGCCCGCGCGATCGGGTCCTCGGCGCCGAGCGCCAGCTGCATGGCGTCGACGAGCCGGCCGTCGAATCCGGTCTCCAGCGCCTTGTCCGCGTGCACGTCCTCGCGCTTCACGCGCGGGCCGAGGATCCGGTCGAGGTCGGCCAGGAACTCCTCCTCGTATCCGGGCAGGAAGCGGCCGTCGACATGGGCGGTGGCCTGGCCCGGGATGACGTTGACCTTGTAGCCGGCGCCGAGCATGGTGGGCGCCGCCGAGTTGCGCAGCGTGGTGCCGATCATGCGGGCGATGCCGCCGAGCTTGGCGAGGGTCTCGTCCATGTTCTCCGGGTCGAGCTCGGTGCCGAGGGCGTCGGAGAGCTCGTCCAGGAAGGCCCGTACGGTCTTGGTGACCCGTACCGGCCACGTGTGGCGGCCGAGCCGGGCGACCGCCTCGGAGAGTTCGGTGATCGCGTTGTCGTCGTTGGTCATCGAGCCGTGGCCGGCCGTGCCGTCGACGGTGAGCCGCATCCAGTGCATGCCCTTCTCGGCGGTCTCGACGAGGTAGAGGCGCAGCTTCTCGTTCACCGTGAAGGAGAACCCGCCGACCTCGCCGATCGCCTCGGTGACGCCCTCGAACAGCTCGGGATGCTCGCGGACCAGGTGCTTGGCGCCATAGGTGCCGCCGGCCTCCTCGTCGGCGAGGAAGGCGAGGACGACGTCGCGCGGGGGCTTGCGCCCACTGCGCATGCGGTCGCGGACGACCGCCAGGGTCATCGCGTCCATGTCCTTCATGTCGACGGCGCCGCGCCCCCACACGCATCCGTCGGCGATCTCACCGGAGAAGGGGTGGTGGGTCCAGTCGTCGGCGTTGGCCGGTACGACGTCGGTGTGGCCGTGGATCAGCAGGGCCGGCCGGGAGGGGTCCTCCCCCTCGATACGGGCCACGGTGGAGGCGCGGCCCTTGTGCGACTCGAAGATCTGCGGTTCGAGCCCCACCTCGGCGAGCTTCTCGGCGACGTACTCGGCCGCCTTGCGCTCGCCGGGACCCGAGTGGTCGCCGTAGTTGCTGGTGTCGATCCGGATCAGGTCGCGGCAGAGGTCCACGACCTCGTCCTCACCGGTGACGCCCTTGGCCGTGCCGTCCGTCGCGCTCACGTCGTTCCTCCCGCTGTCGCTGCACACTGTTCCCTGCACGCTGTCACTGTTCGTGGCTCTCCCCTCATCCTCTCCCCTGCGCGGCCCCGCCCCAAGACGGGACCCGGCCCGTCACACGGCGTTCACGCCGGGACGGAGCAACGACCCGGGGGGCGAGCCGGGCGGAAGCGCGGCCGGAACGGGCGCGGCCGGGCCACCCGCCCACCGGGGGTGATCGGCCACCCCGGAAAGCCTGGTAATGTTTACGTCGTCGCAGCGGGGGAAACCCGCGCGTCAGACACCTTGTCCGGGTGGCGGAATGGCAGACGCGCTAGCTTGAGGTGCTAGTGCCCTTTAACGGGCGTGGGGGTTCAAGTCCCCCCTCGGACACCAGTAGGCGAAGGGCCCTTGTCGAGCAAGGGCCCTTCGCCTTTTCCCGGCTCACTGAGGGTTCCTGCTCGGACAGAAATGGTCAGAGCCCAGGCAGGAGCGCTGCGCGAACATCGTGGTCGCGCAGCAGTGTGAGGGCTTCGGAGTCGTCCATGAAGATGTCGTCGGCGCCCGGCGCGAGCGCCTGGTGAAACATGGCGTGGACGACATCGGCGGTCGGTTGCTCCCAGATGGCGGCGGCGCAGTCCGCGGCATCCTCCAGATCGCCCTTGTCGACGGCGTTGCGCCAGTCCTTCAGGAGGAGCGGGGTGACCCGGTACGCACGTCGGCGTCCTCGGATGAGGATGCCGCGGTTGAGGCGGAAGACGTTGATCGTTTCCTTGCCCCGGTCCGTGAGGTCCAGGTACTCGCCGGTGGCCAGCGAGAGGTGCAGATGTGCCGCGGGGTCCTCACTGCTCGGGTCGATGAGCAGGGGCGTGCCGTCAACGGCGAGCGGGAAGACATCGCGCTTCAAGTGGCTGTTGCATAAGGAGCACGCCAGCAGATGGTTGCTCCAGTCGAAGGTCCGGAGCGGATTTTCACGGATGGGCTCGAAGTGATCGATGTCCGTGCCCTGGTTGTCCCCGCAGTACATGCAGCGTTCCAGCCCCGGCGCCATCTCCGCCAGGGCGGTGCGCAGGACCGGATGTACGTGTCTCCGCACGGTCGTGTGCTTCCATAACCACTTTGCCCGCTGCCTCGGGACGGGAGCCTGCCCGATGTCATCCGTGTGCCCGGACATCGCAGTCCGGGTCTGTTGCGGAAGAGACCCCCGAATGATGCGAATCATGATTCGCCCCGTGGGCGGCCCGAGTGGCGCCGGGCCGCAATTTCGTCGACACGGGTCGCCGGGGAGCTGGTCAGCTTGCGTTTCAGTGCCCGGTACTGGGCCTTCTCCTCCTCGCTGGCGTGGCCTCGCACGACGTCCAGTTCCAGGGCGATGAGCTCGTCCCGTTTCTGCTCGGCCTTCTCCGAATAGAGCGTGTCGAGCCCGAAAAGGTCGGACAGCACAGCGTCGTCCCCACTGCCGAAGATGATGCGGTCGTAGAGGTGTTGAGGCACGACTTCCACCGGGCTGTCCTCGTCCGGCCCGGGGAGCCGGATCAGTCCGCCCGGGTCGGCCGCCTGGCAGATGTAGGGGCTGTGCGTGGTGACGATGAACTGGATGTTCGGGAAGTGCGCCTTCAGCCAGCCGCCGATCCTCTTCTGCCAGGAGACGTGCAGGTGGGCGTCGATCTCGTCGATGATGACGACCCCGGTACTCGGCACGTTCGGGACACCGTCCGTCGTGTCGAGGACGAGTTCGCCGTAGGCGTCGTGGATCTGCTTGAGGATGTCCACGACCAGGGCGGCCACCGTCCGGTAGCCGTCGCTCATCTCACGCAGCGGGAACCGGTGGTCCCGGTTCATGACCCACAGGCCCTCGGAGTCGACGCTGTCGATGCGGTAGTCGTCGGGAAGCAGGTCGTCGCCGAGGATCGCCAAAGCGGCGGTCTTGAGATCCCGGGCGCCCTCACGGTCCTCGAAGGTGCGCAGATGCTGCTCGATGAGCCAGCTCACGCCTTCCGCCAGGGAGGCATCTTCGTGGAAGAGGCTGGTCAGTCGGGCGACCGCGCCCGAGGTGGACATCAGCCGCTGGATGTCGTTGGAGCCGCCGGCCAGTCGGCGGAAGGGGCCGTACCCGGCGCAGAACCACCCCACAGGATTGTCGGCCCACGGACCGCGCAACGCGACGGGTCGTTCCTTCTGGTAGCCGATGGCCATCAGCGACGGCTGGCCGGTCCTACTGGACCCCGGCTTGCCGGACAGCGATCCATCGCTCGACGCGGCCCACCGCAGGCCGGCCCAGACTGGCAGGGCCGACCGCCTCCCCCCGGTGAATTCGTCCTGCCCCGGCTCGTGGACCAGGCACACCTCCGCCTTCGCCACCCGCTCGTCCCGGGAGACCCAGGTCTCGAACCCGGGGACGAGGCTCCGGGCGACGGCCGGCCCGCTGATCGCCAGGGCGAGCGCGCGCAGCAGCGTCGTCTTCCCCGAGCCGTTGCGGCCGGCCAGGACCGTCCAGCCGGCGTACGAGCCGTCGGGCCTGGTCAAGTCCAGGTCGACCGTGCGCCCACCGTGGAACGACCTGATGTTCCGTAGGCGCAGATTCTTGAGGTACATGTCTCGTCCGCCCGCATCCCATTCTGAGGTGAGAGCCGTACAGCGGCCGGCTCCGCGGTGACTCTAACGCGCCACTCCGTCGAATCGCCGCAGGTCAGTGGCTTCCTTCCAGGAAGGGGCTGTGCTTTACCGCCCACGTGACGGCCAACTGTTCGCGGGCCCTGGTGGCTGCGACGAACAGCAGGGAGCGCTCACGCTGCATGTCACGCTCGTGCTGCAGACGGTCTTCGGACACCGGGGTGACGGCATGGGGCTGGGGCACGTGGTCGGCGCCGACGCCGATGATCGCCACCGCCCGGTATTCCAGTCCCTTGATCCGGTGCATCGTCATCACGTGTACTCCGGAACCGGGCGCCGGGGTCTGCCGCGGCTTCACCTTGACGGCCTTGATCCCCGCACTCTCCAACGCCTCCACCGCCGCCTCGACGAGCTTGTTGGTGCGGGCGGTGACGACGATCTCGTCCTCCTTCAGCCCCTCGCCCAGCCAGCCCTCGACCCGTGCGGCCAGGCCGGTGAGCTCGGCAGCCGTGGAGGGGTATTCGACGAACTCCGGTCCGGCTCCCCCGCCCTAATCGACTGCACAGCGCATTCGATGCACTTCGGGATTCGCGCGCAGATCGGATCAAGCCTTACTGCTGTGGCGCGCAGCGAAGCCAGTGAAGTCCGCCCACGTGGTGGGGGTCACCGTGAGCGCCGGGCCGGTGACGGCCTTCGAGTCACGAATGTGGACGGCCTGCCGCGAAGTGGCCACCTCTACGCACTGGCCACCCTCCGCACCGCTGTAACTGCTCTTGAACCACCGCAGATCCTGGGCCATGGTCGTGATCCCTCGGGCGTTCATAGCTCCCTCAGCAACTTCTCGATATAGGCCAGAGACTCACACGGAGTGAGGGCCTGCGCACGGATGATCCCATAGCGCGCGGCGAGTGCACGGACCTCTTCGCGATCAGTCACCAGTGTGCTACGTCCTTGCGCTTCTGTGTAGCCGATCTGCTCTCCTCCCTTAAGGGTGAACACCGTGAAGCCGCCGTCCACGCCAGCGTTGTCCTCCCGGTCGAGCGGCATCACCTGCACTTCAACATTGCGCTTCTCTCCGATCAGAAGGATCTGCTCCAACTGGCCTCTCACCACCGAGGCCCCTCCGAGCCGTCGCAGCATCACATGCTCTTCCATGACAAAACTGAACAAAGGAGCGGGCCACTTGTCGAGGATCTCCTGGCGAACCAGACGCGCCGCCATCCGCTCCTCGATCGTCTCTTCCTTCAGGAGCGGCCGACGCATGCGCAAAACCCCTCGCGTGTACTCCTCCGTCTGCAACAGGCCGTTGACCATGTGGGTGTCGTACATCTGCAACTCGACCGCCTCGGCCTCCAGCCGCGCCGCATCCCGGAAGAACGCCGGGTACCGCGCCCGCGCGACCTCCTCCTTCATCGCCCGCAGGACGCCTCCCGCATCCAGTACCTCATCCGCCCTGTCGATCAGCTCGGGCTTGGGGATACGGCGGCCGAGCTCGACCGACGTGATCTGGTCCTCCCCGTAACCGAGCCGGGAACCCAGCTCCCCTCGCGTCAGCCCGGCCCGCTCCCGCAGCAGCTTCATCTGCCGCCCGAAGCACCGCAGGAAGTTCGCCCCGTCGTCCTGTTCCACCATGCCCGCCGCCTCCGGCAACCCCTTAGCCCACAGTTCTGCCGCGCAGCCGTACACACTGAAGCCGTACACGCAGCGCGAGGCGTCACGCTACGCGCAGTGACGAGGCGCTTGTCCCCCGAACACCCGCAAGTTCCCTCGTACGAGCATCCGCCGCCGCGTGTACGCACTCGGAAACCACCTGTACAGACCGGGCACGTACAGGCGTTTCCGCTGGTCAGCGCCGTGCCGTCTTCGGCAGGCTCACGGCCATGGAAACCTCTGGCATCACCACCCCGCAGGCGGACCAACCCCTCGCCGTCCCGCACGAGTTCGCCATGCAGTTCACCTCCACCCCGCGCGGTGCCCGTCTCGCCCGGCGTCTCGTCTCGCACCGGCTCGACCAGTGGGGATACCCATACGACTCCCCCGTCAACGAGACCCTGACCCTGATCACGGCCGAACTCGCGGCCAACGCCGTGCGGCACGGGCACGTCCCCGGCCGGGACTTCCACCTCCGGCTGACCGCGGCCCCGGAGCTGCTCCGCGTCGAGGTGACGGACACCCGCACCGAGCGGGTGCCGCCCCCGTCCGTTCACGAGGCGTCCGGCGACGCGGAGTCGGGCCGGGGGCTGCTGCTGGTGACCCGACTGGCCACCCGATGGGGCGCCGACCCACGGCCCGTCGCACCCGGCAAGACCGTCTGGGCGGAGCTCTCTCCAGCAGCCCCCTGCACGACCGCCGGAGTCAGTGCGCCGGCTTCCCCGGACGTACGGTCTTGCGGGTAGGAGCACGGAACTCGGCCTGGTCCCGGCGCATGTCCCGGTAGAGGTCCGCAATGCGGGACTTGGCGGCGTCGGTACGGGCGAGGTCGCCCTGCTGGACCGCATCGGTCAGTCCTTCACCGGCCTGGCGAATGCGTTGCTTCAACGCCGGGTTCACGCCGTTCTGGGAAGCGAAGCCCAAGGCACTCATCACCTGGTACAGGTCCTCCCCGAGGCGGCTTCGCATGGCCAGTACCTCCTGGGCGATCTTGTGTCCCCGGTCGAAGTCTCCGGCCTTGCGCGTGGTCTGCAGCTCGTTGCGGTGGCGGCGCATCGCCTCCAGGTCCTCCGGCGGCATCAGCTCCGCCACATGATGCGGGTAGAGGAACGCGAGGGCGGATGCCCAGCGGACGGCCTTCTGCCGCTCCAGAAGCTCGTCCGCCTCTTCCAGGAGCGTGTCCAGGGACCGTCCGGGCGCCTCGCCTCGCACGGTCAGCTCCAGCGCGCTCGCGGTCTCCTTCAGCACGGCGGATTCGGCCCGGGTGAGTTCATGCTCCCACTCGGCGAGGAACATCTGGAACCGCTGGTGGACGTCCTTCGCCCGCCTGCGGAACTCCGGTGCCAGCAGATTGCGCCGGAAGACGGCGGGGGCGAAGTCCGCTCCGCCGAGCCGGGTCTCCAGGCGGATCGTGCGGTCCTTGTCGAGGTGCACGGCGAGGGTGAGGGGGTTGGTTCCCGTGATGCCCTCGGGCAGCGGGTACATCACGACGCCGCACAGATCGTTGCGCTCCGCGGGCTGGAGGTCGCCTTCGTACAGCGCGATCTCGAGCAGATCACCCGCGTTGCCGATGACGGGGGAGTCGTACCGGGCTGCCTGCTCCGTGGGGTAGCGTTCGCCGGCCGGGAGCAGAGGAGTCGACAGCCCGTCGGCGGTATGGACGCCGATGCGGTGAGGGATCACACCGGACGGGGCCGTGACGGGCAGTTCCTCGTCACAGTACGAACACACCGTGAGACCCGGCCGGTTCACCAGCGCGCACTCCGGGCACTTCAGACCGCCGCCGCCCTGCAGTTCGGCTTCGCACAGGCCGCACTCCAGAGCCCCCGGGGCGTTCTCCTCCCCGCACTCGTCGCAGACGGCCAGGGAGGGCGTGGGCCGTTCGGCCGCGAGCCCGGTGAGGTCGGACGCGCAGACGGGACACGCCCCCGTCCCCTCGGAGGCGGGTACGTGGCACGTCGGGCACTCCACCGTCAAAGCGCCCACGAGCGGGGCGGCGCACTCGGGACACGCGTCGGCGTCCAGCGGACACACCGCGCGGCATTCGGGGCACTCCAGCTCTTCGACGAGCGCCGACTGAACGGCCGCGCCCAGCGCCACGCACGTCATGGGGTCCACGTCCGTGCGCAGCTTCTCCCGGCCGAAGACGGCCGCCAGCCGCTCCCCCACCAGCGGGACGGCGCTCGAGCCGCCCACCAGGAGAACCTGGTCCATGTCCTCCGGGCGCAGTGAGGCCTCGGCCACGGTCCTCAGGGTCAGCCGGACGGTCTCCTCGATCCTGTCGGAGATCAGGTCTTCGAGTGCCCCGCGGTCCACGGTCTCCGAGAGGGTCTCGCCGGAAGTGCCGAGCGGCGAGAGGATCACCTCGGTCGAGGAAGCGGCCGACAGGGTGATCTTGGCGCGCTCGGCGGCCTTGCGGATCCTCGCGGCATCGCCCGGCAGCGGTTCGTGTCCGGGGTTGCGTGCGTCGAGGAGTTCCTGGAGGTGGCCGGCCAGGCTGCTGTCGAAGTCCGTACCGCCGAGCAGGTTGTCCCCGCCCACGCCGAGCTCGTCCAGCACGCCCGGCATCAGGGTGAGGATGGAGACGTCGAAGGTGCCGCCTCCCAGGTCGTAGACGAGGACGGTCGCGGTGTCCTCGTCCTTCGCGCGGCCGAGGCCGTGGGCGAGCGCCGCCGACGTGGGTTCCGACAGCACCCGGACGACGTGGAAGCCGGCCAGTCTGCCCGCTTCGCGGGTGGCGGCGATCTGCCGTTCGCCGAAGTAGGCCGGTGCCGTGATCACCGCGCGGCCGAACTCCGTTTCGAGACGGGCCTCGGCGTTCCGCTTGAGCCGCCGGAGGATGATCGCGGAGATCTGGACGGGGGTGTAGCGGTGCTCTCCCAGCCGGATCAGAACGCCGCCGTCCGGCCCTTCGGTGATCTCGGGGCCGTCGTTCCCCATGCGGCGGAGGGCCTGCTGCACCTTCTCGTCCTTGAACTGACGCCCCATGAGGCGCTTGACGGTGGTGATCACGCGTGTGGCGTCCCGCTCCACCCAGTTCAGCGCCTCCTGTCCGACGAGGAGGCCGTCGTCCGCGGTGAGGCCCACGGCCGAGGGGGTTCCACTGGCCTCCGGGGTGCTGGAGACGACTTCCGGTTCGCCGTCCTTGAGCCAGGCCACGACCGAGTTGGTGGTGCCGAGGTCGATTCCGAGGGTTCTGCGCACTTCCGGGTTCCTGTTCTGCGAGTGGACGATGCGGGGCGAGGGCACACGGGAGGAATCAGGAGCGGCGACGGCTGCGTCGCTTGTGCCGCGGCAGCCATCGGGGCTGCCTCCGTGGAGCGGCCGGGCCGGACCGCTTCGGCTCCCGTGCGGGTTCCTCGGGCGCCTCCGGGTCGGGTCCGTCGACGGCGACGACGACCTCGGCGGTCCGCAGCACCTGCTGCCCCCGATAGAAACCCGCCACCCGCTCCTCCAGCACCGTGTCGGCGGGCTGTCTGGACGTGGGACGCGTGTCCACGACCCGGGCGACCTCGGGCACCGCACGCCGGTGGGTGAGGTCCATCGGCCGGACATCGGCCTCCAGCAGCCGGAGACGCAGCAGCCTGTGTGCCGCGGAGACCTGTTCGCTCAGCCTCTCCATGGCCGCCACCGCGTGCCTCGGATCCTGGCGGACCGACCACCGCACGGACTCGGCGAGCGTGTCGTCGACCTCGAGGAGGCCAATGAGCAGGCGGTGGAGGGAGGACTCGGACTCGGCTTTCCGGTGCGCCAGTTCGTCCTCGTATCGGGCCCGCCGCCGCTCCAGGGCCTCACAGCGGGTGCGCAACTGCGCGATCAGGCGCTCCGTGTCGGAATCGGGCCGGGCGGAGGACGGTGCGGTCAACGCATGCTCCAGGGGGGTGGGAGGTGGGCTTCCGGAGGGCCTGGGCCTTCAGTCGGGCCGTACGCCTAGGCTCGCGGGGTCGGGGAGCAGGGGGGATACCTCCACCATGCGCAGACGTGCCTCGTCCGACAGGGCACTGTCCGCATCGGGCGGCAGTCGGCCGGGCAGCGACGTCAAGAGGTTCGCCTCATGGCGTCCGGCGGAGCGCCGGAGGGTGCTGTACGCCCGAGAGATGCGATCACGCCGGGCGCGATCGCGCTGGGCCGATTTCATGGCTCGGCGGTAGGCGGCATGAACGTCGGCGTCGGAGGCGCCGATCTCCAGCCCCAGCACGTCGTAGGGGGAATCAGTGAACATCTTCCCGGGCACCCCGTTTCCCTGTCACCACAGCTGGTCGTCTTCTTGAAGCCCGAAGAGGGGCAGTTGGCGGTCCGTGTCCCGCGTACGCCCGTCTCGACGGGGTGAACGCGCGTCAATGCGGGCACTCTTGGCCGGCCGCCGACGGGCGCGCCGGGCACGGGCCTCGGCCACCGCCGCATCGAGTCGGCTCCGGTCGCCGACATCGGACGGGCACCAACAGGCGAGGGCGATGGCCCCGTCGTAATCCCCGTCCGCGCACAGTAGTTCCGCAAGGTCGGCCAGGAGCCACGCCTGGATGTCGGAGATGTTCTGGAGAACCGCATAGCTACGGACGACGCCCAGGATGTCGAGTGTTTCCCGCAACTCCTCCTCATCCAGCTCGCGGGGTGGCAAAACCCTCTCGAAGAGGCCGTGCGCGATGTCGCACTCCGGGCCCTCTTCGCTGAAGCACCGGCAGTCGTCGTCCGAGGGATCCGAGAGAAGCCGGGCCTCCCGCATCAGGCTCAGGGCTTCTGCGCGGTCACCCTCCACAGCACTGTCAAGCGAGTGTTCGTAAAGAACGGGAACCAAGGCGCGGCGAGCGGGCCGGAAGTCTCCGTCGCGGTCGAGGACTGCGCGCAGTGCGGCGACGGCCCGCTTTCGCCCGGCTTCGGACTGACTCTCCAGAAGGCGTTCGGCATGGCTCGTCTCGGACGCGTTCAGCGCCGCGACGGCCGACTCGTTCGAGGGATCCAGCTCGTACGCGCGGGCGAAGCGAACGCGAGCCTCGTCGTGGGCGTTCCGCTGCCGGACCTGCTCGCCCAGGTCCACACATCCGGCGGCCAGGTTCCGTTTCAGCTTCTCGTGCTGCGGGGCCATGACCAGGACACGCTCAAGGAGGCCGACATACGCCTGCCAGTCGACCTTGACACAGTTCTTGGACAGGGCGAATCCCGCATGCACGCCCGCCCGCCCGATCTGCTCCTCGTGGCCGACGAGGGAGATGCCGACGGCCGCCGCGTCCTCGAAGTCCCGTACCGCGGCGGACCAGCGTTTGGCCTCCGCATGTGCGTACGCCCGGGCGAGGAGGGCGGCACCGAGGACACGCCACGGGCCTTGGAAGAGCCCGGTGTCTTCGTGAGCCTTGTGCCTCGCGATGCCTTCGGCTTCGAGGGCGACGATCACGTCGTCGAACCTGCCGGGCTCCAGCAGCATCAGGTAGCGCCCCTCGGGGGACAACAGGCCCTCGAGCCGATCGCCGGTCGCATCACCCTCGAGGCTTGCATCCGACACCGCGCTGTGGACACTCGCGACCAGGGTTTTCCACGAGCTGCCGACCGACGACAGAAGGTCGAGGAAACCCGGGCCGAAGGAGAAGTCGTACCCGGCCTCCAGGGGCGTCAAGACGTCTTCCATGGCTTCGGGAAGGCTCTGGGCAACGGCCAGTTCGACCTCCCAGGCCAATTCCAGGCTGTCCACCGGCGGCCGTTCCGCGGCTCTGTCGTCGTCCCGCAGTGTCTGACGGATGCGCTCGGTGAGGGCGTCCGAGGCGGCCTTCCGCTCGTCGGCCGTCAACGGGCTCCCGGAGTGCCGCTCGAGCTCTTCCCAGTAGGAGACGGAGTGCAGGACCATCGCCCAGCAGGCGACGGCCTGCCGCGCGGCCTCCTCCCGAGTCTGGTCGTCCGCCTCGGTGTCACCGTCGAAGACCCGTAGAGCCGCGAGTGCCAGGGCGTGCACCGCGGCGGTGTCGACCGGCCTCGTCAGCCACTCCTCGTACCGGGCCCGCCACGCCTCGACATGACGGCCCGTACGGCTCAGCCGACGTGCCGCCCAGGGGCGCAGCCACTCGTGTGCCTCGGGAAGCGGCGAGTCCGAGGCTCCGGGCTCCGGAACACAGGCCCGTTCCAGATCCGTGGGGTGGAGGGTCCTGGACGCGCGGTACAGCAGAAGGGCCGCACGCCGGTCGGGTGCGAAGGAATCAAGAACGTCGGCCTGCTCACCGAGGTCCGCGGCTTCTTCCGGAGCGAGGCAGGCCAGCAGCGCCTTCGCTGTGCCCCAGTTCGCCGTGTGGGCCCAGGACGCGAGGGTCTCTATGGCGGTCCCGACACGGTCGGCCAGGGTCGCTGACTGCGCCAGGTTGTGCAGCGCCACGTCGAGACACGGACCGCAGCGGGCCACACCGTCTTCGCGCTCCGCGCCGTGCTCAGGGCAGAACCAGCGGTCACACTGACCGCACAGGCTGTCGACAGCGCCCGTGCAGTCTTCGTGGAAGCACAGAAGGGTCTGCTGGCGTGCGTGATCCCCAGGAAGCGAGAAAGCCAGCGACCGCTCGTACCAGTCACAGCACTCGGCCCAGTTCTGTGCGCGGGCCGCGAGCGCTCCCCGTAGGGCGGCGTGACGGGCATCGACCACCGCGCGGCCGGCTGCCGCGGCACGTTCCAGCCGCCGCAGATGACTGATGGCAATCGCGAAACGGCCCTGAGTATAGGCAGCGACAGCCTGCTCGAACACAGCGGACGGGTCACCCACCGTTGCACCGTCGTCCTCGGCACCTCCCCACGCGGTGTGCGACACCACCGTCCCCCTCCGGTCTGCCCACGACACGGAAGCAGGCATCGACCGACGCCCCCTCCGGCCGATCTTCCGCATATGCCTGTGCAGCATAGAGTCTCAGGTGGTGTCCTCGAACAGTCGTCGCATCAACTCCGGGTACGGCAGATCCACTTCGGCCAAAGTTGTCCTCAAAGCTTCGGGCGGGCCCGTTCTGAGCGGGGTCGGAGCGCCGACGAGACCGGGGACGGTGGAAAAGTCACCGCCGCTGAACCGTGACTCCGGTGTGGCCGGGGAACGCACCTCGTACGTGCGCCACACGCGTGCAGGGGGATTCAGCAGGACCAGCCAGGGCTTCGCCCAGGCGGCGAACGCCCAGCGCCTCCTTCCACGGGCGCGGACGAGCACCCCGTCGGTGTGATGCCGACCGAGTCGGTCGGCTGCTCTGGCCACGACCGGGATCGGGTTTCCGAAGGAGCCCGTGATGTCCCAGATCCCGTCCTCGTACGTGACGGACCAGCCCGCCTTGGAGAGCTCCTCGATCACCTCGGCGTGCGGATCGTCCTCCTTGGCCAGGGCCACGAGCCGTTCCACTTCGCTCCAGGGCGCGACGCGGGCGAGCGCCTGCTCCGGCGGCAGCATCAGGTCCTCGGCCTCGGCAGGGTCGGCACGCGCGATCATGCTCTTGTGGTTCTGCCATGTGCGGGCGGCCAGCACGTCGTGCTCACCGCCGCCGGTGAAGGTGGCGTCCTGGCTGAGCAGGGTCATCAGGACGGCCGCCACCGCGTCCACGCGTTGTCCGGTCTCGGGCGGGGCCTGCTGTTCCGCCGTCTCGTCGTCCGGTCCGCCTCGAGGACCGAGATCCCTGAGGAGACCGCTCAAGCCGTCACGCCAGCTGTGATCGTCGTCGTCCCAGACGCCTGCGGCCAGGAGTTGGACGTACAGACCGGCCACCATCAGCCGCACCGCAAGGGGTTGCGGTTTGTCAGGGTCGGCGAGCGTGGCAGCCCAGCGCCGCACCCAGTGGCGGCAGCGGGCACGCTGCTCAGGGGGGACGTTCGGAACGAGGGGTGAACCGTCGGCAACGAGGTCTTCTTCCTCCCCTGTGTCGTCGTACGCCTCGTCGTCCTCCGCCGACACGGTGGCGGTGACCGCCGACACGGTCCATCGAGAGGCCGGTGGTTGGGGCAGGCCGATCTGTGCGGTGCCGAATGCCAGGCCGGTCAGTGGAGCTCCGATCATCCGACTGCATTCGGCGACGTAGGCGTCCCAGCGGTCGATGCCGCTCGTGTCCACCGGGTTCGTCGCCGTTTCCGACGTCGCCGCGCTCGCGCGGGAAGCGGACGCACCGGCGGTGAGCTCGCGCAGCCGCAGCAGATCCGTCTCGAAACGGCGGGCCGCGGCTTCGTCCGCGAACAGCACCTCTGCCGTGTAGTCGTACCGCAGCCGGGGCCCGCTGTCGGCGGTTCGGCCGCCTGCGCAGTGCACGGGGCTGTACACGAAGACGACGGGTGATTCTGCGCTGCTGCCGTCCGGTCGCAGGCAGGTCGCGCGGACGGCCGCGCCGGGCACCTCGGTGATCGGGAAGGAGCGGGTCGAATCCCCGGCGGGGAGGGAACCGATGTCCGTCCAGGAGCCCGGTGATCCGTCCGGGGACGTACTGATCACCACGGGTGCCGGCTCGCCACGGGCCAGCGAGACGTGGAGACCCGCGCTGTCCGTCTTGGCGCCCAGCAGGACCAGCACGGGGCCGGCGCCGGTGGTGAAGGGACGGAGGGTACGGCCCGTCAGGGCCGTGAGCGCGGTGGTGCGCCCTTCTTCGGGAAGCAGGGGCGTGGTGTCGGCGGAGAGCACGGCGAGTTCGCAGTTGCCCCCGTCCTTGGTGCTCCTGCACAAGGCGGCGCGGGTGAGGTTGGGGCTGCCGGTGAGTGCGTGCCTGCGCCCGCCGACGCTCCATTCGACGAACTTGCCGTGCCGCATCCGCGTCTCGTCGAGGAGCCGGATCCGGGTGGGGTATTCATCGAGCGCCGTCTTGAGCGTTTCGGCGTCGTAGCTCGACCAGCGGGGCTGGAGGCCGAGAGTGACCTGTCCGGGGATCAGGCGGTCGACGAGGGCTCGGAGGGCGTGTGCCTCCGGGTCGATGAACGGGGCGTATGCCTGGATCTCGTCGACAGGGCCCGCCGGCAGTTGGTCGATCAGGTTCCGGTGGAGGTTGTGCAGCAGCCGCGGACCGGTTTCCGAACCGGCGGGGGCGTTGACGTGCCTTTCGGTCAGGAGGGCCGCGAGTTCTCCGAGGTGGCCCGCGGTCCAGGGGGCCAGGTCCACGGCGGCGGGCAGGTCCTCCAGCCATTCCGCGAGATCGGCCAGCAACGCGTGGGAAGCTTCGTCCTCGGTCTCCACGACGGTCCACAGCTCGTCGTTGGCACCCCAGCCGGACAGCGTCGGGTTCCCCGAGCCGACGGCCAGTCGACAGGCGTGTTCCCCGATCAGCAGGACGACTTTGGGGTGGAACGCGCCCCGGCAGCCGGCAAGTCCGTGCAGGTAACTGCGGCCTGCCCAGCGCACGTCGACCGGGTCGTACAGCCCTTGGGCCGCGTCGCCGATCACCGCGATCCGGGCGCCCAGGCCACGTGCGACGGAAATCGCGACCTTTTCCAGGAACGGGAGATCGACGGTGAAACCCAGGAACAGCGCTTCGCGCAGTGCTTGCCCGTCGCTGCGCTCGGCCCATTCACGCAGCAGCGTGACGGGGGACGCGAACCTGGTGTGCTGTACCGCGCTCACCGCTCCGTCTCCAGGATCTTCCGGCCGGACGCCGTGACGACGTGGCAGCCGTCCTGGACGGCGAAGAGTCCGAGCTGTCTGCCGAAGGAACCCAGTTGGGGGATACGGGTACCGATCTCGGAATCTCCCTCGTCTCCGGTCTTGAAATACCGTTCGTTGCGCAGATGCAGACGCGAGAAGATCTTCAGTCCGCCTGTCGCCGGGTCGGTGCGCAGCTTGCCGAGCGCCACTCTGCGGGACTGCGCCAGCATGTCGTCCACCAGCCGGGCGGCCAGGTCGTGGACCGGCCGGTCGGAGAAGTCACGGATGAGGCCGTCGACCCAGGTCGGGTCAAGAAATTCCGCCGACCGCCTCTGCCGGCCGAGGAAGACGGCACGTACGTCGTCGGGCAGTTGGCCCTCCCGGGAACGCAGGGCTCCGGCCAGCAGAAGCAGCACGTTGGTCATGGGGGCGTCACCGCCGTCCACAAGCAGTTGCCGTTCGGCCGGCAGCAGTCGTCCGTCCGGGCTCTTGAGCTGCGGCAGCTGCCCCAGTGTCTGCCGCACGGTCCCGGCCGGGGCCTGTTGTGCCAGCCAGTCGCGAAGCTCCTGCGGCGACGTGTCGGCCTCTCCGTCCCTGGATCCGACGCAGGACACGAGGGCGGCCCACAACCGGCGCCAGGCGCCAACGGAGTAGTGGCGCAGGAGCAGCCCGCGCCAGCCCATCGCCTCCGGGATGGTGGTCAGGACGGGATCCGTGCTCATGTCCTCACCGAACACAACGGCTGAGCGCAGAGTCTCCTGGTAGCCCTCGCCCTTCTGGCCATGAAGGGCGATCGCCCGGCCGAGGATCCGGAAGGTTGCCCTTCGGGTGCGATCGAACGCCTCCCAGTCCTGAGGCCGATGGACTCCCCCGGCATCAGTGGCGGTCAGCACGTGCGTCAGCCAGTCCTGTTCGACCGGAGACGGGACCCCGAGCGCGACCTGGCCGGCATGCTCCAGATCCGCAGCGGGTACAACGTCCTGCTCGGCGAGGGCGAGCAGCGGGTCGAACAGTTCCCGGAAAGTCGCGGGAAGGGCACGCCGGCCGGGCCGGAGCGCTCCTTCCCGGACCTCCACAGTTCCGAGCACCGTGGCCGGTCCTCCGTACTGGTCCCAGAAACCCCATCGACGGGGCGAGTACGACTGGCTCAGGTGTTCCTCGCCGGCCGCACGTGCCAATTCCAGCTCCTGTGTGCGGAATCGCCGCACCCGGTCGACTCCATGGGCGAACCATGCCTCGTCGGCAGCCTCCGTATCGTGCTGGAGTGCGGCCATCAACACCTCGCAGCGGCGGACGAGTCGGCGGCAGGCGGAGAGGTCCAAGGCCTTCTGCTCGGCGTGCGCGGCGATCGCCGCGTACAACGAGTGGTAACGGATATAGCGGGTCACTGTGGAAACCCCTGGTACCAACCGGTCGACCGCCCGCATCACCGGGCCCTCCACAGCCAACGGGTAGCGCCCGGACCGCACCCCCAGTCCTTCCCGTGCCCATGCCGGTCCCTGAACGTCCGTGGTCACCGCGTGCCTCCCCGCTCACCCGGCGTCCGAGTACCTCACCGGCCACCGCTCTGTGATCCAACGCTCAGCGTAGGGGCCGGGTTTTGGGCATGTGGCCGGTTTCTCCGGACTCTCGGCCGGTCATGGTGCGGGCCGCACGGCAGCGTGCCGCGGATCTCCGGCCCATGCTTGCCGCCGTGTCAGGCGCACCCTCGCGCGCTCCGAGCCTCAGCCCGGGCCAGGCAGAATGGCGGCATGACCACGCTTTCCTGCCCCTGCGGGCTCCCCGAGACCTACGAGGCGTGCTGCGGCCGCTTCCACACGGGGGCGGCCGCCGCGCCGACCGCCGAGCGGCTGATGCGGTCGCGGTACTGCGCCTTCGTGCGGCTGGACGCCGGTTACCTGCTGCGCACGTGGCATCCGCGGACGCGGCCGGAGCGGGTCGACCTCGATCCCGGGATGCGGTGGACCGGGCTGGAGATCCTGGAGACGGCCGGCGGGTCCGCCTTCCACTCCACCGGGACGGTGACCTTCCGGGCGTCCTACCGGGGCGGCTCGCTGCACGAGCGCAGCCGCTTCGAGCGGGTGGACGGGGCGTGGGTGTACGTCGACGGGGAGTTCCTGAGCTGAACCCGTCGGCGGGCTCCCACCCGCCGGCCCCGCCCATCTCGACGGGCTCCCGCCCGCCGGGCACGTCCGTCCTTCTCGCTTCGGGCCGCCGCCGACAGAGCGGAACACTGTTCCGCGTCGCGACCAGGACAACGCTCCGCTCGCCGACGCGGCCGGAGCCGGACGCTTCCGGCCGTCCCGGTTGCCCCGGTCTCCGTCGGCCGGACGAGGCGACGCCCCGACGCGGCCCGCCCGGTCACGGCGCCAGGATGTCCAGTTCCTGGAGGGCGCCCACGGTGATCTCGCGGGTCAGCTCCTCGGCGCGGGCGGCGTCGCGCTCGCGGACCGCTTCGGCGACCTGGACGTGCAGGGTGACCGCGGCCGGGTCGGGGTCGTCGAACATCACGTCGTGGTGGGTGCGTCCGGCCAGGACCTCGGCGACGACGTCACCGAGGCGGGCGAACATGTCGTTGCCGGAGGCGGTGAGGATCACCCGGTGGAAGGCCATGTCGTGGAAGAGGTACCCCTCCAGCCGGTGGCCGCGCGAGTTGGCGACCATGCCGAGGGCGCACTCGGTGAGTTCGGCGCACTGCTCGGCGGTGGCGTTGCGGGCGGCGAGCCCCGCCGCGACCGGTTCGACGGCCGAGCGCAGCACCGTGAGCGAACGCAGTTGCCGGGGGCGGTCCGCACCGGCCAGTCGCCAGCGGATGACCTGGGGGTCGTACACGTTCCAGTCGCGGGCCGGGCGGACCGTGACGCCCACGCGGCGCCGGGACTCCACGAGGTACATGGACTCCAGGACGCGTACCACTTCGCGCATCACGGAGCGCGACACCTCGAAACGCTGGGCGAGTTCGTCGGTGCGCAGGACGCTGCCGGGCGGGTATTCGCCCGCTGTGATCTCGGGGCCGAGGGTGTCCAGTACGCGGCCGTGCAGTCCCCGGCCCGTGATGCTCATGCACTCAGAGTACGGGGCGGATCACCGAAACCAAAGGTCGGACTTATTCGTCACAGACTCTTGAATTTGTCGTACTTTTAAGTTTCAGTTGCCTCGACATCAGGTTGTCGACGACGACAGCAGACAGTGAGGCAGCGATGAACACCCCCCATGTCGTAGTGGTCATGGGCGTCGCGGGCACCGGCAAGACCACCATCGGTCCCCTGCTCGCGGCCCGGTACGGCGTCCCGTACGCCGAGGGCGACGACTTCCACCCGCCGGCCAACATCGCCAAGATGTCGGCCGGCACCCCGCTCGACGACGACGACCGCCACCCCTGGCTGGACGCCATCGGCGCGTGGGCGCACGAACGGGCCGGACTCGGCGGAGTGGTCAGCTCCTCGGCGCTGAAGCGGTCGTACCGCGACCGGCTTCGGGCGGCCGCGCCCGGCGTGGTCTTCGTGCATCTCACCGGTGACCGCGCGCTCATCGAGGACCGGATGTCGCACCGCGAGGGGCACTTCATGCCCACGGCCCTGCTCGACTCCCAGTTCGCCACGCTCCAGCCGCTGGAGACGGACGAGGCCGGGGTCGCCGTGGAGGTCTCGGGCAGCCCCGAGGAGATCACCGAGCAGGCGGTCACCGCCCTCGCGAACCTCTCCGGGGCGACCTCGTAGCTGCCGGCCGAAGTCGCCTTCGCCGGTCGGCCCCTTCCGTCCGAGCCGGCTCCGCCTGCCGCTGCCGGACCCCATGAACCCCGGGACGCCCCCATCGTCCCGGTCCTCTCCCTGATTTTCTTCCTCCCCGTACTCACAAGGAATCCACCGTGACCAGTCTCAGTGTCGAGATGCTGGCAGCGGACGTACCCGAGTCCATCACCTCGGCCGGCCACGCACAGCTGGGCATCGCAGTCCTGGCGGGTATCGCCGTCATCGTTCTGCTCATCACCAAATTCAAGCTGCACGCCTTCCTGGCGCTGACCATCGGTTCGCTGGCGCTCGGCGCGTTCGCCGGGGCGCCGCTGGACAAGGTCATCGCCAGTTTCAGCGCGGGCCTCGGTTCCACCGTCGCCGGTGTCGGCGTGCTCATCGCCCTCGGAGCGATCCTCGGCAAGATGCTCGCCGACTCGGGCGGCGCCGACCAGATCGTCGACACGATCCTCGCCAGGGCCAAGGGCCGCACCATGCCGTGGGCGATGGTGCTGATCGCCTCGGTGATCGGTCTGCCGCTGTTCTTCGAGGTCGGCGTCGTCCTGCTGATCCCGGTCGTGCTGATAGTCGCCAAGCGCGGCAACTACTCGCTGATGCGGATCGGCATCCCGGCGCTCGCCGGTCTGTCCGTGATGCACGGCCTGGTGCCTCCGCACCCCGGCCCGCTGGTCGCGATCGACGCGCTCGACGCCAACCTCGGCGTGACGCTCGCGCTGGGTGTGCTCATCGCCATCCCGACGGTGATCATCGCCGGTCCGGTGTTCTCCAAGTACGCGGCCCGCTGGGTGGACGTCCCCGCCCCGGACCGGATGATCCCGCAGCGCCCCTCCGAGGACCTGGAGAAGCGTCCCGGGTTCGGTCCGACGCTGGCGACCATTCTGCTGCCGGTCGTGCTGATGCTGGCCAGGGCCCTGGTCGAGATCGTCGTCGACGACCCGGAGAGCGGCGTTCAGCGCGTGTTCAACGTCATCGGCTCCCCGATGATCGCCCTGCTCGCGTCCGTGCTCGTCGGCATCTTCACGCTGGTCCTGCCCGCCGGGTTCAGCAAGGAGCGGATCTCGGGGCTGGTCGAGAAGGGCCTCGGCCCGATCGCGGGCATCCTGCTCATCGTCGGCGCCGGCGGCGGCTTCAAGCAGACGCTGATCGACTCCGGTGTGGGTCAGATGATCCTCGACATCTCCGCGGACTGGGCGATCCCGGCCCTGCTGCTCGGCTGGCTGATCGCGGTGGCGATCCGGCTGGCGACCGGTTCGGCGACCGTGGCGACCATCTCGGCGGCCGGACTGGTGGCACCGCTCGCGGCCGACATGTCGACCACGCACGCCGCCCTGCTGGTGCTCGCCATCGGCGCCGGCTCGGTCTTCTTCAGCCATGTCAACGACGCCGGTTTCTGGCTGGTGAAGGAGTACTTCGGGCTCACCGTCGGCCAGACGATCAAGACCTGGTCGGTCATGGAGACGATCATCTCGGTGGTCGCGGGAGCGCTGGTGCTGCTGCTCTCGTTGGTCATTTAGCTGTACGCGGATCCAGCTGTACGCGGCTCCAGCCGCACACTGATCATTCGGCCGCTCGGGCGGCCGGCCGATCGAACGGCCGCGACCGCGGCACCGCTCCTGGGGCGGTGCCGCGGTCGCGGCCGTTGTCCGTGGTCCTCAGGACCGCCGGCCACACACCGGCGGCACGGGCTACGGCTTGCGCCCGGCTTCCTTGTCCAGTTGGAACGCCTCGTTGCCGAGCCCGATCCGGGCGTGCGTCCCGGGGGCACGGGAACGCAGCACCAGGCCCTGGACCAGGCCGGCGACGAGGGCCAGCCCGATGATGCCGGGCAGCAGCAGGCTCAGGACGGAGTCGGGTCCGGTGCCGACGAGTACGTCGAAGTCCTTGACGGTGTAGCCGGCGATCACCGCCAGGGCGATGCCCGCCAGCGACGAGGTGACCAGCCGCCAGGCCTGGGCGCCCGCGGCACCGCGGCGGACGAAGAAGACGACGACGGACAGCGAGGCGATCGCCATCAGGACGATCACGCCGAGCGCGCCGACGTTGCCGCCCCAGGTGAACAGGTGCAGGACGGGCGCGGTCGGGTCGCCGGTCGGCTTGTCGTCGGTGAGCGCGAAGGCGAGGACGAGCACCGCGGCGATGCCCGTCTGGAGCAGCGACCCGGTGCCGGGGGCGCCGCTGGTGCCGGTGGTGCGGCCGAAGGCGGAGGGCAGCAGGCCCTCGCGGCCCATGGCGAACGCGTACCGGGCGACGACGTTGTGGAAGCTGAGCATCGCGGCGAACATGCCGGTGACGAAGAGCATGTGCAGGACGTCCGTGAAGGTGCCGCCGAGCCGGGACTCGGTGAGGAAGAACAGCAGTCCCGCGCTCTGCTCCTGCGAGGTGGCGACGATGCCCGCGGGACCGGTGGCGACGGTGAGGGCCCAGCTGCTGATCGCGAAGAACACGGCGACGCCCGTGACGGCCAGGAACATCACGCGCGGCACCAGGACGTGCGGCCTGCTGGTCTCCTCGGCGTACACCGGGGCCTGTTCGAAGCCGAGGAAGGCGGCGATGCAGAAGCACAGGGCGGTGCCGACGCCGGCACCGGTGAGGGTGTCCGGGTTGAAGGCGTGCAGCGACAGCCCTTCCTTGCCCGGGTCGGCGATGGCGGCGATGTCGAAGACGACGACCAGGAGCACCTCGATGACCAGCAGGACGCCCAGCACGCGCGCGTTGACGTCGATCTTCAGCCAGCCCAGCGCGCCGACGGCGGCCAGCGCCACCAGCGACGGTATCCACCAGGCGACCTCGAGGTCGGCGTAGGTGGCGAAGAGCCCGGAGACCTCGAAGCCGAAGATGCCGTAGATGCCGACCTGGAGGGCGTTGTAGGCGACCAGCGCGACCATCGCGGCGCCCGCGCCGACGGTGCCGCCGAGGCCGCGGGAGATGTACGCGTAGAAGGCGCCGGCGTTGTGGACGTGCCGGCTCATCTCGGCGTATCCGAGGCTGAACAGCACCAGCACGATGCCGAGGACGACGAAGAGCAGCGGCTGGCCCACGATGCCCATCACCGCGAATGTAGTGGGCATGACACCCGCGACCACCATGAGGGGAGCGGTCGCGGCGAGCACGGAGAGCAGCAGACCGCCCGTGCCGAGACGGTCGGCCCGCAGGGCGCGCTCCTGCCCCTTGAAGGTGCTGATGCCGTCCGCTGCGGAGCTGCTCGTGCGCGAACTGCGCGAACTGTCCGTCGTCATCGGGAGAACCGTCCTTGGGTCGGGAGTGGGTGCTGCGTGGCGGGTGGAGCGGGCTGGGTTCCGGGGGATCAAGGGGGCACGGGGGTCATCCGGTGCCGAGGGCGGTGGTCCGCGCGGTGCGGAAAGCGGTGAGCGGGTCCCGGTCGGGGTACGACCAGGGGACCGGGGTGACCTTGTCGCCGATCCGGTGGAACAGGGCGGCGGCCTCGGCGCTCCGGCCCTCGCAGACCTTGGCGTGGGCGAGGAAGTTCAGGTCGATCAGGCGGCGCGGATGCTCTTCGTGCTCCCACTCCAGCCACCAGTCGAAGGCGGCCTTCATCACCTGCCGGGCGCGGCGGCCCACCCAGTGTCCGGAGGCGACCGGGTCGGCGCGCTCCTGACCCGCGGCGGCGAGGGCGCGGTAGCGCTCGGCGTGCGCGATGACCGGCAGGATCGCCAGGGGCGAGTCCGCCGGCGCCTGCTCCGCGGACCAGTTGGCGAAGTCGTAAACCTCGTGCAGCGGGTCCGGGCCCGCCTCCACACGGCGTTCGGCGAGCCAGGCGACCACCAGGTGGTGGGCGTGGTGGTGGTCCGCGTACCGGGAGCGGATCTGCTCGAAGACGCGGACCGCGTCGCCGCCGGCCCCCTGGGCGCACTCCAGCAGGAGCAGGCCGAGCCAGGGGGTGGGGTCGGCGGGCAGCACGGCGGCGGCCCGGTGGCAGGCCTCTCGCGCGCGGTCGGTCCTGTCCTTGCCGCGCAGGGCGCGTCGCACCTGGGCCAGGGCGAGCAGGACGGCTCCGTCCCCGGAGTCGGGTTCGGCCAGCAGCCAGTCGCGGGCCCAGGTGGCGCAGGAGGACTCCCGGGCGAGCACCGTGATCCGGTGGCCGCGGCGGTCCCAGTCGTCCCCCGTGCGCACCAGCAGCGAGCGGCTTTTCTGCCACCGGCCCTGCGCCAGCGCGGTTCGCGCGGCAACGAGTTCTTCATCGTCGAGGGCCTCGTCGAAGGCCTGTGCCGCCCGTCTGCGGACACGGCCGAGGGGAGGCGGGGGTGGGGGCACCGCGGACTTCCTCACGCGCTCTTCCGGTGGCTCGGCCCATGGCGGGTGGTCGGCCCGTACGGCAGTGGTCGGCTGCCGTCAGCCATGGGCTGATCACAGGTAGCAAACCGTCAGCCAACAGTTGACGTCAAGAGCGCTCGAGGCATTACACGCGTCAACTGACGTCACAGACACATCACTTGAAAGCAGCAACCATACGGACGGGGCCGGAGGAGGCTCCCAGGCCGGGCCCACGAGGTGGATCGGTGACGTGTCATCAGGCCCTCGTGCACAGGGCCGGGCGCGGGCCTGCTTCGATGGGTCCATGACCGCTGCCGATGAACCCGCGCCCGCCGCGGACGAGATCCTCGACATCGTGGACGAGAACGACCGGGTGACCGGCCGGGCCCCGCGCGGCGAGGCCTATGCGCGAAAGTTGCGGCACCGTTGCGCTTTCATCCTGGTCAGGGATGCCGAGGGCCGGATCTTCGTGCACCGGCGCACTCCGACGAAACTGGTGTATCCCTCCCTGTACGACATGTTCGTCGGCGGGGTCGTGGGCACCGGCGAGAGCTACGCCGAGGCGGCCCTGCGCGAGGCCGAGGAGGAACTGGGCGTGTCCGGGCTGGCGCAGCCCACGCACCTCTTCACGTTCCTCTACGACGCCGACGACGGGCGGAGCTGGTGGTCGGCGGTCCACGAGGTCCGCTGCGACCTGCCCGTGCGGCCCCAGGCCGAGGAGGTGGCCTGGCACACCTTCCTGAGCGAGCCTGAACTGGAGCGCCGCCTGGGCGAATGGGCATGGACCCCGGACGGTCTGGAAGCGTACGAACGCCTCAAGGCCAGGCGCGGGTGACCGCACCACCGGGACCCGCACCGGCCGGTACAGCGGGCCGGCCCGCTGTACCGGCCGGACCCATGTCCTGGCGTCCCGGGTAGGGTCGCGGAGTGATCGACTTCGTACGGAACGTCCGGTTGTGGTTCGCGCCCCAGGACGTGCGGCAGGAGGGGGACACGCCCGACTACCGGTTCTCGCTGGCGAACGAACGTACGTTCCTGGCCTGGCTGCGCACCGCGCTCGCGCTGATCGGCGGCGGCTTCGCCGTGGACCAGTTCCTGCCGGACCTGCGCTGGGGCTGGCGGGTCGGGCTCGCGCTGGCGCTGCTCGCCGCGGGGGTGCTGTGCGCGCTGCGCGCGGTCAACCACTGGGTGCGCTGCGAGCGGGCCATGCGGCGCGGCGAGGACCTTCCGGTGTCCCGGTTCCCGGTGGTGCTGAGTCTGGCCGTCGCCGTCGTCGCCGTGGTGATGGTCGTCGTGGTGCTCGCCGGGTGGAACGGGTGACCGGCCCGGCCGCGGTACGGGCGGACCGGGACCCGGGGCTGCAGCCCGAGCGGACCCGGCTCGCGTGGCGCCGTACGACCCTGGCGTGCACGGTCGCGTCCGTGCTGGCGGTACGGACCGCGCTGTACGGCGGGGTCTCGGCCCTCGGGGTCGTCCTGTGCGCGCTGTGCTGCGCCTGCTGGCTGGGGCTCCTCCTGGTCGCCCACCGCCGGATCCGCACCCTCGCGGCCACCGGCGCCCCGGCCGCCGCCGCCCCGCTCCACCTCACCGCCGCGGTGCTGTGCACCACGGCCCTGGCCGTGTGCGGGGCGGCCCTCGTCCTCCAGGGCTGACGGACGGGGACGACGGACGGCCGTCCTACCGGCCGTCCCTCCCTCCCGCTTCCCCGTCCGTCGTCCGCCCCGTCCGTCGTCTACCCCTCCGCCGTCTCCCCGTCCACCGTCACCACGATCTTCCCCCTGGTCCGGCCCTCCTGGTTGAGGCGGTGGGCGTCCGCCGCGCGTTCCAGCGGGAACGTCTCGGAGACGTGCACGCTCACCACGCCCTGTTCCGCCAGTTCGGACAGGTGCCCGAGATCCTGCGGGTCGGGGCGGACGAACCAGTAGCCGCCGCCGTGCTCCACGACGGCGGGGTCGGCGATCGACGCGAGCCGGCCCCCGGAGGCCAGGGCGGTGACGGAGGCCTTCAGGGCGTCACCGCCGACCGAGTCGAACGCGGCGTCCACGCCGGCCGGGGCCAGCTCCCGCAGCCGCTCGGCGAGGCCGTCGCCGTAGGCCACCGGCTCCCCGCCCAGGCTTCGGACGAAGTCGTGGTTGCGCTCGCTCGCCGTACCGAGGACGCGGGCGCCGAGGTGCACGGCGAGCTGGACGGCGATGGAGCCGACACCGCCGGCCGCGGCGTGCACCAGGACGGTCTCGTCCCGCTTCACCCGCAGGACCTTGTGCAGCACCTGGTAGGCGGTGAGTCCCGCGAGGGGCAGTCCCGCGGCCTCCTCGAAGGACAGGTTGCGCGGCTTGCGCGCGAGGGCCCGTACCGGGGCGGCCACGTACTCGGCGAAGGTGCCGCGGGAGAGGAAGTCCTCGCGCACATAGCCGATGACCTCGTCGCCGGCGGCGAACTCGGGGACGGCGGCGCCCGGTCGTACCACCACGCCCGAGACGTCCCACCCCGGAACCACGGGGAACACCGGGGCCAGGACCTGGTCGAGGTAGCCTTCGCGGCACTTCCAGTCGACCGGGTTGACGGCCGCCGCCCGTACCTTCACGAGCACCGAGTCGGGGCCGACCCGGGGCTCCGGCATCTCCGTGAGTTCGAGTACCTCGGGGCCGCCGTAGCGTGCATAGCTGATCGCCTTCATGGGACCGACCCTTCGTTGTCGTCTCCCGCCGCGCAAGTGGATCGCCGGGACTGCCACCGTTCACGTGACGGCCGGCGGGCGGCGGGCCGGTGGCCGCCGGGTTCCCCTCGCGGCCCCGGCCACGTCGTGGCCCCGATCACGTTTCATCCTCACCCTGGACGACATACCGACTGGTCGGCATCATGTGGGGGTACTGTCACGTCACCGGCCCGTAGGAGCGAGTATGAGCCCCGACCACCCGCCCGGACTGGATCTCGACCGGCTGGGCGCGCTGCTCGGCCGGGAGCGGCCCGGTCTGGTGAACGGCCCGCTCTCCGGCCGGCTGATCGAGGGCGGCAGGTCGAACCTCACCTACGCGGTCTCCGACGGCACCGCGCACTGGGTGGTACGGCGTCCGCCGCTCGGGCACGTCCTGGCCACCGCGCACGACATGAGGCGCGAGCACCGTGTGATCAGCGCGCTGCACCCCACTCCCGTCCCGGTGCCCCGCACGGTGCTGCTGTGCGAGGACGAGGAGGTGCTCGGGGCGCCCTTCTACGTCATGGAGTTCGTCGAGGGCACCCCGTACCGGACGGCGGACCAACTGGCGCCGCTCGGCCCGGAGCGCACCCGGCGGGCGGTGCTCGCCCTGGTGGACACACTGGTCGACCTGCACGCGGTGGACCCCGCTGAGGTGGGCCTGGCCGACTTCGGCCGCCCCGAGGGCTTCCTGGACCGGCAGCTGCGGCGCTGGGGCAAGCAGCTGGACGCCTCCCGCAACCGGGAGCTGGCCGGGATCGACGAACTGCACGCCGCGCTCGGCCGGGAGCTGCCCCGTTCCCCCGCGCCGTCCGTGGTGCACGGCGACTACCGCCTGGACAACGTCCTGATCGCGAGCGCCGAGGGGGGCGCCGACGGGCGCGCCGACTCGATCCGGGCGGTCCTCGACTGGGAGATGTCCACACTCGGTGATCCGCTGACCGACCTCGGCCTGCTGGTGATGTACGGCATGCCGCTGGGCATGCCCGACTCCCCGGTCTCCACGACCGCCGAGGCCCCCGGGCATCCGTCGCCCGCCGAGCTGATCGAGCGGTACGCCGCCCGTTCGGGCCGTGACGTCTCCGGGGTCGCCTGGTACACGGCGTTCGCCTGGTTCAAGCTCGCGGTGATCCTCGAGGGCATCCACTACCGCTACACGCTGGGGCAGACCGTCGGCCCCGGCTTCGACCGTATCGGCGATCTCGTGCCCGTCTTCATCGAACACGGGCTGACCACGCTTCGCGAAGGCCTCCGGAAGGGCTGAACCATGGACTTCACGTTCGACGCGCGCACCGAGGAACTGCGGGCCGCGCTCCTCGCCTTCATGGACGAGCACGTCCACCCCGCCGAGCGGGTCGCCGACGAGCAGCGCGCCGCGCAGGCCTCGCCGTGGGCGAGCCCTCCGGTCGTGGAGGAGCTCAAGGCCGAGGCACGCAGGCGGGGCCTGTGGAACCTGTTCCTGCCCGGCTCCGCGCACGGTGCCGGGCTCACCAACCTCCAGTACGCGCCGCTCGCCGAGATCATGGGCCGCTCCCCGCAGCTGGCGCCCACGGCGACTAACTGCGCGGCGCCCGACACCGGCAACATGGAGGTGCTGGCGCAGTTCGGCGACGAGCGGCAGCAGAAGCAGTGGCTGGAGCCGCTGCTGGCGGGTGAGATCCGCTCGGCGTTCGCGATGACCGAGCCGGACGTGGCCTCGTCCGACGCCACCAACATCACCACGCGGATCGAGCGGGACGGCGACGACTACGTCGTCACGGGCCGCAAGTGGTACATCTCCGGGGCGATGCATCCGGACTGCCGGATCTTCATCGTGATGGGCAAGACCGACCCGGACGGGGCGGACGCCCGGCGTCAGCAGTCCATGGTCCTGGTACCGCGCGACACCCCGGGCGTCACGATCACGCGCGCCATGCGGGTGTTCGGCTACGAGGACCACTCCCACGGCGGCCATGCCGAGGTGGTCTTCGACCGGGCGCGCGTGCCGGTGGCGAACCTGATCGGCGAGGAGAGCGGCGGCTTCGCCATCGCGCAGGCCCGGCTCGGTCCCGGCCGGATCCACCACTGCATGCGGCTGATCGGCATGGCCGAGCGGGCGATCGAGCTGATGTGCCGGCGGGCCGTGTCCCGTGACGCCTTCGGCAAGTCGCTGGCCCAGCAGGGTGTCGTACAGAACTGGATCGCGGACGCGCGGGTCGCGGTCGAGCAGCTGCGGCTGCTGGTGCTGAAGACGGCCTGGATGATGGACACGGTCGGCAACCGGGGCGCCCACACCGAGATCCAGGCCATCAAGATCGCGACCCCGCGCACGGTCGTCGGCATCCTCGACCGGGCCATCCAGCTGTACGGCGCGGGCGGGGTCAGCCAGGACCATCCGCTGGCCGAGCTGTACGCGGCCGCCCGGACCCTGATGATCGCCGATGGACCGGACGAGGTGCACCAGCGGTCGCTGGCGCGGCGGGAGATCAAGAAGTACCGCTAGGCCCTCGGTGCCCGGGCCCCGGTTCCGCGGGGCCCGCGGCCCCGGCGTCTCAGGGACGCAGGGCGCGCAGCAGCAGGTCGGCGAGGTGGTCGGCGACCTGCTGCGGGGTGAGGGAGCCGTCGGGGCGGTACCAGGTCGACAGGTGGTGGACGGAGCCGAAGTGGTAGTCCACCACCAGGTCGGCCGGGGTCGCCGTGGAGAACACGCCCGCCGCCTGGCCTTCCTCGACCAGCGCGCGGAAGCGCTCGTGGTAGCGGCGGCGCTCGGCCCGTACCTGCTTGTTCTTCTCCGGACTCAGATGGTGCATGGAGCGGAAGAAGATCGACGCGTCGTCGAGGTTCTCGATCGTCGTGACGACGACGTCGGCCGCGGCGCCCCGCAGGCGCTCCTCGATCGGCTCGTCGGCGTTCGCGTAGGCGTCCAGACGCTCCTGCTGGACGCGCAGCACGCGTGCGTAGATCTCGTGCAGCAGGTCGTCCTTGGAGCCGAAGTAGTGGTAGAGCGCGCCCTTGGTGACTCCGGCCGCCTCGACGATCTCCTGCACCGAAGTGCGGTCGTAGCCCTGCTCGGCGAAGAGCCGGGTGGCGGCGGCCAGGAGCCGCTGCGGCACCGGGAGCCCGTCGCCGTCCGTCGTCCTGGCCACTTCCGCCACCTGCCTTCCGTGTCACTGCCGGTCGTCGTCGGACCCCGCCGGCACCGCCGGCCGTCATCGGCCGGGGCGCTCGGTACGTTTCCCCGACGGGGATCTTCCCACCCCGCGGCCCCGGCGTGTCGGGCAGGACCGCATCGCGGTACGCGGGACCTTCCCGCGTACCGGTTTCACCGGGTGGACTCCCAGTGCCGCTGGATGCGGTTCATGCCGCCGAGCCAGCGCTCCGGATCGGCGGCGCGGGCCTGGTAGTACTCGGCGACCTCGGGGTGCGGCAGGATCAGGAAGCGGTCCTCGTCGATGCCGCGGAACAGCGCGTCGGCCACGTCGTCCGGCTCGATCGCGGTCGGCCCGAGGACCAGTTCGCCCGCACTGCCGCTGGCGGTGAGCATGTCGGTGCGTACGCCCTGAGGACAGATCGCGTGGACCTTCACCCCTCGGTGGCGGTACGTCAGCGACAGCCACTCGGCGAAGGCGTAGGCACCGTGCTTGGTGACGCTGTAGGGGGCCGTGCCGATCATGGTGAGCAGTCCGGCGGCGGAGACGGTGGAGACGAAGCGGCCGCTGCCGCGCTCCAGCCAGTGAGGGAGCAGCGCGTGCGCCGCGCGGACGTGGGCCATGACGTTGACGTCCCAGGAGAGGGCCCAGCCCTGCTCGTCGAGCGGTTCGCCGGGTTCCCCGCCGTCGCGGCCGACGCCGGCGTTGGCGCAGTAGACGTCGACCGTGCCGCCGAGCGCGTCGCGGGCGTCGGTGACGACGGACGAGGCGTCGCCCGGGACCGCGATGCCGCCGATCTCGTCGGCGACGGCCTTGGCCCGGTCGGCGTCCAGGTCGTTGACGGCGACCAGCGCCCCCTGGCCTGCGAAGCGGCGGGCGAGTGCCGCCCCGATGCCGCCCCCGGCCCCCGTGACGACCACCTTCGCACCCTGTACGGCTTCCACCATCGGCTCCTTCGGCGCGGCTGCCCGGTTGTTTCCCGGCCATGTGACGGTATGACCACATGGCCGCCTCGGCCGCACGACCACGTGGCCGTGCGACGCGTCGCGCCAGACTAACCGGTCGGTATGCCGGGTGGAAGGGAAGCGCCGAACGGCGGCGGTCCGGCTCGTTCCCCGAGCGGTTCACGCGCGTTAACGTGCGTGAGCATGACACCGGCAGCGATCACGGAGGTCACGGTATGAGACTGTCCAGACGGAGCCTGCTCGCCACCACCACAGCCACCCTCGCGGCCGTCGGCGCGACCCCGGCGGCCGCCCGGAGCCGTAGTCACACGGGCCCTGCGGAAGGGCCCACGGAATCCGGGCGGGCGGCCCCGGCGACCGGGGGCCGGCGCCTGCGCACCGGCTTCGAGCAGCTCGCCGCGGACGGTTACGCGCCGCTCGGCGGGGAGCGGGTCGGCGTGGTCACCAACCCCACGGGCATCACCCGGGACGTGCGGCACATCGTCGACGTCATGCACGCCGACGACCGCGTGGACCTGACCGCCGTGTTCGGCCCCGAGCACGGTTTCCGGGGCACCGCGCAGGCGGGCGGCTCGGAGGGCCGCCACGACGACCCGGCGACCGGACTGCCCGTCTACGACACGTACCTGAAGAGCGGCCGGCCGCTCGCCGACGTCTTCACCGCGTCGGGCGTCGACACGGTCGTCTTCGACATCCAGGACGCGGGCGCCCGCTTCTACACGTACATCTGGACGCTCTACGACTGCATGGAGGCGGCGCGGCTCGCGGGCAAGCGGTTCGTGGTCCTCGACCGGCCGAACCCGGTGACCGGGCGGGCCGCCCTGGGGCCCGTGCTGCACCCGGAGTTCGCGACGTTCGTCGGGCGGCAGCCGATCGCGCAGGCGCACGGGATGACGGTGGCGGAACTGGCGCGGCTGTTCAACGCCGAGTTCCTGACCGCGCCGGTGCGGCTGGAGACGGTACGGATGTCGGGCTGGCGGCGGTCCGACTTCTACGACGCCTCGGGGCTACCCTGGGTGCCGCCCAGCCCGAACATGCCGACGCCCGAGACGGCCCTGGTGTACGCGGGGACGTGCCTGTTCGAGGGCACCAACCTGTCCGAGGGGCGCGGGACGACCCGGCCGTTCGAGCTCCTGGGCGCGGAGGGGATCGACGGGCGCTGGGCGGCCGAGGCGAACGGCCTGGGTCTGGCGGGCGTGCGGCTGCGCGAGGCGTACTTCGCCCCCACCTTCTCCAAGTTCCAGGGGAGGACGGTCGGGGGTGTGCAGCTCCATGTGCACGACCGGAAGGCGTTCGATCCGGTGCGTACGGGGGTGGGGCTGCTGGTGAGCGCGAAACGGACGTGGAGCGGGTTCGCCTGGCGCCCGGACCACTGGATCGACAAGCTCACCGGCTCCGAACGGGTGCGCACGATGATCGACGCGGGTGCGGACACGGACGAGGTGGTGGCCGGCTGGCGGGAGGAACTGGCGACGTTCCGGCGGACGCGGCGGGAGTACCTGCTGTACCGCTGAGCGCGCGTCCCGGGCACCGGCGCCCCGGACAGCGGCCGACCGCCGCCGCCCGGGGCGCTCGGCATGTGCCGGCCCTCCACCGCTGTCACCTGCGCGGACACCGCTCCGGCGGCGTTCTCCGGGACGGCGGGGTGATCAGGGGCACGATCGGTGCGCATAACACCGCGGCCTTCAGGAACCCGTGAAGGCCGCGGGGAGTTCTCTGTCTGTCGAGGGTGACGCGCGCGGTCCGCCGCGGCACGGGCGTCCCCCGACGGGCCGGAGTACCGGGAGATTCCTTAGTACCGGGAGATTCCTTCCCGCCGGGCATGCGCACGGGCCCGCCAGGGCAGCCGCCGGGAACCGGGGCGGCGAGCGGAACGGCGAGGGAGGCGACCATGGACATGACCGCGGAGACGATCGTGGAGCGGACCACGGGACCGCCGTGGGGAATCACAACTGAAACACGGGTCACTGAAGTTGACTCAGATCTCCGCGCGACCGGCCGAGGGAGGCCGTCGGAAAAAGGATGGAGCCGATTCGCTTGTCGATACGTCTATTCGACGACGTCCGTTCGACGACGCCGAAGTGACCGGATTACAGGTGCAGGTGTGACGGAGGTGCAGGACGATGGCCGGTTTCCGAAGTCTGGCGAGACAGGTCCGAGATCCGCGGTGCGACCTGGCACTGCGGCGCTATTCGCTGCGCAAGTGCCTTGAGCGGTTCGCTCCGTACGGGCACAGGGCGACCTGGAACCATCTGTGCGCGCGTGCGGGATTCGACCCCGAGGACCGCTCCGTCGACCCGGCGCGGCTCGTGGCCGCACTGGACGAGCTGGAGGAGGCCCGCGCGGTCTGGCTGGGCTACGAGGTGGAGTTCGCCGAGCGCCGCAGGAAGGAGAAGCACGGCGGCCTGCGCAGGCCGGGCAGTGTGGACGACTGGCACCGGCTCACCTGGGGCGGTTTCGGCGTGGCCTGGTGCGACGACCCGGGGGTGCATCCGCGGGAAGCGCTGGCCGAGGTGCTGCGGCGGCTGATCGCCGCGCTGGAGCGCAAGCCGGGTGCGGCCTGCCCCGTGTGCCGGGGGGAACGGCTCAGGTGGCGGTACGGCCTGGACCACGAGCCGTCGGCGGGACCGGTCTGCGCGGACTGCGGAATCCTGGTGCCGCGCCCCGTCCTGACGACCGAGGCGCTGGCGGACGCCAGGCGGTCGAAGGTGCTGGTGTCGGCCTGAGGAGTGTGGGGGTGCGCCGGGGATGCCGCGCCCCCACTGTCACGCGGTACCGGTGCCGGTCTGCGGGGTGCCCGGCCCGGGGGCGCCTTTCTCGGTCAGCAGCCGGGAGCCCGTCAGACGGTCGCCGAAGTTGTCGTCCGGGTTGGACAGGGCGCAGGTGTCCAGCGAGAGGCAGCCGCAGCCGATGCAGTCGGTGAGGTGGTCGCGCAGCCGGTTGAGCTGCTTGATGCGCTCGTCCAGCTCCGTACGCCACACCTCGGAGAGGTGGGCCCAGTCGTCCCGGGTGGGGGTGCGCTCCTGGGGCAGTTCGGCGAGCGCCCCGCGGATCGTGGCGAGCGGGATGCCGACCCGCTGGGCGGCCCGGATGAAGGCGACCCGGCGCAGGGTGTCACGGGTGTAGCGGCGCTGGTTGCCCGAGGTGCGCCGACTGCTGATCAGGCCTTTGGACTCGTAGAAGTGCAGGGCCGAGACGGCGGCGCCGCTGCGCGCGGCGAGCCGGCCGACCGTGAGTTCGTGGACCTTCTCCGGAATCTGGGGCACGCCCCGAAGGCTACCCACTCCGACGCGGTCGCCGGTCCGTTGACAAGGGCCGTACCGCCGACCATGCTAAGCAGTCGCTTAGGCATGCGCGCGAGTGGCGCGTGCGATCACGTGACGCGGGAGGCCGGGACATGGCAGAGCCGAGAATCTTCACGTCCGTCGACGATCTGAAGGCGGCGGTGGGTGAGCAGCTGGGATACACGGACTGGCTGGAGGTCGACCAGAAGCGGATCGACCTGTTCGCCGAGGCCACCGGGGACCACCAGTGGATTCACGTCGATCCGGAGCGGGCCGCGGCGGGGCCGTTCGGCACGACCATCGCGCACGGCTATCTGACGCTGTCGCTGCTGCCCCTGTTCGGCCCGCAGCTGCTCTCCGTCGAGGGCGTGCGGATGGGCGTCAACTACGGTACGAACAAGGTGCGTTTCCCCGCGCCCGTCCCGGTGGGATCGCGGGTGCGCGCCACCGCGAAGGTCACCGCCGTCGACGAGGTGGAGGGCGGTGTCCAGGTGACCACGGCGTTCACCGTGGAGCGCGAGGGCGGCGACAAGCCGGTGTGCGTGGCCGAGTCGGTGGCCCGGTACTACCTCTGAAGCCCGGCGGGCCGTGCGCTACTCCGCCCGGGTCGTCTCCGCGCGCTCGGCGCCGACCATGCGCAGGACGAGGTCGGCGTAGAGGGCGCCGACCTCCTCGGGGGTGCGGGAGCCGTTGATGTTGAACCAGCGTGCCACGTCGATGCAGAGGGAGAGCACGGCGAGGGTGGTTCCCCGCACGTCGGGGACGTCGAACTCGCCCGAGCGCACACCCTCCTCGATGATCCCGTGCACCTCGGCGTCGACCTGCCGGCGCAGGGCGATGATCTCGGCGCGGGCATCGGGGCCGAGCGAGTCGAGTTCGTACTGCACGACCCGTGCGGTGGTGCGTCCGCCCGCGTGCCAGCGGACGAAGGAACTCACGGCCTCGGCGAGGCGCCGGGTCGGGCTGCCCTCGGCGCGGGCCGCGGTACGCAGGATGTCCAGGGCCTTCTCGTGGCCGATCCTGCTGATGCGGTGGAGCAGCTCTTCCTTGGTCTTGTAGTGGATGTAGAGCGCGGCCGGGCTCATGCCGGCGCGGCCCGCGATGTCGCGGGTCGTCGTGGCGTGGTAGCCCCGCTCCGCGAACGCCTCGACGGCGGCGAGCAGCAGCCGTCGGGCCGCGTCGGGCGTGACCTCACCCCACGGCTGCGCCTCGGCGCCGGCCGTCTCCTCCGCCGTACCACTCATCGCTCACCCCATTCACTGACAGGGGTAACACCATACCGGCAAGGGTGAGCGATCGCTTAGGGCCGGTCCGGCGGATCAAGTCGGAGGCAATCGGCGGTATCCGTCCAGCCGGGGTGAGTGGGGTCATGGGGGTCCCCCCTGCTCATGGGGGGGTCCCCCTGTTCGAGCGGAGCCGAGAGCTCGGGGGAGAAGCCGAGAACTCGGGGGAGTCGGTAACCGACGACAACGCGGCTGGGGGTCCCCCTGCTCGAAGAGCTTGAGGGAGGGCGTGCCGGACCCCACGTCTCCGGCATGATCCGCCGGACCGGCCCCAGTGCCGATGTCGGCGACTTTGCAGCCTTCCAGAACTCGCCAGTGAGGACATCGCCGCAGGTCAAAGGCTCACACGCGCCGTTAAGCCAGTGGTATCGGCCCTGGGGTGTCTCCGCCCACTCGTCCGAGCGGAGACCGGCCGCCGCGCCACGGAGCGCTCACAGTTTCTCGAACGGGTCGTGTTCCGCGAGGAGCTTCTCCAGCCGCGCCTGGTCCACCCGGCTCACGATCTGCCCGGCCTCCTGACGGTCACGGATGACTTTGGCCAGGGTGAAGGCGGAGGTGACGAGGTACAGGACGGCGATCGCCATGAAGCCGCGCACCCAGGCGTTGGCGTCGAGCCGGATGATGCCGAAGGCGGTCGCGCCCAGGGCGACGGCGAACGATGCGACGGCCTGACCGTAGAAGGCCGCCGTGTTCTGCTGCTTGAGGGGTGTGTCGCTCATGGGAACAGGGTCGGCGGCCGCGGTACTCCGCACATCCGTCGGGATACTCAGACGCGCCACGGACCGGCTACTCAGACCGGCCGGTCCGCCTCCTGTCATCCGGCCCGTCCCACCCGGTTCGTCCTGTCCGTGCGGTCCCGCCCGGCGGCTCCGTCTCAGAACGCCGAAACCCCGGTCAGCGCACGGCCGATGACCAGCTTCTGGATCTGGCTCGTGCCCTCGTAGAGCGTCATGACACGGGCGTCGCGCAGCAGCTTGCCCGCCGGGTACTCGTCGATGTAGCCGTAACCGCCGTAGACCTGGAGGGCGTTGTTGGCGGCGCGGACGGCCGCCTCCGAGGCGAAGAGCTTGGCCTTGGAGGACTCGACGGCGAACGGCCGGCCGCGGTCGATCAGATCGGCGACCCGCCAGGTCAGCAGCCGGGCGGCGTCGACGTCCACGGCGATGTCGCTGATCAGTTCCTGGACGAGCTGGTGATGGGCGATGGTCTTCCCGAACTGCTCGCGCTCCCCCGCGTACCGCACGGCCGCGTCGAGCGCGGCCTGGGCTATGCCGACACAGCCCGCGGCGACCGACATGCGCCCCTTGGCGAGGGCGGACATGGCGACGGAGAAGCCCTTGCCCTCGGGGGCCAGCATCGCCGACGCGGGCACGCGCACGTCCTCCAGCACCAGCTCGGCGGTGGCCTGGCCGCGCAGGCCGAGCTTTCCGTGCAGGGTGCGGCGGGTCAGGCCGGGGGTGTCGGCGGGCACGAGGAAGGCGGACACGCCCTTGTGGCCGGGGGCGTCGGTGGACCGGGCGAACAGCAGGACGACATCGGCCCAGGTGCCGTTGGTGATGAACGTCTTGGTGCCGTTGATGACGTAGTCTCCCCCGCCGTCGCGCACCGCGCGGGTGGAGAGGTTGCCGGCGTCGGAACCGGTGCCCGGCTCGGTGAGGCCGAAGCAGCCGATGTACGTGCCGGAGGTGAGCCCGGGGAGCCAGGTCCGCTTCTGCTCCTCGCTGCCCCACGCGGCGACGGTCTTGGCGACCAGTCCCAGGGACACGGAGACGATCCCGCGCACGGAGGAGTCGCCGCGGCCCAGTTCCTCGGTGACCAGGCAGTACGCGAGATGGTCGCCGCCGCAGCCGCCGTACCGTTCGTCGATCGTCAGCCCGAGGAAGCCGAGGTCGCCGAGTTTCTTCACGATGCCCCGGTCGACCTCTTCCGCACGGTCCCAGGCCGTGGCGTGGGGCACGACCTCACGCTCGACGAAGTCCCGGGCGAGCCGGCGGACGGCGCTCTGCTCCTCGCTGAGCTCCAGGTTCATGAAAGTCACCCAACCCCGGGATTTTAATTACCACTGCTAGTTTTCTGGTCCAGCCCTACTATGTGCGCCATGGCCCGACCGCGCAAGCCCTTGCTCAGCACCGACCGGATCGTCGAAACGGCCCGGGAGCTCGTGGACGCGGAGGGCCTGGCGGCCCTCTCCACACGTCGGCTCGCCGCGCGGCTGGGGGTCAGCGGGCCCTCGCTCTACAACCACTTCCGCACCAAGGACGAGATCCTGGAGGCGGTGGCCGACTCGGTGAGCGCGCTGGTCGACCTCTCGATGTTCGAGGACGGCCGGGACTGGCGGACCGCGCTGCACGACTGGGCCGTCTCCTACCGGGCGGCGCTGCGCGCCCACCCCAACATCGTGCCGGTCCTGGCGTGCGGCCCCGGCCGCCGCCCCGCCGCCCTGCGGCTCGCCGACGCGGTCTACGGCGCGATGGTCGAGGCGGGCTGGCCGCCCGCGCAGGCCACCTCGATCGGCGCGCTGATGCGGTACTTCATCATGGGTTCGGCGCTCGGCTCCTTCGCCGGAGGTTTCGTGGACGACGCCGGCGCCTACGACCCCGCCGACTACCCCCACCTCGGCCAGGCCCATCTGCTCGCCGAGAAGCAGGAGAAGATCGACGAGCGAGCCTTCGAGACGGGTCTGACGGCGCTGCTGGACGGCTTGGCCGGGCAGTACGAGCAGGCTCGGGGCGCCGAATAGGGCCTCTCCCGGGTGTCACGGGCACGGACACCGCGGGACGGCACGGGCACGGACAGGGGCAGAGCAGGGGCAGAGCAGAGCAGGGCAGGGCAGGGGAACAGCACGGTTCGGCCGTCGCCGAAGTGTCCGTACCGCATGCTGGGGCGCATGACCACGAAGGACCCCCGGGCCACCGGGCTCGCACGGCTCGCCGGGCTGCTCGCCGACGAGACCCGGGCCGCGTGTCTGCTGGCACTGCTGGACGGCCGGGCGTGGACGGCGGGCGAGCTGGCGCGGCACGCGGGTGTCGCCCCCTCCACGCTGAGCGGGCACCTGGGCAAGCTCGTCGCCGGCGGGCTGCTCGCCGAGGAACGGCAGGGCCGGCACCGGTACGTACGGCTCGCCGACACGCGGGCCGCCCAGCTGGTGGAGGAACTGACCGCACAGGTCGCCCCGGCCGCGCACCCGCGTCCGCGCACCCTGCGGCAGGCGGGTGCGGAATCGGCGGCGGCCCGCGGACGGACCTGCTACGACCATCTCGCCGGCCGGCTCGGGATCGCGGTCACGGACGCGTTCACGGCCCGCGGGCTGCTGCTCCAGGACACCGGGTTCGCGCTCACCGAGGCGGGCCTGGACTGGTTCGACGCCCTCGGCATCGGCCTCGACCGGAGCGGGCGCCGCCCGCCGGCCCGCGCCTGCCTGGACTGGACGGAACGCCGCCCCCACCTCGCCGGAGCCGCCGGGGCGGCCCTGTGCCGGCACGCCCTGGACGTGCGGTGGTGCGTCCGCATCGGCTCCGAGCGCGCTGTGAAGGTGACGGAGGAGGGCGCGCGGGCGCTGTCGGAGCTGCTGGGGATCGAGGAGTCGACCCTGTGACGGAGGCCGGCGGCCACCGGCCCGCCCACCGGTCCGCTCGCCGGGCCCGGAGTGCCGTGCCGTAGCCCTTGCGGGCGCCTTCGCATGTGCGCGGCAACGCGACGAGGTGCGGTGCCGGGACCCGCGAGCCAGACCCGCCGGCCCGATCCCCGAAGGACAGGCTCTAGAAGACCACCAGGGCCCGTCCGCCCTTGCCCGCCAGCATGTTGTCGAAGGCGGCCGGAATGCCGTCCAGGCCGACCCGTTCCGTCACCAGGGCGCCCAGGTCGAACCGGCCGGCCCTGATGTGTCCGGCGAGGACGGGGAGGTCGCGGGCGGGGTCGGAGTTGCCGTAGACGCAGCCGGACAGGGTTCTGCCCCAGTGGAAGATCTCCAGGGCGTTGAAGGTGACCTGCTGGTCCTTGCCGCCGATGCCGACGACCGCGGTGCGTCCGCCGCGCCGGGTGGATTCCCAGGCGGTGCGGATGGTGATCGCTCGGCCCACGCACTCGACGGCCACGTCCACGCCCTGCTTCCCGGTGAGGGCCCGGATCTCGCGGGCGGTGGTGTCCGAGGCCACGACGTACTCGGTCGCCCCGGCGGAGCGGGCCAGTTCCTCCTTCTCCGGGGAGACGTCGACCGCGACGATCGTCGCCGCGCCCGCGATCCGGGCCGCCTGAAGGGCGGCGAGGCCCACTCCCCCGACGCCGAACACGGCGACCGACTCACCGGGCCTGACCTGCGCGCAGTGGTGGACGGCGCCGTAGCCGGTGAGCACGGCGCAGCCGAGCAGGGCGGCGTCGGTGAGCGGCACGCCGTCGGGGGCGGGCAGGACGCAGGACGCGGGCACCACCGTCTCCTCGGCGAAGGCGGCGACGTTCAGCCCGGGGTGGAGCGCGGTGCCGTCGTCGGCACGGTGGGCGTGCACCGCGGCGGCGCCGCTCAGGGCGTCGGCGCACAGCCACACCTCGCCGCGCGCACAGGCGGGGCAGGCACCGCAGGAGGGCGCCCAGTTGAGGACGACGCCGTCGCCGGGCGCGACGTGGGTGACGCCCTCGCCGACGGAGACGACCGTGCCGGCCCCCTCATGACCCAGCACCGCCGGGACCGGGAGGCGCATGGTGCCGTTGGTCAGGGACAGGTCGGAGTGGCAGACCCCGGCTGCGGCGAGCCGGACCCGGACCTTCCCGGGGCCGGGCTCGGGCAGATCGATCTCCGTGATCTCCAACGGGGCGTCGACGGCGGACAGTACGGCGGCGCGGACAACCATGGCGATGGAACTCCCCTGGATCTGGAGGGACTTGGTCAGTACTCGAGGAACGGGGCCCGCTTCGGTTCCGAGCCGGGTCGGAACCGAAGCGGAACCGGCTCGGAATCAGGTCGGAACCGGCTCAGAACTGGAGGGACTTGGTCTGGAGGTACTCGGTCAGGCCGTGCACGCCGAGTTCGCGGCCCACGCCCGACTGCTTGTAACCGCCGAAGGGCGCGAGGGGGTTGAAGCGGCCGCCGTTGATGTCGACCTGGCCGGTCTCCATGCGGCGGGCGAACGCCGTCGCCTGCGCCTCGTCGGCGGCCCAGACCGCGCCGGCGAGTCCGTAGACGGTGCCGTTGGCGATGCGCAGGGCGTCCTCCTCGTCCTCGTAGCGCAGGACGGACAGGACGGGGCCGAAGATCTCCTCCTGGGCGATGGTCATGTCCGGGGTGACGTCGGCGAAGACGGTGGGGCTGACGAAGCAGCCCTGCTCGCGCGGCGCGTCGGGGCCGCCGGCGACCAGGCGCGCTCCCTCGGCGACGCCCTTCTCGATGTAACCGCGCACCCGTTCCTGCTGCTTGGCGTTGACGAGGGGGCCGATACGGTCGCCGTACTTGGCCGCGGCGGCCGCGGCGAGCTCGACGGCCTCGTCGTACTGGTCGCGGTGGACCAGCATGCGGGTCCAGGCGCTGCACGTCTGACCGGAGTTGGACATCACGTTGGCGACCCCGACGTTGACCGCCCGTGCCAGGTCGGCGCCGGGGAGGATCACGTTGGCGGACTTGCCGCCGAGTTCGAGGGCGATCTTCTTGACGGCGGCCGCGGCGACGGCGCCGATCCGGCGGCCGACGGCGGTGGAGCCGGTGAAGGAGACCAGGTCGACGCCCGGGTGTTCGGCGAGGGCCTGGCCGGCCACCGGGCCGAGGCCGGTGACCAGGTTGAACACGCCCGCCGGGACACCGGCCTCGTGCACCGCCTCCGCGAAGAGCCGGGCGACCAGCGGGGTGTCCTCGGCGGGCTTGACCACGATCGTGCAGCCGGCGGCGAGGGCCGGGGCGGTCTTGGCGACGATCTGGTGCAGGGGGTAGTTCCAGGGGGTGATCGCGCCGACCACACCGACCGGCTCGTGGAGGACGGTCGAGTTACCCGTCCGCTCCTCGAAGGGGTACGTCGCCGCCAGCTCGGCGTACGAGCCCGCCACCGCGATCGGCACGGCCGCGTGCACGGCCTGCGAGAGCTTCAGGGGTGCTCCGAGTTCGGCGGTCACCGTCCGCGCGATCTCGTCCTGCCGGGCCACCAGCACGTCCCGGAGGGCGGCGAGACGGGCCGCGCGCTCGGCGGGCGCGGTCGCGGCCCAGCCGGGGAGGGCGGCGCGGGCCGCCCGCACGGCGGCGTCCACGTCCTCGACGGTGCCGGCGGGGACGGTGGCGATCACCTGCCCGTCGGCCGGGTCCACGACCTCGATCACGTCCGGGCCGGCAGCGGGGCGCCAGGCCCCGTCGATGTACATGCCGTCGTATGCCTTCATCGCACTTCCTCCGGGGCGGGGCGTCGTCGTCCACCTCATAAACTAGCGGCGCTAATTTAATGACGCCAGGGGGCCACGGCCACCGACCGGCAGCGGCCGATGCGGGTACGAGTGTGTACAAGTGTGTACGGGCGGGGTCGCCGCGTCACTCGTCCGGGTCGGGCAGCTGCGCCGGGACGTCGTGCCCTGCCCCGGACGCGCCCCCGGGTGCGATCCCCGGTGCGATCTCGACGGGCACCCCGTTGAGCACGGCGTTGCCCGACAGCGGGTCGAGGAGACTGCCGTCGAGCAGTTGGTTGACGTTGACGCCGGGGTCGGCCGCCGCGTGCCGCAGCCGGGTGCCGGGCCGGTCGTGGCCCCAACCGTGCGGCAGGCTCACCACGCCCCGGCGCAGCCCGTCGGTCACTTCGGCGGGCGCGGTCACCTCTCCCCCGGCGCCCCGGACGCGTACCGGCTGTCCGTCCCGGACGCCGAGGCGTTCGGCGTCGTCGGGGTGGATCTGCAGCGTGCACCGGTTGCTGCCGCCGGTGAGGGCGGGCACGTTGTGCATCCAGCTGTTGTTGGAGCGCAGATGGCGGCGGCCGACCAGGACGAAGCCGTCGGGGCGTTCGTCGAGGGCGGCGCGCAGCCGGGGGAGGTCGGCGGCGATCGGTTCCGGCAGGAGCTCCACCCGCCCGCTGCGGGTCTTCAAGGGCTGCGGGAGGCGGGGGCTCAGGGGTCCGAGGTCGATGCCGTGCGGGTGGGCGAGCAGCCGGTCGAGGGTGAGGCCGTCCGGGTCGGCGCCGAAGCCGTCGCCATAGGGGCCGAGGCGGAGCATCATGTCCAGCCGCCGCTCGGGGCCGTCGTGGCCGGTGAGCAGCCCCGCGAGTTCCTCCGGGTCGCGGCCGTGCACCGGGGAGTGCGGGTCCTTCACCGCCCTGCCGAGGGTCTGGTCGACGACCAGCCGGTCGACGGCCGCCGGGTCGGCGCCGTGCCGGCCGGTGGCGGCGAGGACGAGCCGGGCCAGGATCTCGGTCTCCGGCATGCGACCGGGTTCCGGCGGGAGGGCGGGGCGGGTGTAGCGGACCTGGTTGCGTACGGCGAGGGTGTTGAAGGCGAAGTCGTGGTGCGGGCTCTGCGCGGGCGGGGGCGGCGGCAGGACGACGTGGGCGTGGCGCGAGGTCTCGTTGAGGTACGGGTCGACGCTGACCATGAAGTCGAGACAGCCGAGGGCCTTGTCCAGGCGGTCGCCGTCGGGTGCGGACAGGACCGGGTTGGCGGCGACGGCGATGAGGGCGCGCAGCGGTTCGCCTTCCTCGGTGGCGGTGTCGATCTCCTCGGCGAGGGCGGAGAGCGGCAGTTCGCCCTTGGCCTCGGGGTGCCGGCTCACCCGGGAGTGCCAGCGTCCGAGGGCGAAGCCGCGGCCGGGTCCGGCGGGGCGCGGGGTCCTGTCGGTGGCGGCACGGGGGAAGAGTGCGCCGCCGGGCCGGTCGAGGTTGCCGGTGAGGATGTTGAGGACGTCGACGAGCCAGCTGGCCAGGGTGCCGTGCGGGACGGTGCAGCTGCCGATGCGGCCGTAGACGGCGGCGGTGGGGGCGGCGGCGAGTTCGCGGGCGAGGGTGCGGATGGTGTCCGCGTCGACGTCGCAGGCAGGGGCGACGGCCTCGGGGGTGAAGTCCTGGACGGCGTCGGCGAGTTCGGCGACACCTTGCACATGGGGAGCACAGTCCCCCAGGTCGATGAGGTGCTCCTCGACGAGCACGGATGCCATCGCCGCGAGCAGCAGGGCGTCGGTGCCGGGCCGGATGGCGATGTGCCGGTCGGCGAGGCGGGCGGTGCGGGTGCGGCGCGGATCGACGACGGTGAGGGTGCCGCCACGGGCCCTGAGCGCCCTGAGGCGGCCGGGGAAGTCGGGTGCCGTGCACAGACTCCCGTTGGATTCCAGGGGGTTGGCGCCGATCAGCAGCAGGTGGTCGGTGCGGTCGAGGTCGGGCACGGGGATCGCGTTGGCGTCGCCGAAGAGAAGTCCGCTGGACACGTGCTTGGGCATCTGGTCGACGGTGGAGGCGGTGAAGAGGCTGCGGGTGCCGAGCCCGGCGATCAGGACGGGCGGGTAGAGGGCGCCGGCCACGGTGTGCACGTTGGGGTTCCCGAGGACGACTCCGACGGCGTTCGGACCGTGGCGTTCGACGACGGGCCGGATACCGGCTGCGACCGCGTCGAACGCCTCCTCCCAACTGGCCTCGCGCAACACGCCGTCGACCCGGACGAGCGGGCCGCGCAGCCGGTCGGGGTCGGCGTCGACGGCGGGGAAGGAGGCGCCCTTGGGGCAGATGAACCCCTTGCTGAAGACGTCGTCGCGGTCACCCCGGGCGCCGGTGACCCTGCCTTCGTCGAGGGTGAGGGTCAGGCCGCAGGTGGCCTCGCACAGGGGGCAGATACGAAGGGCGGTGCGGGACATGGGACCTCCCGGGTACGGCGGCGGTGACGCACGGACAGGCGGGCGGAGGGGCAGGCGCGGAGACAGCCGGACGGACCGGCCGACGGACCGGCCGACGGACCGGCCGACGGACCGGCCGACGGACCGGCCGACGGACCGGCCGACGGACCGGCCGACGGACCGGCCGACGGACCGGCCGACGGACCGGCCGACGGACCGAGCATACCGACCGGTACGCATGTACGGGAGCCCCGTACCGGTTCGTTCTCGGCCGAACGGCAGGGGCCCGTCGCGGGCCGACGGCCGGTTCGCCGCCCGGCCCCGCGGCGAGAGGCGGGCAGACCGGCTTCCGGATCAGTCCAGTACGCGTGCCAGATAGGCCCGCAGCATCTCCCTCAGTTCGGCGATGATCTCCTCGTCGCCCTCGGGCGCCATCCGGAAGGCGAGGTGGACGAGGGCGTCTGCGGTCTCGACGGCGATGAGGAAGCCACGGCGCAGTTCCTCGTCCGGTTCGCGGTCCAGGTGGCCGGACAGCAGGTCGGTGAGGTGGTCGGCGACGCGGTGGTTGGGTTCGGTCCGGCGGGTGCCGACGGGAATCTGGTTGCCGAAGTCGACCAGGGAGAAGCCGGGCGCGGTGCGCTTCATGTCCAGGTACTCGTCGAGCACGACGTCCATGGCCTGCCGCCAGCCCGGGTCGCCGGTGACCGCCTTCAGGTGGTCGGTTACCTGCCGCGTGAAGCGCTCCAGGTTGCGCTGGGCCAGCGCGTCGGCCATCTCACGCTTGTTGCCGAAGAAGCGGTAGACGGAGCCGATGGGCACACCGGCGCGCTGCGCGACGGCGCGGGTACTCAGGGCGTCGTAGCCGACCTCGTCGAGGAGCGCGGCGCAGGCGTCCAGGATTCCGGCCAGCCGTTCGGTGCTGCGGCGCTGCACCGGCGCGCGGCGCAGCGAGGTCGCGTGGGACACGGGCACGGGCTTCATTCTGCCCTTCGGTCCCGGTCGGGTGAATCCCGGCCCCCGGCGGGGCCGGGGCCCGCCGCTCCTCGCTCCGTCACGGTCGGGGCCGCGGTGGGGCTCGGCTCCGAGACCGTGATGTCGGCCGTGCTCTCCACCGGCTTTCCGCCCACGGCCCACACCGAGTCGTCGTCCGCGTAGAGGCGGACGGTGACCTGGTGCGTGCCGCGCGGGACGGTGTGCGCGGAGAGGTGGTGGCCGGGTGCGCGCAGCAGGGCGACGAGGCGGTCGTTCACGTAGAGGTGCGCGAGGCCGCGGCCGGGCACCGCCCGGCCGGCGGTGCCGTCCGGCGAGAAGCGGAAGTTGCGTATGCGCAGTCGTACGTCCCAGCCGCCGCCGGTGTCGGGCGTGACCTCTACGCCGACCTCGGGGGCACCCTCCTCGTCCACCTCGCGGTAGGGCCGGCCCTCGTCGTCCCGCTCCTCCAGGAGTTCGCCCACCGGCGACGGCGAGCCGGCACCCTGCTCCTCTTCCTGGCCGGCGCGCGAGCCGCAGCCCGCGGATCCGGCCAGCAGTACGCCGCACACCGCGAGCGCGGTGATCAGCCTCCCCGTCCACACCATGCGGGGGAGCTTAGAACAGGCGTCCGGTCGCACGGATCCCCCTGAAGTCGGGTTCCGCATCCTCCGCCGAGAGGAGGGCTGGGGCACTACGGGAGGAGGGCGACAGTCGGGCCGGCGCGAGACCGGAGGGGCACGAGACCGGAGGGGCACGAGACCGGAGGGGCGCGGGCGGCATCCGGGAAGGGAGGGGACCACCGTATTTCAGGAGACGATGTCGCGCGGTCCTCTTGCGCCGGGGAAATCGCAATCCTACGGTGATCCATAGGAATCGCACGCAAGGGAGCAGCGAAGATGAGCGATGGGGGCACCGCCCGCGCGAGCGCATTCGAGCGTGGGGGAGCGCGCGAGGCCGCCGAGGGACTCGGTCACCTCTCCGGTTTCGGCAACGAGCACAGCTCCGAGGCGGTCCCGGGCGCCCTGCCCGAGGGACGCAACACTCCGCAGCGCGCACCGCTCGGGCTGTACGCGGAACAGCTGAGCGGTACGGCGTTCACCGAGCCGCGGGCCCACAACCGCCGGTCGTGGCTGTACCGGATCCGTCCGTCGGCCGCGCACCCGGCGTTCACCCGTACGGGCAACGGGGCGATCCGCAGCGCGCCCTTCAACCAGACGGTGCCCGACCCCAACCGCCTGCGGTGGAGCCCGCTGCCCGCACCGGCCGAGGGCACGGACTTCCTGGCCGGTCTGTGGACGCTGGGCGGCAACGGCGACGTCACCCAGCGCGCCGGCATGGCGGTGCATCTCTATTACGCGAACGCGTCGATGGACCGGGTGTTCAGCGATGCCGACGGTGAACTGCTGATCGTCCCGGAGCAGGGCGGGCTGGTGCTGCGGACCGAGTTCGGGCTGCTGCATGTGGAGCCAGGACACATCGCGCTGATTCCCCGTGGGGTGCGCTTCCGGGTGGAGCTTCTGGACGATGTGGCCCGCGGCTATGTGTGCGAGAACTACGGTGCCGCCTTCCGGCTTCCCGAGCTCGGCCCCATCGGCGCCAACGGCCTGGCGAACGCACGGGACTTCCGGGCGCCCGTCGCCGCGTACGAGGACGTCGAGGGGCCGGTGGAGGTGGTGAACAAGTTCTGCGGCAACCTCTGGTCGGCCACCTACGGCCACTCCCCGCTGGATGTCGTCGCCTGGCACGGCAACCATGTGCCGTACGCCTACGATCTGCGCCGCTTCAATGTGATGGGCACCATCTCGTACGACCATCCGGACCCGTCGGTCTTCACCGTGCTGACGGCGCCGAGCGATACGCCGGGGCTGGCGGGGGTGGACTTCGTGGTGTTCGCGCCGCGCTGGCTGGTGGGCGAGGACACCTTCCGGCCGCCGTACTTCCACCGGAACGTGATGAGCGAGTACATGGGCCTGATCGAAGGCGCGTACGACGCGAAGGCGGAGGGGTTCGTGCCGGGCGGCGGCTCGCTGCACAACATGATGTCGGCGCACGGGCCGGACCGGGAGACGTTCGACAGGGCGAGCGCCGCCGAGCTGCGCCCGCAGAAGATCGACGACGGTCTCGCGTTCATGTTCGAGACGCGCTGGCCGATGTCCCTGACACCGCAGGCGGCACGCGCGGAACATCTGCAGCGGCGCTACGACGACGTGTGGCAGGGCCTCGAACGTCATTTCCGCACGGTGCGGTCCGGGTGACCCGGGTCGTCAAGGACGGTCCGGGCGGCCCGGTTCGGCTCCGGGGTGTCACAGCCGGTGACGGTGCACCCCCACGTCTCACATTGCACTGGACGTTCCCGACCGGTACGGATAGCCCGTGACCTCCTTCGCGCCGGATTCGATCGTCCTGAACCGCAAGTTGCCGCTCTGGTACCAGGTGTCGCAGTCGCTGCGTGCCTCGATCCTCGGTCGCTCGGCCCGGGACCCACTGCGCCTGCCCACCGAGGAACAGCTGGCCGGGCACTACGGAGTGAGTGTGCTGACCATGCGGCAGGCGCTGAAGGAGCTGGAGGACGAAGGGCTGATCACCCGGCACCGCCGGCGCGGCACGTTCATCGAGCCCCACGCCCTCCGGGGCGCCCCGGTGCGGCTGCTGGGGTCGGTGGACGCGATCGTGGCCCAGCAGTCCGGCATGACGACCGAACTGTTGGAGCACGGCACCGCGCCGGTGCCGGCCGAACTCGCCGAGTACTTCCCCGGGCTGACGGAGGCGGCGGCCTACCACCGGCTGCGCAGTGACGAGAAGACCGGCGAGCCGACCAACCACGCCCGCAACTACGTCCGTCCGGAACTCGCCGCCCGGATCGACCTGGAGGAGCTGCGGCGTCGGCCGATGACCAAGGTGCTACGGGATGTCGTCGGGGTGGAGATCAGCCGCATCACGGACACCGTCCAGGCGCGGCTCGCGGATCCGGAGACGGCCCGGCTGCTCCGGGTTCCGCTGCTCAGCCCGATCCTGCACTACACCGGCATCACCTACGACACCGACGGCGTCCCTCTGGACGTGGCCGTGATCAACTACCGGGGCGACCGCTTCTCCTTCACCGTGACCCTGGACGCCACCTGACCCCGCCCGCCCGTCGGGTCGTACGATGCCCAGCGTGACGCACGACGACGCTCCGCTGCTGGCGGACCTCATGCCGTGGTCCGTCGCACCGCCACGGCTCGGCCGGGCATGGCCGGCGGCACCCGATCCGGCGGCCCTGAAAGCCCGTTGGGACGCTCTGATGAAGGCCGCGGGACCGGACAGGGAGACCCTGCTGCGGCCGACCCGCTCACGGACCGGGCACACGGCGGTCGGGCGGCTTCCGGGCCGGTCGGGCGGCACGGAGCGACTGACGCGCGCCTCGGGCCCGTGCCCGGAGCCGGTCCGCGTGCTGCGCTCCCCCTTCGACGAGCAGTGGTTGATTCCCGACCAGCGGCTGATCGACGCGGCCCGTCCCGAGCTGTGGCGGGTGGCGGACGAGCGGCAGATCTTCCTCGTCGAGACCGGGACCGCGACGGGACGCGGGGCACGCACACGAGGGGAAAGCACCAGGGGCGGCGCTGCCGGTACCGGCGCCGCCGGTGCCACCGCCGGTCCTCGGCTCCTCGCCACCTCCCTGCTGCCGATGCTCCGTTCCGGCCGGGTCCGCCCGTTGTACCGCCGGCCCGGGGGCGCGGAGCCGAACCTGGCGCCGGGCCTGTCCGAGCACCTGACCGCACACCTCGGCCGGGAGGTACCGGCCGTCGACGTGCTCGCCTGGATGACGGCCGTGGTGCGGCCCGGCCCCGGAGGGCTCGCGGTGCCGCTCACCGGGGACCTCGGCGTGTGGGACGCGGGGGTGGAGGTGGGGCGCCGGATGCTGTGGCTGATGCGGCGCGACGGGGAGCGCCCCCGGCTCCCGGGCGGACGGCGCCCCTACGTCCGCGCCCCGCTCCCGTCCCGCCCGCCGACCGTCCGGTACGACCGCGACGAGGAGGCCCTGCTCTTCGACGAGGGCCGCATCTCGCCGGTGCCGCCGGCGGCCTGGGACTACGAGGTGGCCGGGGTCCCGGTGCTGGAGCAGTGGTGCGCGGCCCGTACGGAGGAGGCCGAGCCGGGGACGCTGGAGGCGATCCGTCCGGTCCGCTGGCCGCAGAGCTGGACGTCGGAGCTGTTGGAGCTGATCACGGTCCTCACCCTGCTCGCCGAACTGCGCCCTCGGCAGGCCGCGTTGGCAGACCGTGCGACGGCCGATCCGATCACGCCGACGGAGTTGCGCCGGGCGGGCGTGCTCCCCGTGCCACGCTCGGCGCACGGGCCCGCCTCGGTCCTGGACGCGCACGAGGAAGGACCGGAGGGCCAGCTCACGCTGATCTGACACGACACACCGCGGATCCGGGCCGCCCCTCCCCGGCCGGGAGACGCGGCCCCGCTCCCGATGGCGTCCCGCCAAGTGGTGCAACCGGTCAATGGACCGGAACTCGCAGGTCGCGGCAGATACCGGCGCCGGCGGGGGACATTCCCGCGGCCCACCCGGGCGCTTGGCGGGCCGCGCCCGCCGGAGAGATCGTCGCGAGCCGAGGACCGGAAGGTGACGCACATGATCGCTTGCACACCACCCGGCGGGACACGACCGCTCCCTGCCGGTCCCCACCGGCTCCGGCCCGCCGGCCCTCGCCAGTGACCGCCGTCGAAGCCGTCGAGTATTCGTTCGAGGGCCGGTCCGAACACCGCATCCGTGGCGGTCGGCCCCACACCCTCCTGCTCTGCGACCAGGGCCGTCGGGTCGGCTGCGCACGGTCGCGGAGCGGAATCCGGTCGGCGCGGTGGCGGAGCGCTACGGGACCTCCTCGGCAACGCTCCTGTGCCAAAAGGGGCGGCCCGACCCATGGCACACCCGGTCGCGGATCGCCGGCCCGGTGCGCGGTACCGGTCGCGGTGCTCGTTCCGCTCGCCGTACGGCGGTACACACTGTACGGCGGTACACGCGGGAGGTCGTGGGACTCACGCCGCACGGGAGGTTGCAGCCGTGGGGCTCACGGGCACGGGCCGGGGCGGCAGGAGCGAGTGCCGGGGAGCGACAGAGCCCGGGGCGGGACGGCAGAAGCCCGCACGCCCCCGGATCACTGCCGGGTGGATCGGGGCGCCGGAAGGAACGGGACCAGGAACGAGGTACCGGAAGGGGTGCCGGAGGAGGACGACGTGCCTGTGCCGGAGCGCACCGGTGGGCGGCGCCGCGCGCCGTGGGGTGACGGGCGGCGCGTGCGCGGTGTCACGCCGGGACGGGGGCCGCCCGAACGCGGGACTAGTGGCTGCCGAAGAGGGAGCGGCGCAGCCGGCGCAGCGGGGCGAAGAGCGAGACACGGCTCGTCCGTGCCCGTGAACCCTTGGCTCCCCGGTCGTGCCTGTCACGCGCTGTCAGTTCGCGCATCAGTGATGTCGCCTCGGCCGCCTCCCGCTGCGGGACGGGGGGTCCCGCCAGTACCGAGAGGTGGCGGTCCAGACGCGTACTGGTCGCGCTGCTTCCGCAGGTGATCGCAGGGACCCTGGCCCTGCTGCGCACCGTTATCTGATCCATGTCACTCCCCACCCGTACGAGTCCGCCCGGCCCGGGCAGGTTAACCCTATCGCCCCGCCCGGGCACTCGCGTATCTCGGTCGCAGGATTCACCTTCCCCATAAGGAGGTTGACGAACACTCGATGGTCACTCTCCGAATCCAACAGCTTTCAGGGCGAGTTGGACGACCGGCTGAGTTGTGGGCTGCGGCGATCCTCCACCCGGTTCGACGGTTACGGCGAGTGACGTCGCGGAGATGTCGAGGTCGGAGGCGACGAGGGGCGCGTCGCTCTCGAAGAGCCCGAGGGAGCGCGGTTGCGCGCCGGGGCGCATGAGCCAGAGCTGACGCACACGTCCGTTCGGCGGGTTGCCGTATCCGCCGAGGGTGACGACGGCGCTCCGCTCCGATGCGGAAGCGATCACTCCGATCGTGCCGCCCCGGGCGTCGCGGCCGCTGCTCGCGAGGGCGTCCGGAGCGGCGAGAACGTGGGCGATCTCACGTCCCCGGTCCCGTTCGGCGGTCAGTTGGTCCTGGGTCCGGTTCGCCTGGACGGCGAACAACGCGGCGACGACGAGGGCAGCGGCGGCGGTGGCCGTCGCGAAGGGCACGAACAGCGGCATCCGGCGCCGTCCGCCGGCCCGCGGTACGGGCCCGGCCCCCCATACGTGGGGCGGGAGTTGCGGTGCCCGCGCGCCCTTCTGCTCCTGGGGCCCGGGAGCGGGAACGGAGGCGGGGGCGGGGTCCTGCGGGGTGGCCCGTACGGCGGCCATGACCCGGTCGCGCAGGGCGGGGGGCGCGGGGGCGGCCGTGGACCAGGCGAGGCGGACGGCGTCCTCGGCGAGGACGCGTACCTCGGCGGCACAGCGACGGCAGGTCGTCAGATGCCGCTCGAAACGGATGCGTTCGGCGGGTTCGAGTGCGTCGAGCGCGTAGGGGGCGGCCAGCGAATGGAGGTCTCCGCGACCCCCGCGGCCCAAGAACCGGTCCAGGAAGCTCATGCGGCACCTCCCAGGCAGTGGCGCAGTCGGGTCAGGCCGTCGCGCATGCGGGTCTTGACCGTACCGAGCGGCAGGGAGAGCCGTTCGGCCACCTCTCGGTAGGTGTAGCCGTCGTAGTAGGCGAGGGTGACCGACTGCCGCTGCAGTGCGGTGAGCCGGTCCAGGCAGCGGCGCACCCACTCGCGTTCGAGGCCGGCCTCGACCTCCTCGGCGACCTGGTCGAACGCGGGCCCGCTGCCGCGCCGGGCGGCTTCGCGCTGCTCGCGCTCGCCTGCCGCGCGGGCACTGCGCACCCGGTCGACGGCCCGGCGGTGGGCGAGGGTGAGCACCCAGGACAGTGCGCTGCCCCGCTCGGGGTCGAACCGGGCGGCGGAGCGCCAGAGCTCGAGCAGCACCTCCTGGACGACCTCCTCCGACTGCGCGGGGTCGCGCACCACTCTTCGCACCAGTCCGTACACCGGCCCGGACACCAGTCCGTACAGCGCCTCGAATGCCTTCTGGTCGCCCCCTGCCACCCGCACCAGAAGCTCGTCCGCCTCCAACGCGCACCCCCCTCTCCCGGCCCCTTCGGGCCACCCGGTCACCCGAGGCATGCACAGCGAGCGCGCCTCCGGATGGGATTACGGATCAACGGACCGAAAACGCGGGTCGAACAGCGAGAAATGCTACGGGCGTTCATCCGCGGCGGACCTGTCGAAACATTTTCGCCTCCCGACCAATCCGGTCCGGGCACGGCTCCGAATCCCTGTGCGTCAGACAAGTTGGCACTGAGGACGGACGGCATGACACCTAACTCCAGGACCGGCGCGGGACGCAGGAACCTCGCGACCCTTATCTGTGGCGCGCTGGCCGCCGGTGGGCTGGCCGCCGCCGGCACGGCAGCGCTGGAACCGGGGGCGGCCGCCGCCTCCAGTCACCGGGAGGCCCCGCTGATCTCGGGCACTCCGCAGTACGACAACACCGACCTGTACGCGTTCGTCAGCCCCGACAAACCGGACACGACGACGATCATCGCGAACTGGATCCCGTTCGAGGAGCCGGCCGGCGGACCGAACTTCTTCACGTTCGCCGAGGACGCGCAGTACGACATCCACATCGACACCAACGGTGACGCGCAGGGTGAGCTGCTGTTCCGCTACACCTTCAGGACACACACGAAGAACGAGAAGACGTTCCTCTACAACACGGGCCCGGTCACCAGCCTGGACGACCCGGACCTCAACATCACGCAGACCTATGACATCGAGCTGCTGAAGCTGAAGGACCAGCATCTGGTGTCCCGTACGAAGATCGCGGACGACGTCCCGGTGGCGCCGTCGAACGTCGGCAAGGCGTCCATGCCGGACTACGACACGCTCCGCAAGCAGGCCGTGCGCGAACTGGCGGGCGGCACCACGACGTTCGCCGGGCAGGCCGACGACCCGTTCTTCCTGGACCTGCGCGTCTTCGACCTGCTGTACGGCGGGAACCTCTCCGAGGTCGGCAACGACACGCTCAAGGGGTACAACGTCAACTCGCTGGCCCTCCAGGTGCCGACGGACATGATCGTCGAGTCGGCGGACCAGCCGGTCGTCGGCATCTGGTCCACGACCCAGCGCAAGAACGCCAAGGGGCAGTTCACCCAGGTGTCGCGGCTGGGCAATCCGCTGGTGAACGAGGTCGTCAACCCGCTGAAGGACAAGGACACGTTCAACGCGTCCGCGCCGTGGGACGACGCGCAGTTCCTGAAGAACGTCACGAACCCGGAACTGCCGAAGCTCATCGAGGCGATCTACAAGATCGAGGCGCCCGCCGAACCGCGGAACGACCTCGTCGACGTCTTCCTCAAGGGCGTCGAAGGGCTCAACCAGCCGCCGCACGTGACGCCGTCGGAGATGCTGCGCCTCAACACGTCGATCGAGCCGGCGGCCGAACCGAAGCGGCTCGGTGTGCTGGACGGCGACAACGCCGGCTTCCCCAACGGGCGCCGGCTGACGGACGACGTGATCGACGCGGCGCTCCAGGTCGTCGAGGGCGAACTGGTCGGCGCGGCGAACGACCTCGGTGACGCGGTCGACGCCAACGACAAGGAGTTCGGCGCCTCGTTCCCGTATCTGGCCAACCCGACGGAGGGGTCGCGCGGTCCGCTCGCCAAGGGTGTGGACAGCGGCAACGACGTACGCAACCAGCTCGGTGACGCGCTGCGGCCGGCCGGGGCCGAGGGCTCCGGCGACACCACCCTGATCGCCGCCTCCGCGGGGGCGGGAGCCTTCGGGATCCTGCTGATCGGCGGGGCCCTGATGTGGTGGCGCAGGATGCGCGGCCGGGCGTACTGAGCCCTCCGCGTCCACCGGAGCGGGGCGGGACCCGGGCTCAGGGCTCCGGCCTTCCCTCCCCCACCGGCAGGCGGGTCTCCGGCCCGCCCCGGCAAGCAGGCGCGGCCCGTCCCCTCCATCCCCACGGCACGGGCCGCGCCGCCGACCCCCGCACCCAGCAGGCAAGCGGGCAAGTGAGCAAGCAACCGAGGAGAGGCATGCCTCCGCGTACGAACGACCACGCCCCGGAGAGCGGCCGGGACACCGGGCCGGCGGAGCCCACAGGGCTGTCCGGGCCCTCCGCATCCGCGGTGACCGCCGCACCGCCGGACCCCACGGACACGCGGCCGGACGCCGACGACCGGGCCGACGCCCGCACCGACACCGGGTCCGAGGCCGTCACCCACACTCAGCCGGGGGCCGAGGCCGAGGCCGAGGCCAGGACCGAGGCCGGGACCGGGACCAGGACCGGGGCCAGGACCGAGGCCGGGGCCAGGACCGAGGCCGAGACCGGAACCGAGGCCGAGACCGAGGCCAGGACCGAGGCCAGGACCGAGGCCGGAACCGAGGCCGGAACCGAGGCCACCGTCCGCCCTGGGTCCGGGACCGAGACCGCCGGGTCCGGCCCGGGAGCCTCCCCGCCCGGCGTGCGCGTGGCCTCTCTGCGCCGGTTCTCCGCCGCCGCGCGCCGCTCGCGCGGGGCGCATCTCACGGTGTGCGCCGTGTTGCTGGCGGTCGCGATGACCGCCGGGGCGGTCGCCGTCGGCGGCCGGGACGGAGCACAGCCCGGAGCGCGGGCCGGCACCGATGCCGCTCCCGCGGCCGGGGCGCGCTCGGCCGGTGTACTCGCCGGGGGTGACCTGGACGCGGGGATCCGTGCCCTGCAGTCCCATCTCCGCGCCCAGCCACGGGACGTCAGTGCCTGGGCGAACCTGGGGCTCGCCTACGTCGAGCAGGCGCGGACCAAGGGGGACCCGTCACGCTACCCGCAGGCCGATCGGGCGTTCGACCGCTCCCTCGCACTCGAATCCGGCAATGAACAGGCCCTGGCAGGCCGTGCCGCTCTCGCCGCGGCCCGGCACGACTTCTCCGGCGCCCTGAAGTACGCCGACCGGGCCCTGGAACAGAACCCCTACAGCGAGCGCGCCCTGTCCTCCCGTATCGACGCCCTCGTGGAGCTCGGCCGGTACGACGAGGCCGCCGAGGCCGCCGACACGGCGGACAGCAGGCGGCCGGGGGTGCCCGTCTTCACGCGGTACGCGTACGTGCGGGAACTGCGCGGCGACGTGCGGACCGCGCGCGAGGTGCTGGAGCGGGCCCTGGAGGGCGCGTCCGCGCCCGCCGATGTGGCGTACGTGGCGACCGCGCTCGGCCAACTGGCCTGGAACCAGGGCGACCACGAGACCGCGCTCACCCACTTCGCCCGTGCCCTCGCCGCCGACGAGAACCACCTTCCCGCGTTGGAGGGCCGGGCCCGCGCACAGGCCGCGAACGGTGACCGCGCGGGAGCGATCGGGACGCTGGAACAGGTCGTCGCCCGCTCCCCGCTGCCCGGCCCGCTGGTCGCCCTCGGCGAGCTGTACGAGGCCCGGGGCGCCGACGGCGACCGTACGAAGGCGGCCGACCAGTACGCCCTCGTCGACGCCCAGGCCGCCCTCGCCCGCGCCGGCGGGGTCAACGCCGACCTCGACACCGCGCTCGCCGCCGCAGACCACGGCGACCCCGAAACGGCCCTGCGCGCGGCCCGCGCCGAATGGGACCGCCGGCACAGTGTGCACACCGCGGACGCCCTCGCCTGGGCGTTGCACCGGAGCGGGCGCTCCGAGGAGGCACTCCCCCACGCCCGCCGGGCGACGGCCACCGGCTACCGCAACGCCGCCTTCCTCCACCACCGCGGCATGATCGAGCTCGCCACCGGCCACGACGGCGACGCCCGCCGGTCCCTCACCGCGGCCCTGGAACTGAACCCCGGCTTCTCCCCCCTCGGCGCCCGCGCGGCCCGCGCCGCCCTCCAGGACCTGGAGGCGGCACGGTGAACCTCCGCCACTCCCCGGCCTACGGCGCCGGCAGCCGTCTCGCCACCGGTGCCGCCGTCCTCGCCGCCGTCTGCGCGCTCACGCTGGTCCCGGCGACGGCGGCGAGCGCGCATCCGCTCGGCAACTTCACCGTCAACCGGTACGACGGCCTGGTCGCCGCGCCGGGCGAACTCCGCGTCCACCATGTCGAGGACCTCGCCGAGATCCCGGCCACCCAGGCGAAGCCGGACGTCGAGGCACTGGGCACGGCCGAGTGGGCGCGTCGGCGATGCGCCGGAGCCGCCCGCGACAGCGAGGTCCGGGTGGACGGGCGTACGGTCCCGGTCACCGTGCGGAGCAGCCGCGCGCGGGTGCGCCCCGGTCAGGCCGGGCTCGACACGCTGCGCGTGGAGTGCGGGCTGGCCGCTCCGCTGCCCGAGGACGGCACGGTGGACGTCTCCTTCCGCGGGGCCGGGGCGTCCTCGGGTCCCGGCTGGCGGGAGGTCACCGCCCGCGGTGACCGGATGACGCTGGCCGCGTCGGATGTGCCCGAGACGTCGATGTCGCGTGAACTGACGCACTATCCGGAGGAGTTGCTGTCCTCACCGGCCGACACGGCGACCGCGTCCCTCCGGGTGCGCGCGGGCGGGCCGGCGCTGGCGGGGAAGGACACCGAAGCGCCCGCCGCCTCCGTGCTGCCCCGCGGTGCGGACCGGTGGACCCGTGCCCTCGACGACCTCGTCGCCCGGCACGACCTCACGGCGGGGTTCGCGGCGCTCGCGCTGCTGATCGCGGTGGTTCTCGGCGCGATGCACGCGCTCGCGCCGGGTCACGGCAAAACGCTCATGGCCGCGACGGCGGCGGCCCGGGGCGGCAGGGCCCGACTGCGGGACGTCCTGCCGATGGCCGCCTCGGTGACGGTCACCCACACCCTCGGCGTGGTGGCGCTCGGCCTGCTGGTCACGGCCGGTTCGGCCGCCACGCCCTCGGTCGTGGCCTGGCTCGGCATCGCGAGCGGCGCCCTTGTCACCCTGGCGGGCGCGAGTCTCCTGCGCCGGGCCCTGCGCAACCGGAACGCCGCGCAGGGCCACCCGCATCACCACGGGCACGAACACGGGCATGACCACGACCACGGCCACACGCACGGCCATGACCACGAACATGACCACGGCCACGGGCACGACCACGGGCACCCCCAGGCGGGCGGGGCACACCCCCATCCCACCGAGCGCACCCGCACCGTCGAGCGCACCCGCACCGTCGAGCACACCCACGGGGGTCGTACCCACACCCACGCCGTCGCCCCCACGCTGCGCGGCACCATTCTGCTCGGTCTCGCCGGCGGGCTGGTGCCCAGTCCGTCCGCCGTGGTCGTGCTGGTGGGCGCCGCGGCGCTCGGGCAGGCCTGGTTCGGGTTGCTGCTCGTCGTCGCGTACGGCGTCGGACTGGCTCTCACCCTCACCGCCGCCGGGTACGCCGTGGTGAAGGCGGGCAGCGGCGTGAACCGGCTCCTGGCCCGGCGCCCGCACTGGACCGCACGCCCGGTGGTCGCGCTGGTGCGCCGGAGCGCGCCCCTGGGATCGGCGTTCGTCGTCGTGGCCCTGGGAGCCGGATTGGTGTTCAGGGGGGCGGCATCCGCGCTGGGCTGAGCTACTTTCATGAGGAACCGGAGAATTCGCCCGGATGCGATGGGGGGCGCCATGTCCGAGGAACCGGGCAGTGAGCGGGTGATCGCGGGCCGGTACCGGCTGCTGTCACCGCTGGGCGAGGGCGGCATGGGGACCGTGTGGCGGGCCCGTGACGAGGTGCTGCGCCGCGAGGTCGCCGTCAAGGAGGTCCGCGCCCCGGCCGGGCTGCCGGCGCCCGACGTGGAGCGGATGTACGCCCGGCTGGAGCGGGAGGCGTGGGCGGCCGCCCGGATCGCCGACCGCAATGTGGTGACGGTGTACGACGTGGCGACCGAGGACGGACGCCCATGGATCGTCATGGAGCTGGTCCGCGGCCTGTCCCTGGCCGAGGTGCTGGACGCCGAGGGCCCGCTGGACCCCCAGCGTGCCGCGCACGTCGGCGCGGAGGTCCTCGCCGCGCTGCGCGCCGCGCACGGTGCCGGGGTGCTGCACCGCGATGTGAAGCCCGCCAACGTGCTGATCGCGAACGACGGGCGGATCGTGCTCACCGACTTCGGGATCGCCACGGTCGAGGGCAGCTCCGCGCTGACCATGACCGGTGAGGTGATCGGATCACCCGAGTTCCTCGCCCCGGAACGGGCGCTGGGCCGCACCCCCGGTCCCGAGTCCGACCTCTGGTCGCTCGGCGTGCTGCTGTACGCGGCGGTCGAGGGCGGCTCGCCCTTCCGTCAGGACACCCCGCTGAGCACGCTGCGCGCGATCGTCGACGAGGAGCTGCCGCCCCCGCGCCGGGCGGGTCCGCTGGCCCCGGTCATCGAGGGCCTGTTGCGCAAGGACCCGGCCGAGCGGCTGTCCGCGGTGCGGGCACAGCAGGACCTGCGGCTCGTCGGCGCTGGGGGTACCCCCTCCTGGGGAGGCACACCGGGCGACGGTACAGCGCGCGCCGGTACGACGGGACCGGCCCCGTACGCCCCCACCGTGCCCACCCACGCGTACCCGCACGCGGCACCCGCTCCTCGGCCCGCCCCTGCGGCCCCGACGCAGCCCCCGCCCTCGTCACCGTCCCCGTCCACCGGGGGCACTACGGCCGCCCGTCCCGGGCGCAGCCGTCGGACCGCCGTCGTCCTGGTCACGGGCGTGGCCGTACTGGCCCTGGCGCTGGCCGGTCTGACGTACGCGCTGCTGAACCGTGGGGGCGGTACGGGCGGCACGGACGGCCGTACGGGCGGGGCGAGTTCGTCCGCGCGAACCGGTGACGGCGGCAACGGGACCGGGAACGACGGCACGACCGGGCGGACCGGCGGCCCTGCTCCGGCGACCTCCGGGCACGACGGCGAGGACGGCGAGAAGGAGGGCGGCGAGGAGAGTCCCTCACCGCCGCAGTCGGTGCGGGTGACGGTGAAGGGCACGCACACGGAGTACTCCGGCGCCTGCCCTCCGCCGAAGGAGCAGTCGCCCTCGTTCACGGCGACGTTCACGGTGGGGCGGCTGCCCGCGGAGGTGTCCTACCGCTGGGTGGGCGAGGACGACTCGGTGGCCGACCCGGGATGGCGGACGCTGCCGTTCCCGCAGGGCGGCGGGCGCACGAAGCAGGACACGGTGATCGTGACGACGTACCTGGAGTCCGGGACGTTCGAGAACAGCATCGGGGTGGAGGTGCGGGGGCCCGTGCACACGATGTCGGACCCGGTGCCGTTCTCGGTGACGTGTGAGACGGAGACCCCGCCGGACGGGGCCTACCGCTCTCCCACCGGTTCGGCGGCCGCTCCCTGAGGGGCCTGTGGGGAGCCGACCACGCGGAAGGCGGCTCCCCCGGCGGATCAGGCCGCGTTGTTGAACGCCGGAAGGTAACCGCCGGACTGGCCGGCCGCCTTCGGGTGGTAGGACTCGCCGATGTTGGTCCAGTTCACGCTGTGCAGCCAGGAGCTGCTGGAGCAGATCTCGTGGCCGGTGAACGGGGTGCGCACGTCGGCGAAGGTGAAGCCGTGGGCGTTGACGCGCTGGGCGGTGACGCTGTTGAGGAGGTCGGACGCGTCGTTGATCGCCGCCCGCTTGGCTTCGGAGAGACCGATGCAGGTGGCGCCGAGCTTGTAGAAGCGGGGGTAGCCGAGGACGACGACCTCGGCGTTCGGGGCCCGGTCGCGGATGGCCGAGTAGACGTTGTTGAGCTTGCCGGGCAGCGTCGAGGTGACGTACGACCGCGCGGTGTTGATCCGGGAGATGCAGGTGCTCTCGGACTGGAGCACACAGGTCGTCATGACGTCGGCGAAGCCCGCGTCGTTGCCGCCGACGCTGAGCGAGACGAGACCGGTGCCGGCGCTGAGCGGACCGAGCTGCGACGCCAGAACTTCATCCGTTCGGGCGCCCGAGCAGGCGGTGAAGTCGAAGGACGAGGGTGAGTTGGCGGCTTCCCAGAGGTAGGGGTAGGCCTTCGTGCTGCGCTTGCAGTCGCCGCTGGAGCTGATGTAGCTGCCCGCTCCGACGCCGGAGGAGTAGGAGTCGCCGAGCGCCACATAGCCGTCGGCGGCGGCCTGTTGGGACGCGTGCGCCGCGGTCGCCCCGGTGAGGGCGGTGCCGACGGCGAGGAGGATGGAACCGAGAAGGACGGAAAGCCGGGAACGTCTCATGGAACCTCCTTTAGCAGGATCTCTGCCACAACCTTCATAGCGACTACGCGCGTTGACTGGAAGTGTCCATGCCAAAAACATTGACCACTCTTCAGGAACCCCACAACTTGTTCACCTTGCAACCACCAGAACCCCACCACACCCCCACCACCGGACCATCACCGCCGGCCACCGGAACACCTGTTCAATCCCGGACTAATTCAGGCCTTGAGGCCGTTCGGCCCTTGACGCCCACAACGGGCTGCGTCAGATTGAAGCCCGGCATCCGACGCTTTGGGGGGCAAAGTCGGCCATGCAGACCATCCGCGCCCGCACGCCTCTTCGCGTGAGCCGCCACCGCACGGTCGACGCCGCGCGGCCGGAGCCGCTCGGCCGGAACCAACAGACCGCCTCCGGGGTGTGGTCGCATCCGTGCGCCACGGCGGCATGCTGGTGGACCGGAGGCAACCAGAGATGCACGTAACAGCCAAACCGACAAAAACGTGAGGCCTGCTTTCAGGTCTTGCCATACGGGCTCAATCGTCAATACCGTCATACATCGCAATACATCTCACCCGCATCGGTCCGTCAGTACGCGGCTCAGGGGAGGGCTCAGGACCGCGACGTACCGGCGCGGGGCGCGGTAGGGGGGTGCCGTGCTCGGTGACCGCAATGGGGACCGGGCCGGGCCGCGCGGTCGGCCGGCATGTATCGCGGTCGGCCAGTTTTGCCAGCTCACCCGGCGTGCACGGGGCTCTTTTCGCGTCGTGCACGGGTGAGAACCCCCCTTTCGAACCGGACGAACAGCCGGGCTGCCCAGGGGCGGGCGGCCCACCGGACGAGAGGGACCAGACTCATGAGTTCCGTTCTGCAGCCGGCGACCGCGGACCAGAATCCGCCGGCCACCGGAAAGTACCGGCCCGTCTCCTCGCACCTGGCCATCGCACCGCCGGTGAGCGTGGTGATACCGGCCATGAACGAGGCGGAGAACCTGCCGTACGTCTTCAAGACGCTTCCCGACTGGATCCACGAAGTGGTCCTGGTCGACGGCAACTCCACCGACAACACCGTCGAAGTCGCCCGGGAGTTGTGGCCGGACGTCAAGGTCGTCGAACAGCGCGGCAAGGGCAAGGGGGACGCCCTGAACACCGGGTTCCAGGCCTGCACCGGCGACATCATCGTGATGGTCGACGCGGACGGCTCGGCGGACGGCAACGAGATCGTGTCGTACGTCTCCGCCCTCGTCTCGGGCGCGGACTTCGCCAAGGGGTCCCGCTTCGCCAACGGCGGCGGCACCGACGACATGACCTTCATCCGCAAGCTCGGCAACCGGGTCCTGTGCGGTGTCGTCAACCGCAAGTTCGGCGCCCGCTACACCGATCTCTGCTACGGCTACAACGCGTTCTGGCGGCACTGCCTGGACAAGATCGACCTCGACTGCACCGGCTTCGAGGTCGAGACCCTGATGAACATCCGGGTCGTCAAGGCCGGGCTGAGAGTGCAGGAGATACCGAGCCACGAGTACCTGCGCATCCACGGCGCGAGCAATCTGCGGGCCGTGCGGGACGGGTTCCGCGTCCTCGGGGTGATCCTCGGGGAGCGTTCCAACCGGCGTGCGCTGCGCCGCCGCCCACACCACTCCCCGCTGCTCGACACGGTCCGGGGGAAGGCGTCTTGAACGAGCCCGGCATCACGGGTGCTCCGGACGGGCCGGGCGTCTCCGGCCCGCCCGGAGTACCCGGCACGTCCGGCGGGCCCGGCACGTCCGGCACACCCGGCACGTCCGGCACACCCGGCACATCCGGCACATCCGGCCTGCCCAGCACGTCCGGCACACCCGGCGCGTCCGGCACGTCCGGCGCGTCCGGCGCGTCCGGCATCTCGGTCGTGATCTGTGCCTACACCGAGGACCGCTGGAAGGACGTCCTCGCGGCGGTCGCCTCGGTGCGGGCACAGTCCCGGCCGGCCCTGGAGACCCTGCTGGTCGTGGACCACAACGAGGTGCTGCTGGACCGGCTGTCCAAGGAGTACCGGGACACCGGCGATGTGCGGGTGCTCGCCAACGCGGGCCCCCGGGGCCTGTCCGCGGGCCGCAACACCGGCATCGCCGCCTCCCGCGGCGGGATCGTCGCGTTCCTCGACGACGACGCCGTGGCCGAACGCGACTGGCTCGGACACTTCGCCGAGGCGTACGCCGATCCGCGCGTCATGGCGGTCGGCGGGCGCACCGAACCCCTCTGGGCGTCGGGCCGGCGTCCCGGCTGGTTCCCCGAGGAGTTCGACTGGGTCGTGGGCTGCACCTACCGGGGCCTGCCCCCCGGACGCGTACGGGTGCGCAACGTCCTCGGCGGCAACGCCTCCTTCCGGCGCACCGCCTTCGACGCGGCGGGCGGCTTCGCCACCGGGATCGGACGGGACGGGAACAAGCGTCCGCTGGGCGGGGAGGAGACGGAGCTGTGCATCCGCCTCAGCCACGCCCGGCCCGACGCGGTCCTGCTGATCGACGACCGCGCGGTGATCCACCACCGGGTGCCGAAGGCACGCGAGCACTTCCGCTACTTCCGCACCCGCACCTACGCCGAGGGCCTGTCCAAGGCACTGGTGGCGCGCAGCGTCGGCGCCGGGAAAGGGCTGGAGTCGGAACGCCGGTACACCACGCGGGTCCTGCCGGCCGGGGTGGTGCGAGGGCTGCGGGACGCTCTGCTGGCCCGGCCGGGCGGCGCGGGTCGCGCGGGTGCGATCGTCGCCGGAGTGCTCACGGCGGCGGGCGGATACGTGGTGGGCAGCGTGCGGGCCCGGCGGGGCGGGGTCACGTTCCGCGTGATCGACGTGTCGGACGCGGGGGGCGGGGGGCACCGTCCGGGAGACCTCCCGGCCAGGGAGCGAGGGGGTGTTCGTGACTGACGAACGGGTGCCGATCCTCATGTACCACTCGGTGGCCGCCGACCCCAATGACGCCACCCGCGCGCTGTCCGTGACCCCACGGGCGTTCGCCGAGCAGATGGCGGTGATCGCCGCGCGGGGCCTCACTCCCGTCGACACGGCCGGGCTGGCCGCCTGCTGGCGCACCGGGCGGCCGCTGCCCGCACGGCCGGTCCTCATCACGTTCGACGACGGTTACGAGGGCGTGCACCGCCACGCCCTGCCGGTCCTCGCCGAGCACGGCTTCCCCGCCACGCTGTTCGTCTCCACGGGCTGGCTCCGGGGGCCCCACGACACCGGCGGCGGCCCGGACACCATGCTCGACTGGGACCAGGTCCGCGAACTGGCCGCCACGGGCGTGGAGATCGGCGGCCACAGCCACAGCCACCCGCAGCTCGACCAGCTCGACGCCCGGCGGCTGCGCTCCGAGCTGATCCTGTGCAAGGAGATCGTCTCGGACCAACTGGGCCACGCTCCCACGTCGTTCGCCTATCCCTACGGCTATTCCAGCCGCCGGGTGCGGGAGGCGGTACGGGAGACGGGGTACGCGCAGGCCCTCGCCGTCGGCAACGGACTCGCCCGTCGCACGCAGGGGCCCTACGCACTGCGGCGCGTGACCGTGCGCCGGACGACGGACACCGCCGAGTTCGAGCGGCTGGTGGACGGCCGCGGCCTCACCCGCGTCTTCGCCCGGGACCGGGCCCTGACCAAGGGGTACGCGGTGGTCCGCCGGGCTCGGCACGCACGGCGGCCGGCGGTGCGCTTCCGGGAGTGACACAGGCACACGGCGGCACAGGCACACGGCGTACGTCACGCGCCCCGCGCGCCTCGGGGAAACCGGGTGCGCGGGGGCGCCCGTGTACCCGATCATGGCGGTATGCCTGCGAACCCGCACGACGCACTGCCGATCCGGCTCAACGTCGATGACGGCGACTCCCCGTCCGATGTCGTCGACGCGCTGTTCCTCGGCCGCTTCGCGACGGGCGAGCAGCCGTTCTCGCACGCGGCGAACATCGACCGCGTGCGCTCCGGCGCGACCCTGTTGCCGACGGGTGCCGAGGTGCTGCGGGCCGCCCGGGACGGCGACCGCAGTGCCACCCTGGCCCAGGGCGACGGCTGGACGTTGCTGATCTCCCGTTGGAGCCGGGGCGCCGACGTCACCGTCACCGCGACCACCGCCGAACTCGCGGCGAAGATCCTCGACGAGGCCACAGGCGGCGCGGCCGACGAACCGGAACCGCAGCCGGAGAACGTCACCATGGGCTTCTGGTACGTGTCCCCGCGCCGCGGCCCGCACCGCACCACCCGGCAGATCTCCGCGGGCTCCTGGGACGAGATCCGGCCCAACTACACCGCGCCGGTGGCGGACACCATGGACCGCCTGATGAAGACCACGCCGGAGGACATCGCGGGCCGGCTGCTCCTGCTGCACGGTCCGCCGGGCACCGGGAAGACGTCCGCGCTGCGCACGCTGGCCCGCTCCTGGCGGGACTGGTGCCAGGTGGACTGCGTCCTGGACCCGGAGCGGCTCTTCTCCGACGTCGGCTATCTGATGGACATCGCGATCGGCGAGGAGGACGAGACGACGGGCAAGGGGCGCTGGCGGCTGCTGTTGCTGGAGGACTGCGACGAGCTGATCCGCGGCGAGGCCAAGCACACCGCGGGACAGGCCCTGTCCCGGCTGCTGAACCTCACCGACGGCCTGCTCGGCCAGGGCCGCAACGTCCTGGTGGGCGTCACGACCAACGAGGACCTGGAGCGCCTCCACCCGGCCGTCGTCCGCCCGGGACGCTGTCTCGCCCGGATCGAGGTCGGGTCGCTGACCCGGGCCGAGGCGGTGGACTGGCTGGGCCACGAGGACGGCGTCGGCCGCGAGGGCAACACCCTGGCAGAGCTGTACGCCCTGCGCAGGGGCACCTCCCCGACGGCCCTGCCGCAACCGCGCGGAAACGCGGAGGCGGGGCTGTACTTGTAGGCACGGGGCACAGGGCACAGGGACCGAGCCGGCCACCACTCACTCCCCCCGCTCCCCCGCGCCTGCGCAGCCGCCCGCGGCTACGCCTCGTACGCCGCCCGCAGCGCGTCCCGTGCGGCGGCCAGGGCCGCTTCCTCGTCCAGTCCGAGCCGTCGCGCCCGCTCCGCGTACGCCTGAGCCGCCGCCGCGGCCTCGCGCTCCGCCGCCGAGCCCGCGGCGGCGACGAACGTGCCGTTGCGGCCGCGGGTCTCGATCACGCCGTCCGCCTCCAGCGCGCGGTAGGCCTTGGCCACCGTGTTCGCGGCGAGGCCGAGCTCCTGGGCCAGGCCCCGTACCGTCGGCAGCCGGTGGCCCACCGGCAGCACCCCCGACCGGGCCTGCTCGGAGATCTGGGCCCGCACCTGCTCGTACGGCGGCGCGCTGTCGTCGACATGGATCTTCAAGGTCACGGCCCGATTGTCCCGCACCCGGCAAAAAATGAGAGGCAGCCGCGGCGCGTCCCCACGTAGCGTGCGCCCTCATGGCCATCACTGTGCGCGACCTGCGCCCCGACGCCCGAGCCGACGCCGAGGAGTTCTCCCACGTCCGCAGACTCACCGTCCCCTTCATGCTGTCCACCCCCGAGTCCGTGCTGCACCACCTGCGGCACTCCCACCCAGACGCCCACTTCGGGCAGCTCGTCGCCGAGGAGGACGGGGAGATCATCGGCGCCGTCCAGCTCAGCCTCGCCCACAACAGCCCGGAGCCCGGCCAGGGCTCCGCCAGCGTCTACGTACGTGCGGACAGGACCCGGCGCGGCGCCGGGTCGCTGCTGCTGCGCGCCGTCGAGGAGCGTCTGACCGCCCTCGGCGCCCACAAGGTCTACACCTGGGTCATGGACACGCCGGACGACCGCGCGTTCGCCGAGCGGCGCGGCTACCGTGCCGGCCGTTCGGCGTACTTCCTGCGACTGGACCTGGCGAACGGCACCCTGCCGCCGCTCCAGGATCCGCCGCCCGGCGTCGAACTGCGCACCGGCGCCGACTTCGCCGACGACCCGCGCCCGCTGTTCGTACTGGACTCGGAGACGTCGTCGGACGAACCGAGCGACATCAGCACCGAGTTCGCCGACTACGAGGCATGGCTCGAGGAGACCTGGCGGCACCCGCTGCTCGACCCCGCCCTGACCACGGTCGCGGTGGTCGACGGCAGCCCCGCAGCCTTCACCGCGGCCTACACCGACGGCGCCCACCGCTACAGCACCGCCATGACCGGTACCGCCCGTGCCCACCGCGGCCGTGGCCTGGCCAAACTCGCCAAGAACACCTCCCTGCACCGCGCCCGCGCCGCCGGATACACGCAGGCGTTCACGGGCAACGACACCGGCAACGGGCCGATGATCGCGATCAACGACTGGTTCGGCTACGAGGTCTGTGCCACGGAGGTGCGGTATGTCCGTGAACTCGGCTGAACGTCCGGCATTCCTGGACGTCGTCCTCGTCAAGGCGGGGCGCACGAAGATCAGTTACCCGGCCGAACTGCTCGCCGACGACGGCGTCCGCATCACCGTGCGCGCCCCCTGGGCGGGTGACGGCGTACGGGACTTCGGCTTCGTGCGCTTCGAACCCGGTGACGTCTTCACGGAGTACTACTGGCGCGACCGGTGGTACGCGGTGAAGGAGGTGCGCACCGTCACGGGCGCCCTCAAGGGCCACTACTGCGACGTCACCCGTCCGGCCGAGCTCTCGGCCGGACGGCTGGTGGTCGAGGATCTCGACCTGGACCTGTGGGTCTCGGCGGACGGCACGGACGTACGGCGGCTGGACGAGGACGAGTTCGCGGCGAGCGGCCTGGCCGCGACGGACCCCGGGGCCGCGGCCGCCGCGGTGGCCGCCCTCGACGAGCTGGACGCTCTGGCCCGCGGGGACGGGCTCAGCACGCTGCTCACGTGAGGGCCCGGATCAGTCCGGCACCGCGACCACGGTGTAACGCTCGTCGTCCACCTCCCGGCCCCACAGCGCCGCGTCGTCCGACAACCGCTCCACGCTCACCCGCCCGCCGAACGGCGACAGGAGGTCGGTGAGCCGGTCCGCGGGTATCCCGACCGGGCTCACCGTCCCCCAGACCCCCTCGACCAGGACGAGCCGCCCGCCGGGTCGCAGCAGCCCCCGCCAGTGCCGCAGCGCCCGGCCGGGAGCGGGCAGCGTCCACAGCACATGCCTGACCAGCACGACGTCGTGGCACCGCTCCCCCGTCGGCGGTGCCGCGGCGTCCCCGACGAGGAACACCGCGTCGCGTCCGGCGAGTTTCTCCCGGGCGAGCCGCACCATGGCCGGTGACCGGTCGACCCCGGTGACCCGGTGCCCCTGCTCCGCGGAGAGCAGCGACAGGCTGCCGGTGCCACAGCCGAGGTCGAGGACATCGCTCGCCCGCTCGGGAAGCCAGGAACGCAGCCGCCCCGCCCAGGCCTCGCGCACCCGTGGGTCGCGCAGGCCGTGATCGGGTTCCTCGTCGAAGCCGGCCGCCCGCGCGTCCCAGTCGACACCCGCCGCGCCGGTCATGTCACTGTCCTCGGTCATGCGGCCAAGAATGACACCCGCCACTGACACTCGATGAGTGACCGCGGCCACAGACAGTCCGGGACCGATGCGGAACTCTCCCCTGAAAGGTCCACCGTTCCTAGTCAGTGAGCAGGAGTGAGTCCTGGACCCATTCCCGCTCACTGCGGACACCCCGAACGGTGTTGGGTGTCCTGGTCGCCCGCGTTCGCTCCGCGTCCGGCGACACGGATCGTGTCCGTGCTCCGGGAAGGCGGCGGCGGGGTTCCTCACGCCCGGGGACATCCGGTCCGGCCTGGACGATCCGATGCCCGTGCGCATCACTCCGGTGTGCACGGGGCGGTGTCGTCCGACGCCGGATGGGATACCCCTGGGCGCGTCGCCCGATCGCGATGCTCGCTGCATCGTGCCGGGTGGTCTTACGGTTCTTGCTGGTCAGGGGCTTCTGCCAGTGCTGGGCGCCCCACCGGGAGGTGTAGGCGGGGTCCACGGCGACGACCGCAATCCCCGTCTGGTCGGCCATGGAGACGAGCCGGGCGCGGAGTCGGCCGGTGGGCAGGCCGGAGACCAGCCGCCGAAACCGCCTCTTGCGGCCGTGTTTCTCGCGGGTCTTCTCCGCGGTGAAGTCCAGGTCCTCCACCGCGATCGCCCGCACCCCGCAGGTGCGGGCCCAGTGCAGCAGGCGGGTCAGGGCGTGGCGGAGCTGGGCGTCGCGGTGGTCGGCGGTGCCGGTCAGGTCGTAGGAGAAGCGGCGCGGGGTGCCGGTCGGGTTGCCGTGGATATCCAGGCGCCAGGCGGCCAGGTGGTCGGCGTTGGTGTCGACCCCGATCACCCCGTCGGCCAGCGCCGCCGCCAGGGGGACTGTCTGCGACACGGGTTTCTGCCAGGAGGCGGTCACATACCAGCGCGCGCGGGCCGGGTCGTGGTGGATGCGGTAGGCGACGGCCCGGTTGGCCGCCACCCGGTCGGCCCACTCCGGCCCCCGGTGCGCGAACCAGATCCGGCCGGTGAGGACGTACCGGCCGTGCGGAGCGTTCGCCAACTGCTTGAGTGGGGCGGGGAGTCTGATGCTGACCTGACCGTCCGGGCTGATGCGGATCGTTTCGTTCCCGTATTGCTTGCCGCTCTCCCCGTCCGCCCGCAGGAACCAGCGTGCCGCCTCCCAGCGTGCACGCCACTGCGCCTGGGTGAGCCGTGCGGCGGGCAGCTGGTGCCGCATCCGGGCCAGGCGCTTGCCGCCCCGCACCACGTGTACGGTTCCGGCCTCCCAGGCGGCGCGTTCCCGCGCCAGCCGGTCCTCCAGCACGCGCAGCCGGCGGGCCTTGGCATGCCACTCGCGCCGACTGCGGTAACCACCCGGCGCCTTCTTCGACCCCTTTGCGCCCACGGGTAGTGACAGCCGGTGCCGCAGGGTGTGGACGCCCGCCTGAAGGGACTGGAGGTGGGTGAGCGCGCAGCGCCGGGCCAGCGCCCACTGCTCATGCGTCGCCTTCGTGATCGCGCCCGCCCACCGGGCCGACGACAACGGCGTCAGCTCCCGCTTACGCGTAACCCACGTCTTCGCGTCGTGCTCGAGGCCGTCGTGGCAGCGCGCCTTCAGGTCACGACAGGCCAGCGTGCCCAGATGCGCGCCCACCCGCCGCAGCACCTCCTCATCGGCGGCGGTGAGCTGCCCCGGCCGGGTGCGGATGGCCACCCCCGACGGGCCGGGCACCACAGACGGCGCCGCGAGCTTCCGCAGTCCTCCGTCCACCCCTGCACCCCCGCCCCTCGGCCCAGCCCAGTCCAGCCCGGAAAAATTGCTCACCCCGCCCAACGAGCACCACACGCAAAGGTCACACATTCGGCGAACGAACCCTCATTCCCCCCTCCCGGCAGGACAGCACCCACTCCCGGCCGTGACCGTGCCCGTCTGCGCTCACTCATCCACACCAGAACACACTCGTGCTCAGCCAAACCCCAACAGCTCCCAACCCCCGCGAGACCGCGGCACCCGTGGACCCCGAAGGAGGCAGCCATGCGCCGTGTCACCGTGCAGAAGCGCCTGAAGAGAACGACCGTGCCCCGGGGCCGCGACGAACCCGAGGACCGCCCCGCCCCGCGTCCGGAAATCCGCGAGAACATCGCCCGGACCTGGTGGCCCACTCCCTGACCAGGTCCGTCCGCCCCCCTCCCGCCCACCACGCGACTCCTCGGCCGGCCGCTCACGGGCTCCTACCTGATCCCAGCCTGAGCACTCCCTTAACGGGGCCATAAGGATCTCCGCGAGCGGCCTTCGGCAGGCGATTTCCCGGTTTCCCGGGGCTAGTTTCTGAGCCATCCCCCCACGGGATTCCCCCCAAGCCCAGTGATCGTTCGAGGAGTTGCTGCCCCATGCCCGCACGCCGCAAGGCCGCTGTCGCCGCCGTCGGTATCGTCCCGCTCGCCCTGACCGGGCTGTCCGCCTCGCCGGCGGCCGCGCACGGCTCGATGGGTGACCCGGTCAGCAGGGTCGCGCAGTGCTTCGCCGAGGGGCCGGAGAGTCCGAAGTCGGCGGCGTGCCGGGCGGCGGTCGCGGCCAGCGGCACCCAGGCACTCTACGACTGGAACGGCGTACGCATCGGCGACGCGGGTGGACGCCACGAGGAGCTGATCCCCGACGGCAAGCTGTGCAGCGCGAACAACGAGGCGTTCAAGGGGCTCGACCTGGCCCGCGCCGACTGGCCCGCGACATCGGTGAGCAGCGGCTCGTACACCTTCAAGTACCGGGTGACGGCTCCGCACAAGGGCTCCTTCAAGGTGTACATCACCAAGCCCGGCTACGACCCGGCCCAGCCGCTGGGCTGGGGCGATCTGGATCTGGCGAACCCGGTGGCGACGGCCACCGACCCGGCCGCCGCCGCCGGCTTCTACACGTTCACCGGCACCCTGCCCGAGCGCTCGGGCAAGCAGCTGCTGTACGCGGTGTGGCAGCGCTCGGACAGCCCGGAGGCGTTCTACTCCTGCTCCGACGTCGCCTTCGGAGGAGAAGGAGGAGGCGCGAGTGAGGGCGCCGACGACGGCGGAAGCGAGTCCGGCGCCGGTGACACGCCCAAGGACGAGGCCGCCCCGGCACCGGTCGCCTCCGCGCCCTCCGAGAAGCAGATCGACGAGGGTACCGACAAGTCGACCATCGAGAACCACGGCCACGGGGACGAAGACCCGCACACCACCGCGCAGCCGACCCCGGCCGGCGACGACACCTCCGGTGACACGCCGGGCGACGACGGCGCCGGCGACAGCGCCGACGGCACCCCCGACGTCGCCGCCAACCAGCCCAAGGCGGCCGGCACTTCGGGGAACCTCGCGGAGACCGGCGGCGACGGGAACACCCCGTACCTGATGGTCGGCGGGGCCGCCGCCCTGGCGCTCGGTTCGGCGGCGCTGTTCGCCTCCACCCGGCGGCGTGCGGCGAACGGGCGGCACGGCCGCTGACCCCGCGTCGACCGCTGACCCCGTGTCGACCGTGAACCGGGGCCTGTCCGGCGGCTCAGGCCGGACAGGCCCCGGCATGCGCACGGGCACGTACACGTGTCAGCGGCCCGCTTCGGCTACACGTGTCAGCTGAACACCGAGGCGCAGGTGGTGGGGCGGGCACGGGACGGGTCGAGGGCGTTGGCGACCTCGTGGAAGGCGATCCGGTCGATCAGCGCGATCGCCAGGTGCTCGGACAGGTCGACCGGGCACAGGTCCTGGAGCAGGACGTTGCGCACGTTGGGCCCGCTCAGGTACTGGCTGCGGTAGGGGGTGACCACTTCGTCGTACCGGGTGGCGATGACGGTGTAGCGGACGCCGGGCACGGTGTCGCCGCCCGCGTTGAGCCTGGTGAGGAAGTCCGAGCCGGCGACCTGCTGGGCGAGGGCGGGGGTCGCCTCGTTCAGCAGGTGCCCGACGCCCGGGAAGTACGGCAGCAGGTTGGTGAGGCCGGCGAGGGTGGTGCCGTGGTTGCTGGGCGCGATTCCGACGAGGGCGTTCACCTCGGCGGCGCCGCCGAGGAACTTGAGGTAGTGGCGGGGCATCATCCCGCCCTGCGAGTGCCCGACGAGGTCGGCCTTCGCCGCGCCGGTCGCGGCGAGCACCTTGTCGACGAAGGCGTCGAGCTGCTGCGCGGACTTGTCGATGGGGCCGAGGCCGTGGAAGAAGGGGACACCGTCGAGCTGGCCGTAGTCGAGGGAGAAGACGCAGTAGCCGCGGTGGGTCAGGTAGGGCGCGAGGCCCAGCCAGTTGTCGACGGAGTTCCCGAAGGTGCCGTGGACCAGGACGACGGGGCGGGGATGGGTGGCGGACGGCTTGCAGGAGTAGTCGTTCCAGCCCGAACTGCGCGCCCCCGCGGCGTGGGCGGTGGTGGCGGGGAGCAGGGCGACCGCGGCGGTCAACAGCAGCGCGGTCAGCGGTCCGAGCACTCGTCTCCAGGGCAGCATCGAGTGATCTCCTTACGGCTCAAGGGAGTTGCGGCGAAAGAACGCCCTGTGATCCGGATCACGAGGATGCTGTTCACTCGTCAAGTTACGGGCGAGTAGTACAATTATTAAGTTACGGGTCAGTAAAAACTTTCGGCGACAGCCGAAGACGGTGGCACCAGGAGTGATAAAGGGTCACCAGGCGGGACGTACCGGCCCGTTGGGCGCGACGCGCAGCAGACGGTCGCGCAGCGCGCGGAGCTCGCTCTCGCCGAGCACGTCGGCCCATGCACGCACGGCCGCCGCCGCCGCCGCCTCCGCGGCCCGCGTACAGGCCCACCCCGACCCGGTCAGCACGACCAGCCGGGCCCGCGCGTCGGCGGGGTGCGGCCGGCGCTCGGCGTACCCCTTGCGGACCAGCTCGTCGACGAGCTGACTGGCGGCCTGCTTGGTCATCCCGAGATGCGCGGCGAGATCGGTGACCGTCGCGCCGTCCGGGGCCAGCCGGGCGAAGGCGAAACCGTGCGCAGGGCGCAGCCCTTCGAAGCCGCGGGCGACGACACCCTCGTGGATGCGCTGCGTGAGCTCACCGGCGGCGGCGAGCAGGGCGGCGGACAGGGCCATGGCCTCGGAGTTCTGCACGGGGGCATTGAAACACCCTTGACGTATCGGTCAAGCGCCTTGACCATAAGAGCCGACAGAGTAGTCAAGTTACTTGACCAACACCTCTCACCCCTCGGCAGGAGACCGTCATGCCCGTCGTCCGCTCGTCCGAAGCCGTGACCCACCGGATCCACGGCGCCCGTTTCGTCTCGTGCGCCAGCCCCCGCACCGGCAGCAAGGAGCTGTGCGCCTGGCGGGGCGAGATCCCGGCGGGGACGAAGGCCCCCGCGCACACCGTCAACCGGGAGGAGATCCTCCACCTGCTCACCGGTGAGCTGCTGATCACCCTCGACGGCCGCACCGAGCACGTCACCGCGGGCGACACCGTGATCATCAACCCGGGGACCACCCTCGCCGTCGAGAACCCCACCGACCGGACCGCGACGTCCTGGGTCACCACCTCCGTCGGCTTGGAGGCCGAACTGGCCGACGGCACCCGGATCACACCGCCGTGGGCCAACTGACCCGCGGGGCGTCACGCCGCACGGCCGGCCTCGCGGCCCGGCGGGCCGTACATGCGGACGTCCCGCCCCTCGCACGGAGGGACGGGACGCCCAATGGGCCCTGCGGGTCCTGCTGTCCTGCTGTGCTGCGAGGGGCGGGTCAGCCGATCTGGGTGCCGGTCGCCGAGAGGGCCTCCGTCACCGGCTGGAAGAAGGTCGTGCCGCCGGAGGTGCAGTCGCCGCTGCCGCCGGAGGTGAGACCGACCGCGCTGCCGCCCGAGAAGAGCGAGCCGCCGCTGTCACCGGGTTCGGCGCAGACGTCGGTCTGGATCAGACCGTTGACGATGTCGCCGTTGCCGTAGTTCACGGTGGCGTCCAGGCCCGTGACCGCGCCGGAGTGCACCTGGGTCGTGGAGCCGCTGCGGGTGACCTCCATGCCGACGGTGGCCTCGGCGGCACCGGAGATCGCCTGCGTGGAGCCGTCGTAGAGGTTCACCTCGCTCGGGTGGTCCACGTCGGCGGTGTACTTGACCAGGCCGTAGTCGTCACCCGGGAAGCTGGACGCCTCGTTCTCACCGATCACGGTGCCCGAGGAGTCCGACCAGGTGGTGATGGACTCGGTGCAGTGCCCCGCGGTGAGGAAGTACGGCTCGCCGCCCTTGGTCACGTTGAAACCGAGCGAGCAGCGCCCGCCGGCCCCGGTGATGGCGTCGCCGCCCGCGGCGTACGGGATGAACTCGCTCTTGGTGCGCTGGAGTTCGGCCTTGCTCCCGAGCCCGTCGACGACCTTCGTCAGCTTGGCCCACTCGGCGTCGGAGACCGTGCGGTCCGCGGTGACGACGACCTTGTTGGTGGTCGGGTCGGTCACCCAGGAGGTACCCGGGATCGTCGCGTCCTGCTTGAGGGCGGTGCGTGCGCTCTTCAGTTCGGCGAGGGAGTTCGCGACGACTATCGCCTTGGCGCCGGCCTCCTCGACGGTTCCGGCGGCGGCCTCGTCGAGCACGTTCACCACGAGGCTCTTGCTCTTCGCGTCGTAGTACGTTCCCGCCGCGTCGGCGCCGAGATCCTCGACGAGCGTCGAGGCGAGGTTTCCGGCCGCCGTGATGGAGAGGGTCCGGGGCGCGGAGGCCTCCGGTGACTCACTGGCGTTCGCAGTCTGGAAGGTGACTCCGGCGGCGACCAGTGCGGCGATGCCCGCACCCGTCACGGCCACACACCGCCTGGGTATGCGTCGGTGCTTCAACTCGCGCCCTCCTGTGTGGGGGGACGGCCCGGGAGGTTGTGGGGACCTCGCGAACCGGAAGGCATACGGCCGCAGGGGTGGCGCACAGAAAAAGTCCAGCCCCGGGCCGTTGAACGCCGTCCACTATTCCGAGATCCACGGGGAGCACACAAGGCCGACTTCAGGACGCGCGTACGACAACGAGCGTGCGCCCTCTATGTCCTGACAGGTCATGGACACGCGGGGCAGTTCACACTGCAAATACTACGAGCGAGTAACCGGAGCCCCGATTCGGGAGATCTCCCCTTGGCTTGAAATCACCCTTGCCCGGTCCGGATTCGAGCGGGGCGCGGCGGGCGGAGGTTGCTCCTGCGCCGATTCCCGCGCCCGCTCCTGGGCCTCCCGCGACCAGACCTGCCCGGCAACACCCCCATACGGTCTGATACCTCACAGTGCGCCCTGGTACGGCCCTCGCGGGCAGCTCCGTATCCGCGCAAGGGCGAGCCCCCGCACGCTGGTTGCGTGCGGGGGCTCGTCGTCGTGCGTCGGCCGCGGTGAGGCCCTGTGCCGCGGGACCGGTGGTACCGGCCGGCCCCGGCGGGCTGACGGGCGCTCGGCCTAGTAGACGCTGACTCCGTAGGCGCTCAGGGCCTCCGTCACCGGCTGGAAGAAGGTCGTGCCGCCGGAGGAGCAGTTGCCGCTGCCGCCGGAGGTGAGACCGTACGCGGTGCCGTTGCTGCCGTAGAGCGAGCCGCCGGAGTCGCCGGGCTCGGCGCAGACAGTGGTCTGGATGAGACCGGAGACGACGTCGCCGCCGCCGTAGTTCACGGTCGCGTTGAGCGCGGTGACCCGGCCGCTGTGCGTACCCGTGGTGGAGCCGTCACGGATGACGGTGGTGCCCACGCTCGGGGTGGCCGCGCTGGTGATGTCCACGCCGTTCGCGGTGCCGGGGCGGCTGACGGACCCGGTGTAGCGCACGATGCCGTAGTCGTTGCCCGGGAAGCTGGAGCCGGCGGTCGTGCCGATGGCCGTGGTACGGCCGGAGTTGGAGTACCAGGTGCCCGCGCCGTCGGTGCAGTGCCCGGCCGTCAGGAAGTACTCGACGCCGCTGCTGCTGCGGACGTTGAAGCCGAGGGAGCAGCGCCAGCTACTCGCGTAGATGGCGTCGCCGCCCTGGATGAGCTTGGTGAACGTGCCGGGTGTGCGCTTGATCTGCAGCGCGTCGGCGTCGGCGCCGGCCTCCTGCTTGATCTTCGCGATCTCGGCCTCGGACACCGTGCTGTCGACGGTGACGACGACCCGGTTGGTCTTGCTGTCGACGGCCCAGGCGGTGCCCGGGACGTCCGCTTCCAGCACCGAACCGCTGACGCCCTTGAGTTCGGCGGAGCTGAAGGTGGTGGGAGCTTCGGATGCGTTCGCGCTGGGGATCGCGATCGCGGCGGCGGCCACGAGGCCGGTGGAGACGGCGATCAGCCGGGTGCGTCTCGATATGCCGCTGCTGGGGGTGGTGCGCTTGATCCTCACTTCTCGTTCCTCCATGAAGGACGTAGGGGGCCCCGGTGGGGTTCGGGCCCGTGAGGCGCAGTCAGGGGATCGGTCGCCCGGATTCCGAACATGCCGTGCCCCTGACAAGCGCTGGGGGTGAGTATTCGGCTGCCGGACCGGTCGACGCAAGAGTGCCTTTCGGTCGTCCCCCTGTGAACCACCCGCACGGCCCGACCCTCGAGACCCCTGTGCCACCAGCCGGTTCCCCCGTGCCGCAACCGTCCGCCGTCACCCCGGAGATGTCCGGAAGTAAACCCTCCGAATGTTCTTGCGAACGTTCTTCCGAACTCACCGCCAAAGGACTCGACAACCGCCGGACACCCCGCCGGGCATCCACCCGACCGAGCGGCGTGCGCCTCAGGGCCGTCCCGCGGCTCGGGCCCGCCCCACGGATATCTCCCCGCGCCCCGGGCTCAGCAGTCGCACCCGCAGTCGCAGCCCTCACCACAACAGCTGCCGCCCTCACCACAACAGCTGCAGCACTCGCAGCAATCGCAGCATCCGCTGCAGTCGCAGTTGGAGCAGGCCTGCTTACGCTCCCCGGTCCAGGGGTCCTCGTGGGTGCCGCAGCACAACTGGCACGTGCAGAACAGCCCCGCCCATACCGCGCACCCGGCGATCAGCCCACGCCGGCGCGGCGGCCCGGGCGGCACCGGACCGCCGGGACCGCCCGGTGCGCCCGGCGGTGCGTAGGGGTGGGAACCGTGGGCACAAGAAACGGTGCCGAAGGCACGATCTACGGAGTTGGGCAGTTCATGAACGAGCAACCGATGAGCGAGACCGCCATCGGTGCTGTGCTCTCCCGGGGAACCCCCGGACCCCCAGGCCACCTCGCGCAGCGCGAGACGGATGCCACGCACGGCGTCGTCGGCGAGCCGGCGGGCCTCGGTGAGCGGAGTGCCGGTGGCGGTGAGGGGGTTCCACGCGCCCGACGCGGCGTCGGCCTCCCGGTCCTCCACGGCGTCCAGGAGATGGGCGAGCCGGCCGAAGAGCCGACCCGCCTCGGCGAGCGGCCCGGCGTTGTTCATTCGTCCGGCGAGTACCGCCGTGTGCGCGAAGGCCGCCGCGGTGGCGGTCTCGGTCGGTTCGGTGACGGTGAGGATCGGGGTGCCGGGGCCGGCGAGGGTCTCGATGCCGGTCTGCCGGTCGACGGCGTCGACCAGCACGGCCGTGTCGAACCCCACCTCCGCACCGGTCCGCGCCCCGGCCCGGTCCCAGCTCACCGCGACGCGGCGGGCGGCGAGCGCCACCGGACGGCGGGCCAGCAGCCCGTCCCGGTCGGCGACATGGTCGCGCACCTTGGCGGAGGCCAGGACCAGCGATACGGCCGCCGCGAGCCGCGCGCCCTCACCGTGCGCGACGGAGGCGGTCCGCATGCCGCGCAGCGGACACGGCCCCGCCGTGCGCCGTCCGACGGCGGCGCCTTCGGCCTGAGCCTCCGTCAGGACGGAGACGAGCAGCCCGTCGTAGTTGGTGACGACGCGTGCGAGCTGCCCGTGATCCCCGCGAAGCGCCAGACACAGCCCGCACAGATGCGCCGTCCACTGAGCCGTGAGCCGTTCACCGAGCCGGTGCCGGCAGGGCCTGACCATTCCGAACATGACGTCCCCCCGTGGGCGATCCGAAGTGGAGCGGCGGCATCGTACTCACTGCCGCGTTCACCCGTACGCGCCGCCACTCACCCATACGCCGAGAAGAATCATATTTCACTCACAGTCAGCATCCGCTTACATGAGGAGCCTTGGGGGGCTTGGGCTCTCGACGGATGCGCCCTGCACCAGTACCGTCACAAACCCCCCGCACGGCGTCCCATCACTTGGCGCGCCATCCGCATCATGGACGACCATAGGGATGCGGAAAGCAAGAAGGACCGCTGTGAGAGGAGGCGTCCATGGGATCGGTACGCAAGGCAAGTGCCTGGCTCGGCCTCGTCGACGACAACGAAGACGAGCGTTACTACGACGACGACTACTCCGACGGGGCCGCGCCCGGGGACGCCTGGGTCACCGATCCGCGGGTCAGGGTGGCCGCGGACGTCGCCGTGGAGAAGGGCCGCCGCATCGGCACGGTGACCCCGGACAGCTTCCGGGACGCCCGCGCCATCGGCGAACTGTTCCGGGACGGGGTCCCCGTCATCATGAACCTCACCGCCATGGAGGCCGGGGACGCCAAGCGCGTCGTCGACTTCGCCGCCGGGCTGATCTTCGGGCTGCGCGGTTCCATCGAGCGTGTGTCCAGCCGTGTGTTCCTGCTGAGCCCGGCCGACACCGAGGTCGTCAGCGGGGAACCGGCGGCGCACCGGTCGGACGGCTTCTTCAACCAGAGCTGAGGCAGGGCCGCTCACCGGCCCTGCCGCTTCCCTCCGTCCCCACTCCCACTCCCACTCCCACTCCCTCACCTGCTTACCGGCCCACGCCCACACCCACACCCACACCGGTCTACCGGAACGCGTCGATCCCGGTCAGTGCCTTGCCCAGCACGAGCTGGTGCATCTCCACGGTGCCCTCGTAGGTGAGCACCGATTCGAGGTTCGTCGCGTGCCGCATGACGGGGTACTCGAGCGAGATCCCGTTGGCACCGAGGATCGTGCGGGCCGTACGGCAGATGTCGATGGCCTCGCGGACGTTGTTCAACTTGCCGAAGCTGACCTGCTCGGGCCGCAGGCGGCCGGCGTCCATGCGCCGCCCGAGATGATGGGCGAGCAGAAGCCCCTTGTGCAGTTCGACCGCCATATCGGCGAGTTTGGCCTGCGTCAGCTGGAACCCGCCGATGGGCCGCCCGAACTGCTCCCGCGACATCGCGTAGTCGACGGCGGCCTCGAAGCAGGCGCGCGCCGCGCCCATCGCGCCCCAGACGATCCCGTACCGGGCGTGCGTCAGGCAGCTGAGCGGTCCGCGCAGTCCGGTCACCTCGGGCAGTACGGCGTCGTCGGGCAGCCGTACGTCGTCGAGGACCAGCTCGCTGGTGACGGAGGCGCGCAGCGACCACTTGTGCTTGATCTCGGGCGCCGCGAACCCGGTGCTGTCGGTGGGCACCACGAATCCGCGGATCCCGTCGTCGGTCTGCGCCCACACCACGGCGACGCCGGCGACGGACCCGTTGGTGATCCACATCTTGCGGCCGTTCAGCACCCAGTCCCCGCCGTCGCGCTCGGCGTGGGTCCGCATGGCGGCGGGGTCGGAGCCGTGGTCGGGTTCGGTGAGCCCGAAGCAGCCGATGACCTCGCCGGCGGCCATCCCCGGCAGCCACCGCTGCTTCTGTTCCTCGCTGCCGAACCGGTGGATCGCGTACATGGCGAGCGAGCCCTGTACGGAGACCAGGGACCGGATGCCGGAGTCGGCGGCCTCCAGTTCCAGGCAGGCGAGCCCGTACTGCACGGCAGAGGTCCCCGCGCAGCCGTAGCCGCTGAGCGGCATGCCGAGCACGCCGATCCCACCGAGTTCCCGGGCCAGCTCGCGGACGCCGGGCAGCTCGCCCTTCTCGTACCAGTCGGCGACGTACGGCAGCACCCTGTCCCCCGCCCAGGCACGCACGGTGTCCCGGACGGCCAGGTCCTCCGGCTCCAGCAGGTCGTCGAGACCGAGCAGGTCGGCCGGGTCGAAGGGCGGCGACTTCGCGGACGCGGACATGGACACCCTCCGGGGCGATCGGGCCGGTGCGGATCCGGGCGGACGCGGCCGGTACCGGTCCCGTCGGCAGGACTCGGCCGGTGCGGACACGACCACTACGGATACGACCGGTACGGATTCGGCTCGCACTACTCAACCAGCGCTGCCAGGGCGTGTGTCGAAAGTCCCGCCTGCCCGCGGCGTCCGGCACGCACTCCCCCAAGCTCTTCGAGCAGGGGGGACCCCCAGCCGCGTTGCCGGGAGCGCCCACGTACGCCCGGTACGCGGGCGACCCTCCGCCGTGCGATCGCACGCTCCCCCAAGCTCTCGGCTCCGCTCGAGCAGGGGGACCCCCATGACACCGCGGGGCTCACCCTCCGGGCAGCCGGCGCTCCTTTCGAAACACGCCCTGGTCACGTTCGGGCCGACGTTACGACGCGGCGTCGCGCACGTCCACCCGGCTGCCCCGCGGCACGCCTCACACCGAGACGCGGGACTCCGCGGCCTCCCTCGGCGGGGGGACATCGGCCACTTCGGCCCGGGCCCGGGCGGGCCCGTCCGTGGGCGCCTCGGCGGGTGTTTCCCCGGCGGCCGCCGGCTCGCACTGCATCGTCCGCGGCAACCGCAGCGCCATCACGGCCCCGAGCAGCAGCAGGACCGCGCTGGCCAGCAGGGTCACATGCAACCCGTGCACGAAGGCCTGGCGGGCCGCGTCCCTCAGGGCGGCTTCGGCGGGCCCGCCCAGCTGGGCGGCGACCTCGTAGGCCTCGCCCAGCGAGTGCCGCGCCGCGGAGGACTCCGAGGCGGACACCCCGGGAACCTCTCCGAGGCCGGGCGCGTAGGCCGCGTTCATCACACTGCCGAGGAGCGCTATCCCGATTCCCGCACCCAGCTGGTACGAGGTCTCGCCTATGGCCGCGGCCCCGCCCGCCTGCTGCGGGGGCGCCTCGCTCAGCATCGACTCGTACGCCCCGAAGAGGGTGGTCTCCAGACCGAAGCCGAGCAGGACGAACCCGCCCAGCAGCAGGGCCCGGTTGTCCTGCTCGCCCATCGGGGTCAGCAGCAGGACCGCCGCGGCCGTCAGGCAGAAGCCGGAGAAGACCATGCGGCGCGGTCCGAACCGGCGCAGCAGCCGCGCGCCCGCCAGCCCCGCCGCCATCGCGGCGAACGTCAGCGGCACCAGCCTCAGTCCGGTCTCCAGCGGGGAGAGTCCGAGGACGAGCTGGAGGTACTGCGCGGCGATCAGTTCCAGTCCGACCAGGGCGAGCATCGCCAGCACGATGCAGCCCACCGACGTGCTGAACACCGGCCGGGCGAACATGCGCAGGTCGACCAGCGGGTGCGCGCGTCGCCGCTGCCGGCTGACGAAGAGGACCAGCAGGGCGGCGCCCACGGCCAGCGACAGTACGGTCCACGGGCCCCCGGCGGATCCACCACCGAGCCGCTTCACACCGAGGACCACCGCGAACAGTCCGGCGGCGGCCATCAGCGCGCCCGTCACGTCCCAGGGACCGATGCCGTCGCCCTTCGACTCGGGCAGCAGGATCCGTCCCACCGGGAGACTGACCAGCATCAGCGGAATGTTGATGAGGAAGACCGAGCCCCACCAGAAATACTCGAGCAGGAAGCCGCCGAGCAGCGGTCCGGCGGCCGCGCCCACCGCGGCCACCGCGCTCCAGATACCGATGGCGAACGCCCGCTCGCGCCGGTCGGGGAAGACCTGCCGCAGGATCGACAGCGTCGCGGGCATGATCATCGCGCCGCCGACTCCGAGCAGCGCCCGCGCCGCGATCAGCACGGGCGCGCTGTCCGCGAGGGCCGCCAGCCCCGAGGCGACGCCGAACAGGGCGTAGCCGAGCAGGAGTACCCGTCTGCGGCCGACCCGGTCTCCCAGCGTGCCGAAGAGAATCAGCAGCGAGGCGCAGACCAGCGGGTAGGCGTCGACGATCCAGAGCAGTTCCATCGCGCCGGGCCTGAGATCCTGCGTGACGGCGGGGACCGCCACATGCAGCACGGTGGCGTCGACGGCCACGAGCAGCAGGCTGACGCAGAGAACGACGAGTACCACCCAGCGGTTGGCACCGGCCCCGGCCGCCCGACGGCGCAGCGCGGCAGCCGTGGTCGTCCCGGACATGTACAGACCTCCCAGATACTCCCTCGCCCTCGGCGGGCTCACGGGGTGGGGGACTCCCCCGTGACTCGGCCGGAGAGGAGCGGTACGGACTCCGGCCCGCGCAACGAACGGCGAGTGACAGGCAGCGTACGCGAGGACGTGCCGTTATTGAGTGGTGGGCCTCTCACATCTGCGGCCGACAGGTGTGGCGTACACCACTCCCACGGCCCGCTCCGGGTTCACGCACCCGCGGGACGGACCGGCCACGCACCCGGTCGATAATCGGGCCCGTGACCGATCTCGAAACGCGTGCCGCCCCGGCCCGCCCCGGCCCGCTGCGCAGGGCCGCGCCGGCGCTCCTCGGGTACGCGGCCGTGCGTGCCCTGGGCCTCCTCGTCCTGGCCCTGTGGAGCGAGGCGCGCGGCAAAAGCGCGTACACCCTGCTCACGGCCCGCTGGGACGCTCTCTGGTACACGAGGGTCGCGGAGCTGGGGTACGGCTACGAGGTGCGCCTGGCGAACGGGGACGTGCACTCGAACCTGGCCTTCTTCCCCCTGCTCCCCTGGCTGGAGCGGCTGGTGGCGGCGGTGTCGCCGCTGTCGTACGCGGACGGGGGCTTCGTGGTCGCCGTGCTGGCCTCGCTCGCCGCGGCGTGGGGGATCTTCGCGGTGGCGGACCATGTGTACGGGCCGCGGGCCGGGGTCTGCGCGGTGCTGCTCTGGGCGGTGCTGCCGGTCGGGGTCGTCCAGTCGATGGCGTACAGCGAGTCCCTGTTCACGGCGCTCGCCGCCTGGTCGCTGTACGCGGTGCTGACCGGGCGCTGGGTGACGGCCGGGATCCTGGCGTCGCTGGCCGGTCTGACCCGCCCGGTCGGGCTGGCGGTGGTCGCGGCGGTCTGGGCGGCGGGCGTCGTCTCCTTCCTGCACGACCGTCGTGGCGCCGGGGAGGAGCACCGCTCGTTCGGGGGGAGCCGTGGCGCGGCGGCGGTGGACGGCGCGCGCCCGGGGGGACGCGCCGCCCCCGGCGGGAACACCCCGCGCACGCCTTCCGCCGGGGGCGCGCCCTTCCCGGCGGGCGCCCCCGGCGTGGGCGTCCGCCGGGCGGCCGGCCTGTTCACCGCTCCGCTCGGCACCGCCGGTTACGTTCTGTGGGTCGGGCACCGGACCGGGAAGGGCCCGTTCGGGTATCTCGACGTACAGGCGGGCTGGCGGAACGGGTTCGACGGCGGTTTTGCCTTCGCCCGGTTCACGGCGGAGAAGTTCACGTCGTTCCCGTCCGCCACGGCGGGACTCGGGCTGATCGTCGGGGTCGGCCTGCTGGTGTGGCTGTACGTGCTCTGCGCACGGCAGCGCCAGCCGCTCCCGCTCCTGGTGTACGCCGGTGCGGTCGCCGTCCTCGCCCTCTGCGCGTCGAGCTACTTCGGTTCGAAACCGCGCCTGCTGATGCCTGCCTTCCCCTTGCTGCTGCCCCTCGCCCTGCCCCTGTCACGGCTGCGTACGCCCAGGTCGACGCTGGTGGTGGGGTCCGTCGCGGTGGTCTCGGCGGTGTACGGCGCCTTCTGGCTGAACGGCTCCGGACCGCCCTGAAAGGTCCCGCGGCCCTGCCCACCCCTCCCCGTGCCGACGGACGGTGAGCACCGGGGAAAATCTGCGCCGACCTTCGGTGAACGCATTCCAAAAGCGCGATAAAACAACCCTCTCGAATGATCAAAAGAATTGAAGACGGCGAGGACCGGAGATTGCCGATTCACGGAAAACAAAGACCACCTTGAGAGCAATCCCACATCACATCGTCATTACAAAGCCGCTGATTCGCCAGGGTCGGCCGCTCACTCCCTGTAACGTCGATTGGGTGCGTACCGAACGGAAGACCACCCGTCTGGACCGGGTGTTCGCGAGGCTGGATCGTGAGCCGGAACGACCGGCCCACCTCGACGTGCCTCGAATGAGCCGGCACCGGACGGTGCTCTTCGGCTCCACCCTGGCCTTCTACCTGGCGATCGTGTGGGCCGTCGTCACCGCGTCCTGGCTGGTCCGGCTGGACTGGCAGGTGATGTTCTTCCGCCCGTACGAGCAGTGGGCGGAGCTGCACGCCTTCGTCGACTACTACGTGGTGCTCGGCCAGCGCGGCCCGACCGCGGTGATGGTGGCGTCCTGGCTGGGCTGGCGCTCCTGGCGGCAGCACACCCTGCGTCCGCTGCTCGCGCTCGCGGTCTCCCTGCTGCTGCTCAACATCACCGTCGGTGCCGCGAAGTACGGCATGGGACGCCTCGGACCGCATTACGCGACCGAGATCGGCTCCAGCGAGATGTGGCTAGGCGGCAGCATATTTCCCAGCGGTCACACCGCGAACGCCGTGGTGACCTGGGGAATCCTGGCCTATCTGGCCTCCACTCCGAGAACTCGGCGCTGGCTGTCCGCCGTGTCCGCCGTGACCTCGCTCGGTGTCGGGCTGTCCACCGTCTACCTCGGCACCCACTGGCTGAGCGACGTCCTGCTCGGCTGGGTGGCGGGCCTGCTGATCCTGCTGGCCCTGCCCTGGTTCGAGCCGCTGATCGCCCGCGCCGAGGACCGGATCCTCGGCCGGCGGGACCACTGGCGGGACCGCCGGTACGCCCCGCGGGGCCGGACGGCGCCCGCGGCCCCCGTCGCGACGCCGGTCATGCTCAAGCCGCTCACCGGCCGTGAGGCCGGCGCGGCTCCCGAACCGGTCTCCGCGTCCCGCCCGGCCGGCCGCCCGCCCGCCTATCTGGCGTCGGGGCCGCACTCGACGCGCGCGGAGCGCACACCGCTCACTCCGGCCGGCAGCCGCCGCCCGCCGCACGGCGAACGTCATCCGCGCGGCAACACCCCGGCAGCCCGCTCCTGACGGCCCCGCCCGGTCCCTCGGCGACAGCCCGGTACGCGCTCCCCGGCCCCGGTTCCCTCGTGGAACCGGGGCCGTCGCCGCGTCTCAGCCCTTCCAGGACCGCGCCACCGTGCCGTCCCTCACCTCGAAGTTCAGCCGCCCCACGCGGTACTCCATGGTGATGACCGTTCCCGGCGGCAGCGACCGGACCGTCGTCCAGCCGCGCTCGCGCGCGAGGCGCTCGGCCCGGTCCACGGGCAGGCCCACATAGGCGTCCGGGCTGTCGTCGGGCTCCGCGGAAGGTGTCGGAATGGGTGCCATACGGTCACGCTATGCCCTGCCCCGCGGACAGGGAAGGCCGGACCGGGAACACCTGCCCGGGATCCCCCGGCGGTCACATTTCTGTCACAGGATCACGACAGACGTTTACGCCTACGCCCATCACACGAATGGGTGATTCGAAGCCTCTCCGAACACAGTCGAACGTAATTCCCGGACATCGCGCCGGGGCACGGATAAACCCGGCGGAGCGTTTCTGAAGAAACATCCGGCCCGTTCGGGTCATTCCATTCCGTCGCCGTGACGACAGGTGCGCACCCCGAAGGGCGGGACCGTACGGAAACTCACGGTTCCTTCACAGCGTCCACCCCCGCCCCACCGGCCGGTACGGGCGGTCCCGCGCGGTTCCGCGCTGCACGGTCGCCACGCGGTCCGGCGTCAGCTCGCCGCGCCGGATCCCTCCGCCCGGGCCAGAGCGCGGGAGAGCCGGTCGCGGGCCGTGGTGATCGCGTCGGTCAGCCCGGCCGGCTCCAGCACCTGGAACTCGAAGCCCAGCAGCATCACGTGGACCACCAGGGCGTTGAAGCTCGCCGCCCCGGTGGTCAGGACACAGGTGTCCGGTGCTTCCGCCCGGAGTGTGCCGACGGAGGGCGAGATCCGTTCCGCGGCCTCCTCGACGGGCACCAGCAGCCGTATCGCGGCCTGCGAGGCGTACACCCGCGTGGAGACGCCCCGGGACACATAGGCGGCCAGATCCTCGGCCGGGGGCTCGCGCGGGACGAAGCGCGGGCCGTGCGGGGGCTTGGGAGTGACGCGGCCCACCCGGAAGGTACGCCAGTCCTCGCGGCCCAGGTCCCAGGCCACCAGGTACCAGCGGCGCTCCGAGCACACCAGACGGTGCGGTTCCACGGTGCGGCGACTCGTCGCGCCGTCGTGGCCGCGGTACTCGAAACGCAGACGCTCGGTGTCACGGCAGAGCTGGGCGAGTTCGGTGAGCACGGCCGGGTCGACGGCGTCGGCGTCCGGTCCGCGCAGCATCGGCACGGTGACGGCGTTCAGGGCGCCCACCCGGCGGCGCAGCCGGTCCGGCAGCACCTGTTCCAGCTTGGCCAGGGCCCGCACCGAGGTCTCCCCGATGTCTTCGATGCCCTGCCCGGCCGCCGTACGCAGCCCGACCACGACGGCGACGGCCTCGTCGTCGTCCAGCAGCAGCGGCGGCAGCTCGGCGCCCGCGCCCAGCTGGTAGCCGCCGCCGGTTCCGGGGCTGGCGTTGACGGGGTAGCCGAGCACGCGCAGCCGGTCCACGTCGCGGCGCAGGGTCCGGGAGCTGACCCCGAGCCGCCCGGCCAGATCGGCCCCGGACCACTCGCGGTGAGCCTGGAGCAGGGACAACAGACGCAGCAATCGTGCCGAGGTCTCCACCATGGGCCGAGTCTGTCAGCCTTCGCGGACAGTCACTGTCCGGACGGGGCCCCTCCTCACCTCACCACCCGGTGCGTCCGGGATGGACCAGAGCACGAGACGCCGACCGGGCAGGATCACGTCGGGATCGCCGCCGATGACGGCCTCGTCGGCGGCGTACAGCTGTTGCCAGGTGGTGCCGTGCCGGGCCGCGACGGCGCTCGGCGTGTCGCCCTCACGGACGGTGTGGTCACCGCCGGACGAGCTGCGGTCCGCGCCGCCCGCCCGCCGTCGGGTCGTGCGAGGGATCCGGTGGTGCGGCGGATCCGGCTGGTGCGGTCGGCGGACGTTCCCGGGCGGTGCTCGCTGCACACGGCGGAGGAATCCAGGCAGCCGACCGGGCCGGCATCAAGCAACTCACCGTCTTCGCAGACCAGTTCAGCGTTACCTTCGGTAGCGTCAATTTCAGGACACCCGCTTCATTCACTGATTTCATGATTTATCAACCAGCAGACCCTCTGGCCTGTGAGCTACTTCACCCGTTCAACTGCTTTGACGCGAGGAGCAGTTGACGATGAGTGTCCGGTTCCGCGCGGGAAGTGACCGTGTGCGCAGGATGGTTCGATCCCGTTCCCTTCCGGGCGTGACTCCCGCCGCAGATCGCCCGTTGTCATCTGTATGAGCCGGGGGCACGCCCCGGACCACGGGCCGGGACCCACCCGGCCTCGCCACGCACCGCATCCCGAGGGAGCCCACCCGTGCCGCGCATGCTCGACGTCAGCAACGAGGTACGCGCCGAGATCGGCGACGAAGAAGCCGACCGCCTGCTCGCCGGAGATTCCGCCCCGGGCGGTTACGACTGCACCTCCTGCCGCACACCGGGCGATCCGGAGCAGGAGCGGACCAGCACTGTCCTGTTCATCGGGGACGAGACCGCCGTCCTCGCCTTCGCCCACTCCACCTGCCTGCCCTCGCAGGTCGTCCAAGTCACCGAGGAGCAGCTCCTGGGCGCCGCGCGGTCCATCAACGGCGACGCCACAGCCCCGGCGGCGCCCGCGCAGGCCGCACAGACGGCCCCGGTGCCGGCTGCTCCCCATCAGGCCGCGGCGCCGTACGTCGTGCCCGAGCAGGCCGTACTCGGCGTGACCAGCGGACTGGTCCTGATCGCCGGGGAGCTGCACCCGGCCCTGGTGGTCGAGCCGACCGCGCCGGTGGCGCGGCCCGGTTCCCTCGGGTCCGGCGACGACTTCCTGCCGCTGCTCATCGAGCAGGGCTTCATGCCAGTGACCGAGCTGTCCACCGCACCGTCCGTGCTGCACGGCTGGTCGGTTCTGCTGGCCGTGGGGCAGCTGCACGCGGTGCTCCAGCCGAACCCGAACGGCGGTCAGCCGGTGGCCTGGTGGCAGGCGCACCAGCCGCTCCAGGTCACCGAGGGCTGGCGGGCGGCAGCCAACAAGCACCAGCAGGTGCTGCTGTTCGCGGCTCCGGTCGGTTCGATCGGCCGTCAGCCGCGCGAGGACCTGCTGCGCGACGCGCTGGACAGGGCCGCGGCGAACGGAAGGCTGGTCACGGCGGCACTGCCGCTCGCCGGTCTCTGACCGTCGGTCGACGGACAGCCGACGGCCGACGGACAGCCGACGGCCGATGAACCCGGCTGACACCCGGCTGCCGGCCGACAGGCCGGTGACCGGCGAAAACCCGTACCCCGGCCACATCCCTTACCGGTCGGGGTCGTTGGGAGATACGTGCACGCATACGACGCTCCCCGCCGCCGGCCCTTCCCGTTGGTCCCCGCCCCCGTGCGGCCGGCTCAGGACTCCGAGGGCGGCCCTTCGGCCACGCCGATCTACGACGCGCTCTACGCCGAGTACGTGAAGTCCTTCCGCTCACTGCCGGGTGACCGCAGCGGCGAGGAGAAGCTGGGCTTCGCCGCCTTCGGAGGCGCCCCGCACGGTACGGGCTCGCCCGTCGGCCACGGATCGGGGGCGTTCGGCGGTTCCGTCGGCGGCGGATCATACGGTGCCTACAGCGCGGGGGCGAGCAGCGCCCGGCAGAGCGCGGGGCAGCAGCCGCAGTGGCAGCGCGTCCCGGCGGTCGGCCGGCACGCCATCGAGAGGCCCCACGCGCCGGCGGCCCTGCCCCCGGCCCCGCGCCGGGAGACCTGACCGGGCACGCCGGGCCCGGCGACGACGCAGGGTGGAGGGGGCGGTCCCGGCCGGGACCGCCCCCTCCACCCTGCGTGCCGTCGTTACGTCACTTCTTCTTGCCGCGCTTCTCACGCACCCGTACCGAGATGTGGATGGGCGTGCCCTCGAAGCTGAACTCCTCGCGCAGCCGGCGTTCGATGAACCGCCGGTAGCCCGCCTCGATGAACCCGGAGGCGAAGAGCACGAACCGCGGCGGCTTGGTGCCCGCCTGCGTGCCGAACAGGATGCGCGGCTGCTTGCCGCCCCGCACGGGGTGCGGGTGGGCGGCGACCAGCTCGCCGAGGAAGGCGTTCAGCCTGCCGGTCGGAACGCGGGTCTCCCAGCCCGCCAGGGCCGTCTCGATCGCCGGGACCAGCTTCTCCATGTGGCGTCCGGTGCGGGCCGACACGTTCACCCGCGGCGCCCAGACGACCTGGCCGAGCTCGGTCTCGATCTCCCGCTCCAGGTAGTAGCGGCGCTCCTCGTCGAGGGTGTCCCACTTGTTGAACGCGAGGACGATCGCGCGCCCCGCCTCCACGGCCATGGTGACGATGCGCTGGTCCTGCACCGAGATGGAGTCGGCGGCGTCGAGGAGGACGACGGCGACCTCGGCCTTCTCGACGGCGGCCGCGGTGCGCAGCGAGGCGTAGTAGTCGGCGCCCTGCTGGAGGTGGACGCGCTTGCGGATGCCCGCGGTGTCGACGAACTTCCAGGTCTTTCCGCCCAGCTCGATCAGTTCGTCGACCGGGTCGCGGGTGGTGCCGGCGATCTCGTTGACGACGACGCGCTCCTCGCCGGCGACCTTGTTCAGCAGCGAGGACTTGCCGACGTTCGGACGGCCGATCAGGGCGATCCGGCGCGGACCGCCGACCGCCGTGCCGAAGGTCTGCGCGGGGGCCTCCGGCAGCGCCTCCAGGACCTGGTCCAGCATGTCGCCGGTGCCGCGGCCGTGCAGGGCGGAGACCGGGTGCGGCTCGCCCAGGCCCAGGGACCACAGGTAGGAGGCGTCGGCCTCACCGCTCTGGCCGTCCACCTTGTTGGCGCACAGGACGACCGGCTTGCCTGCCTTGCGCAGCAGCCGGACGACGGCCTCGTCGGTGTCGGTCGCGCCCACCTTGGCGTCCACCACGAACACCACGGCGTCGGCCGCCTCGATCGCGTACTCGGCCTGCGCCGCCACGGAGGCGTCGATGCCGAGGACGTCCTGCTCCCAGCCGCCGGTGTCGACGACCTTGAAGCGGCGGCCCGCCCACTCGGCCTCGTAGGTGACGCGGTCCCGGGTGACGCCCGGCTTGTCCTCGACGACCGCCTCGCGGCGGCCGATGATGCGGTTCACCAGGGTCGACTTGCCGACATTGGGGCGGCCGACGACGGCGAGCACGGGCAGCGGGCCGTGCCCGGCCGCCTCGATGGCGCCCTCGACGTCCTCGAGGTCGAAGCCCTCCTCCGCGGCGAGCTCCATGAACTCCGCGAACTCGGCGTCGCCGAGCGCCCCGTGCTCGTGCTCGTGCTCGGCCGAGCCGTCGGGCTGGATGTGGTCGTTCATGAAGTACGTACCTCGTTGTTCATCGTGGTGGTCGGTGGAACACCCGATTCCGGGTGTTCCACTACTCAGTGTCCGCTAGCGCCCGGTGAGGCGCCTGGCGTTTTCCAGGTGCGCGGTGAGCTGCTTCTGGATGCGCTCGGTCGCCTCGTCCAGCGCCTTGCGGGTACGCCGTCCGCTGCCGTCACCCGCCTCGAACGGGTCGCCGAAGACGACGTCGACGCGGGAGCGCAGCGGGGGCAGCGCCTTTATCAACCGTCCGCTCTGCCCGGAACTTCCCAGGACGGCGACGGGCACGATCGGCGCGCCGCCGCGCAGGGCGAAGTAGGCGAGCCCCGCGCGCAGCGAGGCGAAGTCGCCCTCGCCGCGGGTGCCCTCGGGGAAGATACCGAGGACGCCGCCCTGTTGCAGGATGCCCAGCGCCCGGGAGATGGCTGTGCGGTCGGTGGTGTTCCGGTCCACCTTCACCTGGCCGATCCCGGTCAGGAACGGGTCGAGCGGCCCGATGAACGCCTCCCGCTTGATCAGGAAGTGCGTGGGCCGGGGGGCCACGCCCATGACCATCGGACCGTCGATGTTGTGGGAGTGGTTCACGGCGAGAAGCACCGGGCCGGAGGCGGGCACCCGCCAGGCACCCAGCACGCGCGGCTTCCAGAAGCCGTACATCAGTCCGACGCCGATGCGCCGCCCGATCTCGGCGCCCCGCGCCGACGGAAGCCCGGTCACCGGCCGACTCGTTTCTCCTCGACGAGGGTGACGACACACTCGATGACCTGCTGCAGGGTCAGGTCGGTGGTGTCCACCTCGACCGCGTCGTCCGCCTTGGCCAGTGGGGAGGTCTTGCGGCTGGAGTCGGCCGCGTCCCGCTTGACCAGGGCCTCGCGCGTGGCGTTCAGGTCGGCGCCCTTGAGCTCGCCGCTGCGGCGGGCGGCCCGCGCCTCCGGAGAGGCGGTGAGGAAGATCTTCAGGTCGGCGTCGGGCAGCACGGTGGTCCCTATGTCGCGGCCCTCGACGACGATGCCGGTGACGGCGGAGGCGGCGATGGAGCGCTGCAGCTCGGTGATCCGGGTGCGCACCTCGGGGACCGCGCTGACCGCGCTGACCTTGGAGGTGACGTCCTGCTCGCGGATCGGGCCGGCCACATCGATGCCGTCGACCGTGATGTCGGGCTTCTCCGGGTCGGTGCCGGAGAGGATCTCGGGCTTGCCGGCCGCGGCGGCGATCGCGGAGGGGTCGGCGGTGTCGATGCCGTTGGTGACCATCCACCAGGTGATCGCCCGGTACTGGGCGCCGGTGTCCAGGTAGCTCAGGCCGAGCTGTGCCGCCACGGCCTTCGACGTGCTCGACTTGCCCGTGCCGGACGGGCCGTCGATGGCGACAATCACTGGCGTGGAGCTTTCCACAGTGGGGACCTTCCTGGACCTGGCTGGCGGGGAGCGGGGCGCGAAACCGCCCTGCACAAGGTTACTGGGTGTCCGTCCCCCGATCGGCCGTACCCGGGGACGGGGCCGCGACCGCTCCCGGGATCGGCGCCGGCACCGCTTCCGGCGCCCGTGTCCGACCGTCCGCGGGCCCTCGTCCGCCCACCCGGACGACCTCCACCGCCCGCCGCTCGCCGTCCGGCAGGTGCTACTGCCGGATGGACCAGCCCCGCTCCCGCAGCGCCGCGGTGAGCACCGGAGCCGCCTTGGGCTCCACCATGAGCTGTATCAGACCGGCCTGCTGCCCGGTCGCGTGCTCGATACGGACGTCCTCGATGTTGACGCCCGCACGGCCGGCGTCCGCGAAGATGCGCGCCAGCTGGCCCGGCTGGTCGTCGATGAGCACCGCCACGACCTCGTACGCGCGCGGGGCGGAGCCGTGCTTGCCCGGGACCCGGACCTGGCCGGCGTTGCCGCGGCGCAGCACGTCCTCGATGCCGGTGCTGCCCTCGCGCCGCTTGTTCTCGTCGGAGGACTGCAGCGCGCGCAGGGACCGTACGGTCTCCTCCAGGTCGGCGCCGATGTCGGTGAGCAGGTCGGCGACCGGACCGGGGTTCGCGGAGAGGATGTCGATCCACATCCGGGGGTCGGAGGCGGCGATCCTGGTCACATCCCGGATGCCCTGCCCGCACAGCCGTACGGCGGCCTCCTCGGCGTGCTCCAGGCGCGCGGCGACCAGGCCGGCCACCAGGTGCGGCATGTGGGAGACCAGGGCCACGGCACGGTCGTGGGCGTCGGCGTCCATGACGACCGGGACGGCCCTGCAGTGCGAGACCAGCTCGAGGGCGAGATTGAGCACCTCGGTGTCGGTGTCCCGGGTGGGCGTGAGCACCCAGGGACGGCCCTCGAAGAGGTCCGCCCCGGCGGCCAGCGGGCCGGACTTCTCACGACCGGACATGGGGTGCGTACCGATGTACGCCGAGAGGTCGAGCCCACGCTGCTCCAGCTCGCGGCGCGGCCCGCCCTTGACGCTGGCGACGTCGATGTAGCCGCGTGCCACCCCGCGCTCCAGGGCGTCGGCGAGCACCCCGGCCACGTGGGCGGGCGGGGCGGCGACGATCGCCAGGTCCACCGGCCCCTCGGGGGGGCCCTCGCTGCCGGCGCCGAGCGCGGCGGCCGTACGGGCCTGCTCCGGATCGTGATCGACGAGGTGGACGGTGACGCCCCGCTGGGAAAGGGCGAGGGCGGCGGACGTGCCGATCAGTCCGGTGCCGATGACGAGTGCGGTTCTCACTGGGCGATGTCCTTGCGCAGGGCCGCCGCGGCGCCGAGGTAGACATGGGCGATGCCGGCGCGCGGCCGGTCGGACTCGATGTGCGCGAGGATGCGGACGACGCGGGGCAGGGCGCCCTCGATGTCCAGTTCCTGAGCGCAGATCAGGGGGACGTCGACGATGCCGAGCTTGCGGGCGGCGGCGGCCGGGAAGTCGCTGTGGAGGTCGGGCGTGGCCGTGAACCAGATACTGATCAGGTCGTCCGTGGCCAGATCGTTGCGTTCCAGTACCGCGGTGAGCAGCGCGCCGACCTGTTCCTCCATGTGGCCGGCCTCGTCCCGCTCGAGCTGGACGGCGCCCCGGACCGCTCGTACCGCCACGGCGTTGCTCCTTGCTGATGTGCCGAATGTGCTGATGGATCGAATGTGCCGATGTGCCGGATGCACTGACGTGCGTATCGGTCGTTCGGTCGTCCAGCCTAGTCAGAACGGGATCCGGCGGTGTCCTGTGCCCGCCCGCCGAGACGGTCGGTGCAAAATGTCCTGATCTCCCGAAAATTCACCCACCCTCCATGATTCCCTCCGGAGTGACGACATGACTGGCACGACCCCCCGCACGACCCCGCGCACCACACGGCGCACGGCCCTTCTCGCGGCAGGCGCGACAGCGCTGGCCGCCGGCTGCGGCGTGAACGGGAGCGGAGGCGGTGACGACTCCTCGCCCGCCACCGCCCCGGCCACCGCCCCAGGTACCACCCCGGGCACCGCCTCGGACATCGCGGCGCCGGACGGCTCGGCAGGACGGGAACTGGCCGCGACCGACGACATCCCGGTGGGCGGGGGTGTGATCTTCAAGGACGAGAAGGTGGTGGTGACCCAGCCCGAACAGGGTGACTTCAAGGCCTTCTCGGCGATCTGCACCCACCAGAGCTGTCTGGTGGCGGACGTCTCGGACGGCACCATCGACTGCGCCTGCCACGGCAGCCGGTTCCGGATCACCGACGGCTCGGTGGAACGGGGGCCGGCCACCAGCGCGCTGCCCGCGGAACGGATCACGGTGGAGGGAAAATCGATTCGCCTGGCGTGAGCCGGCCCGTACGCTCCCGGGCATGCACTCCGCCGAGCTCCTGGTCCGCGACCACACGGTCTACGCCTGCGTCATGGGCTCGCGTGCCTTCGGCCTGGCCACGGAGGGCAGCGACACCGACCGCCGTGGCGTCTTCCTGGCCCCCACTCCCCTGTTCTGGCGCTTCGAGAAGCCGCCGACCCATGTCGAGGGTCCGGCCGAGGAACAGTTCAGCTGGGAGCTGGAACGCTTCTGCGAGCTGGCCCTGCGCGCCAACCCCAACATCCTGGAGTGCCTGCACTCGCCGCTCGTGGAGTACGCCGACGACACCGGCCGCGAACTGCTCGCCCTGCGCGGGGCGTTCCTCTCCCGCCGGGTCCACGAGACGTTCACCAGGTACGCGTACGGCCAGCGCCGCAGACTCGAGGCCGACGTCCGCGCGCACGGGGCGCCCCGCTGGAAGCACGCGATGCATCTGCTCCGCCTGCTGGCCTCCGCCCGCGACGTGCTGCGCGCGGGCGTCCTCACCATCGACGTGGGCGAGCAGCGCGAGCAGCTGCTCGCGGTGAAGCGGGGCGAGGTGCCCTGGCCCGAGGTCGAAGCCCGGATGGCCCGGCTGGATCAGGAGGCCGGCGAGGCGCTGCGCCGTACGCCGCTCCCGGCGCAGCCGGACCGGCGCCGGATCGAGGACTTCCTGGTCCGCGTCCGCCGTGCCTCCGCCCTGCGGGCGGGGTAGGGCGGGCGGCCCCTCGCCATGGGCGCTCCCCCTCAGAGGTCCCAGAGCGCTCCCAGGGCCAGCAGTTCGTCCCGGTACTCGATGCGGTCGGCCCAGGCGTCCGGCCAGGCGTCCGCGCCGAGGTGGGCGCCCGCGAAGGCACCCGCGAGGCAGGCGATGGAGTCGGAGTCGCCGGAGGTGCAGGCGGCGCGGCGCAGGGCCGTGAGCGGTTCGTCGACGAAGAGCAGGAAGCACAGCAGTCCGGTCGCGAGGGCCTCCTCCGCGATCCAGCCCTCCCCGGTCGCCAGGCACGGATCGGTCTCCGGCGAGACGGTGTGGACGGCGCGCCGGAGGCGTTCCAGGATCTCCAGGCACTCGTCCCAGCCGCGCGCGATGAAGTGCTCGGCACTGGGGTCCCCCGCGCGGGTCCACAGGTCGCCGAGCCACACCTCGTGGTAGCGGGTGCGGTTCTCGTAGGCGTAGGAGCGCAACAGGCCGATCAGTCCGGTCGGTTCGGCGCCCTCGGCGAGCAGGCGTACGGCGTGGGCGGTGAGGTCGGAGGCGGCGAGCGCGGTCGGGTGCCCGTGGGTGAGGGCCGACTGCAACTGGGCGGCACCCGCGCGCTGTTCCTCGCTCAGCCCGGGGGCGAGCCCGATGGGAGCGACGCGCATGTTGGCGCCGCAGCCCTTGGAGCCGACCTGACTGGCGTCCTGCCAGGGGCGGTCCTCCTCGGACAGCAGGTGGCAGGCCTTCAGGCAGGTGTTGCCGGGCGCCCGGTTGTTCTCGGGCGAGCGGTACCAGTCCACGAACTCCTCGCGCACCGGCCGTTCCAGCCGCTTCGGGGCGAGCCGTCCCCGGTCCATCGCCGTGCGCAGTCCGCGCCCCAGTGCCAGCGTCATCTGGGTGTCGTCGGTGACGATCGCCGGTTTCGGCAGGTCCATCCCCCGCCACGGTCCGAACTTGGTGAGGATCGAGGGGACGTCGTTGAACTCGGTGGGGAAACCGAGCGCGTCCCCGAGGGCGAGTCCGGTGAGCGCGCCCGTGGCGGCGCGCTTGGTGACGACGGTGTTCATGCGGAACGTCCTTCCGGGGCCGGCCGGAGCAGCGGCGGATGGAGGGCGGTGGCGGTGCCCGCCCGGTAGAGGGCAGCGGGTTTGCCCCGGCCGCCGGTGAGGCGTGCGGCACCCGGGACCGGTTCGACGAAGCCCGCGGAGGCGAGCACCTTGCGCCGGAAGTTGGGCCGGTCGAGCGTGGTGCCCCATACGGTCTCGTAGACCTGCCGCAACTCGCCGAGAGTGAACTCGGGCGGACAGAAGGCGGTGGCGAGGCAGCTGTACTCGAGCTTGGCCCCGACGCGTTCCCGGGCGTCGGCCAGGATCCGGTCGTGGTCGAAGGCGAGCGCCCGCGCGGAGCCGTACGGGACCCAGCGTGCCTGCGCCGCGTCGCCGCCCCCGTGCGCTTCGGGAGCGTCGGGCAGCAGCGCGGTGAACGCGACGGAGACGACCCGCATCCGGGGATCGCGGCCGGGTTCGCTGTAGGTCCGCAACTGCTCCAGGTGCAGTCCGGACACGTCCGTCAGTCCCGTCTCCTCGGCGAGTTCACGCCGGGCGGCGGTCTCCGCCGACTCGTCCGGCTGCACGAACCCGCCCGGCAGCGCCCAGTGGCCCGCGTAAGGCTCCTCCCCTCGCTCGACGAGCAGGCCGTGCAGTACGCCCGCGCGGAGCGTGAACACGGCGAGGTCGACGGTGACGGCGAAGGGCTCGTAGGCGTACTTGTCGTAGCCGCCCATGACCCGCACCCCCTTTTATAGTCAGGTCGACTATAAAAGGGGGTGCGGGTCCTTCACAAGGCCTTAGAGCTCGACTTCCTGCATCAACATGCCGACCTCGGTGTTCGACAGCCGGCGCAGCCAGCCCGACTTCTGGTCGCCCAGGGTGATCGGCCCGAAGCCGGTGCGCACCAGCTTGTCGACCGGGAAGCCCGCCTCGGCGAGCATGCGGCGCACGATGTGCTTGCGGCCCTCGTGCAGGGTCACCTCGACGAGGTAGTTCTTGCCGGTCTGCTCGACGACGCGGAAGTGGTCCGCGCGCGCGTAACCGTCCTCCAGCTGGATGCCGTCCTTCAGCCGCTTGCCCAGGTCGCGCGGGATCGGCCCGACGATGTGGGCGAGGTAGGTCTTCTTCACCCCGTACCGCGGGTGGGTCAGCCGGTGCGCCAGCTCACCGTGGTTGGTGAGCAGGACGACGCCCTCGGTCTCGGTGTCGAGCCGGCCCACGTGGAACAGCCGGGTCTCGCGGTTGGTGACGTAGTCGCCGAGGCACTGACGCCCCTCGGGGTCCTCCATGGTGGAGACGACACCGGCGGGCTTGTTCAGCGAGAAGAACTGGTAGGACTGGGTGGCGACGGTCAGCCCGTCCACCTTGACCTCGTCCTTCGCCGGGTCGACCCGGCGGCCCTGCTCCAGCACGATCTCGCCGTTGATCTCGACCCGCGCCTGCTCGATCAGTTCCTCGCAGGCGCGCCGGGAACCGTACCCCGCGCGGGCGAGGACCTTCTGCAGCCGCTCGCCCTCCTGCTCGGCGCCCGGGAAGGTCTTCGGGGGCCTGACGTCCTTCTTCTCCGCGTACCGGTCGCGGTTGCGCTCCTCGATCCGCGTCTCGTACTCGCGCGAGCGGCCCGGAAGCGTACGGCCCCCGCCGCTCTTCCGCCCGGGCCGGGAGCCCTGGGAGGAGCCGCCGGACCGCTTGGCGCCGGCGCCGGCGCCGGTGCGGCCGGACTTCGGGCCCTCCTTGGTGGCTTCGGGCCCCACGTCGTAGCGGCGCTCCTCCGGGCGGGGCCGGCTGGGGCGGCCCTGCCCCTGCTGCTGGTCCCTGTTGCCGCCGGAACCGCGGGGGTTACCGCGTCCGCCGCTCTTGCCGCTGCCGCTGCTTCGCATCACATTTCCGTTGTCGTCGTTTTAGGCGTATCGGTCGGATGGACCGTCGTCCGGGTCCGGGGCGTCCGGATCGAACGACGGTACGGCTTCCTGGGTCTCGGCCTCGATCGCCTCCGCCTCCGGGAGGAAGGGCGCGAGCTCCGGGAGCTCGTCCAGACCACGCAGGCCCATCCGCTCCAGGAAGTAGTTCGTCGTCGTGTACAGGATCGCACCTGTTTCGGGTTCCGTGCCCGCCTCCTCGACCAGACCGCGCTGCAGCAGGGTGCGCATGACCCCGTCGCAGTTCACTCCGCGCACGGCGGAGACCCTGCCGCGGCCGACCGGCTGGCGGTAGGCGACCACGGCGAGGGTCTCCAGGGCGGCCTGGGTGAGCCGGGCCTGTCGGCCGTCCAGAACGAAGCCCTCGACGGCCGCGGCGTACTCGGGCCGGCTGTAGAAACGCCAGCCGCCGGCGACGTGCCGCAGCTCGAAGCCGCGTCCCTGGACGGTGTACTCGTCGGCCAGCGCACGGAGCGCGTCCGCGACCTGCCGCCCGGGCCGCTCCAGGATCTTCGCCAGTTGCTCCTCGGTCGCGGGCTCGTCCACGACCATGAGAACCGCCTCCAGCGCGGGCCTGAGATCGAGGTCCGCGACGGTGCGCGGCTCCATGGGAAGACCGGCTGTGTCCTCGCTCACGTCCTGCTCACCCCTTGTCCTCCATCGGGCGGCTCTCCCGGTACTTCGGGCGGTCGGTCGAACTCGTCGGTGACCGTGGGGGCCTCGCCCCCGTCACCGCCGGTCCAGCGCACGGTCAGCTCGCCGAGCGCGGTCTCCTGGTCGAGGGCGACGGCCTTCTCCCGGTACAGCTCCAGGAGTGCGAGGAACCGGGCGACGACGGTCAGGGTGTCGTCCGTGTCCTCGGTCAGGGCCCGGAAACTCGCCTCGCCGAGCTCCCGCAGCCGCGCGACCACGATCCCGGCCTGCTCCTGCACGCTGACCAGCGGCGCGTGGATGTGGTCGACGTACACCTGCGGCTTGGACCTGGGCTGCATCGCCTTGACGGCGAGCCGGGCGAACCCCTGCGCGCCGATGCTGATGACGACCTCGGGGAGCAACTCGGCGTGGTGCGGTTCGAGCCCCACCGTACGGGGGTGGCGCCGGGCCTCCTCGTCCAGCCGCAGGCTGAAGATCTCCGCGATCCGCTTGTACGCGCGGTACTGGAGCAGGCGGGCGAACAGCAGGTCCCGGGCCTCCAGCAGGGCGAGGTCGGCCTCGTCCTCGACCTCGGCGGCGGGCAGCAGGCGGGCCGCCTTGAGATCGAGCAGCGTGGCCGCGACGACCAGGAACTCGGTGGTCTCGTCCAGGTCCCAGTCGGGTCCCAGCGCCCGGATGTACGCCATGAACTCGTCGGTCACCTTGGACAGCGCGACCTCGGTGACGTCCAGCTTGTGCTTGGAGATCAGCTGAAGCAGCAGGTCGAACGGTCCTTCGAAGTTCGACAACCGGACCTTGAACCGGCCGTCGTCCTCCTCGGCCGTCTCTGCCGTCTCGGCCACTTCGGATCCCGCGGGCGCCTCGGTCTCCGCTGTCTCCTCGGCCGTCCCGGCCGCGCCGGCCCCCGGGTTCCCCTGAGCACGCTCCAGGTCGTACGCCATGGCACCGGAGTCCACCGCGGGTACCGTCCCGGGCCCAGCCGGCCTGCCGTCCGTCCCGGGGCCCGCGGGTACCGTCCCGGGCGCCGGACCGGTGTCCGGGCCCGGTACGTCGTCCCGGCCGGCCGGTGCGGGAGGCGCGGCCGTGGGCTCCGCCTCCGCCTCGGCGTCCGCGTCCACGGGCTGCGGGGCCGACGGCGCGCCTCCCGGTCCCCGCCCCAGCGCGCGACGGCGTCCGGGCCGCGGGCCGCGGCCCGCGGCGGGGGTGTCGTTCGAGGTCATGACCTCCGCAGGCTACCGCTACCGTCCGCGCAGACGTCGTACGAGGATGCTGGCGTCTCCGCGGGATTCCAGGTCGGCCAGGACCACGGCGACCGCCTCTCGGACGATCCTGCCCCGGTCGACGGCCAGTCCGTGCTCGCCCCGGAGGACCAGACGGGCGTGCTCGAGGTCCATGAGCTCCTCGGCGGACACGTACACCGTGATCTTCTCGTCGTGCCGCTCGCGGCCGCTGGGCCGGCGTGCCGCCGCCCTTCCGCGCTTGTGCGGGGCCGCTTCCGCGGCCGGCCCCTCCGGTGCCCCCTGCCTTCGCGCGGAGCGCTCCGGCGCGCCACGGCTGCGGGACTCGCCCGCTTCGGCCGGTTCCGCGTCCGTGGCGACGTGCTCGGCGCCCTCGCCGTCACCGCCCTGCGCGGGCACCGACTGCGGAGCGTCCTCCTGGGCCGCGGCCGCGTCGCTCTCCCCCGCGGGAGCGGGGATCCGGCCCTCGCCATTGGCCTGGCGCCTGGGCGTGGACGCCTGGAGCGCCATCCCCCCTGTCGTACGGAAGAGTTCGTCGGCCCCGGGCAGACTCACTCGGCGGGACACCGGGCGAGCACCTCCCTGGCAAGCTGGCGATAGGCGGCGGCACCGACGGAGTTGGACGCGTACGTGGTGATCGGCTCACCGGCGACGGTGGTCTCCGGGAAGCGGACCGTACGGCCGATGACCGTGTGGTAGACGTGATCGTCGAAGGCCTCGACGACACGCGCGAGCACCTCACGGCTGTGCACCGTGCGCGAGTCGTACATCGTGGCGAGGATCCCGTCGAGTTCCAGCTCGGGGTTGAGCCGCTCCTGGACCTTCTCGATGGTCTCGGTCAGCAGGGCCACACCGCGCAGTGCGAAGAACTCGCACTCCAGCGGCACGATCACCTTGTGCGCGGCCGTCAGCGCGTTGACCGTGAGCAGGCCGAGCGAGGGCTGGCAGTCGATCACGATGTAGTCGTAGTCGTCCAGGAGCGGCTTCAGCGCGCGCTGCAGTGTCGACTCGCGGGCGACCTCGGAGACCAGTTGGACCTCGGCCGCCGACAGGTCGATGTTGCTGGGCAGCAGGTCCATGTTGGGGACCGCCGTCTTCAGCAGCACCTCGTCGGCCGCCATGCCCCGCTCCATGAGCAGGTTGTAGACGGTGAGGTCGAGTTCCATCGGGTTGACACCGAGTCCGACCGACAGCGCGCCCTGCGGGTCGAAGTCGACGAGCAGCACCCTGCGTCCGTACTCCGCGAGCGCGGCACCCAGGTTGATGGTCGACGTCGTCTTGCCGACGCCACCCTTCTGGTTGCACATCGCGATGATCTTCGCGGGGCCGTGGTCGGTCAGCGGGCCCGGGATCGGGAAGTACGGCAGCGGGCGTCCGGTCGGGCCGACGCGCTCACGGCGCTGACGGGCCGCGTCGGGCGCGAGGGTGGCCGCGTACTCGGGATCCGGCTCGTACTCGGCGTCGGGATCGTAGAAGTGCCCCTCGGGCAGTTCGTCGTAGTCGGCGAAATGGTTGTGGGGCGCGCCACTTCCGTCGCCGGCCAGGGCGTTCACGTGATGGCCATCCATGCTCTGGTGTGCAGTGGGAGTCGCCTGCTGGTTCCGTTGGGGTGCGAAGGCGCGCACGGCGACGGAGCCGACAGGAGCGAGCCCCGCGCGACCTCGCCCCCGTGCAGTCATTCCTGGGTGACCACCCCCGGGAGTAAATGTCGACTCATTCACAAGTCGTCTTACCTCCTTGGTGACCAGGAAACTTCTAGACAGGTCAGCGTGGCATCATGCCGACGGTTGGCGACTCTATGGCGTGTCGGCGGTCCGCAGCAACACAATCCGCCGGACCCGGCCCGATGTGTCGACAATGAAACATCCCTCTGTCAAGGGCGTACGGCCGTCGCACGGCAGGTTTCACCGGTGTGCGAATCGGTGGAAGGGGTACGTTCGAGGCGAGTTGCCCCTGATTCGTGAAGTGACCATACACACATCTCGCCGCGTCTGATGGGCAAGGTGGGTCCGGATGCATGACGTTGACGAAAGAAGTTGACGTATCGCCTTTGCCGGGAGGTGACTTGGTCGACTTAACGCCCGGAGGCGGCCTCCGGGCCTCGGATCCGGGGCGGTGACCCTTCGGGAGAGCCCGGGACGTGACCCTTCGGGAGAGGGCCCGGGACGGCGTCCGGACGGCGCCTCCCCGGACCGGTCGGGCTGCTCGGCCGGCTCAGCCGAGCAGCGTGGCGAGTTCGACGTGTTCCAGGCCGTGGGCCGCGGCGACCTCCTGGTGGACGACCTCGCCGTCATGCGCGTTGAGGCCCTTGGCGAGCGCGGGGTCGCGGCGCAGTGCCTCCACCCAGCCGCGGTTCGCGAGTTCGACGATGTAGGGCAGCGTGGCGTTGGTGAGCGCGTAGGTGGAGGTGTTGGGCACGGCGCCGGGCATGTTGGCGACGCAGTAGAAGACCGATCCGTGGACCGTGAAGGTCGGCTCGGCGTGCGTGGTCGGACGGGAGTCCTCGAAGCAGCCGCCCTGGTCGATCGCGATGTCGACCAGGACACTCCCGCTCTTCATCCGCGAGACGAGGTCGTTGGTGACCAGCTTCGGCGCCTTGGCACCGGGGATCAGCACGGCACCGATCACGAGATCGGCCTCGACGCAGGCCTTCTCCAGCTCGAAGGCGTTGGAGACGACGGTCTGGATCTTCGTTCCGAAGACCCGGTCGGCCTCACGGAGCTTGTTGACGTCCTTGTCGAGCAGGGTCACGTGGAAGCCCATGCCGACGGCGATCTGCGCGGCGTTCCAGCCGGAGACACCTCCGCCGACGACGACGGCCCGGCCGGCCGGCACCCCGGGGACCCCGCCGGGCAGCACGCCTCGGCCGCCGCCGGCCCGCATCAGGTGGTAGGCGCCGACCTGGGCGGACAGCCGGCCCGCGACCTCGGACATGGGGGCGAGCAGCGGCAGGGCGCGGCCGGGCAGCTCGACGGTCTCGTAGGCGATCGCGGTGGTACCGGAGGCCAGGAGGGCGTCCGTGCACTCCCGGGAGGCGGCCAGGTGCAGGTAGGTGAAGAGGGTCTGGTCCTTGCGCAGCCGGTGGTACTCCTCCGCGACGGGCTCCTTGACCTTCAGCAGCAGGTCGGCGGCGGCCCACACCTCGTCCGCGGTGTCGAGTATCTGCCCGCCCGCGGCGATGTACTCGCCGTCCGGGATCGAGGAGCCCGTGCCGGCACCGTGCTCGATGACGACCTGATGGCCGTGGCGCACCAGCTCGTGCACGCCGGCGGGGGTGATGGCCACCCGGAACTCGTTGTTCTTGACCTCGTGGGGGATGCCGACCTTCACGTCGATCACGGTCCTTGGCTCGGGGATGCGTTCGGGGGCATTTCGGGGGTGTGAGGCAGTTCCGCGCATACCCGGTCATACGCGTGCACACCGGAAGAGGCCGCGGAAGATGGTGCGACAGAGGCCATCCCTATGAAGGTATCTCCGCCGTGCAGCCTTGCAAAGTGTTAATTTTCCACAAAGGGGCTGCTTGTTTCGTAGGTACTGCCTTCTTGTTTCGGGTCGATTCCAGGCTCCTGGGCCTCTTCTCCCAGCATCAGCTCCGCCGAGCTCCGGTGCAGCGCGGCCGACGTGGGGTCGCCCAGGTGCTCGAAGGTGTCGGCGAGCCGCAGGTGCAGCGCGGCCTGCAGCCGGGCGTCCTCGGCCCGCCGGGCCCACTCCACCGCCTCCCGGCAGGTGCGCAGTGAATCCTCGGGACGGCCCGCGTACTCCTGGACCCGGGCCAGTTCGCTCAATGCGCGCGCCTGGGCGGCCAGATCGCCGTTCTTCCGGTGTCCGGCGACCGCCGCCCGCCAGTTGCGCAGCGCCTCGCCGTAACGGCCGGCGTAGGTGTGGGCGGCGGCGATCCGGCCGTACAGGCGGGCGGCGTCCGCGCGCTCGCCCTGGGCGAGCCGCTCGGCCAGGGCCCGGCCGAACCAGTCGGCGGCCCGGTCGAAGTCGCCGAGCTCCAGATGGGCGCCTCCCACGGATTCCGTCGCACGCCCGGTCGCGTACGGATCGTTCGCCGCACGTCCGGCGTCCAGCGCGGCCCGGTAGCGCGCCAGCGCGTCGGCCGTGCGGCCGGTACGGGCGTCGAGGTCGCCGAGGTTCAGCAGGGCCGCGGCCTGCTCGCGGGGAAGGTTCCGGCGCTCGGCCACATCGAGGACCAGGTGGTGGATGCCGTAGAGGTCGCCTGCGGCGGCCCGGGTCCCGAAGTGGGCCACCATGGCGCGCACCAGCTGGGACATCAGGCGGCGGGCCAGGGTGTCCAGCGTCCCGTCGGCGACCGCGAGGCGGGCCGAGGCCAGCAGGGCGGGCCTGCGGACGCGCAGCCAGTCGGCGGCGTCGCGAGGGCTCGGGAAGCGCAGGGAGCGCGGCATCCCCAGGAGTTTCTCGCGCGCCTGAGGGCTGTCGGTCTCGGTGATGGCCCTGCACGACTGGAGCAGCCGCACGGTCCGTTCCAGCATGCGGGCGCGGGCCAGCTGGAGCTCCCCGGGCCGTTCGTGGGCCTCGGCGAGGCCTTTCAGCAGGGGGTGCAGGCAGCCGGGTACCTCGTACTGCGGCAGCGAGGTCCCCACGGGGTGCAGCAGACCCACGGAGACGAAGTCCTCCAGGATGGTGCGCGCGCTGCCCACCGAGCATCCTGCGAGCGCGGAGGCGGTGTGCGGGTCGGCCAGGCCGGCCGGGGCGAGGCTCAGCAGGCGCAGTATCCGGGCGGCGGGCGCGGGCAGCTCGTCGTGCACCAGCCGCAGGGCACGGCCGGTCACGGTGCCCTCGTCGGCTCCGGCGCGCAGTTGCCTGGCGAGGTCGGCGACGGCGGTCTTGGGCCGGGCGGCGAGCCAGCCGCCGGCCAGGACCAGGGCGGCGGGCTGCCCCTGGCACTGTTCGGCCAGGCCCTCCGCGGCCCGCGGGTCGACGGTGATGCGGACCGAGCCGGCGATCCGGGACAGCAGCTCCACGGCGGACTTGGTGTCGAGGCCGCCGAGGGTGCAGGGGCGGACGTCGGAGATGCCGGTCAGCGGGCCCTGGGAGATGGCGACCACCAGGCAGTCCGGGTTGTCCGGCAGCAGGGCGTCGACCTGCTCGGCGTCGGTCGCGTCGTCCAGCAGGAGCAGCGTCCGGCGACCGGCCAGGGCGGTTCGCAGCGCCTCGACGAGATCGTCCTCGTCGGCGCCGGCCGGGGTGGGCACCTCGAGCGCGTCGAGCAGTTCCCGCACGGAGCGCTCGACGGGTACGCGCGTGCCGTCGGTCTCGCTCAGCCGGGCGCGCAGCACCCCGTCGGGGTAGCGGTCGGCGACCTGGCGGACGAGTTCCTCACCGAGCGTCGTCCGGCCGGAGCCGGGCCGGCCCGCGATGAGCAGCACCCGGGCGCGGGGGGCCTTGCGGCCGGAGAGGGTGTCGAGTCCGGCGCGCTCGATGTCGGCCCGGAGCTCCTTCAACTCCCTGGTGCGGCCCAGGAATCGGGTCTCCGCGGCAACGTCGCGGGAGAGCCGCGCTCCGTCCGTGTCCACCGCCTGGTCCGTCACGGGCCACACTCCCGTCCCACCGCACGCGCAAGCCCGCCGGAACTCCGGACCGGGCGTTTTCCAGAGCCTAGTTCACGCTCTGCTACGTTCCGTGTGGAGCACGGCGGGCACATCCCCCGATCGGATCAGCCGATGGTCACATCACTAGGGCGTGTTTCGAGCGTGGGGGAGCATCCAACTGCAAGGCGGAGGAGCGCGTCGATGCGATGGGGGTCCCCCTGCTCGAAGAGCTCGGGGGAGGGCGTGCCCACCCCCGCGTCTACGGGATGATCCGCCGGACAGGCCCTGGAAGCGTCCTGAAGATCTTGAAATCACGCCCGTCCTGCGCCGGTTCATGCCGATTGACATTTACCGGCGATCCGGCGTGAACCGGGCGGTCCGAGCAGGATCTTCAGCAGTCTTCCAGGGGACACCGGGGTGGTTCAGGCCTCGAACGGGCGGGCAGGCCACGGCGCCCCGGCCGGACGCAGCGCGTCGAAACCGTCCCCGTCCCGCGCGGCGACGAGCGAAAGCACGCCCACCACCAGGCAGTTGTTGTGCAGCTCGCCGGCCAGCACGCCGCGGACCAGGTCCGTGACGGGCACCCGGGCCAGTTCCATGTCCGCCTCTTCGTCCTCGACCTCGAAGCGGTCGCCGTCGGCCTCGGAAAGACTCCGGGCCAGGAAGATCCGTACGGCCTCGTCGCAGCCGCCGGGGGTGGTGTAGACGTCGGTCAGCACCCGCCAGTCCTCGGCCTTGACGTGCGCCTCCTCGTACAGCTCCCGCTGGGCGGCGTGCAACGGGTTCTCGCCGGGAACGTCCAGCAGGCCGGCCGGAATCTCCCACAGCTTGTGGCGCACGGGGTGGCGGTACTGGCGCAGGACCAGGACGCGGTCGGCGTCGTCGAGGGCGAGGACGGCCACGGAGCCGGGGTGGACCTGGTAGTCACGGTGGACCACGGTCCCCTCGGGCATGACCACGTCGTCGGTGCGCACGGAGGTCTTGTTGCCGACGAAGGGCGTCCTGGTGGCCCGGACCTCCCACTCCTCCGGGGTGTCCTGGACGGTCGTTCCGGTCATTGAAGTCCTTCCCAGACATGCAGGCCGTACAGGTGTACTGGCGCACAGCGGCGGCCGGGGCGCTCGCCGATCGAGGGTTTCGCGCCCCGGCAACCGTACAACCGGTGTGCTACTTCGAGATCTTCCGCTCGACCGCGGCCTTGACGAGGCCCGCGAACAGCGGGTGCGGACGCGTCGGACGCGAGCGCAGCTCCGGGTGCGCCTGGGTCGCGACCAGGTACGGGTGGACCTCGCGCGGGTACTCGACGTACTCGACGAGCTTGCCGTCCGGGGAGGTGCCGGAGAAGACGATGCCGGCCTTCTTCTCCAGCTCCGCGCGGTAGGCGTTGTTCACCTCGTAGCGGTGCCGGTGGCGCTCCTCGACGTACTCCTTGCCGTCGTACACCTCGCGCACGATCGAGCCCTCGGCCAGCTTGGCCGGGTACATGCCGAGCCGCATCGTGCCGCCCATGTCGCCGTCACCGGCGACGATGTCGAGCTGCTCGGCCATGGTGGAGATGACCGGGTGGGAGGTCGCCGGGTCGAACTCGGTGGAGTTGGCGTCGGAGATGTCCGCGAGGTTGCGGGCCGCGTCGATCACGATGCACTGCAGGCCCAGACAGAGACCGAGCAGCGGAATCCGGTTCTCCCGCGCGAAGCGGATCGCACCGACCTTGCCGAGCACCCCGCGGTCCCCGAAGCCGCCGGGGATGCAGATGGCGTCGACGTCACCGAGCTGCGCCCGGGCGTCGGCCGGGGTCTTGCAGTCGTCGGAGGTGACCCACTTGATCTTCACCCGGGCCTTGTTGGCGAAGCCGCCCGCGCGCAGCGCCTCGGTGACCGAGAGGTAGGCGTCGGGCAGGTCGATGTACTTGCCGACCAGGGCGAGGGTGATCTCGTGGTCGGGGTTGTGGACGCGGTCGAGCAGGTCGTCCCAGGTCGTCCAGTCCACGTCCCGGAAGGGCAGGTCCAGCTTGCGCACGACGTAGGCGTCCAGGCCCTCGGTGTGGATGACCTTGGGAATGTCGTAGATCGAACGAGCGTCGGGGCAGGCGACCACGGCGGCCTCGTCGACGTCGCACATCAGCGAGATCTTCCGCTTGATCGCGGTCGGCACCTCGCGGTCGCAGCGCAGCACGATCGCGTCCGGCTGGATACCGATGTTGCGCAGCGCCGCGACCGAGTGCTGGGTGGGCTTCGTCTTCAGCTCACCCGAGGGACCGATGTACGGCAGGAGCGAGATGTGGACCACGAACACGTTGTCGCGGCCGACCTCGTGCCGCACCTGGCGGACGGTCTCCAGGAACGGCAGCGACTCGATGTCGCCGACCGTGCCGCCGACCTCGGTGATCACGACGTCGACCTCGTCCGTCGCCATGCGGCGGATGCGGTGCTTGATCTCGTTGGTGATGTGCGGGATGACCTGCACGGTGTCGCCGAGGTACTCGCCGCGCCGCTCCTTGGCGATCACGGTCGAGTAGACCTGGCCCGTGGTGACGTTGGCGGAACCGTCCAGGTCACGGTCGAGGAAGCGCTCGTAGTGCCCGATGTCCAGGTCGGTCTCGGCGCCGTCGTTGGTGACGAAGACCTCACCGTGCTGGAAGGGGTTCATCGTGCCCGGGTCGACGTTGAGGTACGGGTCGAGCTTCTGCATGACGACGCGCAGACCGCGGGCCTTGAGCAACATGCCGAGGCTGGAGGCGGTCAGCCCCTTGCCGAGCGAGGAGGCGACACCCCCGGTGACGAAGATGTGCTTGGTCGTCGTGGATTTGGGCATGGCCAAGAGGGGGCTCCCGTGGTCGCGGTCTGAGAGTGCGGGGCGATCGGCCGTCGGAGGATTCCGACGGCGCCGTCGCTGCGGTTCGGGGGTGCCCTTTTTTGATTTCCCCTCCGGGGAAGGGGCCCACCGGTCCACGGGCTACCAGCGTATCAGCGCCGCGGGACGATGCCGTCCGGGCACGCTCCGCACATGCGCGGGCACCCGTCCGTGATCCGCCACACGTCCCACACCCCTTGCTCACCCGTTCGGCGGATGCGCTTTCCCCGGAGCGGCACACAGACCGTCTGCCTGCGTCGTATCCTGCTCGGACACCCGCTGGCGAGCCCGGCCGGCCGAACGACACCACCCCGCCCGTCTCACCGGAACAACACAAGCTCGTCAGTTCGTTGAGTAACAATGGGCGTTTCGCATTCACGACTGAGCGACTGCTTTGCTTCGTCGCTCAACAACGCATTTCAAGAACCCCTTGACCGCACCAGCGACAACCCCTCGCGGGGTGACGTGGCCGTTCGACTGGAGTTGCACGTGGCCGGGCGCATCGAAGATTACGCACTCATCGGAGACATGCAGACCGCTGCCCTGGTCTGCCGGGACGGCACGGTGGACTGGCTGTGCCTGCCCCGCTTCGACTCGCACGCCATCTTCGCCGGCCTGTTGGGCACCGAAGAACACGGCTTCTGGCGGATCGGCCCGGCGCATGCTCCCGATGCCCAGCCGCCGGCCGCGACCCGGCGCGGCTACCGCGGCGACTCGCTGATCCTGGAGTCCGAGTGGGACACCGGCCGCGGCACGGTCCGGGTGACCGATTTCATGCCCCCGCGCGACGGCGCTCCGCAGGTCATCCGCATCGTGGAGGGCGTCTCGGGCCGCGTGCCGATGCGCTCGGCGCTCCGGATGCGTTTCTCCTACGGCCGGGTGGTGCCGTGGGTGCACAAGCACGAGGGACGCACGGTCGCCGTCGCCGGCCCGGACTCCGTCTGGTTCGACACGCCCGCCGAGACGTACGGGCAGTCGCTGACGACGTACTCGGACTTCACGGTGGCGCCGGGCGACCGGATCACGTTCACGCTGTCGTGGCAGCCCTCGCACAAGGAGCCGCCGCCGCTGCCGGAGCCGGAGCAGTCGCTGGAGGCGACGGAGGAATTCTGGCGGGAGTGGGTGGAACACTGTACGTACCACGGCCCCTACCGTGAGGCCGTGATCCGCTCCCTGATCACGCTGAAGGCCCTCACCTACGCCCCGACCGGCGGCATCGTCGCCGCGCCCACCACCTCCCTGCCGGAGGACATCGGCGGCGTCCGCAACTGGGACTACCGCTACACCTGGCTGCGGGACGCGGCGATCACCCTGTCCTCGCTGCTGCGCACCGGCTACCGCGAGGAGGCCCGTGCCTGGCGCGAGTGGCTGCTGCGCGCGGTGGCCGGGGACCCGGAGAACCTGCAGATCATGTACGGCATCGCCGGTGAGCGCGAGCTCGGCGAGGCGGAGCTGGACTGGCTGCCCGGCTACGAGAACTCGGCCCCGGTCCGGGTGGGCAACGGAGCGGCGCACCAGCTGCAGCTGGATGTGTACGGCGAGGTCACCGAGGCCCTGCACCTGGCCCACATGACCGGCCTGGCCCGCAACGACTACGCGTCCCTGCTCCAGCTGAAGCTGATCCAGTACCTGGAGAAGCACTGGCAGGAGCCGGACGAGGGCATCTGGGAGGTCCGCGGCCCGCGCCGCCACTTCGTGCACTCCAAGGTGATGGCGTGGGTCGCCGTCGACCGCACCATCAAGCTCATCGAGTCCGGCGACGCGGACGGTCCCCTGGAGCGCTGGCAGCAGCTGCGCGACGACATCCACCGGGACGTGTGTGAGAAGGGCTACGACAAGGAACGCAACACGTTCACGCAGTCGTACGGCTCGAAGGAGCTGGACGCCGCGCTGCTGCTGATCCCGCAGATGGGCTTCCTGCCGCCGGACGACAAGCGGGTGATCGGCACCATCGAGGCGATCCAGCGCGAGCTGTCCACCCCGGACGGCTTCATCCTGCGCTACCCGACGGAGGGCTCCGACGAGGGTGTCGACGGGCTGCCGGGCGACGAGGGCGCGTTCCTCGCCGTCTCGTTCTGGATGGCCGACGACCTGGCGATGATCGGCCGTGTGGACGAGGCCCGCAAGCTGTTCGAGAAGCTGCTGTCCCTGCGCAACGACCTCGGCCTGCTCGCCGAGGAGTGGGACTCGGTCAGGCAGCGCCAGGTCGGCAACTTCCCGCAGGCCTTCAGCCACGTCCCCCTCATCGACACGGCCCTGCGCCTGACGGCGTCGGGGGCGTACGGGGGCTGAGCGGTCACGCTGTGGTCCGCCGGGCGGGTCCGGTCCGTCCGGCGGAGGTGGCCGGAAGCGGTGGGAGAGCCGCGGCCGGACCGGTCCCGCGCAGAAGGCGGCGCGTTCGGTCCGGCGGTCTCAGCTCAGGGGCCGGGGCCGCGTCAACTCGTCGTAGACGCTGAGGACCTGGGCCACCGCTTCGTCCTCCGTCGGCCATCCGGCCGCCTGTCGGGCTCCCCTGGTCCTGAGTTCGTCCCGGCGCCCGGGGTCGCCGAGCAGCCGTACGACGGCGTCGGCGAGGGCCCGCGCGTTGCGGTACGGGACGAGTTCGGCGGCGTCGCCGACCAGTTCGGGGATGCCGCCGGTGCCGGCCGCGACGAGCGGCACGCGCGCGTGGAGGGCCTGCTGGGCGAGGACGGAGCGCCCCTCCCACCGGCTCGGCAGTAGCGCGAGGTCGGCGGCCTCCAGCAGGTCGGTGATGTCGTCGCGCCGTCCGACGAGCCGGACCGGCAGGTCCTCGTCCGTGATCCGGCGCTGGAGTTCACCGCGCAGCGGCCCCTCCCCCGCGACGGCGACCAGCGGCTGGGGATCGAGGCGGCGCCATCCGTGCGTGGCGTCGAGCAGGGTGTGGTGGCCGCGATGCCGTTCGAGGGCACCGACGGCGATCAGTAACGGGCGGCCGATGGCGCCGAGTTCGGCCAGGGTTTTGGGCCGCGACCCGTCCGGGTCCTCCGTCTTCGGGGCCGAGCGCAGCCCGGGGAGGACGGCGGCCGCCAGCCTCGCGTCCCGCGCTCCGGTCCGGCGTGCCCGGTCGACCAGGGCGGAGGTGGTCCCGAGCACCACGGTGGCCGCCTTGACGACCCGCCGTTCCATCAGCCGCAGGACGTGCGCGCGGGCGCCTTCGGCGTGCGCCCGGTCGTGCCAGGTGACGATCAGCGGAGTGCGCCGCCCGCCGAGGGCGAGCACGGTCCGGAAAGAGGCGTGCAGGCCGTGCGCGTGCACCAGGTCGGCGTCCGCGCACGCCGCCCGCAGCGCGGCCACCGAGCCGGGGTCGCTGCTGCGCGGCACGTGCACATGGTCGGCGCCGACGCCCGTGAAGTCGTAGGCGTGCTCCGCCTCGATGGGGGCGCACACCGTGACCCGCACGCCCCGCGCGACGAGCCCCGCAGCCAGGGAGCGCACGTGGGCGCTGGTCGCGGCGGTGCCGCCGCCCAGCACCTGCACGGTGCGCAGCGGCGTCTGGCCGTGCGGTGAGTGGCTGCTCACGGGGGTCACGTGGCCGAGCTCCTGGTTCGGGTCGGGTGGTCCCGAGGAACGTACAGAAGGACCGTGCGGAGAGGATGGACCACACGGTCTCCTACGCGTGCTCGGTCAAGCATGCCAGGAAGCAAGGGAATTCCGGCAACGACCGGAGCCGCCGCCCGCAGCGGAGTGGACGGAAACGCCACCCGTACGAGTGACGAAGTACCTCCTGTCGGCCGACACCTCGGTGGACGGCCGGCCGACCTCCGGCTCCGTCAGCCGTCCACGCGGGGCTGTCAGCCGTCCCTCAGCCGTCCGCCCGTGCCGTCGCCAGGAGTTCCTCCGCGTGGGCGCGGGCCGTCTCGGAGTCCTCCTGGCCGGCCAGCATCCGCGACAGTTCCCGGATCCGGTCCTCCCCCTCGAGCACCTTCACCCCGGACCGGGTGACCGTGCCGTCGTTCGTCTTCGACACCAGCAACTGACGGTCAGCGAAGGCGGCCACCTGCGGCAGATGGGTGACGACCACGACCTGGGCGCTCTTCGCCAGCTTGGCGAGCCGCCTCCCGATCTCGACGGCCGCCTTGCCGCCGACACCGGCGTCGACCTCGTCGAACAGATAGGTCGGCACCGGGTCCGTTCCGGCGAACACGACCTCCACGGCCAGCATCACGCGCGACAGTTCACCGCCGGACGCGCCCTTGGCGATGGGCCGGGGCGGTGCTCCGGGGTGCGGGGCGAGCAGCAGTTCGACCTCGTCGACGCCCGACGGCCCGTGGGCGACCGTGCGCCCGCCGACCTCCACGCCGTCCGGGTCCTCCGTCTGCCGGATGTCGAACGACACGCGCGCATGCGGCATGGCGAGGGAGGCGAGCTCCGCGGTGACGGCGGCCGCGAAGCGTTCCGCGGCCTCGGTGCGGGCCTGGGAGAGGGTGTGCGCCAGCCCGCCCAGTTCGGCACGCAGGCGGTCGCGTTCGGCGGTGAGTTCCTCGATCCGCTCGTCGTCGCCGTCCAGGTCGGTGAGGCGCTCGGCGCTCTCCTCGGCCCAGGCCAGCACGGCGGAGATGTCCTGGCCGTACTTGCGGGTGAGCCCGGTGAGCGCGGACCGGCGTTCCTCGACCGCCGCCAGCCGCAGTGGATCGGCGTCCAGATCGTCGGCGTACCCGGCGAGGTCCCCGGCGACGTCACGCAGCAGGATGCCGACCTCGCCGATCCGGTCGGTGAGCGCGGCCAGCTCCGGATCGTGCGCCCGGACGGCCTCCAGGGCCCGCTGGGCGCCCGCGACGAGCGTTCCCGCGTCGACGCTCTCGAGGTCCTCCGGGTTTCCGGCGAGAGCGGCGTGCGCGAGGGACGCGGCGGACGCCAGGGCCTCGGCGTGCCCGAGCCGGTCGGCCTCCTCCGCCAGTTCCACGTCCTCACCGGCGCGGGGTTCCACACCGGCGATCTCGTCGAGCCCGAAGCGCAGCATGTCGGCCTCCTGGGCCCGTTCACGCGCGCGGGTGGTGAGCTCCTCGAGTTCCGTGGCGACGGCCCGCAGCCGCTTGTACGCCCCCGTGTACTCGGCGAGCGGCCCGGCGACCGCGTCGCCCGCGTACCGGTCGAGCGCCTGCCGCTGCCGGGACTGTTTGAGGAGCCCCTGCTGGTCGGTCTGCCCGTGCACCGCCACCAGGTCGTCGGCGATCTCGGCGAGGAGCCCCACGGGCACGCTCCGCCCGCCCAGGTGGGCCCGGGAACGCCCCTCGGCGGAAACGGTACGGCTGATCAGCAGCGCCCCGTCGTCGAGCTCGGCCCCGGCCTCTCCCGCGCGCGTGGCGGCCGCGGCGCCCTCGGGCACGGCGATCCGCCCCTCGACGACCGCGCTTCTGGCACCGATCCGCACCAGGGCCGCGTCCGCCCTTCCCCCCAGCAGCAGCCCGAGACTGGTGACCACCATGGTCTTGCCCGCGCCCGTCTCACCGGTGACTGCGGTGAAGCCGGGTGAAAGCTCGACCACGGCGTCGTCGATGACTCCGAGCGACCGTATCCGCATCTCCTCCAACACGTCCCAGACCTTACGAGGTTTTCCTCGCGCCGTGCGACGCCGCCCCCCGCCCGGACGAAAACACCGCAGGTCGTCACCCGTGAGCGGGACCCCGTTCACCGGCGGGTCCCAGTGCCCCGGTACGGGCGCGGGCGGAGGCCGGGCGGAGGCCGGGCGGAGAGGAATCCGCGTGCGGGGGCCTGTCCGGCGGATCATTCCGGAGACGTGGGGTCCCGGAACGCCCTCCCCCAAGCTCTTCGAGCAGGGGGGACCCCCAGCCGCGTTGTCGTCGGTTACCGACTCCCCCACGCTCGGCTGCGCTCGAGCGGGAGGAACCCCCATACGCGGGAGGTGCCCCCATCGCCCTCGCTCGACCCGGCCGGACAGACGCCGCCGGTCACCTCCGACACGATCCGCCGGACCGACCCTGGAAAGCCGCTGAAGATCTCACTCAGGCCGCCCGGTTCATGCCGATTGCCAGTAAATGCCAATCGGTATGAACCGGCGCAGGACGGGCGTGATTTCAAGGTCTTCAGGACGCTTCTAGCGCGGTGCTCCCCGCCACCCCGCGACCGGCAGTGCGAACTTCGCCACCAGCCGGTCCGTGAACGAGGCGTGATGCAGCCGGGCCAGCCGGACCGGGACGGCGCCGCGCCGGACCTCCACCCGCGCGCCGGCCGGTAGTTCCACGGTCCGGCGCCCGTCGCACCACAGCACGCCGGGCGGGACGTGCGGCAGCATCTCCACCGCGAGCACCGAGTCCGGCGAGGTCACCAGCGGCTTGGCGAACAGGGCGTGCGCGCTGATCGGCACCATCAGCAGCGCCTCGACCTCGGGCCACACCACGGGCCCGCCGGCGGAGAACGCGTACGCGGTCGATCCGGTCGGGGTGGCGCACACGATGCCGTCGCAGCCGAACCCGGTCACCGGACGCCCGTCGATCTCCAGCACGACCTCCAGCATCCGCTCGGCGGACACCTTCTGCACGGCCGCCTCGTTCAGCGCCCAGTCCGTGTGCACGATGGTGCCGTTCTGGTGCACGACGACGTCGACGGTCATCCGTTCCTCGACCTCGTACGCCTTGCTCACCACCCGGTCGACGACCTTGTCGAGGTCGTCCCGCTCGGCCTCGGCGAGGAAGCCGACGCTGCCGAGATTCACGCCGAGCATCGGCACGCCCGAGGCGCGGGCGAACTCGGCGCCGCGCAGCAGGGTGCCGTCGCCGCCCAGCACGATCAGCAGTTCGCAGCCGTCGAGGCACTCGGGGGTGGCCTCACTGACGGTCTCCACCTCGTCCGGCAGCGGCAGGTCCCGTGCCTCGGTCTCCAGCACCCGCACCCCGATTCCGGAGTGCAGCAGCCCTTTGACCACGAGTTCCGCACTGCGGATGGCCGCCGGACGGCCGGTGTGGGCGAGCAGGAAAACAGTACGAACTCGGTTCGTTGTCAACGGGGCCCCTCCGCCACTGCACGGTCGACGTCGGCCGGGTTCAGCTCCAAAGCTCCCGCCCTCAGCCACAGAAAGTATTCGACATTCCCCGAGGGTCCGGGCAGCGGACTCGCGGTCACGCCCTTCGCCCCCAGTCCCAGCGCCCAGGCCTTGGCGGCCACTCCCCGCACGGCCTCGGCGCGCAACTGCGGGCTGCGTACGACGCCGCCGCTGCCCAGCCGCTCCTTGCCCACCTCGAACTGCGGCTTGACCATCATCACCAGATCGGCGTCCGGCCGCACGCACCGTGTCAGGGCGGGCAGGACCAGCCCGAGCGGGATGAAGGACAGATCCCCCACGACAAGATCCACAGGCTCCCCATCGATTGCTTCAAGCGTCAACTCGCGTACGTTCGTACGGTCCTTGACGGTGACGCGTTCATCGTTGCGGAGAGACCAGGCGAGTTGTCCGTATCCGACGTCCACGGCGATCACGTGCGCGGCCCCCGCGCGGAGCAGGACGTCGGTGAAACCCCCGGTCGAGGCGCCGGCGTCCAGCGCCCGCCGCCCCTGGACGACCAGCCCCTGCGGCACGAACGCCTCGAACGCGCCGGCGAGCTTGTGGCCACCGCGCGACACGTAGTCCGGGTCGCCGGCGTTCTCCGCGACGAGGATCGCGGCGGCGGTCTCCACCTGGGTGGCGGGCTTGGTCGCGACGGTCTTGCCGACGCTGACCCGCCCCGCGGCGATCAGCTGCCCGGCGTGCTCACGCGACCGGGCGAGCTTCCGGCGGACCAGCTCCGCGTCCAGACGGCGGCGTGCGACTCCTGCCACGTTCGGTTCAGCTCCCCTGTCGGTGGGTCGGATCGGACTCGTGGCCCGAAGCGCCTCCGTGAGCGGCGGTGATCGGGCGACGGGTGGGACCCGGAGGTCCCGGGTGGGCGTCGAGCGCGGTGAGCGCGTCGCGCAGCCCCCGGTGCACATCTTCGTACACCTCGACATGGCCGTCCGTGGCGAGGTGGTCGGCGTCGGCCAGCCGCTCCACCCGCGCGTCCACCTCGGCGTTGCCGGTGGGGGTGCGGGGCACGTTCAGGGGCGCGGGGGCGGCGGGCGCGTACTCGGGCACGGTCCGGGGTGTGGTGTCCTCGGCCGGTGGTGCGGCGTCCTCCGGTTGCGGCTCGGAGCTCCCGGGCCGCGAGGATCCGGGGTACGCGGCCGGTGGCCCGGTGCGCTCCGCCTGCGGGAGCGGCTGCTGCGCGCTCCCCGGCTGGGGTACTGCGTCGTTCATGCCCCGACGCTATCGCGAACCGCTGGGGTACCGTCATCCGCGATGGCCACGATCGAGGAATGCCGTGCCGCACTCGGCAGACTGTCCGACTCCATGCAGCGTGCCGAGGGCGACGTCGGCGCGGCCGCGGCGATGGACCGCTCGGTCAGCTGCCATGTCACCGACCTGGATGTGACCTTCGCCGGCCGGCTCACCGGCGGGCGGATCGAGGTGCGCGAGACCCTCGAGGGCCCTCCGCGTGAGCGGGCGCAGCTCAGGCTCGCCATGCGGGGGGACGACCTGCTGGCCCTGGTCGACGGCGAACTGCACTTCGCCAGGGCATGGGGGTCGGGCCGGGTGAAGCTGGAGGCAGGTCTGCGCGACCTGCTCCACCTCAGGAAGCTTCTCTAGCTCCCACCTTCGCCGTGTTCTGCTTGCCCATAGCCTGCTCGACCGTCGCCTGCTCGACCGTCGCCTGCTTGTCCGTCGCCTGCTCGACCGTCGCCTGCTTTGCCGCGGTCGCGGTCCGCTTCCTGCGGGCGGCCGGCACGATCAGGGGCGTACCCGTCTCGGGGTCGTCGATCACCTGGCAGCTCAGACCGAAGACCTGCTCGACCAGATCTGCGGTGACGATCTCCTTCGGAGCGCCCTGCGCGATGACCTTCCCTTCGCGCAGGGCGATGAGGTGGGTGGCGTACCGGGCGGCGTGGTTGAGGTCGTGCAGGACGGCGACGAGGGTGCGGCCCTGTTCCTCGTGCAGTTCCGCGCACAGGTCCAGTACGTCGATCTGGTGCTGGATGTCCAGATAGGTCGTCGGCTCGTCGAGCAGCAGCAGCGGGGTCTCCTGGGCGAGTGCCATGGCGATCCACACGCGCTGCCGCTGCCCGCCGGAGAGTTCGTCGACATGGCGTTCGCCCAGGTCGGCGATGCCGGTCCGGGCCATCGACTCCTGGACGACCCTCTCGTCCTCGGTGGACCACTGGCGCAGGATGCCCTGGTGCGGATACCGGCCGCGCCCCACCAGGTCGGCGACGGTGATCCCGTCGGGCGCGATCGACGACTGGGGCAGCAGTCCGAGGGTGCGGGCGACCTTCTTCGCGGGCATCGACTGGATGACCTGACCGTCCAGCAGCACCCGCCCGTGGCTGGGCTTGAGCATTCGGGAAAGCGCCCGCAGGAGCGTCGACTTGCCGCAGGCGTTCGGGCCGACGATCACGGTGAAGGAGTTGTCCGGTATCTCCACCGACAGCCGCTCGGCGATGACACGCTGGTCGTAGGCGAGGGTGACGTCCTCGGCGGACAGTCGGTTCACGGTGCTCCTTCGGTTGTTCGGCCCACCGGTCCGCCGGTCGGCCGGTCCGTTGCTCGGTCCGCTGGCCGGTCCGCTGGTCGGTCGCTTCATATCCGGCCCGCCCTGCGTTCGGTGACCAGGAGCCACAGCAGGTAGACGCCGCCGAGCACGCCGGTGACCACGCCCACGGGCAACTGTCCGGCCCCGAAGGCCCGCTGCGAGATCCAGTCGGAACTCACCAGCAGGGCGGCCCCCATGCACATCGACGGCACCAGGTTCGGTCCGGGCGAACGGGTCAGACGCCGGGCGAGCTGCGGCGCGGTGAGCGCGACGAAGCCGACCGGCCCGGAGGCGGCCGTCGCCGCCGCGGTGAGCAGGACCGCGGACAGCATCAGCACCAGCCGTACGCGCTCGACCCGGACTCCGAGGGCGTAGGACACGTCGTCGCCCATCTCCATCATCCTGAGCCCACGGGAGTTGGCGAGGACCAGCGGTACGAGGACGGCGCACAACGCGAGCAGGGGCCAGACCTGGTCCCAGTCACGGCCGTCGAGGGAACCGGTCATCCACACGACCGCGCGGGCCGCGTCGATGATGTCGGACTTGGTGAGCAGATAGCCGTTGACGGCGGTGACGATCGCGGAGACACCGATACCGACCAGCACCAGCCGGTATCCGTGCACGCCCCGCTTCCAGGCGAGCACGTAGATGGCGAACCCGGTCGCCAGTCCGCCGACCAGCGCGCCGAGGGCGACCTGGTTGGCGCTCCCGGAGAACAGCACGATCATCACGAGCGCACCGGCCGTGGCGCCCTGCCCGAGGCCGAGGACGTCCGGACTGCCCAGCGGGTTGCGGGAGATGGACTGGAACAGCGCGCCGGCGAGACCGAGCGAGGCGCCGACGAGGAGTCCGACCAGGACCCGGGGCAGCCGTAGTTCGGTGACGATGAACTCCTGGCCGGGGTCACCCTCGCCCAGCAGTGTCCGGACCACGTCGGCGGCCGGTATCGGGAAGTCACCGGTGCCGATCAGCACCACGCTCGCGGTGAGCGCCACGAGCAGCAGCAGGGTGCCGACGACGAGAGTCCGCACGTCCACCCGGAGCGAGAGGCCGCCGGGGGTACGCACGGCACGGTTGGTCTTCACAGCTGGGCCGTCCTCCGCCGTCGTACGAGATAGATGAACACCGGGCCGCCGATGATCGCGGTGACGATGCCGACCTGGAGTTCGGCGGGCCGGGCCAGGACGCGGCCGATCACATCGGCGCCGAGCAGCAGTACGGGCGACAGGACGGCCGTGTACGGCAGGATCCAGCGCATGTCGGGTCCGGTGAACGAGCGCACCACGTGCGGCACCATCAGGCCGATGAAGGCGATCGGCCCGCAGGCGGCCGTCGCGGCCCCGCAGAGCAGGGTCGCGGCGAGCATGGCCAGCCCTCGTGTGCGGTTCAGGTTGGCGCCCAGGGCCTTGGCGGTGTCGTCGCCCATGGCCATGGCGTTCAGCGGCCGGGCCAGCAGCGGCATCAGGAGGAAGCCGGCCAGCAGGAACGGAAGTACCTGCTGGATGATCGAACCGTTCGCCGAGGACAGCGATCCGACCGTCCAGAAGCGCATCCTGCCCAGGGCGGCCTCGTCCAGGATCATGACCGCCTGGAGGTAGCCGAACAGCGCGGCGGTGATCGCGGTGCCGGCGAGGATCAGGCGCACCGGTGTGGCGCCCCGGCTGCCGCCCAGGAACCACACCAGTGCCCCGACCGCCGCCGCCCCGCAGAACGCGAACCACACGTAGCCGGACAGCGAGGTGACGCCGAAGAAGGTGATGGCCGTGACGACCGCCGCGGACGCGCCCGCGTTGATGCCGAGCAGTCCAGGATCGGCCAGCGGGTTACGGGTCAGCGCCTGGAGCACCGCTCCCGCCAGGCCGAGTGCGGCACCGGCGAGCACGCCGAGAACGGTCCGTGACAACCGGTCGGCGACGACGGCATCGCCGTAGGTGCCCGAATCCTCGAACAGGCCGTGCCAGACCTGCTGCAGGGACAGGTCCTTCGCCCCGATCGCGATACTCGCCAGGGCGACGAGCACCAGGATCACGGCGGAGAGGAACAGCCCCAGGACACGGAGCAGCGCCCGGCGGTTCGGATGCGCGGGGACGGTGTCCGCGCGCTGTTCGGGGGGACTCTCGACCAACACCCGGTTAGGTTAGCCTACCCTCCTATTCGATCACGATTCCTCGGATCCCCGGGGATCGGGGGATCGGGTACGGGGCGTTCGGATGCCGGGCGTTCGGATGCCGGGCGTTCGGATGCCGGGCGTCCCTCACAGTCCCAGCCGTGCCAGCGCCTTCCCGCCGTCCAGCCGGCACCCGCCGTCGCCCGCCGCCGTCCACGCCGCCGCGCACAATGCCCGCAGCCCGTCCAGAGCCGTACCCTCCCCGTCCAGCTCCAGGCGCTCACCGGCCGCCGTCGCCGTCCAGCCGTCGCACCGGAACCCGCCGCCGTCCGCCGCGACGACCTCCGGCTGCCCGGTGAGCATCCCGCGCAGATCGGCGTCGACGAAGGTCGGACGGTGCTGTGGCGGCGCGGCCAGCAGCTGCGCCCCGTCGGTCACGCCCGTGAGCACCAGCAGGGAGTCGACACCGCCGTTGAACGCGCCCTCGATGTCCGTGTCCAGCCGGTCGCCCACCACCAGCGGCCGCTCGGCGCCCGTCCGCAGAATGGTCTCCCGGTGCATCGGCGGCAGCGGCTTGCCCGCCACCTGCGGCTCGGCTCCCGTCGCGATCCGTACGACCTCCACCGCCGCCCCGTTCCCCGGCGCGATGCCCCGGCCGCTGGGGATCGTCAGATCCGTGTTGGACGCGAACCACGGCACCCCACGCGCGATCGCGTAACTCGCCTCCCCGAACCGCCCCCACGGGAAGTCGGGACCGCCGTACCCCTGCACCACCGCCGCCGGGTCGTCGTCCGCCGACTCCACGGGCGTCAGCCCGCGCTCGCTCAGCGCCACCCGCAGGCCCTCGCCACCGATCACCAGCACCCTGGCCCCCGGCGGCACCTGTTCGCTCACCAGCCGCGCGACCGCCTGCGCCGATGTGATCACATCGCCGGCCTCCGTCGGTATTCCCAGCTCCGTCAGATGCGCGGCGACGGTGTCCGGTGTGCGCAGGGCGTTGTTCGTCACGTACGCCAGGTGCATGCCCCCGGCGCCGGCCACGGCCAGCGACTCGACCGCGTGGACGATCGCCTTCCCACCCGCGTACACCACACCGTCGAGGTCCAGCAGCGCCGTGTCGTACGCCTCACTCAGGGCCTGCCCACTGCCCCCGGGCCTCGTCCTGACGCTTCGGCTCATTGTGCATCGCTCCTCGCTCGACGGCTTTCCCCGATCATCCCCCATGTCACCGGCACCCGTACGATGCCTGGATGAAGACTGCAGGTCCCTCGGAAGCGAAGGCGCGCCGAGGCCTGGAACTCACCCCGTTCCGAGGCCTTCGTTACGACCCCGACCGGGTCGGCAGCCTGGCCGCCGTGACATCCCCGCCGTACGACGTCGTCGTCCGCCCCGACGGTCTGCATCACCTGCAGTCCGCCGACCCGTACAACATCGTCCGGCTGATCCTGCCCGAGGCCGACACCTCCGAAGCCCGCAATGCCCAGGCCGCCGAGACCCTGAACCGCTGGCGGGCCGAGGGCGTCCTGACCACGGACCCCGAACCCGGTCTCTACGTCTATGAACAGCGCGACGGCGACGGTCTGCTGCAGCGCGGGATCATCGGCGCCCTGCGCGTGTCGGACCCCGACGAGCAGCTGGTCCTGCCGCACGAGGACGTCATGCCGCACATCGTCGCCGACCGCGCGGCTCTCATGCTGGCCGCCTCGGCGAACCTCGAGCCTCTGCTGCTGACCTACCCCGGCGACGGATCGGCAGCCGCCACCGCCGACCTGATCGAGCGCACGGCCAAGACGCCTCCCCTCCTCGCGACCACCACGGAGGACGGCTTCCACCACCGGCTGTGGTCCCTCACCGACCCCGAGGACCTGGCCACCGTACAGACCGACCTGGCCGGCCTGCAGGCGCTCATCGCCGACGGCCACCACCGCTGGGCGACCTACCGCCGCCTGCGCGCGCAGCACCCCTCCCCCAGCCCTTGGGACCACGGCCTGGTGCTCCTCGTCGACACGGCCCGCTACCCGCTGCGCGTCCGCGCCATCCACCGCCTGCTGCACGGCCTGCCCGTCACGGACGCGTTGGCGGCCCTCGACGGCCTGTTCCGGGTCCGCCGCGTCGACGCCGCGTTGCCGGAGGCCATGGAGGTGCTGGCCGAGGCGGCCGGTGCGGGCAACGCCTTCCTCCTGGCCGGCGACGGCGCCTTCCACCTCGTCGACCGCCCGGACCCGGATCTGCTGGCCCGCACGGTCCCCGCCGACCGCCCGGAAGCCTGGCGCACCCTGGACGCGACGGTCCTGCACTCCACGCTCCTGGAACAGGTGTGGCACGTCCCCGAGGACTCCCCGGCCCACATCGCCTACATCCACGACACGACCGCGACCGTCGAGAAGGCGGAACGCGACGGCGGTACGGCGGTGCTGATGCATCCGGTCCGCGAGGAGGTCGTCCGCGACCTCGCCCGCCAAGGTGTCACGATGCCCCGCAAGTCGACGTCCTTCGGCCCCAAGCCGGCCTCGGGGCTGGTGCTGCGCGCGTTCGACACGTGACGCGCCGCCGGTAACGTACGAAGGGGTGGGATCCCCGGTCACCGACCGGGGATCCCACCCCTTCGTACGTCCGGACGCACAGGCGCCGGGTGGCAGGCTTCAAGCCTCAGATGTCAGTCCTTGTCGACGTCGGTCTCGGCCTTGGCGGCGTCGGTCTCGGCCTTGTCCGCACCGCCGTTGTCCGGGTCCGTGCGCACGTCCTCGGTCTCGGCCTCGTCGGCCGAGGTGTCGGAAGCGGCGTCGACGTCCGCGTCGGCCTCGTCATGCACGTCGATGAACTCCACGCCGTCCATCTCGGCCAGCCGGTCCGAGGCGTCGGTGCTGCCGTCCCGGTCGGCCTCCACGGCCTTCGCGAACCACTCCCGGGCCTCGTCCGCCCGGTCGGCGGCGAGAAGCGCGTCGGCGTACGCGTACCGCAGCCGCGCGGTCCACGGCTGTACGGCGTGGGACGCCAGCTCGGAGCTCTGGAGCGTCACAATGGCGGCGTCCAGTTGCCCCATGTCGCGCCGCGCACCGGCCGCGACGAGCCGCATCTCGACCTGCCCGGCCTTGTCCAGCTTCTGCACCTCGGGGGCACCTGCCATGTCCAGCGCCTTCTCCGGCCGCCCGAGCCCACGCTCGCAGTCGGCCATGAGGGGCCACAGCTCCGTGGTGCCGGTCATCCTCCGCGCCGCCCGGAACTCGGCCAGCGCCTCGGAGTACTTCTGGTTGGCGTACGCGGCGAAGCCGGCGGCCTCCCGTACGGCGGCGACGCGCGACGCCAGCCGCAACGCCACCTTGGAGTAGCCGTACGCGCCCTCGGGGTCCTCGTCGATCAGCCGGGCGACCATCACCAGGTTCTTGGCAACATCCTCCGCGAGCGTCTTGGGCAGGCTCTGCAACTCCTGCCGTACGTCCTTGTCGATCTCCTCGCCCGTGACCTCCTCGGGGATCGGCAGCCGCTTGATGGGCTCCCGGTCCCGCTCCCGCTCCTCACGGAACCCGCCGCCACCATGCCGGTCATCGCGCCCACGGAACCCACCGGACCGCTCGCCCCGGTCGTCCCGGCCACGGAATCCGCCCCGGTCGCCGCCACGGCTGTCATCGCGACGGAAACCACCACGGTCTCCACCGCGGCTGTCGCCTCGACTTTCCTCCCGGCCACGGAACCCGCCCCGGTCACCACCGCGGCTGTCGCCCCGGCTGTCGTCCCGGCGGAAACCACCCCGCTCGCCGCCGCCCCGGTCGTCCCGGCCACGGAATCCGCCCCGGTCGCCGCCACGGCTGTCATCGCGACGGAAACCACCACGGTCACCACCGCGGCTGTCACCACGGCTGTCGTCCCGGCGGAACCCGCCCCGCTCGCCGCCACGGCTGTCACCGCGGCTGTCGTCCCGGCGGAACCCGCCCCGGTCACCACCGCGGCTGTCACCGCGGCTGTCACCACGGCTGTCGTCCCGGCGGAACCCGCCCCGGTCACCACCGCGGCTGTCACCGCGGCTGTCCTCGCGACGGAACCCGCCCCGCTCGCCGCCGCGGCTGTCACCACGGCTGTCCTCGCGACGGAACCCGCCACGGTCACCACCGCGGCTGTCACCACGGCTGTCCTCGCGACGGAACCCGCCCCGCTCGCCACCGCGGCTGTCACCACGGCTGTCGTCCCGGCGGAACCCGCCCCGGTCACCACCGCGGCTGTCACCACGGCTGTCCTCGCGACGGAACCCGCCCCGCTCGCCACCGCGGCTGTCGTCCCGGCGGAACCCGCCCCGGTCACCACCGCGGCTGTCACCACGGCTGTCGTCCCGGCGGAACCCGCCCCGCTCGCCGCCACGGCTGTCACCACGGCTGTCATCGCGACGGAAACCACCACGGTCACCACCGCGGCTGTCACCACGGCTGTCGTCCCGGCGGAACCCGCCCCGCTCGCCGCCACGGCTGTCACCACGGCTGTCATCGCGACGGAAACCACCACGGTCACCACCGCGGCTGTCACCACGGCTGTCGTCCCGGCGGAACCCGCCCCGCTCGCCGCCACGGCTGTCACCACGGCTGTCATCGCGACGGAAACCACCACGGTCACCACCGCGGCTGTCACCACGGCTGTCGTCCCGGCGGAACCCGCCCCGCTCGCCGCCACGGCTGTCACCACGGCTGTCATCGCGACGGAAACCACCACGGTCACCGCGGTCGTCACTGCGCCGGTCACCACGGTTGTCATCGCGGCGGAACCCGCCCCGCTCGCCACCGCGGCTGTCACCCCGGTTGTCGTCACGCCCGCGGAAACCGCCCCGCTCCGGCCGGCCGGCGCCTCGGTCGTCGCGCCGATCGTCCCGGCGGACCCCACGGTCGCGGTCGCTGGATCGACGCGGGTCGGCACCCCGCTGGCCGCCTCGGTCCGAACGGTCACCACTGTCCCGTCGCCGCTGGTCGCGCTCCGGTCGGTCGTCGGGAGAGTTGGTGGACATCGATGACTCCTGTCTTCGGTACCGCATTTCTTCGGTACCGCAAATATTCTCGCGCAGCCGAACATCCGGCGCGCTCCAGAAAATACAAAAGGACCCATGGTCCCAGCTGAACGCTGGGACCATGGGTCCTTCCAAAGATTGTTCGGCGGCGTCCTACTCTCCCACAGGGTCCCCCCTGCAGTACCATCGGCGCAATAAGGCTTAGCTTCCGGGTTCGGAATGTAACCGGGCGTTTCCCCTACGCTATGACCACCGAAACCCTAATGGTTTCGAGCGAACAAGCACACTTTTCTTTTATGTTCTGCTCAAAGCCGACAACCGTTCGTTGTCTCAGAACTAACACAGTGGACGCGAGCAACTGAGGACAAGCCCTCGGCCTATTAGTACCGGTCAACTCCACACGTTACCGTGCTTCCATATCCGGCCTATCAACCCAGTCGTCTACTGGGAGCCTTACCCCATCAAGTGGGTGGGAGTCCTCATCTCGAAGCAGGCTTCCCGCTTAGATGCTTTCAGCGGTTATCCCTCCCGAACGTAGCCAACCAGCCATGCCCTTGGCAGGACAACTGGCACACCAGAGGTTCGTCCGTCCCGGTCCTCTCGTACTAGGGACAGCCCTTCTCAAGACTCCTGCGCGCGCAGCGGATAGGGACCGAACTGTCTCACGACGTTCTAAACCCAGCTCGCGTACCGCTTTAATGGGCGAACAGCCCAACCCTTGGGACCGACTCCAGCCCCAGGATGCGACGAGCCGACATCGAGGTGCCAAACCATCCCGTCGATATGGACTCTTGGGGAAGATCAGCCTGTTATCCCCGGGGTACCTTTTATCCGTTGAGCGACGGCGCTTCCACAAGCCACCGCCGGATCACTAGTCCCGACTTTCGTCCCTGCTCGACCCGTCGGTCTCACAGTCAAGCTCCCTTGTGCACTTACACTCAACACCTGATTACCAACCAGGCTGAGGGAACCTTTGGGCGCCTCCGTTACTCTTTAGGAGGCAACCGCCCCAGTTAAACTACCCATCAGACACTGTCCCTGATCCGGATCACGGACCCAGGTTAGACATCCAGCACGACCAGACTGGTATTTCAACGACGACTCCCCCACCACTGGCGTGATGGGTTCACAGTCTCCCAGCTATCCTACACAAGCCGAACCGAACACCAATATCAAACTGTAGTAAAGGTCCCGGGGTCTTTCCGTCCTGCTGCGCGAAACGAGCATCTTTACTCGTAGTGCAATTTCACCGGGCCTATGGTTGAGACAGTCGAGAAGTCGTTACGCCATTCGTGCAGGTCGGAACTTACCCGACAAGGAATTTCGCTACCTTAGGATGGTTATAGTTACCACCGCCGTTTACTGGCGCTTAAGTTCTCAGCCTCGCCACCCCGAAGAGTGACTAACCGGTCCCCTTAACGTTCCAGCACCGGGCAGGCGTCAGTCCGTATACATCGCCTTACGGCTTCGCACGGACCTGTGTTTTTAGTAAACAGTCGCTTCTCGCTGGTCTCTGCGGCCACACCCAGCTCACCGAGTAAATCGGATCACCGGACATGGCCCCCCTTCTCCCGAAGTTACGGGGGCATTTTGCCGAGTTCCTTAACCATAGTTCACCCGAACGCCTCGGTATTCTCTACCTGACTACCTGAGTCGGTTTAGGGTACGGGCCGCCATGAAACTCGCTAGAGGCTTTTCTCGACAGCATAGGATCATCCACTTCGCCACAATCGGCTCGGCATCGGGTCTCACCCCCATGTCATCCGGATTTACCTGGATGACGGGCTACACCCTTACCCCGGGACTACCACCGCCCGGGCTGGACTACCTTCCTGCGTCACCCCATCACTCACCTACTACAAGTCTGGTCCGCCGGCTCCACCACTTTCCTTTCCCCGAAGGGTCCGGAACGGCTTCACGGGCTTAGCATCGCCTGATTCAATGTTTGACGCTTCACAGCGGGTACCGGAATATCAACCGGTTATCCATCGACTACGCCTGTCGGCCTCGCCTTAGGTCCCGACTTACCCTGGGCAGATCAGCTTGACCCAGGAACCCTTAGTCAATCGGCGCACACGTTTCTCACGTGTGTATCGCTACTCATGCCTGCATTCTCACTCGTCAACCGTCCACCACTGCCTTCCGGCGCGGCTTCACCCGGCAGACGACGCTCCCCTACCCATCACAGCGGGCGTTGGCCCTATAGCTGCAATGACACGACTTCGGCGGTACGCTTGAGCCCCGCTACATTGTCGGCGCGGAATCACTAGACCAGTGAGCTATTACGCACTCTTTCAAGGGTGGCTGCTTCTAAGCCAACCTCCTGGTTGTCTGTGCGACTCCACATCCTTTTCCACTTAGCGTACGCTTGGGGGCCTTAGTCGATGCTCTGGGCTGTTTCCCTCTCGACCATGGAGCTTATCCCCCACAGTCTCACTGCCGCGCTCTCACTTACCGGCATTCGGAGTTTGGCTAAGGTCAGTAACCCGGTAGGGCCCATCGCCTATCCAGTGCTCTACCTCCGGCAAGAAACACGCGACGCTGCACCTAAATGCATTTCGGGGAGAACCAGCTATCACGGAGTTTGATTGGCCTTTCACCCCTAACCACAGGTCATCCCCCAGGTTTTCAACCCTGGTGGGTTCGGTCCTCCACGAAGTCTTACCTCCGCTTCAACCTGCCCATGGCTAGATCACTCCGCTTCGGGTCTTGAGCATGCTACTGAGACGCCCTGTTCGGACTCGCTTTCGCTACGGCTTCCCCACCCGGGTTAACCTCGCAACACACCGCAAACTCGCAGGCTCATTCTTCAAAAGGCACGCAGTCACGAGAATGAGGCAAGCCTCATTCCGACGCTCCCACGGCTTGTAGGCACACGGTTTCAGGTACTATTTCACTCCGCTCCCGCGGTACTTTTCACCATTCCCTCACGGTACTATCCGCTATCGGTCACCAGGGAATATTTGAGGCTTGGCGGGTGGTCCCGCCGGATTCACACGGGATTTCTCGGGCCCCGTGCTACTTGGGTGTCTCTCAAACGAGCCGTTGACGTTTCGGCTACGGGGGTCTTACCCTCTGCGCCGGACCTTTCGCATGTCCTTCGCCTACATCAACGGTTTCTGACTCGTCTCATGGCCGGCAGACCATGAAAGAGAGATCCCACAACCCCGTAGGCGCAACCCCTGCCGGGTCTTGCACGCCTACGGTTTGGCCTCATCCGGTTTCGCTCGCCACTACTCCCGGAATCACGGTTGTTTTCTCTTCCTGCGGGTACTGAGATGTTTCACTTCCCCGCGTTCCCTCCGCATACCCTATGTGTTCAGGTATGGGTGACAGCCCATGACGACTGCCGGGTTTCCCCATTCGGACACCCCCGGATCAAAGTCTGGTTGACGACTCCCCGGGGACTATCGTGGCCTCCCACGTCCTTCATCGGTTCCTGGTGCCAAGGCATCCACCGTGCGCCCTTAAAAACTTGGCCACAGATGCTCGCGTCCACTGTGCAGTTCTCAAACAACGACCGACCACCCGTCACACACCGCTTGCGCGGTGCTGTACCGGGGTCGGCATCGAGGAGCGGGCCTTGCGGCCGTGCCCTCAGACACCCAACAGCGTGCCCGGCACCCCCTGGCGTCTCCTCCGCCGTTCCACGCCCCGAAGGGGCAGTACTGGAAGGAGAAGACGAGCGGGAGTGCCGAAATAATCAACGTTCCACCCATGAGCTGACCACCGCCGGACGGATGCCGGCGTAGTGGCTCTGGCCGCCTTGCGGCAGCTAGATGCTCCTTAGAAAGGAGGTGATCCAGCCGCACCTTCCGGTACGGCTACCTTGTTACGACTTCGTCCCAATCGCCAGTCCCACCTTCGACGGCTCCCTCCCCGCAAGGGGTTGGGCCACCGGCTTCGGGTGTTACCGACTTTCGTGACGTGACGGGCGGTGTGTACAAGGCCCGGGAACGTATTCACCGCAGCAATGCTGATCTGCGATTACTAGCAACTCCGACTTCATGGGGTCGAGTTGCAGACCCCAATCCGAACTGAGACCGGCTTTTTGAGATTCGCTCCACCTTGCGGTATCGCAGCTCATTGTACCGGCCATTGTAGCACGTGTGCAGCCCAAGACATAAGGGGCATGATGACTTGACGTCGTCCCCACCTTCCTCCGAGTTGACCCCGGCGGTCTTCTGTGAGTCCCCATCACCCCCGAAGGGGCATGCTGGCAACACAGAACAAGGGTTGCGCTCGTTGCGGGACTTAACCCAACATCTCACGACACGAGCTGACGACAGCCATGCACCACCTGTACACCGACCACAAGGGGGCGCCTGTCTCCAGACGTTTCCGGTGTATGTCAAGCCTTGGTAAGGTTCTTCGCGTTGCGTCGAATTAAGCCACATGCTCCGCTGCTTGTGCGGGCCCCCGTCAATTCCTTTGAGTTTTAGCCTTGCGGCCGTACTCCCCAGGCGGGGAACTTAATGCGTTAGCTGCGGCACCGACGACGTGGAATGTCGCCAACACCTAGTTCCCACCGTTTACGGCGTGGACTACCAGGGTATCTAATCCTGTTCGCTCCCCACGCTTTCGCTCCTCAGCGTCAGTATCGGCCCAGAGATCCGCCTTCGCCACCGGTGTTCCTCCTGATATCTGCGCATTTCACCGCTACACCAGGAATTCCGATCTCCCCTACCGAACTCTAGCCTGCCCGTATCGACTGCAGACCCGGGGTTAAGCCCCGGGCTTTCACAACCGACGCGACAAGCCGCCTACGAGCTCTTTACGCCCAATAATTCCGGACAACGCTCGCGCCCTACGTATTACCGCGGCTGCTGGCACGTAGTTAGCCGGCGCTTCTTCTGCAGGTACCGTCACTTTCGCTTCTTCCCTGCTGAAAGAGGTTTACAACCCGAAGGCCGTCATCCCTCACGCGGCGTCGCTGCATCAGGCTTTCGCCCATTGTGCAATATTCCCCACTGCTGCCTCCCGTAGGAGTCTGGGCCGTGTCTCAGTCCCAGTGTGGCCGGTCGCCCTCTCAGGCCGGCTACCCGTCGTCGCCTTGGTGAGCCGTTACCTCACCAACAAGCTGATAGGCCGCGGGCTCATCCCTCACCGCCGGAGCTTTCAACCCCCGTCCATGCGGACGCGGGTATTATCCGGTATTAGACCCCGTTTCCAGGGCTTGTCCCGAAGTGAGGGGCAGATTGCCCACGTGTTACTCACCCGTTCGCCACTAATCCCCACCGAAGTGGTTCATCGTTCGACTTGCATGTGTTAAGCACGCCGCCAGCGTTCGTCCTGAGCCAGGATCAAACTCTCCGTGAATGCTTTCCCGGCGGTGTCCGGTTAAGGACTGCCGGAAGAACACACACGAGAGCGGAACGGTCGGGCGGAATAGGCCCGGCCGTTCACAGCGTCCTCGCTGTGTTTTTTTCAAAGGAACCTCGCCCCGGCCGTGGGCCGGGAACGGGGTATCAACATAATCTGGCGTTGATTTTTGGCACGCTGTTGAGTTCTCAAGGAACGGACGCTTCCTTTGTACTCACCCTCTCGGGCTTTCCTCCGGGCGCTTCCCTTCGGTCTTGCGTTTCCGACTCTATCAGATCTTTGTGATCCGGTTTCCTCGGGGTTTCGCCTTCCGGGTTTCCGCTTTTCGCGTTTCCCTTTCCGGCGGCTCCGACCCTATCAGACTCTTTCGGGCCTGATTCCCAGTCGATGGGGTTGTCGGTACGCTTTGGGCTTTCGCCTGTCGGCCTTTCGACATTCACTACGCTAGCCGATTCCCTCGCTCGATTCATAATCGGGCTTCACCGGTTCGAAATTCAGACATGAGGACATGACGAATTCGACCCTCTTGAGGGTGATCTTGAGTAGTGGGTTGACCGCTTCCGGCTGCAGGCGAACGCCGTACCCGGTTCAGCGGCTCGGACCACACTACGCATCTTCCGAAGCCGAGTCAACTTCTTCGGCGCTTCGGGCCATGGGCCCGATACCGGCTCACGGTCGGGTCCCCGGCCGCCCCAGAACCGACTCACCGGCGAGCTGCAGGCGAGGCGTACAACGGCTCAGGCTCCGGCGGACGGCTTGGCTCTCGGGCTCAGTCGGTACGCCGAGACCGTTGGATCGTCGGCGAGGTAGAACCGGTGCTGCCAGTCGTGGGCTCTGCTCACGCCTACCCGAGGGCCGGCCCGGATGAGTGCGGCGGGTACTGGCTCGCCCTCGGACAGCGCGACCGAGGCGCCTGTCAGTAGGTCCGTGCCGTTGTGCTCTGCCGCGATGCCGAGCGCTCGGCAGAAGTTCCCCGGCCCCCGCGCGAGACGTGGACTCTCGACCTTGTCCCCTCGCCGCTTGCGTGCCAGGCCTTCCCCTTCGATGACCCTGCCTGCCCGGATGAGGACAGCTGAAGCGATGCCGTCTGTCCCGGTGACGATGTTGGCGCACCAGTGGAGGCCGTGAGACCGGTAGACGTACAGGTGTCCTGCGGGTCCGAACATGACGGCGTTTCGGGGTGTCCTGCCTCGGTAGGCGTGGGAGGCGGGGTCGGCCGTACCGGAGTACGCCTCGGTCTCCGTGATGGTGATGCTCACGGTTCCCTCGGGGGACTCGTGGGTGAGGATGGCGCCGAGCAGCTTGGGGGCGACTTCTTCAGCGGGGTGAGCGAGATCCACAACGTTCATACCGACCGCCTTGCCATGCCATAGGTGAAGCAGACGTACACAGGGCCGGGCGGACCGAACATCACGCTGTTGCGGGCGGTGCGACCCCGGTAGGCGTGGGAGCCGGGATCGTTGGGGCCGTCGTATGCCTCGGCCTCCGTCGGGCGGAGGGCTGTCGGACCGTCCGGCGTGCTACGGACGACGAGCCGACCGAGCAGGTCGGGGGCGACCTCGAGGACGGGGCGGTCGAAGAACTCCCTGGGCGGAGGCGTACGGTCGGGGGTCGCGATCATGGCGTCCGAGAGTACTCCAGGCGGGTTCCGCCACAGGGTGGTCACAGAACGCCGCGCTTGCAAGGGTGACGGACACGGAACCGGCCAGAGCCGGATCGCGTTGTTAGGGATCGAAGGTCCACATGTGGCAACGACGCGATAGAGAACAACAAGGGGAGAGACATGGCGTTCAAGAAGCTGCTCGCGAGCCTGGGAGCCGGCGGGGCTTCGGTCGAGACGGTGCTGCACGAGGTCAACGTCGTTCCGGGCGGGGTCGTCCAGGGTGAGGTACGGATCCAGGGCGGGTCCGTGAATCAGCAGATCGAGGGTCTGGCGGTCGGGCTGCAGGCGAAGGTCGAGGTCGAGAGCGGCGACGAGGAGTACAAGCAGAACATCGAGTTCGCCAAGTCGCGGCTCGGTGGCGCCTTCGAACTCGAGGCCGGTGCCGTCCACGCGGTCCCGTTCGGGCTGGAGATCCCCTGGGAGACGCCGATCACGACGATCGACGGGCAGCCGCTGCGCGGGATGAACATCGGTGTGACCACGGAACTCGCGATCGCGCGGGCCGTGGACTCCGGTGACCTGGACCCGATCAGTGTGCACCCGCTGCCGGCGCAGAAGGCGATCCTGGACGCGTTCATCCAGCTGGGCTTCCGGTTCAAGAGCGCGGACATGGAGCGCGGCCATGTCCGGGGCACCCGGCAGAAGCTGCCCTTCTACCAGGAGATCGAGTTCTTCCCGCCGCAGCAGTACCACGGGCTGCAGCAGGTCGAGCTGACCTTCGTGGCCGACGACCAGGCGATGGATGTCGTGCTGGAGATGGACAAGAAGCCCGGTCTGTTCAGTGAGGGCAGCGACACCTTCCGGTCCTTCAAGGTGGGGCTGAACGACTACCAGGGCACCGACTGGGCCGCCTACCTCAACCAGTGGCTGTCGGAGGTCGGCAGCAAGCGGAACTGGTTCTAGGCTCGGTTCCCACCGAACGTAGGCGATCAGCAGGAGGTACCGAGGTGACCGAGCTCGAGCGACGTCCGCTCCCCCATGACTTCCACCCGCCCGTGCCGTCGTTCACGGTGACGAGCGGGGAGGTCGAGGAGGGTGCCACGCTCCAGGAGGCCCAGGTGTACGCGGGCGGCAACACCTCGCCGCAGTTGCGCTGGACGGGCTTCCCGCCGGAGACCAGGAGCTTCGCCGTGACCTGCTACGACCCGGACGCCCCGACGGGGAGCGGGTTCTGGCACTGGGTGGTGTTCGACATCCCGGCCTCGGTGACCGAGCTGCCGACCGGTGCGGGCAGCGGCGGGTTCGCGGGGCTGCCCGAGGGCACGATCCAGGCTCGCAACGACTACGGCACCAAGGACTTCGGCGGTGCGGCGCCGCCGCCCGGTGACGGACCGCACCGGTATGTGTTCACGGTGTACGCGGTGGATCAGGAGAAGCTCGGTCCGGGCTCGGACGCGTCCCCTGCGGCCGTGGGCTTCAACCTGCGTTTCCACACGCTCGCGCGGGCCCGGCTGATCGGTGAGTACGAGGTGCCCGCCGGCTCCTGACCCGATCCCGGCGTTCACGGAACGTTTGCCCGCCCCTGGTCTTGGAATTGATCAGGGGCGGGCATTTTTGTTGCCGGGGGCGGGGGACACCTCCCGTGAAGCAGCAGATATTGCGTTGTCCATCTCGGCGTGCCCGGCCAGAGTTGATCCCAGTCCGCCGAGGGGTGGGCCGGTGGGCACGGAAGGTGGGCTGACATGCGGGACACGCTGGTACTGAACGCGAGCTTCGAGCCGTTGTCGACGGTGACGTTGAACCGAGCCGTCGTTCTGGTGCTTCAGGACAAGGCGGTCGTCGAGCAGGCCCATCCCGAGCTGCGGATGCGGGGAGCCGCGGTCGACATACCGGCGCCGCGGGTGATCAGGCTCTGCCAATACGTCAGGGTGCCGTTCCGAAGACGGGCGCCATGGTCGAGGCGGGGTGTGCTGGTGCGTGACCGGAACCGGTGCGCGTACTGCGGGCGGCGGGCCACCACCGTGGACCACGTGGTGCCGCGGTCGCACGGTGGTCGGGACACCTGGCTGAACACGGTGGCCTCGTGCGCGGAGGACAATCACCGCAAGGCGAACCGGACTCCGGAGCAGGCGGGGATGCCACTGCTGCGGCAGCCGTTCGAGCCGACTCCGGCGGACGCGATGCTGCTTGCTCTGGGGCGGGAGGACTTGGAGGCGCTGCCGGAGTGGCTGGCTCAGCCCGCGGCCTAGACCTGTTTCTCGTACGAGTACGGCGGGGCCCGCTTCCCTGGGGAAGCGGGCCCCGCCGTACTTCCGGCCTCGTGCTGCTCGTCGCGTTCTGCCCGTCGTCGGGTCAGTCGATGGAGGGCTTCTCCCGGCGTTCCGTGGTGGCGCCCGAGTCGCCGTTGCCACCGCCCTGGCCGCCCCCGCCGAAGTTACCGAAGTTGCCCATGGCGCCGGACAGGCCCTTGAGCGCGTCGCCGATCTCGCTGGGGACGATCCAGAGCTTGTTGGCGTTTCCCTCGGCGATCTTCGGGAGCATCTGGAGGTACTGGTAGGAGAGCAGCTTCTGGTCGGGGTCGCCCGCGTGGATCGCCTCGAAGACCGTCCGGACGGCCTGGGCCTCGCCCTCGGCCCTGAGGGCCGCCGCCTTGGCCTCGCCCTCGGCCCGCAGGATCTGGGACTGCTTCTCGCCCTCGGCGCGCAGGATCTCGGACTGCCGGACGCCTTCGGCCTGGAGGATCGCGGCGCGCTTGTCGCGGTCGGCGCGCATCTGCTTCTCCATCGAGTCCTGGATGGAGGTGGGCGGCTCGATCGCCTTGAGCTCGACGCGGTTGACGCGGATGCCCCACTTGCCGGTGGCCTCGTCGAGGACGCCGCGCAGGGCCGCGTTGATCTCCTCGCGGGAGGTCAGGGTGCGCTCGAGGTCCATGCCGCCGATGATGTTGCGCAGGGTGGTGACAGTGAGCTGCTCGATCGCCTGGATGTAACTGGCCACCTCGTAGGTGGCGGCCCGCGCGTCGGTCACCTGGTAGTAGATGACGGTGTCGATGTTGACGACCAGGTTGTCCTGGGTGATCACCGGCTGCGGTGGGAACGGGACGACCTGTTCGCGCAGGTCGATCCGGTTGCGAATGGTGTCGATGAACGGGACGACGATGTTGAGGCCCGCGTTGAGGGTGCGCGTGTAGCGGCCGAAGCGCTCGACGATGGCCGCGCTCGCCTGCGGGATGACTTGGATCGTCTTGATCAGGGCGATGAAGACCAACACCACCAGGATGATCAGAACGATGATGACCGGTTCCATCGTCGGTTCCCCGTACCCTTCTTCGTCTCGGCGCCTTCGGAAGATCTTATGCCTGTTGAAGATCTTGCTGGTCGAGTCTGCCAGACCGTAGTACAACTCGCTGGCGGTTCGGTCCAGTTGTTGTCCCGTGGGAGCACGTCGTACGAGGTCGATCGCACAGGTCGTGCGGTCGGTCGTGCGGTCACATGACGATCGCCGTGGCTCCCTCGATCTCCACGACGTCCACTTCCTGGCCGACTTCGAAGGCGCGGCCGGCTTCGAAGGCGCGTGCGGACCAGATCTCGCCGGCGAGTTTGATCCGGCCGCCGGAGCCGTCCACCCGCTCCAGTACGACCGCCTGTTTGCCCTTCAAGGCGTCCACGCCGGTGGCGTATCGGGGGCGTTGTGTGCGTTGTCGCTTCGCGATGGGCCGTACGACGGCGATGAGAGCGGTCGAGACGACGGCGAAGACCACGACCTGGAGCACGGCACCGCCACCGAAGACGCCGGAGACCACCGCGGCGGCGACTGCGCCCACCGCGAGCATGCCGAGTTCGGGCATCGCGGTGATCACCAGCGCGATGCCGAGTACAGCCGCGCCGATCAGCCACCAGAGCCATGCGTCGATGTCCACATCGTCATGGTAGGACCGCGCACCGGCCACCGACAGAGCGCCGGGGTATGAACGGACCTTCTCGGCCCGGTGTTTGAGGAGGACCTGTCCCGACGTGTCCGTGAACTCCTGGGCCTGCTGCTCCCTGAATCCCCCAAGAGCAGAGCAGGGCCGGGCCCGGTTCGGGTCACCGGCCTCAGGCCATCGGAAGCCCCTGTGCCGTCCAGCGGTCACCGACCTGCTCCACGACCAGCGGAAGGCCGAAGCAGAGGGAGAGGTTGCGAGAGGTGAGCTCGAGTTCCAGCGGGCCGGCGGCGAGAACCTTTCCCTGACGGATCATCAGCACGTGGGTGAAGCCCGGGGCGATCTCCTCGACGTGGTGCGTGACCATGAGCATGGAGGGGGCGATCGGGTCGCGGGCGAGGCGGCCGAGACGGCGTACGAGGTCCTCACGGCCTCCGAGGTCGAGGCCGGCGGCGGGCTCGTCGAGGAGCAGCAGCTCCGGGTCGGTCATCAGCGCGCGGGCGATGAGGGTGCGCTTGCGCTCGCCCTCGGAGAGGGTGCCGAATGTGCGGTCCACGAACTCGGACATGCCCAGACGGTCGAGGAAGGCGTGGGCGCGCTGCTCGTCGACCTCCTCGTACTCCTCCTGCCAGCCGGCGGTCATGCCGTAGGCGGCGGTCAGTACGGTCTGCAGGACCGTCTGGTTCTTGGGGAGTTTGTCGGCCATGCCGTTGCCGGCGATACCGATGCGCGGGCGCAGTTCGAAGACGTCGGTGCCGGGGGTGCCGAGGGTCTCGCCGAGAACGGTGGCGGTGCCGCTGCTGGGGAACAGGTAACTGGAGGCGATATTGAGGAGAGTGGTCTTGCCGGCGCCGTTGGGGCCGAGGATGACCCAGCGCTCGCCCTCCTTGACCGACCAGGACACCTGGTCCACCAGAGCCCGGCCCTCACGGACCACGGATACGTCCTGAAGCTCCAGAACATCGCTCATGAGCGCGTTGTCTCCCCTTGCAGTGTGGCCGGGTCCCGGCTGTGTCGTACGCCTGTGATCGGTCCGCCGCCCCCGTGGGCGCAGCCCTCCATGAAATCTACGCCACCGGTCGGCCCGGACATCCCATAGGTCCTGTCCTTAGGGTGGAGGCATGCTCTCCGAACCACGTTCAGGACGTCTCACCTCATGGGGAAATGCCCTTTTCTCCGGTCTTGTCTCCCCTGATGACGCCGTGCTCGCCATCGTCGGCGACGACGCGGTGCACCGGGTGGAGGGAGTGCCGGGCGAGCCCGCGCCGGTGGGCCTCACGCTGGCGCTGGGCCGGCTGCGGGCGCTCGGGGTGACCGGGCTGCGGATCGCGCTGCCCACTCCTGGGCATCCGCTGGGGCTTAGCGGGCCGCCGGAGTTCAACGCGCGGGCGCTGGAGGCCGGGGAGGCGGTGGTCGGTCACGGGGCCGCCCTGGGGTTGGTGCCCGAGGTCCGGGAGGCCGGGCCCGAGGGTGATGTGCGTGTGGAGGTCGTCTGGCACTGCCTGCCGGTGCGGGAGGCACCGCCCGCCGATGTGCCCTCGCTCGGCGAGGCGGAGCGGGAGCTGGCGGAGGCGCTGCGGGAGGCGACCGAGGTCCTGACGCGGCTGGACGTGGCCGGGTCGGGGCCGGTGGCCGAGGCGGCGCTCGACGCCTACCGGGCGCGGGTGGAGCCGGGGCGTCAGGTGCTGGCGCCGGGATATCCGCCGCGGGCGGTGCGGGTGCTGGAGCTGGCGCAGCGGGTCGGGGCGCTGGTCTCGCTGGCCCGTACGAACGGGCACGGGGGTGCGGTGAGCGCATCGGAGATGGCGGCCCGCGGGGAGGCTCTGCGTCCGGTGGAGCGGACGGCCCGGCGGGCACAGGTCGCCGCGTACGGCTCCGTGGTGGAGGAGCGGGAGCGGGGCGTCGGGTGAGTGCCGGTTCGTCGGTGACCGGGAGAACGGTCCTTGTGTCCCCGGTGCCCCGGACAGTGGCGACCACGCCTCCCGGCCTCCCGGGTGAGGCCGGGAGGCCGGGGTCGTCACCGGTTCGGTGACAGGCGTCAGCCGTTGACCGCCACGTTGCCGAAGGCGGGGTTCAGCAGGCCGATCACGTTGACGCTGTTGCCGGACACGTTGACCGGGACGTCGACCGGGACCTGGATGACGTTGCCCGAGACGACGCCCGGGGAGCCCACGGCCGTGCCGTCGGCGTGCGCGCCGTCGGTGGCGGAGGCCATGCCCGTACCGGCGGCGAGCAGTCCGCCGACCGCCATCGTCACGGCCGCTGCCTTCTTCAGGTTCTTCACTTTCCGAGCCCTCCTCGCGGTCCCCGCGGCAGGCGCCGCGGTACGTACGGGACAACGGCGGGGGCCGAAGAAGGATGCGCCATCCGGGCGGCATTCCCACGACAGTATGAATCTCGGACCGGAGGGGAACCGTCCGCACGGTCCCGGACGTCACGGCGCCGGGTGTCATGCGCCCAACCGCCTGGCCGCCAGGCCTGTCCGGCGAATCTCGGCGGAGGTGATCGGCGGTATCCGTCCCGCCGGGGTGAGCGGGGACCGGTGCGTTCGGCTGCGAGGCCGGGGAGGGCGTCGACACGACGGGGCCCCCTGCTCGAAGAGCTCGTGGGAGAGCCTGCAGGTCCCCGCGTCTCCGGCACGATCCACCGGACAGGCCCTGGTCGGGCCCTCGGACGTCCGGAAGCACCCGAGGGCCCAGGCCCCTCAGGTACTCAGGCCCCTCAGGTGCTCAGCCCGTGGCGTACGGCCCACAGGGCGGCCTGGGTGCGGTCCGACAGGTCGAGTTTCATCAGGATGTTCGAGACGTGGGTCTTCACGGTCTTCTCGGAGAGCACGAGGGCTCGGGCGATCTCCCGGTTGGAGCGTCCGTCCGCTATGAGGCCGAGCACCTCGCGTTCCCGCTCCGTGAGCGAACCGGCGCGGCCCTGACCGGAGTGGGTCTCCTCCTGGGCCAGCAGGGCACCGGCGACCTCGGCCTGGAGAAGGACGTGTCCCGCGTGCACGGAGCGGATGGCCCCGGCGAGCGCGTCGGGGTCGATGTCCTTGTACACGTATCCGGCGGCGCCCGCGCGCAGGGCCGGGACCACGGTGCGCTGCTCGGTGAAGCTGGTGACGATCAGCACGCGCGCGTGGTGGTCCAGTTCGCGGAGCCGGCGCAGGGCCTCCACCCCGTCCATGCCCGGCATCCTGACGTCCATCAGGATCACGTCGGGCCGCAGTTCGTCGGCGAGGGCGACTCCTTCGGCGCCGTCCGCGGCCTCGCCGACGACCTCGATGTCGTCCTGCACCTCCAGGAAGGTGCGCAGGCCCCGACGGACCACCTGGTGGTCGTCGACCAGCAGCACCCTGATCGCGTCAGCCACCGGGAACCTCCATCTCGATCGTGGCGCCCTTGCCGGGCGCCGATTCCACGGTCAGGCTGCCGCCTGCCCCGCTCGCCCGGTCGCGCATGGAGACCAGGCCGAGGTGGCGTCCCGCGCGGCGGATGATCCCCGGGTCGAAGCCCTTGCCGTCGTCGGCGACCCGCAGGACGGCGCCGTTGCCCCGGCGTTCCAGGGTGACATCGACCTGGCCGGCCTCCGCGTGCCGCAGCGCGTTGTGCAGCGCTTCCTGCGCCACGCGCAGCACCGCCTCCTCCTGGGTGGCGGGCAGGGCGCGCACACCGCGGGCGGCGAAGGTCACCCGCGCGCTGTGCGCGCGGTCGAGGACCTGGACCTGGGTGCGGAGGGTGGCGACGAGGCCGTCCTCGTCGAGGGCCGCGGGGCGCAGTTCGACGACCGCGGCGCGCAGTTCCTCGGCGGCCTCGGCCGCGAGTGCGGCGACCTGCTGGAGTTCCCCCTTGGCCCGGGACGGGTCGCGGTCCACGAGGCGGGCAGCCGCCTGGGCGGTGAGGCGCAGGGAGAACAGTTTCTGGCTGACGGCGTCGTGGAGCTCGTGTGCGAGGCGGGAGCGTTCCTCGGCGATGGTCAGTTCGCGGCTGCGTTCGTAGAGCCGGGCGTTGGTGAGGGCGATCGCGGCGTGCTGGGCCAGGATGCCGAGGACGTCCTCGTCGTCCTGGGTGAATCCGCAGATGCCGTCCGGCTCGGGACCTCCCGGGGTCTGGGGCGGGTGTCCCCCCGCGGGCCTCAGCTTGTTGGCGAGGAAGAGGGCGCCGATGACCTCGTCGCCGTCGCGGATGGGCAGGCCCAGGAAGTCGACCAGGTCGGGGTGGGCGCTGGGCCAGCCCCCGAAGCGGGGGTCCTTGCGCACATCGGCGAGGCGCTGGGGTCCGTCCTCGCGCAGCATCGCGGCGAGCACGCCGTGCTGGCGCGGAAGGGGACCGATGGCCTTCCACTGGCCTTCGCTGACTCCGTCGACGACGAACTGGGCGAAGCCGCCGTGGTCGTCGGGGACGCCGAGTGCGGCGTACTGGGCGTCGAGCAGCTCACGCGCCGAGGCGACGATCGTCTTGAGGACGTCGCGCACCTCGAGGTGCCTGCTCATGGCCAGCAGCGCGGTGCTCACCGCGGCGAGGCCGGACGGGGGACCGTGGCTCATGTCCTCACGGTACCGGCGGGTCCCGCCACCGCGGATCCGTCCGGTGGCGGCGGTGACCTGGGCCGGAGGTCGTAGGACCTCGGTCCTGCCGAGAGCCCTCCGACGGCCTGCCGGAGCACCGGTCGAATCCCCTCACAGAGCGACTTGCTCCAGCAACTCTCGGTGAGAATCGAGGGGGCTCGATGTGAGGCCAGGCATAGGGCGTACATCACGTACGAAGGTACATAGGAGAGAAAAGCGGGCATCCCGGCGGGGCGGATAGTCCGATTCGCCCCTCATGCCCCTACCCTGATCCACTATCCGCCTTCGTACGTCACACCTTTGCCCCGCTATTTTGCGGCCGCTAAGAATGGCTCCCGTCGCTCAGCGCCGTGGGTTGTCCCCTCGCGGCGTTCGTGCCGGAAGAACCACTGTCCCCGCCGGACGTTGAGCGACCTCCGCGCTAGTCGAAGAGGTCTCCCACCCATGTCGAAGAACTTCCTCATCCGTGGTCATGCCCGTGCGTTGAACCGCCATCACAAGATCGCCGCCGCCGGTGTCGCCGCCCTCGGTGCCGCCGCCATCGGCTTCTCGGCCGCGCCGAGCGACGCCTCGACGACCACCACGAGCGAGGCGGCCCCCGCCGCGCGGATCTCGTACAGCACCGAGCCGATCAAGGACGTCAAGGGCACCGTCACCGACCAGCTGGCCGGCTCCGGTGTGAAGACCGAGCTGATCGCGGCGAAGAAGCAGGCCGCCGCCGACGCCGCCGCCGACGCCGCGGCCGAGAAGAAGGCCGACGCTGCCGCCGCGAAGAAGAAGGCCGACGCTGCCGCCGCAAAGAAGAAGGCCGAGCAGGAGCGCGAGGCCGGGGAAGCGGCCAGCCGCTCCGGCGACCGCCACTGGGGTGGCGAGCGCGGCGAGACCGGCAAGCCCGCCCAGGAGAGCTACGCCGACAACCTCGACGGCTGGATCCGTAAGTCCCTGGACATCATGAACAAGCGTGGTATCCCGGGCTCGTACGAGGGCATCCACCGCAACATCATCCGGGAGTCCTCGGGCAACCCGAAGGCCATCAACCTGTGGGACATCAACGCCCAGAACGGCATCCCGTCCAAGGGTCTGCTGCAGGTGATCCCGCCGACGTTCTCGGCGTACCACGTCCCGGGCACGTCGAAGAACATCTACGACCCGGTCGCGAACATCACCGCCGCCTGCAACTACGCGGCCGACCGGTACGGCTCCATGGACAACGTCTACAGCGCGTACTGAGGTCGGCGCGGACCTCTTCACGCGATCTGACGCGAACGGACACGCCGAAGGGCGGCACCCTCCTGACAGGGTGCCGCCCTTCGGGGCGTACGGCGCGCGGGCGGCCGCTCCGGTTACTTGCGCATGACCTCGGGCTCGTGCCGGCGCAGGAAGCGGGCCACGAAGAAGCCGCAGATCACGCCGAGGGCGATGAGCGCGCCCATGTCCATGAGCCAGGTCCCGGCGGTGTGCTCCCACAGCGGATCGGTGTCGCCCGGCGTCTCCGGCGGGCTGATCAGGTTGAAGTCCAGCGTGGCACCGGAGGCGGCGACCGCCCAGCGCGACGGCATCAGGAACGAGAACTGGTTGACGCCGACCGTGCCGTGCAGCGCGAACAGGCAGCCGGTGAACACGACCTGGATGATCGCGAACATCACCAGCAGCGGCATGGTCTTCTCGGCGGTCTTCACCAGCGCGGAGATGATCAGACCGAACATCATCGAGGTGAAGCCCAGCGCCATGATCGGGATGGACAGCTCGAGCAGGGTGAAGCCGCCGAGGACCAGCCCCTCCTCGGGAATCTCCCGGCTGGAGAAACCGATGACGCCGACCAGCAGGCCCTGCAGCACGGTGACCATGCCGAGCACGAACACCTTGGACATCAGATACGCCGAGCGGGACAGCCCCGTCGCGCGTTCCCGCTCGTAGATGACCCGTTCCTTGATCAGCTCACGTACGGAGTTCGCGGCGCCGGAGAAGCAGGCGCCGACCGCGAGGATCAGCAGGACCGTGGCGGCGGTGCCGTTGGGACGGATCTGGCCGGCCTGGTTGGGCAGGTTCGGCAGCAGCCCCTTGTCGGGGTCGATGAGCAGACTGACCGCGCCGAGAACGGCCGGCAGGATCACCGTCAGGGCGAGGAAGCCCTTGTCGGAGGCGATCACCGAGACGTAGCGGCGCACCAGTGTGACGAACTGCGACATCCAGCCCTGTGGCTTCGGCGGCCGCAGCGCCTGTACCTGGGGGGCCGGTACGGACTGCGGCGCGACCGCGTCGATGTCCGCGGCGTACATCTGGTAGTGCTGCGAGCCCTTCCAGCGGCCCGCCCAGTCGTAGTCGCGATAGTTCTCGAATGCGGAGAAGACGTCGGCCCAGGTGTCGTAGCCGAAGAAGTTCAGCGCCTCGTCGGGCGGGCCGAAGTAGGCGACCGAGCCTCCTGGAGCCATCACCAGGAGCTTGTCGCAGATCGCCAGCTCGGCCACGGAGTGGGTGACCACGAGGACGGTGCGCCCGTCGTCGGCGAGTCCGCGCAGCAGCTGCATGACGTCGCGGTCCATGCCCGGGTCGAGGCCCGAGGTCGGCTCGTCCAGGAAGATCAGTGACGGCTTGGTGAGCAGCTCCAGTGCCACCGAGACCCGCTTGCGCTGGCCGCCGGAGAGGGACGTGATCTTCTTGTCCTTGTGGATGTCGAGCTTCAGCTCGCGCAGCACCTCGTCGATGCGGGCATCGCGCTCGGCGGCCGTGGTGTCGGCCGGGAAGCGGAGCTTGGCCGCGTACTTGAGGGCCTTCTTGACGGTCAGCTCCTTGTGCAGGATGTCGTCCTGCGGGACCAGACCGATGCGCTGACGCAGCTCGGCGAACTGCTTGTAGAGGTTCCGGTTGTCGTAGAGGACCTCGCCCCGGTCGGCCGGCCGGTACCCGGTGAGCGCCTTGAGCAGGGTCGACTTGCCGGAGCCGGACGGGCCGATGACCGCGATCAGCGACTTCTCGGGCACGCCGAAGGAGACGTCCTTGAGGATCTGCTTGCCGCCGTCGACCGTGACGGTCAGGTGCCGGGCGGAGAAGGACACCTCGCCGGTGTCGACGAACTCTTCGAGCCGGTCACCGACGATCCGGAACGTCGAGTGGCCGACGCCGACGATGTCGGCCGGGCCGAGCAGTTGCGTCCCGCCCTTGGCGATCGGCATACCGTTGACGTAGGTGCCGTTGTGCGAGCCCAGGTCGCGGATCTCCATGCGACCGTCGGGCGTCGAGTGGAACTCGGCGTGGTTGCGGGAGACCTGCAGGTCGGAGACGACGAGGTCGTTCTCCAGGGCACGGCCGATCCGCATCACGCGGCCGAGTGAGAACTGGTGGAACGTGGTCGGACTGCGGTCGCCGTACATCGGTGCCGCCCCCGCGGCGCCCCCGGGGCCCTGCTGCTGCGGCACGTGCGGCGCGGGCTGCTGCGGCCTCGGCGACTGCGGCGGCTGCTGCTGCCAGCCGCCCTGGGCCTGCTGCTGCCCCTGCTGGACCCAGCCCGGGGTCGCCCCCTGCACCCCCTGCGCGGCGTACGGCTGCTGCGCCTGCGGCGAGGCGGCCGGGGCCGCGGCGCCGGACAGGGTCACACGCGGCCCGTCGTTCGCGTTGCCCAGGTTCAGCGCCGTGTCGGAGCTGATCTCCAGATGATGGATCCGCTGGCCCTGCGCGAACGTGCCGTTGGTGCTGCCGTGGTCCTCGACGACCCAACTGCGCCCGTTGAAGCTGATCGTGGCGTGACGCCAGGAGACCCTGGCATCGTCCACCACGACGTCTCCCTGCGGATCACGTCCCAGGGTGTACGACCTGGACGGATCGAGCGTCCAGGTCCGTCCGTTTGATTCCAGTACGAGTTCCGGCACTCCATGCCCCACTGAGTTGTCCCCCGAATTTCCCCCATCGCAGGGAGTCTAGGGATGTCGAACATCGGGGGGAACTATTTCAGGCTCGGCCCTCTGACCGAAAGTCGGGCCTTGCGAAGCGTGCGCCCGACGCTTCGAACGCCGCCGTTGACGGTGTTGAAACCGGGCCGGAGAGTGGTAAACCACGCGAGGGGGACATGCGCGGCCACCTCGCCGCGGAGCGGATCGGGGGGTCTGCCATGAGTGCTGCCATGAGTGCTGCCACGGGCGTCGGTACCAGGGGGCACGGCACGCGCGTGCCGTGGGTGGACGTCGTGATGTCCGCGGTCGCCGGGGTGAGCTGGGCGCTGATCGGGATGGCGGGGACGGCGGCGCTCGGGCTGCGTCTGCTGGACGCGGACTCGGCGGGTTCCCTGGGGCCGATGACGGCCGCGGTGGTGGCACTGGCGGCCGGCGGCTCGGTCACCCCGTCCGGGGATGTGTCGGCGTTCGGGGTGTCGGGCGCGGAGGCGAGTACTGCCGTCGAGATCACGCCACTGGGGGTGAGTCTGGTCGGTGCGCTGCTGTTGTCGTATTTCTTCCTACGGTCCCTGCGGGCCGCGGATGCCGTGTTGTCGCCGGCCGAACTCGTCGCCCGCGCGGGCACGGTCGTAGCGCTCTTCGTGGGGATGTCGGGCGGGCTGGTGTGGGCGGGCCACGACGTCGTGACGATCGACGGGGGCGCGCTGGGGCCGGCCGGCCTGCCGGGCGGTGGAGGCGGCGGGCCGGCGATTCCGGGGCTGGGGGACATCGGGGACATCGGGGGTCTGCTGCCGGACCGGGTCGGCGACCTCGTCGACGCTCAGGCGACGGTCGGGTTCACCGTCGAGACGGTGCCGACTCTGCTCGGCGGCCTGGTCTGCTCGGTCGGCGTCCTGGCCGTCGCGTTGCTCGCGTCCCGGCGCACCCCGCTGCCACGCGGCTGGGAAGCCGTGCACCGGGTCGTACGGCCTGCCGTGTCCGCCCTGGTCATGGTGGGGTTGGTGGCGGTGGCGGCGGGGTACGCGGCGGCGGGGTACGCGGCGATCGACGACGCCCATCCCCGGCGGATCGCCGGAGCGGCTCTGCTGGGCGCCCCGAACGGGGTATGGCTCGGCGTCCCGATCGGGCTGTTCGTGCCCTGGGACGGGCGGGCGACGGGTGCGCTGCTCGGTGTTCTGCCACACCCTGTGGACGACCTGCTGCGCATGGGCTCCGGGCAGCCGCTCACGCTGGCCCGGCTGGCCGGACTCGACGGGCGGGTGTGGCTGCTGGGGGTGGCGGCCGCGGTGATGATGCTGCTGGCCGGTGTGCTGGTCGCGGTACGAACGCCGCTGGAGGCGGCGGCCGGGCCGGGGAATCCGGGCGGCGGGGTGCCGGGCGCACCCGGCACCGGTGGTGCGGGTGCCCTACGGGAAGGGGGCGCCGCGGGGTTCGCCGGGCGGTGCGCGCTGCGGCTGGGGGTCGCGACGGCGTTGGCCCTGCCTCTGCTGGCCCGGCTGACAGAGGTGTCGGCGAACGCCTCCCTGTCCGTGCTCGGCTTCGACGTGTTCGGCGCGGGCATCGAACTGCACGGGAACCTCGGCATGGCGCTGCTCATGGGTGCCGTCTGGGGGTCGGGCGCGGGTGCCGCGGGGGCGCTGCTGGCGTGGGTGAGCGGGGCCGCGGGACGGCGGGCGGCACCGCCGGCGCGAGCGGCGGCCCCGGTCCGGGTGGATGTCCGGGCGGGGAAGGGCACGGCGGACGCGGCGGGTACAGCGGGGGCAGCGGGCGTCGGCGGTACGGAGGCCGTACGGGGCTCCGGGGCTGTCGGCCCTGCCGAGGGCGGGCCGTCGTCCGGGGCGGGAGCCGGACCGTCGTCCGGGGCGGGAGCCGGGCCGTATGCGCCGGGGATGCCGTACCGGCCACCGAATCCGGACACCAACCCCTACCTGACCGTGCCCGAGGAGCTGTGGGGGCCGCAGGACGCGCGCCCGTCCGGAGAGGGGCGGCAGCGGCCCGGTCCCCCACCGGCACTCGGTGACATGCGGCCGCCCGGCCGGGCGGCGGGCGAGCCTCCCCGGGACGACGGTGGACCGGGCGAACCGGGCGACGGTGGACCGGGCGAACCGGGCGAGGGCGACATCTCCGATGCTCCTACCGTGATCCGTCCCGTCGAACCGCCTCCGCGCGGCCGGCCCCGGGGCGGGGGGTCCGGGAGCGGGGGGTCCGGGAGCGGCTCCGGGTCCTCGGCCGCGAGGCGGTCGCCGTTGTGGCCGGACGAGGGGCCACCGCCCCCTCAGCCTCCTCCCCCGGCGCCGCGCGGGCCCGGTGGCGGACGGTGAGAAAGGCGCGGTGGGGGAGACAGCACCCGGAGCACGTAAGGTCCGGGACACCTTGGGGACGCCGAGAGTTCGCTGTCCGCCAGACGGACCTCGGGCGCGCGGGGCACTGCGTGCCGGATACGGTGGGAACACCATGAGCGCATCGCAGACCTCGGACGTTCCCACGCTCCTCGTCAAAATCTTCGGCAAGGACAGGCCGGGCATCACAGCCGGCCTCTTCGACACCCTCGCCGCCTACTCCGTCGATGTGGTCGACATCGAGCAGGTCGTCACCCGTGGCCGAATCGTGCTGTGCGCGCTCGTGACCGAGCCGGCGCAGGGCCTGGAGGGCAATCTGCGGGCGACCGTCCACAGCTGGGCGGAGTCCATGAAACTGCAGGCGGAGATCATCTCCGGCATCGGCGACAACCGCCCGCGCGGACTCGGCCGTTCCCTGGTCACCGTGCTGGGCCACCCTCTCACCGCCGAGACTGCGGCGGCGATCGCCGCGCGGATCACCCGGTCCGGCGCCAACATCGACCGTGTCTTCCGGCTCGCCAAGTACCCGGTGACCGCGGTGGAGTTCGCGGTGTCCGGCACGGAGACGGAGCCGCTGCGCACCGCCCTGGTGACCGATGCGGCGAAGCTCGGCGTCGATATCGCCGTCGTCGCGGCCGGACTGCACCGGCGCGCCCAGCGCCTGGTCGTCATGGATGTGGACTCCACGCTCATCCAGGACGAGGTGATCGAGCTCTTCGCCGCCCATGCCGGGTGCCAGGACAAGGTCGCCGAGGTGACCGAGGCGGCAATGCGCGGGGAACTGGACTTCGAGCAGTCGCTGCACGCACGCGTGCGGTTGCTGGCGGGACTGGACGCGTCCGTGGTGGACAAGGTGCGCAGCGAGGTACGGCTGACACCGGGCGCCCGTACCCTGGTCCGCACGCTGAAGCGGCTCGGCTACCAGGTGGGTGTGGTTTCCGGGGGGTTCACCCAGGTCACGGACGATCTGAAGGAGCGGCTCGCGCTGGACTTCGCCCACGCCAACACCCTGGAGATCGTCGACGGGAAGCTGACCGGCAGGGTCACGGGCGAGATCGTGGACCGGGCGGGCAAGGCGCGGCTGCTGCGCCGGTTCGCCGCCGAAGCGGGGGTCCCGTTGTCGCAGACCGTGGCGATCGGCGACGGCGCGAATGATCTGGACATGCTCAACGCGGCAGGGCTCGGTGTCGCTTTCAACGCCAAACCGGTGGTACGTCAGGCCGCCCACACGGCCGTGAGCTTCCCCTTCCTGGACACGGTCCTGTATCTGCTGGGCATCACGCGTGAAGAGGTCGAGGCGGCGGACATCCTCGACCTGGACTGAGCCGCGCGGAGGGTTCACGGGCCCCCGGCCGCACCACAGCCGATCCGTCCGGTCCGCGGCCTCCCCGTTTACGGCCCTCCTGCCCTCGGCCGCCGGTTCCCTCGCGGGGAACGGGGCCCGTCACCTGGTCCACACCGTCGGTGCCGGGCCCCGCCGTCACGCCGGGTGGGTCACTCGCTGGGAGCCCAGTAGTCGAGCAGGGTGGCGACGCCCGGTTCCAGGGACTTCCAGGAGCCGGTGAAGGACAGCACGGCGAACGCGGCTGCCGGGTAGCCGCGGCGGCTCATTCGCTCGCCCGCGTCCCCCTCGGCCGATCCGGCGAGGATCTCGGCGGCTGCCTGGATCCCGGGATTGTGGCCGACCAGGAGCACGTTCTGCGCGTCGTCCGGGGTTTCGTTCAGCAGGGCGATCAGCTCACCGGGCGAGGCCTCGTAGATCCGCTCCTCGTACACCGTCTTCGGTCGCTGCGGGAACTCGTGAACCGCGATTTTCCACGTCTCCCGGGTCCGGCTCGCGGTGGAGCACAGGGCCAGATCGAAGGCGATGGCGGAGTCGGCGAGCTTGCGTCCGGCGACTGCGGCGTCAGTCCTGCCACGCTCTGCGAGCGGGCGCTCATGGTCGGTCACCGGGGGCCAGTCGGCCTTCGCATGCCGGAAAAGGACAATCCTGCGGGGTTCTGCGACGCTCATGTGACCCAGCTTCGCACGAAACAGGCCATGGGGCGCAGGTAGTTGACGGTCACTTCCAGGGTGCTCAGCGGGCCATGAGCCGCTGTGCCCGCTCGATGAGGTGGGTGATCCCGGGCTCGGCGGTCGCCGCGTGCGCGTCTGCGGGGTTCAGGAGCAGGGTGAGCAGCGCGACGAAGGCGAGCGCGGGCAGGGCGAGGGCCCACCACGGCAGCCGGATGTCGACGCCGCCCCGAGGGGCCGGGCGGGGCCGGGTGTGCGTGCGCGCCGACATGGGGGCCTCCGCTCTTCGAGTGTCCGCGTCCGCGTCTCGCGGCCACATCTCGAAGGTATGTACTCCCGGGCTTCCCGCCCATCCGGTGACCCACCTACTTGCCCCTGAGCCTGGCCCCCTAGGGGATGGGGGTGCCAGCACCCCCATGGACCCCGGGACGGGATGGCGGCGGGGGTGTCACGGCGCCAGAATGCTCGCGATCACACCGATGACGATGAAGATGGCGAAGAACGCGCCGAAGACGAGCAGCATCTTCTTCTGGCCGTTCTGGGGGTTCGGGTCGAGGACTGGCATGGGGCAAGTCTCGCATCCGTCACCGGTCCGGCGGGCCCCGGGGCGGGGCGGGGCGGGTCGGAAAACCGGAAGGCCGCGGGTTCAGCGGCCGGCCGCCGCCTCTTCCTCCACCGTGCGGTCGCGGCCCGCCAGCACGCCCGCGACCATCTGCGGGATGAGCAGGGCGGACATGAGCGCCAGCGGCAGGTCCCAGCCGCCGCTGTGCTGGTAGAGGACGCCCACCAGGAGGGGGCCCGGGATGGAGATCAGATAGCCGGTGCTCTGCGCGAAGGCCGACAGCTTGGCCACACCCGCGCCGGACCTCGCCCGCATCCCGACCATGGTGAGCGCGAGCGGGAAGGCGCAGTTGGCGATGCCCAGCAGCAGCGCCCAGACCAGGGCGCCGGTGGCGGGCGCGAAGTACAGCCCGGCGTATCCGGCCAGGCCGCTCATGCCGAGCACGACCACGATCGAGCCCTGCCGGGGCAGCCGCGCGGCGATGCGCGGGATGACGAAGGAGAGCGGCACGCCCATCATCATGATGCCCGCGAGCAACAGCCCGGCCGTGCTCGCGGGCACGCCCGCGTCCCGGAAGATCTGCGGCATCCAGCCCATGGTGATGTAGGCAGCGGTCGCCTGGAGCCCGAAGAAGACGGCCAGCGCCCAGGCCGTCCGGCTGCGGGTGATCCGCAGCCCGGGTGCGGGCTCCTGCTCCCGTGACGGACGCCGGCCGGACGCCCGCTCTCCCGGCGTTCCCTCTCCCGGCGTGTGTCGCTCCGCCCTGTGCCGCTCTCGCGCGGACGTCCGCTCCGCCGGTGCCCTGCCCCGCTCCCCCACGAACGGGAGCCAGAACAGTACGGCAGCCGCGGCGAGCGCCGCCCACAGGACCAGTCCCGACTTCCAGTTCCCGCCCAGCGCCTCGGTCGCCGGCACGGCCACCGCGGCGGCCAGGGCCGTACCGAGGGCGAGGGCCATCGAGTACAGGCCGGTCATGGGACCGACCCGGTCCGGGAACCACTGCTTGACGATGACCGGCATCAGGACGTTGCTGACGGCGATGCCCATGAGCGCGAGGGCGCTGACCGCCAGGAAGCCCGCCACGCTCCCCGTGAACGGGCGTATCAGCAGGCCCGCGCAGATGGCGGCCAGGCCGACGCAGACCACCGTGCCCGATCCGAAGCGGCGGGCCAGACGCGGAGCGGTGACTCCGAAGACGGCGAAGCACAGTGCGGGCAGGGAGGTGAGCAGTCCGGCCACGCCACCGCTCATGCCGAGCCCGGTACGGACCTCCTCGAGCAGCGCGCCGAGGCTGGTGATGGCGGGGCGGAGGTTCAGCGCCGCCATCACGATGCCGACGACGAGCAGCCGTACCGTCCACGCGCGCGTGCCGGACCTCCCTGCTTCCCGGCCGCCGGGATCCGGGCCGCCGGTTCTCCCGGCCGTCGCCCCGACGCTCCCGGGGCCGCCCGGCTCCGGAGCCGCCGCGCACACGGTCGTGGACGCGGGCGTCCGGGATTCCTCACCAGCTATGAAACCCATCATGGAATCATAGGATGATCGGTTGCCCACGCTTGGAGCGCCGCCCGGTGCCTCCGTCGTGCGCAGGTGTGTCATGCCCCTGAGCCATCCCCGTCGTTCCGTCCTGTCCGAGCAGGTCATCGCCACTCTGCGCGCCCAGATCACCTCGGGCGAGTGGCCGGTCGGCTCCCGCCTCCCGCCCGATCCGGAGCTGGTCGAGCAACTGGGGGTGACCCGTAACACGGTCCGCGAGGCCGTCCGCGCGCCGGCGCACAACGGGCTGCCGGACATTCGCCAGGGCTCGGGCGCGTAGGTCGTCGCCACGAGCGAACCGGCGGGTGTGACGCACCGCCGTTTCACCGACGCCGGCCCCGGGCACCTCGCGGAACTGTGCTCCACCCTGGAGGCGTCCGCGGCACGGCCGGCCGCCCGGCGGCGCACCGAGAAGGAGCTCGAGCAGCTCGACACGCTGCTGCTGCGCCGCGAGGAGGCCTGGGAATCGGGTGAGGCGGAACCGTTCGAGGCGGCGGACGCCACCTTCCACCTCGCCGTCGTGGCCGCGTCCCACAACGACGTGCTGACCACGCTGTACGCGGACCTGAGCGAGGTCCTGCGGGACTGGCTGCGCGACGACGTGGGCCAGGAGCTGACCCCGGAGACGCACGTGGACCACGCGCGGTTGGCGGACGTGATCCGCGCGGGTGACGCGGCGACGGCGGCCGAGGAGGCCGCCGCCTGTCCGCTCGTGTGCCGTCCGAGGCGCGTCAGCCCTCCTTCCGGTGGCTGATCCACGCCGTTCCGACCGCATTCCAGCAGCGTCCGGCGAGCCGCACGGTCTGCGCGGGTCCGGCGGCCACCGGGGCGCTGTCGCTGTCGAGGTCCCACCATCGGACGCATTCGATGTGCAGGCGCACATGGTCGGTGTCCGGGTAGGGGTTGTGGCAGTACGCGGTCACCCAGGACCCGTCGACACCGATCCGGCAGGCGGCCCCGAACGGATCGTCGGCCGCCGCACCGTCCGGCCCGGCGTCGTCCGGTCCCGCGTCGGCGGGGTGCACGCGCGCGTGCGGCATCGCGTCGTACGGCATCGCGTCGTACGACAGGATCGGCACGAGGCCGATACCGGCGGCGACGGTGATGGTCATCGAGACCAGGCGGTAGAAGCGCACAAGGGGACCTCCTCGGCCGTGCTGGGGAGGGGGATCACGCGGCGAACGCGTACTCCACGGTCCCTCGTCGGCACCGGACCCCGCCTGTCCTGCTGAGCCGGTCGGGTGACATGGCCGAGGGCCCGCACCCCCAGGGGTACGGGCCCTCGGCAGGACGTGGGTGACCCTAGGCGCCGACGGCGTGCAGTCCGCCGTCCACGTGGACGATCTCGCCCGTGGTCTTCGGGAACCAGTCGCTCAGCAGAGCGACCACACCGCGGCCGGCCGGCTCCGGGTCCTTCAGGTCCCACTCCAGCGGGGCACGGCTGTCCCACACGGAGGCCAGCTCGCCGAAGCCCGGGATGGACTTGGCGGCCATGGAGCCGATCGGGCCGGCCGAGATGAGGTTGCAGCGGATGTTCTGCTTGCCCAGGTCACGCGCCATGTAGCGGCTGGTCGCCTCCAGGGCGGCCTTGGCCGGGCCCATCCAGTCGTACTGCGGCCAGGCGTACTGCGCGTCGAAGGTGAGGCCGACGACGGAACCACCGTTCTGCATCAGCGGCAGGCAGGCCATGGTCAGCGACTTCAGGGAGAACGCCGAGACGTGCATGGCCGTGGAGACCGACTCGAACGGCGTGTTGAGGAAGTTGCCGCCGAGCGCGTCCTGCGGCGCGAAGCCGATGGAGTGCACGACGCCGTCGAGGCCGCCGAGCTCCTCGCCCACGACGTCGGCCAGCCGGCCGAGGTGCTCGTCGTTGGTCACGTCGAGCTCGATGACCTTGGTGGGCTTGGGCAGCTTCTTGGCGATGCGCTCGGTCAGCGTGGGCCGCGGGAACGCGGTCAGGATGATCTCGGCGCCCTGCTCCTGGGCCAGCCTGGCCGTGTGGAAGGCGATGGAGGACTCCATCAGTACACCGGTGATCAGGACGCGCTTGCCCTCGAGAATTCCGCTCATGTCGTTCAGTGACCCATTCCCAGTCCGCCGTCAACGGGAATGACGGCTCCAGTGATGTACGAGGCGTCGTCCGAGGCGAGGAACCGCACCGCGGCGGCGATCTCCTCGGGCTGCGCATACCGGCCGAGCGGCACCTGCGAAACGATGCCCGCCCGCTGCTCGTCGGTGAGCACCTTGGTCATGTCGGTGTCGACGAAACCGGGCGCGACGACGTTGAAGGTGATGTTGCGCGAGCCCAGCTCACGGGCGAGGGAGCGCGCGAAGCCGACCAGACCGGCCTTGGACGCGGCGTAGTTCGCCTGTCCCGCCTGGCCTGCCAGGCCCACCACCGAGGAGATCAGGACGACCCGGCCCTTACGGGCGCGCAGCATGGCACGGTTGGCGCGCTTGACGATCCGGAAGGTGCCGGTGAGGTTGGTGTCGACGACCGAGGTGAAATCCTCCTCGGACATGCGCATCAGGAGCTGGTCCTTGGTGATGCCGGCATTGGCGACGAGCACCTCGACCGGGCCGTGCTGGGCCTCGATCTCCTTGTAGGCCTGCTCCACCTGCTCGGAGTCGGTGATGTCGCACTTGACCGCGAGGAATCCCTCGGGGGGCTCGCCCGAGCGGTACGTGATCGCGACCTTGTCACCGGCATCGGTGAACGCGCGGGCGATGGCGAGGCCGATGCCCCGGTTACCTCCGGTGACGAGAACCGAGCGGCTCAACGGACACCCTTTCGATAGCGGTCTGGAGCCCCTGCCCGAGGCAGGCGCCTTCTCCGAAAACCTATCGGTCGGAACACCCCCCGGAGCAATCGGGCACCGACAGTGACACACGGGGGCAACTGTCGGATTCCTACAGTTGCCAGCCTCTGAGCAGACGAGGTCAGTCCGCCATTCCCGGCGCGTGCGCGGCCAGCCCTTCGGTGCGAGCGGTCTCGAGCATCCTGCGGTCGTAGGTCACCAGAGCGGTCAGGTCGTCCCGCAGCGACATCGCACTGGCCACATGGACGGCGTCCGGCGTCCTCAGACGCCCGACAAGCAGGGCCGCTTTGTCACGCACCTCTCGCGTGAGGAGGATCTCGGTGATCCGGGCATCCAGGTCCTCCATCGCCTTGGGGAAATGCCCCATGAGGTCCAGGGTCCGTACGGTCTCCACGAAACCGAGCGTGCTGGTGGCCAGCGGCTCCGTGACTCGCTGTTGAAGGAAGGCGTCCAATGCTCCCCAGTGACTGCGCCGGGTCATCCAGGTGACCAGCGCCGATGTATCCATGTAGATCAACGGTCGTCCTCTTCGCGCTCGGCCAGCAGCAGTGCCACGGGGTCGACATCTTCCGGCACCTCGTAGTGCGGCATGCTGTGGCGCTCAGCGGCGGTGACCGCCTTCAACTTGATCTTCCCCTGCGCCACCAGGTGCGCGTACCGCTCCATCGGACCACCGGCCGGTGACAGTATCGCGATCACATTGCCGTGCCGGGTGACCTCGATCGCCTCACCCTTCTCGACACGGGCGAAAACCGCGCTGGGGTTGTACGAGAACTCGCGTACGGAAATGGTGCTCATGACGCCCGCCTCCAGCCGGCCGGAAGAATGTACCTACATTGCACCGAGTGTACCCACAGCTAAGACCTGAGACAGTGACCGATCGCAAGACCGACCTGTACGCCATGGACCTCACGGGCGCCGGCTGGCGCAAGTCCTCCGTGAGCGGGGCGGAGAACGACTGCGTGGAGATCGCCACACTGTCCGGTGGCGGGCGGGCCGTGCGTGACTCGAAGAACCTCGGCCGGGAACCACTGCGGTTCACCGCCTCGGAGTGGGCGGCGTTCCGCGCGGGAGTGATATCCGGGGAACTCCGAGCGGAGGCCGACGAGAGGCAGCCTGCCGCCTCGGCCTGACGGCGCACGCGTGATTCACTGCCTTCGACGGTCCGTCGGTGAGCGTTCGAAGGGAATTCCCGCCCGTGCCCCATGAAGTTGATCAGTCGTTCCTCGCGCTGCCCCTGCGCCCCCTCGCCGACGCGGCGCTCGCGCGGGCGCGCTCGCTCGGGGCGGAGCACGCGGATTTCCGGCTGGAGCGGGTGCGCAGTGCGTCCTGGCGGCTGCGGGACGCCAGGCCCGCCGGGTCGTCGGACACCACCGATCTCGGGTACGCGGTGCGCGTGGTGCACGGCGGGACGTGGGGTTTCGCGTCCGGCGTGGATCTCACCCCGGACGCCGCCGCCAAGGTCGCGTCGCAGGCCGTGGCGATGGCGAGGCTGTCCGCCAAGGTGATCCGGACCGCAGGGTCCGAGGAGAAGGTCGAGCTGGCGGACGAGCCGGTGCACGCCGAGAAGACCTGGGTGTCGTCGTACGAGGTCGATCCGTTCGCCGTGCCCGACACGGAGAAGGCCGGGCTGCTGGGCGAGTGGAGCGCGCGGCTGCTGGCGGCGCGCGGGGTGGACCATGTGGACGCCTCGCTGCTGACCGTGCACGAGAACAAGTTCTACGCCGACACGGCGGGCACCGTCACCACCCAGCAGCGGGTGCGGCTGCACCCGGTGTTCACGGCCGTGTCGGTGGACGAGTCGAGCGGGGAGTTCGACTCCATGCGTACGCTCGCGCCGCCGGTGGGCCGTGGCTGGGAGTACCTGAGGGGCACCGGCTGGGACTGGGACGACGAGCTGGAGCGGATGCCCGAGCTGCTCGCCGAGAAGATGCGGGCGCCGAGCGTGGAGCCGGGGTTGTACGACCTGGTCGTCGACCCGTCCAACCTGTGGCTGACCATCCACGAGTCCATCGGGCACGCCACCGAGCTGGACCGGGCCCTCGGCTACGAGGCGGCCTACGCGGGCACCTCGTTCGCCACCTTCGACCAGCTGGGGAAGCTGAAGTACGGCTCGGAGCCGATGAACGTCACGGGCGACCGCACCGCCGAGCACGGTCTGGCGACGGTGGGCTACGACGACGAGGGGGTCGCGGCGCAGTCCTGGGACCTGGTGAAGGACGGCACACTGGTCGGCTACCAGCTGGACCGGCGGATCGCGAGGCTGACCGGGTTCGAGCGGTCCAACGGGTGCGCGTTCGCGGACTCCCCCGGGCACGTCCCGGTGCAGCGCATGGCCAATGTGTCGCTGCGGCCCGACCCCGCCGGGATGTCGACCGAGGATCTGATCGGGAGCGTGGACCGGGGCATCTATGTCGTCGGTGACCGGTCGTGGAGCATCGACATGCAGCGGTACAACTTCCAGTTCACCGGGCAGCGTTTCTTCCGGATCGAGAACGGGCGGCTCACCGGGCAGGTGCGGGATGTCGCCTACCAGGCGACGACCACCGACTTCTGGGGCTCGATGACGGCGGTCGGCGGCCCGCAGACGTACGTCCTCGGAGGCGCCTTCAACTGCGGCAAGGCCCAGCCGGGGCAGGTCGCGGCGGTCTCGCACGGCTGCCCGTCCGCCCTCTTCAAGGGAGTCGGCATTCTCAACACCACCCAGGAGGCGGGTCGATGAGCGCTCGCATCACCAAGCCGCACGAGCTCGTCGAGCGTGCTCTGGAGCTGTCCCGGGCCGACGGCTGTGTCGTGATCGCCGACGAGCAGTCGACCGCCAATCTGCGCTGGGCGGGCAACTCGCTCACCACCAACGGTGTCACGCGCGGGCGCACGCTCACCGTCATCGCGACGGTGGATGGCCGGGAGGGTACGGCGTCCGGCGTCGTGTCCCGGTCCGCGGTGACCGTCGACGAACTGGAGCCCCTGGTGCGAGCCGCCGAGGCCGCCGCGCGAGGCGCCGGGCCGGCCGAGGACGCCCAGCCACTGGTCACGGGAGCGGCGAGGACGACCGGATCTCCCGATTTCGCCGAGGCCCCCGCGGAGACCTCCTCCGCCGTGTTCGCCGACTTCGCACCGGCCCTCGGTGAGGCGTTCGCACGCGCGCGTGCGGGCGGCCGGGAGCTGTACGGCTTCGCCCTCCACGAGCTGGTCTCCAGCTATCTCGGCACGTCCACGGGGCTGCGGCTGCGGCACGATCAGCCGAGCGGGACGCTGGAGCTGAACGCCAAGTCGCCGGACCGTACGCGCTCGGCGTGGGCGGGCCGCTCCACGCGGGACTTCAAGGACGTCGATCCGGGGGCGCTCGACGCCGAGCTGGCCGTGCGGCTGGGCTGGGCCGAGCGGCGGCTCGAGCTGCCCGCGGGCCGGTACGAGACGCTGCTGCCGCCGACCGCCGTGGCGGACCTGCTGATCTACCAGCTGTGGTCGGCCTCCGGCCGGGACGCGGCCGAGGGCCGCACGGTCTTCTCCAAGCCGGGCGGCGGCACCCGGGTCGGCGAGCGGCTGACCGGGCTGCCGCTGAGCCTGCGCAGCGACCCCGCCGAGCCGGGACTGGAGTCGGCGCCCTTCGTGATCGCCCACTCCTCCGGGGGCGACCGGTCGGTGTTCGACAACGGGCTGCCGCTGACGGCCACCGACTGGGTGCGCGACGGCGAGCTGAACCGGCTGACCACCAGCAGGCACAGCGCGGCCCTCAGCGGGCTGCCGGTGGCGCCGGCGATCGACAACCTGATCCTCGACGGGGGCGAGGACCGCTCCCTGGAGGACATGGTCTCCGCCACCGGGCGCGGCTTGCTGCTGACCTGTCTGTGGTACATCCGCGAGGTGGACCCGGCGACGCTGCTGCTCACCGGTCTGACCCGGGACGGCGTCTACCTCGTCGAGAACGGCGAGGTCGTCGGCGAGGTCAACAACTTCCGGTTCAACGAGTCGCCGGTGGACGTACTGGGCCGTGCCACGGAGGCGGGGCGTACGGAGAGGACGCTGCCCCGGGAGTGGGGCGACTGGTTCACCAGGGCCGCGATGCCGCCGCTGCGCGTCCCCGATTTCAATATGAGTTCTGTCAGCCAGGGCGTATAACCTCGTAGGCGTTCGCCCTCGGCGGTCACCCGACCGGCCGAGGATCGGCGAACCGCAGATCACCGAGGAGACACGAGAACCGTGACGGACATCGTCGACGAGCTGAAGTGGCGCGGGCTGTTCGCCCAGTCCACCGACGAGGACGCTTTGCGCAAGGCGCTCGCGGACGGTCCCGTCACGTTCTATTGCGGCTTCGACCCGACCGCGCCGTCACTGCACGTGGGGCACCTGGTGCAGGTGCTCACCCTGCGCCGGCTCCAGCAGGCCGGTCACCGGCCGCTGGCGCTGGTCGGCGGGGCCACGGGCCAGATCGGCGACCCCCGCCCGACCGCCGAGCGCACGCTGAACGAGCCGGCGACCGTCGCCGGCTGGGTCGGGCGGCTACGCGGCCAGATCGAGCCGTTCCTGACCTTCGAGGGCGAGAACGCGGCCACGATGGTCAACAACCTCGACTGGACGCAGAACCTGTCCGCGATCGAGTTCCTGCGGGACATCGGCAAGCACTTCCGCGTCAACAAGATGCTGACCAAGGACTCGGTCGCCCGGCGTCTGGAGTCCTCCGAGGGCATCAGCTACACGGAGTTCAGCTACCAGCTGCTCCAGGCGATGGACTTCCTCCAGCTGTACCGGCACCACGGCTGCACGATGCAGCAGGGCGGCAGCGACCAGTGGGGCAATCTCACGGCGGGCCTGGACCTGATCCACCGCCTGGAGCCGGACGCCGCCGTCCACGCCTACGCCACGCCGCTGATGACGAAGGCGGACGGCACCAAGTTCGGCAAGACCGAGGGCGGCGCCGTCTGGCTCGACCCGGAGATGACCACGCCGTACGCGTTCTACCAGTTCTGGCTGAACACGGACGACCGGGACATCTCGGGCTACACGCGGATCCTGTCCTTCAAGTCCCGCGAGGAGCTGGAGGAGCTGGAGCGGCAGACGGCGGAGCGTCCGCAGGCTCGTGCCGCCCAGCGCGCCCTGGCCGAGGAGCTGACGACCCTGGTGCACGGTGCCGACCAGACGGCCGCCGTGATCGCCGCCTCGAAGGCGCTGTTCGGCCAGGGTGAGCTGGCGGAGCTGGACGACCGCACGCTGGCGGCGGCCCTCTCCGAGGTGCCGCACGTCGAGGTGACCGAGCTCGGTCCGGTCGTCGACCTGTTCGCCGAGGTGGGCCTGGTGGCGAGCAAGTCGGCCGCGCGGCGCACGGTGAAGGAGGGCGGGGCCTACGTGAACAACGTCAAGGTCACCGCCGAGGACGCCGTCCCCGCGAAGGAGGATCTGCTGCACGGCCGCTGGCTGGTGCTGCGCCGGGGCAAGAAGAACCTGGCGGCGGTGGAGGTCACGACCGCCTGAGCACACCGTTCGGGCGTATCACGTGAACGTCCTCGGGCGATGTGACGGTGGCGGGCTGCGACGGGGTGTGGGGTGTCCCACGCTGCCGGAGGCCGCCCCCGTCGTCGCATCGCCAGGGCCCGGTGTCTCGTGCCCGGCGTACGCGGCGGCCCCGGTGTGCGTCGGGTCCGCCGGGTGCGTCAGGTCCGCTGGGTGCGCCTGCCCTTCATCTGCATGTACAGCATGTCGACGACGAAGACGATGACGACCGCCGCCACCACCTGGAAGATGTGCCGGATCCAGTCGATGCCCGACGTCGCCTCGACCCCGAAGCCACGCGCGATGGCGTTTCCCGCGATGGCGCCGAGAATGCCGCAGATGGTGGTCAGCCACAGTGGGCTGTGCTGCTTCCCCGGGATGATCGCCTTCGCGATCAGACCCAGCACGAACCCCACGATGATCGCCCACAACCAGCCCATGACTGCCTCCTGGTACACCTTGACGCGAGCATTACGGCCAGTGTCGGCCCGGACCCGGTACGCCGCATGTCGGCCGTGCCATACGCACTACGGCGCAGGCCGGACGGGGAACCCCGGGTACGGGCCCGAAGCGCGGACGGGGACACGGGCCCGGGTGACCCGACCGCGTGGGCGGTGGGGGTGCGGCGTAACGTGGTGATGTGCGGGCCCGGGTCCCGGCCGGTCGCAGGACGGCCGGAGGCAGGGAGAGTCCGATTCGGGCGGATGGTGGAATGCGATGCGGAAGCAGCATGGCAACGGCGGCGTCCAGGTGTTCCGGATCACCGGCGCCAGAGCGGGTCTTCAGGAGGATGTGCGCGGGCGGCAGCGCCGGTACGTGATCTCGATGATCGTTCGTACGATTTCGGTCGTCCTCGCGGCCACGCTCTGGAACGTGGAGCGGCACGTCGCGATCGTGGCGCTGGTGATCGGCATGCTGCTGCCGTACATCGCGGTGGTGATCGCCAACGCCGGGCGCGAAAACGCGCCGTCGCTGCCTTCGACTCATCTGACGCCGCAGATGCGGCCGATGATCACATCTTCACGGACGAATGACGGTCCGGCGGAATCCGGGACGGAAGATGTGACGCCCGAGCCCGCCCCCGGCGTACGAACGGAGCGGTCCGAGCCGTCATGGCCTTCGGGACATGACCATGACGGGCTGTAAGCGGAAGACGTTAACCCGCCAAGCTCAAGAAAAGCTCAGATCAATCATGTTGTTCCGGTGCCGGGCGCGGGGCGACCCGTGACATACTTCGTACGCGCTCCGCATCCCCCGTCGGAGCGACGGACCGACGCCGGGCAGCTCCCCCCGTGGCTGCTCGGCGTCGCCTTTTCTCCCCGCTTTCGCCCTTTACCGCGGGATTTCCCGCAGGATTTCCCGCGGGATTTCGCACTGCGCCTACCGGGTTAGGGTCGGCGGTGTGATGGACCCTGATCCCGAGACGCCGATCTGTTCCGCGAAGGGCTGCCGTGCCGCCGCCGTGTGGGTGCTCGCCTGGAACAATCCGAAACTGCACACGCCGGAGCGCCGCAAGACCTGGCTCGCGTGCGAGGAGCACCGGGAGCATCTGGCGCAGTTCCTCGGTGTGCGCGGGTTCCTGAAGGACGTCGTGCGCTTCGAGGAGTGGGAGGCGCCCGAAGGGGCGTAGGCCCCCCAGGCCGCTCCGCGAGCTCTCGGGCTCCCTCGTCGACGACCCTCAGCCGCCGATCGCCGACATCGGGCGGTCCGGCTGGACGAAGGACGGGTCGTCGAGGCCGGCGCCCGCCTTCTTGCCCCACATCGCCAGCTTCCAGATCCGGGCGATCTCCTCGTCGGGGGCGTCGGAGCGCAGGGCGGCGCGCAGGTCCGTCTCCTCGGTGGCGAACAGACATGTGCGTATCTGTCCGTCGGCGGTGAGGCGGGTGCGGTCGCAGGCCGCGCAGAACGGCCGGGTGACGGAGGCGATGACGCCCACGCGGTGCGGGCCGCCGTCCACCAGCCAGCGCTCGGCCGGAGCCGAGCCCCGGGCCTCGTCGCCCTCGGGGGTCAGTTCGAAACGGGTGCGCAGGGAGGTGAGGATGTCGCCGGCGGTGATCATGCCGTCGCGCTTCCAGCCGTGCTGGGCGTCCAGCGGCATCTGCTCGATGAAGCGCAGCTCGTAGTCGTGCTCCACGGCCCAGGCGAGCAGGTCGGGGGCCTCGTCGTCATTGAGCCCCGGCATCAGGACCGAATTGACCTTCACCGGGGTCAGGCCGGCCTCGCGGGCCGCGTACAGGCCGTCGATCACGTCCTGGTGGCGGTTGCGGCGGGTGAGTGTCTTGAAGACGTCCGGACGGAGCGTGTCCAGGGAGACGTTGACCCGGTCCAGGCCGGCCTCCTTCAGGGCCGCCGCCGTGCGCCGCAGGCCGATGCCGTTGGTGGTGAGAGACATCTGGGGGCGGGGCTCCAGGGCGGCGACGCGCTCGACGACGCCGACCAGACCGGGGCGGAGCAGGGGCTCACCGCCGGTGAAGCGGACCTCCTCGATACCGAGGGAGGTGACGGCGATGTCGATGAGGCGGACGATCTCGTCGTCCGTCAGCAGGTCGGGCTTGGCCAGCCACTGCAGGCCCTCCTCGGGCATGCAGTAGGCGCACCGCAGATTGCACCGGTCGGTCAGTGACACCCTCAGGTCGGTGGCCACCCGGCCGTACGTGTCGATGAGCACGTGGGCCCCCTCCCTCCGCTCGGATCACTCATGCTCCGTCTCTGTGAGCCTACGTGACGCCACCGACAAGCCGCAGCGCCCCGATGGCCACGAGATGCACGACGGCCGCGTCGCAGGAACCCGCGAGGTCCCTGTAACGCGGCCGGAAGGGGTGTCGAGCGGGTCGGTCAGTGGGCGCCGGTGCCGGTCAGTGACCGGACCTCCAGCTCCGCGAACTTCTTGACGTCGGGCTCCTCCTTCGACAGGACGGTGCCGAGCCAGCCCATCAGGAAGCCGAACGGGATGGAGATGATGCCCGGGTTCTTCAGCGGGAACCACGCGAAGTCGACGCCGGGGAACATCGCCTTGGGGTCGCCGGAGACGACGGGCGAGAACAGCACCAGGCCGACGGCGACGATGAGACCGCCGTAGATCGACCACAGGGCGCCCTGGGTGGTGAACCGCTTCCAGAACAGGCTGTAGAGGATCGTCGGCAGGTTGGCGGAGGCGGCGACCGCGAAGGCGAGCGCGACCAGACCGGCCACGTTCAGGTCGCGGGCGAGGGCGCCGAGCGCGATGGAGACGACGCCGATGAGGATGGTCGCCAGGCGGGCCGCCTTCATCTCCTCCTTGTCCGTGGCCTTCCCCTTGCGGATGACGTTGGCGTAGATGTCGTGCGCGAAGGAGGACGACGAGGCCAGGGTGAGGCCGGCGACCACGGCGAGGATCGTGGCGAAGGCGACCGCCGAGATGGTGGCGAGCAGGATCGCGCCCCAGGTCGAGTCGACACCGCCCAGGTGCAGGGCGAGCAGCGGCGCGGCCGTGTTGCCGGACGGGTTCGAGGCGATGATCTCGTCCCGCGAGATGAGCGCGGCGGCGCCGAAGCCGAGCGCGATGGTCATCAGGTAGAAGCCGCCGATGATACCGATGGCCCAGTTCACGGACTTACGGGCGGCCTTGGCGTTGGGCACCGTGTAGAAGCGGATCAGGATGTGCGGCAGGCCGGCGGTGCCGAGCACCAGGGCGATGCCGAGGGAGATGAAGTCCAGCTTGGTGGTACCGCTCGCGCCGTACTGCAGGCCGGGCTCCAGGAAGGACGCGCCCGCGCCGCTGTTCTCGGCGGCCTTGCCCAGCAGGTCGGAGATGTTGAAGTTGAACTTCAGCAGCACCAGGAAGGTGATCAGGATGGTGCCGCCGATGAGGAGCACGGCCTTGACCATCTGCACCCAGGTGGTGCCCTTCATGCCGCCGATGGAGACGTACACGACCATCAGGACGCCGACCAGGGCGACGATCAGGATCTTGCCGGTGTCGGAGGTGATGCCGAGCAGCAGCGAGACGAGCACGCCGGCGCCCGCCATCTGGGCCAGCAGGTAGAAGATCGAGACGATGATGGTGGAGGTGCCGGCGGCGGTGCGCACGGGCCGCTGGCGCATGCGGTAGGCGAGGACGTCGCCCATCGTGTAGCGGCCGGAGTTGCGCAGGGGTTCGGCGACCAGGAGCAGGGCGACCAGCCAGGCGACGAGGAACCCGATGGAGTAGAGGAAGCCGTCGTAGCCGAAGAGGGCGATGGCGCCCGCGATGCCGAGGAAGGACGCGGCCGACATGTAGTCGCCGGAGACCGCGAGACCGTTCTGGAAGGCGCTGAACTGGCGTCCGCCCGCGTAGAAGTCGGCGGCGTCCTTGGTCTGCCGGCCCGCCCACACGGTGATGCCGAGGGTCGCGAGGACGAACAGCGCGAACAGGGTGATGATGAGCGGGCGGTGCTCGCTCGCCTCGTTCGCGGCGAGCTGGACGGTGGTGATCGAGGGGCTCATGCGCCACCCTCCATACGCGTCTTGATGGCCTCGGCCTTGGGGTCGAGGTTGGTGGCGGCGTGCCGGGAGTACCACCACGCGATGAGGAAGGTGGTGACGAACTGCAGGATGCCGAAGACGAGGGCGACGTTGATGTTGCCGAACAGCTTGGTGCCCATGAAGCCGCCCGCGTAGTTCGAGAGCAGCACGTACAGCAGGTACCAGATGATGAAGCCGACGGTCACGGGGAAGGCGAAGGAGCGGTAGGAGCGGCGCAGTTCACCGAACTCAGCGCTCTCCTGCACCTGGGTGAACTCCTCGGGTGTGGGGAGTTTGTGTTCCTCTGCTGAGGGGGGCGGTGCTTCGGCGGCCACGAAGTCTCCTCGCGTTGTGGGTGCGTTCGGACGGGGACGGGGGCGAGTGTCCTCGCGCTCCCTGCACAACGTCACGGCGCCACGCGAGGACCGGTTCAACCCCGCATGCTTCTTTCGCGCGGACGTTCGCCGAAGACACGGCCGGGAAACCGTTGCTGGCCGGTGGGCGCGCGGGATAGCTTCGCACTGCACCACCCGTCATGTACCTGCCCGAGCACCATCTGTGCCTCGGGCCGGTTTTGTTTCCGGATGATGTGGAGATCCCATGGCTCATCTGCGTTCCAGACGCCGCCTCGCCCTCGCCGTACCCGTCGCGCTGTCCCTGACCGTCTCGCTCGGTTTCCTGCCGACGGCGGCCTCGGCGGCTCCGCAGGCGGCATCGACGGCAGCCGAACGGGCGAACGAGCAGGCGACGGAGCGTGCGACGAACACCCCCGCTCTGGCGTACGTCGTCAACACCAGGACGGACCGCCGCACGATCGCGTCGGTGGAGAAGGCGGTCGCCGCGGCCGGCGGGACCGTCGTGGTCACGTACGACCGGATCGGTGTGATCGTCGTCCACTCGGCGAACCCCGGCTTCGCCCAGGAGATGCGCACCGTGCGCGGGGTGCGGTCGGCCGGTGCGACCCGCACCGCACCGCTGGCTCCCGCGGGGACGATGGACGAGGGTGCGGCGGACTATGTGACGGCCGCGGAGGCCGCCAGGACGCGGGCCGCCTCCGCGAAGACCCCCGGCAGCGAGCCGCTCGAGGCCGACCAGTGGGACCTGCGCGCGATCGGCGCCGACAAGGCCGCGCGGATCGACCCGGGCAGCCGCAAGGTGACCGTCGCCGTGATCGACACCGGCGTGGACGACTCCCACCCCGACCTCGAACCGAACTTCTCCGCCGCCCAGTCGGCCAACTGCGTCGGCGGCAAGGCGGACACCAGTGAGGGCGCCTGGCGCCCGTACACGGACGAGGACTACCACGGCACCCACGTGGCCGGTGAGATCGCCGCGGCCCGCAACGGCATCGGCGTCGCCGGTGTCGCGCCAGGCGTCAAGGTCGCGTCCATCAAGGTGAGCGACCCGGACAACGGGCTGTTCTACCCGGAGAACGTCGTCTGCGCCTTCGTGTTCGCCGCCGACCACGGCGTGGAGATCACGAACAACAGCTACTACGTCGACCCGTGGCTCTACAACTGCATGGACGACCCGGACCAGCGGGCGATCCTCGACGCGGTCGACCGGGCCCAGAAGTACGCCCAGCGCAGGGGCACCCTGCACGTCGCCTCGGCCGGCAACTCCAACCACGACCTGGCCTCGGACGCGATCGACGACGCCTCCAGCCCCAACGACACCACACCGGTCGAGCGCACCATCGACCCGTCCGAGTGCCTCGACCTGCCGACCCAGCTCCCGGGCGTGGTCACGGTCAGCGCCACGGGCGTGCAGAACCTCAAGTCGTACTACTCCACGTACGGCAAGGGGGTCGTCGACGTGGCCGCGCCCGGCGGCGACGGGCGCTACCAGACGCCCGACACCCCGTCGAAGAACGGCCGCATCCTGTCCACCATGCCGAACGGCCAGTACGCCTTCCTGCAGGGCACGTCGATGGCCGCGCCGCACGTCGCCGGTGTCGCCGCACTGCTGAAGTCCAGGTACCCGTGGGCGCCCCCGGCCCAGTTGCAGGCGCTGCTGAAGGCGCAGGCGAACAACCCGGGCTGCCCAGAGTCCTACGACCAGAACGGCGACGGTGTGCAGGACGCGACGTGCGAGGGCGGCAGCCGGGTCAACGGCTTCTACGGCGCCGGCATCGTCGACGCGCTGCGCGCGGTGAAGCGGTGACGCAGTGAAGCGGTGACGCAGTGACGCAGTGACGCAGTGACGCAGTGACGCAGTGACGCAGTGACGCAGTGACACGTTATTCGTCCTGCGGGGCCTGTGGGCCTACGGGTGAGTGGGAGGGGGCCGGGCGATCATTCGTCCGGTCCCCTTTCCGCTGCCCGCCGGCCGATACCGCATAGTGCACCCTTGACTTCCTCCCCCTCGTGAACGGGGGGATTCCTACGGCTCGCGCCGTGGGGGTTTCTGCTTCGTCGCCGACCGCCCGCCCGGAGAACTCCGTTGAGGTCTTACACCGGCTCCACAGACAGACACGGCCAGCCCGGCCGCCAGAAGGTTCTTCGCCGCGTTCACGTCCCGGTCATGGACCGTGCCGCAGCCCTCGCACGTCCAGGTACGGACGCTGAGCGGCATCTTCTTCTGCAAGGTGCCGCAGGCGGAGCACAACCTGGAGGAGGGGAAGAAGCGGTCGACCGCGATCACTTCCCGCCCGTACCAGGTGGCCTTGTACTCCAGCAGGGAGCGGAACTCGCTCCAGCCCGCATCCGAGATGGCCCGGGCGAGCGTGTGATTTTTGACCATGTTGCGCACGGTCAGATCCTCGATCACGAGCGTTTGGTTCTCACGCACGAGTCGAGTGGTCAGCTTGTGCAGCAGGTCCCGACGCCGGTCGGCGATCCGGGCGTAGATCTTCGCGACCCTGATCCGGGCCTTGCGCCGGTTGGCTCCGTCCCCTCTGGCCTTCTTCGCCAGAGCCCGCTGGGCCTTGGCAAGACGGATACGGTCACGGCGCTCGTGCCTCGGGTTGGCGATCTTCTCGCCGGTGGAGAGGGTCAGCAGGTGCTCCAGACCGACGTCGACGCCGACCGCCGTATCCGCGGCGGGCAGCGGTTTCACGGTCGGGTCCTCGCACAGCATCGACACGAACCAGCGCCCGGCCGCGTCCTGCGACACGGTCACCGTGGAGGGCGTCGCGCCCTCGGGGAGCGGACGGGACCACACGAGGTCGAGCGGCTCGGCCATTTTCGCCAGCGTCAGCTTCCCCTCGCGGAAGCGGAAACCACTGGTGGTGTACTCGGCGGACCTGCGCGACTTCTTCCGGCTCTTGAAGCGCGGGTACTTGCACCGCTTGCCGAAGAAATGGGTGAACGCCGTCTGCAAGTGACGCAGCGTCTGCTGCAACGGCACGGAGGACACGTCGTTGAGGTAGGCGAGTTCCTCGGTCTTCTTCCACGCGGTCAGCATCGCCGAGGTGGCGTTGTAGTTGACCCGCTCCTGCCGCGCCCATGCCTCGGTACGGGCGGCGAGGGCCAGGTTGTAGACCTTGCGCACGCAGCCGAACGTGCGCGACAGCTCCGCCGCCTGCGCATCGGTCGGATGGAAGCGGTACTTGAACGCCCGCTTCACACACGTCGCGGTCACGCTCACAAACTAGTGGTATTGCGACTTAAGCCCAAATCCGCGGGTCAGAACACTGCGATCCACCCTGACGGCGCATCGCAGCCCGTTGCCCTGCTCCGCGGGAACTTCATTTCCTCCCCCGACTGAAGCCGGGGGTATCCACGAAGGAGGCCAGATGACCGACAACGACCGCTCCTCCCCCGGCTCCCGCACCGGCCCCGGCCTCGCCGCCGCCTGGTCGTCGTTGGGCGGGGATCCGGCCCTCCTCGCGCGCGTGGCGGCCGTCGAGCGGCCCGAGGCGCTTCCCGCGCGGCTGCCGGTACGGGAGCTGGCGCGCGCCTGCGTGGGCGCGTGCGGGCTGGCCGCGGCCGAACTGGGCGCGCGACGGGCGGGACCCGCTCGTCCCGGTCACCCGCCGGACCTCGAAGTGCCCGCCGTGCGTGTGGACGACGGGGCGGTGGCGGCGGCGTTCGTCAGTGAACGGCATCTGCTGGTCGACGGGCGGGCCCCGGTGTTCTTCGCCCCGCTGTCGCGCTTCTGGCGCACGGCGGACGGGTGGGTGCGCACCCACGCCAACTACCCTCACCACCGGGCCCGGCTGCTCGCCGCGCTGGGGACGTCCGACGCCCCGGAGGCGGTGGCGGCGGCGCTCGCCGAGCGGTCGGCCACGGAGGCCGAGGAGGCCGTGTACGCCGCCGGAGGCCTCGCCGTGGCCCTGCGGACGCCCGCCGAGTGGGCGGCGCACGAGCAGGCGGCGGCGGCGGCGCGGCGCCCGCTGGTGGAGCGCGGGCGGCTGGATTCCGCGCCCGCGCGGATACTCACCCCCGTGGACCGCGATCCGCTGCTGCCCGCGGCGGGACTGCGGGTGCTGGACCTGACCCGGGTCGTCGCGGGCCCCGTCGCCACCCGTACCCTCGCCCTGCTCGGCGCGGACGTGCTGCGCCTGGACCCGCCGGGGCTGCCCGAACTCCCCGACCAGCACACCGACACGGGGTTCGGGAAGCGCTCGGCCCTGCTGGATCTGCCGGCCGGCCGGACCATGTTCGAGGAACTGCTCGCGACGGCGGACGTGGTGGTCACCGGGTACCGGCCGGGGGCCCTGGACCGTCTGGGGCTGAGCGCCCGGGCACTGGCCGAGCGCCGTCCCGGGGTGGTCGTGGCCCAGCTGTCGGCGTGGGGGGCGTACGGGCCGTGGGGCGACCGGCGCGGCTTCGACAGTCTGGTGCAGGCGGCCACGGGGATCGCGGTGAGCGAGGGGGCGGCCGGGCGGCCGGGGGTGCTCCCGGCACAGGCCCTCGACCACGGCACCGGGTATCTGCTGGCGGCGGCGGTGCTGCGGGCGCTGACCGAGCAGACGGACGAGGGCGGCAGCCGGTTCGTGCGACTGGCGCTGACGCGGACGGCGGCCTGGCTGCTGGAGGGGGACGCGCCCACGCGTGCGCCGGGCGGCGACCGGACCGTGGCAGGCCTCGGCCCTGCCTCCGCCTCAGCCCCTGCCCCGGCCCCGGCTGCGGGCGGGGCCGCCGACGACTGGCTCACGCAGACGGACAGTTCCCTGGGGAGACTGCGGTACGCCCGGTCCCCGGTGTCGTTCACCGGTGGCCCCCGTGACTGGGCCCGTCCGCCCGGACCGTGGGGTGCCGACGCGGCCCGGTGGGGGTGACGGGACCGGTGACGGGCAGTCGGCCGGGGCGGCAAATGCCACCTTGACGGGAAATAAACCCCTGCCTTCCACCCCGTGCTTGCCCGTTCTGTGAGCCCTTGTGAAGATCCTGGGGTGACTCTGACCAATCCCACGTCCGGGACGACCGGCGCACACAGGGGCGCGCGGCGTCCCGGCACCGGCCCGGCCGTCGCCGTCCTCGTTCTGGTGGCGCTGGCCGCGCTGATACCGCTCCTCGGCCCGTCCCCGGCCCTGCACCACACCGGTGAGGCCGCCGCTCCCGGCACCGGTGGCATCGCCCTGCTCCGGACGGTGCTGTTCGCGGCGCTGGCCGTGCCCGTCGGCGAGCTCTTCGTGAGACGGCTGCTGCGTTCCGTGCCCGACGCTCCTCCGGCCGTGCCGCGCGCCTGGTCCACCGCGGCGAACTCCGTCGGTTTCGTGGCCGCTCTCGGACTCGCCTGCGTCGTGGCCACCGGGAACCTGATTCCCGACAGCCTCGCCGCCATCGACGTGGGCAGTCTGTACGACTCGCGGGAGGGCAGGCTCGCCCTCCTGGAGGTCAACGCGTTCCTCGCCGCCGCCCTGTGCGCCGCCTCCGGCCGTCCGGGTACGCAGGTCTGGCCACTGGCCGCGATCGTCGTCGCCGAGGCCCTGCGCGCGCACCCCGGGACCGAGTACACCCCGCTGATCGGCTCCGGGCTGACGTTGATCCATCTGGTCTGCGCTTCGCTCTGGGTGGGTGGTCTGCTGTACGTGCTGCGCACGATGCGCGCGTGGCGGGGCTCGGCGGCGGGCGCCGTGCTGCTGGGACTGTACGCGCGCGTGGCGGCCGTTCTGCTCGTCGCCATCACGGCGACCGGGGTGTGCAGTTCACTGCGCCGGATGCCTCCGGAGTCGATCCTGGAACAGCTGACGGACACGGCGTACGGGCGGGTCCTGCTCGCCAAGGTGATCCTGATGGCCGGGGTCGCGGCCCTCGCCCTGTGGGCCAGGATCCGGCTGGCCCGCGCGGCCGATCCGCTGAGCGCCCGTGCCCCCGCGCGGGCGGAGGCGTACGTCCTTGCCCTGGTGGTGGCGGTGTCGGGGCTCCTGACGGCGCTGCCGGTGCCGATCCGCTGGTGAGGCCGGGCGGCGGGGCCACCCGGCCGGCCCTGGGCATGAACACCTGAGCACGGGCGTCCGTGCAGGGGGTATCCATGCACGGGTATGTGAGCACGGGCACAAGCACTCCGGCCGGGGCATGGCTACCCGCCCGTGGCCCCCAGCAGCGTTCCCGCCAGGTAGGTCAGGCCCATGGCCAGGGCGCCGCCCGCCACATTGCGCAGGACCGCCCTTCCGGGTGCCGCTCCGCCCAGGCGGGCGCTGCTCCAGCCCGTGAGGACGAGGGCGGCCAGCGTGGACACGACCGTCACCGGAAGCCGCAGGCCGGCCGGCGGCAGCACGATGGCCGGCAGGGGCAGCAGCGCCCCCACGGTGAACGCCAGGAAAATCGCGCCGGCCGCGTGCCAGGCGTTGGCGAGCGCGTCGGGATCTATCCCGTGCTCCATGTGCGCGTGCGCCCGCAGGGCGTCGCGCTCCGTCAGCTGGACGGCCGCGTCCCGGGCCACTTCCCGCGACAGCCCGCGTTCTTGGAGCAGTTGGGTCAGTTCCTCCGGCTCGGCCTCAGGCTGCTCCCTCAGCTCCTGCCGCTCGGTCTTGAGGGCGGCCTTCTCCGAGGCGCGCTGGGAGGAGACGGCGACGTACTCGCCCGCCGCCATCGAGGTGGAACCGGAGATCAGGCCGGCCAGTCCGGCGGTCAGCAGGGCGGTACGGTCACCGGTCGCGCCGAGGACCGCCGCCCGCAGCCAGTTGCGCCGTGCCGCCATGGAGCCGCCGGACACTTCCCCCTCGCGTCCCGCCGGGCGTCTCCTCGGCTGCCTCGCCATGCGTCGGTTCTGTCACGCCGGAAGCATCCCCCTCGGGCCACGCCCCCCCACACTCCGACTGCGCGGCTTTCCCGTCCGCGCACACGCGTTGCCGCCGTCCGCGCGGCGGCCGGCCGGTGCGCGGTCCCGAACCGTCCCGCGGAACAAGGCGTTTGCCCCGGGCCGGGACCGGCCGGCCGCCACGAGCGGCCACCCGGAGGGTGCCGGAGGCCGCACCGCGTGCGCCTCTCCCGGGATGCGCGGCACCCGCACAGGCGGTCCCCGCAGCGCACCTGTCGGACGGGGCTGTCAGCCGTGGCCCGTATCCTCGTGAACCATGCTCGATGACCTCACGACCGCAGCGTCCTCCCCCAGCGTGTGGCCGGCCGCGTATCCGCAGGGATACGCGGTCGTCGACGTGGAGACCACGGGCCTCGCCCGGGACGACCGCATCATCTCGGCGGGCGTCTACCAGCTGGACGCGCGCGGGGAGGTCGAGGACCACTGGTACACGACGGTCAACCCGGAGCGGGACCCCGGCCCGGTGTGGATACACGGCCTGACGGCCGACGCGCTCGAAGGGGCGCCCCTCTTCGCCGACATCGCCGGTGAGTTCGCCACCCGGCTGGAGGGCCGGGTGCTCGTCGCGCACAACGCCGTCTTCGACTGGCAGATGATCGCCCGCGAGTACGCCCGTGCCCGCACGCAGGCGCCGGTGAAGCAGCGGCTGTGCACGATCGCCCTCTCCAAGGAGCTGGCGCTGCCGCTGCCCAACCACAAACTGGCGTCGCTCGCCGCGCACTTCGGCGTGGTGCAGCAGCGCGCGCACCACGCGTTGGACGACGCGCGAGTGCTGGCGGAGGCGTTCCGGCCGAGCCTGCGTACCGCGGCGGCGCGGGGCGTACGGCTCCCGCTGCACGAGTGCCTGCCACTGACGGAGTGGACGGACCAGCCCCGCCCCGGGCAGCAGGCGGGCCACGGGGGCGGCTACCGGCCCACCAGTTGGCGCCCGTCCCGCAAGCGGCCCGCCTGCCCGTATCCCAACCCGGGCCGCTACGAACCGGACAAGCCACTCAAACAGGGCATGCGGGTCGCCTTCTCCGGCGACACCTCCGTGGAGCGGGACCTGCTGGAGGACCGGGCGACGGAGGCCGGGCTGCATGTCGCCACCAGCATCTCCCGGCTGACCAGCCTCCTGGTCACCAACGATCCGGACTCGGGCACGTCCAAGGTGGTCAAGGCCCGGCAGTACGGCACCCCGGTCGTGGACGAGGCCGCGTTCGGACAGCTGCTCGGCGATGTCGCCCCCGCGTCGGAGGCCTGACCCCGGGCGCGGGGCTGTTCACAGGCAGAAGAGCGGTCCCCCGGATGGGGAGCTGTTCGCCGGGCGGGGAGCTGTTCGCCGTATGCCGGCGGGGCGCCCCCGTCACCCGGCGGGACGCCCCCGTCACATAGTGGGCCGCCCTCCGGTTGGCGCCGAGGCCGACCCTGCGGATGGGTGATTGCCGGGCGAGTCGCCCGCCGCCCGCTCGCCCTCGCCGGGCCGACGGCCCGCCCTGTGGCCCATGGCGACATATGGAGGCGGCCGCCCGCCACGGTGTCCGGGTCGAGATGGTGCGGCGCCCGACGGGCAGCGCGGCTTCACCGTGCCGGCCCGCCGCTGGGCGGTCGAGCTCACTCCATCGTGGACCTGCCGGCGACGCCGGTGCGTCCGCGACTACGAGCGCTAACCGGAGCGCCACGAGGCCATGGTCCGTTGGTCGGTGATCCTCCTGATACGACGCCACCTCGCCCGCACCATCAACCCGTCAACGCCGAAATGATCAATGGACAGGCACTCAGGAACATCGGCCGGGCCGGGCACTGCGAGTGTCCGAAGATCGAGGGCACCCAACGCCTGCCTACGGGCCCTGGCACTGTGCGGTCGCAGGTTCGAACCTGGCGCCGCGCTCTGCGCTGATCGTGCTGCCGAGGATCCAGCAGCACCATGTGTACGCCGTTCGCTTCGGTCGCCGTGCATCAGCCGAAGGCCTCGGTAAGTATCCCCGGTATGACCCTCGGCAAGGGGAGGGGCCGGCGTCCAGGGTTCTCGAATGGAGGAACGCGAACATGATGCACCGGATGGTCGTCCTCGCCCTGATGAGCGTGCTGGCCGCGGCGCTCTCGGCCGGGGCGGCTCCCGCAGGGACCACACCTGATGGCGGATGGCCGAAGCCGCCTGGGCCAACCCCTCCACCAGGAGCCGGGCCCAGTGGCGAGGCATGGGCATGGACCCAGCTGACCAGTCGCGGCACCCAGATCCGCTACGTGACCACCGACACCACCCTTACGTGCCCCACCGTGCGGTACACCGTGGGCGCGAACAGGGGTTCCTTCCCGATGCACCTGGTGAGCACCCCGGCGCAGCCGCAGTTCCTCACCACCGTGTGCGAGTTGGGCGTGCCTCTCGAGGCATCCAACGCGGTGCTCCAGCAATCGACGGTCCGGGCGGCCGTGGTGCACCCCGCGAACCGTCAACTCCCCTTGCCGAACTGGACCGCGACCACACGTCCCGGCACCATCGGCGTCATCGGCGACACCGGCTGCCGGGTCACGACGGCGGGTCCCGACCAGGACTGCGCGAACCATCAAACCGGCTGGCCGTTCCCGCAGATCGCGACCAGCGCTGCCACTGTGACGCGACCGGACCTCGTGATCCATGTCGGCGACTACCTCTACCGCGAGGACCCGGGCCAGGCGAACGACACGGCGGCCAATCCGGGCTGCACGACGAGGGCGGACAGATTCAGCTGGCCGTGTGTCGTCGCCGATTTCTTCAGACCGGCGGAAACGCTGCTGGCCACGGCACCGGTCGCACTGACCCGAGGTAACCACGAAGACTGCACCGCGCAGCAGGGTGGTGCGGGCGGCGCGTGGTTCCGCTACCTCGCCGACGACCTCCGCGCCGACGGGTCGTGCAGTCCTTACACCACGCCCGTGGAGATCCGCGCAGGCACTCTGAACCTCGTCTCCGTGGACTCCTCGTTCGCCGACCCAGCCGACAACGGAAGCACAACGCAGCGGGCGATCTACACCGCGCAGTTCGAAACCGTGAACCAGGCTGCGCGGCAGCATCCCACCCACGATTACTTCGTGTTCACCCACAAGCCGCTGTGGATGGTGAGATCGGCCGGCCCTCCGGCTCGATGGGTGACCCGTGTCCTCGACGAAGCCGTCGCCGATACGAGCCTGGGCCGGCTGGAGGACAACATCCGCATGGTGCTGTCGGGCCATGTTCACCTCTACCAGATGGTCGATTTCGACGCCGCCCGCCCACCCCAGGTGACGGTGGGCTTCTCGGGCGGAGCACCACTGGATCAAGGCCCGAACGACGCCAACGTCGTCGGACAACCAGTCGGCACGCCGCCGCAGCGCGTCCATCAGTCGATCACCCAAGGAGGGGTCTTCGGGTACGGGATCCTGCGCGACAACGGCGCGACCTGGGACCTCACCTCTCACGACACGACCGGTGCTGTCCGTGGTCAGACCTGCACGTTGAGCACGAGCAGCGCCAACAAGGCATTCATCTGCCACTGAAGGGCGCGCCAGAAGGTCATCGGCGCCCTCCACTCCGGCAGCCGCCCCCGACTGTGGAAGGAGTCCAAGAACCGCAGCGCGTCCCCGACCGGCTCGCGAGCACGCATGGCCCGATCACAGGCCATAGGGCCAACGACCCTGTGTGAACGATGGCGGAGATGTCTCACGGCATCTCCGCCATCGGTGCGACCCGGCTCAGGCTGCCCGGGCTCCCCGTACCGATCACCCTGCGCAAGCCCGTACGAGCCGCTGCGAGATCATTCCCGCGCCAGGTCTCGGACTTCACTCCACTCGTCCGAACGGAATTCCTCAAGCACGGACCTCGGAACCTGCTTGTGGCGGGCGACGATCAATCTGACGGATCCATCCGAGTCCGCCGCCAAGTCCGCCGGAGTATCGGGAGTCAACTCGCGCTTCATCGCGACCATGGACCTCACCCTGTGGTCAGGATCAGCCGCAAGCACCCGGAGGATCTCCAAAGGGAGCGTCTTGTTGTGCGCAACCCAGAAGCGGGCACCAGCGCGTGCAGGCTCGGGAGGTTGGCCTTGAGTACGGCGATGCAGTGCGCTTCCCTCTCCTCGACCAGGAACTTCGCGTGGTCGGTCTGGGTCGGCAGTGCGTCGAAGGTCTCCACCACGCCGGTCGGGTCCAGCGGGGCCGGCAGTGGCCGGAACGCGGTGATCTCGTTGCTCCTGGCGTCGACCTCGCGCCGGGCGAGCACGATACCGTCGCCGCGTAGCGCGGAGATCAGGTGGACTCAGCGGCCGTCGGCGCGGATGGCGCCGCGCAGGGACTTGCCGTCCACCGCGACCGCTGCCCGCACCGGACGGGCCGGCGGGTGTCCGTCCTGGTCGGCGGCGCGGGAGGCGGCGGCACGAGCGGTGAGCCAGCCGCCGATCGCCGCGTCGAGCACGTCGCCGTCGATGCGCTGCAGGACCTGGCGCACGGTCGCCTCACTGGGCGCCCGGCAGGGCCGGTCCGGATCGCGCAGCACAGCCCCGCGGCAGAACAACAGCCGGTCAGAGGCGTCGGCGGCCCACTCGGCGATCGCGGTGAGGGGCCTCGCTCCGGCCAGGACCGCGCAGGCGGCCACGGCCAGGACGTACGGCAGCGGGTGACGACAGCGGGTGACAGCGGCGGCGCGGGTCGGACAGGCGGGACAGCCGGGCCGGTAGGTCGGGCAGTCCATCGGGGCGGGCCGGATCGTAGCCCGCGAGTCGGCCCAGCCCGGTGGGGATGGGTGATGATGGCGCAGCAGGCACGGTCTTCCGTTGTGGTGATCAGCGAACTCGACACTCCATGATCACCGGAAGCCGTGCCTGCAGGCGCATCCGCCACCCGCCATGAACCGCTCACCGCCACCGATTCGGCGCATCAGGCCCATACCAGCCGTTTCGGGCCGACCGCGAGAACGACGGATCCCTGCCCGTTGACTACACAGCGGAACCGACCTTGTCCACGATGCCAACCTTGTTCTCCGCGCGGGCGCAGTGCGCGCCGCAGTACCAGTGGCCGTCCGCCTCGACGCCCTGGCCGATGATCTGCACCCGGCAGTGCTCGCAGATGGGGGCCATGCGATGGATCGCGCAAGCGAACGAATCGAAGACGTGACGTGCCCCGTCCCGGGTCTCGACAGTGAACGCCAGTTCGTAGTCATTCCCACACACTTCGCAACGTGTCATAAGCCTCATCGTCAGAGGCGGGACAGGCATTCGCAAGCTGACAGCGCTGCGCCGACCAGATGTTACATCTGGTCGGCGCAGCGCTGTCACTTCAAGTCCATCAGCTCCAGTATCCCTTCCGTCTACTCTTCAGCCAGGACCAGCGCCTCGGGCAACCATTTCTCAAGCCACTCTTCACGCATCAAAGAACCCTCGAAGAAAGCTGTCCGTAGGATCGAGCAGACGGTGTCGTACGCCTTCCCGCTTTCGCCAAAGCCGAGGTTCAGCGTCACGCCTTCCCCTGCGTCTTGTTCTCATTCGCAGTCGCGCTCGGCCTGCCCGTTCGAGTCTCCAGGGCCCAATGGCGGTACTTGTTCCGCACCGTGACGTGGCTGATTTTCAACCATTCCCCTCTCCGTCAACCTTGGGTGAGATCAGCCCCTTGGCTGTATCAGCGGGGTTCTCTGTGTTGATGGCGGGTGACCGATCCTGCAGCCCGTTCACAAACGCCATCCGAATCTTCAGATCAGGGCCCTGCCACATCAGGTCAGTCCTCGTCACCTCCCGCGGTCGCAAGTATGTGATGGATGTCGTCCAGAGCGCCCTCCCTCAGCACCGGCGCTCGTGACAGCCAGTACTCAAGCCACTCACTGTTCGCCATAACCGCTGTCCACCCACCCCTCTTCGAGGTATCAGCCACATCACAGAGGAGAGCGCACGTCTTCGACTGCTTCTCCTGTGTGATTCACCGCATGGCCCTCATCTGCGAGCACTGCCGGGTGCAGATCATCGGCCAGGGAGTGGAGGCGAACGGGCACTGGTACTGCGACGCCCACTGCGCCCGCGCGGAGGGGAGGACGGGGATCGTCGACCGGGTGTGAGGACGTACCCGCCTCAATGCACCCCCCGGCTCTGGTTGTACGGTCGTGGGGTGTACCGCTTCCTGTTGTCCCGCCAGTGGGTGATCCTCACCCTGCTGGCGCTCACGCTCATCCCGACGATGGTCGAGCTGGGCTTCTGGCAGTTGCACCGCCACGAGCGCCGGGTCGCGCTGAACCAGGTGATCGCCGACTCCCTGGCGGCGAAGCCGGTCCCCGTCGAGTCGCTGACCGCGCCCGGGGCGAAGGTCGACGGTGACCACCTGTACCGCGGGGTGACGGCCAAGGGCGGCTTCGACGCCTCCGACGAGGTCGTCGTGCGCCGCCGCACCAACGCGGACGAGGAGGTCGGCTATCACGTCCTGACCCCCTTCGTCCTCGACGACGGCAAGGTCCTGCTGGTCAACCGGGGCTGGATCCCCGCGGACAGTCCGAGTCAGACCGCGTTCCCGAAGGTTCCCGCGCCGCCCGAGGGCGAGCTCACCATCACCGGGCGGCTGATGCAGGACCAGACGACCGAGGACAGCGGCATCAAGAACCTCCAGGGCCTGCCGGACCGGCAGATCATGCTGATCAACAGCGAGCTGGAGGCCGACCGTCTCGGCAAGGAGGTCCTGGGCGGCTACGTCGACCTGACCGACCCCGCGCCGGGCGGCGACACCCCGGAGCCGATCCCCTCGCCCGAGCACGACGGGACCGGCATCCACATGGCATACGCCGTCCAGTGGTGGCTGTTCGCCGTGGGCGTCCCCGTGGGCTGGGTCGTCCTCGTCCGCCGCGAGGTCCGGGAGCGGGCGGAGAAGGCGGAGCGGGAGGCGGACGCCGAGGGCGCGCAGGACACCGAACCCGCGGCGGTGTAGCCCGTCACTCACCCGGCTCCGCCCTGATTGCCGCACCCGGTGGCCGGGCATCCGCACCTCGTGCACCGTATCGAGGACTACGCGCTCATCGGCGACGAACAGACCGCTGCCCTGGTGGGCGCGGACGGCTCCGTCGACTGGCTCTGCCTGCCCCGCTTCGACTCCGGCGCCTGCTTCGCCCGGCTGCTCGGCGACGAGGACAACGGCCACTGGCGCATCGCGCCCGTGGGCGCCGAGCGGTACACGCGCCGCGCCTACCGCCGGGACACCCTCGTCCTGGACACCGAGTGGGAGACCGACAAGGGCCTGGTGCGTGTCACGGACCTGATGCCGCAGCGCGACCTCGCGCCCGACCTGGTGCGCATCATCGAGGGCGTCCGTGGCGAGGTGACCGTCCGCAGCACGCTCCGGCTGCGCTTCGACTACGGCTCGGTGGTGCCCTGGGTACGCAGGGCGGACAGCCACCGGGTGGCGGTCGCCGGTCCGGACTCGGCGTGGCTGCGCAGTGTGCCGGAGGTGCCCACCTGGGGCGAGGACCTCGGCACGCACTCCGAGTTCACGGTCGCGCCGGGCGAGCGGGTCGCGTTCGTCCTCACCTGGCACCCGTCCCACGAGCCGCGCCCGCCGCTGGTGGATCCGTACTCCTCGCTGCGGCACAGCATCGCCGACTGGCGCGCGTGGGCGTCCCGCTGCCGTTACGACGGGCCGTACCGGGACGCTGTCGTGCGGTCCCTGATCACACTCAAGGCGCTCACCTACTCGCCGACGGGCGGCATCGTCGCCGCGCCCACCACCTCGCTGCCGGAGGAGCCGGGCGGGGTGCGCAACTGGGACTACCGCTTCTGCTGGCTGCGCGACTCCACGCTGACCCTGAGCGCGCTGCTGGCGGCCGGCTACCAGGAGGAGGCGGAGGCGTGGCGCAACTGGCTGCTGCGCGCGGTCGCGGGCGACCCGGCGGATCTTCAGATCATGTACGGGGTGGCGGGCGAGCGGCGGCTGCCCGAGACCGAACTTCCGTGGCTGTCCGGCTTCGACGGCGCCACTCCGGTACGGGTCGGGAACGACGCCGTCAACCAGCTCCAGCTGGACGTGTACGGCGAGGTCGTGGACTCGCTGGCACTGGCCCGGCGGTCGGGTCTGTCCCCGCACCCGGACGTGTGGGCGCTGCAGAGGGTGCTGCTGGACTTCCTCCGGTCGGCCTGGCGGCAGCCGGACGAGGGGCTGTGGGAGGTACGCGGCGGCCGGCGGCACTTCGTGCACTCCAAGGTGATGGTGTGGGTGGCCGCCGACCGTGCCGTGCGCCTCCTGGAGGAGAACCCGGACCTGGAAGGCAACGTGGAGAGCGACCTCGAGGACTGGCGCGCGTTGCGCGACGAGGTGCACCGTGACGTGTGCGAGAAGGGATACGACCCCGAGCGGAACACCTTCACGCAGTCCTACGGATCGCGGGAGCTCGACGCCGCGCTGCTGCTGATCCCCCGGGTGGGCTTTCTGCCGCCCGACGATCCCCGGGTGCTCGGCACCGTCGACGCGATCCACACGGAGCTGGGACAGAACGGGTTCGTGCGCCGCTACACCCCGGCCGGTACCGACGTCGACGGTCTGCCCGGTGTGGAGGGGACCTTCCTGGTGTGCTCGTTCTGGCTCGCGGACGCCCTGCACATGACGGGCCGGACGGCTCAGGCGCGCGAACTGTTCGAACGGCTGCTGGGACTCGCCAACGACGTGGGACTGCTGGCGGAGGAGTACGACCCGGCCGGCGAGAGGCTGCTGGGCAACTTCCCGCAGGCGTTCAGCCACATCGGCCTGGTGAACACCGCTCTCGCCCTGTTCGCGGGCGAGGAGGCAGGATAGGGGCCATGGATCTTGGACTGAAGGACCGGGTGTACGTCGTCACCGGGGCGACCCGCGGGCTGGGCAACGCCACCGCGCGCGAGCTGGTCGCGGACGGCGCGAAGGTGGTCGTCACGGGACGGGAGCACGAGAGCGTCGCCGAGGCAGCCGCCGATCTGGGGCCGGACGCGGTCGGCGTGGCGGTCGACAACGCCGACCCCGGGGCGGCGGCGCGGCTGATCGCGACCGCGCGTGAGCGGTTCCACCGTTTCGACGGCATCCTCGTCAGCGTGGGCGGTCCCCCGCCCGGGTTCGTGGCCGACACCACCGACGAGCAGTGGCAGTCGGCGTTCGAGTCGGTGTTCCTGGGCGCGGTGCGGCTGGCCCGGGCCGCCGCGGCGGAGCTGGGCGAGGGCGGTGTCATCGGCTTCGTGCTGTCCGGCTCGGTGTACGAGCCGCTGCCCGGCCTGACCATCTCCAACGGGCTGCGCCCTGGGCTGGCCGGCTTCGCCAAGTCCCTCGCCGACGAGCTGGGCCCGCGCGGCATCCGTGTCGTGGGGGTGCTCCCGGGACGCATCGACACGGACCGCGTCCGTGAGCTCGACTCCCTCTCCGCCGACCCGGAGGCCACCCGCCAGGCGGCCCAGTCCCGCATCCCGCTGCGCCGCTACGGCACCCCTGCGGAGTTCGGCCGCGCCGCGGCCTTCCTCCTCTCCCCGGCCGCCTCCTATGTCACGGGCGTCATGGTCCCGGTGGACGGCGGGGTACGGCACGGGTTCTGAGGACCGTTCCGGAGGCGGGGCCGCGCGGAACGGTCCGGTCGTCACGGTCCGGTCGTCACGGTCCGGTCGTCACGGTCCGGTCGTCACGGTCCGGTCGTCACGGTCCGGTCGTCACGGTCCGGTCGTCACGGTCCGGTCGTCACGGTCCGGTCGTCAGCGGCGCATCAGGAGCGAGGTCACGCGCAGTCGGCCGCTGTGGATCCACACGTCGGAGTACTCCACCGGCCGCCCGTCGTCCAGATAGGTGACCTGCTGGAGGTACTGCACCGGGCTGCCCTGTTCCACGGCCAGGGCGGCGGCGGTCTCCTCGGTGGCCGCCTCGGCGCTGAACGTGCGGCGGGCGGTGGCGATCCGGAGACCGAACGTGCCCTCCAGCTCGCCGAAGAGACTCGAGGACATGGCCAGTTCGACGGCGGCCTTCTCCTGCGCGCTGAGCAGCAGCATGACCTTGACAGGGCCTCCGAAAGCACGGACCACACCCGCGATGTCCTCGCGGAACTCGTCGTACTTGCCGCTCCTGAGCCAGCCGACCTGCACACCGATGTCGAGCTGGGTGGCGCCGGGCCGGGCTGTCTCGGCCGCTTCGGCCGCCTTGCCCGCGCTGGTTCGGAGCGCCCGCGCGTCTTCGCGGGGAACCGGTGGATGCGCCGGGGCGCTCAGCTGACCCGTTCCGCTCGGTGTTTGACCGCGCTGAGGCGGACCTCGGCCGGGAGCGTGGTGAGGCCCGCCGATTCGCGGGCGTGGGCCAGGGCTCCGGTGGTGAGGGTGTCCAGCGCGGTGCCGGGGTCGGCGTGGGGTTCCAGGAGGAGGTGGACGCGGGTCCGCGGGATGCCGCGGCGGCCGGTCAGCCGTACGTGGGCCTTTTCGACGCCGTCCGGCCGGCCCGCCTCCTGGGCGAGGGCGGTCTCCAGCGCCCGGCCGCGCAGCACCGCGTCGTCACCGTCGCCGGTGTCGACGAACACCTCGGCGAGCCGTCGCCGGCGCAGTACCGCGATCAGCCACCACAGGAGGAGCAGGACGAGGACGGCGAGCGTGGCGATCACGACCGGCCACCACCAGCCCTCGTCCCGCCAGCGGGTCCGCTCGGCCTCGTCCAGCAGGACGTCGTGCCGTCCGTCGTGCAGCCACCAGGAGGGCGCGGGCGCCCCCAGCCCGACGGCCAGGACGGACCCGCCGAGGGCCACCAGCAGCAGCCCCACGATTCCGAGCAGGACACGGTTGACGACCCTGACCATCGTGCTCACCCCTTCCGGCCGGGGCGCCGCACCCGTACCGCCAGTGCCGGCGGCCGGGACAACGCCATGCGCCCGACCGCGTCGGCGAGCACCGCGCGCAGGTCGGCCCGTACGTCGTCCAGTTCACGAAAATGCGACACCGCGCGGACGTCGGCCCGCCTGCGGGTCACCCGTACGCGTACCGACCGCACCCCGGCGGTCTCCATGGCCCGGTCCCGCAGTACCATCGCCGCCGCGTCGCGGTCGAGATCGGCGCGTACGTCGGGGTGGGTGCGGCGCATCGGGAGCAGGTGCCGCAGCCCGGGGGTGAGGGCCAGCAGGAGCAGCCAGAGACCGAGGACGGTGGCAACGCCGGCGCCCAGCAGCACCCAGATGTCGTCCAGGGGCCGCCCGGCCAGCTGGTCGGCCAGTTCCCGGCGCCAGCTCATCGCGGGCCGGCCGGCGCGCACCGCGACGATGTCGTACAGGAACATCGCCGCCACTGCCAGAAGCAGCAGCGCGAGCAGGCCGGCGGAAATCCTGCGCGCCGACCAGAAACGCCGGACACCGCTGCCCACGGTGTCGTCGTCCGGCGCGGGCGGCGGTGTCTTCTCCAGGACGGTGCCCGTGGTGACCTCGCCGGGCCCGGTTTCGCTCATCGGGTCCTCCCGTGGATCTCGTCGGGCGCCGCCGGGTGCAGCCGTTCCACCTGGACGGCGACCTCCGGTACCTGCATGCCCGTCAGCCCGGACACCCGTTCGGTCACCTGGCGGCGTACCTGTCCGCACCGGCCGCCGATGTCGCCGGGGTAGCCGAGTTCGACATGGACACGGACCCGCGCGGTGTCGTCGTGGTGGACGACGACCGTGGCGTACGGCGGCTCGGCGTCCCGGGGCAGCGGTCCGACCGCCTCGCGGGCCGCCTGGGAGGCGATCTTCGCGACCACCCGGTCGGTGATCCTGGTCGTGCCGCGCTCACGCGGCGGCACGAGGCCCGGGGCGCCGTCGGCCTCGCCCTCCGCCGTGTTCACCGGTCCCACCGGTGTCACCGCCGCCGATCGCTACGGGGACGGAAGAAGTCGCCGAACTCCAGGTCTCCCTCGAGGAATCGCCCGACGACGAAACCGACGGCCCCCAGGGCCGCCACCAGCAGGAAGGCCCCGAATCCGCCGAAGTATCCGGCGAAGCCCAGCGCCATGCCGGCGATCATGCCGACCACGGCCATGCTCATGGTGCGCTCCTCAGTTGCTCAGCGGTTCGCCGTCATCGCGGTCACGGGCCCGTTCACCGCCCGGTTTCTCACTGGAGACGGCTCTCCGGCTCCTCGTCCTCCTCGTCCGGCAGCTTCACGTCGCTCACCGCGATGTTGACCTCGACCACCTCGAGGCTGGTCATCCGCTCGACCGCCGCGACGACGTTCTCCCGTACGGCCCTGGCGACGTCGCCGATGGACACGCCGTAGTCGACGACGATCTCCAGGTCGAGCGCGGTCTGCACCTCGCCGACCTCGGCCTTCACACCTCGGGCCACCGATTTCGACCCACCCGGCACCCGGTCGCGCACGGCCCCGAAGGTCCGGGACAGGCCGCTGCCCATGGCGTACACGCCGAGCACGTCCCGCGCCGCCATGCCCGCGATCTTCTCCACGACGCCGTCGGCGATCGTGGTGCGGCCACGCGTGGCGGGGTCGCCTCCGCCGCGCCGGGCGCCCGGCCCTCTGCGCGCGAAGGTGTCCGGCCCGGTCTTCTCGAGGTCGGCGGCCCGCGTCGAGCCGCCGTCCGTGACGTCGCTCATCGCCGTACGTCCCTTCTGATCGTCGTCCACAGGACCACCGTATGCGCCGATGCGTGGTTGCGCGCCAGGGATACGGCAGGCTGGAGGAATGACGGCGGACCGGTGGACTCGGACAGTGCGGCAGCAGTTGGGACTGGGCAGGCTTCTGCCTCTGGGCGGACCGCGCGACGGCGCGTGGATCTTCGAGCGGGCCGCGGGGGCGGTGCTGCGACGCGCGGTGGCGCGGGCCGAGCCGGGGCTGCGCCTGGACGGTCTGCGGATCGAGCTCGCCGCTCCGGAGGACGCCGTGGAGCCGGTGGTGCCCGCTCCGCCCAGCGCCCTGCCACCGGGCTCGCTGCGGGTGACGGCCCGGTTCGCGGCCCCGGCGGCGGAGCCTCTGCCGGTGACGGCGGACCGGCTGCGGGCGGTGTTGTCGCGGGCCGCGGCGGAGCGGATCGGGCTGGTGGTGACAGAGGTGGACCTGAGGGTGACGGAGCTGCTGGACGCGGAGGCCGGGACGGCGGCGGGCCCGGCGACTGGGAGCGGGACGGGAGACACAGCGAACGGACCGGCCGATACTCCGTTCGAGGACCGGGCCGTTGCTCCGTTCGAGGGTCCGGCCGTTACTCCGGCCGATGTCCCGGACTCCGGTGGGTCCGACGAGGACCGGGTCGCCGCCGCGGCGCTCGCCGTACCGGGGGTGTCCCGGCTGACGGGCGCGCTCGGCCGGGCGGTGCACCTCGCGCCGTCACCACAGGCGTCCGACGGTGTCGCCCTGAGCGGCCGTCACGCGCGCGTGGATCTCGCCGTCGGGGCGGAGCACCGGGCCCTGGACGTGGCCCGGTCGGTCCGTTCGGCGGTGTCGGCCGCCCTGCCGGACCGTCCGACGGTGGCGGTCTTGGTCACAGCGGTCGACTGACGCTCCTCAGCGCGTCCCGGGCCCGTTCATTCGCCGAGGCCGGCCAGGTCCCGCAGCCGGCGGCCCTGGGCCGCGCGCTCGGCGACCCGCTGCTCCTCGTACGTACGCTCCATGGCCCCGCTCAGCAGTGCCTTCGTCTCGATCACGGCGTCCCGGGGTGCGGCGAGCAGCGCCGCGGCGAGGTCCCGCACCGCTCCGTCCAGTTCGTCACCGGGTACGGCGATGTTGGCGAGTCCGGTGTTCACGGCCTCCCCGGCCGTGACGAACCGCCCGGTCGCGCAGATCTCCAGCGCGCGGGCGTACCCGACGAGCCCGACCAGCGGATGCGTGCCGGTCAGGTCCGGGACGAGTCCCAGGCCGGTCTCGCGCATGGCGAACTGGACATCGTCGGCGACGACCCGCAGGTCGCAGGCGAGAGCCAGCTGGAAACCGGCTCCGATGGCATGCCCCTGCACGGCCGCGATGGACACGATGTCGCTGCGCCGCCACCAGGTGAACGCCTCCTGGTAGGTGGCGATGGTCGCGTCGAGGCCGGCCTCGCTGCCGCGTGCCATCTCGACGAACGACGGATCGCCCTCGATTCCCTCGGGGGTGAGCATCTGCCGGTCGAGGCCGGCGGAGAAGGACTTGCCCTCTCCGCGGAGCACCACGACCCGCACGGAACCCGGCAGCAGCCGGCCCGCCTCGGTCAACGCGCGCCACAGAGCGGGGCTCTGCGCGTTGCGCTTGGCCGGGTTGGTCAGCGTCACCGTGGCGATCGCGTCGTCGACGGTGAGCCGTACGCCGTCCTTGTCGAGTACGGGACCGAAGTCCTGGGCGGGCGAAGCCATGGGGCGCCTCCGATGGGTGCGGTCGTCCTCCGTACCGTACGGCGGGACCGGGCCCGCCCTGCGGCACAGCTGAGTGACTGCACAGTAACCACCCGCCCGGCCTGTCGGCCGACCGGGTGGCCACCTCGGATCGTGCGCGCCCAGGGGTCAGGCCGAAGCGGCCTTCTTGCCCCGGGTCGCCCCGCCACGCCCTCGGAGCGTGACGCCCGATTCGCTGAGCATGCGGTGCACAAAGCCATACGAGCGGCCGGTCTCCTCGGCCAATGCCCGGATGCTCGCACCGGCATCGTACTTTTTCTTCAGGTCTGCCGCGAGCTTGTCGCGCGCGGCGCCGGTTACCCGGCTGCCCTTCTTCAGAGTCTCGGCCACCCGTGCCTCCTCATGGGAAGTGCGCTCTGGTCCCCTCATGATCACCCCTCTTGGGCCCGATGGCCACCCATTCGGCAAGGTCCGTGCGACAAGGTTGTGACGACAGGAGTGCATCCCCACATACGGAACAGGAGATTCCACGGGGTGTCGGGCGCATCACTGGGCGCGTTCCGCCGCGAAGTCGCAGGTCAGAAAGGTGTGGCGGCCGAGCCCCGGACAACTGGGGGCTCGGCCGCGAAATCGGTGCAGGACACACCTGGGTACGAGGAGATCTCACACGAATGATGGATCACCGATGGGCCGAATGATCCATACGCGGTGGATCACGCCGGTGACCGGCCGTGGTCCGCGGCCGATCGGCCCGGTGCCCGGCCCGGAGTCGCTCAGGCGAGGGCGACGAGGTCCGCGTAGTCGGCGCCCCACAGGTCCTCGATGCCGTCCGGCAGCAGGATGATCCGCTCCGGCTGGAGCGCCTCGACGGCGCCCTCGTCGTGCGTGACCAGAACCACGGCGCCCTTGTAGGTGCGCAGCGCGCCGAGGATCTCCTCGCGGCTGGCCGGGTCGAGGTTGTTGGTGGGCTCGTCGAGGAGGAGCACGTTCGCCGAGGAGACCACGAGGGTCGCGAGCGCGAGGCGGGTCTTCTCCCCACCGGAGAGAACACCGGCGGGCTTGTCGACGTCGTCGCCGGAGAACAGGAACGAACCGAGCACCTTGCGGACCTCGACGAGGTCCATGTCGGGCGCGGCGGAGCGCATGTTCTCCAGGACCGTGCGGTCCCGGTCGAGGGTCTCGTGCTCCTGGGCGTAGTACCCGATCTTGAGCCCGTGGCCGGGTACGACCATGCCGGTGTCGGGCTGTTCCACTCCGCCCAGGAGGCGCAGCAGGGTGGTCTTGCCCGCGCCGTTGAGACCGAGGATGACGACGCGGGAGCCCTTGTCGATGGCCAGGTCGACGTCGGTGAAGATCTCGAGCGAGCCGTACGACTTCGACAGGCCCTCGGCGGTCAGCGGGGTCTTTCCGCAGGGGGACGGGTCGGGGAAGCGCAGCTTGGCGACCTTGTCGGCCTGGCGGACGCCTTCGAGGCCGGACAGCAGGCGCTCCGCGCGGCGGGCCATGTTCTGCGCGGCGACGGTCTTGGTGGCCTTGGCCCGCATCTTGTCGGCCTGGGCGTTGAGGGTGGCGGCCTTCTTCTCGGCGTTCTGCCGCTCGCGCTTGCGGCGCTTCTCGTCGGCCTCGCGCTGCTGCTGGTAGAGCTTCCAGCCCATGTTGTAGATGTCGATCGTGGAGCGGTTGGCGTCCAGGTAGAACACCTTGTTGACGACCGTCTCGACCAGGTCGACGTCGTGGGAGATCACGATGAAGCCGCCGCGGTAGGTCTTGAGGTAGTCGCGCAGCCAGACGATCGAGTCGGCGTCGAGGTGGTTGGTCGGCTCGTCGAGCAGGAGGGTGTCCGCGTCGGAGAACAGGATGCGGGCCAGCTCGATACGGCGGCGCTGACCACCGGAGAGCGTGTGCAGCGGCTGGCCGAGCACCCGGTCGGGCAGGTTCAGCGCGGCGGCGATGGTGGCGGCCTCGGCCTCGGCCGCGTACCCGCCCTTGGTGAGGAACTCGGTCTCCTGGCGCTCGTACTGCCGCAGCGCCTTCTCGCGGGTGGAGCCCTGGCCGTTCGCGATGCGCTGCTCGTTCTCGCGCATCTTGCGGATCAGGGTGTCCAGGCCGCGGGCGGACAGGACGCGGTCGCGGGCGAGCACGTCGAGGTCGCCGGTGCGGGGGTCCTGGGGGAGGTAGCCGACCTCGCCGGAGCGGGTGACGGCGCCGGCGTCGGGGACGCCCAGGCCGGCGAGGACCTTGGTGAGGGTGGTCTTGCCGGCACCGTTGCGGCCGACCAGGCCGATGCGGTCGCCCTTGGCAATACGGAAGGTGGCGCTCTCGAGGAGAACACGGGCACCGGCGCGCAGCTCGATGCCGGAGGCGGAGATCACGGACAGGCTCCAGGGCGTGGGGTGGCGGTGGGTGGCTGAGGGCGTTCCCGCCGTCTAATGCGCGAGGAGAATGGCCATGGAAGCCATTCTAACGGGGCCGCGCAACCTCTTTCCCGGCGCGCGGGTGTGCGGGGCCGGGCTCCCGGTCGGACCGGGCGGCGTTGTCGGTGGTGGGTGCCAGACTGAGCGGCAGGTCGAATTTCTGGCGATCTTCCGGCGATTGTCCGGTTGTGGGACACGAGGAGTGATGACCATGGCAGGCACGGGCGGCGGGCGTCCGAGCATCTTTCCGACCCTGCTGTACGCGGACGCGAAGGCGGCGATCCGGCAGCTCACCGAGGCCTTCGGGTTCACCGAGCTGTCGGTGTACGAGGACGGGGGCGGCGGGGTGGCCCACGCCGAGCTGGTGCAGGGCAACGGCGCGGTGATGCTGGGCTCCAAGGGCACCGGCAGCGCGTTCGACAAGGCGATGGAGGGCTCGGGCCCGGTCGGTGTCTACATCGCCGTGGACGACGTCGACGCGCATCACCGGCGGGCCGTGGAGCAGGGTGCGGAGATTTTGCTGCCTCCGACGGACCAGGACTACGGCTCGCGGGACTACATGGCCCGCGACATCGAGGGCAACGTCTGGAGCTTCGGCACGTACGCGCCCGAGACCGGGGCCTGAGCGGGGAGCGGGGAGGGCTGCGTCCGGAAGGGGCCGCGCCGAGGGGCCGGAAGCGGCGGGGCCGACGGCCCGCAGGATCGCGCGGGCGGTCCTGCGGGGGCGTTCGGCTCGGGCCGGTCCGCCGGTGCGCGGCCGGCCCTGCGGGGCGCGGCCGGCCCGTGCGAGGCGCCGGTGTCAGCCTCCGGTGTGCACCTGGAAGGCGGCCCGGCGGACGGCTTTGGCCAAGGCCGGGTCGGGATGCGCGGCAGCCAGGGCGACCAGGACCTGGACGGTCCGCGGGTGTCCGACGGCGCGCACCTCGTTCAGCAGCGCGGGAACGGTGGGCTGGACCGCGGACTCCAGGTGCCGCACCAGCAGCGGAGCCTCCCCGTGGTCGGCGACCGCGGCGGCGGTGTCCACCCACAGCCAGGTGGCCTCCGCCCGGGTGAGGACCTCGTGGGCGTCCTCGGGGTCGGCGCCCTCGTGCTCGGCCAGCCACAGCAGGGCGTAGGGCCGCAGCGTCGGCTCGTCGTGCACGGCACGGACCTCGGGCTCGGCGGGGGCGCCGACGACCCGCAGCGCCTCGAAGGCGAGGCCACGCAGCAGGGCGTCCTCCCCTCGGGCGGCGTCGAGCAGTTCGGTGACGGCGCTGCCCACCGGGCGGGCGGCGAGCCAGGCGCGGTACTCGGCGCGGGCCGCGTTGGGGCGCAGCTGGGCGCAGCCGCGGAGCATGTCCTCGGCGCCCTGCTCGATGTTCCCGGCGGGGCTCTGAGCGGCGACGCAGATCTGCTCCAGCTTGACCCAGACCGCCCAGCTCCCGAGCGGGGTGAGGGTGGCCTGCCCCTCGCCGTAGGTGAGGGCGCCCACGGCGGCGAGGGCGCGCAGGGCCCAGTCGAGGAGCGGGGCGAGCGGGACATCGCCGGCACCCGGCCCGGTGAGGGCGGGGGCGGGCACGGCCGGTCCGGACTCTGGCTCGGGCTCGGGCGAGCGCTCGGGGTGCGCGGTGTCGGAGGAGCGGGGCCCGTAGTCGACCTCACAGCGCTCCGTACGCAGTTCGGTGACCCGCTGCTGCAGAAGGTCGAGGAGCTGCGGGACGGGGACCGGGCCGGCCGAGAGCTGGAGGAAGGAGAGGACCTGCGGCATGGCCGAGACGACCTCGCCCACGGCGGCGGGCCCGTGGTCCTCGGGTTCCGGGTGGGCGAGCGACCAGGCGTCGAACAGGGCGACCCAGCCACGCAGGACGGCACTGTCGTCACGGTCCCAGGCGCGCAGCCGCCAGCCGGGACGGGCGGTGTCGCCGTGTACCTCGACCAGGCCGGCGAGCCGGGCCGTGTCCCAGTCGGCGCGGACCTGGGCCGGAGTCAGCCCCAGGTCGTCGGCCGCCCATTCGACGGTCGCGTCGGAGAGGATGGCCCGGCCGGCGGCGGTGGCGCTGCCCCGGCCGGGGCCCAGCGCGGCGTCGGCCCAGCGGGCGACGCGGGCCGCGCCGGCCAGACCGGAGCGCGCCATTCGGGCCAGCTCCGCGGGTGCCGGTGTGCCTTCCGGAGGGCGTGGTGCAGGGCGGCGCGAGCGCTGCTGGTTCATCGCCCTGGGGGCGGCGGCCAGGGGTCGCGGGCGGACAAGTCGAAGCCTGGAGTCGCGCGGGATACGGGACGTCACGGGTGCAGTCTCGCGGTTGACGGTCCGAAAACCCAAACGGAATGCCACAGGCGGCGAGGGGGACGGTCATCGCACAGGGGCGCGGGAGCAGTCGGAGGAAGGAAACGGGCCGGGGACAGGCGGGGGCACGCCGGGGACACGCGGTGAACACGCCGTGGAGCGGAATCCCCGGCGACGGCCCGCGGTCCCGCAGGACCGTCCGGCGCGCCGGACGGGCGGGACGGGCACGCCGGTCACATGAAAGGGGTGAGGAATCGGCGCAGCACCTCTTCGTAGGTGTGCGGGTCGGCGTTCCACATGGCGCCGTGCGGCGCGTCCGCGACCGTGTGCAGGATGACCGTGTTGGGCTGGGCGACGGCCAGGCGACGGGAGAGCCGCCAGGGGGCCACGGTGTCGCCGGAACCGTGGATGATCAGGGCGGGGACGCCGACACGCTCCGGCCCCGGGGTACCGAGGTGATGGCCTCCGCGGTGGTCTCCGTGGCGGCCGATGCGGCCCTGGGCGGCGCGGACGGCCAGCGGCAGCAGCACTCCGGGGGTCCGGCGGGCCGCGGCGAGGGCGCGCAGCGTCGACTCCCAGTTGAGCACCGGCGAGTCGAGCACCAGCCCGGCGACGTGGTCGCGCAGTTTGGAACGGGCGGCGGCGCGCAGCGCCATGGTCGCGCCGGTGGACCAGCCGAGCAGGACGACCTGCCGGGCACCGGCGTCCACCGCGTACCGGATCGCCGCGTCGAGGTCGCGCCACTCGGTCTCGCCCAGGTGGTTGAGGCCGTCGGGCGAGCGCGGTGCGCCCCGGTCGCCCCGGTAGGTGAGGGCGAGCACCGGGAAGTGGTGACGGTGCAGGAATTCCATGAGGTTCATGGCCTGTTCCCGGGTGGTGCCGAGGCCGTGCACCGCGAGCACCCACGTGTCCCGGACGTCCGGCACGAACCAGGCGGGGAGAGGACCGAGTTCGCCGGGGATGTCGACGTCGGTGTGGTCCAGGCCCAGAGCGGTCCCCGGGTCGCCGACGTAGAGGTTCGGGGTGAGCCAGACCCGGTCGCCGGGATCCAGGGTGCCCCGTACGACCCGTTCCAGGCGGCGCACGACGGTGTCGGCGGAGTCCGGGACGCCGTCCAGGACGGGTCCGACGACCGCGTGGGTGCCGTCACCGGCGAGGCCGTAGCGACCGGGCCGCAGCGTGGCGAGGTGCCGGGTGAGGGTGATCTGACCGGCGGCGGTGCCGTGCACGGTGAGCCGGGGCTCGGTGGGCAGGGGCCTGCCCGGCGGCGCCTTGAGGGCGGCGTCGCTGGCGACCCGGCCGGCCGCCACCGCGGCGACGGAGGCCCCTATCACGGCGGTGACGGCAGCGGCCGTCGCTCTGGCAGTACGCACCTGTCCAGTGTCCCGGCCGACCGGCCGACCGGCCACCCCAGCGACGGTCAGGGGCCCGAACCACCGGACACCGGGACACCCGGGCGCGGGCCACCGAGGCACCGGAACACCGGGGCACCGGAACACCGGGGTGCCGGGTTACGCGGTATCGGTCGGCCGAAGGGCGCCACGCCAGGGCGTCGCCCCGCGTCGCCCGGCCGCTCCGGAAGAGTCACCGCCCCTCCCCCGCCTCCGGCGCCGGGCAGGCCCGCCGCGTCGCTCGGCCGGGACCCGTGGACGGTCCATGACCTCCGTCGGTTCAGGGCTGTGGGCTCCGCCCCGCCCGCCGGCCGGGCAGGTCAGCCGCGCTGTCCGTAGCTCCGCAGGCGGTCGGTGACCTCCGCCAGGTGGCCGGCCGACAGGAGGTTCGGGGAGCGGCCGGGGACGGACGAGGCGGTCAGCCAGAGCCTGCACATCCACTCCAGTTGGGCGGTGCGGTCGTAGGCCTGGTCGAGGGTCGTGCCGTGGGTGACGGTGCCGTGGTTCTGGAGGAGGCAGCCGGTGCGGTCCTCGAGGGCGCGCAGCATGTTCTCGGCCAACTTTTGAGTGCCGTACGTCGCGTAGGGAGCCACCCTGACGGGTCCGCCGAGCGCGGCGGCCATGTAGTGGATCAGCGGGAGTTCGTCGACGAGCGTGGAGACGGCCGTCGCGTGTACGGCGTGCGTGTGCACCACCGCGCGGGCGCCGGTCGTGCGGTACACCGCGAGATGCATGGGCAGCTCGCTGGTCGGGGCCAGGGTGCCGAGGACCTGTCGGCCGGTGAGGTCGACGCCGGTGACGTCGTCCGGCGTCAGCCGGTCGTAGGGCACTCCCGACGGTGTGACCAGCACGGTCTCCCCGACCCGCACCGAGACGTTGCCGGAGGTCCCGACGACGAGCCCGTCCGAGACGGTCCGGCGGGCCGCCCCGACGAGGGCGGCCCAGGCACGCGTCTCCTCGTCGCTCACGGCCCTGTCCTGCCGCTTCTGCCGTTCCCTCACTCGCTGCGGGCGGTCCCCGGCGCGCGCTCCGCCCTCCGCGCTCCGCCGGTCCCTCTGTCGCTCCGTCATGCCGCGATCCTGCCGGGTGACCGAAATCTCTTCAACGGCGTTCCGTCGGCTCCCGCACCCGCTCACACCCGCCCGCGACCGCCCTCGGCCCGCCAGGAGGCAGTCACCTTCCCCTACGGTCACCCCGACGCCCATTCCAGTTCACCTTCCGTTCACCCACGTTACCTACGTTCAACGCGCCAATGACTTCGAACGATTGCCTGGGTAAATGGAAAGCTTCTCGCTGATCCTCGCGATTGTGGTGGTAACCGCACTTGCGTTTGATTTCACGAACGGTTTCCACGACACCGCGAACGCGATGGCGACGACCATTTCGACCGGTGCCCTCAAGCCCAAGGTTGCGGTGGCGATGTCCGCCGTCCTCAACCTGGTGGGCGCCTTCCTCTCCGTGGAGGTCGCCAACACGATCTCCAAGGGCCTCGTCGACGAGGCCGGCATCCGTCCCGAGGTCATCTTCGCCGCACTGGTCGGCGCGATCCTCTGGAACCTCCTGACCTGGCTGGTCGGTCTGCCGTCCAGCTCCTCGCACGCCCTGATGGGCGGCCTGATCGGCGCCACCGTCGCCTCGGCGGGCTTCGGCGCGGTGCACGGCGACGTCCTGGTCACCAAGGTGCTGATCCCCGCGATCGCCGCGCCGCTGGTCGCCGGCCTGGCCGCGATGTTCGCGACCCGGCTGACCTACCGCATGAACCGCAAGTCGGCCGACAGCAAGTCCTCCGAGAAGGGGTACCGCGCCGGACAGATCGCCTCCGCCGGCCTGGTCTCCCTGGCCCACGGCACCAACGACGCCCAGAAGACGATGGGCATCATCACCCTGGCCCTGGTCGCCGGCGGCACCCTCGCCCCGGACTCCGACCCGCCGCTGTGGGTCATCGTCTCCGCGGGCATCGCCATCGCCCTCGGCACCTACCTCGGCGGCTGGCGCATCATCCGCACCATGGGCAAGGGCCTGACCGACCTCCAGCCGCAGCAGGGCTTCGTCGCCCAGACCAGCGCCGCGACGGTCATCCTGGCCTCCTCCCACCTCGGTTTCTCCCTGTCCACCACGCACTCCGTCTCCGGTTCCGTGATGGGTGCGGGCCTGGGCCGCAAGGGCGGCGTGGTCCGCTGGTCGACGGCCACCCGGATGTTCGTCGCCTGGGGGCTGACGCTGCCGGCGGCGGCCATCGTCGCGGCGATCGCCGAGTGGGTCTGCGGCTTCGGCAGCTGGGGCACCGCCCTCGTCGCGGTCTTCCTGATCGCCTCCAGTGCGGCGATCTGGAAGATCTCCCGGCGCGAGGTCGTCGACCACACCAACGTCAACGACACCGATGACACCGCCGTCGAGACCGCCATCGACACCGAAGGCACCGACAAGGAGCGGAGCGGCGTCGTGACCGTGGCCATGGCCGCCGTGGCCACCCCTCCGGCGGGCCCCGTGGCCGAGGACCTCTCGGCCACCATCCCGGCTCCCGTCGATCCGGTGGTCCCTCCGGCCAGGACCGCGGTCTGACCCCGCGGGAAGACACGCAGGAAGACATGCAGGAAGACACGTAGGAGAAGAGCACCATGAAGATCGACTGGGCGGCCCTCGGTTCCGTCTTCGGCGTCAGCCTCGTGGTCACCGTGGCCCTGGTGGCCCTGTTCACCCTGGGCATCACCGGCCTGTCCCGCCGTGAACGGGCCGCCGCCCAGGGCGAGTCCGCGGCCTTGGCGGTCACCGGCGCCTACGCCTGCTTCGCGGCCTGCGCGGCGGCGGTGGCGTACGGGATCTACATGATCATGGCCTGATCCATGGCCTGACGGCTGCCTGATTCCAGGGCAGGATCCGGGCCGGCGTCCCGGTCCGGGTCATGTCGTCCGCCCGGCGGGCGGTGCGGGGCACGTTGCCTCCGTACCGCCCGTTTCGTGTTCCCGGACCACCCGCCCACCACCGGTCCCGGACCGCCCGCCGCCGGGCCGTTTCCGCGCCGCCCGTCCCGCCGCGGAACCCCTTGCCCGCGGTTCGCTCTCCGATCACCCTCCGGAACCTCCCTGTGGGTCTCAGCACACTTCAGCCTCGCAGGTCAAAGGCAAGTTGACGGTTCTTCCGGACCGTGGTGAACTGCCGGAGCCATTACGGCGGCAGGAGAGGAAGCCGGTGCGAATCCGGCGCGGTCCCGCCACTGTCACCGGGGTGAACGACCCCGGGAGCCAGGAACTCCCACCGCCGGTCTCGTCGAACCAGGGCGTGGACACCCTGAGTGAGGACATACCGCCATGCCCGGCTGCCTGTTGAGGTCGACCAGCGATGCTCCGCCCCGGTTCGGGGCGGCCACTCCCACCGGATCCCTCACCGGCTGAACCCATGGGTGCCGATCGCGAGTTCGCGTACGGCGCCGCTGCCGGCCTCCTCGGTGACCTGCTTCTCGGCGATCCCCGCCGAGGGCATCCGGTCGCCGCTTTCGGGCGGGCCGCGGCTGCCGTGGAACGGGTTCTGTGGCAGGACGACCGGGGACGGGGCGTGCTGCACACCGCCGTCTGCGTCGGCGGGGCCGTCGCTCTGGGGAGCCTGGCCGCCCGCCTCGTACGGTCCTCCCCCGCCGCCTCCGTCGCCCTGACCGGCGCGGCCACCTGGGCCGTCGTCGGAGGGACGTCGCTGGCCCGGGAGGCCCGCGCCATCGGGCGCGCCCTGGAATCCGGGACCGCCGACGGAACAGAGGCGGCACGGGCGCGGCTGCCGCACCTGTGCGGGCGGGACCCGCAGGCGCTGGACTCCGAGGGGATCGCCCGCGCGGTCGTGGAGTCCGTCGCCGAGAACACCTCCGACGCCGTGGTGGGCGCCCTGGTGTGGGGTGCCGTCGCCGGTGTGCCGGGGCTGCTCGGGTTCCGGGCCGTCAACACCCTGGACGCCATGGTCGGCCACAGGTCCCCCCGCCATCTGCGGTACGGCTGGGCCTCCGCGCGCCTCGACGACGTCGCGGGGTGGCCCGGGGCGCGGCTGACCGCCGTACTCGCCGCGGTCGCCGGGCCGGATCCGCGGGGCGCCGTGCTGGCGTGGCGCGCGGATGCCGCGAAGCATCCGAGTCCCAACGCAGGGCCCGTGGAGGCCTCTTTCGCGGGCGCGCTCGGTGTCCGGCTCGGCGGGTCGCTGTCCTACGCCGGGCGGGTCGAGCACCGGCCCGTCCTCAACGGCGGCGGCCGGGCCGTGACCGTGGCGGACATCGATCGCGCGGTACGGCTCTCGGGGCGCGTCGGCCGGCTGGCACTCTGCGTCGGCGTCGCCGCGCGCATCGGCGTACGAGCCGTTACGCGGACCGCCTCCAAGGGGCGCGGGAAGGGGCGCACGTCATGACGGACCGTATGACGGGCGGTATGACGGGCGGCGGGCTGCTGGTGGCCGGTACGACGTCGGACGCCGGCAAGAGTGTGGTGACCGCCGGGATCTGCCGGTGGCTGGCGCGGCAGGGCGTCAAGGTCGCGCCGTTCAAGGCGCAGAACATGTCGCTGAACTCGTTCGTCACACGGGAGGGCGCCGAGATCGGGCGGGCGCAGGCCATGCAGGCCCAGGCCTGCCGCATCGAGCCGACCGCGCTGATGAATCCGGTGCTGCTCAAGCCGGGCGGGGAGCGGAGCAGCCAGGTCGTGCTGCTGGGCAGGCCGGTCGGTGAGATGAGCGCGCGCGGCTACCACGGCGGGCGGCAACAACAGCTCCTGGGCACGGTGCTGGACTCCCTCGCGCAACTGCGGGCCACGTACGACGCGGTGATCTGCGAAGGGGCCGGCAGTCCGGCCGAGATCAATCTGCGTCGCACCGACATCGTCAACATGGGGATCGCCCGGAACGCCTCGCTCCCCGTCCTCGTCGTCGGCGACATCGACCGCGGCGGGGTCTTCGCCTCCTTCTTCGGCACGGTCGCGCTGCTGTCGCGCGAGGACCAGGAGCTGGTCGCCGGTTTCCTGGTGAACAAGTTCCGGGGTGATGTGTCGCTGCTGGAGCCGGGACTGGACATGCTGCACGGTCTGACCGGGCGGCACACGTACGGCGTACTGCCCTTCCGGCACGGGCTCGGCATCGACGAGGAGGACGGGCTGGCGGTGTCCCTGCGGGGTGCCGTACGGGAGTCCGCGGTCGCCGCGCCGCTCGGCGAGGACGTGCTGCGGGTCGCCGTGTGCGCGGTGCCGCTGATGTCCAACTTCACGGACGTGGACGCGCTGGCCGCGGAACCGGGTGTCGTGGTCCGTTTCGTGGACCGGCCCGAGGAACTGGCCGACGCCGACCTCGTGGTGGTGCCGGGCACGCGCGGCACCGTACGGGCGCTTCAGTGGCTGCGGGAGCGCGGGCTCGCGGACGCGCTGAAGCGGCGGGCGGCCGAGGGGCGGCCCGTGCTCGGGATCTGCGGGGGCTTCCAGATCCTCGGCGAGCGCATCGAGGACGACGTGGAGAGCCGTGCCGGCCGGGTCGACGGGCTCGGGATCCTGCCCGTACGGGTGCGGTTCGCACGGGAGAAGACGCTCGAGCGGCCCGTCGGAAAGGCCCTCGGGGAGCCCGTCGAGGGCTACGAGATCCATCACGGGGTCGCCGATGTACGGGGAGGGGCGGCGTTCATCTCCGATGACGGTGGACGGAGCCTGGACGGCTGCCGGGCCGGGCAGACCTGGGGCACGCACTGGCACGGTTCGCTGGAGTCGGACGGCTTCCGCCGGGCCTTCCTGCGCGAGGTGGCCGCCGCCGCGGGACGCCGTTTCGTACCGGCCCCCGACACCTCGTTCGCCGCGCTGCGCGAGGAGCAGCTCGACCGGCTCGGCGATCTGATCGAACAGCACGCGGACACGGACGCGCTGTGGCGGCTCATCGAGTCCGGCGCCCCGCCGGGGCTGCCGTTCGTTCCGCCGGGAGCGCCCGCGTGAGCGCCGTGTCATGGTCGGCCGCCGGCTCGGCGGGGCGCCGGCGGATCGTGGTGGCGGCGGGGAACGCCGGCCCACGAGAGCACGGCGGCCGGGAGGCCGGGGTCGTGGACGGCCGGGAGGCCCGCCCCCGTACCGGCGGAGAGCAGATTTCGATCCCGGCGGTCCCGCGGCCCATGGCCGGGCCGAACAGTCGGACACCATCCGAAGGAGTGATCACCGCGTGAGTACGCCCTATCCCTTCACCGCCGTCGTCGGCCAGGACGACCTGCGGTTGGCCCTACTGCTGAACGCGGTGTCACCACAGGTGGGTGGCGTTCTCGTGCGGGGGGAGAAGGGGACCGCGAAGTCGACTGCCGTCAGGGCACTGGCCGCGCTGATGCCGGAGACCGAGGTCGTACCCGGCTGCCGGTTCTCCTGCGACCCCGCGGCCCCGGACCCGTCGTGCCCCGACGGACCGCATGAGTCCCGCCCCGGGGCGCGGCGCCCCACGGCACTCGTCGAGCTTCCGGTCGGTGCCTCCGAGGACCGGCTGGTGGGTGCCCTCGACATCGAGCGGGCGCTCGCGGAGGGGGTGAAGGCCTTCGAGCCGGGCCTGCTCGCAGGCGCCCACCGGGGGATCCTGTACGTCGACGAGGTCAATCTTCTGAACGACCATCTCGTCGACCTGCTGCTGGACGCCGCCGCCATGGGCGCCTCGTACGTCGAGCGCGAGGGTGTCTCCGTACGGCACGCGGCGCGCTTCCTGCTCGTCGGGACCATGAACCCCGAAGAGGGCGAGCTGCGACCCCAGTTGCTGGACCGGTTCGGACTGACCGTGGAGGTCAAGGCCTCGCGGGAGCCGGACCAGCGGGTGGAGGTCGTGCGGCGCAGGCTGGCCTACGACGACGCCCCGGAGGAGTTCGCCGCGCGCTGGGCCGGTGAGGAGGCTGCCGTACGGCAGCGGATCATGGCCGCGCGGGAGCTGCTGTCGTCGGTGCGACTGGGTGATGGGGCGCTGCGGCAGATCGCGGCGACCTGTGCCTCCTTCGAGGTGGACGGCATGCGTGCCGACATCGTGATGGCGCGCACCGCGACCGCGCTGGCGGCCTGGGCCGGGCGGACGGACGTACTGGCCGAGGACGTACGGCAGGCCGCGCTGCTGGCCCTCCCCCACCGGCGGCGGCGCAACCCGTTCGACGCGCCGGGGCTCGACGAGGACAAACTCGACGAAACGCTGGAGGAGTTCGGCGAACAGGACGAGGGCGACGACGATCCCGACCCGGGGCCGGACGGTGGCCCGGAAGGTGGCCCGGGCGGGCAGCCGGCGCCCGAGGACGGCCCTCAAGGGGACGATACCTCCGCGCGGCCCGAAGGCGGGGAGGGCGGGGAACCGCAGGCGGGGCCCGGTGTTGGGGAGCGGTCCGCCGTACGGGCCGCAGAGCCCTTCCGGACGAAGACGCTGAGTGTGCCGGGCGTCGGTGAGGGTGCCGCCGGGCGGCGGTCGCGGGCGCGGACCGAGCGCGGGCGGACCACCGGGGCCCGGCGCCCGCGGGGGGCGCTGACCAAGCTGCACCTCGCCGCGACCGTACAGGCCGCGGCGCCGCATCAACGGGCACGGGGACGCAACGGCCCGGGGCTGGTGGTCCGGCGGGACGATCTCAGGCAGGCGGTGCGGGAGGGCCACGAATCCAATCTCGTGCTGTTCGTGGTCGATGCCTCCGGGTCGATGGCCGCGCGGCAGCGGATGAGCGCCGTGAAGGGTGCCGTGCTGTCGCTGCTGCTCGACGCCTACCAGCGGCGGGACAAGGTGGGGCTGGTGACCTTCCGCGGGACGGCCGCCGAGGTGGCGCTGCCGCCGACCTCGTCCGTGGACGCGGCGGCGGCCCGGCTGGAGTCGCTGCCGACCGGCGGGCGTACGCCGCTCTCGGCAGGGCTGCTCAAGGCGCACGACGTGCTGCGCGTGGAGCGGTTGCGCGACCCCTCGCGGCGGGCGCTGGTGGTCGTGGTGACCGACGGACGGGCCACCGGCGGCCCCGAGCCGGTCGCCCTCGCGGGGCGGGCGGCGCGGCTGTTCGCCGCCGAGGGCACCGCCTCCGTGGTCGTGGACTGCGAGGCGGGGCCGGTGCGGCTGGGCCTCGCCGGGCAGCTCGCGGGTGAGCTGGGGGGTACGGCGGTGACGCTGGACGAGTTGCGGGCGGACTCGATCGCCGGGCTGGTCAGGGATGTGCAGGGGACTTCGAGGAGGGCGGCGTAATGCCTAAGGGACAGCCGAGTGTCGTACCGCAGGACGGTCTGACGACGCGCCAACGGCGCAACCGGCCGCTGGTCGTCGTGCACACGGGCGTCGGGAAGGGCAAGTCGACGGCCGCCTTCGGGCTGGCGCTGCGGGCCTGGAACCAGGGGTGGCCGGTCGGGGTGTTCCAGTTCGTCAAGTCGGCGAAGTGGAAGGTCGGCGAGGAGAACGCGCTGCGGGTGCTCGACGCCTCCGGCGAGGGCGGCAGCGTCAGGTGGCACAAGATGGGCGAGGGCTGGTCCTGGGTCCAGCGGGACGCGCAGATGGACAACGAGGAGAAGGCCCGCGAGGGCTGGGAGCAGGTCAAGCGCGACCTGGCCGCCGAGACGTACAAGTTGTACGTGCTGGACGAGTTCGCCTACCCGATGCACTGGGGGTGGGTCGACACCGACGAGGTCGTGTCCGTGCTGCGCGACCGGCCCGGGACCCAGCACGTCGTGATCACGGGGCGGAACGTGCCGGAGAAGCTGGTGGACTTCGCCGACCTGGTGACCGACATGTCCAAGGTCAAGCACCCCATGGACGCCGGGCAGAAGGGGCAGAGGGGCATCGAGTGGTGACGTCCTCGTCGTCCGTGCCCCGGCTGGTCGTCGCCGCGCCCTCGTCGGGCAGTGGCAAGACCACCGTCGCCACGGGGCTGATGGCCGCGCTCGCCGCGCGGGGACTCGCCGTGTCCCCGCACAAGGTCGGGCCCGACTACATCGACCCCGGATACCACTCGCTGGCCACCGGGCGCGTGGGACGCAACCTGGACGCGTACCTGTGCGGGACCGGTCTGGTCGGTCCGCTGTTCCTGCACGGCGCGCGCGGATGCGACATCGCGGTCGTCGAAGGCGTGATGGGGCTGTACGACGGGGCCGCGGGGCAGGAGGAGCTGGCGTCCACGGCCCAGGTGGCGAAGCTGCTGCGGGCGCCGGTGGTGCTGGTCGTGGACGCGTCGTCGCAGTCCCGGTCGGTGGCGGCGCTGGTGCACGGGTTCGTGACGTGGGACCCGGAGATGCGGATCGGGGGCGTGATCCTCAACAAGGTCGCGTCGGACCGTCACGAGGCGTTGCTGCGGGAGGCGTTGGAGTCGTCGGGGGTGCCGGTGCTCGGTGTGGTGCGGCGGGCTCCGCGGGTCGGCACACCGTCGCGGCATCTGGGACTGATACCGGTCGCCGAGCGGCGGGACGGCGCGGTGGAGGCGGTTGCGGCGATGGCCGCGCAGGTGGCCGCCGGGTGCGACCTGGAGGCGTTGGTCGCGCTGGCTCACAGGGCCGGGGACCTGCCGTGTGCGGAGTGGGACGCGGCGGCGGCTCTTGTCTCCTCTCCCCCGCCGGCCCTTCCCGTCCCGGCCCCGGGGGCCGCGCTCGCGGACGGGCCGGCGGTGGTCGCCGTCGCCGGTGGGGCCGCGTTCTCGTTCTCCTACGCGGAGCATGCCGAGCTGCTTGCCGCCGCCGGGGCCGAGGTCGTCGTCTTCGACCCCCTGCGGGACGAGGCGTTGCCCGAGGGGACCCGGGGGGTGGTCCTCGGGGGTGGGTTTCCCGAGATGTACGCGACCGAGCTGTCGGCCAACGAGCCGCTGCGCAAGGCCGTCGCCGAACTGGCTCTGGGCGGCGCGCCGGTGGCCGCCGAGTGTGCGGGACTGCTGTATCTGTGCCGAGAACTGGACGGTCTGCCCATGTGCGGGGTGCTGGACGCCACCGCGCGGATGACCGAGCGGCTCACCCTCGGTTACCGGGACGCGGTGGCCGTGTCGGACAGCGTGCTGGCCGGGGCCGGGACGCGGATGCGGGGTCACGAGTTCCACCGCACCGTCGTCGAGCCCGGCGCGGGGGACGCGCCCGCGTGGGGTGTGCGGGCACCGGCACCACGCGTCGAAGGCTTCGTGCGGCGCGGTGTGCACGCCAGCTATCTGCATACGCACTGGGCGGGCGGGCCCGGTGTGGCCCGCCGGTTCGTGGAGCGGTGCCGGACCTCATGAGCGGCGGCGGGACGCGTGGCCGCGCGCGGAGGGCCACCGAGGTGCCGGCCGCCGTGCCGGTGGTGACCTCGGCGGCCGGTGCCGTGGGTCCGGGCGCCGGTCCACGGCTGCCGGACCTGCCGGTGGAGGGCGACGTGGCCGCCGTGTCGCGCGCCCTGCCGGCCGGCGAGGCGGTGGCGCTGTGTGCCGACGTGGCCTGGCCGCTGCCGCAGCCGGTGCCACCGGTGCCGGTGCCACCGGTGCCGGTCGTCGGCGAGGAGGCGTACACGCTCCGCCTCACGGACCGTCCGGTCGGGCCGCGCGCGGGGGAGGCCGTCATCGGGCCGCCGTCCCTCATCGTCGGGGTCGGCGCCTCGAAGGGTGTTCCGGTCGACGAGTTGCTCGCCCTGATCGGGGCGGCCCTGCGCGATGCCGGGCTGTCTGCCGCGTCACTCGCCCATCTGGCCACCGGGGACGCGAAGGCCGAGGAGCCCGGCATCGTGGAGGCGGCCCGGCGGCTGGGTGTGCCCCTGGTGGTCCACGGCGCCGGGGAACTGGCGCGGGTCGAGGTGCCCCACCCGTCCGACGCGGCGCTGGCCGCCGTCGGCACCCCGTCGGTCGCGGAGGCCGCCGCGCTGGTGGGCGGGGGCGAACTCCTCGTACCCAAGCGCAGGTCGGAGCGTGCGGACGGGCAGCCCGCGAGGGCGACCTGCGCCGTCGTACGGCGGCCGGCGACGCCGGTGAGCGGCGTACCGGACGCCTCGCGGCCGGACGACGACGGACCCGACCGGCCCAAACCCGAACACACCCACACCCACACGCACACGCATCCCATGGGAGCTGAACCGGAGGGCAGCATGCACGACCTGCGACACCACGGGGACGCCGAGGTCCGGGACGACGGCTCCGCGCTGGTCGACCTCGCCGTGAACGTCCGCTCGGGCACTCCCCCGGCGTGGCTGCGCGAGCACATCGCCGGGTCGGTGGCCGGCCTCGCCGCCTACCCGGACGGGCGGGCGGCGCGGGCCGCGGTGGCGGCGCGGCACGGGCTGCCGGTGGAGCGGGTGCTGCTGACGGCGGGGGCGGCGGAGGCGTTCGTGCTGCTGGCGCGGGCGCTGAAGGTGCGTCGGCCGGTGGTGGTGCATCCGCAGTTCACCGAGCCGGAGGCGGCGCTGCGGGACGCGGGGCACACGGTCGACCGGGTGCTGCTGCGGGAGGAGGACGGTTTCCGGCTGGACCCCGGCGCGGTTCCCGAGGCCGCGGACCTGGTGGTGATCGGCAACCCGACGAACCCGACGTCCGTACTGCACCCGGCCGCCGACATCGCCCGGCTCGCCCGGCCGGGCCGGACCCTGGTCGTGGACGAGGCGTTCCTGGACGCGGTGCCGGGCGAGCGGGAGGCACTGGCCGGACGGACGGACGTGCCGGGCCTGGTGGTCCTGCGCAGTCTCACCAAGACGTGGGGCCTGGCGGGGTTGCGCATCGGGTACGTCCTGGCCGGGCCGGAGACGATCGGGCTGCTGACGCGGGCGCAGCCCCTGTGGCCGGTGTCCACGCCCGCGCTGGCGGCGGCGGAGGCGTGCGTGGGGCCCAGGGCCCTGGCGGAGGCGGACGGGGCGGCCCGCCGCACCGCCGCGGACCGCTCCCGTCTCCTCACCGGCCTCGCGGAGTTCGCCGACCGTGGAGTACGGGCCGTGGAAGGCGCCGAGGGCCCCTTCGTCCTCCTTCGGCTCCCGCACGCGGCGGCCGTACGGGAGCGCCTGCGCACACTCGGTTTCGCGGTACGGCGCGGGGACACCTTCCCGGGCCTCGACCAGCGCTGGCTGCGCGTCGCGGTACGCGACCGCGGGACGACGGACGCGTTCCTGGAGGCGCTGGGCCGGGCCCTGGACGCAGACTGAGCCGAGCCGCACACGGCGACCGGCCGCCCCGGCCCGGCCATCGGCGGGTCGGCCGTCGGCGGGTCGATACGAGAACACCGGTCCTCGGGGCGGTCCGGATGCGCGGCGCGGCGGGAACCGGGCCACCGGCGACGCCGGGCCCGGCGGTGGGAACGCCGGCCCCGGGCCGCTGATGCCGTCGCGGCCGCCGGTGTCAGGTACTGCGTCCACGACGGCGCCGGTGTCAGGTGCGGCGGCCCCTGCGGGACAGCAGGACCGCCGCGCCGCCCGCCGCGAGAAGGGCGAGGGCGCCGCCCGCGACGTACGGAGTCGTCGCGTCGCCGCCCGTCTCGGCCAGGCCTCCCTGGGCCGGTGCCGCCTGTTCGGCCCGCGCACCCTGGGGCTTGACCTCGGTGCCGGTGCCGGTGTCGCTGTCGCTGTCCGCCGGCGGCACGGCCGCGTCGGCCCGCTCCTCCTGCTCCGGACCCTGTTGCCGTTCCGGCTCCTGCCGCGCCCCGGGAGCGCCGTGCGCGGGGGCCGCGTCGGTGCCCGGGGCCTCGCAGGTGGCCTCGGCGAGGGTGACGGTGCCGTTGACCTCGGCAACGTTCAACTTCAGCGGGTCGACGGACACCTTGAGCAGCAGCGCGGTGGCGGCGGCCGTGCGGGAGGTGGTCTCCGTCTTCGACAGGTCCAGGCGGACCTCGCCGACGCCCGGCACCTTGACCTCGGTGGGGCCGGAGGCGGTCAGTTCGGTGCGCTTGCCGAGCACCGTCACCGTGCCGGGCAGGGTGACGGAGGCGAGCGGGGTACGGCCGGTCTCGCAGACGGCCTTGGAGGTGACCGTCTCGAGCTCGACGAGCGACAGCAGGGGAAGTCCGGGCAGATGGATCCGGGCCTTGGCGAGGGTGGTGGAGGCCTCGGCCCTGTTCCCCTCGACCGTCGCCTTCGCGTCGGCCACCTCCGCGCGCAGCACGCTGAAGGGCTTGCCCCTGTCGACGCCCTCCAGGTCCGCGGTGAGGGCGGTCCTGCGCGCGCTCTGCGGCGCGTGGACCTCGTTGAGGGAGACCGTGAGCGGGACGTTCACGGTCTTGTCGAGCAGGGCGACGTCGAGCCCGGTGCGCAGGACGACCGCACTCGCGCCGCCCTCTTCCCCGGTGGCCTGCGCCGTGCCCGCTCCGGCCAGTGCCGCGGGACCTGCGGCAAGGAGGGTGGCCGTGGCGACGACGGCCCAACGGCGTGCGGGCATCCGGAAGTTGGTGCTGTTCAAAGTGGTGGGACCCCCATGAGACGTGGGTGGGACCCGGAAAGAATGACCGCACCCGGAGGGGGCCGTCAGCGATCCGACAACACTTCACCCCTTCGTGGCGAGTCCGCCGATGTATTCGATTTCCGGGGTGTTCCAGGGGTACGGCCGTTCCCCTCTGCCGTCCGAGTGCCACCCGGTGGGCGGGTTTCGGCCATCGAACCGTGTCCTCCGAACCGGGCCGGGCCGTACCGGGCCATGCCGTCCGGGCCGCACCGGCCTTACGCGACCACGCGCCCGTTCAGTACCACCCGGCGCGGGTCCGCCAGCACCCGTACGTCGGCGCGCGGGTCGGAGGCGTAGACGACGAGGTCGGCCGGGGCGCCCTCGTCCAGGCCGGGACGTCCGAGCCAGGTACGGGCCGCCCAGGTGCCGGCCGCGAGGGCGTCGGCGGGCGGGATGCCGGCGGTGACGAGTTCGGCGACCTCGGCCGCCGCGAGGCCGTGCGGGAGGCTGCCTCCGGCGTCCGTACCGACGAAGACGGGGATGCCGGCGTCGTAGGCGGAGCGCACGGTGTCGTAGCGGCGCTCGTGGAGCCGGCGCATATGGGCCGACCAGCGCGGGAACCTGGACTCGCCGCCGTCGGCGAGGCCCGGGAAGGTGGCGATGTTGACGAGGGTCGGGACGATCGCCACGCCTCGTTCGGCGAACAGCGGGATGGTGTCGTCGGTCAGGCCCGTCGCGTGCTCGACGCAGTCGATGCCGGCCTCGACCAGGTCCCGCAGGGAGTCCTCGGCGAAGCAGTGCGCGGTGACGCGGGCGCCCAGCCGGTGCGCCTCGGCGATCGCCGCCTCGACGGCGCCGCGCGGCCAGCAGGCCGACAGGTCGCCGAGGTCACGGTCGATCCAGTCGCCGACGAGCTTCACCCAGCCGTCGCCGCGCCGGGCCTCCTGGGCGACGTACGCGACGAGGTCGTCGGGTTCGACCTCCCAGGCGTAGCCGCGGATGTAGCGGCGGGTGCGGGCGATGTGCCGGCCGGCCCGGACAATCTTCGGAAGGTCGTCGCGGTCGTCGGTCCAGCGGGTGTCGGACGGCGAGCCGGCGTCCCGCAGCAGCAGGGCGCCGGCGTCGCGGTCGGTGAGCGCCTGCTTCTCGGCGACGTCGTCGGGGACCGCTCCGTGCCGGTCGAGGCCCACATGGCAGTGGGCGTCGACCAGCCCGGGCAGCACCCAGCCCTCGACGGCCGTCACGTCGCGGGCGCCGGCGGGGCGGTCGTAGGAGATCCGGCCGTCGACGACCCACAGCTCGTCGCGGACCTCGTCGGGCCCGACGAGGATCCGCCCCTTCACGTGCAACATCGCGCGTTCGCTCATGCACGGCACTCTATTGAGCCGTTACGGGGACTTGCCGATCCGGTCGGAGCTCTCCTCCTCCACGTCCGCCATGGCGGGGTCGAGGAGCCGGGAGAGGAAGTGCCGGGTGCGTTCGTGCCGCGGAGCGCCGATGACCTGCTCGGGGGCGCCGTCCTCGACGATCACCCCGCCGTCCATGAAGACGACCCGGTCGGCGACCTCCCGGGCGAAGGTCATCTCGTGGGTGACGACCATCATCGTCATGCCCTCGTCGGCCAGCATCCGCATCACCGCCAGCACATCGCCGACCAGTTCGGGGTCGAGTGCCGAGGTCGGCTCGTCGAACAGCATCACCTCGGGGCCCATGGCCAGCGCGCGGGCGATGGCGACGCGCTGCTGCTGGCCGCCGGAGAGGGAGGACGGATAGGCGCCCGCCTTCTCCGCGAGGCCGACCCGCTCCAGGTTCGCGGCGGCGGTCCGGGCGGCCTCCGCCTTGCCCCGCTTCAGTACCCGGCGCTGCGGCAGCGTGAGGTTCTCGGTGACGGTGAGATGCGGGAACAGGTTGAACTGCTGGAAGACCATGCCGATCCGGCGGCGGGCGGCGTCGATGTCGACGTCCGGGTCGGTGAGTTCCGTACCGCCGACGTACACCTGACCCTTGGTGGGCTCCTCGAGCAGGTTCACGCACCGGAGCAGGGTCGACTTGCCCGAGCCGGACGGCCCGATCACGCAGACGACCTCGCCCCGGCGGATCTCCAGGTCGATGCCGCGCAGCACCTCGTTGCTGCCGAACGACTTGTGCAGCCCGCTGACCCGGATCTCCGGGTTCCCGGGCCGGCTCTCCGGCTGCTCGCCGGGCTGCCTGTCCGGCTGTTTGTCCGGCTGCTTGTCCAGTCGGCTCATTTGACGGCCTCCTGGGCCTTGGCCTCCATACGGCGTACGACGAAGCCGAGCGGAACGGTGATCAGCAGGTAGCACAGGCCGGCGACCAGGATCGGGGTGGAGTTGGCGGTCTGGCTGGCCAGGTCCCGGCCGTACTTGGACAGTTCGCGCTCCTCCAGGGTGACGCCGAGGAACAGCACCAGCGAGGAGTCCTTGAAGAGCAGGACGAGTTCGTTGGTGAGCGGCGGCAGGATGACCCGGAAGGCCTGCGGGATGATGATCGAGACCATGGCCCGCGCGGGCGAGAAGCCCAGCGAACGGGCCGCCTCCATCTGTCCCTTGGGCACCGCCTGGATGCCCGCGCGGATCGTCTCGGCCATGTAGGCGGCGGCCACCAGGCCGAGCGCGAGGGCGACCTTGCCGTAGGTGCCGCCGATGATCTCCGTACCGGGGAAGGCGAGCGGCACGGCCACACCGATGAAGATGAAGATCAGCAGGGCGGGCAGGCCCCGGAAGATCTCGATGTAGATGCCCGCCAGCCAGCGGTACGGGCCGACCGACGACAACCGCATCAGCGCGAGGAGCAGTCCGAGGCCGAGCCCGACGGCGAAGCCGGTCAGCGTGTAGATCACGGTGTTCTTCAGCGCCAGCGTGATGATGTCCGGGAACATCCGCTCGGCGATGTCGAGCTGGGCGAACTGGTTCTTCAGCCTGCCCCAGTCGGCCGAGGCCGCGAAGGCGGCCACGGCGGCGACGAAGACGACGTACTGGGCGCCGCGCGACAGACGGCGCTTCTGGCTCCGGGTCAGGCCCTTCTTCCTCAGCTCCGGAGGCACCTTCGTGTCGGCCATGGGATCAGGTGGCAGACGGTTCGGCGGCGGACTCGTCGTACGGGCCGATCCACTGCTCGTACAGCTTCTTGTACGTGCCGTCGGCCTTGGCGTCCGAGAGCGCCTTGTTGATGGCCTTCTGCAGCGCGGTGTTGCCCTTCTTCACCGTGAAGCCGTACTGCTCGCCGGTGTCGAGGCTGTCGACGACCTCGAACGCGTCGGCGGTGGCCTTGTCCTTGAGCCAGCCCTGGACCACCGGGAAGTCGATGACGACGGCCTTGACCTGGCCGGTGCGCAGGCCGTTGAGGACGGCGTCGGAGGACTCGAAGGAGACCGGGTCGAAGCCCTCCTTCTTGACGTAGTCCTCGCCGGTGGTCTGTGCCTGGGCGCCGAGCTTGACGTTCTTCGACTTCACGTCGGCGAGCGAGGTGACGCCGGCCTTCTTGTCGACGAGGACGGCCTGGGTGGCGTTGAAGTACGGGTCCGAGAAGTCGACGTTCTTCTTCCGCTCCTCGGTGATGGTCATACCGGCCGCGGCCAGGTCGCACTCGCCGGAGTTGAGGAAGGCACCGGTCTTGAAGTTCTCGAACGGCGTGTCGAGGATCTCCTGCTTCACGCCCAGGTCGTCGGCGACCAGGTCGATCAGGGCCACGTCGAAGCCCTGCACCTTGCCGTCGATCTCCGACTGGAAGGGCGGGTACGGGAGGTGGGTGCACGTGGTGAGCTGCCCCGCCTTGGCGAGCTCGACGCCGCCGGCCACTGTCTTGGAGGCGCCGCCGTCCCCGTCGTCGGTGGAGGTGCAGGCGGTCAGGAGGACCAGCCCGGCCGTCGCGGTGGTGGCGGCCAGGACGCGGGTCCTGCGGCCGAGGAGCGTCTTCACTGAGGCCTCCTGGTAGGGAACAAATGAGGTTCTGATTATAAGGAGAAGTTTGGGTTCCTCAAACCAAACCGATGGCCGCGGCGCTGTCCGGCCTAAGAACCGGGCGTGGGGCCGGACTTCCCGGCTGCCCGGCCGGCATCCCGAGGACCGGGGATACGCTCGACTCCGTCGAACCCGCACCCCGCACCCCGTACTCCATGCCCCATACCCCGTGGCCCATGCCCCGTGGCCCATGCCCCGTGGCGCCGTAGAGCCGTGATCTGGAGAGCAACGCCGTGAGCACCCACCCCTTCCTCGGCCTGGCCCCGCTGAGCGCCGCACACTTCGCCTCGATCGAGGACCGCGTGGCACGGCTGCTGCGCACCACCCAGGACGTCGTGATCATGCAGGGCGAGGCGCTGCTTCCACTGGAAGGCGCGATCCGCGCGACCGCCGGCCCCGGCACGACCGCGCTGAACGTCGTCACGGGCCCGTACGGGCAGACCTTCGGCGACTGGCTGCGGGACTGCGGCGCCACGGTGATCGATCTGGCGGTGCCGTTCCACACCGCGGTGACGGCCGGGCAGATCCGCGAGGCCTTCGCCGCGCACCCGGAGATCGACTTCGTCTCCTTGGTGCACGCGGAGGCGGCCACCGGCAACACCAACCCGGTCGCGGAGATCGGCGCGGCCGTGCGGGCGCACGGGGCGCTGTTCTATCTGGACGCGGTGGCGTCGATCGGGGCGGAGCCGGTACTGCCGGACGCGTGGGGCGTGGACCTGTGCGTGATCGGGGCGCAGAAGGCCATGGGCGGCCCGGCCGGCGTGTCAGCGGTGTCGGTGAGCGAGCGGGCATGGGCCCGTATGGCGGCGAACCCGCGGGCGCCACGCCACTCGTACCTGTCCCTGCTGGACTGGAAGCAGCGCTGGATCGACGGGGGCCGCACGGCACTGCCGCACGCTCCGGCCCAGCTGGAGATGCTGGCGCTTCAGGCATGCGTGGAGCACATCGAGGCAGTGGGCCTGGAGACGGTGACGGCACGGCACGCGGCGGCCGCGGCAGCGACCCGGGCGGGTGCGCTCGCACTGGGCGGCGGTCTGGAGCCGTATGTCCACGACGCGGCTCAGGCGGCCCCGGTCGCCACGACTCTGCGGGTCCCGTCGGGCGCGGTGGCCTCCGAGCTGGTGGCCCGCGCCCTGGCCCTGGACCCGGCGCTGCCGCTGGCGGCGGGGGGCGGGGCGCTGGCGAAGGAGATGGTCCGCGTCAACCACTACGGCCCCGACGCGACCCGGGGCGCGGTCCGGGCGAGCCTGACGGCCCTGGGCACGGCGCTGGCGGAGCAGGGCCTGTCGGTGGACCTGCAGGGGGCCCTGCGAGCGGCCGACCACGGCTGGCGGTAGCCGACCGCCGCCCGGCACGGTCAGAGGCCCGACACGGTCAGACACTCGGCACGATCCGGCGTCGAGCACGATCCGGCGCCGGGAAGCCGGGAGTGAGGGGAAATCGCGCGCGGAAGTGTGAACCGGACGGCATCGGGGCGGACCGTGGACGGGCCGCCCCGGACACGCCCCGGGGCCGGACCGCGCCGGGCACTCACCCGGGTCGTGTCCCGCGTCGCGGTGCAGGGGGGGTCAGGCGTTGCGCGTTCCGGTACGAGGCTCCTGACGGTCTCCGGGGAGGCGGCGGTCCACGAGGCGCCCCGCTGAGGCGAGTCGAACGCCCGGTCCGACGGAGCCACCGTCCCCGACCTGCGGATTCCGGCGCCTTGATCGGCCGCACCACCCGGCGGGACGCCCTCCTCACCCGGCCGGGGTGTCACGTCGACCGTGACGGTCGGTGCCGGTCCTTTTCCGGAGCGCATCCGGGACGCATCCGGGGCGCATCCGGGACGACATCACAGCGTGACGCCGACGTAACAGAATGGAACGCGGGGACCGAGCGTAAATTCATGGGATTATCGGAAGCAGCTCACGGGTATTCTTCCCTGCCATTCTTCCGCTTATTTCAATATTACTTCCCAGGGCAGCTTCCCATCATCTTCTGCCCCCTTTCTTCAACCTTAAACGCATCGATTTTTCGCAGACCCGAACCGGCACATCCCAGACACCATCGCGGGAGTTACGGACTTGTGACCAGCTCCACAGGACGCCCGGTTCATGGCTTAAATCCCGCCCGAACAGGGGCATTCAACCAGGCTTCCGCTTGCGGCTTCACGCTCGCGCGATAACATGGACAAGCCACTCAGGTAACCCCGGCAGCCGATGCAATTTCGAATTTACCTGGGTAAGTTCAATTCACATGACTGCCGCACAAGCAGACCCGCAAATCGACCGCCCCGCCCTGGCGGACGGAGCCGCGCTGTGGCGGATAGCAAGGGACTCGAAAACCCTCGACCTGAACTCGTCGTACAGCTATCTCCTGTGGTGCCGGGACTTCGCCGCCACATCCGCCGTCGCACGTGACGCCGGCGGGGAGCCGATCGGCTTCGTCACCGGATACGTACGGCCGGACAGCCCGCAGACCCTGCTTGTCTGGCAGGTCGCGGTGGACGAGAGGCACCGCGGCCGTGGCCTGGCCGCCGCCCTGCTCGACGGTCTGGTCGCACGAACCGTCGCGGAACACGGAGTGACCACCGTGGAAACCACCATCACACCGGGGAACACCGCATCCGAGCGCCTGTTCACCGCGTTCGCCGAGCGCCACGGGGCCCGGCTGGAGCGCGAGGTGCTCTTCGAGGCGGAGCAGTTCCCCGACGGACCGCACGACCCCGAGGTGCTGTACCGCATCGGTCCCCTCTCCCCCTGACCACCGGCCCCACGCACACGGACCCGTGCGCCACTTCGCCGGCCCCGAACTCCCTCTGACTTCCCACGCCACTGAGGAGCGATTCGTCGTGACCATCACCCAGCCCGATCTGAGCGTCTTCGAGACCCTTGAGTCCGAGGTGCGCAGCTACTGCCGTGGCTGGCCCACCGTATTCGACCGCGCGCACGGCAGCCGCATGTACGACGAGGACGGCCACGAGTACCTCGACTTCTTCGCCGGAGCCGGCTCACTCAACTACGGCCACAACAACCCCGTGCTGAAACGGGCGCTGATCGACTACCTGGAGCGGGACGGCGTCACGCACGGGCTCGACATGTCGACGACGGCCAAGCGCGCGTTCCTGGAGTCCTTCCAGAACTGGATCCTGCGTCCGCGCGACCTGCCGTACAAGGTCATGTTCCCGGGCCCGACCGGCACCAACGCCGTGGAGTCGGCGCTGAAGCTGGCGCGGAAGGTGAAGGGGCGCGAGTCGATCGTGTCCTTCACCAACGCCTTCCACGGCATGTCGCTGGGCTCGCTCGCCGTGACCGGCAACGCCTTCAAACGCGCCGGGGCGGGCATCCCGCTGGTGCACGGCACGCCGATGCCGTTCGACAACTACTTCGACGGCGCGGTCGAGGACTTCCTGTGGTTCGAGCGGCTCCTGGAGGACCAGGGCTCCGGCCTCAACAAGCCCGCCGCGGTGATCGTCGAGACGGTGCAGGGCGAGGGCGGCATCAACGTCGCCCGGCCCGAGTGGCTGCGTGCCCTGGCCGAGCTGTGCGAACGCCAGGACATGCTGCTGATCGTCGACGACATCCAGATGGGCTGCGGCCGTACCGGCGCCTTCTTCTCCTTCGAGGAGGCCGGCATCACGCCCGACATCGTCACCGTCTCCAAGTCGATCAGCGGCTACGGACTGCCGATGGCACTGACCCTGTTCAAGCCCGAGCTGGACATCTGGGAGCCGGGCGAGCACAACGGCACCTTCCGCGGCAACAACCCGGCCTTCGTCACGGCGACCGCCGCCCTGGAGGCCTACTGGGCCGACGGGTCGGCGATGGAGAAGCAGACCCGGGCCCGCGGTGAGCAGGTGGAGCAGGCGATGGCCGCCATCTCCGAGGAGAACCCCGCCGCCGTGAAGGAGTACCGCGGTCGCGGGCTCGTGTGGGGCATGGAGTTCCACGACAAGGCGCGGGCCGGACGCATCGCCGCGCGCGCCTTCGAGCTCGGGCTGCTGATCGAGACGTCCGGCCCGGAGGGCGAGGTCGTCAAGCTGCTCCCGGCTCTGACCATCACGCCGGAGGAACTGGACGAGGGGTTGACCACACTGGCCCGCGCCGTCCGCGAGACCGCCTGACCGTCCTGACCGTCCTGACCGCCGGAATGTTCCGGCCGGTCCGGGCCACCCGGACCAGGGTGACCACCTGAATCGTCTGCCGAACCGTCCGGGTCCCGGGCCGAGGCCCGGGACCCGGACAGCCGGCAGGCAGTACCAGCACCACCACCGAGGAGGCATCGCAGCACCGTGATTGTCCGTTCCTTCAAGGAGATCGAAGGTACCGACCGGCACGTGAAGTCCGCGTCCGGTACCTGGGAGAGCAAGCGCATCGTCCTCGCCAAGGAGAACGTCGGTTTCTCCCTGCACGAGACCATCCTGTACACCGGTACGGAGACGACGATGTGGTACGCGAACCACATCGAGGCCGTCGTCTGCGTGGAAGGAGAGGCAGAACTCACCGACCACGACTCCGGGCTGACGCACACGATCACGCCCGGGACGATGTACCTCCTCGACGGGCACGAGAAGCACACGCTGCGGGTGAAGAAGGACTTCCGCTGCCTCTGCGTCTTCAACCCACCCGTGACCGGACGGGAGGACCACGACGAGAACGGCGTATACCCGCTGCTCACCGAGGAGGTGTGAGGTTCCATGACCACCGCGACCACCAGCACCCAGACTCACGTCCCCGACCTCTATCCCACCCGAGGCAACGCCGAGGTGCTCACGCCCCGGCAGGACCCGGTCGTCTGGGGCGCCCCCGACGCCCCCGGTCCGATCGCTCCGGCCGACCTCGGATCGTTCGAGCGTGACGGCTTCCTCGCCATCGATCAGCTGATCACCGACGACGAGGTCACCGTCTACCGGGACGAACTGAACCGGCTGGTCTCCGACCCGGCGATCCGGGCCGACGACCGGTCGGTCGTCGAGCCGCAGTCCAAGGAGATCCGGTCGGTCTTCGAGGTCCACCGGATCAGTGAGGTGTTCGCGCGGCTCGTGCGCGACGAACGCGTCGTCGGCCGGGCCCGGCAGATCCTCGGCTCCGACGTGTACGTCCACCAGTCACGGATCAACGTCAAGCCGGGCTTCGGGGCCAGTGGCTTCTACTGGCACTCGGACTTCGAGACCTGGCACGCCGAGGACGGTCTGCCGCGGATGCGGGCGGTGTCGGTGTCGATCGCGCTCACCGAGAACCTCGACACCAACGGCGGGCTCATGATCATGCCGGGGTCGCACAAGACGTTCCTCGGGTGTGCGGGGGCCACGCCGAAGGACAACTACAAGAAGTCGCTGCAGATGCAGGACGCGGGCATCCCCACCGACGAGGGGCTGACCTCGCTGGCGTCCGAGTACGGCATCAAGCTGTTCACCGGCAGGGCCGGCTCGGCGACCTGGTTCGACTGCAACTGCATGCACGGTTCCGGGGACAACATCACACCGTTCCCGCGCAGCAACGTGTTCATTGTGTTCAACAGCGTCGACAACACGGCCGTGGAGCCGTTCGCGGCGCCGGTCCGGCGGCCCGACTACATCGGGGCCCGGGACTTCACTCCGGTGAAGTGAGCACCTCGGCCTGAACGCGCCGGCGTGAATACGCCGTCGGGGCCATGACTGCGGGCCGGGCCTCCTCGTGTGGGACGGGGGGCACCGGCCCGCTGCCGTGTCCGTGGAAGCGGACGCGAACGCGAACGCGAACGCCGGCGCCGGCGCCGGGCTCAGCCGGGCAGCGCCTCCAGCAACCGGTCCACGTCGGCCGGGGTGTTGTAGAGGTGGAAGGACGCCCGCAGACGGCCGGCCCGGGCGGACAGGGCGAATCCCGCCCTGCTCAGCTCCGGCTGGAGACGGTCCAGTCCCGGCACGGACACGATGGCCGAACCGGGTGCGGGCACGGGCTCGTGGCCCAGCGCGACGAGCCCCGCGCGGAAGCGGTCGGCGAGGGAGACATCGTGGGCGTGCACGGCGTCCACGCCGATCTCCTCGATGAGTTCGAGGGAGGCCCGCAGCCCCGCGTAGGTGAAGAGGGCGGGGCTCGTGTCGAACCGGCGGGCGGAGTGGGCGAGTTCGGCGACGGGCCCGTAGGCGCTCTCCCAGGGCTTCTCCGCCGCGGCCCAGGCCGACTGTACGGGGGCCAGGTCGCCGAAGTCCTCCGGTACGGCCAGGAAGGCTCCGCCGTGCGGGCCCAGCAGCCACTTGTAGACGATGGCGACGGAGTAGTCGAAGCCGTCGGCGTCGACCGGCAGCCAGCCGATCGCCTGGGAGAGGTCGACATAGGTGCGCGCGCCGTGTTCCCGGGCCGCCTCGCGCAGCGCGGGCAGATCGGCGATCCGGCCGTCGGCGGACTGTACGGCGCTGACGGCGACGAGGGCGGTGTCCGGGCCGACGGACTCGGCGAGCCGCTCCAGCGGCACGGCCCGCACCTTGAGGTCACCGCGGACGTGGAACGGGTTGACCACCGAGGCGAAGTCGTTCTCGACGGTGAGCACCTCGGCGCCCGGTCGCAGTGAGGCCGCGATCAGCGCGGTGTACAGGGTGACGGTGGCCCCGACCGCCACGCGCTCGACGGGGACGCCGGCCAGCCGGGCGTACGCGGCCCGGCTCGCCTCGACGTCGTCGTACAGCGGATCCAGCGGACGGCCCTCCGCCCTCAGCCGCACCGCGTCCTGGAGAGCGGTCACCGTACGGGCGGGCAGGAGGGCGTTGGTGGCGGTGTTCAGGAAGGTGCTCTTCGGGGTGAACTCGGCACGGACGAGATGCTCGAAGGTCTCTAAGTTCTTCATGGGACCACTCTGCGGTCCCGGGATCTCCCCGTCCATCGGCTTGTTCTGCGCGAAACCGCCAAGGAACCCTTATGAATACGCCCTGACCTGCAAAGACGTGGCACGGTGGGTTCGGCTCGGCGGTTTCGGCTCGGCCGGTTCAGGTCTGCGGCACCGCGCAGCCGTCGGGGCCGCAGGCCTCCGCCTCACCCTCGACGATCTTCAGCTGCGGACGCGCGTCCCAGGCCTGGGTCAGTGCCTGGGTGAACACCTCGGCGGGCTGGGCGCCGGAGACGCCGTACGTGCGGTCGAGGACGAAGAAGGGCACGCCCCGCGCGCCGAGTTCCGCGGCCTCCCGCTGGTCCTCGCGCACCTCGGCGGCGTACGCGTCCGGGTCGGCGAGGACCGCGCGGGCGGCGTCGGTGTCGAGGCCGGCGGCGCCGGCGAGTTCGAGGAGGCGTTCGTCGTCGCCGAAGACGGACCGCTCCTCGGCGAAGTTCGCCTTGTAGAGCAGGTCGAGCAGCTCCACCTGGCGGCCCTTCTCGCGGGCGAAGTGCAGCAGGCGGTGCATGTCCAGGGTGCCGCCGTGGTCGCGGCCCCGGGTGCGGTACGGCAGCCCCTCGGCGGCGGCCTGGGCGCCCAGGTTGTCCTCGCCGGCCTCGGCCTGCGCCTGGCTCATGCCGTACTTCTGGGTGAGCATCGAGAGCACGGGCTGGATGTCGTCCTTGGCCCGGCCCGGGTCCAGCTCGAAGGAGCGGTGCACCACCTCGACGTCGTCCCGGTGCGGGAACTCGCCGAGCGCCTTCTCGAAGCGGGCCTTGCCCACGTAGCACCAGGGGCAGGCGATGTCCGACCAGATCTCGACACGCATCGTTGAGGCACTCTCCCAGTCGTGGGGCACGGAGACTCCCTCCGCCGACTGTGTGAACCTTCAACCGGTGCGGTTCATTCCCCGGGCACCGCGAAACGCAGGAACAGGTGGTGGTCGTCGGGAGCGGGTAGATGTGCCGGGTCGGGGGTCCAGCCCAGGCGGGCGTAGAAGGCCTGGGCCCGGTGGTTGTCGACGTGCACGTCGAGTACGGCGGTGCGCAGGCCGTTCGCCCGCCATTCCGCGACGCAGGCCGTGTGCAGGGCCGTGCCGGTCCCGGTGCGCCAGTGGCCGGGGTCGACGTGGAACTGGAACAGTTTGACCGTGCCGGCGGGGGCGCCCGGCGGGGTGCGGAAGGAGGCGAGGCCGGTCAGGCGTCCGTCCCGCACCGCGCACAGCACCCGCCCGTCGGGGCGCGCGATCGCCTCCCGCCAGACGGCCGGCCAGTCGGTGCCGTCGTCGGGGATGCCGTCCGGGTAGTACGTGGAGCGGGCCCGCAGATGCAGCGCGGCGATGTCGGCGGCCTCGGCGGCGAGGGCGGTCCTGATCACGGGGGAGTCCGCCGTCCGATGCGTTGTGGTCATGCGGCTCAGGACATGCGCGGCCGGGACGGCGGTTCCCCGGCGGGCGGCGCTCCCCGACCGGGTCCCGGGGCTCCGCCGCTCCCGCTCTCAGTTGCCGTCGCGCAGGTCCTGCGGCCAGTTCGGCCGGAACTCGATGTGGTCGTAGGTGACCACGCAGCCCTCGCCCATCGGGGACTGGGTCATGAAGCCGACGAGGGCGGCTCCCGTCTCCTTCTCCGCGTCGAGGGTGAAGAGGCGGACGAAGGTCCAGTGCTCACCGTCGAGGGAGGCGTGGAAGGCGAAGGCACGGCCGGTGCGGCTGACCCGCAGCCATACGGAACTGCCGTCCACGGTGAAGGAGTTGGCGTCATCGGAGTGGCCCCGGGTGACGACCGTGCACACGGTGGGCACGTCCGGGGAGTACTCCAGGCACAGCTTGGCCCAGTTCCGTTCGCCGGTGTGGACGTAGAGCACTCCGGCGTCGAAGGCGGCGGAGAAGCCGACGGTGACCCGGGCTATCAGCTGGAAGTCGCCCTCGGGGGCGCCCAGGAGACGGGGTGCGTCGGCGGCGGAGTCCAGTGACTCCCCGGTGGGCGGTACGAAGCGGTCCTGGCGCGGTCCGGCCCAGCCGGTGAGGATGCCGTCCTCGTGGGACCAGTGCCCGTCGGGACCGTAGGTGCGCAGGGGAAAAGGCAGTTGGGGAAGCTCGACGTCCATGGGAGGAGTCTCGCAGGTCCCCCGCCCGCGCGGGGCCCGCCCGGCGGATCGTGCCGGACGGGCCCCTGTGCACGCGGTGGACCTGCCCCGCCGGGCGCGGTCAGCGCTCCAGGCGGCCGTTGAACCGACGGGGCAGCCCGAGCGGGTTGTCGTCCCGCAGCTCCTGCGGCAGGAGGGCTTGCGGAGTGTTCTGGTAGGCGACGGGGCGCAGCCAGCGCTCGATGGCGGTGCCGCCGACCGAGGTGGAGGTGGAGGTCGTCGCCGGGTAGGGGCCGCCGTGGTGCTGGGCGGGGGCGACCGCGACACCGGTCGGCCAGGCGTTGACGAGTACCCGGCCGGCGAGCGGGGTCAGCTCGTCGAGGATCTCCGCGCCCCGGCCCTGTCCCGCGCCCTCCTCCTCGGAGAGGTGGACGGTGGCGGTGAGGTTGCCGGGGAGGCGGGTCAGGACGGAGCGGACCTCCGCGTCGTCCTCGTAGCGGACCACGACGGTGACCGGGCCGAAGCACTCCTCCAGAAGGAGGTCGTGTTCGCCTTCCGCGGCGAGTCTGCTCGCCGGGACGGTGAGGAAGCCGGCGCTGACGGTGTGCTCGCCGCCCGCGCCCGGTGTCACCGGGGACTCCACGTCGGGCAGTTGGGCCCGCTCGGCGACGCCGGCGACGAAGTTGTCGCGCATGCGGTGGTCGAGCAGGACCCCGGCGTCGGTGTCGCTGACGGCGTCGGTCAGGGACTTGACCAGGCGGTCGCCGGCCGCGCCCGCCGGGGCGAGGACGAGACCCGGCTTCACGCAGAACTGGCCGACGCCGAGCGTCATCGAACCGGCGAGCCCGGCGCCGATCTCCTCGGCGCGCTCGGCGGCGGCGGCCTCCGTGACGAGGACCGGGTTCAGGGAGCCCAGTTCGCCGTGGAACGGGATCGGGACCGGGCGGGCGGCCGCCGCGTCGAAGAGGGCGCGTCCGCCGCGTACCGAGCCGGTGAAGCCGGCCGCCGTGACCAGCGGGTGCCGGACCAGCTCGACGCCGGCCTCGAAGCCGTGCACCAGACCGAGTACGCCCTCGGGGATGTCGTGCCGGGCTGCCGCCCGGCGCAGCACCTTGGCGACCAGCTCGGACAGGCCGGGATGGTCGGGGTGGGCCTTGACGACCACGGGGCAGCCGGCCGCGAGGGCGCTCGCGGTGTCGCCGCCGGGGACGGAGAAGGCGAAGGGGAAGTTGGAGGCCGAGTAGACGGCTACGACACCCAGCGGGACCTTGTGGCGGCGCAGGTCCGGGACGGGCGGGGTCGCGGTGTCGTCGGGGTGGTTGATGACGACGTCGAGGAAGGCGCCCTCGTCGACGAGGTCGGCGAAGGCCCGCAACTGGTAGCAGGTGCGGGCGAGTTCGCCGTTGAGGCGGACCGGTCCGAGCGCGGTCTCGGCATCGGCGACCTCGACGAGCGTGCCCTTGGCGGCCTCGAGTTCGCCGGCGGCCGAGCGCAGGAAGGCCGAGCGGACGGTGCGGTCGGCCAGCGCGCCCCGCGCCTCGTGGGCGGCCCGGACGGTGGCGTCCACCTCCTGGGCCGTGGCCTCCACCGCGACCTGTTCGCGCTGCTTCCCGGTTCGGGGGTCGACACTCCAGACTGGTGCTGCTGCCACCGCGAGTCCCTCCGCTCGACTGCCGCTTGCAATGCCGCAGTATGTACGTCATCCACCAGGAGTGTTCGATATACTGAACGCTGTCTCTGATGATGAATATGCTGTTGGAGACTATAACTTCAGCTCCTCGTCGAACGAAGGGTCAAGGGCATGTCGGCTGGCGAGACGGGCGGCGGCGCGCAGGTCAAGTCCGCGGTGCGGACCGTTGAACTGCTGGAGTACTTCGCCGGGCGCCCCGGCATGCATTCCCTGGCGACGGTCCAGGAGGCCGTCGGCTACCCCAAGTCGAGTCTCTACATGCTGCTGCGCACCCTCGTCGACCTCGGCTGGGTGGAGACGGACGCGACGGGCACGCGGTACGGCATCGGCGTGCGGGCGCTGCTCGTGGGCACGTCGTACATCGACGGGGACGAGGTCGTGGCGGCGGCCCGGCCCACGCTGGACCGGCTGTCGGACGACACCACGGAGACGATCCACCTCGCCCGGCTCGACGGCACCAACGTGGTGTATCTGGCCACCCGGCAGTCGCAGCACTATCTGCGCCCGTTCACCCGGGTCGGCCGCCGGCTGCCCGCGCACTCGACGTCGCTCGGCAAGGCGCTGCTGAGCACGTACACGGACGAGCAGGTGCGCAAGATGCTCCCGCAGACGCTGCCCGCCCTCACCGAGCACACGATCACCGACCGGGAGAAGCTCATCGGGGAGCTGCACCAGGTGCGGGAGCAGGGCTTCGCGGTGGACCGCGAGGAGAACACGCTGGGGCTGCGCTGCTTCGGGGTGGCGATCCCGTACCGCACCCCCGCGCGGGACGCGATCAGCTGCTCGGTGCCGGTCGCCCGGCTCACCCCCGCACACGAGCAGATGGTCAAGGACGCCCTGTTCGACGCGCGCGACCGGCTGACGCTGGCCACCCGGAGGCTCTGACCGTGACCGGCCCGGAGATCGCCCTGCGCGCGGTGCACGACAGCGACCTGCCGGTCTTCTACCGCCGGTCGAACGATCCGGAGTCCCTGCGCATGGCGGCCTTCACCGCCGAGGACCCGGCCGACCGGGAGGCCTTCGAGGCCCACTGGGCGCGGATCCGCACCGCGCCGGACGTCGTCGCACGCACGGTGCTGTGCGACGGTGACGTGGTGGGCCACGCGGCGGTGTACGGGACGGTGGGCGGGCGCGAGGTGACGTACTGGGTCGACCGCGCGTACTGGGGCAGGGGCATCGCCACCGCCGCCCTGCGCGCCCTGCCGGCCGAGGTGACCGAGCGTCCGCTGCACGCACGCGTGGCCGCGGACAACGCGAGGTCGCTGCGGGTCCTGGAGAAGTGCGGCTTCCGGGTCGTCGCGCGGGAGACGGGGTACGCGCCGGCGCGGGGCGCCGAGACCGACGAACTCGTCCTCGTGCGCGTCCTCGCGACGGCCGGCTGATCCCTGCCGCTCCCCCGAACGGCGTTTTCCGGGCGGCCGGTTGCCCGATATCCGGTTCCGGGCGATCAATTCGTCAAGGCGCTGAACCTTTCCGGCCGAACAGCCGTCTGAACATGTGACGGGCCGCCCCATCCCCCCGGGGCGGTCCGTCGCTTTCCGTCGGCGCCGGGTCCGCCCGTGCCGCCGGACCGGACACGCCCCGCCGACCGTCGGACAGGCCCTGCCGCGCACCCGGGATCCGCTCGATCGGGTCGATCGCGAAGTGCACCGGGAACAGGGTCGAGGTCCCCGCAGGAGCCGGTGGATCTCCTTCGCCCCGCCCGGCACCGCCTGGATCAGAGGGCCGGGAGTCCGGCTCGCCGGCCGCCTGTGGCGAGTCGGACATGGCGAACTCTCCTCGGCACCCGAGTGGTTGCCGGCGGGCATTGGTGCTCACCGACGCCCGATCGGTCCATGAGTGGATGCCGACCGGATCGCACCCGCGTCGGATCGCGTTCGGACGCGCTTCGTGGTACGGATCCGGGTGACGGCCTGTCGTTCACCGTTCGGACCTCCGGACGGGCCCCTGGATGATCACTGCTACGCTCCGGATCTCGCGGCCGGTCCACTCCGGACGTTCACATGTCATCTACATGACACGCACCGTCACGTGCCGGGGCTCACGGGCCCCGGAACCGCAGCGAGGGGAGGTGGCCCATGGGCACGCTCATCGACGACGCCGCCTCCGTGGAGTTCCATGCCTTCTTCGAGCGTCACTACGCCGAACTGTCGCGGCTGGCCGCCCTGCTGACGGGCGACGCGGACACCGCCGACGACCTGGCGGCGGACGCCCTGCTGGCGTTGTGGCACCGCTGGGACCGGGTGCGCGCCGCCGACCATCCGGTGGCGTACGCGCGGGGCGTGGTCGCCAACCTGGCCCGCACCCGTATACGCAGCGCGGTGCGCGAGCGGCGCCGGATCGCCCTGTTCTGGTCGCAGCGCGAGGAGCGGGCCGAGAACCCGGACGTCGCGGGCGTGGTGGATGTGCGGGAGGCGTTGCGCAGGCTGCCGTTCCGCAAGCGGGCGTGCGTGGTGCTGCGGCACGCCTTCGACCTGTCGGAGAAGGACACCGCGCTCGCCCTGGGCGTCTCGGTGGGTACGGTGAAGAGCCAGACCTCGAAGGGGATGGCCGAACTGCAGCGGCTGCTGGGCACGGCGGAGGTGCCACGGCGGGTGCACGCCGCGGTGGGGTGCCCGGGGAAACCCGTCGGCGAGGACACGGGAAGGGACCGATGACGATGCGTCGGGACGTGCACGACGAGCTGCGCGCCCGGCTGCACGAGGCGGCCGGGGAGCACGAGCCCGACCGGGAGCGCATTCTGGCCCGGGTCGAACGCGGCATGGCCGGCCCGGCACGGCCCGACCGCCGGGCCACGCGCCCGCCGGTGTTCGGATGGCTCCGGGTGGTGGGCACGACGGCCGCGGTGGGCGGAGTGCTCGCGGTGGGCGGCTTCGCGGTCGCGTCCGTGGTGACGGACGAGGAGCCTCCCGCGCAGCGGCAGGTGGCGGTCTCGCCGACCTCGGAGCCCGCGCCGTCACCGGACGCGACGAGCCGGGCGCCCCTTCCTCCGGCGCGGCCGTCGGCGGACGCTCCCGAGGAGACCGGCGAGCCGGGTTCGGCACCGGCCCGGACGCCGGGGGCGGAGACGGGGACGGGGACGCCCACGGCGAAGGCCCCGGGGGCCGCTCCACAGTCCGGGGGCGTCGAGGACGGGCCGTTGTGGTCGGACGGCTCGGTGGACCGGCACAGCAACGAGTTCTGGGCGCAGAGCAATGTCACCCTGAAGACCGCCGAGCGGCTGACCGCGCTCACCGTGGAACTGCGGATCGCGCAGACCGGCGGGGTCTCCTCCACGGGTGCCTGGCGTTCCCTTCCCGAGAAGGACTTCAGCCTGACGACCGGCGAACGGGGCGGCTTCGTCGTCTACACCTGGACGCTAAGGAAGGGCCGTACGGTCGCGCCGGGCGAGTGGGTCTTCGCGGGGCAGTACGACCACGCGCGGGGCGGCCGGGACGCCAGGGCCGACACGTACACCGCTACGGCTGCCGTCGGATCCGAACGGCTTCTGGTCGGCGGCGACTTCGCGGCCCGGGGCGACTGAGGTCCGGTGCGAGCCCCGTCGTTCGCCCGCGGGGCGGCGACGGCCCGGAAGGAGCCGGAAAAAATACTCCCGGTCGCGGCAACCCTTTCCCGCCGTGCGGCAACCAAGAGGCGAAACGATTCTCCTCACGCAAGGAACAAGCATGACTGCACGAGCCGAACAGCCCGTCTCCCACCGCCGCCGGACCGGCAGGAGGCGTGCGGTGATCGCCGGAGTCTCCGCGCTCGGCGTCACGGGTGCGGCGATCTTCACCTCGACGATGCTGTCCACCGCGAGCGCCGCCTCCTCGTGGCCCTCGGACACCGGCGGCAAGCCGGTCTCGAAGACCGTCCCGGTCTCCGGGACCCTCGACGGCGGCATGAAGAAGTACTACGGCACCGGCTCCCTGGGCGGCGACAGCCAGGACGAGGGCCAGGACCCGGTCTTCGAACTGGCCGACGGCGCCACGCTCAAGAACGTCATCATCGGCACCCCCGCCGCCGACGGCGTGCACTGCAAGGGCAGTTGCACGCTGCAGAACGTGTGGTGGCTGGACGTCGGCGAGGACGCCGCCAGCTTCAAGGGCAAGTCGTCCTCGGCGCAGTACAAGGTGATCGGCGGCGGCGCGAGGAAGGCCGACGACAAGGTGCTGCAGTTCAACGGCGCCGGCACGCTGACGGTGAGCGGCTTCCAGGTCGAGGACTTCGGCAAGCTGGTGCGCTCCTGCGGCAACTGCAAGACGCAGTACAAGCGCACGATCGTGCTGAAGGACATCGACCTGACGGCTCCCGGCAAGTCGATCGTCGGCATCAACACCAACTACGGGGACACCGCCACGCTGTCGCAGATCCGCATCCACGGGGACGGCAAGAAGAAGATGAAGACCTGCACCCGCTACCAGGGCAACAACACGGGCAAGGAGCCGAAGGACCTCGGCTCCGGCGCCGACGGGAAGTACTGCAAGTTCTCGGACTCGGACATCACGTACAAGTGACCCCGTCGGACACCTGACCGGCGCCGGGCCGCCGTCCCCTCATGGAGCGGGACGGCGGCCCCGCCCCCGTGGCAACCGGCCCGCGTCCGGCCCGCACCGTCACAGGACGGCGGCGAGCCAGGTGTGGACCTCGTCCTGCATCTCCTCGTCGAAGACGTGGCCGCGGTCCGGCCACGTCTTCAGCCGCAGCCGGTGCCCGGCGCCCTGTGAGTGCCACACGGCGCGCAGCTTGTCGTAGGCGGTCCGCACACCGTCGGCGGGGAACAGCGGGTCGTGCCCGCCGTGGAAGAACAGCATCGGCTTGGGTGCGGCGATGCTCGCCACGTCGGGGATGTCCAGGTGCCGGCTGAGACCGGGATGGAGCATGTGGAACGCCGACTGCCCGCGCAGCGTGTTGTTGCCGGGCACCATCATCTCCTTCAGGCCGGTCATCCAGCACACGCTCGCCGCGACCGCGATGCGGTCGCTGAGCGCGGCCGCCTGCCAGGCCCGGTAGCCGCCCATGGAGAAGCCCAGGGCGGCCACCCGGCCGGCGTCCACCCGCTCGAGGCCGGCCAGGAAGGCGGCGGCGCGCTGGTCCTCGCGGGCGTGGAGTCCGGCGAGCGAGGAGCCGAGGTGGAAGAGGTTGCTCGCCAGTTCCTGCTGCCGTTCGTAGGCCAACGGCCCCCGCTCCCCCCATCCGAGGGCGTCCAGACAGAGCACGACATGGCCGCGCCGGGCGAGTTCGTCGCCGACGAAGCGTCCGCCGAAGTGCCGCGCGGCCCACTGCTCGGCGGAGGCGAGCCGGGTGTCGTCGTACCAGGGCCGGACGCACTTCTCCTTGCCGATGTCGAAGCGGGAGCCGTGGTCGTGCAGGAGCAGCACGGCCGGGAAGGGCCCGGTGCCGTACGGGGTGAGCAGCACGCCGCGGGTCCTGCCGTACCGGGTGAGCGAGAGGGTCACCGACTCGCGGGTGAAGCCGCTCCCCCCGGAGTCGTCGGGGACGGCGGGGCCCGCGGTGAACTCGGGCGCGTACGGGGTGCCGTCCTGGTCGTCGACGACGAGCAGTTCCCCGACCTTTCCGCGGGCCGCCCGCCGCCACGCGTCGAAGTCCCGGACGGGTGAGGTGCCCCAGGCGAGCGGGAACGTCAGGTCGTCCTTGAGCACGTGGTGGAGTCCCGGCGGGCCGGGGACGGGGGCGGGGGCGGAGGGAGAGGTCATCTCGCGGCCGGCCGGGGGTGCCAGTCGCCGAGATGAGCCTCGCGGGTGTGGGCGGCGGCCCCGGCCCGGGTGAGCTGGGGGCGGTTCTCCGGGACGGTGACCACGGCGCCGGGACCGCTGTTGCGGTATTCGGCGAAGCGCTGCTCCTGCCAGGGGTGCCCGGCTGCCATGGTGGTGTAGGGCGCGACGGCGTCGATGCCGGGGCCGAGGCGGGTGTCGCGGACGGTGAGCATGGGGCGGGCGGTGGGGTCGGAGCTGGGCACCCAGGGGCGGGCCAGCTTGTAGTAGCCGTCGGGTGCCTCGCTGCTGACGGTGCTCCTGGTGACGAGGTAGCCGCGCGGGTTGGCGCCGGCGGTGGAGGGCGCGAAGACGAAGCCGTACGGGGCGCCGGTCAGGTCCGGGCGGATCAGGGTGCGGAAGTGGCAGTGCTCGAAGACGGCGGTCGCCCGGCCGAAGACGAAGTCGACGTCGCCCTCGGCGTAGCAGTGGGAGAAGTACTGGCGGGCGAACGTGTCCAGGGACAGGGAGTCGGCGTACAGGGTGTCCTGGTGGCCGAGGAACCGGCAGTGGGTGAAGGCGCTGCGGTCGCCCTGCACCTTGAGGGCGACGGCCTGGGTGCCGCTGGTGCCGGGGAGGTCGGTGCGCAGCCAGTCGTTGGCGAAAGTGATCCGGTGGGCGGTGAAGCCGTCGGGGCGCACGGTGGTGGTGGCGGAGCCGGAGGTGCCGTAGGTGCCGGAGCCGTCCGGCTTCGGGGTGCCCGCCGCGTTGTTGTGAACGATCACTGTGTCCCGGGCGTCGCGCGAGGCGCCGATCCAGGTCATGCCGGTGCGGTCGGCGTCGACGGAGACCGTCTCCCGGTAGGTGCCGGGGGCCAGGACGAGGACGCGTCCGGTGCCGGTCGCGGCGGTCACGGCCGCCTGGACGGTGGTGAAGTCGCCCGCGCCGCCGGGGTGGACGTACAGGGTCTTCGGGGTCAGGCGGTCGGCCGGCGAGCCGTACCGGCCGAACGGGCGGCGCGGGCCGTGGGCGGCCTGGGCGGGGGCCGCGGCCAGGGCGAGGGCGGTCGCGGTGGCGGTTGCGGCCGAGGCGCCCGCGAGCAGGAGACCCCGTCGGGAGACGGGCGGGGACGTGCGCGAGGAGAACGGCAGCGGGCGGCCGGGGTGCGGGGGCATACGCGGGTGCTCCTTCGGTACGGGACCGGGCGGACGGGACGGCGGGCGGGGCGGACCGGGGCGACGGACGAAGCGCGCGGGACGGGTCGGACGGGCGCCGGACAGGACGGGCGGTACAGACCGGAACGGCGGGCGGAGCCGAGCAGGGCGACGGACGAAGCGCGCGAGACGGGACGACGGGCGAGGCGGACCGGGGCGAAGCGTGCGGGACGGGTCGGACGGGACGACGGGCAGGAGGGACCGGGGCGACGGGCGGACTGGAGCGGAATGGACCAAAGCGAGGCGGGGCGGGCGCGGGGCGGAGCAGACCGGAGCAGAGCAGACTGGACTGGACTGGACCGGGGCAGACCGGAGCGGGGCGGGCGCGCGCCACAGTGGGGGTGGTACGCGCCCGCCCCGGCGTCAGGGGGCGGGGCGGGGGTCAGCGGAGGCGGCCCGCTCCCGCACCGCGCTTGACCAGCGCCGGGACCGCCTGCGCCCGGTCGACGTCGGCGCGCAGGGTGGGTGTCCAGCCGGCGCCGGACCGGAGGGTCTCCGCGGGGATCTCCGCGTTGTGCACGGCGATCAGGTCGACCCGCTTGCCGTTGACGAGGTTGTTCCCGGCGGTGAGCGGGAAGTCGTTCCACCGCTTGAGGATCTTGGCCGGGCTCACGCCCTTCGGCAGGGTGAACGCGTTGTGCTCGGCGACGAGCTGGGACTCCTTGCCGATGCCGAAGCTGTAGCCGTAGCCCGCGTCGGCCACGAAGTGGTTGTTGTAGACGTCGACCTGCCCGAAGCGGACGCGCGGCGCGCGCTCGACCAGTTCCGAGAACAGGTTGTGGTGGAAGGTCGCCTTCAGCTTGCCCCGGTCGCCGACGGCCGTGGACTCGCTGTCGCTGTTGCCGATCAGGATCGTCTTGTCGTGCTCGGTGAAGACGTTCCAGGACGCGGTGACGTAGTCGGCGCCGCGGACGATGTCCAGCTCGCCGTCGTGCTGCTGGTACAGCATCCCGAAGTGGGTGGGGGCCGCGCTGTCGGGGTGCTCGCCGTCGGTGAAGGTGTTGTGGTCCAGCCAGACATGGGTGGCGTTGTACACGACGGCGGTGTCGTACTCGGAGTTCCAGTTGCCCTTGTCGCCGTCGGTCGGGTCCCACTGCGGGAAGCAGTCGAGGGGGCTCTCGAGGGTGAGGTTGCGGACGATGACGTTGTCGACGTCCTTGATCTGCAGGCTGGCGCCCTTGAACCCGGCGTTCTTCCCGATGCCGATGATCGTGGTGTTGGCGGGGACGTTCGCCTTGATGGTGGTGTTCTGATGGGCCGCGGAGACCCTGCGCAGGCCCTCGGGGCTGTCGTCGGGCTCGTCGCTCAGGTCCTGCTCCAGGCCCCAGGTCTCGGGCGCGTACTTCTCCAGGTAGGCGTCGAAGTCGTAGCCGGGGGCGGCGAGCGAGTCGCAGCCGGCGGAGACCGCGTCGATGGTCCCCCGCACCTTGATGATCTTCGGCGCGGTGCCGCCGTCCGCCAGGGCCGCCTTGAACCCGGCCCAGTCGCTGACGGTGTAGACGTGCCCAGGGGCGGCGTCGGCGCCTCCGGTGGTGCCGGTGCCGTGGGAGGCCCAGCCGTCGTTCGCGCCGAGCGTCTGCCGGGCGGGGTCCCGGTGCTTGCCGGGGTGGCCGCCGTGCGCCTGGGCGCCGGTGCCGGTCAGGGCCAGTACGAGGGCGGTGCAGCCGGCCAGCACGGCGGCCTTCACCATGGCATGCGCATGCCATACCTGTCTGTTCGGGGTGCGGGTCATGGTGCGGGTCTCCCTGTGTCTCGTTCCGTCGGTGTCGCGGACTGCCGACCGCGCGCCTCACACGCCTGGCGCGGTGCGAGCGGTGCGCGCCGGCGTGTCGGGCGGGTCAGGTGGGTCAGGTGGGTCAGGTGGGTCAGGTGGTGGCGCCGGCGGCCGGCCAGGTGATCCAGGACTCGGGGATCACGTCGTTCAGCCGGCGCACGTCCCGCGGCGCGAGCACCCGGGTGCGCAGCAGCTCCCGGGCGACCAGCCGCGCCACGGCGATGGCGCCGGGCGGGTTGAAGTGCGTGTTGTCCTGCTCGGTCGCCGTCCAGTTGAAGTACTTCTTCGTCTCCTCGGCCCCGAGCTCCTGCCACAGCGCCAGCGACAGGGCCTGGGTGTCGAGCAGCGCGACCCGCTCCTGCTGCGCCAGCGCCCGCATCGCCGCCGGATAGTCGCCGTGGCTCGGTACGGCGGTACCCCCCGCGTCGAACCTCCGGCGTTCCACGGCGGTGGCCAGCACCGGCCGCGCCCCACGGGCCCTGGCCCCGTCGACGTACAGCCGCAGATACTCCTGGTACGTCGTCCAGGGCTCGGTGTAGCGGGTCGGGTCGGTGGCCTTCTCGTCGTTGTGCGCGAACTGGATCAGCAGGAGGTCGCCGGGCCGGACGGCGGCGAGGATCGTGTCCAGCCGCCCCTCGTCCACGAAGCTCTTCGAACTCCGGCCGTTCACCGCGTGATTGGCGACCTCGAGGCCGGGGCGGAGCAGGAAGGGGAGCGCCGTGCCCCACCCGGTCTCGGGGGCGGCGTCGGCGTACTTCTGGGCCGCGGTGGAGTCCCCGGCGATGTAGAGGGTGCGCGGGCGGGGCCGCCCGGGGGCAGCCTGGGCGGTGCCGGTCACGGCGAGGGCGAGGGGAAGGCCGAGACCGGCGGCGGATACCTGTCTGCGAGTGAGCGACACAAGCCTGTGCCTTTCAGCAAGGGTCCGGAGGAGCGCCGTGGGGGCGCGGGACTGTACCTGTGTGCGGGCCGCGGCCGGGCGGGCGCGGCCGGTCGCGGGGGCGGCCCGTGCCCCGAAGGAGAGGGGCCGCCCCCGCGGTGTTACCGGGTACCGCTCAGGCCATCTGCTCCTGCCACTCGGCCTGGGCCTCGTTCAGCTGCTCGGCCAGGGTGTCGAGGAAGGCCTTGGCGCTCATGTCCCCGAGCAGCACCTTCTGGAAGTTGGGCTCGTTGTCGGCCTTGGAAACGGTGTTCCAGTCGGGCAGGTAGTACGGCAGCTGGACGATCGTCGTCGACCCGTCGCTCAGCGCGTCCGCGGCCAGCTTCGTCGGCTCCGCCTTCTGGATCCAGTCGTCCTTGGCGGCGTCGAGGTTGGCCGGCACCTGTCCGGCGGACTCGTTGAACTTCGAGTTGGTCTCGGGCGAGGTGGCGTACTCGATGAACTTCCAGGCGGCGTCCTTGTTCTTGGAGCTCTGGAAGACGCCGAGCCCGTCGACCGGGTTGGAGACCTGGACCCGGGCCCCGTCGGGTCCGGTCGGCTGCGGGATGCCCCGGAACTTGTCGGCGCCGAGCGCCTTCACGTGGTCCTGGTACGAACCGAGGTTGTGGTTGAGCATGCCGATGGTGCCCGAGTCCCACTGCGCGACCATCTTGGTGAAGTCGTTGTTCAGGTCGGCGGCGGGAGTGACCTTCTTGAACAGGCCCGCGTACTTCTCCAGGGCCTTGACGTTCTTCGGGTCGTTGACCGTGGTCTTCTCACCGGTGGAGTCCCAGAACGTGGTGATGCCGGACTGCCCGTACATCGCGTCGAGGGCCTGGGCGATGGAGCCGGCGCCACCGCGGATGGTGTAGCCGAACTCGTTCTTGCCCTTGTCGCTGAGCTTGTCCGCGGCCTCGAAGAAGCGGTCCCAGGTGGTCGGCTCCTCGAGGCCCGCCTTCTCGAACAGGTCGGTGCGGTAGTAGAGGACGCCGTTGTTCGCGGAGGTGGGGATCGAGTACAACTTGTCGTCACCGCCGCCGGCGGCGCGCAGCGACTCGACCATGTCCTTGTTCAGCTTGCCGTCGAGGGACGACCCGCCCAGCCGGTCGTCCAGCGGGGCAAGCGCCTTCTGGGCGGCGAAGCCCGCGACCATTGCCGCGCCGATGCCTCCGACGTCCGGCAGGCCGCCGCCCTGGATGGCGGTGTCGACCTTGGACTGGTACTCGGTGGAGGCGATCCCGACGTACTCGACCTTGATGTCCGGGTTGGCCTTCTCGAAGTCGGCGATGACCTCCTTCCAGATGTCGGTGCGGACACCGCCGTTGTTGTCCCAGAAGGTGATCTTGCCTGTGCCGCTGCCCTCGGCTCCCTTGTCGCCGCCCGCGCCGCTGCCGTCGTCGCCGCAGGCGGTGACGGTCAGCGCGAGCACGGCGCCCAGGGCGACGGCGACCGGAGTCCGGCGCCTGCCGGTGCTGCTGCTTCTGCGATTGCTGATCTTCATTGGTCGGCTCTCTTCTGCTTCTGGTTCTTCTGGTTGCGACGGGACTTACGGGGACTGCGGGAAATGCGGGAAATGCAGGTGTGGGGGGCGTTCGCGGTCGTCCGGCGGGGCTCAGTCACGTGGGGGCGGTGCCGGCGCGGGCGCCGAGGCCGGGATCGAGGCCGGGATCGAGGCCGGGATCGAGGTCGTGTCCGGTATCGAGGTCGGCATCGGCAAGCGCTTGTCCAGGAGGTGCGTCATTGCGGCTCCCAACAGGCGTACGGGGGGCGGTGGTCAGGCGGGGCTGATCCTGAACCGCGTGAAGGTCGCGGTCCCGGCGTGCCCCTGGCCCGTCGGGGCGAGGGCGGCCAGGCCGAGCAGGGCGCCGACCCAGCGCCACGGCGTGGCGGCGAAGGTCTGCCCGGAGGGACGGAAGCCGTCCCCGGTGTCGTAGGAGAAGCGGCAGCGGGCCCCGGCACCGGCCTCGATCCGCAGCCCGACCCTGCCCTCGGGGACGAGCCGGGGGTGGCCTGCGTCGCGTTCGCTCTCGGCGACCGTCTCGGCGAACCGGTGCACGAGGTGGGCCGTGCCGTCGGTGCCGCGCTGGAGTCCGATCCAGGCGTAGGCGTCCCCGAGGACGGCGAGGCCCGCCCGCGCTCCGGGCTCCGAGCTGTCGAGCCGCAGTTCGACCTCGACGGTGCAGGGGGTGCCGGGCAGCCTCTGGGTGAGGATGCTCGGCAGTCTGCGCAGGTCGTGCGCGTCGGCGGTGCGGACGCAGGTCAGCCGCAGACCGTCCGCGGAGTGCTGGGTGGACCAGCCGTCCCGGGGGTTGGCCGTCCACTGCCACTGACGGCCGTGGCGGCCTCCGGGGAAGTCGTCGTCGGTGGCGGGCGCGGCGGCCGGCTGGGCGGGCAGGTCCGGGCGGCGGTGCTCGGCGACGGGGGCGCCGTCGTCCCCGATCACCGGCCAGCCTCCCCCGACCCCACCCCCGCTCCGGCCTCCGCCCGTACGGGAGGCGTCCCCCGTACGGGCCCAGCGCATCGGCTGGAGGTGCACGACCCTGCCGTAGGCCCCGCGCTGCTGGAAGTGCAGGAACCAGTCCTCACCGGACGGGGTGCGCACCCAGCCGCCCTGGTGGGGCCCGTTGACGTCGGTGTCCCGCTGTTCCAGGACGACCTTCTCCTCGTACGGGCCGAAGAAGTCGCGCGACCGGAAGGCGCCCTGCCAGCCGGTCTCCACTCCCCCGGCGGGCGCCAGGATCCAGAACCAGCCGTCGTGCCGGTAGAGCTTGGGCCCCTCCAGGGTGAACCAGCCGGGGATGCGGTCGGCGTCGACGATCACCTTGCCCTCGTCGAGGAGTTCGGTGCCGTGGGGGTGCATACGGTGGCCGGTGAGGCGGTTCTTGACGCCGGAGCGGGACCTCGCCCAGGCGTGCACGAGGTACGCCTCGCCGGTCTCCTCGTCCCACAGCGGGCACGGGTCGATCAGGCCCTTGCCGGCCTTCACCAGGTGGGGGCGGGTCCAAGGGCCCCGGATCTCGGGGGCGTTGACCTGGAAAATGCCCTGGTCGGGGTCGCCCCAGAAGATCCAGAAACGGTCGTCGTGGTGGCGCAGGGACGGCGCCCAGACCCCGCAGTCGTGCCGGGGCACCCCGAACTCGCCCTCGGGTTCCAGACGTTGCAGCGCGTGGCCGACGAGGGTCCAGTTGACCAGGTCGCGGGAGTGCAGCAGCGGCAGTCCGGGGGCGCGGCCGAAGCTGGAGGCGGTCAGGTAGAAGTCGTCGCCGACGCGGATCACGTCCGGGTCGGACCAGTCGGCGTCGAGCACCGGGTTGCGGTAGGTGAGGTCCGTCGGCGGGGCGCTCACGGGCTCACCGCCTTGCGGACCAGGGCGGCGGCGTCGTCGCGGCCGAGGCGGCCGTCGGCGACGACGGTGACGACGCGGCGGACCACCGTCTCCCCGGGCGGGAGCGGCAGCCGGGCATCGTGGGCGAGGGAGGAGCCGACGCCGGGGTACTCGGCGGTGCGCACGAACCAGGGGTCGCGGCGGGTCGTCTCCGTGGCCCCGGCGAACACCAGCGTCCAGTCGGCGCCGGCCAGTGCCAGCCAGTCGGCCGGGCGGCCGTGCACCGCTTCCTCTCCTTCGGCGGAGGCGGTGAAGACGTCCGGCTCCGCCTCCTCCTTGCGGGCCCGCCAGAAGAAGCCGCCGTAGGCGGCGCCGGCCCGGCCGTTGGTGGCCGGGCTGCCGACGGAGAGCGGGGCCTTGGTGACGTTGGTGAGGGAGAAGGTGAAGTCGAGCGCCCAGGCGGTGTCGGTGAGTCCGGTGGCGGCGACGGTACGGCGCTCCCGCAGCAGCTCGCCGGGGGCGGCGACCCAGCGCAGCTCCTCCACGAAGCCGTCGGGGTCCCGGAGCTGGAAGCCGGTGTGCCGCTGGGAGCCGTGGTTGTCCAGCTCGGTGGAGCCTTGGTCGCGGACGTAGGTGCGTCCGCCCCAGAAGTTGTGCCCCTCGACGTCGGGAACGGCGACACCGACGCCGAGGTGGTGGGTGTGGTCCGCGGGGGACAGTTCGGTGACCGCCGTGCCGGCCAGGGTGGTGACGGGGTGCAGATACGGGCGCGGGGAGAGCCTGTGGGGCAGTTCGGGCCGGGTGACGTACCGGCCGACCGGCCGGCCCGCAACGCGCAGGACCGCGGAGTCGTCATGGGTCATCGGGTGCTCACCTCTTTCGGTGGGTGCGGTGCGGAGTGCGGTGCGGACTGCTGGGCGGACCGGTGTACGGACTGCTGGGCGGACTGCGGTGCGGACGGTTCTTCGGACCGCCGCCCGGACTCGGGTACGGCCTGCCGTGCGGGCAGGGCCCAGGAGGCGCCGAGTTCGGAGTAGAGGGACAGGGTGTCGGCGGCGGCCGCGACGAGTGCGTCGACGCCGGGGACGACGCGGCGGTCCTCGCCGGGGACGCGGTGCCAGGCGCCGGCGGGCAGGGGGGCGGGGTCGGGGGCCCGCCGGATCGCCTCGACGACCTTCATGAAGGCGCCGGTCTCGTCCGGGGTGACCAGCAGGGGGGTGCCGGTGACGAGATGGTCGACGAGGTTCTCCAGCAGGTCGGTCCGGCCGAAGTGGAGCTCCTCGGGGCCGTGGCCCGCGCGCTGGACCAGGACGCGGTCCTGCTTGTACCAGAAGGTGATCCGGCCGCTGGTGCCGTGCACGAGGACGTACGGATCGTCGGCCCGCTCGGCGCACAGGGTCGCGGCGACGGTGACCGGTCGGCCCTGTGCGGTGGTGACGCGGACGCAGGACGTGTCGTCGGACTCGATGTCGTTGGCGCGCAGCAGTTCGGTCTCGATGCCGGTGACGTCCTCGGCGCGGGTACTGCCGGCCAGCGCCAGGGCGGTGGCGACGGCGTGGGCGAGCGGGTTGGTCAGCGCCCCGTCGATCACGTCGACGCCGTTCAGCCGGCGCCGGCCCGCCCAGGGGGCCCGCCGGAAGTAGTCCTCCGGGCGCACCCAGGCCCCGGCGCCGCCGATCCCGGTCGGCCGGCCGATGGCACCGTCGGCGACCAGTGCGCGGATGGCGGGCACCGCGTGCGAGCCCAGCGACTGGAAACCGATCTGACAGGCGATCTTGGCCGCGGCGACCCCGTCGGCCATCCGGCGGAACTCGGCGTAGGACGGTGCCGGCGGCTTCTCCAGCAGGAGGTGCACGCCCCGTTCGGCGGCGGCGAGCGCGAGGCCGGTGTGGGTGTGGATCGGGGTGCAGACGACCGCGATCCGGGCCCCGGTGGACTCCAGCAGGGCGCCGAAGTCGGCGGACTGCTCGGGCGGTTCGCCCCCGTCCTCGCCTCCGTACTCGTCCTCGGTGAGCGGGGTGAGTTCGCAGATGCCGGCCAGCCGGACGAGCCCGTCCTCCTGGAGCCTGCGGATGTTCGCGAGGTGCCAGCGGCCGTGGCCGCGGGCGCCGGCGAGCACCACGGGCAGTGGCTCGGGCCGGGGCGTGGCGCCGGACGCGGCCTCGGGGGCGACCCGAGGTACGGCCCCGGGTGCGGCCTCGGACGCGGTCATCCCTTCACCGCCCCCGCGCTGAAGCCGGTGATCAGCCACTTCTGGATGAAGGCGAACACGATCACGACGGGCACGGCCGCGATGATGCCGCCCGCGGCGAGGGCGCCGAGGTCGACGCTGTCCGCGCTCATCAGGGTGTTCAGGCCGACCGGGATGGTCTGCTTCTCCTGGTTGTTGAGGAACATCAGGGCGAAGAGGAAGTGGTTCCAGGAGTGGACGAAGGCGAAGGAGCCGACGGCGATCAGTCCGGGCCGCAGCAGTGGCAGGACGACCACCCGGAACGCCCGCATCCTGCTGCACCCGTCGACCCAGGCGGCCTCCTCCAGGGTGTACGGCACGTTCTTGATGAAGTTGCTGATCAGGATCATCGACAGCGGCAGCTGGAAGACCGTCTCGGCGATGATGACGCTGCCGAGCGAGTTGATCATCTGCAGTCCGGCGAAGATCTCGAACAGGGGGACCAGGAGCAGTGCGCCGGGCACGAACTGGGAGCAGAGCAGGGCGAGCATGAAGACCCGCTTGACGCGGAAGTCGAACCGGGCGAGCGCGTAGCCGCCGGCCAGGGCCACCAGCGTCGTCGTGATCAGGGTGGCGACACCGACGAGCACGCTGTTCTGGAAGAAGGTGCCGAAGGCACGGTCCGTCCACACCTTCTCGAAGTGGACCGTCGTCATCGGCCAGGGCACCAGCGAGGTCGAGCCGGCCGGGCGCAGGGCGAAGAGCAGGATCCAGTAGAAGGGGATGAGGGTGAACAGGAGGTAGATGCCCAGCGGGAGATAGATGTGCCAGCGGGGCACCTCGTCCCAGGCGCGGTGCTTCTTGCGCGCGGGGCGGCTCGGCGGCTCGGCGGCGGAGCGCGCGGGGGCGGGGGCGGCCGGGGAGGCCTCTTTGGTGATCACTTGTTTTCGCCTCCGAACTTGCTCAGCCGCAGATAGACGATCGAGCAGAAGAGCAGAATCACGAACGCGACCGTGGTGAGGGCCGACGCGTAGCCGAAGTTGTGGGCGTCGACGCTGGTGTTGGCGATGTAGAGCGGGAGCGTCGTGGTCACGCCGGCCGGTCCGCCGCCGGTGAGGGTGTAGAGCAGGTCGACGTTGTTGAACTCCCACACCGCGCGCAGCAGCGTGGACAGGATGATGGCGTCCTTGAGGTGGGGCAGTGTGATGAACCTGAACTGCTGGAAGCGGCTGGCCCCGTCGACCTCGGCGGCCTCGTACAGGTCCTTGGAGACGGACTGGAGGTCGGCGAGGATGAGGATGGCGAAGAAGGGGACGCCACGCCAGAGGTCGGCGACGACCACCGCCGAGAAGACGGTGGAGGTGTCCGAGAGCCAGCTGGTGCCGTACTCGCCGATGCCCATGTCGGCGAGGTAACGGGTGATGCCGGTCTGGGAGTTGTAGAGGAGCACCCAGATCGCCGAGGTCAGCACCCCGGAGACGGCCCACGGGGAGAAGACCAGGGCGCGGCCGATGCTCCGGCCGACGAAGGTCTGGTTGACGATGAGCGCCAGCGCGAGACCGAACATCAGCTGGAGGCCGACCTCGACGACGACCCACTTGGCGCTGAAGACCAGGGTGTCCCAGAACAGCGGGTCCTCGGTGAAGAGGTGGACGAAGTTGTCGAGGCCCGCGTAGCCGTTGCGCCACGGCTTGGTGGGGTTGTAGTTCTGCAGGCTGTAGTAGAAGACGCTGATGACCGGGTAGGCGATGAAGCCCAGCATGAGCAGACCGGCCGGGGCGATCAGCAGGTAGGGCAGTCTGCGCGGCGTGGCGGAGGCACGGCGCCGCCTCGGTGGCGTGGGCGGTTTCGCCACGGCTGCGGCTTGGGCCATGACTGTTCTCCGTTTCTCGGTGTACGTCGTGCTGTGCGGGGGTGAAGCGCTTTCTTCTCAGATGTGCGGGGATCCCGCGCGATCCGGTGGCCGGACCGCGCGGGGGTGCTCGCGGTCAGCCCGCGTAGGGGTCCTGCACCGTGCCCGGCCGGGCGAGGAACTCGAAGTCGCAGCCGGTGTCGGCCTGGGTGATCTGCTCGTTGTAGAGCGCGCCGTAGCCGCGCTCGTACCGGGCGGGCGGGGGCGTCCACTGCGCCCTGCGCCGCTCCAGTTCCTCGTCGTCGACCTCGAGCCGGAGGAGCCGGCGTTCGACGTCGAGGGTGATCAGGTCCCCGGTGCGGACGAGGGCCAGCGGTCCGCCGACGTACGACTCGGGGGCGATGTGCAGCACGCAGGTGCCGTAACTCGTGCCGCTCATCCGGGCGTCGGAGATCCGCACCATGTCCCGTACGCCCTGCTTGAGCAGGTGGTCGGGCAGCGGCAGCATGCCGTACTCGGGCATGCCGGGCCCGCCCTTGGGGCCGGAGTTGCGCAGCACCAGTACGTGGTCGGCGGTGATGCCCAGGTCCGGGTCGTTGATGGTGCGCTGCATGGTCCGGTAGTCGTCGAAGACGACCGCGGGGCCGGTGTGCCTGAGCAGGTGCGGTTCGGCGGCGATGTGCTTGATGACGGCGCCGTCGGGGCAGAGGTTGCCGCGCAGGACGGCGAGGCCGCCCTCGTCGGCGACGGGCTTGTCCCGGGGCCGGATGACGTCGTCGTGGTGCACCCGCGCGCCGGCGAGCTGTTCGCGCAGGGTGTCGTGGGAGACGGTGGGCCTCTCCAGGTGGAGCAGGTCCTCGATCCGGGAGAGGAACCCGGGCAGACCGCCCGCGAAGTGGAAGTCCTCCATCAGGTACGTCTGTCCGCCGGGCCGTACGTTGGCGAGCACCGGGACGGTGCGGGCGACGCGGTCGAAGTCGTCGAGGGTGAGGGCGACGCCCGCGCGGCCGGCCATGGCGATCAGGTGGATCACGGCGTTGGTGGAGCCGCCCAGGCCCAGGACCGTCGTCACCGCGTCCTCGAAGGCGTCCGCGGTGAGGATGTCGCTCAGCTTCCGGTCGCGGTGGACCAGTTCGACGATGCGCAGGCCGGCCGCGGCGGCCATCCGGTCGTGCCCGGAGTCGACGGCCGGGATGCTGGAGGCGCCCGGCACGGTGACGCCGAGGGCCTCGGCGGCGGCGGTCAGCGTGGACGCCGTGCCCATGGTCATGCAGTGGCCGGGCGAGCGGGCCAGACCGCTCTCCAGTTCCTGCATCTCGCAGTCGCCGATGACACCGGCCCGCTTGTCGTCCCAGTACTTCCACATGTCGGTGCCGGAGCCGAGGGTCTCCCCGCGCCAGTGGCCGGGGAGCATGGGGCCGGCCGGGACGAAGACGGTGGGCAGATCGACGCTGGCGGCGCCCATGAGCAGGGCGGGCGTGGACTTGTCGCAGCCGCCCATCAGCACGGCCCCGTCGACCGGGTAGGACCGCAGCAGTTCCTCGGTCTCCATGGCGAGGAGGTTGCGGTAGAGCATCGGGGTCGGCTTCTGGAAGGTCTCGCTGAGCGTGGAGACCGGGAACTCCAGCGGGAAGCCGCCCGCCTGCCACACCCCGCGCTTCACGGCCTGCGCGCGGTCACGCAGGTGGACGTGGCAGGGGTTGATGTCGGACCAGGTGTTGAGGATCGCGACGACGGGCTTGCCCAGGTGCTCCTCGGGCAGGTAGCCGAGCTGGCGGGTGCGGGCGCGGTGGCTGAAGGAGCGCAGTCCGTCCGTGCCGTACCACTGGTGACTGCGCAGTTCCTCGGGCCGCTTCTTCGGCGTGGTCACACGGACCACCCCGCGGTGATCGCGGCGACCTCGGCCCGCTCGTCCTCGGGCAGCAGCCTGCTCGGCGGGCGGACCTCGCGGCGGCACAGGCCGAGGGAGGCGAGGGCCTCCTTGACGACGGTGACGTTGTTGGCGGAACCGTTGGCGCCGCGCAGTTCCTCGAAGCGGCGGATCTGCTCCCAGACCTTCATGGCGGCCGCGTAGTCGCCCGACCTGAGCGCCCCGATCATGTCGAGGGAGACCGACGGGGCGACGTTGACCAGGCCGGAGGTGAAGCCGGTGGCGCCCGCCGAGAAGTAGGAGGGGGCGTACGGCTCGGCGAGCCCGGCGACCCATACGAACCGTTCGAGGCCGGCGTCCCGCGCGAAGGCGGCGAACTTCGCCGCGTCCGGCACGGCGTACTTCACACCGATGACGTTCGGGCAGGAGTCGGCGAGTTCGGCGAGACGGGCGCCGGCGAGCCGGTCGTTGCGGATGTAGGGGACGACGCCCAGGTCGGGCACGGCCCCGGCGATGGCGCGGTGGTAGTCGACCCAGCCGCTCTGGGAGACGTAGGGGTGGACGGGCTGGTGCACCATCACCATCCGCGCGCCGAGGTCACGGGCGTGCCGTGCGGAGGCGACGGCGGTCGGCACGTCGTGTCCCACCCCGACCAGGACGGACGAGCCGTCGCCGGTCTCCTCGAGGGTCAGCTCGGTGACCGCGCGCCGCTCCTCGGGGGTCAGGGTGTAGAACTCGCCGGTGTTGCCGTTGGGGGTCAGGGTGGTGATGCCGGCGTCGAGGAGGCGGCGCAGCAGGGCCCGGTATCCGGCCGGGTCGACGGAGCCGTCCTCGGCGAACGGGGTCACCGGGATCGCCACCACGTCGGCCAGGGCCACCCGCTGGGTCTCGAACGTCGTCGTCATGCCTGACCGTCCTCTTTCTGGGCTGCCCGGGTTGCCGGGGCTTCGGTGATGTCCTGGGCTTCGGGGTCTTCCTCCGTGCCGAGTTCCGCGCCGGGGAAGGCCCGCCGTACGAAGGAGGCGATGTGCGCGTGCAGGGCGCGCGCCGCGCCGTCCGCGTCACCGGCGAGGGCGAGGCGCAGGATCTCGCGGTGCTCGCTCGCCTCACGCTCCCAGGAGGGGTCGGCGGCCCAGGCGACGGTGGAGACGAGCGCGGCCTGATCGCGGACCTCGTCGAGCATCCGGCCGAGCAGCGGGTTGCCGCACGGCAGGTACAGGGCGCGGTGGAACTCGCGGTTGGTCAGGGAGCGTTCGGCGGTGTCGGTGGCCTCGTCGGCCCTCGTCAGCGCGTCGCGCGCGGCGTCCAGGGAGGCACCGCGCCGGACGGCGCGGCGCAGCGCCTCGGGTTCGAGGAGCAGACGCACGTCGCAGACCTCGCGTGCCATGTCCACGTCGACCATGCGCACCGTGACGCCCTTGTACTGGCTCATCACGACCAGACCGGTGCCGGCCAGGGTCTTGAGCGCCTCCCGCACCGGAGTCTTGGACACCCCGAACTGCGCGGCGAGGTCGGTCTCGACCAGGGCCTGGCCCGGCGTCAGCCGGCCGGTGAGAATGCGGCGTTTGATCTCCTCCAGCACGTACTGCGTGCGGGAGGGGATCGGGATGGGCACAGAGGTCATGCGCGCCTCTCGGATCTCGCGTATCGCGTCTCATATATGACGTACGAAGTACGACGCGATGAAACTAGGAGCGGCCCGGGGTTTCGTCAATGCTTCTGACAAAGGAAGTTCGGGTTGCCGTTCCCGGTCTCCGGAGCGGCCCGCCACCGCGTCGACGGCGGGACGTCCGGCCGGACGGGCTTGCTCGCGCGGGGCCCGTGAACGCGCGGCGGCCGGGCACCCCTCCTGCCCGGGTGCCCGGCCGCTCGGAATATCTCCAGGTCAGACCTTGGATGTCCACCCCGGATCGCGGCCGCTCAGCCCCACCGTCCGGTCCAGCAGCGGGGCGTCGGACGGCACCGGCACGACGGGGCCGAAGATGCCCTCGCCGCCGTCCCGGCCGGGTTCCGCCGCGGCGGCGAGGAGGAAGGCGTGCGCGGCCTCCAGCGCGGCGGGGTCGGGCGCGTAGTCCTGGCCGGTGGCACGGGCCAGGTCCCAGCCGTGGATCACCAGTTCGTCGACGGCCACGGCTCCGGCCACCGCGCCCGGCAGGTCGACGCCCCCGGCCCTGGTCATACCGGTCCAGGCCCGGGGGTCGCGCCATGCCTCGGCGAGTTCGCCGAGCACCACGGGCAGATCCTCGCGCCATCCGGGGGCCGGCTCCGGCAGAGCGCCGTCCGGACTGGTGTCGGTGGTGGCGCCGAGGTTCTTGCGGCCGGCGTCACGGAAGGCGGCACTCAGCCCGGCGAGGTGGCCCAGGAGGTGGCGCACCGCGTACCGGGGGCAGGGCGTCCCGTCCGCGAGCTGCGTGTCGGTGACGCCCTCGGCGAGGCGCGCGATGATCCGCGCCTGCGGTCCGAGGTCGGGGGTCGGGTCGGTCATGGGCTGCTCCCTCTCCTCAGGCTGTGCCCGTGCGCGCACGGGTGTTCCTGGAGGGTTGACCGAGCCGGCCCCCGGAACTCATCGCTCGCCCGTGCCGTGGACGACGATCCACTGGTCCGGACGTGCAGCGCGGCGATCGGGGCAGGGCTGCCCGCCGTCCTGATCGCCACGCCGACCGCCGTGCGGCGCGAGACCCCGGCCCGCTGCCGGACCGGGTCACCGCCACTGCCACCGCCACCACTCCGGTGTACACCCCGAATGTGCTGGGTCTCGCGGCCGGCGCGGCCCTGGTCGGACCGCTCAGCCACCGGCTGCCGCCGGTCGCCCCGGGGTGCACGTCGGCGGTGGTGGCGGTGGCGCTGTTTCAGAGCGCGGTGAGCGCCGAGCGCACCGCTTCCAGGTCGCCGTCCGACGCCAGTCCCGCGTGGTACAGCCGCAGCTGCGTCGCGCCGAGGCGGCGGGCCTCGGCCGCGTCCGCGGCGAGGGTGCCGGGGCTGCCGCCCATGCCGGAGACCACGGTGAAGTTGGCGGCGAGGACGGCGTCCGGACGGTTCTCCGGCGCGTCCCGCGCGTCCTGTGCCCCCCGCGCCTTCCGCGCCTCCCGTGCGAACGGGGTCAGCAGGGCGGGGCCGCCGGCGCAGGGGACGACCACGCCGTCGGCGACGGAGAGGATGTGCGCGGGGTCGACGCCGGCGTTGGCGCCGCAGTGGTACGACACCGGGTCCGCGTGCAGCAGGACCTGGAAGCCCTCGGGTGCCGCGTCGCGTACCGCCCGGACCGCCGCCTCCTGGAGCGTGCGGGCCGTCGTGTCGCGCCATGCGCGCGTGGCGGCCGCCGTCTCCTCGCCGAGGAGCTTGCCGACTCCCGCCCACCCTCCGTCGGAGGGCACCCCCCGCCACACCGGTTCCAGGGCGGTCCGTACGGTCGCGGCCAGTTCGCCGGCGTCCAGGCCCCGAGCCCCGTAGCCCTCGCGGCAGGACGGGCAGAAGCACAGGGACATCAGGTACTGCCCGGCGTCCCCGAGGCCGACCCCGGCGGTCTTGTCGTGGGCGTGCAGATGCGCGAGCCCGTACCAGCCGAGGGATTCCAGTTCGGTGCCGCTCGCCCCGGGCCGTACCGCCGCCTCCGCGGCCAGGGCGGTCAGGTAGGCGCGCGTGGCGGGCTGTGCGATGCAGGGTGCCCACGGGTAGCGGTCGCCGTAGGCGTTGACGACCGAGGTGTCCGGATGGTCGGCGCCGAGGCGGGAGTTGTGCGCGAGCACGACCCAGGTGTGCACCTCCAGGCCCGCGTCCGCGAGTGCCGCGGCGGCCTCGCCGAAGGCGTCGCCGGGGGCCCAGTCGCCGGAGGGGTACGGGCGCGGGGTGCGGCCGGCCCAGTGGGCGCCGGGCGGGTAGAGGACGGCCGCGTGCTCGGCGGTGACGATACGGTGGCGCGGGTGACGGGGAGTCAGCGCGCGCGTGGAGTGGTAGGCGGAGGCGAGCGTCGCCTGCGCCACGCCGAGCCCGGCGATCCGCGCGGGGGCTTCCGGGTCCCCGTTGACGTCCCAGGGGTAGACGAACGCCGATGCCTTCACTTGGCCTCCTCGATGAGTGCGAGTCCCCGCTCGATCAGCTGAGCGAGTCGCTCGACATGATCCACGGCCGGTTCGTCGAGCGGCGGCCGGACCTCGCCCACGTCCAGGCCGCGCAGCCGCACCCCGGCCTTGACCAGGGAGACGGCGTATCCGCGGCCCTGGTCGCGCAGTTCGACGAAGGGCCGGTAGAAGCCGTCGAGCAGGCGGTCCACGGTGGCCCGGTCGCCGGTGTGCAGGGCCCGGTGGCAGGCGAGGGCGATCTCGGGCGCGAAGCAGAACACCGCGGACGAGTAGAGGGTGACGCCGAGGGCGTGGTAGGCGAGCTGGGTCTGTTCGGCGGTGGGCAGCCCGTTGAAGTACAGGAAGTCACCGGGGTCCTCGGTGCGTACGGCGCTGATGATCCGCTGCATGTGGTCGAGGTCGCCGTGGCCGTCCTTGAGGCCGACGATCCCCTCGGTGCGGGCCAGTTCGACGACGCTCTCGGGCGTGAACAGGGCGTTGTCGCGCTGGTAGACGATCACCGGCAGGGTGGTCGCCGCGGCCAGTTCGCGGTAGTGCCGCACCAGTCCCGTCTGGCCGGCCCGCACCAGGTAGGGCGGCATGGCGAGCAGCCCGTCCGCCCCGGCCCGCTCGGCGAGGGAGGCCCAGCGCACCGCGAGGCCGGTGCCGTACCCGGCGCCCGCGACGACCGGGACGCGTCCGTCGGCCGCCTCGACGGCGACCCGCACGCACGCCTCGAACTCCTCGGGCGTCAGGGCGTGGAACTCCCCGGTGCCGCAGCAGGCGAAGACTGCGGCGGCACCGGCCTCGACCCCGCCGCGCACATGGAGCCGGTAGGTCTCGAGGTCGACGGAGCCGTCGGGTCCGTAAGCGGTGACCGGGAAGAACAGCGGTCCGCTGGGGATGGCGAGTCGGGCGGCGAGGGGGGCGGCGAGAGGGGCTGGCGTCACAAGCTCTCCCATGTCCATATTCTTGATTGACGTCTACATCTCTGAACGATGCCACGCTAGAGCGCTCCCGGGGCGCCGGTCAAGCACGCCGACCCGTCACACACCAGCCGATTCCCCCACCCCACAGAAGGGTGGGGGATACTTGACGGACGGCGGGCCACCTCCTTACCGTGTCCACGCTTATGAATGCCGTGCGCACATATGCACGGCCGGTGACGCAAGGAGATCCTTGATGCCCGCTCCCCGCACCGTCCTGCTCACCGGTGCCGCCGGCGGCCTCGGCACCCTGATGCGGGGCCTGCTCCCGGACTACGGTTACCGGCTGCGCCTGCTCGACCTGCGGCCCGTCGAGGGGGAGCCGGACGCGATCGTGGCGGATCTGGCCGACCGGGAGGCCGTGCGCGAGGCGGTCCGCGGGGTCGACGCGATCATCCATCTCGCGGGCATCTCCCTGGAAGCCTCCTTCGAGAAGATCCTCGCGGCGAACATCGAAGGCACCTACCACCTGTACGAGGCCGCGCGCGAGGAGGGCGTGGGGCGCATCGTCTTCGCCTCCTCCAACCACGCCGTCGGCTACACCCCGCGTCCACAGGGCGACGACCCCCTCATCCCCGTCGACACCCCGCGCCGCCCGGACACCTTCTACGGCCTGTCCAAGTGCTTCGGCGAGGACCTCGCCCAGCTGTACTGGGACAAGCACGGCCTGGAGACCGTCTCCGTGCGCATCGGCTCCTGCTTCCCCGAGCCGACCAGCGTGCGGATGCTCTCGGTGTGGATGAGCCCCGCCGACGGCGCCCGCCTCTTCCACGCGGCCCTGACCGCCGAGGGCGTCGGCCACACGGTCGTCCACGGCTCGTCCGACAACACCCGGCTGTGGTGGGACCTCGCCTCCGCGCGGGCTCTCGGTTACGACCCGCGGGACGACTCCGAGCCGTTCGCCGCGAAGCTCGTCGCCGAGCAGGGCGAACTGGACCCGGCCGACCCGGCACAGGCGCGCATCGGCGGACATTTCGTCACCGACCCGCCGATCTGGCCGTACTGACGGCACCGGCAGTACCGGTAGGACCACTGCACGAAACCAGCACCACTGCACGGAATCGACGAGACCCGCACGCACCGTCGTGGCGGAAAATCGACGTCCCCAGCGGCGGGCGGGCACCGAACGGGCCCGCCCGCTGCCGCATTCGGGCACCCGCGATGCCCGTTTCCCCGCCCCGGCCGCCCCTCCCTCAGGTCCGAGGCGGGCACCGCCCGAGTCGAACGGGCGCAAACGGGCAGTACCGGTCACGTAACAGGCCTGGTCAGGTCCGCGTACCCGCTGTACAACTTCTCGCAAGGGCCCTGCAAGGCCCGAACGGGCAATCGACACAGGAAGCGGGGGTGCGGCCATGAACGACAGAACGGCCGAGGAGCGCCAGCGCGAGATCGTGCGGGTGGCGCGCGCCACCGGCTCGGTCGACGTGACGGCGATCGCCGCCGATCTGGGCGTGGCCAAGGAGACCGTGCGACGGGATCTGCGCGCCCTGGAGGACCACGGCCTGGTCCGCCGCACCCACGGTGGCGCCTATCCCGTGGAGAGCGCCGCCTTCGAGACCACGCTCGCCTTCCGTGCCACCAGCCATGTGGCCGAAAAGCGACGGGTCGCGAACGCGGCGGCCGAGTTGCTCGGCGACGCGGAGACGGTCTTCGTCGACGAGGGCTTCACCCCGCAGCTCATCGCCGAGGCACTGCCCCGGGACCGGGCACTCACCGTGGTCACCGCCTCCCTGCCGGTCGCGGGCGCGCTCGCCGAGACCGGCACCGTGTCCGTCCTGCTGCTCGGTGGCCGGGTCCGCTCCGGCACCCTTGCCACTGTTGACCACTGGACGACGAAGATGCTCTCCGGTTTCGTCATCGACCTGGCGTTCATCGGCGCCAACGGCATCTCGCGCGAACACGGTCTGACCACGCCCGACCCGGCGGTCAGCGAGGTCAAGGCACAGGCGGTGCGGGCCTCGCGCCGGGTGGTGTTCGCGGGCGTCCACAGCAAGTTCGGAGCGGTCAGCTTCTGCCGGTTCGCCGACGTCGGCGTGCTGGAGACGATCGTCACGAACACGCTGCTCCCGGCGGCCGAGGCCCACCGCTACTCCCTGCTGGGCCCCCAGGTCATCCGCGTCTGACCGGACCACGACGCGGCGGACCGCACCACGTACCACACGGTTCCCGCCGCCCACCGATTCACCAGTTCACCAGTTCATCGGTTCATCGGTTCATCGGTTCATCAGCTCACCGATTCACAGCACAGAGTTCCGCTCCCCCCGCGGGCCGACCCGCCCGGGCGGCGCCCGATACCTCCCTCTACGTCCAGGAGTGATCCATGCGAACCCAGAGCCGACGGAGGCCGCCGCGAGCCGCACTCGCCGCGGTCGCCGCAGGGACGCTGCTCGCCCCGCTGCTCTCCGGCTGCTGGGTCGGAGCGGGCGGGGCCGGATCAGGCGGTGATGCCGTCAATGTCCTGATGGTCAACAACCCGCAGATGGTGGAGCTGCAGAAGCTCACCGCCGCGCACTTCACCAAGGACACCGGCATCAAGGTGAACTTCACCGTGCTGCCGGAGAACGACGTCCGCGACAAGATCAGCCAGGACTTCGCCAACCAGGCCGGCCAGTACGACGTCGCCACCCTGTCCAACTACGAGATCCCGATCTACGCCCGCAACGGCTGGCTCAAGGAGATGGACCCGTACGTCGGCGAGGACCCCGGCTACGACGAGCAGGACGTACTCAAGCCGATGCGCCAGTCCCTCACCGGGGACGACGGCAAGCTCTACGGCCAGCCCTTCTACGGCGAGTCCTCGTTCCTGATGTACCGCAAGGACCTCCTCGAGCGGGAGGGCCTGACGATGCCCGCCAACCCCACCTGGAAGGAGGTGGGCGAGATCGCCGCGAAGCTCGACGGGGCCGAGCCCGGCATGAAGGGCATCTGTCTGCGCGGGCTGCCCGGCTGGGGCGAGGTCATGGCACCGCTGACGACCGTGGTGAACACCTTCGGCGGTACCTGGTTCGACGAGGACTGGAACGCCCGCCTGGACTCCCCGGAGTGGCTCGAGGCCACGAAGTTCTACGTCGACCTGGTCCGCGAGCACGGTGAGGCGGGCGCCGCCCAGTCCGGCTTCGCCGAGTGCCTGAACAACACCACCCAGGGCAAGACCGCCATGTGGTACGACGCCACCTCCGCGGCCGGCTCCCTGGAATCCGCCAACTCCCCCGTCAAGGGAAAGATGGGCTACGCCCCCGCCCCCGTGGAGAAGACGGAGTCGGCCGGCTGGCTCTACACCTGGGCCTGGGGCATCCAGAACGCCTCCCGGAACCCGGACAACGCCTGGAGGTTCGTCTCCTGGGCCTCAGGCAAGGAGTACGAGCAGCTGGTCGGCGACGAGATCGGCTGGTCCAGCGTCCCGGCCGGCAAACGCGCCTCCACCTACGAGAACCCCGACTACCGCGCGGAGGCCGGGGCCTTCCAGGAGATGACCAGGAAGGCCATCGAGCAGGCCCGCCCGGACGATCCGGGCGTGCAGCCGCGGCCCGCGCCCGGCATCCAGTTCGTCGGCATCCCCGAGTTCACGGACCTCGGCACCCAGGTCTCCCAGGAGATCAGCGCGGCCATCGCCGGACGCCAGTCCGTCGAATCGGCCCTGAAGAAGTCCCAGCAGCTCGCCGAAGAGATCTCCGAGGAGTACGAGGGACGATGACCGCCACAAGAACGGCCCCCGCGGCCGCCCCGGAAACCCGTCCCGGCGGCCGCCGGAGTTCCGACCGGCTGCGCGGCTGGGCCACCAGAGCCCCGCTGCTGCCCGCCCTGATCTTCATGATCGCGGTGACCCAGCTGCCCTTCGTGGCGACGCTGGTGATCTCCTTCTTCGACTGGAACTCCCTCTACCCCGACGCCCGGGAGTTCGCCGGCTTCGCGAACTACGGTGAGGTCCTCGGCGACTCCGATCTGCGCCGGTCGGTGTGGACGACGATCCTGCTGACGGTGGCGGTCGTCCTCGCCAGCCTGGTCCTCGGCCTGCTGCTGGCCCTGCTGCTCGACCGGAAGTTCCGCGGCCGGGGCATCGTCCGCACCCTGCTCATCGCCCCGTTCCTGGTGGTGCCGGTGGCGGCGGCCCTGCTGTGGAAGCACGTCCTCTACAACCCCGAGTACGGCCTGTTCAACGGCCTGCTGCACTACGTCGGCGGTCCGCAGCCCGACTGGATCTCGGGCACACCGCTGCTCGCGGTGGAGGCGGCGCTGGTGTGGCAGTGGACGCCGTTCATGATGCTGATCCTGCTCGCCGGCCTGCAGAGCCGCGATCAGGAGCAGATCGAGGCGGCCCGGGTGGACGGGGCGAGCGACTGGCAGATCTTCCGCCATCTGACCCTGCCGCACCTGCGCCGCTACCTCGAACTGGGCGCCCTGCTCGGGTCGATCTACATCGTGCAGAACTTCGACGCGGTCTTCACGATCACGTCCGGCGGCCTGGGCACCGCCAACCTCCCCTACACCGTCTACCAGACCTTCTACCAGGCCCACGAGAACGGTCTGGCCTCGGCCGCCGGTGTCCTGGTGGTCATCGGCTCGATCATCATCGCGACCTTCGCCCTGCGCGTCGTGTCGTCCCTGTTCCGCGAGGAGGCGTCCCGCGCATGAGTACCGTCGCTGCACCCGACCGCGGCCGGCCGCGGACCCGGAACCGCAAGGGAGCGGGGCTCGGCCTGGTGGCCTGGCTGGCCGGCGTCCTCTTCTTCCTGCCGATCGCCTGGATGGCGCTGACGTCCTTGCACTCCGAGGAGGACGCGGCCACCAACCCGCCGTCCTTCGCCGCCGCCCTCACCCTGGACGGCTACCGGGAGTTCTTCGGCGCGGGCGGCGGCGCGAGCCCCTGGCCGTCGCTGATCAACTCGACGGTGGCGTCCGTCGCCTCGATGATCCTGGTCCTGCTGCTCGCACTCCCGGCGGCATACGCCCTGTCCATCCGCCCGGTGAAGCGGTGGACGGACGTCCTGTTCTTCTTCCTCTCCACCAAGATGCTGCCGGTCGTGGCGGGCCTGCTGCCGATCTACCTGTTCGCCAAGAACGCCGGGATGCTCGACAACATCTGGCTGCTCGTCCTGCTCTACACCTCCATGAACCTGCCGATCGCCGTGTGGATGATGCACTCGTTCCTCTCGGAGATCCCGGTCGCGGTGATCGAGGCCGCCCAGATCGACGGGGCGCGGCTGCCGACGGTGCTGGCCCGCATCATCGCCCCGATGGCGATGCCCGGCATCGCCGCGACGGCCCTGATCTGCTTCATCTTCAGCTGGAACGAACTGCTGTTCGCCCGGGTCCTGACGGGCGTGGTCGCCGAGACCGCCCCCGTCTTCCTGACCGGCTTCATCACCAGCCAGGGCCTGTTCCTGGCCAAGGTGTGCGCCGCGTCGCTCGTCATCTCCCTGCCGGTGCTCGCCGCGGGGTTCGCCGCCCAGGACAAACTCGTCCAGGGCCTGTCGTTGGGAGCCGTGAAATGAAGGCCGCCGTCATCGAGTCCGTGGGCCGGGCCGTCGTCGCCGAGGTCCCCGACCCGACGCCGGGACCCCGCGAGGTCGTCGTCGAGGTCGCGGCCTGCGGGCTGTGCGGCACGGACCTGCACATCCTGCAGGGCGAGTTCGCGCCCAAGCTGCCGATCGTGCCGGGGCACGAGTTCGCCGGCGAGGTGGTCGGCGTCGGCTCCCAGGTCACCGAGGTGTCGCTCGGCGACCAGGTCGCCGTGGACCCCTCCCTGTACTGCTACGAGTGCCGCCACTGCCGCAACGGCCACAACAACATGTGCGAACGCTGGGCCGCGATCGGCGTCACCACCGCGGGCGGAGCCGCCCAGTACGCGGTCGCCCCGGTGGCGAACTGCGTCAAACTGCCCGAACACGTCCGCACCCAGGACGCCGCCCTGATCGAACCCCTCTCCTGCGCGGTCCGCGGCTACGACGTCCTGCAGTCCCGCCTCGGCGCGCACGTCCTGATCTACGGCTCCGGAACCATGGGCCTGATGATGCTGGAACTGGCCAAACGGACCGGCGCGGCGAGTGTGGACATGGTGGACCTCAACCCGGCCCGTCTGGAGACCGCCCGGCAGCTGGGCGTCTCCGCCTCGGCGGCGGACCCGGACGAACTGGACCGCCCCCAGGGCTGGGACCTCGTCATCGACGCCACGGGCAACGCGGCGGCGATCCAGGACGGCCTGGAGCGCGTGTCCAAGGCGGGCACCTTCCTGCAGTTCGGCGTCGCCGACTACGCGACCCGCGTGACGATCGACCCGTACCGCATCTACAACCAGGAGATCACCATCACCGGCTCGATGGCCGTCCTGCACAGCTACGAGCGGGCGGCCGAACTGTTCGCGAACGGCGTGCTGGACCCCGACGTCTTCATCAGCGACCGCATCCCCCTGGACCAGTACCCGCAGGCGCTGGAGCAGTTCGCGAGGGGTGTGGGCAGGAAGATCGTGGTGGTGCCCTAGCGGGAACCGGACCAGCTCCCTTCGCCCCCGGCCGCGCCCCCATGGGGCGGGCCGGGGGCGAAGGGGCGGACGAACGAACCCCCTGGCAGGCAGGGGCGGCAGGGCCACCGGACAGGGACGGCAGGAGCGCCGGACAAAGACGGCAGGGCCACGGGGCAGGGGGCAGGGGGGCAGGGGCGAAAAACCCCTGGGCCGCCCCACCCCCGCCCTCGTACCATCCCGGCATGCCCCGACCCCACGGCTTCGCCTACGAGGCCCACGCCGACGGCAGCGTGCGCATCACCCACCACGACCGTCCCGCGACCACCCTGAACGGCGACCGCGCCGCCCGCTTCCTCACCGAGGTCACCACCGGCGACCCCCAGCTCGTCATGGCCCGCTGGACCGGCGACTACAAACACGGCAACGAACGCACCGCCCGCAACCACCCCCGCAACCGGGGCTGAGGGCCACTGCCCCATTCGGAGCACAGGTAAGGGAACGGCAAAACGCCCCCACTCGTTCACCTGGCATGACAGCTATGACCCCCGGCTCGAACATCCCCCTTCCCACCGCCCGTGTGACGGTGGACGTCGCCGCACCGGTGCGGCTCGACGTATCGGGCCTGCTGCTCACCGCCGACGGCAAGGTGCGCTCCGACGACGACTTCATCTTCTACAACCAGCCCGCGGGCCCCGGCGTGACCTACCGCTCCGGTGGCGGTGGCGCCCCGGACGCCATCACGATCGACACCACGGCCGTCCCGCCCGGCATCGAGAAGATCGTCGTCACCGCGAGCCCCGACGCCCAGGGCCAGACCTTCCAGGGCATCGAACCGACGGCCACCATCCGGAGCGCGGACGACAACGCCGTCCTGGCCACGTTCACTCCGCCGAGCCTCAGCGCCGAGACCGCCCTGGTGATCGTCGAGGTCTATCTGCGCAACGGCGCCTGGAAGGCCCGGGCGGTCGGCCAGGGCTACGCCAACGGCCTGGCCGGCATCGCCACCGACTTCGGCGTCACGGTCGAGGAACCGGCCGCCCCCGCCCAGCCGGCCGCCCCGGTCCAGCCGGTCACTCCTCCGCCCGCGCCGGTGGCCGCCCCGCAGGCTCCGCCCGCGCCCGCCGCTCCCCCGGCGCCGCCCGCCGCCGCGCCGGGCACCGGGAAGATCAACCTGGACAAGGGCCGGGTCAGCCTCCGGAAGAACCAGACGGTCTCCCTGATGAAGGGCGGACGTCCGCTGCTCTCGCAGGTCCGGATGGGCCTCGGCTGGGAGCCGGCGTACCGGGGCAAGGACATCGACCTGGACGCCTCGGTCATCGCGTACGGCCCGCAGCGCAACCACATCGACAGCTGCTACTTCGGCAAGCTGCAGATCGTGAACGGCGCGATCAGGCACTCCGGTGACAACCTCACGGGCGAGGGCGGCGGGGACGACGAGACGATCACGGTCGACCTCGGTCGCCTCCCCCAGGAGGTCTCCGGCCTGGTCTTCACGGTCAACTCGTTCTCCGGCCAGAAGTTCACCGAGGTCGCCAAGGCGTACTGCCGCCTCCTGGACGCCACCACCGGCGAGGAACTGGTCCGCTTCGACCTCACCTCCGCCGAAGCGCAGACGGGCGTCATGATGGCGAAGCTGATCCGCCAGTTCTCCGGCGAGTGGGAGATGACCGCCATCGGCGACTTCGTGAAGTCCCGCACGGTCAGGGGCATGGTCAAGCCGGCCGCCCAGGCGTTGTAACAGCCGTACGGCCCGGGGTCGGGTGTCCCGCGTGCATCGGGGGCGCCCCGGCCCGGGAGCCCCGACCGGACCGCTACCGCCGTGCCCGGACCCGCCAGGGCCGCGACCCGTATGTCAGCGGCCCTGGCACCGGCGGAGGCGCCGGCCCTCCCCCTCCGCCGGTCCGGATGCCGCGGCCGCGACGCGCGCCGGACGCGGGGCGTCGCTCGGCTCGACGTCCCGCCGCAGGGCGCCCCGGCGCAGGGCTCCTGGCGCAGGCCACTGGGCACCCGCCTCCTGAGCCGCGCCGGTCCGGCCGGGTCACCGCGTACTTCAGGGGCTCGCAGGGCAGCCGCTGGTGACCGTCGCGCCGTCCGGGGACTCAGAACAACGCGCTGTACGCGTTCAGCGCGGGCTGGCCGCCCAGGTGGGCGTAGAGGACGGTGGACTCGCGGTCGATCTCGCCGCGGGACACCAGGTCGATGAGCCCGGCCATCGACTTGCCCTCGTAGACGGGGTCGGTGACCATCCCCTCGGTGCGGGCGGCGAGCCGCATCGCCTCCAGCGTCGCCTCGTCGGGGATCCCATAGGTGCCCGCGTGGTACCGCTCGTCCAGCTCCACGTCCTGGACGGTCAGGTCCTGGCGTACGCCGATGAGCCGGCCGGTGTTCTGCGCGATCCGCGCGATCTGTTCGCGGGTGCGGACGGGCGCCGCCGACGCGTCGATCCCGATCACCCGCCGGGTCCGCCCGCCCGCCTCCTCAAGCGCCCGGAACCCGGCCACCATCCCGGCCTGGGTGGACCCGGTCACCGAGCACACGATCACGGTGTCGAAGAAGACGCCCAGCTCCTCCTCCTGCTCGGCGACCTCATAGGCCCAGTTGGCGAAGCCCAGTCCGCCGAGCGGGTGGTCGGAGGCGCCGGCCGGGATGGCGTACGGCTTGCCGCCCGACTCCTCGACCTCCCTCAGCGCCTGCTCCCAGCTCTCCTTGAAGCCGATCCCGAACCCGGCCCGCACCAGGCGCACGTCGGCGCCGGCCAGCCGGCTGATCAGGATGTTGCCGACCTTGTCGTACACGGCGTCCGGCCACTCCACCCAGCTCTCCTGCACCAGCACGCACCCCAGCCCGGCGCGGGCGGCGACGGCGGCGACCTGGCGGGTGTGGTTGGACTGCACGCCGCCGATGGAGACGAGGGTGTCGCAGCCCCGGGCGAGGGCGTCGGCGACCAGGTACTCCAGTTTGCGGGTCTTGTTCCCGCCGTAGGCCACACCGGAGTTGCAGTCCTCGCGCTTGGCCCACAGGGCGGCACCGCCGAGGTGCGCGGTGAGCCGCTCCAGCGGATGCACGGGCGAGGGTCCGAAGAGCAGCGGGTAACGCTCGTGGGCGGAGAGGGACATGGGGTGATCCTTCCGTCAGGGAACGTCGGAAACTTCGGGCACGTCGGACACGTCGGCGAGCTCCTCCAGGCCCCGCCAGATCTCCGCGGTGACCCGGACCGCCTCGTCCGGGTCTTTGGCCGCGCAAGCCTCGATCAGCCGGTCGTGCAGTCCGGCGGACCGGCAGGCGCCGCCCTCGCCGAAGCGCTGCCGCTCCAGCCGGCGGATGAGGGGTGTATAGCGGGCGGCGGTCGCGGCGGCGGCACGGTTGCCGCTCACCCGGACGAGGACGTCGTGCAGCTCGTCGTCGGCGCGCAGCGCGCCGTCCACGTCCCCGGCCCGTACGGCGGTGTCGAACCGCTCGTTCGCGGCGCGCATCAGCTCCACGTCGGGCTCCCGCAGCCGCGGTACAGCGACGCGGGTGACGAGTTCGTGCATGGCGCCGACGACGGCCGCCGCGTCCCGTACGTCGCGGGCGATCAGCGGGGTCACCCGCGTGTAGCTCTGCGGCTTGCTCTCCAGCAGCCCTTCGTCGACCAGCCGCGCGAACGCCTCGCGCACCGGCGCCCGGGACAGCCCGAGCCGCTCGGCGATCTCGGCGTCCCGCACCACCGCGCCGGGTTCGATCTCCCCGGCCACGATGGCGTCCCGGATCACCGCATGGGCACGGTCCCTGAGCAGGGTGCGCGGTACGGACCGGAGAGCCATAATTGAAATGTTAGATGTCACTGGGCATCCCGACAAGCCCACGACCCCGGTGTCCCCTTCCACAGGACGTGTCCGGGGCGGGGGAACATCCGTGTCGGATCGCGCGCCCGAGGAAGCGGCGGTGTTCAGTGCGGAATCGCCCAGCCCGGTGCCCAGGTCCCGGCGGTGTCGTGGCCGGCCGGTGTGGCGGCGAGGTGGGCGCGGAGGGCGGCCAGTGCTGGGTGGAAGTTGTCCCGGTGCCACAGGAGCGAGTGCGGGTAGACGGGTGTCGGGTCGGTCACCGGGATGCGGCGCAGGCCGTGACCGGCGGGCCAGACGAGGCGGGTCCGCCCGCCCATGAAGGTGGCCAGGGCCGGGGTGTCGGCGATGGTGTCCAGGAGCGCGTCGGAGCCGAAGTTGGGGCCGGTCGCCTCGATGGTGAGGCCGAACTCGGCGACGAGGTCGTCGTAGTAGGAGGCCCACTCGGTACCGGGGACGAGGCCGGGCATCCAGATCCGGTGCCCGGCGAGCTGAGCGACGCTCACCGACCGGGCGTCCGCCAGCGCGTGGGCGGGGCCGGTGAGGAACTGGAGCGGCTCGTCGAGCACCCGGACGGACTCGATGTCCTCGGGAAGGGGCCGGCCCGGCACGGCGACGGCGCGGAAGGACGCGTCGATCTCACCGGACCGGATGGCGGCGACGGCCGTCTCGATGTCGAACAGCCACACCACGTCGAGCTCGATCTCGGGGTGCGCGCGGTGGAAGCCACGCATCAGGCCCGACGGCGCGACGCGTGAGGCAATCACGTCGACGCGCAGCGGACGACGGCCGGTGCGCACGGACGCGACCGCGCGCTCGGCGACGCGCAGCAGCTCGCGCGCGTGGGGCAGGAACGCCTGCCCGTCGATGGTGAGCTCGGCGCCGCGCGCGGTACGGGTGAACAGCCGCACGCCGAGGCTGCGCTCCAGCGCGGCGATGCGCTTGGAGACGGCCTGCTGGGTGACCGCCAGCTCGACTGCGGCCTCCTGGAACTGTCCCGCGTCGGCGGCGGCGACGAAGGTCCGGACGGTGCCGAGGTCCATGCCGACACCTTAGGGCCACAACCATTGGTTGTGGCCCGGTGTCCTTGCGGTTGTTTGATCCCCGGGTGTGGTGCTCGCTTTGATGTCTCCGATCGCGGATCGGTTGTGCGGGTGAGTGGCGAGGGGCTTCGGGCATGAGGAGCGGGCACCGGCTGGGACACCTGCTCGGACACCGGCTGGGGCGGCGGTTCGGGTTGCTCTGGGGCTCGTACGCAACCAGCGCGCTCGGCACGTGGCTCGCCTTCGGCGCGTTCCCGCTGATCGCCATCCAAGTGCTGCACGCCGGACCGGCCGAGGTCGCCGCGCTCTCCTCCGTGGGGGCCGCGGTGGGCGCGGCCGTCGCGGTGCCGCTCGGCCCGTGGGTGGAGTTCCGCCGCAAGCGTCCGGTGCTGATCACGATGGACCTGGTGCGGTTCACGGCGCTGCTGACGATCCCCGTCGCGTTCGCGCTCGGTGCGCTCACCTTCTTTCAGCTCCTGCTGGTCTCGATCGTCGTCGCTGCGGCCGACATCACCTTCCGCGCCGCCTCCGGCGCATATCTGAAGACGCTGCTGCCCGCCGAGGACCTGCTCGTCGCCAACGCCCGGTTCGAGTCCACGGCCTGGACGACCACGATCATCGGGCCACCGCTGGGCGGCGCCGCGATCGGGCTCCTCGGCCCGGTGGCAACGGTGGTCGCCGACGCGGTCAGCCACCTGCTCTCGGCCCTGGGCGTCCGCGCGACGGGCGGGCACGAGCCGCGGCCCGAACGCCGGGAGGCCGCCCGCATGCGGGCCGGGGACCTGCTCGACGGCTGGCGGTACATCCTCGCCGACGCGACGCTGCGCACGCTGTTCCTCAACACCGCCCTGTTCAACGGCCTGCTGATGGCCACCTCGCCGCTGCTGGCCGTCCTGATGCTCGGCCCGCTCGGGTTCGCACCATGGCAGTACGGCCTCGCCTTCGCCGCGCCCTCGATCGGCGGGCTGCTCGGTTCGCTGCTGGCCCGACCGCTCGTCACCCGATTCGGGCAGCATCAGATCCTCATCGTGGCCGGGGCGCTGCGCGCGATCTGGCCCGTCGGCCTGGCCTTCCTGGGCCCGGGGGCCGGCGGACTGCTCCTGGTGATGAGTGTCGAGCTCGGGCTCATCTTCAGCTGCGGGGTCTTCAACCCCGTCTGCGCCACCTACCGCCTCCAGCGCACCGCGACCGACCGGGTCACCCGCACGCTGACCGCCTGGGCGGTGACGACCAAGGCCTCGACCGCACTCCTGACGGCCCTCTGGGGCGTGCTGGGCAGCCTGCTCGGCCCGCGTACGGCCATCGGCCTGGCCGGCGTACTCCTGCTGGCGACCCCGCTGCTGCTCCCCCGACACGACCGCCCGCCACAGCACGAGCCGCGACTGCCCCGTAACCGCACATGTCGATGGTGGTGAACTGCGACTGCTTCCGGACCTCACGACCCGTGAATTATTTCTCGGGCCTCGGCAGTTGTACGACGGCAGGACCTACCTGACCATGGGGCGCACCATCGCGCACAGCTCCGGCGCCCCTTCGAACGGCACGGCCTCGCCCACCATCCGGTACGCCCACCCCTCGTACAGGGCCCGTACCTTGCTGTGCGCCTTGTGCACCAGCAGTGTCACCCGGTCTTCGCCGCGGGAGGCCAGCAGCACGTCATGGATACGGAGAGAGGTGCCGGTGCCACGCCAAGGTTCCCGCACCATCAGTTCGGACAGGGCGAACGTGCGCGTGCCGGTCTCCGCCGTGAACCCCTCCGGCAACGCCGGGGTCACCTTCGCCCACCAGGTCGTGGTCGGAGACAGGGGCGCACCGTAGGCGTAGCCGACCGGCTGTTCCCCGTCGTAGGCGACAACGCATGCGAAGCCGGGGCGCGCCGACCAGGAGTCGACGAACCTAGCGAAGGCGTCCCGCCCGGCGAGCGGGTCATCACTGCCCTCGTACACCTCGTCGTGAACGTCGAGGAGAAGTTCACGGATCGCGGCGGCGTCCGCCTGGCCGTAATGCCTCAGATCGAGTCGGGCGGGCATGGTCACGCGCGTCCTTCCTGCTCCTGATTGGCTGCTTCAGTCACTCGCTCCAGGCGGGCGGCAATACGGCTGCTCGCGAGTCCGGAGACGGGTACGTGCGAGACAGTCTCCGCGGCCTGCTGCCTGTGTCCCTGGGCGAGTTGGAGTTCGGCACGCAGCACCGTGTAGTAGGAACGGTTACGGGTGAACCGCACGTCGAGCAGGTCGAGGGCCTGGGCGGTCTGCTGCTCCGCTCTCGCGTACTGGCCGGCGCTCTGGTGGGCGATCGCGCCGAGCCCGGTCAGTTCCGCCGGGGTCAGGAAGGCGAGCCAGCTTGGAGCGGTCACAGTGTCGTCGGCGCGGTCGTAGGCGCGTTCCGCGGCGGCGAGTTGGCGGCCCATTCCAGCGGTGTCTCCGGTCTGGGCGAGGCAGTCGGCGAGTCTGGCGTGCAGTAGTGCTGTGATGAGCGGCTGGGCGCACAGGTGCCGTTCAGCCAGCGCGGCCCGGTTGATCCGCGCAGCCTGGCCGGGGCACCCGGCATGCTCGGCCTGAGCAGCGAGGTCCGACCAAGCCCGGGTTACGGCGACCGGGGCACGCGTCAGCAGCGCGGCTTGGAGCGCCTGGTTGCGGAACTGATCCGCACGGGCGTAGTCGCCGCAGTCATGCGCGGACCATCCCGCGCAGGCGGCGACGTCGGCCACAGCCCGGGTCAGGGCACGCTCCACGCGCTCGCCGTACGTGCAGTGGTCAAGGGCTCGTTGGAGCCGCGCAAGGTAGTCGGTGGCGACATCGACGAGGGCACCCCCGCCGAGCCCGTTGAAGTGTGCGTCGAGCCGCGTGATGGTGGTCTGGATACGGTCGACGTCGGACATGCCGAGGCGGCCTCGCTGTGGTGTCTGCTCGGTACCGAGCGCGGTTGCGAGGGACGCAGCGATAAACGTGCGGCGGTGCACAGAACGCTGTTCCTTCACGGGTGTCGGCCGCGACGGTGCAAAGGGCGGTGGCGTCACGGTGCGCGATACGAATCCCATCTCCTGAGGGCTTCGACCGAAGATGTGCTCCAGAAGCCGAAGGTAGCGCGGCCATGGCCGGCGGACGTACCCAGAGATCCATCGCCGCACGTGCCGGTCGGTGCAGTTGGCCGACTCCCCGAACTCGTCGACGGCAACCCGGTTGGTCTCGTCGGCCAACTGGGCGTGCGTGTACCCGAACTCCGTGAGCAGCACCTCAAGCTGAACGTTCCGTTGCCTGGTCATGGCTCCCCCTCTCGCACATTCGTGACCTACCGTAGCCCTACCGTCGCGGACTGTCCGAAAAAACTGTCCTGTTGGCTGCCGCCGACTGCCCTGAGTCTGTCCTGATGAGGAGCAGACACTTCCGGTTTCCTCGAACCATGACGATGACGGCTGCATCGGTAGGACCACAGCGCTATCAGGAGCGCTATCCGGCGAAGCTCGAAGCCGCTTCCCAGGCACGCCGGGACATAACGCTGGCCCTGAAAACATGGGGCCTCCTCCACCTGGTGGACGCGGCCGAGCAGATCGTCACGGAGTTGGTCGCCAACGCGGTGGAGCACACCGACGCCGCCACGGTCGGCGTCTCCATCACCCGCACCGGCGAGGAGGCCGCGCGGATCGTCGTCACGGACACCTCCCGCACGCGCCCCACACCGGCCGTCCCGTCCGCCGACGCCGAACACGGACGTGGCCTCCTCCTCGTCGAAGCCCTCGCCCACGGCTGGGGCAGCGAAGTGGTGCACGGCGGGAAACGGGTGTGGGCCGATCTGCCGGCGGACGGTGAACGATGAGCGGCCGGCCTGTGACCGGCCTGCCGAGGATTGACCTGCTCACCCCTCGACAGCAGATGGCCATGAACTGCGCCCGCTGTGCCCAGCACTTGGGGATGAGCGGCCGTGTTTGGGGCGAAGTACGGCACCAGGGCCTGCTGTTCCGGCTCTGGATCTGCGTGCCCGACTGCTCGACGCCCGTCCCTGGCGACCCGGCCTGAACCGCCGCCCTGCCTCCGGAGTGCCCAGCGCCCCGGAGCCGGGGCGGCTTTGATCCCCTCGAAGGCCGGGAGACGGCCGTGCGGGCCCTCGACGCTCCGCCGGTGGCAGAGCGTCCTCGATGACACGTTCCCCTGGCCGGCCGGGCGGCCCGGGGCGTGGTCCCGGGGGACGACCGCGGGCCGGGCCGGCGACATGGTTCCGTGCCGTGGGTTCAGCGGCGCTTCTGCCGCTTCCAGGGGCCGGTGACGGCGAGCATGATGCCCGGTTCCTGGATGTTGGCGTACAGGGTCTTCCCGTCGGGCGAGAAGGTGACGCCGGTGAACTCGCTGAACTCCGGCTCCTGTTCGGTGCCGATGTTCAGTTCGTTGCGGGCGATGGGGTAGGTGCGTCCGCTGTCGGTGGCGCCGAACAGGTGCTGCACGCCCTCGCCGTCCTCGGCGATGACCAGACCGCCGTACGGGGAGACGGTGATGTTGTCGGGGCCGTCGAAGGCGCCGTCCTCGGCCGGGTTCCGGTTGACGCCGAGCAGGACCTTGAGGGTGAGGGTGCGGCGCCGGGGGTCGTAGAACCAGACCTGGCCGTCGTGCTGTACGGGGCTCTCCTCGCGGGCGTACGAGGAGACGAGGTACGCCCCGCCGTCGCCCCACCACATGCCCTCCAGTTTGCGGGCGCGGGTGACCTCGCCGGCCCCGAACTGCTCGCGCACGGAGACGGTCCGCGCGTCGCGGTCGGGCACGTCCACCCAGTCGACGCCGTACACCGTGCCGGTCCGCGCGGCGCGGGAGAGGTCGTCGACGAACCGGCCGCCGGAGTCGAAGCACTTGGGCGCCTGGAGGACGCCCGCGTCGTCGGCGAGGGTGCGGAACCTGCCGGGGCCGTGGCGGAAGTCCTTGGGCGGGGTCCAGCGGAAGAACAGGCCGTTGGGTTCGTCTGCGTCCTCGGTGAGGTAGGCGTGGCCGCGTTTGGGGTCGATGACGACGGCCTCGTGGTCGTACCGGCCGAAGAACTTCAGGGGCTTGGGGTCGCGGTTGGCGCGCCGGTCGGCGGGGTCGACCTCGAAGACGTAGCCGTGGTCCTTGGTCATCCCGTTCTCGCCGGCCCGGTCGGAGTTCTCCTCGCAGGTGAGCCAGGTGCCCCAGGGGGTGCTGCCGCCCGCGCAGTTGTCGGCGGTGCCGGCGATGCCGACCCACTCGGCGACGCTGCCGTCGGGGCGCACCTCGACGATCGTGCAGCCGCCGGGCGCGCCCGGGTCGTAGACGAGGCCCTCGACGAGCGGGACGGGGTGCTCCGCCTCGTCGCGCGGGCCGTCCATCTCGTGGTTGTTCACGAGGAGGGTGGTGCCGCGGGGGCCCGCGAAGGCGGCGGTGCCGTCGTGTTCGGCGGGGGTGTACTCGCCGGACTCCAGCCGGGTCTTCCCGCAGTGGGTGAGGACGCGGTAGGAGAAGCCGGCGGGCAGGGCGAGGATGCCGTCCGGATCGGGGAGCAGGGGGCCGTAGCCGATCGTGGGGTGCTGGTGCCGGGCCTCCTGCTGATCCTCCCCCGCGCTCTCGGCGTCGTGGGACGCGAGGGCGCCCGGCGCGGAGGCGAGGGCGCCCACGCTGCCCACCAGTGCGACACCGGCGCCGGCGACCGCGGATGTCCTGGCGAAGTCCCTGCGGGTGAGCGACATGGAGCCTCCTGTGACGGTGGGGTGCCGTGCGGGGGTGACGGATCAGGCCCCGTTCACCGTCACGCTTCCGCCCGTGCCTGAACGCCGGTTGAACTCCGCGGGGACTTCCGACGGCCGCTTCGGTGAACCACGCGCGGCCGCGCCACTTCGCCCGCCGAGCGGGGTGCGCGGTCGCTTGCCGTGCTCGCCGACCGGGGTGTACGCCTGCCCGCTCCGCTCCGCTCACCGAACGGGGTGTGACGCGCCCGCTCAACGGGGGGGGTGACGCGCCGCGCACTCCGCCCGCCCACCGAGGCGCACGTCCGCCTCCGCGCACGCCGACCGGGAGTGACGGGCCCGCTCTGCCGTCGGCGCGGGCGCCGACTGTCCGTTCGGCTCCCCTGCCGCAGGTCAACTACCGCGTTGCGAACGCGCCTTGAAGGCGGCCTTGCGTGCGGCCTTGGCGATCTCCTTGTCCGGGTGCAGCCGGCCCATCGCCTCCAGCACGTCCGCCGTGGCCGGGTGTTCCACCCGCCAGGCGGTGGCGAAGAAGCCGCTGTGCTGGCGGGCCAGGCCCTCCACCAGGGCCTGCAGCTCCTCGGAGTGGCCCTCGGCCGCGAGCTGTGCGGCCACCGTGTCGATGGTCAGCCAGAAGATCATGGATTCGGAGGGCGGCGGTACGTCCGTCACCCCGTGCTCGGTCAGCCACACCCGGGCCAGCCCGCCGAGTTCCGCGTCGTCGAGCACCTCGCGCAGGGCGAGCTCGGCCGAGACGCCGACCAGCGCCAGCGCCTGCTGGCACTGCAGCCGCCGCAGCGGCGCGTTCTCGTCGGTGCCGCGCGCGGCGGCGAGCAACTCGCGGGCCGCGTCGAGGGGTTCGCGGCGGGCGAGCCACTGCTCGGTCTCCGCGTGGGCCGCCGCCGGTGGGAAGGCGGGGGTGCGGTCGAGCAGCGCGTCGGCGCCCTTGTCCGTGAGGTCCCCGACCGCCGGGGCGTCGAATCCCGCTTCCAGCAGGCGGGCGCGCAGCCCGTACAGGCCGAGCGGGGTCAGCCGCACCACGCCGTAGCGGGTGACGTCGGTGTCGTCCTGGGGCGGGGCGGGCTCCTCGTCGCCCTCGGCCAGCAGCGCCTCGTCGACCGGCTGGTACTCCACGAGTCCGGCCGGCTCCAGCAGGCGGAACTGGTCGTCCAGCCGCAGCATCGCGTCGGACACCTCCTGGAGCACGTCGTTGGTGGGCTCCGGCATGTCGTCGGGGACGATCACGGAGGCGGCCAGCGCGGGCAGCGGCACCGGCGGGCCGGCGGGCTCCGCCTCGCCGACGGTCAGCAGGTACAGGTTTCCGAGGACCCCGTCGAGGAAGTCCGCCTCGGCCTCGGGGTCCCAGTCGACCGAGGAGAGGTCGACTTCGCCGGATCCGTCCCCGGCGGCGAGGGCGTCGACGAGCCCGTCCAGGTCGGGCACGCTCGCGTCGGCGAGCACCGTCTCCAGGGCGGCGAGCCACACGGTGAGGACGTCCTGCGGCGAGCCGCCGGTGAGCAGCGCGAGGTCGGCGCCCGCGGTGACGGTGCCCTCCTCCTCGTCGACGACGTCGACGAGCCCGGCGTCCACGGCGACGCGCCAGGCCGCACTGGCGTCGGCGGTGGCGTCCTCACCGCTCAGCCCGAGCGCCTCGGCCGCCGCGGTCAGCTGCTCGTCGACGAGCCCGCCGCCGGCGTCGACCCGCGTTCCGGGCCCGGCCCAGCGGGCGAGCCCGGCGGCCCGGGACAGCAGTGGCGTGGACAGTGCTTCGCGCGCCAGCTCCGCTTCGGGGTGCAGTCGCGCCGGCGGCATGGAGCTGTCTGACATCGGCTGTTTCTCCTAGGGTCTGTCCGGCGGGTCACGTCGGGGGCGGCCGGCGGCAGCCGGCCGGCCGGCCCGGAGACGACTCGGCCACTCAGCCTAGACGGATTTCCGCCCAAGCCGCCCGCTTCACCTCCGCGTCACCCGCCATGCATGGCCGAAACCTTGACAAGTGGTCTGGCCAGGCTGGAGATTGACGCGCGTAGAAGTCGGCGGACAGGTGTTCACCGGAGCCGGAAGCCGACCATGGACGCCATCCGTGGAGGCCGTCCCGGACGCCACTCGTGGACCGGCTGCGGACGCCATCCGCAGGGGGCATCCTGAGAGGAGCGGGAGGCCACGCGGGTTCGAGAGGGCCCGCTCACGGCAGGTCGCCCGCGCCCCGCGCCTTCTCCACGCGTCACACGATTTTCCACCCTCGTCCCGGCACTCATCACATTCCCGGAGGGAATCCGTTGCCGAGCAAGTCGTCCGCGCGTCTCGCCGCGCTCACCGTCGCCGCCGTGTGCGCGGCGTCCACGATCACCCTCACCTCGCCCGCGTACGCGGAGTCCGTGCGCATCCACGACATCCAGGGCGACACCCGGATATCCCCGTACGCCGGGCAGCAGGTCACCGATGTGGCCGGAATCGTCACCGGAGTCCGCACCTACGGCTCGTCCCGCGGGTTCTGGATCCAGGATCCGACGCCGGACGCCGACCCGGCCACCAGTGAGGGCGTCTTCGTCCACACGGGTTCGACCCCCCAGGGGGTCGCCGTCGGTGACGCCGTCACGGTCTCCGGCACGGTGTCGGAGTACGTCCCCGGCGGTACGTCCTCCGGCAACCAGGCGCTGACCGAGATCACCCGCGCCACGTTCACCGTCGTCTCCGGCGGCAACCCGGTCCCGGCCGCGACCAGGATCGACGCCAGGTCCGTCCCCGCCGCCTACACCCCGGCCGGGGACGCCGCGGCGAACGGCTCCGTCAACGCCCTCCCGCTGCGCCCCGACCGCTACGCCCTGGACTTCTACGAGTCCCTGGAGGGCATGAACGTCCAGGTCTCCGACACCAGGGTGGTCGGCGCCACCGACCCGTACGCCGAGCTCTGGGTCACGGTGAAGCCGAAGGAGAACCGCAACCACCGCGGCGGCACGGTCTACGGCTCCTACGACGACCGGAACACCGGCCGTCTGCAGATCCAGTCCCTGGGCCGGGCCGCGGACTTCCCCGACGCGAACGTCGGCGACACGCTCGCCGGCACCACCGCGGGCCCGCTGGACTTCAACCAGTTCGGCGGCTACACCCTGGTGGCGAGCGAACTCGGCACGCTGAAGAACGGGAACCTGCGGCGCGAGTCGACGCGCGCGCAGCGCTCCGGCGAGCTGGCGGTCGCCACGTACAACGTGGAGAACCTGGACCCGTCCGACGACACGTTCGCCGCGCACGCCGAGGCGATCGCGGGCAACCTGAAGTCGCCCGACATCGTGTCCCTGGAGGAGATCCAGGACAACAACGGCGCCACCGACGACGGCACGGTCGCCGCCGACCGCACGGTGGCCCGGCTGATCGACGCGATCGAGGCCGCGGGCGGCCCGCGCTACGACTGGCGCGGGATCGACCCGGCCGACAAGGCCGACGGCGGCGAGCCCGGCGGCAACATCCGCCAGGTGTTCCTCTTCAACCCGGAGCGGGTCTCCTTCACCGACCGCGCGGGCGGCGACGCCACCACGGCCACCGGCGTCACCAAGGTGCGCGGCAAGGCGGCCCTGACGGTCTCCCCCGGCCGCATCGCCCCCGCGTCCGCGGCGTTCGAGAACAGCCGCAAGCCACTGGCCGGCGAGTTCGTCTTCCGCGGCCGCACGGTCGTCGTGGTCGCCAACCACTTCGCCTCCAAGGGCGGCGACCAGGCCCTGACGTCGCAGTACCAGCCGCCGTCGCGCGGCTCGGAGGCGCAGCGCCACCTCCAGGCGAAGGAGGTGCACGACTTCACCGCGAAGATCCTCGCCGCCCAGAAGAACGCGGCCGTCGTCGTCCTCGGTGACATCAACGACTTCGAGTTCTCCACGACGACGAGGATCCTCGAGGGCCGGGGGACGCTCTGGTCGGCGGTCAAGTCCCTGCCGCGGAGTGAGCGTTACTCGTACGTCTACCAGGGCAACAGCCAGGTGCTGGACCAGATCCTGATCAGCCCGTCGATCCGCCGCGGCGGGACGTTCACGTACGACAGCGTGCACCTCAACACCGAGTTCCACGACCAGATCAGCGACCACGACCCGCAGATCCTGCGTTTCCGCCCGTAGGGCGTGAACCGCGCCGGAGGGCCGGCCGGACACTTCCGTCCGGCCGGCCCTCCGGCCGTGCCCGCCCAGCCCCGGTACGATTCGCTCCCGCCGTCAGTGCGTCCCGCGCCGCCGCAGCACCGCCATCCCGGCCGTCGCCGCCAGACCGGCCGCCGTCCCTCCGGCGACCATCACCGGCCACGGCTTCCGCGTCCCGGCCAGCCGGGCCTGCGTGGCGCTGCTCCGCAGTTGCACGGTCATCGCCCCGGCCCTGTCACGCAGATCCTCCACGCGGGCCAGCGCGTTTCCCTTGACATCCATCTTCCCGGCCAACTCCTCGACCGTGTCGCCGAGTTCGTGCCGGGTCCGCTCGATCTCCCGCCGCAGCTCGTCGGGCCCCTTGGCCCCACGGGCGGCATCCCGCTCGGTCCCGGGCTCGATGTGGGACCCGGAGCCGGAACCCGCAGCCTTCGCAGGCGCGTTCACGCCGTTCACACCGTTCACGTGCCGCGTCATCGGTGCGCCCTCCCCTTGATCTCCTCCACGTCCGCTTTCACGCTGCCCAGCGTCTGTTCCGGGGTCGCCGGCGTGGCCTTCTTGAGCTGCTCCCGGCCGAGCATGGCCAGCACACCGGCGATCACGAACAGCACGGCCGTGATGATCAGCGCCGCCGCCCACACCGGCAGGACGAGAGAAAGCGCGGCACCCCCGGTGAAGGCCGCCGCGAGCAGGCCCGCGTAGGCGAAGGCGCCCGCGCCACCCAGCATGCCGCCGCCGCGTCCGGCCCGGCGGCCCTTCTCGGCCAACTCCAGCTTGGCCAGGGCCACTTCCTGCCGCACCAGCCGGGAGACCTGCTCGGTGGCCTGTCCGACGAGCTCGCCCACGCTGTGCCCGTCATGGCTGTACTCGTCATGGCTGCGCTCGTCGCGGCTGTATTCGTCGCGGCTGTATTCGGCACGGCTGTGGCCGTCACGGCTGCGCGTGTCGCGAACCGGCGGTTGCTCGATGGTTGCGGTCACGGTGTTCCGCCTCCTCTCGGTCGGGCCTCCCGAGTACCCGGACCGCGCGGCGCCTATCCGAACGCCATCAATTACTGATGCTTACCCATAATGGGTAGGAGATTTAAGTGGAGCTACGCAGTGATCGGGCAGAGACTACCCTCATGACCTCATCGACGACCCCCTTCGGCCGCGCCCTGTGCGCCATGGTCACGCCGTTCACCTCCACCGGCGCCCTGGACCTGGACGGCGCCGCGCGACTGGCCGACCACCTGGTGAGCCACGGCTGCGACGGCCTGGTGCTGTCCGGCACGACGGGCGAATCCCCGACCACGACGGACGCCGAGAAGTCCGCCCTCGTCACGGCGGTGCGGGAGGCGGTGGGCGGCCGCGCCTCGATCGTCGCCGGTGTCGGCACCGCCGACACCGCGCACACCGTCGCACTCGCCCGCGAGGCCGAGAAGGCGGGCGCCGACGGTCTCCTGGTCGCCACCCCGTACTACAGCCGCCCGCCGCAGGACGCCGTCGAGGCGCACTTCCTCGAGGTCGCGGACGCCACGGGACTCCCCCTGGCCCTGTACGACATCCCGGCCCGCACGGGCACCCGCATCGAACCGGACACGATGCTGCGGCTCGCCGGGCATCCCCGGATCGTGGCGGTGAAGGACTGCTCGTACGACTTCCTGGCCGCCCAGAAGATCCTCGCCCGCACCGATCTCGCCTACTACGCGGGCTGCGACGAGCACATCCTCGCCCTGTACGCGGTCGGCGGCGCCGGGTACGTCAGCACGGTCGCGAACGTGGTCCCGGACCACCTGCGCGCCGTCCTGGACGCCTTCGACGCGGGCGACACGGCCCGCGCGGCCGGTCTCCAGCAGCGGGCCACCGCCCTGATCGAGGCGGTGATGGCGAACGGCCTGCCCGGCACAGTCACGGCCAAGGCCCTCCTCACCGCCCTCGGCCTGCCCGCGGGCCCGGTCCGCCCACCCCTGAGGCCGGCGGACCACGCCACGACCGAGAACCTCAGGTCGCTCTACGAGAACCTCACGGCAGGCTGACCGCCACCACGGGTGCAGGCCCGCCCCTTACGGCGCGAAGGATGTTGCGGGACCCCTGCACGGATCAACGCACCCGGCGAGTTCAGGAAAACAGCACGATCAGGTTCGGTGGGTCGGGCGCCACCCTCCGCTCATCGGAGTTCCAGCGGCCCGTACCTGGCGCTGCCGGCATCAGTCTGGAAGGCCCAGTAGCGGTCGCCGTAGGACCAGTGCCACCACTCGGTTGGGTAGTTCACCAGGCCTGCAGCGGTCAGTGCGTCACCGAGCACACTCCGGTTGGCCCGCGCTTCGGAACCGACGCCGACGGCGTCCGTGTAACAGGCTCCGTCGCTCTCTTCCGGGCTGGCGTTCACCCGGGTTCCCATGTCGAGTTCCCGCCCGGTGGCGGAGATCAACGTGAGGTCCACCGCGGCGCCGGCGCTGTGGGGCGCGATCTCCGGTGGCGACACGTACCGGCTCGCGGCCTCACGAACCCGTATCGGCGACCAGCCCGGATGATCGGCTCGCAGGTGGTCGGCGTACCGTTCGAAGTAGAAGCGCTGCAGCGCGGGCGGCCTGTACCCCTCGACGAACAACAGACGCACACCGTCCGGGAGCGGCTTCTGAGCCTCGAGAAGACGGATCAGAACCTCTTCTCGCAGATGCGCGAACGCCCCTGATTGATCAGCCTTGCGAAAGTCGACGACAAGGGATTCCTGGAGCCGGACGTCAACGAGTGGTTCGCCGCAGTCGGCCACCGGGATCGCCGCGATCTTCGGATCCGACATCAGCACGATCTCGTTCATGCACTGATCATCGCCACCCGTCCCGCTCAACGGTGGCGACCCTGCTCGACTTGGCCGGAAGTCACCGGCCCGTAGCCGCATGGCGGTCTCGGCTGCCGCGCCCCGGACGGCGACACGACCGTCGTCCGTCAACCCAGCTCTGGCGGGTGATCCCCAGGTGACCACCCGCACGACGACATCACGCAACGCCTCAACACACCTACAGAGAGAGCTAGTTGCCCTCCGGCAGTGGATCCACGACGAACGTCCCCAACCCCACCTCGCCGCGCGTCCAGCCCTCTTCCCGCACGTGCCGCATGGCCTTCGCCGCCGTCGCGTTCACGACCCCGAACTCTTGGGCGATCTCCAGCGTGGACGGCACGCGACTTCCCGGCGGATAGGTACCGCCCTGAATCCGTCGGATGATCTCCGCTGCAATCTGCCGCCACAGCGGGCGCGTACGGTCAAGCTCCATGGCGCCAGCGTGGGTGACCACAGCTTTCCACGCATCCGCGGATAACCGTGGATAACTACAGATATGATGGAGCTGGAATCAGAAGCGCCCCTGAGCGAGCCGGGCCAGGGCTCGTTCCAGGGGCTGACCGAAGAAATGGAGCTTCGGCCGTGCGAAACCTTATCGCCGCGCTTCTCGCGTGGTCCCTGCCGTCCCATGGTGCTCATCGGACGCAGGCCCTGCCGGTACGGGGCGTCGCCCCCGCCCGCTGCCTGCCTCCAAGGCGACATGTCCGGTCAACGTGATCGAAGCCGATGCCCCGGGGGCGCCGGCATGACCGAGCTTCGCCGTATGCCGCCGAGCACCGATGGACGCACCGGGTTCTGCCAGCCGGGCGGAATCATCGCGGACATCTGCGACGCGATCGAGGACGACTTGATCGAGTCGGCGACCGTTGTGCTAGGACTCGTGAAAGCGATACTGAACGGCCCGCAACTCACAGCGGATGAGGCGTGGTTCATGCTCCGCCGCACCACTGAATGCCTCACAGACGCACTGAATGTCGCTGAACTGAGAAGAGAACGGTTGATGGCAGACGACGGCCCTGCATTCCGGATCCTGCCGGGCGTCCAGCACCCGGTGGTGCGTGACCGGGGCTCGGCGTTCCAGTCGCGATCGACGTGAGCGCCAGGTCCAAGGGTCATGGCATCGCTGAGGATGCCTCCGGCGGGAGCCCGGCGACACCCAGAGCCGGCCACCGGCCCATCGGCCCGCAGCCCTTCGGCGCGCTGCACCCCGGCCACTTTCCGACCCGGGGCCCGGGTCGTCGGCAGAGTTCCCGCCTCAAACACCACGACCGCCCCGCGCCGCCGAAGGGAGCTACGCCGTTCCGACGGGCCGTTCCGTACGAGGAGCAATGCTCAGTACCTGTGGATCACTCCTGACGGAAGGAGGCGTACCTTCCCGATGGATCGATCGATAGGTCATCGAGCAAGGCCGACGTTGCCGCGTCGGTCGGGAAGGCACGCCCATGCTTACGGTAGTCAACGAGGACGGCAGCACGCCAAGCGGCAGCTCGCTGCTGGATGAGATCGTCCGGGAAGGCGCACGGCGGATGCTGGCCGCCGCGCTGGAGGCCGAAGTCAACGCCTACATAGCCGAGTTGGCCGATGAGCGCGACGCCAAGGGGCACCGCCTGGTAGTCCGCAACGGCTACCACCAGCCCCGGCAGGTCACCACCGCGGCCGGCGCGGTCGAGGTGAAGGCGCCGCGGGTGAACGACAAGCGCGTCGACGAGGCCACCGGCGAGCGCAAGCGGTTCTCCTCCGCGATTCTGCCGCCGTGGTGCCGCAAGTCGCCGAAGATCAGCGAGGTGCTGCCGCTGCTCTACCTGCATGGCCTGTCCTCCGGCGACTTCGTGCCCGCCCTGGAGCAGTTCCTTGGTTCCTCCGCCGGGCTCTCTCCCGCGACGGTCACCCGGCTGACCCAGCAGTGGCAGGCCGACCACGCCGCGTTCATGGACCGCGACCTCGCGGAGGTCGACTACGTGTACGTGTGGGCCGACGGCATCCACCTCAACGTCCGTCTGGAGGAGGCCAAAGCCTGCGTCCTGGTGCTCATCGGGGTGCGTGCCGACGGCGCCAAGGAGCTGGTCGCGCTCCAGGACGGCTACCGCGAATCCGGCGAGTCGTGGGCCGACCTGCTGCGGGACTGCGCCCGCCGGGGCATGCGCGCCCCGGTGCTCGCGGTCGGGGACGGTGCCCTGGGCTTCTGGAAGGCGCTGGCCGAGGTGTTCCCCGACACCCGTGAGCAGAGGTGCTGGGTTCACAAAACGGCCAATGTCCTGGACTCCCTGCCGAAGTCCGCGCAGCCCGGCGCGAAGAAGGCCATCCAGGACATCTACAACGCCGAGGACCGCGACCATGCCGAGGCGGCGGTCACCACGTTCGCCCAGCTCTACGGCGCGAAGTTCCCCAAGGCGGTCAAGAAGATCACCGACGACCAGGAGCAATTGCTGGCGTTCTACGACTTTCCGGCCGAGCACTGGATCCACCTGCGGACCACGAATCCGATTGAGTCGACCTTCGCCACGGTCCGGCTGCGGACCAAGGTCACCCGCGGCGCCGGCTCCCGCACCGCCGCCCTGGCCATGGTGTTCAAGCTCGTCGAGTCCGCCCAGCAGCGATGGCGGGCCGTGAACGCACCCCACCTCGTCGCCCTCGTCCGGGCCGGCGCCCGCTTCGAACGCGGCCGGCTGGTCGAACGCCCCGAGGCGGTCGCGGCGTGAGCACCCTCGCGGCTCAAGCCATCGGCACCAGGCGGCTGGACCTGCTACCGCTGCACGTCGGGCACGCCGAGGAGATGACCGCAGTGCTGTCCGACCCGGCCCTGCACACCTTCACCGGTGGCGCTCCGGACACCCCGCAAGCCCTGCGCTCGCGCTACCAGCGCATGACCGCGGGCTCTCCCGATCCGGCCGTCTCCTGGTTGAACTGGGTGATCCGGCTCCGTGATGAGTCCTGCCTGACGGGCACCGTCCAGGCGACGGTCGGCCCCTCCGGCGACGGCCCCGTCGCCGAGATCGCCTGGGTGGTGGGCACCCCATGGCAGCGAAGAGGCATCGCCACCGAAGCAGCCCAAGGACTCGTCGCCTGGCTAGGCCGGCAGCCGGTGCACACCGTCATGGCCCACATCCACCCCGAACATCGGGCGTCCGCCGCCGTCGCCGCTGCCGCCGGGCTCACACGCACCGACGAACGGCACCACGGCGAGATCCGATGGCTCCGGAGCATCGGACGATAACTTCAACGATCCACAGATCTTGACTATTACTCCCGTACACGAGCGGGGTCATCGCGACCGATTGTCAGGGCCCGGGCAAGGCTCTGGAGGCCTCCGGGCCCTGGCGGGCAGGCCCTTCCGGTGTCGATGGTGTCCCACCGGGTGGTGCAGGGGGAGACCTCCGCGGTCCCGACGCTGCGGGGCCGGAGACGGACGCCTTGCTAAAAAGCGTGAGCAGTCGGCGGCCAGGTGTCACGCGAGCGCTCAAATGAGCGGCATTAGGGCAGCGACAACCAAAGTGCTCACGCCTTTGGGGCGGTGCGTCATCCTCGAGACGTGGGCGCGTTTTCCGGCATCGCACACGTCGAGGCCGCATACCACCGGGCGGCCGGGGAAAGCCGCCCGCACAAGCGGCTGACCGACCCCGACCAGGCCCGATACACCGTCGCTCGATCTCATGCCCGCCAAGCGGGCGCTACCAGCCCCGACCCGCGACGCTCCCTTTGGATCCCTTGCACCGCCCGGAGCGACACCACCCCGGCGACTCGGGGTCCGGCACGTGCGACAAGGTGGCTGAGGCCCGACCCATCGCCCACGACCACGACAGGGAAGCCCACCTGTCGGCGGCTACCGCCCCACCCCTCGAACCAGCGGGCACGCCCGGTTGATCGGGCGGTGTCGGCCCTCGTGCCGGCCGATCCTGCATGCCCATCGGCTCAAGGGTGACGGCGCCTCCAGCCATGAGCAGCATCCTCTACCTCCACAACCCCGTACGGGTCGGCCAGGATCGAACGAGCCCCGGCCTGACCCGTACCGCTTCCGTTCGGCATCCTCCGCTCAGTCGAGGGCGTGGGCGAACATGCCCGGCTCGTACGAGCCTCCCTTCTGGTGCACGATCACGGCGAGCCGGTTGGCCGCGTTGATCAGGGCGACCAGGGCGACCAACGCCGCGGTCTGGTCGTCGTCGTAGTGCTTGCGCACCCGGGCCCAGGTCTCGTCGGACACACCGTGGTGGGCGTCGCCGAGTCGGGTGCCCTCCTCGGCGAGGGCCAGCGCGGCCTGCTCCGCCTCGGTGAACACGGTGGACTCGCGCCAGGCGGCGACCAGGTGGAGTCGGACCGCGGTCTCACCGGCGGCCGCGGCCTCCTTGGTGTGCATGTCGACGCAGTGACCGCAGCCGTTGATCTGGCTGGCGCGCAGCGACACCAACTCCTGCGTGAACCGGGGCAGCGGCGACTGCTGGATCACCAGGCCCGCGCCCGCGAACCGCTTGGCGAACTTGAGCGCGATCTCGTTGGCGAACAGGTCGAATCGGGCTTCCATGGCTTCGTCCTCACTCGTGGTGTTGCATCGGACGCACACGAGACTCCGGCCGGCCGCTGCGTGTGACAGCACCGCCAGGTGACACAGGCCACGCCAGTCGGGTGTCACAGGATCGCGGGGACCGGTGTCCTGTGCGCATGACGCAGTCGGAAGCGAAGGAGCGTCCGGTGAAGAGCGAACGAAGCGAGCACACGGCTGGGCGCCCGGAGGGCGGCGCGGGGACGGGTCCCGCCACCGAGGCGTTCGTCGACCACCGCAACCTCCTGTTCACGGTCGCCTACGAGATGCTGGGCTCGGCCGCCGACGCGGAGGACGTACTGCAGGAGACCTGGCTGCGGTGGTCGGGGGTCGATCTCGGCACGGTGCGGGACCGGCGGGCGTACCTGGTCCGGATCACCACGCGCCAGGCGCTGAACCGGCTGCGTACGCTCGGCCGCCGCAAGGAGTCCTATGTGGGCTCCTGGCTGCCCGCGCCGCTGCTCACCACGCCCGACGTCGCCGAGGACGTCGAACTGGCCGACAGTGTCTCGACCGCGATGATGCTGGTGCTGGAGACGCTCACGCCGACGGAACGGGCGGTGTTCGTGCTGCGCGAGGTGTTCGCCCTGGAGTACGACGAGATCGCGGAGGCCGTCGACCGGAACCCGGCCGCGGTCCGCCAGATCGCACACCGTGCACGGGGCCATGTGGCGGCGCGCCGACCGCGCGAACACGTGTCGTCGGCGGACTCCCGAAAGGCGCTCGACGCGTTCCGTCAGGCGGTCGAGACGGGAGACCTCCAGAACCTGCTCGACATCCTCGCCCCGGATGTCGTCCTGCTGGGCGACGGCGGCGGAGTCAAACAGGCCGTCCTGCGTCCCATCATCGGGGCGGACAAGGTGGCCCGCCTGCTGGCCGCGGGCCTGGGCAGGATCCCCGCCGGTTCGTCGTTCCTGTTCGCCCAGGTCAACGGCCGCCCAGCACTGCTCCTCCGGGTCGACGGCGAACTCGACACCGTCCTGACGGTCCGCGTCGAGGGCGGCCTCGTCACCGGCCTCTACGCCGTACGCAACCCGGAGAAGCTGTCCCACATGCGCCGGGAAACGGCCCTGAGCCGCTGAGGCGGGGCCGGGTGCGGGCCCTCGGCGCGGGCGTTGGGCCGCGTCTTCTCGATGTCGTCGACGGCGGCGACGACGACGGGGCCCAACGAGGCCCGGGCGACGTTCGTGAGGAAGCCGAACACGCCCTCCGGTCGGGACAGTCACCGCCGCCGCGCTCCTCGTCCGGTTCCGACCGTGCCGGTGGGGGCATGGCCTACGGGGCCTCGACGTCAAAGATCCGGTACTTGCCCACCTCGGCGTCGCGGATCTGAGCCACCTGTTCGGATTCCGGGCCCGCGCCACGGAAGCGTGCGAGATCCTCATCGGTCTTCCAACGCTCGTAGACGTTGATCCGGTCCGGCTCGATCGAGTCGGCCGACAGAGCGAAATCAAGGCATCCGACGGCAGCCCGGGCCTGCTCGACGATGCTCGAGCATCCGGTCAGATAGGCGCTGCGGTCAGCAGCGTCCACCCACAACTTTCCGGCAATGATGATCATGGTACTCCTCGCATATCGACTACTCGCCTGACGGTGATGTGCGGTGTGACCACCTATCGGCATGGCCACCGCGGGGACAGACCGCGGCCGCGTACCGGATTCATCGGTCACCCGCACCACGATGAGCGGACATCACCGTGGCACGAGACACCGGATCGAAGAGACGGGTTCCAAGGGTCTGTCATACGGATCATCATTCCGGCGTCTCGGGGTCCAACACCCGTATCTGCCGCCCGGTCGTGTACCTGGCGCCCACCGCAAGCGGGACCGAGGCCACCGCGAGAGCCATTCTTCTTCCGAGTCTCGCGGTCGAGACGGGCAGCCGGGGTCAGTCGGTGGCGAGGCCGTCGATCAGGCGGTTGAGGAACCGGGCGAAGGTGGCTTCGGGGGCGAGTGGGCGTCCGGGGGTGGAAAGGGCTTCGGCGAGTTCCGGGTGGTGGCCGTCCGCGGCGACGGCGGCGAGGTAGCGGGCCTCGGCCGCTGCTCGGTCGGGTGACCGCGAGGCTGCGGCCTGCGCGATCTCGTGAGCGGCGTGCCCGGCCACGAATGCCGTGAGTTGGGCGAAGATCTCCAGCTTCGCCGCACCGTCCAGTCCGGTGGGCCGCAGGGCGGTGAGCGCGCGTTCCATGAAGGCCAGGGTGTTGGGTCCGGGGACGCGGTGGGTGGACAGGGCGGCGGGCAGCCAGGGGTGTCGCAGCATCAGGGCGCGCTGGAGGTGGGCGACGGCCTTCAGGTCGGCGCGCCAGTCGCCGGTGAGCGTGTCCATGACCGGCAGTTCGCCGCTGACGTGGTCGACCATCAGGTTCAGCAGCGTCTCCTTGTCGGGGGCGTAGCTGTAGAGCGACATGACGCCGGCTCCGACCTGTGCGGCGACTTTTCGCATGGTGACCGCTCCGAGCCCCTCCGCGTCCGCCAGGGCGACGGCCACCACGGTGATCGCTTCCCGACTGTAGGCCGGCTTGCGGCCCCTGCGGGGCTGGGCGGAGCTGAGCCAGAGCTGCTGAGGGTCGACGCCCGGAGCGTCGGCCCCTCCGTCATGGGGCATGTTCCACGCTCCCTTCCTTGCTCACGGCCGCCTTTGCGTGCCTCAGTCAAACATCCTCTATTCTCGTACAGCGTACGAGAATAGAGGAGGGGACGATGACAGAACGCACGCACGGTCCTGTGTCGAGGTTGACCTGGGCTCGGTCTCCCGGGAAACCTCCACTGGTTTCACGGATGATGAGGGCGACGTGGCGACACCTCCCGGCGAAACTGCACGATGTCGGGTGGGAGCCGGGGCTGGTGGTGCCGGCCGCCGACGGCAGCCCGCTGATCACGGACCACTACTTCCCGCGCGCCGAGGGCGACTTCCCCACGCTCCTGGTGCGCTCGCCGTACGGCAGGGGCCTGCCGTGGTCCCCCATGTACGGCCTGCTCTTCGCCGAACAGGGCTTTCACGTGGTCCTGCAGAGCTGTCGCGGAACCGGCGGTTCGGGAGGCGCGTTCGACCTGTGGCGCAACGAGGCCGCCGACGGCCGGGCCACGGTGTCCTGGCTGCGCGACCAGCCCTGGTTCAACGGAACACTGGGGACCGTCGGCCCCAGTTACCTGGGCTACGTGCAATGGGCCCTTGCCCTGGACCCGCCGCCGGAACTGAAGGCCATGGTGGTGCAGGTGGGCCTGCACGACCCCTACGCCCTGTTCCACACACACGGTGCGCTGCGCCTGGAGAACGCCCTCGCCGTCGGGGTGGGCATGACTTACCAGCACCAGGGCATGGCACCGTTCCTGAGGGCGGCCCTGCGCCTGCGGCACCACCTGCGTGATGTCACCACCACGCGGCCCCTGCGCGGGGCGTACGTGCCGGCACTCGGAGGCGAAGTGCCCTGGCTGGACGACGTCATGACGCACCCGGACGCCGAGGACACGTACTGGCGCGGCGCGTCGCTGGCCCAGGTGGCGGAGCGGCTCAGCGTGCCCACGAGTCTGATCACCGGATGGCACGACGTGCTGGCCGACCAGACCTTCGAGCAGTACGACCGGCTGCGTCGGGCCGGCTGCGAGGCCGCCCTGCTCGTCGGACCCTGGACCCACACCTCCGCCCTGCAACAGGGATGGCCCGAGGTGTTCGCCGAGAGCCTCGCCTGGCTGCGCGCCCACCTGTGCGCCGACCCCTCCGGCCTGCGTCCCACCGCAGTGCGCGTGCACATCGGCGGCGAAAACACCTGGCGGGACCTCGACGACTGGCCTCCGGCCACGGTCGGCGGCCAGTGGTTTCCCACCGCGCAGGGGCATCTCACCCGGCAGGATCCCACGGACTCCACGCCACTTGCGTCCTTCCACTACGACCCGGGCGACCCCACCCCGTCCCTGGGCGGCCCTCTGCTCTCCCGTACCGCCGGCCCTCGCGACAACGGCGTCCTGGAGGCCCGGGACGACGTGCTGACATTCACCGGCCCCCCGCTGACCGCGCCCCTGGACGTCCTCGGGCCGGTCTCCGCGCGGTTGAGCATCTCAACGGACACCGGTCATGCCGACGTCTTCACCCGCCTGTGCGACGTGGACGCGCAGGGCCGTTCCGTCAACATCTGCGACGGGCTGATCCGGCTGCGGACGACCGGGCGGGAGCCGTCGCGGATCACCGTGCCGATGAGTTCCGCCGCCCACCGCTTCGCCGTCGGTCACCGCATACGCTGGCAGATCAGCGGGGGCGCCCATCCCCGCTATGCCAGCAGTTCCGGCAACGGGGAGTCTCCGGTGGACGCCGCCACCTTCACCCCGGTGCACATCACGCTCCACGCGGACTCGGCGCTGATGCTTGGGGTGCGGGCCCACGGTTCCCGGCTCAGCCCTGCGGAGAACGGCTGACGCGCCGGACCCGGTGGCCCGGCTCAATGGCCGGAAGAGCCGGATTCGGTGCTCACGCGCGAGCGCCCTCCCGGGCCGTTCCGGGGCCGTGGGAGGGCGCTCGAAGATGACCGACGCCGACCGTCACCGACAGCTCGGCAGCAGGTCGGAACAGGTCGGCCGGGCGGCCGTGGGTCACGGCCGCCGATGGTCAGTTGTGGCTGTGCAGTACGTCGTTCAGGCCGCCCCAGACCGCGTTGTTCGGGCGGGCCTCGACCGCGCCGCTGATCGAGTTGCGGCGGAAGAGGATGTTCGAGGCGCCGGACAGTGCGCGGGCCTTGACGACCTCGCCGTCGGGCATGGTCACGCGGGTGCCGGCGGTGACGTAGAGGCCGGCCTCGACGACGCACTCGTCGCCGAGCGGGATGCCGACGCCCGCCTCGGCGCCGATCAGGCAGCGCTCGCCGATGGAGATGATCACGCTGCCGCCGCCGGAGAGCGTGCCCATGGTGGACGCGCCGCCGCCGATGTCCGAGCCGTCGCCGACGACGACGCCCGCGGAGATGCGGCCCTCGACCATGGAGGTGCCCAGGGTGCCCGCGTTGAAGTTGACGAAGCCCGCGTGCATGACCGTGGTGCCCGCGGCGAGGTGGGCGCCCAGGCGGACCCGGTCCGCGTCGGCGACGCGGACGCCCTTGGGGACGACGTAGTCCGTCATGCGGGGGAACTTGTCGACGGACGTGACGGCCAGGTGCAGGCCCTCGGCGCGGGCGTTGAGCCGCGCCTTCTCGACGTCGTCGACGGCGACGGGGCCGAGCGAGGTCCAGGCGACGTTCGCGAGGAAGCCGAACATGCCCTCCAGGTTCTGGCCGTGCGGCTTGACCAGACGGTGGGAGAGCAGGTGGAGACGGAGGTAGACGTCGTGCGCGTCGGTCGGCTTCTCGTCGAGCGAGGAGATGACCGTGCGGACCGCGACCACTTCGACGCCCCGGCGCGTGTCCGGTCCGATCGCCGCGGTCGCGCCGGCGCCGAGGAGTTCGGCGGCCTGCTCGGCGGAGAGCCGCTCGGTGCCGGACGGGCCGGGCGCGGCGGAGAGTTCGGGGGCGGGGAACCAGGTGTCGAGGACGGTTCCGTCGGCGGTGAGGGTGGCGAGGCCGGCGGCCACTGCGCCGGTGGGGCTCTGAGCAGTCGAGTCGGTCATGAGGGAAACCTAACCGGCTCCGGCCCGTCGATGCGAACCGGCACCGCGCCGTCTCAGGTGCCGGGCGGGCCGTTCCGGAAGCGGAGACGGGCCCAGGTCACAGCGGTGCGCCGACGCCCTCTCCGTCCCGGGGCAGGATCCGCCCCAGCATCTCCCGCGCGTACTCCTCGTCGTACGGCGTGCCGGTCAGCAGTGCCTGGAGGCAGATGCCGTCCATCAGCGCGACCAGGGCGCGGGCGGTGACCGGGTCGGTGCGGCGGGACAGGAGTTCGGTGACGTCCTCGCACCACTCGGCGGCGACGGGGCGCAGGGCGGGGCGGCGCAGGGCCGCCAGGTAGAGCTCGTACTCCAGCTCGACGCCGGTGCGCTCGCCGTCGGCGGGCCCCAGCCACTCGCCGAGGAGTCCGGCGAGTTCGGTCGCCAGGTCGGTGCGCGGGTCCTCCAGGCCGCCGTGCGAGGCGACGGCCCTGGCGAACCCCTCGTTGGCCTGGCGCAGGGCGGCGACCAGCAGCTCGTCCAGGGTCTTGAAGTGGTACGTCGTGGAGCCGAGCGGCACATCGGCCTCGGCGGCGACGCTGCGGTGGCTGAGTCCCGCGATGCCGCTCCTGCCGACGACGCGGATCGCGGCTTCGATGATCCGCCGGCGCCGCTCGGGGTCGTACCGGCGGGCCATCAGTGCGCGCCGCCGAGGTTGAGCACGACCACGCCCACGATGATCAGCGCGATGCCGGTGGCCTTGGCCGCGGTGAGCCCCTCCCCCATGAACATGATGCCGATGGCGGCGATGGCGGCGGTGCCCACCCCGGCCCAGATGGCGTACGCGGTGCCGATGGAGAGGGTGCGCAGCGTCTGGGCGAGCAGGCCGAAGGAGACCACGTAGCCCAGCAGGGTCAGCAGCGAGGGCCAGAGCTTGCTGAAGCCGTCGCTGTACTTCATGGCGGTGGTGGCGCCCACCTCCGCGGCGATGGCCCCGGCGAGCAGAAGATATCCCATGCGGACGAGCGTACACAGCGATGCGTACGGCTGTACACAACACGGCTTTACACAACACGGCTGCGCATAACGACGCGGGTCCCGGACACGACCATGGCCCCCGGCATCCGTGAATCCACTGGATTCACGGATGCCGGGGGCCATGTGGCAACCCCGGGACCGGCGTCTCAGACGTTGAAGCCGAGTGCCCTCAGCTGGTCGCGGCCGTCGTCGGTGATCTTGTCGGGGCCCCACGGCGGCATCCACACCCAGTTGATGCGCAGCTCGCTGACCAGGCCGTCCGTGGCGGACTTGGCCTGGTCCTCGATGACGTCGGTCAGCGGACAGGCCGCGGACGTCAGGGTCATGTCGATGGTCGCCACGTTGGTGTCGTCGACGTGGACGCCGTAGATCAGGCCGAGGTTGACGACGTCGATGCCCAGTTCGGGGTCGACGACGTCCAGCAGGGCCTCACGGACTTCTTCCTCCGAGGCCGGCTTCATCTCCACGGTCTCGCTCATACCGTTGTCCTTTCGGCGTCGGGGCCCAGGGCCTGGGCTGTCGCGTCCTTCCACGCCATCCAGCTGAGGAGGGCGCACTTGACGCGGGCGGGGTACTTGGACACCCCGGCGAACGCGACCGCGTCCTCCAGGATCTCCTCCATCGCGTCGTCCGGCTCGACCTTGCCCTTGGACTGCATGAGCTCCAGGAAGGCCTCCTGGATCCGCTGCGCCGTGGCGAGGTCCTTGCCGACCAGCAGGTCGTTCAGCACGGAGGCCGAGGCCTGGCTGATGGAGCAGCCCTGCCCCTCGTACGAGACGTCACTGATCGTCGTGCCGTCGTACTTCACCCGCAGTGTGATCTCGTCGCCGCACGTCGGGTTGACGTGGTGCACCTCGGCATCGCCGTCCCGCAAGCCCCGCCCGTGCGGGTTCTTGTAGTGGTCCAGGATGACTTCCTGGTACATCGAATCAAGCTTCACGCGCAGCCAGCCCCTCAGCCGAAGAAGTTCCGTACGTGCTCCAGTCCGTCGACCAGAGCATCGATCTCGGCCGGCGTGGAGTACAGATAGAACGACGCTCGCGTGGTCGCGGGAATTCCGTACCGCAGGCAGACCGGCCGCGCGCAGTGGTGGCCGACCCGGACCGCGATGCCCTGCTCGTCGAGGACCTGGCCCACGTCGTGCGGGTGGATGTCGCCCAGCGTGAACGAGATCGCGGCGCCGCGGTCCTCGGCCGTGTCGGGGCCGATGATGCGCAGGTCCGGGACCTCGGTCAGCCGCTTGACCGCGTACTCGGTGAGCGCGTGCTCATGGGCGAGGATCCTGTCCATGCCGATCGCGCTCAGGTAGTCGATCGCGGCACCGAGACCGACCGCCTGGGCGACCGGCGGAGTGCCCGCCTCGAACTTGTGGGGCGCGGGGGCGTAGGTCGACGAGTGCATCGACACCGTCTCGATCATCTCGCCGCCGCCGAGGAACGGCGGGAGGTCCTCGAGCAGTTCCTGGCGGCCCCACAGGACGCCGATGCCGGTCGGGCCGCACATCTTGTGGCCGGTGAAGGCCACGAAGTCGGCCTGGAGGGCCTGCACGTCCACCGGCATGTGCGGGGCGGCCTGGGAGGCGTCGATGCACACCAGTGCGCCGACCTCCTGGGCGCGGCGCACGATCGCCTCGACCGGGTTGATGGTGCCCAGGATGTTGGACACCAGCACGAAGGAGACGATCTTCGTCTTCTCGGTGATGACCTCGTCGATGTTGGACAGGTCGAGGCGGCCGTCGTCGGTGAGGCCGAACCACTTCAGCTTCGCGCCGGTGCGCTGCGCGAGCAGCTGCCACGGCACGATGTTGGAGTGGTGCTCCATCTCCGTGATGACGATCTCGGTCTCGTGGTCCACCCGGTAGGGCTCGTCGGCCCAGCCCAGCATGTTCGCCACGAGGTTGAGCGACTCCGAGGCGTTCTTGGTGAAGATCACCTCGTTGCGGGAGGGCGCGTTGATGAACTCCGCGACCTTGTCGCGCGCGCCCTCGTACAGTGCCGTGGCCTCCTCGGCGAGCACATGCACACCGCGGTGGACGTTGGCGTTGTAGCGCTCGTAGTACTCACTGAGTGCGTCCAGTACCTGACGCGGCTTCTGGCTGGTCGCCGCGTTGTCCAGGTAGACGAGCTTGCGGCCGTCGTGGACCTCGCGGTCCAGGATGGGGAAGTCGCCTCGGATGGCCTCGTCAAGGAGCCTGGGCTCGGTGAGGAGGCCCGGCAGCTGTGTCACGCTGATGTCCCACCCTTCGCGTATGCCTCGTAGCCCTCGTTCTCCAGCTTGTCCGCGAGCTCGGCGCCGCCGGACTCGGCGATCCGCCCGTCGGCGAACACGTGGACGTAGTCGGGCTTGATGTAGCGCAGGATGCGCGTGTAGTGCGTGATCAGCAGGGTGCCGACCTCGCCGGACTCGCGGACGCGGTTGACGCCCTCGGAGACGACGCGCAGGGCGTCGACGTCCAGGCCGGAGTCGGTCTCGTCGAGGATGGCGACCTTCGGCTTGAGCAGCTCCAGCTGGAGGATCTCGTGGCGCTTCTTCTCACCGCCGGAGAAGCCCTCGTTGACGTTGCGCTCGGCGAAGGCGGGGTCCATGTGGAGGCGCTCCATGGTCTCCTTGACCTCCTTCACCCAGTGGCGCAGCTTGGGGGCCTCACCGCGGATGGCGGTGGCGGAGGTGCGCAGGAAGTTGGAGACGGAGACGCCGGGGACCTCGACCGGGTACTGCATGGCGAGGAACAGGCCGGCGCGGGCGCGCTCGTCGACGGACATCTCCAGGACGTCCTCGCCGTCGAGGGTGACGGTGCCGCCGGACACGGTGTACTTGGGGTGACCGGCCAGGGCGTAGGCGAGGGTCGACTTGCCGGAGCCGTTGGGGCCCATGATGGCGTGCGTCTCGCCCTGCTTCACGGTGAGGTCGACGCCCTTGAGGATCTCCTTCGTGGCGTTGTCGGCCTCGACGGTGACGTGCAGGTCTCGGATTTCAAGCGTTGCCATGGGTGCCTCAGGACTCCTGGGAGAGGGAGACGAGCACGTCGTCCCCTTCGATCTTTACGGGGTATACGGGAACGGGGCGCGTGGCCGGAAGACTGTCGGGCTTGCCCGAGCGGAGGTCGAAGCGCGAGCCGTGCAGCCAGCACTCGATGTGGCAGTCGTCGACCTCGCCCTCCGAGAGGGAGACGTTCGCGTGCGAACAGATGTCGTTGATCGCGAACACCTCGCCCCCGGTGTGTACGAGGGAGACCGGCGTGCCGTCGAGTTCCACCCTCTTGGGGGTGTCCTCCTCCAGCTCGCTCAGCCCGCAGACGCGTTGGAAGGTCATCCGACCGACGCCTCCAGCTCCTCCTCGATCTTGGCGATCAGGCGCTCCTCGATGTCCGGGACGCCGATCTGCTGGACCAGTTCGGCGAAGAAGCCGCGGACCACCAGGCGGCGGGCGTCCTGCTCGGGGATGCCGCGGGCCATCAGGTAGAAGAGCTGCTCGTCGTCGAAGCGGCCGGTCGCGGAGGCGTGGCCGGCGCCGACGATCTCGCCGGTCTCGATCTCCAGGTTGGGCACGGAGTCGACGCGGGCGCCGTCGGTGAGGACGAGGTTGCGGTTCATCTCGTAGGTGTCGGTGCCCTCGGCCCTGGCCTGGATCAGCACGTCGCCGATCCACACGGCGTGCGCGCCGTCGCCCTGGAGCGCGCCCTTGTAGACGGCGTTGGACTTGCAGTGCGGGACGTTGTGGTCGACCAGGAGGCGGTGCTCCTGGTGCTGGCCGGCGTCGGTGAAGTACAGGCCGAACAGCTCGGCCTCGCCGCCGGTGCCCGCGTAGGCCACCCGGGGGTGCAGCCGGACCAGATCGCCGCCGAAGGTGACGACGACCGACTTGAAGGAGGCGTCGCGGCCGACGAGGGCGTTGTGCTGGGCGACGTGCACGGCCTTGTCGTCCCAGTCCTGGACGGAGACGACGGTGAGCTTGGCGCCGTCGCCGAGGACGTACTCGACGTTGGCGGCGAGCACCACGTCACCGGTGTGGTCGATGACGACGACCGCCTCGGCGAAGGCACCGAGCTCGATCACCTGGTGGCCGTAGGCGGTGCCGCCCTCGCCGTGCACCGCGATGCGGATCGGCTCGGTGAGCACGGTCTCCTTCGGCACGGTCACGACCGAGGCCTGCTCGAAGGCGCTGTACGCCTGGGCGGCGACGCGGTCCACCGGCTTGCCGGCCCGGCCGAGCCGGGCGTCGTCGCGGCCGACCACCTCGACGCGGACGCCCTCGGGCGCCTCGACGGCGATCTTGACGCCTTCGGCGGTGGCGACGGCGGTGCCGTCGTGCAGACCGCGCAGGCGCTCCAGCGGGGTGAACCGCCATTCCTCCTCGCGGCCGTGCGGGACCGGGAAGTCCGCCACGTCGAAGGACGGGGGCGCGCTCATACGGGTGGCGACGGTCGACTCGGCGGCCACCGCGATCGAGCCGGCGGTGGTGGAGCCCACCGGGAGATTCTGGGCCTCAGCCATGGCTGTCGTAGTGCTCTCTTTCTGAGGGGGACGTGTGCTGTCCGACGGGGCGGGTCGGGTCGGCCGGCCGACAGGGTCGGGTCGGCCGGCCGGTGGGGGCGGGGCGGCGGGTCAGCCGACCGCGCCCTCCATCTGCAGCTCGATCAGCCGGTTGAGCTCCAGCGCGTACTCCATCGGCAGTTCCTTGGCGATCGGCTCGACGAAGCCGCGGACGATCATCGCCATCGCCTCGAACTCGGACAGACCGCGGCTCATCAGGTAGAAGAGCTGGTCCTCGGAGACCTTGGAGACGGTCGCCTCGTGGCCCATGGAGACGTCGTCCTCGCGGACGTCGACGTAGGGGTAGGTGTCCGAGCGGGAGATGGTGTCCACGAGCAGCGCGTCGCACAGCACGTTGGACTTGGCGCCGGGGGCGCCCTCACCGATCTCGATCAGACCGCGGTAGGAGGTGCGGCCGCCGCCGCGCGCCACCGACTTGGAGACGATGTTCGACGAGGTGTTCGGGGCCATGTGGACCATCTTGGCGCCGGCGTCCTGGTGCTGGCCCTCGCCGGCGAAGGCGATGGACAGGGTCTCGCCCTTGGCGTGCTCGCCCATGAGGTAGACGGCCGGGTACTTCATCGTCACCTTGGAGCCGATGTTGCCGTCGACCCACTCCATGGTCGCGCCCTCGTAGGCCACGGCACGCTTGGTGACCAGGTTGTAGACGTTGTTCGACCAGTTCTGGATGGTCGTGTAGCGGCAGCGGCCGCCCTTCTTGACGATGATCTCGACGACGGCGCTGTGCAGCGAGTCCGAGGTGTAGATCGGGGCGGTGCAGCCCTCGACGTAGTGGACGTAGGCGTCCTCGTCGACGATGATCAGCGTCCGCTCGAACTGGCCCATGTTCTCGGTGTTGATCCGGAAGTAGGCCTGGAGCGGAATGTCCACGTGGACACCCTTGGGGACGTAGATGAACGACCCGCCGGACCACACGGCCGAGTTCAGCGACGCGAACTTGTTGTCGCCGACCGGGATGATGGTGCCGAAGTACTCCTGGAAGAGTTCCGGGTGCTCCTTCAGCGCGGTGTCCGTGTCGAGGAAGATGACGCCCTGCTCCTCCAGGTCCTCGCGGATCTGGTGGTAGACGACCTCGGACTCGTACTGCGCGGCGACACCGGCGACCAGGCGCTGCTTCTCCGCCTCGGGGATGCCGAGCCGGTCGTAGGTGTTCTTGATGTCCTCGGGCAGGTCCTCCCAGGAGGCGGCCTGCTTCTCGGTGGAGCGCACGAAGTACTTGATGTTGTCGAAGTCGATGCCCGACAGGTCCGAGCCCCAGTTGGGCATGGGCTTCTTGTCGAACAGGCGCAGGCCCTTGAGCCGCAGCTTCAGCATCCACTCCGGCTCGTTCTTCTTCGCGGAGATGTCGCGGACGACGTCCTCGCTCAGACCGCGCTTGGCCGTGGCGCCTGCCGTGTCGGAGTCGGCCCAGCCGAATTCGTACGTGCCCAGACCCTCGAGTTCGGGGTGGGCAGTCTCCGTGGGGAGCGTCATGCGGGGTTCCTCCCGGCCGTGCTGGCGGATGCGATTGCGTTGTGGATGCGGGGCGAAGGCTTCTCGGACTTCGTCCCGGACGTTCTCTGGGGTGTCGAAGGCTCCGGTGGTTTCGGGGGCTTCGGGGGCGGTGAGGCCCCCGCGGCCCTCGAAACCGTCGAGGACTTCGGGATGAAGGTGGTGCAGACACCGTCGCCGTGGGCGATGGTGGCCAGCCGCTGGACATGCGTACCGAGCAGCTCGGCGAAGAATTCCGTCTCCGCCTCGCAGAGCTGCGGAAACCGCTCGGCGGCGTGGGCGACCGGGCAGTGGTGCTGGCACAGCTGCTCGCCCTGCTGCGGGTGGGGGGCGCTGCGCGCGGTGGCAGCGTACCCGTCCGCGGTGAGCGCCCGGGCCAGGGCGTGGGCGCGCTCCTCGGGGGCCGCCGCCGCCACCGCCTCGCGGTACGAGCCGGCCTGGGCGGCGATCCGGGCGCGGGCGAACGCGGCGATCGCGTCGTCGCCCTCCCGCTCGCCGATCCACCGCAGGGCGTCCACGGCCAGTTCGTCGTACGACTGGTCGAAGGCGTCCCGCCCGCAGTCGGTGAGGGCGAAGACCTTGGCCGGGCGTCCGCGGGTGCGTGCACCGTAGACCCGCCGTTCGCGCGCCTCCACGATTCCGTCGGCGGCCAGGACGTCGAGGTGCCGGCGGACGGCCGCCTGGGTCAGGCCGAGCCGCTGGGCGAGTTCGGAGACGGTCGACGGGCCGTGGTCCAGGACGGAGCGCACGACCCGGTTGCGGGTGGACCGCTCACCGGTCGCGAGTTCCCCCTGGGGAGGCTCTGTCGATCGCGCACCGTTTTTCACAACACCATTGTTGCGTAATTCATCCGGCCCGGGCAAGTCGCGCATGATTCACCCCAGGGTGCGCTGCATCACTTAGGTAAACCTAAGATGACCTGCGGAAACGATCCTTGATCGATCAAATCGGTGGCATCCCCGGACCGCTCCAGGGACACTGCCGGACATGCCCGCACCCCCGCCGACCGGCCCTCTTGTCACCCGGGACACCCTCGCCACCGGTCTCACCCAGCTCGGCGTACGGCCCGGCGAGACCGTCCTCGTGCACTCCTCGCTCAGCTCCCTGGGCTGGGTCAACGGCGGCCCGGTCGCGGTCGTCGACGCGCTGCTCGACGTGCTGGGTCCGGACGGCACCCTGGTCGTCCCGGCCCAGTCCGGCGACCTCTCCGACCCGGCGCTGTGGAGCGATCCGCCGGTGCCGGAGACCTGGTGGGAGACCATCCGGGCCACCATGCCCGGCTACGACCCGGCGATCACCCCCACCCGCGGGGTGGGCATCGTCCCGGAGACGGTACGGACCTGGCCCGGCGCCCGGCGCAGCGCCCATCCGCAGACCTCGTTCGCCGCACTCGGCCGGCGCGCGGCGGAGGTCGTCGCGGTGCACGCGCGGGACTGCCGACTGGGCGAGGACAGTCCGCTGGCGGCCCTGGAGCGACTGGACGCGCGGGTGCTGCTGCTCGGCACCGGGTACGACACCTGCACCTGCTTCCACCTCGCCGAGTACCGGATACCGTCCCCGCTCGCCGCCGTGGGCCGCCCCGGCCCGGCGGGCTGGGAGACGCTGCCCGAGGTGTCGATCACCTCCGAGCGCTTCGACGAACTGGGCCACGACTTCGAACGGGACCGCCCCCTGGACCACCCCGTCCTCCGCGGCAGGGTCGGGGCGGCCGAGGCGCGGCTGTTCCCGCTGCCGGACGCGGTGGCCTACGCGCAGAAGTGGCTGGAAGTGCACCGGCCCCGTACGGAGGAGTTCTGAACCCGAACCCCGGCAGTTCCCAACCCCCCGGCCTGAGCCCCCCGGCGCCTCCCTAGACTCGTGACCCATGCGAAGCGAGCCCGTGGTCCAGGTGCAGGCCCTGGTGAAGCGGTACGGCACGAAGACCGCGGTGGACGGCCTCGACCTGGTGGCACGGCAGGGCGTGACGGCCGTGCTCGGACCCAACGGGGCGGGCAAGACGACCACGGTGGAGACCTGCGAGGGATACCGGCGCCCGGACTCCGGCACGGTGCGCGTCCTGGGCCTGGACCCGGTGCGCCAGTCGGCCGCGCTCAGACCCCGCGTCGGCGTGATGCTCCAGTCCGGCGGCGTCTACTCGGGCGCGCGGGCCGACGAGATGCTCCGGCACATGGCCAAGCTGCACGCGCACCCCCTGGACGTGGACGCGCTGATCGAGCGCCTCGGCCTCGGTTCCTGCGGCCGTACGACGTACCGGCGGCTCTCCGGCGGCCAGCAGCAGCGGCTCGCGCTGGCGATGGCCGTGGTCGGGCGCCCGGAACTGGTCTTCCTGGACGAGCCGACCGCCGGACTCGACCCGCAGGCCCGCCGCGCCACCTGGGACCTCGTACGGGATCTGCGCGCCGACGGGGTCTCCGTCATCCTCACCACGCACCACATGGACGAGGCCGAGCAGCTCGCCGACGACGTCGCGATCATCGACGCCGGCCGGGTGGTGGCCCAGGGCAGCCCCGAGGAGCTGTGCCGGGGCGGTGCCGAGAACACCCTGCGCTTCTCGGGCCGGCCGGGGCTGGACGTGGTCTCCCTGCTCAAGGCGTTGCCGTCCGACTCCCAGGCCGACGAACCGGCCCCGGGCTCGTACCGGGTGGTCGGCGAGGTGGACCCGCAACTGCTCGCCACGGTCACGTCCTGGTGCGCGCAGCACGGCGTCCTGCCGGACCGGATCTCGGTCGAACGGCACACCCTGGAGGACGTCTTCCTGGAACTGACGGGCAAGGAGCTGCGTTCATGATCCTGGTCCGCACGGAGACCGGCCGGGGGCCCGGGGGCCGCCCCCCGGGAAGACACAGCCTGGAACCGACCGGCAAGGAGCTGCGCTCGTGAATTCGGTGAATCCGGTGGACCCGGCACCCACCGGGACCAGTGAAACCGGCGGGGCCGGCACGGGCGCCTACGCGCCGAAGCCCGGCGCGGCGCCGCTCCCCCGCATGATCGCGGCGCAGGCGGTGCTCGAGACGAAGATGCTGCTGCGCAACGGCGAGCAGCTGCTGCTCACCGTGGTCATCCCCACGCTGCTGCTGGTGCTGTTCAGCACCGTGGACATCGTGGACACCGGCGCGGGCGAGGCCGTGGACTTCCTCGCCCCCGGGGTCCTCGCGCTGGCGGTGATGTCGACGGCGTTCACCGGGCAGGCCATCGCCACCGGTTTCGAGCGCCGGTACGGGGTGCTGAAGCGGCTGGCCTCGTCACCGCTGCCGCGCTGGGCGCTGATGACCGCGAAAACGCTGTCGGTGCTGGTCACCGAGGTGCTCCAGATCATTCTGCTGACGGTGATCGCGTTCGCGCTGGGCTGGTCGCCGCAGGGCAACCCGTTGGTGGTGCTCCTGCTGCTGGTGCTGGGCACGGCCGCCTTCTCGGGGCTCGGTCTGCTGATGGCGGGCACCCTGAAGGCCGAGGCGACACTCGCCGCCGCCAACCTGGTGTTCCTGCTGCTGCTCGTCGGCGGCGGGGTCGTGGTGCCACTGGACAACTTCCCGGACGCCGCGCAGAACGTCCTCGGGCTGCTGCCCGTCTCGGCGCTCTCGGAGGGACTGCGGGACGTGCTCCAGGACGGGGCGGGGCTGCCGTGGGGCCAGGTCGCGATCCTCGCCGTGTGGGCGGTCGCGGGGCTGGCGGCGGCCGGCAGGTTCTTCCGCTGGGAGTGAGCGGGCGGCGGAAACGGGACGGAACCGCCACAGGGCGGACCCTCGTGAAAGCATGCACAAGCGGCGCCCTACGATGGGTCGTGTGCCAAACCTGACCCGCGCCGACGCCCAGGCGGCCCTGCGCAGCCCCCTCGCCTTCATCGCCGCACGCTGGACCCCGGACCCCCGGACGGTCCGGCGGGCGGTCCTCGCCGCGCTCGTCATGTCGGTGGTCATCGTGGTCACCGGCGGTGCGGTGCGGCTGACCGGCTCCGGTCTGGGCTGCCCGACCTGGCCCAAATGCACCGATGACTCCCTCACCTCCACCCGCGAGATGGGGGTGCACGGTGTCATCGAGTTCGGCAACCGGCTGCTGACGTACGTGCTGTGTGCCGCCGTCGGCTGGGCGATCGTCGCCGTGCGCTCCGAGAAGCCGTTCCGGCGCAGCCTGACGCGGCTGGGCTGGGCGCAGTTCTGGATCGTGATGGGCAATGCGATCCTCGGCGGCATCGTGGTCCTGGTCGGCCTGAACCCGTACACGGTCGCGGCGCACTTCCTGCTCTCCTCCGCGCTGATCGCGGTCGCCGCCGTGATGTGGCAGCGCGTCCGCGAGGGCGACGGGGAACCCCGGCCGCTGGTCGGCAAGCCGGTACGGCAGCTGGTGTGGTTCCTGGTGATCGCCTCCGTGCTGCTGATCGCGATCGGCACGGTGGTGACCGGCGCGGGGCCGCACGCGGGCGACTCCAGCGAGGTCGCGCGGATGCCGGTGGACTCGGCGATGGTCAGCAAGCTGCACGCCGTGCTGGCGTGGGTGGTGGCGACGCTGACGTTCGCCCTGTGGTTCGTCCTCAAGGCGGTCGACGCCCCCGAGGGCCCGCTGCACCGCACCCGGGAGCTGTTCCTGATCATCCTCGCGCAGGGCGTGATCGGCTACGTCCAGTACTTCACGGACCTGCCCGAGGTCCTGGTGGGCGCCCACATGTTCGGCTCCTGCGTGATGTGGATCTGGGTGGTACGGGTCCTGCTGTCGCTGCGCGAGCGGCCGGACACGCCGGTGGCCGGTCCGCCGGTGTCACCCGCTCGGTCGTCCGACGCCACGAGCGCGTCGATCGCCGGTCCCAGGTAGTCCCGGGTCAGCCGCGCCCGGCGCAGAACCCATTCCTCGTCGGGCGGCGCGGGGTCCTCGTAACGCCGCCTCCGGACGTCCTCGACGACCTCGCCGGGGGCGCCGAGGGCGGTCAGTACCTCCAGGGCCTCCCCCTTGGAGACCAGTCGGCCCTCCCGCAGTGTGACCGTGGCACGGGCGAAGGTCAGCAGGCCCAGGTCGACCCACACGTCCTGCGTCCAGTGGACGGCCCGGTCCACCTCCCGCCGCCAGAAGTCGCGCTGGTCGCGCACCACGAACGCGGCGAGGTCGCCGTCCGGCACCGGCGGCAGCACGGCCGCGGGCGGCGCACCGTGCAGGACCCGGCCGAAGCGGTGCAGCTCGGCCCGGGTGACCGGAGTGACCGTTCGCCCGAAGAGCTGCTCGTGCGCCCAGGTCAGGTGGCGCCGCTCGGCGTCTCCGGCCGTGTCCGGTGTCAGATAGGTGCAGTGCAGCCGGTCGGCGAGTGGCTCGTTCCGCAGGCGGGCGTGCAGCAGCGCCACCCGCCACACCGTCCGGGCCGTGACCGGGTGGTCCAGGACCGTGATGAGGTCCAGGTCGCTGCGACCCTCCCGGTAGTCGCCGCCGGCCAGGGAGCCGTGCGCCCAGACGGCGACCGGGGCGAGCGGCGCGAGGCCGGTGAGGAAGCGGTCGAGCAGGGCGTCGGTGGTCATCCACCCAGTCTTCACGCCCGCTCCGGCCCGCACACCCCCCGCGCTCTCGCCTCGCTTCAGCCCGTACGCCCTGCCCGCGTTCCCCGAGGTAACCGTTCCAGCCACCCGCTGCGCGTCGACGAGCGTGCCCCGCTGAGAGCGGGCGTGCGCCCGCGGCGTGTGGTTCGGGCAGCCCTTGGGCGGCGCTGGAGAAGAGGGCCTTGCCGGAGGGGGCGAGTTCCGGGACCTCGGCGAGGACGGGCGCCGCGCCGACGCCGGTGCGGGTGAGGGCGGCACCGGAGTCGACGCGCCCATGCGGGCGGAGGCCCGCCGGACAGGCGTCATACCGGCGGACCGGGCAGCCGTGGGGCAAGGACGAGGGCGGCGCCGCCCGGCGTTCCCGGCCTTCGGCCGGCGCCGGCCGAAGGCCGTGGTTCAGCCGTTGGCCGGGCCGCCGATCTGGAGGCCCGCCATACGGGTCCATTCGTACCGGCCGGTCCTGACCTTGGCCGCGAACTCGCCGTCGAAGTCGTCGTGGAGGGTGATGCCCGCCCGCTCGGCCGCCTTCCGGGCGATGGGGTAGGAGTGGGCGACCAGGTTGCCCCAGTCACCGTCCTCACCGACGAGCACGATCCGGGCTCCGCGCTGTCCGAGGTAGGCGATCTGCCCTTCGGCTCCGCCGTGGGCGGTGGCGAAGCCGCTGATCTGCTTGGCGAGCTTGGCCGCCTTACGGTCGGCCTTGCGCTCGGTCTTCTGTTCGGCCCGCTGCTCGGAGGTCTGCTCGGCCTTCGGGTCCGACTGCTGCGTGTCTGCCATGACCAGGATGCTACCGACGGGTAGATCGAACGGCGACGGGCGGGGTCCGTGGCTTTGGCCACGGACCCCGCCCGGGGGACGCGTCGGAAGGGCCTACCGCAGGAAGGGATCCACGGCGACGGCCACGAAGAGCAGCGACACATAGGTGATGGACCAGTGGAACAGCCGCATCTCCTTGAGCTTGCCGCCGGTCACCTCGGACTTGGCCCGGTTGAGGAGCGCGTGCGCCTCCCAGAGCCACCAGCCGCCCGCGGCCAGCGCGACCGCGGTGTAGAACCAGCCGGTGTAGCCGAGCGGGGTGAGCAGCAGCGACACCGCGACCATGACCCAGCTGTAGAGCACGATCTGCTTGGCGACCGCCTTGTTGCCGGCGACCACCGGGAGCATCGGCACGCCCACGCGCGCGTAGTCCTCCTTCACCTTCATGGACAGCGGCCAGTAGTGCGGCGGCGTCCAGAAGAAGATGACGAGGAAGAGGACGACCGGCGCCCAGGACATCGAGTCGGTGACCGCGGACCAGCCGATCAGCACCGGCATGCAGCCGGCGATGCCGCCCCACACGATGTTCTGCGACGTACGCCGTTTGAGGATCATCGTGTAGACGACGACGTAGAAGAGGAGCGCGCCGAGGGAGAGCCAGGCGGACAGCCAGTTGACGGCGAGGCCGAACAGGAGGGTCGAGACGACCGCCAGGCCGATGCCGAAGGCCAGGCACTCGCGCGGGCTGACCATGCCGGTGACCAGGGGGCGCTGCGAGGTGCGGTCCATCAGGGCGTCGATGTCGCGGTCGAGGTACATGTTGAGCGCGTTGGCACCGCCCGCCGACAGGTAGCCGCCGAGGCAGGTCAGCAGCACCAGTCGCAGGTCGGGCACCCCCTGTTCCGCCAGGAACATCACCGGAACGGTGGTGATGAGCAGCAGCTCGATGATCCGCGGCTTGGTCAGCGCCACGAACGCCTTGACACGGGCCCCGATCGGCCGGTGACTCGGGCTCTGGCTCGTCCCGATAACCCCCGCAGGACGGGATTCAACGGCCGTCACTCGCACCCCTGACAGAGACATCCCAGCGAGCCTTCCCGTATGAAGTGGCGGTAAAGGTTCGCGCGTACCACGCCACCTTAGACGTTGCCCAGACCCGGACATTCGCGGGGGTCGGGTCGTGTTGAACATGATCGCTCATGGGACGGATCCGGGCTCGATTGAGCATCCGGATGAGCGGCTCCGTATTCATCTGCCGAACGCGGATACTTCCCAGTCAGAAGGCGGATTGCCGGGAGTCCCCGCAGTCCGGGAGGACTCGGAGGAAGCACGTCCTGCGGGGGTAGGCTCGACCTCGCCGGTATGTAATCGTCCGGCATCCGAAAACATTGTGGAGAGGAGCCCTGACTCAGGGTGAGCACCAAGCCGACCACCACAGACCTCGAGTGGACCGATCTGGACCAGCGGGCCGTGGACACCGCCCGCGTCCTGGCCGCCGATGCCGTACAGAAGGTCGGCAACGGCCATCCCGGTACGGCGATGAGCCTGGCGCCCGCCGCGTACACCCTCTTCCAGAAGGTGATGCGGCACGACCCCTCGGACGCCGACTGGACCGGGCGGGACCGTTTCGTCCTGTCCGCGGGCCATTCGTCCCTGACTCTCTACACCCAGCTGTACCTGGCCGGTTTCGGTCTGGAGCTGGACGATCTGAAGGCGTTCCGCACCTGGGGTTCGAAGACGCCGGGCCACCCGGAGTACGGGCACACCACGGGCGTGGAGACGACGACCGGGCCGCTGGGCCAGGGCGTCGCCAACGCGGTCGGCATGGCGATGGCCGCCCGCTACGAGCGCGGTCTGTTCGATCCGGAGGCCGCCCCGGGCGAGTCCCCGTTCGACCACTTCGTCTACTGCATCGCCGGTGACGGCTGTCTGCAGGAGGGCATCTCCGCCGAGGCGTCCTCGATGGCCGGCCACCAGAAGCTCGGCAACCTGGTCCTGCTGTGGGACGACAACCACATCTCGATCGAGGGCGACACCGAGACGGCCGTCTCCGAGGACGTCGTCAAGCGGTACGAGGCCTACGGCTGGCACGTGCAGCGGGTGGCACCGAAGCCGGACGGCGACCTGGACCCGAACGCGATCTACGACGCGGTCCAGGAGGCGAAGAAGGTCACCGACCGGCCGTCGTTCATCGCGATGCGCTCGATCATCGCCTGGCCGGCCCCGAACGCGCAGAACACCGAGGCCTCCCACGGCTCGGCGCTCGGCGACGAGGAGGTGGCCGCCACCAAGCGGGTGCTGGGCTTCGACCCGGAGCAGACCTTCGAGGTGACCGACGAGGTCCTCGGCCACGCCCGTGGGGCGCTGGAGCGCGGCAGGCGGGCGCGGGCCGAGTGGGAGAAGTCGTTCCAGGAGTGGCGCGGCGCCAACCCTGAGCGCGCGGCCGAGTTCGACCGGGTCGCGGCCGGTGAGCTGCCCAAGGGCTGGGAGGACACGCTTCCGGTCTTCGAGCCGGGCAAGACGCTCGCCACGCGTGCCGCGTCCGGCAAGGTGCTCCAGGCGCTCGGCGCGATCGTCCCGGAGCTGTGGGGCGGCTCGGCCGACCTGGCGGGCTCCAACAACACGACGATCGACAAGACGTCGTCGTTCCTCCCGGCGGACAACCCGCTGCCCGAGGCGGACCCGTACGGCCGCACGATCCACTTCGGCATCCGCGAGCACTCCATGGCCGCGCAGATGAACGGCATCGCGCTGCACGGCAACACCCGCATCTACGGCGGCACCTTCCTGGTGTTCTCCGACTACATGCGCAACGCGGTGCGGCTGTCCGCCCTGATGCACCTGCCGGTGACGTACGTGTGGACACACGACTCCATCGGTCTGGGCGAGGACGGCCCGACCCACCAGCCCGTGGAGCACCTGGCCTCGCTGCGCGCCATCCCCGGTCTGAACGTCGTCCGCCCCGCGGACGCCAACGAGACCGCGATCGCCTGGCGCGAGATCCTCAAGCGCTGGACCAAGGAGTTCGGCAAGGGCGCCCCGCACGGCCTGGCCCTCACCCGCCAGGGTGTGCCGGTCTACGAGCCGAACGAGGACGCCGCGCGCGGCGGGTACGTGCTGTTCGAGGCCGACGGCGGCGCTCCGCAGGTCGTCCTGATCGCCACCGGTTCCGAGGTGCACGTCGCCGTCGGGGCGCGCGAGCGGCTGCAGGCCGCCGGTGTGCCGACGCGTGTGGTGTCCATGCCGTCGGTGGAGTGGTTCGAGGAGCAGGACCAGGGGTACCGGGACAGCGTTCTGCCGCCGGCCGTGAAGGCGCGCGTCGCCGTCGAGGCGGGCATCGGCCTCACCTGGCACAAGTACGTGGGGGACACCGGACGCATCGTGTCCCTGGAGCACTTCGGTGCGTCCGCCGACGGCAAGGTGCTGTTCGAGGAGTACGGCTTCACCGCCGAGAACGTGGCGGCCGTCGCCCGCGAGGCGCTCGACGTGAGCACCGGTACCGCCACAGCCCAGGGCTGACGCCCGCATACCAAACGTAGGAGATGGAATTTCCATGACAGACGCACTCAAGCGCCTTTCCGACGAAGGCGTCGCGATCTGGCTGGACGACCTGTCGCGCAAGCGGATCACGTCCGGCAACCTCGCCGAGCTGATCGACCAGCAGCACGTCGTGGGCGTCACCACCAACCCGTCGATCTTCCAGAAGGCGATCTCCGAGGGCGACGGCTACGAGGAGCAGCTCACCGACCTCGCCGCCCGCGGCGTCACGGTCGAAGAGGCCATCCGGATGATCACCACGGCGGACGTCCGTGACGCCGCCGACATCCTGCGCCCGGTCTTCGACGCCACCGGTGGCCAGGACGGCCGGGTCTCCATCGAGGTCGACCCGCGTCTGGCGCACCACACGCGCTCCACCGTCGCCGAGGCCAAGCAGCTGGCCTGGCTGGTGGACCGGCCCAACACCCTGATCAAGATCCCGGCGACCGAGGCCGGTATCCCGGCGATCGCCGAGACGATCGGCCTGGGCATCAGCGTCAACGTCACGCTGATCTTCTCCCTGGAGCGCTACCGCAAGGTCATGGACGCGTTCCTGACCGGCCTGGAGAAGGCCAGGGAGCGCGGCCTGGACCTGTCGAAGATCCACTCCGTGGCGTCGTTCTTCGTCTCCCGGGTGGACACCGAGATCGACAAGCGGATCGACGCGCTCGGTACCGACGAGGCGAAGGCGCTGCGCGGCAAGGCCGCCCTCGCCAACGCGCGTCTGGCCTACCAGGCGTACGAGGAGGTCTTCGCCACCGACCGCTGGAGCGCGCTGGAGCGCGAGGGCGCCAACAAGCAGCGTCCGCTGTGGGCCTCCACCGGTGTGAAGGACAAGGCGTACAAGGCCACGCTGTACGTCGACGACCTGGTGGCGCCGAACACGGTGAACACCATGCCGGAGGCGACCCTGGTGGCCACCGAGGAGTCGGGCGAGATCACCGGCAACACCGTCGCCGGCACCTACGAGCAGGCCCGCGCCGACCTCGACGCGGTGGAGCGGCTCGGCATCTCGTACGACGAGGTGGTGCAGCTGCTGGAGGACGAGGGCGTCGACAAGTTCGAGTCGGCCTGGAACGACCTGCTGAAGTCGACCGAGGCGGAGCTCGCGCGCCTCGCCCCTTCGGAGGGCTGACATCTTGTCGAGCAGCAATCCGCTGCGTGACCCGGCAGACCGACGGCTCCCGCGTATCGCGGGGCCGTCGGGCCTGGTCATCTTCGGGGTCACGGGCGATCTGTCGCGCAAGAAGCTGATGCCGGCGGTGTACGACCTCGCCAACCGGGGTCTGCTGCCGCCGGGCTTCTCGCTGGTCGGTTTCGCCCGCCGCGAGTGGGCGAACGAGGACTTCGCGCAGGAGGTCCACGACGCGGTCAAGGAGCACGCACGCACTCCCTTCCGCGAGGAGGTCTGGCAGCAGCTCATCCAGGGCATGCGGTTCGTCCAGGGCACCTTCGACGACGACGAGTCCTTCGAGCGGCTGCGCGGCACGATCGAGGAGCTGGACAAGGCGCAGGGCACGGGCGGCAACTTCGCGTTCTACCTGTCGGTGCCGCCGCGTTCCTTCCCGGTGGTCATCCAGCAGCTGAAGAAGCACGGGCTGGCCGACCAGTCGAGCGGTTCCTGGCGGCGCGCGGTGATCGAGAAGCCGTTCGGCCACGACCTGAAGTCGGCCGAGGAGCTCAACGCGATCGTCCACGAGGTGTTCGCCCCGGACCAGGTCTTCCGCATCGACCACTACCTGGGCAAGGAGACCGTCCAGAACATCCTGGCGCTGCGTTTCGCGAACACGATGTTCGAGCCGATCTGGAACCGGTCCTTCGTCGACCACGTGCAGATCACCATGGCCGAGGACATCGGCATCGGCGGCCGGGCCGGCTACTACGACGGCATCGGCGCCGCCCGCGACGTCATCCAGAACCACCTGCTCCAGCTCATGGCGCTCACCGCCATGGAGGAGCCGGCCTCCTTCGACGCGGACGCGCTGGCCGCGGAGAAGACCAAGGTGCTCGGCGCCGTGCGGCTGCCGAAGGATCTGGGCAGGGACACCGTGCGCGGGCAGTACGCGGCCGGCTGGCAGGGCGGCGCGAAGGCGGTCGGGTATCTGGAGGAGGACGGCATCAACGCCTCCTCGAGGACCGACACGTACGCCGCGATCAAGCTGGGCGTGGACAACCGCCGCTGGGCGGGCGTCCCCTTCTACCTGCGCACCGGCAAGCGGCTGGGCCGCCGGGTCACGGAGATCGCGGTGGTGTTCCAGCGGGCACCGCACTCCCCCTTCGACTCCACGGCCACCGAGGAGCTCGGGCAGAACGCCATCGTGATCCGCGTCCAGCCGGACGAGGGTGTCACGGTGCGGTTCGGCTCCAAGGTGCCGGGCACCTCGATGGAGATCCGGGACGTGTCGATGGACTTCGCCTACGGCGAGTCGTTCACGGAGTCCAGCCCGGAGGCGTACGAGCGGCTCATCCTCGACGTCCTGCTCGGCGACTCCAACCTCTTCCCCCGCACCGAGGAGGTCGAGCTGTCCTGGAAGATCCTCGACCCGATCGAGGAGTACTGGGACAACCACGGCAGGCCGGCCCAGTATCCGGCCGGTACCTGGGGGCCCGTCGAGGCGGACCATATGCTCGAGCGAGACGGACGGAGCTGGCGCCGGCCATGAAGACAGCCCTCACGGACACCACGGCCAGCAAGATCAACAAGGCGCTGGTGAAGGCCCGCCGGGCCATCGGCACCCCGGCGGTCGGCATGGTGCTCACCCTCGTCATCGTGACCGACGAGGAGAACGCCTACGACGCGCTGAGGTCCGCCGGCGACGCCTCGCGCGAGCATCCCTCGCGCACCCTGGTCGTCATCAAGCGCGTCTCCCGTTCGCACCGCGACCGTACGAAGTCCCGGCTGGACGCGGAGGTGCTGGTCGGCGCGGACGCGGGCACCGGCGAGACGGTGGTGCTGCGGCTGTACGGCGAGGTCGCCGACCACGCCCAGTCGGTGGTACTGCCGCTGCTGCTGCCGGACGCCCCGGTGGTGGTCTGGTGGCCGGTCAACGCTCCGCTGGACCCGGCGGGCGATCCGCTGGGAGCGCTGGCCCAGCGCCGGGTGACCGACACCTATGCCTGCGAACAGCCGGTACGGGAGCTCGCGGCCCGTGCCGACTCCTACACCCCGGGCGACACCGACCTGTCCTGGACCCGGATCACGCCCTGGCGTTCGATGCTGGCGGCGGCCCTGGACCAGGTGACCTGCGAGGTGCAGGCCGTCGAGGTGGAGGGCGAGGAGTCCAACCCGAGCTGTGAGCTGCTGGCCATGTGGCTCGCGGACCGGCTGGACGTCCCGGTGAAGCGTTCGCTGTCCTCCGGCCCCGGGCTCACGGCGGTCCGTCTGACGACCGACTGCGGCCCGATCGTGCTGGACCGGGCCGACGGCTCGCTGGCGACGCTGTCGATCCAGGGCCAGCCCAAGCGCGCGGTGGCGCTCAAGCGCCGGGACACCTCGGAGCTGATCGCGGAGGAGCTGCGCCGGCTGGACCCGGACGACACCTACGCGTCGGCGTTGCGGTACGGGGTCGAGCGGCTGAGGAGCTCGGCGCACAGGTCGGCGGCGGATCCGGGGGCGTCGAAGGCGCCGTCGGGCGAGCGGCTTGCGGCGGTGTCGCGCGGGCTGACCGAGGCGTCGAGCGCGCTCGACGATGTGTCGCGGGCGCTGGGCGAGGCGTCGGGGACTCCGAAGGAGCCGGCGCGGGAGCCCGAGGTGTCGGGTGACTCCGGGAAGCGGCCGGCGGGTGAGTCGCCGGCCAAAGGAGCCGGGGGCCCCGCTCCCGTCGAAGCGGCTGCGGAAGGTTCCCGGGGCGCGGCGACGGCGCAGGGACCGGTGAACAGGGCGGTGGCGAAGTGAGTACGGCACCGCAGCTCGTCGTGCACCGCGACAAGGAGCTGATGGCCCGGGCCGCGGCGGCCCGGCTGATCACCCGGGTCGTGGACGCGCAGGCCTCGCGGGGTTCGGCGTCCGTGGTCCTGACCGGCGGCCGCAACGGCAACGGCCTGCTGGCCGCGCTCGCGGCGGCGCCCGCCCGGGACGCGGTCGACTGGGGCCGGATCGACCTGTGGTGGGGCGACGAGCGGTTCCTGCCGGACGGCGACCCGGAGCGCAATGTCACCCAGGCCCGCGCGGCGCTGCTCGACTCGGTGCCGCTGGACCCGGAGCGCGTGCACGCCATGCCCGCCTCCGACGGCCCGCACGGCGCCGACGTGGACGCGGCGGCGGCCGCGTACGCCGAGGAGCTGGCGCGGGCCGCGGGGCCGACGGACCACGGCGGGGTGCCGGCGTTCGACGTGCTGATGCTGGGCGTCGGCCCGGACACGCACGTGGCGTCCCTCTTCCCGGAGCTGCCCGCGGTCCGGGAGACGGAGCGCACGGTGGTCGGCGTCCACGGCGCGCCCAAGCCGCCGCCGACCAGGGTGACGCTCACCCTGCCGGCGATCCGCGCGGCCCGGGAGGTGTGGCTGCTGGCGGCCGGCGAGGACAAGGCCGAGGCCGCGGTGATCGCCCTGTCGGGCGCGGGCGAGATCCAGGCCCCGGCCGCGGGCGCGTACGGCCGGGCCCGCACCCTGTGGCTGCTGGACGCGGCGGCGGCCTCGCAGCTGCCGCGGGCGCTGTATCCGCCGGCGTCGGCGTAACGCGCGCGGCGCACGAGACGCACGAGCCCCCGCTTCGTCAGGAAGCGGGGGCTCGTGCGTTTCCGGGTGGGGCGGTGTCCGGTGGGACGGTGTCCGTCACTTCACCGAGCCCGCCATCACCCCCTGCACGAAGTGCCGCTGGAAGGCGAAGAACACGGCGACCGGCACCACCAGGGACAGGAACGCGCCCGGTGCGAGTACGTCGATGTTGCTGCCGAACTGGCGGATCTGCGACTGGAGTTCCACCGTCAGCGGCTGCGAGGAGCTGTCGGCGAAGAGCAGGGCGACCAGCATGTCGTTCCAGACCCACAGGAACTGGAAGATGGCGAGGCTGGCGATCGCCGGCCGCCCGACGGGCAGGATCAGCCGGGTGAAGATGCGCCACTCGCTGCCGCCGTCCATCCGGGCGGCCTCCAGCATCTCCTTGGGTATCTCGGCGAAGTAGTTCCGCAGCAGGAACACCGCGAACGGCAGCCCGTACGCCACATGGAACAGCACGACGCCGGGGATGGTGCCGAACAGCCCCAGCTGGCCGAAGAGTTTGGCGACCGGCAGCAGCCCGATCTGTACGGGGACCACCAGCAGCGCCACCACGAGCAGGAAGATCGCGTCGCGGCCGGGGAAGTCCAGCCAGGCGAAGGCGTATCCGGCGAGCGCCGCGACGACCACGACCAGGGCCGTGGTCGGCACCGAGATCAGCACGGTGTTCCAGAACGCCTGCGTCATCCCCGAGTTCTTCAGCAGGGCCGCGTAGTTGTCGAAGGACAGCTGCCCGGGGGCGGCGAGCACCGTCCACCAGCCGCCCTTGGCCGTGTCCTCGGCGGACCGCAGCGAGGAGAGGAACAGGCCGGCCAGCGGGGTCATCCACACCAGGCCGATCACGACCAGGAACGCCTGCACCACGGCGTTGCCCAGGCCGCGCCGGATCGCGTTCATCGCTGACTCCTTCGGAAGCGGCGGACGTTGAAGACCATGGCGGGGACGACCAGCAGCAGGAGCAGCACGCCGAGCGCGCTGCCCATCCCCTGGTCGTTTCCGCCGCCGAACGACACCAGCCACATCTGGGTCGCGAGCACGGTCGCGTCCTCCTGCACGGGTCCGGGGGCGATGATGTAGACGAGGTCGAAGACCTTCATCACGTTGATCACCAGGGTCACGAAGACGACGGTGAGGACCGGTGCGAGCAGCGGGACGGTGATCCGGCGGAAGATCTGCCACTCGTTCGCGCCGTCCATCCGCGCCGCCTCCAGCGCGTCCCGCGGCAGGGCCGAGAGTCCCGCGCCGATCAGCACCATCGCGAACCCGGTCCAGATCCACAGGTAGGACCCGATGATCGCCGGGGTGACCAGGGTGGGTCCGAGCCAGGAGATGCCGTCGTAGGGGGGCGCGAAGTTGGCGGCGGGCAGCTTGACCGCGTACGAGCCGCCGTCCAGGCCGGTGAAGCGGAACGAGCCGTCGGCGGCGGTCGTCGTGCTCGCGACGGTGCGTCCGTCGCGGACCGCCTCGACCGTCATCTCGGGCAGTCCGCTCTCCTGCCGGTCGACCACGCCCGGCTCTCCTCCCCCGCCGGGGGTGAAGTCGAGGTAGACCACTCCGCGGATCTCGTCGGCGCCCGCCTTCTGGCCGGTGGCCGCCGGGTGGGCGGGCGCGGCGTCGTCGGGCAGGTCCTTGGGGGCGACGCCGACCAGGCCGAGGGCGGTGACGGTGCCCGGCGAGAGGTCCGCGCCGGTCGTGTAGGCGCCGTCGGCCTCCTTGGTCAGGCCCGGTCCGGCGCCCCCTCCCCCGCCCCCGCCGGCCTCGCGGGCGCGGGCCGTCGGGTAGGAGGAACTGCCCTTGAAGGCGTCGTGGACCGTGACGGCGGCGGCGTTCAGCACGCCCTTGTCCGGGTCGTCGTCGTAGGCGAGCCGGAAGATGATGCCGGCCGCCAGGAAGGACACCGCCATCGGCATGAACAGCAGCAGCTTGAAGGCGGTGGCCCAGCGGATCTTCTCCACCAGCACGGCCAGGATCAGGCCGAGTCCGGTGAGCAGGGTGGGGGCGATCACGACCCAGATCGCGGTGTTGCGGACGGCCTTGAGGGTGGTCGGGTCGCGGAACATCTCGGTGTAGTTCCCGGCGCCCACGAACCGGGTGCCGGAGGCGTCGAAGAGGCTGCGGCCGACGGAGAACAGCACCGGGTAGACGACCAGCGCGCCCAGCAGGAGCAGGGCGGGCAGCACGAACAGCACGGCGACGATCCGCCCCCGCCTGCGCAGGCGCAGGCGGCGGGCACGATCGGGGTGCGAAGGAGCCGGCGGGCTCGCTTCCTTCACCAGGGTGGCGGTCATGGCCGTCAGTTCCCGTACGCCTTGGCCGCCGCCTTCTCCAGCTCGGCCGCGGTCTTCTTCGGGTCGGACGGGTCACGCAGGAAGTCCTGGAGGATCTTCCACTCGCCGGCGCCCTTGGTGCCGCCGAAGGCCGCCGGGGCCTGGTCCGACATGTCGAAGCGGACCGAGTCGCCGGCCTCGATCAGGGACTCGGCGGTGGCGCGGGTGACGTCGTCGCCGTAGGAGGAGGGGTCGAGTTCCTTGTTCGGGGAGAGGAAGCCGCCGGCCTCGGCCCACACGGCGGCGGCCTCCGGTGTGGCCAGGTACTCCAGGAGCGCCATGCCGGCCTCGGCGTTCTTGCCGTCCTTGAGCACCACGGCCGCGTCGCCGCCGCTGACCACCGGGGCCTCGCCGTCACCGACCGGCGGGAACGGGAAGAAGTTCGCGTCGGTGCCGATGTCCTTGCCGAACTGGTCCTTGGCGACGCCGGCCACGAAGTCGCCCTCGTAGACCATGGCGGCGTCCGGCTGAGGTCCGAAGACCTTCTCCACCGAGCCGGGGAAGTCGGTGTTCAGGGCTTCCTTCTGGCCGCCCGCGATGAGCTGCTTGTCCTTGAAGAGGTCGCCGAGCGTGGTGAGCGCCTCGACCACCGTCGGGTCGGTCCACTTGATCTCGTGCGCGGCGAGGGCGTCGTACTTCTCGGGTCCGGCCTGGGAGAGGTAGACGTTCTCGAACCAGTCGGTCAGCGTCCAGCCGTCCTGTCCGGCGACCGAGAAGGCGGCGAGACCGGAGTCGGAGACGGTGCGCCCGTCCTTCAGCATGGCGTCGTAGGTCTTCGGCGGGGTGACGCCCGCCTGTTCCAGGGCCTCGGGGCTGTACCAGACGGTCGACTTGTGGGCGGCCTTGAAGTAGAGGCCGTAGAGCGTGCCGTCGACGCTGCCGTAGTTCTGCCACACCTCGGCGAAGTTGGCCTCCACGGTGCCCTGGACCTTCTTGTCCAGCGGCTTGAGCCAGCCCTCCTCGGCGAACTGGTTCAGCACGCCGACCTGGGGGACCATCACGACGTCGGGGGCGTTGCCGCCCTCGATCTTGCTGCCGACGACGGTGGAGACGTTGTCGCCGGTGGACACGAACTCCGTCTTGGCGCCGGTCTTCTCGGTGAAGGCGTCGAGCACCTTCTGGAAGTTCTTCTGCTCGCTGCCGGACCAGACGCCGGCGACCGAGACGGTCTGACCGCCGAGCGCCTTGTCGCCGCCGCCGGCCGCGACGGGCTCGCCCGAGCCGCAGGCGGTGGCGCCGAGGGCGAGCACGAGAGCGGTGCAGCCGGTGAGCAGGGTGGTACGTCGTCGCATCATCGTTGATGTCCCTTCGGAAAACGTTCAGAAGTGCGTTCGGGAGTGCGTTCAGGAGTGCGTTCAGGATCTTTCGGGATACGTGAAGTGGGCGGGTTTCAGGAGCCGTCGATCCACCAGGCGGCCGTGGAGCCGGGCAGGACTCCGGGCGGGCACGGGCCACTGGCGAGCAGCGGGGTGCCGGGGACCGGGGCGGGTACGGGGGCGGTGCCGAAGTTGACGGCACACACCAGGTCGTCGGCGCGGGCGAAGGCCAGGACGTCCGGCCCGGTCTCCAGCCAGCGCAGTGTGCCCTCGCCCAGCTGGGGCAGCGCGGCACGCAGTTGCAGGCCGTCGCGGTAGAGGTGCCAGAAGGACCGGGTGTCGGCGAGGGCGCGGTCGGTGGCGTGTTCGGCGAACCACTCGGGCTGCGGCAGCCAGGGTGCGGCCCCCTCGGCACCGGAGGTGAAGCCGAACGGGGAGGCCTGCCCCGACCAGGGCAGCGGCACCCGGCAGCCGTCGCGGATCCGGGCGCGGCTGCCGGTGCGGCGGAAGATCGGGTCGGTGAGCACATCGTCGGGGAGGTCGACGACCTCGGGCAGGCCCAGTTCCTCGCCCTGGTAGACGTACGCGGCGCCGGGCAGTGCCAGCATCAGCAGCGCGGCGGCGCGGGCACGGGCGGCGCCGAGGCCGCTGCCCTGGGGGGTGGGTTCGCCGTAGCGGGTGACGGTGCGGACCTGGTCGTGGTTGTTGAGGACCCAGGTGACGGTCGATCCGGTGCCGGCGATGTCCTGCATGGCCTCGGAGATGACCTTGCGGAAGGCGTCGGCGTCCCAGGGGGCGCCGAGCAGGTCGAAGAAGAAGGCCTGGTGGAGCTCGTCGGGGCGGACGTACCGGGCGTGCTCGCGGGCGGTCGGCACGGAGACCTCGCCGACCAGGAGCCGTTCGCGGCCGTCGCGGGCGGTGTACTCCTCGCACACCGTGCGCCAGTGCCGCCACACGTCGTGCACCTCGGGCTGGTTCCAGGCCAGCGGGTTGACCGAGTCCCGGGTGCGGGCGTCGGCCTCCGGGTCCGGGGAGTCGGGCAGTTCCGGGTGCTTGAACAGGCCGGCGGCGACATCGATGCGGAAGCCGTCGACGCCCCGGTCCAGCCAGAACCGCAGGGTCCGGTCGAAGTCGGCGGCGATCTCGGGGTTGCGCCAGTTCCAGTCCGGCTGTTCGGGCGTGAACATGTGCAGGTACCACTGGCCGGGCCGGCCGTCCGGCTCGGTGACGCGGCTCCAGGCGGGCCCGCCGAACATGGCGTGCCAGTTGTTGGGCGGCTCGGCGCCGTCGGGGCCGCGGCCGTCGGTGAAGTGGAAGCGGGCCCGTTCCGGGCTGCCGGGAGCCGCGGCGAGCGCCTCGCGGAACCAGGGGTGCTCGCTGGAGCAGTGGTTGGGGACGACGTCCAGCAGCACCTTGACGTCGAGCCGCCGGGCGGCCCCGACCAGCAGGTCGAACTCGGCGAGGTCGCCGAAGACCGGGTCGACGTCGCGGTAGTCGGCCACGTCGTAGCCGTGGTCGTGCTGCGGCGAGGGGTAGAAGGGGCTCAGCCAGATCCCGTCCACGCCCAGCTTCTTCAGGTAGGGCAGGCCCGCCCTGACCCCGGCGAGATCGCCGATTCCGTCACCGGTGCTGTCCAGGAAGCTGCGGACGTACACCTGGTAGATCACTGCGTCGCGCCACCAGCGGCGGGTGTCGATGTGCTCGGGGCTCACCACGTCGACCTGTCTGTGCGTGCGGAGACCCGGGAGGCCCGGGCCGACGGCGTCATCGCCGTTATGCATGCATGTTATGTAGGCGTGTCGCGGAGGTGTCAATGAACAGGCGCAAGCTACCCGGAGGTTGCCATGGATTAATCGTCATCGATTTGGACATACCGGTCACCTTTGAGACGCCCGTGTTACTTAACAGGTAACTGAAGATGGATGTCCGGGTGAGAAACCCGGGGGCCGGACGGGCCCGGAGCGCGGACCCCGGGGTGCGGGCCCCGGGACCCCGGGGTGCGGGCCCGGGAGCCCCGGGGTGCGGGCCCCGTACGGCGCGGCTAGCGCGCGGAGACGGCGGCGAGTTCGCGCGCCAGCCGTCGCACCGCCGCTTCGGGCGTCTGCCGCCCCGCCATCGCGTCGTGCACCACCGCCTGCACGACCAGGCTCACCTGGTCATAGCGCGGACTCTTGGGGCGCGGGGCGGCGGCGAGCACGCTCTCACGCAGCGTGGGCAGGTACGGGAACTGCCGGACCAGTCGGGGATCGTCGTACAGCGCGGCCCGTACGGGCGGCAGCGCGCCGCGGGTGAGCACCTGGCGCTGGACCGGCTCGCTGGTGAGGTACGCGATCAGCCGCGCGGCGGAGTCGGGGTGCCGCGCATGGGCGGCGACGGCGAGGTTGGAGCCGCCGAGGACACTGGTGCCCGGCCCGTCCGGCCCCGGCAGGGGTACGGCGCCGACCTTCCCGGCGACCGCGGAGCCCGGGGCGGACGCGGCGACGTAGGCGTAGGGCCAGTTGCGCAGGAAGAGCAGCCTGCCGTCCTGGAAGGCCTGCTTGGACTCCTCCTCCTTGTAGGTCAGCGCCTCCTGGGGGATCCAGCCGTCGCGGACCCCGCGGGCCAGGAATCCGATGCCCTCGCGGGCCGCCCGGGAGTCGACGGTGACGCGCTCGCCCTCGTCGCCCAGGATGGTGCCGCCCGCCGAGTAGACGGCCTCGGCCGCGTTGACGGTCAGGCCCTCGTAGGGCAGAAACTGGCCGGCGTAACCGTCGAGTCCGTACTCCGGGGCGAGGTTCTTCGCGGCCCGCTCCAGCTCGGCCCAGGTGCGCGGCGGCGCCACACCCTCGGCGTCGAGCACGTCCGCGCGGTACAGGAGCAGTCCGGCGTTGGTCACGTACGGGACGGCGTACAGCCGGCCGTCGTAGGTCGCGGTGTCCACGACGCCCGGCAGGAAGGTCTCCAGCGGGAAGCGGTCGCGCGGCAGCGGGCGGATCCAGCCGCCGGCGGCGAACTCCGAGGTCCAGCTGACGTCGATGTTGAGGACGTCGAAGCGGCCGTGGCCGGGATCGCGCAGGTCCGTGATCATCTGCGCGCGGGTCTCGTCGGCCGAGTCGGGCAGCTCGACGAGCGTGACCTCCTCGCCGGGGTGGGTGCGGTTCCAGCCGTCGAGCAGGGGGCCGAGATAGCCGGTGAGGTCCCCCGCGGTGGCCAGGGTGAGCGGGCCACGCCCGTCGCCGGGTGCGGCCCGGTCGGCCCGCGCCCCGGAGACCACGCCCACGGTCAGGAGCACGAGGAGGACGAGAAGGCCCCTACCGGCGGCATGGATCCACCGCATAGGTTCCTCCCTGTGCACCCGCACCCGGCATCCTTGCCGGGGTCAGTGGCCATGTATACCTGTTAGGTATCGGCGATACTAGGGCGTGCGGCACATTGTGTGAGGCGCGCGGGACACGGAACCGGGCGCGCCGCACCTGGCACGAAGGACGCGGGGAGGAGAGCACGAGTGCGGCAGTCCCTGCTGGCCCTGCTCGCCCGCGGTCCGGCCCACGGCTACGAGCTGAAGCAGGACCTTGAGCAACTGCTGGGCTCCGCGTACCCTCAGCCGAACGTCGGCCAGATCTACGTCACCCTGGGCCGCCTCGAGAAGTCGGGGCTGATCGAGGGCGAGGACGTCGAGCAGGCCGGCCGGCCCAACAAGAAGGTCTATCACCTCACCGACGCCGGGCGGGAGGCGCTGCGCGCCTGGTTCGAGGAGACCGCGGACGAGCCGCGGGTGCGGGACGAGTTCTTCATGAAGCTGGCCCTCGCCCCGCAGACCGGCCTCGCCGACCGGATCGCCCTGATCAACCGCCAGCGGCGCCAGTACCTCAACACCATGCGGCAGTTGTCGAAGCTGGCCGCAGCCGAAGAGCGGGACAACCGCGTCGCCCATCTGCTGATCGAGGGCGCGATGCTGCACCTGCAGGCCGACCTCGACTGGCTGGAGCGGTGCCAGGAAGAGCTGGAGGAGCTGGAGTGAGCGAGAGTCCCGCTCCCGTGCTGCGCGCCGAAGGCCTGGTCAAGACGCACCACGGCGAGGGAGCCCCGGCACACGCGGTGCGCGGGGTCGATCTGCGGGTGACACGCGGCGAGTTCGTGGCGGTCACCGGTCCGTCCGGCGCCGGCAAGTCGACCCTGCTGCATCTGCTCGGCGGGCTCCAGCGCCCGGACGCCGGCAGCATCTGGCTGGACGGCGAGCGCACCGACGACTACAGCGAGGCCCGCTGGGCGGTGAAGCGCAGGAAGCACATCGGGATCGTCTTCCAGTTCTTCAACCTCGTCTCGAATCTGTCGGTCGCCGACAACGTCGAGCTGCCGGCGCTGCTCGCCGGGACCCCGCCGAGGAAGGCCCGCGCCGGGCGGGAGGAACTGCTGGCCGAGCTGGGTCTGACGGGCAAGGAGCGGAGCATGCCGGGCGAGCTGTCCGGCGGTGAGCAGCAGCGGGTCGCACTGGCCCGTGCCCTGGTCAACCACCCGCCGCTGCTGCTGGCCGACGAACCCGCCGGCAGCCTGGACAGCAGGGGCACCCGCGAGGTGATGCGGCTGCTGTCCCGCTTCCACCGGCGCGGGCAGACGATCGTGCTGGTCACGCACGACGCCCGGCTGGCGAGCGCCGCGGACCGGGTGATCAGCTTCTTCGACGGACGGATCGCCGACGACGCGGAACTGGACGGGACACCGCCGCCCGGCCGGGGAACGTCCGGGGTGCTGGAACTCAGGGACTGAACCGGGGACCGACCGGGGACCGACCGGGGACCGACCGGGGACTGCACCGCGAGGCGACCGGGGCTGAACCGCAAGACGGCCGGGGGCTGAACCACGAAGCGACCGGGGAGCTGAGCGAAGAGGCGTCGGGAACCGATTCCCGGCACGGAACACAGGACCGGCAAGAGACCGACGAGGAACCGGTACGGAACACGGGACCGGCAAGGGTCCGGCAAGGGACCGGCAAGGGACCGGCAAGGGACCGGCACAGAACACGGGACCGGCAAGAGACCTGCAAGGGGTCGGCCACCGACAAGGGACGGGCGAGGGACTGGCATGCGGATGTACGACGGTCCGGGCGGCCGGCGCCGGCGAAGGGGCTGACGCCGGTGCGAGCGAGCTTGCGCTGGGCGCACTCCGATCTGCGCACGCATCGCGGTGAGGCGCTGTTCCTGGTCCTGGCCACCGCGGGCATCGTCGCGTCCCTGCTGCTGGCCACGGCCCTGTTCGGGTATGCGACCAACCCCTGGCAGCGGACCTTCGCCCAGGCCCACGGCGCGCATGTCACGCTGCACACCACCGCCCCGGCCGCCGCCTCGAAGCTGGCGGACCTGGACGGTGTGGAGTCCGTCGCCGGCCCCTACCCCACGGCCGCCGTCACCCTCGCCGCACGTGGCAGCCGGGCCGCCGCCGAGCTGCGCGGCACCGTCGACCGGCCCGGGACCGGCCGCCCGCTGATCACCTCCGGGCGCTGGCTGGACCCCGCCACGCCCGACGGCGTGGTTCTGGAGAGCAGCCTCGCCCGTGCCCTGCTCACCACGCCCGGCGACACCCTCACCCTGCCCGGCACCGCGCGGACCCTGACCGTGGTGGGCGTCGCCGACAGTGCCGAGCCGCGCTACCGGCCGGGAGAACAGTCCGGCCTGGTGTGGGCCCTGCCGTCGGCCGTGACCGACCCCGACGGCCAGGTGACCGGGCTGCGGCTGACCGACCCCGAGGACACCGGGTACGTGGTGCAGCGGGCGGTGACCGTGCTGGGGGCCGGTGCCATCGGGGAGGTCGCCACCTGGCAGCAGGCGCGGGCCGAGGCGCAGGGCGACAACCGGCTGCTCGGCCAGGTTCTGGGCCTGTTCGGGCTCGGCGCGCTGGTCGCCGCCGGGTTCGCGGTGCACGGGGCGATCAGCACCCGGATCCGGGGGCATCTGCGGGACATCTCCGTCCTCAAGGCGATCGGCTTCACCCCGGGACAGGTCGTGCGTGTCTTCCTTCTCCAGCATCTCGGCTACGCCCTGCTGGGCGCGGTGGCGGCCGCCGCGCTGACCGAGGCGCTGGGCAGCGGGGCGCCGGGGCGGCTGGGAGACGCGGTCGGCGTGTGGCAGGGGCTGCCGGGACACACCGTGGCGCTGTTCGTGGTGCCCGTGGGTGCGGTGCTGTTCATCGGCGCCACCACCGGACTCGCGGCGTGGCGGGCGGGCCGGGTGCCGCCGGTGCCGGTGCCGACAGGGCCTGGGCCGGCGGCGCCCGGGGCCGGCCGGCTGACGGGCGTGGCGCGACGGGCGCTCGGGGCCCGGGTGCCGCCCGCGCTGGTCCTGGGCCGGCACAAGGCGTTCACCCGCCGCCCGCGCTCCCTGGGCACGGTGGCCAGGCTGGCACTGCCGCTGCTGCTGATCGTGACGGCGCTGAGCGCGTGGACCACCATCGACCGCTTCGGGAGCAGCCCGGAGCGGATGGGGCTGCCCGCCGCGCTCAGCGTCCGCGCGGACGCCTCGCTCGGCGACCGGGAGGCCCGCGCCCTGCTGGAACGCGATCCGCAGGTCGCCGCCGCCCACCCCGGTGTGGAGGTGGCCGCCCTGGTCCCCGGCCAGACCGCCACGATCGCGCTGCGCGGCTTCGGCACCCGTCAGGAGCCCTACCCGTTCACCCTGGCCGAGGGCCGCGCCGCGCACGGGCCCGACGAGGCGGTGGCCGGGCAGGGGTTCCTGGACCTGCTGCACGTACGGGTCGGTGACTGGGTGCGGGTGACCGTCGGCGACCGGCCGCAGGTCCTGCACATCGTCGGCCGCAGCATCGAGCCGGAGAACGCCGGACGGGTCGTCTCCACCTCGCTCGACACCCTGCGCGGCAACGACCCCGCTCTGCGGCCCGATCTCTACCAGCTCCGGCTGGTTCCCGGCGCCGACCCCGGGGCCGTCGCCGAGCGGCTGGCCGGGGCCGGGGACGGCCTGCTCGACGTGCATGCCGTGGCGAACCCGGCCGAGGGGCTGCCCCCGTTGCGCGCGGTCGTCGTCGGGCTGATCGCCGTACTCGCGCTGATCGGGCTGATCGAGCTGCTCACCACGATCGGCGGCATGGTCCGCGAGGGCGAACGGGACCTGCTCGCGCTCAAGGCGATCGGCCTCTCGCCGCGGCAGATCACCGCGATCACGGTCACGGCCGTCTCCTGCACTGCACTGGCCGCCGTGCTCCTCGCCATGGGGCTGGGGCTGCCGCTGGCGCACTGGCTGATCGACGCCCAGGGACGGTCGAGCGGCATCGGCGCCGGAATCGCCCGGGTGCCCTCCCCCGCGCTCCTGGTCCTGCTCGGTGCCGCCGCGGTACTGGGTGCCGCCGTCCTCGCCGCCCTCCCGGCCGCCCGCGCGGCCCGGCGCCGCCTCGCGGACACTCTGAGCGCGGTCGCGTGACGGAGTGGCGGAACGGGGTGGGGCGGGGCGGGGCGGGGCGGGGCAGGGCGGGGCGGGGCAGGGCGCCCGGCCGTGGCGATCCCTCTGGTCCGACGGCCCGGAGACTCGGCGGCTCAGCGCGCGTAGGGGTTCTGCGCGGGCGGGGTGTACGGGTTGCCGGGGGCGCCCAGGGCGTACGGGGACTGCGGGTGGGCGTAGGGATTTCCCTGGACCGGGATGTGCGGCTGCCCCGGACCGGGCGCGAGGGCGGGGGCGGGGACCGGACCGGAGGCCGGGTGCGATGCCTGGGCCGGCGCCGGGACCGGCACGACGAGTCCTGGGAACGGGCCCTGGGTCGCCGGGTGGTCCGCCAGCCGGATGCCGTAGCGCCGCTTGAGCCGCCGCAGTTCCAGCAGCGCGATCCCGGTGACCGTCAGCGGGGCGGCCAGGATGAAGACGATCCCCAGGGCAAGACCGAGCCCTTTCAGGTCACCGGTGATCAGGTCCGGCAGGGACATCAGCCAGCAGGTGACGACGGCGAGCAGGGCCGGCAGCGAGCGGTGCACGGCACCCGTGCCGAAGAAGTTCCCGGAGACCCGCAGCGCCGCGGCGAAGACGAAGACGACCAGCCACAGCATCACCAGGCAGAGGGCCAGGAACAGCACCAGGTCGTCCCTCCCGAGCCCGAGCATCACCCAGGCCAGCAGCACCGGGGCGGTGAGGGCGCAGACGAAGAGCAGCAGCAGCTTGAACGCGCCGGCCAGCGGTACCCGCAGCTCCCGTACGGTGCCGGTGCGCCGCCACACCAGAAGCATCACGCCGACCGTCAGCGGGGTGAGGAACAGCAGGACCACGGCCGCGGTCAGCGTGTTCGTCAGCAGCTCCGTGAAGTCGAATCCGCCGACGAGGAAGGTGTACACACCGAGGGTGGCGACCAGTCCGGCGATGATCCGGATCCGTTTGAGCCGTTCGATGGACCGATCGAGCGAATCGGGGATCCACGCGGGATGGAACAGCGCCCGTGCCACCTGGTGGGGTTTGAAGAACGACGACACCTTGAGCGTGCCGCCTGTCCAACTCCCGCGTGTACGTCCCAACTTGAGCGCCCCCGAACGTTCGCCGCAATGACTGGCATCATGATCGACGGGGGATTCTACGGGAAGCGGACGACAGTGCGCCGCCCGCTTCCCGCTGCGCTCTCAGCTCCGGCCGCGCAGCTCCCGGTAGGTGGCGACCAGAGCCCGGCTGGAGGCGTCCAGACCGGGCACGTCAGCGCCTTCGGTGAGCGCCGGCTCGACGCGCTTGGCGAGCACCTTGCCCAGCTCCACACCCCACTGGTCGAAGGAGTCGATGTCCCAGATCGCGCCCTGCACGAACACCTTGTGCTCGTAGAGGGCGACGAGCTGGCCGAGGACGGACGGCGTCAGCTCGCGCGCGAGGATCGTGGTCGTGGGGTGGTCGCCCTTGAACGTCTTGTGCGGTACCAGTTCCTCGGGCACGCCCTCGCCGCGCACCTCGTCCGGCGTCTTGCCGAAGGCCAGGGCCTGCGTCTGGGCGAAGAAGTTGGCCATCAGCAGGTCGTGCTGCGCCTTGAGCTCGTCGCTCAGTTCGGCGACCGGCTCGGCGAAGCCGATGAAGTCCGCGGGGATCAGCTTCGTCCCCTGGTGGATCAGCTGGTAGTAGGCGTGCTGCCCGTTGGTACCCGGCGTGCCCCAGACGACGGGGCCGGTCTGCCACTGGACCTCGCGCCCGTCCCGGCCGACGTACTTGCCGTTGGACTCCATGTCGAGCTGCTGGAGGTAGGCGGTGAACTTCGACAGGTAGTGCGAGTACGGCAGGACCGCGTGCGACTGGGCGCCCAGGAAGTTGCCGTACCAGACGCCCAGCAGACCCAGCAGCAGCGGCACGTTGGACTCGGCCGGGGCGGTGCGGAAGTGGTCGTCGACGAGGTGGAACCCGTCGAGCATCTCCCGGAAGCGGTCCGGTCCGATGGCGATCATCAGCGACAGGCCGATCGCCGAGTCGTACGAGTAGCGCCCGCCGACCCAGTCCCAGAACTCGAACATGTTGGCCGTGTCGATGCCGAAGCCGGCGACCTTCTCCGCGTTCGTCGACAGGGCGACGAAGTGCTTGGCGACGGCGTTCTCGTCGCCGAGCGCGTTGAGCAGCCAGGTCCGGGCGGAGGTGGCGTTGGTGACCGTCTCGATGGTGGTGAACGTCTTGGACGCGACGATGAACAGCGTCTCCGCCGGGTCCAGGTCGCGGGTGGCCTCGTGCAGGTCGGAGCCGTCCACGTTGGAGACGAAGCGGACCGTGAGGTCGCGGTCGGTGAAGGCGCGCAGCGCCTCGTACGCCATCGCGGGGCCGAGGTCGGAGCCGCCGATGCCGATGTTGACCACCGTGCGGATGCGCTTGCCGGTGTGCCCGGTCCACTCACCGGAACGCACGCGGTCGGCGAAGGCGGCCATCCTGTCGAGAACGGCGTGCACGCCGGGGACGACGTTCTCCCCGTCGACCTCGATCACCGCGTCGCGCGGCGCCCTGAGGGCGGTGTGCAGGACGGCCCGGTCCTCGGTGGTGTTGATCCGCTCACCGCGGAACATGGCGTCGCGCAGCCCGAACACGTCGGTGGCGACGGCCAGTTCGCGCAGCAGCCGCAGGGTGTCGTCGGTGACGAGGTGCTTGGAGTAGTCGATGTACAGGTCACCGACCCGGAGCGTGTACGCGGCCCCCCGGTCGGGGTGGGCGGCGAACACCTCACGCAACCGCAGGTTCCCGAGCTCCTCGCGGTGCTTGGCCAGTGCGGTCCACTCGGGAGTCTGGTCGAGCCTGGTACGGCCGTCTGCGTTCATCTCGGACTTCAGCCTTCTTCCTTGCTGCCTGTGCTGCGTATCCGCCCCACTGCCGGTTCCAACCTAATTGATCAGAGGTGGACATCATCTGGCGTGACGCCGTCGTGGGGCGCAACAACAGATACGGCTGACCGGCCCCCGGGTATTCAGCGGGGCGACGGGCAGGATGCCTGTCGGGCCGGACCGCGGGCAGGACAGGCGGGTCAGGCGGAGCCGAGAGCGCGGCCGTGGGCGGGGCCGAGAGCGCGGCCGTGGGCGGGGCCGAGAGCGCGGCCGTGGGCGGGGCCGAGAGCGCGGCCGTGGGCGGGAAGAAGGGGCCGGAAGCGAGCAGCCGGACATGAGCACGGCACAACGCAGACACACCGCGGGCGCGGCTCAGGTGCTCCAGCACGGTGCGGCGCAGGCCGCCCGGCCGACTGCACACCGCACAGATCCGGCCGTCGGCTCCTGGCCGAACCGAACCGAATGTGAACTGTCAGACCTCGCCCCGCAGTTTGGCGAGCGCCTCGGCGAGGATCGCCTCACCGTCCGCGTCGCTGCGCCGCTCCCGCACATAAGCGAGGTGCGTCTTGTACGGTTCCGTACGCGGCGGGTCCGGGGGGTTGTCCCGGTCCTGGCCGGCCGGAAAGCCGCAGCGGGGGCAGTCCCACGTATCGGGAACCTGCGCGTCGCTCGCGAAGCTCGGCTGGGTCTCGTGCCCGTTGGAGCACCAGAAGGAGAGGCGCAGCCGCGGCGCTGACTCACCGCGCTCGGCCTCGCCCATCGGCCCCGCCCCGACCCGGCTTCCCCGGATCGCGTTGCCACTTGCCACGGTCGTAACTCCCTGCGTGATGGCGCGGCGAGGCGAGTCGGCGTTCCGCTTCGCTGCGAGCGCCTCAGTCTACGTAAGGCCCAACGCGCGTCCAGTGATTGGAGTTACCGCTCCCCCACCCAGACGCAAGCCCCATGATAGGCCGCACTGTGCTGCGCGTACCGGACATGGGGCCTTACGTGGGGAATGCGCACCCGATGCGTGCGGATTGTCCGCCAGGGTCTTCCGCTCGGGTCAGCCCGACTTCATCATGACGCCGAGCGTGACGATGCAGACGGCCCAGAGCAGCCCGACCACGACGGTGATCCGGTCGAGGTTGCGCTCGGCGACCGAGGAGCCACCGACGGAGGACTGCATGCCGCCACCGAACATGTCGGAGAGACCGCCGCCCTTCCCCTTGTGCATCAGCACCAGCAGCATCAGCAACAGGCTGAAGACGATCAGGGCGATCGAGAACCCCAAAATCACGGCTGGACCAACTTCCTCGGATTCGGATGGGACGACGCGGGGCCCAGCTCGGAACTGGACCCCGCAAGGGTACGACGGATCGCGGCTAGCGCCTACTCACTGGTCGCGAAAGCGGATGATCTTGACGAACTCGTCCGCGTCCAGCGAGGCACCGCCGACCAGCGCGCCGTCGATGTCGGCCTGCGCCATGATCTCGGCGACGTTGCCCGACTTGACCGAGCCGCCGTACTGGATGCGGACCTGGTCGGCGACTTCCTGCGAGTACAGTTCGGCGAGCTTGCCGCGGATGGCGGAGCAGACCTCCTGGGCGTCCTCGGCTCCGCAGACCTTGCCGGTGCCGATGGCCCAGACGGGCTCGTAGGCGATCACGACGGACTCGGCCTGCTCGGCGGGCACGTCCTTCAGACCGCCCTCGACCTGGGCGAGGGTGTGGGCGACGTGGTTGCCGGCCTCGCGGACGGCCAGCTCCTCGCCGACGCACAGGATCGGCGTGATGCCGTGCTTGTACGCGGACTTGACCTTGGCGTTCACGATGTCGTCGGTCTCGTCGTGGTACTGCCTGCGCTCGGAGTGGCCGACGGCCACGTACGTGCACTTCAGCTTGGCCAGCATCGGGCCGGAGATCTCGCCGGTGTAGGCGCCGCCGTCGTGCGCCGAGATGTCCTGGGCGCCGTACTTGATCTTCAGCTTGTCGCCGTCGACGAGGGTCTGCACGGAGCGCAGGTCGGTGAAGGGCGGCAGGACGGCGGCCTCGACGGCCTCGTAGTCCGTGTCGGCCAGGGCGAAGGCGAGCTTCTGGACGTGGGCGATGGCCTCGAGGTGGTTGAGGTTCATCTTCCAGTTGCCCGCCATCAGCGGGGTGCGGCCTTTTTCAGCAGCGGTCATTGAGGGTCAGTCCTCCAGTGCGGCAAGGCCGGGGAGCGTCTTGCCCTCGAGGTATTCGAGGGAGGCGCCGCCTCCGGTCGAGATGTGGCCGAATGCCTTTTCGTCGAAGCCCAGGATGCGGACGGCCGCGGCGGAGTCGCCGCCGCCGACCACGGTGTAGCCCGGGGAGTCGAGAAGGGCCTGGGCGACCGCTTTGGTGCCCTCGGCGTAGTCGGGGTGCTCGAAGACACCCATGGGGCCGTTCCAGAAGACGGTGGCCGCGTCGGTGAGCTTCGAGGCGTAGAGCGCGCAGGTCTCGGGGCCGAGGTCCAGGCCCATCCGGCCGGCCGGCATGGCGTCGGCGGCGACGGTGGCGGGGTGGGACGGCGCCTTGGTCTTCAGGTCCGGGAACGACTCGGCGACCAGGGTGTCGACCGGCAGCACCAGTTCGACGCCGTTCTTCTCGGCGCGCTCCAGGTACTCGGTGACGGCGGACAGCTGGTCCTCCTGGACCAGCGACGTGCCGATCTCGTAGCCCTTGGCCTTGAGGAAGGTGTACGCCATGCCGCCGCCGATGAGGATGCGGTCGGCCTTGCCGAGCAGTTCGTCGATGACGGCGAGCTTGTCGGAGACCTTGGCGCCGCCGAGGGCGACGACGTAGGGCCGCTGGACGTCGTCCGTGAGCTTCTTCAGAACGCCGACCTCGGTGGCGATGAGGAAGCCCGCGGCGTGCGGCAGGCGGGCCGGGAGGTCGTACACGGACGCGTGCTTGCGGTGCACCGCGCCGAAACCGTCGCCCACGTAGAGGTCGGCGAGGCCGGCCAGACGGTCGGCGAAGGCGCCGCGCTCGGCGTCGTCCTTGGCCGTCTCGCCGGCGTTGAAGCGCAGGTTCTCGAGGACCGCGACCTGTCCGTCGGCGAGGCCGGCGACGGTGGCGGTGGCGGAATCGCCGACGGTGTCCGTCGCGAACGCCACGTCGGCGCCGAGGAGTTCACCCAGGCGGGCGGCGGCCGGGGCAAGTGAGAAGGCGGGGTCCGGGGCACCCTTGGGGCGGCCCAGGTGCGAGGCGACGACTACCCGGCCGCCCGCCTCGGCAAGCGCCTTGACGGTGGGCAGCACCGCGCGGATGCGGCCGTCGTCGGTGATGGTGGTGCCGTCCAGCGGCACGTTGAGGTCGGCGCGGACGAAGACCCGCTTGCCCGCGACCCCTTCGGAGAGGAGTTCGTCGATCGTCTTCATGAAGGGACTCCTGGAGAAGAGCTTGTGATCACTCGTGATCACTTGTGATCGGAAGCGGTCGACCGCTCCGATACGTGCGTCAGGGCTCGGACAGCGCGTTGGCGCGCCGACCGAGCCCTGCACTCATATCAGGCGGTCTGCTCCACGATCAGAGCTGGTTGCCGACGAAGACCGTGAGGTCGACGAGGCGGTTGGAGTAGCCCCACTCATTGTCGTACCAGCCGATGATCTTCACGCTCGTGCCGTCCTGGACCATGGTCAGGGACGAGTCGAACGTGCAGGACACCGGCGAGTTGACGATGTCGGAGGAGACGATCGGGTCCTCCGTGTACTCGAGGAGACCCTTGAGCTCGCCCTCGGCGGCCTTCTGGAAGGCGGCGTTGACCTCTTCCTTGGTGACCTCGCGGCCGAGCTCGACGACCAGGTCGGTGACCGAGCCGGTCGGGACCGGGACGCGCATCGCGATGCCGTCCAGCTTGCCCTCGAGCTGCGGCAGCACCAGGGCGGTCGCCTTCGCGGCACCGGTCGTCGTCGGGATGATGTTCTCGGCGGCGGCACGGGCGCGGCGCAGGTCCTTGTGCGGGAAGTCCAGGATGCGCTGGTCGTTCGTGTACGCGTGCACCGTCGTCATCAGGCCCTTGACGATGCCGAAGTTCTCGTCGAGCACCTTCGCCATCGGCGCCACACAGTTGGTGGTGCAGGAGGCGTTGGAGATGACGTGGTGGTTCGCCGGGTCGTACTGGTCCTGGTTGACGCCCAGCACGATGGTGACGTCCTCATCCTTGGCCGGAGCCGAGATGATGACCTTCTTGGCGCCACCGGCGATGTGCTTCTCGGCGTCGGCCTTCTTCGTGAAGATGCCGGTCGACTCGATCACGATGTCGACGCCCAGCTCGCCCCAGGGGATGTCCGCGGGGTTGCGCTCGGAGAGCACCTTGAGCGTCTTGCCGTCGACGGTGATCGTGTCGGCGGTGTGGGAGACCTCCTGCTTGAGGCGGCCCAGAATGGTGTCGTACTTCAACAGGTGGGCAGTGGTCGCGGTGTCACCCAGGTCATTGACGGCCACGATCTCGATGTCTGCGCCCTGCTCCAGCAATGCGCGGAAGTAGTTCCGGCCGATGCGGCCAAACCCGTTGATGCCTACGCGGATCGTCACGAACCGATCTCCTCGTTGGTACACCGGCGCAAGTCGCCGGCGAGCTGTATGGGATGTCCCCGACCACCCCCGACCCTACCTCTCCGGCGCCACGCCCGTGACATCGAGTCGGGCCATACCCGACAGGCCGACTCTTACCCGCCAGTAGGGTACGGACCGCCCAGACCCGGGGCCCCCGTCCGGCCCGTCCACAAGGGCGACTTGACCAGGGGAGGAAGGTTTCGCCGGTGTTCCCTCGCCGTGCCGGAGCCCGCGGATGAGCCTCCCGCCCGCCTTCTCACCGACCGGCCTGCGGCCGGCTGCGGCCGATCCCTGAGCGGGGACGCCGAAGGGCTTGGCGGCGGAGGTTCGTCCGGCGACGGGAGTTCGTCGGCAGGGCGTCGGGAAGCCTGGACAGCGGGACCCCGCAGAACCCCCTCAGCGGGGCGCCGACGGCCGGCGCGGGCCGGGACCGGGCCGGGTGACAGGGTGGCCGGCCCGGCCGAGCGACCGACCCAGCCGGGTGACCGGGTGACCGGACCAGCCGAGCGGCCAGCCCAGCCGGGTGGCCGGGTGACCGGACCAGCCGAGCGGCCAGCCCAGCCGGGTGGCCGGGTGACCGGACCAGCCGAGCGGCCAGCCCAGCCGGGTGGCCGGGTGACCGAACCAACCGAGTAACCAAGTGACCAAGTGACCAGATGATCGAGTGACCGGGTCACCGGGTCACCGGGTGACCGAGCAACCGAGCAACCGGGTGGCCACGTGACCACGTGACCAGGTGACCAGGTGACCAGGTGACCAGGTGACCAGGTGACCAGGTGACCAACGAGGCTGCTCCGCGCGGGAGGGCGTCAGCCGACGAGGTTGTCGGCGAGTTCCTCGCCGATGTTGGCCTCCGTGCTCGGGAGGCCCAGGTCGGCGGCGCGCTTGTCGGCCATTGCGAGCAGCCGGCGGATCCGCCCGGCCACGGCGTCCTTGGTCAGCGGCGGGTCGGCGAGCGCGCCCAGCTCCTCCAGCGAGGCCTGCTTGTGCTCCATGCGCAGCCGCCCGGCCGCGGCGAGGTGCTCGGGAACGTCGTCGGCGAGGATCTCCAGGGCGCGCTGCACCCGGGCGCCGGCGGCGACGGCCGCGCGGGCCGAGCGGCGCAGGTTGGCGTCGTCGAAGTTGGCCAGCCGGTTCGCCGTGGCGCGCACCTCGCGGCGCATCCGGCGCTCCTCCCAGGCCAGTACCGAGTCGTGCGCGCCCAGCCGGGTGAGCATGGCGCCGATGGCGTCACCGTCCCGGACGACGACCCGGTCCACGCCGCGGACCTCACGGGCCTTGGAGGGGATGTGCAGACGGCGGGCGGCACCGACCAGGGCGAGCGCGGCCTCCGGTCCGGGGCAGGTCACCTCCAGCGAGCAGGACCGACCCGGCTCGGTGAGGGAACCGTGCGCGAGGAACGCCCCGCGCCAGGCCGCCTCGGCATCGCAGGTGGCCCCCGAGACCACCTGCGGGGGCAGGCCACGGATCGGACGGCCACGGCCGTCCACCAGGCCGGTCTGGCGGGCCAGCTGGTCGCCGCCCGCGACCACCCGGACGACGTAGCGCGAGCCGCGGCGCAGCCCGCCCGGTGCCATCACGATCAGTTCGGAGCTGTGTCCGAAGATCTCCATGATGTCCCGCTTGAGGCGGCGGGCGGCCATCGCCGTGTCCAGCTCCGCCTCGATCACAATGCGTCCGCTCACCAGGTGGAGGCCGCCGGCGAACCGCAGAACGGCGGAGACCTCCGCCTTTCTGCAGCAGGTCCGCGTGACGGGGAGCCGGGAAACCTCGTCCTTCACCGCTGCCGTCATCGCCATGGGCCGATCCTTCCATGCATCCGAAAAATACGGTCGTACGCGGCGGCCAGCAGCTCCGGGTCGTGCCGGGGGCTTCCGTCGGGCCGGGCCACCGGCGCCAGCTCGACCGCGGCGCCGAGCCGCTCGGCGGCGTCGGTCAGCAAGTCGCGGTCGGGCACGGCGGCCTCATCGGCCAGCACCACGTCCAGGGCGAGTTTAGGGGCGTGTCGTCCCAAAACCTCCACATGACGCTGCGGGGAGAAGCCCTCGGTTTCTCCGGGCTGCGGAGCGAGGTTCAGGGAGAGCACCCGGCGCGCCTTGGTCCGGATGAGCGCGTCCAGCAGTTCCGGCACCAGGAGGTGCGGCATGACAGAGGAGAACCAGGAGCCGGGGCCGAGCACCACCCAGTCGGCGTCCAGGACCGCCTCGACCGCCTCGGGGACGGCGGGCGGGTCGTTCGGCACGAGGTGCACGGACTGCACCTCGCCGGGGGTGAGGGCGACGGTCGCCTGCCCGCGGACGGTCTCCACGGCCTCGGGGCGCTGCGGGTCGTGGCCCAGAACCCGGGCCTGGAGTTCCAGCGGTACGGCGGACATGGGCAGCACCCGCCCGTGCGCGCCGAGCAGCCGGCCCACCAGGTCCAGGGCCTGGACATGGTCGCCGAGCTGCTCCCACAGCGCGACGATCAGCAGATTGCCGACCGCGTGCTCGTGCAGCTCCCCCTTGGACTGGAAGCGGTGCTGGATGACCCGGGCCCAGGTCTGGCCCCATTCGTCGTCGCCGCACAGCGCGGCCAGCGCCTTGCGCAGATCTCCGGGCGGCAGTACGCCCAGTTCGTCGCGGAGCCGCCCGCTGGAGCCGCCGTCGTCGGCCACGGTGACGACGGCGGTGAGGTCGCCGGTGATCCGGCGCAGCGCGGCGAGCGAGGCGGACAGCCCCATGCCGCCGCCGAGGGCGACCACCTTGGGCTGGGTGCCCCGGCGTCGCGGTCTGGCGCCGCGGGCCTCGGCCGGCCGGCCGGCGCGCCCTTCGGGCATCGCCCGGCGCAGCCGGTACAGCCGCGGAGTACGTGCGGTCATTCCCGTCCCATGTCCCGGTGGACGACCACCGTCTCCACGCCCTCCGCGGCAAGTCGGGCGGCGAGCTTCTCCGACATGGCGACCGAGCGGTGCTTACCGCCGGTGCAGCCGACGGCGATGGTCACATAGCGCTTGCCCTCACGGCGGTAGCCCGCGGCGATCAGCCGCAGCAGCTCGGCGTACCGGTCGAGGAACTCCTTGGCGCCGGGCTGGTTGAGGACGTACGCCGCCACCTCCTCGTGGCGGCCGGTGAACGGGCGCAGTTCCGGGACCCAGTGCGGGTTGGGCAGGAACCGCATGTCCACGACCAGGTCGGCGTCGACCGGGAGGCCGTACTTGAAGCCGAAGGACATCACGGTGGCCCGCAGTTCGGGCTCCTCGTCGCCGGCGAACCGGGCGTCCATCTTGGCGCGCAGCTCGTGCACGTTGAGGCTGGAGGTGTCTATCACCAGGTCGGCGTCGCCGCGCAGTTCGCGCAGCAGTTCGCGCTCGGCGGCGATGCCGTCGACGATGCGGCCGTCGCCCTGGAGGGGGTGCGGGCGGCGCACCGACTCGAAGCGGCGCACCAGGGCTTCCTCGGAGGACTCCAGGAAGACGATCCGCCGGGTGACGCCCCGGGTGTCGAGGTCGGCGAGGGATTCACGGAGGTTGTCGAAGAAGCGCCGGCCGCGGACGTCGACGACGACCGCGATCCGGGCCACGTTGCCCTGGGAGCGGGCGCCGAGCTCCACCATGGTGGGGATCAGCGCGGGCGGGAGGTTGTCGACGACGAACCAGCCCAGGTCCTCCAGACACTTCGCGGCCGTGGAGCGGCCCGCCCCGGACATGCCGGAAATGATCACCAGCTCGGGGATCGCCGCCTCGGGGGCCCCGGTCGTTTCCTTGCCCGTACTCACCTGTGCTCCGTCACCTGTTCCGTCACCCGTTCCGTCGCCGTCGCCCTGCCGCGTCCCGGGACCTGCGTCCCGGCCGGGGCCCCGGACCGCATCCGCGTCCGTCTCCCGGGCCGCGTCCTGACCAGTGTCCTGGCGTGTCTCGTGCTCGGTCATCTCTCCAGCCCCCGTCCGTCGTCCGGGGCGCCCGTGGACACGGGCTCCCCGGGAGAACCCCCGGACTGCCCGGGTTCTTCCACGTCGTCCATGCCCTCCATATCAACCATGTCATCCATGATCTCGCCCGTCGCCGTGTTCACGGCGGGACCGGCGGGGACCGCTCCGGCGAGGGCCACGATGATCCTCTCGGCCGTCTTGCGGCCTATGCCGGGCACGTCGCAGATCTGCTCGACGGTCGCCGCCCGTAGTTTCCTCACCGAGCCGAAGTGCTTGATCAGCACCTGCTTGCGGGTCTCGCCCAGGCCGGGCACGTCGTCCAGCGGACCGGACCGGAAGCGTTTGGCCCGCTTGACCCGCTGATAACCGATGGCGAAGCGGTGCGCCTCGTCCCGGACGCGCTGGAGCAGGTAGAGGCCCTCGCTGGTGCGGGGCAGCACCACCGGGTCGCCGTCGTCCGGCAGCCACACCTCCTCCAGCCGCTTGGCGAGGCCGCACACCGCGATGTCGTCGATACCGAGCTCGTCCAGGGCCCGGCGGGCCGCCGCGACCTGGGGGGCCCCGCCGTCGACGACCACCAGCTGGGGCGGATAGGCGAAGCGCTTGGGACGGCCGTCGTCCTCGGTGAGCGTGCTCGCGGAGGGCACGGCGGGGCCGCCGGCGGTCCCGTCCGGGCCGGGGACACCCTCGGCGCCGGCGGCCCCGTCCGGGCTCAGGGTCACGTCCACACCGGTCGCCTCACCGCCGGCCTCGGCACCGGCACCGGCACCGGCACCGGCACCGGCACCGGCACCAGGCTCCTCGTCGTCGCTCCACTCGCCGGTCCGCTCCTTGTCGGCGAGATAGCGCCGGAAGCGGCGGGTGATCACCTCGTGCATGGACCGGACGTCGTCCTGGCCGGCGAAGCTCTTGATCTGGAAACGGCGGTACTCGCTCTTGCGGGCCAGCCCGTCCTCGAAGACGACCATGGAGGCCACCACGTCGTCGCCCTGGAGGTGCGAGATGTCGTAGCACTCGATCCGCAGCGGGGCACTGTCCAGGCCGAGGGCCTCGGCGATCTCCTCCAGCGCGCGCGAGCGTGTGGTCAGATCGGAGGCGCGCTTGGTCTTGTGCAGGACGAGGGCCTGCTGGGCATTGCGCTCCACGGTCTCCATCAGGGCCCGCTTGTCCCCGCGCTGCGGAACCCGCAGCGAGACGCCCGAGCCTCGCCGCCCGGTGAGCCACTGCTGGACCGGCTCCACCGGGTCGGGCAGCGCGGGGACCAGGACCTCCTTCGGGACGGCGTCGCCGGTCTCCTCGCCGTACAGCTGCTGCAGGGCGTGCTCCACGAGGGCGCCGGTGGTGATCTCCTCCACCTTGTCGGTGACCCAGCCCCGCTGGCCGCGCACGCGTCCGCCGCGCACATGGAAGATCTGGACGGCCGCTTCCAGCTCGTCCTCGGCGACCGCGATCAGGTCGGCGTCGGTGGCGTCGGTGAGCACCACCGCGCTCTTCTCCATGGCCTTCTTCAGCGCCCCGATGTCGTCCCGCAGGCGGGCGGCCCGCTCGTACTCCATCTCCTCGGCCGCCTCGGTCATCCGCTGTTCCAGTCGACGCAGCTGGGCGCCGGTGCGGCCGGTCATGAAGTCGCAGAACTCCTCCGCGAGTTCGCGGTGCTCCTCGGCGGAGATCCGGTCCACGCAGGGCGCCGAGCACTTGCCGATGTAGCCGAGCAGGCAGGGGCGGCCCGTGCGGGCGGCGTTCTTGAAGACACCGGCCGAGCAGGTGCGCACCGGGAACACCCGCAGCAGCAGGTCCACGGTGTCGCGGATCGCCCACGCGTGCCCGTACGGACCGAAGTACCGGACACCCTTCTTCTTGTGACCGCGCATCACCTGCACACGCGGGAACTCCTCGTTCATCGTCACCGCGAGGTACGGGTAGCTCTTGTCGTCCCGGTACTTGACGTTGAAACGGGGGTCGTACTCCTTGATCCAGGAGTACTCCAGCTGGAGCGCCTCGACCTCCGTGGACACCACCGTCCACTCCACGGAGACGGCCGTGGTGACCATGGTGCGGGTGCGCGGATGGAGGCCGGCGAGATCCTGGAAGTAGTTCGCCAGGCGCTGGCGCAGGCTCTTCGCCTTGCCGACGTAGATCACCCGGCGGTGCTCGTCACGGAACCGGTAGACCCCCGGCGAGTCGGGGATCTCACCCGGTTTGGGGCGGTAGCTGGAGGGGTCGGCCATGTCTCACACCCTACTGGCGGGCACCGACACGGCGGCGGGGCCGGGCGGCCACCGGCCGGGCATCGCTCCGGAACGGTTATGACGGGTGAGAAGCGGGAATGTGGGGGGTCCGGCCCTTGGGCGGGATGCCAGCAGGATGCGGACGCGGTCACGAGTCGGAGGGCTGGTCGGACAATGCGACAGACACGGATCGAGAAATCACGACGGCCGGCCGCCCGCGCCCGCCGGCACGCGGACGAGACGGCCGCTCTTTTCGACTCCCTCGACCCACGCGACCCCGACATCGTGCGCGCCAAGCGTCTGGGTCCGCGTCCGAAGGGCGACCGGGACACGGCGGGTCGGTCGTAGAGGTGCCGTAGGGGCCCCGTCGCAGCGGGGCGTCAGGGGCCGTGTCGGCCTTCGGGTCGGCACGGCCCCTGACGTGTGTGCACCGCATGTGTGCACGGCGCGGGCGCCCTTGTTGGGCACCAGGTGTTGTCGGGAATTGGTCAACACGCTTTAATGCGGGGAACTCGGAGCCCCTTTGAACCCTCCCCCAGCCGAAGCAGGGGGATTCCTGGCTCAGGAAGCCCCACAGGTCAGCGACCTGCGAGGTCCTACTCCCTCAACACCAGCCGGGACGGAACCTGCCCGGTTTGTTGAGCAAAGCTCGGTTGTGCCGTCCTGGTTCTCGATCGGCACGGTATGCGCGCTTGGTTCTCGCAACGCACGGCAGGCACTTTACCCGATCACGGGGGCGGACCCGGGGTGCGCCGAGCGAACGGCCTGACCAGCCGTTGTGGACATTCAGAGAAAGGCCCCTGCATGCCGCACGCCACACCGCACACGGACACGGACACCACCGCGAAACTGGACTCGGCCCTGCGCGGCGGCCCCTTCCATGTCGCCCTGCGGGCCGCGATAGCCGCCCGCGGCCTGCCGCTGCAACGGGTGCAGCACCATCTGTCGCGCCACGGCGTGAAGGTGGGTGTCACCAGTCTCAGTTACTGGCAACAGGGCGCCCGTCGCCCGCAGCGCGCGGAGTCGCTGCGGGCCGTACGGGCACTGGAGGAGATTCTGGAGTTGCCGGAGGAGTCGCTGATCCGTCTGCTCGCCGAGTCCGACGAGCAGACGCCGGACGGCCGCCCCGCGGGCCGTTCCTACCGCTCGCTGCTCGAGGCCTCGGGCGTCCTCTCGGGGCTGCTGGCCGAGCTCGACGCCCCACGGGACAGCGGGCTGCAGACCCTGGGGCACCACGAGCGGGTCCGGATCGGGGCGCACCGGGAGCTGGCGGAACGTGAGTCCCACCACATCGTGCGCGCGCACCGGGACGGCATCGACCGCTTCGTGGCCGTCCACCACGGTGACCCCGGTTCCGCACCGGCCCGGATGACCGTGCATTCCCTGGAGAACTGCCGCACCGGCCGCGTCCGCTGGCAGCAGGACACCGGTGTGCTCGCGGCCGAGCTTCTCTTCGACACGCGGCTGCGGGCCGGTGACACGTTCCTGTTCCGGTACGCCGTCGAGGACGGCACGGCCGGTGTCTCGCGTGAGTACCTGCACGGGACGGACTCCCCCGGCGGCCAGTACGCGCTCCAGGTGTGCTTCGACGCCGGGGCGCTCCCGGCGCGCTGCCACCGGTTCACCCAGCACTCCGCGGCGGCACCGCGCGGCGGCCGTCAGGAGCTGGCGGTCAGCGCTCTGCACCGCTCGGTGCACCTGGTCGAGCCGCGCGTGCGCTCGGGGTACGTGGGGATCGGCTGGGACTGGGACTGAGGCCCGGCTCGGAGCCGGACCTCGGTCCTGCGGCTCAGGTCTGCGGCTCAGTCATGCAGTTCAGTCCCGCAGTTCAGTCCTGCGGCTTCGCGATGATCGTGCCGTTCCGAACCTCGACGGAGAGCCGTGTCAGCGGTGCCACCGCCGGCTCGCGCAGCACCTTGCCGGTGGTGGCGTCGAACTCGCTCCCGTGGCACGGGCAGATCAGCTTCGTCCCCTTCAGCTGGTTGATGGGGCAGCTCGCGTGCGTGCAGAGGGTGCTGTACGCCGTGAAGGAACCCTCGTCGTCCCGGCTGACGACGACGTTGTGGTCCCAGTACAGCTTGCTGCTCCCCCGGGCGACCTCGCTCTCCGCGCCGAGCTCGACGGGCCCGGTCAACTCCGAAGGCCTCTCCTCGCCTCCCCCGCAGGCGGTGAGGCCGAGTCCGGCCACAGAGGTGAGGGCCATGCCTCTCAGAACGGTACGGCGGCTCGCGGCGGATCGGCCGGACATGGGATCTCCACTGGTCGGACGGCGGTACGTGGCGACCCTATCGGGGGCGGTCCCTCCGGCCGCCGGGCGGGAGCGGGTGGGGCCGGTGGACCGGGACACGGTGCGCGCGAGAAGCGTAAACGCTTGCGCAAACGTTTACGTCTGCCGCCGGATGAGATAGCTTCCCCGTCACGGAGCCACCGCGGGACACCCGCACCGGCCGGTACGCGAAGGGAGTGGGCGATGGCGACCATGACGGACGTGGCGCGGTGCGCCGGAGTCTCGGTCGCGACCGTCTCGCACGTCCTGAACGGCACACGGCCGGTCCTCCCGCACACCCGCCAGGCGGTCCTGGACGCCGTCGAGGAGCTCGGCTACACCCCGAACACGCTGGCCCGCTCGCTGGTGACCTCCCGGACCCGCTCGATCGGGCTCGCGGTGTCGGCGATCAGCAACCCGTACTTCACGGAGATCCTCCAGGGCGTCGAGGCGGCCGCCCTGGAGCATGGCTACAGCCTGCTCATCGCCGATCCGCACGACGACCCCGAGCACGAGCGCAAGGTCGTGCAGCTGCTGCACGAGCGGCGGGTGGAGGGCATGATCGTCGCGCCCTCCGCGCAGCCGCGCGGGCTGCTCGCCTACCTCGGGCGCCATCGCGTACCGGCCGTGTTCCTCGACCGGGTGGTCGAGGAACACGGGGAGGACGGCCCGCGCTTCGACCAGGTCTGCGCCGAGAACACGGAGCCGACGGCCCGGCTGGTCACCCACCTCGCCGGGCTCGGCCACCGCCGGATCGCCCTGGTCGCGGGGCGGCCCGGGTTCAGCACCACCGCCGAACGGATCACCGGGTACCGGCAGGGCCTCGCGGGTGCGGGGCTGCCGTTCGACGCACGGCTCCTGGTGCACGGCGACTCCGAGTCGGCCGGCGCCGAACGGGTCACCGGTGACCTGCTCTCCCTCTGTGTTCCCCCGACCGCGCTGGTCACCGGGAACAACGCCATGACGATCGGCGCGCTGCGCGCCCTGCGCGCCCACGGGCTCTCCGTTCCCGGGGACATCGCGCTGTGCTGCTTCGACGACTTCGCCTGGGCGGACCTGTTCTCCCCCCGGCTCACCGCGATCGCCCAGCCCAGCCGGGACATCGGCGCCCGTGCCGTCCAGGTGCTCCTGGACCGGCTCGCCGCGCCGGACCGGCCCGCTCGGACCGAGCGGCTCTCCTGCGCCTTCGTGCACCGCACGTCCTGCGGCTGCCCGGACCCGCAGGACCCCCGGAGCGGCCTGTCCGGTCCCCGTAGCCCCCGCGGCCTCGGCACACGCAGCGGACCCACCGCAGCAGACCCGGTGACCGACGACCCGACAAGCCAGTAACCCAGCAACCCCAGCACCCCGCGAAAGGGACTTCTCGTGATCGTCGTAGCCGGTGAGGCACTGATCGACCTGGTACCGCAGGGCGCGGGCGCGCTCGCGGCGCTGACGCCGGCGCTCGGCGGCGGCCCCTACAACACGGCGGTGGCGCTGGGCCGTCTCGGCTCCCCCACCGCATTCTGCTCCCGGGTGTCCCGCGACGCCTTCGGCGAGGCGCTGCTGGACCGGCTGCGGGAGACCGGCGTGGTGGTGTCGTCGGTGCAGCGCGGTGACGAGCCGACGACGCTCGCCGTCGCCACCGTCGCGGCGGACGGCTCGGCGGTCTACTCCTTCTACGTGGAGGGGACGGCGGACCGGCTGTTCACGGTGCCGGACGCGCTGCCGGCCGGCACCCGCGCGGTGTCCTTCGGCACCTGCTCCCTCGTACTGGAGCCGGGGGCGACCGCGTACGAGGAACTGATGCGCACGGCCCACGCGCGCGGTGTGTTCACCGCGCTGGATCCCAACATCCGGCCGGGGCTGATCCCGGACCCCGACGCCTACCGGGCCCGGTTCCTCAGCTGGCTGCCGTCGGTGTCGCTGCTGAAGCTGTCCGAGGAGGACGCCCGGTGGCTCGGCGGTACGCCCGCGCGGTGGCTGGCGGCCGGTCCGGCGGCGGTCGTGGTCACCCGGGGCGGTGACGGGCTGACCGTGTTCACCCGGGAGGGCGGCGAGTACTCCGTGCCGGGTGAACGGATCGAGGTGGTGGACACGATCGGCGCGGGCGACACCGTCAACGCCGCGTTGCTGCATGGTCTGGCGGCCCGGGACGCGCTCAGCGGGCGGGGGGTGGCCGCGCTGGGCGCGGACGGCTGGCGGGAGCTGCTCGGCTTCGCGGCGCGCGCGGCGGCGATCACCTGCTCACGCGCGGGCGCGGAGCCGCCGTGCGCGCGTGAAGTAGCCGTCTGACGGCCACCCCGCCGGTTTCACTGCCGGTCGGAGGGCCGGCGGGCAGGTGCATGGAGGACACCGTGACTTCGCCCGACATCAGTCGTTGACCCAGCGGCAGACGAGCTGGATTTCCCCGCCGCAGCGGGGATGGTCCGTTTCTCCGGGAGGTCCTTGGCGCCGAGCGTATGTTGTCCCCGCCCTCGCGGGGATGCGCCAGATCCCAGCCCGCCTGCCTCTATCGCTTGATTGCCGCCTTTCGTCGGCCAACGGCCTTCTTCACCGGCGCCTTCACAAAACGTGCGGCATCGCTGATCTTTCCCGGCTCCAAAACCTCCCGCAGAAACTTGCCGGTGTGGCTGGCCGGAACGCTCGCCACCTGCTCGGGCGTGCCCTCCGCGACGACCAGGCCACCGCCGGAACCGCCCTCGGGGCCCATGTCGACGACCCAGTCGGCGGTCTTGATCACGTCGAGGTTGTGCTCGATGACGATGACCGTGTTGCCCTTGTCGACCAGGCCGGACAGGACGGTCAGCAGCTTGCTGATGTCCTCGAAGTGCAGGCCGGTGGTCGGTTCGTCCAGGACGTAGACCGTGCGGCCGGTGGAGCGCCGCTGCAGCTCGCTCGCGAGCTTCACCCGCTGGGCCTCGCCGCCCGAGAGGGTGGTGGCCGCCTGGCCGAGCCGGACGTATCCCAGGCCGACGTCGTACAGCGTCTTCATGTGACGGGAGATCGCCGGGACGGCCTCGAAGAAGTGCAGGGCCTCCTCGATCGGCATGTTCAGGACGTCGGCGACGGACTTGCCCTTGTAGTGGACCTCCAGGGTCTCCCGGTTGTAACGGGCACCGTGGCAGACCTCGCACGGGACGTACACGTCCGGGAGGAAGTTCATTTCGATCTTGATGGTGCCGTCGCCCGCGCAGTTCTCGCAGCGGCCGCCCTTGACGTTGAAGGAGAAGCGGCCGGGCAGGTAGCCGCGGACCTTCGCCTCGGCCGTCTCGGCGAACAGCTTGCGGACGTGGTCGAAGACGCCGGTGTACGTCGCCGGGTTGGAGCGTGGGGTGCGGCCGATGGGCGACTGGTCGACGTGCACGACCTTGTCGACCAGGTCGTCGCCGTCCACGCGGGTGTGGCGGCCGGGGACGCTGCGGGCGCCGTTCAGTTCGCGGGCCAGGTGGGTGTACAGGATGTCGTTGACCAGCGTGGACTTGCCGGAGCCGGAAACACCCGTGACCGCGGTGAACACGCCGAGGGGGAAGGACACTTCGATGTCCCGCAGGTTGTTCTCACGGGCGCCGTGCACCGTGAGGAGGCGCGACGGGTCGAGCGGGCGGCGGACGTCCGGCAGCGGGATGGCCTTCCGGCCGGACAGGTACTGGCCGGTCTGCGACTCGGTGTTCTCGAGCAGTTCCTTGAGGGCTCCGCTGTGCACGACCTTGCCGCCGTGCTCACCGGCGCCCGGGCCGATGTCGACGATCCAGTCGGCGACCTTGATGGTGTCCTCGTCGTGTTCGACGACGATGAGCGTGTTGCCCATGTCGCGGAGCCTGATCAGAGTCTCGATCAGCCGGTGGTTGTCGCGCTGGTGCAGGCCGATGGACGGCTCGTCGAGGACGTAGAGGACGCCGACGAGGCCGGAGCCGATCTGGGTGGCCAGGCGGATGCGCTGGGCCTCGCCGCCGGAGAGGGTGCCCGCCGCGCGGTTCAGCGAGAGGTAGTCGAGGCCGACGTCGACCAGGAAACGCAGCCGCTCGTTGACCTCCTTCAGTACGCGCTCGGCGATCTTCTTGTCGCGGGCGGAGAGCTTCATCGCGCCCAGGAAGTCCGCGCACTCGCTGATGGACATGGCCGAGACCTCGGCGATCGACTTCCCCAGGACCGTGACGGCGAGGACGACCGGCTTGAGCCGGGTGCCTTCGCACGAGGGGCAGGCGACCTCGCGCATGTAGCCCTCCATGCGCTCGCGGCCGGCATCGCTCTCGGCCTCGCCGTGCCGGCGCTTGACGAAGGGGAGGGCGCCCTCGAAGGCCGTCGTGTACCGGCGCTCGCGGCCGTACCGGTTGCGGTAGCGGACCTCGACCTGGGTCTTGTGGCCGTGGAGCAGGGCTTTCTTGGCGCGCTGCGGCAGGCCCGAGAAGGGGATGTCCGTGCGGAAGCCCAGCGCGTCGGCGAGGGCGCCGATCAGCCGGGCGAAGTAGTCCTTGGTGTGCCCGTGCGACCAGGGGTGGATGGCGCCCTCGTCGAGGCTCTTGTCCGGGTCGGGGACGATCAGCTCCGGGTCGACCTCCATGCGTGTGCCGATGCCGGAGCATTCGGGGCAGGCGCCGAAGGGCGAGTTGAAGGAGAAGGAGCGGGGCTCCAGCTCCTCGAAGGACAGGTCGTCGTACGGGCAGTACAGGTGCTCGGAGAACATGCGCTCGCGCTCGGGGTCGTCCTCGGGGAGGTCGATGAAGTCGAGCACGACCATGCCGCCGGACAGGCCGAGCGCGGTCTCGACGGAGTCGGTGAGGCGGCGCTTGGCGCTGTCCTTCACCGTGAGGCGGTCGACGACCACCTCGATGGTGTGCTTCTCCTGCTTCTTCAGCGTGGGCGGGGTCGCGAGCTGGATGGTCTCGCCGTCCACCCGCGCGCGGGAGTAGCCCTTGGCCTGGAGGTCGGCGAAGAGGTCGACGAACTCGCCCTTGCGCTCCTGTACCAGCGGCGACAGCACCTGGAAGCGGCTGCCCTCCGGCAGTTCCAGTACCCGGTCGACGATGGCCTGCGGCGACTGACGCGAGATGGGCCGGGAGCACTGGGGGCAGTGCGGCTTGCCGATGCGCGCGAAGAGCAGCCGCAGGTAGTCGTAGACCTCGGTGATGGTGCCGACGGTGGAGCGCGGGTTGCGCGAGGTCGACTTCTGGTCGATGGAGACGGCCGGGGACAGTCCTTCGATGAAGTCGACGTCCGGCTTGTCCATCTGGCCGAGGAACTGCCGGGCGTACGAGGAGAGCGACTCCACGTAGCGCCGCTGCCCCTCGGCGAAGATCGTGTCGAAGGCCAGCGAGGACTTGCCCGACCCCGACAGGCCCGTGAAGACGATGAGCGAGTCGCGCGGGAGGTCGAGCGAGACATTCTTGAGATTGTGCTCGCGCGCTCCACGGACGATGAGACGGTCGGCCACGCGGGTCCGCACCTTTCTGAGAGGGGTGACAGGGGCGGGGCCCCCGTGTCTTCTCACACTAGGGCGAGCCACTGACAACGCCGGTCGGATTCACGGATTGACAACAATTCCCGGCTCTCCAGCATGCCCGACGCCGCGCCCGAGTTTATAGCACGTGCATTCGATTCACGGCCTTCCTTCACCACCTTCACCCGAAGGTGTGGCGGGGCTAGGGTCGACGTCATGATTGATCACGCCCATGACCTGGCGTCCGTACACGGCGCGACCGAACGGCTGCTCCGCGCGGTCGCCGCACTGGACAACGCCGCTGTGACGCAGGCGTCACGGCTTCCGGGCTGGACCCGTGGACATGTACTGGCCCACCTCGCGCGCAACGCGGACGCCTTGGTGAACGTCCTGGAGGGGCGCCCGATGTACGTCTCCGCCGCCGCCCGGGAGGCCGACATCGAGCGGGACGCCCCGCGCCCCCTCGACGTCCAGCTCGCCGACGTGCGGGAGAGCGCGGCCCGTTTCCAGGAGGTGGGCGGGGCCCCGGCGGACTGGTCGCGCACGGTGGAGCTGCGCAACGGGGTCACCGACCGGGCGGAGCGACTGCCCTTCCGGCGCTGGGTCGAGGTGGAACTGCACCACGTGGACCTCGGCATCGGTTACGAGCTGGAGGATCTGCCGACGGATTTCACCGAACGGGAGATCCGCTTCCTGAGGGCGCGGTTCGACGGCCACCGGGACGTGCCCACGACGCGGCTGGCCACCTCCGACGGCCGGACCTGGACCACGGGCGGCGGGGCGCCGGGCGGCCCGGTCGCGGTCGAGGGCCCGGCCGCCGAGCTGCTCGGCTGGCTCGCCGGGCGCCGTGACGGCTCGGGGCTGACGGTGACGTCCGGCACCCTGCCCGCCCTTCCCCCGCTATAGGCTGGCCGCCATGACGTACAGCGGGCATGTGACGGTCGGCGGACCGGCCGATGTGCACGAACTCAAGGACCTGATGATCACCAAGGTCGCCGTCGGGCCCATGAACAACAACGCCTATCTCCTGCGCTGCCGGGCCACCGACGAGCAGCTGCTGATCGACGCGGCCAACGACGCGGACGCCCTGCTGGGCACGATCGGTGACGACGGCATCGCGTCCGTCGTCACCACGCACCGGCACGGCGACCACTGGCAGGCGCTCGCCCGGGTGGTGGCGGCCACCGGGGCCCGCACCCACGCGGGCCGGGAGGACGCCGAGGGCATTCCGGTGCCGACGGACGTCCTGGTCGACGACGGCGACACGATCCGGGTGGGGCGGGTGGAACTCACCGCGCGCCGTCTCGTCGGCCACACGCCCGGCTCGATCGCCCTCGTCTACGACGATCCGCACGGGCATCCCCATGTGTTCACCGGGGACTGCCTGTTCCCGGGCGGTGTGGGCAACACCCACAAGGACCCGGAGGCGTTCGCCGCCCTGATCCACGACGTCGAGACGAAGATCTTCGACGTGCTCCCCGACGAGACCTGGGTCTACCCCGGGCACGGCAACGACACCACGCTGGGCACCGAGCGCCCGCAGCTGCCCGAGTGGCGCACGCGGGGCTGGTGACGCGCGGGACCGGGTGAGTGGCGGCCGGGTGTCCCGGCACCGGTACCGGCCCGGGTGAGCCCTGTCCTCCGGGGTGGATGCCGGGAGGCGGGCCGGGGCTTACGCCCGTGCCCGTCCGGGGCCGGCCAGCGCCGCGATCCGCTCCACCGCGAACACGTACCCCTGCACCCCGCATCCCGCGATGACCCCGTCGGCCCGCAGCGAGACGTAGGAGTGGTGCCGGAAGGACTCCCTCCGGTGGATGTTGGAGATGTGGACCTCCACCACGGGCAGGCCGTCGCAGGTGTTGAGGGCGTCCAGGATGGCGACGGAGGTGTGCGAGTAGGCACCGGGGTTGATCACGATGCCGCAGTGGTTCAGCCTCGCCTCGTGGATCCGGTCCACCAGCTCGCCCTCGTGGTTGGACTGCCGCAGGTCCACCGTGCCTCCGTGGGCGCCTGCCGCCCCGGCGCACAGCGCCTCCACGTCGGCGAGCGTCTCGGAGCCGTAGATCTCCGGTTGACGCTGCCCGAGCAGGTTCAGGTTGGGGCCGTTGAGAATCATGATCGGGGCATCGGCCAGGCTGCGGTGCACAGTTCCTCCGGTCCGTTCGGAAAAGGTCGGGGGGTTGCGGCGGCCGTCACCGGGACGCCGCTCGGACCGGTCTATCACGGTCCCGCGGGCGATTGTCCCGGGCCCCGTGAGCCACCCTGGCCCGGTGAGCCGCCCTGGCCCGGTGTGCCAACGGAACCGCCTCCGGGTGGGGGTGCGCCGGAGCGTGGGTCTGCGCCGGACACGTCCCCGCCCGGAGGCGGTTTCCGAAGTCGGTACTACGGATTGATCGCCAGTTCGAGATAGGCCGCGAGGATCACCAGGTGCACCCCGCCCTGGAGCGGTGTGGCCCGGCCGGGGCGAACGGTCAGGGCGCCGACCACCACCGTCAGGGTGAGCAGCACCAGATGGGTGTTGCCGAGGCCCAGGACGAGCGGGCCGGAGAGCCAGAGGGAGGCTATCGCGACCGCGGGGATGGTCAGGCCGATGCTGGCCATCGCCGAGCCGAGCGCGAGATTCACACTGGTCTGCACCCGGTTGCGATGCGCCGCGCGCACTGCGGCGATGGTCTCGGGAAGCAGGACCAGCAGCGCGATGATCACACCGACGACGGCGTGGGGCAGCCCGGCCGACTGGACACCGGACTCGATGGCGGGCGAGACGCCTTTGGCCAGGCCGACCACCCCGACCAGGGCCAGGCCGAGCAGCCCGAGGCTGATCATGGCGGTGCGGGTGGAGGGCGCGTCCGCGTGGTCGTCCTCCGGGTCCACGACCGGCTTGGGCTTGCCGGGCTTGACCACGGGCAGGAAGTAGTCACGGTGCCGGACGGTCTGTGTCGCGACGAACAAGCCGTAGAGGATCAGCGAGGTGACCGCGGCGAAGGTGAGCTGCACCCCGGAGAATTCCGGGCCCGGTTTGCTGGTGGTGAACGTCGGCAGCACCAGGGTGAGGCCCGCCAGCGTGGCCACCGTGGCGAGCGCCGCGCCGGCGCCTTCCGGATTGAAGGTGGCCGTGCCGTGCCGCAGCGAGCCGACCAGGAGACTCAGGCCGAGGATGCCGTTGCAGGTGATCATCACGGCCGCGAAGACGGTGTCCCTGGCCAGGGAGGCGGTATCGGGCCCGCCGTCGATCATCAGGGTGACGATCAGCGCGACCTCGATGATCGTGACGGCGACCGCGAGGACCAGTGAGCCGAAGGGTTCACCGACCCGGTGGGCCACCACCTCCGCGTGGTGCACCGCGGCCAGCACGGCGGCCGCCAGCACCACGACCGCCACGGCGAGGACCGCGCCGGACAGTTCGCTCCCCCAGGTCAGGGCCAGGAGGACCACCGCGAGCACGGGCACCAGGCTCGTCCACCGCTCGCCGATCGTTCTGAACCAACCGATCATGCGCGGCTCTCAGACGTGAAGGAACCCTGGCCTTCGGTCACTCGACGCTCTGTGGACCCGCTTGTCGTACTGATCATTTTCACATCCCCGCCATCACCGGATATCAGTTCGTGCGGACGGTCCCGCCACTGTCCGGCGGCTCCGATCCCTTGCGTGTTCCTTGTCGTTCCGAGGTTGCCGTTGTCGCGCATGATCTCCTCTGCTGACCGGAGGGACGGCCCTTGACGGACGGCGACGAGCATGACCGGCCGCCCTTTTACCGGTTGTGGTGTCGTGGTCTTTACCGGTTGCGGTGGGGTGGTCCGGCACGAGACGGACAGAGGCCGGGAGCGGTGCGCGACTCCGCGTCGCACACCGCTCCCGGAGATGGCCTGTCCGTTCCCGGACGGACGGGTCAGACGTCGATGCTGTCCTTGGCGGTGCCCTCGTCCCGGCCCGTCTCGGCCCGGTCCTTCAGTGCCTGCTTCCTGGAGGCCCTGAGGCTGGTGATCGTCGTGACGATCAGGACGCCGCAGATCACGCCCAGCGACACCGGGATGCTGATCTCCGGAACATGGACCCCGGACTCGTGCAGCGCGTGCAGCACCAGCTTCACACCGATGAAGCCGAGGATGATCGACAGTCCGTAGGACAGGTGGACCAGCTTCCGCAGCAGACCGCCGATGAGGAAGTACAGCTGGCGCAGACCCATGAGGGCGAACGCGTTCGCGGTGAACACGATGTACGGGTCCTGGGTCAGACCGAAGATCGCGGGGATCGAGTCGAGCGCGAAGAGCACGTCCGTGGTGCCGATGGCGAGCATCACGACCAGCATCGGGGTCATGACCCGCTTGCCGTTCTGCTCGATCCACAGCTTGGTGCCGTGGTACCGGTCGGCCACGCCGAACCTGCGCTCGGCGGCCTTGAGGAGCTTGTTCTCCTCGAACTCCTCGTCCTCCTCGTCGGCACGGGCCTCCTGGATGAGCTTCCAGGCCGTGTAGATCAGGAAGGCACCGAAGATGTAGAAGACCCACGAGAAGCTGGCGATGATCGCGGCGCCCGCGACGATGAAGACCGTCCGCAGCACCAGGGCGATGAGCACACCGACGAGGAGCACCCGCTGCTGGTACTGCGACGGCACCGCGAACTTCGCCATGATCAGGACGAAGACGAACAGGTTGTCCACGCTCAGTGACTTCTCGGTGATGTAACCGGCGAAGAACTCTCCCGCGGGTTGCCCCCCGCCGAAGACCAGCAGGCCGAGCCCGAAAATCACGGCGAGGGCGATCCAGACGATGGTCCAGATCCCGGCTTCCTTGATGGAAACATCGTGCGGCTTGCGGCCGATGAAGAAGTCGATCGAGATGAGGGCGAGAAGCCCCAGGACAGTAAGGACCCAAAGGGTCGAGGAAACATCCACTGCGCCTCCGGCAGATACGTCTCACGGAAAATGTCAGCGTCGTCGCTGCCGGAGGTCTCTTCCACCCAGGTCTTCAGCACTTGTGAGCGCCGGAACAGACCTATGGGCCGACGCCCCGGGATCAGGCCTGATCCGTATTGACGAGGTCGCCGCACAGACGGGGAGTACTCCCCTCCGTGTGCAAAACCTTACCCCCATCACCAAGGATTGGTAAAGAGCGAGGTAAAAGAAATCCCAAAGCACCAGGTGGAAGCTGGTCTCATGCGGGCATGGTCCAGGAGATGGGACGCCACCGCCGCGTTTACGGACGCATACTCACGGGCTCCCGGCCGGGGAGGTCATGTCCGGCGGGCCTCGGCGACCCGGGTGAGCACCTGCCGGAGGACCTGGCTCCCCGGGGGCACGAGCGGGGGCTCGTACGTCCAGGCGTGGCCGACCCACGGGTCGGCCAGATGACTGTCGGCCACCGGCGTCAGCCGCAGCAGGGAGCGCCACAGGGGGTCGAGCAGCGGACCGTACCCGGCGGACTCCTCGCGGTCGGCGACCATCATCAGGTGGACGCCGACGGACGGGCCCTCGTCGGCGAGGTAGCGCAACTGGTTCACGGCACGGTCGTCGAAACCGTGCGGGAAGTCGTTGACGATCAGTAGCTGCTGGGAGGTGTCGAAGCCGGACGGCAGCGCGTCGGCGACTCCGCCGCGCAGCGCCATCTGCACCAGGTCGACCCGCTGCGTGAGCCGGCCCAGGACGTCCGCGACGCCCGCCGCGCCCCGGGCGGGCGGGGCCGCCAGTACACCGCTCCGCGTCAGCGGTATCAACGACTGCGCGCCAGATCCGGCCGGGTCGACGACGTGCACGGTGAACTCGCCCGCCGGGTAGACGGCGAGCAGGCGTGCCGCATGGGTCACCGCCGTCTCCATGGCGAGACGCCGCATGTCGTGGGTATCGGTGAACGACTCGTCCAGGGTGTCGGTGCGGCCGCTGTCGATCCACAGGCCGCGCTCCAGCGGCAGCCTGAGCAGCATGGGGATGCGGATCCGGTCGGCCTCGGGCAGCCGGAGGTCACCCAGGCGCAGCGCCATGGGAATCTCCATCGGCACCCGGTAGGCGTGCCAGACGGGGTTGTCCCAGCGGGCGTACGCCGGGGGCAGGGCGGGTTCGACGACCTCGGCCTCGGCGACGAGCTGGGCGAGGTCACGGTCGAGGGCCTCCCTCGCCCGGTCGACGAGCTGGGCCTGCCGGGCCCTGGCCGCCTCGCGCGCGGCGTCGGCCTGGCCGCCGACCCGGCTGCGCGGGTCGGACAGGGCCTGCTCCAGCTCCTTGTCCATGCGGGACTCGGCGAAGTCGACGGCGCTGCGGTAGGCGGCGGTGGTGCGGGCCAGGTCCTCGAACATGCCCCAGACCTGGTTGTAGAGCCGCTCCTCCATGGACCAGCCGGTCGCGTCGCCCGCGACGGGCTGTGCGGGCTGTCCCGGCGGGGCCGGGGGCGCGGCCGGCGGAGGCGGTGGCGGGGCGGCGTTCTGCCTGCGGGGGTGGCTGTAGTCGATCGGACCGCCGGCCGCCGCCGCGGACGGATCCTCGGCTCCGCCGGGATACGCCGGCTGCGGTCCGCCCTGGCCCGGCGATCCGGCCGGCCGGCCGCCGTACGCGGGCGGCACGGGGCCGGGGGCACCCTGGGGCGCGGTGTCGGCGCTCTGGTCAAGATGGCGGGCCGGGGTGGCCGCCTGGTGTGAGCGGTCGCTTTCGGAGGGGCGGGGCGGTGGCGCCTGCACGGAGCGGGCGAGGCCCCTGGTGACCGCTTCCTCGATGTGGCCCGCGAGCTGCTGCGCCTGGGGCAGTGCCTGGTCGGTGAAGAGTTCGGCCAGGCCGCCGGCGTACCCCTGGCCGACCGCGCGCACCTTCCAGGCTCCCTGGCGCCGGTAGAGCTCCAGGGCGATGACGGCCGTTTCGGCTTCCAGGCCGGTGAGGGTGTAGCTGGCCACTTCGGTGCCGTCCAGCCCGGTGACCGCGACGAAGGGCGCGGCGACGGCGCCGAAGCGGGTGGGGCCCTGGCCGGCGACGGCGGGCAGGGCGAGCAGCACGCCGACGCGGTGGACCTCGTCCGCCAGGGCGTCCAGGTCCACCGCGAGCCGGTGGTCGGCCGCGGCCTGTCGCGACACCTCCAGGCCGGGCCGGGTGGGCGCGCCCGGGTGGGCCACCCACTCCGCCCCGTGGATCCTGCCGTCCTCGTCGCCGAGCGCGGCCACGGTCACGACCGGCGTGCCGGCCGAGATCCGGATCTCGAGACGGGACTGGGAGAGGGGGTGGTTCTGTCCCCGCACCAGCTCGGCCGTCATCGCCCTCGCCCCCTGTGTCGCGCGCTTCGCGTGTCGCTCGTGTTCTGCCGTGTGTGACGTGCCGCCGGTGACCTGCCGCTCACCCCGTTCACAGGTGACGGTCCGGGCGCCGCTCACCGGCCCCGACGGGGCCGGCCGGCGCTACGGGTACTGCGGGTACTGCGGGTGGCTCGACCGGATGCCGCTGCGGATACTCAGAGCACCGGCAGAATCGCCGGCATGAGGTCCTGGAAGGTGCGGCCGTTGGCCGGGTTGCCGAGGGCCGTCATCGTCCAGCCCGTGCCCGAGCGGTGGACCTTCGCCATGATCTGGGCCGTGTAGGCGCCGCCGCCGGCCAGCGTGTAGCGGGCGAGTTCCTCCCCGTTGGTCTCGTCGACGAGACGGCAGAACGCGTTCTGCACCTCCTGGAAGGTCTGGCCCGTGAAGGAGTTCACGGTGAAGACGATCTGGTCGATGTGGACCGGGACACGGGACAGGTCGACGAGGACGGCCTCGTCGTCGCCGCCCTGGCCGACGCCGCCGACGAGGTTGTCGCCGGTGTGGCGCACGGAGCCGTCGTCACTCACCAGATGGCGGAAGAAGACGACGTCGACCGGCTGCTTGTCCGCGAACAGGACGGCGGAGGCGTCCAGGTCGATCTCCCGGGTACGCGAGCCGAACAGGCCGCGGCGGGGGGCCGCCTGCCAGCCGAGACCCATACGGACCGCGGTCAGGCTGCCGCCGTCGTTCTTCTGCAGACTGATGGCCTGACCCTTGGTCATGTTGACGGTCACGCGCTGATTCCCCTCTCGGACTTTCCCCTGTTGCCGCGAAACCGCGGATGCCCAGAACCCTACGCAGGAGCACCGACGGTGCCGCACCCCGGTTCGCACTTTGTGTCGGTCTTGCAACACAGCCCGTGCCGGACGGGCGCCGGGCCGGAGCACGACGCCGTCAGGACAGACCCACCTCCCGCATCTGCCGCAACTCCTTCTTCATCTCGGAGACCTCGTCGCGCAGCCGGGCCGCGATCTCGAACTGGAGGTCCGCGGCGGCGCCCCGCATCCGCGCGGTGAGCTCCTCGATCTGCTCGGCGAGCTCCGCCGCGGGCCGGTCGGTGGGTACCGGCTCGGCACCCTTGGCCCTGCCCTTCGCGCCCTTGGCCGCCTTGGTACCGAGTGCGGGCACGGGGGCCCTGGTCCCGCCGCCGTCCTTCTTGGCCTGGCGGTAGCCGGAGCCCAGCAACTGCTCGGTGTCGATGTCCTCGCGGGCGATCTGGGAGACGATGTCGTTGATCTTCTTGCGGAGCGGCTGGGGGTCGATGCCCTTCGCCCGGTTGTAGGCGACCTGCTTCTCCCGGCGGCGGTTGGTCTCGTCGATGGCCTTCTCCATCGACGGGGTGATCCTGTCCGCGTACATGTGGACCTGGCCGGAGACGTTGCGCGCGGCACGGCCGATGGTCTGGATCAGGGAGGTGCCGGAGCGCAGGAAGCCTTCCTTGTCGGCGTCGAGGATCGCGACCAGGGACACCTCGGGCAGGTCGAGTCCCTCACGCAGCAGGTTGATGCCGACGAGGACGTCGTACTCGCCGCTGCGCAGCTCCCGGAGCAGCTCGACGCGGCGCAGGGTGTCGACGTCACTGTGGAGGTAGCGCACCTGGATGCCGAGTTCGAGGAAGTAGTCGGTGAGGTCCTCGGCCATCTTCTTGGTGAGCGTGGTCACCAGGACGCGCTCGTCCTTCTCCACGCGCGAGCGGATCTCGTGCACCAGGTCGTCGATCTGGCCCTCGGTGGGCTTGACGACGACCTCGGGGTCGACCAGGCCGGTGGGGCGGATGATCTGCTCGACGACGCCGTCCGAGCGGGAGAGCTCGTACTGGCCGGGGGTGGCCGACAGGTAGACGGCCTGTCCGATGCGCTCCTGGAACTCCTCCCACTTCAGCGGGCGGTTGTCCAGGGCGGAGGGGAGCCGGAAGCCGTGGTCGACGAGGGTGCGCTTGCGGGAGGCGTCGCCCTCGTACATGGCGCCGATCTGCGGCACGGTGACGTGCGACTCGTCGATGACGAGGAGGAAGTCGTCCGGGAAGTAGTCCATCAGGGTGTTCGGCGGGGAGCCGGGCAGGCGGCCGTCGAAGTGCATCGAGTAGTTCTCCACGCCGGAGCAGCTGCCGATCTGGCGGAGCATCTCGAGGTCGTAGGTGGTGCGCATCCGCAAGCGCTGGGCCTCCAGGAGCTTGCCCTGCTTCTCCATCTCGGCGAGGCGCCCGGTGAGTTCCTTCTCGATGTCGTTCACGGCCCGCTCCATGCGTTCGGGGCCGGCGACGTAGTGGGAGGCCGGGAAGACGTACAGCTGCCGGTCGTCGCTGATGATCTCGCCGGTGACCGGGTGGAGCGTGGAGAGCGCCTCGATCTCGTCGCCGAACATCTCGATGCGGACGGCGAGCTCCTCGTAGACCGGGAAGATCTCGATGGTGTCGCCGCGGACGCGGAAGGTGCCCCGGGTGAAGGCCAGGTCGTTGCGCGTGTACTGGATGTCCACGAAGCGACGCAGCAGTTCGTCCCGGTCGAACTCCTCGCCGACGCGGAGCGGCACCATGCGGTCCACGTACTCCTGCGGGGTGCCGAGGCCGTAGATGCAGGAGACGGAGGCGACCACGATGACGTCGCGGCGGGTGAGCAGGGAGTTGGTCGCGGAGTGGCGCAGCCGCTCGACCTCCTCGTTGACCGAGGAGTCCTTCTCGATGTAGGTGTCCGACTGCGGGACGTACGCCTCGGGCTGGTAGTAGTCGTAGTACGAGACGAAGTACTCGACCGCGTTGTTCGGAAGCAGTTCACGGAACTCGTTGGCCAGCTGGGCGGCCAGAGTCTTGTTCGGCGCCATGACCAGGGTGGGCCGCTGGAGCTTCTCGATCATCCACGCGGTGGTGGCGGACTTGCCGGTGCCGGTCGCGCCCAGGAGGACGACGTTCTTCTCGCCGGCTTCGATGCGCCGGGCGAGGTCGGCGATGGCCGTCGGCTGGTCGCCGCTGGGCTGGTAGGAGCTGACGACCTCGAAGGGCGCCACCGTGCGTTCGATCTGGGAAACGGGCCGCATGCCACCCACCGTACGACCCCCCACTGACAACGGGTCCCGGTCAGCGTTTCTGCGGGGTGCGGGTGCGAGTGCGGTGCTCGACGGGACCGCGGACGCGCAGCCGCAGGCGTGTCGGGCGCGCCGGGGAGGAGTGGTGGCGGGGGTGGGCGGGAATACCGGGTTTGTGCTCGCCGGGCGCCGGTCCGGGCCGGCCCGTGATCATCATCGGGTCGAAGATCACCATGATGCCGGCCAGGACCAGGAGGGCGAGCGGGCCGAGCATCATGGGGGCGAGCAGCGTGGCCGCGGATTCCCCCGTGGAGGGGGCGGCCGTCCCGTGGACGTGGACCTCCAGGGCGGCCATGCCGGTGTAGTGCATGCCGGTGACCGCGAGGCCCATGACGACGCTCGCACCCACGCTCCACAGGAAACCCCTGGCCTGCGCGGCCGCCCACAGGGCGGCGGTCGCGGCGGCCATCGCGATGGCGACGGACGCGGCGACGGTGAGGGTGTTGTACTCCAGCTGTCCGTCGAGGCTCATGCCGGCCATGCCCAGGTAGTGCATGGAGGCGATACCGAGGCCGGTGATGGTGCCGCCGGTGAACAGGGCCGTTCCGGTGGCACCCCGGTAGCCGACGATGAAGATCCCGATCCCCACCATGACGACGGCGACGGCCAGACTGGCGAACGTCATCAGGCGGTCGTAGTGGATCGGCGTGCTCTCGATCGTGAAGCCCATCATCGCTATGAAGTGCATCGTCCATATGCCGGATCCGATGGCCGCCGAGCCCAGGGCGAGCCAGCCGGGGCGCCACGACCCGGCCACGACAAGCGGCCGGGTGGCACATCTCAGCCCCAGGGCGCCGCCGAGGCAGGCCATGAGGAAGGCCACCACCGGTGTGACCAGACCGTAACTGAATCCGTCGACCGTGCTCTGCATGCGCGGCTGCCCTTCCACCCTTTGCGTCCCGGAATTTCGGTTGTGAACCCCCTCCCAGAACCGCGTCGGCGGTCAGGGTTGACGCAGAGAGTATGACCTCACCGGAACGGCCGAACGACTCTCCGGCAAAGAAACACGCCCTTGCCCCACTTGTGCGGCACCAGTGTGCGCAGTTGTAACGAACCTGTTCGGTTTGTGGTCATAGTGTGCGCACTCCTCGTCGACTCTCTGCTGTCACAGTTGAACTGTTCGCGATATTCCGACCGGGCGATGATCCGACCATCCGGCACCGACCGACCAGTGAAGATCCCGCCGTCCGGCCAGGATCAGCCTTCCTGCCGATGGCCCGGCCCGCTCGACGCGAGGAGTACGTATGCACGCACGCACCGTTGCCGCCTCGATCACCTCACTCCTGGGAACCGCCGCTCTCCTTCTCACCCTCTCCCCCGCGCGCGCCACCGGCGGTGACACGCTCCCCCTGGTCGTCGCCCACCGGGGCGCCTCCGGATACGCACCCGAGAACACCCTCCCGGCCGCCGACAAGGCGGCGGAGCTCGGCGTCGACTGGGTGGAGAACGACGTCCAGCGCACCCACGACGGCGAACTAGTCGTCCTGCACGACGACAGCCTGGCGCGGACCACGGACGTCGAGGAGGTCTTCCCCAGCCGGTCGCCCTGGAAGGTGAAGGACTTCACCGCCGCGGAGATCGCCCGGCTCGACGCGGGCAGCTGGTTCGGTCCCGCGTTCGCGGGCACGCGCGTTCCGACACTGGAGCAGTTCGTCCGACGGCTCGAGCGGCACGGCCAGAAACTGCTCCTGGAGATCAAGAACCCTCAGCTGTACCCCGGCATCGAGGGCGAGACCCTGAAGGTCCTGAGCAATGAGGGGTGGCTCGACCACGCGCATCTGGGGAACCGGCTGGTCGTGCAGAGCTTCAGCGCGGACAGCGTGCGGACGGTTCACGAGCTGAAGCCCGGGGTGAAGACCGGCTTCATCGGCGCGCCTCCCGTGAAGGACCTGCCCGTGTACGCGGACTTCGCCGACCAGATCAACCCCTCGCACACCTCCTTGTCCGCCGGTTACGTCGCCGCCGTCCAGGGCTTCCGGGGACCGCACGGCACACCTCTGGAGGTCCTCACCTGGACGGTGGACGACGCGGCCGCGGCCCGGCGGGCCGTCGGATTCGGGGTCGACGGGATCATCAGCAACAAGCCCGACATGGTGCGGGACGCGGTGGGCGGCTGATCCCTCACCGCCCCTTCGTGCCCCCTTGTGCCCGATCGCCTCCGGCCCCTCGCTCTTCGGTCCGGCGTTGTCGGTGGCGGGCCGTACGGTGGGGCGCATGGACAGCCATGGGCGGTACGAGCGGCGGGTCGTGTGGGCCGTCGTCGACACGGGCATCGGCCCGCTGCTGCTGGCCGCGACCCGTGAGGGTCTGGTCAACGTCGTGTTCCACGCCACGGACGAGGTGCGCGACAGCGCGCTGGAACGGCTGGCGTCCCGGCTCGGCACCGAGCCCGCCGAGGAGCCCGGCTCCTCGCTGCTCACCGAGGCGATACGCCAGGTCGAGGCGTACTTCGCGGGTGAGCGGCGCGATTTCGACCTGTCCCTGGACTGGTCGCTGATCTCCGGCTTCCACCGGGAGGTGCTGAGCGAGCTGGCCTCCGGCGTGCCGTACGGCACGGTGGTGGGGTACGGCGATCTGGCCGGCCGGGTCGGCCGGCCGGAGGGCGCCCAGGCCGTCGGCGCGGCGATGGGGGCGAACCCCCTGCCGGTGGTCGTGCCCTGTCACCGGGTCGTGGAGAGGGACGGCGGCATCGGCGGGTTCGGGGGCGGGTTGGAGACCAAGCGCCGGCTGCTCGCCCTGGAGGGCGTGCTGCCGGAGCCCTTGTTCTGACGGATGGAACGCTCCCGCAGCCGTCAGTCGTAGTGCCGTGCCTCGAACACGTTCCCGTCGGGGTCGCGGAAGTAGAAGCTGCGCCTGGCGAGTCCGCGGGCGCCGAAGGAGTCGTGCGAGAGTTCCGTCAGGGGTACGGACCGTTCCTCGAGACGGCTGCGGAGAGCGTCGAAGTCGTCGGCGGGCAGCGACAGACAGACGTGGTTGACGGGGTGGCCGGAGGCTTCGGCGGCGCCGGGCAGCATCGTCATGCGTTCCGCCATGGTGAACGGCATGAGGTCGAGGATGGTCTCCTCGTTGACCCGTACCGAGGGGAAGGGCGCCTCGCCCGCGGAGAAGTCGGTGAGTCTGACCGGTTCCAGGCCGACCGCCTTCTCGTAGAAGCCGGCGGCCGCGATCGGATCGCGCACCCAGAGGACGACGTGGTCGAGACGTGCTGTGTTCTCCGTCATGTGCCCCAGACTCCGCGAGACCCGCGGTGGCTCGCAAGGGGTTTGGCCGGCCGCCCGGCCCGCCAGGGATGAGGGAGGAGCGACAGACGGGAGACGGCTCGTGATCCTGACGGTGTCCGAAGAGGTGCGGGAGGCGCTCACCGCCCGCCGGCCGGTGGTGGCCCTGGAGTCCACGATCATCGCGCACGGGCTGCCCCGGCCGCGCAATCTCCGGGTGGCGACGGAGCTGGAGGCGGCGGTGCGGCGGGAGGGCGCCGTCCCCGCCACGGTCGCCGTGCTGGACGGGCGGCCCCGGATCGGCCTGGACAAGGAGCAGCTGGAGCGGGTGGCCCATGAGGACGGCGTCCGCAAGCTCGGTCATCGCGACCTGCCGCTCGCGGTGGCGTCCGGGGCGAGCGGTGCCACCACGGTGTCGGCCACCGCCCTGCTGGCCGCGCTCGCGGGCGTACGGGTGTTCGCGACCGGCGGACTCGGCGGGGTGCACCGCGAGTGGACGGTGACCCAGGACGAGTCCGCCGATCTCGGGCTGCTGGCGCGGACCAGGATCACCGTGGTGTGCGCGGGCGTGAAGTCGGTCCTGGACGTACCGGCGACGCTGCAGCGGCTGGAGACCCTGGGGGTCGCGGTCGCCGGGTACGGCACGGACCGCTTCCCCGGCTTCTATCTGTCGGACTCGGGGCACCCCGTGGACTGGCGGCTGGACACGCCGGAACAGGTGGCGGAGGTGATGCGGGCGCAGGACGCCCTCGGCGGGCCCGGATCGGCACTGATCGTGGCCAACCCCGTTCCCGTGGAGGAGCAGTTGGATCCCGGGCTGCACGCCCGGGTGCTCGACGAGGCGCTGCGGGCGTGCGAGGAGGAGGGCGTCACCGGTCAGGCGGTCACTCCGTTCCTGCTCGGTCACCTGGTGCGGCGCACCGACGGCGCCTCCCTCGCCGCCAATCTGGCGGCGGTCCGGGGCAACGTACGGCTGGCGGCCCGCATCGCGACGGCCTGGACCGGGGCGTGAGGTGGCGTGACGGCGGCGGTCCCGGGTGACGGAGGCGGCAGCGCTGCCGGGGCGGGCCGTGCGGCGGGGGCGGCCGGCGCTCACTCCGGCGCGGGTGCCGGAGCCCGGCCCGGAGCCCGGCCCGGAGCGCTGCTGGTCGTCGGTGACGTCATCACCGATGTGGTCGCCCGGCACCGGGGGCCGCTCGCCCCGGGTACGGACACCGCGGCGGCGATCCGGACGGTGCCCGGTGGTGCGGGGGCCAATGTGGCCTGCTGGGCGGCGTGCTGGGGCGAGGCGGAGGTGCGGCTGCTCGGACGCGTGGGCGAGGACGCGGCGGCGTGGCACGCACGGGAGCTGGCCGCCTGCGGGGTACGTCCCCTGCTGGTGGTCGATCCGCAGGCGCCGACCGGGACCGTGATCTGCCTGGTCGACGAGGACGCGGCGGCCGAGCGGACCTTCCTCACCGACAGTGGGGCCTCACTGCGGCTCGAACCCGGTGACTGGTCGGACGTATTGCTGGACGGGGTGGCCCGGTTGCATCTGTCGGGGTATCTGCTGTTCAGCGAACCGGGCCGGGCGTTCGTGGCGGTGGCGCTGAAGGCGGCACGCGTGCGGGGAGTGCCGGTGAGCCTGGATCCGGCGTCGGCCGGTTTCCTCACGCGGCTGGGTGCCGGCCGCTTCCTGTCCCTCGTCGAGGGCATCGACATCCTGCTGCCCAGTCGTGACGAGGCGTGCCTGCTCACGGGGTTGCCGGAGGCGGCCGACGCGGCGGCGCGGCTGAGCCGGCGGGTCCCGCTGGTCGTGGCCAAGCAGGGGGCCGAAGGCGCGTTGCTGGCCCGGTCCGGTCAGGTGTGCGCCCGCGTTCCCGCCGTGGCGGCGACACCCCGGGACAGCACGGGCGCCGGCGACGCCTTCACCGGTGCGTTCCTCACCACCCTCATGGCGGGCGCCGATCCGGAACATGCGGCGGCGGCGGGATGCAGGGCGGGTGCGCTGGCGGTGCGCCGGGTGGGAGGCCGCCCGCCACCACCGGCCTGACGGCCTCGGCCGGCCTCCGCCGCCCCGCCCCCGTCCTCTGCCCGCCGGAGAGGCTCTAGGGCTTGCGTCCCCAGGCCGAGATCATCGGGGCCGTTGCCAGGTCCAGGATGCCGGCGGCGACATTGGCGAGGTGGCGGTCGATGTCCTGGGCGGTGGCGATGCCCGCGGTGACGAGCCGGTCCCGGGCCAGGCGGACGGTGGCGGACTCCAGGGCCGCGCAGGCGGGGGCGGCGATCGGGAAGCAGGCGTCGGCCCGTACCTCGCTCAGGCCGGTCTCCCGCAGCAGACGTGGGAGTGCGCGGCCGTGGGCGAGGTCGGCCCCGCGGTCGTCGAGGAGCTTGCGCAGGCTCTGCCGCAGCCGGTTCGCGAGCCGCTGCTCGGGGCCGTACTCGTCCGGGCAGGCCAGGGGCTGCAGAGCGGGGTCGGTGTCCTCGACCAGGAGGCGCCCCCGGGGGCGCAGGGCGCTGACCATGGACCGCACCGCGCGTTCGCGGTCCGCCACGCCGAGAAGCGGGAGCCGTGCGTGCACCAGGTCGAACCCGCCCGTCGGCGGCTCCTCCGCCTCGATGTCGTGGATGCGCGCCTCCACCGGCGGACGGGCGGCCGGGGCGAGCCGGGTGGTGTCGGCACCCGTGACCAGCACCTTGCCGGTCGGTCCGACCTTCTTGGCCAGCCAGGACACCACGGAACCGGCGCCGGCTCCGATCTCCCAGCAGCGCCAGCCGGCGCCGACGCCGACCGCTTCGAGGTTCCGGAACGTGGTGGGGTCGAACAGGTCGGCGAAGGCGTCGAGGTGTTCCGCCGCCCCGGTCTGCTGGTGCGCCCCGGTCTGCTGGTGCGCCTCGGTCTGCTGGTGTTCGAGCAGGTACCCGTCGCTTCGCGTCATGCCGCGATCATCCCAGTTGCCCGGCTTGTCCGGCGTGGTCGACGCTCCGGCCCGTCGCCCGTTCCTCCACAGCCGGGGAGCGGCCGGGGAGCGGCACGGTCCGCGTTCAGCCGGACGGGACCCTGGCGTAGACGCTCTCGGCCCAGGTGGCGAGCTGGTCGTCCGTCAGGTGCTGGGCGAGATCGGCCTCGCTGATCATGCCGACCAGGCGCTTGTCGTCGACGACGGGGAGCCGGCGGATGCGGTGGGTCTGCATCTCCTGGAGGACCTCGCCGACGTCGGCGTCCGCCTCGATCCAGCGCGGTGTGCCCTTGGCCATCTCCCCCGCGGTGACCCTGGCCGGATCGTGGCCTATGGCGACACAGCCGACGACGATGTCGCGGTCCGTGAGGATGCCGCAGAGGCGCTCGTTCTCGTCGCTGATGGGCAGCGCGCCGACGTTCAGCTCGCGCATCAGCTGGGCTGCGCGGTCGAGCGTCTCGTGGGCGGGGATCCACTGGGCGCCGCGGTGCATGATGTCTCCGGCGGTGGTCATGAGGTACCTCCCGGTGCCGGACGGCCGGCGCGGCGCGGGTCGCACCGCGAGTACCGGCGCCCTTCATTGTCGCTGTGCCGCCGGGGCCCCGCACCTTCGCCCGGCCTCAGCCGTGCCACGCCGGGTGGCGGGGGTCGTCGGCGCGTACCAGGACGTCGGCGGTGCCGGCCGGGCCGGTCTCCCGCTCGTAGCGCTCGAAGGCGGGCAGGGTCCAGTGCCCGGACTCGGGGGTGCGGCGGCGCAGGGCGCCCGGGGAGAGCGAGACGTGGACGCTCAGATCGAAGGGGAACCAGTGCCGCAGAAGGAGCGGGCCGTGCAGCAGCAGTGCCCCGCCGGGTGGGAGCGGGACGTAGGGGCTGCGGGTGGCCCGGTCGGTGACGGGGTCCCACAGATCGGGCAGGACCCGTCCGTTCCCGCCCGGTTCGAGAGGGCCGAACACCTCGCGCCGAAGGGCGCCGGTGTCGTACCAGCCGTCGTAGTACGACTCCACGTCCTGGTGGCCGTACTCCAGCCGGACCGAGGCGGGGCGCAGGAAGCCCTCCGCGCCCACGACGAGGGAGGGGCACCCGCGGACGCGCAGGGCCTCGGCGACCCGTCCGGCGAGGTCTTCGGGGCGGGCGGCCGGGGCGCCGTCGAAGGCGACGCGCGGCCAGGGGCCGTCGTCGGACGTCCTCAGCGTCGCCACACGCTCGGCGAGGAGGTCGCCGAGCCGGTCCCAGGTGATCGCTTCGAATCGCACACCGCCATGATGCGCGGGCCGGCTGGACTCCCGCGCATGGCCCCGCGACGCTCGGCCATGGGCACCGGGTCCGGGTCCGGCTTCACTGGTGGTGACAGTGACCGGCGGGAGGATGTCCGGCCGGGGCCGGGTGGGAGCCGACAACGTGATGGACGGACCGTACTTCGTGCCGACGGTGCTGGGTGTACTCGGAACCGGTCTGGTGGCGGGAGTCTTCTGCGCCTTCTCGACCTTCGTGATGAGAGGGCTCGCGGCGCTGCCGCCCGCGCGGGGCGTGGCGGCGATGCAGTCGGTCAACGTGGCCGCGGTGCGGGCGCCCTTCATGCTGGTGTTCCTCGGCTCGGCGCTGCTGTGCGCGGCGATCGCCGTGACGACCTTGGTGGCAGGGCCGGACGAGGGCGCGGCGTGGCTGCTGGCCGGCAGCACGCTGTACCTGTTCGGCGGGTTCGGGGTCACCGTGGTCGCGAACGTGCCGCGCAACGACGCGCTGGCCGGGCTCGATCCGGGGACCGCGGAGGCCGCCGCGTACTGGACCGTGTACGTACGCGAGTGGACGCGGTGGAACCACGTACGCACGGTCGCCTCGGCGGGTGCCGCGGTGGCGTACGCACTGGCCCTCACCTGACGACGCCCGGAAGGCACGGGCGGCACGGGCAGCACCGCCGACGGGCCTGCGGGCGGGCGCGAGCAGTCGTATCGTGGCCGGAGAACACCGGAGTCCGCAGAGCGCCAGGTCCGAGAAGCACCGGGTCCGGAGGACGCCAGGTCCGGAGAGACGAGAGACGCCGGGGGCGAAGGCTCCCGACCCCCCGAGGAATGCCGTCCGACCACGAATGGCCTGTCCCTCGCGCACGCAAGGAAGAACGCAGGGAAGAACGCAAGGAAGACGGCCATGGCCGATCCCAAGGGGTTCCTGACCACGCCGCGCCAGGACTGGCCACGCAGGCCCATCGGGGAGCGGGTCCGGGACTGGGACGAGGTCCACGTCCCCGGCGCGCTGCTGCCCCTCGTCGGTCCGCAGGCCGACCGCTGCATGGACTGCGGTGTCCCCTTCTGCCACGAGGCCTGTCCGCTGGGCAATCTGATCCCCGAGTGGAACGAGTTGGTCGCGCGCGACGACTGGCGGGCCGCGGCGGAGCGGCTGCACGCGACCAACAACTTCCCCGAGTTCACCGGCAGACTGTGCCCGGCGCCCTGCGAGGCGGGATGCGTGCTCGCCATCAACCAGCCCGCCGTGACCATCAAGAACGTCGAGTGCGCCATAGCCGACCGGGCCTGGGAGGAGGGCTTCGCCGGCCCCGCCCCGCCGGACCGGCTCTCCGGCCGGACGGTCGCCGTGATCGGCTCGGGCCCCACCGGACTCGCCGCGGCCCAGCAGCTGACCCGGGCGGGGCACACGGTCGCCGTGTACGAGCGGGACGACCGGATCGGCGGGCTGATGCGGTACGGCATCCCCGCGTTCAAGATGGAGAAGCGTCATCTGGAGCGGCGCATCGAGCAGATGCGGGCCGAGGGGACGAAGTTCCGTACGTCCACGACGGTCGGGCGCGATGTCGACGCCGCCGAACTGCGGGCGCGTTACGACGCCGTGGTGATCTCCACCGGGGCGACCGCTTGGCGGGAACTGGCCGTTCCCGGACGCGAGCTGATCGGTGTTCACCAGGCCATGGAGTATCTTCCGCTGGCCAACCGGGTGTGCGAGGGGGACCTGGAGGCGTCCCCGCTGTCCGCCGCGGGCCGCGATGTCGTCATCGTCGGGGGCGGTGACACGGGCGCCGACTGCCTGGGCACGGCCGTGCGGGAGGGGGCCGCGTCGGTGACGCAGCTGGACATCTACGACCGGCCGGGCGACGAGCGCGACGAGGACGCCGAGCCCTGGCCGACGTACCCGAAGCTGTACCGGCTGTCCCCCGCGCACGAGGAGGCCGGCGTGCTGCGGACGGCACCGGAGGCGGCCGAGGACTCCGACGTACGACTGTTCGCGGCGTCCGCCCTGCGTCTCACCGGCGACACGGACGGGCGGGTCCGGGCATTGCACCTGGTCGGGGTGGACATGGAGCGCCGCGCTCGGCCGGGCACCGAGCGTGTCCTGCCCGCCGGTCTCGTCCTCCTCGCGCTCGGCTTCTCCGGACCCGACCGGAAGGACGGGCTCATCGCCGGGCTCGGCCTGCAAATGGAGCCGCGCGGCACGATCGCGCGCGACGCCGGCTTCGCCACGAACGTGCCGGGTGTGTTCGCGGCCGGGGACGCCGCCCGCGGGCAGTCGCTGATCGTGTGGGCGATCGCCGAGGGCCGGGCGGTGGCGGCGGCCGTCGACCGTCATCTGACCGACGGCACCACCCGGCTCCCGGCCCCCATCGGTCCGTACGACCGTCCGATGACGGCGTGACGCACACCGGCGGGACGCACCCGCCCTTCGGACCGCCCGGGGCCCAGCCCTTCGGACCACCGCGCTCGGGCAGATCCCGCCAGGCCGCCCCGGTGGAGAACTTCCACAAGATCCCGTTCACCACCTGACGACGATCCCGCACCGGCCGGCCGATCCGCGACGGAGCCAGCAACGGCTCGATCACCGCCCACGCCTCATCGGTCAGCTCATGACGACGCACCATGACCTACCGACGAACAACCCACTTTGCGGACACGACCGTGGGCCTCGCGCAGCCCTACCGCCTGGTCACCGTCGGCCGGGGTCGCGTTCGCCGGCGACGTCGCCCCGGTGGTGGCGCCGGCCGGATCGGCGGTCGGGACGCGGTGAGGCTCCGGGCGCCGGCGGGTAACTCGCCGGCGTCGGCGTTCGGGATCGGCTCCGGCTCGGGCGTGGGTGCGGCAGGTCTGGTGCTCCAGGCTCCGGTGAGGAAGCCAGCTCCGGTGAGGAAGTCAGTGGGCGGCTTCTGCAGCCGCCCACCAAGATCTACGACAGCATGCCGCCTGCAGTCGGCGACGTGGATGGCGGCATGTCCACACCGTCCACTCGCCGGCCGGTGCAGAGGTCGGCGAAGGGGGCGGACGGGTGCGCAGGGAAGCACGAAGGGGCCTGGCACCGGACACGCCGACCCCGTGTGTCCGCGATCCGCTCGCGGCGACAGGCATCATGTCCCTGGCCTGCTCGCACGGTGGCGCGTGGGACCTGTTGACCCAGGACTCGAACACGGGATGGATCATGCTGGACAGTCCCGCCTCCACCCCGCGAGGCCGTGCGGAGCACGGCGGGGCACGTGTCCTGGCCGGAGTCCTTCTTCTGGCCGATGCCGGGATCCACGCCTACGAGGTCATCGACGCGGACGTGCCCTTCCTCATCGGCGGTTTCATCGCCACCGTGGTCGGTACCGCTGTGGGCGCCCTTCTTCTTTTGACCCGCGGACCGCGGCTGGGCTGGGTCGTGGGAGGCCTCACGGCGTTGCTGACCACCATCGGCTACATCGTCACCCGTGCCACGCCTGTTCCCACCGACGAGGACGACTACGGCAACTGGCTGGAACCCCTGGGCATCTGCTCGTTGGTCCTCCAGGGCATCGTCGTCGTCATGGCCGCCGTGGCTCTGAGCGGGCCCGCCCCACTACGGCCGGGCCACCTCGTCCAGGAGGCGAAGTCGGTGACACCCGGCCTCCAGCCCGATGACCCAGGTTCCGGTTCGCCGGACGAGCCGGCCGCATCACCATGAACAAAACCTGTTGCGGGCGGCGGGCACGCGTCCAGGACGCTCACGTGGACCCGCCGGCCAGCCGCAGGTGCACAGTGACGAGGACCCAGGGCCAACGTCAGGTCTTCGCCCTCGTCGAGACGCTCCAGAGGAACTTCACCCTGCGGACGGCAACACGTCACGTCACCGGCCCGCCCGCTCGAACACCCCACCCGCCGCCCAGCAGCACAACGGGAATACCGGTTTCACCTGATGTGTCAACGAACGACACGCTGCGACTGCGGGTGACTACGCGCGGGCAAAGTCCCCCGGACAGCGTATCGGGTCATCAAGTCCGTTACAGGAAAAATCATCTGATTAACCATCAGGACGCCATGACACGGCATGCGAGTGCCCCCTATGACCTGATTGGAGTCAATCCGCCGACTTCCCTACATGTCTCGATATGACAGATATGAGAATCGGTCAGTACGTTCATCACGAATCGGCTGGCCAGCCGATCCCCCGAGACAGGAGAAGCGCATGATGAACACCCGTCCCACCTTCGTCACCGCGGCCGTCGCGGCCGCTGCGGCCCTGGCCGCCACCGGCATCACCTACGCCTCGGCGTCCGCCTACGAGCCGGCCCAGGCCGCCCCCGCAGTCCAGCAGGCGGCAGTCCCTGCCTCGGCCCCCATGGGCGGCGACTCCGGCAAGGGCAACGAAGGCCGGGACAACGAAGGCAAGGACAACGAAGGCCGAGGCTTCGAAGGCCGGATCCACATCAACGAGCGTTCCTACTCGGACGACCTGGGCGGCTGCGTCACCGTCGTGAGCGGCCTGGGCTCCCGCAGCCTGAACATCCGCAACGACAGCCGCAGGAGCGTCGAGGTCTTCCGCGGAGCCGCCTGCGACAACGGCGCCCCCATCGCCACCGTCGGACCACACAGCTCCAGCGACGGCGTGCGCCCCGGCCACGTCCGGGGCGGCGTCTTCGTCAAGGACGGAGTGGTGGGCAGCTTCCGAGTCATCAACCACCACTTCGATGGATTCAACGGAAACAACGGACACGGCGGACGCTGACCGAACCGCCACCCCAGCGCAACATAAAGACCCCGGCCCGCTGGAATCGGGCCGGGGTCCCCCCATAACATCTCACCCCGAACACCCCGCTTTCACATACCCACCCGGGCACCTCATCATAAATCCGGACAACGACGCCCTGCCAGCCCAGCCCCACCGCACCGGCGCGCTCAGGGCGATTCAAAGTCGGAGCGATCATGTAGGTGTGCAGGTCACGGCGGTGTGACGGTGTCGGGTGAGTACGCGAACGTACGCAACGAAGCTCCGTTGTGGAGGTGACCTTCCCAGGTCCCCTTCGCGCAACGGAGCTTCGATGTGCCGTCAGTCTTCCGCCATCTGCCTGGTCAAGTCGCCCACTCATCAGCACCGCGCGACCGGTCCGCGGCGCCGACGCGGGAAGCGTCACCCGTTCGTGGCAGTACTACTGATCGCGTGCTCCGCTGTCGCCACCGGAGCGAAGACGTTCACGGCGATCGGTGGATGGGCGACAAAGGCCCCGAGGGCGTCCTGGCCCGAGTCGGCGCCCGCACCGCGACGGCCCTGGCCGTACGTATCCCGCCCAGCAGCGCGACCACCCGCCGAGTCATCAAGGACACCTGCCCCGGCGCCCTGACCGACCTTGCCCTTGCCCTTGCCCTTGCCCTTGCCCTTGCCCTTGCCCTTGCCCTTGCCCTTGCCCTTGCCCTTGCCCTTGCCCTTGCCGGAAACTTCATCCGCCCTGGTAGGAGCGGTGTGTGAGATGGCACGAGATGTCGAGCGCGGTCGTTCGAGCTGGCGCTCTCGCGCGGCTGTCGAGCATCGCGGCATGATGGCTGGCTGTGCTGCTGCGCCTGGCCTGTCCGGGCGTGACCAACGCGTTCGGCATGCTGTGCCTGCTCCCGCTGGGCGATCGGGACAAGGACGCCGAGATCCTGGCCCTACGCCACCGGACCACGGTCCTGGAGCGACCACTCGGAAAGGACAAGGTGCGGTTCACCCCAAGCGATCGGGCGTTCCTGGCCGCGCTGCCGCACCGGCTCCCGCGCGACGTGCTGCGAAGGGTACGGGCTACTGGTTCACCCGACACCGCGACCTTCTCGCGCACCTTCTCGCGCACCGTCACGCCGCCGCCCTTCGGTCCGAACGCCCGGACGGCCGCGCACGGTGCACTTTGTCCGCGTTCTGGTGCCGCGCCCGGCACGAGAGAATCCCAGCCGGGGCTACCGGAGGGTGCGCGGCGAACTGCTCGTCCCGGGTCCGAAGGTGGCCGCCTCCACGGTAGGGGAGATCTTGAAGGAGGAAGGAGGCCGGGATCGATCCGGCACCCGAGCGCGCCTCCACGACCTGGGCCGGCTTCCTGCCCTCCCTCACAGCCATCGCCGAGGAGATCAACAACCAGCCCCGCCGCCGCCTCGGCTACCTCACCCCACAGGAAGCCTTCCAGCGAGCCCTGACCGAAGATGTTGCTTCAACGAATTGACACCGCCGGCACCTGGACGATCCACCCGGCCACCGCATAGACCGAGGGGCCGCCCGGCCTGCGGCCGGGCGGCCCCTCACCAAGATCTTCATGAGTCTTCTAGGCCTTGCGCCCCACCGCCCCGTACCCCGGGATCACCCCGTCGTCCTGGCCCGGTACGGGCTCGCCCAGTTCGGGGTGCCACAGGTGGGGCACCTGGACGCCGGGGGCGACCAGCTCGAGGCCGGCGAAGAGACGGGTGAACTCCTCGCGGGAGCGCAGGGCCAGCGTGACGCCCGCGGCCTTGAGCTTCTCGGTGGCCGCCTTCGATTCCTCGGGGGTGAAGTCGGGCGTCGCGTGGGAGACCACCAGGTAGCTGCCGGAGGGCAGCTCGGCCAGCAGCCGGCCGACCAGTTCGTGGGCGCCGTCCTCGTCGGAGATGAAGTGCAGCAGCGCGATGAGGGAGAGCGCGACCGGCCGGTCGAAGTCGAGGATCTTCCGCGCACCCTCCAGGATGCTCTCCGGATCGCGCACATCGGCCTGGAGGTACTCGGTCACGCCCTCGTCGGTGCCGCGCAGCAGCGCGCCGGCGTGGGCCAGCACGATCGGGTCGTTGTCGCAGTAGACGACGCGCGCGTCGGGTGCGATCTCCTGGGCCACCTGGTGGAGGTTCGGCTCGGTGGGGATGCCGGTGCCGATGTCGAGGAACTGGCGTATGCCCTGGCCGGCGAGCCAGCGCGTGGCGCGCTGCATGAAGGAGCGGTTCACCCGCGCCATCACGGGCACCCTCGGGTCGAGGGTGAGCATCTGCCGGCCCATGGCCTCGTCGACGGGGTAGTTGTCCTTGCCTCCGAGGTACCAGTCGTACATCCGCGCGGTGTGCGGCTTGCTCGTGTCGATCTCGACGGGGTGCTGCTGCCCGGTCATGACGAACTCCATAAGTGTCTGCAACTGTTAGTGATCAATTTCAGTGCCGAGCCAGTGTGGTGAGCGGAGTGGGCGGGGACACCCGGAACGGAGTGCTGCGCGGGGACGGGGGTGCGTACTCGGCGGGGAGTCAGCAGGGGGAAGGGGGGCGGGAGGGGGAACAAGCAACATCGGGTGTACGCCGGGAAGCAACGGTAGGACGGTCGGCAAGGGTCAGGACAGCAGGAAATCCGCCTCTCCCGCTTTGGCTCCTTCGATGAAGGCCGTCATCTCGGCCGAGGTGTAGATGAGCGCCGGCCCGTCCGGGTCGGTGGACTGCCGTACGGCGATCCGGCCGTCGTCGAGCTTCATCGCCTCCAGGCAGTTGCCGCCGTTGCCGCCGCTCCACGGCTTGTGCCAGCCCTCGCTGCCCAGCTCGCGCGCGGGCATGCCGTTGTAGATCCCCCCGACCCGGGGCGGGGGCACCGGCAGGAGGGAGGACAAGTACAGGGACAGGGGTTTGATGTGGTTCATTCACAGCTCCTTGCGGAGATCCCTGAGGATCACCTTCGTGCGATGTGCTGTAGCGGCCTGCGCCGCCATGCGGTCCATGACTTCGAGGTGGGTCGCCACCTCGGTGCGCGCGTCCAGGTAGACGGCGCCGGTCAGGTACTCGCTGTAGACCATGTCCGGCAGTTCGGGCATGGCGAATCGGAACAGCACGAACGGCCCGTACGTGCCGGGGTGCGGCCCACTGGCGAACGGGGCTACCTGGAGCGTCACGTTGGGCAGCTTCGTGGCCTCGAGGAGTCTGTCGATCTGGGCACGCATCACCTCCGGGCCGCCGACCGGGCGGCGCAGCGCCGTCTCGTCCATGACGACCCACAGCCGGGGCGCGTCGTCACGGGTGAGCAGATCCTGCCGTTGCATGCGCAGGGCGACGTGTCCCTCGATGTCCTCGGGCCGGGTCTGCCCGATGGCACCCGAGAGCAGCACGCCGCGTGCGTAGTCCTCGGTCTGCAGCAGACCTGGGACGAAGTGGGGCTCGTAGCTGCGGATGAGCGTAGCCGCGCCCTCGAGACTGACGTACATCGAGAACCAGCCGGGCAGGATCTCGTGGAAGCGCTGCCACCAGCCGGGCCGGTTGGCGTCCTCCGCCAGCTGTACGAAGGCGTCGGCCTCGCTGTCGGAGACCCCGTATGCCTTCAGCAGAAGCTGGAGGTACGGAATCTTGAGCGCGACCTCGGCCATCTCCATGCGCCGGACCGTGGCGGGGGCGACGCGCAGGACGCGTGCGGCCTCCTCACGTTTGAGGCCGGCGCTTTCCCGCAGATCCAGCAGGCGCCGGCCGAGGACGACCTGGCCGACCGTCGGCGCGGACCGCGGTTCACTCACGCTCCACCTCCACGAAAAGGACTTCCTGACATTTCCGAAGCTGAGGACTCCGACAGCCCCGACAGCCGGCCCCGACAGCCCTGCGGCGCCAATCCGAGATCCATCGAACTTTTCTTCGATGACCTCAACTGGCGCCGCGCGGGGTGCTGTTGCGAGCAGTGTGTCACGGCCGTCCAGACCGTCACACAGCACTCTGGATTTTCCAGAGTGACACTTGCCAAGTGTGCACGGCGGGGCGATAGTGGCAAGCGTGATTCCGCCCGCGCCCTTAGGAACAGACGCCGCTGCGCGCCCCTTCGGTCTCGGCTCCGCTCAGGGAGCCGCCGACTCCGCAGGGGCTGTTGTCCAGCGCCGGTTCCGCTTCGAACTGGCTGCTCACCCGGGTTCTCCCGCGCAGGCCAGACGCCTGACAAGGGCCCGACTGACCGGCTGGTCGGTGTGCGAGGACACCTGCGACACAGCGGCTCTGGTCGTCTCCGAACTCGTCACCAACGCCATCGTGCACACGGCGAGCAGCCACATAGTCTGCGAGCTGCACGACGGCGACGACCTGGTGCGCATCGCCGTACGGGACGAGGGCTGCGCCCCCGGCCGACCCCGTGCGAACACCCGGCAGCAGCCGGAGGAGGAGCACGGCAGGGGCCTGCTTCTCGTGGACGCCATGTGTCACGCCTGGGGCGCCCACGAGCAGGGCCCCGGGCTGCTGGTCTGGGCCGAGCTGCCCCGCAAGGCCGACACACCGCGCCCCTCCGACGGGCCGCGGAACGACCTCGGCTGGGGCGAGCGCCCCAAGCCGGGCCCGGCCGGTGGCCGGGACGAGAGCGAGGAGCCCGAGCAGCGGCACCACCGCGAAGCGGCCCCGACCGCTTCGCCCGCACCTCCCCCCTGTCAGCACACGGCCCCGCGCCGGTACCGCCGGGACGGGGAATGGGCGTGACGGGGACTCGCACCCTGAGCCTGAACACGCTGGTTCGCCTCCAGCGCGGGATGGGGACTCCGGCCGCACCGCTCCTGCGCCTGTCCGTCCCCGAGGGGATGACGGCTCCGATGGGCTGCGACGCGGTGGCGGTACCGGCCCGTTTCGGGCCGCTGGTCCTGCCCCGGCTGCCACGGGTGGGGTGCGTGTACGCCGATGAGGCGCACTGGTGGTGGCTGGTTCCGTCCGATTCGGACTACGCCCTGGAGTGGCCCGCCCCCGCGCGGTACGACACGGGGGCCGTCGTGCCGGATACCCCGGACCTCCCCAGCCTGATCCATCGCCCCGACGGCACGCTTCCGTACACTCCGCCGATACCGCTCTACCTGGCGGTGTGCCGCCTGACGAACACGACCCCGAGCTGGTCCCGTCCGGTCACCGCATAGGACTCCCGGGCCTCACACGGCGCCGCCCACCACCCTGCCGTGGCCCGTGCGGGCTCACGCGGCCGCGTCCGCGCTGCCGTCGCCACCGCGGACGATCACCAGGAACATGTCGGTCGCGAGGTCCATGACGACCTCGGCGGGCAGGCCCTCCATACGCCGCGCCCGCGCGAACTCCTCCGCGGGCCAGGACCCCCGCGGCCCGCCCGCGGGAAAGCTTTCAATCACCGTTCGCCCGAACATGAAGTGGTACACGACGAGCTGCCGGCGCCCCTCGAACAGGTCGAGCAGCGTGGCCTTGCCCCCCAAGCTCTCGGCTCCGCTCGAGCAGGGAGGTACCCCCACCGCCATCGAACACGTACTCCCGGTCGATCTCGACCATGGGCAGCCGGCGCCGCTCGGCGTTGAGCGCGTCCTTCGCGCGGGTGACGACCTTTTCCTTGACCAGCAGTTCCGCACGCGCCGCGCGCCAGTCGGCGCGCGAGACGATCTCCGGAAGCGACATGGTTCCTCCTGTGCAACGGTCCCGTTGCAAGAGGTGACCGACGCCGGCACCGGAACTCATCGGAACCCGCCCGCCCGGTTCCAAGATTCTTTCGAACCGCCCGCTCACCCGGTGCTCACCCGGTGACGGACAGCTCCGGCAGCCGGACCCCGACGTGCTCGCGGTGCTCCGAGAGGGCGTCCCGCAGTTCGGTGAGCTGCTCGGCGTGGCGGGCGTCGAGCCGGCCCGTGTCGTCGAGGTGGACGGCGCAGGCGGTGGTGGTGTCGACGAGCCGTTCGAGGAGGGCGGCGAAGTCGTCCGCGCCGTCGGCGTGCCGGGCGAGCGCGGGGAGTTCGGCGGAGGCGAGCGCGATGGCGCCGCGGGCCTCGGCGAGGGCGCGGTAGGCCTCGCGGCGCAGGGTCCAGCGTGCGGCGCGGTCGCCGGACCCGTCCAGCACGTGGGCGAGGTACGTGTGGGCGGCGTCCCCCGCTTCCGTGAGCCGGGCCCGGATGGCGCCGCCGCGCCGCACGGGCATCGGCAGGTGGCCGACGACGAGCACGATGGCGCAGGCCAGCAGTGTCTCGCCGATCCGTGCCACGGAGGCCTGCGGTTCACCGCCCACCATCACCAGGGCAAGCACGAGCACGGTGATGACGGTGGTCTGCGCGGCGAAGTGCCGGGCGGCGACCGGGATGAGCGCCCCACTGACCGCCACCAGCGCGATGAGCCCTTCCGGCCGGGGCAGCACGGCGGCGAACCCGGCGAAGAGGAGCGCCCCGAGCACGGTTCCGGCGGCCCGGTTCAGCACCCGGGAGGCGAGCGGACCGAGGTCGGGCTTGACGAGGAAGACGGCGGTGACGGGCAGCCAGTACCAGTGGTCGTGCTGCCCGTACCAGCGGGCGTGGTACAGGGCCTGGGCGACGGCGACGCTCACGCCGAAGCAGAGGGCGACCCGCAGGCCGTACTCCTGACCCCGGGTGCCGAGAACGGTACGGGCGAGGGCGGCGCGGGACCGACGGCGCGTGTGCAGGTCGCCGCCGTCGGCCCGGTCGAAGGCCACGGCGGCGCGCAGGAGGGCGTCGTCGAGGGCGCGCAGCGCGGGGACGGACCGGGAGGGCGCGGGCAGCGGCCCGCCGGGGGCACCGCCGCGTACGGCGACGGCGAGCCGACGGGGCCCTTCGGACGTGCGAGCCGGTACGGCCTCCCCGGCCCAGGCCAGCGCGGTCGCGGCCTCGGCCAGCGGCAGCGCGGCGGCGTACTGCGCGTGCAGTCGCCGTTCGGCCGCGGAACTGGCGTACCGCCGCAGCCGGGGTCCGGCCAGCACGTCCTGAGCGTGGTCGAGGGCGGCGGTGAGCGCGGCGCGCCGCGCGATGGCGGTGGGTGAGCCGGCGGCGTCGAGCAGCGCGGCGACGGCCTCGTACACACCGGCCACGGCATGCCGCTCGCCGTCGAACCGGAAGTCCCCTGCGAGGGACCCCGGGGTGGGCAGTGCCAGCCGCAGCAGAAGCAGCCACGCGGCTCCGGCGAGGAAGGCGAGCGCCCGCTGCCATCCGGTTTCGGGCAGGGGCATCCCGGCGCCGACGGCGGCCCCGACGAGCAGCTGCGTCCCGGCGGCGGAGCCGACGGGGCCCAGCGCACTGACCGCGCCGGCGGCCAGCCCGCACCCGGTCAATATCAGCGTCAGCAGCACGGCCGGGGCGTGGTCCCCCGTGTACGTCCCGACGAGGAGCCCGGCCGCCCCGGCGAGCGCGGGCACTCCGATCCGGTTGACGGAGACACGTCGGCTGCCCGGCCGGTCGTTGATCCCGGCGAACATGGCGCCGATGGCGGCGACGACACCGAGGGTGGGCCGCCCGGCGAGGACGGCGGCGACCAGCAGGGGCCCACCGCCCAGCGCCCCCCGCGTGACCGCGCTCCACGGGACCGGCCCGCGCTGGGAGCGCAGGGCGTGGGCGAGCCACGGAGGTACGGCGGGCGCGGTACGGGACACGGAACTCCAGTCGTCACGTCGGGGCGGGGGCGGGCTCGCGGGCGACGGTGACCGGGCTGGGGACGCGGTGTCCACCGTAAGCGGAGTTGTCGGAGGAAAGGGAACGGTCTCGTTTCCGGGAGGTGACGATGCGAGCGAAGGATGCGTTCCTGGGGGAACGCGGTCCGTGATGCGCTTGTTCCGTGAGGTTCCCGCAGGACCGGGGTCGCTCCTCCCTCCCATGGCCTTGGTCCACCTCGAAAAGCTCCGGGCGGGGGGCCCGCGGCGGTGAAGGCCGTCAGGCGTCGGAGGTCGACTCGGAGACCCTGCTGCGGTCGCCCGAGACCACGGTGCGGCGAGATCGCGGCCGGCCGCTGGTCGCCGTCGCGATCCTCGTAGGCACGCCAGTGCCCCGTGACCCAAGTTTGCGGTCACGGGGCACTGCGACGCTCTTCGCTCTACGCGGTGTGCCGAGCGGCGAACCCGACGAACTCCGCCCACGCCTCCGGCGCGAGGCCGAGCATCGGGCCTGCCTTGTCCTTCGAGTCGCGTACATGCAGGAGGTCGTTCCCTGCCGCAACCTCGACGCACTGGCCTCCGTCGCCGGCGCTGTAACTGCTCTTGAACCACGCCAGGTCATCGATGTCGGACCTGACCATGTCCCCGCTCATCTCTCTCCCAGCAACGTCTCGATCAACCCGAGTGAGTCTGCCGGAGTGAGGGCCTGCGCGCGAAGGATTCCGTACGTGCGCTCAAGCCCTCGCACCTTCTGACGCTCCGTGTGGACGCGGCTGTCGCCTTGCACCTCCGTGTAGGCGATCCTGCGCTCATCCTTGGTTTCCATCAAGGTGAACGGGCCGGCCAGTCCCGCGTGTTCCTCACGGGAGAGCGGCATCACCTGAATCACCACGTTGCGCTTCTCCGCGATCAGCATGAGGTGCTCCAACTGTCCTCGCCAGGCAGCCTTGCCACCGAGCGGACGGCGCAGGACGGTCTCCTCGATCACGAAGCTGAGGTGCGGGGCGTGGTACCGGGTGAAAATCTCCTGCCGCGCCAATCGGGCGGCAACGCGCTGCTCGATGATCACTTCGTCCAGGAGCGGCTGCCACATGGCGAACACCGCCCGCGCGTACTCCTCGGTCTGTAGCAGGCCGTTGACCAGGTGGGTGTCGTACAGGTGCAACTCAACCGCCTCAGCCTCCAACCTGGCCGCATCCCGAAAGAACGCCGGATACTGCGCCCGAGCCACCTCCTCCTTCCCCACCTTCAACAGCCCACCCGCTTCGAGCAGTTCATCCGCCTTGTCGATGAACTTGGGCGGCGGAATCCGCCTCCCCTGCTCGAAGGAGGCGATCGTCGAGGCCGAGTACCCCGTCCGGCTTCCCAGCTCGGCCCGGTCCAGCCCCGCCCGCTCCCTGCACAGCTTCAGTTGCCGCCCGAAGACGTGCAGGATGTCGGCGCTCGCCTCCTGCTCCCGGCCGTCCACCTGCTGCCGCTGTTCCTCCACGCCCGGCACCTCCCGTACGTACTCACCGCCGAACACCCCGCACAGTCATCGCGTACGCAACCAACCCGCCCCGCAGGAACCTCGTCACGGATCACCCCGTGTACAAGCCTCGCGCCGGCGACGTACAGCCACCGCCGGTCAGCGCGTCACGCCTGTTCAACGCTACGCACAGTTCGCCACGGTTACCCCATGAAGTCAGTGACTCCCCCACAAAGGCGTACGCCCCAGCCGACCCACACGTTCGCGATGCAGTTCACCTCGACCCCGCGCGGCGCCCGCCTCGCCCGCCGGATGGTCTCGCACCGCCTGGACACGTGGGGCCACCCGTACACCTCACCGGCGAACGAGACGGTCACGCTGATCGCCGCGGAACTCACCGCGAACGCGGTCCAGCACGGACACGTACCGGGCCGCGACTTCCACGTGCGCCTCACCGAGGCCGAGGACGGCACGCTGCGCATCAAGGTCACGGACACCCGCGCGGAGAGACGACCGGTCGCCGGAACACCGGCCCCGGACGGCGAGTCGGGCCGCGGCCTGCTCCTGGTGGACGCCCTCGCCGACGACTGGGGCGTCCAGCCCCGCCCCACCGGTCCCGGCAAGACCGTCTGGGCGGAAGACGTCCTGCCACCGGGACGGACCGGGCACGGGAGCCCCCCGGGGAAGTGACAGGAACCCGTGGCGGGGGGGCGGACGCGAGCACGGCGGTCGCCTCCGGTTCCGGTACGGGCGGGGGCACGACCGCGCGCCCGGCACGGACCGGTGGCGCGCACGTCCGCTCCCCCACCGGGTCGAACTCCCCCGCCCGTTCTCCCTCGACGGTTCCCGGTGCGGTCCACCGGCCGTCCCCTCAGTCAGCCACCATGCCGAGCTGCCGCAGCTGCTCGCGGAACACGCGGGTTCCGGTCACGAAGGTCTTGAGGAGTACGGGCGCGTCCTCGGCCCCCTGCCACTCCCATGCGAGGTCGAGCGGGTCGCGGACGGAGGCGGTTTCCCGCTCCCCCTCGACGGCCTGCCGCCGAGCGGCCGGTTCCCCCTGCGCCCGGGCGAGTTCCACCTCCAGCCTGGTGCGCTCCTCCTCGGCCTCCTTCAGGACCCGCGCGACCCGCAGTTCGGCGTCGCGCAGCCGCTCGGCGAACTCGGCCCGCGCCTCGGCGCGTCCTTCGGCCCTGGCGTGGTCCACCTGTTCCTCCAACTCCCGGCACCGTGCCGCCCACTCGCCGACGGCGCGCGTCAGTTCCCGGACCACGGCATCGCCCCGCTGTCCCTCCAGCCGCCCGGCGGGATCGGTCCCGCCACCCTCACACGCGTCGAGCACGGCGGCCCGCGACGCCTCCGGTTCCCGCCCGACCTCCTCGGCTGCCCCCGGACGGAAGCGGCGCCAGACGGCCACCACCCCGTCCCGCGTCCGCTGCCACCCCTCACCGACGAGCAGCCCCACCAGGGCCGTACCGGCCGTACCGGCCAGTGTGAGCAGATAGGGATCCATCGAAGCCCCCGAACCTTCCGATCCACCGGGAGGCGTGCGCCCCCCGGCCGCAATGATGTTCACACAGTAACCCAACCGTCGCTCTGCGCTACGTCGTTGGCTCATCAGCTGGAGACCGTCGCCCCCTGCCGAATGATCTCCGGATTCCGTGGGGCGATATGACCGGGATGCCACGCGTGGCGACTGTCGGGCAAGAGGCATCACCGGCTCAGCGTGGCGTCGAGACACACCTGCGCCGGGCCGAAGAGGCCGTCGGAGTTCCGTCGGGGGCCAGAGCCAGGAGTCCGGGGCCGCGACCGGCGGATTGTGTGCGGTTCCTCTCAAGTCGACAGCGAGGTACGGGCGCGAGAGCATGGACGGGAATGCCAAGGCCCCCATGGTGGGGCGGTGGCCATCATCGGATACAGAGCCCATGTGCAGGGGCCGCCCGAGAACTCTTCCAGTCTCACGGCTTCGGGCGGCGAGACCGCGCCGTAGTGGCGCGGAACCGCATCCTCTCTCCCGCGCGTCCCGCGCGTCCCGCGCGTTCGAACCCTTTCAGCCTGCATGTGCTCCCGTATGCCCCGACGGGAAGGCAGAACAATGAACGGACGATTTCGCCTCGCCGCATTGGCACCCCTTCTGGTGTCCTCGCTGGCAGTCGGCTCGGTGCCCCTCGTGGCCGGTTCCGCCCAGGCGGTAGCACCCACAGCCACGTGCCACGTGACGCAAAGCCCCGGCTCTTCGCTCTTCAACATCATCGGGCAAGGGCTCACGCCCGGAGCGGAAGTGACCATCAAGCAGGCCAACAGCACCATCATCATGACGGCCGGGGCTGACGGAAAGCTCAGCGGTAGCGCTGGGCTCGGCGCCACCGGCGGACCGGTGACCATGCAGGAAAAGGGCGGACCGACACTCAGCTGTGGAACGGTCGAGCAGGCCGAACAGCAGGACGCCCAGGACCAGTTCAAGAAGGGCTTCACACAGGGCTTCGCGCTCGCCAAGGCGACCTGCAAGGAACAGGCACCGCAAGGAGCGGTCGCGGTCGACCCCAACTTCGAGAAGGGCTTCAAGGAAGGAGCGGCCGCCGCGATAGCCCAGTTCTGCAAGGGCTAGGCAGGTCCTCAGGGCCGGTCGACTCCTCACCAGCACCGCTGAAGACCGGAACCCGTGTGATCCGGCGCGTCACCGCCCCCAGTCTGTTCCCGCCCCCACGTACTCCCACGTCTCCGTCGTCGAGGCGGGCACCAAGCTGGCGTTCCTCGCCGGGTCGGTTCCGCTCGACGCCGACGGGAGGCTCGTCGGGGAGGGGGACCCGGTGTGGCAGGCCGAGCAGGTGTTGGCCAACCTCGAGGAGCAGTTGCGTGCGGTGGGAAGCGACCTGACGCAGGTCGTGTCGACGGACGTGTACGTCGTCAGCGGTGAGCCCGCCGCGCTCTCCGCCGTGTGGGACGTCGTCGAAGCGTCCGGGCTGAGCACCGGGCCGCACTCGTCGACCTTGCTCGGTGTGGCCTGCCTCGGTTACCCCGGGCAGCTCGTCGAGATCACCGCGACGGCCGTCGTACCGGACGCGGCGGCGAATTCATGATCATCGACGACCGGACGGTGAACCTGCGCCGAGCCCTGCCCGCCGACGCCGACCCCGCGGCCGACGTCTGGCTGCGGTCGTTCGCCGCGGCCCTGCCGGGCGTGGTCCGGCCTCGGTCCGACGACGAGGTGCACGGCTTCTTCCGTCATGTCCTCGTGCCGCTGCGCGAGACGTGGGTGGCGGAGAGGGAGGGCGGGGGCCTCGTCGGTGTGATGGTGCTGGAGGACGAGGAGCAGCTGGCGCAGTTGTACCTCGCCCCCGAGTGGCGCGGGCGCGGGCTGGGCGACCGGTTCGTCGCACTGGCCAAGGAGCGCGGGCCCGGGGGCCTTTCCCTGTGGACCTTCCAGGCCAACGGGCCCGCGCACCGCTTCTACGCGCGGCACGGTTTCGAGGCCGTCGAGTGGACCGACGGGAGCCGGAACGAGGAGCGGGAGCCGGACGTGCGGTTCGTGTGGCGGCCGTAGGGCGGGCGTGGGGCGGCCGCCTGTGGGACACCTGTGGGACACCCGCCGCCGCGCGTACGCGTCAGGCGTCGGCGCGCGCGTACCGGTCCGTCGCCGCCACCAGTGCGGCGTCCCCGACGGCTTCGACGTCGTGGCCGGCCTCGTCGACGACCGTCAGCTCGGCGTCCGGCCAGGCGTGCTGGAGCCGCCAGACGATGCCGAGGAGGTTGCCGAGGTCGAGGCTGCCCTGGACCAGGGTGCCGGGGATGCCCTTCAGCAGATGCGCGTCGCGGAGGACCACGCCCTCGTCGTCGCCCTCCCCGAGGAAGTGGTCGTTGCCCCAGTAGTGGGTGACGGTGCGGGCGAAGCCCCTGCGGAACACCGGATCCTGGAAGCGTGCGACCGAGCCCGGCGGCGCGGGGATGATCGCCGTCTCCCAGTCGGTCCAGGCCTGTGCGGCCCGGTCCCGGACCTCCGCGTCGGGGGACTCCAGCAGCCTGTTGTAGGCGGCGGCGAGGTTGCCGTCGCGTTCACCGGCGGGAAGTTCACCGATGAAGCGTTCGAAGGCCTCCGGGAAGATCTTCCCCAACCCGCGGGTCAGGAGGGCCACTTCGGGGTGGGAGCCGGTGGTCACCCCGGTCAGCACCAGTTCGGTCACCACCCCGGGGTGCGTCTGCGCGTACCGCAGTCCCAGCGCCGATCCCCAGGAGATGCCCCACACCAGCCACCTCTCGATACCCAGGTGGGCGCGCAGCCGCTCCAGGTCGGCCAGGAGATGGGCGGTCGTGTTCACGCTCATGTCGGTGGCGTGGTCGGCCGCGCTCGGTGTCGACCGTCCGGCGCCGCGCTGGTCGAGGAGCACGATGCGGTACGCGGCGGGGTCGAAGAAGCGGCGGAGGCCGGGGCTCGCACGGCTGCCCGGGCCGCCGTGCAGCACCAGCGCGGGCTTGCCGTGCGGGTTCCCGCAGGTTTCCCAGTACACGTGGTTGCCGTCGCCGACGTCGAGCATGCCGTGCTCGTACGGTTCTATGTGCGGATAGAGACCCATCGGGGCACCGTAGCGCCTGGGGCAGGGGCGTTCCCCTCATTTCCGGGTGGGCGCTCCCGCCGCTTCGGCCGCCGTGCGCAGCACCTCCCGCAGCATGGCGGGGGTGAGCTTGCCGGTGAAGGTGTTGCGCTGGCTGACGTGGAAGCAGCCGAAGAGGTGCAGGTCGTCGCCGTCCGGGGCGGGAAGCGTGACGTGGGCGCCGTGCGCGAAGGCCGGGCGGGGGCGGGATACGGTCCAGCCCGCCTCGGCGAACGCGGGCAGGGCTGCCTGCCATCCGAAGGCGCCGAGGACGAGCGCGGCCCGCGCCGTCGGCCGCAGGAGCCGCAGCTCCTGGAGCAGCCAGGGCCGGCAGGTGTCCCGTTCCGCGGGGGTCGGTTTGTTGGCGGGCGGGGCGCAGTGCACGGGCGAGGTGATGCGTACACCGTGCAGTTCCAGCCCGTCCCCGGAGTGTGTGGAGGTGGGCTGCGAGGCGAGCCCGACGTCGTACAGAGCCTCGTACAGCACGTCTCCGGAACGGTCTCCGGTGAACATCCGCCCGGTGCGGTTGCCGCCGTGCGCGGCGGGCGCCAGTCCGATGATCAGCAGCCGGGCGTCCGGTGGCCCGAATCCCGGCACCGGCCGTCCCCAGTACGTCCAGTCGGTGAACGCGGCGCGTTTGGTACGGGCGACCTCCTCCCGCCAGTCCACCAGCCGTGGGCAGGCACGACAGCCGGTGATACGCCGGTCGAGAGCGGAGAGGCTCGGTGAGTCGTGCGCGCCGGAGGGGGTGGGGGAATCGGGGAGGCCGTGGAAGTCGGGGAGGCCGCTGAGGTCCATGGCTCCACGGTAGGACGGGCCGCCCAGCCGTCCCTGGCCGACGGCGTCCGCAAGCCCGCGGGTTCCGGCCGACCGGCACCGACGGCCCCCGGGCCGCTCGGCCGGCTCCACGGCGGCGGCCGAAATCCCTTCTCACCGGGCCGCCCCGGAGGGCTGACGACCTCACCCGCGATAGGGAGTGGATCAGCGAGCGGCGTCATGCGGCTTCGCATCCGAGGCGGAGGAGGGAGTGATGGCGGAGCCATCGCGACCGACGACGACGCCGGATTCGAAGCCGCAGGGCGTCGGGAGCCCGCTCGCTGTCGCGGGTGAGGTCGTAAGGTCGGGACCATGGCTTCTGAGGGTGCGGAGTACGGCAGGACGCGTGGCGGCGGAGACCCCGCGAAGGGGGCGGCCCCCGCACAGGAAACCGCTCCCGCGCCACCGCCCGCGCGCGCTGCCGGGGCCTCCCCCGGCTCGGGCGGGACAGCCGCCCCGGACCCGGAGACCGCCGCCGCCGTGGCGGCTGCCGAGGCCGCCGGGCCGAAGAGCGGCGAGAGTGTTCGGACCGACAGCTGGATCTGGGCCGTACGCCTGCTCAAGACCCGTTCCCTCGGCGGCGCCGCCTGCCGGGGCGGTCATGTGCGCGTGAACGGTGAGCGGGTGAAGCCCGCGCACTCGCTGCGCGTCGGCGACGAGGTGCGCCTGCGGCACGAGGGCCGGGAGCGGGTCGTCGTCGTCAAGCGCCTGATCCGCAAGCGGGTGGGCGCCCCGGTCGCGGTCCAGTGCTACATCGACAACTCCCCGCCGCCCCCGCCCCGCGACGCCGTCGCCCCGGCCGGCGTCCGGGACCGCGGCGCGGGCCGCCCGACCAAGCGCGACCGCCGCGAGCTGGAACGCCTCCGCGGCCTGGGTGGCTCGGGAGGCCTGAGCGGCCCCGACCTCCCCGGCTCCCTCGAAGGACCCGACGCACCGGCCGAGGCCGGTGGCCGTGGCCGGCAGCCGGCCTCGAAGAACCCGAAGAGCGCGAAGAAACGGCAGCGGCCCTGAACGACCGGCGACGCCCGGTGCCGGGGACGGTCCCTGGGCCCGGGCCGAACCCGGTGGTGCCCCGGACAGCATTCCGAGGCACCACCCCGGCGGGCGGTCCCGCCTTGCCGGGGCCGAGCCGTGGCACCGGGCCGAGCCGCACCGCTCTCCTCATCCCTGGCGGCGCACCAGCCGCAGCAGATCCGCGTTGTGCTCCCGTCGTGCCCAGGCGATGAGTACGAGCGGCACCATCAGGACGATCGGGGTCACCGCGTACTGACCGTCGAAGACGACGATCTGCACCACGCACGCCCCCACCATCAGCGCGCTCAGCCCTACCGCGGCCGCCGACTGCAGCACCGGGACCAGCAGGCCGATCGCACCGGCGAGCTCCAGCGCGCCGATGGCGTACATCCCCGCGCTGCCCCAGCCCATGTCGTCGAAGGACTCGACGGCCGACGCGTGCGCGATGAGCTTCGGCAGGGCGCTCGCGAAAGCGAAGAAGAGCGCGAGCACCACCTGTACCACGCGCAGCGCGATCCCGGCCCACCGCCCGCGAGCCGACGTGGTGGGGGACGCGGACGTAGTGGAAGCGGCGGATACGGCAGGGGCGGTGTGCTCGGACATGGTGTCTCCTGCGGGAAGCGGTCGGTGTCGCTGTCGTAGAGGTAGACCGCCTCTCGTCCCCGAACTCATCGCCGTCCAGACGGAATTCCGGGGTTTCCGCTCAGCCCGCGGTCGCCGCCACCAACGCCCTCACCCACATTCCGTCCTCCGTCAGGTACCGGTCCACGCGCAGGCCCTCCTCCCCCAGTGCCTCCTCGAACTGCTCCTTCGTCAGCGGCCGCGACCGGAACGTCTGCGTCCACACCGCGTCCGGAAACACGTACTGCGCGTGTACCGCGTCGACCCCGTCGCCGGCCGGCTCGGCCGACACGATCCGCACGGTGAAGCCCGCCGGGTCCACCCGCTCGCGCGGCACGTTCGTGTGGTGGTCCTCGCCCTCCCGCTGGATCAGTACGCACCCTCCCTCCGCCAGGTGCCGCACGCAGGTGCGCAGCAGTCCCCGCCGCACCTGCGCGTCGCCCGCGTGCACCAGGAACGACGCGAGCAGCACCACGTCGAACGTCTCGTCCAGCCGCAGCCTCTCTATCGGGCCGCATACGGTCCGTGCTCCGCGCACGCGCTCCAGCATCTCGGCGGACTCGTCCACGGCCGTCACCCTGAATCCGCGCTCCAGCAGCGCGTGGGTCATCCTGCCCACGCCGCTGCCCAGCTCCAGGACGCTCGCGCCGACCGGCACGGCGGCGGCGACGATGTCCGGCTCGTCCCCGACGGGCAGCCGCGCGTACAGCTCCACCGCACAGCCGTCCGGGGTGATCGCCCCGGGCCCCGTCCCCTCGTATCCCTCACGCATCTCCGGCTTCATGCCCGTCCAACGGACCGGATCCGCACGCCCGTTCCCCCACCTCTCCGGTTTCACCCGACCGAGTGACGGCAACCCCTCCGGAAGAGGCCGGCGGCCGTTGTCGGCGGTCCGGCGTACGGTGGAAGCAGAGTGGGTGGTGACGGAATGCGTACAGGCAGTGAGCCGAGGACCGCGCGCAGTGCGCTGCGCATGCGGTTCTGGCTGAGCGTGTGGGGCGAGATCTGGACGATCGCCGGAACAGTGGCGTTCGCGATCGCCGACCACCCGGGCTGGGCGCTCGTCTGCGGGCTGCTGTGGCTGGTCGTCACCGTCGATCTGATCGTGGTGGTCCGGCATCTGCGCCAGGGATCGCACTACCAGCCGGGCCGCGACGTGCCCCCGTACGAACCGCCCCGGGACGCGATGTGACCGTCGAAGAGTCGAAGGACGGCCTGCCGTCCCGGGGCGGCAGGCACCGTGACCGGGTCCGGGCGGGGTTCTCCCGGAGGCCCGGCCGTCCTCTCCCTGCCGCCGCGGTCGTCGTCGGATCAGTCGTCGTCGAACCGTGCGGCCTTCAGGTACTCCGGGTTCGGGTCCAGGGCGGCGGCCAGCCGGAAGTGGCGCCTGGCGGGGTCGGGCCGGCTCTGCCGCTGGTAGGTGCGGGCGAGCGCGAAGTGCGCGAAGGCGTTGTCCGGCTCGCGCTCCAGGACTATGGAGAACTCGAGCTCCGCCGGACGCAGCTGGGCCGCCGCGAAGAAGGCACGCGCACGCAGCAACCGCGCGGCCGTGTTCTCCGGATACGCGTCGATGACCCCGTCGAGCAGCTTCACCGCACCCCGCGGGTCCCGCGAGGCAAGCAGGTGCTCAGCGGCACGGAAGTCGATGACATGCGTCTCCGGCGTACGTCCGGTCGAACCACTGCTCTTGGGCACAGCCGCATCCTTCCCTCGCCGAACCGGTTCAACGCCCCGGCCGGTGACCTCTATTCCTGCGCGGGCCGCCGGTCCGCCCCCGCCCGGCGTACGAGGTCGGCCCATACGTCCTTCACCCGCCGCGCCAGCTCGTCCAGGGGCACGTCGTTGTCGATGACGATGTCCGCGATCTCCCGGCGCTGCTCGCGTGTCGCCTGGGCGGCCATCCGCGCGCGGGCGTCCTCCTCGCTCATGCCGCGCCGGCCGACGAGCCGCTCGAGCCGGGTGCCGGTGCTCGCGTCGACCACGATCACGAGGTCGTAGAGGGACGCGAGGCCGTTCTCCGTGAGGAGGGGCACGTCGTGGACGACGACGACGTCCTCGGCGGCGGCTTCCTCCAGCTCCCGGGAGCGGGCGCCCACCAGGGGGTGGACGATCGAGTTGAGAAGGGTGAGCTTCTCTTCGTCGGCGAAGACGATCGCGCCGAGTCCCGGCCGGTCCAGGCTGCCGTCCTCGGTGAGGATCTCCTCGCCGAAGGCCGCCACGACCGCCGCGAGACCGGGTGTCCCCGGCGCGACGACCTCGCGCGCGATGCGGTCCGCGTCGATCAGCACGGCGCCGCACTCGACGAGCAGCCGAGACACCTCGCTCTTGCCTGCGCCGATCCCGCCGGTCAGTCCCACCGTCAGCATGTCCGAAAGCTTAGGGCCTGTCGTCGTCGGCGCCCCGGGCGGGACCGGCATGGGGTGCCGGGACGGCCGGGGACCCCGGTGTCCCAGCCGTCTCAGAGGTCGCCTTCGCGCTCCGCCAGGAACCGCTCGAACTCGAGCCCGATCTCGTCCGCCGACGGGATCTCCACCGGCTCGGCGAGCATGTTGCCCCGGGTTTCGGCACCCGCGGCGGCGTCGTACTGGTGCTCGAGGCCCTGGATGAGGGCCGTGAGTTCCTCGTCGCCCTCCCGTACCTGGCGGTCGATCTCGGTCTGGGTACGGTGGGCGTCGGTGCGCAGGGAGTGCGCCACGCCGGGCAGAACCAGGCCGGTGGCGGCCGTGATGGTCTCCAGGACGGTCAGTGCCGCGTCCGGGTACGCGGAGCGGGCGATGTAGTGCGGCACGTGCGCGGCGACTCCGAGTACGTCGTGTCCGGCCTGCATGAGCCGGTACTCGACGAGGGCCTCGACGCTGCCGGGCACCTGCGCCTCCTCGAAGGGGCTGTTGTGGGCCGCCGGGACGAGGTCGGTGCGGTTTCCGTGCGGGGTGATGCCCACGGGGCGGGTGTGCGGGACTCCCATGGGGATGCCGTGGAAGTTCACGGTCAGGCGGACGCCGAGCCGTTCCACGATCTGTCGCACCGCTGCGGCGAACCTCTCCCACTCCACGTCCGGCTCCGGCCCGGACAACAGCAGGAACGGTGCTCCGGTGGCGTCCTGGACCAGCCGCACCTCGAGCGTGGGCACCTCGTAGTCGGTCCAGCGGTCCCGGGTGAAGGTCAGCAGGGGGCGACGGGCCCGGTAGTCGACGAGCCGGTCGTGGTCGAACCGGGCGACGACCTGGTGGGTCAGCGAGTCGAGCAGCCGCTCGGCGATCTGGTCGCCGGCCTCGCCCGCGTCGATGTATCCGTCGAAGTGGTAGAGCATGACGAGACCGGCCGATTCCTGGGCGAGCGCCATGTCGACGACTGCCAGCCCCTTCGGCTCCCATGCGTACAAACCCTGCGGATCAAGCACAGTGACCGCCCCTCCTCCTGTTTCCCCATGGACAACGTGACGCGCGGCACCGGCATTCCCGGATGAGGGCAACTCCCCGAAGGGCGTGGGGCCGTGTCGACCCGCGGCTCCGCCGCGCGGGCGTGACAAGCCCTCACCGACCCGCAGCACCCTCCGCCCCGAAGCGCAGCACTGAGGGGCCGCACCTCGAAAGGTACGGCCCCTCAGTCACCGGCTAATCCTCAGCGGAGGGGGGTCCCCCCGCTGGGGGAGTTCAGCTCTGGCCGCCGGCCAGCTTCTCGCGCAGCGCGGCCAGCGCCTCGTCCGAAGCCAGGGCGCCGGAGTTGTCGCCGCCCTCGGAGGAGTACGAGCCGCCGCCACCGCCGCCGGACGCGGCCGGAGCCGCACCCGCGGTGTCGACACCCTCGGCAGCAGCCTTCTCGTCCGCCTCGCGGGACTTGATGACCTGCGCCTGGTGCTGCTCGAAGCGGGACTGCGCCTCGGCGTACTGGGTCTCCCACACCTCGCGCTGGGTCTCGTAGCCCTCGAGCCAGTCGTTGGTCTCGGGGTCGAAGCCCTCGGGGTAGATGTAGTTGCCCTGGTCGTCGTAGGACGCGGCCATGCCGTACAGGGTCGGGTCGAACTCGACCACCGACGGGTCGGCACCGAAGGCCTCGTTGGCCTGCTTCAGCGAGAGGCTGATGCGGCGGCGCTCGAGGTCGATGTCGATGACCTTGACGAAGATCTCGTCGTTGACCTGGACGACCTGCTCCGGGATCTCCACGTGGCGCTCGGCCAGCTCGGAGATGTGGACCAGACCCTCGATGCCCTCGTCCACGCGGACGAACGCACCGAACGGAACCAGCTTCGTGACCTTGCCGGGCACGACCTGGCCGATCTGGTGGGTGCGGGCGAACTGCTGCCACGGGTCTTCCTGCGTCGCCTTCAGCGACAGGGAGACACGCTCGCGGTCCATGTCGACGTCGAGGACCTCGACGGTGACTTCCTGACCGACCTCGACGACCTCGGAGGGGTGGTCGATGTGCTTCCAGGACAGCTCGGACACGTGCACCAGGCCGTCGACGCCACCCAGGTCCACGAAGGCACCGAAGTTGACGATCGAGGAGACGACGCCGGAACGCACCTGACCCTTCTGGAGGGTGGTGAGGAACGTCTGGCGGACCTCGGACTGGGTCTGCTCCAGCCAGGCACGGCGGGACAGGACCACGTTGTTGCGGTTCTTGTCCAGCTCGATGATCTTCGCCTCGAGCTCCTTGCCCACGTAGGGCTGGAGGTCGCGGACACGGCGCATCTCGACCAGGGAGGCCGGGAGGAAGCCACGGAGGCCGATGTCGAGGATGAGACCACCCTTGACGACCTCGATGACGGTACCCGTGACGATGCCGTCCTCTTCCTTGATCTTCTCGATGGTGCCCCAGGCGCGCTCGTACTGGGCGCGCTTCTTCGAGAGGATCAGGCGGCCTTCCTTGTCCTCCTTCTGGAGAACAAGGGCTTCGATCTCGTCACCGACGGCGACGACCTCATTGGGGTCGACGTCGTGCTTGATCGAGAGCTCGCGGCTCGGGATGACACCTTCGGTCTTGTAACCGATGTCGAGCAGGACCTCGTCCCGGTCGACCTTCACGATGACGCCGTCGACGATGTCGCCGTCGTTGAAGTACTTGATCGTCTCGTCGATCGCGGCGAGGAAGGCTTCCTCGTTACCGATGTCGTTGACCGCAACCTGCGGGGTGGTGGCGGTGGTCTCGGTGCTGCTCGTCATGTGGGAAAGGGCTCCGGTACGGACAGTGAGTCGTAGGTACTGCTACGCCGGAACCCGTTTCGCTCTGCAGAAGCCGGACAGCTCAGGAAGAGCTGTTCCAGACACCGGGTGTCCGGTGACGCCTCGACAACCGAGGGGACATACAACAGACGCGAGCACAGCCTGCTATGTCTGAGGTGCGCAGGCTCGCAGCGCAACTTGTAGCATACGGGTGCAGCCGGGCGGGGTCAATGCACGAAGCCCCCCACCCGGGGCAGATCGCCGCATAACCGGCACAATTCCCCCGTCCGGGGGTAGAGCCGCACGTCAGATGCCACCTTGAGGCCACGCGGAACCCGCCACCGCAGGACACCGCGCCCCCTGTGGCGACAGCCGGGGCGACTGGACGGAAGAGTACGACGATGGAGCCGATCATCCAAGAGCCCGAAGGCCCCGAACCCGAGGCGACCCGACGGGACGCCGGCATCACCGAGAGCGCCCGCGCCAACCGGGGCTGGTGGGACCGCAACGCGGACGAGTACCAGGTCGAGCACGGCACGTTCCTCGGCGACGACCGCTTCGTGTGGTGCCCCGAGGGACTCGACGAGGTGGAGGCCGAGCTCCTCGGCCCGCCGGAGGAACTGAAGGACCGCGCCGTCCTGGAGCTCGGCGCCGGAGCGGCCCAGTGCTCGCGCTGGCTGGCCGCGCAGGGCGCGCGCCCGGTGGCCCTGGACATCTCGCACCGGCAGCTTCAGCACGCGCTGCGCATCGGCGGCCCGTTCCCGCTGGTGTGCGCGGACGCGGGCGTGCTGCCGTTCGCGGACGGCTCCTTCGACCTGGCCTGCTCGGCGTACGGGGCACTGCCCTTCGTCGCCGACCCGCGGCTCGTGCTGCGCGAGGTGCACCGGGTGCTGCGGCCCGGCGGTCGGTTCGTCTTCTCCGTCACCCATCCCATCCGTTGGGCGTTCCCGGACGAGCCCGGCCCGGAGGGACTGAGCGTCTCCGGGTCCTACTTCGACCGCACCCCCTACGTGGAGGAGGACGAGCAGGGCCGCGCGGTGTACGTCGAGCACCACAGGACGCTGGGCGACCGGGTCCGCGACGTCGCCGCCTCGGGCTTTCGACTGGTGGACCTGGTGGAGCCGCAGTGGCCGGAGTGGAACAGCTCCGAATGGGGCGGCTGGTCCCCGTTGCGCGGCCGTCTGATCCCGGGAACGGCGATCTTCGTGTGCGTACGGGACTGAGGGCGTGATCCGTCACGACGCTCTGGACGCCCTTCCCGTGCGCGAGGCGCTTCCCCGGCTGACCGACGCCCTTCGGGAGCGCGGCACCGCCGTCCTCGTCGCGCCGCCCGGTACCGGAAAGACGACCCTGATGCCGCTGGTGCTGGCGGGGCTGACCGGCGACGGCCCCGCGCGGCGGGTCGTGGTCGCCGAGCCGCGGCGGATCGCGGCGCGCGCGGCGGCCCGACGGATGGCCTGGCTGCTGGGCGAGAAGCCCGGCGAGTCGGTCGGCTTCACGGTGCGCGGGGAGCGGGTGACCGGCCGGCACACGCGTGTGGAGGTCGTCACGACCGGCGTGCTCCTTCAGCGGCTGCAACGTGACCAGGAGCTGACCGGTGTGGACGTCGTGGTGCTCGACGAGTGCCACGAGCGGCATCTGGACGCGGACACGGCCGCGGCGTTCCTGTGGGACGTGCGTGAGACGCTGCGTCCGGAGCTGCGTCTGGTGGCCGCGTCGGCGACGACCGACGCGGCGGGCTGGGCACGACTGCTGGGCGACGCGCCCGTCGTCGAGGCGCGCGGCACGGCGCACCCGGTGGAGGTGGTGTGGGCGCCTCCCGCCCGTCCCCTGCGGCCGCCGCACGGTATGCGGGTCGACCCGGCGCTGCTGACGCATACGGCGTCGGTGGTGCGGCGGGCGCTGGCCGAGCGGGACGGGGACGTTCTGGTGTTCCTGCCGGGCGTGGGCGAGATCGCCCGGGTGGCCGCACAGTTGGGGACGCTCCCGGACGTCGAGGTGCTCCAGGTGCACGGACGGGCGCCGGCCGCGGTGCAGGACGCGGTGCTGGCGCCCGGACAGCGGCGCCGGGTGGTGCTGGCGACCTCGGTGGCGGAGTCGTCACTGACGGTGCCGGGGGTGCGGGTGGTCGTGGACGCGGGCCTCGCGCGTGAGCCCCGCGTCGACCACGCGCGCGGCCTGAGCGCTCTGACGACGGTACGGGCCTCGCAGGCGGCGGGCCGGCAGCGGGCGGGGCGGGCCGGGCGCGAGGCGCCGGGCGCGGTGTACCGGTGCTGGGCACAGGCGGAGGACGCCCGGCTGCCGCGGTTCCCCTCCCCCGAGATCAAGGTGGCCGATCTGACGGCGTTCGCGCTCCAGACGGCCTGCTGGGGCGACCCGGACGCCTCCGGGCTCGCCCTGCTCGATCCGCCCCCGGCCGGGGCGATGGCGGCGGCCGGGGCCGTCCTGACCGCGATCGGGGCCGTCGGCGCCGACGGTCGGGCCACCGAGCGGGGCACCCGGCTCGCCCGGCTGGGCCTGCATCCTCGGCTCGGGCGTGCCCTGCTGGACGCGGCGACGGCCGTGGGCCCCGCGCTCGCCGCCGAGGTGGTCGCGCTGATCGGCGAGGATGCGCCGCGGAGCTACGGGGACGATCTCGCCGGCGCGTTGCGCACCGCGCGGCGCGGGGACGACGCCTACGCGCAGCGGTGGCGCGCCGAGGTGCGACGGCTGCGCGCGCTCGCCCGGGACGTCTCCGCGCGGGGCACCTCGCAAGGCGCCTCACGGGGTACAGCGAGGGACACCTCACAGACGGGCGGCGGCCCGCCGCACGTGGACGAAATGGACGCGCGGGTGGGGCTGGTCGCCGCGCTCGCGTTCCCCGAGCGGATCGCCCGCGCGGACGGCGGTTCGTATCTGATGGTGTCCGGGACACGGGCCGAGGCCGGGGCGGGCACCGGGCTGCGCGGCGCGCCCTGGATCGCGGTCGCCGCGGCCGACCGGCCCGTGGGGCGGGGGCACGCGCGCGTGCAGCTCGGCGCGGTCGTCGACGAGGCCACCGCGCGGTGGGCGGCCGACGCCCTGCTGGAGACGCGCGAGGAGGTGCACTGGGCCGACGGGGACGTCGTCGCCCGGCGGGTCGAGCGGCTGGGGGCCGTCGAACTGGCCGTACGGCCCCGTACCGACGCGGAGCCCGCACTCGTACGGGCCGCGCTGCTGGACGGGCTGCGGCGGGAGGGGTTCGGGCTGCTGCGGTGGCCGGCCGGGGCGGCCGTGCTGCGGCAACGGCTCGCGTTCGTGCACCGGCAGGCCGGCGAACCCTGGCCCGACGTGTCCGACGAGGCGCTGCACGCGCGCGTGCGGGAGTGGCTGGAGCCGGAACTGAGCCGCGCCCGGCGCCGGGCCGACCTGGCTCGGATCGACGCCGGGCAGGCCCTTCGCCGGCTGCTGCCGTGGGCGTCCGGGGAGGCTCTCCGCCTGGACGAACTCGCCCCCGAGCGGATCACCGTACCCAGCGGGTCCGCGGTCCGGATCGACTACTCCGACCCCGGTCGGCCGGTGCTCGCGGTGAAACTCCAGGAGATGTTCGGGCTCCAGGAGTCGCCACGGGTGGCCGGGGTGCCCCTGCTGGTGCATCTGCTGTCCCCGGCCGGGCGTCCCGCCGCCGTCACCGCCGACCTCGCCTCCTTCTGGAAGGACGGCTACAAGGGTGTACGGGCCGAGCTGCGCGGCCGTTATCCCCGGCATCCATGGCCCGAGGACCCCGCCGCGGCCGAGCCGACCCGGCACACCAACGCGCGGCTCGGGCGGTGACGCCCCGCTCCTCCTCCGCCGCCTGAGCGGGGCAGGAGGAGCGGAGGCGAGAGCGCGCTTACGACCTCACCCGCGATGGGGAGTGGATCAGCGAGCGGCCTCATGCGGCTTCGCCTCCAAGGCGGAGGAGGAAGTGAGGGCGGAACCATCGCGACCGACGACAACGCCGGAGGCGAAGCCGCAGGGCGTCGGGAGCCCGCTCACTATCGCGGGTGAGGTCGTTAGGGCGTGCAGAGAAACAACTTGTGGGTTTCTGGACTTGATGTCGCAGGTCAGCGCGCCGCCCACCCGCATGTTGTTCTCCGGCAGACCCTTACAGACCTCCGGCGGACGGCACAGCGTCGCAGGGCGGTGGTACAGGGCAGTGGTACAGGGCGGTGACACGGAGACTGTGGCAGGTTCGATTCCTGCCCCCACCCGGCCCGATGAGGTGTCAGGTCGTCCCGGAGCGGCGGACGGGCGGGTGCCCCCTCCATCGTGACGGAGGGGGCATCCCGGGTCCGCGCGGGCGCGCGTGCTGCTACGTGCCGGCGGTGGGATCGGGGGACGCGGTTCCGGCCGCGGCCACGGTGAGTTCGACCGTGAGGGTGGCGCCGCCCGCGGTGGTGATGCGGAGCAGGAAGGTGCCGGTGGTGTCGTCCGCGTACAGCTGAGGCAGCTTCAGCCGGCCGTCCGCGTCCGTCCGAAGGCCGCTCAGGGTGCGTACGGCCTTGTCGTCGGCGTCCTTGAAGTAGGGGCCCTTGTCGTTGACGGCCGGATCGTCGGCCGATGTGATCAGCGTGGCGGTGGCGGCGACCTTGCCGGCGGCGGCGCCGTCGTGAGTGGCCCGTACCTCGACATGGTGGGCGAACTCGCCGCCCGGCGTGCAGGTCAACGCCTCGTCATCGGTGCGGACGACGGTGTCGGCGACGCGTTCGGTGACGGTGGCCCGGTAGCCGAGGCCGGGCACCATGCGGCCGACGACGGTGGCGCGGACGGTGATGTCGCCGGTCTTCTCACCTGCCCGGAGTGCGGGCGCGACGGCGACACCGGAGCTGTTGGTGAGGACGGTGGCCACGCTCTCGCCGCCGGTGAAGGTGGTGTCGGTGTCGCCGATCACGGTGAAGCGGATCCGCACCTTCGCGACGCTCTTGCCCTCGTCCGTCTCCGCGCGGGTACTGATCCGCTCGGTGAACGCCTCGCCCGCCGTCGCGGTGAGCTTGCCGGTGCCGGCGTTCTCCAGGTGGTCCACCCTGTCGGTGGGCGTGGGGACGGTGGGGGGCGGAGTCGTCGACGGCGGCGGGGTCGTGGCCGGGGGCGGAGTCGTCGGCGGAGTCGTGGCCGGGGGCGGAGTCGTGGCCGGTGGGGTGCTCGGTGTGCCGGGCGAGGCCGGCGGCTTGGTACTGCCGCTGCCCTGCTTGCCGGGCGTAGTTCCGGGCTTCGACGGCCGTGTGTCCGGGGTGGACGGGCTGGTGCCCGGCGTCGACGGGCCCGGGCTCGTGGAGCGGTCGTCGCTGCGGTTGCCGGGCAGGGTGCCGGTGCCGTCCGGGACCTCGTGCGTGCCCTTGCGGTAGTACTCCAGCCATGACAGGACGGTGTTCAGGTACTCCGTGGAGTTGTTGTAGCTGAGGATCGCCTTGTCGAGGTCCGTCCGGTCGGACAGGTCCCAGCCGAAGCGGCACAGGTAGTGGCCGGCCGCCAGCGCGGCGTCGTAGATGTTGTTGGGGTCCTCGCGGCCGTCGTCGTTGCCGTCGCGGGCGGCCCACGCCCAGGTGGACGGGATGAACTGCATGGGACCGACGGCGTTGTCGTAGGCACTGTTGCCGTCGTACTCGCCGTTGTCCGTGTCCTTGATGAGCGCGAAGCCGTTGCCGTCGAGCTGCGGGCCGATGATCGGGGAGGTCGTGGTGCCGTCGGCGTCGACGCGTCCGCCGCGGGCCTGACCTGACTCCACCTTGCCGATGGCGGCGAGCAGTTGCCAGGGCAGGTTGCAGGCGGGCTTGGACTCGCGCAGCGCGGCTTCGGCCTTCTTGTAGGCGTCGAGGACGGTCGCGGGTATGCCCGCCTCGGAGTCGCCCGGCGTGACCGTGTCGGAGGTCGCGGACGGCGAGGGGTTGGGGCTGCTCAGCGGCGGCAGGTCCGTGTAGTACGGCGAGTTGCCGGTCGCGCCGGGGTCGTCGGTGCTCGTCCCGGGCTCCGTGGCGGCGCCCGAGGAGGTCCGGCCGTCCTGACCGTCGATCGTCACGCCTGGAGCCTGGGACGCGGACAGGGCCGCCACCGCGGCCGCCGCCACGGCGGTGGTTGCCGCTCCCTTGCGCAGCCTCCTGCCGAAATGCGCCGCCATAGAGTGAACCCCTCCCCCTGGACGCCGGGGCGTCCGTCCATGTCTGTCCCACTCGCCTGCTGTGACACTCCGCCACGGCCATCAGTTGTACTGATCCGTTGTAACGATTTGTTGTGGCGAGTTGTCGCGCCGGTCCGCCGTGTCGATCTCTGGCGACCCTACGGCACCAGCCTTTGCCCGGACACCCGTTCATGCCCGGCGTTCACCGGACGGTCACAGCCGTTCCCTCACCGAACGTGGACGGCCGCGTCGCGCATACTGGGGCCCGCCGAGCACCCGGCCGACGGGCCGGGTCAACCACCGCCCCAAGGAGCTGGGTTGCCTTTCACGCTGAGCCATGCGGTGGCGGTCCTGCCCGCCGTACGCACCGACGGGACCGGTCGGGGACCGTTGGTGCCGGCCGTCCTCGTGGCGGGCAGTCTCGCTCCGGACCTGACCTACTACGCGGCCGGTTTCCTGTCCGGGGCAATGGAGTTCGGGGACTTCACACACTCGTTCCCGGGCGTTCTCACCATCGATGTGTGCATCGCCTGGGCGCTGGTGGGGCTCTGGCTCCTGGTCCGCGAACCGCTCGTCGCACTGCTGCCGCGGCCCCGGCAGGGCCGGACGGCCGCCCTGCTGCGCTGCGGCACGCCCCGCGCGCGTGTGCGCGTCTCCTTGGCGGCACGCTGGTACGTCTCGGCCGTGCTCGGTGCGCTGACGCACGTGGTCTGGGACGAGTTCACGCACCTCGACCGGTGGGGGATGCGGGTCTTCCCCGTCCTGGGACAGGAGATCGCGGGCTCACCGCTGTACTGGTACCTGCAGTACGGCGGTTCGGCGGTGGCCGCGGTGGTGATCGCCGTGTTCCTGGCGCGGGCACTGCGCCGGGCGACGCCCCGCCCGGGGCCGGCGGGGGTCCCGACGCTGTCCACGGTCGACCGGTGGGCGGCCGCCGCGCTGCTCGGCGGCTGCGCGCTGGCGGGGGCCGTCCATCGGGCCTCACGCTGGTGGGACTACTGGGGTGCGACCGCGAAGCCGTGGGAGCTGATCCCCACGGTGTGTTTCGGGGCGGGCGCCGGGCTCGTCCTCGCGCTGCCGGTGTACGCCGTGGCGGTCAGGGCGTGGCGTCCGGCCCCGGCCACCACGGACCCTGATGACGTGGATACGCGGCGGCCGAGCCGTACGGCCGCACGCTGAGGGTCTCGCCGGCCGTCACGAACACGGTGACGGTACGGACCGGGCGGGGCCGGGGCAGCAGGCTGAGGGCGAGCGTCAGACAGCCGCGGGCCCGCTCGGTCCACAGCCGCCACGCAGGCGGCTCACCGGCGCCGGGGCCCGTGAGGCCGGGCCCTTCGCACAGGTCGGGGTGCCAGGGCCCCTCGGCGATGCGGCGGCCGAGGTCCGCGGCGGCACGGCACAGCGCGACGGCGAGAGGGAGGGCAAGGGGGACAGGGGTGCGGGCGGTACTCGCGTCGGCCGCGAAGACCGGAACCGGCGACAGCGCCCCGGGGGTGGGTCCGTCGGCGGCGGCCCTCGGGAATGCCGCTCTGCGGTGAAGCATGCGTATACCCATGCCCCGCATCCTGGCGTCCGGCCCCCTCGACGGCTTGCCCACCTGGCCCACGCGAGTGAAGCACCCTCCGGGGGCGGGCCCGCGCAGGGCGGGTGCACTCGGGCCTCGCGCCGTCGAGGACAGCAGTCGGCTTGTCACCGCGGTCTCGGCGGTGGTCCGGGTACCGACGCCTCGCGCCGCCAAGGACAGCCGTCGGCCCGTGTCGTACGCCTCGCTCAGGGCCCGCCCGCTGCCACGTCGCGGCCGTCGAGGACAGCAGTCGGCGGGTGACCGTCAAGCGCGGCCGTCGAACCCGGTCACCCGCCGACGCCACTCGCCGGACTCGTCCGTCCTGCGCAGCCGCATCAGGGGCAACCGGGGGCGGGCGGCGACGGAGAACGCCCTCCGACCACCCTCTGCCACCGCCCGTCGGTCCTGTCCTGGCCCGGCCGCCCGGCCGTGCCCGGTGCCGTCAGTGTGCCGCCGACTCCCAGTCCGGGCCCGCGCCGACCGAGACACCCAGGGGGACGCGGAGCCGGACCGCGTCGGCCATCTCCCGGCGGATCAGTTCCTCCACAGCCGCACGTTCACCGGGGGCGATCTCCAGGACGATTTCGTCGTGGACCTGGAGGAGCATGCGGGACGTGAGGTCCGCCTCGCGCAGCGCGCGGTCCACGTTCAGCATGGCGATCTTGACGATGTCCGCCGCCGTGCCCTGGATCGGCGCGTTCAGCGCCATGCGCTCGGCCGCCTCCCGGCGCTGGCGGTTGTCGCTGTTGAGGTCGGGCAGGTAGCGCCGGCGGCCGAAGAGGGTCGCCGTGTAACCCGTCGCCCGCGCCTCGTCGACCACTCGGCGCAGATAGTCCCGTACCCCGCCGAACCGCTCGAAGTACGCGTCCATCAGGGCGCGGGCCTCGGCCGCCTCGATGTTCAGCTGCTGCGAGAGCCCGAAGGCGGACAGCCCGTACGCCAGCCCGTACGACATCGCCTTGATCTTGCGGCGCATCTCCGCGTCCACCGCGGACCGCTCGACCGCGAACACCTGCGCGGCGGCCGTGGTGTGCAGGTCCTCACCGGAGGTGAACGCCTCGATGAGACCGGCGTCCTCGGAGAGATGGGCCATCACCCGCAGCTCGATCTGGCTGTAGTCGGCGGTGAGGAGGGACTCGAAGCCCTCGCCGACGACGAAGCCCCGGCGGATCGCGCGTCCCTCGTCGGTGCGGACCGGGATGTTCTGCAGGTTCGGGTCGGTCGACGACAGGCGGCCGGTGGCTGCGACCGTCTGGTTGAACGTGGTGTGGATACGGCCGTCGGCGGCGATGGTCTTGATCAGGCCCTCGACGGTGACGCGCAGCTTCGCCTGCTCACGGTGGCGCAGCATGATGACCGGCAGCTCGTTGTCGGTCTGGCCGGCCAGCCAGGCCAGGGCGTCGGCGTCGGTGGTGTACCCGGTCTTGGTCTTCTTCGTTTTCGGCAGGCCGAGTTCGCCGAAGAGGACCTCCTGGAGCTGCTTGGGCGAGCCCAGGTTGAACTCGTGTCCCACCGCCGCGTGCGCCTCCTTCACCGCCTGCTGCACGGCGCCCGCGAACATCTGCTCCATGGACTCCAGGTGGGCCCGGTCCGCCGCGATGCCGTGCCGCTCCATGCGGGCCAGCAGGATGGACGTCGGCAGCTCCATGTCCCGCAGCAGCTCCGCGGCGCCCACCTCCTCCAGGCGGGTCCCGAAGGCCTCGCCCAGGTCGAGCACCGCACGGGCCTGCACCATCAGCGCCTCGGCCTCGGCGGTCTCGTCCGCGCCGAAGGCCAGCTGGCCGTCGGCCGCGGCGGCGGGCGCCAGTTCGCGGTGCAGGTACTCCAGGGACAGTGCGTCCAGAGCGAAGGAGCGGCGGCCCGGCTTGACCAGGTAGGCGGCGAGGGCCGTGTCCATGAAGACGCCCTCGACGCTCCAGCCGTGCTCGGCGAAGACCCGCATCGCACCCTTGGCGTTGTGGAACACCTTGGGCCGGTCCGCGTCGGCCAGCCAGGCGGCGAACGCCTGCTCGTCGCCCTCCTCCAGCTCGGCCGGGTCGAACCAGGCGGCCGGTCCGGCGGCCGTGGCCAGGGCGATCTCGGTGACCGAGCCGGCCCCCAGCGCCCAGGTGTCGACGGTGGCGACGCCGAGGGGCCCGGTGGCGTGCTCGGCGAGCCAGCCGGCCAGCTCGCCCGAGCCCAGGACGGTCCCGTCCAGCTCCACACCCTCGGCGACGACCGGGGTGGTCCCGTCCTCCTGCGCTCCGGGGTCGACGGCGAAGAGCCGCTCGCGCAGTGACGGGTTCCTGATCTCCAGGGTGTCCAGGATCATCGCGACGGCCTTGCGGTCGTAGGCGGTCCGCTCCAGGTCGGTGACGCCCTTGGCCAGCTCGACCTGCCGCTCCATCTCGGTGAGGCGGCGGTTGAGCTTGACCGACTCGAGGTGGTCGCGCAGATTCTGCCCGGCCTTGCCCTTGACCTCGTCGACCCGCTCGACGAGCTGCGCGAAGGAACCGAACTGGTTGATCCACTTCGCGGCTGTCTTCTCACCGACACCGGGAATGCCGGGCAGGTTGTCGGACGGGTCGCCGCGCAGCGCCGCGAAGTCGGGGTACTGCGCGGGCGTCAGCCCGTACTTCTCGACCACCTTCTCGGGGGTGAACCGGGTCAGCTCGGAGACGCCCTTGGTCGGATACAGCACCGTGGTGCGCTCGGAGACCAGCTGGAAGGAGTCCCGGTCGCCGGTGACGATCAGCACGTCGAAGCCCTCGGCCTCGGCGCGGGTGGCCAGCGTGGCGATGACGTCGTCCGCCTCGAACCCGTCGACGGCGAAGCGCGGGGCGTTCATCGCGTCGAGCAGCTCACCGATCAGCTCGACCTGGCCCTTGAACTCGTCCGGGGTCTTGGAGCGGTTCGCCTTGTACTCGGGGAACTCCGCCGAGCGCCAGGTCTTGCGGGAGACGTCGAAGGCCACCGCGAAGTGCGTGGGCGTCTCGTCACGCAACGTGTTGGCGAGCATCGACGCGAAACCGTAGATCGCGTTCGTCGGCTGGCCCGTCGCGGTGGTGAAGTTCTCCACGGGCAGCGCGAAGAACGCGCGGTAGGCCAGCGAATGCCCGTCCATGAGCATCAGTCGCGGTCGGGCCTCGCCGGAGGTCTGGTCGGTCTTCTTCGCTGCTGTCTCTGCCACGTCCCCGATCCTGCCACGCGCCACCGACACTCGGCCCCGCCCCCGCATCGCCGGACGTCACGGCCGCCGCCCGGACCCGACGACTCCCCGCCGCTCCCCCTCACCCGAAGCCGCGCACAATCCCTCGAAACCGTTCGCAACCGTTCGCAACCGTTCACGGGAAATGTCCCCGCCCCCCGCCCCGCCCGGGGCCCGCCATCGTTGTCACCGTCCCGTGCGAGGATCGGAGGCTTACGTCACACGTGTACGCGAAGAGGAGTGCGCGATGGCCAGCAAGCCGCCCAAGGGTGACCCGGTCCAGGACGCGCCGAAGGTCTCCGCGCCGAAACACTCGGCAGCGGGCCTCACGGCGATCGGTCACAGTCTGCGCATGGCCCACCAGCAGATGGGCGTGAAACGCACGGCGCTGACCCTCCTCAGCGTCAACCAGAAAAACGGTTTCGACTGCCCGGGCTGCGCCTGGCCGGAGCCCGAGCACCGGCACACGGCGGAGTTCTGCGAGAACGGCGCGAAGGCCGTGGCCGAGGAGGCCACCCTGCGCCGGGTCACCCCCGAGTTCTTCGCCGAGCACCCCGTCGCCGACCTGGCCGGCCGCAGCGGCTACTGGCTGGGCCAGCAGGGCCGCCTGACCCACCCCGTGTACCTCCCCGAGGGCGGCGACCGCTACGAGCCGGTCACCTGGGAGCGCGCCTTCGACATCGTCGCCGAGGAGATCAACGCCCTCTCCTCCCCCGACGAGGCCCTCTTCTACACCTCCGGCCGCACCAGCAACGAAGCCGCGTTCCTCTACCAGCTGTTCGCGCGTGAGCTCGGCACCAACAACCTGCCCGACTGCTCGAACATGTGCCACGAGTCCTCCGGCTCCGCCCTCTCCGAGACGATCGGCGTCGGCAAGGGCAGCGTCCTGCTGGAGGACCTCTACAAGTCCGACCTCATCATCGTCGCCGGCCAGAACCCGGGCACCAACCACCCGCGCATGCTGTCCGCCCTGGAGAAGGCCAAGGCGAACGGCGCACGGATCATCAGCGTCAACCCGCTGCCCGAGGCCGGCCTGGAGCGCTTCAAGAACCCGCAGACCCCCAAGGGCCTCACCACCGGCGCCGCCCTCACCGACCTGTTCCTGCAGATCCGCCTCGGCGGCGACCAGGCCCTCTTCCGCATCCTCAACAAACTGATCCTCGAGGCGCCCGGCGCCGTCGACGAGGACTTCGTCCGTGAACACACCCACGGCTACGAGGACTTCGCCGAGGCCGCCCGCGCCGCCGACTGGGACGCCACCCTCACCGCGACCGGCCTCACACGCGAGGACATCGAGACCTGCCTGCGCATGGTCCTCGAATCGAAGAGCGTCATCGTGTGCTGGGCGATGGGTCTCACCCAGCACAAGCACTCCGTGCCCATGATCCGCGAGATCGTCAACTTCCTGCTGCTGCGCGGCAACATCGGCCGCCCCGGCGCCGGCGTCTGCCCCGTGCGCGGTCACTCCAACGTCCAGGGCGACCGCACCATGGGCATCTTCGAACGGCCCGCCAAGGCGTTCCTGGACGCCCTGGAGAAGGAGTTCGGCTTCGCCCCGCCGCGCGAACACGGCTACGACGTCGTACGGGCCATCCGCGCCCTGCGCGACGGACGGGCGAAGGTCTTCTTCGCCATGGGCGGCAACTTCGTCTCCGCCTCCCCCGACACGGAGGTCACCGAGGCCGCGATGCGCCGCGCCCGGCTGACCGTGCACGTGTCGACCAAGCTGAACCGCTCGCACGTCGTCACGGGCGCGCGCGCCCTCATCCTGCCGACCCTGGGACGCACCGAACGCGATCTGCAGGGCAGCGGCGAGCAGTTCGTGACGGTCGAGGACTCCATGGGCATGGTGCACGCCTCCCGCGGCCGCCTCGAACCGGCGAGCGGGCAACTACTGTCCGAGCCGGCCATCGTCTGCCGGCTGGCCCGCCGCGTCCTCGGCTCCGACAGCAAGGTGCCGTGGGAGGAGTTCGAGAAGGACTACGCGACGATCCGCGACCGCATCGCACGCGTGATCCCCGGCTTCGAGGACTTCAACGCGCGCGTGGCGAACCCCTCGGGCTTCACACTCCCCCACGCCCCGCGCGACGAGCGCCGCTTCCCCACGGCCACCGGCAAGGCCAACTTCACCGCCGCACCGGTCGAGTACCCCGAACTGCCGAAGGGCCGGCTCCTGCTGCAGACACTGCGCTCGCACGACCAGTACAACACCACGATCTACGGCCTCGACGACCGCTACCGCGGCATCACGAACGGCCGCCGCGTGGTGCTCGTCAACCCCGAGGACGCGCGCGAACTGCGGCTCGCGGACGGCTCGTACATCGACCTGGTCAGCGAGTGGAAGGACGGCGTGGAACGCAGGGCCCCCGGCTTCCGCGTCGTGCACTACCCCACGGCCCGCGGCTGCGCCGCCGCGTACTACCCGGAGACCAACGTCCTGGTGCCGCTGGACGCGACCGCCGACACCAGCAACACCCCGGCCAGCAAGTCCGTCGTGGTCCGTCTGGAACAATCCGCGACCGACTGAGCGTTTGCTCAGTGATGCCGGCGGCACCGCCGTGGACGCCGCGCGAAAGCGTCCGCGGCGGCAGTGCCGTACCGCCGCAGCGATCACGACGGACGAAACACGACGAACGGAGCCCGCCCCCATGGGAGAGCAGCAGCACGCGAAGTTCCCACAAGAGGTCATCGACGAGTACGCCGCGCTCGGTGTGGACCTGGAGGCCCTGTTCTCCGCCGGCCACCTCGGCACCCGCATGGGCGTGCAGATCCTGGAGGCCTCGGCCGAGCGGGTCGTGGGGACGATGCCGGTGGAGGGCAACACCCAGCCCTACGGACTGCTGCACGGCGGCGCCTCCGCCGTCCTGGCCGAGACCCTCGGGTCGCTGGGGTCGATGCTGCACGGTGGCGTCACCAAGATCGCCGTGGGCGTCGACCTCAACTGCACCCACCACCGCGGCGCGCGCTCCGGCCTGGTCACCGGGATCGCCACCCCGGTGCACCGGGGGCGGTCCACGGCCACGTACGAGATCGTCATCAGCGACGAGACCGGCAAGCGGGTGTGCAGCGCGCGTCTGACCTGCCTGCTGCGGGACGTCGGCCCGAAGGACACGGAGCAGGCCGCCGGCGCCGCCACGGGCTGACCGGCACGGGAGTGTGCGGGGCGCGCGCCTGCCCCGCACCACCCGCCGCCGCCGACCGTCACCCGTCCGTTGCCCGTCCATTGCCCGGGAACAACGGGTGCCCTACCGTTCGGGCATGGAACGGGGAGGCACCGCCCGGCCCGCCGCGCGGGGCCCCGGCCGCCCGCTGCTCACCCCGGCGCCCCTCCCTCCGGCACTTCCGGCGCCTTCAGCGCCCCCGGCACTCCGCCCGGCCGCCTCCGCAACCGTCCTCCTGACGGCCGGATGCGGCCCGCCCGGACACACCGGCAGCCCGGCACCATCCCCGCCAGCGCCCTCACCGCCTCCGGCACCCTCGGAACTCCTCCCGACGGTCTTCACGACAGCGTTCCCAGCCGCCCGCCCGGCCGCCTCCGCAACCGTCCTCCTGACGGCCGGATGCGGCCCGCCCGGACACACCGGCAGCCCGGCACCATCCCCGCCACCGCCCTCACCGCCTCCGCCGCCCTCACCGTCAGCGACCGCCCCGCAGGCGGTGTGCGCGCGGATCGTCGCCCACTGGGCCTGCGAGGTGCTGGACGGCTCCGCCTACGGCGGCTACCGGTCGACGGGCCTGTCCAACGGCCGGTACGGGATTCTGCGCGACGCCGTGGACGCCGCCCGCCCCGTCCGTGAACACCAAGGCGCCTCGGCCGCCCGTGACGTGATCAGCCGTCACGTCCGTGAGGCCTGCGCCGAACGGCACCGCACCGGCGGACCGGACGAAGACGCCCGGCGATGAACGCCATCGGCCCCGTGGAACCCGGCGACGAAACCCGCCCCTTGGCCGCGCCGCCGCGTCGCGGCCCCCGGGCCCCCCGACGCGGCCCCCTCACGGCGTTGTACGGACGTCATCGTCGGAGCGTACTCACCGTCCTCACCGCGGCGGCCGTCCTCGCGGCCGGTACCGTCCTCCACCTCACCCGGCCTCGGCAACCCCCACCGCCCGCACCGCCGTTCCCGTCCCAGGTGACCACCGTCACCTACCTGAAACCCCAGGCCAGAGGCCCGGAGACAGACAATCGGAATTTCATCTTCCACATCGAAGTCGCCGTGGAATCAGGCCCTCCGGTAACCGTCACACACATATCCCAGCCATACGCGGGTCTTTCCGCGACCTCCAGCCCACCCATCCCTTTTCGGACAGAGGCTGGATCTCCTCACAAGATCGCCATCACCCTCCGCGTCACGGAATGCGGAGAATTGCCGGAGAACGTCGGACTCCCTTCCCTGAAGGTAACTCTGCGTAATACGCGCGCAATACGGGCCCACAGCTTCATCCTCGGACCGCGCTACGCACGGGATCTCTCCAGGGCCCTAAAGGTCGCCTGCAGCAACGATTTTCGGTAATCACCAAAAACGCCGACGCACCTGAACGGACCCCGCCCGGTCCTGCGGTTTCTCATCATGCGGACAGGTCAAAACGGCTTGAATTCCTCCGTTCCCCCCACTCGTTACCGCTCTGCATTACCTCGTGTCATAACAAGAGAGTCACAGCATTGGCCAGACCCTCCTCCCCGTTCCCTCCACCCGCTTAGAGTCACGGCCAGTCACCGCGCCTCCCGATTCTTACTTCGGCCCAGCGCTCGACTCGGCCGTTTCCACCGGGAAACAGCCGTCAGGGAAAGGACTGGATCGTGCGCCAACGTTCACTCATCGCCGTCACCGCTGCTTTGGCTGCGGGAGCACTCACCCTCACCGCCTGCGGTTCGCGCGACGAGGGCGGCAGCGGCGGCTCGGATGCCGGCAAGGGCGGCACCACCGTCGTCATCGGCGTCGACGCACCGCTGACCGGCGACCTGTCCGCGCTGGGCCTCGGCATCAAGAACTCCGTGGACCTCGCCGCCAAGATCGCCAACAAGAACAAGACCGTCGACGGCGTCACCTTCAAGGTCGAAGCCCTCGACGACCAGGGCCAGCCCTCCGTCGGCCAGCAGAACGCCACCAAGCTCGTCGCCAACGACGAAGTCCTCGGCGTCGTCGGCCCGCTGAACTCCTCCGTCGGCGAATCCATGCAGAAGGTCTTCGACGCCGCCCAGCTCGTCGAGGTCTCCCCCGCCAACACCAACCCCTCCCTCACCCAGGGCCTTGACTGGCAGAACAAGCAGGTCCGCACCTACAAGTCGTACTTCCGCACCTCGACCACGGACGCCATCCAGGGCCCGTTCGCCGCCGAGTACCTCTACAACGAATCCAAGAAGCGCAAGGTCTTCGTCATCGACGACAAGAAGACCTACGGCGCCGGCCTCGCCGGAACCTTCACCGCGGCCTTCAAGAAGCTCGGCGGCGACGTCGTCGGCACCGAGCACATCAACCCGGACACCAAGGACTTCAACGCCGTCGCCGCCAAGGTCAAGAAGTCCGGCGCCGACGTCGTCTACTACGGCGGCGAATACCCCCAGGCCGGCCCGCTCAGCAAGCAGATCAAGGCCGCCGGAGCCAAGATCCCGCTCGTCGGCGGCGACGGCATCTACAGCGCCGACTTCATCAAGCTCGCCGGCGCCACCGGCACCGGCGACCTCGCCACCTCCGTCGGCGCCCCCGTCGAAGACCTCCCCTCCGCCAAGGAGTTCGTCGCCAACTACAAGGCCGAGGGCTACAAGGAGGCTTACGAGGCCTACGGCGGCTACAGCTACGACTCCGCCTGGGCCATCATCGAAGCCGTCAAGCAGGTCGTCGACGACAACGACGGCAAGCTCCCCAAGGACGCCCGCGCCAAGGTCACCGCCGCCATGCAGAACGTCTCCTTCGACGGAGTCACCGGCAAGGTCGCCTTCGACGAGTTCGGCGACGCCACCAACAAGCAGCTCACCGTCTACGCCGTCGAGAACGGCGACTGGACCGCCGTCAACTCCGGCACCTACACCGGCTGACCCAGCCCACACCACACGAGCCGCGCGGGGCGCCGCACCACAGGCGCCCCGCGCGGCTCGCATCCGGCCCATCCGTCTAATTTTTTCCGAACGTCTCGGAGGACATGCGGTGAACGAACTGCCGCAGCAGCTGGTCAACGGCCTGCTACTGGGATCCATGTACGGGCTGGTCGCCATCGGCTACACAATGGTCTACGGCATCATCCAGCTCATCAACTTCGCCCATGGCGAGATCTTCATGACCGGCGCCTTCGGCGCACTCACGGTCTACATCTACATCCTGCCCGACGGCACATCCATGCTCATCGCCCTCCCCCTCATGCTCCTCGGGGCGATCATCATCTCCACCACCGTCGCCGTCGGAGCGGAACGATTCGCCTACCGGCCCCTCCGAGGCTCACCCCGCCTCGCCCCTCTCATCACCGCCATCGGCCTCTCCCTCGCCCTCCAGCAAGCCGTATGGGCCTGGTACCCCGAAGCCAAATCGGCCCGCACCTTCCCCCAGATCGACGGCGGCCCCTTCCACATCGGCAGCGTCACCCTCCAGACCGGCGACATCTTCCTCTTCATCGCCGCCCCCGTCAGCATGGGCATCCTCGCCTACTTCGTCATGCGCACCCGCACCGGACGCGGCATGCAGGCCACCGCCCAGGACCCCGACACCGCCAAACTCATGGGCGTCAACACCGACCGCATCATCGTGGTCGCCTTCGCCCTCGGCGCCGTCTTCGCCGCCGTCGGATCCGTCGCCTACGGACTCAAGTACGGCCAGATCGAATTCAAGATGGGCTTCATCCTCGGCCTCAAAGCCTTCACCGCAGCAGTCCTCGGCGGCATCGGCAACATCTACGGCGCCATGATCGGCGGCCTCGTCCTCGGCCTCGCCGAAACCCTCGCCACCGCCTACATCTCCGACATCCCCGGCCTCGGCCAGTTCGGCAGCCAGTCCTGGGCCGACGTCTGGGCCTTCATCCTCCTCATCCTCGTACTGCTGTTCAGACCCCAAGGCCTGCTCGGCGAACGCGTTGCGGACAGGGCGTGACACCGATGACCACACAGACCAGCACACCCGACACCCCCGCCACCTCCGCGGCGAACACCCCCACCGGCCTCATCGGCATCCCCCCGCACGCCGGCCGCGCCCTCGCCACCGCCGGCGGCGCCCTCACCATCATCTCCACCTTCCTCGCCTGGACCTGGACCTCAGAATTCCCCGGCGACCTCACCTACTACGGCTACCCCGGCGGACTCCAGGTCCTCGTCCTCATCGCCGGCGCCCTCACCACCCTCCTCGCCCTCTCCTCCTACGGCGTCCGAGGCCTGCGCTGGCTCACCCCCGCCGGCGCCGACGCGGCCATCAAACTCGCCGCACTCGCCGCCTTCGCCACCACCTGGTACACCATCCTCGCCATCAGCCTCGAGCTCGGCGGCCTCGTCAACCTGGAACCCGGCGGCTACCTCGCGGCCGCCGCCACCCTCCTCGCCCTCCTCGGCGCACTCGCCCTCCCCTTCGAGCGCCCCGAACCCGACCCCATCGACCCCGACGAAACCGGCTGGGCACACTTCAAGCACAACGCCGGCCACAACTGGCAGACCATCAAGGCAGCCTTCACCTCCGGCACCCCACGCGCCGTGCCCCCGCTGTCCTCCTACGCCGAAATCCTCATCATCGTCGGCATCCTCACCCTCGCCCTCGTCGTCTTCACCTACGGCATCGGCACCGGATACGACGAGCTCTTCGTCGGCTTCCTCATCACCGCGGGCTTCGGCTTCGCCGCACTCAACAAGTCCGGACTCATCGCCCAGGCCTCCTACATCACCGCCCGACACCAGAACATCACCGTCTGCGGCGCCTTCATCGCCGCGGCCTGCTTCCCCTTCACCCAGACCGACGACCAGTACGCCACCCTCGGCGTCTACATCCTCATCTTCGCCACCGTCGCCCTCGGCCTGAACATCGTCGTCGGCCTCGCCGGCCTCCTCGACCTCGGCTACGTCGCCTTCCTCGGCGTCGGCGCCTACGCCGCCTCACTCGTCTCCGGCTCCCCCAGCTCACCCTTCGGCGTCCACTTCCCCTTCTGGGCAGCCGTCCTCGTCGGAGCCATCGCCTCCCTCATCTTCGGCGTCCTCATCGGCGCCCCCACCCTCCGCCTCCGCGGCGACTACCTCGCCATCGTCACCCTCGGCTTCGGCGAAATCTTCCGCATCGCCGTCAACAACCTCGACGGCACCTCAGGACCCGACCTCACCAACGGCTCCAACGGCGTCTCCTCCATCCCCGACCTCAACATCCTCGGCTTCGACCTCGGAGCCCCCCACGACATCGCCGGCTTCACCATCGGCCGATTCGCCAACTACTTCTTCCTCATGCTCGCCATCACCGCGGTCGTCGTCCTCGTCTTCCGACGCAGCAGCGACTCCCGCATCGGCCGCGCCTGGGTCGCCATCCGCGAAGACGAAACCGCCGCCCTCGCCATGGGCATCAACGGCTTCCGCGTCAAACTCATCGCCTTCGCCCTCGGCGCCACCCTCGCCGGCCTCGCCGGCACCGTCCAGGCCCACGTCACCTACACCGTCACACCCGAGCAATACCTCTTCGCCGGCACCACCCCACCCAACTCCGCCTTCCTCCTCGCCGCAGTCGTCCTCGGCGGCATGGGCACCATCGCCGGCCCCCTCATCGGCGCCGCACTCCTCTTCCTCATCCCCAACAAACTCCAGTTCCTCGGCGACTACCAACTCCTCGCCTTCGGCCTCGCGCTCGTACTCATCATGCGATTCCGCCCCGAAGGACTCATCCCCAACCGCCGCCGCAAACTGGAATTCCACACAGAGGACGACGCGCCCGCAGTCCTGAGCAAGACAGGGGCCTGACCACATGACCACCCACACCACCACCGAGGACACCACCCCAGGCACCCCCGCCCCCGGCGAAACCGTCCTCGACGCCCGCGGCGTCACCATGCGCTTCGGCGGCCTCACCGCCGTCCGCGACGTCGACCTCACCGTCAACAGCGGCGAAATCGTCGGCCTCATCGGACCCAACGGAGCCGGCAAGACCACCTTCTTCAACTGCCTCACCGGCCTCTACATCCCCACCGAAGGCGAAGTCCGCTACAAGGACCGCGTCCTCCCCCCCAAATCCTTCAAGGTCACCGCGGCCGGCATCGCCCGCACCTTCCAGAACATCCGCCTCTTCGGCAACATGACCGTCCTGGAAAACGTCCTCGTCGGCCGCCACACCCGCACCAAAGAAGGACTCTGGTCCGCCCTCCTCCGCGGCCCCGGCTTCCACAAGGCAGAAGCCAAATCCCGCGAACGCGCCATGGAACTCCTCGAGTTCATCGGCCTCGCCGACAAGGCCGAACACCTCTCCCGCAATCTCCCCTACGGCGAACAGCGCAAACTCGAAATCGCCCGCGCCCTCGCCAGCGAACCCGGCCTCCTGCTCCTCGACGAACCCACCGCCGGCATGAACCCCCAGGAAACCCGCGCCACCGAAGAACTCATCTTCGCCATCCGGGACATGGGCATCGCCATCCTCGTCATCGAGCACGACATGCGGTTCATCATGAACCTCTGCGACCGCGTAGCCGTCCTCGTCCAGGGACAAAAACTCATCGAGGGCGACGCCGCCACCGTCCAGAACGACGAACGCGTCATCGCCGCCTACCTCGGAGAACCCCTCGACAACGACCCCGGCGCCGAAGAAGTGGCCGAAGTGGAAGCCGCCGAAGCCGCCGCAGCCGAAGCCACAGCCGCCGCTGACGCCGACGTCGAAGCCACAGCCGACGCCGAAACAGCCGCCGAAACCGCTGCCGGAACCGCAGAAACCACCGGGGCCACCACAGACACCACCCCCGGCAAGGACGCAGCACCCGGCAAGGAGAACGACCGATGACCGCACTCCTCGAAGTCGAAGACCTCAAGGTCGCCTACGGCAAAATCGAAGCCGTCAAAGGCATCTCCTTCAAGGTCGAAGCCGGCGAAATCGTCACCCTCATCGGCACCAACGGCGCAGGCAAAACCACCACCCTCCGCACCCTCTCCGGCCTCCTCAAGCCCGTCGGCGGCCAAGTCAAATTCAACGGCAAATCCCTCAAGAAAACCCCCGCCCACCAAATCGTCGCCCACGGCCTCGCCCACTCCCCCGAAGGCCGCCACATCTTCCCCCGCATGACCATCGAGGACAACCTCCGCCTCGGCGCCTTCCTCCGCAACGACAAAACAGGCATCGAAAAGGACATCCAGCGCGCCTACGACCGCTTCCCCATCCTCGGAGAACGCCGCAAGCAAGCAGCCGGAACCCTCTCCGGCGGAGAACAGCAAATGCTCGCCATGGGCAGAGCCCTCATGTCCCAGCCCAAACTCCTCATGCTCGACGAACCCTCCATGGGCCTCTCACCGATCATGATGCAGAAAATCATGGCCACGATCTCCGAACTCAAGGCCCAGGGCACCACCATCCTCCTCGTCGAACAGAACGCCCAAGCCGCCCTCTCCCTCGCCGACCAGGCCCACGTCATGGAAATCGGCAAAATCGTCCTCTCCGGAACCGGACAGGACCTCCTCCACGACGAATCCGTCCGCAACGCCTACCTCGGCGTCGACTGACCCACCCCAACACAGCACAACACAGCACTGAGGCCCGGATCCCCCAGGGGAACCGGGCCTCAACAGCACAACCGACGGACGACTACCCCTTCGCCGCCTTCTTCTCCTCCGCGTCATCGATAACCGCCTGCGCCACCTGCTGCATCGACATCCGCCGATCCATCGACGTCTTCTGAATCCACCGGAACGCCGCCGGCTCCGACAACCCGTACACCGTCTGCAACACCGACTTCGCCCGGTCCACCAGCTTCCGCGTCTCCAACCGCAGACTCAGATCCGCGACCTCACGCTCCAGCTCCCGCAACTCCGTGAACCGCGACACCGCCATCTCGATCGCCGGCACCACATCGCTCTTCGAGAACGGCTTCACCAGATACGCCATCGCACCCGCGTCCCGCGCCCGCTCCACCAGATCACGCTGCGAGAACGCCGTCAGCATCAACACCGGCGCGATACTCTCCTCAGCGATCTTCTCCGCCGCCGAGATACCGTCCAGCTTCGGCATCTTCACATCGAGAATCACCAGGTCCGGCCGGTGCTCCCGGGCCAGCTCCACCGCCCGCTCACCATCACCGGCCTCCCCGACGACGCTGTACCCCTCCTCCTCCAGCATCTCCTTGAGATCGAGCCGGATCAGCGCCTCGTCCTCGGCGATCACGACACGCGTCGTCATCGGAGGCACGTGCGACTTGTCGTCATCGGACACGTCTACTGGCTGGGGCGACTCGGGGACGCTCACGGGGGCTCCTTGGTGCGGGGCAGGCTGGTACTGCTGACAAGAGCGTACCCAGCTGCGGTAAGGTGGGGGCGCACGGGGTTACCATTCCCCTTGCTTTCCAAGGCCCCAGTACTCCAACTGGTTAGAGAGGCCGCTCTCAAACAGCGGACAGTGTGGGTTCGAATCCCACCTGGGGCACTTTTCCTTGGATTCCGAGGCAGAAGCCAGCGCACTGTCGTCCACGTTCTCGTGAACCTCCGCCGATTGCCGCGTGTCGCAACGATCATTCACGCACCGTTTGCGTATGCACAACCTCAGCACGCGCAAGCGGGCACTCGCCATGGTGAGCCAGGGCCGCAGTCTCAACTCGGTGAGTCACGAGACAGGCATCTCACGCGCCGCGATCAGGTCCTGGCAACACCGCCTGGAACCCTTGCCTCGAATGGCCTCTCCAGCCCCGGGACCACATGCCGATGACCACGCGTACACCTACCTTCTCGGCCTCTGTCTCGGCGACGGCTGCATCAGCCCGCACCGACGCTCCGGCTACTACCTGCGGATCGCATGCGCCGACGCCTGGCCGGGGTTGATCGAGCTGTGCCGCGAAGCCATCGCGCGAGCGCGCCCCGGCATCGGCATCTACACCCAGCAGAAGCAGGGCTGTGTGATGATCACCAGCTATTCCCCGCACTGGCCCCAGCTCTTCCCTCGGCATGGGCCCGGCAAGAAGCATGATCGTTCCATCGCGCTGCAGTCCTGGCAACAGGCCCTGGTCGACGAACACCCCTGGGAGTTCGTCCGTGGACTCATCCACTCCGACGGATGCCGGATCATCAACTGGACGACTCGTATGGTCCGCGGTGAACGGAAGCGCTATGAGTACCCGCGGTACTTCTTCACCAATCTCTCGGCCGACATCATCCGCCTCTTCACCACATCCCTGGACCAAGTGGGCGTCGAGTGGCGGCAGCCCAACCCTCGTGACATCTCCGTCGCCAAGAAGGCGTCCGTGGCCCTGATGGACCTTCATCTGGGCCCCAAGTACTGAACCGGGGCCCTTGCCAGGCTACTTGGGACTGTCGTCCTCGCCGACGTGGTGGACGCGGACGAGGTTGGTCGAGCCGGAGACGCCGGGCGGGGAGCCGGCGGTGATGACGACGATGTCGCCCTTCTTGCAGCGGCCGTAGGCGAGGAGGAGTTCGTCGACCTGGTCGACCATGGCGTCGGTGGAGCCGACGTGGGGACCGAGGAAGGTTTCGACGCCCCAGGTGAGGCTGAGCTGGGAGCGGGTGGCGGGGTCGGGGGTGAAGGCGAGGAGGGGGATGGGTGAGCGGTAGCGGGAGAGGCGGCGGGCGGTGTCGCCGGACTGGGTGAAGGCGATGAGGTGGGTGGCGTTGAGGAAGTCGCCGATTTCTGCGGCGGCTCGGGCGACGGCGCCGCCCTGGGTGCGGGGTTTGTTGGTGTCGGTGAGGGGTGGGAGGCCTTTGGCGAGGATGTCTTCTTCGGCTGCTTCGACGATGCGGGCCATGGTGCGGACGGTGTGGATGGCGTGTTTGCCGACGCTGGTTTCGCCGGAGAGCATGACGGCGTCGGTGCCGTCGATGATGGCGTTGGCGACGTCGGAGGCTTCGGCGCGGGTGGGGCGGGCGTTGTCGATCATCGAGTCGAGCATTTGAGTGGCGACGATGACCGGTTTGGCATTGCGTTTGGCGAGTTTGATGGCGCGTTTTTGAACGATGGGGACTTGTTCGAGTGGCATTTCGACGCCGAGGTCTCCGCGGGCGACCATGATGCCGTCGAAGGCGGCGACGATGTCGTCGATGTTCTGGACGGCTTGGGGTTTTTCGATTTTGGCGATGACGGGGAGGTGGCGGCCTTCTTCCTCCATGATGCGGTGGACGTCTTTGATGTCGTGTCCGCTGCGTACGAAGGAGAGGGCGATGGTGTCGAAGCCGGTGCGCAGGGCCCAGCGGAGGTCGTCCTCGTCCTTTTTGGAGAGGGCGGGGACGGAGACGGCGACGCCGGGGATGTTGAGGCCTTTGTGGTCGGAGACCATGCCGCCTTCGATGACGGTGGTGTGGACGCGGGGGCCGTCGACGGCGGTGACGTGGAGGGTGACTTTGCCGTCGTCGATGAGGATGCGTTCGCCGGGGGTGACGTCGTCGGCGAGGCCCGCGTGGGTGGTGCCGCAGGTGTGGCGGTCGCCTTGGGTGCCGTCTTCCACGGTGATGGTGAAGGTGTCGCCGCGTTCGAGGAGTACGGGGCCTTCGGTGAAGTGGCCGAGTCTGATTTTCGGGCCTTGAAGGTCGGCGAGGAGGCCGACGCTGCGGCCGGTTTCGTCGGCTGCTTTTCGGACCCGGCGGTATCGCTCCTCGTGTTCGGCGTGGCTGCCGTGGCTGAGGTTGAATCGGGCGATGTCCATTCCGGCGTCGACCAGGTCTTTGATCTGGTCGTATGTGTCGGTGGCGGGCCCCAGCGTGCAGACGATTTTTGCTCGGCGCATGGTGTGAGCCTAGGGCTTACCGACGGGTAGGGATTAGGTCACATGTGACCATTCGGCGGACTGGGTATGAATGCTTATTAACGAGTGTTGAATTGCGCGGTGAGGCGCTCCGATGAGCACACCGGATCGCCGGCTACGGCTTCTGTGCCGGGGCGCCGCGTGGTGGTGCGGCGCCCCCGGTTGTGTGGTGTGTCCGCCGGTTCGTTCCTGCCGGTTTACGCCTGCTGCTGTATGCGCAGTGCTCGGGCCAGGTCGTCGAGCTGGTCGACGAGTTTGCGGCGCAGGGCGGGGGTGGGGCCGGCCTTGCGGAGGCATTTCTGGCCGAGGCGGAGGGTTTCGGGGTCGACGGCGTGGGCGGGGAAGGCCCAGTGGCCGGCGGCTTCGGCGATGGCGGGGCCGCGGCGGGCGGCGAGGGTGACGGCGTCCTTGTAGTAGCGGGCGACGTAGGGGTGTACGAGGTCGGCTTGTTCGGGTTGCCAGAAGCCTTGGGCTGTGGCGGTGAACAGGTAGTTCGACAGGTCGTCGGTGTGGAACATGGTGTCCCAGGCGCGGGCCTTGGCGTCTTTGTGGGGCAGGGCGGCGCGGCAGCGGGCGGCGCCTTCCCGGCCGGTGGCGCTGGGGTCGTCGGCGAGTTCGGCGGCGATGGTGGTTTCGTCGATGGCGTCGAGGACGGCGAGGCGGGTGAGGATGCGCCAGCGCAGTTCGGGGTCGAGTTCGGGGCCGCCGGGGACGGTGCCTTCGGTGAGCCAGGCGGCGATGGTGTCGGGGTGGGCTGCGGTGTCGATGCGGTGGCGTACGGCGATGAGGCGCAGGCCGGGGTTGTCGCCGTCCTCGGTGCGGCGGATGAGGTCGCGGCACAGGTCGGTGAGGGTGGCGAGGGCGGCGGGCCGCTCGTCGGGGGTGATGTAGCGGTTGGTGATGTGGGTGCTGGCGAAGGCGAGGACGCCCCCGGCGAGGGCGAGGTCGGTTTCGTGGGGGAGGTGGGTGCGGGCGGTGTCGAGGTAGGTGGTGGGGGGGAGTTCGCCGTCGCGGACGGCGTCGCGCAGGGCGTTCCAGACGACGGCGCGGGTGAGGGGGTCGGGGAGTCCGGAGAGGCGGGTGCGGAGGGTGTGGGCGGACTCGTCGTCGAAGCGGATTTTGGCGTAGGTGAGGTCGCCGTCGTTGAGGACGAGGAGGGCGGGGCGGGGGCCGGGGGCGCTGAGGGTGGTGGTGCCGTGGGTGGTGGTGCCGTGGGTGGGGAGGTCGGCTTCCAAGCGGGTGCGGAGGGTCAGGCCGCGTGTGTCGTCGAGGTCGTGGTCGTAGAGGCCGAGGGTGATGCGGTGGGGGCGGCCGGTGGTGTCGCCGGTGGGGGGTGGGTTGTGGATGGTGAGGTGCCAGTGGCCGTTGTCGGTGTGGAGTTCGGGGGTGAGGGTGTCGACGCCGGTGGTGCGCAGCCAGGCGTTGGCCCAGGCGTGGACGTCGCGGTCGGTGGCGGAGGCGAGGGAGTCGATGAAGTCGGCGAGGGTGGCGTTGGCGAATTTGTGCCGGTCGATGTGGGTGTTGATGCCGGTGAGGAAGTCGTCCTCGCCGAGCCAGGTGACGAGCTGGCGCAGGGCGGAGGCGCCCTTGGCGTAGGAGATGCCGTCGAAGTTGAGGAGGGCGGAGGCGGTGTCCTGGACGTCTTCGGGGGCGACGGGGTGGGTGGAGGGGCGTTGGTCGGCGTCGTAGCCCCAGGGTTTGCGGGTGATGCCGAAGTCGGTCCAGGTGTCGGTGAAGCGGGTGGCTTCGGCGGTGGTCTGGTAGCCCATGTATTCGGCGAAGGACTCGTTGAGCCAGATGTCGTCCCACCAGGTGAGGGTGACGAGGTCGCCGAACCACATGTGGGCCATTTCGTGGGCGATGACCATGGCGCGGGTCTGCCGTTGGGTGTCGGTGACGGCGGACCGGAAGACGAATTCGTCGCGGAAGGTGACGAGGCCGGGGTTTTCCATGGCGCCGGCGTTGAATTCGGGGACGAATGCCTGGTCGTAGGAGTCGAAGGGGTAGGGCTGGGTGAATTTTTCGTGGTAGCGGTCGAAGCAGGCGCGGGTGATGTCGAGGAGTTCGTCGGCGTCGGTGTCGAGGTGGGGGGCGAGGGAGCGGCGGCAGTGGATGCCGAAGGGGAGGCCACGGTGTTCGGTGCGTACGGAGTGCCAGGGTCCGGCGGCGACGGCGACGAGGTAGGTGGGGATGAGGGGGGTGGTGGCTGCTTTCCAGTGGCCGTCGCCGAGGTGTTCGGTGATGCCGTTGGCGAGGACGGTCCAGGTGCGGGGGGCGGTGACGGTGAGGTCGAAGGCGGCCTTGAGGTCGGGTTGGTCGAAGGCCGCGAAGACGCGTTGGACGTCGTCGAGGAAGAGCTGGGTGTAGATGTAGGTTTCGCCGTCGGCGGGGTCGGTGAAGCGGTGCATGCCTTCGCCGGTGCGGGAGTAGTGCATGGCGGCGTCGATGTGGAGTTCGTGTTCGCCGGGGGTGAGGCCCTTGAGCGGCAGTCGGTTGCCGTTGAGGGTCTCGGGGTCCAGTGGGTGTCCGTCGAGGGTGACGGAGCGCAGCTCGGCGGGCTTGATCTCGACGAAGGTGTCCGTGTCATCCTGGTCCGCGAGGACGGTGAAGCGGATCAGGGTGCGGGAGTCGAAGGTGTCGTCACCGGTGGTGAGGTCGAGTTCGATCGCGTAGCGGTGGACGTCGAGGAGCTGTGCTCGGTTCTGCGCTTCGTCGCGCGTGAGTACGGACATGCGGGCCATGCTGCCTGATGCCGTTGGTGGGGCACAGAGGCGGATCGGTACATGGCTTATGTCCGGTCCGGTGCGGGCTCCCGGGTGTGCGCCCCTGTGTGTGGGGTGCGGGGTGTGCGTGCCGTCGCGTGGGGGCGGTGCCGGTGGGGTGTGGTGCCGGTCGTGGGTGTCCGTGCCCCCCGGAGGGGGCGGGGGGATCAGTCCGTGGTGGGTGTGGGGGTGCCGGTGGGAGCGCCGGTGGGGCTCTCGGTGGTGCCGTCGGCGATGTGTTCGTGGTGGCGGATGACCTCGGCGATGATGAAGTTCAGGAACTTCTCGGCGAAGGCCGGGTCGAGTCTGGCGTTCTCGGCGAGGGTGCGCAGCCGGGTGATCTGGCGGGCTTCGCGGGCCGGGTCGGCGGGGGGCAGCCGGTGTTCGGCTTTGAGGCGGCCGACCTGCTGGGTGCATTTGAAGCGTTCGGCGAGCATGTGGACGACGGCCGCGTCGATGTTGTCGATGCTGTCGCGCAGCCTGGCGAGTTCCTCACGGACCGCGGGGTCGACGTCACCGGTACCGGTGCTGCTGGTGGTCATGGGAAGTCAGCCTACGGGGCGGTGGCGGGGTGCCGGGTGTCCGCGGTCGGGAACAGGTGGTGGGGTGGGCTCGTACAGTGGAACCGGTTGTGGGGCGTCTTGGGGGGGTGAGGCGTGACGAGTGATGGGGCGGTGGAGCGGGGCTTTCCGCATCTGGAGACGGTGCGGTCGGCTGTGACCGCGCTGTACCGGCGTTTGTCGTACGACACGGTGCAGGCGTTCTCGGTGAGTGTGGCGCCTGTCGATGTGGCGTTCCGCGATACGGATGATCTTCATATGGGGGCGCAGCGGGTGGCGCGGGAGATGGTGCGGCACTATCGGTTGCCGGATGCGCGGTTGATCGTCAGTTTTCGCGATATGAAGTATGCGGCGCATGTCGAGCTGGCGGCGGGTCCTGAGTACTTCGTGGAGCTGAACGACCGGTTCCGGACGCATCGGCGGGATATAGGGGCGGCGCTGGCTCACGAGGTGATGCATGTCTATCTGCATCGTCTGGGGTTGTCGTTTCCCGGTACGCGCGACAACGAGCTGCTGACCGATACGGCGGCGACGTATCTGGGGGCGGGGTGGCTGCTGCTGGACGCGTTCCGTCAGGACGAGGTGTCGTCGCAGAAGCTGGGGTATCTCACGCCGGAGGAGTTCGGCTATGTGCTGGCGAAGCGGTCGCTGGTGTTCGGTGAGGACCCGTCGGTGTGGTTCACCAGCGAGCAGGCTCACAGCGCGTATGTGAGCGGGATGGAGTTGGCCCGGCTCGACGAACGGCAGCCGCCGCTGGCGGCCGCCGGCTGGACGGGGCGCCGGCGGTACGCACGGGAGCGTCGGCATGCCCAGGGGCAGCGCGGGCTTCTCTCCTTCCCGTCGGCCCGGACGGATGTGCCGTACAGCTTCACTCGGGGTGGTGGCCGTGAGGAGCCGCTGCGGGTGTCGTTCCCGTGTCCTACGTGTCATCAGCGGATCAGGGTCCCGGTGCGGGGGCGGGTGCGGGCGCGGTGCGCGTTGTGCCGGACGGTGCTGGAGTGCGACACGTAGGGGGTTCGGGGTGGGGGCAGGGAATCGGTGGTGGGCGTTCGGCGGCCCCTGCCGGGCTCCGTTCCCGGGCCCCCGGGCCCTCAGGGCCGTCGTTCAGGGCCGTCGTTTCGAAGTCGGAGGCGAGGTGCGGCGTCTCCCGTTCGGATCGGGCCGGGCTTGCGGGTTCTGTCCTGTCCGTGCGAAGGGTCCTGGAAGCGTTCTGAAGATCTTGACATCACGCTCGTCCTGCGCCGGTTCACGCCGATTGGCGTTTACTGGCAATCCGGCGTGAACCGGGCGGCCCGAGCAGGATCTTCAGCGGTCTTCCAGGGCCGCACGATGCCCCGCGCCCGCGCGTCCACGAGCCACTTGGGGAACTCGTCCAGCAGCCGGTCGTACAGCTCGGTGTCCGGCACCTTGCGGGGGTCTGCGCCCGCGTGGAAGAACCCCGCGTTGTCGACGATCCTCTTGTCCGGTACGGCCAGGTCGTCCAGCTTGCGCAGGTAGTCGAACTGCCGGCTGCCGGGGTCGCCGAAGCCGATGAACTGCCAGAACAGTGGCAGCCTCGCCGCCTTGCACAGGTATCGTTCCGCGGCGAGCCGGTTGATGGGGCCGCCGTCGGTCTGGAAGACGACGAGGGCCGGTTCGGTCGATCCGCTGTCGAGGTAGTGGTCGATGACGGCGTCCATGGCCAGGTGGTAGCTGGTTTTCCCCATGTGCCCGAGTCCGGCCGCGATCCGCTCGACGCGCCCTTCGTGGTCGGCGAGGGCGATGTCGGTGACGGCGTCGATGTCCGTGGAGAAGAACACCATCGGCACGATGCCGTCGTCGTCGAGGTGGGCGGACAGGCCCAGTACCCGGTCGGCGAGCGCCTGCACGCTGCCGTCCCTGTAGTACGGCTTCATGGAGCCGGAGTAGTCGATCACCAGGTAGACCGCGGCGCGCAGGCCGTCCAGTCCGTGTCCGGACAGCGCGTGTCCTGCGGTCTTGTACAGGCTGACCAGCTTGGGTGCGGTCTCCTCGATCTTGGTCAGGCTGATCGCGGCCACGCGCACTCCTCCCTCGGTAACCAGGACCGGCTGCCCGGTCACCGAAACCGGTCGTTCGGTCACCGAAACCGGTCCTGAGCGTACGGCACGCGCACCCCGCCTCCTCAACCCTCCACCGCCGTTCGCTATTTTGTTCGCCGCGGCCCTCAGCGGCTCGTCCGTCCTGTCCCTCGCAAGGAGCCGGCTCGTGGATTCCGAGGCCACCGTCACCACCTGTTACCGTCACCCCAAGGTGGAGTGCCATGTCCGCTGCGTGCGCTGCGACCGGTACATCTGCCCGGACTGCATGCGGGAGGCGGCCGTGGGCCACCAGTGCCCCGACTGCGTGAAGGAGGGCATGCGGTCGATACGGCAGGCCCGCACCGTGGTCGGCGGTCACGTCCGGGCGGTGCCGGTGGTGACATACGTACTGATCGCCGTCAGCGTGCTGGTGTATCTGGCGGAGCTGGCGCTGCCGGAGATCGTGGACCGGTTCGCGATGCTGGGCGCGGGGCTGGTCGGGCCGGACGGTGGTCACTACGTGTGGGTCGAGGGCGCGCACTTCGGGGAGTTCCGCCAGGAGGGTCTGGTGAACGGGGAGTGGTACCGGCTGCTGACCGGTGCCTTCCTGCATCTTCCGCCGACCGAGGGCACGTTCGGACTTCTGCACATCGTGATGAACATGATGGTGCTGTGGAACCTGGGCCGGGCCGTCGAGCCGATGCTGGGCCGTGTCCACTATCTCGCCCTGTACCTGTTGTCGGCGCTGGGCGGCTCGGTGCTGGTGCTGCTGCTGGCGCCGCAGGAAGCCGTGGTCGGCGCGTCCGGGGCGATCTTCGGGCTGGGTGCCGCGTACTACGTGGTGGCCCGTCGGATCGGTGCCGACATGCAAGCGGTCAACCGGTTCATGGCCGGGCTGCTGCTGTGGCTGGTGATCTCCGCGGTGGTGACGTCCTGGGAGGGGCATCTGGGCGGGCTGCTGGCGGGCGGTGCGGTGGCGGTGGCGTTCGCGTACGTGCCCAGGGGCAGGCGCCGGACGTTGCTGCAGGCGGGGGCTTGTCTGGCGCTGCTCGCACTGCTCGTCGTCCTGGCGGTGGCCAAGGTGTCGGAACTGACCGGTGGAGGAGTTTCCCAGTGAAACGTTCAGCCCTGCTGCTCGCGGCCGTGCCCGTGGTGGCGACGGCCGTGTACATGCTGATGCCCGCGGGGCCCGAGGGCGCGGCCGCCGGCGACGGACCGTCCGTGTCCGCCTCACCTAACGCGCGTGAGCAGACCAAGGAGCGCGCCGAGTCGCAGTCGGCCGAGGACGACGCGCTGGTGGCGAGCCGGCCTGCGGGCCTGGCCGACCCGGCGAAGAAGGAGCTCGCCCAGCAGATCCTGGCGAGCGCCGAGAACGCGACGCCGCGCTGGCGCGAGACCTACGGCTCCATCGAGGACGCCGGGGACGGCGACGGTTACACGGCCGGCATCGTCGGCTTCACCACCGGCACCCACGACCTGCTCACCCTCGTCGAACGCTATACGCGCAAGCACCCGGACAACGGCCTGGCGGGGTATCTGCCGGCGCTGCGCGAGGTCGACGGTACGGACTCGCACGAGGGCCTGGACCCGGGCTTCCCGGCCGCCTGGCAGGCCGAGGCGAGGACACCGGAGTTCCGTGCGGCGCAGGAGGCCGAGCGCGACCGGGTCTACTTCGATCCGGCGGTGCGCGTGGCCAAGCTCGACGGCCTCGGCACGTTCGGCCAGTTCGTGTACTACGACGCGATGGTCCGGCGTGGTCCCGACACCGGCCCCGACGGCTTCTACGGCCTGCGGGAGCAGGCCATGCGCAAGGCGAGGACGCCGGGTCAGGGCGGTGGCGAGAAGGAGTTCCTGGAGGCGTTCCTCGACGTGCGCCGCGCGGCCGTGCTGGCGAAGAAGCCGGATGCCGACACGTCCCGGATCGACACCGTCCAGCGCCGGTTCCTGCGGGAGGGGAACCTGGAGCTGTCCACGCCGCTGACGTGGCAGGTGCACGGGGAGACCTTCCGCGTTCCCTGAGGGTGTGAGCGTATGTGGCAGCGCCTGCCCGATTCGTCCGGTCGGGGACTGGCGGGCAGGCGCCACCTCTTGTTCCGTACGCCGTTGTACGGGACCTCTGTGGGGGACCTTCAGGTCCCGTTGTGTCCGGTCCTGACCGGCGGGGTCCGGACCGCGTGATGCTTTCCGGGGCGTCCGCTCACACCATCAGTGAGCGGTCGGTCGGGCGGACCGGTGCGGGCAGGTCGCTCGCGCCGGTGAGCCGGCGGTCGCAGCCGCGTGCCGCGGAGCGGCCCTCGGCGATCGCCCACACGATGAGCGACTGGCCGCGCCCGGCGTCTCCGGCGACGAAGACGCCGGGCACGCTGGTGTGGAAGTCGGCGTCGCGGGCGATGTTACCGCGTGCGTCGAGTTCCAGGCCGAACTGCTCGACCAGTCCGTTGTCGCGGTCGGTACCGGTGAAGCCCATGGCGAGGGTGACCAGCTGGGCCGGGATCCTGCGCTCGGTGCCGGGCTTCTGGGTGAGCCTGCCGTCGGTGAACTCGACCTCGGTCAGGTGCAGCCACTGCACGGTGCCGTCCTCGTCGCCCTCGAAGTGGGTGGTGGAGACGGAGTAGACCCGCTCGCCGCCCTCCTCGTGCGCGGAGGTGACCTTGTAGAGCATGGGGAAGGTCGGCCACGGCTGGGAGAGGGTGTCCCGGTCCTCGTTCGGGCGGGGCATGATCTCGAGCTGGGTGACGGAGGCGGCGCCCTGCCGGTGGGCGGTGCCCACGCAGTCGGCACCGGTGTCGCCGCCGCCGATCACGACGACGTGCTTGCCCTCGGCCGAGATGGGCGGGGCGACGTAGTCGCCCTCCTGCACCTTGTTGGCCAGTGGCAGGTACTCCATGGCCTGGTGGATGCCCTTGAGGTCGCGGCCGGGCACGGGCAGGTCGCGCGCGGTCGTCGCGCCGACGGCGAGGACGACGGCGTCGTAGCGCTTGCGCAGTGCGGTGGCCGGCATGTCCCGGCCGATCTCGATGCCGGTGCGGAACTTGGTGCCCTCCGCGCGCATCTGCTCGATACGGCGGTTGATGTGCCGCTTCTCCATCTTGAACTCGGGGATGCCGTAGCGCAGGAGGCCGCCGATGCGGTCGGCCCGTTCGTAGACGGCGACCGTGTGGCCGGCGCGGGTCAGCTGCTGGGCGGCGGCGAGGCCGGCCGGGCCGGAGCCGACGACGGCGACGGTCTTGCCGGACAGGCGTTCGGGGATCTGCGGGGCGACGTCGCCGGTCGCCCACGCCTTGTCGATGATGGAGACCTCGACGTTCTTGATGGTGACCGGCGGCTGGTTGATGCCGAGCACGCATGCCGACTCGCACGGTGCGGGGCACAGGCGGCCGGTGAACTCCGGGAAGTTGTTGGTGGCGTGCAGGCGCTCGCTCGCCGCCGACCAGTCCTCGCGGTAGGCGTAGTCGTTCCACTCGGGGATGAGGTTGCCCAGCGGGCAGCCGTTGTGGCAGAACGGGATGCCGCAGTCCATGCACCGGCCGGCCTGCTTGCTGATGATCGGCAGCAGCGAGCCGGGGACGTGGACCTCGTTCCAGTCCTTGACGCGTTCGGTGACCGGGCGGGAGGTGGCGACCTCGCGGCCGTGGTTCAGAAAGCCCTTCGGATCAGCCATGGGTCGCCGCCTCCATCATCTTCCGGTGGGTGTCGGGCTCGGAGAGCCCGGCTCGCTCGGCGGCGTCCTTGGCGGCGAGCACTGCCTGGTACGTGCTGGGGGTGATCTTGCTGAAGCGGGCGGCGCCTCCGTCGGGGCTGTCCCACTCGGCCAGCAGCTTGGCGGCGACGGTGGAGCCCGTCTCCTCCTGGTGCCGGCGCACCACGTCGTGCAGCCAGGCGCGGTCGGTGTCGTCGAGTTCGTGGACGGCGTCCAGGTGGCCGGGGTTGACGTTGTCCCGGTCGAGGTCGATGACGTAGGCGGTGCCGCCGGACATGCCGGCCGCGAAGTTGCGGCCGGTCTCGCCGAGGACGACCGCGTGACCGCCGGTCATGTACTCGCAGCCGTGGTCGCCGACGCCCTCGGAGACGACCAGCGCGCCGGAGTTGCGGACGCAGAACCGTTCGCCGACCTTGCCGCGCAGGAACATCTCGCCGCCGGTGGCGCCGTAGGCGAGGGTGTTGCCCGCGATGACGCTGTACTCGGCGAGGTGGTCGGCGCCCCGGTCGGGGCGGACGACGATCCGGCCGCCGGAGAGGCCCTTGCCGACGTAGTCGTTGGCGTCGCCCTCCAGGCGCAGCGTGATGCCGCGCGGGACGAAGGCGCCGAAGGACTGGCCGGCGGAGCCGGTGAAGGTGATGTCGACGGTGTCGTCGGGCAGGCCCGCGCCGCCGAACTTCTTGGTCACCTCGTGGCCGAGCATGGTGCCGACCGTGCGGTTGATGTTGCGGATGGCGACCTGGGCGCGTACGGGCTGGGCCTCGGTCGCGCCGTCGGCGGCGAGTGCGTCGGCGGCGAGCTTGATCAGCTCGTTGTCGAGGGCCTTCGCCAGGCCGTGGTCCTGGGGGACGGTGTGGTGGCGGGCGGCGCCCTCGGGCAGTTCGGGCACGTGGAAGAGGGGGGCCAGGTCGAGGCCCTGTGCCTTCCAGTGGGTGACCGCGCGGGTGACGTCGAGGGCCTCGGCGTGGCCGACGGCCTCCTCGATGGAGCGGAAGCCGAGTTCGGCGAGGAGTTCGCGGACCTCTTCGGCGATGAACCGGAAGAAGTTCACGACGTGCTCGGCCTTGCCGGCGAACCGGTCGCGCAGGACCGGGTTCTGCGTGGCGATGCCGACCGGGCAGGTGTCCAGGTGGCAGACGCGCATCATGACGCAGCCGGAGACGACCAGCGGGGCGGTGGCGAAGCCGAACTCCTCGGCTCCGAGGAGGGCGGCGATCACCACGTCGCGGCCGGTCTTGAGCTGGCCGTCGGTCTGGACGACGATGCGGTCGCGCAGGCCGTTGAGCAGCAGGGTCTGCTGGGTCTCGGCGAGGCCGAGCTCCCAGGGTCCGCCGGCGTGCTTGAGCGAGGTCAGCGGGGAGGCGCCGGTGCCGCCGTCGTGGCCGGAGATGAGTACGACGTCGGCGTGGGCCTTGGAGACGCCCGCGGCGACGGTGCCGACGCCGACCTCGGAGACCAGCTTGACGTGGATGCGCGCCTCGGGGTTGGCGTTCTTCAGGTCGTGGATGAGCTGGGCGAGGTCCTCGATGGAGTAGATGTCGTGGTGCGGCGGCGGGGAGATGAGGCCCACACCGGGTGTCGAGTGACGCGTCCTGGCGATCCACGGGTAGACCTTGGGGCCGGGCAGCTGGCCGCCCTCGCCGGGCTTGGCGCCCTGGGCCATCTTGATCTGGATGTCGTCCGCGTTGACCAGGTATTCGGAGGTCACGCCGAAGCGGCCGGAGGCGACCTGCTTGATGGCGGAGCGGCGGGCCGGGTCGTACAGGCGCTCCGGGTCCTCACCGCCCTCGCCGGTGTTCGACTTGCCGCCGAGCTGGTTCATGGCGATGGCGAGGGTCTCGTGCGCCTCCTGGGAGATGGAGCCGTACGACATGGCGCCGGTGGAGAAGCGCTTGACGATCTCGGAGACCGGCTCGACCTCGTCGAGGGGGACGGGGGCCCGGCCGGAGGTGAGGCCGAAGAGCCCGCGGAGCGTCATCAGGCGCTCGGACTGCTCGTTGACGCGGCCGGTGTACTGCTTGAAGACGTCGTAGCGGCCGGAGCGCGTGGAGTGCTGGAGGCGGAAGACCGTCTCGGGGTCGAACAGGTGCGGTTCGCCCTCGCGGCGCCACTGGTACTCGCCGCCGATGTCGAGCGCGCGGTGCGCGGGGGCGATGCCGGTGGCGGGGTACGCCTTGGCGTGGCGGGCGGCGACCTCCTTGGCGACGACGTCGAGGCCGACGCCGCCGATCTTGGTGGCGGTGCCGTGGAAGTACTTCTCGACGAAGGCCGCGTCGAGGCCGACGGCCTCGAAGACCTGGGCGCCTCGGTAGGAGGCGACGGTGGAGATGCCCATCTTGGACATGACCTTCAGGACGCCCTTGCCGAGGGCGTGGATCAGGTTGCGGATGGCCTTCTCGGACTCGATGCCGGGCAGGAAGGTGCCCGCGCGGACGAGGTCCTCGACGGACTCCATCGCCAGGTAGGGGTTGACCGCGGCGGCACCGAACCCGATGAGGAGGGCCACGTGGTGGACCTCGCGGACGTCTCCGGCCTCGACGAGGAGGCCCACCTGGGTGCGCTGCTTGGTGCGGATGAGGTGGTGGTGGACGGCCGAGGTGAGCAGCAGCGACGGGATCGGCGCGTGCTCGGCGTCGGAGTGCCGGTCGGACAGGACGATCAGGCGGGCGCCGTTGCCGATGGCGGCGTCGGCCTCGGCGCAGATCTCCTCGATGCGGGCGGCGAGGCTGTCGCCGCCGCCGGAGACCCGGTAGAGGCCGGAGAGGGTGGCGGCCTTGAACCCGGGCAGGTCACCGTCGGCGTTGACGTGGATGAGCTTGGCCAGCTCGTCGTTGTCGATGACGGGGAAGGGCAGGACGACGGTGCGGCAGGACGCGGCGTTCGGTTCGAGCAGGTTGCCCTGGGGGCCGAGCGCGCTGCGCAGGGAGGTGACGAGCTCTTCGCGGATCGCGTCCAGCGGCGGGTTGGTGACCTGCGCGAACAGCTGGGTGAAGTAGTCGAAGAGGAGCCGGGGGCGTTCCGACAGGGCGGCGATCGGCGAGTCGGTGCCCATGGAGCCGATCGGCTCGGTGCCGGACTTGGCCATCGGGGCGAGCAGGACGCGCAGTTCCTCCTCGGTGTAGCCGAAGGTCTGCTGGCGGCGGGTGACCGAGGCGTGGGTGTGGACGATGTGCTCGCGCTCGGGCAGGTCGGACAGCTCGATCTCGCCGGTTTCCAGCCACTGGGCGTAGGGGTGCTCGGCGGCGAGCTGGGCCTTGATCTCGTCGTCCTCGATGATGCGGTGTTCGGCGGTGTCGACGAGGAACATGCGGCCGGGCTGCAGGCGTCCCTTGCGGACGACCTTGGCGGGGTCGATGTCGAGGACGCCGACCTCGGAGCCGAGGACGACGAGGCCGTCGTCGGTGACCCAGTAGCGGCCGGGGCGCAGGCCGTTGCGGTCGAGTACGGCGCCGACCTGGGTGCCGTCGGTGAAGGTGACGCAGGCGGGGCCGTCCCAGGGCTCCATCATCGTGGAGTGGTACTGGTAGAAGGCGCGGCGCGCGGGGTCCATCGAGCCGTGGTTCTCCCACGCCTCGGGGATCATCATGAGCACCGAGTGCGGCAGGGAGCGCCCGCCGAGGTGCAGCAGTTCGAGGACCTCGTCGAAGGACGCCGAGTCGGAGGCGTCGGGGGTGCAGACGGGGAAGATCCGCTCGAGGCCGGCGGAGCCGCTGTGCCCACGGTCGGCGGAGCCGCTGTGCCCACGGTCGGCGGAGCCGCTGTGCCCACGGTCGGCGGAGCCGCTGTGCCCACGGTCGGCGGAGCCGCTGTGCCCACGGTCGGCGGAGCCGAACAGGTCGGAGGCCAGCTGGGACTCGCGGGCGCGCATCCAGTTGCGGTTGCCCTTGACGGTGTTGATCTCACCGTTGTGGGCGACGAAGCGGTAGGGGTGCGCGAGGGGCCACGACGGGAAGGTGTTCGTGGAGAACCGGGAGTGCACCAGCGCGAGCGCGGAGCCGAAGCGGCGGTCGGACAGGTCCGGGAAGAAGGGCTCGAGCTGACCGGTGGTGAGCATGCCCTTGTAGACGATGGTCCGCGCGGACAGCGACGGGAAGTAGACGCCCGCCTCGCGCTCGGCGCGCTTGCGCAGCACGAAGACCGTGCGGTCGAGGTCGATGCCCTGGGACGTGTGGTCCGTGACGAAGATCTGGCGGAAGACCGGCATCGTGGAGCGGGCGGTGGCGCCGAGCAGGTCGGGCGCGACGGGCACCGTGCGCCAGCCGAGGACGGTCAGGCCCTCGGCGGCGGCGATCTCCTCGATGCGGGCGACGGCCTCGTCGGTGGCGTCCACGGGGAGGAAGGCGGTGCCGACGGCGTAGGCGCCGGCCTCGGGCAGTTCGAATCCGGCCACCTCGCGGAAGAAGGCGTCCGGGACCTGGGAGAGGATGCCCGCGCCGTCACCGGAGTCCGGCTCGGAGCCGGTGGCACCGCGGTGTTCCAGGTTGCGCAGGACGGTGAGTGCCTGCTCGACCAGGGTGTGAGACGCCTCGCCGGTGAGGGTGGCGACGAAGCCGACGCCGCAGGCGTCGTGCTCGTCGCGGGGGTCGTACATGCCCTGCGGAGCAGGGCGAGCATCCATGAAGGACCAGTTCTGGCCATGCGCGGGATGCTGGGACGGCTGGCGCGTCATACGCATCGGCTCTTCCCGTCGTCGTCATGTGGCATGTGCAAAGTGCCGAGGGACGACGCTGGCCCTCTGCGTGACTGCAAAATTTCGTGCAGATTACACGATGGCCCGGTTCCCGGTAAGCGGGATTTTCCGTTCCGTCATGTGGACACCATGCAGGTCGCTTCGGGGATTCCGCGCCTGACGGGGAGAAGCTGGGGGACCGTGGCGGGCAGATCGATGTCCGTCGGTCCGGTGGCGGGGCCGGGCTTCTTCACCCACTCCCGCGGCTGCGTCGTGAGCCTCGTCGCTCATGGCGCTTTCGGCTCATGCCCCGTCGTCACGCGCTCGAAACCAACGAGTAACGGCTACTTGCGCGGTCCCTCGTACGGAAGCGGAGCCGAAGCGTCGGTGCCGCTCGTCCGCGCCGGGGCGCCGGGCCGGTGCCCCGGTCCGGGGCAGCCGTGTGGGGCCGTTCCGGGCCGGACCGTTCCGAGCCGGGTCATCCTATGGCCGTTCCGAACCATGTGCCCAGAGCGTATGTCACGCCGGCTGCCGCGCCACCGAGGGCGAGCTGTCGCAGACCGCTGTACCACCAGGTCCGCGCGGTCACCTTGGCGACCAGCGCGCCACACAGGAAGAGCCCCAGCAGCGCCAGCAGCACGGCGGGCCACAGCGTGCTCGCGCCGAGCAGGTACGGCAGTACGGGGAGCAGCGCGCCGAGCGCGAAGGCTCCGAAGCTCGAGACCGCGGCCACGGTGGGGGAGGGGAGGTCGCCGGGGTCGATCCCCAGTTCCTCGCGGGCGTGGATCTCCAGCGCCTGCTCGGGGTCCCGCGACAGCTGCCGGGCCACCTCGGCGGCGAGCTCCGGCTCGACGCCCCGGGCCTCGTAGAGGGCGGCGAGTTCGGCCTCCTCGTCCTTGGGGTGCTTGTGCAGCTCGCGTCGCTCGACATCCAGTTCGGCCTCGACGAGCTCGCGCTGGGAGGCGACGGAGGTGTACTCGCCGGCGGCCATGGAGAAGGCGCCGGCCGCGAGGCCCGCGAGGCCCGTGATGACGATGGTCTGCTGTCCGACCGAGCCGCCGGCCACGCCGGTCATCAGCGCGAGGTTGGAGACCAGGCCGTCCATCGCACCGAACACGGCCGGTCGCAGCCAGCCGCCGTTGACATCGCGGTGCGTGTGGTTGTCGCGGTGCGCCTCGTGCAGCGTCGCCTCGGTGTCGATGATCGCCATGCCGTCCCCCAGGGAGTTCGCGAAAGCGCCTGCAGAGCCGACGTCCCCGATGGCGGCCGCAGACCTCGTTCTAGACAAGTTCTACTTTTGAACAACACCCAATCTATGCTTCCTCATTCCCTTCCGCCAGCAAGGAAAGGCTGGGCTAACCTGCGGTTTTGTCGATTCCGCCGCTCGCCTGCGGGAGGGCCCGCGCAGATGTCGACCGGGTGACACCGGGGCCTGTGAGGCTGCACCGGACCTCACACCGGGGACAGTTCCGCAAAGGGCTTCGCGCCTCTCGGGGCGCCCCTGAGAGGAGAGCCGCGTATGGCATCGACCGCCTGCATCCCCTCTGCCCCGGCGCCCGGGGGCTCCCTCGGGCTCCGCGAACGGGCACGCGGCGCGCTGCTCGGCCTGGCCGTCGGCGACGCTCTGGGCGCCCCGGCCGAGAATTTGAAACCCTCCGAGATCCGCGCCCGGTGGGGCCGCATCACGGGATACGTGGCGGAGCACCCCGCGGGCACGGACGACACCGAGTACGCGATCCTGTCCGGCCTGCTGCTGGCCCGGCACGGATCGGCGCTCACCCCGGCGCAGGTCGGAGCGGCCTGGCACGAATGGATCGCGGACCGCGCCGAGGGGCGGTTCCGGGGCGCCGGATTCAGTGAGCGCGGCACCCTGGAGAACCTCCGCCGGGGGCTGGCCGCCCCCGTCTCCGCCCAGCACCGTCACGCCTGGAGCGACGGGCTGGCGATGCGGGCGGCGCCGCACGGCGTCTTCGCGGCCGGCCGCCCCGCCGAGGCCGCCCGGCTGGCCGCGATCGACGGCTCGGTCAGTCACGACGGCGAGGGCATCTACGGAGGCCAGGCGGTCGCGGCAGGCGTGGCGGCGGCGATGGCCGGGGCGCCGGTGGTCACCGTCGTGGCCACCGCGCTGGCCCTGGTGCCGGAGGACTCCTGGACCGCCCGTTCCCTGCGCCGCGCCGTCACCGTGGCCCACCGGGGCGAACGCGCGATCCGTTCCGCGGTAGTGATCGGCGGCTACCCCTGGACCGACCTGGCCCCCGAGGCCGTCGCCCTCGCCTTCGGCGCGTACGCGGCGGCGGACGGGGACTTCGAACAGACGGTGCTGACGGCCGTCAACATGGGCCGCGACGCGGACACCACCGCGGCGGTGGCGGGCGCCCTCGCGGGCGCGACCCTGGGCGCCGCCGCGATCCCGCAGGCCTGGGCGGCCGCGATCGGACCGGCCCGCGGCAGCTGCCTCCCCGCGATGGCGGGCCATCACGTCCTGGACATCGCGGACCTGCTCACTCCGGCACCGGCCGACAACCCCGCGGAGGCCCCGTCATGACCCTCTCCCCACCGGCGACGGCACCCCCATCCACACCACGGGACCGACCGCCGGAACATCCCCCGGCGTCCCCCGCCGAAAACCCCCCGCCGAGACCGCCCCCGCCCGGCCACGGGCCCCGTCCGCCCGACACGACCGCGCCCCGCCCTCCTGAAGCCGCTCCCGGGGCCGCCGACGGTGCGACAGCCCCACCGGGGCCACCCGCACCCGCACCCGCACCCGCACCCGCCCATGGAACCCGCCCGGGTGGTGCGGAGCGGAAACGCCGGGCCGAAGGCGAAGCCGAGGCTTCCGGCGACCGCCGGTCCGGGTCCGGCGACCACCGGCCCGCGACAGTACCCCTCACCCCGCCGCCGCAGGCACCCCGTATCGAGGGCCTCCTCCTCGGCCTCGCCGCCGGAGACGCCGCCGGCTGGCCCGCGGCACGCCACCGCGCCGCCCGGATGCCCGAGTGGACCCGGCGCCTCACCCGGGAGCTGGACACCTTCGCCGAGCAGAACGCGACCACCACCCTCCCCGTGCCCATCGCCCTCAACCAGCCCCCGGGCCCCCTGCGCCTGGGTCCCTCCGACGACGCCGAGTGGGCGGTGTTCGCCGCCGAGGCGGTCCTGCGGGCCGGCGACGACGGCGCGCTCGGCGACCTGAGCCGCGAACGCCGCACCCGGGCCGCCATCGACCTCACCTGGAACGCCATGGCCGGTGAGGTCGCCGCGGCCGCGGAACGCGCGCCCGAGATCGAGTCGGCCGTCCTGCCCCTGCGCGCCCGCATCTCCGTACGGGCCGGACTCGGCAACCTCGCCACCGGCCTGCGTCCGCCCGCCACCGGCCACGACAACCCGCACTACTTCGACGACGCGGCCTGCGTACGGGCCTGTGTCCTGGCCGTGGCCCACCCCGGCGACCCCGAGGGCGCCGCCGCGCTCGCCGAGTTCGACGCCCGCTACACCCAGGACGGCGACGGGGTGCACGGCGCCCGCGCGATGGCCGCCGCCATCGCCCTCGCGCTGGCCGGCGCGGACGTCGGGGCATGCGTGGCGGCCGCGGTGGCCGAGTTGCCCGAGGAGACGGAGATCGGCCGCAACGCCCGGCACGCGCTGCGGCTCGCCGCGGACATCGACGGCGCCTTCGCCCTCGTACCGCTCCTGGAGCACCAGATCGTCGACCACGTCTACAGCTACGGCATCGCCGCTGCCGAGACCGTCCCCGTGGCTCTCGCGCTGGCCACCGCCTCGCACGGCCGGATGGTGGAGGCGGTGCCCGCGGCGGCCTGTCTCTCCCGGGTCGCGGACTCCGCCCCCGCCCTCGTCGGCGCGCTGACCGGCGCGCTCGGCGGCGGCGCGGCGATCCCCGAGTCCTGGCGGGAGAGCTGCCGCATCCTCTCCGGCTGCACGCTTCCCCGGCTCACCGGCACCGACCTGGTGGAACTCGCCGGGCTCCTGGAAGCCGCACAACCGCCTCCCCCCGGAGGATGATTCGGGCATGACGCTCAAAGAGCACGAAAAGCGGGTTCGGGGTGCCTCCCTGGACGAACGGTTCACCGGCGCGCTGGTGGGAGCCGCCGTCGGCGACGCGCTCGGCGGCCCCGTCGAGGGGTACTCCCCCGAGCAGATCGTCGAGCGCCACGGCGGCCGTGTCCACGGCGTCGTCGGCCCCTGGAACGGTGACGCCTGGCGCACCGCCCGTCCGATCGCCCCGTACCACAAGGGCGACGGCCACGTCACCGACGACACCCTCATGACGCACGCCCTGGTCCGGGTGTACGCGCGGGTCCGGGGCCATCTGGACGCCCACGCCGTCGCCGACCACCTGGTCCCGGACCTGATGACGCACCCGCGCTGGATCCCGGAGCTGGAGGCGGAGGCGCTCCTGCTGCAGCGGGTCTTCCTCGCGGAGAAGTGGCTGGTGGCCCGGATCCACTACGGCCACGTCGATCCGCGCGAGGCGGGCGTCGGCAACATCGTCAACTGTGGTGCCGCGATGTACATGGCCCCGGTCGGCCTGGTCAACGCGGCCCACCCGGCGGGCGCCTACGCCGAGGCGCTGGACGTCGCGGGAGCCCACCAGTCGTCGTACGGCCGGGAGGCGGCCGGTGTTCTCGCCGCGGCGGTGGCGGCGGCGTGCGCGCCGGGAGCGACACCGGACTCGGTCGTCACCGCCTGTCTGTCCCTGGCGAAGGACGGCACGCGGACGGCGATCGAGCGGGTCTGCGAAGTGGCGTCCCGCCATACGGAGTTCGAGTCCGCGTTGCGCCCGCTGCGGGAGGCGGTGGCCCCGTACGACAGCGTGGGTCCCGACTACCGCGCTCCGTCGCTGGGTGCCCGCCGTCCCTCAAGGCTGCACGCGATCGAGGAACTCCCGGTCGCGCTGGGCATGGTGGTGGTGGCCGGCGGCGACTTCCGGCACGCGGTGCTGGGCGCGGTGAACTACGGCAGGGACTGCGACTCCATCGCCACGATGGCCGGTGCCGTGGCGGGTGCCCTCGGTTCGCCGGTTCCCGAGGACTGGGCGAAGACCGTGGCGGAGGCCAGCCGTCTCGACCTCCTGGAACCCGCGGCCACGCTGACGGAGGTGGCCCGCGAGGTCTTCGCACGCGATGTGTCCCGACGCCGCTCGCACGAAAGGGCGTTCGCCGAGCTGGGGGGCCCGGAATGCTCCGACTGACCTGGGTCCAGCCGGAGGACCTGATCGGGCACGAGCTGCGCCAGGCCGCCCAGGACGGCCGGTCGGCCACGGCCGTCGCCGCCGTCGCCGCCCGGTGGCGCGCGGCGGGCGGCCCCGAGGCCCCGCCCCGCGCGGGTGCCTCCCCGCGACCGGCGTCCCGCTACCTCCGGCTGCTGGCCGGGGACCTCCTGGACGAACTCGCCGACCTGCCCAGCGGCCTCGCGGACGATGAACCGACGGACCTCGGCGCCATCAAGTCCCTCTGCCCCGAATGGCCTTCACCTGTCGACACAGCTCCCCCGGCCTCCGACCACCCTGCCGCGGACCACCCTGACGCGGACCACCGCCGGGCCGGCCGTCTTGACGCGGACCGCAGCTGGACCGACCGTCCTGACACCGACCACCGCCGGAGCAGCCGTCCCGACACCGACCGCCTCGGAACCGAGCCTCTGGAAGCCGCCTGGCTCGGTCGTGCCGTCGGCTGCCTGCTCGGCAAGCCGGTGGAGAAGCTCCCCCTCGACGGCATCCGCCGACTCGCCCGGGCCACCGGGAACTGGCCTCTGAACTACTACTTCACCGCCCTCGGAGTCCCCGGGGAACTGGCCGCGCGGTACCCCTGGAACCGTCGCTCGGCGGCCACCTCGCTCGCCGAGAACATCGACGGGATGCCCGAGGACGACGACCTCGACTACCCGCTTCTCAACCTGCTGCTGCTCCAGCGGTACGGCAAGGGCTTCACCACCACGGACGTGGCCCGGCTCTGGCTGGACGAACTCCCGGCGGGCCGTTCCTTCACCGCCGAACGCGTCGCCTACCGCAACCTCCTCGACGGCGTGGAGCCTCCGCGCACCGCCCGCCACCGCAACCCGTTCCGCGAGTGGATCGGCGCCCTGATCCGTGCCGACGTGCACGGCTGGACCAACCCCGGCGATCCGGCGGGCGCCGCCGAGCAGGCCCACCGCGACGCCACCCTCACGCACACCGCGGGCGGTGTCCACGCCGCGATGTTCGGCGCGGCCGTCATCGCCACCGCCGCAGGCACAGGCGCAGGCGCAGGCGGCGACCGCCCGGACGTGCACGCCTGCCTGCGCGCCGGCCTCGCCGTCGTACCGCCCCGCTCCCGGCTCGCCCGCGCCGTGCGCGAGGCCGTCCGACTGGCACACGAGCACCATGACTTCACCACCGTCGTCGACCGGCTCCACGCCCTGCACGCCGGTGCCCACTGGGTGCACGCCGTCCCCAACACCGCCCTGATCGCCGCCGCCATCACCCACGCGGACGGCGACTTCACCGGCGCCGTCTGCCGTGCCGTGTCCGGCGGCTGGGACACGGACTCGAACGGCGCGACGGTGGGCGGTGTCACCGCCCTGCTCGCCGGTTCTCCCGCCGCCCTCCCCGAGCGTTGGACGGCCCCGCTGAAGAACCGGCTGGCCACCTCCGTCGGCGACTTCAACGGCGTCGGCTTCGACACCCTGGCCCGTCTGACCCGTCTGGAGGCCTCCCGCCCATGACCCGGCCCGTCACACCCACCGCCCCCTCCCCCGGCCCCTCCGCTCCCCCGCCCCCACCCCCTCTGACCGGCCTGCGGGTCCTGGACCTCGCCACCCTCTTCGCCGGGCCCCTCGCCGCGACGCTGCTCGGCGACTTCGGCGCGGAGGTCGTCAAGATCGAGCATCCGAGGAAGCCCGACCCCTCCCGCGGCCACGGCCCGTCGAAGAACGGCGTGGGGCTGTGGTGGAAGATGCTCGGCCGCAACAAACGGACCATCACCCTCGACCTGTCCACCCGCGGCGGCCGGGCGACCCTGCTGCGCCTCGCCAGGACCGCCGACGTGATCATCGAGAACTTCCGGCCCGGCACCCTGGAGAAGTGGGATCTGGGCTGGTCCGAACTGTCCGCCGCCAACCCCCGTCTCGTCCTGGCCCGGGTCACCGGCTTCGGCCAGTTCGGCCCGTACGCGCACCGGCCCGGCTTCGGCACACTCGCCGAGGCCATGAGCGGTTTCGCCGCCATCACCGGTGAGCCCGGCTCGCCCCCGACGCTGCCGCCGTTCGGCCTGGCCGACTCCATCGCGGGCCTGACCACGGCCTACGCGGTGCTGACCGCGCTCGCCGGGCGGGAGAGCACCGGCGAGGGCCAGGTCGTCGACATGGCCCTCATCGAACCGATCCTCACCGCGCTCGGACCCCAGCCGACCTGGTACGACCAGCTCGGCCACGTCCAGCCGCGCACCGGCAACCGCTCCCAGAACAACGCCCCGCGCGGCACCTACCTCACCGCCGACGGCACCTGGGTCGCCGTCTCCACCTCGGCCCAGTCGGTCGCCGAGCGGGTGATGCGGCTGGTGGGGAGGCCTGAGCTGATCGACGAACCATGGTTCGCCACCGGCGCCGGCCGCGCGGGGCACGCGGACGTCCTGGACGAGGCGGTGGGCGGCTGGATCGCCTGCCGCACCCGCGGAGACGTGCTCGCCGCCTTCGAGAAGGCCGAGGCCGCGGTGGCGCCCGTCCAGGACGTACGGGACGTGATGACCGACCCGCAGTACCGGGCCCTGAACACGATCACCACGGTCGACGACCCCGAGCTGGGCCCGCTGCGCATGCAGAACGTTCTCTTCCGCCTCTCGCACACCCCCGGCGCGATCCGCTGGGCGGGCCGCCCGCACGGCGCCGACACCCAGGAGGTGCTGACCGAACTGGGCCTCACCCCGGCCGAGCTGACGGCCCTGCGCGCGGAAGGCGCGCTGTGACGGTGGCCTCCCCGCTGACCTGGCTGTACGCACCGGGCGACCGGCCGTGGGTGGTGGCGAAGGCGCTCGTCTCCGGGGCCGACGTGGTGGTGATCGACCTGGAGGACTCCGTCGCCCCCGACCGCAAGGCGTACGCCCGGGCCGCCTGCGCCGAGCTGTTGTGCGACCCGCAGCCGGTCCCGGTCCACGTCCGCGTCAATGCCCTGACCGGTCCCTGGGGCGAGGCCGACCTCTTTGCCGTCGCCCCGGCCGGGGGCCTGGTGGGTCTGGCCGGTCTGCGGCTGCCCAAGGTGTCCTCGCCCGCCGACGTCGTCCGGGTCGCGCGGCGGGCCGTGTCCGCAGCCGGCGGCGCGCTCGGTCTGTACGCGCTGCTGGAGACGGCCCTCGGTATCGAGCGGGCGCACGACGTGGCCACCGCCCACCCGGCCCTGCGCGGTATCTCGATCGGTGAGGAGGACCTGCGGACCGACCTGGGCGTACGCGAGGACGCGGGCCTCGACTGGTCCCGCTCCCGCGTGGTCGTCGCCGCGCGGGCGGCGGGTCTGGCCCCGCCCGCCCAGTCCGTCCACCCGGACATCCGTGACCTGGACGGTCTCCGCGCCTCCTGCGCCCGTGGCCGTGCCCTGGGGTTCCTGGGCCGCGCCGCCATCCATCCGCGTCAGCTGCCGGTCATCGAGCGCGCCTATCTGCCCACCCAGGAGGAGATCGAGCGGGCGGAGACGGTCGTCAAGGCGGCGGCCGGCGAGCAGGGCGCCCAGGCACTTCCCGACGGCCGCTTCGTCGACGCGGCGGTGGTGACGGCCGCCCGGCGGGTCCTGTCCCTGGCCCACCGCATCTGAGGCCCCGCACACACGTCCGTGGGGCGCCCGGAGTTCCCGGGCGCCCCACGGCGTCGTTCAGGTACGACGGGCCGGCGGCGGGCCGGCAGACCGTCAGCTCTTCTTCGCCGACCCGGCCTCGTCCTTGGACCGTACGTCCCCGGACTCCGCAGCCCCGGAGTCCACGTCTGCGGAGTCCACGTCTGCGGAGTCCGCAGTCGCGGAATCCTCCTGGGCCTTCTCCGCCTCGGTGTCCTCGGCCTTCGCGTCACCCGGCTCGGCTGCGTCCTTGTCCGACGCTCCGCCGTTCCCCTTCGGGCTCGCGTCGGCCTTCGACCCGGTGTCCGGCTTCTTCGGCCCGGCTGCTTTCTTCGTCTCCGGGGAGTCCGCCTTGCCGCCCTTACCCGCGGTCTCCGGCTCGGCCGGCTCGGCCCCGGAACCGCTCCCGGCGTCGTCCGGGGCGTCGTCGCCTCCGGCGGAACCGCCTGTCGCGCCACCGGCCGTGCCACCGGCGGCAGCCGCGCCCGGTTCCACCACGGTCTCGCGTCCCGGGCGCAGCTTCGCCGACACCACGAAGTACACGACCGCGAGCACGAACACGATCATCGCGGTCCAGTTGTTCAGCCGCAGGCCCAGGATCTCGCGGGCCTCGTCGACGCGCATGTACTCGATCCAGAACCGGCCCGCGCAGTACGCGGCGACGTACAGCGCGAACGCCCGTCCGTGCCCGAGCTTGAAGCGGCGGTCCGCCCAGATGACCAGCAGGGCGACGCCCACGCACCACAAAAACTCGTACAGGAATGTCGGGTGGTAGTACCCCGGTACCCGGCCGCCCGCCGTGGACGTGATGTGCAGGGCCCACGGGAGGTCCGTCTCCCGCCCGTACAGTTCCTGGTTGAACCAGTTGCCCCAGCGTCCGATCGCCTGCGCCAGCACCAGACCGGGGGCCAGGGCATCGGCGTACGGCGGAAGGGCGATGCCCCGGCGCCGGCAGCCGATCCAGGCCCCCACAGCGCCCAGGGCGACGGCGCCCCAGATGCCGAGGCCGCCCTCCCAGATCTTGAAGGCGTCGACCCAGTTCCGGCCCTCACCGAAGTAGAGCTGGTAATCGGTGATCACGTGGTAGAGGCGACCGCCGACCAGACCGAACGGAACGGCCCAGAACGCGATGTCCCAGGCGGTTCCCTTCTGGCCGCCGCGCGCCACCCACCGGCGGTCGACGATCCAGAGGGCGACGAAGAGGCCGGCGAGGATACTGAAGGCATAGCCGCGGAGCGGAACGGGGCCGAGGTACAGCACCCCGCTCGACGGGCTGGGAATGTAGGCAAGTTCCATGGCAGGGTCGACGCTACCGCGCCGGACCGGTCCCACGGTGGGCGGCCCGGCTACGGGTCCATAACGGGAAGGCTCGCCCCCCTACTGCCGGTTGGCCTCCTCCACCATTTTCCTGAGCTTCGCCGGGGTCATCGTCCGGTCCTGGTAGATGTTCTTGTCGCCGAGCAGGACGGTCGGTGTGCCGGAGAAGCGGCCCTTCTGGAATGCCTCGTCGGACTTCGCGACCCAGCTGTTGTGCGTGCCGTCCTCCACGCAACTGCGGAAGGCAGGGGTGTCGAGGCCCTTGACCTTGCCGGCCAGCTCGATGAGCTCGGCGTTGTCGGCGAAGGCGTCGTCCGTCTCCGGGGGCTGGTTGTCGAACAGCACGTCGTGGTATTCGGCGAACTTGCCGGTGTCCTGGGCACAGGCGGCCGCGTTGGCGGAGTTGCGGGAGCCGGTGCCGCCCATGTTCCCGTCGATCAGCGTGACGAGGTGGTACTCGATCTTCAACTGGCCGGACTCGGTCAGCTCATGGAGGGTCGGCCGGTACGCCAGCTCGAAGGACTTGCAGGCGGGGCAGCGGAAGTCCTCCCACACGGTGAGGGTGGACTTGGCGCTCTCCTTGCCGACCGGGACGGCGAGACCGTCCTTGCCGAGCGCCCCCGAGGGCGCCACCACCGGGCCTGCCTCCTCACTACTGCCGTCGTCCTTGCCCGCGTTGGCGGCGACGACGCCGATCACCGCCGCGAGCGCCAGGACACAGACCACGCTCGCACCCACGATCAGGGTGCGGCGCCGTCTGTCCGCCGCCTTCTGCTTCTCACGCTCGACCACCAGCCGCTCACGGGCGGTGCGCTTTCCCTCACGGTTCTTCTCGCTCACACCCCGCAGAACGAACCGGGGAGGCGCAGCGCGCCTCCCCGGCCCCAGATCCACCCGTACGAGGGACTCGTATGACCAGCTGCGGAGCGTTTGCCGATGACGGGACCCGGCTCTGCCGTCCCGGGTCCGGCACGGCCGGGGCCGGTCACACCCGCTGTCACCGGCCCCGCACGCCGTCAGGACCGGCCGCGTACGCCCTCGGCCAGCTCGCCCGCGAGCGCCCGCACGGCCTGGAGGCCCGCGGCCGGGTCGGGGGCGTCCAGCAGCCGCTTGACGAAGGCCGATCCGACGATCACACCGTCGGCGAAGCGGGCGACCTCGGCGGCCTGGACGGCGTCGGAGACACCGATCCCGACGCACACCGGCAGCTCGGCGCGGCTCGCCCGGGCCCGTGCCACCAGGTTCTCGGCCTGCGCGCCGACCGACTCGCGGGTACCGGTGACGCCCATGAGCGAGGCGGCGTAGACGAAACCGCTGCCCGCCGCGGTGATCTCGGCGAGCCGCTCGTCCTTACTGCTGGGCGCGACGACGAAGACGGTGGCCAGACCGTGCTTGTCGGCGTGCTCCCGCCACAGCGCCGACTCCTGGACGGGCAGGTCGGGCAGGATGCAGCCGGCGCCGCCCGCCTCGGCGAGTTCGGCGGCGAACCGCTCGACGCCGTAGCGGTCGACGGGGTTCCAGTACGTCATGACGAGGATCGGCTTCCCGGTGGCCCGGTGGGCCTCCCGGACCGTGCGCAGCACGTCGGCGATCCGTACGCCACCGCGCAGGGCGATGTCGTCGGCGGTCTGGATGACGGGACCGTCGAGGACGGGGTCGCTGTGCGGCAGGCCCACCTCCACGACGTCGGCACCGCCGTCGATGACGGCCTTCACGGCGTCGATGCCTCCGTCGACGGTCGGGAACCCGGCCGGGAGGTAGGCGATCAGCGCGGCGCGGCCCTCGGACTTCGCCGCGGCGAGGGTGTCGTTCAGCAGCTTCACGTTCCCGCTCACTTGGCGTCCCCCTCGATCTCGGCGGTCTCGGTGTCCGCGTCGGCGGCGACGGTCCTGTCGGTGTCGTACAGGCCGAAGTAGCGGGCGGCGGTGTCCATGTCCTTGTCGCCCCGGCCGGACAGGTTGACGACGATCAGTCCGTCCTTGCCCAGTTCCCTGCCGACCTCCAGGGCGCCGGCCAGCGCGTGGGCGCTCTCGATGGCCGGGATGATGCCCTCGGTGCGCGACAGCAGCCGCAGGGCCCCCATGGCGGCGTCGTCGGTGACCGCGCGGTACTCGCCGCGGCCGGAGTCCTTGAGGTAGGCGTGCTCGGGGCCGATGCCCGGGTAGTCGAGCCCCGCCGAGATGGAGTACGGCTCGGTGATCTGGCCCTCGTCGTCCTGGAGGACGTAGGAACGCGAGCCGTGCAGGATGCCGGGCTCACCCGCGGTGAGGGTGGCCGCGTGCTCGCCGCTCTCGATGCCGTGTCCGGCGGGTTCGCAGCCGACGAGGCGGACCGAGGCGTCCGGGATGAAGGCGTGGAAAAGGCCGATGGCGTTGGAGCCGCCGCCGACGCAGGCGATCGCGGCGTCGGGCAGCCGTCCGGCCCGCTCCAGCATCTGGCGGCGGGTCTCGACGCCGATGACACGGTGGAAGTCGCGGACCATGCCGGGGAAGGGGTGGGGTCCGGCGACGGTGCCGAAGAGGTAGTGCGTGCGGTCGACGTTGGCGACCCAGTCGCGGAACGCCTCGTTGATGGCGTCCTTGAGGGTGCGGCTGCCGGACTTCACAGCGATGACCTCGGCGCCGAGCATGCGCATCCGGGCCACGTTGAGGGCCTGGCGCTCGGTGTCGATCTCGCCCATGTAGATGGTGCAGTCGAGGCCGAACAGGGCGCAGGCGGTGGCGGTGGCGACTCCGTGCTGGCCGGCGCCGGTCTCGGCGATGACACGGGTCTTGCCCATGCGCCGGGTGAGCAGGGCCTGGCCGAGCACGTTGTTGATCTTGTGGGAGCCGGTGTGGTTGAGATCCTCGCGCTTGAGGAAGACCCGGGCACCGCCGGCGTGCTCGGCGAACCGGGGCACCTCGGTGAGGGCGCTCGGGCGACCGGTGTAGTGGACCATCAGGTCGTCGAGTTCGCGGGCGAACTCGGGGTCGGCCTTGGCCTTGTCGTACTCGACGGCGACCTCGTCCACGGCGGCGACGAGCGCCTCCGGGATGAACTTGCCGCCGAACGCGCCGAAGTAGCCCTCGGTGCTGGGCACCTGGCCCTCGGGATCGGGGAAGAAGAACTGGCTGGGCATGCGGAAACCTCACGATGAGTGTGTGGACACGTTTCGCCGTGGGGGGGCAGGGCTCACCGGCCGGCTTCAGACCGTGTGCGGCTGGTTTCGCCGACGCGGCCGAGTGGCGCGCCGGTACTGCCCCGCGCCCCTTGTCAGGGGCGGTGCCATCGCAGTCCGTTGACCTGGCCGGGCTCGTTACCGATGTGGTAGCGCACCCTGCGGCCGAGCACGCGGCGCGCGGGGGCCCGGCAGCCGCGCGGGCGGCAGCCGCGGGCGAGGCGCGCGTACGGGTCCCTGGCCATCAGGGTGATCGGGAGGGTCATCAGTGCCAGCCTATCGGGCGTCAGCCGCGTCCGTGGCGCAGCGCCGGGTGCTCGCCGGCCGCCACCAGGTCGGCCACCGCGGTCTTCGGGTCGCGGCCGGTGACCAGGGACTCGCCGACCAGGACGGCGTCGGCGCCGGCGTTGGCGTAGGCGATGAGGTCGTGCGGGCCGCGGACGCCGGACTCGGCGATCTTGACCAGGTGGTCCGGGATCTCGGGGGCGACGCGCTCGAAGGTGCCCCGGTCGACCTTGAGGGTCTTGAGGTCGCGCGCGTTGACCCCGATGACCTTGGCGCCGGCGTCGACCGCGCGCTCGACCTCGTCCTCGTCGTGCACCTCGACGAGCGGGGTGAGCCCGATGGAGACGGCACGCTCGATCAGCGACTCCAGGGCCGGCTGTTCGAGGGCGGCGACGATGAGCAGCGCGAGGTCGGCACCGTGCGCCCGCGCCTCCCAGAGCTGGTACGAGGTGACGATGAAGTCCTTGCGCAGGACGGGGATGTCCACCCGCGCGCGGACCGCCTCCAGGTCGGCGAGGGAGCCGCCGAAGCGGCGCTGTTCGGTGAGGACGGAGATGACGGCCGCGCCGCCCGCCTCGTAGTCGGCGGCGAGTCCGGCCGGATCGGCGATCGCGGCGAGCGCGCCCTTGGACGGGCTGGAGCGCTTGACCTCGCAGATCACCTTGACGCCTTCGCCGCGCAGGGCGGCCGCGCCGTCCTTGGCCGCGGGAGCCTTCGCCACGCGCTCCTTGAGCTCGTCGAGGCTGACCCGTGCCTGGCGCTCCGCGAGGTCGGCACGGACTCCGTCGATGATCTCGTCGAGCACACTCACGCGAGGGGCCCCCTTCCAGACGGTCCGTCTTCAGTGCGTTCGTTTCCGTCCCTGGGGCGTTCCCCGTCCTCACGGACGGGTCGCCGGACGAAACCGGTGGTCATTGCGATGGTATCCGCAGCAGGGGGTACGCCTCACATCCGGTTGACGCCGGTCCCACTACCTGGACGTTCGCTGTTCGATCAAGGATGTAGCCAGCCGCCGAACGGCAGGTTCCGGACAACCGTGAAGACCAGCACAAACGTTCCCAGGGACCACAGGAGCACCGGTCGGGGGTCGATCCGGAGGGGTTTTCCGCGCACCGCGCGGACCACCCACACGGTCCAGAGGACGGCGAAGGCCGCGTAACCGAGGACGGCGGGCGCATTGGCCTGGAGAGCGGCCAGGAGGTCGCCGTGGGCGACGGCGTGCGCGCTGCGCAGTCCGCCGCAGCCGGGGCAGTACAGGCCGGTGAGGCGCAGCAGCGGGCAGGCGGGGTAGTGGCCGGGCTCGTTGGGGTCCACCGCCCCGACGTAGACGAAGGCTCCGGCGACGGCGGCGAGCGTTCCCGCGGGAAGGACGAGTCGGGCGGCGGTGCCGCGGGGCGCACTGTGGCTGACGGCGTTCACAGGGTGATTGTGCCCCCGCTCACGCGTCAGGGGCGGTTCCGGCACCCGTGTGCCGGCCGCCCCTGTCCGGAGTGTTCCCGGTGATCAGCTTTCGGCGCGGGCCGGCTCACGGCCTGCGGTCGGCGGGTTGAGGGGGTGGAAGTGCGGCTTCTGGCCCATGCCCATCTTGCTCATGATTCCGCCGACGACACCGCCGAGCAGCACGATGCCCATGCCGACCCAGAAGCCCACCGGTGAGCTCACCACCATGAACATGCTCGCGACGCAGAAACCGATGAACGAGATGATGACACCGGTCCAGGCGGCCGGGGTGTGACCGTGGCTGCTGCCCGCCATTGCTTGCTCCTCAGTGCTGTGTACGTGTCTGAGCAGGACGCTCGGATCAATTGTCCCGCACGCGCGCGCGTGCCGTGATCGGGGGTGCTCCTCCGCGCGGCGAACGCCCGTGGCCGGCTGCCCCGCGGAGGGGCCGGCTGCCCCGCGGAGGGGCCGGCTGCCTGGTGGTTCAGGCTCCGGTCGGGTCCTCGCCGCGGTCGAGGGCCTTCCACAGTTCCTCCGGCCGGTCGGGATCGCCGGCGGCGGCCGTGCGGCGTGGCCGCGGGGCGCCGCCGCGCTCGTAGCGGCCGGACATCGCGGGCCACAGCCTGCCGTAGCGCAGGGCGAGCGCGCCGGCCAGCAGGAGCAGCAGGCCGCCCACGGCCGCGACGTAGGGCCAGGCGGTGTGGCTGAGGGCTTCCACGGTGGCCGACGTGTCGCCGGAGACCTCGGCGGCCTTGTCGTCGAGCGCGGAGCTGTCGGAGGCGCCGAGCAGGGTGGCCGCGACGGTGCCCGCCCCGGACAGGGCGAGCAGCGCGGCGACGGCGAACCGGCCGGCCCGGCGGACGGCGAAGACGGCGACGAGGGCGGCCAGGCCCACCACGGCGAGGGCGGCGGGGACGCCGGTGACGTCGCTGCCGTTCGCGGTCAGGGGGAAGGAGCCGCCGGCCACGGTCGCGGTGCCCTGGGACCACTGCTGCCGGGTGGCGAGCAGGGCCACGGCCGCGCCCAGGGCGCCGCACAGCAGGGCGGCGGCGAGGCTGAGGCGGCCGGTCCGGGCGGAGCCGGCGGCCTCGGAACGGGGGTGAGGTACGGCAGTCACGTACTCCACTATCGCGTGAACCACGCGCGAACGGTCACCCGGGGCTCGTGCCGGTCGCATCTCACACGGTCCCGGGCGCATCTCACACAGCCCCGGGCGCGTCCCGCACGGTCCCGGGTGGGTGTCACACCGTGCGTGTCACCTCGCGCCCAGCCGGTTCGCCGTGTGGACGGCGCGCAGCACGGCGGCCGCCTTGTTGCGGCACTCGGTGTCCTCGGCCACCGGGTCGGAGTCGGCGACGATTCCGGCGCCCGCCTGGACGTACGCGGTGCCGTCGCGCAGCAGCGCGGTGCGGATGGCGATGGCGGTGTCGGAGTCACCGGCGAAGTCCAGGTAGCCCACGCAGCCGCCGTACAGTCCGCGCCGGGACGGCTCGAGTTCGTCGATGATCTGCATGGCACGGGGCTTGGGCGCGCCGGAGAGGGTCCCGGCCGGGAAGCAGGCGGTGAGCACGTCGAAGGCGGAGCGGCCGGGCGCGACCCGGCCGGTGACCGTCGAGACGATGTGCATGACGTGCGAGTACCGCTCGACGGACATGAAGTCGACGACCTCGACGGAGCCGGGCTCGCAGACCCGCCCGAGGTCGTTGCGGCCCAGGTCGACGAGCATGAGGTGCTCGGCGCGCTCCTTGGGGTCGGCGAGCAGTTCCTCGGCGAGGGCCTGGTCCTGCTGCGGGGTGGTGCCGCGCGGCCGGGTGCCGGCGATGGGGTGGACCATCGCCTGGCCGTCGTCGACCTTCACGAGTGCTTCGGGGGACGAACCGACGACGTCGAAGTCGTCGAAGCGGAACAGGTACATGTAGGGCGACGGGTTGGTGGCCCGCAGCACCCGGTAGACGTCCAGGGCGCTCGCCGTGACCGGGGTCTCGAACCGCTGGGAGGGGACGACCTGGAAGGCCTCTCCCGCGCGGATGCGTTCCTTGATGTCCTCGACGGCGGCCCGGAAGTCGGGGCCGCCCCACAGGACGGTGTGCTCGGGGAGTTCGGAGGGCGGGAGGACGGCCGGGGGCTGGGCCACCGCGCGGGAGAGGTCGGCCTCCATGGCGTCCAGGCGTGCCACGGCGTCGGCGTGGGCCTCGTCGACGCCGGTCTCCAGGTCGTTGTGGTTGATCGCGTTGGCGATCAGCCAGACGGAGCCCTCCCAGTGGTCCATCACGGCGAGGTCGCTGGTGAGCAGCATGGTCAGCTCGGGCAGGCGCAGATCGTCCCGCGCGCCGGGGCCGATCCGTTCGAGCCGGCGCACGATGTCGTAGCCGAGGTAGCCGACCATGCCGCCGGTGAAGGGCGGCAGACCGAGGTCGTGGGCGAGGTCGCGCGGGGTGTGCAGGGCCTCGAGTGTGGCGCGCAGCGTGGCGAGCGGGTCGCCGTCGGCCGGTACGCCGACGGGCGGGGTGCCCTGCCAGTGTGTCTGCCCGCCCTGTTCGGTGAGGGTGGCGGCGCTGCGGACGCCGACGAAGGAGTAGCGGGACCAGGACCGTCCGTTCTCGGCGGACTCGAGGAGAAAGGTGCCGGGGCGGTCCGCGGCGAGCTTGCGGTAGAGCGCGACCGGGGTGTCGCCGTCGGCGAGCAGTTTGCGGGTGACCGGGATGACCCGGCGGTCGGTGGCGAGCTTGCGGAACGTCTCGAGGTCCATGGCGGCAGACCTTACTGACCGGGGGCGTGCGCGCCGCTGCCCGCGTGGTCCGCGAGGGTGTCCGTGAGCAGCACGTCGGCGTCGAAGCAGGTGCGGGCGCCGGTGTGGCAGGCGGCGCCGGTCTGGTCGACCTTGACGAGGAGGGTGTCGGCGTCGCAGTCCAGGGCGACGGACTTCACGTGCTGGACGTGCCCGGAAGTGTCCCCCTTGACCCAGTACTCCTGGCGGCTGCGCGACCAGTAGGTGCAGCGACCGGTGGTCAGGGTGCGATGCAGCGCCTCGTCGTCCATCCAGCCGAGCATCAGCACCTCATGGGTGTCGTACTGCTGGGCGATGGCGGGCAGGAGGCCGTCGGGGCTGCGCTTGAGCCGCGCGGCGATCTCCGGGTCGAGCCGGCCGGGCCGGGACGTGCTGCTGGTCATGGAAACCATTGTGCCGTGCGGACGGGCGGCCCCCGGGCCGCGTCCACGGGTTGGGAAGGTACGAGGACGGGACGAGAGGCGGGGGCGGCGCGAAAGCGCCTCGTTCGGGGGTGGTGGTCGGGTGACGGGTGGGCGGACGGGGCGGGTCACCGTAGGCTGGCCGCATGTCGACCCATGCCAAGCGTGAACGACTTCTCCTGGCCGACCTGCTGGAGACCGCGGGCCCTGAGGCTCCCACTCTGTGCGAGGGCTGGCGCACCCGCGACCTCGCCGCCCATGTGGTGGTGCGCGAGCGCCGCCCGGATGCCGCCGGCGGGATGGTGGTCAAGCAGCTCGCACAGCGTCTGGAGCGGGTGATGGCGGAGTTCACCGCCAAGCCGTACGAGGAGCTGATCCAGCTGATCCGTACCGGCCCGCCGCGTTTCTCGCCCTTCAACCTCAAGCAGATCGACGAGTTGTCGAACGTCGTCGAGTTCTACGTCCACACGGAGGACGTGCGCCGCGCGCAGTCCGACTGGACGCCGCGTGAGCTCGACCCGGTGTTCCAGGACACCCTGTGGTCACGGCTCGAGTCCACTGCCCGGATGATGGGCCGCGGTGCCGCCACGGGCCTGGTGCTGCGCCGCCCGGACGGCCGGACGGTGGTGGCCCGCCGTGGCGCGCCGGTGGTCACGGTGACCGGCGAGGCGTCGGAGCTGCTGCTGTTCCTCTACGGGCGGCGCGAGGTGGCCAAGGTCGATCTGGAGGGCGACGCGGACGCGATCGAGAAACTGAACGCGTCCAAGCAGCTCGGTATCTGAATCCGAACGATCTCGGGGGCCGTCCGAGTACGGTCGTGGGTACCGGGGCCGGTCACCGGCCCCGGAAAGACTGCAAGATCGGAAAAAGAATCTCCATGATCAAGGTCGCCATGACCAGCGTGTACGTCGACGACGTGGCGAAGGCGCACGCTTTCTACACCGGCGTCCTCGGCTTCGAGACCCGCACCCGGACGGATCTGGGCGGTGGCACCCTGTTCGTCACGGTCGGGGCGGGCGAGGGGGCGCAGCGGGATCTTGAGCTGCTGCTGGAGCCGGGGCAGGGTCCCATCGCGGAGCCGTACCGCAGGGCGGTGCGCGAGGCGGGGCTGCCCGCCATCGTGTTCTCGGTGACGGACCTCCGCGCGGAGTACGAGCGGCTGCGCGGCGAGGGCGTGAACTTCGTCCAGGAGCCGCAGGATCAGGGCCCGGTGCTCACTGCCGTCCTGGACGACACGGTCGGCAATCTGATCCAGCTCGCCCAGCCGAAGGACTGAGCGAGCCGGCCGGGCCCCCGTCCGCCGGCCGGGCCGGCGCGCGGGGGGGGCCTCACCGCACCGGGTGGCCCGCTTCCCGCAGGGTCTGCTTGACCTGGCCGATGCGCAGGTCGCCGAAGTGGAAGACCGAGGCGGCGAGGACCGCGTCGGCGCCGGCGGCGATCGCGGGCGGGAAGTCGGCGAGCCGGCCCGCGCCGCCCGAGGCGATCACCGGGACGGTGACGTGCTTGCGGACGGCGGCGATCATGTCCAGGTCGTAGCCGTCCTTGGTGCCGTCCGCGTCCATGGAGTTGAGCAGGATCTCGCCCGCGCCCAGTTCCGCGGCCCGGTGGGCCCACTCGACGGCGTCGATGCCGGTGCCCCGGCGGCCGCCGTGCGTGGTGACCTCGAAGGAGTCGCCGGACCCGGTGCGGCGGGCGTCGACCGACAGGACGAGGACCTGGCGGCCGAAGCGCTCGGCGATCTCCCGGATGAGGTCCGGGCGGGCGATCGCGGCGGTGTTGACGCCGACCTTGTCGGCGCCCGCCCGCAGCAGTTTGTCCACGTCCTCGGGGGTGCGGACACCGCCGCCCACGGTCAGGGGGATGAACACCTGTTCGGCGGTGCGGCGCACCACGTCGTAGGTCGTCTCGCGGTTGCCCGACGAGGCGGTGATGTCCAGGAACGTCAGCTCGTCGGCGCCCTCGGTGTCGTACACCTTGGCCATCTCGACGGGGTCGCCCGCGTCACGCAGGTTCTGGAAGTTGACGCCCTTGACGACCCGGCCGTTGTCCACGTCCAGGCAGGGGATGACTCGGACCGCCAGGGTCATGAATCGTGCTCCTCTAGTGTCTGTTCGGTGTCCGCTGATCGATCTCGGTGTCCGCCGGCCGGTCCCGCCGACCGGCCCCGGTGGCCGCCGACGGCCTCGGTACCGGCCGGCCCGGTGGCGCCGAATGCCTCGACTTCCACCGCCACCAGTACGCGTGAGTCCATGAAGCCCTCCACCACCAGGAGGGTCGTGACCGGGCGCACCGTCTCGAACAGCTCTTTGTGGGCGCGACCCGCCGCGTCGATGTCCCGCGAGTGCGCGAGGTAGACGCGCGTGCGGATCACGGAGTCGACGCCGAGCCCGAATTCGGCGATCGCCTCCAGGGCACTGCCGAAGGCGGCCTTCGCCTGTTCGTACGGGTCGCCCTCCCCGTACAGGACGTCGCCCCTGAACGCGGTCGTGCCGGCCACCAGGACGCGGTCGCCCGCCGCCACGGCGCGTGCGGACCCGAAGGACTCTTCCCAGGGGCTGTCGCCCCGCACGCGCCGTACGGCTTCGGAGGTCATCGGGAGACAGCCTCCAGGGCCTCTTCCAGGGTGAACGCCTTCGCGTACAGGGCCTTACCGACGATGGATCCTTCGACACCGAGCGGGACGAGCTCGGCGATGGCCCGCAGGTCGTCGAGCGACGACACGCCGCCGGAGGCGACCACGGGGCGGTCGGTCGCGGCGCAGACGTTCTTCAGCAGTTCCAGATTGGGGCCCTGGAGGGTGCCGTCCTTGGCGATGTCTGTGACGACATAGCGCGCGCAGCCCTCCTTGTCGAGCCGCGCGAGGGTCTCGTAGAGGTCGCCGCCGTCGCGGGTCCAGCCGCGGCCGCGGAGGGTGGTGCCGCGGACGTCGAGTCCGACGGCGATCTTGTCGCCGTGCTCGGCGATGATCCCGGCGACCCATTCGGGGGTCTCCAGGGCGGCGGTGCCGAGGTTGACGCGCGTGCAGCCGGTGGCCAGGGCCGCGGCGAGCGTGTCGTCGTCGCGGATGCCGCCGGACAGTTCCACCTTGATGTCCATGGCGCCCGCGACCTCGGCGATCAGCGCGCGGTTGTCGCCGGTGCCGAACGCGGCGTCCAGGTCGACCAGGTGCAGCCACTCGGCGCCCGAGCGCTGCCAGGCGAGCGCGGCCTCCAGCGGGGAGCCGTAGGAGGTCTCGGTGCCGGACTCGCCGTGCACGAGGCGGACGGCCTGGCCGTCGCGGACGTCGACGGCGGGGAGGAGTTCGAGCTTGGCCATGTCGCTACAGGGTTCCGATCCAGTTGGTGAGGAGCTGGGCTCCGGCGTCGCCGGACTTCTCGGGGTGGAACTGCGTCGCCCACAGGGGGCCGTTCTCCACGGCGGCGACGAACGGCTTGCCGTGGGTGGACCAGGTGACCCTGGGCGCCCGCATCACCGGGTTGTCCACCTGGAGGGACCAGTCGTGGACGGCGTAGGAGTGCACGAAGTAGAAGCGGGCGTCCGCGTCCAGGCCGGCGAAGAGTTCGGTGCCGGTCGCCGCGTCGACGGTGTTCCAGCCCATGTGGGGCACGATGTCGGCCTGCAGCGGCTCCACCGAGCCGGGCCATTCGTCCATGCCCTCGGTCTCGACGCCGTGCTCGATGCCGCGGGCGAACAGGATCTGCATGCCGACGCAGATGCCCATGACGGGCCGGCCGCCGGACAGCCGGCGGCCGATGATCCAGTCGCCGCGCGCCTCCTTGAGGCCCTTCATGCAGGCCGCGAAGGCGCCGACGCCGGGAACCAGCAGCCCGTCGGCGTTCATGGCGGTGTCGAAGTCGCGAGTTATCTCCACGTCGGCGCCCGCGCGGGCGAGGGCGCGCTCGGCGGAGCGGACGTTGCCGAAGCCGTAGTCGAAGACCACGACCCGTTTGGTGGTGCTCACGGTCACACCTCCAGCCGGAGGATGCCCGCGGCCAGGCACATCGCGGCGCCGATGGCGAGCACCGCGATCACCCCCTTGGGCAACTTCTGCTTGGCGAACGAGACGACGCCGCCGACGAGGAACAGTCCGACGACGATCAGTACGGTGGACAGCCCGTTCATCCTTACAGGGCGCCCTTCGTGGAGGGCAGGATGCCCACCGCGCGGGGGTCGCGCTCGGACGCGTACCGCAGGGCCCGGGCCAGCGCCTTGAACTGGCACTCGACGATGTGGTGCGCGTTGCGTCCGTACGGCACGTGCACGTGCAGCGCGACCTGGGCCTGGGCGACGAAGGACTCCAGGATGTGCCGGGTCATCGTGGTGTCGTACTCGCCGATCATCGGCGCCATCTTCTCGGGCTCGGTGTGCACGAGGTAGGGGCGGCCGGACAGGTCGACGGTGACCTGGGCGAGGGACTCGTCCAGGGGGACCGTGCAGTTGCCGAAGCGGTAGATGCCCACCTTGTCGCCGAGGGCCTGCTTGAAGGCGGCGCCGAGGGCGAGGGCGGTGTCCTCGATGGTGTGGTGGGAGTCGATGTGAAGGTCGCCCTCGGTCTTCACGGTCAGGTCGAACAGACCGTGCCGGCCGATCTGGTCGAGCATGTGGTCGTAGAAACCGACCCCGGTGGAGATCTCCGTCTTGCCGGTGCCGTCGAGGTCGATCTCGACGAGAACCGATGTCTCCTTCGTCGTCCGCTGGACGCGTCCTACGCGGCTCATGCGCTCTGCTCCTTCGGGGGTGTGGGGGTGGCCCCCACGTAGCTGACCAGTTCACCGACCGCGTCGAGGAACGCGTCGTTCTCGGCCGGGGTGCCCGCGGTGACCCGCAGCCATCCCGGTACGCCGTTGTCCCGCACCAGGACGCCCCGGTCGAGGATCTTCTGCCAGACCACGTGGGAGTCCGCGAACGTGCCGAACTGGACGAAGTTCGCGTCGGACTCGGTGACGTCGTAGCCGAGGGTACGCAGTGCGGTGACCAGCCGGTCCCGTTCCCGCTTCAGCTGTTCGACGTACTTCAGCAGCGTGTCCGTGTGTTCCAGGGCGGCCAGCGCGGTCGCCTGGGTGACGGCGGACAGGTGGTAGGGCAGGCGGACGAGCTGCACGGCGTCCACGACGGCCGGGTGCGCGGCGAGGTAGCCGAGGCGCAGTCCCGCCGCGCCGAACGCCTTCGACATGGTGCGGGAGACGACGAGGTTCGGGCGGCCCTCGATCAGCGGCAGCAGGGAGGCGCCGTGACTGAACTCGATGTACGCCTCGTCCACGACCACCATCGACGGCCCGGCCGCCTGCGCGGCCTCGTACAGGGCGAGGACGGTCTCGGCGGGGACCGCGGTGCCGGTGGGGTTGTTGGGGGTGGTGACGAAGACGACGTCCGGGCGGTGCTCGGCGATCGCCTTCCCGGCGGCGGGCAGGTCGATGGTGAAGTCCTCGCCCCGGGGGCCGGAGACCCAGCCGGTGCCGGTGCCGCGCGCGATGAGTCCGTGCATCGAGTACGAGGGCTCGAAGCCGATGGCCGTGCGGCCGGGCCCGCCGAAGGTCTGCAGCAGTTGCTGGATGACCTCGTTGGAGCCGTTGGCGGCCCAGACGTTCTCGGGGCCGACGGGGTGGCCGCCGGTCTTCGTCAGGTATTCGGCCAGCCGGGTGCGCAGCTCGACCGCGTCCCGGTCGGGGTAGCGGTTGAGGTGGCGGGCGGCCTGGCGGACCCGCTCGGCGATCCGCTCGACCAGCGGTTCGGGCAGCGGGTAGGGATTCTCGTTGGTGTTGAGCCGTACGGGGACGTCCAGTTGGGGCGCGCCGTAGGGGGACTTGCCGCGCAGCTCGTCGCGTACGGGGAGGTCGTCGATGGTGACGTTCACGGGGTCGGTGGTGTTGATGGCGTTCACTTGTTCTCGGGTACCTTCCAGCCGAACCTCGCCTTGATCGCCGCGCCGTGCGCGGGCAGGTCCTCCGCCTCGGCGAGCGTGACCACGTGGTGCGCGACGTCGGCCAGCGCGTCCTCGGTGTAGTCGACGATGTGGATGCCGCGCAGGAAGGACTGGACGGACAGGCCCGAGGAGTGGCAGGCGCAGCCGCCGGTGGGCAGGACGTGGTTGGAGCCGGCGGCGTAGTCGCCGAGGGAGACCGGGGACCAGGGGCCGACGAAGATCGCGCCGGCGTTGCGCACCCGGCCGGCGAGCGCCGCGGCGTCGGCGGTCTGGATCTCCAGGTGCTCGGCGCCGTAGGCGTCGACCACGCGCAGGCCCTCGTCGAGGCCGTCGACGAGGACGATCGCGGACTGCCGGCCGACCAGTGCCGGGACGATCCGGTCGTCGATGTGTTTGGTGGCCTTGACCTGCGGTTCCAGTTCCTTCTCCACCGCGTCCGCGAGAGCGGCGGAGTCGGTGACCAGGACGGCGGCGGCCAGTGGGTCGTGCTCGGCCTGGCTGATCAGGTCGGAGGCGACGTGCACCGGGTCGGCCGTGTCGTCGGCGAGGATCGCGATCTCGGTCGGTCCCGCTTCGGCGTCGATGCCGATGCGGCCGGTGAAGTAGCGCTTGGCGGCGGCGACCCAGATGTTGCCGGGGCCGGTGACCATGGGTGCGGGCGGGCAGGACTCGGTGCCGTACGCGAACATGGCGACGGCGGTGGCGCCGCCCGCGGCGTACACCTCGTCGACGCCGAGCAGGGCGCACGCGGCGAGGATCGTCGGGTGCGGCAGTCCGCCGAACTCCTTCTGCGCCGGGGAGGCCAGGGCGATCGACTCGACGCCGGCCTCCTGGGCCGGGACCACGTTCATGATCACGGAGGACGGGTACACGGACCGCCCGCCGGGCGCGTACAGGCCCACGCGGTCGACCGGCACCCACTTCTCGGTGACGGTGCCGCCGGGGACGACCTGGGTGACGTGGGTCTCGCGGCGCTGGGCGCGGTGTACGAGCCGGGCGCGGCGGATGGACTCCTCCAGGGCCGCGCGCACGGCCGGGTCCAGCCGTTCCAGCGCGTCGGTGAGCGCCCGCGCCGGGACCCGGACGGATTCCAGGCGCACGCCGTCGAACCGTTCGGCGAAGTCGATCAGTGCCGCGTCGCCCCGATGATGCACGTCCTCGCAGATGGGCCGCACCTTCTCCAAGGCGGCCGCGACGTCGAAGTCGGCTCGGGGCAGCAGGTCGCGCAGGGCGGGGCCCTCGGGGAGGACGTCGCCGCGCAGATCGATTCGGGCCAGGAAGGAATGTTGCAGCACGTGTCCAATTCTCTCAGACCCGCGCCGGACGCCGTGCGGGCGTTCCAGTGGCTGATACGCGACCCCCTCGGTAACTCATTGTGCACATTCGAAAGATTTTTCTTACTTTCTGTGTTCGACGTGTCACTCGCTGGGCAGAACCGTTGTACGCGTACGAGTTGTACGAAGTGACGAACTCACGAGTATCCGGGGAAGGAGGGGAGGACCGTGACCGAGCGGGAGGCACGGCGCACCGGTGAGGTGCCGGCCGATCTGACGGCGACGGAGGCCGGCATGTGGCAGGCCTTCCGCAACGGCAGCGTGTACGACCTGAGCAGCGGGGACTCCGTCGTCGACGATCCGCACGGAGGGCATCCCTGGGGCCTCGGGCGGACGGTCCGGGCGCGGGTCGTGTGCTGGCTCCTGCTGGACGGTCCGCCCGCGCTGGCCGGCCGGGTCTCCTCTCTGAAGCTGGTCGGGGTGCTGATCAGCGGCGCGCTGGACCTCGCGGGCGGCACGGTGGTGCCGTACGTGGAGATGCGCGACTGCCGTTTCGAGCGGGACGTGCTGCTGCCGGAGGCCCGATTCACGACGGTGCGGCTGGTGGACTGCTCGGTGCCGCGGCTGGAGGCGGCCCGGTTGCAGACCGAGGGCGATCTGCACCTGCCGCGCTGCCGGTTCCTGGGGGGCATACGGCTGACCGACGCCCGGATCGGCACGGATCTGCTGCTCAACCAGGCGGTCGTGCACCGCGACCGCAGCGGCCGGTCGATAGCCGCGGACGGCATGACGGTCGGCCAGGACCTCCAGGCCGAGCTGCTGGAGTCGCACGGCGAACTGAGCCTGCGCGGCGCGACGATAGGCGTCTCGGTGAATCTGCGCGGGGCCCGGCTGGTCAACCCGTCCGCCCGGCTCGCGTTGAACGCGCCGCAGCTGACCGTCGAGCGGTCGCTGTATCTGACGCCCGCGGGGATCGGCGCCCAGGCGCGGAGCGGAATGACACCGGCGCGCGGGACGCGGATCCAACGGTTCGAGTGCCAGGGCGGGGTGCGGCTGGACGACGGGCGGTTCGGGGACGCGGTCGACTTCGAGCGGGCCCGGTTCACCCTGACCGATGATCAGGAGCTGTCGCTGCGTCGGGTGCAGACTCCGGAGCTGCGGTTCCTCGGGGAGCGGCCGGCCCGCGGGCGGGTGACTCTGTCGGGAGCGCGGGTGGTCAACCTGATGGACCGGGCGGACAGCTGGCCGGGGCCGGGCCGGCTGCACATGGACGGCTTCGCCTACGAGAATCTCGTGCCGCGCGGACCGTTCCCGCTGGCGGAGCGGCTGGAGTGGGTGGCCGCGGCGAGCGCCGAGTACGCCCCGGAGCCGTATGAGCGGCTGGCCGCCGTGCTGCGGGCGGGCGGCGAGGAGGAGGACGCCCGCGAGGTGCTGCTCGCCAAGCAGCGCGGGCGTCGCGAGAGCCTCCCCCTGGCGGCCAAGCTGTGGGGCTACGCCCAGGACTGGACGGTCGCCTACGGTTACCGGCCGGGGCGCGCCGCGGTGTGGATGGCGGTGCTGTGGGCGGGCGGCTCGCTGGCGTTCGCACACGCGTACCATCCGCCGATCAAGAGCGACGAGCATCCGGCATGGGACCCGGCCCTCTTCGTCCTGGACCTGCTGCTGCCGGTGATCGACCTGGGCCAGGTGGGGTTCTGGCAACTGCGTGGCGGCTGGCAGTGGCTCGCGGCCGCCCTCGTCCTGCTCGGCTGGATCCTCGCCACGACGGTGGCGGCGGGCGCGACCCGGACCCTGCGCCGCGGCTGACCGGCCCGGCCCTGCGCCCGGTCCACACCTGACCAGCGGTAACCGACAGCTCCCCGGCCCCGGAGGGCCCGGCTCCTTTTTTTACCCGGCCTTGAACGAAGGGCGTACAACCTTCCGTGACTTCCGTGAAGGGTCTGGCGCCGCTGTGACCTGCGGTCTTTCAATGGTCGACACCATGGCTCTGCTGCACGCGTTCACCCGTGTGTCCCGGGTGCGAGAAAAGCCGTCGGGCACCGTCCGGCCCGGCGTCCTCGTGCTGTCCGCGGACGCCGAGGTGCTGCTCGACGTCCCCGACGAGATGCTGGGCCCGGTCCTGGTCGGGGCCGCGGCCGGCGACCCCGCGCCCGCCGTCGGCCTGCTCGCCGCCACCCGGCACCGCGGGGCGTGGGAGCACCGCGACCGGTACGTGCGCCGGTTGGCCGTCTTCGCCCGCTCGCGCCCCGAGTGGCTGGACACCTGGCGCGCCCACGACCCGCACAACCCCGACGGGCTGCTCGTGGACGCCCAGCGGGCGGTGCACCACGCTTGGGACTCACCGGCCCGTGTCGAACTGTTGCGCGAGGTGAGCCCGCTGATCACGGCCGCCGCGTGGGCCGACCACCGTGACCCGGTGCCGTGGCGGCTCGCCCTGGACCACGCCCGCGGCGCCCGGGCCGGGCACCGGTACTTCCAGGAGCTGTGGGAGGCCGCGGTCCGCCGCGCCCCGCACCACTACGGCTGCCACGTGGCGGCCCTGCGCTACCTGTCGTCCTCCTGGCACGGCGCACACCTCGAGTGCTTCGACTTCGCCGACCAGGCCGCGCAGGACGCGCCGGACGACTCATTCACGCAGTCCCTGCCGCTGCGGGCCGCCTTCGGGTACATCACCGACGGCGGCGGCCCCGAGGTGCCGCGCGAGCGGCTCGACGCGGCGGCCGACCGCGCTCTGACCCTGTCCGCCCGGCTTCCGGCGGCCCACCCCCGGCCGGCCTGCCTGCGTAACCTTCTGGCGTACGTCCTGCTGCGCCTGGAGCGCCGGCCGGAGGCCCTGGAGCAGCTGCGGCTCACCGGCCCGTACGCCACTTCCACGCCCTGGGACCGGGAGGCGGAGGATCCCCTCGGCCGGTTCCTGGAGGTGCGCCGGAGCCTGTACGAGGCGGTGTCCGCCGGCCCCGCCACGGGCTCCCGGCATCCACGGAGTGAACGGGGCCGCCGGGCCCGTTCCGGCGACCATTAGGCTTTTACGTCGTGACCACCGCCCGGCTCCCGCTCTTTCCCCTGAACTCGGTGCTGTTCCCCGGGCTCGTGCTTCCGCTGAACATCTTCGAGGAGCGCTATCGCGCCATGATGCGCGAGCTTCTGAAGAGACCGGAGGACGAGCCGCGCCGGTTCGCCGTCGTGACGATCCGCGACGGCCACGAGGTCGCCCCGAGCGCCCCCGGCATCCCGGACCCGACGGCCGTACCCGAGCTGGGCCCCGCGGCGGGCTTCGGCCCCGACCCGCTCCGGTCCTTCCACAAGGTGGGCTGTGTGGCCGACGCGGCGACGATCCGGGAGCGGGCCGACGGCACCTTCGAGGTGCTCGCGACGGGGACGACGCGGGCACGGCTGCTGTCGGTCGATGCCTCCGGGCCGTTCCTGACGGCCGAGCTGGAGCCGGTGCTCGAGGCGCCCGGCGAGGAGGCGGGGGCGCTCGCCGAGGGGGTGCTGCGGGCGTTCCGCCAGTACCAGAAGCAGCTGGCGGGGGCGCGGGAGCGGTCGCTGGCGACCGGCGCGGACCTGCCGGACGAGCCGGGGGTCGTGTCCTATCTGGTCGCCGCCGCGATGATGCTCGACACGCCGACGAAGCAGCGTCTGCTCCAGGCGCCGGACACCGCGTCCCGGCTCCGCGACGAGCTGAAACTCCTTCGCACGGAGACGGCCATCATCCGCAACCTGCCGTCGCTGCCGTCGTCGGAGCTGACCCGCGGGCCGACGCACCTCAACTGACGCACGACCGTACGACTTCCCTGAGCGGGACGGGAACGGGACCGAGCACGGGGACAGGAACGGGGCCGGGATGGCGAAGAAGCCGAAGAAACAACAGTCGGGCGGTACGCCCGCGACGGTGGCACTCACCACGGCCGGGGTGCCGTTCACCGTCCACTCCTACGACCACGACCCCTCCCACCCGTCCTACGGCGAGGAGGCGGCCGAGGCGATGGGCGTCTCCCCCGACCGGGTCTTCAAGACGCTGGTGGCGGACGTCGACGGCGCGCTGACGGTGGCGGTGGTCCCGGTGGCGGGACAGCTGGATCTGAAGGGCCTGGCGGCGGCGGTCGGCGGCAAACGGGCGGCGATGGCCGACCCCGCCCTGGCGGAACGCACCACGGGCTACGTCCGGGGCGGTATCTCGCCCCTTGGCCAGCGCAAGCGGCTGCGTACGGTGCTGGACGACTCGGCCGGCCTGCACGAGACGATCTGTGTCTCGGCCGGCCGTCGCGGTCTGGAGGTCGAACTCTCCCCCGCCGACCTGGCCGAGCTGACCTCGGCGGTACTCGCCCCGATCGGGCGTGCCTGACCGTTCCTCCGGACCGGGCAGGAGCGGGCAGCAGGACCGGGCAGGACTGGACCGGACCGGGCAGGGCAGAACCGGGCAGGGCAGAACCGGACCGGACCGGACCGGACCGGGCAGCAGGACCGGACCGGGCAGCAGGACCGGACCGGGCAGGAGCGGGGCTGCTCCGAGCGAGAGCAGGGCTGCCCGATCCGGCCCGGGGCTGCTCCGAGCAAGAGCGGGGGCTGCTCCGGCCGCACGCCCCGAGCGGTCCTGGGCGTTCCCTCGCCGCCTCAAGGGCGTGGGAGGTGCCCCAGGCCCCCTGGCGTACCCGACCCCGGATCGGTGCCCGACCCCGGGGCGGTACCCGATCCCGGGGCGGCGACGCGCATCCGTACGTGGTCCGGGCCCGGGAAGCCGGTCCCCTGCGTGACCCAGCCGCATGAGGACGACCAGAGGCTACGGGGAGACCCCGGACCGGCACTCCGGTGAAACCGGCTCCCCGCTCGCCGATGCCGTGCCCGGCGTCCCGGACCGCACGCTCACGTCGACCCGGACGGGTCCACGACACCGCAAGCCCACAAGCCCGGACACCGCGAGCCCGCGAGCCGCCCCTCACACCACCGAGTCGAACCGCCCTCGCGCACGCTCCCGGCAAGCAGCCGGCGCCCCTCGACAAACCCCGCCTCTTCGGTTAATCAGAAAAGGTATGTCGAAGAGAACACGCAAACGCAAGTGGCGCACCAGGAAGGGCCGCGCGAACCATGGCAGGCGCCCGGCCTGACACCGCAACCGGGCCGGGGCCGTAGGGCAGGCCCTACGGCCCCGGGAATCCGCCGTGCGGCGGCTGCGGGACGTACGGGTCGGCCGGCGGGTAGGGGTAGGGGCCGGGATCGGGGTCGGGGTCACGGGGGCCGAACAGCGCGGTCAGGCCCAGGTGGACGACCAGCCCTGCGAACGGCCAGGCCAGCAGCGCCCCTTTGGCGCTCAGCTTCAGCGGCGCGTCGAACGTCACGCCCTTGCCGGCGTCCCTCGCCTGGGCGATGACGTCCTGGGCGGGCCCGAGCCACACCCCGAGCCGCCACGCCAGCAGTGATCCGAGTAGCCCGCCGACCCCGAGCGCCACCACCAGCGGCACACCCCCGCGCCGCCGCGCGAGGAACACGGCGAGCGCGCTCACCGCGCCGAACGCCAGCGCGAGCAGCGCGAACGTCCCGTCCACGCCGATGGCCTGCTCGCCCTCGGTGTCCTTGAGGTAGACGACCCAGTTGTCGCCCGCGACGTCGCCCACCAGCGGGACCCGCGGCGCCAGCCACCACCACAGCACCCCGAGCAGCACCCCGCCGAGCGCCACCGCCACCACGGTCACGGCGGCCTCGCGCAGTTCCGTCTTCATCCCGGGGCCGTCCTGTTCGTACCAGCCGTACCCTGCCCGGTCACCGTGCCCGGCGGACCCGGCGTCCGGGACTTCCGTGGCCGGCCCGTCGGCGGAGGCGGCGGCCACCTGCCCGGCGGACGGTGCCTGCCACCCGCCGTGCGGGGAGTGCTCATGCGGAGGCGGTGGTGGTGTCAGAGGTGCGCTCACCCTGACATCGTGCCAGGCCCGGCTGTGCGGCGTGACACGGACAGGTCACCGACACGTCACCGAACGGGGCGCCGTACGGGTCAGCGGACGGCTGCCCTGCGGTACGCCCAGGCCGCCACGGCCAGCGAGAACACTCCGACCACCCCGCACACCGCGAGGTCGCCGAGGACCAGTGCCCAGTCGGGATGCGGCGCGAAGGTCCGCGCGAGGGCCTCGACACCGTACGTCGACGGCAGCAGGTCCCGGACGACGCGTACCGCCTCCGGCATCCGTTCCGCCGGCAGCACGCCCAGCAGCAGCGCGGCCGACATGCCGAGCTGGCCGAGCAGCGTGGCGAACTCGGGACGCGGCGCGAGCAGCCCCAGGGCGGCCCCCAGCCCGGCGAGCGCGGCACCCGACAGCGGGATCACGGCGGCCAGCACCCACAGATGCGTCAGCGGCAGTCCGAACAGGACGCATCCGAAGGCCGCCGTCACCACCGTCCCCGGCACGGTGAACGAGGCGTAGGCGCCGGCCGCGCCCAGCACCACCGCGGCCGGCGGGACCGGCAGCGTCGCGTAGTGGTCGAGTCCACCGCTGGCCCGCAGCTGTCCGAAGTACTGCGCGAGCAGGTTGAGCGCGACGAAGGCGACGACCAGGACGGCCGATCCGGCCACCACCGCCCGTGCCTCCGAGCCGCCGTCCACGACCCCGCGCATCAGGATCATGATCCCGACGGACTGGAAGGTCGCCACGAACAGCAGCGGGATCCGCGCCACCCGCGCCCGGGAGAGCTGCGCCCGGTACACGGCCGCCAGCGACGGCCACAGCCGCGCCCGGGGGCCGAGCACGGCCGGCTGCGGCGCGGTCTCCTCCACGGCCAGGACGGCGCCCGGCAGGACATCGGCGGGTACGACACTCACGTCGCGCTGCTCCCCTTCGCTCGGAGGTTCGCCCGGATCCATTCCGGCAGTCGTCCTGTTCCGTACGGATGCGGCGCCCGGCGCACTCAGGGGCCCGCCGTTCATGCCTTCACCAGCCCCTGCCGTACGGCACCGCCCAGCGCCAGGTACACGTCCTCCAGAGTGGGCGTGGTGAGCGTGAAGTCGTCCAGGGCGGCGAAGGCGGCGCCGCCGGTGACCGTGGCGACGACGGCACGGGCCTCCTCCGGCCCGAGCCGCAGTGTCCAGCGGCGGCCGGACTCGACGGCGCGGTCCTGGAGCGCGGCGACCTCCGGTACGTGCAGGGGGGCCGTCTCGCGCCACACCAGGTCGACCCGGACCTCGCCCGCGACCTGTTCCTTCAGTCCGGACGGGCTGTCGCAGGCGATCACCCGGCCCTGGTCGAGCACGGCGACCCGGTCGAGCACGGTCTCGGCCTCGATGACGTTGTGGGTGACCAGCAGCACGGTGGCGCCCTGCTCGGCCCGGCGTCGGTCGACGGCGGACCACACCGCGCGCCGCGCGATCGGGTCCATGCCGACGGTGGGTTCGTCGAGCACCAGCAGGGGCCGCTCGCCGACCAGCGAGGCGGCGAAACAGGCCAGCCGGCGCTGGCCGCCGGACAGCTTCTTCAGGGGGCGCGCGGCGATCGGGGCGAGCCCGAGTTCGTCGAGGACGTCGTCCCGCTCCGCGCACGCCCGCTTCGCGTCGAGGCCGCGCAGCCGCGCGGTGGTCTCGACGGCGAGCGACACGGTCAGCTCGTCGAGGGCGGTGGACTCCTGCCCGAGGTAGGCGAGGATCCTCGCGGCCCGCTCGGGGTGGCGCACGATGTCGTGGCCGAGGATGTGGACGCTGCCGCGGTCGGGCCGCATCAGTCCGGTGAGCTGGCGTACGAGGGTGGACTTGCCGGCACCGTTCGGCCCGAGCAGTCCGAAGATCTCACCGCGCCGGACGTCGAGCGCGACGTCGTCGGTGGCCCGGATCTCGGGGGTCGCCGGCACTCCGCGGCGTCCTCGGGCCGCCGGATAGGTCTTGGTCAGCCCGCGCACCACGCACACGGTGTCACCGTCGTGCCGGAATGCCTGTACCGCGCGCGTACTCACAAGGCACGAGACTACGGGGTCCGCGCCCCCGTTCCACTTCCGGGTCGGCCGACCGCCCCGGATCCGCCGGTGGAACGACGAGCCCCCCGCAAGGCGCCGGCCCGTCCCGGCGCGGGGCCGTACGCGGCGGCGCCGCACGGTCAGCGCCCGGCCCGGGCATCGGGGTCAGTCCCCGACCGGGGCACGGTCCGTCCCCGTACGCGCGTCCAGCTCGCGCCAGAAGCCCGCCCGGATGGCGTACCGGTCGCGTTCGTCGATCTGGTCGTCCTTGTGGGCGAGCAGGCCGAAGCGGGCGGCGTAGCGCAGCAGCTCGCCGTCGACGCGGTGCGGGATGCGGGGGTACATGCCGGACAGCTTCTGGAGGCCGCCCTGGTCCCCCAGCCGCTCCACCCAGCGGCGGGCGAAGACCTGTCCCACCTCGAAGGGGTCCCCGCCGACCGTGGTGATGTCCTCCTCGCGGTCGGCCCACCGCTGCTCCGCCGTGGTCAGCTGGGCGAGCGTCGGCATGGAGGCCGCCTCGAGGGGCTCGGCGACGGGCCGGTCGACCCAGCCCTTGTCGGAGGACCAGCGCAGGGTGGCGGACTGCGGCGGGTGGGGGTGCGGGGGGCCGGGAGCGCGCAGGGCCGCCAGGTCCTTGGGCGTGGGTACGCCCTTGGCGGCGGGCGTCCGCTCGCCGGTGCCGTTGTGTCCGGCGGCGGCCGGGTGCGGCGGCTCCTGGGCGGCCGGTTCCTCCCCCGGGGCGGGCGCGGACTCCGGCAGCGGGGCGGAGAGGATCGCGGCGATCTCGGAGCGTGCGGCGGGGGGCGGCGCGCACACGCCGGAATGGTCCTCCTTGGCGCGCACCGCCTTGGTGATCCAGGCACGGTCCAGCACCCGGCGTTCGTCGGCCTCGGCGACCAGGTCCTCGGACTGGTTGTAGTCGCCGTCGGCGGCCTGGACGGCCCACAGGTGGACGGCGACACCGTGCTCCTTGGCCGCCATCATGCCGGGCAGCAGGTCGCCGTCGCCGGTGACCAGGACGATGTCGGAACAGGCGCGGTTGCGGGCCAGCTCGGTCAACTCGGCGTGCATGGCGGCGTCGACGCCCTTCTGCGCCCAACGGCCGTCGCTGCGGGTGAGCGCGCCCAGCCGGACGGTGACCCTGGGCATGACCCGAAGCCGGCGGTGCTCGGGCTGCGGCACCCGGTCCGGGGCGCCGTCGAACCAGTAGATGCGCAACAGGGGCCGGCCCGTGTCGGACTCGGCCCGGTCGCGCAACCCCTGGATGAGGGCGGCGTGATCGACGGTGATCCGGGACCGCGAGGGCTCCCCGGCGAGGAGACTGGCGGCGGCCCCCAGCAGATACCCGGCGTCCACCAGGACGATGCAGCGGTCCACGCGATCCACCCTCTTTCCGGGAGGTTTGCTTCGGGCTTGCTTCGAGTCTGCCCGACCACGCCGGGGTTAACGGCCCGAACTCGATCTTCGGCGTGGCGTTTCCACACTTCCTTCGCCGACTCACCCTGTCACACACGGTAATTGTCCGACATGCGACGATCCTTCCGCCATGTGAGTCTGGTCCCGGTCCTGGAACCAGGGTGCCTCGTTCGGATCGGGCCGGGCCCCGCGAGCCCGGCGGGATCCGAACGAGGGGCCCTACATCCCCACAGGAGGCATCACCATGGCCAAGAACAAGAACCGTGAACGAAAGCAGCCGCAGACCGCACGCGCCCAGCAGACGGCGCAGCATCCCTCGGCGGAGCCGCAGACCGAGCAGCACGGCCCGCAGATCACGCCCGGAGATGTCGCCCGCAAGGGCAGGGAGAAGCGCTTCGGCCACAACTGACGCCCGCGCGGTGGACTTGTGAGCCACGCGCACGGCATGTGCAGAGGGGTGTGCCCGTCACCGGGCGCACCCCTCTTGGCCGTCGGTCTCGGCCGTCTCGCCGGTCGCCCGGCCCGCGATCCGCCGGGCCGGTCAGCCCGCCAGGCAGGACGGGCCGAGGAGGACCTTGAGGTCGCCGAACAGGGCGGGGTCCGGCTTCACCCGGTGCCGGTCCAGGCGCAGCACCGTCGTCTTCGTCGGCCCCTGGAGTTTGATGCGGACCTCGCTGTCGCCCTTGTGGTGGCCGAGGATCTCGCCGAGGCGGCTGACCATCGGGGGGGTGACCCTGGTCGCCGGGATGGTGAGCACGACGGGCGCGTTGGTGCCCGCGTTGGACAGGTCCGGCACCTGGAGCTCCATGGCGACCAACCGCGGCACGTCCTCGCGCTTGTCGAGCCGGCCCTTGACGAACACCACGGCGTCCTCGACGAGTTGGGTCGAGACGAGCTGGTAGGTCGCGGGGAAGAACATGCACTCGATGGACCCGGCGAGGTCTTCCACGGTGGCGATCGCCCAGGCGTTGCCCTGCTTGGTCATCTTGCGCTGGAGGCCGGAGATGATGCCGCCGATGGTGACCACCGCGCCGTCGCCGAAGTCGCCGCCGGTGAGCTGGGAGATGCCCGCGTCGGCCTTGTCGGACAGGACGTGCTCCAGCCCGAACAGCGGGTGGTCGGAGACGTACAGTCCGAGCATCTCCCGCTCCTGCGCGAGCAGGTAGGTCTTGTCCCACTCGTCGTCGGTGAAGGTGACGTCGAGGCCGAAGCCGGGCTCGCTGGTCTCCTCCTCGCCCATGCCGCCGAAGAGGTCGAACTGTCCCTCGGCCTCCTTGCGCTTGACCGCGACCACGTTGTCGATCATCGGCTCGTACTGGGCGGTGAGGCCCTTGCGGGTGTGCCCCATGGAGTCGAAGGCGCCCGCCTTGATCAGCGACTCGGTGGTCCGCTTGTTGCAGACGACCGCCTCGACCTTGTCGAGGTAGTCCGGGAAGGAGTCGTACTTCCCCTTGGCCTTGCGGCTCTTGATGATCGACTCGACGACGTTGGTGCCGACGTTGCGGACCGCGGACAGGCCGAAGAGGATCACGTCGTCGCCCTGCGCGGCGAAGTTCGACTCCGACTCGTTGACGTTCGGCGGGAGCACCTTGATGCCCATGCGGCGGCACTCGTTGAGGTAGACGGCCGACTTGTCCTTGTCGTCCTTGACCGAGGTGAGCAGCGCGGCCATGTACTCGGCCGGGTAGTTCGCCTTGAGGTAGCCGGTCCAGTACGACACCAGTCCGTACGCGGCGGAGTGGGCCTTGTTGAACGCGTAGCCGGCGAAGGGGACCAGTACGTCCCACAGGGCCTGGATCGCCTCGTCGCTGTAGCCGTTCCCGCGGGCGCCCTCCTGGAAGAGGACGAAGTTCTTCGCCAGCTCGTCGGGCTTCTTCTTGCCCATCACGCGGCGGAGGATGTCGGCCTCGCCGAGCGAGTAGCCCGCGATGATCTGGGCGGCCTTCTGTACCTGCTCCTGGTAGACGATCAGGCCGTAGGTGACCGACAGCACCTCCCGGAGCGGCTCCTCCAGCTCCTTGTGGATCGGTGTGATCTCCTGGCGGCCGTTCTTGCGCTCCGCGTAGTTGATGTGCGAGTTCATGCCCATCGGGCCCGGCCGGTAGAGGGCCGAGACGGCGGAGATGTCCTCGAAGTTGTCGGGCTGCATCTGGCGGAGCAGCGAGCGCATCGGGCCGCCGTCGAACTGGAAGACGCCGAGGGTGTCACCGCGGCAGAGCAGTTCGAAGGTCTTGGGGTCGTCCAGCGGGAGGGCGAGCATCTCCAGGTCGATGCCCTTGTTGGCCTTCACCATCTTGATGGCGTCGTCCATGATCGTGAGGTTGCGCAGGCCCAGGAAGTCCATCTTCAGGAGGCCGAGCGACTCGCACTGGGGGTAGTCCCACTGTGTGATGGTCACGCCGTCGGTGTGCCGCGTCCAGAGCGGGGCGTGGTCGACGATGGGTTCGCTGGACATGATCACGCCGGCCGCGTGCACGCCCATCTGCCGCACGAGGCCCTCGACGCCCTTGGCGGTGTCGATGACCTTCTTCACGTCCGGCTCGTTCTCGTACATCGCGCGGATCTCGCCGGCCTCGTTGTAGCGCGGGTGCGAGGGGTTGGTGATGCCGTCGAGGTCGATGCCCTTGCCGAGGACGTCGGCGGGCATGGCCTTGGTGAGCCGGTCGCCCATGGCGTACGGGTAGCCCAGTACGCGCGCGGAGTCCTTGATGGCGTTCTTCGCCTTGATCTTGCCGTAGGTGCCGATCATGGCGACCTTGTCGGCGCCGTACTTCTCCGTCACGTACCGGATCACCTCGACGCGCCTGCGCTCGTCGAAGTCGATGTCGACGTCGGGCATGGAGACGCGTTCGGGGTTGAGGAACCGCTCGAAGATCAGGCCGTGCGGGATCGGGTCGAGGTCGGTGATGCCCATGGCGTACGCCACGATCGAGCCGGCCGCGGAGCCGCGGCCGGGGCCGACCGCGATGCCCTGCTTCTTGGCCCACATGATGAAGTCGGCGACGACGAGGAAGTACCCGGGGAAGCCCATCGAGATGATGGTGTCCATCTCGTACTCGACCTGCTTCATGCGGTCGTCCGGGATGCCGCCCGGGAAGCGGCGCTCCATGCCGCGCATGGTTTCCTCACGGAACCAGCTGACCTCGGTGTATCCCTCAGGGATATCGAACTTGGGCATGAGGTCGCGCTTCTCGAACATGCCCGTGGTGTCGACCATGTCGGCGATCAGCCTGGTGTTGGCGCAGCCCTGCTGCCAGGCGTCGGAGGAGTCGATGGCGTACATCTCGTCGGTGGACTTGAGGTAGTAGCCGGTGCCGTCGAACCGGAAGCGGTCGGGGTCGGAGAGGTTCTTGCCGGTCTGGATGCACAGCAGTGCGTCGTGGGCGGTCGCCTCGTTCGCGTACGTGTAGTGCGAGTCGTTGGTCACCAGGGGCGGGATGCCGAGTTTCTTCCCGATCTCCAGCAGCCCGTCACGGACCCGGCGCTCGATCTCGATGCCGTGGTCCATCAGCTCCAGGAAGTACCGCTCCTTGCCGAAGATGTCCTGGTAGTCGGCGGCCGCCTTCAGCGCCTCGTCGAAGTGGCCGAGGCGCAGCCTGGTCTGGACCTCGCCGGAGGGGCAGCCGGTGGAGGCGACCAGCCCGGTGGACCACTTGGAGATGGTCTCCTTGTCCATCCGGGGCCACTTCTGCAGCCAGCCCTCCGCGTACGCGTCGGAGGAGAGCCGGAAGAGGTTGTGCAGGCCCGTGCTGTCGACCGCCCAGATGGTCTTGTGGGTGTAACCGCCCGAACCGGAGACGTCGTCCCGCTTCTGGTGCGGCTGACCCCACTGGATCTTGCGCTTGGTGCGCCGCGACTCGGGCGCGACATAGGCCTCGATCCCGATGATCGGGGTGACTCCGGCCTTCTGCGCGGTGTGGAAGAAGTCGTACGCGCCGTGCAGGTTGCCGTGGTCGGACATGGCGATGTGGCTCATGCCCATCTCGTTGCAGGCGTTGAACATGTCCTTCAGCCGCGCGGCACCGTCCAGCAGGGAGTACTGGGTGTGGACGTGCAGGTGCGTGAACGGCGTCTTCGACACGGTTCGGCCTCCGAGGATGAATGCTGCGGCGCGGAGCGCCCCGTCCAGAGGGGTGGTCGGGTGGCGGGTGGACACTCGGCGACGGGCAGGCGGACAGTCTGGTGGTCAGCGTCGAAGTCTATGCCCCGGCACTGACACGCGAGGCTCCCCGGGACGTACCTTCGGGCGAGCCGCACGGGCACTCAGGTGACGTGCCGCACGTTGACTCGGGGACGGATCAGCCGTCCCCGAATATCCCGTACCAGGAGGCACTCAGCGATGTCGGTCCCGCAGCTCGACGACGAGCACCGCGGCGAGGAGATCCTCGCCGTTCTCGACACCGCCTTCGGCGAGCTCCTGGCCGCCGACCCGGCCGCCTTCCGTGTGAAGTTCCGGAAGATGGCGGCCTCGGCGTTCGCGTTCTACCGAGGCACGGCGTGTCTCTTCTACCACGATCTGGACGCCGAGAAGCGCGGCGGCCCGTACCTGGACGACCGGACGTCCCGGGTGTGGATCCACGGCGATCTGCACGCGGAGAACTTCGGCACGTACATGGACTCCAACGGCCGTCTGGTCTTCAACGTCAACGACTTCGACGAGGCCTACGTCGGCCCCTTCACCTGGGACCTCAAGCGCTTCGCCGCCTCCATGGCGCTGATCGGCTACGCGAAGGCGCTCAGCGACGAGCAGATCACCGAGCTGGTGCGGATCTACACGGCCGCGTACCGGGAGCGGATCCACGCGCTGGCGACCGGCGTGAAGAGCGACGAGGTGCCGCCGTTCACGCTGGACACCGCGCAGGGTCCGCTGCTCGACGCGCTGCGCGACGCCCGCTCGCTGACCCGGTTCGGGCTGCTGGACTCGATGACCGTCATCCGTGACTTCGAGCGCCGCTTCGCCTCCGGCGGCGGCGCGGTCGAGCTCGACGCCGCCACCCGCTACAAGGTCCTCGCCGCTTTCGACGGCTACCTGGAGACGCTGCCGGACGCCTCGCTGGCCCGTCCGGACTCCTACCGGGTGAAGGACGTCGTGGGCCGCCGGGGCGTGGGCATCGGCTCGGCCGGGCTGCCGTCGTACAACATCCTGCTGGAGGGGCACAGCGACGCCCTGGAGAACGATGTGGTGATCTACATCAAGCAGGCGCAGACGCCGGCCGTCTCCCGGCACATCACCGACCCGTCGATCCGGGACTACTTCCAGCACGAGGGCCACCGCACGGTGATCTCCCAGCGCGCCCTGCAGGCGCACGCGGACCCGTGGCTGGGCTGGGCCGAGCTGGACGGCGCGGGGCAGCTGGTCGCGGAGGTCTCGCCGTACGCGGTGGACCTGGACTGGGGCGACATCGACGAGCCGGAGGAGATCGCGCAGGTCGTCGCCGACCTCGGCCGGGCCACGGCCACGATGCACGCGGCGGCGGACGACACGTCCGGCGAGTCACTGGTGCCGTTCTCCACCGAGCGCGCCATCGACGCGGCGATCGCGGCCGACGAGGAGGGCCTGGAGCCCCTGCTGGTCGACTTCGCGCACAGCTACGGCGCCCGTGCGCGCGGCGACCACCAGATCTTCCTGGACCTGTTCCGCAACGGCAGGATCCCGGGACTGTGACCTTCCGCCCGCCCGGGGAATGCCCGGGCGGGCGGGGAAATCCTGCCGAACGGAACCCTTTAGGGATCCCTTACCGGAGCGCATGACAGACTCGGCCCACCATGGACATATCCGGAACCCCGTTCAGAGCCGTGCGCGCGGTGCTGTTCACGACCGTGGTCGTGACCCTCAGTACCGCGTCGCACGTGCTGCTGTCCGGGGCTCCCCTGCCGTTGAGCACGGTGACGGTGATCGCCGTCGCCGTGTTCGTCCTGGCGTACGCCCTCGCGGGCCGGCAGCGCTCCTTCGGGCGGATCGCCGCCCTGCTGGTCCCGCTGGAGCTGGCCGCCGACACCGTCTTCACCACCGGCCAGCACGTCTGTTACGGCCGGATGGGCGGCCCGGTCGCGGGCCCGCTGCGCTCGGTCGGCTTCGACGTGCTGTGCGGTCAGGGCAGCGGCGTGGGCGCCTCGCTGACGCAGGTGACCGGCACCGCGGTCCACGGCGACGACCGGTTCACCGGGCTGCTCGCCCAGGCCGACCCGGCCACCGCGTGGCTGCTGCTCGGCGCGCACATCGGCGTCGGTCTGCTCGCCGCCGCCTGGCTGCACCGCGGCGAGCGGGCGCTGGCCCAGTTGCTGGGCGTGGTGACGGCCACGGCTTCGACGGCGGTCCGGCCGCTGCTGCTGGCGGTCGCCGTGGTGACCGTGCGCCGCGCCCCGAAGGTCCGCCGGCCGGCTCTCCCGGACCACCGGACCACCACGGCCGTGGACCGGTTCCTCGTGCGCTCCCTGGGACGGCGTGGACCGCCGTGCTCCCTCGCCCTCGCCTGAGACGGCTCAGCCCTCGGCGTCGGCACCCTGTCCGAGCATCCGTAGTCCCCCTACACATCCCGCACACAGCGCTGTGCGCGTCCCCAGTGGAGAGCATCACCATGAGCAAGCGGAACAGCCAGACGGCGAAGACGGCGGCCCGTGAGCGTCTGCGCGTCGAGCGCGAGCGCGAGGCCAAGAAAGCCAAGATCAAGCGTCAGCTGGTCGTCGCCGGAACGATCGTCGGCGTCCTGGCGATAGCCGGCGGCATCGGCTACGCCGTCATGCAGGCCAACAAGCCCAGCGCGTGGGAGGCCGCGGCGGACGCGAAGCTCGTCAAGCCGGCCAACTCCAGCGGCGAGAACGGCACCACCGTCGTCATCGGCAAGGCCGACGCGAAGAAGACCCTGGAGCTGTACGAGGACCCGCGCTGCCCGATCTGCGCCACGTTCGAGCAGGGCGTCGGCGAGACGATCGAGAAGGACGTCGCGGACGGCAAGTACAAGGTCCAGTTCATCGGCGCCTCGTTCCTCGACCGCAACCTGACCGGCGAGGGCTCCAAGAACGCCCTGAGCTCCCTGGGTGCCGCGCTGAACGTCAGCCCGGAGGCGTTCCTCGCCTACAAGGCCGCGCTCTACTCGGCCGAGTTCCACCCCGAGGAGAGCCAGGACAAGTTCAAGGACGACGCCTACCTGATCAAGGTGGCGAACTCCGTCGAGGAACTGAAGGGCAACAAGAAGTTCCAGGCGGCCGTGGAGAACGGCACCTACGACAAGTGGGCGCTGGAGATGTCCGACAAGTTCGACGACAGCGACGTCAATGGCACCCCCACGCTGAAGATGGACGGCGAGAAGCTCACCGGGTCCGACGGGCAGAACGCACCGATGACGGCCCCCGAGTTCACGGCCGCGATCGAGAAGGCCCTCAAGGCCTGATCCGGGGACCTCGTCCGGGTCCGGATCCAGGGGTCCGCGGCCGGGATTCGGTCACGGCCGGCCGACCGCGCACTGAAGAGCGGGCGAACTTTGGCGAGTTCGCCCGCTCTGGCATGTACCGATCAGTAATCTGGTCGGCTGTGACCACTCGACACAGATCGTCCGAGAGCGCCGTATCCGCCACCGCGGGCGCCAACGCCTTCGCCCCCCGCCGCCGTTCGGTCGTCAAGGCGGCCGCCGCGACCGCGGTCCTCGCCGCACCGCTCACCGCCGCGCTGCCCGCCCGCGCCGCCACCGCCGTGGCCCCCGTCTTCCTGCACGGGGTGGCCTCCGGCGATCCCCTGCCGGACGGCGTCCTGCTGTGGACGCGCGTGACGCCGACGCCGGAGGCCATACCCGGCTCGGGCCTCGGCCCCGACACCGAGGTCGGCTGGACCGTCGCCCGCGACAAGGCGTTCACCACCGTCGTCGCGAAGGGGTCGATCCGCGCCACCGCAACCACCGACCACACCGTCAAGGCCGACGTCCGCGGCCTCGCGCCGGCCACCGACTACTGGTTCCGCTTCTCCGTCGGCACCACCGACTCCCCCGTCGGCCGCACCCGCACCGCCCCGGCCGCCGACGCCGCCGTGACCGGTCTGCGCTTCGGCGTGGTCTCCTGCTCCAACTGGGAGGCCGGTCACTTCTCGTCGTACCGCCATCTCGCGGCCCGCGGCGACCTCGACGCCTGGCTGCATCTCGGCGACTACCTCTACGAGTACGGCACCGGCGAGTACGGCACGCGCGGCCGGACCGTCCGCGCGCACGCGCCCGCCCACGAGATCGTCACCCTGGCCGACTACCGCCTGAGGCACGCGACGTACAAAACCGACCCCGACCTCCAGGCGCTGCACGCCAAGGCACCGGTCGTCGCGATCTGGGACGACCACGAGATCGCCAACGACGCCTGGTCCGGCGGCGCCGGTAACCACACCGAGGGCGAGGAGGGCACCTGGGCCGCGCGTCAGGCCGCCGCCAAACAGGCCTACTTCGAGTGGATGCCGGTACGTCCCGCGCTGGCCGGCACGACCTACCGCCGGCTGCGCTTCGGCAGGCTCGCCGACCTCTCGCTGCTGGACCTGCGCTCCTTCCGCTCCCAGCAGGTCTCCACGGGCGACGGCGCGGTGGACGACCCGGACCGTACGCTGACCGGCCGGGCCCAGCTCGACTGGCTGAAGTCGGGGCTGTCGGCGTCCGACACCGCCTGGCGGCTGGTGGGCACCTCGGTGATGATCTCGCCGCTCGCGATCGGCTCGCTCCCGGCCGGTCTGCTGAAACCGGTCGCCAAGCTGCTCGGCCTGCCGCAGGAGGGCCTCGCCCTCAACACCGACCAGTGGGACGGCTACACCGACGACCGCCGGGAACTCCTCGCCCATCTGCGGACGAACGCCATCCGCAACACGGTCTTCCTCACCGGCGACATCCACATGGCGTGGGCCAACGACGTGCCGGTGAACGCGGGTACGTACCCGGCTTCCGGCTCGGCGGCCACCGAGTTCGTCGTGACCTCGGTCACCTCGGACAACCTCGACGACATCGTCAAGGTCCCCGAGGGCACCGTCTCCGCGGTCGCCTCCCCGCTGATCAGGGCCACCAACCGGCACGTCCACTGGGTCGACACCGACCGCCACGGCTACGGCGTGCTGGACATCACGTCCGAGCGGGCGCAGATGGACTACTACGTGGTCTCCAGCCGCACCGACCCGGGCGCCACGTCCACGTGGGCGCGCTCCTACCGGACGCTCAGCGGCACCCAGCGGGTCGAGCGCGCCGACCGCCCGGTCTGAGCCGCGCGGTCCGATACGCACGGTCCGATACGCCGGTCCGGCCCGCGCGCCCTCCACCTCTCTCCGTCAGTCGTCCTCCAGCGAATCGAGGAAGCCGAGCGCCACCCGCCAGGTGGCCTCGGCGGCCTCCTCGTCGTGGTCCGGCAGACCGGGGTCGGTGTAGAGGTGACCTGCTCCGGCGTACCGGTACACCTCGACGTCGGCTCCGGCGCGGCCCATCTGCAGATACCAGGCGCTCAGCCAGTCGTCGGTCTCGAACGGGTCCGGCTCGGCGACGTGGAGCTGCACCGGCAGACCGTCCACCGCCGCGTTCGCCGCGATGTCCGACGTGCCGTGCAGGAGCAGCAGCCCGCGCGCCCGGCCGTCACCGAGGGCCAGCGTCTGGGCGACGGAGGCGCCGAAGGAGAGCCCGGCGTACACCAGCCCCCGCTCCGAGTAGGGCGCGGCGGCGAGCACGGCCCGCCGCAGCAACTCGTCCCTGCCGATGGACTCCTGGTGGGCCATGCCCTCCTCGACCGTGTCGAACGTACGGCCCTCGAAGAGGTCGGGCGTCCACACCTCGTGTCCGGCGCCGCGCAACCGGTCCGCGGCCGCGGCCACCGCGGGCCGCGGGCCGTAGGTCGAGTGAAACAGCATGATGTTCATGACGCCATGGTGCCAGCCGGGTCCGACAGCCGGTGCCCGCCGGCCTACGGACCCGGCGCACGGACCCGATGTGCCGGGTCCATGGGCCGGCCTCGTGGGCCGGCCTCGTGGGCCGGCCTCGTGCGACTGTCCCGGACCGCCGCACCCCGCCCAGCCCACGGCGCCACGGATGTCACATGTTCACTGCGCGCGAGGCCGGTTAGGTTCAGGAACATGGAAGACGTGCTCCGCCCCCTGATCGTGTTCGGCGGCTCGGTCGTGCTCACCCTGACGCTCGGCTGGGCCACCGACCGACTGCTGCGCAAGGCCGACGCCCGGCACCCCGAGACCCCCATGTGGGAACTGCTCCGGCGCGGCCGCATCCCCTACCAGTTGCTCATCTGCGCGGCCCTGCTGAGAGGTTCGTTCAGCGAGGCCAGGATGTTCCAGGAGTACCGGGAGGGCATCGGCCGGGTGCTGACGCTGGTGCTGATCGGGTCGGCCGCCTGGCTGGTGATCCGGATCGCGGCGGCCGTCGTCGAAACCTCGTACACCCGGTACGCCAACGTGCACCGCGAGCGCGACCCGGCCAGGGTCCGCCGGGTGCGCACCCAGGTGACGCTGATCCGGCGGGTCGTCTCGGCGATCGTCGGCGTGGTGGCAGTGGCCGCGATGCTGCTGACCTTCCCCGCCATGCGCGCGGCCGGCGCCTCGCTGCTGGCCTCGGCGGGCATCCTCGGCATCGTCGCCGGTGTCGCCGCCCAGTCCACGCTCAGCAACCTGTTCGCCGGGCTGCAGATCGCCTTCGGCGACATGGTGCGCATCGGCGACACGGTCGTGGTGGACGGCGAGTGGGGAACGGTCGAGGAGATCACCCTGACCTTCCTCACCGTGAACACCTGGGACGAGCGCCGGATCACCATGCCGGTGTCGTACTTCACGTCCAAGCCGTTCGAGAACTGGTCCCGCGACTCCCCGCAGATGACCGGGACGGTCATCTGGCATCTCGACCACCGGGCCCCGCTGGACGCGATGCGCGACCGGCTCCGCGACATCCTGCGCGAGTGCCCGGCCTGGGACGGCCGCGCCTACAACCTGACCGTCGTGGACACCACGCCCAGCACCATGCAGGTGCGGGCCCTGGTGACGGCCAAGGACGCCGGCGACATATGGACGGTACGGGTCGAGGTCCGCGAGCAGATGGTCCGCTGGCTGGCCGAGCAGCATCCCTACGCCCTGCCCCGGATCAGCACCGCCCCGGCCGACCCGGCACCGGTCCTCGACACGAGCCACCACTCCCCCGGCGGCGCCGCCGGCATCACCCGTCCCCCGGGTATCCCCGGCCCCTCCGGTCCCCCGGAGGACGGGGCGCCCGCCCACGACCCGCAGGGCGCGGCGCAGGGGTCGTCAGCTGCTTGAGGGCGGTGTGACTCGTTCGTGTGAGGGTCGGCTTCCGGGCTTGCGGTGTCGTGGGCCGTCCGGGTCAACGTGATCGTGCGATCCGGACGCCGGGGACGGCGCCGGTGAACGGGGCCCCCGCTCCACCGGAGTGATGGTTCGGGGCCTCCCCGTCGCCTTGGCCGCACCCATGTGGCCGGATCGCGCGGGGCAGTGTCATTCAGCGACCTCCGGCCGCGGAGGCCTCCCGGGCCCGGACCACGCACCGGATGCGTGTCACCGCCCCGGAGCCGACCCCGGGGCCGAGCACGCCGGAGACCCGGGGCACCTCCCACGCCCTTGAGGCAGCGGGGGAGCCCAGGACCGTTCGGGGCGTCCGGCCGAGCAGACCCACCCCTGCTCAGCCCAGAGGAACGGTACTGACGGCGTTTCAGTGGCCGCGTTCGGCGCCGCCGTTGACCTGGATGATCTGCGAGGTGATGTGTCCGGCGCCCGGGGAGGCCAGCCAGTGCAGGGTGGCGGCCACGTCCCCGGGCGTCCCGGCCCGCCCGTCGGCGGTCTCGGCGATCAGCTCCGCCCGCCGCTCCCCGTCGATGCCGTCGCCGAAGAACGCGGTGTCCTCGATGTAGCCGGGCGCGACCACGTTCACCGTGATGCCGTGCGGCCCCAGCTTCCGGGCGAGGTCATGGGCGTACGGATGGAGTCCGGCCTTGGCCGCCGCGTACGCGGTCTGCCCGGAACCCCGGTAGGCGGCGATGGAGCTGAGGAACAGCACCCGTCCGCCGGGCTCGGCGAGCCGGTCCTTGAGGGCCTCCGTGAGCAGGACGGCGGTCAGCAGGTTGAGCCGGAAGTTGACCGTCCAGTGGCGGGCGACGGCGTCGAGCGGATCGTCCGCCCCGGCCTGGCGCTCGAGGAGGCCGTTGCCGCCGGCGCTGTGGATCAGTACGTCGACGGCTCCGAACTCCCGGCCGACGTAGCCGGCGACGCCCCGCACGGCGACCGGATCGGCGAGGTCCGCGGCGTACACCTCGGCCCCCGGTACCTCGGCCCCGGCCCGCTCCAGGACGTCCCCGCGCCGTCCGAGCAGCAGCACCCGGTCCCCGTCGGCGGCGAAGACCCGTGCCGCCGCCAGCCCGATCCCCGTACCGCCCCCGCTGATCACCACGTTCCGCGTCATACCCCGACCTTACGAACAGAACGCCGTACCGCGGGGAGAACTCACCGCATACTGCGCACATCGAGGTGACGCAGCACCCGGTCCACCACCTCGGGGTCGGCCCCCGCCTCGCTCCGCGCCGCCAGCACCTCGTGCCGCGCCGCGCTCAGCATCTCCCCCCGGATCCGCCGCGCCGCCTTGGCCCGTCGCGCCCGGTGCCGGTACGCCTCCCGCCGCTCGTCCTCGACGACATCGGGGCTGATCCGCGCCCCGATGTCGAAGGCGCTGCGCAGCATCTGCTCGGCCAGTTCCTCCGGCAGTTCCTCGGACTCCTCGATCTCGTGCAGCCGGTGCTTCGCGGCCTGGGACGCCCGCAGCGCGAGATCCCGTTCGAGTTCCTTCTCCCGTCTGGTGTCGGCCCGCACCCCCAGCCGTCTCACCAGCCACGGCAGGGTCGTCCCCTGGACCAGCAGCGTCGCCATGATCACGCCGAACGCGATGAAGACGATCTCGCCCCGGGCCGGGAAGTCGCCCCCGGTGCCGGTCTCCAGCGGAATCGCCAGCACCAGCGCGACGGAGGCCACCCCGCGCATCCCCGACCACCACATCACCATCGTCTCGCGCCAGCTCACCGGGATGTCCTCACCGGTGTCCCGCGCGGCGTGCAGCCGCCTCGTCAGCCAGGTCGCCGGCAGCAGCCACAGCAGCCGGACGAGGACGACCACGCCCACGATCACCCCGGCCCAGCCGAGCAGTTCGCCCCAGTGGCCGGACGCGGTCCGGACCGCGTTGTGCAGTTCGAGGCCGACCAGTCCGAACGCGATGCCGGTGACGAGCGTGTCGACGATGTCCCAGAAGGCGTGTCCGGCCAGCCGGGTCATGACGTCGTCGGCGTCGGTGGCGTACTCCACGAGGAACAGCGCGGTGGTGAGCACGGCGAGCACCCCCGAGCCGTGCAGTTCCTCGGCCAGGACGTAGGAGAAGTACGGCACCAGCAGGCTCAGCGCGACCTGCAGGGTCGCGTCCCCCAGCAGGTCCATGAGCCGGTTGGCGCCCCAGCCGAGCACGAGCCCGACCGCGACCGCCACCACGGCCGACAGGACCAGGTCCAGGCCCGCCTCCCAGGGCGAGAAGGTACCGCTCACGGCGGCGGCGATCGCCACGTGGTACAGGACGATGGCGGTGACGTCGTTGAACAGGCCCTCGCCCTCGAGGATCGACACCAGACGGCGCGGCAGCCCCAGCTTCCCGGCGACGGCGGTCGCCGCGACCGGGTCGGGCGGTGCGACCAGCGCGCCGAGGGCGACCGCGGCGGCCAGCGGCAGACCCGGCACGATCGCGTGGGCGACGACGGCCACGCACAGCGTGGTGACGAACACCAGCGCCACGGCCAGCAGGAGGATCGGTCTCGCGTTCGCCGCGAACTGCCGCCAGGACGTCCGGCGGACGGCGGCGTAGAGCAGGGGCGGCAGCAGCAGCGGCAGGATCAGGTCCGGCGGGACGTCCACGTTCGGGACGAACTCCAGAAGGGCGAGGACGATCCCGAAAACCGTCATCAGCACCGGCGCCGGCAGTCCCAGCCGGTCTCCCAGGGGGACGCACACCACGGCACCGAGCAGCAGGGCGAACAGCAGGGCCAACTGGTCCACGGTCGGTACTCCGGGCGGTTCGACGGTCAAACGGCAGGGCGCCCAGCCTGCCACGCCGACGCCCCGCGCCAGGCGTGCGGCGCCGACCGTCCGGCGTCCGGCGTGCGGCGCCACTGGTCACCCCCGCGTGCCCGGCCACGAAACGCTTACGACCTCACCCGCGATGGGGAGTGGATCAGCGAGCGGCGTCATGCGGCTTCGCGTCCAAGGCGGAGGAGGGAGTGATGGCGGAGCCATCGCGACCGACGACAACGCTGGAGGCGAAGCCGCATGACGTCGGGAGCCCGCTCACTATCGCGGGTGAGGCCGTTAGGGCTCGCAGAGAAACAACTTGTGGGTTTCCGGACTTGATGCCGCAGGTCAGCGCGCCGACCACCCACATATTGTTCTCCGGCAGACCCTTACGCGTGCGGATCCCGGCCGGCCGGAGTGTGTACGGCCACGGTGACCGGCCTGCCGCGAGGCGGTCCGGCGGTCCGGCAGCCGGATGCCCGGACCGCCTCGCGCCGACCGCTACGCGTCCCGTCCGGTCACAGAGTGCGCCGCATGGCCCGGTGCGGCATCCCCGCGTCCGGGAACTCCGGCCCGTAGGCCACGTATCCCAGCCGCTCGTAGAATCCCAGGGCATGGGTCTGCGCGTGCAGGTCGACGGCGGCGAGACCACGGGCGCGGGCCGCCTCCTCGACGCCCCGCACCAGGGCGGCCCCGACGCCCAGCCCCCGCGCCCGGCGCGTCACCGCGAGGCGTCCCAGGGACCCGGCCGACGCGTCACCGCCGGTCTTCGCCGCGGCGGCCCCGCCGTGCAGCAGCCGCCCGGTACCGAGCGCCTCGCCGTCCTCACCGACCGCGAGCACATGCACGGCGCCGTCGTCGTACGCGTCGTACTCCAGGTCCTCGGGCACGCCCTGCTCGGCGACGAAGACCTCCTTGCGCACCGCGAAGCACGCCTGACGGTCGCCGGGTCCCACCGCTTCGCGGACCACGTACGGGGTGCTCACGCGTAGGTCTCCTCCCGGACCAGGTCGAGCGCCTGGCGCAGGTCCTCGGGGTAGTCGCTGGTGAACTCCGCCCACAGGCCGTCCCCGGGGTGCTCGAAGCCGAGCCCCACGGCGTGCAGCCACTGGCGGGTGAGGCGGAGCCGCTTGGCGAGCGTGGGGTCGGCGCCGTAGGTCAGGTCGCCGACGCAGGGGTGCCGGTGGGCGGCCATGTGGACGCGGATCTGGTGGGTGCGGCCGGTCTCCAGCTTGACGTCGAGGAGCGAGGCGGCCCGGAAGGCCTCGATGAGGTCGTAGTGCGTGACGGAGGGCTTGCCCTCCGCGGTGACCGCCCACTTGTAGTCGTGGTTCGGATGACGGCCGATGGGCGCGTCGATGGTGCCGCTGGTCGGGTCGGGGTGGCCCTGGACCAGGGTGTGGTAGCGCTTGTCGACCGTGCGCTCCTTGAACTGGCGCTTCAGCGACGTGTACGCGTACTCCGACTTGGCGACCACCATGAGACCGGAGGTGCCGACGTCGAGGCGGTGCACGATGCCCTGGCGCTCGGCGGCGCCGGAGGTCGAGATGCGGTACCCGGCGGCGGCGAGGCCGCCGATCACGGTCGGTCCGGTCCAGCCCGGCGAGGGGTGGGCGGCGACCCCGACCGGCTTGGAGATCACGACCACGTCGTCGTCGTCGTGCACGATCTCCATGCCCTCGACGGGCTCGGCGATCACCCGCACCGGGGCGGGCGCCTGCGGCATCTCCACCTCGAGCCAGGCGCCCCCGCTCACCCGCTCCGACTTGCCGACCACCGATCCGTCGACCGTGACCTTCCCCGAGGTGGCGAGCTCGGCCGCCTTGGTACGGGAGAAGCCGAACATACGGGAGATGGCGGCGTCGATGCGCTCGCCCTCCAGTCCGTCGGGCACGGGCAGGGTTCGGATCTCGGGAATGGTGCTCACCCGTCGAGTATGCCGGACCGGCCCGGCAACCCCGTACCCGCGCTCCCGGTCCTGCTCAGTCCTTGTGGACGGTCCCGTCCGGGTCGAGGCCCCGGAAGGACAGCAGGACGATCAGGATGCCGCCGCAGACGATCGCCGAATCCGCCAGGTTGAAGACGGCGAAGTGCTTGGGCGCGATGAAGTCGACGACCGCTCCCCGGAAGACACCCGGGGAGCGGAAGATCCTGTCCGTGAGGTTGCCCAGGGCACCGCCGAGCAGCAGGCCCAGCGCGATCGCCCAGGGCAGGCTGTACAGCTTGCGGGCCAGCCGGACGATCACCACGATCACCGCGGCCGCGATCAGCGTGAAGATCACGGTGAAGGCCTCGCCGAAGCCGAAGGCCGCGCCCGCGTTGCGGATCGCCTCGAACCTCAGCCAGTCCCCGATGATCTCGATGGGCTCGTGGTGCTCCAGCTCGGCGACCACGATCATCTTGCTGACCAGGTCGAGGGCGTAGGCGACGACGGCGACGGCGAACAGCACGGCCACCCGCCGCTTGCCGCGGGGCGTTTCGGCCGCTGCCTCCGCATCCTGGGCGTCGGCCCGCACCTCCTCGGCCCGGTCGTGCTCGGCACGGTCCTGCCCGTCCCGGTCCGCGTCCGGGGTCTCCGGCGTACCGATGATGCGCTCCGCCTCTGCCACGTGAGTCCCTCAACCTAGGTACCTGACTGAAGGACGAGGGTACGGCACACCCCGCGCGACTCCCGTGCTCAGGCGGGGTACGAGGGTGCTCAGTACCGGCGCTCCTGTTTCTGCTTGCACTCGACGCACAGCGTGGCCCGGGGGAAGGCCTGCATCCGGGCCTTGCCGATGGGGTTGCCGCAGCTCTCGCACAGGCCGTAGGTGCCGGCGTCCAGCCGCTGCAGGGCGCGCTCGTACTGGGTGAGCATCTCGCGTGCGTTGGCGGCGAGCGCCAGTTCGTGCTCGCGCGTGATGTTCTTCGTGCCGGTGTCGGCCTGGTCGTCACCCGCTCCGTCCCCGGAGTCCCGCATCAGGCCGGCCAGTGACCGTTCGGACGAGGTGATCTCCTCACGCAGCCGCAGCACCTCGGCCGTCAGCTCGGTCCGCGCGTCCTCGGCCTCCTCCGGTGTCCAGGGCTCCTCTCCCGGACGCACCGCGAGGTCGCCGGGCTCCACCGCAGCGAGCCGTGCCTTGGGCACGGCGGTCTTCGCCGCCGTCGCCGTGCCAGGAGTCTTCTCAGCACCCACCGTCGTCGCTCCCGTCTGCGTCGCGGCCTCGGCCGCGCCCGCGTCAGTGGCCGTGCCGTGCCCGGCCGTGTCCTGTGTGCCCCCGCTGGTCCTGGTGGTGCTCCTGCCCGTACCGCCCCCGCGCGCGGCATCCCGCCCGGCGCCGGCCTCCGTTTCCCCGGCGGCCGCCTTCTTCCGGGAGCTCCTGGCCCCGGCGGCCCGGGAAGCCGTCGCTTTCGATCGCGCGGCTCCGGAGGCCGCCGTTCCCTTCTCCTCCTCGGTCTTCGTCTTCGTTTTCGCGGAAGCGGAAGCGGAAGCGTTCTTCCCGGCCCCGGTCTCCCTCGCCGTGCTCTTTCCCGCCACGGCCTTCCCTGGTCCGGCCTTCCCGGCCGACTGCTTCGTGGCCGCCTTCCCCGCCTGAGCCTTCGCCGTCGCCTTCGTGTCCTCCCGGGACTCCTCGGCGGGCACGGCTCCGCCGGACGCCGACTGCTGTACGGCGGTCTTCTTCGCCACCATGGCCGCGGCCCCTTTTCACATACTGTGATCTTGCGCACGCATCGTGCTGGGACGATAAATCGACTCGGGTCCCGCGGCAACGGGGCGCACCGCCCGATTCGACCGCCCCGCGGACGCCGCGCGGCGGACCTTCATGCGTTGTGCCCAGCTCCCCGCCGGGTATGCCGCCAAGTCGGACGCCACAGAATCCGAACACCCGTGCCGCCCCATTCAGCGGTATGTCTCACTGTTCGGGACTCGTACGACATGCGCACGGACTCCCCTGACCCTGCCCGGGCCCACTCACCGCCCGCGGGAAACCGGTCGGCCGCCGGCCGCTCCGCGCCGTACACTGAGCGGAGCGAAAAGCGTGGATGGGGACGAGTAGCGGCGTACGCAGCCCAGAGCGACCCGGGGACGGTGTGAGCCCGGGGGCGAGCGCGACGCGAAGATCACCCCTGAGCCGCCGGAAGAAAGCCGCAGCCCGACAGCAGCGGCGAGTAGAACCGGTATCGCGACCCCAATGAGGGGGTTCACCGGCGCACACGACGCGCCGGGGGGCCAAGGAGGGTGGTACCGCGGGAGCGCGCCGACGGCGGCGCAGGGATCGACACGGCTCTCGTCCCTCCGGACGGAAGGCAGCAAGTCCGCCGGAGGAAGCCCGCTCATGACAACGCCGATGTACCGACAGGTGCCCGCCCAGGTCGACCTGCCCGCTCTCGAGCACGCGGTGCTCGATTTCTGGCAGCAACAGAAGATCTTCGCCAAGAGCCTGGAGCAGTCCGAGGGCCGCCCCGAATGGGTGTTCTACGAGGGCCCGCCCACCGCCAACGGCATGCCGGGCGCCCACCACATCGAGGCGCGCGTCTTCAAGGACGTCTTCCCCCGCTTCCGCACCATGCGCGGCTACCACGTGGGCCGCAAGGCCGGCTGGGACTGCCACGGCCTCCCGGTGGAGCTGGCGGTGGAGAAGGAGCTCGGTTTCTCCGGCAAGCAGGACATCGAGGCGTACGGCATCGCCGAGTTCAACGCCAGATGCCGCGAGTCGGTGACCCGCCACACCGACGCCTTCGAAGAGCTCACGACCCGCATGGGCTACTGGGCCGACCTCCAGGACCCGTACCGCACGATGGACCCGGAGTACATCGAGTCCGTCTGGTGGTCGCTGAAGGAGATCTTCGACAAGGATCTGCTGGTCCAGGACCACCGCGTCGCCCCCTGGTGCCCCCGCTGCGGCACCGGCCTGTCCGACCACGAACTGGCGCAGGGCTACGAGACGGTCGTCGACCCGTCCGTCTACGTCCGTTTCCCCCTCACCTCCGGCCCGCTGGCCGGCGAGGCCGCGCTCCTGGTGTGGACGACCACACCGTGGACGCTGGTGTCCAACACCGCGGTCGCCGCGCACCCCGAGGTCACCTACGTCGTCGCGACGCAGGGCCCCGAGGGCACGGAGAAGGTCGTCGTCGCCGAGCCGCTGGTCGCCAAGGCGCTCGGGGAGGGTTGGGAGACCACCGGCGAGAGTTTCACCGGCGCCGAGATGGAGCGCTGGACCTACCAGCGTCCCTTCGAGCTCGTGGAGTTCCCGGCCGAGGCGCACTACGTGGTGAACGCCGACTACGTCACCACCGAGGACGGTACGGGTCTGGTCCACCAGTCCCCCGCCTTCGGCGAGGACGACCTCAGGGTCTGCCGCTCCTACGGCCTGCCGGTGGTGAACCCGGTCCGCCCGGACGGCACCTTCGAGGAGGACGTCCCGCTGGTCGGCGGCGTCTTCTTCAAGAAGGCCGACGAGAAGCTGACGGAGGACCTGGGCGACCGGGGCCTGCTCTTCAAGCACATCCCGTACGAGCACAGCTACCCGCACTGCTGGCGCTGCCACACCGCGCTGCTCTACTACGCGCAGCCCTCCTGGTACATCCGCACCACGGCCGTCAAGGACCGCCTGCTGGAGGAGAACGAGGGCACCAACTGGTTCCCGGACTCCGTCAAGCACGGCCGGTACGGCGACTGGCTGAACAACAACATCGACTGGGCGCTGTCCCGCAACCGCTACTGGGGCACCCCGCTGCCGATCTGGCGCTGTGAGGACGACCACCTCACCTGCGTCGGCTCGCTCGCCGAGCTGACCGGGCTGACCGGCACCGACCAGTCGGGCCTCGACCCGCACCGCCCGTTCATCGACGAGGTCACCTTCGCCTGCCCGCAGGACGGCTGCGGGAAGACGGCCACGCGGGTGCCCGAGGTCATCGACGCCTGGTACGACTCGGGTTCGATGCCGTTCGCGCAGTGGGGCTACCCGCACAAGAACAAGGAACTGTTCGAGAGCCGGTACCCGGCGCAGTTCATCTGCGAGGCCATCGACCAGACCCGCGGCTGGTTCTACACGCTGATGGCGGTCGGCACCCTGGTCTTCGACAAGTCCTCGTACGAGAACGTCGTCTGCCTGGGCCACATCCTCGCCGAGGACGGCCGCAAGATGTCCAAGCACCTGGGCAACACCCTGGACCCGGTCCCGCTGATGGACCGGCACGGCGCGGACGCGGTCCGCTGGTTCATGGCGGCCGGCGGTTCCCCGTGGGCGGCCCGCCGGGTGGGCCACGGCACCATCCAGGAGGTCGTCCGCAAGACGCTCCTGACCTACTGGAACACCGTCGCCTTCCAGGCGCTGTACGCGCGTACGTCCGGCTGGGCCCCGTCCGGGGCCGACCCGGCACCCGCCGACCGCCCGCTGCTGGACCGCTGGCTGCTCTCCGAACTGCACGCGCTCACCGACCAGGTGACCTCGGCGCTGGAGGGCTTCGACACCCAGCGGGCCGGCAAGCTGCTGTCCTCGTTCGTCGACGACCTGTCCAACTGGTACGTCCGCCGCTCCCGGCGCCGCTTCTGGCAGGGCGACAAGGCCGCACTGCGCACCCTGCACGAGGTCGTCGAGACGGTCACCAGGCTGATGGCCCCGCTGACCCCGTTCATCACCGAGCGGGTCTGGCAGGACCTGGTGGTGCCGGTCACCCCCCACGCCCCGGAGTCCGTCCACCTGTCCTCCTGGCCCGAGGCCGACCTGACGGCGATCGACCCGGAGCTGTCGAAGCAGATGGTGCTGGTGCGCCGCCTGGTGGAGCTGGGACGGGCCACCCGCGCGGAGTCGGGCGTCAAGACCCGCCAGCCGCTCAAGCGCGCCCTGATCGCGGCGAGCGGCTTCGGCGCCCTCCACCCCGAGCTGCACACGCAGATCACCGAGGAGCTGAACGTCGAGTCCCTGGCGTCCCTGTCCGAGGTGGGCGGCTCGCTGGTGGACACGACGGCCAAGGCCAACTTCCGCGCCCTGGGCAAGCGGTTCGGCAAGCGCGTCCAGGACGTCGCCAGGGCCGTCACGAACGCGGACGCCGCCGCGCTGTCCCTGGCGCTGCGCGAGGGCACCGCCTCGGTGGAGGTCGACGGTGAGACGATCACCCTCGCCCCGGACGAGGTGATCATCACGGAGACCCCGCGGGAGGGCTGGTCGGTGGCGTCCGACGCCGGTGCCACGGTCGCCCTGGACCTGGAGATCACCGAGGAGCTGCGCCGGGCCGGTCTGGCCCGGGACGCGATCCGGCTGATCCAGGAGGCCCGTAAGAACAGCGGCCTCGACGTGGCCGACCGGATCGCCCTGCGCTGGACGGCGACGGAGGACGCCACGGTCGCGGCCCTGACCGAGCACGCCGGTCTCATCGCCGACGAGGTCCTCGCCGTGGCCTTCGTGAACGAGCACAGCGCCCGGGACGAGGCGGACGGCGCCTACGGTCAGCCGTTCACCGACGAGGGCCTGTCCCTGACGTTCCGCCTCCGCAAGGCGTAACGACCTCACCCGCGATGGGGAGTGGATCAGCGAGCGGCGTCCTGCGGCTTTGGATCCGAGGCGGAGGAGGGAGTGATGGCGGAGCCATCGCGACCGACGACGACGCCGGAGGCGAAGCCGCAGGGCGTCGGGAGCCCGCTCGCTGTCGCGGGTGAGGTCGTAAGTGTCCTCAGGGTGTAAGTAACGCCCGGGGCGCGGATCACGCCGGGGCGCCCAGCGCGTTCCCTCCCGCCCCGCACAGCGAAGGGCCCGGGTCCACCGAGAAGAACCCGGTGGACCCGGGCCCTTCGGCGTCGCGTCCGGCGGACAACTGCCCCACACCTTGAACAACCACCGCAGACACCGCAAAGGGGCCCCAACGCGCGTAGCACAAGGGCGGGGCCCCGGGTTGTCCAACCCGGGGCCCCGCCCTGAACGCCGTCGGCCGCTACGCCGTACTCATGGCCATCAAACCGTCAGTTGTCGTCCTCGTCGATCAGGAACCCGCGCATCGGCGAGGGCGCCTGACCCATCGGCGACGGTCCCTGCGGACGCACCGGCGCCATGGGCTGGGTCATCGCCGGCTGCATCTGCTGCTGGCCACCGCCGTAGGACGGACCGGGCTGTCCGGGGCCGCCCATCTGCTGGTTGCCGCCGTAGGACGGCGCACCGGCACCGGCCGGAGCCATCGAGGGCGCCGGGGACGGCGGCAGCGACGGGGCGGCGGGCTGACGCGGCGGGGCGAGCGAGTCGTCCGCCTGGGTCTCCAGCTGACGCAGCTGCGACTCCAGGTAGGACTTCAGCCGCGTGCGGTACTCGCGCTCGAAGCCGCGCAGGTCCTCGACCTTGCGCTCCAGCGTGGCGCGGGCGGACTCCAGGGAGCCCATCGCGACGCGGTGCTTCTCCTGCGCGTCCCGCTCCAGGGCGTCCGCCTTGGAGCGTGCGTCCCGCTCGAGACCCTCGGCACGCGAACGCGCCTCGCCGACGATCTTGTTGGCCTCGGAACGGGCCTCGGCGATCGCCTGGTCGGCGGTCTGCTGGGCCAGCGAGAGCACGCGGGCCGCGCTGTCGCCGCCGGGACCGCCCTGCTGTCCGGGGAGGCCGGGAGGGCCGCCCATGGGACCGCCGGGACCGCCCATGGGGCCACCGTGGCCCATCTGTCCCTGCATCTGCCCCTGCATCGGGCCGCCCTGGCCCATCTGTCCCTGCATCTGCCCCTGCATCGGGCCGCCCTGGCCCATCTGCCCCTGCATCTGCCCCTGCATCGGACCGCCCTGACCCATCGGGCCACCCTGACCCATGGGACCGCCCTGGCCCATGGGACCGGGACCCTGGCCCATCGGGCCGGGGCCCTGCGGACCGCCCTGACCACCGGGGCCGGCGGGCAGCTGCGGCGCACCGCTCGGCAGCTGGGGCGGACCACCCATGGGGCCACCCATCTGCTGCTGCGGCGGGCCCGATATGCCGGCGGGCACCGGACCGCCGGGACCTCGCATGCCCTGCTGGGGCATCCCCTGGGGCGGCCCCTGCTGTTGCTGCTGCTGGTCCTGCGGTTCCGGAGGCTTGCGCATGTTCTGCTGGTTCTGGGCGGCAGCGCGCGTGGCCGCGGCCAGTTTGGCGCGCAGGTCCTCGTTCTCTCGGAGCAGGCGCGTCAGTTCGGCTTCGACCTCGTCGAGGAAGGCATCGACCTCGTCCTCGTCATAGCCTTCTCGGAGGCGGACGGTCGTGAACTGCTTGTTCCGCACGTCCTCGGGGGTCAACGGCATCTCTTCACCTCAACGTAGTCATCGGCAGTCGGCAGGCCCATGTCGTCCACAGTCACCTCAGCGCATTGCCCACGAGGGAGATCAGGATGTAGACGATGATCATCAGCACGAAGAAGGACAGGTCGAGCGCCACGCCCCCGAGACGCAGCGGCGGGATGACCCGACGCAGAAGCTTCAGCGGTGGATCGGTGACAGTGTAGGTGGCCTCCAGGACGACCACCATCGCCTTGCCGGGTTGCCACGAGCGGGCGAACTGGAAGACGTAGTCCATGACCAGACGGAAGATGAGCACGATGAGGAACACCATCAGCGCGATGTAGATCACCTGCGCGAACACGCTCATGGTCTGGTTGTCCCTCTCCCCTGTGTACTGCTTCTGTCCGGTCCTGCGTCTCAGCTCTGGTTGAAGAACCCGCCCTCTGCGATACGGGCCTTGTCCTCCGCCGTGACATCGACGTTAGCAGGAGACAGCAGGAACACCTTCTGCGTCACCCGCTCGATGCTGCCGTGAAGACCAAACACCAGACCGGCCGCGAAGTCGACAAGTCGCTTGGCGTCCGTGTCGTCCATCTCGGTCAAATTCATGATCACCGGCGTGCCTTCGCGGAAGTGTTCCCCGATGGTACGGGCCTCGTTGTAGGTCCGCGGGTGAAGTGTGGTGATCCGGTAAGGCTCTCGTTCCGACACGACCTTGGGCATGATCACCGGTGCGTTCTTCTCCAGGCTGGCGCGTTCTTGTGTGATGGATGCCACGGGCGCGATGCGCGCCGGGCGTGCCGATTCAGCGGGAAGCGAAGCGGACCGGGCGACCGGCTCGCGAAGTGGGGGCGAGGGGGCGACTCTCACCTCTTCGTCCCTTTGGAGTTGATGTGCACCATGTGCGCCGTGCGACTGATGCGACGGCTCGTGCCGCCGGTGGTCCCGCTCGGGCTCCGGGTCGAGTTCGGGTTCGAAGTCGTCGTCTGGGTCAAATCCGCGGCCGTCGTACCCATCGTCCTCCACGAGGCCGAGGTAGACCGCCATCTTGCGCATCGCGCCGGCCATGCTCCGTGCCCTCCGCTCTGTGGTGGATCCGCTGACGACCGCCGAGTGCCCGCGATCCACAAGATCCTCAAGTCCGCCCGATCAGCGGCAATGACCATATTTTCTGCTGTGGTCCGACTTCCTGGCGACGTTACCCGAGCCTGGGGCGGACTCCGAGTACCGCACTGCCTACGCGCACATGTGTCGCTCCGGCCGCAACAGCCTGTTCGAGATCCGCACTCATCCCCGCGGAGACCATGTTCGCAGCAGGATGGGCCGCACGCAGGTCGGTCGACAAATCCATCAACCGCTCGAACGCCGCCTGTTGACGCCCGGCGTACTCCCCGGTGAGCGGAGCGACGGTCATCAGTCCGTCCAGCCGCAGGCCTTCGGCCCCGGCGACGAGACGGGCCAACTCCGCGACACCGCCCGGCGCCACGCCGCCGCGCTCTCCCCGGCCCCCTCCCGCCGCGGGCTCATCGGCGTCGAGCGCGACCTGGATGAGGCAGCCCAGTTCGCGCCCGGTGCGCACGGCCTCTTTGGAGAGGGCCGTGACCAGTCGGGAACGATCGATGGACTGCACGAAATCGGCATAACCTGCCACAGATCGCACTTTATTGGTCTGAAGCTGCCCGACAAAGTGCCACTCAAGGGGCAAGTCGGCACATTGGGCGGCTTTCGGGGCGGCGTCCTGGTCGCGGTTCTCGGCGACATGGCGCACACCGAGTTCCGACAGGATCCGCACATCGCTCGCGGGGAAGGTCTTGGTGACCACGATCAGGGTCACCTCCTCCCGCCCGCGCCCGGCGGCCGCGCACGCGGCGGCGATCCGCTCCTCCACATCCGCGAGGTTCGCGGCGAGTTCTTCCTTACGCTCCGTCATGCCTCATCAGTCCAGCCACACATAGCCCGCGAGCCGCCCTGTGGTGCGGTCCCGCCGGTACGAGAAATGATCGTCCGACTCCAGCGTGCACACCGGCGACCGCTCCCGGTCGCCCACCCCGAGCCGTTCGAGCTGGGCGTGCACACCCCCGGCCACATCGACCGCCGGCGTGCCCCAGCTCGTCTCGGCGTACGCCGCCGGCTCGACGGCGGCCACCTCGGCACGCATCTGCGACGGCACCTCGTAGCAACGGCCGCAGACGGCGGGGCCGGTACGGGCGACGATGCGGGCCGGGTCGGCGCCGAGTTCCGTCATGGCGTGCACGGCGGCGGGGACCACTCCCGAGACCAGTCCGGGCCGGCCCGCGTGGGCCGCCGCGGCGACACCGGCGGCGGGGTCCGCGAGCAGCACCGGAACACAGTCGGCGGTGAGGACGGCGAGGGCGAGGCCCCGCCGCGCGGTGACCACCGCGTCGACCTCGGGAACGGGACTCCCGCCCCACGGCTCGTCCACCACGACCACGTCGGCTCCGTGCACCTGGTTCATCCAGACCACCCGTGCCGGGTCGAGGGCGAGGGACTTCGCGGCCAGTTCGCGGTTGGTGCGCACCGCGCCGGAGTCGTCGCCGACCGCACCGCCGAGATTGAACTCCGCATACGGAGCGGCGCTCACCCCGCCCCACCGGTCGGTGAGGGCGAAGTGCGCGCCGCGCACGCTTTCGCGTTGTCCTATCACTTGAGGAAGTCCGGTACGTCCAGCTCCTCGGCCGCGCTGTCCGCGTAGGTGCGGGACGGCGGGACGGGCGGCTGGGCGACCGGGATGTCGCTGACCGGCTCGGGCGCCTGCTCCGGCTCCTCCCTGGGCGTGACGCTGCCCAGGGAGCCGAAGGACGGGCGGCTCTCGGGCTGCCGCGCGGGGGCGGGCTCCTCGCGCTTGGCCGAGGACGAGCCGAGGACGTTGTCCCGCTTCGAGGGCGGCTGGCCACCGTCGAAGCCGGCCGCGATCACCGTGACCCGGACCTCGTCGCCGAGGGCGTCGTCGATCACCGCGCCGAAGATGATGTTGGCTTCGGGGTGAGCCGCCTCACTCACCAGCTGGGCGGCCTCGTTGATCTCGAACAGACCGAGGTCGCTGCCGCCGGAGATGGACAGCAGAACGCCCCTGGCGCCGTCGATGGAGGCTTCCAGCAGCGGGGAGGAGATCGCCATCTCGGCGGCGGCCACCGCGCGGTCGTCGCCGCGGGCCGACCCGATGCCCATGAGGGCCGACCCGGCCTCGGACATGACCGACTTGACGTCGGCGAAGTCGAGGTTGATCAGGCCGGGGGTGGTGATGAGGTCGGTGATGCCCTGGACGCCGGAGAGCAGGACCTGGTCCGCCGACTTGAAGGCGTCCAGCACCGAGACCTGGCGGTCCGAGATGGACAGCAGCCGGTCGTTGGGAATGACGATGAGGGTGTCGACCTCTTCGCGGAGTTCGGCGATGCCGTCCTCCGCCTGGTTGGCGCGGCGCCGGCCCTCGAAGGTGAACGGGCGGGTGACCACGCCGATGGTGAGAGCGCCGAGCGAGCGGGCGATGTTGGCCACCACGGGGGCGCCGCCGGTGCCGGTGCCGCCGCCCTCGCCGGCCGTCACGAAGACCATGTCGGCCCCCTTGAGGACCTCCTCGATCTCCTCGCGGTGGTCCTCGGCCGCCTTGCGGCCGACGGCCGGGTTGGCTCCGGCGCCGAGTCCGCGGGTGAGTTCACGGCCGACGTCGAGCTTGACGTCGGCGTCGCTCATCAACAGGGCTTGCGCGTCGGTGTTGATGGCGATGAACTCGACGCCCTTGAGACCGACCTCGATCATCCGGTTGATGGCGTTGACACCACCGCCGCCGACACCGATGACTTTGATGACTGCGAGGTAGTTCTGCGGTGCTGCCACGTCGAAGGCCTCTCGCCTCGATTTACGTGTCGCCGGCTCGCGGCCGTGCCGCGGTTCGACGACTGATGCCGATGTGGGGCGGTCCGTATCGCCGACCCGAACCCTAACGTTGAAGTTTAGAGTTACCAGTGTGCCTGTTCCCTGGAGTCTTCTGAACAGGACACTAAGTCGACAAGTGGCGCGCGTTCAACGAACACGCCGAACCTCCCGTTTTTCTTTTCACCCTATGTGATCAGCCGTGCCACCCCCCAACCAGGGGGCTGGCCTGCGCTGATACCCGTCAACTCCCTGATGATGCGGGTGCCGTGGGGACACTCACATCGAAGTGCCGTGCGTCCGGCGCCGCTTTCAGCAGAGCGGTGAGGGCACGGCCCTTCGCGGCACCGTTCTCGCCGCTTCCCCAGGCGATCGTCCTGCCGTCCGCCAGTTCCAGCGAGATGTCGTCGTAGGAACGGACCTTGACGCTCCGCGCGGTACGGGCGACGGCGTCCGGCACCTCACGGGCGACCCGTACCGCCTCGCGCACCAGCCGGCCCTCGCCGAAGCGGCGCAGGCTCGCGGCCGTGGTACCGCTCCGGCGCACGTCCCATTCCAACCGGGGAACGCCCTTGGGTGCTTGGGGAACCGTGGCGTACCGGACACCTTCGTCGTCGATCTCGGTGAACTCCCCGCCCTTTTCGACCAGAAGAACCGGCGTGCGCTCGGTGATATTCAGCTCGATTTCGTGCGGCCAGGAACGGACCACGTCAACTGTGCCGATTCGGGGCAATTTCTCGCGGAGCCGTGAGGCGATCACGTCCGTGCCCACCGCGGCCAGCTGGTCCCCGACGGGAACATCGGCGGCCTTGCGCACTTCTTCGGGGGTCAGGACCCGGGTGCCGGACACGGACACCCTCTCCACCCGGGCCAGATCGGACCCGTACAGCAGCCAGAACGTACCGCTGCCGAGAAAGACCAGGGCGACCGCCAGGATGATGATCAGACGAAGATGTCTCCGCCTCAACCGCCGCCACCCGGGCGGCGGCCCGGACGACTCCCGCCGGCGTTCACCGCGCTCGGCGGCAGTCGATCCGGCCACAGCACTCCCTTTCCCTCGGCGCGGTTCGCCTCCGGGGCGCCGCGACCGCGTCCCTTCGGCTCACTCGCCGGCGTCCTGGGGCGCGTCCGGCGGATCATGCCGGAAGACGCGAGGCTCGGCACGCCCTCCTCCGCCTTGCGGCTGGACGCTCCCCCACGCTCGAACATGCTCGCGCGGGAGGGGCCCCATCGCCCTCGCTCGACCCAGCTGGACAGACGCCGCCGGTCACCTCCGACTTGATCCGCCGGACAGACCCTAGCGGTGACGTGAGGCGATCGCCTCGTACACCATGCCGACGAGCAGGTCGTCGGCGTCCCGGCGGCCGAACTCGGTGGCGGCGCGGGACATCTCGTACAGCCGGTGCGGGTCGGCCAGGACGGGCAGCACGTTCTGCTGGACCCACTCCGGCGTCAGCTCCGCGTCGTCGACCAGAAGTCCGCCGCCGGCCTTGACCACCGGCTGGGCGTTCAGCCGCTGTTCGCCGTTGCCGATGGGCAGCGGGACGTAGGCGGCCGGGAGCCCGACGGCGGAGAGTTCGGCGACGGTCATCGCACCCGCGCGGCAGAGCATCATGTCGGCCGCGGCGTACGCGAGGTCCATCCGGTCCACGTAACCTACCGGGATGTAGGGGGGCATTCCCGGCATCTGCTGCACCTGGGGCAGTTCGTTCTTCGGGCCGACCACGTGCAGGATCTGGATGCCGGCCTGCTGGAGCCACGGCGCGACCTGCTGGACGACCTCGTTCAGCCGACGGGCGCCCTGCGAGCCGCCGGAGACCAGCAGCGTGGGCAGGTTGGGGTCGAGCCCGAACGCGGCGCGGGCCTCGGGCCGCACGGCGGCCCGGTCCAGGGTGGCTACGGAGCGGCGCAGCGGAATCCCGATGTAGCGGGCGTCGCGCAGCTTGCTGTCCGGGGTGGAGACGGCGACCCTGGCCGCGTACCGGGAGCCGATCTTGTTGGCCAGGCCGGGGCGGGCGTTGGCCTCATGGACGATGATCGGCACACCGAGCCGCTTGGCGGCGAGGTAGCCGGGCAGGGCGACATAGCCGCCGAAGCCGACCACGGCGTCCGCCTTGGTGCGTTCCAGGATCTGTTCGGTCGCCTTGATGGTGCCGCGCAGCCGGCCCGGGACGGTGATCAGCTCGGGGGTGGGCTTGCGGGGCAGCGGTACGGCGGGGATCAGCGCCAGTTCGTACCCGCGCTCGGGTACCAGACGTGTCTCGAGACCGCGTTCCGTGCCCAGGGCCGTGATGCCCACGGACGGATCCTGCCTGCGCAGGGCATCCGCGAGGGCGAGCGCGGGCTCGATGTGGCCCGCGGTTCCTCCGCCGGCGAGTACGACATGCACCGAAATTCACCGCTCTCCGGACGAACGTGCCACCGTGGCGCGCCGTCGCATCGTGTTCCATCTGTGGGGTCTTCGAGTACCCCGGTCCCGCTTTCTACCAAAGCGAGGTTGCCGCATCGCGAGCGCCGCCCGCGCAGCGGGCTCGTCACGCGCGAAGGCGATCAGCAGCCCGATGGCGAACATGGTCGGCAACAGGGCGGAGCCCCCGTAGGAGAACAGCGGGAGGGGAACGCCTGCGATCGGCAGCAGCCCGAGGACCGCACCGAGGTTGATCACGGCCTGGGCCGTGATCCAGGTGGTCACGCCTCCCGCGGCATACCTCACGAAGGGGTCCTCCGTGCGTCCGGCCACGCGGATACCCGCATAGCCTAGAGCCGCGAACAGGGCGAGCACCGACAGCGTCCCCGCCAGGCCCAGTTCCTCACCGGTGATGGCGAAGATGAAGTCGGTGTGGGCTTCCGGCAGTTGGCCCCATTTCTCCACACTCGCGCCGAGTCCGGACCCGAAGATCCCGCCGGACGCGAGGGCGTAGATCCCGTGCACGGCCTGCCAGCAGTCGACGGGACCCGTCCGGGGTTCGGTGGCGCCGAGACAGGCCAGCCGGGCCATGCGGTTCGGGCTGGTCCTGATGAGGAGCGCGCCGATCAGCGCGGCGACGGCCAGCACGCCGGCGAACAGCCGGGTGGGCGCCCCGGCCAGCCAGAGCAGGCCGAAGAGGATCGCCGTCAGGATGATCGCCGTGCCCATGTCGCCGCCGAGCATGATCAGTCCCAGCAGCATGAAGGCGGCCGGAACGAGCGGCACCAGCATGTGCTTCCACTGGGACAGCAGCCGCCTCTCCCGCTTGCGGGCGAGCAGGTCGGCGCCCCACAGCACCAGGGCGAGCTTGCCGAACTCACTGGGCTGGAGCTGGAAGGAGCCGCCGACGCCGATCCAGTTCTGGTTGCCGTTGACCTCCATCCCTATCCCCGGTACCTGCACCAGGACCATCAGGAAGACGGCGCCCGCGAGAATGGGGTAGGCCAGCGCCCGGTGCAGCTTCACCGGCATCCGGGAAGCCGCGAGCAGCAGCACGGCCCCGATGCCGGCGGCCAGGAGCTGCTTGCGGAAGAAGTACGAGCCCGGCAGCGACATCTGCAGCGCGGTGATCTGGGAGGCCGAGTAGACCATCACCAGGCCGAGCACGGTGATCAGCGCGCTGCCGCCGAGGATCAGGTAGTAGGCGGTCAGCGGCCGGTCCCAGGCCCTGTACGCCCGCGCGTGGAGGGCCCTCAGGGGGTTCTCGCGGGCCGGCCGGGGTGCGGCGGGGCGGCGGGGCGCCCGCCGCACGGGAGGCCGTCCGGTGCGGCTACCGGGCATGCCGGCCTCCGCTGTGCGCCCCATGCTGCCTCGACGGTCCCACGCGTCCCTCCCAAGGTCGCCCGGCACAGGCGGCCGGGTCAGGCACCGAGTTCGCGCACCGCCTGTGCGAACGCCTCACCGCGCCTGTTGTAGTTGGCGAACATGTCCATCGAGGCGCAGGCCGGGGCCAGCAGCACCGTGTCGCCGGGCCGGGCCAGCCGCTTCGCCTCCTGGACAGCCTGGAGCATCGCCCCAGTGTCGGTCCGGCCGAGGTCGACCACGGGTACTTCCGGTGCGTGTCGCGCCAGGGCTTCGCGGATCAGCGCGCGGTCCGCGCCGATCAGGACGACGCCGCGCAGGCGTTTCGCCGAGCTCGCGACCAGTTCGTCGAAGGTGGCGCCCTTGGCGAGTCCGCCGGCGATCCACACGATCGATCCGTAGGCCGCCAACGAGGCCTGTGCGGCATGGGTGTTGGTCGCCTTGGAGTCGTCGACATAGGCGACCTCGTCCAGGTCGGCGACGTGCGCGATGCGGTGGGCGTCCGGGGTGAAGGCGCGCAGCCCGTCCCGTACGGCCGCCGCCGGCACTCCGTAGGCGCGCGCGAGGGCGGCGGCGGCGAGGGCGTTGGCGATGTTGTGCGGGGCGGGCGGGTCGACGTCGGCGACCTCGGCGAGTTCCTGGGCGCTGCCCTGGCGGTCCTCGACGAAGGCGCGGTCGACCAGGATGCCGTCGACGACACCGAGTTGGGAGGGTCCGGGGGTGCCGAGGGTGAAGCCGACGGCGCGGCAGCCCTCCTCGACGTCGGCCTCCCGGACCAGGTCCTCGGTGGACGGCTTGTCGGTGGCGTCGGCGTTGTAGACGCAGGCGATGCGGTTGCCCTCGTAGACGCGGCCCTTGTCGGCGGCGTACGCCTCCATGGAGCCGTGCCAGTCGAGGTGGTCGGGGGCGAGGTTCAGCACCGCCGCCGAGTGCGCGCGCAGGGAGGAGGACCAGTGGAGCTGGTAGCTGGACAGTTCCACGGCGAGCACGTCGTACTCCTCGTCGCCGAGCACCGCGTCGAGGAGCGAGACGCCGATGTTGCCGACGGCCGCGGTGCGCAGACCCGCCGCCTCGAGGATCGAGGCGAGCATCCGGACGGTGGTGGTCTTGCCGTTGGTGCCGGTGACCGCGAGCCAGGGCGGGGCCGTCTTCCCCGCGCGGGTTTCGCGCAGCCGCCAGGCCAGTTCGACGTCGCCCCAGATCGGGACGCCGGCCTGTTCGGCGGCGGCGAACAGCGGCTTGCCGGGCTTCCAGCCGGGGGCGGTGACGACGAGTTCGGTGCCCTCGGGGAGGGTGCTCGCGGCCTCCTCGCCGAGGCGGACGGCGATGCCGAGCCGTTCCAGTCCGGCCGCCTGGGTCCGGGCGCGCTCGTCGTCACCGTCGTTGACGACCGTGACGTGCGCGCCGAGGCCGTGCAGTGCCCTGGCCGCCGGGACGCCGGAGACGCCGAGCCCGGCGACGGTGATGCGCCTGCCCCGGAACCGGTAGGGCTCCGGGGACTGCGATGCCACTGGTGCGGTCACTTGTCCGCTGCCCATCCCGCGTAGAAGATGCCGAGTCCGACGATCACGCAGATGCCCTGGATGATCCAGAAGCGGACCACGACAAGGACTTCGGACCACCCCTTGAGTTCGAAGTGGTGCTGGAGCGGTGCCATCCTGAAGACGCGTTTCCCGGTGAGCTTGAAGGAGCCGACCTGGATGACCACCGACATGGTGATGAGGACGAACAGGCCGCCCAGGATGGCGACCAGCAGCTCGGTGCGGGAGCAGATCGCCAGGCCCGCGAGGACGCCGCCGAGGGCGAGCGAACCGGTGTCGCCCATGAAGATCTTGGCCGGCGAGGTGTTCCACCACAGGAAGCCCAGGCAGGAGCCCATCAGCGCGGAGGCGACCACCGCGAGGTCGAGGGGGTCTCTCACCTCGTAACAGGCACCCGGGTTGGTCAGGGTCGTCGCGTTGGCGCAGGACTCCTGGAACTGCCAGACGCCGATGAAGGTGTAGGCGCCGAAGACCAGGACGGAGGCGCCGGTGGCCAGACCGTCCAGGCCGTCCGTCAGGTTCACGCCGTTCGACATCGCGAGAATCATGAACAGCGCCCAGAGGACGAACAGCACCGGGCCGATGGTCCAGCCGAAGTCGGTGATGAACGACAGCTTGGTGGACGCCGGGGTGTTGCCGCGGCTGTCCGCGAACTGCAGGGCGAGCACGGCGAAGGCGATACCGACGATCAGCTGGCCGGACATCTTGGCCTTGGCCCGCAGGCCCAGCGACCGCCGTTTGACGATCTTGATGTAGTCGTCCAGGAAGCCGACGATGCCCATGCCCACCATCAGGCCGAGCACCAGCAGACCCGAGAAGGTCGGCGCCGCGTCGACCTTCGGGTCCACGTAGTCCGTGACCAGTTTCGCCAGGAAGTACGCGGCGACCGTCGCCAGGATGAAGGCGATACCGCCCATCGTCGGCGTACCGCGCTTGCTGGCGTGCTCGCGCGGGCCGTCGTCGCGGATGTACTGCCCGTACCCCTTGCGTGCGAGCAGCTTGATCAGCAGCGGGGTGCCGACCAGCGTCAGGAAGAGGCCAATGACTCCTGCGAACAGGATCTGCTTCATCATCGGGCGACGACCTCGCCCTCGGTACCGGTCGCGAGCAGCGCCTGCGCCACACTCTCGAGACCGACCGACCGGGACGCCTTCACGAGAACGACGTCTCCCTGGCGCAATTCACTGCGCAACAGGTCGACAGCCGCCTGTGCGTCGGACACGTGCACCGACTCCTCACCCCACGAACCCTCGTTATATGCGCCCAGTTGCAGCCAGGCGGCTTCTCTGCCCCCGACCGCGACGAGCTTGCTGACGTTGAGCCGGACGGCGAGCCGTCCGACCGCGTCGTGCTCGGCGAGCGCCTCGTCCCCGAGCTCGGCCATCTGGCCGAGCACCGCCCATGTACGGCCCCCCTTCGCCTGTGAGGCTTTGCCCATGGACGCGAGCGCGCGCAGGGCGGCTCGCATGGACTCGGGGTTCGCGTTGTAGGCGTCGTTGACGACCGTCACGCCGTCCGGGCGCTCGGTGACCTCCATCCGCCAGCGGGAGAGGGAGCCCGCTTCGGAGAGCGCGAGTGCGATCTCGTCTGCGGACATGCCCAACTCGTGGGCGACGGCGGCCGCGGCGAGCGCGTTCGACACGTGGTGCTCACCGTACAGGCGCATGGTCACATCGCTTGCACCGGAGGGTGTGTGAAGCCTGAACGACGGCTGTCCGCTGTCCATGAGTCGTACGTTCTCGGCCCGAACGTCCGCTTCGTCGCTCTCTCCGAAGAGGAGCACCTTCGCCTTCGTGCGGGACGCCATGGCGCGGACGAGCGGGTCGTCCGCGTTGAGGACCGCGGTGCCGTCCTCGGGGAGGGCCTCGACGAGTTCGCCCTTGGCCAGGGCGATCTGCTCCCGGCCGCCGAACTCGCCGATGTGCGCGGTGCCCACGTTGAGCACGAGGCCGATCTTCGGCGGGGTGAGACCGGTGAGGTAGCGGATGTGACCGATCCCGCGGGCGCCCATCTCCAGCACGAGGTACCGGGTTTCCTCGGTGGCGGTGAGCGCGGTCAGCGGCAGCCCGATCTCGTTGTTGAGGGAGCCGGGGGTGAAGACGGTCGGCGCCTTGCGCCGCAGCACCTGCGCGATGAGGTCCTTGGTGCTGGTCTTGCCGGCCGAGCCGGTCAGGGCGACGAGGGTGGTGCCGAGCCGCCGTACGACGTGCCGGGCGAGGGCACCCAGCGCGCTCTGGACGTCCTCGACGACGATCGCGGGCACCCCCACGGGCCGGGAGGCGAGCACGGCGGCCGCACCGGCCTCCACGACCGCGGCCGCGAAGTCGTGGCCGTCCACGCGTTCACCGGCGAAGGCGACGAACAGGCTGCCCGGCACCACCTCCCGTGAGTCCCGGACCACCGGTCCGGTGACCGGGACGGACGGATCCGGTATGTCGTACGTCTGTCCGCCGACGACTTCTGCGATCTCGGCGAGGGAGAGGGCGATCACAAGTTCATCCCTGGGTCTGCTGGATAGCTTCGCGAAGCACCTGGCGGTCGTCGAAGGGACGCACCACCCCGGCGATGTCCTGTCCCTGCTCGTGGCCCTTGCCGGCGACCAGCACGGCGTCGCCGGGCTGTGCGCGGGCGACGGCCGCGGCGATCGCCGCGGCCCGGTCCTCGAAGACCTGCACCTCGCCGCGCTCGTGGGCGGGCACGGAGGCCGCGCCCTCGAGCATGGTGGCGAGGATCGCGAGGGGGTCCTCGGAGCGGGGGTTGTCGGAGGTCAGTACGGCGGTGTCGGCGAGCCGGGCCGCCGCGGCGCCCATCGGCCGGCGCTTGGTGAGGTCCCGGTCCCCGCCGCAGCCGAGCACCACGTGGACCTTGCCCTCGGTGACCCTGCGCAGGGCGCGCAGTACCGATTCGACGGCGTCGGTCTTGTGCGCGTAGTCGACCACCGCGAGGTACGGCTGGCCCGCGTCCACGCGCTCCAGCCGGCCGGGCACGCCGGGGACGGCGGCGACGCCGTCGGCGGCGGTCTGGGGGTCCAGTCCGGCGGCGGCGAGGGCGACGATCGCGGCGAGGGTGTTGGCCACGTTGAAGGGGCCCGGCAGCGGCGACCGGGCGGTGATCCGCTCGCCCTCGGGGCCGGTCACGGTGAACGTGGAGTCGGTGGGGCCGACCACGACGTCCTCGGCACGCCAGTCGGCGTCGGGGTGGCCCTCGGCGGAGTAGGTGATGACGGGGACGCCGGCCTCCTTGGTGAGGCGGCGGCCGTACTCGTCGTCGGCGTTGACCACGGCGAGGCGGCTGCGCAGCGGGGTGAACAGCTGCGCCTTGGCCCCGAAGTAGTCCTCCATGTCGGAGTGGAACTCCATGTGTTCCGGGCTCAGGTTGGTGAAGACGGCGATGTCGAAGACGCAGCCGTCCACCCGGCCCAGTACCAGGGCGTGACTGGAGACCTCCATGGCGACCGCGTCGACACCGCGCTCGCGCATGACGGCGAACAGGGCCTGGAGGTCGGTGGCCTCCGGCGTGGTGCGCTCGGACTTGATGCGCTCGTCGCCGATGCGCATCTCGACGGTGCCGATCAGCCCCACCCGTCGCCCACCACCGTCCTCGGCCGGCGGCGTTTCGCGCCGGCCCTCCTCGTCCGTGCCGCGGACGGTCTTCAGGCCGCCCTCGACGAGATAGGCGGTGGTGGTCTTGCCGGAGGTACCGGTGATGCCGATCTGGAGCAGGTCGCGGCCCGGGTGGCCGTAGATCGTGGCCGCCAGTTCGCCCATGCCCGCGCGGGGGTCGTCGACCACCAGGGCGGGCAGGCCGGCCGCGGCGGCGCGTTCGGCGCCGCTCGGGTCGGTGAGCACGGCGACCGCGCCGAGGCCCGCGGCCTGGTTGACGAAGTCGGCGCCGTGCACGCGGGCGCCGGGGAGGGCGGCGTACAGGTCGCCGGGGCGCACCGCGCGCGAGTCATGGGTGATGCCCGTGACGTCGGCGGTCCGCTGCGGCACGGTGGTACCCAGTTGACCGGCGAGTTCCGCGAGGGGGGTGGCGGTGACCCGCGCCGGCCGGGGCGGCCCGGGAAATGTCACGGGGTGGCCCTTCTGAGTGGTTTGGGACTGATCAGCGTGTGGCACGGCGGTGAGCGTACCGGGCGCACCCGGCGCGGAGCGAAAGAGGGGGCCGGGCACGGTGCCGTCCGGCGGAGAGCCGTGCCCGGGGGCGGGGTCCGGTGCGGGGCGGGGAGTGTTCTGTTTCCCGGGGTCGGGGGTGATCGTTGTCACGGGCTGTTCCTGGGTGGTTCCGTGCCGGCCGGGCGCGAGGGTTCGCGACCGGTCAGCGCTTGAAGGTGACCGGGAAATTGGCCGGTTCGGCGCCGGTCGGCGGCACCTGAAGGGTCTTGAGGGCGAACTCCATGACCTGCTTGTAGACGGGTCCGCAGATCTGGCCGCCGAAGTAACTGCCCTCGGTGGCGTTCTGGATGACGCAGGAGACGGTGACGCGGGGCTGGTCGGCGGGTGCGAATCCGGCGAAGGAGGAGGTGTAGCCGTGGTACTTGCCGGTGGCCGGATCCACGCGGTTGGCCGTACCCGTCTTCCCCGCCACCCGGTAGCCGGGGATGCGCGCCTTGGTGCCGGTACCCTCCTCGTCGTCCACGACCGACTCCAGCATCCTGGCGAGCGTCTTCGCCGTCTTCTGGCTGACGACCCGGGTCTTCTCGGGCTCCGGGGCGGCGGTGAAGCTTCCGTCGGGTTCCTTGGTGCCGCGCACCAGCGCGGGTTCGACGCGTACGCCGCCGTTGGCGATGGTGGAGTAGACGGACGCGGCCTGCATGGCGTTGACGGACACGCCCTGGCCGAAAGGAATCGTGTACTGCTGGGAGGTCGACCAGGTGTCGGGCGGGGCGAGGATGCCCTTGGTCTCACCGGGGAAGCCGAGTCCGGTGTGGCTGCCGAGGCCGAACGCGCGCAGGTAGTCGTGGAGCACCTTGTTGGCGGCGGCCTGGGTCTTGCCGAGCTGGCCGGTGGCCAGGATGGTGCCGATGTTGCTGGACTTGGCGAGCACTCCGTTGAGGGTGAGGTACCAGGTCGGGTGGTCGATGTCGTCCTTGAACAGGCGGTCGCCGCGATGCAGCCGGTTCGGCACGACGACATGCGTCTGCGGGGTGGCCGCGCCCTCCTCCAGGACTGCCGCCATGGACAGGACCTTGGCGGTGGAGCCGGGCTCGAAGGCGTCCTGGAGGGCCGCGTTGCCGAGGGCCGCCGGATCGGCCTCGGAGAGGTCATTGGGGTCGAAGCCGGGTGCGTTGGCCATGGCGAGGACCTCGCCGGTGCGGGTGTCCTGGACGATGACGTAGCCGCGGTCGGCCTTCGACTTCTCCACCTGCTCGCTGATGGCGTTCTGCGCGGCCCACTGGATGTCGCGGTCGATGGTGAGCTCGACGTCGCTGCCGGGGACGGCCGGTGTCTCGCTGGAGTCCACGGTCGGCACCAGACGGCCGCCGGACTGGGCGTAGCGGATCTTGCCGTCCTCGCCGGTGAGCCGCTTGTCCAGCTGGAGTTCGATACCGCCGCCGCCCTCGCCCTCGGCGTTGACCCAGCCCAGTATCCCGGCGGCGAGCTCGTTGTTGGGGTACACCCGCTTGCTGGTGGGCACGGACAGGACGCCGGCGAGGACGTTGACGGAGGACGTGTCGGTCTGCGCCTTCTTGGCCAGCGCGGACTTCAGGTCCTTGATCTGCTGCCACACCTGGGGGGTCTGACGGCTCGCGAGTCTGACGTAGCGCAGGGCCTTGTTCTCCGGCCGCAGCTTCTCGACCAGCCGGTCCTGGTCCTGGCCGAGGATCGGGGCGAGGAGGGCGGCGGCCTGTTCGGGGCCGTCGGCGATCTCCAGCTGGTCGGGGGCGAACAGCGTGGGGTCGGCGGTGATGTCGTAGGCGTCCTCGCTGGTCGCCAGGGCGACGCCGTTGCGGTCGGTGATCCTGCCGCGCTCGGCGTCCAGCACCTGGCCGACGTAGAGGTTCTGTCCGGCCTTCGCGGCGTAGGTGTCGGCCTTGACGGCCTGCACCTGGAGCAGGCGTACGACGAAGACGCTCAGGACCAGGGCCAGCGCCAGGCCGACCAGGCGCAGCCGGGGGCGCGGGCTGCCCAGCCGGATGACCTTCGGGGCCGCCGGGCCCGGCGGCCGGGGACGCGAGGCCGGGCGGGGGGTACGGGCCTGCCGGGCGCCGGGTCCGGGGCGCTGCCCGGCGCCCGGGCGGGCGGGCCGGGCGGGGCCGGGCACGCGACGGCGGGGCGGTTCCCTGTCGGACACTTCCGTCACCTGCCGGGAGTCGATGCGGGGGTGGACGTGGGATCTGCTGCCGCGCCGGGCGTCGTGCCCGGTGCCGTGCCCGGGAGCGGGAGCGGGGCCGTCGTGGTGGCCGGCGCCTCGGGGGTGAGCACCAGGGGGGCGCGGGAGGCGGTGGCGGGGCCTGGGACACCCTTGACCTTGCCGTCGGGGTCCAGGAAGGCGGGGTCGCCGCCGGGCACCATGCCGAGCTCACGGGCCCGGCGCTGGAGGGCGTCGGGGGCGGAGTAGGCGTCGACGTCCCGCTGGAGGGCCTGCTCCTCGTCGGTGAGGCTCTTCTTCTCCCGTTTGAGGTCGTCGAACCGGAACGCGCCCTCGCTGAGCGCCGAGTTCAGCACCAGGAGCCCGATCAGGCCGCCGCCCAGGAGAAGGACGACCAGCAGCACGAAGGGGGTACGGGCCGCCTGGGCCCGTCCCGTGGGGAGGAACTGCGCGAGACGGGCCGCCCTCCCCCTCAGTTCGGGTTTCCTGCTCACTCATGCTCCCCTGGGTCCGTCCGAAGCCTGCCTTCCGCACCCGAGTGCCCCGCACGTCATTCGAGGTGCTCCCGGACGCGCTGGGCGCCCCGCAGCCGCGCGGGTGCCGCTCGCCGGTTCTCGGCGATCTCCTCCTCGGTGGGAAGCTCCGCACCGCGCGTGAGCAGCTTGAGCCGGGGCTGGTAGCGCTCGGGCACGACCGGCAGCCCGGGGGGCGCGGTGATGGCGGCGCCCCCCGCGAGCACCTGCTTGACCAGCCGGTCCTCCAGGGAGTGGTACGACAGCACGGCGATCCGGCCGCCGACGTCGAGTGCCCGCACCGCGGCCGGGATCGCCCGCTCCAGCACGGAGAGCTCGCCGTTGACCTCGATGCGCAGGGCCTGGAAGGTGCGCTTGGCAGGGTTGCCGCCGGTGCGCTTGGCGGCCTGCGGCAGCGCGTCCCGGATCAGCTCGACCAGGCGGGCGCTGGTGGTGAACGGCTCCTTCTCCCGCTCGCGCACCACCGCGGCCACGATCCGCTTGGCCTGCTTCTCCTCGCCGTAGGCGCGCAGGATGCGGACGAGGTCGCCGGGCGGGTAGGTGTTGAGGACCTCTGCGGCGCTGATGCCGGCCGACTGGTCCATGCGCATGTCGAGCGGGGCGTCCTGGGCGTAGGCGAAGCCGCGGTCGGCCTCGTCGAGCTGCATGGAGGACACGCCCAGGTCGAACAGGACGCCCTGCACACGCGGGACACCGAGCCGGTCGAGCACGTCGGGGAGTTCGTCGTAGACGGCGTGGACCAGGGTGGCTCGCTCACCGAAGGGGGCGAGCCGCTCGCCGGACAGGCGCAGCGCCTCCTTGTCCCGGTCCAGGGCGATCAGTCGCGCCTCGGGGAACCGTGTCAGCAGGGCCTCGCTGTGGCCGCCGAGGCCGAGGGTGCAGTCGACGGCCACGGCTCCCGGCCGCTCCAGGGCGGGCGCCAGCAGGTCCAGGCACCGCCGGAGCATCACCGGGACGTGCCGGGTCTGCCCGCCCGTGTTCGCATGTGCTTCGCGCCCCATGGGTTCTGGGCCCTCTTCTCAAGGTCCGGCGCGGCCGTGACGCACCGCCGGGTCCCCGCCCCTCCCCCGGTGTGGACGGGGCGGCCGGCCGGCGCCGGAGGCGACAGCCGGCCGGGAACGGGAGGAGGCCGAGCCGTACGTACGCGCAGCGCACGCGGGGGGATCTCCGGGACGCTGCCCGGTTCTCCGGGGGAAATCAGTGCAGCGGGGAGTCTCGCCTCCCGCTTCGCGTCACTTTAGTCCACGGTGTCGCCCGGTCAATCAACCGGCCTGCGCGGCGCGGCCCTCGGCACGAGGACAACCGCATCACAGGGAAGTCACTCGCACGAGGCGGCTCACACCATCCTTGTGGGTCATCTCACGCCAAAGACGGATGACGTTCTTTGTCCTGTCTCACAGCGAGCCCGGACGGTGGGTGCCCAGTAACGTCATGGCTATGACGACTTCTGCATCGGTTCCCGCGAGCCCGGAAAGCGCGACAGTCGGCCAGGGCACGGTCACCGACCGCCTGGTGGACGCGAACGAGCAGTACGCCAACGCCTTCGCCGATCCCGGGATGGACGCCCGCCCCGTCCTCCGTGTCGCCGTGGTGGCCTGCATGGACGCCCGGCTCGACCTGCACGCCGCGCTCGGCCTCGAGCTCGGTGACTGCCACACCGTCCGCAACGCCGGAGGCGTCGTCACCGACGACGTGATCCGGTCGCTGACCGTCAGCCAGCGGGCACTCGGCACCCGCAGTGTGGTGCTCATCCACCACACCAACTGCGGCCTGGAGTCCATCACCGAGGAGTTCCGGCACGACCTGGAGATGGAGGTCGGCCAGCGTCCCGCCTGGGCCGTGGAGGCCTTCCGGGACGTGGACCAGGACGTACGGCAGTCGATGCAGCGGGTGCGCACCTCGCCGTTCCTGCCGTACACCGACGACGTGCGCGGATTCGTCTTCGACGTGAAGACCGGTCTGCTGCGTGAGATCGATCCCACCTGACCCGCCGGCCCGCTCCGAGGCCGTCCTTCGCCGCGGGTTCGCGCGTCCGTTCTCCGGATGTCACCAGGTCGTACGACATTCATAAATGTCGTACGACCTGACATACCACCGCCAGTTGTCCACAGGCGAGTGACACGAATCGGTAACGGCGGCAAGAATGCGGGAGTGGTGCCGTGTGGAACCTTTCCCGCGCGGCGTCCGTGATTCGGGGTGGGCCGGTCCGCACAGCAAGGCGTCGGCCCGGACATTTGTGGCCCTCGTTCCTTCGGAGCGGGGGCAAAGGCCTAGGAGGGCCGGGTGACGACCTATGAGGATCGTGCGAGCCATGGGGGCGCCCCCGACCGAGCGTATTCGAGGGTGGGGGACGATCTGACCGCTGTGGTCGAGCGCGTGCGGGATTCGGTGGAGAGCGTGATCGAGGGCAAGCCCGAGGTCGTGCGGCTCTCGCTGACCGTGCTGCTCGCCGAGGGGCATCTGCTCATCGAGGATGTCCCGGGCGTCGGCAAGACGATGCTGGCCAAGGCGCTGGCGCGGTCCATCGACTGCTCGGTGCAACGCATCCAGTTCACACCGGATCTACTGCCGTCGGACATCACCGGTGTGTCCATCTGGGACCAGCAGCGCCGCGACTTCGAGTTCAAGCCGGGAGCCATCTTCGCGCAGGTGGTGATCGGCGACGAGATCAACCGCGCGTCGCCGAAGACACAGTCGGCGCTCCTGGAGTCGATGGAGGAGCGGCAGGTCACCATCGACGGCACGACCTATGAACTGCCCAGCCCCTTCATGGTGGTGGCGACGCAGAACCCGGTCGAGATGGAGGGCACCTATCCGCTGCCGGAGGCCCAGCGCGACCGGTTCATGGCCCGCGTCTCGGTCGGCTATCCGAGCCCCGAGGCCGAGCTGGAAATGCTGGACGTGCACGGGGGCGTCTCCCCGCTGGAGGACCTCCAGCCGGTGGCGCACGCGCACGAGATCCTGAAGCTGATCGAGACGGTGCGCGCCGTCCATGTGGCCGAGCCGGTCCGCCGGTACGTGGTGGAGCTGGTCTCCGCCACCCGCACGCACCCCGACCTCAGACTCGGCGCCTCCCCGCGCGCGACGCTGCACCTGCTGCGCGCCGCGAAGGCGGCCGCGGCGCTGAACGGCAGGGAGTACGCGCTGCCGGACGACGTGCAGGCGCTCGCCGCGGCCGTCCTGGCGCACCGGCTGCTGCCCACCGCCCAGGCCCAGCTCAACCGCCGCACGGCCGAGCAGGTGGTGCAGGAGATCCTGCAGCACACGCCGGTACCGGCCGCAGCCCCGCAGGAGACCGGCATCGGCTTGGGCCGTGGCGGTCTCGGGTACGGCCGTCAGCAGCCGTGGAGGCTGTGATGACGACCGCGGGATCGGTCCGCGCGGAGGGCGACCACAGCGACCGGGGCGGCCTGCGCACAGCCCTGGCCGGGCTGACCACCCGCGGGCGCTCCTTCCTGGCCGCCGGTGCGGCCGCCGCGGTCTGCGCCTATGTGCTCGGGCAGAGCGATCTGCTGCGGGTCGGGCTGCTGCTTGCGGTGCTGCCACTGGTGTGCGCGGGCGTGCTCCACCGGACCCGCTACCGGGTCGCCGGCAGCCGCCGGCTCTCCCCCTCGCGGGTACCGGCCGGCTCCGAGGCCCGGGTGCATCTGCGGATGGACAACGTGTCCCGGATGCCCACGGGTCTGCTGATGCTCCAGGACCGGGTGCCCTACGTGCTCGGGCCGCGGCCCCGGTTCGTGCTGGACCGGGTGGAGGCGGGTGGGCGCCGCGAAGTGTCCTACCGGGTCCGCTCCGACCTGCGCGGCCGCTATCCACTGGGCCCGCTGCAGCTGCGCCTGTCCGACCCGTTCGGGATGTGCGAACTGACCCGGTCCTTCTCCACGCACGACACGCTGACGGTGATCCCGCGCGTGGAGCCGCTGCCGCCGGTGCGGCTGAGCGGTGAGGCCGGGGGACACGGCGACGGGCGGCAGCGTTCGCTGGCGCTGGCCGGCGAGGACGACCTGATCCCGCGCGGCTACCGCTACGGCGACGATCTGCGCCGGGTGCACTGGCGTTCCACCGCGCGCTACGGCGAGCTGATGGTGCGCCGCGAGGAGCAGCCGCAGCGGGCCCGGTGCTCGGTGCTGCTGGACACCCGCGCCATCGCCTACGACGGCGCGGGTCCGGACTCGGCGTTCGAGTGGGCGGTGTCGGGTGCGGCGTCCGTGCTGACGCACATGCTGGAGCGGGGTTTCTCGGTACGGCTGCTGACCGACACCGGCACGTCGGTGCCGGGCGAGGGCTCCGAGGGGTTCGCGGGCGCGAGCCAGGGGTCGGCGGACGTGGCCGGGCTGATGCTGGACACCCTCGCGGTGGTCGACCACTCCGACGGGGAGGGCCTGTCCCGGGCGTACGACATGGTCCGCGGTGGGAGCGAGGGGCTGCTGGTGGCCTTCCTCGGCGATCTCGACGAGGAGCAGGCGGCGGTGCTCGCCCGGATGCGGCAGCGCAGCCGGGGCGCGGTCGCCTTCCTCCTGGACAGCGGGGCCTGGCTGCGGGAACCGCCGGACGTGCCCGGTCCGTCGGACGGTGGCGGGGAGTGGTCGCGGATGCTGCGCGAGGCCGGCTGGACGGTGGTGGGCGTGCCACGGGGCGCCTCCCTGGAGGAGCAGTGGCGGCTGGCGGACCGGGAGCGTTCCGGCCTGGTGGCCGCGAGCGGTGGGGAGGGAGCAGGGTGAGTGGACGCCTGCGGCTGACGATTGCCTCGTGGGCGGCCACGCTGCTGGCCGCGTGCGCGCTGCTGCCACTGGTCGAGCCGCCCTCCTGGATCGTGCAGGCGGCCTTTCTGCTGGCGGTGCAGTCGGGCGTGGGCGCGCTGGCCCGGCGGGTGCCGCTGGCGCGTCCGCTGACGGTGGCGGCGCAGGCCCTTGTCGCGCTCATGCTGCTGACGCTGGTCTTCGCGCGTGAGCACGCGTTCGCCGGCCTGCTGCCGGGACCGGACGCGTTCCGCTTCTTCGCCGGACTGCTCGACCAGGGTGGGACGGACGTCGGCCGTTATGCGATACCGGCGCCGCTGTCCGAGGGCATCCGGCTGATGCTGATCGGTGGCGTCCTGGTGATCGGGCTCCTGGTGGACGCCCTCGCGGTGACCTTCCGCGGCGTGGCGCCGGCCGGTCTGCCGCTGCTCGCGCTGTACTCCGTCGCCGCGGGTCTGTCCGACGGCGGGGCCGACTGGCTGTGGTTCCTGCTGGCGGCGGCCGGTTATCTGATGCTGCTGCTCGTGGAGGGGCGTGAGCGGCTCTCCCAGTGGGGGCGGGTCTTCGGCGGGGCGGCGCAGGGCTCGCCCGGCGGGCCGGGCGGGGCCCGTGCCCCGGTGCGCACCGGCCGGCGGATCGGGGTGCTCGCGGTGGGCGTCGCCCTGGTGGCGCCGCTCGCTCTGCCCACCATGAACGGCGGCCTGCTGGACCCGGCGGGTTCGGGGGTCGGCCCCGGCTCCGGCGGGGGTGGCACGATCTCCGCGGTGAACCCGCTGGTGTCACTGCGCGACTCGTTGAACGTGAACGAGGACCGCCAGGTCCTGTCGGTGCGCTCCGAGGCGGAGAACGTCTCGGACCTGTATCTGCGCATCGTGTCCCTGGACGACTTCGACGGCACCACCTGGAAGCCGTCCAAGCGGTCCATCACCACGGTGCCCGACGGCGCCTTCCCCATCCCGGCCGGCCTCGGCCCGGACATCGAGCGCGAGGAGATCGGCACGACGATCTCGACCGCCGACTGGTACAGGCAGGACTGGCTGCCGATGCCGTATCCGCCGAGCGGCGTGGACATCAGTGGCAACTGGCGCTACGAACCGGTCGGGATGACGCTGGTCGGCGACCACGGCCAGAACACCCGGGGGCTGACCTACCAGGTCAGCAGTCTGAACCTGCGGCCCACGGCGGAGCAGCTGGCCGACGCTCCGGCGCCGCCTGCCGCCCTGAAGCGGGACTACACCGAGCTGCCCGGCTCGCTGCCCGCGGTGGTGTCCCGGACCGCCCGCGAGGTCACCGAGGGGGCGACCAACGCGTACGACCGAGCGGTCATGCTCCAGGAGTACTTCACCCTGAGGGGCGGCTTCGAGTACGACACCGAGGTCGATGTCGGCAGCGGCTCGGAGGCGATCGCCCGCTTCCTGAGGGACAAGGAGGGCTTCTGCGTCCACTTCTCCTTCGCCATGGCGTCGATGGCCCGCTCCCTGGACATACCCGCCCGGGTCGCGGTGGGCTTCGCGCCCGGCACCCCGCAGCCGAACGGCACGGTGGCGGTGGGGCTGCGGGACGCGCACGCCTGGCCCGAGCTGTACTTCGAGGGCGTGGGCTGGACCCGTTTCGAGCCGACGCCCACACGCGGTTCGGTGCCGGCCTACACCGTGCCGGACACCCCGGACAGCACACTGCCCGACCCGGCACGGCCGTCCGAGGCGGAGCCCTCGGAGCCCTCGTCCGCCCCGTCGCGGAGCGAGAGCTGCTCGGTGCGGCAGCAGCGGCTGGACGGCTGCGCGAGCGAGGCACCCCTGGCGACGCTGCCCACGGGCGGCGACGGGCCGAAGTGGTACCTGGTCCTGGCATGGACGCTGGGCGGTCTCGCCGTCCTGGTACTGCCGCTGGCACCGATGCTGTGGCGACTGCGGACCCGTTCGGTGCGCCTGGGCGCGCACGGCCGGTCCGAGGCCGGCACGGCGGCGCACACCCTGGCCGTCTGGGACGAGCTGACGGACACGGCGTGGGACGTCGGCATCTCCCCGGACGAGTCGCTGACTCCACGCAGGGCGGCGGCCCGGATCGGCCTGCTCGGCCGGCTCGGCCCGGACGCCGCGGCCTCGGTGCACCGGGTGGCGGATGCCGTGGAGCAGGTCCTCTACGCGCCGCGGCCGCGCCCGACGGCGGGCCTCACGGACGATGTGCGCCGGGCGGCGGCCGGACTGAGGTCCGGAGCCGGCCGGGGCATGCGGCTGCGCGCGCTGCTCCTGCCGCGTTCCACGGTGCGGATGGTGTGGGCGCTGTCGGCCCGGTGGGCCGCGGTCCGCAACCGTGTCCTCGCCCTGCGTCCGGCATGGCGCAGACCCACGTGGCGCAGACCCTCCCGGCAGCAGGGGTGACGGGGCGGGTCCGGGCCGACCGGCACCGGGACCAGGACCGGACCCGGCCAGGCGGATGACCCCGGCCGAGCAGGGTCACGGTGCGGAGCAGGGATGGGGGGCAGGACGGCCGGAAGTCGTCCTGCCCCCCACCCCTTCGTACCGCTCCTCGCCATGACCGGCGCCCGGCGCCGGCCCGAGTACGGACATGCGTCAGGGGGCGACCACCGAGCCGGTGGTCGCCCCCTGACGCATGTCCGTACAACAGGTCCTGAAGTGGTGTGGGGGAGCTACTGCCCGCCGCCCTGTTCGTCGCGGCGGCGCTGCCAGCGCTCCTCTATGCGGTTCATCACAGAGCGCCGCTGCCTGCCCTGCCGGCCGGACTGCGGCACGCCGGTGGAGCCGACGTCGGCCGCCTGCTCACCGGGCTTGGGCGCCTTGCGCCAGCCGGTCACCCCGAGCACCGCGCAGCCCAGCATGACGAGGAAGCCCACCACGCTGAGCCAGACCTGCTGGGCGACCATTCCGGCCATGAGGAGCGCAATACCTACGAGGAAGCCCACGACCGCCTGGTAGACCCGCCGACGGGTGTACGTACGCAGGCCACTTCCCTCGAGCGCCGACGCGAACTTGGGATCTTCGGCGTACAGCGCTCGCTCCATTTGCTCGAGCATGCGCTGCTCGTGCTCCGAGAGCGGCACGGCGTCCTCCTCATCGTGCAGTCGCCGGGGCGACCCGGGGGGTCCCTTCAGGATAGGCAGGGATTCGCCCCCATGAAACCCGCCCCTCTGCGCCAATTGGCCGACCGGCACCCGCCATGGGCGTCCTGACCCTCTCGAGGCTTCTCATTCCCCGACGGCCAGGCCGTCATGCCGGACGGTCTCCCTCGATCATACGGTGCCCAGCCGCCATTCGGGGGGCCCGGGGCGGACTCCGCGCATCGTGCGACCGACGGACGCGTCGCTGATCAGCGACGCGTCACAGGCGGCTGCTCAGGCCTCTTCGGCCCCCGGTGCCTCACCGAGCACATGGAGCTGGGTGGCCACCGAGTGGAAGGCCGCGTTTTCGGCCGCCGCGGCCTCCAGCTTCAGCAGCGCGTCGAGGGCTCCGGGTTCGGTGTCCACCAGCCCGCCGGGGACGAGGTCGGCGAAGACCCGCACCCCGTGCACGGCGCCGACCCGCAGCCCCGCTCCCTCGACCAGACCGCTGAGCTGGTCGGCGGTGAAGCGGTGCGGCACGGGATCGCCGGTGCCCCATCGGCCGTTCGGGTCGTCGAGCGCCTGCCGGGCCTCCTTGAAGTGACCGGCGAGGGCGCGGGAGAGCACGGCGCCACCGAGGCCGGCGGCGAGCAGACTGAGGAAGCCTTCGGGGCGCAGGGCGGCCACCGTGTTGCGCACGCCCTCGGCCGGGTCGTCGACGTACTCCAGGACTCCGTGGCACAGCACCACGTCGTAGCCGCCGCGCTCGGCGACGTCGAAGAGGCCGTGGGCGTCGCCCTGGACGCCGCGGACCCGGTCGGCGACATCGGCCTCGGCGGCGCGGCGTTCCAGGGCGAACAGCGCGTCGGGGCTGGGGTCGACGACGGTGACCCGGTGGCCGAGGCGGGCCACGGGCACGGCGAAGTTGCCGCTGCCGCCACCGGTGTCGAGGACGTCCAGCGCCGGCCGTCCCGTGGCCTTGACCCGGCGCTCCAGGGCGTCCTGGAGGACCTCCCAGACCACGGCGGTACGGAGAGCGGCGCGGGGGCGCAGGGTGTCCGACACGGCAGTTGACTCCTCGGCGCGGCACCGCCTCGTTGACGGCGGAGCGATCGGGCGGCCTCCCCGGCCCGGACAAGGGAACGCGGAGGCTTCAGGCGTCTTCCACCCTATTGCCTGCGCCGCATTGCCCGCGCCGCGCTGCCCCGCCACCGCCGGGCGGGGCAGCGCGGGGCCGGGAGAGCGCTCAGCCCGCGTCGGGCATCTCGCGGCTCGGGCCGCCGCCCGGGTGGTGGCCGTCCGGGCGGCGGCTGCCGGGGTCCCGGCCGTTCGGCTCATGGCCGCCCGGGTGATCGGGGTGGCCGGGATGGCCGGGATGGTCCGCGTCCGTGCGGGGCTGCGGGAGGACGGGCTGGAGCACGAGCATCCGCTCGACCAGTCGCAGGAACATCGCCACGTCCCGTATCAGGTCGTCGGCGTCCCGGCCGCCGGCCGCGCCCCGGATGCCCGCTTCCGCGCGGGCGCGGCGCTGGGCGCCCGAGGCGAACAGGACGCTCCATTCGGTGAGTTCGGGAGCGATCTCGGGGAGCACTTCCCAGGCGCTCCGGATTCTGCTCCGGGCCCTGGGCGAGGTCTCGGGCCGCCCCCGTGCGGCGAGCACGGCGGCGGCGGTGCGCAGCGCGGCGAGGTGGGCCGTCGCGTAACGCTCGTTGGGGGTGTCGAGGACGGTGGCCTCGTCGAGTCCGGCACGGGCCTGGGCGAGCAGGTCGAGGGCGGCGGGCGGGGCGGTGGCGCGGCGCAGCACGGGGTGGACATCGTTTGCGGGGCCGGTCAGTGAGGGGGCAGGGCCGGTGGCGCGGCGCCGGCGGGCGGCGGCTGCGGACGAGTGGGCCATGACGAACCTCCTGTCGTCTTCGTGACGGCTTCTGTGGCCGTATGGGTCCATCGTGAGGTATGCCACTGACAAACCGTTCCGACCTGGACTTTTACTTCGATCGGCCGTTCGGTGCCGGGCGGTCCGGCCAGGAGGTCGATCCTGTGGCGGGGCGGGCCGGCGGTGCTGTGAGAATCAGGAACATGGAACGCAGCAGCACCACGTCGGGCGGTAGCACCCGCCGCGAGGCCACCCGGCGGAAGCTCTACGAGGCGGCCGTCACGCTCATCGCCGAGCAGGGTTTCTCCGCCACCACCGTGGACGAGATCGCCGAGCGGGCGGGGGTCGCGAAGGGCACGGTCTACTACAACTTCGCGAGCAAGTCGGTCCTCTTCGAGGAGCTGCTGCGGCACGGGGTCGGGCTCCTCACCGCCTCTCTGCGGGAGGCGGCCGAGCGGACGGCCGGGGCGGGCGGCAGCAGGGTCGACGCCCTGGACGCGATGGTCCGCGCGGGGCTGGTCTTCATCGACCGCTACCCGGCCTTCACCCAGCTGTACGTGGCCGAACTGTGGCGCACCAACCGGACCTGGCAGTCCACGCTGCTGGTGGTCCGGCAGCAGGCGGTGTCGGTGGTCGAGGACGTGCTGCGCGAGGGCGTGGGCAACGAGGAGTTCAGTGCGGAGATCGACGTTCCGCTGACGGCGGCGGCGCTGGTCGGCATGGTGCTGGTGGCCGCGCTGGACTGGCAGGCCTTCCAGCCGGAGCGCTCCCTGGACGACGTGCACTCGGCTCTGTCCCGGCTGCTGCAGGGACGTGTGAGCGGCCACCGCTGAGGCGACGGACGACCGCATCCGCAGACCGCATCCGGCAACCGGCGGCCGGCGGCGGTCGTCGACCGGCCCGGGGCACGAGAAGTGCCGGTCCGACGGTGGCTGCGTCCCCCGCGAGCCACCGTCGGACCGGTGCCTTCCCTGCTCCCCCGTACGTCCCCTGTGGGACTCCCGTCGCGGTCGTCCCCGGGTTCCCCCGTGCCTCGCTTCCACCGACACCTGCACCGTCGGCGGAAGGAGCGGATCGCGGGCCCGGTCCGTTCCGGCGCCCCGTGTCGCCGGTTCCGGAGCCGTGCCCCTCTCCGTGGTCTCCACTCTCTCGTTTTCGCAGGCCGTGGCCCATCCGTGCGCGTACTCATCTCGGGGACCAGGTACGGATACTCACTCCTGCGCACCCGGCCCCACACGGCACGGCCGCCGGCAGGCCGGCCACCGGGACGTGGGGGGACGGTACTCGGGTCCGGAGATGCCCGTAGGGGCGGATAAAGTCCCTGACATGGCACGGATTGCGGTGATCGGCGCCGGGCTGGGCGCGATGGCGGCCGCCGCCCGGCTCGCCGTCGCGGGCCACCGGGTGACGGTGTACGAGCGGACGGACACGTACGGCGGCGCGCTGCGCCGGATGGAGCGGGAGGGCTTCTCCTTCGACACCGGCCCCGGGCTGCTCCCGCTGCCTGCGGTCTACCGCGATCTGTTCCTGAAGACGGGCAGGGAGCCGCTGGAGGCCCGCGTCGAGCTGGTCCAGGTCGACCCGTCGTCGCACCACGTGTTCGCGGACGGTACGTGCGTCCCGTTGCCGAACGCGTCCCGCGCGGGTGTCGTCCACGCCCTGGACGCGGCCCTCGGACCCGCCGCCGCCAAGCGCTGGGGCGACTTCCTGGTGCGGGCCCGCGAGGCCTGGGACAGGACCCGCAGGCCGCTCCTGGAGGAGCCGTTGTGGCCCGACTGGCAGGTGCTGGCCGGGCGCGAGCCCTACCCGGCCGTCCCCCACAGGAAGCTGCTGCGCGCGCGCACGGCGGGCACGCTCGCCGAGGTCGGCGCCTGGGAGCTGCGCGATCCCCGGCTGGTCTCCCTGCTGGAGGGTTACGCGCTCGAGCACGGCCTGGACCCCCGGTCCACTCCGGCGAGCGCGGCGGTGCTGCCGTACATGGAGCACGCCTTCGGCACCTGGTACGTCCGTGGCGGCATGCGGGAGCTGGCCCGCGCGGTGTACGAGCGGTGCCTGGCCCGCGGGGTGGAGTTCCGTTTCGGTGCCGAGGTCACCGGGGTACTGGAGAAGGACGGCCGGGTGGCGGGCGTGGAGTTCACCGAGAGCGCCTCCCCCGGCTCCGACTCCGACTCCGGGAGCGGTGGCGGGGCGGTGGCCGAGGCGGATCATGTGATCGCCGGGGTGACGCCCGGCGTGCTGGACCGGCTGACCCGGGGGGCGCGGGTGCGGGGCGAGGGCGAGGTTCCCGGCCGCTTCGGCACAGCGAGCCGTCTGACGGTGCTGCTGGCACTGCGCGGCGGACGTCCCGGGGGGACACCGCACCGGACGGTCGTGCACACCCGGGACCGGGAGGCCGAGCTGGAGTCCCTGTTCGGCTCCCCCGCGGGCCTGCCCGCACACCCCACGGTCACGGTCCTGCGCCCCGACGACCCGGCCCTGGTCCCCGACACGGACCACGAGGCGGTCACCCTCACCTCGGCGGTGCCCGCGGGCTCCTCGGGGCCGGGCCTGGACGAACACGCGCGGAACATGATCATCGCCGCCGAGCGGGCCGTACCCGGCCTGCGCGACCGTCTCCTGCGCAGCGAGGTCCGCACCCCGGACGACATCACGGAGGCCACGGGCGCGGAGGGCGGAGCGGTGCCCGTCCCGGCGCTCGCCGCGGCGGGCGGGCGCCTGCTGCACCCGTCCAACAGCACCGGCATACCGGGGCTGTTGACGGTGGGCGGCTGGTCGCATCCCGGCGGGGGCCTCCCGCACGCCGGGATGTCGGGCGCGCTGGTCGCGGGCCTGATCGTCGAGGGACCGGAGTTCCGAGGATCCCAGTGAGCGGCGGCGGCCCGGGGCGGATCACCGGCCGGGGCGGACCACCGGCCGGGACCGACGGTCGCGGCGGACCGGGCCGGCCGGGTCAGTAACGGTACTGCTGCTCGTCGTACCCGTTCCCGTTGCCCGGGGTCTGGCCCTGTTGACCGTTGTCCTGGTACGGCTGCTCCTGCGGGAGTTCGCCGCCGTACAGGTCGTCGGTGTTGCGCTGCTGCGGGACCCACAGGCCGCCCGCCGGGGTCTCGCCGCCGTAGCCGCCGTACTGGTCCTGGCCGTAGCCCTGCTGGCCGTACTGCTGCTGCGGGTCGGTGTATCCGGTGTCGTACGAGGTCCCGTCGTAGGTCGGGTTGCCGATGTACGGGTCGGAGTAGGCCGCGTACTGCTGTTGCTGACCCGTGTCGTAGGACTGCTGCTGGCCGTAACCGGAGTAGTCGTAGGCGTAGTTCTGGCCGGTGTCATAGCCCTGGTCGGCGCTCTGGGCGGTGGCCGCGTACTGGTCCTGGGCGGGGGTGCCGTACCCGTTGTCGCCGTAGACGCCGTACGAGCCGGTGTCGTCGGGCATGGGCTGCGGCTCGTAGACGGCGGTGGTCTCGGCGGCCGTCTGCTGCTCGCCGCGCACGGGCGTGAACACGTCGTCGCGGTCGTAGTCGTCGGCTCCGTAGGAGTTTCGGTCGTGGCGCCGCTCGGCGCCCTCGTCGCCGTACCCGTCGCCGGTGGCCTCCAGGTCGGAGACCTCCAGGGCCGGCTCCTCCCGCACGCGGTCATCACGGCCGCCCTTGACGGCGGACAGCAGCGGGGCGTTGACCGCCCAGCCGGCCGCGAAGCCGCGGCGGAACGACAGCGTGACGTAGGTCTGGCCGATCGCGAAGGCGATGGCGCCCAGGCCGATCACGACGACGGACGGGATCAGTACACCGAGCACGACGCCCAGAAAGCCCCCGAAGGCGAGCAGTCGCCAGCGCAGCCGTGCCTTGTACTGCAGCAATACCTCGCCGAGCAGCCACAACGCGACCACACCGAACGCGATGTAGAGGACCGTCCAGCCCATGTACGCCCCTCTCCCAGTGGCCGCTACGCAGTGTGTCGTACACCGGTGCGACCGGTCTAGGCCCGCGGTGGGTGATGCAGGCCCAGGTTCTCGTAGATTTCCAGTGCCGCCGTGGAGTTGTTCAGCGTGATGAAGTGCAGTCCGGGCACTCCCTCGGCCAGCAGCCGTGCGCAGAACTCCGTGGCGAACTCGATACCGATGGAGCGTACCGCCGCCGGATCGTCCGCCGCTGTGAGGATCCGCTCTTTCAGGGCATCCGGGAACGAGGCGTTACTGAGCTGCGGCAACCTCTCCAACATCTTCACACTGGTCACCGGCATGACCTCCGGAATCACCGGTGTCCCGCAACCCGCCGCGTCGACCCGGTCACGCAGGCGCAGATAGGACTCGGGCTGGAAGAACATCTGGGTGATCGCGTAGTCGGCACCGGCCCGGCACTTGTCGACGAAGCGTGCGACGTCCGTGTCCCAGTCGGAGGACCTCGGGTGCATCTCCGGGAAGGCGGCGACACCCACGCAGAAGTCGCCCGACTCCTTGATGAGCCGGACGAGTTCGGCGGCGTAGGTCAGGCCCTGCGGATGCGGGATCCAGTCGGCCGTCGGGTCGCCGGGCGGGTCGCCCCGCACGGCGAGCATGTTGCGGATCCCGGCGTCGGCGTACTGGCCGATGATGTTGCGCAGTTCGGCGACGGAGTGGTCGACCGCGGTGAGGTGGGCGACCGGGGTGAGGGTGGTGTCGGCGACGATCTGCTCGGTCTCGTGGACCGTGCCCGCGCGGGTGGACCCTCCGGCGCCGTAGGTGACGGAGACGAAGTCCGGAGCGACCGCCTCGACCCTGCGCAGCGCGCTCCAGAGGTTCCGCTGCCCCTTGGGCGTTTTGGGCGCCGCGAACTCGAACGAGTACGTCGTTTTTCCGGCGGCGAGCATGTCACGCACGGTGCGCGCGTGATCAGTCCTGACGGATGCTGTTCCGAGGGCCATACCGGCAGGTTAGCCAGGGGGCGCCGGTCCCCCAACCGGATGCGGGGGATTTGCCGGAATTGCCGACTTGTTGTCCACCCTTTGGACACGCGGTGCCGAACGGGGACGGCGGGCACAGTGGCGGCGGGCGCAGTGACGGGCGGCGGAAGCGGTGCCGGCGGCGGGTGAGAGGGAGGGGCGCCGGTGGCGCGTCAGGGGTGGACGGCCGGCGCCGCCTGCCGCAGCCGCCTCGCGAACTCGGCCGCCGCCGCGCCCGGGTCGTCCGCCTCGGTGACGGCCCGTACGACGACGATCCGGCGGGCGCCGGCCTCCAGGACCTCGTCGAGGTTGCCGAGGTCGATACCGCCGATGGCGAACCAGGGGCGGTCGGTGCCGAGTCCGGCCGCGTACCGGACCAGGCCGAGGCCGGGGGCGTGGCGGCCGGGCTTGGTGGGGGTGGGCCAGCAGGGGCCGGTGCAGAAGTAGTCGACACCGTCCTGCACGGCGGCCGCGGCGGCCTCGGACTCGGCGTGCGTGGAGCGGCCGATCAGGGTGTCCTCGCCGAGGAGGGACCGGGCCGCGGGGACGGGGAGGTCGCCCTGTCCGAGGTGCAGTACGTCGGCGCCGGCGGCGTGGGCGACGTCCGCGCGGTCGTTCACCGCGAGCAGCTTGCCGTGCCGGGCGCAGGCGTCCGCGAGGACCTCCAGGTGCTCCAGTTCCTCGGCGGCCTCCATGCCCTTGTCCCTGAGCTGGACGATGTCGACGCCGCCGGCCAGCACCGCGTCCAGGAACTCCGCGAGGTCGCCCTGCCTCTTGCGGGCGTCGGTGCACAGGTAGACCAGGGAGTTTGCGAGGCGGGCGCGCGGGGCGGTGCCTGCGGCGGTGTCGGGCATGCGGGAATCCCCCTGTGTGTCGATGGCGGCCGGGCCCGGCCGGCGCGGGGCCGGGTCCCGGTGGGGCGTCGGCGTATGCTTCACGGCCCACCGGGACCGGCGGAGCGCACGCCGCAACGGACCCTATGCCGCTACCCCGGCGACCGGGAGAGCGGCCGTGAGCGGGGCCGGGCGTCCGCCCGGCCCGCGGGGTTCTCCCGGCACCCCGTGGCAGCGGCGCCGGGTGCCGGTTTCACGGCCGGGTACCCGCGCACGAGTGCGAGGGCGGGCCCGGTCGCGTGCCCGCAACCGGGTGCGGGCACGCGAGGAAGTGCGGACCGGGCCGGCGCGGGTCCCGGTGTTCCGCCCCGGGGTCAGACGGCGAGCGCCTGGGCGCGGCGCTTCACCTCCGTACCGCGGTTCTCGCTCAGTGCCTGCGCGGGCGTGCCCGGCAGGCTCTCGTCGGAGGTGAAGAGCCATTCCAGCATCTCTTCGTCCGTGAATCCGTCGTCCCGCAGGAGCGTCAGGGTCCCGGAGAGGCCCTTGACGATCTTGTCCTCGTCGATGAAGGCGGCGGGGACGTGCAGTGCGCGGTTCTCACCTCGGCGTACGGCGATGAGCTGGCCGTCCTTGACCATCTGCCGGACGCGCGTCACCTCGACACCGAACATCTCGGCGATGTCGGGAAGGGTGAGCCAGGCGGGGACGAGAACATCGGTCTTTGCGTCAATCTCGGTCACGGGACAAGCCTGCCATCTGGCACCGACAGCCGGAAGTCGGACCCCTCCACCCGGGCGGACGTTCAACCCGGACGCCCGGATACTCACACCTTTGCCGACTTCAGGGGTCGCGCCGGGTCGGCCAGCAGCGTCTCGTCCATCACCGTGCCCGCCTCGATCAGCCGGCGCCCCTGGGCCAGGTCGCGGGGGCGGCCCACCGCCAGCAGCGCGACCAGCCGGGACGCACGGAGCCAGCAGACCGTCCACGCCGGGCCGTCGGCCTCCCCCCGCCACACCGTCCGGTCGGCGTCCGCGTGGTGCCCGGCGTACTGGACGAAGCGTCCGAACTGCTCGGACCAGAAGTACGGCACCGGGTCGTACACCGCCGGGGACGCACCGGTGGCCGCCCCGATGATGTTCGCCGCGACCGTGCGCGGGCCCTGGAGGGCATTGTCCCAGTGGTGCACCAGCAGGCGTTCGCCGTACCGCTTCGAGGGGAAGGACGCGCAGTCGCCCACCGCGTACACGTCCGGCACGGAGGTCGTCAGACGGGCGTCGGTGACCACCTCGCCGTGCTCGCCGAGTTCGATCCCCGAGCCGGCCAGCCAGGCGGTGGCGGGGCGGGCACCGATACCGACGACGACGGCGCCCGCGGGCAGTCGCGAGCCGTCGTCGAGCACCACCGCGCCGGGCTCGACGCGCTCCACGCGCGCGTGCGTCCGCAGCACCACTCCCGCGTCGTCGTACCAGGCGGTCATCGGGGCGGCCACCTCGGCGGGCAGCGCCTCGGCCAGGGGCCGGTCGGCGGCCTCCACGACGGTGACCGCGCAGCCCGCCTCGCGCGCGGCCGTGGCGAACTCCGCGCCGATCCAGCCGGCACCGACGACCACGACGTCCTGCCGGCGCGCGAGCACCGGCCGCAGCCGTTCGACGTCGTCCAGGGTGCGCAGCAGATGGACGCCCGGGACCCCTTCCGCGCCCGGCAGCCGGACCGGTTCGGCGCCGGTCGCGACGACCAGGACGTCGTAGGGGACCGGCCCGGCCTCCGTGTCCAGCTCGTGGTCGGCGGGGCGCAGCCCGAACACCTGGCAGCCGAGCCGCAGTTCGATGCCGAGCGTCTCGAAGTCGACGTCGAAGGCGGAGTTCTCCGCCGTGCCCAGCAGCACCGCCTTGGACAGGGGCGGCCGGTCGTACGGCTGGTGGGGTTCGGCGCCGATCAGTGTCACGGTGCCGGTGAAACCCTGCTCCCGGAGGGCGACGGCTGTCTGTACGCCGGCCATTCCGGCCCCCGTCACCACCACGCGCCGCGGCCCGGACGGTCCCCGTTCCTGCGTCTGCTCGCTCACCTGATCACCATAGACACCCGCCCCGTGACCGGACAGGTCCTAGAGGGCCGTGAGCTGCTCCACCACGCTGGTGCCGCTGCCCGGCTGCGACTCCCACTCCCAGGTCTCCTCCAGCCGCACCCGCCCGTCGGGCAGTTCCACGACCGTCGACTCGCAGTGGCCCGAGGAGGTGGTGCCGTCGTGCTTGAGCTGCACGTACCGGAAGTCCAGCCGGTCCCCCTCCCGGGTGCCCACCAGGTGTCCGCGCACGACGTCACCGCCCGCGTACTCGGCCCAGATCCGGCCGTCCCGCTCGTGGTAGACGAACCGGGTGCGGGTGCCGACCTGCCCCGGTGCCTGGTCGGCGACCGGGGAGAGAACCAGGCCGTCGAGCGAACCGGCCATGTGAGGGCTCCCTGTGAGTTCGTTGTTCCGGCATTGTTCCGGGGCTAGGCTGGCCACCGTAAAGCACTCGCGGGAGCCCGGACGCACCGGGCTGAGAGGGAGGCTGGCGGCCTCCGACCGTATGAACCTGATCCGGGTCATGCCGGCGAAGGGAGGGGCTGGACGCCCATGTCGCCCACACACACCTCGGGCTCCCCACGCGCTCCGGGGCGTTCTCCGGACGTCCTCGTCGTCGGGGGCGGGATCATCGGCCTGGTCACGGCCTGGCGGGCCGCGCAGCGCGGGCTGGCCACGACCGTGCTGGACCCCGAGCCGGGCGCCGGCGCCGCCCGGGTGGCCGCCGGGATGCTGGCCGCCGTCACGGAACTGCACTACGGCGAGCAGACCCTGCTCGGTCTGAACCTCGCCTCCGCGCGCCGCTACCCCGGCTTCGCGGCCGAGCTCACCGAGGCCACCGGCCACGACCTCGGTTACCGCCGCTGCGGCACCCTCGCGGTCGCGCTGGACGCCGACGACCGTGCCCATCTGCGCGAACTGCACGTCCTGCAGCAGCGGTCGGGGCTCGACGCGCAGTGGCTGTCCGGGCGGGAGTGCCGACGCCTGGAGCCGATGCTCGCACCGGGTGTGCGCGGCGGGCTGCGGGTGGACGGCGACCACCAGATCGACCCCCGGCGCCTGGCGGCCGCGCTGGTGACCGCCTGCGAGCGGGCGGGAGTGGTGTTGCACCGCGCGTGGGCCGAGCGGCTCACCGTCGCCGGGGAGCGGGCCACGGGTGTGGTCACCGCCGAAGGCACCGCGCTGAGCGCCGGGCAGGTGGTGCTCGCCGGGGGCAGCCTCAGCGGACGGCTCGCGGGGATCCCGGCGGATGTGCTGCCTCCGGTACGTCCGGTGAAGGGACAGGTGGTCCGGCTCACGATGCCGGACCGGTTCGGCCCGTTCCTGAGCCGGACGGTACGCGCGGTGGTGCGCGGCAGCCATGTGTACCTGGTGCCGCGCGAGAACGGGGAGCTGGTGATCGGGGCGACCAGCGAGGAACAGGGCTGGGACACGACCGTCACCGCGGGCGGGGTGTACGAACTGCTGCGCGACGCCCACGAAATCGTCCCCGGGATCACCGAACTTCCGCTCACCGAGACCCGGGCCGGGCTGCGCCCCGGTTCCCCCGACAACGCGCCGCTGCTCGGCCCGTCCGCGCTGGCGGGGCTGGTCCTCGCGACCGGGCACCACCGCAACGGCGTGCTGCTCACGCCGGTCACCGGCGACGTCCTGGCCGAGGCCCTGACCACCGGTGAACTCCCGGCCGAGGCCCGTCCCTTCACACCCCGGCGGTTCGCCGCCGCCGCACTCACGGAGCAGTCCGCATGAACGATCCGGCGAATGTCACGACCGGCCCCACCGTCTCCGTCTCCGCCTCCGTCTCCGTCTCCGTCTCCGTCAACGGGGAACCGCGCGAGGTGGCTTCCGGTACGGCGCTCGACGCGCTGATCGCCACCCTGACCCCGGCTCCCTCCGGGGTGGCCGCCGCCCTCAACGAAACCGTCGTCCCGCGCGCGCGGTGGCCGCTCACGTCCCTCTCCGAGGGGGACCGGGTGGAAGTCCTGACCGCCGTCCAGGGAGGCTGACCATGGCCGACGATCCGTTCGTTCTCGGCGGTATGTCCTTCACGTCCCGGCTGATCATGGGGACCGGTGGGGCGGCCGGCCTCGAGGTGCTGGAGCGGGCGCTGGTGGCGTCCGGTACGGAGCTGACGACAGTCGCGATGCGGCGGGTGGACCCCTCGGTGCACGGCTCGGTCCTGTCGGTGCTGGACAAGCTGGGCATCCGGGTGCTGCCGAACACGGCGGGCTGCTACACCGCCGGCGAGGCGGTGCTCACCGCGCGCCTCGCGCGGGAGGCGCTCGGCACCGATCTGGTCAAGCTGGAGGTCATCGCCGACGAGCGCACCCTGCTGCCGGACCCGATCGAGCTGCTGGAGGCGGCGGAGACCCTGGTCGACGACGGGTTCACGGTGCTGCCGTACACCAATGACGACCCGGTGCTGGCGCGGAAACTGGAGGACGCCGGCTGTGCGGCGATCATGCCGCTCGGTTCGCCGATCGGGTCGGGGCTCGGCATCCGCAACCCGCACAACTTCGAGCTGATCACGCAGCACGCGCGCGTGCCGGTGATTCTGGACGCGGGCGCCGGTACGGCGTCGGACGCGGCGCTGGCGATGGAACTGGGATGCGCGGGGGTGATGCTCGCCTCGGCGGTGACGCGGGCGCAGGAGCCGGTACTGATGGCCGCCGCCATGCGCGGTGCGGTCGAGGCGGGGCGGCTGGCCAGGCGGGCGGGACGGATTCCGCGGCGGCACTTCGCCGAGGCGTCGTCTCCTGCGGAGGGCCTCGCCGCGCTGGATCCGGAGCGGCCCGCGTTCTGAGGGGACCGTCGTCACCGGGTTGCTCCCACCCGTGCACCGCCCGTCTCCGGCCGGGCGGGAGGCGGGAGCTTCCCGTGGGGCGCACCGCCATCGCGGCTGCCGTGCCATGGCCCGGACCACCTCCCACCTCATCCCGTCCCACCTCATCCCGTCCCACCACGCCCCTGAACCGGAACCCGGGCCCGCGTCGGGACGCGTTCCAGGCCGAATCCGAATTCGCTTCGGGACGCGTTCCGGAGCCGGGACGCACTCGCGCCGGAGCCTGACCCCCATACCGGGCCGGGCCCGCGTCGGAACGCGTCGCCGCGCCGGAACCGGACCCGCCACGGAGCACGGAGCGCGGCCCCGGTCCGCACCCGCACCCGCACCCGCACCCGCACCCGCACCCGCACCCGCACCCGCACCCGCACGAGGGTACGGAAGGCTGGGACGCGTTCCGGAGCCGGAACCGCACCCGCCCCGGCCTGTGTGCGTGGGTTGCGTCACAGGTCGGCTGCAGTCGCGGACCGATCCGCGACGAAGCGGTCGGAGGTGTCGGCGGCTGCTCGTAGACTCCCTGCGTGGACACGACCCTTCAGGACCCTCTGGTCGGGCAGGTGCTCGACGGTCGGTATCGCGTCGAAGCGCGTATCGCGGTCGGCGGGATGGCCACGGTCTACCGGGCCGTGGACACCCGCCTCGACCGCGTGCTCGCGCTCAAGGTGATGCACCCGGCGCTCGCCGCCGACGGTTCCTTCGTCGACCGGTTCATCCGCGAGGCGAAGTCGGTGGCCCGTCTGGACCATCCGAACGTGGTGCAGGTCTTCGACCAGGGCACCGACCGGGGGTACGTGTATCTGGCGATGGAGTACATCGCCGGCTGCACCCTGCGGGACGTGCTGCGCGAGCGCGGGGCGCTGCAGCCGCGTGCCGCGCTGGACATCCTGGAGCCGATGCTGGCCGCGCTCGGTGCCGCGCACCGGGCCGGTTTCGTGCACCGGGACATGAAGCCGGAGAACGTCCTGATCGGGGACGACGGCCGGGTCAAGGTCGCCGACTTCGGCCTGGTCCGGGGCGTGGGCACGGTGACGAACACCACCGGCACCGTGCTGGGCACGGTCTCGTACCTGGCACCGGAGCAGATCGAGAGCGGTACCGCCGACCCTCGCGTGGACGTCTACGCGTGCGGCATCCTGCTCTACGAGATGCTGACCGGTGAGCGGCCGCACGAGGGCGACTCACCCGCGATCGTGCTCTACAAGCATCTGCACGACGACGTACCGCCGCCGTCGGCCGTCGTCCCCGGTATGGCGTACGCGCTGGACGAGCTGGTCGCGTCGGCGACCGCGCGCAACCCGGAGATCCGTCCGCACGACGCGGTGGCGCTGTTCGCCCAGGTCCGCGTGGCCCGCGGCGGCCTCGACACGGCGCAGCTGGACGCGGTCCCGCCCCAGGCGCTGTCGTCGGAGCACCACAACGCGGACGACCGTACGAGCGTCATCCCGCGCGCGCTGACCTCCCCCACGCTCGGCTTCGCTCGCGCGGGGGGACCCCCATCCCGCCCGCTGCCCGTGAACGAGGACGACGAACAGCAGGGGCGCGGCGGCGGTGCGGACTCCTACCACCGCACCAGCCGGCTCCGGACCCCGGCGCCGCTGCCGCCCCGGCGCGGCCCGGGGCTGCGCGCTCCGGCGCTGCTGCGCGGCCCGATGACGATCGTCGTCGTGGTGCTGCTGGTCCTCGGGGCCGGAGCGGGCGTCTGGTACATCAACTCGGGCCAGTTCACCAAGGTCCCGCCGCTGCTGGCGAAGACCGAGCAGGAGGCCCGGGACCGGCTGGCGGAGGCCGGGCTGGACGTCGGCCGGGTCGAGGAGGCGTACAGCGACTCCGTGAGGCGGGGCACGGTGATCCGTACGGACCCGGCAGCGGGCGCCCGTATCCGCGGCACCGACTCGGTCTCGCTGACCCTCTCCAAGGGGCCACAGACCGTGAAGGTGCCCGATGTGGACGGCGTCGCGCTGGACAGGGCGCGGTCCGCGCTGAAGAAGGCGGGCCTGGAGCCGGGCATGGTCACCCGGGAGTTCAGCGAGGACGTGGCCAAGGGTTCCGTGATCTCCACCGGGCCGGCCGGGGGTACCGAGGTCCGTGCGGGCTCGGCGGTGGCACTCACCGTGAGCAAGGGCAACCCGGTGGACATCCCCGACGTGACCGGCGATGAGGCGGCGGACGCGCGCGCCGCGCTGGAGGAGGCCGGCCTCGAGGTGGAGGTCGCCACCGAGCGGGTCACCTCCGAGCACGACGCGGGCCGGGTGGCCCGGCAGAGCCCGGAGGCGGGCGGTGAGGCCGTCGAGGGGGACACCGTGACGCTGACGCTGTCCAAGGGACCCGAGATGATCGAGGTTCCCGACGTGGTCGGCAACAGCGTGGACGAGGCCACGGAGACGCTGGAGGCGGCCGGGTTCCGGGTCGAGGAGGACCGCGGGCTGCTCGGCCTGTTCGGCGACACCGTCAGGGGACAGTCCGTGAAGGGCGGGGGCACCGCGCCCAAGGGCTCGACGATCACCCTCAAGATCCGCTGAGCCACCGACCCGGTGAACCACCGGCCCGCCGAGCTGCCGACCCGCTGAACCACCGGCCCGCCGAGCTGCCGGCCCCGCGAGCTGCCGTTGCGCTGGTCCGGCGGCGGCCGCCGGGCGGCGGCATGACACCCTGGACGGGTGAAGAGTCACCTGTCCGGCCCTGCCCGCAATCCGGTCGGCGGCCATGTCCCCGTGGCCGGCGGTCTGCATTCCGTCGGTCTGTCCTACGCCCGTGAGCTGCGCGCGGAAGCCGTTCAGGTCTTCGTCGCCAACCCGCGCGGCTGGGCGACGCCGACCGGCAACCCGAAGCAGGACGCGGCCTTCCGCGAGGAGTGCGCGGCCGAGTCGATCCCGGCGTACGTGCACGCCCCGTATCTGATCAACTTCGGGTCCCACACCCGGGCGACCGTCGAGCGGTCCGTCGAGTCGCTGCGGCACTCGCTGCGGCGCGGGCGCGAGATCGGGGCGCTGGGCGTGGTGGTCCACACCGGCAGCGCGACGGGCGGACGGGAGCGGCCGGTGGCGCTGGCACAGGTACGGGAGTATCTGCTTCCGCTGCTCGACGAGCTCACCCATGACGACGACCCGTTCCTGCTCCTCGAGTCGACGGCCGGCCAGGGTTCCTCCCTCTGCTCGCGGACCTGGGACTTCGGGCCGTACTTCGAGGCGCTGGACGCCCATCCGAAACTGGGCGTCTGCCTGGACACCTGCCATGTCTTCGCGGCCGGCCACGATCTGACCGGGCCGAGCGGGATGCGTCGAACCCTGGATCTACTGGTGGACACGGTCGGCGAGGGACGGCTGAAACTGATCCACGCCAATGACTCCATGGATGTGGTCGGCGCACACAAGGACCGTCACGCGAACATTGGTGCCGGCCATATCGGCGAGGACCCGTTCCGCGCGTTGATGGCGCACCCCGCGACCGAGGGCGTCCCGCTGATCATCGAGACACCCGGCGGCAAGGAGGGCCATGCGGCGGACGTGGAGCGGCTGAAGAAGCTCCGGGAGTCGTCGTAGTCGTCCGCGGTCCCGGGAGGACGCACACCGGACCGGCTCAGAGCTCGGGGCCCTCCCCGGGCTCCTCCTGGTACGAGTAGCGCTGTTCCTTCCAGGGGTCGCCGACGTTGTGGTAGCCGCGCTCCTCCCAGAAACCGCGGCGGTCGGTGGTCATGTACTCCACCCCGCGAACCCATTTGGGCCCCTTCCAGGCGTACAGATGGGGGACGATCAGACGGAGCGGGAACCCGTGCTCGGCGGTCAGCAGCTCGCCGTCCTTGTGGGTGGCGAAGAGGGTCCGCTCGGACGCGAAGTCCGCCAGGCGCAGGTTGGAGCTGAATCCGTACTCGGCCCAGACCATCACATGGGTGACGTCGGACGCCGGTGGGGCGAGTTCCAGGAGGGTACGGACCGGAATGCCGCCCCATTCGGCGCCGAGCATGCTGAACTTGGTGACACAGTGCAGGTCGGCCACGACGCTGCGGTACGGCAGGGCCGTGAACTCCTCGTGGTTCCAGCAGCGCTTGTCACCGTCGGCGGTGGCGCCGAACACCCTGAACTCCCAGCGCTCGGGCCGGAACCTGGGCACCGGACCGTAGTGCGTGACCGGCCAGCCCTTCTGCAGTCGCTGTCCCGGCGGGAGCTCGAACCGTGCCCCTTCCTCCGCTGTGCGCTCCCCCGATTCGCGTTCCGCCGGCTGACCCATGCTTCCATCCTGACAGACCCGGCGTAACGCATCGGACCGGGGTCACACGAAATCGCGCAATACACCCCAAAGCGCAGTAAGCATAGCCTTACTTACTAAGTCAGTACTTACTGGACGATCTTCTCCACCGGTGGAATCATGCGGCGCACCTGGACCGTTCATCCGTACGGAAGGAGCCCCCGCGATGCAGGGCGACCCCGAGGTCATCGAATTCCTCAACGAGCAGCTGACCGCCGAGCTGACCGCGATCAACCAGTACTTCCTGCACTCGAAACTGCAGGACCACAAGGGCTGGACCAGGCTCGCCGAGCACACGCGCGCCGAGTCCTTCGACGAGATGCGGCATGCGGAGGTGCTCACCGACCGCATCCTGCTGCTCGACGGCCTGCCCAACTACCAGCGGCTCTTCCATGTGCGGGTCGGGCAGACGGTGACGGAGATGTTCCAGGCCGACCGGGAGGTCGAGGTCGAGGCCATCGACCGGCTGCGCCGGGGCGTGGAGGTCATGCGCCACAAGAACGACATCACGTCCGCCAACATCTTCGAGGCGATCCTCGCCGACGAGGAGCAGCACATCGACTACCTGGACACCCAGCTGGAACTCATCGAGAAGCTGGGCGAGGCACTGTACCTGTCGACGGTGATCGAGCAGTCCCAGCCGGACTCCTCGGGGAAGGGCACGCCCTCGGCCTACTAGGGTCTGTCCGGCGGATCGAGTCGGAGGTGACCGGCGGCGTCTGTCCGGCTGGGCCGAGCGAGGGCGATGAGGGCCCCTTCCGCGCGAGCGTGTTCGAACGTGGGGGAGCGTTCAGACGCAAGGCGGAGGAGGGCGTCGACGCGATGAGGGTCCCCTTGCTCGAAAAGCTTGAGGGAGGGCGTGCCGGCCCCCGTATCTCCGGCATGATCCGCCGGACAGACCCTGGACCTACAGGGCTTACGCGGCTTCGGGGAGCTCCGTCGCGAGGGGCGGCCGGCCCTGGTCGGCCAGCTGGCGTCGGGGGCAGGCCCCCCGGCCGAGCAGCGCCTGGATGCGTCGCACGCAGCCGCCGCAGTCGGTGCCGGCCTTGCAGGCGGAGGCGATCTGCCGGGGAGTGCAGGCCCCGGCATCCGCGTGACTCTTCACCTGTTCCTCGGTCACTCCGAAGCAGCTGCAGACGAACACGCGGTTCACCTCCCGACGTAGCGTGGGTCGTGCCGCCCCGACTCCTGATCGGTGAGGCAAACCTAACCTTACCCGTCGCCCGGAGGGCATAAAAGTGGGGTGGGTGCGGATTTCATGTGATCCGCGCCCCACCCCTCGCCGTTCCGGTAGGTGAGCGGCGGGTGGCCGATACCGGCGCCTACTGGTCCGGTACCGGCCACCCGCCGCTTTCGGCGCCTACTGGTCCCGGTACATCTCGGCGACGAGGAACGCCAGGTCCAGCGACTGGCTACGGTTGAGCCGCGGGTCGCAGGCCGTCTCGTAGCGCTGGTGCAGATCGTCGACGAAGATCTCGTCGCCACCGCCCACGCACTCGGTGACGTCGTCGCCGGTGAGCTCCACGTGGATACCGCCGGGGTGGGTGCCGAGCTCCTTGTGGACCTCGAAGAAGCCCTTCACCTCGTCCAGCACGTCGTCGAAGCGGCGGGTCTTGTGGCCGGAGGCCGCCTCGAAGGTGTTGCCGTGCATCGGGTCGGTCACCCAGGCGACGGTGGCGCCGGAGGCGGTGACCTTCTCGACCAGCTCGGGCAGCTTGTCGCGGATCTTGTCCGCGCCCATGCGGACGATGAAGGTCAGCCGGCCGGGCTCGCGGTCCGGGTCGAGACGCTCGATGTACTGCAGCGCCTCCTCGACCGTCGTCGTCGGGCCGAGCTTGACGCCGATGGGGTTGCGGATCCGCGAGGCGAACTCGATGTGCGCGTGGTCCAACTGCCGGGTGCGCTCACCGACCCACACCATGTGCGCGGAGACGTCGTACAGCTGTCCGGTGCGCGAGTCGACGCGGGTCAGCGCCGACTCGTAGTCCATCAGCAGCGCCTCGTGCGAGGAGAAGAACTCGACGGTCTTGAACTCCTCCGGCTCGGCCCCGCAGGCCTGCATGAAGTTCAGCGCCTGGTCGATCTCGCGGGCGAGCTGCTCGTAGCGCTGGCCCGACGGGGACGACTTCACGAAGTCCTGGTTCCAGGCGTGCACCTGGCGCAGGTCGGCGTAGCCGCCGGTGGTGAAGGCGCGCACCAGGTTCAGAGTGGAGGCGGAGGCGTGGTACATCCGCTTCAGCCGCTCGGGGTCCGGGATGCGGGCCGCCTCGGTGAAGTCGAAGCCGTTGACGGAGTCGCCCCGGTAGGTGGGCAGGGTCACGCCGTCGCGGGTCTCGGTCGACTTGGAGCGCGGCTTGGAGTACTGGCCGGCGATCCGGCCCACCTTCACCACGGGCACGGACGCGGCGTACGTCAGTACGGCACCCATCTGGAGCAACGTCTTGAGCTTGGCCCTGATGTGGTCGGCGGACACCGCGTCGAAGGACTCCGCGCAGTCGCCGCCCTGGAGAAGGAACGCCTCTCCCTTGGCGACGGCCGCCATCCGGGCGCGCAGCTGGTCGCACTCGCCCGCGAAGACGAGTGGCGGATACGACTCGAGGTCCGCGATCACTGCGCGCAGAGCCTCGGTGTCGGGGTACTCGGGCTGCTGCGCCGCGGGCAGGTCTCGCCAGGTGTTGCCAGCGCTCGGGCTGGTCTTAGCGTTCACGGTCACGCCTCAACATTACGGGGTGGGATGGTGCCTTCCGGGCGATGCCCAGCAAGTGAGACGGAGAACGCGCTCCGTGACCGGACGACGGACGCACCGGGGCCGGGCGTGGGGCATGCGCTCGCGGGCCATGCGCTAGGGTGCGTCCCATGTCCGCGCTTTCGCCCCGGAACGGTTCGGCTCAGAACCCTTCCACCCCGAACTGGTGGTGGCCCGCTTCTCCGGCGGCCCACTGACCTTGTAGCGCGTACGCAAGACTTCGCGAAGGCCGCCCGAGGGGCGGCCTTCGGCGTTCGCGGACCGCGCGGCGCGTGCGGGTCGGCCCTCCCACACACCGAGGGACCACGACCGATGAACCGACCGACGAAGCAGCCGACGAACCGGCCCACGGACCAACCGACGAAGCAGCCGATGAAGCAGCCCACGGGCCTGCTCGGCCTGCTGGACGATCCCCGCCCGTTCGCCCTGCTGCGCCGCCGCACGCCCGGCCACGACGACGCCGTGGTGGAGCTGCTGCTCGGCCCCGTCACCCCCCGTGAGCGCCTGGCCGACCTTCCCGACGAAGGGCTGGCGCTCATCCCCTTCCGGCAGATCCGGGAGCGCGGTTTCGACGTGCGCGACGACGGCACCCCGTTGCTGGTGCTGACCCCCGAGGAGCGCCACGAGATCCCGCTCGCCGAGGCCCTGGAGCAGTTGCCCACGCATGACGTGCGGGTTCAGGACGGCGGCTTCGACGTCGACGACGAGGAGTACGCCGGGATCGTCGGGCGGGTGCTGCGCGAGGAGATCGGGCGGGGTGAGGGCGCCAACTTCGTGATCCGGCGGACGTACGAGGGGGAGATCCCCGGATTCGGGCGGGCCGACGCGCTGGCGCTGTTCCGGCGGCTGCTGGCGGGCGAGCGGGGCGCGTACTGGACGTTCGTGGTGCACACCGGGCAGGAGGCGGGAGGGCGGACGCTGGTCGGGGCGAGCCCCGAGGTACATGTGCGGGCGTCCGGCGGGACGGTCGTGATGAACCCGATCAGCGGCACCTACCGCTACCCGGCCGGCGGGCCGACCCCCGAGGATCTGCTGGAGTTCCTCGCCGACGGCAAGGAGATCGAGGAGCTGTCGATGGTCGTCGACGAGGAACTCAAGATGATGTGCACCGTCGGTGACATGGGCGGGGTCGTGATCGGGCCCCGGCTGAAGGAGATGGCGCACCTCGCGCACACCGAGTACGAGCTGCGCGGCCGGTCCTCGCTGGATGTGCGGGAGGTGCTGAAGGAGACCATGTTCGCCGCGACCGTCACGGGGTCGCCGGTGCAGAACGCCTGCCGGGTGATCGAGCGGTACGAGCCCCTCGGGCGGGACGGCGCCGGGCGCGGCTACTACGCGGGGGCGCTGGCGCTGCTCGGCCGGTCCGCGGGCGGGGCCCAGACCCTCGACTCCCCCATCCTCATCCGCACCGCCGACATCGACGCGGCCGGGCGGCTGCGGGTGCCGGTCGGCGCCACCCTGGTGCGGGGCTCCGACCCGGCGGGCGAGGTCGCCGAGACCCACGCGAAGGCTGCCGGGGTGCTGGCCGCTCTGGGGGTGCGCCCCGGGCGGCCGCGTGAGGAGTCCGTACGGCCGCGGCTGGCGGACGACCCCCGGGTGCGGGCGGCACTGGACGGACGGCGGGCCTCGCTGGCCCCGTTCTGGCTGCGGATGCGGGAGCAGCGGCCGTCGGACGGCCCGGCCGGCCCGGCACCGGACGATCGGGCCCTGGACGGTCACACGCTGGACAGCCATGCACTGGACGGTCATGCGCTGGACGGTCATGCGCTGGTCGTCGACGGGGAGGACACGTTCACGGCGATGCTCGCGCATGTGCTGCGCGCGTCGGGACTCACGGTCACCGTCCGGCGGTACGACGAACCCGGGCTGCGGGAGACGGTGCTCGGGCACGACGGCCCGGTCGTGCTGGGCCCCGGCCCCGGTGACCCGTCCGACACACAGGACCCGAGGATGCGGTTCCTGCGCGGTCTGACCGCCGAGGTGCTCGGGGCGGACCGGCGCCACGGCGTCCTCGGTGTCTGCCTCGGCCACGAGCTGATCGCGGCCGAGCTGGGGCTGGGGACCGTCCGCAAGGAGGTGCCGTACCAGGGGGCGCAGACCGAGATCGACCTGTTCGGGCGGCCGGAGACGGTCGGCTTCTACAACAGCTTCGTCGCGCGCTGCGACGACGAGGCGGCGGCGGAGCTGGCGGCGCGCGGCATCGAGGTGAGCCGCGCGGCGGACGGCGAGGTGCACGCGCTGCGCGGGCCCGGCTTCGCGGCGCTGCAGTTCCACCCCGAGTCGGTGCTCACCCTGAACGGCGCGGCGATCGTCGCCGAGCTGGTCGGTCAGCTGCGCGGGACCAGGACGTTCTCCGAGCGGCGGCCCTCGGTGTAGTCGAGGACGTTGGCCACCGTGGTGTCGATGATCTGGCCGACGGCGTCCACGGTGTAGTACGCCTGGTGGGAGGTGACCAGCACGTTCGGGAAGGTGACGAGGCGGGCCAGGGTGTCGTCCTCGATGGCCTCCAGGGACTTGTCGAGGAAGAACAGGCCCGCCTCCGCCTCGTACACGTCCAGCCCGACGCCGGTGAAGCGGCCCGCGCGCAGTTCGGCGACGAGGGCCGCGGTGTCGACGAGTCCGCCGCGGCTGGAGTTCACCAGGATCGCGTCGTCCCGCATCGTCCGCAGGGCGGCCCCGTCGATCAGGTGGAGGGTCTCCGGCAGCAGCGGGACGTGCAGGCTGACCAGGTCGGACTCCGCGAGCAGCTGCTCCTTGGGTACGTAGGTCATGCCGAGGTCCCGGCAGGCGGGGTTCTCGGCGACGTCCCAGCCGAGCAGCCGCATGCCGAAGCCGTGCGCGATCCGGGCGAACGCCTCGCCGATCTTGCCGGTGCCGATGACGCCGGCGGTGCGGCCGTGCATGTCGCGGCCCATCAGCCCGTCGAGTCGGAAGTCGAAGTCGCGGGTGCGGTTCGACGCCCGGACGATACGGCGGTTGACGGCCATGGCGAGGGCCCAGGCGAACTCGGCGACCGAGTGGGGCGAGTAGTACGACACCCGGGCGACCGTCAGGCCGAGCCGCTCGGCCGTCTTCAGGTCGACGTTGTTGAAGCCGGTGGACCGCTGGGCGATCATCCGGGTGCCGCCGGCCGCCAGGATCTCCAGGACTCCGGCGCCGAGGTCGCAGTTGACGCTGGTGGAGATCACCTCGTGGCCCGCCGCGATGAGGGCGGTGTCCTCGTTGAGGAAGACATGCAGGCCGCGCACCTCGTGGTGCCCCTGGAAGGCTCGCTCGATCAAGGGCTTCTCGTCGGCCTGCACACCGAACGCGAGGATCTCCACAGGGCCCCTCCCAGGGTCGTGCCGGGAACTCTTCCGCACGCGACGGCCGCGTACACGGCGGCTGCCGTGCGCGACGGCTGCCGCATGCGCGAATATACGGGGCCGGGAGCGGATGGACGCACCTGGGCCGAACGGGGCAGGCGCGGCACGCTTTCGGTCCCGGTCCCGGATTCGGCCGGGAGGGCCGACTCCCCGGAGGACCGGGCCGGTCGGCCGACCGACCGACCGACCGACCGGTGCTACTCGTCGTCCAGACCACGTTCGATGGCGTAGCGGACGAGTTCCACGCGATTGTGCAGCTGGAGCTTGCCGAGGGTGTTCTGTACGTGGTTCTGCACCGTGCGGTGGGAGATGACGAGCCGTTCGGCGATCTGCTTGTAGCTGAGGCCCTTGGCGACCAGGCGCAGTACCTCGGTCTCCCGGTCGGTCAGCCTGGGTGCCTTGGACGCGCCGCCCTCCGGGGCGGGTGCCCGGTCGGAGGCCAGCCTGCGGTACTCGCCGAGGACCAGTCCGGCCAGGCCCGGGGTGAACACCGGGTCGCCCGCGGCCGTGCGGCGCACCGCGTCCTGCAGGTCCTGGGTGGAGGCGGACTTCAGCAGATAGCCGGTGGCACCGGACTTCACCGCCTCCAGGACGTCGGTGTGCTCGCCGCTCGCCGAGAGCACCAGCACCCGCAGCGCCGGGTTCGCGGCGACGACCTCCTTGCAGACCTGGACGCCGGGCTTGCCCGGCAGGTTCAGGTCGAGGACGAGGACGTCGGGGGCGGCGGCCTTGGCGCGGCGCACGGCCTGGTCGCCGTCGCCCGCGGTGGCGACCACCTCGAAGCCGGACTCGGACAGGTCCCGGGCGACCGCGTCGCGCCACATGGGGTGGTCGTCGACCACCATCACTCTGACCGGGCCCGGCCCGCTCCCGCCCGGCCCTCCCCCGGGCTCTCCGCCCGGCTCTCCGGCTGTCGTGTCGGTCATCGCCGCTCCGCCTTCCCCCGTACGTCCTGTTCGTCGCTGTGGTGCTTGGGCACCCTCAGCTCGACCTCCGTGCCCTGCCCGGGCACCGAGATCAGCTCCGCGCTGCCGCCGAGGTCGCGCAGCCGCCCCCGGATCGACAGGGCCACCCCGAGCCGCCCCTCGCCCTCGGCCTGGGTGAGCCGGCCCTCGGGGATGCCGGGCCCGTCGTCGCGGACGGTGACGATCACCTCGTCCGGTTCGTCCTCGACCAGGATCCAGGCGCGCGCGTCGGGCCCCGCGTGTGTGCGTACGTTGTCCAGGGCGGCCCCGACAGCGGCGGTGAGCTCCCGCGCGGCGGCCGACGCGAGCGGCACCGGCGCCCCGGGTTCGGCGAGGCCGACGAGGGTGCCGGCGTACGGGGCCAGCAGGGCACGCAGGTCGACGGGGCCGTCGCCTGTGCCGTCCCCGGCCGCGTCGGCGGTCCCGGCCGCGGTGCGCAGGTCCGCCGCTTCCCCGGCCGTGTCCTCCGCCCTTCTGGGGAGGGGGACCAGGCCGCCGGAGACCAGGGTGCGCAGTGCCACCTCCTGGTCTCCGGCCATCCGGCCCAGCTCGGCCGCCTCGCCGCCGATCGCCGCGCCGCGCCGCTGCACCATCGCGAGCACCTGGAGCACGCCGTCGTGGATGTCCCGCGCGAGCCGCTCCCGCTCCCTGGTCGCGGCCTCGATCTCCAGGGCGCGGGCGAGGGTGCGCTCGGAGACTCGGGCGACCTCGACGACGTAGCCGATGGCGATGGCGGCGACCCAGACGAGGATCACGTTGTGCACGGTGTCGCGGGCGGGGCCTCCGCGCTCGATCAGGTTGGCGACGGCGACCAGTGTGGAGGCGAGGGCGGCCCAGCGCCAGCCGCCCTTGATCGCGAAGGCGAGCACCGCGCCCGCGGTCCATATCGACGGCATGGTCGGGCCGCCGGCCGCGATCCGCTCCGGGGCGTCGGCGACGGGGGTCAGCAGGATGCCGGTGAGCGCGATGGTCAGGTCGGCGGCGAGGAAGCGTCTGGTGCAGGCGGCGGCGTTCGCGACCCGGGCCAGGGTGGCCAGGGTCCATACGGCCAGCAGGGTGAAGTAGGCGACGGCGAGCCAGGGACGCTCGAACCTCTCGTAGTCGGCGGCGAACAGGCCGACCGCGTACACCATGGTGAGGACCCGGTAACCGGTGAGCGCGCGCCACAGCGGCTGCTCGACCGACATCCTCATGACTCTCTCGCGCCTGGGCATGTCTCCCCCACCTTCGCCCCCGGCCCCCCGCCCGCAGGCCCTAGGGGTCGGACCGCCGCTGCTCGGCCGCTTGTTCCCTCTGGGCTTCCTTCTCCGCTTCCCTCCGGAGTTCCTTCTGAAGTTCCTTCGCCGCTTCCCTCTCCGCTTCCCTCTCCGCCCTCTCGGCGCGGGCGAGCTCGGCCTTCGCCGCCTTCTCGGCGTCCTTCTCGGCCTTCGCCGCCTCCGCGAGCTGCCGCTTCATGGCGGTCGCGTACATGTCGACGTACTCCTGGCCGGAAAGCTTCATGATCTCGTACATGACCTCGTCGGTCACCGCGCGGAGCACGAAACGGTCGTGCTCCATGCCCTGGTAGCGGCTGAACTCCAGCGGCTTGCCGATGCGGATGCCCGGCCGGATCAGCTTCGGGACGACCTTCCCCGGTGGCTGGACCTTCTCGGTGTCGATCATGGCGACCGGGAGCACGGGCGCGCCGGTGGCGAGCGCCACCCGTGCGAGGCCACCCGGCTTGCCGCGGTAGAGACGGCCGTCGGGCGAGCGGGTGCCCTCGGGGTAGAGGCCGAACAGCTCACCGCGTTCGAGGACCTCTATGCCGCTCCTGATCGCCGCCTCACCGGCGCCGCGCGCGCCGGAACGGTCCACCGGGAGCTGCCCGGCGCCCTTGAAGAAGGCGGCCGTCAGCCGACCCTTCACCCCCGGTGTGGTGAAGTACTCGGCCTTGGCTATGAAGGTGACCTTGCGGTGGAGGACGGCCGGCAGGAAGAAGGAGTCGGAGAACGACAGGTGATTACTGGCCAGGATGGCGGGGCCCTCGGCAGGGACGTTCTCCAGGCCCTCCACCCAGGGCCTGAAGGCAAGCTTCAGCGACCCTCCGACGGTGACCTTCAGCGCGCCGTACAACAACCGAGTGCCTTCCTCTACGTGTGGCTCAGACCCTAACCCGGAGTCCCGTCAATGGCTCCGACGGCCCTGGTCGGTGTCAGTGCGGTCGCGTACGGTGAAGGTCCTGCAACCCGTGTGCAGCCCGTCGGCTTCCTCGGCTCTTTCCACGACTTCCAACGCTCCGACGACTCCGACGACTTCCACGACTCCGACGACTCTTACGACCGGGAGGCCGAAAGTGCCGCTCCTGACCGGAGCCGAGCCGTATCGCCACGAGGGCGGGGAGGCCGCTGTCCTCCTCTGCCACGGCTTCACCGGTTCGCCTCAGTCGCTGCGCCCGTGGGCGGAGCATTTCGCCGAGCACGGCCTGACCGTCTCGCTGCCCCTGCTCCCGGGGCACGGCACCCGCTGGGAGGACCTGCGGACCACCGGCTGGCAGGACTGGTACGCGGAGGTGGACCGTGAGCTGCGACTGCTGCGGGACCGCTGTTCGCGCGTGTTCGTGGCCGGTCTGTCCATGGGCGGCGCGCTGGCCCTGCGCCTGGCCGCGCGGCACGGCGACGCGGTGAGCGGTGTCATGGTCGTCAACCCGGCGAACCGGGTGCACGGTGTGGCCGCACACGCCCTCCCGGTGCTCCGTCATCTCGTCCCTGCGACGAAGGGCATCGCGAGCGACATCGCCAAGCCGTCGGTCGAGGAGCTGGGCTACGACCGGGTGCCGCTGCACGCGGCACACTCCCTGCGCACCTTCCTGCGCCTGCTCGACGGCGAGCTTCCCCAGGTCACCCAGCCGCTGCTGCTTCTGCGCAGTCCGCAGGACCATGTGGTGCCGCCCGCGGACTCGGCCCGGATCCTCGGCCGCGTCTCGTCGCTCGACGTGACGGAGGTCCTGCTGGAACAGAGCTACCACGTGGCGACGTTGGACCATGACGCGGAGCGGATCTTCCAGGAGAGCACCGCGTTCATCGGGCGGCTCGCACCCGGCGCCGTCAAGGAGCCCGGTCTCGGCAAGGAAGGGACGACCACAGGTGGCTGAGCACGACTCGGACCGCGAGGACCGCGAAGGGCGTGAGGACCAGGAGGCCCGCGAGGCACGGGCGGGCCAGGGGCGTGGCGGCAGTGGCGGCAGTGGCCCGGAACATCAGGACCAGGACGTGCCCTTCGACGAGGACGCCGCGTGGGAGGCGATCGTCGCCGGATACGGGAACGAGCCGCCGGACCCGGCGGGTGCCAAGCCGTTCAAGTCGGTCGAGGACCTGGCGCTGCTGGAGTCCGACACCAACACCGACACGCGCACCGAGGCCGCCGACGACGGGGCACCGGCCGAGGCGCCGACGCGGGCCGGGGACAAGCCGGTCAAGCCGCTGGGTGGTTCGGTCGCCTTCGCACCGGGTGTGGGCGGCCCGCGCGACTACAGCGTGTCCGAGCCGTCGGAAAACGACTTCGAGGACGGCGACGAGGGCCACTTCGTGCCGCCGGAGCCCCCGCCGCTGCCCGAGACCGACGTCACGTCCAAGTTCGCGTGGCTGGGGGTCCTGGGCGGTCCGGTGCTGCTCCTGCTGGCGATACTGCTCGGCTGGGAGATGACCTGGTTGCTGACCACCCTGTGCATCGGCGGCTTTCTGGGCGGCTTCGCCACGCTGGTGATGCGCATGCGCACGGACGACGAGGACGACGACCCGGGCCGGGGCGCGGTGGTCTGAGGACGCCCTGGATCAGGCGGCCGGGATTCTGAGGGCGGCCAGGACCGGAAGGTGATCCGTGGCCGCCCGCAGGTCGGTCCCGGTCACGCCGGGCTGACCGTGCGGCACCCCGCAGCCCAGGACCTCGACGCCCTTGGTGGTGAAGAGCGCGTCGATGCGCTGGTGCGGATCGACGGGGGTCGAGGTGTACTCACCGCCCCAGGGCGCAGCCGCCCGGCAGTCCGTCAGCCCCTCGCCCACCAGCCGCCGGAAGGTACGGCCGTCCGGCCGCTCGTTCAGATCGCCGCCGGCGACCGCGTGCTCCACGCCCATCCCGGCGAGTCGGTCCAGGAGTATGCCGCCCTGTGCGTACCGCTCGTCCTTCTGCAACGACAGATGGCAGCTCAGCACGCCCAGCCGGGCCCCGCCGAACCGTACGACGGCGGTGGCGAACCCGCGCCGGTGCAGTCCCGGGGTGAGCGGCAGCAGCACGTCCTCGGTGCGCTCGACGGTCGTCCGCAGCGAGCACAGGATCGCGGGACCGGCGGCCGTGGCACCTCCGGAGAGGGTCACCAGCCCGGAGGCGGAGGCCAGCCGGGCCAGTTTCTTGCGCCAGCGGAAGAACCGCGGTGCTTCCTGGACCAGGACCAGATCGGGGGCGCACGCGGTGATCACCCGGGCGAGGGCATCCGTGTCGTCGTACATCGACCGGATGTTGTAGCTCAGGACACGGATCACGGCCGAACCGTCCGGCTCGGTGCGGGAGTCCGGCAGCAGCGGAGTCGTCGCCATGCGGATCAAGATACGCCGCACCGCACGGCCGAAGGCGTCATGCGGGCCGGCATCGGCACGGAATGAACCGGTCGGCGACCCGCGCACCGGGGAAATCGCGCCACGCGAACGAGGAGACCACGAACCGCTCCGCTGTCCGTCCTTCTCCTGGGAGTCGCGCACGGGGCCGGTGAACGGGGCCGGGTTCGCCGGTACGGCTTCGCGAGGGCGTGGACCGCGCCCCGCGCGAGGTGCGGGGTGCGGACGTGGGCCGCGTCGCCGGCCGAGGCCGCCCGGCCCACGTGCCACGGCTCGTCGACCGTCACCTGGGGGACGCGGGAGTACACCACGGCGGACGGGCCGGTGCCCGTGGTGGGGGCCTCGGCAACCGGGCCCGGGAACATCGTCAGCCGTTCGACGAGCCGCTCATGGGCACGCTCCGGATCCGGCCGCGAAGGCCCGGCACGGAGAACCGATACGGAGAACCGGCACGGGGCCCGGCACGGAGAACCGGCACGGGGCCCGGCACGGAGAACCGGCACGGGGCCCGGCACGGAGAACCGGCGTGGAGAACCGGCGTGGGGGACCGGCGTGGGGGACCGGCGTGGGGGATGGGTGCCGGGAGGGCTGCCCGGCGCGCCGAGCCGACCCGGACCCGGTTATCGTGACGGCCACGATCGAAGGTCAACTCCCGGGCGCGACAAGGGGAATCACGGTGGATCAGCAGGACGCGGGCATGGACACCCCCATACGGATCGACACCAGCAGGCCACACCCCGCGCGGATGTACGACTGGTTCCTCGGCGGCAAGGACAACTACCCGGTGGACGAGGAGCTGGGCCGGCAACTGGTGGGGTTCGCGCCGGTCATCCCGGTCATGGCGCGGATGAACCGGGCTTTCATGCACCGTGCCGTCCGCTGGGTGGCCGGCCGGGGAGTGCGCCAGTTCCTCGACATCGGGACCGGCATCCCGACGGAGCCGAACCTGCACCAGGTGGCCCAGGAGGTCGCTCCCGAGACGCGCGTCATGTACTGCGACAACGACCCGATCGTGCTGGCCCACGCCGGAGCACTGCTCCGGGGCACCCCCGAAGGGGTCGTCGACTATGTGCAGGCGGACGCCCACGACACCGCCGGCATCCTGGAGCACGCCCGCGGAACGCTGGACTTCGGACGGCCTGTCGCGCTCTCCCTGATCGCGCTGCTGCACTTCATCGGCGACGAGGACGGGGCCTACGAGCTGGTGGAACGCCTCAAGGAGGCCCTGGCACCGGGCAGTTACCTGATCATGTCCCACCTCACCCCCGACTTCCACCCGGAGGAGGCCTCGCGGAAGGTCAGCGACCTGTACAAGGCGGGTGGGCTCACCATGGACATGCGCAACCGGGAAAGGTTCGCCCGCTTCTTCGAGGGGCTGGAGCCCGTGGAGCCGGGCATCGTGGCGGCCGAGGACTGGCACCCGGAACTGGGGGAGCCGGTCCCTGGCCAGGAGAACGTCCTCAGCGGGTCCTATGTGGCGGTGGCACGCAAGGGGTGATCCCGGCACGAGGACGGCCCACGGGCGGGGCACGGCATCTCGTGCGACCTCGTGCGAAAGGTGGAGGTGCGTGGGCACCCACACATGAGTACCGCGGGGCTCGCCCTCCCCGAACACGGCGGCGCCCGCCGTCCCCGGAAGGGTCGGGCGGGCGCCGCCGTGCGCATGTGGGTGCGGAGGTCACATCACCGGGTCGGGTTCCCGGGCCAGGTCCGCCGCGCCCACCAGACCGGCCTTGTTGCCGAGCTCGGCGGCCCGGACGTCGGCGACCGGGCGCCAGTTGCCGCCCACCAGCCAGCGCTTGTACGACTTACGGATCGGGTCGAGGAGCAGTTCCCCTTCGTCGGAGAGGCCGCCGCCGACGATGAAGGCGGAGGGGTCGAAGAGGGAGGCCAGGTCGGCGAGGCCGGCGCCGACCCAGCGGGCCAGCTCGCGGTAGGAGTCGACGGCCACCGGGTCGCCCTGCCGGGCGGCCATCGAGACGTGCTTGCCCTCGATGCCCTCAGGGGTGCCGTCGCCGAGGGCGAGCAGCGTCTCCGCGTTTTCCGGGGTCGCGTTGGCGCGCTGGGTGGCGTACCGGACGAGGGCGCGGCCGGAGGCGTACTGCTCCCAGCAGCCCTGCGAACCGCAGCCGCACAGCAGGCCGTCCGGGACCATCCGGATGTGCCCGAACTCGGCGGCCACGCCGAAGTGGCCCCGGCGCAGCTTGTTGCCGATGATGACGCCGCCGCCGAGGCCGGTGCCGAGCGTGATGCAGATGACGTTGCGGTGCCCCTTGCCCGCGCCGAACTTGTACTCGCCCCAGGCGGCCGCGTTCGCGTCGTTCTCCACGACGACCGGGAGATCCACGCGGGCTTCGACCTTCTGCTTCAGCGGCTCCTGACGCCAGTCGATGTTGGGGGCGAAGTACACCGTCGAGCGTTGGCGGTTGACGTATCCGGCCGCACCGATTCCCACGCCGACGATGTCGTTCCCCGCGCGTGCGCCCTCCACCGCGGAGGCGATGGCGTCCACGATGCCGTCGGGCGTGTCCGGGGTCGGCACCTTGTGGGTCGAGAGGATGTTGCCTTCCTCATCGACCACGCCGGCCGCGATCTTCGTGCCGCCGATGTCGACGCCGATGGTGAGTCCCATGAATCCCTCAGTTCCGGTCGAGCCCCGCTACCGCCCACGGTACCCGAGGCCCCGGGGTCGGCTTCCCGGTACGGGAGACCTGCGCGGGCCTTCGGGGCTCTTCCGGAGGATCTCCGTCGGCAGGGGTCCCCGGTCCGTCACCGCTCCTCAGTCCAGGTCGATGCGCTCCCCGCCGGAGCCGGGCTCGTCGCCCCGGTCGCGGCGGTGGTCCTCGCCCGTGGCGCTGTCGCCGTCGTGCTCCCGGCTCCCGTGCGTGTCGTCTGCGCTGTCCTTGGCGCCCTTGGCGTCCTTGTCGTCCTTGGTGCCCTTGTCGTCCTTGGCCTCGTCCGGGTCCCAGGGGCGGGTGTCGCGGGTGGTCCAGCGGCGCTCCTGGTCCTGGACCGCGGAGCGGTAGGCGGCGAGGAGTTCGTTGCCGGCGGCGGCGAGGTGGTCGAAGACGTCCGGGTTGCGTTCGACGACCGGTTCCGCGGCCGCCTTGGCCTGCTGGACGACCTGACGCACCACCTGCTGCGCCGCCGGTCCGGCGACCGCGCCGAACAGCGGCGCCCCGAGCCCGGTGAGCCGGTCGAGCTTCTCCGCGACCACGTCGACGAGTTTGCGCAGCTCCTCGGCGGCCGACACGGGGGGCGGCCCGTACTGAGCGCGGCGGCGGGCCTTCTCCGCCTCGAGGTCCTCGGCGCACGCCGTCGCCCAGGCGTCCGCGTCGACGGCCCGCCCGTCGGAGTCACCGGACCGTACGTCGTCGGCGGCGGCGGCCGTGCGCGCTTCGGACGCGGAATCGCCCACGGGCTCGTCCCCGGTGTCGTCGGGCGGGGGGAGCTGTTCGCTCATGACGGACTCCTGACTACGGTCGGCCCTTCCGACGGTACCCGAACGGAGGTACCGGCTTCACGGGGTGCGCGGCCACAGCCGCGGATCCGGCCGGAACCGGATGCGCAGTTCGCCCTCGCGCAGGGCCGCGCCGTCGACGGTGCAGCGGCGCAGCACGGAGGGCAGCGGGACCGTCCGCCGGAACGGTCCGGCGGTGACGGCGATCTCGTCGCCGTGCCGGATCAGGTCCAGTTCCTCGCGCCGGGCGCCGGGCAGTGGGATGTGCCAGACCAGGACGCCGTCGTCGGCGGTGGGGGTCCCCCCGCTCGAGCTGATCCGTGAGTGGGGGAGGCCGGTGACGGGCCACTCGGCCACCGCGGGCCCCGCCGTGGCGTCGGACGCGCCGGATGCGGATGCGGCGGATGCGGATGCGGCGGATGCGGATGCGCCGGGTGCGGCGGGCACGCCCGGTACGGCGAGCGCGGTCAGGTCGTCCGGGCCGCGCGGGTCGCGGCCGAGATGGGCGACGGGGCGGACGTCGTATGTCTGGCGCCACTCGTCCAGCGTCTTGCGCTGCTGGGCGACCGGGCCGGCGAGCCAGCCGTCCCCGACGTCCTCGGGCAGTACCCGGTCGGCGACCAGCACGTCGGTGCGCAGTCCGCGCAGGGCGAGGCCGAGTCCCGCGGTGCGTACGGCCTCGGCGCCGGCGGGGCCGGGTTCGGCGACCAGCCGTACGGTGGTGTCCCGGTCGGCGAGGACGGCTTCGACGGCGGCCAGTTCGGTGTCCCACCGGGCGGCCGTGCCGTACAGCCATTCCGCGGGCATCGGGACCCCGGCGAGGCGGCCGAGCACGGGGCGCAGGGCGCGGGCGGCCTGGCGTTCCGGCGGGAGCAGCCTGCCCAGGGCACGGCGGAGGTCCTCGGGGAGGGCGAACAGGGCCAGGGCCCGCTCGGCGGGCGGCAGGTCGACGACGAGCAGGTCGTACGCCCGGGACAGTGCGGCGTCCCGCAGGGCGCGCAGCACGGAGAGTTCCTCGGCGCCGGGCAGCGGGCCGAACTGCTCAGGGTCGAGCCGGGACGCGCCGAGCAGGCCGAGCGCCGAGGCGGCCCGGTCCTGCAGCGCGGCCAGGTCCGCGCGGAAGTCCTCACCGGCGTCGACCCGTCGCGCGGTGAGGCCCTCGGCGACCTCGACGGGCGCGGCGCCGACGGGCGTGCCCAGCACCGCGCCCAGCGTGTCCGTCCGGTCCGTGCCGAGCAGCAGGACGCGGGTGCCCGCACGCGCGGCGGCGAGCGCGGTGGCCGCCGCGACGGTGGTACGTCCGCTGCCGCCGGGGCCCGTGATCAGGAGGGTGCGCATGAGGGTGAACGCTACCGGTGCGCGCACCCGCGTCCGACCGGCCGCAAGAGCGACAGCGCGCTACTCGGCGCCCGGCTTCCCGCCGGACCCGGTTCCCGGTTCGGTGCCGGGCCCGGTCCCGGTGTCGGTACCCGGCTCCTCGCCGGCCTCCACCCGCTTCTTCAGTCCCGCCAGGGCCCGGTCGATGATGACCTTCTCGGCCTTGCGCTTGATCATGCCGAGCATCGGGATCTTGACGTCGACGGTGAGCCGGTAGGTGACCTCGGTGGCGCCCGCGCCGGCCGGCTTCAGGAGGTAGGAGCCGTCCAGGGAGCGCAGCATCTGGGACTTCACCAGCGTCCAGGACACCTCGTGCTCACCGGTCCAGGTGTACGCGAGGGTCTGGTCGTCCTTGATCGCGCCGGCGTCCATGACGAGGCGTACCTGCTCCGCACGGCCCCGGCCGTCGGTTGCGAGGACCTCCGCCTCCTTCACCTCGCCGGTCCAGTCCGGATAGCGGGCGAAGTCGGCGATCACCCCCATGACCTCGGCCGGTGCCGCCTCGATCGTGATGCTCGAGCTGGTGTGTTCCGCCATCGCCGTGGCTCCTCCAGATGCGGGCCGTAGTCGGATCGCCGTGCGCGGCCCACGCGCACGCCCGTGCAGCGGAAGGCTATCGCGCGCCCTGCCGGCGCAAGTCACCCGACCTGGGACATCCTCACCATTCGAGGACCCAGGGTCGGCCGCGACTCGCGAAGTGCCCCACGTTCACGCACTCGGTGGCCCCCACCCGCATGCGCCGGACCAGCGGCTGGTGCACATGCCCGAACAGCGCGTACCGGGGCCGGGTGCGGTGGATGGCGTCCAGCAGGGCGCGGCTGCCGCGCTCGAAACGGCGGGCGACGGTGTCGTACACCAGCTCCGGTACCTCCGGCGGGATGTGCGTGCACAGCACGTCGACCTCGCCGACGGCCTCGATCTTCGCCGCGTACTCCTCGTCACTGATCTCGTACGGCGTGCGCATGGGCGTGCGCAGTCCGCCGCCGACGAAGCCGAAGACCCGGCCGCCGATCTCCACCCGCTCGCCGTCGAGGACGGTGGTGCCGGGTCCGGCGTACTCCGGCCACAGGGCCGGTATGTCGACATTGCCGTAGGTGGCGTAGGTGGGGGCGGGAAAGGCGGCGAACAGTTCGGCGTACTGCTTGCGCACCGCCTCCCGGATCGCCGAGGCGCGGTCCGCGCCGATGCCCGCCCACAGCCGGGCCTGGAAGTCGCGCGCCTCCTCGAAGCGGCGGGCGGTGCGCAGTTCCACGATGCGGTCGGCGTTCTCCGTGCCGAACAGGTCGGGGAAGATGCCGCGCGAGTGGTCGGCGTAGTCGAGGAAGAGCACCAGGTCGCCCAGACAGATCAGGGCGTCGGCGCCGTCACCGGCCGTGGCCAGGTCGCGGGCGTTGCCATGGACGTCGCTGACCACGTGGACGCGCGTACGGCGGTTTCCGGCCGGTGTGGATGCCATGGCGATCAAGCGTAGCCAGGGTGCGGCCCTTGTGAACAGGGGCGGCCGGACCGGCGGCCAGTGGCCCCCTTTCAAGGGGGTGGACTACTGTGCGCGATGGTAATCAACTCGTTCACCAACGTGTGTGACACAGCGAACATCTCAACGGGCCCCCCTGTCGTTCCGGCCATACCGGCGGGTAACGTCCGGGCAGTCCACTCGTGCTCAGGGTTTCAACAGGTGAACCCTCGAGCACCCGCCCGAGCCTTGGACCGCGCTGTCGTCGCATCCCACACCGTCGTGGCGCCGGCGCCCTAAGAGGAGCAGCAGTCTTGCGCGAGTTCAGCCTTCCGGCTTTGTACGAGGTCCCTGCGGACGGAAATCTGACCGACATAGTCCGCAGAAACGCCGCGCAGCATCCCGATGTCGCCGTCATGGCCCGCAAGGTCGACGGCGTGTGGCAGGACGTGACGGCCACCGTCTTCCTCGCCGAGGTGCGCGAGGCCGCCAAGGGACTCATCGCCTCCGGCGTCCAGCCCGGCGACCGGGTCGCCCTGATGTCGCGCACCCGCTACGAGTGGACGCTGCTCGACTTCGCGATCTGGAGTGCCGGCGCGGTCACGGTGCCGGTGTACGAGACGAGCTCGGCGGAGCAAGTGGCCTGGATCCTCGGCGACTCCGGTGCCACCTCCTGTGTGGTGGAGTCGGACGGCCACTCCGTCATCGTCGAGTCGGTGCGCGACCGGCTGCCCGTCCTGAAGCACGTGTGGCAGATCGACCGCGGCGCGGCCGGGGGCGGCGCGGTGGAGGAACTGGGCCGCCTGGGCCAGGGCGTGGCCGACGAGACGGTCGAGGAACGCAGCTCCGTCGCCGGCGCCGACGACCCGGCGACCATCATCTACACCTCCGGGACCACCGGCCGCCCCAAGGGCTGTGTACTCACCCACCGCAGCTTCTTCGCCGAGTGCGGCAACATAGTGGAACGGCTGCGTCCGCTGTTCCGTACCGGCGAGTGCTCGGTCCTGCTCTTCCTTCCGCTCGCGCACGTCTTCGGCCGCCTGGTGCAGATCGCGCCGATGATCGCGCCGATCAAGCTGGGCTGCGTCCCCGACATCAAGCAGCTCACCGACGAACTGGCCTCGTTCCGGCCGACGCTGATCCTGGGCGTGCCGCGGGTCTTCGAGAAGGTCTACAACTCGGCGCGCGCCAAGGCCCAGGCCGACGGCAAGGGCCAGATCTTCGACAAGGCCGCGGACACCGCGATCGCGTACAGCAAGGCGCTGGACACCCCGTCGGGGCCGTCCCTCGGCCTGAAGATCAAGCACAAGGTGTTCGACAGACTCGTGTACAGCAAGCTGCGCACGGTACTCGGAGGGCGCGGCGAGGCCGCCATCTCCGGCGGCGCCCCGCTGGGCGAGCGTCTCGGCCACTTCTTCCGCGGCATCGGCTTCACGGTGCTGGAGGGTTACGGGCTCACCGAGTCGTGCGCGGCCACCACGTTCAACCCCTGGGACCGGCAGAAGATCGGCACGGTCGGGCAGCCGCTGCCCGGCTCGGTGGTCCGCATCGCCGACGACGGCGAGGTACTGCTGCACGGCGAGCACCTGTTCAAGGAGTACTGGAACAACCCGGGCGCGACCGCGGAAGCGCTCGCCGACGGCTGGTTCCACACGGGCGACATCGGCACCCTCGACGAGGACGGGTATCTGCGGATCACCGGCCGCAAGAAGGAGATTCTCGTCACGGCGGGCGGCAAGAACGTCGCCCCCGCGGTGATCGAGGACCGGATCCGCGCGCACGCGCTGGTCGCGGAGTGCATGGTCGTCGGCGACGGGCGGCCGTTCGTGGGCGCGCTGGTCACGCTCGACGAGGAGTTCCTGGGCCGCTGGGTGGCGGAGCACGGGAAGCCCGAGGGCTCGACGGCGGTGTCGCTGAGCGAGGACCCCGAGCTGCTCGCCACGATTCAGACGGCTGTCGACGACGGGAACGCGGCGGTCTCCAAGGCGGAGTCGGTGCGGAAGTTCCGGGTGCTGCCTTCGCAGTTCACGGAGGAGTCGGGCCATCTGACTCCGTCGCTGAAGCTGAAGCGGAACGTGGTGACGAAGGACTTCGCTCACGAGATCGAGGCGATCTACGCGAAGTAGGGTTCGGGGCCGGCCGGTGGTCGGCGGTTGATGGTTGATGGTTGGTCATGGCGCGGGCTCCCTGGCGTGCGGGGGCCCGCGTTGTGGTGCGGGAGGGCGGGTGCCGCGAGGCCTTTTCGCCCCCGCCGTCCCTTCCCGTCCCGTCCGTCCCCGGGGGCGCTGCCCCGGGCCCCGCTCCTCGAACGCCGGGGGGAGGGGACGGCTCTTCCCGAAGCCGGCTACAGCAGGGTCTTCAGGGTTTCTGCCAGGAGGTCCCAGCGCCACTTCTCTTCGACCCAGGCCCGGCCCCGTTCGCCCATGCGGTGACGGAGTCCGGGGTCGGCCAGGAGGGTGATGACGCGGTCGGCGGACTCGGCGGGGGTGTCGCCGCGGACGACCCAGCCGGTCTCGCCGTCGAGGACCGCGTCGGGGGCGCCGCCGGAGTCGCCGGCCACGACGGGCAGGCCGGTCGCGGAGGCCTCCAGGTAGACGATCCCCAGCCCCTCGACGTCCAGTCCCCCGCGCCTGGTCCTGCACGGCATCGCGAAGACGTCGCCGGCGCCGTAGTGGGCGGGCAGCTCGGACCAGGGCACGGCTCCGGTGAAACGGACGGAGCCGGCCACCCCGGTGTCGTGCGCGAGGCGGCGCAGGTCCTTCTCGTAGGGCCCGCCGCCGACGATCAGCAGGACGGTGTCCGGCTCGGCGGCGAGGATCGCGGGCAGCGCGCGGATCAGCGTGTCCTGCCCCTTGCGCGGCACCAGCCGGGAGACGCAGACCACCACCGGACGGTCCGTCAGGCCGAGCCGGGCCCGGACCTCGTGGCCGCCGGAGCCGGGGTGGAACGTCTTCTCGTCGACTCCGGGCGGCAGTTGCACCATCCGCGAGGCCGCCTCGGGGGTGAGCGCGCCGGCGATCCGTGAGCGCGTGTACTCGCCGAGGTAAGTGATGGTGTCCGTGGACTCCCCGATGCGGCGCAGCAGTTGCCGGGCCGCGGGCAGCTGGGCCCAGCCCGCCTCATGGCCGTGGGTGGTGGCCACGATCCGCTCGGCGCCCGCCCGGCGCAGCGCCGGTGCCATCAGCCCGAGCGGCGCCGCCGCCCCGAACCAGACCGAGGCACAACCGTGTTCGCGCAGCAGCCCGACGGCCTGCCGGGTCGCCTGCGGGGTCGGCAGCAGCATCGGCGTACGGGCGCGTACGACGGTGAAGGGCTGCTCGGCGTCGAAGGCGGCGGTCGTCCGGACGCCCTCCCGGGAGCGCTTCCAGGTCGAGGCGTACACGACGAGCTGCGCGGGATCGAGGCGCAGCGCCATGTTGTGCAGAAACGCCTGGATACCGCCCGGCCTGGGCGGGAAGTCGTTGGTCACGATCAGGGTCTTTCGCATCGTGGCAGACCCTACCGAACCGGTGTGTCCGGGCCGTGGGCGCGGCGGGCCGCTGTGGCACTCTCTCTCAGGGGCGCGGGACGTCATGGCCCCTCGGGGCGGCGCACGAACGCGTACGGACGCGCACGGACACGCATGGACACGCATGGACGGACAGGGATCACGTGGACACGACGGGCTCACGCGGGTACCCGGCTCGGCCGCCGGCGCGCCGACAGACGGTGTTCCGGCCTCTGCTGGTGTGGGTACCGACGAGAGCGCTGCTGCTGTTGTTCGTCCTGAAGGTGATCGTCTTCCCCGGCCCGGACGTCACCAGCGACGTGTCCGTGATCTACCAGGGCTGGTACGACGTCCTGCGCGCCGGAACGTTCCCGTTGGACGACGTCACCTGGCAGTACCCGCCCGCGGCGGCGCTGGCGATCCTCTCCCCCGGCCTGCTGCCGTTCCTGGAGTACGCGACGGCGTTCTTCGTCCTGGTGTTCCTCGCCGACCTGGCCACCCTGGTCCTGCTGCTGTACGCGGGCGGCCGGCCGGGCCGGACCCGGCTCGGTGCCTGGGTGTGGGTGGCGGGCGTGCCGCTCCTCGGGCCGACGGTGTATGCCCGCTACGACGTGATGGTGACCGCGGTGGCGGTGGCCGCACTGCTGGCCGGACCCGGGCGTCCCCGGCTGCTGGGGGCGCTGGCGGCGTTCGGCGCGCTGCTGAAGGTGTGGCCGGCGATGCTGCTGCTCGGTGTCCGCCGGCGTTCCGCGTGGGTGTCGGCCGTGGTGACCGGGGCCGGCGTGGCGGCCGTGTTCGCGGCCCTGATGCCGGGCGCGTTCGCGTTCCTGGGTTTCCAGCGCGACCGGGGCACGGAGGTGGAGTCGCTGGGGGCGCTGGTCTTCCATGTCGCCCGGCATTACGGCTGGGACGGCGAGGTGCTGCTGAACTACGGCTCGGTGGAGTTCATCGGCCCCTCCGTGGACCGGGTCAGCGCGGGCGCGATGTTCCTGAGCGGGGCGGCGCTGGCCTGGCTGGTGCTGTGGCGGCTGCTGGCCCGCCGTTTCGAGCCGCACACCTTCGCCGACGCCGCGTTCGTGGCGGTGCTGATGTTCACCACCACCAGCCGGGTGATCAGCCCGCAGTACGTGGTGTGGCTGGTCGGGCTCGCCGCGGTCTGTCTGTGCCATCGGGCGAGCCGGATGCGGGTGCCGGTGGTCCTGGTGCTGGTCGCGTCGTTCGTGACGGTGCTGGAGTTCCCGCTGTGGTTCGCACACGTCGTGGCCAGTGACGCGCTCGGTGTCACCCTGCTGTTCGTGCGCAACGGCCTGCTGGTGGCGGCCACGTTCCTCGCCGCCCGCACCCTGTGGCGCTCGACGGTCACGCCCGGGCTCCCGTCCGCCCCGGCCCCCGCTCCGGCGGCCCGCACCGAGAAGGCGCCGGCCTCCCCCTGACCCTCCCCCGACACTGCTCCTGTGTCCCTGCACCCGTCCTGGTCCTGCGCCTGCACCCGTCCTGGTCTTGGCCCTGGTCCTGTGCCCGTGCCCGTCCCTGTGCCCGTGCCCGTCCCTGGTTCTGGTCCCGTCCCTGGACCCGCCCCTGGTCCTGCGCCTGCACCCGTCCTGGTCTTGGCCCTGGTCCTGTGCCCGTGCCCGTCCCTGTGCCCGTGCCCGTCCCTGTGCCCGTGCCCGTCCCTGTGCCTGGTCCCGTCCCTGGTTCTGGTCCCGTCCCTGGACCCGCCCCTGGTCCTGCGCCTGCACCCGTCCTGGTCTTGGCCCTGGTCCTGTGCCCGTGCCCGTCCCTGTGCCTGGTCCCGTCCCTGGTCCCGTGCCCGTCCCTGGTCCCGTGCCCGTCCCTGGTCCCGTGCCCGCCCCTGGTCCTGCGCCTGCACCCATCCTGGTCCCGTGCCCGCGCCTGCGTCTGCCTCTGTGCCTGTGTCTCAGCCGAACTGCTCGCGCAGGTAGCCCTGCCATCGCATGGTGAACTCCTCCGGTGTGGTGCCGAGGACCCGCCGCATCGCGTCCTCCACCGCGCCGTCCCTTTGTCCGTGCGCGCCCACGGCCCGGTAGAAGGCGCCGAGCCGTTCCTCGCCCCAGTGCTCGGCGACGAGGTGGCAGGCCATCCAGCCGCTCTCGTAGGCACGGGCGAGGCCGTCGGCGTTGTCGGTGAAGCCGAAGTCGTCGTCGGCCGGCAGTCCGGAGGGCACCTCGCCGTGGCGCACCGCTCGGGCGAGTTCCGGCGCCGCCTCGGCCGGGACGTGGTCTCCGCCCCGGTAGCCGACCCAGTCGGCGAAGCCCTCCGACAGCCACAGCGGGGTCGCGGCGGTGGTGTGGGCGCGGGTGGCGACGTGGGTGGTCTCGTGGGTGACGACGACCTGCCGGCCCGAGTCGCCGAGCAGTCCGAAGGCGTCCGGGTTGACGACGACCCGGTCCGCGGGCGCCTGTGCGTCGGCTCCGGTCTCGCCGGTGGTGACGGCCGCGATGCCCCGGTAGGAGGAGGCGGGCGAGCCCAGCAGTCCCGCCATGTCCTCCAGGGACCCCGGGACCAGGAGGACGACCCGCCGCGCCCAGCCCGATCCCCAGGCGTCCGACACGGCGGGCACCGCCCGGTCGGCCAGCGCCGCGTAGTCGCGCAGCCTCACGTCGGTCTGCCCGACGCCGAGCACCAGGCTCCGTTCTCCGTGCACGGCGCGCACCGCGCCCTGGTCCCACAGCTGGCGGCCGGACTTCCCGGCCGGCCGGTCGGAGACGACGGCCCATCGGCCGTTCTCGTCCCGGCTCAGGCGCAGGGTGCGGGCGGTGGTGACGGGGGCCCGGTCGTAGCCCTCGACGCGGTAGCCGAGGTCGGCGTCGACGGTGGCGGTGTCGCCGGTGCGGTGCACGGTGGTGACCCGGTAGCTCCAGGCGGCCAGCGGCACCTCGCGCAGGCTGTCGTATCCGGCCCGGGTGCCGGTACGGGCGTAGGCGACGGCGTCCTCGCCGAGGACGGCGTCGGCCCGCCGGTCGAGCAGGGCCTGCACCTCGGCGCGGGGGCTGTCGACGGCCGGCCCCTGGCCGCACGCGACCAGGGCCACGAGCAGGGAGACGAGCAGTAGGCACCGCACCGCCGCCACCGGCGCCCCGGGCGCCCACCTTCGTCCAGCCACCCTTGTGAGGGTACGGGCGCCGGGCCGTTCGGGTCAGACCGCCCGGACCGACGGCCCCGGCAGGTCTCTCACGACCGGCCGACCGGCCGACCGACGCCGCCCAGGCCGCTCCGGCCGGCCTGTCGTGGCCGCCCGTTCCGGTCAGACCCTGGTGACCGACGAGACGGGCATCATCCCGACCGGGTCGTAGCGGACGGGGGCGCCGGGGTAGGGCGCGTGGATCACCTGACCGTTGCCCACGTACATGCCGACGTGGCCGGCGTCGGTCCGGTAGACGACCAGGTCGCCGGGGCGGGCCCGGGAGAGCGGTACTTGTGTGCCGGCGTACCGCTGGGCCTGCGAGGTCCGCGGGAGGGCGACCCCGGCCTGCGCGTACGACCACTGCGTCAGACCGGAGCAGTCGAACCCGGAGGGCCCGTTGGCGCCCCAGGCGTAGGGCTTGCCGAGGGCGGAGCGGGCGGCTGCGACGGCGGCTGCCGCGCGGCCGGAGGCGGCGGTGGCGCCGTCCGGGCCGTCCGGGCCGGGCAGGTCCGCGCCGCGGCCGGAGCGGGCGGCCCGCTCATGGGCGGCGCGCTCGTCGTCGGGGAGGGCGTTGAGCAGCCGCCGGGCCTGGGCGAGCTTGTGCTCGACGGTCTTCTTGTGGGCTGCGACCGCCTTGCGGCTGCGGTCCAGCTCGCCCAGCTTGCGGGAGGCCTCCGCACGGTCCTGGTCCAGGGTGCGCACGGCCTCCTGGAGTCCCTTCAGCTCGCCGGCCCGGCGGGCGGTGAGCCGGTCGAGCACCGAGGCCCGCTCGAGGTAGTCCTCGGGGTCGGCGGAGAACAGCAGCGCGAGGGACGGGTCGAGCCCGCCGGAGCGGTACTGGGCGCCGGCCAGCGAACCCAGCGACTGCCGCATGCCGTTGACGCGGTCCTGCTGCCGGGCGATCTCGTCCTGAGCCGCGTTGACCTGCCCCCGCAGGGTGTCCGCGCGCTCGTCGGCCTTGTTGTACGCCTCGGTCGCCCGCTCGGCCTCCGCGTAGAGGCGGTCCACTTCGGTCCTGGGGTCCTCGTGCGGGGTGGCCGTGGCCGGTACGGCTCCGAGGGCGGCTGCCGCCACGGACAGGAGCCCTACGGCGACGGTGGTGCCCCGGTCGGGGCCGGGGGACGGTGCAAGGCGGCGATGGGACCCCACGGGGAACCGCGCTCCTTCCGCTGACGGACGGGGAAACGCGGGAGACAGTAGCCGTGGGGCGGGCTGCCGGCCAACGGCCCCGGCGGCCGCACACCGTGGCGCCCCGCCTCCGACGCAGGTCACAGGCGGGGCGCGGGGCCGGGCGGCGGCGACGCGATTCCCCCGAACGGGGGCACGCGTCCGGGTCCGGAAGCGGTCGGGCAGGACCGGTGCGAACCCCGTGCCAGCCCTGGCCGGGGCCGGCACGGGCTCCGGCGGAACGTCAGACGCGGACGCCGAACATGAACGGGCCGCCGATGGTGTTCATCGACTCGTAGCGGACGACGGTGCCGCTGCGCGGGGCGTGGATGATCTGGCCGTTGCCCGCGTATAGACCCACGTGGTGCAGGTCGTTGAAGAAGAAGACCAGGTCGCCGACCTGGAGCTGGCTGGTCGAGTAGATCTTGGTGCCCGCGCCGGTCTGCGACTCGGAGGTACGCGGGATGGAGACGCCGGCCTGGGCGTAGGCCCAGGAGGTGAGGCCCGAGCAGTCGTAGGAGGACGGGCCGGTGGCGCCGTAGACGTACGGGGAGCCGAGCTTGCTCTGGGCGGCGGCGAAGGCGGCACCGGCGCGGCCGGAGCCGCTGCCGACCGGGGTGGAGCTGCCGGTGTCGGTGTTGGTGGCCTTGAGGACTTCCCGCTCGCTGGTGCGGGTGGCGCGCTCCTCCTCCTCGGCGAGCTGTGCCTTCTCCTCGGCGGTGAGGGTGTTGAGCAGCTTCTGCGCGGCACCGAGCTTGCTCTGGACTTCCGTCTTCTTCTTGCCCAGTTCGGTGCGGGTGGAGGAGAGGTCCTTGAGCTTCTCGGAGGCCTCGGAGCGCTGCTGGGCGAGCTCGCGCTGCTTCTCCTGGATCTCCTTGAGCGCGTCGACCTGCTGGGTGCTCAGCTGGTCGAGGGCGGACGCCTTGTCGAGGTAGTCGTCCGGGTCGGCGGAGAGGAAGAGCTGGAGCGAGGGGTCGATGCCGCCGCTGCGGTACTGGGCGCTGGCCATCGAACCGAGGCCGTCGCGCAGCTCGTTGAGATCCTGCTGCCCCTTGGCGACGTTGTCCTGGATCGTGGAGATCTCCTTCTGGAGCTTCTCCTGCTTCTCCTTGGCGCCGTTGTACTTCTCGGTGGCCTGCTCCGCCTCCTGGTAGAGCTTGTCGACCTTGGCCTTCACCTCGCCCTTGCTCGGCTTCTCGCTGGGGGCCGCGTTGGCGGCCTGCGAGCTCAGGACGACGGCAGCTGCGGCAGCGGTGGTGAGCACTGTGACACGTGCCCGGTTCGGCTGCTTGGGACGACGGTGGGACGCCACGGAGGCGAGCTCCTTCTTCCTCCAGCCGCCTACCGACACGCCGGTGGGCGGGGGCCTCCGCCGTCGCCACCCCATGTGAACGATCAACCGAGCGGAGGTTCGAACTCCGACCCTAGTGATTCTCTTGCGATCAGTTCAAATCCCCGGACATGAATTCTCTGTCACAGTATGTTTCTTTACCCTCAACTCACCTGCAGTGACATCACCCTGACGCTGCGTTGCGTCGATATCGCACCAATTCGGGCAATCGGTGGGTACGTTGCCGTTGGGGCTTACGTTCCAGATGGGACGTACCGCACTTTGCGACCCGCGGGGCCCACGGGGCCGGCGGGCCGACGCGGGCCTCTACGCCCGGGAGAAGCGCTTCAGCAGGACCGCGGAAGCGACCGGGCGGGCGCCCGCGCGGGCGACCCCGTCGGCGACCTCGCGGTCGGTGGAGACGACGATGACGGGCCGTCCCGGCGGCTCGGCGCGGACCAGTTGGCGGATCAGTTCGTCGGCGGTGACTCCCGGCTTGGAGAACAGCACACGCACTCCCCGCGGCGGCGCGAGCAGGACGGGAGCGGCCAGTTCGGCCCCGTCGAAGACGCAGGTCATCTCTGCGCCGGTCTGCGCGGCGAGCCGGGCGAGCTGGCCCAGGATCCTCAACCGCTGCTTCTCCAGGGGCATCTGGGGGTATCCGGTCTTGGTCACGTTGTAGCCGTCGACGACGAGATGTGCCTGCGGCAGCGCCAGCAGCTGGTCGAGGATGGCCGGGTCGCCCTCGGACAGCGCGCGGGCGGCGATGTCCTTGGGGGACATGCTGCCGGGCTCGACGGCGTCCACGGTCTCGGCGGGCCGGACGGACACGGGAGGCAGCGCGAGTTCGCGACGGAGCCCCTGGGCGGCCTCCAGCACGGTGTCCAGGAGCAGCCGTACCCGCATGTCCTCGACGCTGCGCCCCTCGCGGGCGGCCCGGCGGGCGGCCTCCAGAGCCGCCTCCGACTCACCGAGGCGCGCCTTGAGCCGCCGGGACTCGCTCTCGGCGGCGGACACCTGGGACTGCCCGTCCGCGCGGAGGGCGTCCATCTCGCCCTGCAGTTTGCGCAGCGCGGCCGCACCGCGCTTGACGTCGCTGAGCGCGGACCGCAGTTTGCGGTGCAGCGAGTCCGCTTCTTTCCTGGCGGCTTCCAGGTCGGTGCGCAGCCGCTCGGTCTCGGACCTGGTGTGCTCGCGGGCATGGGCGAGTTCCCCGCGCAGCCGCTCCAGCTCGGCCCGGGTCTCGTCGTCGACGCGCTCGGCGTCGGCCCGCTGGGCCTCCTCACCGGCGGCGGTCACCAGTTTCACCCAGCCCGGCGGCCGTATGACATAGGCCGCGGCCGCCACGTCCAGCGGGTCCGCGGCCGGAGGCGGGGAGCCTGAGCCGAGAGCGCCGGCCAGTTCCGGCTGGGCCTCTCTCAGCTGCTCCCCGATGCGCTGGCGGAACAGCGGCTCGGTCTCCAGGGCGGCGGCCATCGCGTTGCCGGCGAACTTGGCGCGGCGGGTCGGGGTGAACCGGGCGTACTGCCTGAGCTGGGCGGGCAGCTCGGAGACGGTCAGTCGGCCGAAGCCGTCGGAAACGATCTGGACGACCCGGCGGCGCACGCCGTCGGGCAGCGGACGGTCGAACACCTCGGCGGTGCCGCTCTCCGGCCCTCCGTCCGCGGTCTCCACCATCCGTCACACCCCATTGCCTGTGTCCGACCCCGCGTGCGGGGTCCCTGGGCGGGGCCCGCTCCCTCAGGAGCCGGCGCCCGGCCTGTCGACGAGTTCCACCTGGTCCACGGCGTTGCACCAGCGGCACCGCACCGACTCGATCGTCTCACCGAGGACCTCGCGCTCCTCGACCTTCGGCTCCCCGGCCAGATCGAGGTGGACGTACTCCACGACCTTGGACGAGCGGGTCACGTCGAAACGGGTGAGGTTGCCGCAGAGGGTGCAGCGCCACCGTGTCGAGGTGGTCGGCAGGGGGACCGTCATCGTGGCTGTTCGCCTTCCTTCCAGTGTCCGTGACGCGGCGGGCACCCGACGCGTCTGGCACATAACCCTACGGCCTGGCAGGTCTTCGCCGCCCGCCCGTTCACGGCGGCGAGGCGGTCTGTGCGGTTGCGTCCGCTTACGTCATGCTCTGTGTTCATGATCCGCAACTGGGGCGCGGCGGCTGCCGGGGCGCTGAGACGCCCGTCGGCACCGGTGACCCACACCCTCATCGCTGTATGCTGCCTGGTCTTCCTGCTCGGGCCGGCCTCGGGACTCGATCCGGGGTACGGGACCGGGGACGAGCTGCTCGCCGCGCAGCGCGGCTACTTCCGCCACTGGGGGGTGATTCCCGCAGACGTGTTCGAAGGGTCCCCCTGGAGTGCCCTCACTCCGGCCACGGCCCTGTTCGTCCACGGCAGCTGGGTGCATCTGCTCGGTAACATGCTCTTCCTCCATGTCTTCGGGACGATGACCGAGGCCCGCATGGGCCGCCTGCGGTTCACCCTGTTCTACGTCGGCTGCGGGTACCTCGCCCTGCTCGGGTACGCCGTGGCCAACGCGGACTCGGAGCAGTCCCTGGTCGGCGCCTCGGGGGCGATCTCGGGGATCGTCGGCGCGTTCCTCTTCCTGTTTCCCCGGGCGCGGGTGACCAGTCTGCTGCCGTTCCTGTTCTTTCTGCCGGTGCGCTTCCCCGCGTGGGTGGTACTGCCGTTCTGGGTGGCGCTGCAGTGGCTGGCGGCGGGGCGGGCCTCCGACGGGCCGGGGGTGGCGTACCTGGCCCACCTGCTGGGCTTCGGGCTGGGCTTCTGCTGGGCGTGGGTGCGGTTCAAAGGGGCGACTACAGTGAGAACAGCCCCAGCTCCGGCCCCCGAGGGAGAGAACCAGTAGTGATCACCGCGATCGTCCTCATCAAGACCAGCGTGGACCGGATCCCCGAGATCGCGGAGCGGATCGCCGCGCTGGACAGCGTCAGCGAGGTCTTCTCCGTCACCGGGACCTACGACCTGATCGCCATGGTCCGGGTCAAGGCGCACGAGGACCTGGCGGAGGTCATCCCGGGCCGGATCAACAAGATCCCGGGTGTGGAGGGGACGGACACGCACGTGGCGTTCCGCACGTACTCGCAGCACGACCTGGAGGCCGCGTTCGCGATCGGCCTCGACAACTGACCGGCCCGGACCGGGAGGGCCCGCGCGGCGGGAGTGCCGGGGCGCCCTAGGGCCTGTCCGGCGGATCAAGTCGGAGGTAATCGGCGGTGTCCGTCCATCTGGGACAAGTGGGGTCTGGTGCGTTCAGCTGCAAGGCGGAGGAGGGCGCCGACGCGATGGGGGTCCCTCCCGCGCATGGGGGTCCCTCCCGCGCATGGGGGTCCCTCCCGCGCATGGGGGTCCCTCCCGCTCGAGCGCAGTCGAGAGTGGGGGAGCAGCCGAGCGTGGGGGAGTCGGCAACCGACGACAACGCCGCTGGGGGTCCCCCCTGCTCGAAGAGCTCGGGGGAGAGCGTGCCAGACCCCACGTCTCCGGCATGATCCGCCGGACAGGCCCTAGGCGTCCCGGGCAGCCGCGACGGGCCGAGGACGAAGAGTTCTTCGTCCTCGGCCCGTCCATGCCGTCCGGTCCGGATCGGACCGGACCGGAGGATCGGTCCCATGATTTTCGACCGCCGGAGGGCGGCCCCGACCGCGCCCTCCCTCGCGGCCCCCGCCGTCCGGCGGGCGGTGCCCGGTGGTGCCCGGCGGGGTGCGCGCGTACCGGGGCGGGCGACCGGGGCTCAGGCGGAGGTGTCCGGCACGCAGCGGCCGTCGACCGTCCGGTAGCTCCAGCGGGCGCCGCCGCGCACCAGCTCCCGGACGGCGCGGACGAAGCGCTCCACGTGTTCGTCCGGCGTTCCCGCGCCGAAGCTGACGCGGACCGCGTCGAGGGACGTCTCACCGGGCGCCGCCTCGGGGGCGCCGCACTCGCCCTGGTGGTGCGGATCGCCGCCGCGCAGGGCGCGCAGCAGCGGGTGCGCGCAGAACAGTCCGTCCCGTACGCCGATGCCGTACTCGGCGGAGAGGGCCGCGGCGAAGTGGGAGCTGTTCCAGCCGTCGACGACGAAGGAGAGCACGCCGACGCGCGGCGCGTCGTCCCCGAACAGGGACAGGAACCGCACCTCGGGCACGTCCGCGAGGCCGTCCCGCACGGTGCGGATCAGCCGCTCCTCGTGGGCGGCCAGCGTGCCGAACCCGGTCTCGGCGAGCGCCTTGCAGGCCGAGGCGACGGCGTGGGCGCCGATGACGTTGGGCGAGCCGGCCTCGTGGCGGGCGGCGCCGTCGTGCCACTGGACGTCCACTCCCCCGTCCTCGCGCCGGGTGACCTTGCGGCTGGCGCCGCCCCCCGCGAGGTAGGGCTCGGCCTCCCGCAGCCAGTCGGCGCGGCCGGCCAGGACGCCGGCACCGAACGGGGCGTACAGCTTGTGCCCGGAGAAGGCGACCCAGTCGACGTCCAGGTCACGCAGGCTCACCGCGTGGTGCGGGGCGAGCTGGGCGGCGTCCAGGACGATCCGGGCGCCGTGCGCGTGGGCGGTGGCGGCCAGCTCGCGTACGGGCCACAGCTCGCCGGTGACGTTGGAGGCGCCGGTGACGCAGACCAGGGCGGGACCATGGGGGTCGCGGGCGGCGAGGGCGTGTTCCAGGGCCCGTACGGCCTGCTCCGGGCTGTCCGGGGCGTCGAGGAAGGTGACGCGGGCGTCGCTCCCCCCGCGCCTTGCGGCCCGGGGGGACCCCCAGGGCAGCAGGGCGGCGTGGTGCTCGGTCTCGAAGACGAAGACCTGGCAGTCGTCCGGGAGGGCGGCGGCGAGCAGGTTGAGCGAGTCGGTGGTGGACCGCGTGAAGACCACCTGGTCCCCGTCCCGGCAGTCGAGGAACTCGGCGACGGTCCGGCGTGCGTTCTCGAACAGCTCGGTGGAGAGCTGGGAGAGGTACCCGGCGCCGCGGTGGACACTGCCGTAGTAGGGCGCGTACGCGGCCACGTCGTCCCACACCCGCTGGAGCGCCGGGGCGCTGGCGGCGTAGTCGAGCGCGGCGTAGGTGACCTCCCCGCCGGTGACGAGCGGAACGGTGACGTCCCGGCCGAGCACGGGCAGCGGGGCGCGGCCGGACGGGCCGTCGTCGGCGGGGATGACGGTGGCGACGGTGGCAGTAGCAGCGGCAGCGGCAGCGGCGACGGTGGAAACAGACATGGCTGAACTCCCGTGGAAGCAGGCGGAATCACCACGCGAGCGCACCCGGCTCGAGCGTGGGAGAAGGGGATGGGGAATCTGCGCGGGCGTGGTTCCCCGGCCTCGGAACGGCCGGCGGAAACGCCTCGGGGTCTGTCCTGGGGATCGGACCCCAGGGCCTGTTCCGCGGATCACGTCGGAGGGGCCGACGGCATCTGTCCCCCTGGGGTGAGCGAGGACCGGTGCGTTCAGCCGCACGGCGGAGAAGGGCGTGCCGCTCCCCGTGCCTCCGGCATGATCCGCCGGACAGGCTTAGGGCGTGTTTCGAAAGGAGCGTCGGCCGCCCGGAGGGCGGGCCCCCGCGGTGTCATGGGGGTCCCCCCTGCTCGAGCGGAGCCGAGAGCTTGGGGGAGCCGTGCGATCGCACGGCGGAGGGTCGCCCGCGTACCGGTCGTACGTGGGCGACCCCGACAACGCGGCTGGGGGTCCCCCTGCTCGAAGAGCTTGGGGGAGTGCGTGCCGGACGCCGCGGGGCAGGCGGGACTTTCGAAACACGCCCTAGCGCATTCGCTTGCTCACGGAAGGCTCCCTCGAACGACCAGGACCCCTGGTGTGTCACTCGATCGAGTGCGAGGGGTCCGCGCTTGCCGCGAGCCTTGCTGCTCACGGCCTGGTCCTCACCCGGGGCACCCCGCCACGGACGGAGGGTTGCCGGACAGCCGGCCGGGGCCTGATGGCTGTCGCTCATGACCTGGTCCCAGATCTTGCCAACACAGCCCCGTACGCGCAAGGCGCGGTCCGGATCCTGGACGGATCCGGACCGCGCCGATGGCTCGGGACGTACGGCTCGGGACGTACGGCTCAGGATGTACGGCTCACGCGTTGCTGGCCAGCACCCAGCGCTCCAGAACCCGCCGGGCGGCGCCCGAGTCGATCGATTCGGCGGCCTTGGCCATCCCTGCCCCGAGCTGCTCCGCCAGCGTCCCGGTGCCCGGTTCGAGTGCCACCAGCGCCGCCGCCGAGTTCAGCAGTACCGCGTCCCGCACCGGGCCGTGTTCGCCGTCCAGCACCCGGCGGGCGACCTCCGCGTTGTACGACGCGTCGGCGCCGCGCAGGGCCTCCAGCGGCACGGGTTCGATGCCGACGTCGCGCGGGTCGAAGCGTTCCTCGGTCACCTGCCCGTCCCGGACCACCCACACCGTCGAGGGGCCGGTGGTGGTCAGCTCGTCGAGACCGTCGTCGCCGCGGAACACCAGCGAGGAGTGTCCGCGTCCGGCGAACACACCGGCCATGATCGGAGCCATCCTCGGGTCGGCGACCCCGACGGCCTGGGCCCTGACCCGGGCCGGGTTGGCCAGCGGGCCGAGGAAGTTGAACACCGTCCGGACGCCCAGCTGGCCCCGCGCGGCCGCCACATGGCGCAGCGCCGGGTGGAACTTCACCGCGAAGCAGAAGGTGATGCCGGCTTCCTCGGCGACCTCGGCGACCCGCTGCGGGGTCAGCTCCAGGTTGACGCCGAGCTTCTCCAGGACGTCGGAGGCGCCGGACGCGGAGGAGGCGGCCCGGTTACCGTGCTTGACGACCTTCGCCCCGGTGCCGGCGATGACGACGGAGGACATCGTGGAGATGTTCACCGTCCTGGCGCCGTCGCCACCGGTACCGACGATGTCGACGGTCCGCCCGGGCACCTCGATGCCGATGGCGTGGTCGTACATCGCCCGGACGCAGCCGGTGATCTCCTCGACGGTCTCGCCCTTGGCCCGCAGGGACACGGCGAACCCGGCGATCTGCGCGTCGGTGGCCTCACCGCGCATGATCAGGTCCATCGCCCAGGCGGTGTCGTCGGCGGACAGGTCGTGGCCGTCGAGCAGGCCGTTCAGCAGGGCGGGCCAGGAGCGGTCCGCCGCGGTGTTGCCTCCTGCGGGGGTCACAGCGCTCATCGGCCGCTCCTGGGTCCTCGACGTCTTCGGCAGACGGATGGGTAGGGGTTTCGTCCCCACCCTATCGATCCGGGGGCACGACGAAGGGCCCCCGTCCGGTCCTCGGACGGGGGCCCTGCGCAGTCGTGTGGCGACTCGGTTGCCTTGGGAAGGCGGTTGAGGCGGTGCGGGGGATCAGTGGTGGCCGTGGCCGCTCGTGATCTCCTTGTACTCCTCGACGGTCGGCTTCGGAATCTGGGACTCCCCGCCGTAGTAGCCCTTGCTGAGCTTGACGCGCAGCTTCTCGAGCGGCTTCACCTTGCGCTCGACACCGTTCTCGTCGACGAGCGGGCCGATCTCGGCCGGCTGGTACTGCTCGTGCGCCGTGAGGGTGTGCAGCTGCTCCTGGCTGAGCGGCTCGTGGACCTCGATGAACTCACCGTGCGGCAGGCGCTTGATGATGCCCGACTCGCGGCCGTGCAGCACCTTGTCCTTGTCCCGGCGCTGCAGGCCGAGGCAGATCCGCTTGGTGACGATGAACGCCACCACGGGCCCGGCGAAGAACCCGATGCGGACGAACCAGGTGATCGCGTTGATCGACAGGTTGAAGTGGGTGGCCCACAGGTCGTTGCCACCGCCGACGAGGGCGATGAAGTACATGGTGATCCAGGCGACACCGAAGGCGGTCCGCGTCGGGGCGTTGCGCGGGCGGTCCAGGATGTGGTGCTCGCGCTTGTCCCCGGTCACCCAGGACTCGATGAACGGGTAGACGGCGATGGACGCCAGGACCAGCCCGAAGACCATCAACGGGATGAACACACCCAGGACGAGCGTGTGGCCCCAGAAGTTGATCTCCCAGCCCGGCATCACCCGGACCAGGCCCTCGGAGAAGCCCATGTACCAGTCGGGCTGGGCTCCGGTGGAGACCATGTCCGGCCGGTAGGGGCCGATGTTCCAGATCGGGTTGATCGTCGCGATCGCCGAGACGACGGCCAGCACGCCGAAGACCAGGAAGAAGAAGCCTCCGGCCTTCGCCATGTACACCGGCAGCAGCGGCATGCCCACGACGTTCTTGTTGGTCTTGCCGGGGCCCGCGAACTGCGTGTGCTTGTGGTAGAAGACCAGGATCAGGTGCGCCACCACGAGGCCGAGCATGATGCCCGGCAGCAGCAGGATGTGGATCGAGTAGAACCGGGCGATGAAGTCGTCCCCCGGGAACTCCCCGCCGAAGATGAACATCGAGAGGTACGTGCCGACGATCGGAATCGACAGGACCGCGCCCTGCGTGAAGCGGATACCGGTGCCGGAGAGCAGGTCGTCCGGGAGCGAGTAGCCGGTGAAACCGGTGAACATGCCCAGGACGAGGAGCAGGAAGCCGAACAGCCAGTTGACCTCACGCGGCTTGCGGAACGCGCCGGTGAAGAACACGCGCATCATGTGCACGAACATGCCGGCCACGAAGATCAGCGCGGCCCAGTGGTGGAGCTGCCGGATCAGCAGACCGCCACGGACGTCGAAGCTGATGTCCAGCGTCGACTTGTAGGCCTCACTCATCAGCTGTCCCTGCATCGGGACGTAGCTGCCGTGGTACACCACCTCGTTCATCGACGGGTGGAAGAACAGCGTCAGGTACACACCCGTGAGGATGATGATGATGAAGCTGTAGAGGCAGATCTCACCCAGCATGAACGACCAGTGGTCGGGGAAGATCTTGCGCATGTTGGCCTTGGCCAGGGAGTAGATCCCCAGCCGTCCGTCGGCCCAGTCCGCGACGCGTTCGCCGGCCGGGGCCTTCCCGCGGGAGCGGCCCGGCCCCTCGGCGCCGGACGGATTCGTGGTGCTGGTCGTGGTACTCATCCGCGCTCCCAGAAGGACGGACCGACGGGCTCTTCGAAGTCGCCGAGCGCTTCGAGATAGCCCTCGTCGTTCACACCGATACGCAGCTGCGGCAGGGCGTGACCGGCGGGACCGAAGATGACCCGGGCCCCGTCGGAGAGGTCGAAGGTGGACTGGTGGCAGGGGCACAGAGCGTGGTGCGTCTGCTGCTCGTACAGGGAGATCGGGCAGCCCACGTGGGTGCAGATCTTCGAGTACGCGACGATGCCCTCGTGCGACCACTCGAGCTCGCGCTTGTCCTTGATGTCGTCCGGCTGGATACGGACGATCATCAGGGCGGCCTTGGCGATCTCGTTCATGAACCCGTGCTCGTGCGGATCCAGGCCCTCCGGCTGGGCGAAGGTCAGCGAGCCCACGATGATGTCGGACGGCCGCAGGGGCTCGTTCGTGTTCATGTTGACGAGCAGCTTGCCCTTTTCCCACGCCGTGTGGCGGAGCTTGGTCCCGGGCAGCGGACCGAGGTCGCGCAGCAGGACCACTCCGGAGAGCGGGACCAGGGCCAGCGCGCCGAACATCGTGTTGCGGATCAGCTTGCGCCGTCCGATCACGGACTCCTTCGCGCCCTGGCGGAAGTCGTCCATGACCTGCGCGCGGACCTCCGGCGACGCGGCGACCGGGTGCCGCTCGTCGGCGATCTCGTGGTCCGACATCAGCGTGCGGCCCCAGTGGACCGCGCCGGCGCCGATGGTGAACAGGGCGATGCCGAGGGTCATACCGAGCGCGAAGTTCAGCGCGTTGATGTGACCGATCGGGAAGATGTAGACGGACTGGTCGACCGGGATCGTCACGAACGACGCGATGAAGCCGACGGTGGCCAGCATCGACAGCGTGAACAGCAGGGCGACCGTACGCTCGGACCGCTTGGCGGCCCGCTCGTCGATGTCCTGGACCCGCGGCTCGTGGGGCGGCAGCCCCGGGTCGGCGAACGGGTTCTTCTCGTCCGCGACACGCACCGCGCCGTGCGCGGTGTCCTGCCCTGCGGGCAGTTTCTCTTCGGGAGTCTCTTGGGTACTCATGACTTCCTGGCCTTTGCGGTCCGAGCGGCGACCCAGACGGCGACCGCGATCATCCCGCCGAGTCCGAAGATCCAGGCGAACAGACCCTCGGAGACCGGGCCGAGCCCACCCAGCGACAGGCCGCCGGGGCTCACGGTCTCCTCGCCGTTCACCGTCTTCACGTAGGCGATGATGTCCTTCTTGTTCTGCTCCGACAGCGAACCGTCGGGGAAGGAAGGCATGTTCTGCGGGCCGGTCAGCATGGCCTGGTAGATCTGCTTGGCGTCCACGCCCTCGAGGTCCGGGGCGTACTTGCCGTGCGTGAGCGCGCCGCCCTTGCCGGTGAAGTTGTGACACTGCGCGCAGTTGTTGCGGAACAGCTGACCACCCTGGGCGATGTCGGCGCCCTCGGGGCCGTACTGCTCCGCGGTGGGAACGGCCGGGCCGGCGCCCAGGGAGGCGATGTACGCCGCCAGCTGGTCGATCTCGGCCTGGGTGTAGACGGCCTTCTTCTTCGGAAGCTGCGCGGCCTGCGAGGTGGCGGCCGGCATACGGCCGGTGGCCACCTGGAAGTCGACGGCCGCCGCTCCCACGCCCACCAGGCTCGGACCATCGGTGGTGCCCTGCCCACCGGTGCCGTGGCAGCTGGCACAGCCGACCGCGTAGAGCTTCTTGCCCTCCTCGATGGTGAGGGATTGGGCGGTTTCGTCGGCCTGCGCCTTGCTCGCGGGTGCGAACACGGCGTACAGCCCCCCGGTGCATGCCAGCGCGAGGAGCAGAACGACGAGCGCCGCCAACGGGTGGCGTCGTCGTACGGAGAGCTTTTTCACGGATTACCCCGGTGTCAGGATCTTCTGCGTCGATGCTTCTGGTGAGTGCGCTTCTTCGAGCGCGCGGATTCGGGTCCGCCTACTTGATCATGTAGATCGTGGCGAAGAGGCCGATCCAGACGACATCGACGAAATGCCAGTAATAGGACACGACGATGGCCGCCGTCGCCTGGTCATGGGTGAACCTCCGAGCCGCGTAGGTCCGGCCCAGGACGAACAGGAAGGCGAAGAGGCCTCCCAGCACGTGCAGGCCATGGAAGCCGGTGGTCAGGTAGAAGACCGAACCGTAGGCGTCCGAGGAGATGGACAGACCCTCGTGCTTGACCAGCTCGGTGTACTCGATGACCTGGCCGGCGATGAAGACCGAGCCCATGATGAACGTGACGATGAACCACGCCCGGAGCTTCTTCACGTCACCGCGCTCGGCGGCGAAGACGCCGAGCTGGCAGGTGAGGGAGGAGAGCACCAGGATCGTGGTGTTCGTCAACGCGAACGGGAAGTTCAGCGTGTCGGCCTTCTCCGACCAGAAGTCGGGTCCGGTCACCGATCGCAGGGTGAAATACATTGCGAAGAGGGCCGCGAAGAACATCAGTTCGGAACTCAGCCAGATGATGGTTCCGACGCTGGTGAGGTTCGGTCGATTGACCGACGGGTGCGCGTGCCCGGTGTCTACTGTCGTTGCTGTCGCCACGCCGACATTATGTCGGTCGCTTATCCCGCCCTCACCCCGGGGGGTGCCGTTCGGTGCGTTCGCCCGTCGTGTACTGCCCGGATGGCCTATCGAAGCGGTGTCCGAACCAGTGTTGACAAGCTGCCGGAAGGGGTAGCATCCGCGCCATCGGCACCACTGGTGCCGGACGATGCCGTGCCCCCTCACGAGTGTGGAGGAACAATGCAGGCGACCGCCACGGTGCTGGTCTACAGCGACAACTCAGGCACCCGGGAGCAGGTGCGGCTCGCCACCGGCCGGCGGCCGGCCCCGGACGTACCCGTCGTGGAGTTCGTGGAGTGCGCGACCCTCCCGGCCGTCCTCAAGGAGCTGGAGCGGGGCGGGATCGATGTCTGCGTCCTGGACGGCGAGTCGTCGCCGGTGGGCGGTATGGGCGTGTGCCGCCAGATCAAGGACGAGATCTTCGCGTGTCCGCCGGTACTGCTGCTCATCGGCCGGCCCCAGGACGCCTGGCTGGCCACCTGGAGCCGCGCGGAGGCCGCTGTGACGCTGCCGGTGGAGCCGGTGGAGTTCGCCTCGGCCCTGGCCTCCCTGCTGCGCCAGAAGCACGCCCTGAGCGTTTAGGGCCTGTCCGGCGGATCAGGCCGGGGACGCGGGGGCCGGCACGCCCTCCCCCAAGCTCTTCGAGCAGGGGCCCCAGCGGCGTTGTCGTCGGTTGCCGACTCCCCCGAGCTCTCGGCTTCTCCCCCGAACTCTCGGCTCCGCTCGAACAGGGGGGACCCCCATGAACAGGGGGACCCCCATCGCGTCGACGCCCTCCTCCGCCTTGCGGCTGAACGCTCCCCCACGCTCGAACATGCTCGCGCGGGAGGGTCCCTCATCGCCCCCCGCTCGGCCCGGCCGGACAGACGCCGCCGGTCACCTCCGGCTCGATCCGCCGGACAGACCCCAGGGCCTTCCGTTCGGATCAGGCCGCCCGGGGGCGCAGCCGTGCCTGCTCCTCGGGGGCGGGGGCGGCTGCGGTGTCTCCCGCCAGGGCGCTGCCCGCGCGCCATTGGGCCCAGGTGAGGTTCCAGTCGCCGAAGCCGTTGCCGAACGGCTCCATGGTGGTGCCGCCCGAGTTGGCGACCTCGACGAGGTCGCCCTGGTCGAACGTGTCGAAGAACCACTCGGCGTCGTCGGTGCTCATGCCGACGCAGCCGTGGCTGACGTTGTCGTAGCCCTGGGAGCCGACGGACCAGGGAGCGGCGTGCACGTACTCGCCGCTCCAGGTCACCCTGGTGGCGAAGTGGACGGACATGTCGTAGGACTCGGAGGAGCCCTCGGCGATGCCGATGCTGGTGCTGAGCATACGTACGAGGCGTTCCTTGGCGAGGACGACCTTGACGCCGTTGCGGGTCTCGAAGCCCGGCTTGCCCGCGGTGACGGCGATCGTCCTGATCTCCTCGCCGCTCTTGTGGACCGTCAGCCGGTGCGCGGCGACGTCGACGACGGCTATGACCCGGTCGCCGGTCCTGAGGGTCAGCGGTTCGGCCTTGCCGCCCCTCAGCCGGTCGCCGATCCTGACGCCCTCCAGGTTGCTGCGCATCCTGACCGTGGCGTTCTCGGGCCAGTACTCCTTCGGGCGGAAGTGGAGCGACTTGTCGTCCACCCAGTGCCAGGCGCCGTCCACCGCGGGTGTGGAGGACACCTTGAGGCCGCGCTCCACGACGGCGCGCTGGGCGGGGTCCCGGACCGGTGCGCTCAGCTCGGCGGTGAGCGGCTGGCCGACGCCGTAGGTGCCCGTTCCGGGGCCGAAGGTGACGCCGAGGCTCTTGGCGTCGCCGCTCTTGGTGGCGAGCCTGCCCGTGGTGAAGGTGAGGACCTCGCGGCCCCGCGCGCCGTCCTCGTCCTCGGTGCTGACCCGGACCGTGTAGGCGGCGTCGGCGGCGAGCGGGGAGGTGCTGTGCCAGCGGCTGCCGTCGGCGGCGAGTTCGCCCGCCACGTGACGGCCCGCGGCGTCCACCGCCGTGACGTCGGTGATGCGCCCGTCGGAGTCCTCGGCCACGACCTCCAGGGGCAGGTCCGGGTCGGCCTTCTTCCCTTCGGAGGGACCGCTGAAGCTGATCCGGTCCGCGGCGTCGTAGGGCTCGGAGGACAGCCGGTCCTCGCCGGAGGAGCAGCCGGTGCCGCCCGCGCCGAGGGCGATCACCAGCAGCGTGCAGCCGACGACGGTGCGGTTTCGAGAAGCACGTCTCATGACCTCACGCTAGGGAGCCTCGTCAACTGCGGCACGCCGAAAGGCTCGAACGAGTGACATCCCGTGCGGCCGAACGCGACGCGGGGCCCGTGCGGCCGGACACGACGCAGGGCCCGGACGCTCCTGAGGGAGTGTCCGGGCCCTGCGCGGGACGCCCGTGTTACCGATGCGTACTACTGGGTGCGGTTCTCACCGCGGTAGTACTCGAAGACCCAGCCCCAGAGGCTGAGCACGATCAGCGGTGCCGCGAAGTACATCAGCCACCAGCCGACGGCGACGGCCAGGAAGGCGACCGCGGCACCGAGGCCGAGACCGAGCGGCTGCCAGCTGTGCGGGCTGAAGAACCCGACCTCGCCGGCGTCGTCGGCGACGTCCGCCTCCTTGTCGTCCTGAGGACCCACGTCGACCCGCCGGGCGGTGAAGCCCAGGTAGAAGCCGACCATGATGCTCAGGCCGAAGGCCAGGAAGAGGGCCGTGGTACCGGCCGGCTCCTTCGACCACACGCCGTAGACGACCGCCACGGCGAGCAGGAAGACGCTCAGCCAGATGAACATCTTGCCCTGGATCTTCACTTGCCGGCCTCCTTGCCGCCGGAGAGGACCTTCTCACCGTGACCGGTGTTCTCGAGCTGGTCGAGCGCGGCGATCTCCGGGTGGTGCAGGTCGAACGCCGGGGATTCGCTGCGGATCCGCGGCAGGGTGAGGAAGTTGTGGCGCGGCGGCGGGCAGGAGGTGGCCCACTCGAGCGAACGGCCGTACCCCCACGGGTCGTCGACCTCGATCTTCTTGCCGTACTTGGCCGTCTTCCAGATGTTGTAGAAGAACGGCAGCATCGACATGCCGAGCAGGAACGACGCGATGGTCGAGACGGTGTTCAGCGCGGTGAAGCCGTCGGCCGCCAGGTAGTCCGAGTAACGGCGCGGCATGCCCTCGGCACCCAGCCAGTGCTGGACCAGGAACGTGCCGTGGAAGCCGGCGAACAGCGTCCAGAAGGTGATCTTCCCGAGGCGTTCGTCGAGCATCTTGCCGGTGAACTTCGGCCACCAGAAGTGGAAGCCGGCGAACATCGCGAAGACGACGGTGCCGAACACCACGTAGTGGAAGTGCGCCACCACGAAGTACGAGTCCGTGACGTGGAAGTCCAGCGGCGGCGAGGCCAGGATGACGCCCGTCAGACCACCGAAGAGGAAGGTCACCAGGAAGCCCGCCGACCAGAGCATCGGTGTCTCGAAGCTCAGCGACCCCTTCCACATGGTGCCCAGCCAGTTGAAGAACTTCACCCCGGTCGGGATCGCGATCAGGAAGGTCATGAAGGAGAAGAACGGCAGCAGCACACCGCCGGTGGCGTACATGTGGTGCGCCCACACCGTCACCGACAGACCCGCGATCGCGATGGTCGCGCCGATCAGGCCCATGTAGCCGAAGATCGGCTTGCGGGAGAAGACCGGGACGATCTCGGAGACGATGCCGAAGAACGGCAGCGCGATGATGTACACCTCGGGGTGACCGAAGAACCAGAACAGGTGCTGCCAGAGCAGCGACCCGCCGTTGGCCGGGTCGAAGATGTGCCCGCCGAACTTCCGGTCGTACTCGAGCGCGAAGAGCGCCGCCGCGAGCACCGGGAAGGCGAGCAGGACCAGCACACCGGTCAGCAGCACGTTCCAGGTGAAGATCGGCATGCGGAACATCGTCATGCCGGGAGCGCGCATGCAGATGATCGTGGTAATGAAGTTGACCGCACCGAGGATCGTGCCGAAGCCGGAGAGGGCCAGGCCCATGATCCACATGTCACCGCCGAGCCCCGGTGAGCGGACGACGTCCGTCAGCGGGGAGTAGGCGGTCCAGCCGAAGCTGGCGGCGCCGTCCGGGGTGAGGAAGCCGCCGAGCGCGATCAGCGAGCCGAACGTGAACAGCCAGTAGGCGAACATGTTCAGCCGCGGGAAGGCGACGTCGGGCGCGCCGATCTGGAGCGGCATGATCCAGTTCGCGAAACCGGAGAACAGGGGCGTCGCGAACATCAGCAGCATGACCGTGCCATGCATCGTGAACGCCTGGTTGAACTGCTCGTTCGACATGATCTGCAGGCCCGGCCGGGCCAGCTCGGCGCGCATGACGAGCGCCATCACGCCACCGATGCAGAAGAACACGAACGACGACGCCAGGTACATGGTGCCGATCGTCTTGTGATCAGTGCTGGTGAGCCACTTGACGATCACATTACCGGGCTGCTTGCGCCGGACCGGCTGCTCGCCCTCGTAGGAGTCCACAGTCGCTGCGGCACCCCGGGGTTCATTGAGGATGCTCACAGGATGTTCGCCTCCCGGTTCTTCTCGTGGCTCGTCTGGTCGATGCCGGCGGGAACGTAACCGGTCTGTCCCTTCTCCGCGAGCTCCTTGAGGTGCTGCTCGTAGCGCTCGGGGGAGACGACCTTCACGTTGAACAGCATCCGGGCGTGGTCCACGCCGCAGAGCTCGGCGCACTTGCCGAGGAAGGTGCCCTCACGGTTGGGGACCACCTCGAAGGCGTTGGGGTGACCCGGGATGACGTCCTGCTTCATCAGGAACGGCACCACCCAGAAGGAGTGGATGACGTCCCGCGAGGTCAGGACGAAGCGGACCCGCTTGCCCTCGGGCAGCCACAGGGTGGGGCCCGGGTTGTTGGTCTGCGGGTTCCGCGTCGAGGGGGTACCGCAGTCGTTGACACCGCCGGCGTCGGCCGGGAAGGCCTTCTTGTAAAGGTCCGGCACCGCCTCGAGTGCCTTGTCGGTCTTGGCGTCGCCGGTGGAACCCTCGACGTTCGCGATGTAGTTGAAGCACCAGCTCCACTGGAAGCCGACGACGTTCACGGTGACGTCCGGCTTCGGATCGAGCTTCATCAGCTCGGACTCGTCCCGGGCCGTGAAGTAGAAGAAGACCGAAACGATGATGAGCGGAACCACGGTGTACAACGCCTCGATGGGCATGTTGTAGCGGGTCTGCGGAGGTACCTCGACCTTGGTGCGGCTGCGCCGGTGGAAGAAAGCACTCCACAGGATCAGGCCCCACACCAGCGCGCCGATGGCGAGCGCGGCGGCCCAGGATCCCTGCCACAGGGAGAGGATTCGCTCGGCCCCCTCTGACGTGGGGGTGGGCATACCAAGGCGGGGGAAGTCCTCCCATGTGCAACCGGTGGCGGTTGCCAGGACCAGGCCCGCAGTCAGTGCCTGCAGCAGCTTCCGCCGCGTCGGGCGCCGCGGCGAGCGGTCGGAGCCGTTGGGACTCACGTAGCGCCTTCCCGAGAGTCTCGCCCGCGCTGTACGGCTGCGGCCTGGCCTTCTCGCTGGTCGGTCGCCGCCCTGCGTCGGGCAGGGGTTTGGATGTTTATGCGGACCAAACCCTAGCCGACGCCTTCCGGGGGGTCGCGGGGAGGGGGTCATACGCGCCGCCCGTCACCCCGAAGGGGTGGAAGGCGCGCCCGATGGCCGGGAGCGCGGCTCGTGCGGTGGCAACGGCCGGGCCCGGCAGGCACAAAGAGCGCCGGGGCGCTCGCGCCCCCACCTCCCCGTTCTCCTCCCCTTCCCGTTCCCCTCCGTCCCCACTCCCTCCCCCGCCGGGCCGCGGCTTACCGTTGCCGTATGGCCTACTTCGACGCCGCGTCCGCCGCTCCGCTCCATCCCGTCGGCCGTCAGGCCCTGTTGGCCGCGCTGGACGACGGGTGGGCCGATCCGGCGCGACTGTACCGGGAGGGCAGGAGGGCCCGGCTGCTGCTGGACGCGGCCCGCGAGGCGGCGGCGGAGGCGGTGGAATGCCGCCCGGACGAGCTGGTGTTCACCCCGTCCGGCACCCGGGCGGTGCATGCCGGGATCGAGGGCGCGCTGGCCGGGCGGCGGCGCGTCGGGCGCCACCTGATCGTGTCAGCGGTCGAACATTCTTCCGTCCTCCATGCGGCTGAGGTCCACGAAGCCCTGGGCGGTTCGGTCACCGAGGTCGGGGTGGACCGCACGGGGGCCGTGACTCCGGACGCCTTCGCCGGTTCGCTGCGGCCGGACACCGCGCTGGCCTGTCTCCAGTCGGCCAACCACGAGGTGGGGACGGTGCAGCCGGTGGCCGAGGTCGCCGAGGCGTGCCGGGCGGCGGGTGTGCCGCTGCTGGTGGACGCGGCCCAGTCGCTGGGCTGGGGGCCGGTGGCGGGCGACTGGTCGCTGCTCACGGCGAGCGCCCACAAGTGGGGCGGCCCGTCGGGCGTCGGGCTGCTCGTGGTGCGCAAGGGGGTGCGGTTCGCTCCCCGGGGACCGCTGGACGAACGGGAGTCGGGGCGGGCCGCCGGGTTCGAGAACATCCCGGCGGTGGTGGCCGCGGCGGCCTCGCTGCGGGCGGTGCGTGCCGAGGCCGCCGAGGAGGCGGCCCGGCTGCGGGAACTGACGGAGCGGATCCGGACGCGGGTGCCCGCGCTGGTGCCGGACGTGGAGGTGACCGGCGATCCGGAGCGGCGGCTGCCGGGGATCGTCACCTTCTCCTGTCTCTATGTCGACGGGGAGACGGTGCTGCACGAACTGGACGGCGCCGGCTTCTCCGTGTCGTCCGGTTCGTCGTGCACTAGCAGCACGCTCACCCCGAGCCATGTGCTGAGGGCGATGGGGGTGCTGAGCGAGGGCAACGTCCGCGTCTCGCTGCCGCCGGGGACACCGGCCGAGGACGTCGAGCGGTTCCTGACGGTCCTGCCGGGGGTGGTGGCGGGGGTACGGGAGAAGCTGGGGGCACCGGTGCCGTCCGGGGGCGGCGTACGGGACGCGGAGCGGGGCGACGAGGAGAGCGGCGCCCCGCCCGTGGATACACCGACCGTGGATACACCGGCCGGGGGCACTCCGGCAGGGGCGTCCACGGCCGGGGGCGCGCTGGTCGTGGACGCGCTGGGCCGGCGGTGCCCGGTCCCGGTGATCGAGCTGGCCCGGGTGATCGGCGACGTGCCCGTGGGCGGCACGGTACGGGTCCTCGCGGACGACGAGGCGGCCCGGCTGGACATCCCGGCGTGGTGCGAGATGCGCGGGCAGGAGTACGTGGGCGAGGAGCCGGCGGACCGGGGCTCGGCCTATGTGGTCCGCCGGGTCTCGTGAACGGCGGGGGCCCGGGCCCCGGGGATGCGGGGCCCGAGGGCTCGGTGACCCGGAGCCGAGGGCCGGTGACCCGGGAGCCGGGTGCCGGTGACCCGGGAGGCCGGTGACCCGGGAGCCGGGAATGCGGGGCCCGAGGGCTCGGTGACCCGGAGCCGAGGGCCGGTGACCCGGGAGCCCGATACCCCGGTGACCCGGAGCCGAGGGCCGTTGACCCGGGAGCCGTTGCCCCGGGGCCCGATACCCCGGTGACCCGGCAGCCGGGGCCCGATGCTCTCGGGGTTCGGGGGCCGGGGCTCGGTGCCCTCGGGGTTCGGGAACCGCTGGTGCGTCAGACCAGGTGCTTCTTCACCTCGGCCGCGGGCTCGTCGCCGTAGGCCTGGGCGAAGCGCTCCATGAAGTGGGCGCGGCGCAACTGGTACTCCTGGGTGCCGACGGTCTCGATGACCAGGGTGGCGAGCATGCAGCCCACCTGCGCGGCACGCTCCAGCGAGACGCCCCAGGCCAGTCCGGACAGGAATCCGGCGCGGAAGGCGTCGCCCACACCGGTCGGGTCCGCCTTGCGCTCCTCCTGGGCGCAGCCGACCTCGATGGGGTCCTCTCCTGCGCGCTCGATGCGCACGCCGCGGGAGCCGAGGGTGGTGACGCGGTGGCCGACCTTGCCGAGGATCTCGGCGTCGCTCCAGCCGGTCTTGCTCTCGATGAGCCCCTTCTCGTACTCGTTGGAGAAGAGGTAGGTCGCCCCGTCCAGCAGTATCCGGATCTCCTCCCCGTTCATCCGGGCGATCTGCTGGGAGAAGTCGGCGGCGAACGGGATACCGCGGGTGCGGCACTCCTCGGTGTGCCGGAGCATGCCCTCCGGGTCGTCGGCGCCGATGGAGACCAGGTCGAGGCCGCCCACCCGGTCGGCGACCGTCTTCAGCTCGATCAGCCGGGCCTCGCTCATCGCGCCCGTGTAGAAGGAGCCGATCTGGTTGTGGTCGGCGTCCGTGGTGCACACGAAGCGGGCGGTGTGCAGCGTCTCGGAGATGCGGACGGAGGCGGTGTCGACGCCGTGCCGCTCCAGCCAGGCCCGGTACTCGTCGAAGTCGGAGCCGGCGGCGCCGACGAGGATCGGCCGGGTGCCGAGCTGCCCCATGCCGAAGGAGATGTTCGCGCCCACGCCGCCCCGGCGTACATCGAGCTGGTCGACCAGGAAGGACAGCGAGACCGTGTGCAACTGGTCCGCGACGAGCTGGTCGGAGAAGCGTCCGGGGAACGTCATGAGGTGGTCGGTGGCGATGGAGCCGGTGACTGCGATGCGCACGGCGTGGACTCTCCTGAGGGAGGGGGATTGAAAGTCCACGCTATCTGGTGGGGGCCGTCCGATGAAGCCCGGCAAAACTACCCGATAGTAGATCTTTCTTCGTGACCTGCGGCATGCATACGGTGCCGACATGACGAACCTCAAGGTCCACGCCCCCACTCAGGCCGACCTCGACGGCGACCTCGCGTCGCTGCGCGGCGACTGCGCCCGGATGGCTCCCCGCTGGACGGCACAGGCCCGGGACGCCGCCCGCCCGGTCTCCCCGTCCCTGATCCACGGCGTGTCCGTCCCCTCGTCCTCGGCCCGTCTGCTGGACGAGACGTCGGAGTACGGCGACTGAGCCGGGTTCTTCCGCGGCCGGACCGGCGCCCGGGGAACCGTGCGCTCCTCCGTTGCGTCCCATCGCTGTCCCCCGTAAAGGGGATGCGGGATACGACCCGTCAGCAGTCCCGGTGCGACCGGGCAGGGTCTTCAGGGACAGCTGTGCAGCCGAAGGAGCGATGCGGTGAACACCGAGCGACCCGACAACGACGACGCCGGGGGACAGACCCCCGGCAGCGCGCGCGACACCGGGGGCGCTTCGGCCGACGGTGCGGACACCCCGCAGGGCGCGCAGTCCCCGGAGGGGGCCGCCTTTCCCGGCTCCTCCCCCGAGGTGCCCGCTCCGGAGACCGGCGAGTCCGGGGCGCCGGGGGCGGACACCGGGAACGCCGAGGCCGACGGCGACCGGCCGCCGGGCGGCGAACCCGAGAAGGCCCCGGGAGCCGGGAGCGAGGCCCCGGAGGCATCTGAAGCCCGCACCGACCCCCCGCAGACCGGAGACACGGCGGACGGCGGGGCGGCGGACGGCGGGGCGGCGGACGGCGGGGCGGCGGAAGGCGCCGAGGGCCGTGGGCCGAAGAGTGACTCCGTGCCCGCCCCCGGCGCCCAGGGCGGACGGTCGGCGCCCGGGGACGCCGGGACCGGAGCTCCGTCCGCCGGGGACGCGCAGGCCGGCTCCGCACCCACCGACGCCACCACGCCGTCGGCGCCGAAGCCGGTGGACGCGCGCGCACCCGGTGCGGAACCCCGGGCACCGCAGGCGGACGCACCGGAACCCCGGGCCCAGGAGACCGGCGCCGACAGGCCGTCCGCGTCGGAGAGCACGGACGCGACCTCGCCCGGAGCGGAGCCTGAGGCACCGCGGACCAATGGTGCCAAGACCCCGGCGCCGGATGCCGCAGCCCCCGGGAGCGCTGCCGCGGAGGCGGACGGCGGCGAGAACGACCAGGTCGCCGCGAACGAGTCTGTGGAGGCTCCTCGGAGCCCGGACGGGACTACGGCGGCCGAGGAGCCGAAGGCCGAGTCCGCGGTCACCGGGGTTTCCGGGCCCGATGCGCCCTTGGCCGGGGCCGCCGCCGGTGACGGTGCGGTGACGGACGAGGACGAGGGGCGTACCGGTGCGGGCCACGGTGCCACCGCGGCCCCCGCCGACGTGCACCGTGACGGTGACGGACCCGGAGCCGCGCGGTGGCGGTCGCCGGGGCTGGTCGCGGCGGTGGCCGCGGCGGTGCTGCTGGTCGGGGGCGGTGGGGCGTATCTCGCCGCCAGTGCCGTCGGCGGGTCGGGCGGCGGTACGACTCCGGGTGCGAACGGGGACGGCACTCCCCCGCCGCTCACCCTCGACGCCTACGCCGAGGGCGGGGCGCACGGCATCGCGCCGGGTGAGCCCAACCCGTACGGTGCCGCCTACCGCGCCGACGGCCCGCTCCCCGAGGGGCCCGGCTCGGCGCCGGTGTACCGCGCTCAGGGGCAGATCACCGAGGCGCAGGTGACCGGCCTGGCGCAGGCGCTCGGGGTCGACGGGAAGCCGGTGGCGGAGGGCGATGCCTGGCGGATCGGCGGCAAGGACGGCAGCGGGCCCACACTGCGGGTGGACCGCCGGGCCCCCGGCACCTGGACGTTCAGCCGGTACACGCCGGGCCCCGACGCCTGCACGGGCAAGGGCGGGACCTGCGAGGCCCCGTCGGCCGGCGACGCCCCCGCGGTGGGCGAGGAGGCCGCGAAGAAGGCCGCCGCGCCCGTGCTGAAGGCGGTGGGCCAGGACGACGCGAAGCTCGACGCCGGCCAGGCGATGGGCGTCAAGCGGGTGGTGAACGCGGAGCCCGTGGTCGGCGGGCTGCCGACGTACGGCTGGACGACCGGGGTGGTCGTCGGCGCCGGCGGTGAGGTGGTCGGCGGCAGCGGCCGGCTGTCGACGCCGGTGAAGGCGGACACGTATCCCGTGACGGGCGCGGAGAAGGCGCTGGAGCTGCTGAACACGGCGCCGGGCGCCGGGGAGCGCGCGAAGATCGGCGGCTGCGCCACTCCCGTACCGCTGGAGGGCGACGACCGGCAGGCGCAGCAGGAGCCGTGCGCCACGGTGACGACCCTGCCCGCCAAGGACACGGTCACCGTCGAGAAGGCGGTGTTCGGGCTGGCCGCGCACTCGGTGGACGGACAGCAGGCACTCGTACCGTCCTGGCTGTTCGAGGTGCGGCCGACGAAGGCGCAGGACGGCGGCACGGTCACGTACCCGGCGGTCGAGCCGGAATACCTCGCCCCGCGGGCACGGACCGGGGAGACCGGCACGCAGCCGGCGAAGCCGGGGGACGGTGACCGGCCGACCTCGGCGCCGGCCGCACGCGATGTCGCCGTCGAGGGCTACACCGCCGAGGGCGGCGAGCTGACGGTGACCTTCACCGGCGGGGTGTGCGCCGACTACAAGGCCACGGCGGACGAGAGCGGCGGCCGGGTCGCGGTCACCGTGACCGAGACGCCCTGGCCGGACAAGGTCTGCATCCTGATCGCCAAGGAGTACCAGCAGACGGTGCGGCTCGACGCGCCGCTGGCCGGCCGCGACGTGGTGGACGCCGACGGCGAGCCGGTGCCGCTGCACAAGGACGGCGCGCGGCTTCCCGCGGCGCCTTCGGAGCGGTGACGGGAGGCTGAAGGCCCGAAGGCGGCGGTCCCGTGGGAACGGGACCGCCGCCTTCGTGGTGCACCGTGCCGCCCTGGAGAGGTCCCGGAGCGGCGGTGGAGTCTGTTCAGCTGAAGGAGTCGCCGCAGGCGCAGGAGCCCGTGGCGTTCGGGTTGTCGATGGTGAAGCCCTGCTTCTCGATGCTGTCGACGAAGTCGATGGTGGCGCCGCCCAGGTACGGGGCGCTCATCCGGTCGGTGACGACCTTCACGCCGTCGAAGTCCTTCTCCACGTCGCCGTCGAGGGAACGCTCGTCGAAGAAGAGCTGGTAGCGCAGGCCGGAGCAGCCGCCGGGCTGGACGGCGACGCGCAGGGCGAGGTCGTCACGGCCTTCCTGGTCGAGCAGCGCCTTGACCTTGGCCGCGGCGGCTTCGGTCACGAGGATGCCGTCGGTGACGGTGGTGGTCTCGTCCGATACGGACATCTACATCTCTCCCGGGTTGTACGGAGACTGCTTGCCGACGGTTGCAACCGGAGGGGCCGCGGATTCATTCCGGGCCGGGAACGTGTTCTCTCGGCTCCGTCTTCATGCTCGCACACGCCCCGGCAAGCGGAAAACGGTCCATCCGGCCCTCTTCCGGACACCGCCCCGGAAACAGCCCCCGGACCTCACCCCGGAACCTGCCCCGGAAACCGCTCCGGAACCGCCGAAGTCCGGCCGGGAACGAACGAGCCTCCACCGGGATTCACGTCACATGGACGCTATGGCCGTCGTCAAACTGACGCGAGCCGGATATGATAGATAGCGTCAATTCGACGAGAAGTTGAACCGGTGTCCCGCTTGTCCCGCCGGGTCCGCTCCATGCGGACCCGGCGAGCCGCAGAACAGAAAGGGTGCGTGTCGTGACCACCGCCCAGACCCAGGAGCTCGACGTCCAGCCGTCGCCCCTCGCCCTGCTGCTCCTCGGCCGGGAGGCCGACCCGAGGAGCGAGCGCGGTGTGGAGTGTCCCGGAGACCTCCCCTCGCCGTCCGACCCGGACCTGGTGGAGCGCGCCCGCGCCGCCAAGGAGAAGCTCGGGGACAAGGTCTTCGTCCTCGGCCACCACTACCAGCGCGACGAGGTCATCCAGTTCGCCGACGTCACGGGCGACTCGTTCAAGCTGGCCAAGGACGCCGCCGCGCGCCCGCAGGCCGAGTACATCGTGTTCTGCGGTGTGCACTTCATGGCCGAGTCGGCGGACATCCTCACCGGCGACGACCAGAAGGTGGTCCTGCCGGACCTCGCGGCCGGCTGCTCCATGGCCGACATGGCCACCGCCGAGCAGGTCGCGGAGTGCTGGGACGTGCTGACCGAGGCCGGGATATCCGACCGGGTCGTGCCCGTCTCGTACATGAACTCCTCCGCCGACATCAAGGCCTTCACGGGCAAGCACGGCGGCACCATCTGCACCTCCTCCAACGCGAAGCGCGCCCTCGACTGGGCCTTCGAGCAGGGCGAGCAGGTCCTCTTCCTCCCCGACCAGCACCTCGGCCGCAACACCGCGGTGCGGGACCTGGGGATGTCCCTGGAGGACTGCGTCCTCTACAACCCGCACAAGCCGAACGGCGGGCTGACGGCACAGGAGCTGCGGGACGCGAAGATGATCCTGTGGCGGGGCCACTGCTCGGTGCACGGCCGCTTCAGCCTGGACTCGGTCAACGACGTGCGCGAGCGCATCCCGGGCGTGAATGTCCTGGTCCACCCCGAGTGCCGGCACGAGGTCGTGGCCGCGGCGGACTACGTCGGGTCGACCGAGTACATCATCAAGGCGCTGGAGGCGGCCCCGGCCGGTTCCAAGTGGGCGATCGGCACGGAGCTGAACCTGGTGCGCCGGCTGGCGAACCGTTTCGCTCCCGAGGGCAAGGAGGTCGTCTTCCTCGACAAGACGGTCTGCTTCTGCTCCACCATGAACCGCATCGACCTCCCCCACCTGGTCTGGACCCTGGAGTCCCTCGCCGAGGGCAACCTGGTCAACCGCATCGAGGTGGACAAGGAGACCGAGCAGTTCGCCAAGCTGGCCCTGGAGCGGATGCTGGCACTGCCGTAACCACGTCGACCACGACGGAGGGCCTGCCCGGAACCGAAGTTCCGGGCAGGCCCTCCGTCGTACGCGACCGACTCGCGAACCGGTCAGACCTGCGCCGACGCCGTGTCGTCCGCGGACTCGGCGGACTTCTCCGCTTCCGCCGGCTCCGCTTCGTCCCCGGCCGCCGTGTCCTTCTTCAGGGCCTTCTTCTTCGCGCGCCGCTCCTTGCGGAGCTCCAGCATCGCGTAGAGGGTCGGGACCAGGAGGAGGGTCAGCAGGGTCGAGGTGATCAGACCGCCGATCACCACCACGGCCAGCGGCTGCGCGATGAAGCCGCCCTCGCCGGTGACGCCGAGCGCCATCGGGAGCAGGGCGAAGATCGTCGCCAGGGCCGTCATCAGGATCGGGCGCAGCCGGTGCCGGCCGCCCTCGATCACGGCCTCGACGACACCGTAACCCTGGGCGCGGTACTGGTTGACCAGGTCGATCAGCACGATCGCGTTGGTGACCACGATGCCGGTCAGCATCAGCATGCCGATCATCGCGGGGACGCCCATCGGGGTGCCCGTGACGATCAGCAGGCCGATCGCGCCGGTCGCCGCGAACGGGATGGACACCAGCAGGATCAGCGGCTGGGCGAGCGAGCGGAAGGTGCCGACCAGGAGCATGAAGATGATCGCGATCGCCGCGAGCATCGCCAGGCCCAGGTTGGCGAACGCCTCGTCCTGGTCCGCGGACACGCCGCCGATCTCCGCCGTCGCGCCCGCCGGGAGGGTGAGCGCGTCGATCTTCGTCTGGAGCTCCGCGCTGACCGCGCCGGTGTTGTCGCCGGTCGGGCGGGCGGTGACGGTGGCGGAGCGCTGGCCGTCGATCCGGGTCATGGACACCGGGCCGTCCACCAGCTCGACGGTGGCGATGTCGCCCAGCTCCACCGGGCCCAGGGGCAGCTTCTTCAGTTCGGCCAGCGTGGTGGCCGGCTCTGCCGAGCGGATGACGACGTCGCGCTCGGTGTCGTCGAGGACCGCCTTGGCGGCCGGGGTGCCCCGGACCGCCTGGGCGACGGCGGCGCCGAGCGTCCGGTCGTCGAACCCGGCCGCGGCGGCACGGGAGGTGGCCTCGACGGAGATCCGCGGCACGCTCTGCGACAGGTCGCTGGTGACGTCCGTGACGTCGTCCAGCGAGGCCACGGCCTCCTGGACCTGGTCGGCCGCCTTGCGCAGCACCTGCGCGTCGGCCGCCTTGACGACGACGCTCAGGTCCTGGCTGCCGAATCCGTCGCCGCCCGCGATGGTGGTGGTGCCGATGCCGTCGAGTTCGCCGAGGCCCTTCTCGATGCGCTTCTGCACGTCTGCGGAGGACGCGGAGTCATCCAGCATGACCTGGTAGGTGGCCTGGTTGCTGTCCGTACCGCCGCCGAAGGCGGCCATGAAGCCGGACGAGCCGATGGTGACCTGGTGGTCCTTGACGCCCTTGGTGTCGCCGAGCAGCTTCTCGACCTTCTTGGCCTGCTCGTCGGTCGCCGCGAGGCTGGTGCCGGGCTCCAGCTCCTGGCGGACCGTGAGGACCGGCTGCTCGCCCTGGTCGAAGAAGTTGGTCTTGAGCAGCGGGGTCATCCCGAGGGTGCCGATCAGGACGACGGCGGCGATGCCGATACTGGCCAGCCTGCGCCGGGTGGCGAAGCCCAGGACGGAGACGTAGACGCGCTGGAGGCGGCTCTTCGCCTCCTTCTCCTCGGCAAGCCGGCGGGCTTCCTCGGCGTCCTCGGGGGTGCCCTTCGGGGGACGCAGGAACCAGTACGACAGGACGGGGACGACCGTCAGCGACACCAGCAGGGAGGCGAGCAGCGCCGCGGTGACGGTGAGGCTGAAGGAGCCGAACAGCTCCCCGACCATGCCGCCGACCAGGCCGATCGGCAGGAAGACGGCGACGGTGGTCAGCGTCGCGGAGGTCACCGCGCCGGCCACCTCACGGACGGCGACCAGGATCGCCTCGCGGCGCTCCTCGCCGTAGCCGAGGTGCCGCTTGATGTTCTCCAGGACGACGATGGAGTCGTCGACGACCCGGCCGATCGCGATGGTCAGCGCGCCCAGGGTCAGCATGTTCAGCGACAGGTCGCGCGTCCACAGCACGATCAGCGCGAGCACGATGGACAGCGGGATGGACACCGCGGTGACCAGGGTCGAGCGGATCGAGGCCAGGAAGACCAGGATCACCAGGACCGCGAAGACCAGGCCGAGCGCGCCCTCGACGGTCAGGCCCTCGATGGCCTGGGCGACGGCCGGGCCCTGGTCGCTGACGACGGTGAGGTCGGCGCCCGCGCCGAGTGCCTCGCGCAGCTCGGGCAGCTTCTCGTCGACGGCGTCCGAGATGGCGACGGCGCTGCCGTCGTGGTCCATGGTGACCACCACGGCGAGGCTGGGTTCGCCGTTGGTGCGGGTGAGGGAGTCGGCCCTGGCCTCCTGCTGCTCGACCTTCGCCACCGAGCCGAGACGGACCGGCTTGCCCTTGCCGCCGGGCTCGCCGGTGACCATCAGGTCCTCGATCTGCTCGAGCGAGGTGTAGCCGCCGCCCACCTGGACGGTGCGGTTGGCGCCGTCCTCGTCGAAGGAGCCGGCCGGGACGGTCGCGCCGCCCGCCTGGAGGGCCTGCAGGAGCGACTGCGTCGTGAGGCCGGCGTCGGCGAGCTTCGCGTCGTCGGGGGTGACGGTGACCTGGAGGTCCCGTACGCCGTCCACGGCGACCTGGCCGACGCCGTCGATGGCCTCCAGCTCGGTGACCACTGTCCGGTCGAGCTGGTCGGCGAGGGCCTGCTGGTCCTTGTCGGAGGTGACGGCGAGGACCACGGTCGGGATGTCGTCGGTGCTGCCGGCGACGACCTGCGGGTCCACGCCGTCGGGCAGCACGGCCCGGGCCCGGTTGACGGCCTGCTGGACGTCGGCGACGAGCTGCTTGGTCTCGTTGCCGAAGTCGAAGGAAGCCATGATCACGGCGTTGCCCTCGCTGGCCGTCGAGGTGACGCCGGAGATGCCGTCGACGGCCTCCAGGTTGTTCTCGATGGGCTCGACGACCTGCTTCTCCACCACGTCCGGGGACGCGCCCTGGTAGGGGGCGATCACGGAGATCATGGGCAGTTCGATGGTCGGCAGCAGCTGCTGCTTGAGCTGAGGTATCGCGATCGCCCCGAACACGAGCGCGACGATCGACATGAGTCCGATCAGGGCGCGTTGCGCGAGGCTGAATCTGGCCAGCCAGGACATGGGTTACGGATCTCTCTTCTGTGAGCGTGTGTGAGCGGTTGGGAACGTCTGCGAGCGGTTGGAAGTGCGGTCTGAAGGGGGGTGGGAAGTACGGTCACCGGCACCGTCCGACGCGCGGTCACGGGCACGGGCGGGGGCACGGCGGCTCAGCCGGGTGCCCGCTCTACACAGTGGTGCATGGGGAGGGGCCGATCCGTAGGCCGGGAGTCCCGTTCCTCGGGGCGGCGGCTACTCCCCCCGCAGTACACGCGGTCGCGTTCAGTCCGCCCTCGGGCGGACCAGGCCGGACTCGTAGGCGGTGACCACCAGCTGGGCCCGGTCGCGGGCGCCCAGCTTGGCCATGGCCCGGTTGACGTGTGTCTTCACGGTCAGCGGGCTGACCTCCAGGCGTTCGGCGATCTCGTCGTTGGAGTGGCCGCCGGCGACCTGGACCAGCACTTCGCGCTCCCGCACGGTCAGCGAGTCGAGCCGCCGCGCGCGGGCCGGGTCGAGGTCGGCGCCGTCGGACGGGCCCGCCTGGGCGAGGAAGCGGGCGATCAGGCCCTTGGTGGCGGCCGGGGACAGCAGGGCCTCGCCCTCGGCGGCGATCCTGATGGCGCTGAGCAGTTCGCCGGGTTCGGAGCCCTTGCCGAGGAAGCCGGAAGCGCCGGCCCGCAGCGACTGCACCACGTAGTCGTCGACCTCGAAGGTCGTCAGGATCACCACGCGGACCCCGTCGAGTTCGGGGTCCGCACTGATCAGGCGGGTGGCCGCGAGACCGTCGGTGCCGGGCATCCGGATGTCCATGAGGACGATGTCGGCGCGCTGTTCACGGGCCAGCCGGACCGCCTCGGCGCCGTCGGCGGCCTCGCCCACCACCTCCATGTCCGGCTCGGAGTCGACGAGGACGCGAAAGGCGCTGCGCAGCAGGGCCTGGTCGTCGGCGAGCAGGACGCGGATGGTCATGGGTTCCCCCCGGGAGCTCTGGTCACGGGCCGCACCGGGCCGTGGACGGGTCACGAACCGTCCTGGGCCGCGGACGTACGGGTCTCGACGGGCAGGATCGCATGGACGCGGAAGCCACCGCCGTAGCGGGGGCCGGTGGTGAGGGTGCCGCGCAGGGCGGTGACGCGTTCCCGCATGCCGAGCAGACCGTGGCCGCCGCCGTCGCCCGCGGGGGCTTCCTGCCGGCCGGCGCCGGTGCCGTCGTCGAGGACGGTGACCTCGAGGTGCGGGCCCACCCGGACGACGCTGACCTCAGCCTTCGCCACGGCGCCCGCGTGCTTCTGGACGTTGGTGAGCGCCTCTTGAATGATCCGGTAGGCGGCCAGGTCGACGGCGGCCGGCAGCGCGGAGGCGTGCTCCGGGCGCTGGTCCTCGCGGGCCACCAGGACGTGCAGGCCGGCGTTGCGGAAGGTACCGGCGAGGTCGTCGAGGCGATCCAGTCCGGGGGCGGGCTCGGTGGGGGCCTCGGGATCTCCGGACTGGCGCAGCAGGCCGACGGTGGCCCGCAGTTCGCCGAGCGCCGAACGGCTGGCCTCGCGTACGTGGGCGAGGGCCTCCTTGGCCTGGTCGGGCCGCTTGTCCATGACGTGGGCGGCGACCCCGGCCTGGACGTTGACCAGGGCGATGTGATGGGCGACGACGTCGTGCAGGTCGCGGGCGATGCGCAGGCGCTCCTCGGCGACGCGGCGGCGGGCCTCCTCCTCGCGGGTGCGTTCGGCCCGCTCGGCGCGTTCCCTGATGGCCTGGACGAAGGCACGGCGGCTGCGGACGGCGTCCCCGGCGGTGGCGCCGATCCCGGTCCAGGCGAGGATCCCCAGGTTTTCCTGGGCGTACCAGGGCAGCGGGCCGGCGATCATGGCGGCGCCGGTGAGGACGGTCATGGTGAGCAGGCCGACCCGCCAGGTGGTGGGGCGGTCGGTGGTGGAGGCGACGGTGTAGAGCGCGACGACCACGCACATCGAGAGCGGGGCGCGGGGGTCACCGGTGACGGACTCCACCAGGGAGACCCCGCCGGTGAAGGCGAGGACCGCGAGGGGCGCCCGGCGCCTCAGGACGAGTGCGGTGGCGCCGAGCACCATGAGGACCAGGCTGAGCGCGTCAGGCGTGCGCAGCGCCCAGGTGACGCCGTCGGGGCCGTGCGGCTCCACGAGGGACCCGGCCACCATGCACACCAGGACGCCCGCGGCCAGGGCCGCGTCCAGGGCGAAGGGATGCGCGCGCAGCCGGCGCCGGGCGCGCTGGAAGGTGCTCACGACGGTTCACCGTACGGGGTCGCGGGAGCGTACGGGGTGCGGGCCGGGGGTGGACCGGTGGTGAGGACCGCACCTGTCGTGAACGGACCGACAGTGAGCGGTACGCGGGTGAGCGGTTCCGGTATGAGCGGTACGCGGGTGAGCGGTTCGGCCGCGGGTGGCCCGGCGGGCCGGGGGCTCATGTGCCGGGGATCGGTCCGTCGCCTGGGCCCGGGATCAGTCCGTCGTCGTCGCTGAGCAGTTCCCGGACCTCCTCGATCGTCGCGTCCGGGGAGGGGAGGATGAGGTCGGAGGGTTCCAGGGCGTCGTCCGGCAGCGGCTCGCCGAGCTCGTGGACCCTGTTCAGCAGGGCGGTGAGGGTGCGGTGGAAGCCGGGGCCGTCACCGTTGTCCATCTCGACGACGAGTTCCTCGTCGAGTTTGTTCAGCTCGGCGAGGTGGCTCTCGGCCAGAGCCACCTGCCCCTCCCCCATGATCCGTACGATCATGTCGGCCTCCTGAGCCGCCCTCGCGGGGGCTCGGTCGTCGTCGGCACGGTCTCCCGTGCGGCGGTCACTGCTTGTCGAACCGCGGGGTGTCCTGCGGCTGCTGCTGGGCCTGGGACTGCTCGCTGCCGCCCTCGATGGCCTGCTTCTGGCCGGAGGTGCCCCCGGCCAGCTCGGCCTTCATGCGCTGCAGTTCCAGCTCCACGTCCGTACCACCGGAGAGCCGGTCCAGCTCGGCCTGGATGTCGTCCTTGTGCATGCCGGACTGGTCGTCGAGGACGCCGGAGGCGAGCAGCTCGTCGATGGCACCGGCCCGCGCCTGGAGCTGGGCGGTCTTGTCCTCGGCCCGCTGGATCGCCTGCCCGACGTCGCCCATCTCCTCGGAGATGCCGGAGAAGGCCTCGCCGATCCGGGTCTGTGCCTGCGCCGCCGTGTACGTGGCCTTGATGGTCTCCTTCTTCGTGCGGAAGGCGTCGACCTTGGCCTGGAGGCGCTGGGCCGCGAGGGTGAGCTTCTCCTCCTCGCCCTGGAGCGTCGCGTGCTGCGTCTCCAGGTCCGTCACCTGCTGCTGGAGGGCGGCGCGGCGGGAGAGGGCCTCGCGGGCGAGGTCCTCACGGCCCAGCGCGAGCGCCTTGCGGCCCTGGTCCTCCAGCTTGGAGGACTGGCCCTGCAACTGGTTGAGCTGGAGCTCCAGGCGCTTGCGGCTGGTCGCCACGTCGGCGACACCCCGGCGGACCTTCTGGAGCAACTCCAGTTGTTTCTGGTACGAGTAATCGAGGGTCTCGCGCGGATCCTCGGCCCGGTCAAGGGCCTTGTTCGCCTTCGCGCGGAAGATCATCCCCATACGCTTCATGACACCGCTCATGGGCTTCGCGCGCCCCCTTCTGACGGACTCCGGCTCACACTTCTGCGACAGACCCCACAGTACGGGCCCTGCATCCATTACCGCACTGTCCAGGGGTGGATGCGCTCATCCCCAAGGACGACTGCGCATCCTCCCGATCCGGCGCAGGGAGTAGGTGATCCCCGGGTGCCGGCCGGACAACCCGCCCCAAGTCGCACACAACGCCCCCGCCTGTCTGTCCTCTACAGACGCGTGGTGTTGCCGGATCGTTCCCCCCGGGGCTGGGGTCCAACCCCGGATACCCCGTACCCTTGGGTTTTGTGTTCCGTAGCCGTGCCAAGGAAGAGAAGGCCCACGCCGACAAGGCGACGGTGACCGACTCCAAGCAGACCCGCCACCCGGAGGCCCCGAAGGGCCGTCCCACGCCCAAGCGCAGCCAGGCCCAGACCCAGCGGCGCAGCGTGGCCAATACGTCGATGACGCGCAAGGAGGCCGCCAAGCGGCAGCGTGACGAGCGTCGTGCCGCGATGGAGCGCCAGCGCCAGGCGCTGGCCAGCGGCGACGAGCGCTACCTGCCCGCCCGTGACAAGGGGCCGGTGCGCCGGTTCGCGCGCGACTACGTCGACTCGCGGTTCAACATCGCGGAGTACTTCCTGCCGATGGCGGTGATCATCCTGGTGCTGAGCATGATCCGGATGCCCCAGGTACAGAACGCCGCGCTGCTGCTGTGGCTCGTCGTGATCGCGATGATCGTGCTCGACTTCTTCGTGACCGGCTTCCGGCTGAAGAAGCGGCTGGCCGAGCGCTTCCCCGACGAAAAACGCCGCGGCGCCGTCGCCTACGCGCTGATGCGCTCGCTGCAGATGCGCCGGCTGCGCCTGCCCAAGCCCCAGGTCAAGCGCGGGGAACGGCCCTGAGCACCACGCCGTTCGTCGACGGCGAGGCACCGGCGACGGTGCCCGCGCAGACCCCGCCCGCACAGAGCTCGCCCGCACAGGCCCCGCCCGGTCCGGGCGGGCCGTCCGGTGACCTGCGGGAGGTCGTCCAGCAGGAACTGCTGGCCCGCCAGCTCGACGAGCAGATAGTGGGGCGGTTCCCGGTCGGGCGGCGGCTGCGCGTGCTGGACGTCGGCATGGGCCGCGGCACGCAGGCGCTGCGCCTGGCACGGGCCGGCCACCAGGTGACCGGTCTGGAACGGGACGCGGGGATGGTCTCCGCCGCGCGCGCGGTGCTCGCCGGGGAACCCGAGGGCATCCGGGAGCGGGTGCGGGTAGTCGAGGGCGACGGCCGCGACACCGGTGTGCACTTCCTGCCGGGCAGCTTCGACGTGGTGCTCTGCCACGGCGTCCTCATGTACGTGACGGAGCCGGACCCGCTGGTGGCGGGGCTGGCCCGGATGCTCGCGCCCGGCGGCCTGCTGTCGCTGCTGGTGCGCAACGGCGACGCGCCAGCGATGCGGCCCGGGCTACGCGGCGACTGGGCCGGGGCGCTGACCGCGTTCGACACGGCGTGCCCCGCGGACGACTCGGACGCCGGAGTGCGGGCCGACCGGCTGGCGGACCTCAAGGCGACCCTCGCGGGGCTCGGGGCGCCGCTGCACACCTGGTACGGGGTGCGGGTCTTCACGAACACGGCGGTGGACGGGGCGAGCGCCGCGCACACCCCCGGCTGCCCCGACGACCTGACGGCGCTCCTCGCGGTCGAGGAACGGGCCGGCCGCACGGACCCCTACCGCGGGGTGGCGGCACTGCTCCACCTGTGCGGCGTACGGGGCTAGAAGACTCACCAAGATCTTCATGAGTCTTCTAGGACAGACCCTGGCGGACGTGGGACGGGCGAGGGCCGAAGCCCCCGCCCTGAAGGTCATGTCGCCCTCGCCCGGATTCTCACGTCCGGGGGCTTCACGCCCGGGACTTCACGCCCCTGGGTTCACGTCCGGGGCTTCACCCCCGGGGTCCACGTCCGTGGGTTCACGCCTCTTCCGCGTGCAGGCTCATCGGCCCGTAGATCTCCGTGGTGTCCTCCAGCAGCCGCACCTGGTCGGCGCCACCCTCCACCAGGGCCTTCCAGTTCTCCCCGATCCAGGACTCGGCGTCCCCCTGCGTGGTGAATTCCTCCGGCGTCACCGCGGGCTCGACCTGCGTCCCGTCGGCCTTCTCGAACCGCCACGTCCATGCCGCCATGTACGCCTCCATGGGTATGAGCACCTGCACGACAGGAGCCGGATCATGGTCCGGCTCCTGGAGCAGAGCCTAGAGCCTGTCCGGCGGATGATTCGGGGGATCATCGGTGTCAGTGCCCGGTCGGGCGCGCAGGAGCCGTGGGGAGGGGCGAAAATCGGGTCCGTGGAACTCACTCTGCTCGGCACCGGTGCCCCAGCGGGCCTGCCCCGCCCCGACTGTCCCTGCGCCGCCTGCGCGTCCGCCGCCGGCCCCCGCGCGCGCGCCGCGACCTCGCTGCTCGTGGACGGCTCGCTGCTGCTCGACCTGACGCCGGGCGTGGCGTTCGCCGCCGCCCGCGCGGGGCATTCGCTGGGCGGTGTGCGCCAGGTGCTGCTCTCCCATCCGCACGACGGCCCCGCGGTCGAGGTGCCCGCCGGGCTGCCGCAGCCCGGCCGGGTGCCGGACGGCCGGGAGCTGGCGCTGCTGACGGGCCACCGGGTGCGGGCACTGGCGCTGGACGCACCGGGCACCGGGTACGCGGTGACCGGCCCGGACGGGCAGCGGCTGCTGTATCTGCCGCCGGGCACGGCGCCGGCCGGTCTGGAGGAGCCGGCCGAACCGTACGCCATGGTGCTGCTCGACGTCGTGGGGCGTCCGGACGGGCTGGCGCGGCTGCGGGCGGTGGGTGCGGTGGGGCCGACGACGGACGTCGTCGCCGTGCATCTCGACCACGACGTGCCGCCGGGCGCGGAGGAGCGGCGCCGGCTCGCGGCGGCCGGGGCGCGCGCCGTGCCGGACGGGACCACGCTGGAGGTGGGCGCCTACGAGCACGTTCCCGATCTGCCGCGCCGGACGCTGGTCCTGGGCGGGGCGCGGTCCGGCAAGTCGGTGGAGGCCGAGCGCCGGCTGGAATCCCTGCCCCAGGTGCTGTACGTGGCGACCGGCGGGTCCCGCAACGGGGACACCGAGTGGGCGGCCCGGGTGTCGGCCCATCAGGAGCGGCGGCCCGGGTCCTGGCGGACCGTGGAGACCTGCGATGTGGTGCCGTTGCTGGGGACCGACGGGCCGCCGCTGCTGGTGGACTGTCTGTCGCTGTGGCTGACGGACGCGATGGACTCCGTCGGGGCGTGGGACGACGCCCAGTGGGCGGACGGCGGGGAGCGGGCGCTCAAGGAACGGGTGCGCGAGCTGACGGACGCGGTGCGCGCGACCCGGCGGACCGTGGTCGCCGTCTCCAACGAGGTGGGTTCGGGCATCGTCCCCGCCACCGCGTCCGGCCGCCGGTACCGGGACGAACTCGGGCGGCTGAACGCGGCGTTCGCGCAGGAGTGCGAGCAGGTACTGCTGGTCGTGGCCGGCCAGGCACTGGTGCTCCGGGGGTGAACAGCCGGTGCCTGGGCGGGGGCCGGGGCAGGGTGCGAGGCCGGGGCGGGGTCAGTTCGCCGGCTTTCGGGCGATGATCCGGTACGCGTTGGCGAACGGGGTGTGCCGCAGGACGGGCGCCAGCGCGAGGTCCGTCAGCGCCGCGACGGCGACCAGCGGGGCGCCCGCGCGCAGCAGTACGGCACGCGCCTGCTGCTGGAACGGGGTCGGCGGGATCGCGCGCCAGGGGGCGTCCGGGGCGGGCAGGGCACGGGAGAGGGCCAGCGCGGTGGCGCCGGCCAGGTCGTACGGGACGTACAGGGAACGGTGCCCGGACCTGGACGTGCCGGACCTGGACGTGCCGGACCTGGCGGCGGACCCGGTGATGCCGGGCCCGGTGGTGACGATCGCACAGCCGAGTGCCTCCAGTTCGGCCCGGAGGTTGCGCGGCGGCAGCAGGTGGAGCCGGCGGGGCTGGTCGTAGGACAGCCACCGGTTGCCGAACAGAGCGGCGAACACGCAGCCGGGGTCCAGGGTCTCGATGAGCAGATGGCCGCCGGGGCGCAGGGCGTCCAGGGCGGCGTGGAGTTCCGCCCGCGGGTCGGTGGTGTGCTCGAGGTGGTGCAGCAGGCTGACGACGTCGTAGCGGGCCGACACCCGGGCCAGCAGCTTCGGGTCCGTCAGCGCGCCGATGTGGGCCTCCTCTACGCGGCCGAGGACGCGGGCGCGTTCGACGCGCGCGGTGAGGTCGGTGCCGTCGAAGGCGGTGTAGGGGAAGAACTCCCGCGCGATGTCCGGGAAGCGGCCGTGTCCGGTGCCGACGTCCAGCCAGCTCTCCGGTTCGCCGAAGCGCAGCATCGCGCGGGCCGTGGCCCGGCGGCGGCGCGGGGCGTCGCGCAGCGCGAGGACGTGGTCGGTGACGGCGTCCCGGGGGGCTCCGCGCGGTGTCCGGCGGTGGAAGGCCAGGCCCTCGGCGGTGAGCCGGGGGTTCTGGAAGGTGTGCCCGCATTCCCGGCACGCGTCGACGGTGAACCGGCCCGGCCGGTGCCGTCGCAGGTCTCCGGTGCGCAACCGGTTGCGCAGCCGCGTGGAGCCGCACCAGGGACAGTCTCCGCGGCGCGGCTCGTGCACCCGCACGGAGGCCTGCTGGGCGGGGACGACCGGGGCGCGGGGGACGGCGGGCGCGTCGGCGGACGACGGGACGGCGGCGGGCGCGTCGGGTTCGGACATGGCGGCTCCGGATGAGTCGGGCGGGGCGAGCGGGGACAGAGGGGTGAGCGGAAGAGGCAGTGGAGGGGCGAGCAGGACGAGCAGGAGCGAGAAGGGGCAAGCGGGAGGAGCGAGCGGGAGCGGTTGAGCAGGAGGGGTGAGCAGGAGGGGCGAGCAGGAGGGGTGAGCGGGGGCAGAGAGAGCGAGCAGGGGCCGAGGGGGTGAGCAAGGGCCGAGGGGGTGAGCAGGATGGGTGGAAGGGACTCGGGTACTGGTCGGACGGGCGGGGCACAGTGATGACATTCCCTTGCAAAACGTTACGGATCGGATGGCGCTCCCGGGCGCAACGACGTCGGGGTGGCGTCGCCCGGTGGGTGGGATTCCGACGACGGGCCCCAGGGCTCCGGCGTGTTCGAGCCGGGCCGGTACTGTTCGGCGAATGAGCGCGCTTAATCTCGACGACTTCACCGATCTGATCGAGCGTCCGGACGGCGGGGTACGCCGTGACGCGGAGGCGCGTCGCGAGCGCCAGATCGTGCCGCCCGGGTCACTGGGCCGCCTCGACGAGCTGGGCGAGTGGCTGGCCGCCGCACAGTCCGCGGTGCCGGTGCGGCCGGTCGAACGGCCGCGGGTCGTCCTCTTCGCCGGTGATCACGGGATCGCCCGGCAGGGTGTCTCGGCGCGGCCCGCGGGCAGCGCCGGGGAACTGGTGCGCGAGGTGCTGGAGGGCGGCCGTCCGGTGTCCGTGCTGGCCCGGCGGCTCGGGGTGCCGGTGCGGGTGGTCGACATGGCCCTGGACTGCGATCCGGACACCCTGCCCGAGGACGTCGTACGGCACCGGGTGCGGCGCGGCAGCGGACGGATCGACGTCGAGGACGCGCTGAGCCCCGAGGAGGCCGAGGCGGCGTTCCTGGCCGGGGTCGCGGTGGCCGACGAGGAGGCCGACTCCGGTACGGACCTGGTGGTGCTCGGCGATGTGAGCGTGGGCGGGACCACGGCGGCGGGTGTGCTGGTGGGCGCGCTGTGCGGGACGGACGCGTCCGTGGTCACCGGGCGCGGCGGGCTGGCGATCGACGACCTGGCCTGGATGCGCAAGTGCGCGGCGGTCCGCGACGCGCTGCGGCGGGCCCGGCCCGTGCTCGGCGACCAGCTGCGGCTGCTGGCGACGGTGGGCGGGGCCGACCTCACCGCGATGACGGGCTTCCTGCTGCAGGCCGCGGTGCGGAAGATGCCGGTCGTGCTCGACGGGGTCGTGACGGCGTCGTGCGCGCTGGTGGCGCAGCGGATCGCCTTCCGGGCGCCGGACTGGTGGCTGGCCTCGCACGACAGCGGGGAGCCGGGCCAGGCGAAGGCACTGGACCGGATGGCGCTGGAACCGCTGCTCTCCCACGGCGTCACCGTGGGCGAGGGCACGGGTGGCCTCCTGGCCCTCCCCCTGGTCCAGGCGGCGGCCGCCCTGGCCGCGGAACTCCCGGAACGCCCGAAGGAGCCGGAGGGGCCGGAGACACCGGAGACACCGGAAGCACCGGAAGCACCGGAAGCACCGGAGACACTGGAATCCTCGGAGCAGCCGGCCGTGGCGGACGACCGGCCGAAGGAGTCGAAGACCTCGGCAGTACCGAAGCCCGAGTAGCCGTCCCCGTACGTCCCTCGCGCCCGCTCCCGGAGCAACACCCCACCCCGTCGCCCGCGTTCGACGGAGCGGGGAAAGGTCCCGGCCCCGGACCGACATGGCGGTCCGGCCGAGGCAGCGGCAGCGGCAGCGGCAGCGGCAGCGGCAGCGGGGGAAGTCTTTCCGCCGGGCACTCGCCGGCTCCACCCCCGGGAAGGCGTTCCGGGCAGCCCGCACCCGTACCGGCCGAAGGGCCGCGCCCCGGCGCAAGCCCTCCGCCCGTCCGTCACCCGCGTTCGAGCGGGCGGGGCGGGTCGGGGTCGGGCTTGCCGCCGAGCCAGTCCTGGACGGCGCGGCGGGGCGCCGACCAGCGGAGGTCGTGGTGGTAGGCGCGGAGGACGGCTTTGGCGCGGGCGCGGTGCCTGCGCCGGTAGAAGCGCCGGGACCACGGGGAGCCGGGACGGGCCAGCCGCAGCGCGCCGATCACGGCGATGACGGGGACGATCACGCCGAACACGGCGATCCTCGCCTTGCCCTTGCTCAGGGCGATGAGCGAGAAGAGGAAGTTGACCGCGACGTTCAGGGCGACCCCGGCGCGGTTCTGGAGTTCGTCCTCGCTGAGGTCGTTGACCCCGAACGGGGAGAACCCGGCCAGCACCAGCCCGACCAGGGCGGCGGTGAGGACGACCACCTCGACGCTCTGCCGGCCCGCCTCGGTCCAGTAGACGTCGTCGAGGTGCAGGATCAGCGCGAACTCGTCCAGGACGAGACCGGCGCCGATGCCGAAGACGACCGCGCTGAGCGCCGACCCGAAGCCGTGCCGGCCGCCCGCCACCGCGCCGAAGCCGCCGACGACGGTGAGGATCACGCCGGGCACGACGTGGTGGATGTGCAGGCCGCCCGCCTCGACGTTGCCGAAGGGGCCCTTGCCGGTCCGGATCAGCCGGGTGACGGCCCGGGTGATCACGAAGGTGAGGACGAAGGCGGTGAGGGCGAGAAGCAGCGGCAGCTTGCCCGGTTCGATGATGTTCCGCTGCAGCCAATGTCCCATAAGCGCACTTTATCCACGGCTGCCCGGGGCGCCCTGCTGACCACCGGGTAACCTGCGCCGGTGCCCGCACCCTTCCCGACCTCGCTGTCCGACGGTCTGCGCTTCGCCTTCGGCACCCTGACCGTGCTCCCGGTCCGGGTGGCCCGCTGGGACCGCCCGGCCGCGCGCGGCGGCATGCTGTGCGCTCCGCTCGCCGGGCTGGTGGTGGGCGCCGCGGCCGCCGCCGTCGGACTCCTGCTGCTGTTCCTCGGCGTGGGCGCGTCGCTCGCCGCCGTCGCCACCGTCGCCGTACCCGCCGTTCTCACGCGCGGGCTGCACCTCGACGGGCTGGCCGACGTCGCGGACGGGCTCGGCAGCGGCAAGCCGGCCGCGGACGCGCTGCGGATCATGAAGCAGTCGGACATCGGGCCGTTCGGCGTGCTCACCCTCGTCCTGGTGCTGCTGGCCCAGACGGCCGCGCTGGCCCGGGCGTACGACGACTCCTGGACCCGGGGCGCGCTCGCCGCCGTGGTCGCGGCGGTCGCGGCCCGGCTCGTCCTCACCCTCGCCGCCCGCAGCGGGGTGCCGCCCGCCCGTCCGGAAGGGCTGGGCGCCGCGGTCGCCGGGGTCGTCCCGCGGGCGGGTGCGGCGGCGGTCGGGCTCGCGGTGGCCGGGGGCGCGGCGGCCGGGGGCGCCCTCCTCGGCGCGGACGGCGTCGTCCGTACCGTCCTCGCGGTGCTGCTGTCGGCCGCGGCCGCGGAACTCCTCCTGCGGCACTGCGTCCGCCGCTTCGGCGGGGTCACCGGCGATGTGTTCGGCGCGCTGGCGGAGACCGCGGCGACGGCCGTCCTCGTCGTCGCCGCGCTGGGCTGAACCGTCCACGAGGCCCCGGGGCCCGTCCGGTACGGGTCTCAGCAGGCCCGGCGCCAGACCCCCAGTTCGTACTTCTTCAGCAGGGAACTCAGCCGCAGCCGCCGGGAGTCCGCGCAGAAGCGGTCGGTGGGCAGTTCGTACTCGGCGTGGAAGACGGCCTTGCCGGCCTCGACGAACGGGGTGAGCCGCGCGCACTCGCCGTACTGGGCGCACTGCTCGTTGACCGCGAAGTCGTAGTCGCCGACCAGTTGCGGGATCTGGTCCAGGTCGTTCTTCAGGCCGACGGCCAGGCCGCGTTCGTGGGCGAGCCGGGCGATCAGGCGGTTGTAGCGGAGCTGGTCGGCGGCGGTGAGCGGGAACCCGGTGCGGTTGCGGTAGCCGTCCATGTTGTCCGGCTCCACCGCGTCGAAGCCCTTGTCGCGGCACATGTCGAACCGCTCGGCCATGATCGGTCCCAGCACGTCGGTACGCCGGATGTCGAGCCAGCGCTCGCCCTCCCAGCCGTTGCCGCGGCCGATCACCTCGTCGGGGAAGTCGCCGGCGTCGGGGCGGAAGTCCTCCCAGGCGCCCGTGGACAGATAGCAGATGACCTTCCGGCCGTCGCGGTGCAACCGCGCGACCGTGTCCCCCGAATGGTCGAACCCGTCGATGTCGTAGACCGGTACGTCCACGGAGGTGTCGAGGCGCCCGCTGAGCTGCCACTGCCAGTCGGTGCCGGGACGCGGCTGCCAGCGGGGACCGCTGCTCCACCCGGACCCGGAGCCGGACCCGGATTCGGACCCGGATTCGGACCCGGATTCGGACCCGGAGCCGGGCCCGGGGTCCGTTCCCGAGGCGCAGCCCGCGAGCAGCAGCAGCAGCAGCGCGCACAGGGCGAGCGGCACGGCAAGCAGTCCTGGGGGTCGTCTCATGGGTGTCCCTCACCTTCGCCGCCGTCAGGCGGTCCGCGGGCAGGGCCCCGACGACGGCCGCCACGTCACCGATCGGTGAAGACCCGCGTGAGGGAGTGGACACACAGACGCGCGTAGTCTCGTCCGGAGTGTCGCCGTACCGGGGACGGCCCCGCCGAGACCGTACCGCCAGGTCGCCGTCAGGGTCGGCGCCGGGCCGGTCGACCCACACCTTTCGGCCACAGCAACTTCACATCGGAAGCGAGAATTCACCACCGTGACTGCTCTCACTCTCAGCACCGCCGCGTTGCCCGGCCTGCGGGCCGACGCGATCGTGATCGGTGTCGCCAAGGGCACTGCGGCCGGGCGCCCGGTCGTCGTACCGGGCGCCGAAGCCGTGGACAAGGCCTACGACGGCGGGCTCGCCGGCGTCCTGGAGACCCTCGGCGCGTCCGGCGCCGAGGGTGAGGTGACGAAACTCCCCGCGCCGACCGGCTTCAAGGCGCCGCTCGTGGTCGCGGTGGGTCTGGGCACCCGGCCCGAGAAGGACGCCGCACCCGACACCGAGGCACTGCGCCGGGCGGCCGGCGTGGCCGCCCGCGCCCTGTCCGGATCCAAGAAGGCCGTCTTCGCCCTCCCCATGACGGACGCCGCCGACGCCGGCGCGGTCGCCGAGGGCGCGCTGCTCGGCGCGTACTCCTTCGACGCCTACAAGAGCGGCGACGACACCGGCGGCAAGAGCAAGAAGAAGGATCGCGGGGCGCCGCTCGCCGAGGCCGTGCTGGCCGGCGTGAAGTCCCGCGACAAGGCGTTCAAGGCGGCCGTGGAGCGTGCCACCGCGGTGGTGGAGGAGCTCAACCGGGCCCGCGACCTGATCAACACCCCGCCCAACGACCTCGACCCCGAGGCGTTCGCCGCCGTCGTGCAGGCCGCGGCCGAGGAGCACAGCATCAAGGTGCAGGTGCTCGACGAGAAGGCGCTGGCCAAGGGCGGCCACGGCGGCATCCTCGGCGTGGGCGCCGGCTCGGCGTCGGGTCCGCGGCTGGTGAAGCTGTCGTACACCTCCGCCAAGGCGAAGAAGCACCTCGCCTTCGTCGGCAAGGGCATCACGTACGACTCGGGCGGCATCTCGCTGAAGCCGGCCGGGCACAACGAGACGATGAAGTGCGACATGAGCGGCGCCGCCGCCGTGTTCGCCGCGGTCGTCGCCGCCGCCCGCCTCGGCCTCGCGGTCAATGTCACCGGCTGGCTGGCCCTGGCCGAGAACATGCCCTCGGGTTCCGCGACCCGCCCGGGTGACGTGCTGCGCATGTACAGCGGCAAGACGGTGGAGGTGCTCAACACCGACGCCGAGGGCCGTCTGGTCCTCGCGGACGCGCTGTGGGCCGCCTCGGAGGAGAAGCCCGACGCGATCGTGGACGTCGCGACGCTGACCGGCGCGATGGTCCTGGCGCTGGGCAACCGCACCTTCGGCATCATGGCGAACGACGACGCCTTCCGCGCCGCGGTGCTGGAGGCCGCCGAGGAGGTCGGCGAGCCCGCCTGGCCGATGCCGCTGCCGGAGCACCTGCGCAAGGGGATGGACTCGACCGTCGCCGACATCGCGAACATGGGCGAGCGGATGGGCGGCGGACTCGTCGCCGGTCTCTTCCTGCGCGAGTTCGTCGGCGAGGGCATCACCTGGGCCCACCTCGACATCGCGGGGCCGGCCTTCAACGAGGGCGGCCCGTTCGGGTACACGCCCAAGGGCGGTACGGGTTCGGCGGTACGGACGCTGGTCCGCCTCGCGGAGCAGACGGCGGCCGGCGAGCTGGGCTGAGCCGACCGGTCGCGGCGGGACCCCGTGCGCGGGCAGGACGGGGCCCCGCCGACCGGGCCGGCCGGGTCACGCCCTGCCGGCCCGGTCGTGCCCTGCCCGGGTCATGCCCTGCCCGGGTCGTGCCCTGCCCCGGTCATGTGTCATGCCCTGCCCGGGTCGTGCCGCGGAGACGTGTCGTAGGGGTCGTCACGCGTGCTCACCTTGCCCGCGACGGGCGGGTGTTCGAACGTGGGACGCCTCACACCGCCGCCCCACGTCTCGTTCCGCGTCGACAAGTGCGAGGATAGGGCTCGGCAGGACAGGGCCCCACCGAAGGGCCGAAGGCAAAAAAGCGGCCGGACACCAGCCGCCGACCGGTCGCTGGAGACCGGCGTGGCGCACATGCATGGAGGACGTGACGTGGCGAACGACGCCAGCACTGTTTTCGACCTAGTGATCCTCGGCGGTGGCAGCGGCGGTTACGCCGCGGCTCTGCGCGGGGCGCAGCTGGGCCTGGACGTCGCCCTGATCGAGAAGAGCAAGGTCGGCGGTACCTGCCTGCACAACGGGTGTATCCCCACCAAAGCCCTGCTGCACGCGGGAGAGATCGCCGACCAGGCCCGCGAGAGCGAGCAGTTCGGTGTGAAGGCCACCTTCGAGGGCATCGACATGGCGGCCGTCCACAAGTACAAGGACGACGTGATCTCGGGCCTGTACAAGGGTCTGCAGGGTCTGATCGCTTCCCGCAAGGTGACCTACATCGAGGGTGAGGGCCGGCTGTCCTCGCCGACCTCCGTCGACGTGAACGGTCAGCGGGTCCAGGGCCGCCACGTCCTGCTGGCGACCGGCTCCGTGCCGAAGTCGCTGCCGGGCCTGGAGATCGACGGCGACCGGATCCTCTCCTCCGACCACGCCCTCGTCCTGGACCGGGTGCCGAAGTCCGCGATCGTGCTGGGCGGCGGCGTCATCGGCGTCGAGTTCGCCTCCGCGTGGAAGTCGTTCGGCGCCGAGGTCACCATCGTCGAGGGCCTCAAGCACCTCGTCCCGGTCGAGGACGAGAACAGCTCGAAGCTGCTGGAGCGGGCGTTCCGCAAGCGGGGCATCAAGTTCAACCTGGGCACCTTCTTCCAGAAGGCCGAGTACACCCAGGACGGCGTGAAGGTCACCCTCGCCGACGGCAAGGAGTTCGAGGCCGAGGTCCTGCTCGTCGCCATCGGCCGCGGCCCGGTCTCGCAGGGCCTGGGCTACGAGGAGGCCGGGGTCGCCATGGACCGCGGCTACGTCCTGGTCGACGAGTACATGCGGACCAACGTCCCGACGATCTCCGCGGTCGGCGACCTCGTCCCGACGCTCCAGCTCGCGCACGTCGGCTTCGCGGAGGGCATGCTGGTGGCGGAGCGGCTGGCCGGTCTGAAGACCGTCCCGGTCGACTACGACGGCGTGCCCCGGGTGACGTACTGCCACCCGGAGGTCGCCTCCGTCGGCATCACCGAGGCCAAGGCCAAGGAGATCTACGGCGCGGACAAGGTCGTCGCCCTGAAGTACAACCTGGCGGGCAACGGCAAGAGCAAGATCCTCAAGACCGCGGGCGAGATCAAGCTCGTCCAGGTCAAGGACGGTGCGGTGGTCGGCGTCCACATGGTCGGCGACCGTATGGGCGAGCAGGTGGGTGAGGCCCAGCTGATCTACAACTGGGAGGCGCTGCCTGCCGAGGTCGCCCAGCTGGTCCACGCCCACCCGACGCAGAACGAGGCGCTCGGCGAGGCGCACCTGGCCCTCGCGGGCAAGCCCCTCCACTCCCACGACTGACGTCCTCGGTCACGGGCGCGACGACACAGACTTCCGCACTTCTAAGGAGCAACCGAAACCATGGCGGTTTCCGTAACCCTTCCGGCGCTCGGCGAAAGCGTCACCGAGGGCACTGTCACCCGATGGCTGAAGGCCGAGGGCGAGCGCGTCGAGGCCGACGAGCCGCTGCTCGAGGTCTCCACCGACAAGGTCGACACCGAGATCCCGGCTCCGGCCTCCGGCGTGCTGTCCTCCATCAAGGTCGCCGAGGACGAGACCGTCGAGGTCGGTGCCGAGCTGGCCCTGATCGACGACGGCAGCGGTGCCCCCGCCGAGGCCCCGGCCCCGGCCGCCGAGCAGCCCGAGCCCGCCGCCGCACCGGCCCCTGAGCCGGCGGCGGCCGCCCCCTCCACCGAGCAGCCCGCCCCGGCTCCGGCGCCCACCGCCGACGCCACGGCCGGCGGCGGCTCCGCCGAGGGCACGGACGTGGTCCTGCCCGCGCTCGGCGAGTCCGTCACCGAGGGCACCGTCACCCGCTGGCTGAAGTCGGTCGGTGACAGCGTCGAGGCCGACGAGCCGCTGCTCGAGGTCTCCACCGACAAGGTCGACACCGAGATCCCGGCGCCCACCTCGGGTGTGCTGCTGGAGATCACGGTCGGCGAGGACGAGACGGCCGAGGTGGGCGCCAAGCTCGCCGTCATCGGCGCTCCGGGTGCCGCTCCGGCGGCTGCCGCCCCGGAACCGGCTTCCGCCCCGCAGGCCGCCCCCGCACCGGCTCCGGCCGCGACTCCGGAGCCCGCCCCGGCTCCGGCCGCACCTGCACCTGCTCCGCAGCAGGCCGCCCCGTCCCCCGCGCCGGCGGCTCCCGCCGCTCCGGCTCCGGCCGCTCCGGCTCCCACCGCTGCCGCGCCCGCCGCGGCTCCGGCCGCCGCGCAGCCGGCCGACGACGGCGCCTACGTGACCCCGCTGGTGCGCAAGCTCGCCGCCGAGCACGGCGTTGTCCTGTCCACCGTCAAGGGCACCGGCGTCGGTGGCCGTATCCGCAAGCAGGACGTGGTGGCGGCGGCCGAGGCCGCGAAGGCCGCCCCGGCCGCCGCTCCCGCGCCGCAGGCGGCACCGGCCGCCAAGCGGGCCCCGGTCCTCGAGGCCTCGCCGCTGCGCGGCCAGACCGTGAAGATGCCGCGGATCCGCAAGGTCATCGGCGACAACATGGTCAAGGCGCTGCACGAGCAGGCGCAGCTGTCCTCGGTCGTCGAGGTCGACGTCACGCGGCTGATGAAGCTGCGGACGCGGGCCAAGGAGTCGTTCGCGGCCCGCGAGGGCGTCAAGCTCTCCCCGATGCCGTTCTTCGTCAAGGCCGCCGCCCAGGCGCTGAAGGCCCACCCGGCCGTCAACGCCCGGATCAACGTGGACGAGGGGACCATCACCTACTTCGACACCGAGCACATCGGTATCGCGGTGGACTCCGAGAAGGGCCTGATGACCCCGGTCATCAAGAACGCCGGTGACCTCAACATCGCCGGCATCTCCAAGGCCACGGCCGAACTGGCGGGCAAGGTCCGGGCGAGCAAGATCACCCCGGACGAGCTGTCCGGCGGGACCTTCACCATCAGCAACACCGGTTCGCGCGGTGCGCTGTTCGACACGATCATCGTGCCTCCGGGCCAGGTCGCGATCCTGGGCATCGGTGCCACGGTCAAGCGTCCGGCCGTCATCGAGACGGAGGAGGGCACGGTCATCGGCGTCCGCGACATGACGTACCTGACGCTGTCCTACGACCACCGTCTGGTGGACGGCGCCGACGCGGCCCGTTACCTGAACTCGGTCAAGGCGATCCTGGAGGCGGGCGAGTTCGAGGTCGAGCTCGGCCTGTGATCCACGGCCACTGAAACCGGGTCGCCGACCCCGGTCCCTGGTGCCCCCGTCCGGAAGTCTCCGGGCGGGGGCACCGTCGTGTGCGCGGGGACGGGGCGAGGGACGGGTGGGGGTGGACGGTGCGCGGGGGACGGTGCGGTGGTGGACGGTGGACGGGATCCGGTGCACGGGCCGCGCGGGCCTGGCCGTACAGCCCGTCCGGGACTCGGCGCATACGTCGTGGGACGTGACGTATGCGCCGTGTAAGCCTCGTCTCACCTGCTCCAAAGCACCCTGTGCGCCCCTCCCGGACGGCGTCACAGCCGTATTGTCTAAGGGTCAAACGCCCTCAAGGGTCCTGTCCGTCGTCCGTCCGCCGCCCCTCGACGGGGGGCCCTTCGGGCGGCTGCCCCGGATTCACGAGCCCTGTTCAAGGAGCACTCATGACCGCGCCCGTCGTCCACTCGCTGCGCGAGCAGATCCGCGAGCACATCCTGGAAGGGATCATCAGCGGGCGCTGGCAGCCGGGCGAGCGGATCGTGGAGCGGCGGATCGCGACGGAGCTGGAGGTCAGCCAGACACCGGTGCGGGAGGCGCTGCGCGAGCTGGAGTCGCTGCGGCTGATCGAGTCGGCGCCCAACAAGGGCGTGCGGGTGCGGAACCTCTCGGCCACCGACCTGGAGGAGAGCTACCCGGTGCGGGCGGGTCTCGAGGCGATCGCCGCGGAACTGGCGGCGGACCGGCTGTCGGAGGACTGCTCGGCGCTGGAGCCGCACGTCGCCGCGCTGTACGAGGCCGACCGTGTCGCCGACGGCACGGGCCAGGTGCGGCACACGGTCGCCTTCCACCGCGAACTGGTCCGTGCGGCCGGCAACTCGGTGCTGCTGCACACCTGGGAGGGCCTGGGCATCGAGGTCTTCACCGCCCTGTCCATCCGCTGGCTGGGCACGGTCCAGCAGTCCTACGCGGAGGAGCACCAGGACCTGGTGGCTGCGTTCCGTCGCCGTGATCCGCGGATCGCGGAGATCGTGAAGGCCCATGTACTGGGGTGCGCGCCCCGGGCGTGAGCCCGGCGCGGGCCTCGGGCGGCAGGCGCTCGAGCCCGTACGGGAACACCCGGACGTGCGCCGGGGCGCCCGCCGGAACCCGTGTCGCGACACCTGCGGAGACCCGCGCTCACCTGCGAAAACATCCCCTTTTTCACGTCACTCGGTGCCACCTCCCCGGGCACCGCGTGCCGACTTTCTTGAAATCAAGAGATTTTCACCTGAACTCTTTGATCGATCATCGATCAGCAGGTTATTGTCACCGACGGGGTCTCCATCAGAGACCTCAGCCCTGTCCTGCCAAAGACCAAGGGCAACCCCGAACCCTTACCGATGAGGGAACCCCCTTCGACTGAGGAAGGCGGCGACATGACCGACCCCAAGGCCATCCAGCCGAGTGAGCTGGACCAGCTCCCGGACCGCGACCCCGAGGAGACCGCCGAATGGCGGGCCTCGCTCGACGCCGTCGCCAAGGCAGCCGGCCCGCACCGGGCCGCGTACCTGATGCGCCGTACGCTGGAGCGCGCCGAGGGCGCCGGCATCGCACTGCCGCGGCTCCTCGAGACCGACTACGTCAACACCATCCCCACCGCCGCCGAGCCCGCCGTGGACGGCGACGAGGCGATGGAGTCCCGTATCACCGCGTGGAACCGCTGGAACGCGGCGGCGATGGTGAGCCGCGGCAGCAAGTACGGCGTCGGTGGCCACATCGCCACCTTCGCCTCCGCGGCCTGGCTCTACGAGACCGGCTTCAACCACTTCTTCCGCGGCAAGGAGGGGGACGGCTCCGGCGACCAGCTCTACATCCAGGGCCACGCCTCCCCCGGCATCTACGCCCGTGCCTTCCTCGACGGCCGGCTGACCGAGGCGCACCTCGACAACTTCCGCCGCGAGGCCGGCGGCGACGGACTGCCGTCCTACCCGCACCCGCGGCGCCTGCCCTGGCTGTGGGAGTTCCCCACGGTGTCGATGGGCCTGGGCCCGATCTCCGCGATCTACCAGGCGCGGTTCAACCGCTATCTGACCAGCCGCGGCATCAAGGACCTGTCGAACTCCCACGTGTGGGCGTTCCTCGGCGACGGCGAGATGGACGAGCCGGAGTCCACCACCGCGCTCACCCTCGCCTCCCGCGAGGGCCTGGACAACCTGACCTTCGTCATCAACTGCAACCTGCAGCGGCTCGACGGTCCGGTCCGCGCCAACTTCAAGATCGTGCAGGAGCTGGAGGCCCAGTTCCGCGGCGCCGGCTGGAACGTGATCAAGAGCCTGTGGGGCACCGCCTGGGACGAGCTGTTCCAGCTGGACACCACGGGCGCGCTGGTCCGCCGCCTGCGCGAGGTACCCGACGCGCAGGTCCAGACGTACCAGACCCGCGACGCCGCCTACATCCGCGAGGACTTCTTCGGCAAGGACCCGGCGCTCGCCGAGATGGCGAAGCTGCTGAGCGACGACAAGATCATCGAGTGCTTCCAGCTCTCGCGCGGCGGCCACGAGGCCCGCAAGGTCTACGCCGCCTACCGCGCCGCGCTCTCCCACACGGGCGCGCCGACCGTGATCCTGGCCCAGACGGTCAAGGGCCACACGCTCGGCGACGGCTTCGCGTCGAAGAACGCCAACCACCAGATGAAGAAGCTGTCGGCGGACGAGTTCAAGGCGATGCGTGACCGCCTCGAACTGCCGATCAGGGACAGCGACTTCGTCGACGGCGAGGTCCCCTACGGCCACCCGGGCGCCGACTCCCCCGAGGTCCGTTACCTCCAGGAGCGGCGCGCGGCCCTCGGCGGTCCGGCCCCGGCCCGCCGCGTCCACCCGGTCGCGCCGCTGCCGGCCCCGGCCGAGAAGGCGTTCACCGCCTTCGACAAGGGCTCCGGCTCGCAGAACGTGGCCACCACCATGGCGTTCGTCCGCCTGGTCAAGGACCTGGTCCGCGACAAGGAGACCGGCAAACGCTGGGTGCCGATCGTCCCCGACGAGGCGCGCACCTTCGGCATGGAGTCGCTCTTCCCCTCACTGGGCATCTACTCGCCCAAGGGCCAGACGTACGAGCCGGTCGACCGCGACCAGCTGATGTACTACAAGGAGGCCAAGAACGGCCAGATCCTCAACGAGGGGATCACCGAGGCCGGTTCCATGGCCAGTTTCATCGCCGCCTCCACGTCGTACTCGACGCACGGCGAGCCGGTGATCCCGTTCTACATCTACTACTCGATGTTCGGCTGGCAGCGCACGGCCGACCAGATGTGGCAGCTCGGCGACCAGCTCGGCCGCGGCTTCCTCGTCGGCGCCACCGCCGGCCGTACCACCCTCACCGGTGAGGGCCTCCAGCACGCCGACGGCCACTCCCCCGTCATCGCGGCGACCAACCCGGCCGCGCTGACGTACGACCCGGCGTTCGCGTACGAGATCGCCGTCATCGTCAAGGACGGTCTGCGCCGGATGTACGGCGAGGCGGCCCCGGGCGAGGACCAGAACGTCTTCTACTACCTGACGGTCTACAACGAGCCGGTCCGGCAGCCGGCCAAACCGTCGGCCGCCGGGATCGACGAGGGCATCCTCAAGGGCCTGTACCGCTTCAACACGGCGGAGTCGGCCGGACTGGCCCCCGCGGCCAACGCCGCGCGGATCCAGCTGCTCGGCTCCGGTACGGCGATCCACTGGGCGCTGAAGGCGCAGCGGCTGCTCGCCGAGGAGTGGGGCGTGGCGGCCGACGTGTGGTCGGCGACGTCGTGGACCGAACTGCGCCGGGACGCGCTGGACGCCGACGCGGCGCTGCTGCGCGGCGAGGAGCGGGTGCCGTACGTCCGGCAGGCACTCCAGGGTGCCGAGGGTCCGGTGCTGGCGGTGTCCGACTACATGCGCCAGGTCCCCGACCAGATCGCGCAGTGGGTCGAGCAGGACTACTCCTCGCTGGGCGCCGACGGTTTCGGCCTGTCGGAGACCCGTGAGGCGGCCCGCCGGCACTTCGGTGTCGACGCCGAGTCCATCGTCGTCGCGGCGCTGGCGCAGCTCGCCCGGCGCGGCGAGGTGCAGGCCACGGCCGTGAAGGAAGCGCGCGAGAAGTACGGCCTGTAACGAAGCAGGGCCCGTGACAGGGCACCCGGTCCCGCGGACCGTGAAGGCAGGAGGCCCCCGCTGCGGCGGGGGCCTCCTGCCGCATCATGGGCCGCATGCGTGCTGCCCGGCTGATCAAGATGGTGCTGTTGCTCCAGTCCCGGCCCTCCATGACCGCCGCCGAACTGGCGCGCGAGCTGGAGGTGTCGGAGCGGACCGTCACCCGGGACGCGCAGGCGCTGTCCGAGGCCGGGGTTCCGGTGTACGCGGAGCGGGGGCGGGCCGGCGGGTACCGGCTGGTCGGCGGATACCGGACCAGGCTGACGGGACTGGCCCGCGGCGAGGCGGAGGCGCTGTTCCTGTCCGGGGTGCCGGGCGCGTTGCGCGAGATGGGGCTCGAGGACACGGCCTCCGCGGCCCGGCTGAAGGTGTCGGCAGCGCTGCTGCCCTCCCTGCGGGACGCGCCGAGGACGGCGGCGCAGCGGTTCCATCTGGACGCCCCGGGCTGGTTCCGCGAGGTGCCGGCGCCCGAGCTGCTGCCGGCCGTGGCGGACGCGGTGTGGGACGACCGCCGGGTCGTCGCGCGCTACCGGCGCGGGGACACCGAGGTGGAGCGGGAGCTGGAACCGTACGGGCTCGTACTCAAGGCGGGCGTCTGGTACCTGTGCGCGCGGGTGCCGGGGCGGAAGGCGTCGGAGCGGGGGCCGTCGGGCCCGGGGGCCCACCGGGTGTACAGGGTGTACCGGATCGACCGGTTCACGGCGGTGGAGGCGGTGGCCGGGGCGGATGCGGGTCCAGGCCCGGGTCCGGGTCCGGGCCCGGGCCTAGGTGCGGGTCCGGGCCCGGGTGCGGGTCCGGGCCCGGGCCCAGGTGCGGGTCCGGGCCCGGGCCCAGGTGCGGGTCCGGGTCCGGGCCCAGGTGCGGGTCCGGGTCCGGGCCCGGGTCCGGGCCCGGGTCCAGAGCCGGGTCCGGGTCCAGAGCCGGGTCCAGAGCCGGGTCCGGGTCCAGAGCCGGGTCCAGAGCCGGGTCCGGGTCCAGAGCCGGGTCCAGGTGCGGGTCCAGGACCGGGTCCGGGTCCAGGTGCGGGTCCAGGTCTGGACCCAGGTGCGAGTGCGGGTCCGGGCCCGGGTGCAAGTACGGGTCCGGGTCCAGGGCCGGGTGCGGGTGCGGCACGTTTCGAGCGCGACCCGGAGTTCGACCTGCCCGCGTTCTGGGCGGAGCGGGCGGAGCAGTTCGCGCGCTCGATCCTGCGGGCGGAGGTGGTGGTACGGCTGTCGCCCGAGGGAATGCGCGCGCTGCCGCACGCCGTGGACGCGGTGGCCGCGCGGGAGGCACTGGCCGGGGCGGCCGGGACCGGGGCGGACGACGACGGCTGGGTGACGGTGACCCTGCCGGTGGAGTCCGAGGAGGTCGCCCGTACCCAGCTGACGGCGCTGGGCCCCGAGGCGGAGGTACTCGCGCCCGCCTCGCTGCGGGAGTGGTTCGCCGCCCAGGCCGTACGGCTGGCCCTGCTGTACGGGAGGAATTGATCCGCGTATTCCGGGGTGCGTCCCGGGGTTCCAGGGCCGATGCTTGACGCGTGATGGACGAGACGGAGTTCTGGGAGCTGGTCGACACCGCCCGCGGGGACGCCGAGGGCGACCCGGAGGAGCAGGCCGACCTGCTCGTGGAGCGGCTCGCGCAGCTGGATCCGGAAGCCGTCCTCGACTTCGCCCGGCACTTCGAGGCCCGCTACCACCGCGCCTACCGCTGGGATCTCTGGGGCGCCGCCTGGGTCCTCCTCGACGGGGCGAGCGACGACGCCTTCGACTTCTTCAGGTGCTGGTTGATCGGCCAGGGCCGCGAGGTCTACGAGGGCGCGTTGCACGACCCGGACGCGCTGGCCGATCTGCTGGACGACTTCGACGAGGAGATCGACGGCGACGGCGAGGAGCTCGGTTACGCGGCGGACGAGGCGTACGAGCAGCTCACCGGCACCGTGGCCCCCGACCTGGACCTTCCCGCGGGCCCGGCCGAGCCCGCGGGCACGCCCGCCGACTTCGAGAACGACTCCTTGCTGGCCGAGCGCTATCCCCGGCTCTGGGACCGGTTCCGTCCCTGAGCCCCGGGGGCCTGCTCACCTCGGGGTCCCCGCGATCCGGCTGTTCTCCCCCTGCGCCTTTTCCTGTGCTTTTTCCTGTGCCTTCTGCTGCTGCTCCTGCAGGCTTCCGGGGTCCGGCCGGCGACCCTGCAGTTCTGCCGCCATCTCCCTGATCCTCGGCAGGCGTGCTTGCAGGGCGGCGCCCGGACAGCTGGTCATGAAGCCGTCGCTGTGGCCCGCGAGGGCGGGCAGCATCGCGGTGGTGCCGGCCGCGTACCGGCTGCCGCCGTTGCTGGAGACCAGCCGGACGTCGGATCGCGGGTCGGTGCCGGACAGACCGAGCTTCCAGGCGGCCAGCTCGGCGATCGCGCGCTCCATCGCGGGTGGCACGGCCACCCCGGCGCTGAAGGTGCCGAGCGCGGCGATGCCCGTGCTGCGGTGGTTGAAGCCCTGGGTGTGGGCGCCGGTGACGGGACGGCCGGTGCCGCCCGCGCGGCCTTCGTAGATGGTGCCGCAGCGGTCGACGACGAAGTTGTAACCGATGTCGTCCCAGTCCCGGGCAGTGGTCTGGCCCTCGTAGAGGCTGCGAATCTGGGTGGGGGCCCCGGCGCAGTCGTAGTCGTTGGGCGAGTCGGTGTGATGGACGAAGACGGCGACGACCTTGTCGTCGTAGCGCGGGGGCGGTTGTTCGCGGCCGGCGTCGCCCACCCAGGCCGCTCTCGACACGATGGGCGGCCTGGACGCCGTGTGGGCGGCCGTCTCACGGACGGGGGCCGGGGCGGCGGCCGAGGGCTCCGCGGCCCGTTCGACTCCGTACGCGCACAGCACCAGGGCGGCCGCCGCGGCGACGCCGGGCAGGCAGCCGAACAGCACTTTGACGGTCCTGGGCAGGCTCGTACGGCCGGTTCCGCGGGATATCCGGGAAGCATGGCGCGGCCGCGCTCCCCTTGGTCTTCTGAGGACACGCATGTCTTCACTGTGGGGCGGACAGAGCGGGCCCGCGACGTGGCCGTGCCAACCGGTGGAACCATCGTCCGGGTCCACGGCGGAACCATCGTCCGGGTCCTCGGCGTTCTTCCGGGTACACGCGCGTGCGACCGCTTTCCGGTGGTCACCCGCGCGTGGCTGATCACCGGGCCCCTCCCCCACGTATGAGAGGGCCCGAGAGAAAGGCGGCGTGCGTGGACCTGCTCGACATCCTGCTGTTGCTGGTCGTCCTGGCCTACGCGGCGTCCGGCTACCGGCGCGGTCTGCTGGCCGGCTGCGTGTCGCTGGCCGGTTTCGTGGGCGGTGCCCTCGTCGGCGTGTGGATTCTGCCCTGGGTGATGGACCTGGTGACCCCGGGGACCACCGGGGCCACCGTGACGGCCCTGGTCACGGTGTTGCTGCCGGCGGCCGTGGGCCATGAGCTGGCGGGCCGGCTGGCGCTGCGGCTGCGTCGGGAGCTGGACCGGGGGCCGCTGCGGGTGGCGGACGGCGTCGGCGGGGCGGTGGCCAACTCGGTGGCCGTGCTGATCGTGGCCTGGGTGATCGCGTCCGTCCTCGGTGCCTCCTCGTCCCCGCTGATCACCTCCGCGATCCGGGACTCGCGGCTGCTCGGCACGGTCCACGAGGTGATGCCGGACAGCACCCCCGCGTGGTTCTCGCGGGCCACCTCAGCGCTGACCGAGGCGGGTTTCCCGCAGGTCTTCAACCCGTTCGAGAACGAGTCGACGGCCGAGGTCGCCGAGCCCTCCGGCGACAGCGTCACCGCCGCCGCCACCCGGGCCGCCCAACGGAGCACGGTGAAGGTCGAGGGCGTCGCGGGTCTCCAGGGCCGCGAGGGCAGCGGCTTCGTGTACGCGACGGAGCACGTGATGACCAACGCCCATGTGGTGGCCGGCATCGACGAGCCGACCGTGCGGGTCGGCGGCGTCGGGCGGGCGTACGAGGCCCGGGTGGTGCTGTTCGACCCGCAGAAGGACGTGGCCGTGCTGTACGTGCCCGAACTGCGGGCGCCCGTCCTCCGGTTCGTCGACGACGCCGACCGCGGCGATTCGGCGGTCGTCGCGGGCTACCCGCAGGACGGCGATCTGAATCTCCAGGCGGCGACGGTCGCGAACCGGGTGCAGGCGAGAGGACGGAACATCTACGGCGACCAGGGCGTCACGCGCGAGATCTACTCCATCCGCTCCACCGTGCGCCCCGGCAATTCCGGCGGGCCGCTGCTGAGCACCGACGGCCGGGTGTTCGGCGTGGTGTTCGCCCGGTCCACCTCGGACGTGGAGACCGGCTACGTCCTGACCGCGGCCGAGGTCGCCGGCGAGGCGGAGCGCGCGGCGAACGCGACGGCACCGGTGGACACGGGAGAACCGGTGACGTCGTAGGCGGCGGGGTGGGCCGGTGGCATGCAAGGTGCGACCAGGTGTCGCGGTCCAGCAGGGCCGGTTCCCGCTCGTCGGAGTGGTGTGCGGCGCGGATCGACAGGCCGGGAGTGGGGGCACTTTACGGTCGGGTCCGTCGTGTTCCCGCCGTGATGCCCGGGCGGCGGGGCAGGATGGGAATCGTGACTCCGCTCCCCTCTCGAAAGAAGGGGGCTTCCCACCCGAGGGTCGCGGTCCAGCCCGAACCGATCCCTTGCGGGACACCAGAAACGTACGCCAGGGATTCGATTCCCCCACCGGCTGAAGTCGGTGGTTCCCTCGAAAGAGGTCCGATGGAACCTTCCCGAATCGCGGTGGCCGGTGCGTCCGGCCTCATCGGCGGTGCACTCGTCCGGTCCCTCACCGCCGACGGGCACCGGGTGGTGCGCCTGGTGCGCAGGACTCCCCGCGCGGAGGACGAGGTGCGGTGGGACCCGGAGCGGGGGTCCGTGGACGCGGCCGGGCTCGCCGGGTGCGACGCCGTGGTCAATCTCGCCGGTGCCGGGGTGGGCGACCACCGCTGGACACCCGAGTACAAGGCGCGGATCCGCGACGGCCGGGTGCGGGGCACGGCCGCGCTCGCCGAGGCGTTCGCCGGGATGGAGCGGGACGTACGGCCGCGGGTGTTCGTGAACGGCAGTGCGATCGGCTACTACGGCGAGACCGGCGACCGGACGGTCGACGAGAGCGCGCCGGCGGGCTCGGGCTTCCTGCCGGAGCTGTGCGTCGAGTGGGAGGCCGCCGCGGCACCGGCCCGGGAGGCGGGCGTGCGGACGGCGTTCGCCCGGACCGGGCTCGTGGTGGCCCGCGGGGGCAGGGCGTGGGGCAGGCTCTTCCCGCTGTTCCGGGCCGGGCTGGGCGGGCGGCTGGGCGACGGGCGCCAGTACTGGTCGTACGTCGCCCTGCACGACGAGGTGGCCGCCCTGCGCCATCTGCTCGACACCGACGGGCTGTCCGGGCCGTTCAACCTGACCGCGCCGCACCCGGCGACCAACCGTGAGATCACCGCGGCGATGGCGCGGGTGCTGCGCCGGCCGGCGGTGTTCGCGGTACCGGCGCCGGTGCTGCGGACGGTGCTCGGGGAGATGGCCCAGGACGTGCTGGGCAGCGCCCGGGTGCTGCCGACACGGCTGCTGGAGTCGGGGTTCCGATTCGCGTTCCCGGACATCGAGGGGACGATCCGCGCGGCGCTGTGACGGGACGGCCTGGGCGGAGGGCACCCCGGGTGCGGAGGATGCCAAGGGCGCGGAGGGTGCCAAGGGCGCGGGCCCGCCGGGCGGGTGTGCCCTCGGTGACCGCGGTCCGCCGTCGAGGCCCCGGAACCACCCCGGCCCGGGACCACCGGAGCGCGGAACCACCCCGGCCCGGGACCACCGGAGCGCGGGGCCGCCAGGGCGCGGGACCACCGGAGCGCGGGGCCGCCAGGGCGCGGGACCACCGGAGCGCGGGACCACCGGAGCGCGGGCCCGCCGGGGCGGGTGCGCCCTCGGTGACCGCGGTCCGCCGTCGAGGCCCCGGAACCACCCCGGCCCGGGACCACCGGGGCGCGGAACCACCGGGGCGGGTGCGCCCTCGGTGACGGTGGTGTGTCGTCCGGCGGGCGTATGCGACCGCCGTGCGCCCGTGCCCCTGTCGATGCGCGACTCCCCGGGTGCCCTCCCGGACCTAACCTCGAGCAGAACTCGGGTATTCCTGGGGCCTGTTGGGGGCATGACGTCTCCAGCGTCCGCGCAACCTCGAGGAGGGGCACGTGCTTGAGCCCACGTACCAGGCGGACGTCGTCGTCGTGGGGGCCGGGATCGCCGGACTCTCCGCGGCGCGACGCCTGACCGGCGCAGGAGTCACCACCGTGGTCCTGGAGGCCGCCCACGCGGTGGGCGGCCGGATGGCCACGGAGAAGGTCGACGGCTTCCGGCTCGACAGAGTCGGGCAGTTGCTGTCCACGGCGTATCCCGAGCTGCGGCCGACCGCGGGCGTGGAGGGGCTCGTACTGCGCCCGTTCGCGCCCGGGATCCTGCTGCACAGCGACGGACGGCACCACCGCGCGGGCGTGCCCACCGGCGCGAGGGGCGCAAGGGGCGCACTTCATGCGGTGCGCGCCCTCGCGAGCGCCCCTCGGGCGGGGTCGGTGCCCAGGAGGCCGGTGGCCGTTCCCGGACGGCAGGTGTCCACACCCCGGAGCCGGACCGGTGCCCCGCTGGGCACCGCCGTCGACCAGGCCCGGCTGGGCGCCGCGTTCACCCGGCTCGCGGGCACACCGGTGGAACGGCTGCTGGCCCGGCCGGAGTCGACCGCCGCGGAGGCGCTGACGGCCCGGGGCCTGCCGGCCCGTACCGTCGACGGCTTCCTCCGTCCGCTGCTCGCCGCGCTGTTGTGCGACCCGGACCTCACCACGTCGAGCCGGTGCGCGGATCTCGCGCTGCGGGCCTTCGCGGCCGGGCGGCTGTGTCTGCCGGAGGGCGGCGCGGAGGCGTTGCCGGAGCTGCTGGCGCGGGGGCTGCCCCCGGGCACGGTGCGCACCGGCGTCCGGGCCGTCTCCGTCTCGACGACGTCGGTGACCACCGCCGAGCACGGCGAGTTCCGCTGCCGCGCGGTGCTGATCGCGACGGACGCGCGCGCCGCCGCGCAGTTGCTGCCGGGCCTGCGGGTGCCGGACTTCCACCCGGTGACGGTGGTGCACCACGCGACCGACGAGCCCCCGCAGACCGGCACCTCGCTGCTCCTGGACGCCGACCGGGGCGGCCCGGTGACGCACACGGCGGTGGTCAGCCGGGTCGACCCGTCCCGGGCCCCGGCCGGCCGCGCGCTGGTGTCGTCCACGGTGCTGGGCCCACCCGGAGCGCAGGTCGACGCGGACGTACGCGTGCACCTGTCCAGGCTGTACGGCATGCCGACGGCGCGCTGGGAGACACTGGCGGTCCACCACACCGCCGACGCCGTGCCGGCGACGCCTCCGCCGCACGATCTGCGCCGCCCGGTACGGCTGCTGGCGGGCCTGTACGTGTGCGGCGACCACCGCGACACCAGCACCGTGCAGGGCGCCCTGCACTCGGGCCGCCGCGCCTCGACCGCGATCCTGGCGGACCTGGGCGCGGACCGCCCCCTGCACACGGCCGACCCCCTTCCGACGGCCCGGGCGGCCTGACCGCCCCGGCGGGCGGGACGGCGCCCCGCGCCGCCCCGCCGTCTCCTGGCCGGACACCCCGCCCTCCACCGGCGCACGGGGCTTGTCCGGACCCGGGCAGCCGGGAGCCGGGGTCCGGGCAGCCCGGGGAGCCGTCAGTCCCTCCACGAGGCGTCAGGCGGCTCTCCGGCGGCCTCCCTGCGGCCCTCTTGCCGGATCCCGTGGCCCGGTGGTGGCTGCGGCGGCCGAGGGGCGCGTAGCCACCGTGGCCGCTCGGCCCGCGCCCCTCCGCCCGCGCCCCTCGGCGTCGCCGCTCAGCCGTACGCCGCGATCCTGTCCCGGTAGACGCGGACCGGTGCCGCGTCGCGGTAGGGCTCCAGGCGGCGTTCGAAGTCGCGGACGTACTCCACGGCCCGTACCGAGCGCATCTCGGCGGCCTGGCCCGCCGCCTCGGCGGCGATGAGGCAGGCCTGGTCGAGTTCGCCGAGACCGAGGCGCGCGGTGGCGAGGACGACCCGGCAGAACAGGCGGCTGCGGGCGTAGCCGGGGGCGCGCAGTTGCAGCGAGCGCTCCGCGTGCTGGGCGGCGGCCCGGAACTGCTGGAGGTCGCGGTGGCAGTGGCCGAACTCGTCCGCGAGCTGGGCCTCGTCGAAGAAGCGCACCCAGTGCGGGACCTCGTCGCCGGGCCGGGCGCTCTCCAGGGCTCGTTCGGCGCGTACCAGCGCCGCGGTGCAGGCACGGACCTCACCGAGCACCCCGTGCCCGCGCGCCTCCACGGCGTGCAGCAGGGCCTGCACCAGGGGCGGGGTGGAGCCGCCCGCACCCTGCTGGGCCACCCGCGCCAGTTGCACGGCCTCCCGGCCGTGGCCGAGGTAGACGGCCTGTCGGCTCATGGTGACCAGGACGTACGCGCCGTAGGCCCGGTCCGCGGCCGCCTGGGAGAGGCGGAGCGCCTGGACGAAGTAGCGCTGGGCAAGCCCGTGCGCGCCGATGTCGTACGACGTCCAGCCGGCCAGCCGGGTCAGGTCGGCGACGGCGGCGAACAGGCGGCGTCCGGTCTGTTCGCCGTAGCTGCCGCGCAGCATCGGCTCGCACTCGTGCTCCAGGTAGCGCACCAGGGCCTGGCGGGCGTGGCCGCCGCCGTAGGCGTCGTCGAGGGTGCGGAACAACTCGCTCACCGAGCGCAGGGCGGCGATGTCGCCGCCGGTGACCCGCTGGCCGGGACCGCGTTCGGCGGCGTGCCGGCGGCGGGCGGCGAACCCTGGCGGCCGCCCCGCCGGCCCGCCCGCCGACCGGATCTGGGCGGGAACGCGGAGCGGTGGCTCGGCGCGGGCCACCTTCTCGTCGGCGCGGCCGATGAGCCAGTCCCGGCTGGGCACGACGAGCCCGGCCGAGGTGAAGGCGATCTTGCGCAGCTCGGCGTGACTGCCGGAGTCCTTGCGCCACAGCCCGCTGACGATGTCGATGGCCTCGTCGGGGGCGGCGGCGAACTCCAGGCCCGCGTAGACGGGGGCACAGGCGTCCAGGCCGAGGTCCTGGGCCGTGAGCCTGCGGCCGAGGCGCCGGGTGAAGACCTCGGCGATGAGCGCGGGTGTGGTGCCCCTGGGCTGCTGCCCACGCAGCCAGCGGGTGACGGAGGTCTTGTCGTATCTCAGGTCGAGCCCGTGTTCGAGACCGAGCTGGTCCACGCGACGGGCGAGTCCCGCGTTGGAGAACCCCGCTTCTGCGATGAGCGCGGCGAGCTGGCGGTTGGGGGTGCGCTGCGCGGGTCGTTCCGACATCTGCGGTGCGGTCTCCTGCCTTCCGGTGAACGTGGTGGTGCCCGGATGGCCCATGAGCAGCCGATGCGCATCCGTGAGCAGCTCTTATGACCTGCCGAACGGCGCGAATGTAGCGGAGAGTGAACGCTCGGTTGCGGCCTTCGATCCGCATTCATCCGATCGTGTGAGGATTGACCTCACGGCTGACGACGGACGGCGACCGGCCGCACGGTCGTACAGTTGCTTGGGCACGTTTCACGCCTTACCGCTTGTTTGCCTTACTGCCTTACTGCCTTACTGCCTTACTACCGTCTGGGGAGGCGCTTGCCGTGAGTGAGTTGCGGTTCGTCCGAATGGGTTTCGGAACCGAGTCCGTCGACTACCAGGTGGCCTGGGACGAACAGCGCCGGGTGCACGCGGCGCGGTTCGCCGACGAGGTGCCCGACACCGTGATCCTGCTGGAGCACCCCCCGGTCTACACGGCCGGCCGGCGCACCCAGGACAGCGAGCGCCCTCTCGACGGCACCCCGGTCATCGACGTGGACCGCGGCGGCAAGATCACCTGGCACGGTCCCGGCCAGCTGGTGGGCTACCCGATCCAGAAGCTGCCCCGCCCGGTGGACGTGGTGGCACACGTGCGGCGCCTGGAGGAGGCTCTGATCCGCGCCTCCGCGGAGTTCGGCGTGACCGCCACCCGCATCGAGGGCCGCAGCGGGGTGTGGGTGCTGGGCGACCCGGTCGAACAGCGTCCGGCGCGCTATGGAGGGGCGGCGCGCAGCGCTTCGGCCGAGGGTGGCGGCGGGCGACGGGCGGGCCTCTCCCTCGACTTCGACCCCCGCCTGACCGACGAGGAGTTCGACCCGCGGCTGAACGGCCCCGAGTACGCGCCCTCCAACGCCGGCCAGCGCCGCGAGGACCGCAAGCTCGCCGCCATCGGGATCAGGGTGGCCAAGGGCGTCACCATGCACGGCTTCTCGTACAACGTGCAGCCGGACAACAAGTGGTTCGACCGGATCATCCCGTGCGGCATCCGCGACGCGGGCGTCACCTCCCTCGCGGCCGAACTGGGCCGCGACATCACGATCGACGAGGCGCTCCCGGTCGTCGAGCGCCACCTGCGCGACATCCTGGAGCACGCCGACCCGAAGCCCCGGGAGATCGTCCGCGCGAGCGCCTGATCCGGACCGGGCCGGCCCGGTCCGGACGAGAGGCCCCGGCCTCGCGTCCGGGAATGCGCCCCGCGCCTCGGAGGTTGGCCTGACCGCCAGGCCCGACAAACACGGGCGTACCCTGGTGTACGCCGAAGAATCGAAGCTAGGGAGCCGATGTGTCCGCAGTCGCACCCGACGGACGCAAGATGCTGCGCCTGGAGGTCCGCAACAGCCAGACCCCCATCGAGCGCAAGCCCGAGTGGATCAAGACACGGGCGAAGATGGGGCCCGAGTACACGAAGATGCAGAACCTCGTCAAGAGCGAGGGACTGCACACGGTCTGCCAGGAAGCCGGCTGCCCGAACATCTACGAGTGCTGGGAGGACCGCGAGGCGACCTTCCTCATCGGCGGCGACCAGTGCACCCGGCGCTGTGACTTCTGCCAGATCGACACCGGCAAGCCTGAGGCCCTCGACCGGGACGAACCGCGCCGCGTGGGCGAGTCCGTGGTCACCATGGACCTGAACTACGCCACCATCACCGGCGTCGCCCGCGACGACCTGGAGGACGGCGGCGCCTGGCTGTACGCCGAGACCGTGCGCCAGATCCACGCGCAGACCGCCGAGCGCGCGGACGGCCGCACCAAGGTCGAGCTGCTGGCCCCCGACTTCAACGCGGTCCCCGAGCAGCTGGCTGAGGTCTTCTCCTCCCGCCCCGAGGTGTTCGCGCACAACGTCGAGACCGTGCCCCGCATCTTCAAGCGGATCCGCCCCGGCTTCCGTTACGACCGCTCCCTGGAGGTCATCACCGCCGCCCGGGACTACGGCCTGGTCACCAAGTCGAACCTGATCCTCGGCATGGGCGAGACCCGCGAGGAGGTCGGCGAGGCGCTCCGGCAGCTGCACGACGCCGGCTGTGAGCTCGTCACCATCACGCAGTACCTGCGTCCGTCGGTGCGCCACCACCCCGTCGACCGCTGGGTGAAGCCGCACGAGTTCGTGGAGCTGAAGGAGGAGGCCGAGCAGATCGGCTTCTCCGGTGTGATGTCCGGCCCGCTGGTCCGCTCCTCGTACCGCGCCGGCCGCCTGTATCAGATGGCGGTCGAGAAGCGCGGTACGTACGTCGCGGCGCAGGCCGTCTGACGCCACGTCCCCGCCCGTTCCAGCACCGGGTGAGGCATCCGTGTGAACTCACGCACAAGATACTACTGACCAGTAATGGCCGAGAAGAAGCGGCCCCGGCCGTCCTCGCAGATGAGGGCGTACGCCGGGGCCGCGTCGGCTTCCGCGGGGCTCGAACCTCGGCTTCATCTCCGTTTGACCGAGGGGTCACGCCCTGGTAACACCAATCAGTGACCCTGGAATCACACCACGTACTCCCATACCCGAAGACGTTTCGAGGGGGGACCTCCACCATGCAGGCCGCGCCCGTCCGCGCCACCGCCATTCCGTCCTTCGGCACCGCCCTGCGCGCTGTCGAGTCACTTCTGATGAGCGGCGGTCAGCGCACCGCCCGCCGTAACGCCTGGACCTCCGTGCTGGAGGACCGCCGTCGCGCCAAGGACCGGGTCGAGGCACAGCGCGTACTCGACCGGTCCCCGACCGTCACCAGCCTCTGATCCCTCTCCCCGCTTCCCGGACTCCGCCTGTCCCCACCAGGTTCCGCCCCGATGCCGGTTCCGCGCCCACTCCCCGCGCGGTGCCCGGCCTCCGCCCGGCCCCTCACGGACACTGCCGTCGTCCTCGCTCCAGAGGGCACGTAGACTTCGTGGCATGGCGAGGAAGGAAACCGCAGCGGACGCTGCGAACCCCGGGCGACTGAAGCAGATCGCTCTGACCTACAAGATGACCCGCAGGGCCGACAAAAAGATCGGTCTTGTACTCGCAGCTGTCGGAATTGTCACCTTCGGTGTCTTCCTCGCGATCGGTTTCTTGATCGGTCACCCCATCTATCTCGGCATCCTGGGCTTCCTGCTCGCCTTCCTCGCGACGGCGATCATTTTCGGGCGCAGGGCCGAGCGAGCGGCCTTCGGGCAGATGGAGGGACAGCCGGGCGCTGCCGCGGCCGTACTGGACAACGTCGGCCGGGGCTGGACCACCACCCCCGCCGTGGCGATGAACCGCAATCAGGACGTGGTGCACCGCGCGGTCGGCAAGGCCGGCATCGTACTGATCGCCGAGGGCAACCCGAACCGGGTGAAGAGCCTGCTCGCCGCCGAGAAGAAGCGGATGAACCGCATCGTCGCGGACGTGCCGGTGCACGACATGATCGTGGGCACGGGTGAGGGGCAGGTCGAGCTGAAGAAGCTGCGCACGACCATGCTCAAGCTGCCCCGTGTCCTCACGGGCCCGCAGGTCACCGCGACCAACGACCGGCTGCGCGCGCTGGGCGACCTGATGAGCAACATGCCCCTCCCGAAGGGCCCGATGCCCAAGGGTATGAAGCTCCCCAAGGGCGGCCCGAAGGCCCGCTGAGGCCCCGTATACGACGCTTGCACGAGGAGGGGGCGCCCGGAATGACTCCGGGCGCCCCCTCCTCGCCGTACCGGCTTCGTCGTACCGGCATCCTCGGCGTCAGGCCCGCACCTCGACCGTGCGGGCGAGCCGGTCGTGCAGACCGCGGCCGTCGCGGTCCCAGATCAGGGCGGGGACGGCCAGGCAGAGCAGCGCCGAGCGGACCAGGCCGCGCACCGGCTGGACCCGGCCGCTTCCCAGGGCGACGACGCGCAGACCGAAGAGGCGCTTTCCGGGAGTGAACCCGACCGTGCCGACGGTGAGGACGCTCAGCGCGAAGAACAGCAGAAGCGCCCAGTTGCCGGTGCTCTGCCCGTAGCCGTCGGTGATGAGGCCGTATGCGATCAGGACGCACAGCGCCCAGTCGACGGCCAGGGCGCCGATCCTGCGCCCCGGAGGGGCGATGGAGCCCGGTCCGTCCTCCGGAAGCCCCAGCTGCTCGCCCCGGTATCCGAACTCGGCGCCGGCCTCTTCGAGGGCCGCGCGCGGCCCGGAGAGCCACGATCCGATTGCCTGCCTGTTGTCCACCCGACCACGGTACTGCGCCCGTGCACGACCGGCGGAGGGTGGGGTGGACCGGGGAAGGCCCGGGGACCGGGGCCGGGCCGGGGCCGGGCCAGGGCCGGGAAGAACGACGATGCGACGGCGAGACCCGACCGGACTACCGTGAGAGATGAGCCGGTTAACTTGTGCGAAACAAATGGGTCACGCACGAGAAATCACCCCTGCCTAGGGTCGAGTGCAGCGTGGGCCGCCCGCACTGGCCGCACGAACGATCTACCACCCCGGCGGGACGGTCGGGAGTAGGAGGAGCTGGATGTTCCAGAACGCCGACGAGGCCAAGAAGTTCATCGCGGACGAGGACGTCAAATTCGTCGACGTCCGGTTCTGCGACCTCCCGGGCGTGATGCAGCACTTCACGGTGCCTGCTGAGGCGTTCGACCCCGATGAGGAACTGGCCTTCGACGGATCCTCGATCCGCGGCTTCCAGGCCATCCACGAGTCCGACATGGCGCTGCGCGCGGACCTCACGACCTCCAGGGTCGACCCGTTCCGCCGTGACAAGACGCTGAACATCAACTTCTTCATCCACGACCCGATCACGGGCGAGCAGTACTCCCGCGACCCGCGCAACGTCGCCAAGAAGGCCGAGGCCTACCTCACCTCCACCGGCATCGCGGACACCGCCTTCTTCGGCCCCGAGGCCGAGTTCTACGTCTTCGACAGCGTGCGCTTCAACACCTCGGCGAACGAGTCCTTCTACCACATCGACTCCGAGGCGGGCGCCTGGAACACCGGTGCGGTGGAGGACAACCGCGGTTACAAGGTCCGCTACAAGGGCGGCTACTTCCCGGTCCCGCCGGTCGACCACTTCGCCGACCTGCGCGCCGAGATCTCCCTGGAGCTGGACCGGTCCGGCCTGAAGGTCGAGCGCCAGCACCACGAGGTGGGCACGGCCGGCCAGGCCGAGATCAACTACAAGTTCAACACCCTGCTCGCGGCCGCCGACGACCTGCAGCTCTTCAAGTACATCGTGAAGAACGTCGCCTGGCGCAACGGCAAGACCGCGACCTTCATGCCGAAGCCGATCTTCGGCGACAACGGCTCGGGCATGCACGTCCACCAGTCGCTGTGGACGGGCGGCACCCCGCTGTTCTACGACGAGCAGGGCTACGCCGGCCTGTCGGACATGGCCCGCTACTACATCGGCGGCATCCTCCGGCACGCCCCGTCGCTGCTGGCCTTCACCAACCCGACGGTGAACTCGTACCACCGCCTGGTGCCGGGCTTCGAGGCCCCGGTGAACCTGGTGTACTCGCAGCGCAACCGTTCCGCCGCGATGCGCATCCCGATCACCGGCTCGAACCCGAAGGCCAAGCGCGTCGAGTTCCGCGCCCCGGACGCCTCCGGCAACCCGTACCTGGCGTTCTCGGCGCTGCTGCTCGCCGGCCTGGACGGCATCAAGAACAAGATCGAGCCGGCCGAGCCGATCGACAAGGACCTCTACGAGCTGGCCCCCGAGGAGCACGCCAACGTGGCGCAGGTCCCGACCTCGCTCGGCGCCGTCCTCGACCGCCTCGAGGCCGACCACGAGTTCCTCCTCCAGGGCGACGTCTTCACGCCGGACCTGATCGAGACGTGGATCGACCTCAAGCGCACCACCGAGATCGCCCCGCTGGCCCTGCGCCCGCACCCGCACGAGTTCGAGCTGTACTTCGACGTGTAGGAGGCAGGCCGGGTGTGCCCTGGGCTTGAAGCCCTGGCAACAGGCTGTGACCTGCGAAAGTCCGTCACCGCTTGTCTTCCGCCCCCTGGGCGCCGAGTGCGCACCGTCCCCTGACGTGATGCCAGATATCAGAACGCGGCGAGGGCCGCTCCCCCATGGTCGGGGGGAGCGGCCCTCGCCAGTCCTGACGGTCAGGCAGGACGGTGCTACCGGCGCGGTACCGTGCGATTCTGGGGCCGACCCCGCCAACCCGCCCCTGACCGGCTGATCGGTACCTCCCGCGCAGTGCGGTGGTGCTTCGGGAAGGGGGACGAACGCGATCTCTTGCACTGAGCCGCATCGTCCTCGTTGACGTCCACGTTCGGCGGGGAGAACCCTACGCCGCGGTGAGCGTCGGGCACGAGCTGCTCGGTACGAGCCCAACGCTGGGGTCGGTCCGTGTCGTGCACCGACTTGACGATCTGCGTCGTCTGCTGGAGTCCCATCAGCAGGCCGCCCATGCCTTGATGGTGTCCCACCAAGTGGTGTAGGCGATCAAGGCGCGAATCCGCAGGTCACCGTCAACGTCAGGGCTTTCCGGGCGTGAGATCGAGTGACGGTATGTCAGCCTGGGATTGATGGGTGCCCGATGCGGTGGATCTCTGCCGCCCTACGCCCGAGGTCAGGCTCACGGGCTCCGCGGCGGTGGTGATCCGGGATGCGACTGGCATGACGGTCCGTCAATAAGCTGACCGTCACCGATCGGTAGACCCTGGACGCGACCTGCAGCTTTCCACGTTGATCCCCTACACCACTCGGCGGGACACGATCCTGGCGGCGCGGGACCAGCGCTTGGAACTGCTCCCACAGAGGGTCGGTGATGGTTGAAGGCAGGACGGGCACGTGCCCTTCTGCTTGGCCATGGTGATCGTGGGCCTGTTGTCCAGGGCTGCGCCCGGTGCCCCCGACCGCCCAGGCGCGGTGCACGCCGCACCAGTGCCGTGGCGGGTAAAGCCAGCCGATTGGCCTAGCACTTGCGGGATGGCCGGGAGCATATGAGTGTTGTTAGTGGAACATCCGCTGCAGGGGAGTCGGCTGAGCGCCCAAAAAGCCTCGGGAGTGCGGAGCACGGAGCACAAGCCAGCCGCAGACCCCAAAGCCAGCAGCGTGACGTCAGGCGCCGCCCTCTATGGCAGGCGCACTCCAATCCCCCCAGACGGCACCTTGCACGCAATCGTGCCCACGCCTTGGCCTGCGTTTATCGCCTCGGCACGGTCGTCGGATCCGCCCCGAAGCACATCAACGCTCGATGGAGGCTGAAATGTCTACTCGCACAAAGACCACTCTCGGAGCCATGGCCACCCTGGCCTCGCTCGCAGTCGCCGCGCCCATGGCGATCGGCACCACGGCGCACGCAGACGTCAACAGCGGGACCGTCAATGTCGTCGGAACCGTGAGTTGCCTCGGGCTTGGCGACAACTCGAGCCCGACCGGGGTGTCGATCACCACCACGGACGGGGTCACCCGTAATACCGCCCTCCGGACCGAGGACACAGACACGCTGTACAGCGTGACCTTCCCCAACATCCCGAAGACCGGGGGGACTAGGGCGATGGCAACGGTCACCTGCAAGGCCCCCAACGGTAACGAGACGCCCTTCTCGAAGGAGATCAAGATAGACCGACCGGCACTCGCCAACCAGTTCAACCTGACCAGGGACCTCGGCTGAGCTTGTCCTTGAACCCCGACGAGATCGTTTCTCGTCGGGGTTCATCGTGCCCGGACGGCAGGCGCGGCAGCGATCAGAGGGTGTTCTCGAACAGCAGCAGGTCGGGGGGCCGGCGGGGTTGTTCTTGATCACACCGCTGGTCGCGTCGCTGGTGATCCATCTGTTGCCGGTGGAGGAGGCGCCGCCGTTCGCACCCTTGTGGAGCACGCCGACACCCGCGACCGTGCGGGCTGGCCATGGAGGTGCCGCTGACGGCGTTGGTGTCGCCGAGGACCCAGGCGGAGGCGATGCCCACGCCTGATGCGTAAGGCTCCACGCACGAGCCGTGGTTGGGGAAGGAGGCAGCGTTGTCGTTCTTGTCGGAGGCTGCGACCGTGGTCACACCGGAGGCGCCGGCCGGCGACGTGTCACAGGCGACTTCGCCGTCGTTCCCGGCCGCAACGGCGAGGAAGATACGGTGTTCATCTCAACTTCGCGAGAGGACCAGGTGACCTGACGGACGGCTGGCACACGGTGCAGCGCGTCCGTCATCGATCAGCACGTCACGTCCTCCGAGGAGGCGTCGCCTCCGTCGGCATCGCCTCGGTCCACATCGGTTCCGTCACGACGGCGGTCGGGGCGGTGAGCCGTTCGGCGGCGTACCGGAGTTCGTCCTCGCGCCGCGGATCGTACGGCTCCTGCGACGACCTGGCCACCCGGCCGCGGTCGGCGTAGGAGCCTGTAGGCGCCCCGGTCGCGCCGAGAGCGACGTCCGCGAGGCGGCGCCCGGCGGTGCTGCGGCCGATCCCTCGGCTCACGCCCGTCATCACGATGGGGTGCTGCGTGGAAGGCTCCTTCTGAGGCAGGCCCGACGACGCCTGACCGCCCCACGAGACCATCTGCCCGGGTCAGGAGCTAGGCGCCCACGTGTGTCCGGAACCCGCTTTCCCCGGTGAGCCCCGCGAGGGATGATTGAACTGACACTGTTGTTCGAGAGAGGTCACGGGGATGTCCGAGAGGAACGACGAGGAGCGCGAGTTCGACATCAAGTGGGCGGACACGGCCGAGCACAAGGAGCCGTCGGCCCGCGCCCGTATGCTCGCCGCACGCTGGAAGGACAACCCTCCCGGCCCGGTCCCGTTCCGCGGCGAGCCGGAGCGCAGGGCGTCCCGCCGCTCGTCGTCGTCCTGGGTCTCCACCGCCGTGGTCCTCGGCTGCGTCGCCGCAGTGATCGTCTTCCTCGGCTACATCAACTTCCGGCCGTACTGATCGCAGAGCGGCCGGGCACCCCCGGGGATCGGGGGCACCCGGCGCCGGTCAGGGCCCGGCTCAGCGGTTGTAGCGCATGAAGGCCCGGACCATGTGGCAGGTCGTGTCCGACGGCGTGTGGATGCCGATCAGGTTCGCCACGCCGCGTATCGTCTCGTTGCGGGCCTGGTCGGGGAGGTAGACGCCGGAGTCGAGCAGGGCGATGGCGAGCCGCATCGCCTTGAGGCGGCGGTTGTGCGTCACGTACCAATCCCGCGGGCGGCCCGGCGGCAGCGGCCGCTTCGTCACGGGCGCGCAGGGCATTTCGAGCTGGACGGCACGCTTCGCTGTGGACTGGATGGGCATCGGCTTGAGTGCGGCAACGGGCACAGGGATCCTCCTGTCGCGGTCAGGGTGTCCACCGGGATCCACGCCGGCCCCGGCAACACCCTCGAACACTGCTCCTAGTTTACTGCCCGGCACTGACATTCGGGGAACCCGAAGCAGCCATCGAATGCCCAGGTGAGGCCGCAAATTGTGGCCGCGGAACACCCGGTCCGCAGGGGGCGTGTGAGGCCGGAGAGAAATCGAACAGAGCCGGACCGGGCGTACGGTGGGCGGCATGGAGATCTGGATCAATCCGGCCTGTTCCAAGTGCCGGAGCGCCATCAGCCTGCTGGACGCCGAGGGTGCCGGCTACACCGTCCGCCGTTACCTGGAGGACGTGCCGAGCCCGGACGAGATCCGGGAGGTGCTGGAGCGGCTCGGGCTGGAGCCCTGGGACATCACCCGCACCCAGGAAGCCGCCGCCGAGGAGCTCGGGCTCAAGGAGTGGCCGCGGGACGACGGATCGCGCGAGCGCTGGATCACGGCGCTCTCCGAGCATCCCCAGTTGATCCAGCGCCCGATCATCACCGCCGAGGACGGCACGGCGGTCGTGGCCCGCACCGACGAGGCGGTACGGGACGCCCTGTCCCGCTGAAGACCAACTCCCTTGTGACACAGGCCACTTCGGAGAGTTGGCCGGGGCGCTGAGCAACTCCGTTCGGGATCTCGTACATAGCGGCGTACGCTCCCCTACCGTTTCAGGAGGCGCGCATGTCGCGCAGGAGAACGCTCGGCCCCAAGAAGAAGATCGCGCTGCTGGTGAGCGCGGTGACGGTGGCCGGTGGCGGTGCCTTCGTCATGGCGAGCACGTCGAACGCCTCCCAGGCGCCCACCACCAAGTCGGCGGCCGACTCGACCGTCTGTCAGGGCCTCGCCACCGCGCTCGGCAACAACCAGAAGTTCATCGAGGGGCAACGGGCCGCTCCCGACGCGCTGTCCGAGGCGCGGATCGCCAACCGCGAAGCGGTCATCGCCGAGATCGAGCTCAAGCAGGAAGCCTCCGGGTGCACGGTTGGGGAGTCGGCTCAGGACTCCCAGCCCGCACAGCCCCAGCAGCCTGCGCAGCCCGAGCAGCCCGCCCCGGACGAGCAGGCCGGCGGGGACGAGCAGGCCGGCGGGGACGAGCAGGCGGGCGGGGACGACGCCGCGCAGAACCCGGGCGGCGGCGGCGCGGCGGCCTCCGGTGAGCAGGTGTGCAACGGCTCCACGATCACCCTCTCCGGCGAGGACGGCGCCCCGGCGGCGTCCAGCAACCAGTTCCCGGCCGGGACCAAGTTGAAGGTCACCAACCTGGACAACAACAAGTCCACGACCGTCGAGGTCACCGGCGTGTCCGGCAGCTGTGCCCTGCTCAACAACGCGGCCTTCGAGCAGGTCCGGGAGCCCGGCAAGTTCCTGATCCGCCGGGCGCTCATCGAGAAGGTGGGCTGAGACCCGGGGGCAGGCCCGGAACCCGGAAGCACTCGTAAAAGCCCCCTGAGGCGCAGACCAAGTTCGGGGAGCGGGGCGTGCCGCAGCGCGCCTCCGCCCGGTCGCGCCCGGGGTGGGAGCCCTCCCCCGCTCGACCGCCGTCGAGAGCGGAGGAGGGCTCTCTGTCGTGTGCGGACCGCCGTGCGGCGGCTGTCGCGTACGGCCCGTCGTACCGCCCGGTCGTGCCTGCCCGGTCGTACGGTCCAGTCGTGTACAGCCCTGTCGTGTACGGCCTCCTCACGTGATCCCGTCCCCTACGAGTCGCCCCCTGCACGCCGTGCTCACAGGGTGATCCGGGGACAACCGTCGCCGGTGACACGGGGTTCACACTCGGGCGATGGTCGGGAAATCGCCTGTTGGCAAGCTGCGTGCCGGCCGGCTCGATCTCTCCCCCGACACCCGCTGGTGAGGCGAGGGATGCCCGTCCACCGGGTGCCCCTCGCTTCGTCGGGTTTCGGACCGCCCCGGGCGTCCATGCCGTGAACGAGGCTCCTGCTGGGGCCCGGGGTCTGCTTCAATGGGGGCATGGACGGTTTCCGGGAGCTCATCGCGACGGGTCGCCATGACCTCGAGCCCTTCTGGCCCTCCCGTCAGCACGACGACTTCGACCGGGAGTGTTGCCGCGCGACGACCGCGCCGGCCCTCTGACGCCGTACATCCCGGCCTTCCACCGGCGCGCACCGCGTACGTCCTCGACGAGCCCGGCCACGATCCCGCGGCCGTCGAGCCTCTCGACGAACCCTTCGCGCGAAAGAGCTGACTCCTCATGGCGACCACTCGTCCTGTCTCCGCCGCGGCCGACGCGGCCACCACCGTCTCCGCGGCCCCCTCCGCCTCCCCCGCCCCGCTGGGCGCCCCTCTCAACACCTCACCCCACGCGTCCCGCACCGCGTCGGTGAACGGTCATCCGCGTCACCGGCTGCGGGCCGTCGCCCCGGACGAGGTGGTCACCGTCGCCGACCTGCTTCCGCCGGGGGCCACCTGGCTGCCCGCGCCGCAGCACAGCCTGCCCGCCCTGCCCGGACATCCGCCGATGGTCGGCTACCTGGTGCTGGTCCCCGCCGACCAGCGGCCGCCGTTCCCGGTGGCGGTCCCGGGCCCCGGAACCGCCCAGCACCCCGGCACGGCTTCCGCGGCCGCACCCGCCGCCGACGCCGGCGCCGGCGCCACCGCCACCCAGCGGATCCGGGTCGACACCGTGCAGCGCACCACCGAGGTAGACGGTCGGCAACTCGACCTCACCTACCTGGAGTTCGAGCTGCTCGCCCATCTCGTGGCCCATCCGAACCGGGTGCACAGCCGCGACCACCTGGTCGCCACGGTCTGGGGCTACGGCCATGTGGGCGACGGCCGCACCGTCGACGTCCACATCGCCCGGCTGCGCCGCAAACTGGGCGCGGAGCACCGGGGCACGATCCAGACCGTGCGCCGGGTCGGTTACAAGTACACCCCCTGAGTCACCGTCGCTCTGCCCTCGGCAGATCCCTGTTCCCTCACGCCACCCGGTCCGGCAGAGTCCGACGTATGAGGCTTCTGGTGCTGGGTGGTACGGAGTTCGCGGGACGGGCCGTCGTGGAGGCGGCCCTGGGGCGGGGCTGGGAGGTGACCGTCTTCCACCGGGGGCGGCACGCGGCCGTGCCGGGCGTGCGGTCGCTGCTGGGCGACCGCACCGCCGTCGACGGCCTGGCCGCCCTGGACGAGGCGGACGGCACGTGGGACGTCGTCGTCGACACCTGGTCGGCGGCCCCGCGGGCCGTCCGTGACACGGCGCGGCTGCTGCGGGACCGTGCCGGCCGGTACGTGTACGTGTCGAGCCGCTCGGTGTACGAGTGGCCCGCGCCCGCCGGAGCCACCGAGGAGGCCCCCCTGGTAGCGGGCGCCCGCGCGGACGCCGATCGCACCGACTACGCGCGGGACAAGCGGGGCGGCGAACTGGCCGCCGTGGACGCCTTCGGCGCCGACCGGTCGGTGCTGGTGCGGGCGGGGCTGATCCTCGGGCCGTACGAGAACGTCGGCCGGCTGCCCTGGTGGCTGAACCGGATGGCCCGCGGCGGCCCGGTCCTCGCCCCGGGGCCGCGTGACCTGCCCCTCCAGTACGTCGACGTCCGCGACCTGGCCGAGTGGATCCTCGGGGCGGCCGAGCAGGGGATCGGCGGGCCGTACAACCTGACCGGCCCGCCGGGGCACGAGACGATGGGCACGCTGCTGGAGGCGTGCGCGGAGGTGACGGGGGGCACGGCCGAGCTGCGGTGGACCGCACCGGAGACGATCCTGCGGGCGGGCATCGAACCGTGGACGCAGCTGCCGGTCTGGGTGCCGCCGGGCAGCGAGGCGCACGACGCGATGCACGCCTCGGACGTCTCCCGGGCGCTCGCGACGGGGCTGCGCTGCCGTCCCGCCACCGAGACCGTGGCCGACACCTGGCGCTGGCTCCAGGACCTCGACGGGGCCGCGCCCCAACGCCAGGACCGGACGGCCAAGGGGCTCGACCCGGAGACGGAGGCGAAGGTGCTCGCGGAGATCGGGGAGAAGGGCGGAGGCGGGGAGAAGATGTAGGCAACACCACCCCGGTGTCGGGGAGTTCGGCCCGGGACCGGGTGCCGCCGCTCGGCCGGACTCTGACGTCATGACCACAAGGCGCGGGACCACGGGCCGCATGAGCGGTGCCACAACGGCCACGGACCCCACGAGCGCGGAGGCCGGGAGGTTGGTGGCCATGAGTTCGGAGGCCATGAGTTCGGAGGCCATGGGTTCGGCGGCCATGGGTTCGGCGGCCGGGAGCAGGGGCACCAAGAGGGGCGGCGGGCGTGAACGACACACCAAGGGCCTTCCGAAACGGCCCAGGGCCGGTCCGACGCGGCGATCGCCGGCAAGCTGGTGGTGACGGAGCGCGCCATCGCCAAGCACACCTCGAACATCTTCGCCGAACCGGGCCTGGAGGTCTCGGACGACGACAACCGGCGGGTGCCGGCGGTTCTCGCCCATCTCGGCCAGGGCAGGCGAAAGGGGACCCGGTCACGCACCCCACGTGGTCGATCAACAACCCCCGGTACTCCAGGGGCTGTTGAAACCAGTGCGCCGGCAGGAACTTCTCATCGATTTCCGTTACGGATGAACACCCCCGGGGCGGCTCCCGTATTCAAGGGAGCCGCTCCGCTTCTGTCGGGCGATTCGATACCCGTAAGGGGGTGCTCCTCAGCGAAGTCAGAGGAGTTCAGTGACTCCACCCACCGCTGAGGCGGCGGGCTTCCAACCGAAGACTGCGGTCCAACTCGAACCGACCCCCTTTTGCGGGGCACAGCGCGAACTACCAGAGCACCGGGAAGGCCGAGAGCCCCCTTGCGAGGAGAATGATGGGACGCAATACAAGAAAACGCCGTATGCCGTTGGCCGCCAAGGCCGTGGCCGGGACGGCGGTCCTGGCGCTCGGTGGGGGCGGGCTGGTCTGGGCGAACTTCTACGCTTCGGCCGGCGAGTCGAACCAGTCGCAGAATCAGACGAAGGCGAACGCGGCACAGCAGATCGCCACGATCGACTGCCCGGACGTGGGCCAGCAGCTCCCCGACGTGCCGGACCCGGCCCGCGGTGAGGTCGACGGCGAACTGGCCTCGATGGACCAGCAGATCACCGACGCCTATCAGAGCCTGGTCACCACCCGCCGGGCTCAGGCCGGGGACTCGCGGTACGTCCAGAACACCATTCTGGGTCCGCTCAAGGACCGGCGTAAGGCGCTCATCGACCGGATCAAGCTGCAGATCACCCGCGCGGGCGGTCAGGCTCCCGGGAACCTGGACGAACTCGCCTCCTGCTCCGGCCGCCCCGCCGACCAGCCGCTGCCGACCGACGGTCAGAACGGTGACGGCCAGGACGGCGGTGGCCAGGACAACGGTCAGGACCAGGGCGACGGTCAGAACGACGGCGGTCAGAACGACGGCGGCCAGGACCAGGGCGAGGGCCAGACCCCGAACGACAACGGCAACGGCGCCGCGGGCCCGTTCGCCGAGGACTTCGTCAACATCAACGACGTCCAGCCGAACTCGCGGAACCTGCCGAACGGTCTGGCCGCCAACGGCAGGTCCGGCTCCAAGGGCAGCTTCACCACGAAGTGCGGTGTCAACGAGAACGAGCTGTACAACAGCGACAACATCATCGTGGCCCCCGGTGTCGCGAACGGCGCGCACCACATGCACGACTACGTGGGCAACCAGAGCAACAGCTCGCTCTCCAGCGACGACGACCTGGTCGCCGCCGAGACCAGCTGCCAGAACCAGGGCGACAAGTCCTCGTACTTCTGGCCGGTGCTGCGCGTGCAGGACGGCACCCAGGAGTTCGACGCGGCCGACCAGGGCGGTGGCGCCGAGGGCAACGTCGGCAAGATCCTGCAGGCTCAGGAGGCCCAGCTCCGGTGGGTCGGCAACAAGCGGAGCAAGGTCGTCGCGATCCCGAAGCTCATGCGCATCATCACCGGTGACGCCAAGGCGTTCACCAACGGTCTCGCGAACGCCAACACCTCGTACAGCTGCACCGGCTTCGAGGACCGCCAGTCCACGGACAAGTACGTGCTGTGCCCCGAGGGCAGCCAGCTCGTGCGCACGTCCAACTTCCAGAGCTGCTGGGACGGACAGAACACCGACAGCGCCAACCACCGCGCCCACGTGGCGTTCGTCCAGGCGGACGGCAGCTGCGCGAACGGTTTCAAGGCCATCCCGCAGCTCCAGGTCCGCCTGGTGTACGACGTTCCCACCCCGACCATCGAGAACGGTCAGGTGAAGAACCCGTACGCCGTGGACAGCTTCCCGGAGCAGCTGCACAAGCCGATCACCGACCACAACGACTTCATCAACGTCATGGACGAGAGCCTGATGAACAAGATGGTCAAGTGCATCAACACGGGCAAGAAGTGCACGTAGTCCCCTCGGTCACCCACTGAGAAGGACCGGTGAGGTGAAAGGGCCGGTGGCGGGAATCCCGCCACCGGCCCTTTCCGTGTTCCCGGTGTTCCCGGCTGTCCGGTGTGCTCGTCCGGACTCCGGACTCCGGACTCCCGGCTCCGGGCTCCCGGCTCGGCTTCAGCCCTCGTGCCCGGCGTGGCCGGAGTGCCCGCCCTCTTTCTTCTCCCCCGCCGGGCCGGACGGATGCGCGCCGCCGCCGTGGTCCATGTTGCTGTGGTCGATGCCCTCCTCCACGTCGCCGCCGAGCCGGCCCCGCAGGTCCTCGAGCACGTTCTCCTCACCGACGGCGACCCACTTGCGGCCGACGAGGTAGAAGCCGCCGTAGTCCTTGGCCGTCTCGATCCACTCGCGCTGGCCGCGGTCGGTGGCGAAGGTGGCGAGGACGTACTTCTCCTTGCCCTTCTCGCAGATGGCCTGGCGGATCGTGTCGGCGTCGGTCTGCATGTTCGGCTCGCACTTCACCTCGGCCGCCAGGTGTTCCAGGCTGCCGGTGGCCATGACCGGCGCCTCGCTCTTCCCGTCGCCGTTCGTTTCCTCACCGCCGGACCCGCAGCCCGCCAGCGCCAGTACCGCCACCGCGCCGGTCAGCGCGAGCATCGGTCGGGTCAGCCTCATGAGTTCCTCCGGTCCTTCCGGCGACATGCCGCACGGAGCCCCGGCGAGGGGCTCTCCGCCTTCGATACGGTTCGGGGGCCCGGAAGTACTCAATCGGTGACCTACGGGCGCATCGCTCGTTCTGCCTACCGTGCAGTCACAGCATGCCGCCAAGCGCCCCGCGCCCCCTTCCCCCGACGGACCGCTCGTCGACGTCGGGCAGGCCGAGGCCGCCCTCGTCGAGCACTATCCGCGGCTCGTCCGGCTCGCGTACCTGATGCTGCCGTCGGAGCCGGGCGGCCGGGGCAGGCGGGTGCTGACCGCGCACGCCCTGGTCCAGCGCGCGCTGCCCCGCGGCCGCACCGCGGCGCCGGCGATCCCCGCCCAGCCCCGGCAGTCCGCCGGCGGCCGGGCCGCGCACTCCGCCCGCTCCGGGCGGCGGCCGGAGCGGCCCGCCCAGGCCGCCCGGCCCGCCTGGGCCGACGACCGTGCCGGTGACCCCGGGTACGCGCTGGTCAGGCTCCAGGTGGTGCGTACCGCGCTGCGGGCGGGCCCGTCGCGCAGGCGCGGGACACGGCGCAAGCGGACCGGGCTGCCGGCCCTGCCCCCGCTGCCGCCGCCGCTGCCCCAGGTATGGGGACTGCGTCTGTTCCCCCGGTCCGGAGGCGCCGACGAACTCGCCCTGGAGCAAAGACTGTCCGCCCTGTCCGGCCCGGCCCGCGCCGCCTGGGTGCTGCGCGGTCCGGAGCGGCTTTCGGACGACGACGTCCGCACGGTGCTCACCGACGCGGGTGTGGCCGACGCCGCGGGGGCGCTGCGCGAGGCCGACCGGGTGCCGGCCGAGGACCGGCTGCTCGGCTCTCCCGCGTTCGACCCTTGTTCGCTCCAGGCCCGGCCCACCGATCTGGTGCGGCGCCGCAGGCGCCTGAAGGCCGTACTGGCCGCCGGGGCCGCGCTCGTCGTCTGCGGTGCGCTGTTCGGGCTGCCGGACGACGGCTGGGGCCCCGAAGGTGCCGCCGCGCCGCCGTACGCGCTGAACCGGGCCGCGCAGGCTGCCCTGGACCCGGGGAAGCTGACCCAGGTCTCCCCCAGCGTCTGGAAGACCTCCGCGCGTACCGACTTCTCCGTGTGGCCGGCCCGCGGCGACCTGGCCGGCGACGCGGGCCTGCTGCGCCGTGCCCTCGCCGTGTGGGCCCGGCCCGGTGAGCGGGTGCGGGTGTCGGCGACGCCGGGCACCCCGTCCGGCGGTCCGGCCGGGCCGCCCCAGCTGCTGTACGCCGGGGTGGTCGACAACGCGCGCGTGGTGGTCCTCCACGACGGTCTGCGCATCGCCAGGTACGCCGAGCCCGTGGACGGCGCCGAGGGCGCAGAGGGTGCCGCCCTCGACTTCGCCCGGGTCGACGGCGCGGACCGGGCCGGGGCGAGCGCGCTGGTACTGGGCCGGTCCGACGGCAACATCCGCTATCTGACGGCGCCCTGGGTCCGTGCGGCGGGTGTGCGGGACCTGCGCGAGCCCGGCGTGGACGCGGCGGACCTCTCGCTCACCGGCGGTGTGACCTCGCCGCTGGCCGGCCCGGCCCCGAAGCCCGGCTCGTGCGCCTCGTGGAATGTGCTGGAGCTGACCGACGACGCCGGCACCCGGCTGATGACCGACCTCGGCGAGCTGGTTCCGGCCGTGCTGACCGCGGGGCGGCCGGGGGCGGCCCGTGAGACTGGCGGTGAGTCCGCCGATGGGCCCGCCCGTGAGTCCGCCGGTGCCGAGGTATCGCGCACATGGTCGCCGTTCGCCTGCTCGCTGGCGTCGATGCGCTCGGCGGGCGTACGGAGCGTGAACGCGTGGGCGTTCGCCGAGCAGCCGCTGCCGGACGCGAGCGACGCCGGCGTGGGGTCTCCCCGCCCGGGGGACGGGGGAGGTTCGGCGGCCTGGGTGTGCACCCGGGCCGAGACCTGGCGGGGCGGCGGTACCCGGGTACAGGCTCAGTTCCACACGCCGGGCGGACCGTCCGGGGTGGTGGCGGCCCAGGCCGAGGACGTACCGCAGTGCGGGGAGCGGGAGCCGCGGGTGCTGGCCGGGGTGCTGTGGAAGTCCGGGGCGGGCACCTGGTACCTGCTGGCCGCCGGCAGCCGCGGCACCACGTCGGTCACCGCGACGGGCGGGGTCGAGGGCACCGCTCAGGGCAACCTGCTGACCCTCGAGGCCGAACAGGGGGCCCAGGCCGACCTCGAGGGCACCCTGGAGAACGGGGAGCCGGTCACCGGGCTCCGCTGACCCGGGGCGGGCCGGCCGGAGGAAGGGATGGTCGTTGCCGCCCGGTCCGGACCGTTCACGGCCGGATTCGATCGGTAGGCTGTGTATATGACTACCGGGGTACGCCGCAGAATGGGAGTCGAGGAGCGACGGCAGCAGTTGATCGGCGTAGCCCTCGAACTGTTCAGCCGTCGCTCGCCCGACGACGTCTCCATCGACGAGATCGCGTCGGCGGCCGGCATCTCACGCCCGCTGGTCTACCACTACTTCCCGGGCAAACTCAGCCTCTACGAAGCCGCGTTGAAGCGTGCCGCGGACGATCTGGCGTCGCGGTTCGTGGAGCCGCGCGAGGGTCCGCTGGGGGCGCGGCTGGTGCGGGTGATGGGCCGGTACTTCGACTTCGTCGACGAGCACGGGCCCGGTTTCTCCGCCCTGATGCGCGGCGGTCCGGCGGTCGGCTCCTCGACCACCAACGCGCTGGTCGACTCCGTACGGCAGCGGGCGTACGAACAGATTCTGTCGCACATGGGCGCGATGGACCCGCCCGCGCGGCTGGAACTGGTGGTGCGGTCCTGGATCTCGCTCGCCGAGTCGACGGCGCTGATCTGGCTGGACGGCCGTCGCATACCGCGGGAGGAGCTGGAGGTCCAGCTGGTGCACGACTTCGCCGCCCTCTGTGCCGTCGCGGCGGCCCACGACGAGAAGTTGGGCGTGCTGCTGCGCGGCCTGCTCAAGGACGAGCCGGGCGACGGACCGTTCACCGACCTGGTGGGCAGGCTCATGGCGCTGGCGTCCCGGTGAGCACCGTGACGACGTGGGGTCTGGTCGTCGAGACGACGATGGGCGCCGGGGAGCGCAAGCACACGGAGGCCCAGGTGGTGGCGCACGTCACCGGATCCCGGGCGGAGGCGCTCGCGCAGCTGGAGCGACGGGCGCGCCACCACGTACCCATGCACCCCATGAGCCCCAAGCGTCGTCGCCTCCTGCGGGCCGGCGACGGGTTCCTGCTCGTCGTCGACGGGGCGTGGCAGTCGTTCGTGACCCGGTTCACCGTGGCGGAACTGCTGGAGGACTCCGCCGCGCCCCCTGTCCCGGAACCCGTGGTCGAGGCACCGGCCCCGCTGCCGGACGCCCCTGCCGCTCCGCCGGGTGAGCCGGCGGAGCAGCGGGGCGAGCCGGCCGTCGAGCCGACTGTCGAGCTGGACGAGGACGGAGTGCCGGTGCGGCCGGCCTGGCTGGGCCGCGCCGACCTGACCTGACCCGGCCTGAAACCGTCCGCCGTCCGGTGAGGACCTACTCGCCCTCGAACTTCCGGTAGGACGCGTCGAGCTCGCGTACCTCGGCGGAGGCGTGCAGGGTCAGGTCGCCGACCGCGCGCACATGCTTCCGTACCAGTTCCAGAACGGCCTCGGTGAGCCGTGCCTTGGTCTCCTCGGTCCGCCCGGGGAGCAGGGCGATGTGGACGTGCACCAGGGCGTGGTCCTCTGTCCGCTCGTGGCCGATGAAGACGTCGCCGGTCGGGCGCAACCGGGTCTTGCACGCCGGGAGCCTCGCCGCCGCGATCTCCACCACGGTGCTGTGCAGGTCCCGGACGAAAGCGGGCCAGTCGCATTCGAAGAAAGACGTCACTTGTGCGGAGTGGTCGACGGTGATCTGCGGCATGGGTGGGCCCTCCGGTTCCTGGTCGGAGGGCCCACCCTAGCTTCCGCTGCTTCGCACCCGGCCTCTCAGCCGGCCGCGGTGAACACCGCGACCGAGCGGGCCGGGACCGTGAAGGTGCCGGTGTCCGACGCGTAGGACGAGGTCTTCACCACCGCGTCCGAGCCCGCCGCCTGCACCGGGTGCAGCAGGTGGTCCGTGCCGGCGAGGGCGCCGACGCGCTGTTCCTGCCGCTCGGGCGTGGCGTTGAAGACCACGACCAGGTCGCCGAGCCGCATGGTGATGACACCCGGTGTCTCGTCCTTCCCGGACAGCGGGAAGGACAGCGCGGCCTGTACCTGCCCCGCGGTGTCGAGGGAGAAGGCCCCTTCCGTCGTACGGATCTTCAGCAGGTCCCGGTACGCGGCCGAGGCGCCCTCGATCTGCGGGCATCCGACCTGCACGGCGCCCAGCAGGGGCTTGGCGTAGGGCCACTTGTCGGCGTTGTCGGCGGCCGGCGGCAGACCGCGGCCGAAGCCGTTGCCGTCGGCGCAGTTCCAGTGGACGGCGTTGAACCAGTCGCCGCTGTCGTAGGAGTTGCGGTCCAGGGACTTGGAGCGCAGCAGGTCGGTGCCGGCCTGGGAGAGCGCGGGGCCCTGGGACAGGGCGGCGGTCGCCATGGCGAGGACCTGCATGCGGGCCCGGTCGTCGGCGCCCACGGACGTCGGCAGCTTGAACGCGAGGGCGTCGAACAGCGACTCGTTGTCGTGCGCGTCGGCGTAGGCGAGGGCGTCACCCGGGGCGTCGGCGTATCCGGCCGGTGCGCCGTTGTAGTCGACCTGGGAGCCCTTGACCTCCTTGCCGTCGGTGTCGGTGAAGCGGTACTCGGCGAGGTTGCCGCTCAGGCCCACCTTGATCAGGTCCTGGTAGTGCAGGAGGCGGGCCTTCTGCTCTGCCTCGGTGCCGTTGTCCTGGGAGGAGTTCGGTTCGGTGTAGAGGCCGGAGGCGAAGCCCTGGACGCCGGGGTCCTCGTCGAAGGGGCCGCCGCCGCGGACGGCGTCACGGGCCCGGTCGGAGAAGGTGGCGATGCCGGTGCCGGCCATGTTCTGCTGCGTGGCCTGCTCGAAGCGGGCGTCGTCGGCGATCTCGCCGAAGTTCCAGCCCTCGCCGTACAGGATGATCTTCTTGCCGTCGACGCCGTCCTTCTTGAGGGTCAGCGCGTCGAGGGCCTTGCGGACGGCGAGGATGTTGGCCTTGGGGTGGTGGCCCATGAGGTCGAAGCGGAAGCCGTCGACCTTGTACTCCTTGGCCCAGGTGACGATCGAGTCGACGACGAGCTTGCCCATCATGGTGTTCTCGGGCGCGGTGTTGGCGCAGCAGGTGCTGTTGGCGACGGAGCCGTCGGCGAGGAGCCGCTGGTAGTAGCCGGGCACGATCCGGTCCAGGACGCTCGTCTTCTCCTGCCCGCTCGCCGCGGTGTGGTTGTAGACGACGTCCATGACGACGCGCAGGCCGTCCTCGTTGAGCGCCTTGACCATCTTCCGGAACTCGACCGTGCGGGCCGTGCCGTCCGGGTCGGTGGCGTAGGAGCCCTCGGGGACCGTGTAGTGGTACGGGTCGTAGCCCCAGTTGTAGGCGTCCTTGGCGGCGGCCTTCGCCACGCACTCCTGCTGCTTGTCGGAGTCGGCCGGGTGGGCGGCGAGGTCGCAGTCGACGGTGGCCTGGTCGGACTTCTTCTCGGGGATGGTCGCGATGTCGAAGGCGGGCAGCAGGTGCACGTAGGAGGTGCCGGCCTCGGCCAGCTTCCGCAGGTGCTTCGAGCCGTCGCTGTCCTTGTCGGTGAAGGCCAGGTAGGTGCCGGGCCGCTTCGCGGTGCGGTCCTCGACGGAGAAGTCGCGGATGTGCAGTTCCTGGATCTGGGCGTCCTTGAGGGGGACGGCCTTGGGCTTGTCCAGGCCCGGCCAGCCCTTGGGGGCGAGGTCGCGGTCGCCGAGGTCGACGACGAGGCTGCGTACGGAGTCGGTGGTCAGGGCGACCGAGTAGGGGTCGGTGACCTTGTTGGTGACGAGTTCGCGGGTGCTGGGCGCCCACACCTTCACCACGTACCGGTACGCCTTGCCCTTCCATGCCTTGGGGCCGGTGACGGACCAGACGCCGGTGGCGTCGTCGCGTTTCATCGTGGCGGTGGAGCCGCCGATCTCCAGCGCAACACTCTGCGCGGTCGGCGCCCACACGGAGAGTGTGGGACGGCCGTCGCGGAAGACGGGGCCGAGCGCCGCCTTCGTCGCGCCGGCCGCGTACAGGTCGTCCAGGGCGCCCGCGATCTGCACGCCGGTCGCCGCGAGGACCGCTCCGTTGGCGGCACGCTGGGTGGCGACGACCTGGCCACGCAGGGCCTCGCGTACGCGGTCCCGGTCACGCGGGTCGACGGAGTGGGCGGTGCCGTCCTTCAGGTGCGGGAACTTCTCCTTCTGCGCGTCGGTCAGGGCGGCCGGGAGCAGCCGGATCACGCGCGCGTCGTCGCCGGTGGTGAGCGTGCCGCCCTCCGCCTTCACGGAGCCGGTGCGGGAGGCGAGGAGCTGGGTGGAGGCGGCGCTCGCGGAGCCGTCCCAGACGACGGTGTTCCGGTCGATCCAGAGCGCCTTGGCGGTGGCCAGGTCGACGGCGGCGGCCGAGCCGGGCGGCTGGGGCAGCAGGTGCTTCTCCTCGCCGCTCAACAGCCACACCTCGTGGCCGTTCGCCTTGAGGTCGAGCGACCGGTCGGAGGGGAGGTCCTTCTCGTCGCCCTTGTGGATGATGTAGCTGAGGCTGGTGGCACCCGCGGTGAGCGGTACCTCGAAGACCGCGCCATAGGGATCAGTCTTCACCGGCTTCAGGGGTTTCGACCAGTCGGTGGGGTCGGCGGCGCCGGTCCAGGTGTGCAGTCCCCAGCCGTCGTAGTCGCCGTCGGCGCGCTGGTAGTGCAGCACCGCCTTGCTCTTGTCCTGCGCCGGGTACTCGGGGCGTTCGGTGGTGACGGTCTCCTCGCCCTGCTCGATCCAGACCTCGCCGCTCTTCGTGACGTCGATGGTGCGGTCGGTGGAGACGTCCTTGTCGCCGTCCTTGTCGATGACGAGGAAGCCGACGTCGGAGGCGCCGGGCTTGAGCTTGACGTGGGCGAAGGCGCCGTAGGCGTCGCGGCCGGTGAAGGGGTGGCTGTTCGGCCATTCGGTGGCCTCGCCGTCGGCGAGGTCGCCCCAGGCGTACAGGCCCCAGTCGTCGTAGTCGCCGTCGGCGCGCTGGTAGTGGACGACCACGTGATCGCGGGAGGCGGCGGTGGGCGGTTCCTCGACCGGCGGGGTGCCGGTGGTGGAGGCGGCCAGGGCGCTCGCGGTGCGGCCGGCCGAGTCGATCGCGACGGCCTTGTAGCGCAGGGCGGTACCGGCGGGCACGTCGTCGCCGATGGTGTGGGTGACCTTGTGGGGGGCGTGGTCGGAGGAGCCGAGCGTGCGCCACTTCCCGGTGCCGGTCTGCGCGGCGAAGACGACCCGGTTGAGCTGCCCGCCCTCGACGTCGGCGGTGAGCTCGACGGTGCCGGTGGCGCCGGCCTCGGGGGCCTTGAGGGTGACCGTGGGCTTGGCGGCGGGCTGAGCGAGCTTGCCGGACGCCTTGAGGACGATCGCCGAGCCCGCCGGGACGGTGACGGTGATCTTCTTGTCCGCGCCGCTGGTGACGGTGGCGCCGGTGCCGTGGAGTCCCTTGAACGTCATCCGGGCGGAGTTGGTCGCGAAGGTGGCCTTCTGGGCCTCACCGGCGTTGTTGAAGGCGACGACGTACTCGGTGGTGTCCTGGCCGGTGCGGGTGCCGGTGCGGGCGCCGGTCGCGGTGCGGGAGAAGGCGTAGACGCCGGGGCCGTCGGCCGCGTGCCGCTCCTGCTGCACGCCGTCGGTGAGAGCGGGGTGGGCCTTGCGGAGCTTGGCGAGGGCGCTGATCTGCCGGTAGAGCGGGGACTTCGTGTCGTAGGTGTCGTCGGCGTGGGTGCGGTCGGTGCCGATGAGGTCGTCGTCGAGGTAGTCGGCGGTGCGGGAGGCGAACAGGGTCTGGCGGGCGTCCTTGTCGCCGCCGGCGCCGGTGAAGCCCTGCTCGTCGCCGTAGTAGACGACGGGGTTGCCGCGGCTGAGGAACATCAGCTCGTTGGCGAGCATGTCCTTCTTCAGCAGGTCGGCGTCGGACGCCTTCGGGTCGTCCTGCTTGAGGAACGTCCCGATGCGGCCCATGTCGTGGTTGCCGAGGAAGGTGACCTGCTCGTAGGCGTTGGCCTTGTCGGTCGTGTACTTGTGGTCGTCACCGAAGACGGAGGCCAGCTTCTGCGCGCTGCCGCCCTGGGAGGCGTACTGGCGGGCCGCCTCCTGGAACGGGAAGTCGAGGGTGGCGTCGAGGCGGCCCTCGGTGACGTAGGGGGCGGTGACGTCGGTGTCGGCGGAGTAGACCTCGCCGAACATGAAGAAGTCGTCACGCCCCTTCTTCGCCGCGTAGGCGTCGAGGGCGGTGGCCCACTGGGTCCAGAACTCCATGTTGACGTGCTTCACGGTGTCGATCCGGAAGCCGTCGATGTCGAAGTCCTTCACCCACCGCTGGTAGATCTTCTCCATGCCGTCGACGACCTCGGGACGCTCGGTCCACAGGTCGTCGAGGCCGGAGAAGTCGCCGTACTCGCTGGACTCGCCGGCGAAGGTGGAGTCACCCCGGTTGTGGTACATCGCCGGGTCGTTGAGCCACGACGGGACCTTGACGTTCTTCTTCGCGGCGGGGACGACCGGGGTGCGCGGGAAGGAACCGACGTCCACGCGCGGGAACTTCCGCGAGCCGTCGGCGTAGTCGGCGTCGTCGAAGGGCTTCCCGTCCTTCGTCAGGTAGGGGAAGGCGCCCTTGGAGAGGTAGTCGTAGGACTTCTCCTCGTAGTCGACGACGTCGGCGGTGTGGTTGGTGATGACGTCGAAGAAGACCTTCATGCCCTTGTCGTGGGCCTTGTCGATGAGGGTCTCGAGGTCCTTGTTGGTGCCGAAGTGCGGGTCGACCTGGGTGAAGTCGGTGATCCAGTACCCGTGGTAGCCGGCGCTGGCGTCCTCGCCGGTGCCCTGCACGGGCTGGTTCTTGAAGATGGGCGCCATCCAGATGGATGTGGTGCCGAGCCCCTTGATGTAGTCGAGCTTCTGGGTGAGGCCCTTGAGGTCGCCGCCCTGGTAGAAGCCCTTGTCGGTGGGGTCGTACCCGGTGCTGAGCCGCGAACCGGTCAGCCCGCCCCGGTCGTTCTTGGTGTCCCCGTTGGCGAAACGGTCCGGCAGGACGAAGTAGAACTGCTCCCGGGTGAGGTCGTGCCGCGCGGGGGCCTTCGCCAGCGTGGCGTCCGACGGGGGTGCGGGGGGCGGGGCGGCACCGGCCGCCACGGGCGAGAGGAGGGTGGCGGCGAGCGCGGCCGCGGTGACGGCTGCCACTCGGCCGCCGTACACGGTGCGGCGTCTCCCGGACGCCGGCCATCTGGGTGTCACAGGTGTGAACTCCTTGCGATTACGGCACATTTCGGGTCCGACCCCGCACCACGGCACAACCTGTTCCGGCCATGTCACCGGGGTGTCGCGCGACCGTATCGCCGTTGAAAGCTTTACAGCAAGGGTGTTGAAAGTAACGGTAAGGACTTGCATGCGGACGCCGGACGCGCCGCCCTCGTGAAGGGCGGCACGACCGGCGCGCGTTCAGCAGCTCGACTTGCCCGCGTACACCGCGAGGGCCGAGTTCGAGCCCAGGGTGGCGGTGAGCTGGCCCGAACCGTTCACCGTCACCGGTGTGTTGTTCTGGACGTTGCAGTACGTGCCGGAGGGCAGCGAGGTCTGGTAGGTGCGGGTCAGGGAGCCGGACTCGTGGTTGATGGCCACGAAGCCCTTGTTGCCCCGGCCGAAGGCGATGGCGTCGTTCCCGTTGTCCCACCAGTTCGTCACGGCCTGTCCGCGCGTGGTGTTGCGGAAGGCGACCATGGACTTGATCTCCGGCCAGGCGTGCTGGCACTTCCAACCGTTCTGCCAGCAGGCGTTGACCTGACCGCCGCTGGGCGGGCCGGCGTCGTGGTCGGAGAACTCGTACCCCGAGTTGATGTCCGGGGAGCCGTAGGGCCAGGCCAGCATGAAGACGTTGGCCAGGGTGTAGTTGGCGCCGTCCTTGTAGTTCAGCGTGGAGCCGTTGCGCTCGGTGTCGTGGTTGTCGACGAAGACGCCGGAGACGGAGCTGTTCATGTAGCCCCAGCCCTCGCCGTAGTTCTTCAGGTAGGCGAGGTTCTCGTTGTTGAAGACCCGCTTGAGGTCGTAGGCGTAGCGGAACTCCTGGACGTCGCCGGTGCCGGTGTACTCGCCGGGCTGGACGGCCTCGCCCGCGCCGTAGATGGCCTCCTGCTTCCAGTACACGCCGGGGTTGGAGAGCCGGGACTTGATGTTCGCCAGGTCGGCGGCCGGCATGTGCTTGGCCGCGTCGATGCGGAAGCCGTCGACCCCGAGGGAGAGCAGGTCGTTGAGGTATCCGGCGATGGCACCGCGGACGTAGTTCTCGCCGGTGTCGAGGTCGGCGAGACCGACCAGTTCGCAGTTCTGGACGTTCCCGCGGTCCTGGTAGTTGGTGATCTGCGAGGTGCAGTTGTCGAAGTCGGGCGACGAGTACAGGCCCGGGTAGTTGTACTTGGTGTACGAGGAGCCGCCGGTACCGGTGCCGTTGCCCGCGGCCATGTGGTTGATGACCGCGTCGGCGACGACCTTCACGCCGGCCGCGTGACACGTGTTCACCATGTTCCGGAAGGCGGTGCGGTCACCGAGCCGACCGGCGATCTTGTAGCTGACGGGCTGGTACGACGTCCACCACTGCGAGCCCTGTATGTGCTCGGCGGGCGGGGAGACCTGGACGGAGCCGTACCCGGCGGGGCCGAGGGTGGTGGTGCACTCGCGGGCGACCGAGTTGAAGTTCCACTCGAAGAGGACGGCGGTGACGTCCTTGTTCCCGGGCGGCGCGGCCTGCGCGACAGTCGGGGTCATGACAACCGAAGCGACCGCGAGTGCGGCGACCCCGGCGAGGGTTCTGCGTGCCATGTGGGGTTCCTTCTTCATCGAAGGGTGTGGGGAGTGCGAAGGCGACTGAAGCTTCTTGCTGAAACCTTCAGAAACCTTGCGGTGACGCAGATGTTAAAGCTTCACCCTCCGAAAGGGCAGCACCCCGTACGAAGTTGCTGCAGGAAATCCGGGTCATCAGCTTGCGTGACGTCTTTGAAGGGGGGTCTCAGCGGCGGCCGGAGCCGACCCCGGCCAGCCCCGTGCCGACAAGAACGTAGGCGACGAAGGCGGGGATCGGCATGTGCCCGCCCGGGAAGTCGATGTCGTCGATGGAGTACCCGGAGACCCCTACCCAGACCAGTCCGCCGACGAGCACGAGCACGGCGTTGCCGGTCTCCCCCATCATCCGCATACCGGCCCACAGCAGCAGGGGCATGAGAGCCCAGGAGGCGGCCGTGGTGAGTAAGAACTCGAAGGCACCGGAGAACATCGTGTGATCGGCTGTGGCTCTACTGTCCTGGGACCACGCGTAGCCGGCGGACATGAGGGCGTGGCAGGCCGCGGTGGCGGCGACGACGGTGAGGGCGCCCTTGGCGTGTCGTATGTACTGCATGGTGGAATCCTTGCTCTTCGCAGGCCGGTGGGCCCCGACGCGCCCGTGTCGGGACCCACCGGCCGTGCGCGGACGGTGACCACGAGGTCGGGTCCCCATAGTGACCCGCATCAGCGCGCGCTGGTTCGTATGCCGTCGATGAAGGTGGCCCAGGCGGAGGTGCTGATGAGCAGGATCATCGGATTCCTTTCGTGGATACCCCCGCCTTCAGGCGGGGGTGGGGGTACCGCCCGCTTGCGAGGGAGAAACGAAACCCCTGCGGAGCAGGGCAGGAGGCGGCGTTTCGCCGCCAGGGCGAAACGCCGTGCTCTGACCAGCGGGCTTGATCCTCACAAACAGGTACACTAGTTTGTGAGCTATGGCCACTCACGTGAAGCGGGCGTACAAGTACCGCTTCTGTCCGACCGATGCGCAGGCAGCGGAGCTGTCGCGCACGTTCGGATGCGTGCGGAAGGTCTACAACCTCGCCCTCCAGGCCCGCACCGAGGCGTGGACACGGCAGGAGCGGGTCAACTACAACGCCACCTCGGCGATGCTGACGGCCTGGAAGAAGACCGAGGAACTCGCCTTCCTCAACGAGGTGTCCTCGGTCCCGCTCCAGCAGTGCCTGCGGCACTTGCAGACGGCGTTCGCGAACTTCTTCGCCAAGCGGGCCAGGTACCCCCACTTCAAGAGCCGGAAGAAGTCCCGGGCGTCCGCCGAATACACCACCTCCGGCTTCCGGTTCCGCGACGGCCGGCTCACCCTCGCCAAGATGACCGAGCCTCTGGACATCGTGTGGTCGCGCCCGCTTCCCGAGGGGGCGAAGCCGTCCACGGTGACGGTCTCGCGAGACGCGGCCGGGCGCTGGTTCGTGTCGATGCTCGTCGAGGAGACGATCACCCCGCTTGCCCCGTCGCGGGAGCGGGTCGGTATCGACGTGGGCCTTACTTCTTTGCTGACCCTGTCGACCGGCGAGAAGATCACCAACCCGAGGCATGAACGCAGGGACCGTGCCCGTCTGGCCAAGGCCCAGAAGGCACTCGCCCGCAAGGAGAAGGGCTCCGGCAACCGGGCCAAGGCCCGCCTCAGGGTCGCCCGCATCTATGCCCGGATCACCGACCGCAGGCGGGATCACCTGCACAAGCTGTCGACTCGTCTCGTGCGTGAGAACCAAACGCTCGTGATCGAGGACCTGACCGTACGCAACATGGTCAAAAACCGGAGGCTGGCCCGCGCCATCTCCGATGCCGCATGGACCCAATTCCGGAGCATGCTGGAGTACAAGGCCCAGTGGTACGGCCGGGAAGTGATCGCGGTCGACCGCTTCTTCCCCTCCTCCAGGCTGTGCTCGGCCTGCGGCGCCCTGCAGAGCAAGATGCCCCTCCATGTCCGCACCTGGACATGCCGGTGCGGCATCACCCACGACCGCGACGTGAACGCCGCGAAGAACCTTCTGGCCGCCGGACTGGCGGCAGCAGCCTGTGGAGACGGTGTAAGACCTCAACGGAGCACTCCGGGCGGGCAGTCGTCGATGAAGCAGGAACCCCAGCGGGCGACCGCTGGAATCCCCCGCCTTTAGGCGGGGGAACATGTCAAGGCACCACAGGAACGTACGAGGCGCGCGGCCGCGATCCAGGACGCCGACGAGGCCAGGAACGAACTCTCCTCGGCACTGGACGACGCCGGCGTGCTCCTGCCCTCGCTGGGGCTCGACACCGTCTCGCTGGCCAGCGGCTATCTGCCGCCGCTGGTGGATCTCGGACGCTGCAATCCGGGCACGGCACGCAAGCTGGCGGAGGCGCTGCGGGAGGGCCGCGCCGCCGGATTGATCACCAGGGTGCGTGAGGTGAACCAGCGGAGCGAGCAGCGCATCAGGTAGCACCCGCAACGGGCGAGGCCCGCCGCTCCCGGTCGGGGAGCGGCGGGCCCTGTGCCCGGCCCGTGAGGCCTCAGTCCTTGGCGAACCACACCGTCGTGTCGCCCGGCACCTTCGTCTCGCCGTCCGCCTCGTCCACGTCACCGCTGGCGAGCAGTACCCGCCCGTACGCCGGGGTGGTCACCGCCTCGCCCGTGGTGTTGGCGACGCACACGAACTCCCCGCGCCGGAAGGCGAGTACGCCCTCGGGTGCCCGCAGCCACTCCACCGTGTCGCCCGCGCCCAGATCGGTCTGTTCACGGCGCGCGGCGAGCGCGGCGCGGTACAGCTCCAGGGTCGAGCCGGCCGTGCCGGTCTGCGCCTCGACGCTCAGCTCGCCCCAGTTCTCCGGCTGCGGCAGCCAGCTGCCGCCGCCCCCGAAGCCGTACGAGGAACCGTCGCGGGTCCACGGGATCGGCACCCGGCATCCGTCGCGGAAGCCGTCCTGGCCCGCGCCCCGGAAGTACGCCGGGTCCTGGCGCACCTCGTCCGGGAGGTCCACGACGTCCGGGAGTCCCAGTTCCTCGCCCTGGTAGACGTACGCGGAGCCGGGCAGCGCCAGCATCAGCAGCGTCGCCGCGCGGGCCCGGCGCAGGCCCAGTTCCCGGTCACCGGGCAGCCGGATCTGGGTGCCGAGGCCCGCCGGGTTGGCGAAGCGGGTGGCGTGCCGGGTCACGTCGTGGTTGGACAGCACCCAGGTGGCGGGGGCGCCGACCGGGCGCATGGAGTCCAGCGTGCGGTCGATGACCACGCGCAGTTCCTCGGCGTCCCAGTGGGTGCCCAGGTACTGGAAGTTGAACGCCTGGTGCAGCTCGTCGGGGCGGACGTAGTTCGCGGTGCGCTCGACGGTCGGGGTCCAGGCCTCGGCGACGAAGATGCGCTCGCCGGAGTACTCGTCGAGGATGAGCCGCCACTGCCGGTAGATGTCGTGCACGCCGTCCTGGTCGAAGAACGGCATGACATCGTTGCCCAGCAGCTTCAGCTGCTCGTGGTCCCCCAGGTCGGGCAGGCCCTCGGCCTTCACCATGCCGTGCGCGACGTCGATGCGGAAGCCGTCCACGCCCATGTCGAGCCAGAACCGCAGGATGGAGCGGAACTCGTCGCCGACGGCCGGGTGCTCCCAGTTGAAGTCGGGCTGCTCGGGTGCGAAGAGGTGCAGGTACCACTCGCCCGGGGTGCCGTCGGGTTCGGTGACCCGGGTCCAGGCGGGGCCGCCGAAGATCGACTCCCAGTCGTTGGGCGGGAGTTCGCCGTTCTTCCCCTTGCCGGGGCGGAAGTGGTAGCGGTCGCGCGAGGGCGATCCGGGGCCTTCGGTGAGCGCCCGCTTGAACCACTCGTGCTGGTCGGAGGAGTGGTTGGGCACGATGTCGACGATGATCCGCAGGCCCAGCTCGTGGGCGTCCCGGATCAGCGCGTCCGCGTCGAGCAGGTTGCCGAACATGGGGTCGACGGCACGGTAGTCGGCGACGTCGTAGCCGGCGTCGGCCTGCGGGGAGGCGTAGAAGGGGCTGAGCCACACGGCGTCCACCCCGAGGTCGCGCAGGTACGGCAGGCGGGAGCGGATGCCCTCCAGGTCGCCCATGCCGTCGCCGTTGCTGTCGGCGAAGCTGCGCGGATACACCTGGTAGATCACCGCGTCCCGCCACCAGTCATGGCGTCTGGCGACGGTGGCTACGGCAGCGTCGGTCGTCGGGGTGGGGGCCGGGGCGGCGGCGTGCTGCTGGCTCATGTCGTCCTTGAATACGTGGGGTCGGTCAGGGAGGCGAGTGGGGCCGAGGCCGAGGAGGGATACGGAAGGCGGGAGACAAGGCGGCCGCGGTGCCGGCGGGGTCTGGGGGTCCCCCCTGCTCGAAGAGCTTGGGGGCGGACACCGCGGCCGCCTACCCCGCGCGGCACAGCGCGCGGGAGTCGTCGGACGGAGGGCGTCAGCCCTTCGTGCCGCCCGCGGTGAGGCCGGCCACCAGGTTCTTCTGCACGAGGTAGAAGAACGCGGAGACGGGTATCGCGATCAGGACCGCCGTGGCGGCCATGAGGTGACGCTGGGAGTCGTGCTCGCTGACGAAGCTCTGCAGACCGACGGCGAGCGTGTACTTCTCGTCGTCCAGCATGAACGTCGTGGCGAAGGCGACCTCGCCGAACGCGGTGATGAAGCTGTAGAAGGCGGCGACCGCCAGGCCCGGCTTGGCGAGCGGCAGGATCAGCCGCACGAACGTGCCGAACGGGGACAGCCCGTCGACCCGGCCCGCTTCGTCGATCTCGAACGGAATGGTGTCGAAATAGCCCTTCATCAGCCACGCACAGTACGGCACCGCGGTCGAGCAGTAGACGAGGATGAGGCCGAAGTAGGTGTCGATCAGCTGAAGGTCGGACAGGATCTGGTACATCGGGACCATCAGGACGGCCACCGGGAACATCTGGGTGACCAGCAGGACCCACATGAACTTCTTGTACCCGGGGAACCGCATCCGGGACACCGCGTACCCGGTGGTGGCGGCGACCAGGACGCCGATGACGGTCGTGCCGAGCGAGACGATCAGCGAACTCTTCAGCCAGTCGAAGAAGTTCGTCTCCTGCAGCACGAACGCGTAGTTGTCCAGCGTCATCTTGCCCCAGATGCCGCCGGGGCGCAGATAGTCGTCCTTGTCCGGGCCGAGGGACAGGAAGACCAGCCAGGCGACCGGGAACAGTGCGATGACGCTCGCCACGATCAGGATGCCGTGCGAGCCGAGGGCGCCGCCGCGGCTGACCTCACCGCGCCGCCGCGTTTCGGGCCGGCGGGGTGTGGTCCTCCCGGCCGGCTTGCCCGTCACCACGGCCGGCGGTGGGGTGTCGAGGGTGCTCATGGGGGCTCCTGCCTCAGATCGCGAGCTGCTGCTCATTGCGGTTCAGCCAGCGGCGGTAGAAGGAGGTGAAGACGATCAGGATGGCCAGCAGCAGCATGCCGTAGGCCGCGGACTGCGCGAAGTCGCGCGGTTGCTGCCCGAAGCCGAGTTGGTACGCCCAGGTGACGAGGATCTGGGCCTCCGGCGCGGTGTTGCCGAACAGCAGGAAGATGACGGCGAACTGGTTGAAGGTCCAGATGATGCCGAGCAGCACGACGGTGGAGCTGACCGAGCGCAGACCCGGCAGGGTGACGTGGCGGAACCGCTGCCAGGCGGTGGCGCCGTCCATCTCGGCCGCCTCGTACAGGGTCCCGTCGATCGACTGGAGGCCGCCGAGCAGGGAGACCATCATGAACGGCACACCGCACCAGGTGTTGACCATGATCGCGGCGAACCGCTGCCAGAAGGTGTCCTCGAGCCACAGCGGTGTCGGCAGGCCCAGGGACTCCAGGCCCGAGTTGATGATGCCCGCGTCGGCGAGCATGAACCGCCAGCCGAAGACGGTGACGAAGGTCGGCACGGCCCACGGCAGGATCAGGATCAGCCGGTAGAAGGTGCGGCCGCGCAGCTTCTGGTTGAGCAGCAGGGCCAGGCCCAGACCGATGGTGTAGTGCAGGCCGACACAGGCCGCCGTCCAGACGATCGTCCAGATGAAGTGCGACCAGAAGCGGTCGTACGACGTCTCGCCCCAGAGGATGTCGGCGTAGTTGTCCAGGCCGATGAACTTGTACGTGGCCTCGATCTCGTTGACGCCGATGGTGCGGGCCGAGTTGAGGCTGTTGGCGTCGGTGAGAGTGAGGTAGAAGCCGTACGCCAGGGGATACAGCACGAGGACGCCGAGCACGACGACCACGGGCACGATCATGGCGAAGGCGTACCAGTACTTCTGGTAGGCGTGCTTCAGGCGGCCGGCCCGGCCGGCACGGGGCGGACGTTCACCGCTGCGCTTGCCGGTCGCGCGGTCGATGGCGACTGTCATGGTTCGGCACCTTCTGGATGATCAAGGGGTTCGGCACACAGGCCGGTGGCCGCCGGCTCCTGGAAGGGATCCGGCGGCCACGCGGGCCCTACTTGCTGAAGTCCGGCACCAGCTTGGTGATGGCGATCTCGGCGTCGTTCAGCCCCTTGTCCAGGGACTTCTTGCCACCCGCGATCTGGGGCAGCTCGTCGTCGAGCGGAGTCCACAGCGAGCTGTACTCGGGCAGGGCCGGGCGCGGCTGGGCGGCCTCGAGGACCGTCTGGTAGCCGGCGATGCCCGGGTCGGCCTTGACCTTGTCGGTGTAGGCGTCGTCACGCGTGGGCAGCGTGGAGTTCTTCAGGGCGATGCTCTCCTGGGCCTTGGCCGAGGTCATGAAGTTCACGAACTTCAGCGCGGCCTCCTGCTTCGCGGCGTCGGAGCCGGCGTAGACGGAGAGGTTGTGGCCGCCGGTCGGGGCGCCCGCCGTGCCGGTGGAGCCGGCCGGGACGGTGGCGATGCCCAGGTTGTTCTTGTCCTTGAAGGCCGAGCCCTTGTAGAAGTTGGTGATCTCCCACGGGCCCTGGATGATCGCGGCGACCTTGCCGTTGACGAACGCGTCCTGGATGTGGGCGTAGGCGTCGGCGGTGGTGTCGGCCTTGTGCAGGCCCTTGCCCTTGAAGAGGTCCAGCCAGGTGCCGTAGGCCTTCTTGGCCTCGGGCGACTTGACGGTGATCTTCTTGGCGTCGGCGTCGACCGTGTCGGTGCCCTCGCCGTAGAGGAAGGACTGGGCGTAGTAGGCCTGGGTGGAGCCCCAGTAGCCGTCGACGTCGGTCTTGTCCTTGATCGTGGCGGCGGCCTTCTTCAGGTCGTCCCAGGTCTTGGGGGCCTCGACGCCGGCCTTCTCGAAGAGTTCCTTGTTGTAGACCAGCGCGAGCGTGTCCGTGACGAACGGGACGCCGTAGACCTTGTCCTCGTACGTGGCCTGCTCTATCAGGTTGGACTTGAACTTCGCCTGGTCCTTCAGCGCCTCGGTGCCGTCCAGCGGCAGGAAGAAGCCCTTCTTGGCGAAGGCGGGGGTCCAGCCGACCTCGGAGCGCAGCACGTCGGGGGCGCCCTTGGAACCGGCGGCGGTGTCGAACTTGTTCTGCGCCTGGTCGAAGGGGACGTTGACGTACTTGACCTTGACGTCCTTGTTGGCGGCCTCGAACTCCTTGACCAGGGCCTGGTAGGTCGGCGCCTCGTTGGTCGCGTTGGAGGTGTCCCACCAGGTGATGCTGACCGGACCGTCGGCCGAGTCGCCGCTGTCGCTGTCTCCGCCGCAGGCCGTCGCTGTGAGGGCGAGGGACGCCACCAGCGCGGTGGCCGCTATGCCACGCCGCATGAGTTCTCCTTGAGGGTGAAAGCCCGTGTAGTGCAGGGACGGCCCCGTCTGCCGTCCTGCCGACTTGCCGACCGCGCCGATGGGGCCGCCGGGCGACGTGAACGTAACAGCGATGCAACCGATCCGAAAGACCTTGCTGAAAAATTTTGCAAGAAAGCTCGACGGTTACCCCGTCGTGACCTCTCCTCGATCCCCTCCCCGTGATGCCCCGATCGCCGTACCACCGCCGGTTTTCCGATGCCAGGACAGGAGTTCGGACTGCTGTGCAAGACTCTGCAAGTACTTGCCGTCCGTTTCCGTCGGGGGAATGATCCGTTGCGGTACGGACGCCGTGCAGCCTGCCGAGCACGACGTGTCGCATACGACATGCCGACCACGACATGAGGGACCGCGATGACCCAGCAGCCCGCGACGGGCCGTTCGACCGCACGCGCCAGGCGTCCGGCCGGTGTGCAAGGACGGGGGCGGCCGATAGGGTCCGGTGCTGTGACCACACGTCTTGCCGACATCGCCGCTCAGGCCGGGGTGAGTGAGGCGACCGTCAGCCGCGTGCTCAACGGCAAGCCGGGCGTCGCCGCCACCACCCGCCAGTCCGTCCTCGCCGCCCTCGACGTCCTGGGCTACGAACGTCCGGTGCGGTTGCGGCAGCGCAGCGAGGGCCTGGTGGGGCTGATCACTCCCGAGCTGGAGAACCCGATCTTCCCGGCGCTGGCCCAGGTCATCGGGCAGGCGCTGACCCGTCAGGGCTACACGCCGGTGCTGGCCACCCAGACCCCGGGCGGGTCGACGGAGGACGAGCTGACGGAGATGCTGGTCGACCGCGGGGTGGCCGGCATCATCTACGTCTCCGGACTGCACGCGGACACCACGGCCGACATGCAGCGCTACGACCGGCTGCGCGCCCGGGGGGTGCCGTTCGTGCTGGTCGACGGCTTCTCGCCGAAGGTGCAGGCGCCGTTCATCTCGCCCGACGACCGGGCGGCGATGGCGCTGGCGGTCACGCATCTCGCCTCCCTCGGCCACACCCGGATCGGGCTGGCGCTGGGGCCGAAGCGGTTCGTGCCGGTGCAGCGCAAGATCGAGGGCTTCGTCCGCGCCGTGCAGGAGCAGGTGGGGCTGGCCGCCGAGACCGTGGAGACGGAGCTGGTCCAGCACTCCCTGTACACCCTGGAGGGCGGCCAGGCCGCCGCCAGCGCGCTCATGGACCGGGGGTGCACGGCGGTGGTGTGCGCCAGCGACATGATGGCGCTGGGTGCGATACGGGCGGCCCGCCAACGAGGGCTCGAGGTGCCGACGGACATCTCGGTGGTCGGCTTCGACGACTCCCCGCTGATCGCCTTCACCGACCCGCCGCTGACCACGGTCCGCAAGCCGGTCCCGGCGATGGGCCAGGCCGCGGTGCGCACCCTGCTGGAGGAGATCGGCGGGACGCCCGCCCCGCACAGCGAGTTCGTGTTCATGCCGGAACTGGTGGTCCGGGGCTCGACGGCTTCGGCACCCGGGGACCGCAACCGCTCCCGATGACCTGAGCCGGGACGCGGCGCGGCGTCGGCCCACTGCCGGTGCACGGGGTCCTCGGCGTCACAGGTCACAACGTCACGGCGCTCTCGGCGTCACGGGGTTCTCGACGTCACGGGTCACAACGTCACGGCGCTCTCGACCTCACCGGGTTCTCGGCGTCAGGCGGGCCGATCACCCCAGTCGAGGCGGAGCACGGCCAGGTCGTCGGAGTGGCGGCCGGCGTTCAGCGCGTGGGTTTCCTTGATGAGGAGGTCGACGTGATCCGCCGGGTCCGCCGCCGGCAGGTTCCCGATCAGCGCGAGCAGCCCTTCGATGCCGAGCCGCTCGCCCTTCGTCCCGTTGTGTCCTTCGATGAGACCGTCGGTGTAGACGGTCAGGGCTCCGGCGGCCGGGAGCGGGACGACCGTGGAGGGCCAGTTGCGCTCTCCGGGGACGATGCCCAGGGCGATGCCGTGTTCGGCGCTCACCTCCCGGGTCCCCTCGGCCGTGGTGAGGAGGGGCTCGTGGTGGCCGGCCAGGTGGAGGACGGCGGTGCCGGAGCGCTGATCGAGAGTGAGGAGAGTGCAGGTGGCGAACAGGTGCTGGCTGTCGCGCTCGGCGATCAGGAGACGTTCCATCAGGTGCAGCAGGTCCTCTCCGCGGTGCCCGCCGAGCACCAGGGAGCGCCAGGCGATCCGCAGGCAGACACCCAGTGCCGCGGCGTCGGGACCGTGGCCGCTGACGTCGCCCACGACGGCGTGCAGCAGCCCGTCGTCCCCCTCCACCACGTCGAGGAAGTCCCCGCCGAGCAGGGCCATCGCGGCACCCGGCAGGTAGCGGGACGTCACCCTCACCGTGGAGGTGTCGAGCATCGGCTGGGGCAGCAGGCCGCGTTCCAGGCGGGCGTTCTCCTCCGCGCGCAGCCGGGTGGCCTGGGCCTCGGCGCTCGCGCGTTCCGTCCGGCTCCGGTAGACGGCGTAGCGCAGCGTTCTTCGCAGCAGGTCCGCCTCGACCTTGCCCTTGACGAGGTAGTCCTGCGCTCCGGCGGCCATGGCCTCGGTGCCCGCCCGGTCCTCGGACAGCCCGGTCAGGACGATCACCGCGGTGTGCGGGGCCAGCCCGCGCACGGCCGTGACCGCGTCGACGCCCGACACGTCGGGCAGGTGCAGGTCGAGGAGGATGCAGTCGATCGGGCTGCCGGCCAGTTCGGCGCGCGCCTCGGCCAGGGTGGTCCGGATGGTCAGCGCGAACCGCATCCCCGTGTCGTGGAGGAGTTCCTCCACGAGCAGGGCGTCGCCCGGGTCGTCCTCGATCAGCAGGATGCGGTACACCGGCCCCTCGGGGGCCGCTTCCGGCACGGCTGCCGTGAGCGCCGTCATCGCACCGGCTCCGCGTCGACGCGGGTGGCCTCCGGCGTGGTGGACGGGGCGGGGCTCTCCGGCGGCCGGGGGGCGAGGGTGAAGGTGATGCGTGCGCCGTCGTGGTGTTCCGGGTCGACCCCGATGGTGCCTCCGTGGAACTCGACGATCTTCTTGCACATCGCGAGGCCGATTCCGCTGCCGGTGTAGGTGTCCTTGGTGTGCAGCCGCTGGAAGATCACGAACACCTTGTCGGCGTACTCCGGTGCGATGCCGATGCCGTTGTCGGTGACGGTGAACCGCCACAGTTCGCCTTCCCGGGCCGCCGTGACGTGGATCTTCGGCGTTTCGCCCGGGCGGCGGAACTTGACGGCGTTGCTTATCAGGTTCTGCCAGAGCATGCCCATCTGGGTGGGGTCGGCGACCAGGGTCGGCAGCGGATCGTGGGTGATCTCCGCTCCGGCCTCCTCGATGCCGACGCTCAGCTCGGACAGGGTCCTTTCCAGCACCTTGTCCAGGTCGACGTTCTGGTGGGAGTTGTGCAGCCGTCCGACCCGGGAGAAGTCGAGCAGGTCGTTGATGAGGGTCTGCATGCGGTTCGCCCCGTCGACCGCGAAGTCGATGTACTGGTCGGCCCGGCTGTCGAGCTGTCCTCCGTAGCGCCGCTGGAGGAGCTGGGTGAAGCTGGAGACCTTGCGCAGCGGTTCCTGCAGGTCGTGGGAGGCCACGTACGCGAACTGCTCCAGCTCGGCGTTGGAACGCTGGAGGTCCGCGGCCTGCGCGTCCAGCCGCAGCCGGGTGTCCTCGCTGAGGGCCAGTTCCTGTACGAGACGCTGCCGCATGAAGTCGATCTCGCGGCTGAGGTTGCGCAGGTCGGCGGGACCGGTCGGGGTGATGGGATGTTTGAAGTCACCGCCGGCGACGGCGCGGGCGTCCGCGCCGAGCCGCTCCAGCGGCATGTTGATGCCGCGGCGCAGTCCTTCGAAGATCAGGGCCGTGAGGACGGCGATGAGCACCGCGATGGCACCGAACACCCAGTTCCTCAGGACCATCGTGTCCATCAGGTCGTGCCTCGCCCGTTCGCGGTCCGCGTACAGCCGTTCCTGCTGGCGGCTGAGGGCGGCACGTACGTCGTCGAAGGCCTCCTTGCCCTCCGCCGCCCGCCGGGTGGCCATCGTCGAGGGTGAGCCGGCGGGCGCGGCGGCAATGGGCCGGGCGACCCTCTCCTGCCACTTCGCCACGGCGTCCCGCACGGCTTTCAGGTCGTCCAGCCCCGCGCGGTCGCCCTCGAGCAGCCCGGTGAGTTCCGCGAGGCCCGCTTCCTGCTCGGTGAGCCCCTGCTCGTAGGGGGTGATGAACTCCGGCAGGCCGGTGAGCCCGTAGCCGCGGATCCCGGTCTCCTGGTTGAGCACGGCCGCCTCCAGGCGGATCGCGACGGTCAGCGCGGGGGACCGCACGTTCACGAGGTCGTCGCTGATCGTCTGGGTGCGCCCCAGCACCCATGCGCCCACGGTCCCGAGCAGGGCCAGCACCACGAGGGACACGGCCACCCCTACGCGAAGCCACCGCCTGGTCGTCCAGGCGGAAAACCCTCGTATGCGCGATTGCCTCTCGTCGGCGGTCATCCTGTGGGCTCCTCGTTGCGGCAATCACCTTGAAAGTTGGGCCAGCACACTTTAAAGGGCGACAACCCTTGTTGTCGCGGAGCTGCTCCGGGACCTAGAGTTTCGGACATGCCTGGCAAGGACTTCGTATCGCGGATCACCCCGCAGGAGACCGCCTCCCTCACGGACGCGGCAGTCGGTGACCTCGCGCAACGCCTCGCCCGCCGGCTCCTGGGAGCACCTTCGCACCCGGCACCGGACGACCCGGCACAGGCCCTGGCTCTGCTCCGCGTGCTGGATCAGCTCAAGCAGGCCGCTGAACGGCTCCAGCGGGAGGCGGCCGTGGCGGCCGCCCGCGCGGGTGCCGGCTATCCGCAGATCGGGGCCGCCTGCGGTATGACCCGGCAAGGTGCCCGGCGCCGCTGGCCGGGACTTTTCCACCATTCGACCGAGAAACCCACGGAGCGCCCGACAATGACCACCCCCGCCCGCCCCTTCGACGTCCTGCTGGTCGAAGACGACATTGCCGACGCCATGCTCATCGAGGAAGCCCTCTCCGAGCGCGGGGCCCGCAACCTCGTCCAGGTCACGGACGGGGTCGCCGCGCTGGAGCACCTGCGGGCCCCGGGCACCCCGCGGCCCGACCTCATCGTCCTGGACCTGAACATGCCCCGGATGAACGGCCGCGATCTGCTCAAGGTCCTGAAGAACGACGACGACCTGCAGACGATCCCCGTGGTCGTGCTGACCACGTCCACCGCTCCGGACGACGTCACCGGCGCGTACAGCAGCCACGCCAACGCCTACGTGACCAAGCCCGTCAACCTGGAGGAGTTCGAGCGGGCCGTCCAGAGCATCGACTCCTTCTACCTGGACACCGCCACCCGGCCCCGTCTCTGAACCGGCCAGGGCCCGGGAATCCCGGGTTCCCCCGGGTCACCGTGTCATCCGCAGGTCGCAGCCGGGGAGCCCCCGCGTCCTGCTCCAGGAGGAGGACGCGGGCCCCTTCCCGGAGAGGACATGCGGGTCGATCGCCCCTGGGGGAGGATCTCTCCCAAGGGCTTTTCTGGCAGACTCTGTGCCCATGGGCGAAACGACGGTGACCACGCTGGAAGGTCGGCACCAGGCCGCAGCGCACCCCGTCGAGAACCGGACGGGGCACGGACTCCTGCACCGTCTGCGCACCCCCCGCCGACCGCGGTTGTGGTTCGAGATCCTGCTCATCGCGGTGAGCTACTGGACGTACTCGCTCGTCCGCAACGCCGTCCCGGAGCAGAAGTCCGAGGCCCTGCGCAACGCGGACCGGCTCTGGGACCTGGAGCGGCAGCTCGGTCTCGCCTTCGAGCAGTCGGTCAACCACGCCGTGAACTCGGTGACCTGGCTGGTCGTCGGCATGAACTACTACTACGCCACACTGCACTTCGTGGTCACGCTGGGGGTCCTGGTGTGGCTCTACCGCAGTCACCCCGGCCGTTACGCGGCGACCAGACTGGTGTTGTTCTCGACCACCGCCGTCGCCCTGGCCGGTTACTACCTGTTCCCGCTCGCCCCGCCGCGCCTGATGAACGGCGGCGCCTTCATCGACACCGTGATGGTCCACGAGACCTGGGGTTCGATGGCCTCCGGTGACCTGAAGAACATGTCCAACCAGTACGCCGCGATGCCGTCGATGCACATCGGCTGGTCGGTGTGGTGCGGGCTGACCGTCTTCGCGCTGGCGACGGTCCCGTGGGCGAAGGTCCTGGGCCTGCTGTACCCGGCGGGCACGCTGGTGGTCATCGTCGCCACCGCCAACCACTTCTGGCTGGACGCGGTGGGCGGCGTGCTCTGCCTCGCCTTCGGCTACGCGCTGGCGACCCTCTGGTACGGGAGGATGCCCTACGCGCTGCCGCGAGAGGCGCCCGACGGCGGGGGCGGGGGCAGCCGGGACAGGGGCGGCTGGAGCAGGGCCCTCTCGGGCAGAGGCTTCCCGGAGAAGGGTTTTCCGGGGAAGGGTCTCCCGGGCAGGCGCGGCACGGACAGGGCCGTCGCGGGTTCGGACGGTGGGGGCGCGGGTTCGGACGGTGGGGGCGCGGGCCGTACGAACGCGGGCGTCGTGAGCCCGCGCGCCCCGGACGACTCCCCCGGCCCTCGCACGGCCGACGGCGCCCCCGCCGCGAGCACCACCGCCCGCGCGCCGGACACCCCGCGCCACTGAGACATCCGTCCGTTGCCAAGACCCTAGTCGGGTCTCAGCATTCCGGGCATTTCGGCCCGGAAGGTCCGTCTCGTCACCAGAGCGTGAGGGCTTCGGCTTGAGTACGGTCTCTCGCTTCTGTCTGCCGCTGCTGCGGCAGGGTTGCGCCACCTGCCCGCCCCGCACTCGTCCTGCGACGGGTGCGGGTGGCGCGGGTCTTCTGGTCGGCTCCACGAGGCTTCGACACCGCCGGGGCGGCGTCCTGGTCTCCGGCCACTCCGGTACCAGTCATGCAGGATGCCGCGAGTGCGGCGAGGTTGAGTGCGGCGTTGTCGTCCCGGTCGATGACCAGGCCACAGGCGTCGCACTCATAGGTCCGCACGTGCAGCGGCAGCTTGGCTTTCACCGCGCCGCACCCGGAACAGGTCTTGGAGGAGGGGTACCAGCGGTCGGCGACCACGAGGCGGGTGGCGTGGCGCCGGCGGGTCTTGTACTTGAGCTGTCGGCGGATCTCGCCGAATCCGGCGTCGGCGATCCGGCGGGCCAGACGCCGGTTCTTCAGCATCCCGGCGACGTTCAGGTCCTCCACCACCACGGTGCCGTACTCGGCCGCCACGCTGGTGGTGAGCTTGTGCAGGGCGTCCGCTCGAAGGTTCGCCACCCGGTGATGCACCTTGTTCCGCTGGGCGTTGGCTTTCTCCCACCGGCGGGACGGCTTGCACCCGGTCCTGCGGTCGGGGCCCTGGCGTCGGGACACGATCCGAGACGCACGGCGCAGTTGCTTGCGTGCGGTGTCGTAGTGCCCGAGGTTGGGGACCTGCCGGATCTCGCCCGTCGAGTCGGCCATGACCGCGAGGGTCTTCACGCCGAGGTCGATGCCGACGGCCACGTCCGGGCGTGCCACGCGTTCGAGGTCGCGCTTGACCTCGGCCTGGAAGGACACGAACCAGCGTCCCCGCTCGTGGCGCACCGTGGCGGACAGGATGCGTGCCGTTCCGGCCTGGACGCGGGCGAGGAGCCCGGCGGTGGGCTCGTGGGTACGGAGCGTGCCCAGCCGGGGCAGCGTCACATGCCGGCCGTCCGTATCCACGCGGATGGTGCCGGTGGTGAACCGGCAGGCAAGACGCGCCTTCCGCTTCGACTTGAACCGCGGCGTGCCCATCCGCTTGCCGCCCCGCTTTCCGTTCTTCGACTTCGCGTAGTTGTCGAACGCGGCAGCAGCGTTCGCGAGACCGGTGTTGTACGCCTCCTTGGAATTCTCCTCCCACCAGGCCGCGAACCGCGGGTCGGTGTGCTTGGCCTCGTTGAACGCCTTCCGCAGCGCGGGCAGCGACCACGGCCGCCACGGCGTCAGCCCGGCCTCGGGAACGCCATATGACTCTTCCGCACGGCGCTGCCACCACGACGCGGTCACCCAGCCGACGGCCCAGTTGTAGGCGGCCCGCGCGGCACCGCAGTGCGACCGCAGCGCGGCGTCCTGGGTGACGTTCGGGTCGAGTGCGAACCGGAACGCCTGCACGACGAACCCGGGCTGCGGCCGGAACTTCTTCACTCGTCGGCCTCGTCGGCCTCGTCGGCCTCTTCGGTCGCCACGGCCACCGCGCGGGCGGCCCGATTCTTCGCCGCCCGCCGCCCGTACAAGCGGGCGCACATGGAGGTGAGCACCTCGGTGATGTCCCGTACCAGGTCATCGGTGGTTTCGGTGGGGTCGAGAACGACCAGGCGCCGCCCGGACGCCGACAGGGCCGCCTCCAGGTACTCGACACCGAACCGGGCCAACCGGTCACGGTGCTCGACCACGATCACGGCCGCGCCCGGATCGGACAGAAGCCGATGCAGCGTGCGGCGCCGCCCGTTGAGGCCCGAGCCGACCTCGGTCACGACCTCCGCGACAGCCAGGCCCAGCCCGTTCGCGCCGGACACGACCCTGGCGGCCTGCCGCTCAAGATCGGCTTTCTGGTCGGCGGACGAGACACGGCAGTACGCCACCACACGCCCGGACGGCTGGACAACGACCTCGTCGACCAGCCACGTCCCGGACGGCGCCTGGCGGACCGGAACGGGCATCTTCCCGTCCTTCACCCACCGCCAGGCGGTCTGGTAGCTCACGCCCTGCTGACGGGCCCACTCCGAAAGCTTCACAAGCCCACCGCATGTGAGACATACGACTAAAAACGACTATAAATGACTAGAAAATCTGTAGCAGCTTTCACCCCCCCTCGGGGAAACGCCCCCGGCGCCGGGGGGAAAGCGCCTCCTCGTCGGGGAGGCGCTTCCATGCCTCTGCGGCGCCCCGCGCGCTCCGGTGACCGCGCCCGCCGGCCTTTTCGTGCGGGGTGCCCGCACCGGATGCCCGCGCCGGGTGCCCGCGGTCCGCTCCTACGACCCGCCGTAGAACAGTTCCTCCATCACGCCCCGCGCCCTGCGGGCCGTGCGCCGGTACACGTCCAGCATGTCACCGGCGTGGCCGGCGCCGTAGCCGAGGTAGCGGCCGACCGCGGCCAGGTCGCGGGGGTCGACGGGGAAGGTGTCCCCGGCCCGGCCCCGGACCAGCATGACCGCGTTGCGTACGCCGGTGGCCAGCACCCAGGCCTCGTCGAGGATGCCCGCGTCGTCCGCGGAGATCAGTCCGGCCGCATGGGCGGCCGCCAGCGCCTCGCGGGTACGGGTGGTGCGCAGCCCCGGCTCGTGCGCGGCGTGCCGCAGCTGGATCAGCTGGACGGTCCACTCCACGTCGGACAGGCCGCCGGGACCGAGCTTGACGTGCAGCTTGGGGTCGGTGCCGCGCGGCAGCCGCTCGGACTCCATGCGGGCCTTCAGCCGCCGGATCTCGCGCACGTCGTCCTCGCCGAGCCCGGCGGGCGGGTAGCGCAGCGGGTCGATCAGCTCGACGAAACGGCGGCCGAGGTCCTCGTCGCCGGCCACGTGCTCGGCGCGCAGCAGCGCGTGCCGCTCCCACACCAGGGACCAGCGCCGGTAGTACGCCTCGTACGACTTCAGGGTGCGCACCAGCGGTCCGGACCGGCCCTCGGGGCGCAGGTCCGCGTCGACGAGCAGGGGCGGGTCGGCGCTGGGGGCCTGGAGCAGGCGGCGCATCTCGGCGACGACCTTGGCGGCCGCGTCGGCCGCCTCCCGCTCGTCCACGCCGTCGCGCGGCTCGTGGACGAACAGGACGTCCGCGTCGGAGCCGTAGCCCAGCTCGTGGCCGCCGAAGCGGCCCATGCCGATGATCGCGAAGCGGGTGGGCAGGTCGTCCCCCCAGCCCTCCCGGACGACGGCGCGCAGCGTGCCGGCGAGGGTGGCTGCGGTCAGGTCGGAGACGGCGCCGCCGACCAGGTCGACCAGGGCGCCCTGGTCGGCCTCGGCGGGCTGGGACTCGGTGCCGTAGGAGCCGATGATGTCGGTGGCGGCGGTGCGGAACAGTTCGCGGCGGCGGATCCCGCGGGCGGCGTCGACGGCCTGGGCGGCGCCGTCGGCGCGGCGGACGGCGGCGAGGACCTCCTGCTCCAGGTGGGCGCGGGTGCGTGGCCTGAGGCCGCCGGCCTCGCCGTCGCCGAGCAGGGCCACCGCCTCGGGGGCGCGCAGCAGCAGACCGGGGGCGAGCCGCCCGGCGGACAGGACGCGGGCGAGGTTCTCCGCGGCGGCGCCCTCGTCCCGCAGCAGCCGCAGGTACCAGGGGGTCTTGCCGAGCGCGTCGGAGACCTTGCGGAAGTTGAGCAGGCCGGCGTCCGGGTCGGCGGATTCGGCGAACCAGCCGAGCAGCACCGGCAGCAGGGTCCGCTGGATGGCCGCCTTGCGGGTCACGCCGGACGCCAGCGCCTCCAGGTGGCGCAGGGCGGCGGCCGGGTCGGCGTAGCCGAGGGCGACCAGCCGTTCGCGGGCCGCCGCGGCACTGAGCCGGGCCTCGCCGGGGGCGAGCTGGGCGACCGCGTCGAGCAGCGGCCGGTAGAACAGTTTCTCGTGCAGCCGCCGTACGACGGAGGCGTGCCGCCGCCACTCGCGGGTCAGGCTCGTCACCGGGTCGGTGCGCAGGCCCAGGGAGCGGCCGATGCGGCGCAGGTCGGCGTCGTCCTCCGGGACCAGGTGGGTGCGGCGCAGCCTGAAGAGCTGGATGCGGTGTTCCAGGGAGCGCAGGAAGCGGTAGGCGTCGTCGAGCTTGGCGGCGTCCGCACGGCCGACGTAGCCGCCGGCGGCGAGGGCGCCCAGCGCGTCGAGGGTGGTGCCGCTGCGCAGGGAGGCGTCGGCGCGGCCGTGCACCAACTGGAGCAGCTGCACGGCGAACTCGACGTCGCGCAGTCCGCCGGGGCCGAGCTTGAGCTGGCGGTCGACCTCGGCGGTGGGGATGTTGTCGATCACCCGGCGGCGCATCTTCTGCACGTCGGCAACGAAGTTCTCCCGCTCGGCGACCTGCCACACCAGCGGTCGCAGGGCGGCGACGTACTCCTCGCCGAGGGCGAGGTCGCCGGCCACGGGGCGGGCCTTGAGCAGCGCCTGGAACTCCCAGGTCTTGGCCCAGCGCTGGTAGTAGGCGCGGTGCGAGGCGAGGGTGCGCACCAGCGGGCCGTTGCGGCCCTCGGGCCGCAGGTTGGCGTCGACGGGCCAGATGGTGCCCTCGACGGTGTTCGCGGAACAGATCCGCATCATGTGCGCGGCCAGCCGGGTGGCGGCGCGCAGGGCCTTGTCCTCGTCGGCGCCGTTCACCGCCTCGCCGACGAAGATGACGTCGACGTCCGACACGTAGTTCAGCTCGTGCCCGCCGCACTTGCCCATCGCGACCACCGCGAGCCGGCACAGGGCGGCGTCCTCGGGCGCGTCGGCCTCGGCGAGCGCGAGGGCGGCGCGCAGGGTGGCGGTGGCGAGGTCGGCGAGTTCGGCGGCGGTCTCGGACACCTCGATGGTGCCGCAGACGTCGCGGGCGGCGATGGACAGCAGGCAGCGCCGGTAGGCGACGCGCAGCGACACGGGGTCGCCGGCTTCGGCGAGTCCCTGCTCGAACTCGGTCACACCGGGGTGCAGGTCGCGCGCCTCGTACGTGACGAGCGCCTGCCAGTCCTCGACGTGCCGGGCGAGATGGTCGGCCAGTGCCTCGGAGGCGCCGAGCACGCCGAGCAGCCGGTCACGCAGCGGCTTGGCGGCGATCAGGGTGTCCAGCAGCTCCTGCCGGCCGGCGGCACCGGTCTGCGCCTCCAGCATCCGGGCCAGCCCCAGCAGCGCGAGGTCGGGGTCGGCGGTCCGGCCCAGCGCCTCCAGCAGCACCGGGTCGTCGCGCACCGCGGTCAGCTCGGGGCCGTCCAGCAGCCGCTCGGCGGCCGACGGGTCGGTGAAACCGTGCCGCAGCAGCCGCGTGAAGGTACTGCTCCTGCGCCCCGGCACCGACGTCATCCCCGGCCTCCCTCGGTCCTCGGCCCGCACCGGCCTCACATCGGGCTCACATCGGGCTCGCCACGAACTCATCCAGGCGACGAGCCTATCCGCCCCACCGCGCCCCGGCCCCGGGACGACCGTGCGCGATGAGTTCCGGAGGCGGGCGGACGGGGCCGAATCCTCCGGGCACGCTGTCGTGTTTTCGGTGGCGCCGCGCACCGTTTTCGGCTTCGGTGAGGGAGAACCCCGTTCAGCCGGACCGGACGGCGGTTCACGTGACGCCGAGAGCCCGCACCGACCGGGCCCACCGCACCGACCGCACCGACTCAGCCGGAGGAAACCCGATGAACATGGCCATGACCCTCGAAGTGCTTCCGCTGCCCGTCAGCGACATCGACCGGGCCAGGGACTTCTACCGGGACAAGGTCGGCTTCCACGTCGACATCGACCAGGAGGTCATGCCGGGCATGCGCATCGTCCAGCTGACACCCCCGGGCTCCGGCTGTTCGATCGCGCTGGGCAACAGCATCTGGGAGATGTCGGGCCACACCCGCCCGACCCCGGGCTCGTACCAGGGCCTGCAGCTCTGCGTCGCCGACATCAAGGCGGCCCACGCCGAACTCACCGCCCGCGGCCTGGAGATCTCCGAGCCGGTCGTCTACGCCCCGGACGACGGCGCCACCTTCATGTACTTCAAGGACCCCGACGGCAACGGCTGGGCCGTCCAGGAGTACCGCCGCCGCGCCACCGAACCCCTCCACCAACTCCTGACGGACCAGGCCACCGAGGCGGGCAGCCCGGATCACTCGTAGGTGTACCGCTCCCCTCTGCCCCTCACCCACCCTCACCGCCTTCCCTACCGTGAGACGCCTCGCGGTACAGGCGCGGTACATGTCCTCCAGCGCGGGCGTCAGTTCGTCGCCGCCGAGACCGATCTCGCCCTGCGGACGTGGCTCAGGCTGCCGAGTCGCGTCCATCCGGTAGCGCTTCCTCCGGCTGATGGCGTCCGTGCGGGGTGAAGGTAAAAGCCGACGTGTCACGATCCAGGTCGATGGTCAGTGACGCGTCCAGAGCCTTGGCCAGACGGGTGAGCAGCGGCAGAGTCGGTACAGAGTCTCCGCCCTCGATGTTGGAGATCTGCGGCTGGGTCATCTCCGCCCGCCGCGCCAGCTCGGTCTGCGACAGGCCGAGCGCGGTACGCCGGTCGTGGACAGCCTGGCCGAGGGCGAAGGCATACCCGGCTTCGATATAGGCGGCGGACTCCTCGACCGTCTCCCCCAGAAGCTTCCTGGTCCGGCGGGTCTTCCATTCCGAGTGGTTCATGGGTTCCCTTCCTCCGTCCGGTCGTAGCTGTGCTCGGCAGGGCCGTGACCGGCCTCGCATACCTTCTGCACCTGCTGGGCACGCTCGACCTCGCCACTCTCGCGTTGCTTGGCCTTGCGGAACACCGTCAGCAGCACAATGCGCCGGTCGGGAGCGAGCCAGTACGTGATGCGGACGGCATTGCCGTCCATGGTGAAGCGCAGCTCTCGTACCTTGCCGCCGAGGTGACGAGCGTACGGCTCCCCCAGAGTGGTCGGCTGGTCCGCGAGCATGTCAACAGCACGTTCAGCCTTGTCGTAATGCGCGTCCGTCAGGAGCTCCAGCCATCGCCGAACCTCCGGTTCGATCTCGATCGACCATCGATCTTCCACGCTCACCACTATATAGAAATCCATATGAGGCGCCGATGGGAGGTGCGACCTGCGACACTCCCCCGCCACCCCACTCCTGGAACAACCATGAGTCACCCCTCGTGGACGGCGGCGGCCCGCCACTGCACGGAGCAACCGCCCTTCTTCACCCTCGCGCTCGCCGCCTTCGCGGCCTTGAGCACGACCTCACCGACCCCCGGATCACTCGTAGGTGTACCGCTCCCCTCTGCCCCTCACCCACCGTCATCGCCACACCTACCGTGAGAGACCTCGCAACGCGGTACGTACGACGGAGGGGTGCGGATGTCGGTGGACGGTGAGGCGGTACAGGTCAGGGACGAGGCGGACGAGCCGGGCTGGGAGGTCGACCCTGACGACGAGTGGGGGACGGCCGTCATCACCACGGTGGGCCGTCAGTTGAAGCTGCGACGGGAGTCCGTGGGCATGCGGGTTGCCGACTTCGCGGCGGCGATGGGATACGGGGAGGACCTCGCCTACAAGGTCGAGGCCGGCAACCGGATCCCCCGCCCCGAGTACCTGGAGAAGGCCGACGAGGTACTGGGCGCGGGCGGACTGCTCGCCGCGATGTCGGAGGACGTGGCGAAGGTCCGGTACCCCAAGAAGGTACGGAACTTGGCGAAGCTGGAGTCCCAGGCGGTGGAGCTGCTGTCGTACGGCAGTCACAACCTTCACGGAGTCCTGCAGACCGAGGAGTACGCCCGCGCGCTCCTGAGCACGCGGCGGCCGACGCTCTCGGAGGACGAGTTGGAGAGGGCGGTCGCCGCGCGTACGGCTCGCACCGCCGTCTTCGAGCGGAGCCCCGCACCGGAGCTGAGTTTCGTGCAGGAAGAGGTGACTCTCCGACGGCCGATCGGAGGCATCATGGTGCTGCGCAGGCAACTCGAACACCTTCTGGAGTTGGCACAGTTGCGACACGTGTCGATTCAGGTGATGCCGACGTCCCACGGGGATCATCCGGGGACCGGAGGACGAATTCAGATGCTCAAGTTCGCAGACGGCACAGCGGTTGGACGGGCCGACGACGAGTTCGGCAGCCGTCCCGTCACCGACCTTCGACATCTGAGGATTCTGGAGCTGCGCTATGGCATCATCCGAGCCGAGGCGCTGACCGGACGAGAGTCGTCGACTTTCATCGAACAGGTGCTGGGGGAGACATGAACCGCAAGGGATCGGTCACGGACGACGTCGAACTGACCTGGTTCAAGAGCACCTACAGCGACAGCAGCAACCCCAGCGACTGCGTCGAGGTCGCCATATCCCCCGGCGTCGGCACCGTCCTCGTCCGGGACAGCAAGAACGCCCAGGGGCCTCGACTCATCGTCGCCCCGGCCGCCTGGACGGACTTCCTCGGGGGCGCGGACCGGGAGTGACGGTCAGGATCTTCGTCCCCTCCGTGCCGCAGCGGAGCGTCACAGCGCCAGCGGGTTCTTACGCACCTTGAAGGCGGTGGCGTCGGAGCGGTACGCCTCCCCCTCCTGGCGCTCGTTGCGGAGGAATCGGTGCGGACCCGGGTCGGCCGTGATGCACGCCCGGCCGATCCGGGGACGACGGTCGCGCGGCGGGTGTCCGCGCTCGGCGGTACGCCGAGTACGCCGGCGCTGAGGGCCGGCGCCGATGACGGGCACCGGACCTGGTGGACGTGTTCGGCGGCCGGACGGGGCCCCGTTGACAGAACTCGGGCAAGATCACACAATCATCGCCATGACCACGTACTGGTTCGTCAGGATGTCAGGGGCGCCGCGCGTCCCGGATCGAACCGGCTGCGAGCGCTCCGGCCGATAGCCGGCCGCACCCTCTGGCCCCGGCCGGCCTCTCGCCGCTCCGAGCCCTGCTTCCCCACCTTCCCGGCCGACGGCCTCGCACAACCCCTTTCCCGGGCCGTCCCGGCACTTCCGCGCACCCGCGTACGGCGGGTGCGCTCCTCGGCGTCCACGACGCCGGGACGGTCCGTGCCCCGACACGGCCGGCCCGTCCGCATCCGTGACCCGTTCGAACCCCGTATGCAGAGGAAGGATGTCCCATGACCGTCACGAGCACCGCACCGACCGCCACTTTGCGTGAGGCATGTATCCCCGGAGACGGCGTCTACGAAGGACGGCGCATCCTGCACCGTGTGCCCGAGGGGTGGGAGGAACGGCCCTACGAGCTGTTCGAGGTCGAGCCGCAGGCGCGCACGATCGGCGCCGAGATCAGAGGAGTCGACCTGTCCCGTCCGCTCGGCCCCGAACTGCGCGCCGAACTCCACCGGGCCCTGCTGGAGTGGAAGGTGCTGTTCTTCCGGGCCCAGCACCTCGCCCCCGACCGGCAGCGCGCCTTCGCGCGCCACTGGGGCGAGCTGGAGACCAACCCGCTGCTCGCGGCCGGTTCCAGCGAGGACGTCGTCCGCTTCGACAAGGGCAGCGGGTCCACTCCGACGTTCGAGAACATCTGGCACGCCGACGTCACCTTCCGCGAGCGGCCGGCGCTCGGTGCCGTCCTCCAGTTGCGCGAGGTGCCGCCGGCCGGCGGCGACACCCTGTGGGCCGACATGGCCGCCGCCTACGACAACCTCCCGCAGGACGTGAAGGACCGCATCGACGGTGCCCGCGCCGTGCACGACTTCATCCCCGGTTTCGCGCGCTTCTACGGGCCCGAACGGCTCGCGCCGCACCAGGAGCACTTCCCGCCCGTGGAACACCCCGTCGTGCGCAGACACCCCGACACCGGACGGCGCATGCTGTTCGTGAACGCCTCCTTCACCACCCGGATCACCGGCATGCCCCGTGAGGAGAGCGACCGCCTGCTGCGCTACCTCTTCCAGCAGGCGCACATCCCCGAGTACCAGGTCCGTTTCCGCTGGCAGCCCGGTGACGTGGCGTTCTGGGACAACCGGGCCACCCAGCACTACGCGGTCAACGACTACGGCACCCACCGCCGGGTCGCCGAACGCGTCGCCATCGCGGGCGACCGCCCCTTCTGACCTCCGGCACACGGCCGTACGGGGTCCCGGACCCCGCACGGCCGACGGGGCCGGGCGGGCGACGCCGCTTGCAGCGTGCGTCCCGGACGGTCCGCCACCAGCGTCACGAACCGGGCCGACCCCTCAGGCCCGGCCTCCCTCGGCCATCACCGCGAGGGCGTGGAGCAGGCCGGTGGTCTCGGTGGGTTCGGCGCGGTCCCCCTCTTGAAGTTTCCCCGCCGAGCCGGACGCCTGGACACCGGGTGGTGAACCGGGGCGACCATCGGGGCTCCCACCCCTCCGCGCCGCAGCGGAGCGTCACAGCACCGGCAGCAGGTTCTTCAGCTCGAAGGCGGTGACCTCGGAGCGGTAGGCCTCCCATTCCTGGCGCTTGTTGCGCAGGAAAAAGTCGAAGACGTGTTCGCCCAGGGTCTCGGCGACCAGGTCGCTGCGTTCCATCAGGGCGAGGGACTCGCCGAGGTTCTGCGGAAGGGGTTGGATGCCGAGGGCGCGGCGTTCGGCGTCGGAGAGGGCCCAGACGTCGTCCTCGGCGCCGGGCGGGAGTTCGTAGCCCTCCTCGACGCCCTTCAGGCCGGCGGCCAGGAGGAGCGCGTAGGTCAGGTACGGGTTGGCGCCGGAGTCGATCGAGCGGACCTCGACGCGGGCGGAGCCGGTCTTGCCGGGCTTGTACATGGGGACGCGCACCAGGGCCGAGCGGTTGTTGTGGCCCCAGCAGATGTAGGAGGGGGCCTCGCCGCCCGCGCCCGCGGTGCGCTCGGAGCCGCCCCAGATGCGCTTGTAGGAGTTGACCCACTGGTTGGTGACCGCGGAGACCTCCGCCGCGTGCCGCAGCAGGCCCGCGATGAAGGAGCGGCCGACCTTGGAGAGCTGGTACTCGGCGCCCGACTCGTAGAACGCGTTGCGGTCGCCCTCGAAGAGGGACAGGTGGGTGTGCATGCCGCTGCCCGGGTACTCCGAGAACGGCTTGGGCATGAACGTGGCCTGCACGCCCTGCTCCAGCGCCACCTGCTTCATGACCAGGCGGAACGTCATGATGTTGTCGGCCGTGGACAGCGCGTCCGCGTAGCGCAGGTCGATCTCCTGCTGGCCGGGAGCGCCCTCGTGGTGGGAGAACTCCACCGAGATGCCCATCGACTCCAGCATGGTGATCGCCTGCCGGCGGAAGTCCATGCCCACGTTGTGCGGGGTGTGGTCGAAGTAGCCGGAGTTGTCCGCCGGGGTCGGGCGGCTGCCGTCGACCGGCTTGTCCTTCAGCAGGAAGAACTCGATCTCCGGGTGGGTGTAGAAGGTGAACCCCTGGTCGGAGGCGCGGGCCAGCGCACGCTTGAGGACGTAGCGCGGGTCGGCGAAGGACGGCGAGCCGTCCGGCATCAGGATGTCGCAGAACATGCGGGCCGTGCCGGGGGCCTCGGCGCGCCACGGCAGGACCTGGAAGGTCGACGGGTCCGGCTTGGCGATCATGTCGGACTCGTACACCCGGGCGAAGCCCTCGATGGCGGAGCCGTCGAAGCCGATGCCCTCGTCGAACGCCTGCTCCAGTTCGGCCGGGGCCACGGCCACGGACTTCAGGAAGCCCAGCACGTCCGTGAACCACAGCCGTACGAACCGGATGTCGCGCTCCTCCAGCGTCCGGAGCACGAATTCCTGCTGCTTGTCCATCTTCCGCTTCCCCATCCTTGCCGGTCAGGCCGCCAGTCTCTCCCGCGCCGGGTGGCCTCCTCGGGCGGCGGTCGGGCACTCGGGCCATCCCACCACATCCGGGTTTCGCCCGTGTTGCCGACCTTGATCGTTCCACGGGTCCCGGCCGCGCGTACGCACATGGCTCGACGTCCCGTCCACGCCGGACGCACGACCCTGCGCATCACCTTGCGTATCACCCTGCGGCCCGTCCGGCCCACTGTCCATCCCGCCTCCCCACGGACCGGCGTCCGTCACCGCGTGAGCGGGCCCGCCGCCAGGCCCCCCTTGTACACGGTCCCCCCGGCGGCCCGACACCCACCCCCCCTTAATTGGTATTTCAGATGCAAGTTTTAATGGGTGACGCAGACAGTCGAGAAGGCAGTCGAGAACGAGGAGACCCGATGCTGTCCGAGCAGTCCGCCGTTACCGTCCGCGCCACACTTCCCGCCGTCGGCGGGGCCCTCGGTGAGATAACCGAGCGGTTCTACGCCGGGATGTTCGAAGCCCGCCCCGAGCTGCTGCGCGACCTGTTCAACCGCGGCAACCAGGCCGCCGGCACCCAGCGCGAGGCCCTCGCCGGGTCCATCGCGGCCTTCGCCACGCACCTGCTGGCGCACCCCGACACCCGGCCCGACGCGATGCTGGGGCGCATCGCCCACAAGCACGCCTCGCTCGGCATCACCCCGGACCAGTACGCGATCGTCCACGAGCACCTGTTCGCCGCGATCGTGGAGGTCCTGGGCGAGGCCGTCACACCCGAGGTCGCGGCCGCCTGGGAAGAGGTCTACTGGCTGATGGCGAACGCCCTCATCGCCATCGAGAAGCGGCTCTACGAGGAGCAGGGCGGGCCCGGCTGGCGGGAGTGGGAGGTCGTCGAGCGGGTCACCGAGACCGCCGACGTCGTCTCCTTCCGGCTGCGCCCCGCCGACGGGGGCCCGGTGCGGGACTTCCACCCGGGCCAGTACGTCTCCGTCCGCGTCGCCCTGGACGACGGCGCCCGGCAGATCCGCCAGTACAGCCTCTCCGGCGCGCCCGGCCCCGACGAGCGGCAGTTCAGCGTCAAGCGCGTGCACGACGACGGAACGCCCGAGGGCGAGGTCTCCGGCCACCTGTACGCGCGCGTGCGGGCCGGCGACGTCCTGGAGCTGTCCGAGGCATACGGCGATCTCGTCCTCGCCACCGAACCCGCCGCCCCCCTGCTGCTCGCCTCCGCGGGCATCGGCGTGACCCCGATGACCGCGATGCTGGCCCACCTCGCCGACCACGGCTACGACGCCCCCGTCGTCGTCGTGCACGGCGACCGCTCCCCCGCCGACCACGCCCTGCGCGTGGACCACGAGACGTACGCGGCGAAACTGCCGGACGCGGCGGTGCACCTCTTCTACGAGCAGGACGCCCCGGCCGGCACGTCCACCGGCTACGTCGACCTCACCGATGTACCGGTCGCGTCGGGCACGCGCGCGTACCTGTGCGGTCCGCTGCCGTTCATGCGGACGGTGCGGGAGCAGTTGATCGGCAAGGGCGTCGCGCCGGCCGACATCCACTACGAGGTGTTCGGCCCGGACCTCTGGCTGGCCAAGCAGGGCTGAACGCGCCCCGCACGGCCGCGCACGACCCCGCACGGCCGCGGCTCGCACGGCCGCACCCCGCCGCGGCCACGGCCACGGCTACGGCCGCGGCGCGCGGGCGATCTCCAGCAGCAGCGGGCCCGTCGGGCCCGTGCTGATGTCCGCCACGGTGAGCGGGTCCAGTGAGGTGAAGAACGCCTCCTGGGCCTGCCGCAGCGCGCCGCGCAGCCGGCAGGCGGAGCGGAGCGGGCAGGGCGTGCCCGTTCCGGACGCGGACGCGCCCTCGCAGTCGACGACGTCGTCCTCGCCCTCGAAGGCGCGCACCAGGGCGCCCACCGAGGCCGTGCGGCCCCGCTCCGTGAGGGTGAGGCCGCCGCCGCGGCCGCGGCGGGCCGTGAGCAGTTCCATGTGCTGGAGTTCGGCGACGACCTTCGCGGCATGGGTGTACGGCACGTCCATGGCCTCGGCGACATCGCGCGTCGTCGGGTTGGTCTTCTCTTCGGCCACGGCCAGGCGCATCAGGACCCGCAGGGCCAGGTCGGTGGAGCGCAGCAGCCTCATACAGGGCAGCGTAGGTAATACGCATCCCGCGTTCAAATTTTTCCGGCCCGTGATGCTCCGGGGTCCACCGTGCCCGCCACCCCCATAGCGTCGAATTGACGATTACACTGGGCCGCGTGCCTCAACTTCGTCTCGCTCTGAATCAGATCGACTCGCGTGTCGGCGACCTCGCCGGCAACGCCGACACGATCGTCCGCCGGACCCGGCACTGTGCCGAACAGGGAGCCCACCTCGTGGCGTTCCCGGAGATGGCGCTGACCGGGTACCCCGTCGAGGACCTCGCGCTGAGATCGTCCTTCGTGGAGGCCTCCCGTGAGGCCCTGCGCTCCCTCGCCGCGCGGCTCGCCGAGGAGGGCTTCGGGGAACTGCCCGTACTCGTCGGCTATCTCGACCGCAGCGCCACCGAACAGCCGAAGTACGGCCAGCCCGCGGGCGCGCCGCGCAATGCCGCGGCCGTGCTGTACGGCGGCGAGGTCGTGCTGGGCTTCGCCAAGCACCATCTGCCGAACTACGGCGTCTTCGACGAGTTCCGGTACTTCGTACCCGGCGAGACGCTGCCCGTCCTGCGGCTGCACGGCGTGGACGTCGCCCTCGCCATCTGCGAGGACCTGTGGCAGGACGGCGGCCGGGTCCCGGCCGCGCGGTCCGCGAAAGCCGGGCTGCTGCTCTCCGTCAACGCCTCGCCGTACGAGCGGGAGAAGGACGACACCCGGCTCGAACTGGTCCGCAGGCGCGCCCGGGAGGCCGGCTGCACGACCGCGTACCTCGCGATGACCGGCGGTCAGGACGACCTGGTCTTCGACGGGGACTCCATCGTCGTCGACCGTGACGGTGAAGTCGTGGCGCGCGCACCGCAGTTCACCGAGGAGTGCGTGGTGCTCGACCTCGACCTCCCGGCGGCCGCCGCGGACGCTCCCCCGGCCGGCGAGGTGGTCGACGACGGGCTGCGGATCGACCGTGTCGTCCTGTCCGAGGCAGCGCTGCCCTCGTACCCGCCGGAGCGGACCGGGGTCCTCGCGCAGCCCCTCGACGACGACGAGGAGGTGTACTCGGCGCTGGTCGTGGGGCTGCGGGCGTATGTCGGGAAGAACGGGTTCGAGTCGGTGCTGATCGGCCTGTCCGGCGGGATCGACTCGGCGCTCGTCGCCGCGATCGCCTGCGACGCGGTGGGCCCCGAGAACGTCCACTGCGTGGCCATGCCGTCGAAGTACTCCTCGGACCACTCCAGGGGCGACGCGGCGGAGCTGGCACGGCGGACCGGGCTGAACTTCCGTACCGTCTCCATCGAGTCGATGTTCGACGCCTATATGGGGGCGCTGAAGCTGTCCGGGCTGGCGGAGGAGAATCTGCAGTCCCGACTGCGCGGGACGATGCTCATGGCGATCTCCAACCAGGAGGGCCACCTCGTCCTGGCACCGGGCAACAAGTCGGAACTGGCGGTCGGCTACTCGACGCTGTACGGGGACTCGGTGGGGGCGTACGGGCCCATCAAGGACGTCTACAAGACATCGGTGTTCCGGCTCGCCCAATGGCGCAACCGCTCCGCCGCTGCGCGGGGCGAGACCCCGCCCATCCCCGAGAACTCGATCACGAAGCCGCCGAGCGCGGAACTGCGGCCGGGTCAGGTCGACACGGACTCGCTGCCGGACTATCCCGTCCTCGACGCGATCCTCGAGCTGTACGTGGACCGGGACCGGGGCGCGGACGAGATCGTCGCCGCCGGGTTCGACGCGGAACTGGTGAAGAAGACGCTGCGGATGGTCGACCGGGCCGAGTACAAGCGGCGGCAGTACCCGCCGGGGACGAAGATCTCCCCGAAGGGCTTCGGCAAGGACCGTCGGCTACCGATCACGAGCGGCTGGCGGGAGTAAGGCCTACCGTCGGGCGAACAGGGCGGGGGCGGCCCCGGGACTCCGTTCCCGGGGCCGCCCCCGCGCCTCAGCCGCCCCGCATCTCAGCCGCCCGGCGTCGCCAGCTTCACCCGGGCCGCGATGGGGAGATGGTCGCTCGCCGTCGCGGGGAGCGACCACGAGCTCTCCGGTTCCGCGCCCTTGACCATGATCTGGTCGATCCGCGCCATCGGGAACGCCGCCGGCCAGCTGAAACCGAAGCCGTCGCCCGCCGCGCCCTGGGTCGACCGCATCTGGGAGGTGACGGCGTTCAGTGCGCGGTCGTTCATCGTGCCGTTCAGGTCGCCGAGCAGAACGACGTTCTCCAAGGGCTCCCTTCTGATGGCCGCGCCCAGGGCGTCGGCGCTCTTGTCCCGCTGACGGGCGGTGAAGCCGGCCTCCATCTTCACCCGTACGGAGGGGAGATGGGCGACGTACACGGCGACCTGCGCCTCGGGCGTCGCCACCGTGGCCCGCATCGCGCGCTTCCAGCCGAGGCGTATGTCGACGGCCGCCACGTCGCTCAGCGGGTACTTGCTCCACAGTCCGACGGTGCCGACCACCGCGTGGTGCTTGTACGTCGACGCCAGCGCCTCCCGGTACGTCGGGACCGCCGACGCCTTCAGCTCCTCCAGCGCCAGGACGTCCGCCCCCGAGGCCGCGACGCCGCGGGCCGTGCCGGACGGGTCGGGGTTCTGGGCGTTGACGTTGTGCGTGGCCACCGTGAGGTCGCCGCCGGAGCCGGTCCGGTCGATGAGCAGGCCGCCGAAGAGGTTCAGCCAGACGACCAGGGGCAGCAGCAGCGCGATCAGCGCGGTGGCCGACCTGCGGACGAGAGCCGACACCAGCAGCACCGGGACGGCCAGCCCCAGCCACGGCAGGAACGTCTCGAGCAGACTGCCCAGGTTGCCGACCACGTTGGGGATCCGGGCGTGGGCGCCCATGACCAGGGCGATCAGCATCGCGCACACGGCCAGGATCACGCCCCGGCGCCAGATCCGGCGGTCCCCGCGCCAGCCTCTGGTCAGGCGGTTCCACAGGCGCCGGATCCCGGCTGTCCGGCGTTTCTCGGGCCCTGAGCCGCCGTCGTCCGTCTCCGTCATGTACGCCTGCTGCGCCATACCGTTGCCTCACACCTTGCCGTGCACACCGTCGCCCCCGTGTGCGTAGACCATAGGGGATGCTCGGCGCTCTTCCCGCCGTCCGTCGACGGCAGTACGGAGGCGAGGACGAACGGAGCCGCTCCGGGAGTTCCAGGCGGGACCGGGGAAAGCGCGCTCTGTGACGAAATGCGCACAGTGTGGCGGCCGGGAATCCGGGGATCCGGGGATCCAGCGGTCATGGAACGGGACGCAGGCCCTGGAGGAGAGTGTCGACGACCTGTTCGGCGAGTCCGTCCGGCAGACCGGCGTCGGGGCGCAGGAGCGTGCGGACGAGCAGGGGGCCGACGACGATGTCGTTCAGCAGCTCGAGGTCGACGTCGGCGCGGAGTTCGCCGTTCTCCCTGCCGCGGCGCAGCACCTCCAGGCCGAGCCTGCGGCGTGGCAGGACGACGGTGTTGTGGTAGGCGGCCCAGATCTTCGGGCTGCTCTTCATCTGGGCGTGGACGTTGTGCAGGATCACCGAGGCCCTGCTGGCGAGGCCGCGCCGGCGCAGGGACTCCAGCAGGGCGACGAGGTCGTCGCGCATGGAGGTGCCGGGGAGTTCAGGGTCGCCGGGTTCGGCGGCGCGCAGGACGTCGACGAAGAGTTCCTCCTTGCCGCTCCAGCGGCGGTAGATGGTGGCCTTGCCGACGCCGGCGGTGCGGGCGATCCGCTCGATGGACAGCTCCGCGAGGGGCACACCGTCCTCCAGGAGCTTCATCGCGCCCTCGATGATGGCCCGTTCGACGGCCTCACTGCGGGGTCGACCACGCGCGGGGCCGCCCGGCCGGGGGACGGGACCGGAACTTGGGACGGGGCCGGTGGTACCAGGGCCGGCGGTGCCGGGATCGGCGGTACCAGGGCCGGTAGCACCAAGGCCGGCGGTGCCGGGATCGGCGGTACCAGGGCCGGTAGCACCAAGGCCGGCGGTACCGGGATCGGCGGTACCAGGGCCGGTAGCACCAAGGCCGGCGGTGCCGGGATCGGCGGTACCGGGGCCGGCGGTGCCGGGGCCGGCGGTGCCGGGGCCGGCGGTGCCGGGGCCGGCGGTACCGGGATCGGCGGTACCAGGGCCGGTAGCACCAAGGCCGGCGGTGCCGGGATCGGCGGTACCGGGGCCGGCGGTGCCGGGGCCGGCGGTGCCGGGGCCGGCGGTGCCGGGATCGGCGGTGCCGGGATCGGCGGTACCAGGGCCGGTAGCACCAAGGCCGGCGGTGCCGGGATCGGTGGTGCCGGGGTCGGCGAGGCTCACGTCGCTGTGTCCTTTCCGTGGGCTGGGACGATTCTCCCCGGTGCGTCTCCCCTGCCCGATCCCCGCGTCGTCTCCCGTGTCCCGGTCCGCTCCTCAGTCCCGCCTCTTCGCCGCGCCCTTCGCCCCCGTCGTGTCCTTCGCCCCCGTCGGCACCAACTCCTCGTCCTTCCCGTCCCCTCCGGGCTCCGGGCTCCGGCCGGGCAGGAACAGGGCGACGACGATCGCGCCGAGCACCGCGACGCCCGCGCCGCACAGCGCCGTGATGTGCATGGCGTGCAGGAAGGCGTCGTTGGCCGGACCGACCAGGGCGTCACCGCGTGGCCCGAGCCGGGCCGCGGCGCCCAGGGTGGCCTCGATGGACTCGCCGGCGGCGTGCCGTACGCCCGGCGGCAGCAGGACGAGCTTGTCCTCGATGTGCGTGCGGTACGCGGTGGACAGCACCGAGCCGAGGATGGCGACGCCGAAGGCGCCGCCGACCTGGCGGAAGGTGTTGCTGAGCGCGGAGGCCGAACCCGCCTTCTCCCGCGGCAGCGCCTGCATGATCACGACGCTGACCGGCGTCATGACGTTCGCCATCGCGGTGCCCATCAGGAAGAAGATCACCTCGAGGATCCAGATCGGCGTGTCCGCGTCCAGGGCGGCGAACGCGGCCAGCGTCGCCGCGAGCAGCAGCATGCCGCCGGTGGTGGTCGCCCTGTTGCCGAAACGGTCCACCAGCAGCCGGGCCCGCGGCGCGAAGATCATTTGCGCCGCGGCCAGCGGCAGCAGCAGCAGACCGGTTTCCAGCGGCGAGTACCCGCGCACGCTCTGGGTGTAGAAGACGGCGAAGAACATCACGCCCAGCAGTGCGAAGAAGACCAGCGCGATCGCGGTGATCGAGGCCGAGAAGACCTTGTTCCCGAAGTACGCCATGTCGATGGACGGATGGGTGCTGCGCTTCTCGAGCACCACGAACGCGACGAGGACGGCGAGCCCGGCGCCGATGGCCGACAGCGCCGTGGGGTCGGTGAAGTCGGCGAGCTGGCCGCCCTTGATGATGCCGTAGACCAGCAGCACCAGGCCGGTCACGGACAGGACGACGCCGACGGGGTCGATCCGGCCGGGGTCCGGGTCGCGGGAGTCCGGCACCAGCCACAGCATCAGGGCGAGGGCGATCAGCACGATCGGCACGTTGACGAGGAAGACCGAGCCCCACCAGAAGTGGTCCAGGAGCACTCCGCCGGTGACCGGGCCGATGGCGATGGCGAGGCCCACACCGCCCGCCCAGATGCCGATGGCCTTCGGCTGCTCGTCCCGTTCGAAGATGTTCATCAGCACGGCCAGAGTCGCCGGCATGACGAAGGCGGCACCCAGACCCATCACCGCGCGGAAGCCGATCAGCTCCGCCGGGGAGCCGGAGAACGCGGCGAGCGCCGAGCCCATGCCGAACACCGCGAGGCCCCCGAGCAGCACTTTCTTACGGCCGAGCCGGTCGCCCAGCAGACCCGCCGTGAACAACAGGCCCGCGAAGACGAGCGTGTAGGCGTTGATCGCCCACTCCAGCTCGCTCTGGGTGGCGCCCAGGCCGGTGGGGGCGGGCGTGGAGATCGTCTTGATGGCGACGTTCAGGATCGAGTTGTCCAGGACGACGATCAGCAGGCTCAGGATCAGCACACCGAGGATCACCCAGCGGCGCCGGTGCACGTGTTCCGGTATGCGGCGACCGGGGGCGGCGGCGGGGGAAGTCATACGGCCACCGTAGAACCGTTTCGAAACGGCACGGTCTCGTATCGGAATTCCTTTGCCGAGACCTTGCCGCGGCATTGCGCACCTTTCGGTGGAGACCGTCCCCTGGCACCGACTCCCGCGAGGTGCCACCATGGAAGGGATCCGGGGACGCCGTCAGGGTGCCTCGAGATGACGTGTTAGGAGCCGTTGCCATGACGCAGCTTTCGGCTGCCCAGACGGGCAAGTCCGTCCCCTCCGACGGCAGTAAGGCGCTGTACGGGGGCAAGAGCACACGCCGTGTCACCGTCCGCGACATCACCCTCGCCAAGGAACGCGGCGAGAAGTGGCCCATGCTCACCGCCTACGACGCCATGACCGCGTCCGTCTTCGACGAGGCCGGCATCCCGGTCATGCTCGTCGGCGACTCCGCGGGCAACTGCCACCTCGGGTACGAGACGACCGTTCCCGTCACCCTCGACGAGATGACCATGCTGTCCGCGGCCGTGGTCCGCGGCACCGGCCGCGCCCTGATCGTCGCCGACCTGCCCTTCGGCTCGTACCAGGAGGGACCGGTGCAGGCGCTGCGCTCGGCGACCCGGCTGGTCAAGGAGGCCGGGGTGGGCGCCGTCAAGCTGGAGGGCGGGGAGCGCTCGCACCGGCAGATCGAGCTGCTGGTCGAGTCCGGCATCCCGGTGATGGCGCACATCGGACTCACCCCGCAGTCCGTGAACGCCATGGGCTACCGCGTCCAGGGGCGCGGCGAGGAGGCCGCGCAGCAGCTGCTGCGGGACGCGAAGGCCGTGCAGGACGCGGGCGCCTTCGCCGTCGTCCTGGAGCTGGTGCCGGCCGAGCTGGCCGCCGAGGTGACCCGGACGCTGCACATCCCCACCGTCGGGATCGGCGCGGGACCGGAGACGGACGCGCAGGTGCTGGTGTGGACCGACATGCTCGGGCTGACCGGCGGCCGGGTACCGAAGTTCGTGAAGCAGTACGCGAACCTGCGTGAGGTCATGGGCGGCGCGGCGAAGGCGTTCGCCGAGGACGTCGTGGGCGGAACGTTCCCGCAGGAGGAACACTCCGTCCACTGAGCGATCGCAGTCGCCGGAGCAGCGCGGTGGCGCTGCCGCTGAACCAACGCCGCACACTGACGGGCCCGCCGGTCTTCCCCCAACCGGCGGGCCCGTCCCTCTCTTTGCGCCTGAACCGGCGCCGCTCTCGCGGAGGGGGTGGCTCGCCGTCGGGGTTGCTCAATTGATGGTTGCGGTGGTCGTCGTGGGGAGGTGGGGGCGCGTGGGATCGGCTGCCCGCCCACACCGGCGCAGTGCCCCTGCGACGAACCCCCGACAGCTTCCCGACAGTTCTCTGTCGGGAAGCTGTCGGGGGTTTGTCGGTGGGGGGTGCGAGGGTCGGGGCATGAAGCGAAACGACAACGACTCCGGTGGCGCGGACAGCGCTGTCACCGTACGGGGGCTGGTCAAGCACTACGGCGAGACCAGGGCACTGGACGGTGTCGATCTGGAAGTGCGCGAAGGCACCGTGATGGGGGTTCTCGGGCCGAACGGCGCCGGCAAGACCACCCTCGTCCGCATTCTCTCCACCCTGCTCGCCCCGACCGCGGGCGAGGCCACCGTCGCCGGGTACGACGTACTCCGCCAGCCCCGGCAGCTGCGCAGGGTGATCGGGCTGACCGGGCAGTACGCCTCCGTCGACGAGAAGCTCGCCGGCTGGGAGAACCTGTACCTGATCGGCAGGCTGCTCGACCTGTCCCGTAAGGAGGCCCGGGGCCGCGCCGACGAGCTGCTGGAGCGGTTCTCTCTCACCGAGGCGGCCCGGCGTCCGGCGGCCACGTACTCCGGCGGTATGCGGCGCCGGCTGGACCTGGCAGCGTCGATGATCGGCCGGCCCGCGGTGCTGTTCCTGGACGAGCCGACCACGGGACTGGACCCGCGCACCCGCAACGAGGTGTGGGTCGAGGTCAGGCGGCTGGTCGGGGACGGGGTGACCGTGCTGCTGACCACCCAGTACATGGAGGAGGCCGAGCAGCTCGCCTCCGAGCTGACCGTCGTGGACCGGGGCAAGGTCATCGCGAACGGCGGCATCGAGGAGCTGAAGGCCAAGGTCGGCGGCCGCACCCTGCGGATCCGCCCGGCCGATCCGCTCCAGCTGCGCCCGCTCGCCTCCGCGCTCGACGAGCTGGGCATCACCGGGCTCGCCGCCACCACCGTGGACACCGAGCGGGGTGCCGTCCTGGTGCCGATCCTCAGCGACGAGCAGCTGACCGCGGTGGTCGGCGCCGTCACCGCGCGGGGCCTGACCCTCGCCTCCATCAGTACCGAACTTCCCAGCCTGGACGAGGTGTTCCTGTCGCTCACCGGCCACCGCGCCGGCGCCCCGCAGGACACCGCGCCCGCCGAGACCCATGAGGAGGCCGCCGCATGAGCTCCGCGACTTCCGCGACTTCCGCGAAGACCACGACGACCGCGAAGACCGCCACGACTGCCACGACCGGCCCCGCTGCGGCCGGGGCGGGCAGGGCCGGCGGAGCGGGCGGGCCGTCCGGGGCCTCCCGCGCGAACTCCGCGGACGGGCGCATTCCGCTGCGTTCCCATCTGCGTCACACCAGCGCCCTGGTCCGCCGCAATCTGCTGTGGATCCGGCAGGACCCGGAGTCGATGTTCGACGCCGTGCTGTTCCCGATCGTGTTCACCCTGCTGTTCGTGTATGTCTTCGGCGGCTCGATCGGGCAGTCGCTGGGCGGCGGGCAGGAGGCGTACGTGCAGTACATCGTGCCCGGCCTGATGGCCATGATGGGCATGAACATGGCTATGGGGGTGGGTACCGGCTTCAACCAGGACTTCAACACGGGCGTCATGGACCGTTTCCGGTCGCTGCCCATCGGCCGGGGCTCGGTGCTGTTCGCCAAGATCGCGGTCGAGGTGCTGCGCATGCTGATCGCCACCGCGATCCTCATGGTCGTCGGTGTCCTGGTCGGCTTCGACATCACCAACTGGCCGGGACTGTTCGCCGCCGTGGGACTGGCCGTGCTGTTCGGTTCGGCCCTCATGTGGATCTTCATCACGCTGGGCGTGGCGATGAAGAACGCGCAGTCGGTGCAGGCGATGGGCTTCCTGGTGCTGATGCCGCTGCAGTTCGGTTCGTCGATCTTCGCTCCGACCCAGTCGATGCCTGGCTGGCTGCAGACCTTCACCGATGTCAATCCGCTGTCCTCGCTGGCCGACGCCGCGCGCGGTCTGATGGTGGGCGGCCCGGTCGCGGACGATCTGTGGCTGACGGTGGCCTGGTCGGTGGGGATCACGGCGGTGATGGCGCCGGTCGCCATCCACAAGTTCCGCACGAAGAGCTGATCCCGCGTCCCCGCGGCCCCTCGTCCCCGCACCCCCGCGCTCCCGCGCTCCCGCGTGACGGGTCAGACCAGGGTGGCGGCCTCCTCCGGGGAGAGGTGGCCGCCCTCCGCGTACGCGGTCTCGTACGCCGTGTCGCCGAGGGCGTCCCGGGTCCGCCGCTCGGCCAGCTCGCGCACCTCGCGCTCCATGCGCCCGGCGACATGGCGGGGCGGCAGCGAGGCGTCGGCGGCGCCGAGGCAGCGGGCCGCGTCGCGGGCGCGCCGCCCGCCGTCCACCGTGGCCAGGGCCGTGGCGCCCAGGGTCAGATGCGCGGCACGCATGTGGGCGGCCATGGCCAGGGTCAGCGGATTGCCGGACTGCTCGAGCGCCGCGCGGATCGCGACCAGCGCCCGTTCGTCCTGGCCGTCGGCGACGTCGAGCCAGCCCTCGGCACCGAGGATGAACGCGTCGAAGACGACGTAGTGCGCGATACGGAACTCCTCGCGAAGCACGCGCAGTTGGTCCCGGGCCTCGGCGGTGCGCCCGGTCAGACCGAGCCAGCCGGACAGGAAGAGCCGAGCGGCGGGCAGGGCAGGCTCGTGCCTGCCGCCGCCCTGGTCGATGACCTCGCGCAGCAGCCGCTCGCCGCGCTCCTCCTCACCGGCCTCCAGCAGTACGCCGCCCAGCCGGGCGGTGAGCACGGCCGTCTGGGCGTGGGCGCCGAGGCGTTCGGCGTGCTCAATCGCCGCCTCGTAGTCGGCGGCGGCGAGCGCGCGCTCACCGCGGCGCTCGCGTGCCTCGGCGCGCGCGGCGAGGGCCTCGGCGGCGCCCCAGGCGTCGCCGAGACGCCGGTAGATCTCCAGGGCCTCTTCCGCGTCGCGCAGCGCGTCGCCCGCCCAGTCGCTGCGGTTGGCGAGGAAGTTGGCCCTCATATGCAGGTTGGAGGCCAGTTCCCAGTCGAATCCGGGTGTCTGCCGGCAGGTGCGGACAGCGTTGTCGACGACCGCGCGCAGGGTGTTCATCTCGCCGGTCAGCATCAGGGCGAACGCCCAGAACGTGCCGGGCGGTCGGCACGTCTGCGGCTGGCCGGGCTCGTAGGTCGCGGCGATGACCCGCAGTCTGTGCTGCGCCTGCGGGGTCGTCCAGTCCTCCAGCTCCGTGTCCATGCACGCCATGTGGGACAGGTGCACCCCTCGTCTGGCTTCGGCGAGCATCTCGCCGCTCATCGGCGGCGGGGCGTCGATGCAGCGCTGCCACAAGGAGGGGACGGGGCGTACCGGTTCGGTGAAGGGGTCCGGGCCCAGCGCCATCACCTCACGGCACCAGTTCCGGGCCTCGATCCGCTGGTCGCGCATCTGCCAGTACCAGCTCAGCGACAGTGTCAGGCAGAGCGCCTCCTGCTCGTCGCGGGCGGCGACGGCGTGGCGCAGCGCGGTGCGCAGGTTCTCGTACTCGCGCTCCAGCCGTTCGATGGCGGCCAGTTGGTCCGGTCCGCGCAACAACGGGTCGTTGATGCGGGCGATTTCGCGGTAGTAGGTGAGGTGGGCGCGTTCGGCGCCGGTCCGCTGTCCGGCCTCGTCGAGCCGTTCGGAGGCGTACTCGGCGACCGTCTCCAGCAACCGGTAGCGCATCTCGTCGCCGCCGGTGCGGTCACCCGAAGGGGCTGCCACCACAAGGGATTTGTCCACGAGTGAGCCGAGGGCGTCCAGGACTGCGGGCCCGCACACGGCCTCGGCGGCGGCGAGGTCGCAGCCGCCCGCGAAGACGGACAGCCGCCGCAGAACGTCCCGTTCACCGTCGTCGAGCAGGTCCCAGGACCAGTCGACGACGGCCCGCAGGGTCTGCTGGCGGGGCCGGACGGTGCGGCTGCCGGAGGTGAGCAGCCGGAAGCGGTCGTCGAGCCGGTCGGCGATCTGGCGCGGGGTCAGCATCCGTAGCCGGGCGGCGGCGAGTTCGATGGCGAGGGGCAGCCCGTCGAGCCGGTGGCAGATCTCCGCGCACGCCTTCGGGTCGTCCTCGACCCGGAAGCCGGGGCGGGCGGCGGCCCCGCGGTCGGCGAGCAGCCGCAGCGCGACCGGTTCCGGCAGCGGTTCCACCGGGCGCAGCACCTCCCCCGGAACGCCGAGGGGTTCACGGCTGGTGGCGAGCACGGTGAGGCCGGGGCAGCGTTCGAGGAGCGTCTCGACCAGCCGGGCGGCGGCGTCCACGACGTGCTCGCAGTTGTCCAGGACGAGCAGCATGCGCCGCCGGCCGCAGTGTTCGGCGAGGCGGTCCACGGGGTCGTCGCCGCGTTCGGTGGCGGCCCGTATGCCCTCGGCACCGGCGCCGTACAGCACGGTCTCGCGGGCACCGACGGCGGTGACCACCGCTTCGGGGACACCGGCGGGGTCGTCGACCGGGGCGAGTTCGGCGACCCGGACTCCGTCCCGGGCCACCCCTTCGTCGCCGCCCCCGTCGCCGCCCCCGTCGCCGTGGTGCGCGGCGGACGCCCGCAGGAGGGCTTCGGCGGCCTCCTGCGACAGCCGGGTCTTCCCGGCCCCGCCGGGGCCGATCAGGGTGACCAGGCGGGCCGAGGCGAGGTCGCCCCGGACGGCCTCGAGGTCGGCCTCCCGGCCGACGAAGGAGGTCAGCCTGGCCCGCAGACCGCCGGGCGGGGACGAGGACGAGGACGAGGGCAAAGGCGGGAGTGGGGACGGGGTGTCGGCGGGCTTCCCCGCTCCGGGCGCCCCCGCCTTCCCGGGCCGGGCCGGCGGCGCCGCTTCGGGTACCAGCAACTCCGCATGCAGGGCGCGCAGTTCGGCGCCGGGGTCGGAGCCGAGACGGTCGGCGAGCAGCCGGCGTACACCCTCGTAGGCGGCCAGTGCCTCGGCGGTGCGGCCGGCGTCCCGCAGGGCGCGCAACCGCAGTACCTGGAGGGGTTCGTCGAGCGGATGGCCGTCGCACAGGGCGGTCAGCTCGGGCAGCGACCGCTCGGCCTCGCCGAGGGCGAGGGCGGCGCCGTGCCGGGCGCGCAGGGCGTCCAGGTGCCGGGCGTCGGCCCGGGCCGCCTCGGCGGTGCGGTAGGGCAGATCGGCGAGAGCGGGGCCCCGCCACAGGGCGAGGGCGTCGTCCAGGACGAGGCCCGCCTTGGCCGGATTCCCGTCGGACAGCGCGCGCAGGCCCTCGCCGGCCAGCCGCTCGAACCGGTGCAGGTCGATGTCGTCGGCCGTGGCGGTGAGGCGGTAACCGCCGTCGTCGGAGGCCACCGCGTCCGCGCCGAGCGCCCGGCGCAGCCGCCCCACCAGCGCCTGCAGCGCCCCCGTCGCGTCGGCCGGCGGTTCGCCGTCCCACACCTCGTCGACGAGCAGACGTACCGGCACCGTACGGCCGGCCCGCAGCGCGAGCACGGTCAGCAGCGCACGCAGCCGTGCCCCGCCGACCGGGACGGCGGTGCCGTCGGGGCGGAGTACCTGGGTGGTACCGAGGATGCGATAGCGCACGGGGTCCATTGTCTCCGGTGGGCCGGGGGCGGTCACAGGGTGGGGGCGGGTGGGCGGGTCGGCGGCCCTCCCGCACGCCCCTCCCCCGCCGCCCCGTTCAGGTCCCCACCCTCTCCGGAACCGGTGGCCGACGCGAGACGTTTTCCGGGTGCGCCCGGTACGGTCGGGCAGTCCGCGCGCGGCGCCCCGCGCGTCCAACCATGTGCCCGCCGGCCTCGTCCCCGCCGGGCCGTGGCCCGACAGTCAGCCCAGGGAGCCCCATGACCACCGCCACCACCCGCCACGGCGACCGGAGGATCAGCCCGGTGTTCCTGGGCATCCTGGCCGTCACGGCGGTCACGGGATGGGCCACCTGGACCGGGTTCGCGAACCAGCCGGGCGTCGCCGTGTTCCTGTTCGTGACGGCCGCCTGGATCGTCTCGCTGTGCCTGCACGAGTACGCGCACGCCCGCACCGCGCTGCACAGCGGCGACATCTCGATCGGCGCGAAGGGCTACCTCACGCTGAATCCCGCGAAGTACACCCACGCCCTGCTCAGCATCGTGCTCCCCGTGCTGTTCGTGATCATGGGTGGGATCGGTCTGCCGGGCGGGGCGGTGTTCATCGAGCGGCACCGGATCCGGGGGCGCTGGCGGCACAGTCTGATCTCGGCGGCGGGCCCGCTGACGAACGTCCTGTTCGCGCTCGTGTGCACGGCGCCTTTCTGGCTGGGCGCGCTGGACGGCGTGCCGGCCGACTTCCGGTTCGCGCTGGCGTTCCTGGCGCTGCTCCAGGTGACGGCCGCGATCCTGAACTCCCTGCCGGTGCCGGGCCTGGACGGCTACGGCGTGCTCGAGCCCTGGCTGTCGCGGAGCCTGCGGCGCCAGGTGGAACCGTTCGCACCCTTCGGCCTGCTGTTCGTGTTCGCGCTGCTGTGGGTGCCGGCGGTGAACGGCGTGTTCTTCGACGTGATCGACTCGATCCTGTCGGCCCTGGGCATCCACGAGTTGGAGACGTACTGCGGCCTGGATCTGTTCCGCTTCTGGCAGGACGAGAGCGAGTTCTGCTCGGTCACCGCGTAAGGAGACCGGCCGGCGGGCGACGGGGGACCGACGGGCGGCCGCGGCGCGTGACCCGTCGGCGCGTGACCCGTCGGCGTGTGACGGGTCAGCCCGTGACGGGCCGGTCGCCCTGCGCCGTCTCCGCGCCCTGCGCCGCCTCGGCGGCGGCCTGCCGCTCCATCTTCCCCCGCCGCACGTAGTACCAGGTCATGTTGGACGACAGTCCCGCGAGCAGGATCCAGACGACGCCCAGCCAGCTGCCCTGGACGAAGGACACGACGGCCGCGGCGACGGCGAGAAAGCAGACGGTGAGGGCGTAGAGAGCGAGTCGGGGCATGGCGGCTGGGCTCCTGTCGGGGGACACTGCTTCGCCCACCAGTGTCCCCCATGAGGTCATACGTCCGTCACACGGAGCCCGGCGTGTGCCTTGTAGCGGCGGTTGACGGAGATCAGGTTGGCGACCAGGGACTCCACCTGGTGGGCGCCTCGCAGCCGCCCGGCGAAGATGCCGCGCATGCCGGGGATGCGTCCGGCGAGGGCCTGCACGATCTCCACGTCGGCGCGGACCTCACCGAGCACCATCACGTCGGTGTCGATCTCGTCGATCTCCGGGTCCTGGAGCAGGACCGCGGACAGGTGGTGGAAGGCGGCGGTGACCCGGGAGGCCGGGAGGAGGGCGGCGGCCTGCTGGGCGGCGCTGCCCTCCTCGGGCTTCAGCGCGTAGGCGCCCTGCTTGTCGAAGCCGAGCGGGTTGACGCAGTCGACGACGAGCTTGCCGGTCAGTTCCTCGCGCAGGCTCTCGAGCGTCTTGCCGTGGCCGTCCCAGGGCACGGCGACGATCACGATGTCGCTGCGGCGGGCGGTCTCGGCGTTGTCGGCGCCCTCGACGCCGTGGCCGAGTTCCTCGGCGGCGGCCCGCGCGCGTTCGGCGGCGCGCGAACCGATGATCACCTTCTGGCCGGCCTTGGCGAGCCGGAAGGCAAGGCCCTTGCCCTGCGGCCCGGTTCCGCCGAGCACGCCGACGACGAGCCCGGAGACGTCGGGCAGGTCCCAGGGGTCCTTGGCGGGAGCCTTCGCGGGGGCTTTTTCGGGCTGCTGTGCGCTGTCGCTGGGGGTACTGGAGGTCATGGCCCGACTCTACGGGCGCGGCGGAATCGTTTCCGGCTCACGCGGCCCCACGTGAGCGCTGTCACTGCGCCGCCCCACGCCCCCCGGTCGGATGAATCAGGGGCGAATTCCACGTCACCGGGGCCCGGTTGGGGCAGGGTGCGCCTCATGGACGCCGTACGGGTCGCGCTGCTGAGGGACGTGCTCGCCGGGACCGAGTGGCTGGGGGCCACCCGGCGGTTCGCGGGGGCCCTGCGGGGGTCGGTGGTGTCGCACGGGGGCGGGCTGCTGCTCGTGGGGACGCGGGAGTACGAACCGTGGCACCTGGCGGCGCACCTGGTGGACGAGGCGGCCTGGTCGGGCACGCCGGAGCTGGTCCCGACGCTCGTACGGCACGACGCGCGCCCTTCGGACCCCGCGCATCTGGCGGTGGGGCTCGGCCGGCTGGAGGCGGCGCGGCGGGGCGAGACGCTGCTGGTGGTGGCGCCCGGTGAGCCCACGGCCCCGCTGCTGGAGCGGGTGTCCGACGCCCGCCGGGCCGGCGCGACCCTGCTGGCCCTAGGCCCCGGCGACGGCGAGCTGCCGGCGCTGGCCCACGAGACGCTGGCCGTCCCGCCGGGCGCCGAACTGGACCTGGACACCGTGCAGCACCTGGTCGGCGCGGCGGCCGGCGAGAACGCCCTGCCGTCACCGCGGGGCCACCGCCGTTTCCGGGACCGCGTGTCCCGCCTGGCCGACCTCCTGACGGCCCCGCCCCCGGCCCGCTGGTAGCCGGAGCGGGCCCGCCCGGCACCTGGGCTCAGCCCGCGGCCTCGGCTCAGCCCGCGCCGCCCCGGCCGCTGCCGCTGTCGCCTTCACCTTCGCCGGTGGGGGCGTCGTGCCACTTGGGGTCGTTCTCCCACTGGAGGTTGCGCTCACGGGCCGTCGCCATGGCGTGCTCGGCCTCGGTGCGGCTCGTGTAGGGACCGAAGCGGTCCTTGTTGGGACAGTCCGGGCCCTCCTCGACCTTCTGGTGTTCCAGGCAGTAGTACCACTCGCCCGGCTTTCCGACCGTCCGCTTCTTGAACAGGGGCATGACCGGCTCCTCTCGCCACGGAAGACGGTGCCCCGTGGGCTCTGAATTAGACTCGCCGCCATGTCTGGCCAGTCGCTGCTCATCCCAGGGGAGCTCTCTCCCACCCGTTCCGTACCCGGAAACATCCGCCGCCCCGAGTATGTCGGGAAGCCCGCTCCCACGCCGTACACCGGGCCGGAGGTGCAGACCCCCGAGACCGTGGAGGCCATGCGGACCGCCGGGCGGATCGCGGCGCGCGCGATGGCGGAAGCCGCCGCGCTCATCGCGCCCGGCGTGACCACCGACGAGCTGGACCGGGTGGCGCACGAGTACATGTGCGACCACGGCGCGTACCCGTCGACGCTCGGTTACCGCGGTTTCCCCAAGTCGCTGTGCACCTCGGTCAACGAGGTGATCTGTCACGGCATCCCGGACTCGACGGTGTTGCGCGACGGCGACATCGTCAACCTGGACGTGACGGCGTACATCGGCGGGGTGCACGGCGACAACAACGCCACGTACCTGGTGGGCGATGTGGACGAGGAGAGCCGGCTGCTGGTGGAGCGGACCCGGGAGTCGCTGAACCGGGCGATCAAGGCCGTCAGGCCGGGCCGGCAGATCAACATCATCGGCCGGGTCATCGAGTCGTACGCCAAGCGCTTCGGTTACGGCGTGGTCCGGGACTTCACCGGTCACGGCATCAACACCTCGTTCCACTCCGGGCTGATCGTCCCGCACTACGACAGCCCGCACGCGACGACGGTCATCCAGCCGGGCATGACGTTCACGATCGAGCCGATGCTGACCCTGGGCACGCACGAGTACGACATGTGGGACGACGGCTGGACGGTCGTGACGAAGGACCGCAGGCGGACGGCCCAGTTCGAGCACACCCTGGTGGTGACGGACACCGGCGCGGACATCCTGACCCTGCCGTAACCGGAACCGGAACCGGACCGGGGCCCAGGCTCCCGACCTCGAAGCCCGCTCTCTTCGGAGGGCGGGCTTCCGTCGTCCCGCAACGGGGTAAAGAGTTACCGACGGACTGTCGGCAAGCTCTTGACTTAGGTAAGCCTAACCATAGAAGATCTGGACTCATGGACTCCTTCTCGACCCTCATCCGCACCGCCTCCCACGAGCAGCACGTGGAGGCGGAGACCTCGACGTTCATGAGTGACCTGCTCGGCGGACGCCTGGGCATGGAGGCGTACGCGCGCTACACCGAGCAGCTGTGGTTCGTGTACCAGGCACTGGAGTCCGGTACGGAGCAGCTGGCGTCGGACCCGGTGGCCGGCCCCTTCATCCGCCCGGAGCTGCTGCGCCTGCCCTCTCTGGAGCAGGACCTGGCCCGTCTGCGGGGCCCCGAATGGCGCGCGACGCTGACGGCACTGCCCGCCACACAGGCGTACGCGGAGCGGGTCGCGCACTGCGCGAGCGCATGGCCGGCGGGCTACATCGCCCACCACTACACCCGCTACCTCGGCGACCTCTCCGGCGGCCAGATCATCCGCGACAGGGCGGAGCGCACCTGGGGCTTTCCGAAGAAGGGCGACGGCGTCCGCTTCTACGTCTTCGAGGGGATATCCAACCCGGCCGCCTTCAAGCGCGAGTACCGCGAACTGCTCGACGGCATCCGGGCGGACGACCTGGAGAAGCAGCGCGTCATCACCGAGTGCAAGCGCGCCTTCGCCCTGAACACCGACGTCTTCCGCGCCCTGGGCGAGGAGTTCCCCCTGTCGGCGTGACATTCCCTCCGGGGTCGGTACCGCGATCACAGTGAGGGATTCGCCGTGATCGCGGTACCGGGCGGCCCTCCGAGCGGGAAGGTGCCCGCTGACGCCCTCCGGCCGCTCCTCCCGCCCCGCCGTGACCGACGAGGAAGACGGCGGAAAGCAGCCGCCGGCGACTGCCCGCCATTCATTCCACCGACGAGAACCCGGCACATCGCACGCGGTGCTCCGGTCGCCGTGGTCGGGGATGCGGCAGAGACTGAACCCGGATTCTGTTCAGGAACACCCCCGGAGCGCAGGAGAATGGGCCCCACTCGGGCGTTACCGCCCCGCGAAAGGCAGCGGCTTCGATGGCTGCCCGCCGTGCTGATCCTCGGCGTGTTCGTCCTCGACCTCCTCAGCCCGCGAGGTATGAGGGTGTTTCCCCTGCTGGCGGCCGCCCCCGTGCTGGTCGCGCCCTGGTTCTCCCTGGCCGGGACGATCGCCACCGGCGGGGCGGCGTTCCTTGCCGCGCTGCTCCTGCCGCTGGTGAGAGGCAGGATGCCGTTCGGCGTCGACGATGTCGTCCCGTTCTCCACCTTCGTCACCCTGACCCTCCTGGCCGTGGTCGTCAACCGGCTGCTGGCCCGCGAGCGGCGGCAGCTGAAGAACGCCCGCGAGGTCGCCGAGGCCGTCCAGCGCGCGGTGCTTCCCTCCCCGCCCGGGCGGATCGGGCCGCTGGCCGTGGCCGTCCGGTACGAGGCCGCCGCACGGGAAGCCGCCATCGGGGGCGACCTGTACGCGATCCACCCGACTCCCCATGGCGTCCGGCTGATGATCGCCGATGTCCGGGGCAAAGGCCTGGGCGCGGTCCACACCGTCAACGCGCTGCTGGGCACCTTCCACGAGGCCGCCCTTCGCGCTCCGGACCTGCCCGGCGTGGTCTGCTGGCTGGAGGATCGGGTGCGGGAGGCCAACGCCGCCGAGGGCGGGACAGGACCCGAGACGTTCGCCACCGCCGTCATCGCCGAGTTGTCCACCGACGGCTCCACCCTGCGCATGGCCAATCGGGGACACCCGGCGCCGTTGCTGGTCCACCGCGGCCGGACCCGCCCGCTGGAGCCGGCCACGCCTTCACTGCCGCTGGGTCTGGCCGACCTCGGCATCCCGAACGTCCTCCCGGACATCCCTGTCGACCAGTACGCCCTGCCCGAGGGGGCGGTCCTGGTGCTGTTCACCGATGGCGTCGTCGAGGCCCGCGACCGCCGCGGGGTCTTCTACGACCCCGTCCCGCGGCTGTCCCGACCCCTCCCACCGGACCCGGACCACGTGCTGGACGCCCTGCTCGCCGACCTGTACCGGTACACCGCGGGGCACCTCGACGACGACGTCGCGCTCCTCGCCATCGGCCTGCCCCGCGACGCGCACGACGGCCTCGACAGGGCCCCGGCCGTCCCCCGGGGGAAAGCGGACGACAGCCGGCGCGTCTGAGGAAACCCACGACTCTGCGTCGAACCCCGCCAGGGCCTGGCCGCACCCGACGGGGGCTGGGGTGCCGCCCCCTACCAGCGTCGCGTGTGGGCGCCACCTGTCCGAACATTTCGGGTCAGTCGGATGATTCCGGGCGCGGCGTGGTGATGATGACGGTGCGCAGTTCCTCCACGGCGCGGGCGCGGGCCCCGGCGAGTTCGGGTTCGGTGACCTGGGCCGCCGCGACCGGCACGCTGCGGGGCAGCTCCGCGAAGTGCTCGCGGATGGTCTCGGCGATGCCCGGCTCGGCGCCCCAGAGGCCCCCGAGGACGATCAGTCGGGGGTCCGCCAGGGCGACCGCCGCCGCCAGCACTCCGCCCACCGCGCGGGCCAGCGCGCCGCGGGTCCGCCGCGCCGTCGCGGAGTCGCCGAGGGCGAAGGCGACGCCGCCGCCGGTGATCCGCCGGATCTCGTCGACGGCGTCCTTCTCGCGTCCGTTGACCACGTGCGTGGCCCCGAGTTCGGTGGCGAGCTCCAGCCGGGAGGGCAGCACGTCGACCGCGATGACCGTGGTCGCGCCGGCCACCCGGGCGGCCATCACCGTACTGAGGCCGACCGCGCCCGTGCCCATCACCGCGAAGGTCGCGCCGGCGCCCACTTTCAGCGCCCGCAGGACCGTGCCGGCGCCGGTCTGGATGCCGCAGCCGAGCGGGCCGAGCAGTTCCAGCGGCGCGCCGGCGCGGACCTTGACGGTGTTGCGTTCGTTGGTGACCTCGTAGGTGGCGAAGGACGACTGCCCGAAGAACCGGTCGTGGAGTGTGCCGTCCCCTTCGGCGGACCGGAGCGCATGGGAGCCGTTGGGGCGCCGGCCGGCGAAGTTGATGGCGTTGAAGTTCGCGCAGCTCGCGGGGGACCCGTCGAAACAGGGGTGGCACCGGCCGCAGGGCAGGAAGCTGATGGCGACGTGGTCGCCGGGCGCCACCTTCTCCACGGTCGTGCCCACCGCTTCGACGACGCCGGCGCCCTCGTGGCCGAGGACGACGGGAAGCGGCACCGGATACACCTGGTCGCGGACCACCAGGTCGGTGTGGCACAGGCCGGTGGCCACGATCCGCACCAGCACCTCGTCGTCGCGCGGAGCGTCCAGTACGGCGGACTCCGACTCGAAGGAACCCTTCTTCCGCACCACGGCGGCGGTGATCTCCCGGGCAGTCGCTGTATCGGTCATGGCAGCCGCCCTCACCGGTACTCGTACATCGCCCACGCCACCATCTCGGCGTTGGGCACGGTCGCTTCCTCGAAGCCGTACAGGCGGCCGCACTTCGGCCGCAGCGCGTCCGTGGCCTCGCGGGAGACGGTCGCGAAGAAGTCGGCCAGGAAGCCGGTGTGCGCGCTCGCCCCCGGGCCGACGAAGCTGCTGAACGGGTGCGCGGCCATCGCGTTGCCGACGGCCTCCTTGAGGTCCGCGACGAACGACAGCTCGAAGTCGATGTCCACCCGGGTGCCCACGTTGCCGTGGCTGCCGGACAGGTGGTCCCAGCCCAGGTCGTAGATCTGCCGGAGATTGTCCTCCTTCCAGTGGAACCCCGTTGAGGGGGCGGGGCAAGTCGCCGTCGAGACGAAGACCGTCTCCGCGCTCACCAGCCTCCCGCCCGGTCGGGCGAGCCCTTCGCGACTCTCCGAACTCGTCCGGAATCTCTGGTCGGTTGAGGCCCTGCACCACGTCGGAGACGTGACGTTCGGCGAGGACGCCTCGTGAGTACGCACCGGCACCGCACCCCGCGCCATGGCCGCCCTGCGCAACCTCGCCGTCGGGCTCATGCGCCCAGCAGGCTGGATCGACATCGCCGCCGCATACGAGTGTGTTCCGGCGTGCGGGAGTGAGTGCGACCAGCGCGATGTCGTTGACGAGCCGCCGGCTCACTACGCCATGAACATGGCCACGCGTTCCCTGCTACCTGTTCCCTGCCGTCCATTCGCTGGTAAATCGCATGGGCGGTCATTTCTTTCCAGGAATCGACCCGCCTCGAACAGAGATCGTGCAACTTTTCCCGTCATTCCGGCAAGCGCTTCCCCGAATTCCGAGAGATTCACACGCGGCACGAACTGACAGAAGACACCAGAGACCTAGAAAGCACCACAAACACCAACATTCCAGACGGCCGGAAAAATTTAGTTGAAGGTTTGAACGCACCGCTCCCCCTTCCCGTACTCGACCCCGTGAGCATTAATCCCGTCACCGTCACCGTGGCCTATCACGTGGTGCCGGGCTACGAGTCCGCCTTCCACTCCTGGGGGTGGGCCATACTGGCCGCGAGTGCGGCGCAGCCGGGCTTCATGGGGGGTGGTGTCCTCGTCGACCGAGAGGCTGAGTGGCATGTGGTCTACCGCTTCGACAGTGAAGGGTCCGCCCTGGCCTGGGAGGACTCGCTCGCCCGGAAGCAGTGGGAGACCCGGACGGAGGGTTTCGCGCGGCAGACGGCCCGCCACAGCGTGCGGGGCGCGAAGGAGTGGTTCAACTCCCAGGCCGCCAAGCCCGCCGCGCCGGCCCCGCCGCCTCCGCCGTCGAAATGGAAACTGTGGTTCGTGAATATGAGCGCGGTGTTCCCACCGGTGCTCCTGTTCAATGTCATCGTGCTTCCCTATCTCAGCAGCGTGAATCCGTTCCTCCGCGCACTGTTCCTTTGTCTGTGCGTGACGGCGCTCGTCACCTGGATTCTCATGCCGCGCCTCCAGCGTTTCTTCAAGAAATGGCTCTATCCGCCGCTCCAGACGCTTCGTGGACGGCACAAGCGACGGACCGCGTAGGCCCGTGAACGACCAGAGGGAGGTGGGCGGGTGAAGACCCTGCTCATCGACAATTACGACTCGTACACGTACAACCTGTTCCAGCTGATCGCCGAGGTCAACGGCGAGGAGCCGGTGGTGATCCGCAACGACACCCCCGCCGACGCAATTCCGGATCTCGCGGAATTCGACAACGCGGTGATCTCGCCGGGTCCGGGACACCCGGGCCGGACGCGGGACTTCGGCATCAGTGCCCGGATGCTCGCGGGGTCCCCGGTGCCGGTGCTCGGCGTGTGTCTGGGGCACCAGGGCATCGCGCTCGGGGAACACGGCCGGGTGCTGTCCGCGCCGGAGCCCCGGCACGGGTACCTGTCCGCGGTCCGGCACGACGGACAAGACCTGTTCCAGGGGCTGCCGCAGAACTTCACCGCGGTCCGCTACCACTCGCTGTCCGTGCACGAGCCGCTGCCCGAGACCCTGGAGGGCACCGCCTGGGCCGAGGACGGCGTACTGATGGGGCTGCGACACCGCAGCCGGCCGCTGTGGGGCGTGCAGTTCCACCCGGAGTCCGTGCTCACCGACTACGGCCACCGCATGCTCGTGAACTTCCGCAACCTCACGGCCGAGCGGGCCCGTAAGACGCGTACGAAGAACACCGCGGTCACCCCGATCCCGCGCCACCCGGCCGAACCGTCGGCCGTGGTCATCCCCCGGCCCCGGCGCCCCGACCGCCCCGGCTACCGCCTGCACACCCGCCGCATCGCCACCGCGGTCGACACGGAGGCCGCCTTCACCCTGCTGTACGGCGCTTCCGAGCGGGCGTTCTGGTTGGACAGCTCCCGGGTCGAGCCGGGGCTCGCCCGCTTCTCTTTCTTCGGCGACGACAGCGGCCCGCTCGCGGAGTTCGTGCGGTACGACGTCACCGCCGGCCGCTGCGAGATCGAGCGGACCGGGCGGCCGCCGCGCAAGGTCACGGCGAGTGTCTTCGACTACCTCAAGCGGCAGTTGTCGAACCGCCGGGTGGACGCCACCGGGCTGCCCTTCGACTTCACCGGCGGATATGTCGGCTACTTCGGCTACGAGACGAAGGCCGACTGCGGGTCGCCTAACCGGCACCGGGCCGAAACCCCGGACGCCTGCTGGCTGTTCGCCGACCGGCTGATCGCGGTGGACCACGAGGAGGGCTTCACCTACGCGGTCTGCCTGGCGGAGGACACCCCGCAGGCCGCGCGGGAGGCGGCGGACTGGCTCGAGAGCGCGGTCGCCCGACTGGCCTTCGTGTCCCAGGACGTGGAGCGGCCCTCGCCGCCGGCGCCGGCCGAACCGGACCTCGGTGCCGCCGAGCCGTGGCTGGTCCGCGACCGGGAGACCTACCTCGCGGACATCGAGACCTGCCGGCGAGAACTGCGGGCGGGCACCAGTTACGAGGTCTGCCTGACCAACGCCGCCCGTTTCCCCGCTCCGGCCGACGCGTACGACTTCTACCGGGTGCTGCGCCGCGTCAACCCGGCCCCGTACGCGGCCTTCCTGAGGTTCGGGGACCTCGACGTGGCCGGCTCCTCCCCCGAGCGCTACCTGCGGATCACACGGGAGGGGATCGCCGAGGCCAGACCCATCAAGGGCACCGCGCCCCGTGGCCACACCCCGGAGGAGGACGCCCGGCTCAGGGACGCGCTGGCGGCGGACGCCAAGACCCGTGCCGAGAACCTGATGATCGTCGACCTGCTCCGCAACGACCTGGGTCAGGTCTGCCGGACCGGGACGGTACGGGTCCCGCGGCTCATGGCGACCGAGACGTACGCCACCGTCCACCAGCTCGTCTCCACCGTCGAGGGGCGACTGCGCGCGGACACGGACGCGGTGGACTGCGTCCGGGCCTGCTTCCCCGCCGGGTCGATGACCGGCGCGCCGAAGCTCCGCACCCTGGAGATCATCGACTCCCTGGAGACCGAGGCCCGCGGTGTCTACTCCGGCGCCCTCGGTTACCTGGGGTGCAGCGGCGGCGCGGACCTGAGTGTCGTCATCCGTACGGCCGTACTCGCCGACGGTCTGCTGCACCTGGGCGCCGGCGGGGCGATCGTCCTCGACTCCGACCCGGTCGCGGAGTACGACGAGATGCTGCTGAAGACCGCGGCCCAGATGCGGGCCCTGCGGGAGCAGGCGGCGGGGGAAACCCCGGCGACCGCGGTACCTGCCGGGGCGCCTCGGCAGGAGCCCGCTCCGGCAACGGAACGGACCGTCGGCCCCCGCGAACCCGCCGCCCCACCGGCGGGTGTGTGTGAGGACGCCGGGCCGGTCGTCGTAGAGGAGGCCGTCCGATGACGACACCGCAGACCGCCACGGCTCCGCCCGACGCCGCTGCTCCCGGGAACCTCGCGGCTCAGCTCGCCGGACTCGCCGAGCGGCGGGGCTGGGGCGCCCGGGTCGCCTTCCACCAGGGGCATCGTGTCTGGACCCACGGCGAGGTGCACGCCCTCGCGGCCCGCGCGGCCGGTGTGCTCGCGGAGCGGGGCGTGCGTCCCGGCGACCGGGTTCTGCTGGCGCTGCCCGACGGCATCGCCTGGGTGACGGCCTTCCTCGCCACCGCCCGCCTCGGTGCCGTGGCCGTCCTGGTCAACCCCGAACTCCCGGCGGCCGAGCACGCCTTCATGGCCGAGGACACCGAAGCCGTGCTGTGCGTGACCGGGCCGGGCCTGGAGGACCGGTTCACCGACCGGGCCCGGCTCGGCGCCGACCAGCTGGTCGCGCTCACCGCGACCGCCGGGCCGGCCGACGCCCACCAGGCCGACGCGCACACCCCGCTGTACATCCAGTACACCTCCGGCACCACGGGCCGCCCCAAGGGGGTCGTCCACGGTCATGGCGACCCGAAGGCGTACCACGAGCTGATCGGCCGGCGGCTGCTGCGGATCACCGAGGACGACGTCACCCTGTCGGTGTCCAAGCTGTACTTCGCATACGGCTTCGGCAACGCCTTCGTCTTCCCGCTCTTCTCCGGCTCGTCCGCCGTTCTGGTGGACGGGCGCCCGACCCCGGCCGCCGTCGACGGACTGGTCGCCCGGCACCGGGTGACCCTGCTCTACTCCGTGCCGTCCGCGTACGCCGCGCTGGTGGCCGACCGGGGCAGCGGGCACCAGCCCTGCTTCGCCTCGGTGCGCGCCGCGGTGTCGGCCGGTGAGGGCCTGCCCGAGGGGCTCGGGCATCAGGTCACCGGTCTGCTCGGCGCGCCGGTCCTGGAGCAGATCGGCTCCACCGAGGCCGGGCACGCCTTCTGTGCCAACAGCCTCGACCACAACCACCCGGGCACCGTCGGCCGTCCCGTCCCCGGCTTCGAGGTGGAGCTGCGCGACCGGGCCGGGCGTCCGGTGCCGGACGGTACTGAGGGCGAGCTGTGGGTGCGCGGGCCGACGGTGACGCCCGGTTACCTGAACCGGCCCGAGGAGACGGACCGCACCCTGGTCGGCGGCTGGCTGGCCACCCACGACCGGGCGCGCCGCGAGCCGGACGGCGCCTACCGGCACCTGGGCCGCACCGACGACATGGAGATGGTCGGCGGCATCACCGTCTCCCCGCTGGAGGTGGAGGCCGTGCTGCGGACCCATCCGGGGGCACGGGAGGTCGCGGTCGTGGCCGTCACCGACGGGCGTGGCGTCAGCCGGCTGCGCGCGTTCGTCGTACCCGTCACGTCGCCGGAGCCCGGTCTGGCGGAGGACCTGATCCGGCTGGCCCGGGAGCGCCTGGCCGCCTTCAAGGTCCCCAGAAGCGTCAGCTTCGTCCCGTCGCTCCCCCGCACCCCCACCGGCAAGCTCCGCCGCCATCTGGTCCGCCAGGGCGCGTGGTGATCCGGTGACCGACCCGGCAGACCTCCCGACAGACCTTCCGACAGAAAGGACCGGCCCCATGCGACAGCAGGAGCCCTCGTTCTCCGACCGCGGGTTCTACCTGGGCCCGGTGTTCCGGCGGGCCGCCGACCGGCACGGAGCCGTCTTCGTCACCCTGGACCGCCCGCTGGACGTCCGCCCCGAGTTGGGGGTCGACCTCAGCTACCCGGTGCTGGCCGACGTCGTCGAGGAGCTGTCCGGCCGGCTGTGGGAGGCCGGGGTACGGCCCTCGGAGCAGGTGGTCGTGCACAAGACGGACAACGTCGACATCATGCTGCTGACCTGCGCCGTCTCCCGCATCGGCGCCGTGCCCGTACTGCTCTCGCCGGGTCTGGACGGTACGGTCGCCGGCCGGCTGCTCGCACGGCTCCGGCGGCCCTGGCTGATCACCGACAGGGCGAAGCTGGACGGCCCGCTGAAGGAGGTCGACCTCTCCGCGCTGGTGGGGCGGACACTGTCCGTGGACGACGCGCCGGGAGCCGATCCGCTGGAGAAGTACGCCGGCGCCGAACTTCCCGCGCCCGTGCGGCTGCACCCCCGCGAACCAGCGCTGATCACTCACAGTTCCGGCACCACCGGCGTGCCCAAGCTCGCCGTGCACTGCGCGAGCACCATGGGGAGCCGGCTCGTGCCGCAGAAGGCGATGGGCTGGCCCACGCGCGGTGAGACGGCGGCGCTGCACATGTCCTTCGTGCACTCGCGCTTCTACCATCTGCTCGGCGTCCTGCTGCACTTCGGCAGCCCGCTCGTGCTGATCACCGATCCGGAACCGGCCGCGGTGGGACCGTTGCTGGCCCGGCACCGGCCCGGCATCGTGGAGACCCACCCCAACACGTTCGTGCTGTGGGAGGAGCTGGCGGACGCGCCCGGAGCGCCGCTGTCCCGGGTCCTGTCGTACGGCTCCACGTTCGACGCCATCCATCCGCGCACCGTCCGGCGGCTGCTGGGCGCCTCCAGGCGTCGTACGCCCTGGCTGATCCAGCTGTACGGGCAGAGCGAGACGGGGCCGGTCGCGTTCCAGTGGTTCACCCGGCGCGGTGCCGCACGGGCGGACGGACGCCGGGTCGGGATCGGGATACCCGGCTTCACCCGCGTCCGCGTCACCGGCCCCGACGGCAGGCGGGTGCCGGCCGGTACACCGGGCCGGATCGAGGCCCGGACCAGGGGCCGCATCCTCACCTACCTCGGCGCCCGGGAGCAGTACGAGCGTCAACTGGACGGCGGGTGGTGGCGGATGGGCGACATGGGATACCGGAGCCGCTCGGGCGCGCTGCACCTGATCGACCGTGAGGTCGACCGGATCGACTCCCTGCGCAGCAACCTGGAGGTCGAGGACACGCTGATGTCCCGGCTGGAGGAGCTGCGCGAGGTCGTCATCGTGCAGGGCGCGAACCGCGAACCGGTGCCGGTGGTGTGCGTCAAGGGCGAACGGCCCCTGGACCCGGAGCGCTGGCGGGAGGCCACCGCCGACCTGCCGGCGATGGCCGAGCCGCGGCAGTGGCGGTTCGAGGAGCTGCCGATGACGGCCACGTGGAAGGTGAAGCGGGTAGAGATCACCCGCATGCTGGCAGCGGGGGTCCGCGCATGAGCCCGGACGTCGCCGGAGAGCATCCGGTCGTCGTGGTGGGCGCCGGTCCTGTGGGTTTGTCCGCGGCGCTCGCTCTACGGGCCCGCGATCTGCCGGTCGTCCTCCTGGAGGCCGACCCGAAGGGCCGTCGGCGTCCCGGCAGCCGCGCCCTGTTCGTGCACCGGGAGACCCTGCGGCTGCTCGACGGGATGCGTCCGGGGCTGGCCGCCGAGATCACCGCGTACGGGCGCACCTGGCACACCCGGCGGACCCTGTACCGGGGCCGTGAGGTGTACTCCCGCACCTTTCCGCCGCCCTCCGGCCTGCCGCCCTTCACCAGTCTGCGACAGGTGGACACCGAACGCTTCCTGCTCGCCGCCTGCGAGGCGGCCGGGGTGGAGTTCGTCTGGGACGCGGAGGTGGCGCACGTACGGACCACCCCCGCGGAGGCCGTGCTGACCACCGAGGACGGGCGGGCCTGGAGCGCCCGGCACGTCATCGCCGCGGACGGGGCCCGCTCGGCGGTCCGGGCCGCGCTGGACATCCGGATGGAGGGCACGCACGGGGAGGGCTTCCACGTCGTCGTGGACGTGGCCGACGTACCGGGCGCCGAGCTGCCGCTGGAGCGGGTCTTCCACTACGAGCATCCGGGGCTCGGCGGGCGCAGCGTGATGCGGGTGCCGTTCACCGGTGGCTTCCAGGTCGACCTGCAGTGCCGGGACGACGACGCGCGGGAGGCGTACGGCACTCGGGAGGCCGTACGGGAGTGGCTGCCCGCGGTCGTCGGGGACGGGTACGCCGAGCGGATCCTGTGGGTGTCGACGTACCGCTTCCTGCGGAAGGTCGCGGCCTCCTTCACCGATCCGCACGGGCGGGTGCTGCTCGTCGGCGAGGCGGCGCATCTCTTCCCGCCGTTCGGCGCGCGGGGCATGAACAGCGGGATCGCCGACGCGGCGGCGGCAGCGGAAGCCGTCGCGGCGTCCCTCGCTTCGGGGTCGGCGGCGGCGGTCGCCGGGTTCGCCGAGGTCCGGCGGGCGGCGGGCCTGTTCAACAGCGCCGCCGCCGGGACCGCGCTCGATCATCTGCGGCCACGACGCCGGATCATCCGGGTCAAGCAGCGGGTGGCCGCGGCCTTCTCGCCCGTACTGCCGTGGTGCGGGTCGTGGCTGGAGCACGCGCCGTACGGCCCCCGGCACGGGGCGCCCGCCGTCGCGGGCCGCAAGTACTGAGGAAGGAACGCCTGTGACACGACCGGTGAGGGCCGAGCGGTTGTCGACGTGGACGCCCCGTCGTGGGCTGACGGCCGGTCCGGCGGTCGGCGGGCGGTTGCTCGTCGCGGACTCCTGGCTGGTGCGGGACGGCCGGGTGCGTGCCCTCGACCGGCACCGGGAGCGGTTCCTGCGGGCCTGCGGCGAGTGCGGCGGGCCGCCGCTGCGACAGCTGCAGGACTTCTGGCGGGACATGACCGCCGCACTGCCGCGCACCGGCGAGTGGTTTCCCCGCGTCGAACTGGCGGCCGACTCCGGAGAGTTGCGGCTGCTGCTGCGGTTCGCGCCGCCGCTCGGCTCCGAGGTGTGCCTCTGGGCGGCCGGGCAGCCCGATCCGCGGGCCGCCCCCCGGCGCAAGGGCCCCGACCTGGACGCCCTGGCCCGGGTCCGGCGGCGGGCGGCCGTCAAGGGCGCCCAGGAGGCGGTGCTGACCACACCGTCCGGGGTGGTGCTGGAGGCGTCCACCGCGAGCGTGCTGTGGTGGGAGGACGACATCCTGTGCCTGCCCGTGCCGCAGCTGCCGGTGCTGGCCGGAGTGACCGGGGGCCTCGTCCAGGAGCGGGCCCTGCGCTCGGGCATCAGGGTCGCCCTCCGCGAGCGGACGGTGGCCGAACTGGACGGCCGTGAGGTGTGGCTGGTCAACGCGCTGCACGGGATCCGGCCCGTGACGGGCTGGGCCGGGGGGCCGATGCGGGCGGCTCCGGCGGTGCGCGCGCCGGAATGGCGGAAATGGCTGGACGAGGTCATGGAGCCGCTGCCGGGCGACTGAGAACCGGACACCGAAAAGGCGCCGGATCGCATCGCATTCGACCCGGCGCCATTTTCCGCTGCCCGAATTCGGTACTGTTTCTGAATTTCCGCTTCTGGAGTGCTGTTTCTGGAGTGCTACTTCTGAGCGGGCTGATAAGCCCCCGGGACCATCCGTGTCGCGATCGCGATCCGGTTGTAGGCGTTGATGACGGTGGCCGCCCAGAGGAGTGCCGCGATCTGCTGCTCGTCGAAGACCTCGGCGGCCTCGGCGTAGACCGCGTCGGGCACGTGACCGTCGTGCACCAGGGTGACCGCCTCGGTCAACGCCAGTGCGGCGCGCTCGCGTTCGGTGAAGAAGGGGGTCTCCCGCCAGGCGTTGAGGGCGTAGACACGCTGCTCCGTCTCGCCCTGGGCGCGGGCGTCCTTGGTGTGCATGTCGAGGCAGAACGCGCACCCGTTGATCTGCGAGGCACGGATCCGGATCAGTTCCAGGATTTCCGGTTCGACCTTGGCTTCCTGGGCCGCGGAAACGGCGGCGCCATGCAGGGAACCCATGGCCGCGGAGACGTCGGGGGTGACTTTCTTCAGGGCCACTCGGGATACGGAATCAATTTTGCTCATGGGGTGACTCTATACGCCCGAATGAGCTTCGGAAACAGAAAACGGCCCGGTTATTCGGCCGACGCCGCACACAATTCCTCCAGCGCGGCGGCGAGCAGGTGGACGGCTGCGCCGTCGGTGCGGGATCCGCGCACCGTCTTGCCGTCGACGGCCGGGGCGACCAGCGTGCCACCGGCTTCGTCGGCCGGGTCGGCGGCGTACCGGGCGAGCCAGGCGCCCACGGCGTCATCGAGCGCGTCGCCGTTCGGGCGGGCGAGGAGCCGTCCCGGCGGGGAGGCGTTCGGCGCGCCGGAGGTCGGTCCAGGTCAAGCGGACGGTTCCGGGCGGGGAGCGGTGATGATGGTGGTGCGCAGGGCCTCCACGGCTCGGGTGCGGGCGCCGACGAGTTCGGGTTCGGCGACCTGGGCCACTGCGACCGGCACGCCGCGGGGCAGTTCGGCGAAGTGTGCGCGGATCGCCTCGGCGATGCCCGGATCGGCGCCCCAGTCACCGCCGAGGACGATCAGCCGGGGGTCCGCCAGGGCGACCGCCGCCGCCAGCACCCCGCCCACCGCGCGGGCCAGCGCGCCGCGGGTCCGCCGCGCCGTCGCGGAGTCGCCGAGGGCGGCGGTGCGCAGGGCGTCTACGTCGATGGCGGTGGACTCGGCACGGCGCAGGCCGAGTTCGGCGAAGACCTCGATGAGGGGCAGCGCCGTGCCCCGGGGCCCCGCGGTGTAGAGGTGGGCGATCTCGCCGGCCAGCCCGTGGTGTCCGCGGCGGACTTCCGCGTCGGTGACCACCGCGCAGCCCAGCCCCTCGCCGAGGTGGACGTAGACGAAGTCGTCGACCCCGAGGGCGCATCCGGTGGCGCGCTCGGCGCGGGCGGCCCAGTTGATGTCGTTGTCGACGAGCACCGCCCCGTCCACCAGCCCGGTCAGCACCTCGGCCGGGTCCAGGTCCCCGACCAGGAACGGGGCGTCCGGCAGATGCACCAGGCGTCCGGTGGCGCGGTCGACCGGATCGGCCGCGCTGATCACGGCCGTACGCAGTCGGCCGTGCGCCTGGGGCCGGACGAGCGCGACCGCTTCGGTCAGGGCCCGGGCGGTCGCGTGCGGGCCCGGGGCGCGCCCCAGGCCGACTTCGGCGCGGGCGGTGACAGTGCCGAAGGCGTCGACCGTCTCCGCGACGACGCCTTCGGGGCTGATGCCCGCCACCAGCGCCACCCCGGTGTCCGCGGCCAGCGAGTAATAGGTGCCGACCCGGCCGCGGCCGGTGGTGCGCTCCCCCGTGTCGGCGAGCAGGCCCGCCTCGCTCAGCCGCCGCACACTGTCGGAGACCGTCGGTTTGGAGATCCCGGTCCGGGCGGCGATCTCCGCGCGGGTCAGGCGCCCTTCCTCCATCAGCGCGCGCAGCACGTTCTCGTCGGTCAGCGCGCGCAGCATTTCGAGTGACGGCTTGGCCAGTGACATGCCGAGGATTTTAGTCAGGACTCTTGCCCAAATGTGAGCGCGCGGCTACGTTGACTATCTAGTAAGGAGTCCTGACCAAAGGAGCCCGAGCAATGACGCTCGCAACCGGTACCCAGCAGGCCGCCCTCCCCGCCCTGCCGCACTGGGAGACCGTCCCCGACGACCTCGCCGCCGCCGTCCGCGAGATCAAGCCCGCGCTGCGCGCCCGCATCGAGGCCTCCGGACGCACCGTCGAGGAGGTCTTCGCCGTCGTCGAGGAACGCGTCCGCGCCCGCCTGGCGGAGATCCAGGCGGACAAGGAGCGCGGCGAGAGTGTGTGGCCGGTCATCGACTACGCGGACATCGCGAACGGCACCGTCACCCCGGAGCAGCTCGACAAGCTCCGCCGCCGCGGCTGCCTCATCGTCCGCGGCCACTTCGAACGCGACCAGGCCCTCGCCTGGGACGCCTCGATCGTGGACTACGTGGAGCGCAACGAGTTCTTCGAGAACTACCAGGGCCCCGGCGACGACTTCTTCGGCAGCGTCGGCTCCAAGCCGGAGATCTACCCCATCTACTGGTCGCAGGCCCAGATGGAGGCCCGCCAGAGCGACCGGATGGCCGACGTCCAGTCCTTCCTCAACTCCCTGTGGAAGCACGAGTCCGAGGGCGTGCGGTGGTTCGACCCGAACCGCGACGCGCTCTACCCCGACCGCATCCGCCGCCGTCCCCCGGGCGCCGACTCGGGCGGGCTCGGCACCCACCTCGACCCCGGCACCCTCGACCTGTGGCTGACGCAGGCCTACCAGCAGGCCTTCCGCCACCTGTTCGACGGCAGCGTCGAGGAGTACGACCCCTGGGACGCCGCGCACCGCACGGCCGGGCCCCAGTACCCCGGCTCCACCATGTGCTCGGCCTTCCGCACCTTCCAGGGCTGGACCGCCCTGTCGGACATGGACCACGACCAAGGCGTCCTGCACACCGTCCCGATCCCCGAGGCCATGGCGTACCTCATGCTGCGGCCGCTGCTCTCGGACGTCCCGGACGACGACATGTGCGGCGTGACCACCAACCAGGTGTTCCCCGCCGACGAGAAGTGGCACCCGCTCCTCATGGAAGCCCTCACCGGCATCCCCGACGTCAGGGCCGGTGACTCCGTCTGGTGGCACTGCGACATGATCCACGGCGTCGCGCCGATCACCGACCAGAAGGGCTGGGGCAACGTCATGTACATCCCCGCCGCTCCCTGGTGCCCCCGCAACGAGGAGTACGCGGTGAAGGTCCGCGAGGCGTTCCTGACCGGCTCCAGCCCCGGTGACTTCCCCGAGGAGCACTACGAGCGCACCTGGACCGGCCGCTTCGACGTCGACCGGCTCAACGAGACGGGCCGACGCGGCCTGGACCTCGACTGACGGACCCGTCGCCGTGCACCGGTGCGGCGCCGAAGTCTCTCGGCCGACGTCCCCCGGCATGACAGGGCATCACCCGGCGCGACACGGGCGGGGAGGGCACCCCGCGACCCCGCGCACCCCGCACCCCGCAGCGCAGTCCTCACCCGGACGGCGCCGGGGCCGGGCGCCCTCCCCGGGGCGGCCGTTTCGGCCCGCGCGCCACCTCCGCGCCGGTCCGTTCACGGCAGCGTGGAAGAACTTCACGCAGCCGCCGGACGACCCCGCTCCCGCCGGACGGCGCGGGCCCGACCGAGCACCCGCGATCGACCACCCACCCGGCTTGCCCACGGGCCGAAACGGCCGCCCACCGAAACGGACATCCGCCGAGCCGGCTCGCCCGGCTCAGGCAGTACCCCGCACAGCCCGCCCGGAAGCCAGGCACCGGTTTCCCCCCTTCCTCACCGGGCGCCGCCCTCCGCAGTGTGCGTACACCTGCCGCGGCGCCCGCTGTCCTTGCCCCCTGCTCCAGGCAGACGGCAACGGCACACATCCCAGGAGCTCGCAGGTGACCAGCACAGCACAGCAGCCTGCCGCCGGAGGCTTCTCGGCCCGGCCGGACCGGCTGCGTCACGTCGTCTTCATCGCGGCGTCCGCCGCCATGGGCGGCTTCCTCTTCGGCTACCGGGTTTGATTCGCAGTGCTCCGGCCTTCAGGCCGGGGGTGAAGCGAATCGTGTGACTGCGGCGCGGAGCGTCGCGGTGGCGTTGCGGCGGAGCCGGACAGTGCGGCCACCGAGGGTGAGGCCGGGAACGGATGTTCCCGGCGACATCCGCTGTGGATCGTTCGTACGCTCCTCGCATGCAGCTTCGGTACGCCTTCAGGTTGTACCCGCAGCCCGGTCAGCGCGCCGCGTTGGCGAAGGCGTTCGGGTGCGCCCGCGTCGTGTTCAACGACGTGGTGCGTGCCCGTGAGGATGCCCGTGGGGCCGGACAGCCGTTCCCGAAGGCGGCCGAGCTGTCCCGGAAGCTGATCACCGAGGCCAAGCGGACATCCGGGCGGTCCTGGCTGGGTGAGGTCTCCGCGGTGGTGCTCCAGCAGTCCCTGCGGGACGCCGAGAGCGCGTACCGCAACTTCTTCGCCTCCCTCAACGGCACCCGCAGGGCCCCAGGATCGGCCCGCCCCGCTTCAAGTCCCGCAAGGACGCCCGGCAGTCGATCCGGTTCACCGCCAACGCCCGCTGGAGCATCACCGACAGCGGCCGGCTGAACCTGCCGAAAATCGGCGCGGTAAAGGTGAAGTGGTCCCGCACGCTGCCCACCACCCCCACCTCCGTCACCGTCATCAAGGACGCGGCCGGCCGGTACTTCGCCTCCTTCGTCATCGACACCGGCCCCGCCGCCGACACGGCCCGGATGCCTCGGACCGACCGCACCATCGGCATCGATCTCGGCCTCACCCACTTCGCCGTCCTGTCCGACGGCACAAAGATCGACTCCCCGCGCTTTTTGCGCCGCGCGGAGAAGAAGCTGAAGAAGACCCAGCGGGAGCTGTCCCGCAAACAGAGGGGATCGAAGAACCGCGAGAAAGCCCGCCTGAAGGTCGCCCGCGCCCACGCCAAGGTCACCGACGCGCGCCGCGAGTTCCACCACCAACTCTCCACCAAGCTGATCGCCGAGAACCAAGGGATCGCCGTGGAGGACCTGTCGGTGGTGGGACTGGCCCGCACCAGGCTGGCCAAGTCCGTGCACGACAGCGGATGGTCCTCGTTCACCAGCATGCTGGAATACAAAGCGCAACGGTACGGCCGCACCTGTGTGAAGGTGGGACGGTTCGAGCCCACCAGCCAGACGTGCTCCGCCTGCGGGCACCGCGACGGGCCCAAACCCCTGCACGTGCGGGAATGGACCTGTCGCGCCTGCGGCACGCTCCACGACCGGGACCACAATGCGGCGATCAACGTGAAGACGGCCGCCGGACTGGCGGTATCGGCCTGCGGAGCGCCGGTAAGACCAGGAGCGATCCCGGCACAGCGCGAAGAAACAGGAAGCCATGGAAGCCCGCCCGACGCCCGTGCCGCGTAGCGGCACAGCACCGAGCGAGCAGGCCAGAATCTCCCTCCTCCAGGAGGGAGAGCAAGTCAAGACAGCGCCGTGATCAACGGCGCCGTCGAGGGCATCAGGGGACGGTTCGACGTCGGCGCCGCCACGCTCAGCGCCGTCATCGCCATCGCCCTGCTCGGCGCGGCTGGCGGCGCCATGCTCACGGGACGGCTCGCCGACCGCGTCGGCCGCCTCCGGGTGATGCGACTGGCCGCCCTGCTCTTCCTGGCCAGCAGTATCGGCTCGATGCTGCCGTTCACGGCGTGGGACCTGTCCTTCTGGCGCATCGTGGGCGGCATGGCCATCGGCATGGCGTCCGTGATCGGCCCGACGTACATCGCCGAGGTCGCGCCCACCGCGTACCGCGGCCGGCTCGTCTCCTTCCAGCAGGCCGCCGTCGTCCTGGGCATCGCGGTCTCCCAGCTGGTCAACTGGATGGTGCTCACCCTCGCGGACGGGGACCAGCGCGGCAGCCTGCTGGGGCTGGAGGCGTGGCAGGTCATGCTCGGCACCGCGGCCGTTCCCGCCGTGGTCTACGGTCTGCTGGCGCTGCGCATCCCGGAGTCGCCGCGCTACCTGATCTCGGTCGGCAGAACCGGCGAGGCCAAGGACGTGCTGCGCCGGCTCGAAGGCGAGCAGGTCGATCTCGATGCCCGGGTGGCCGAGATCGAACGGGCCGTGCGCGGCGACAACGCACCGCGGTTCAAGGACCTCCGCGGCCGCTTCGGGCTACTGCCGATCGTCTGGGTCGGCATCGGACTGTCGGTCTTCCAGCAGTTCGTCGGCATCAACGTGATCTTCTACTACAGCTCCTCGCTGTGGCAGTCGGTGGGCATCGACCCGTCGAGCTCGTTCTTCTACTCGTTCACCACGTCGGTCATCAACATCGTCGGCACGGTGATCGCGATGGTGCTCATCGACCGGGTCGGCCGCAAGCCGCTGGCCGTGACCGGCTCCGCCGGCATGGCGGTCTCCCTCGCGGCCGTCGCCTGGGCCTTCTCCCACAAGACCGGAACGGGCGCCGACATCTCGCTGCCCGACACCCAGGCCGCCGTCGCACTGATCGCCGCCCACACCTTCGTCCTCTTCTTCGCCATGTCGCTGGGTGTGGCGGTCTGGGTGCTGCTCGGCGAGATGTTCCCTAGCCGTATCCGCGCGGCCGCGCTCGGCGTCGCCGCCTGCGCGCAGTGGATCGCCAACTGGTCGGTCACCGCGACGTTCCCGGCCATGTCGGAGTGGAACCTGTCCGGGTCGTACGTGATCTACGCGATCTTCGCCGCCCTGGCGGTCCCGTTCATCATCAAGTGGGTGCCGGAGACCAAGGGCAGGACGCTGGAGGAGATGGGCTGAGCGTCCCGTGCAGGGATGAGTGCAACCACTCATCCCTGCACAGAAGTTCTGGAGAACGCCAGAAGCACACCTGGCCGCTTGAAGGCCTTCGCCACCCCGAACCCCGATATCTTCCGCGCCCCCTGGGCAGAGAGTTCCCCATCGACATGACTCCTGCCGGAGTCACAGGAAGCGCAATCGCTCCATGGCCCTGCGCAGCTCAGCGGTCCAGGCCCGGTACGCGGGAACCTTGCGCAGGGCATCGAGCGCGACCGTCTGCCCCAGCCGCCCGAAGTCCCGCTCCGCGTCGCGTCGGCCGCCGAGAGCCGCCTTCAGCACGGCCTTCGGGTCGGCGGCCTTCTCCACGTCGTGCGACACCTCCCACGCGGTGTCACGCGTGGGTGCCGCTTCTTTCAGCGCTGCGGGGTCCGCCAGCATCCACGCCTCGGTCTCCCGTACGGGCACCAAGGCCACGATCCGGTGCGCGTCGTCGGGGAAGCGGTCACGGAGGGCATCCACCTTGCTCCGCTCATTGTGGTCGTGGTGAATCATCACAATGTCGTAGTAGCAGAGCAGGTCGGCCACTTGACGCACCACAAGGTCTCGGTGCGCCACGGTGAAACACTCTCCGACGTCCGCTCCCGAGTAATCGAAGCCGGCGGGCGCTTCAAGGGCGAGTTCGGTGATCTGCCGGTCGATGAGCGGAACAAGGAACCACTGGTCACTCGCTCCCTCGGTCAGGAGAGCAAGGCTGAGATACCTACGCCCCACGCGCGTACCGCCCTGTGGGGTCGAGGTACTTCCGTACCTCGAGAGGAGTGACGAACGTCCCGCGCTCGCCGCTGTCGGCCACCTTCCGCGCCCGGGTCAGCCGGCGCGGCGGGAGTCCGTCACCGAACCGGGTCACCGTGTCCAGGAACACCACCGAGTCCGGGGCGTCCTCCAGTGCGGCGGCGAGCGCGACCGGGGAGTGCGTGGTGATCAGGATCTGTCTTCCGTCGCCGGAGGTGAGCGTCGCGGGATCACTGGTCCTGGCCTTCAACCGGGACAGCAGTTGCGGAACCCGGGTGGGGTGGAGACCGTTCTCGGGTTCCTCGATCAGAAGGAGCCCTTCGTGCGCGGGGTCGTGAGCGGCGGCGAGCAGAGCCAGAATGCGCAGGGTGCCCGCCGACGCCGCGCCAGGAGGCACTCGGTGCTCGTGCCGGTGCTGAAGCCAGACGTCCCACTGGCCCCACTCGGCGTTGGCCGCCACCGTGATGTCCACGAGGTCGGGGAGCAGCGCCACGGCGTCGGCACGGAAGTCGTACCAGGCCTCGGGGTCCCGGGCGATCCGCCCGAGAACGGCACCGAGGTTCTTTCCGTCCTCTGCGAGAGGTGCGGTGTCGTAGGTGGAGGAGACGACACGCATCGCCTTGGGTGAGGGCTCGAGGATCCGCCAGTTCCCGGAGGTCTCGGCCAGCTCTGCGCGGTATGCGGCCTCCTGCACGGGAACCTCCGTGCAGTGCAGCTGACCGGTTTCGCCAGGGCTCAGGTTCGGTGAGGGCGGGATCCGATCCGCGTCCCCCGCGTAGTGATCGTGGACGTTCAGGACTTCGGTGTCGACGCGCAGGGGGTCCGGCGGGTCCGCGTACGTCACCCGCGCTTCCACCCTGAGGTGGCAGTACCCGGCGTAGCCGTGCACGAGCACATGGGCCGCGATCCGCATGGCTCCGACCGGGACACCGTCCGGACCACGCCGGAACAGTTCTTTCGGTCCTCCCCGGCGGGCGTGGTCGACGATCGTCTGACTCGTCGGTTCCCGGATCAACTGGCCCAGCAGGTCCACGGCCTCCAGCAGATTGGACTTGCCCGAGGCGTTGGCTCCCACCAGGACGGTGAACGGCGGCAGGTCGAGGGCGAAGTCGTCGAACGACTTGTACCCGTCGATCTCGATCCGCGTGATCACCCTGCCACCCTCTCTCCGCACTGCCACATGCGCATGGCGCCACATTATCCGGAGCACTCGCCCGTCCGTAGGGTCAACGGTTCGGCCGCGCGCACCCGCAGTGACGGGCCTTCGTCCAGCTCCAGTACCACGGCGGGTCCACCGGCCGCGTACTGGTCGCTCCGCAAGGCGAGCACGGTCCGCCACTCGCCCCGCACCCGCACCGTCTGCCCGGCCCGGACCATCACCGCCGCCACCTCACGCGTCGCGGGCTCGGCCACGATGTCCGGGGCCTTCAGCTCCGCGAACACCGTCTTCCCGATCCCGGCGGTGCGCTCCTCACAGCCCCAGCGATGCGCGAGGGCCGCCACGAGCAGCAGCCCCCGCCCCCCGGTCTCGTCCTCGCCGGGGTCCCGGACCTCGGGCCGGCCGCCCCCGGCGTCGCTCACCTCCAACCGCAGTAATCCCTCGGCCGTGGAGCGCGCGATCCGCACCCCGATCTGCCGATCACTCGGCACCGGCACGCGCAGCGCGTTGGTCACCAACTCGGAGAGCACCAACTCGGCGTCGTCCACCACCTCTTGGGCGACGCCCCACTCACCGAGCACCGCATGCAGCAGCGCCCGCGCCCGGGGCACGCTGCTGCGACTGCGGGAGAGGCGGAAGGTGATGTCGTTCGATGAGGCCATGGGGGCTCCTCAGGACTCGGCGTCAGCGGCGAAATCCGCGTGGCGCAAGTTCCGCTGGGACTGTGCGCACCGACAGCCTGAAGGCGCATCACGTGGACTAGCAACGTTTCCAGTAGAGATGCGCTCAATGTTCCATCTTTCGGGTTAAGTCCCGCACATCCCAGCCATCCCGCTGCTAGAGCTGTTGCCATGTCTGCAAACGCCACTGCCTCCAGCCCGTCGACCGTCCTCGGCCGCCAACTGGGCGATGAACTACGTCGACTGCGCGAGGCCGCCGCACTCACCACCACGCAAGCGGCCGAGGCGCTCGACTGCACCAAGGGGAAGATCAGCCGTATCGAGAACGGCCGCGTGACGGTTCGCCTCCCCGACCTGACCGCGATGCTGCTCACGTACGGGGCCATGGACGCCGAACTGCGCGACAGGCTCAGCCTGCTTGCCCGCAAGGCCAATCGTCGTCGTAGGCAGGGGTGGTGGAACCAGTACGGGTCGGTGCTGGCCGACACCTACCGCGACTACATCGCGCTGGAAGCCATGGCCAGAACCATCCGCACCTTCCAGGCGCAACTGGTGCCGGGCCTGTTGCAGACTCCTGAATACATCCGCGCGGTGACCGTCGCCTCCCATCAGTGGCAAACGGCGGACGAGATCGAACAGTTCGTCCAGGTACGCCTCGCTCGTCAGAAACGCCTCGTCAACGACTCGCCACTCCAGCTCTGGGCGGTGCTGTCCGAAGCCGTACTTCTTCAACAGGTTGGAGGGCCAAAGGTGATGTCCGCGCAGTTGGAGCAGCTCCTGATCGCGTCCGAGCAGCCCAACGTAACCATCCAGGTCCTGCCGTTCTCCCGCGGAGCGCATGCGAGTATGTTCGGGCCGTACGTAGTACTGGGCTTCCCCGAGGAAGCTGCGCTGGACGTGGTACTGGCGGACAATCCCACCGGCTCAATGTGGCTGGAGCGAGAGGCCGAAGTCGGCCGCTATCAGGAGTTGTTCGACGCAGCCCGTACTGCTGCGCTCTCCCCCGTGGAATCCCGCACGGTCATCCGACGCAGAGCCAAGGAGCACAGGGCATGAACACCGCACGCCATGGCACGCCGGATCTGTCAGGCGCGAAGTGGCGTAGCAGCAGCTACAGCGGTGGCAACAACGAATGCCTTGAACTCGCCCACGGCGTCCCCACCCTCGCTCCTGTCCGCGACAGCAAGAACCTCAGTGGCCCGATCATTTCCTTCGGCCGTGCCGCCTGGCAGGCCTTCGTCACACACCTGGGCTGAATCCACCCGGGCAAGGAGTGGAGTGCGGGTCATGAGTCATTCGGTCACCGTCACCGCCGACGCACCGATATGGCGCAGGAGCAGCCACAGCGGTGGGCAGGGTGACTGCCTCGAACTCGCCCACGGCGTCCCCGCTCTCGCCCCCGTACGCGACAGCAAGGACCCGGCCGGTCCGGTGATCGCGTTCGGGCGCGCCGCCTGGCGTGTCTTCCTCACGCACCTGGGCTGACGTCAGCGTTCCAGGACCACCCGTCCGCCGATCTCGGTCCAGCCGTACGGCTGTGGAGCCGTGAGGATCTGGGAACCGGCGCCCTGGGTGATGTTCAGGGCGCGGCCCAGCCGGTCGGTGAGGAGCAGGGCGGCCGCGCCGGTCGCCTCGTCCTCGTGGATGTTGTCGTCGCGGCCGGGGAAGGCGCGGGCGCGGACCCGGCCGGCGGGCTCGTCCTCCCAGGCCCAGGCGTAGATCCACTCCCCCTTCGCCGGGACGGCCAGGGCGTCGACCTCGGCGGCGGTGGCGTACTGGCGCAGAGTGCGCGGCGGAACCCACTCCGCGCGCGCCTCGATCCAGCAGAACTCCCCGTCCTGCCGGGCGCCCACCGTCCCCGCGGGCGTGACCAGCTCGGGGACGTCGAGCAGCCAGGCCGCGCCGACGCAGGGGTGGCCGGCGAAGGGCAGGCGCAGGGTGGGGGTGTAGATGTCGATCACCCCGCGCTCGGGGTCGTCGACGAACACGGTCTCGCTGAAGCCGAGCTTCTCCGCGAACATCTGGCGCTCGCTCGGCTCGGGCATGAAAGAACCCTCGCGGACGACACCAAGTTCGTTGCCGTACCCGCCCCGGGGACCGCAGAAGACGCGCACCACGTCGTAATCACTCACGGGGGCATTCAAGCAGCCCACACGTCACTTCGGGACGAAGAGGCCGCTCTGTCAGGGGGTGCCGATACTCCCCGGCGGAAATGAGTACGTGTACTCACCCCCGCACGGGCTTCCCGGTCCACCGTTGAGAACGACACTCTTGGACCGACCTCAAGGAACCCGCGATGCCGAACAACTCACGCCCGCGCGGCTTCCCGCACCGGCTCCTCGCACTCGCCACGGGCAACTGGCTCGCCAGGGGCTATCTGGCCGCCTTCGCCCTCTCCGTCGTGGCCATGTTCCTCTTCCCGGAGAGCGGCGTCGCCCCGGGCCCTCTGCTGCTCACAGCACCTCTCTCCTTCCTGACGATGGTCCTGCCCTTCGGTCCGGGCACCGGCGGTGGCGGGGTGGTCGAGGTGTCGGCCATCGGTTTCTGGGTCGCATGGCTCCTTCTGTGCGCCTTCGTGAACGCCGCCGCACTCGGCGCCCTCCTCACGAGATCCGTGAACGCCGCCTCGCCCGGCTCCCGTGCGCCTCTCCCCCGTGTTCCGGGCTCCTCGGAACGAGGAGCGACGGACACGGCACGTCCCGCGAGCTCTGGTTCGCGCAGGACTCGGGCCCTGCTGGCGCCCGCGGTGGACAACTGGCTCGCGCGTGGGTATCTCGCCGTGGTCGCGGCGTCGCTGGGGTTCTTCCTTGTCGCCGCGTACCTGCTGCCGGACCCGGGGTTCGCCGGGATCTGGCCGCTCATGACCACGGCGCCGCTCAGCATCGTCGCCCTTATGGTGGCGTCCCCCGCCGAGTGGGCCTCCTCCCTCGTCTGGCTGAGCCCGTTACTCTTCTCCGCCGGTGCGGCCCTGTCCGGACTGTTCAACGCCGTACTGCTCGGCCGGTTCGCCCGCGCGCTGCGGATGCGGGAAGCGCGCCCCGCTGCCTGATGTCTCCGCTTACTGGCATCGCGGGCTCCGGGCAGGTCGACCTGGAGCCCCCGACGGCAGGGGCGGGTGGTGCGGTAGGCCTTCGGGGTGAGTGCGCTAACGTCCGGCGCCATGAAGAGAATTGGGGCGGGAACCCTTGCGACTGCCGTCGTGGCCGTTGCAGGACTGCTGCTGGTGGGGTTGCCCGCGGTGTACTTCCTGACCGTCTACGGCTGTGGTGAGGAAGAGGACCGGCTCGCCGAGGCGATGGCCGGCGAGGCGGTACTGGGTACGCCGCCGAAAGGGGCCGACCGGGCGAGCCGCTACCAGGAGTGCGACGACGACAGTCGCTTCGTGATCGTGGGGACGCAGTACCAGTACGCCGGTTCACCGAAGACGGCCCTGCGGCACTACCGGGAGGCAGCTCGGGCCGACAGTTGGCGGCTTCGCACCACGGCCGACGGCGAGAAGGTGCCAGATTGCTTCACCAAGCCGGTGGACGGGACGACCGCATACCTCAGTGTGGAGATCCTGGAGAAAGGCGTTCTTTACGTGGGCATCATCGCGGATCATGCGGGATCGGAATGGTGTTGAGTTCACGATGACCGCCTGATCGAACTCCTTGGAGTGCGTGCCGCAGCCCGGGGGACGGGCCACGGGGAGGGTGGACGGCGGGCCCTTCTACTCCGGGTCTTCCTCCGCGGTCGCCGTGCGGTCGGCCAGGCGTTCGTAGCGTTGTCTGGCGGCTTGCGGGGTGCCCAGGCCGAGGCCGAAGGCGATGTCCTGCCAGGTCATGCCGCGGCCACGGGCCATCTGGAGGAGCCCGGTCTCCAGTTCGTCCATCTCTCCGCGCACCAGCGGGACGAGACTCAACGCGGCGGTGATGTCGGCCCGGTCCACCTCCGGTTCGCCGTCCTCGCGCTGCGCGGCCCCACTGAGCAGGAACGACACCAACCGGACGGCCTCGTGCGGGCCGAGGACCGCGGGGTGGACCTGTCGGCTGCGCTGCTCGTCGGTGGCCGCGTGCCGCTCGGCGATACGGAACAGGGAGGCGTGGACGCGCTGTGCCCGCGCCCGCTCCGGCCGCGGAGGCGTGAAGGGGTCTGGGGCGGGGGCGGAGTTGGGGTTGGGGGCGGGGTGCTGTTCGGGAGTCGGCGGCATGGGACAAGGCTGCGACATCAACAGTTACGTGTCAACCAATTGTTTTGAACAATTCGTTTAATTCGGCTGTGCGACCAAGATCTCCCCACCCCATATGCAGGGCAACGACGCAAACCCGAGACGGTCGCATGAGCCGCCGGACAGGTCCTGATCGTCCGGACATCGCGCGTAGTCATAATGCCCAAGTGACCAGACTTCCCGTGCCGTTGCCCGCCGAACACATACCGCCCGGCACCGCCGACTGGCGGACTTACGACGCCCGGCGCTGGCTCGCCGCCGTGCCCGCCCGGTGGGCACACCCTCTGTGGGCGCTGCTGGCGTTGGTCGCCCCGCTGATCTGGGACATGGAGGCGGCTCCCGTCGCCCCCTGTACGTCCGCCGACCCGTGCGGCGCCGACTGGCTGGGCCTCGGGATGGCCGTCGTGCTGGTGCTGACCCTGTACTGGGTGTGGCGGCAGCCGCGGCTCGCGCTCGCGGGGCTCGCGGCCGTGCTGGCGGGGTTCGCCGTGGACGGGGGCTTCACGGCGGCGTTCGGCGAACCGTCCGCGCTCGCGTTCCTCCTGGCCGTCGCGTTCACCGCCACCGGGCTCGTCCACCGGCTGGCCGTCGCCGTGCGGCAGCGGGCGCTAGCCCTGGAGGCGGCCGGGCCGGTCGCACAACCGCTGCCCGCCGCCGCGCGGACGTTCCGCCGGGGCCGGTTCTCCTTCGTCCTGGCCGCGCTGCTGCTGGCCGTCGCCGGGTTCGGCTACTGGCAGGCCCAGCAGGTCGTCGACGCGTACGAGGAGCGGGCCGCGGGCGCCACACACCTGTCCGGACGGGTCACAGCCCTGAAAGAGGACGACGACGGCATCGGCATCCTCAAGGTGGAGGCCGACGGGCGCACCTATCGCTTCGAGACGGCCTTCCCCGAGGACTTCCCCGTGGACAGCCGGGTCGACATCGTCGTGGACGGCGACTGGGCGGCGCTGGTCGCGGAGCCGTACGACGCCTTCGGCTGGGAGCTGCTGGTGCTGGGCGGCTCCGTCGCGGGGCTGGCGTTCCTCATGAACGGCGTGGACGGGTGGACGCGTTCGCAGCGGCTGCGGCGCGGACCACTGCCGGTGCTGCACGTGCTGGTGCGCGAGGGGCACGATGACGACGTCCGCACCTGGGTGTTCGCGGCCGACGACCCGGAGGGCCTTCGGCCGATCCTGCACTTTCACTCGCTGTGCGCCTTCGAGGACGAGGACGGGGGCGAGGACGAGGACGGCCGCGACGCAGGCGACGGCCCCGCAGCCGTCGTCGAACTCGGCAAGATCACGGAGATTCTCCGGGGCGAGGACCCTCCCCCGCCGCTGCGGGAGGCCGTCCTGTACGGCGTCCCCTGCACCGGCGCCGAAGTCGCCTTCGTCGCGTGCGACGACGCGGACGACGCCGAGGTGTCGGTGGAGTGCAGCGTCACCCCGGTGAAGCCGGCCGTCCCGGGGTTGCTGAAGCGCGGGTCGCAGCGCGGTAAGCGGATGAACCCGCGGCGGTCCGTCGACGAGATCGCCGCCGGTATGACACCCACGGCGGGCCCGCGGGTGTGGACGGCGCACGGCTTCTCGCGCACGGTGGGCCTCGGCCTGCTGCTGGTGCAGGGCGGCGGCATCTGGGTCACGCTCGGCGAGGGGCCGTCATGGACCTGGCTGTGGCTGGCCGTGGGTCTGCCGTGGCTGGTGACGGCTGTGGCGACGGCGCTCACCTGGCGGATCACCGCCGACCGTGACGGGCTGTGGGTGACCGGGGCGTGGCGCGTGCGGCGGGTCCCGTGGAACGTGATCACGTCCGTGCGGCACTCCGATGACGGCATCCGCGTCGGCCGGGCCAAGGACTCCCCCGTCGAACTCTCCCCCACCGGCTGGGCGTGGCTGGAGCGCCGTCTGGCCCGCGAGCCGCATGTGGAACGCGCTGTCGAGGAGTTGCAGGCGCTGCTGCTCCGCCCGGAACTGCGGCCGCTGGAGGAGGCGCCGACGGGGCGGCAGGGCGTGCCGGTCGGGCCGCCGCTGGTGGCCCTGTCGGTGCTGTGGGGCGTGGCGGTGCTGCTTCTGCTTTGACCGGACCGCAGGTCGGTGACCGGGCCGCGGGTCCCGCTCCAGTCCGTGACCTGCGGCGGGCGGGCCGCGTCCCCAAGGGTGGAGAGCAGTTCCCCACCCGAGGAGTGGCCATGACGTGCAGCAGACCGCCAGGTGGCGGTAGTCCACAGGGCCATGCCCGACCTGAGCCTCCTCGCGGCCGACCGCCTCGTGCCGGAGGCCGCCGCCGGGCACGACCTAAGGGTCACCCCGAGAACTGGCCTTAAAATATGGGGGGTTGGACTCCTCTGTGCGCAGGATCTGGAGGGCGTGCGTGATCACCAGGATGGGGACCGCCCGAAGCGCCACCCCCTGGAAAGACGGAGTCCGCCCATGACCGCTCGTACTCGTACTCGTACTCGTACTCGTGCTCGTACTCGTGCTCGTACTCGTGCTCGTGCTCGCACCGCTGCCGCCTCCGCTCTGTTGGCCGCTCTGGTTCTCGGCCCGCTCGCCGGAGCGGCCGGCGCCCTTCAGCCGGGCTCCGCCCAACCCGGCACTGCGGCGTCCGGCGCCGTGCCGTCCGCCGGGGACGCCCCGGCCTCCGTCGGCCCCGACGTCGCCGCTCTGGAGGAGGCCCTCACCGGCATCCCCGACGGGGACATCTCGGCCGCCCTCGTCCGGGTCGGTGGCAAGGGCAGGTGGACGGGGACCGCCGGGGTGCGGGACCTGCGGACCGGAGCCCCGGCTCTGGAGAACGCGCGGTTCCGGGCCGGGTCGACGACCAAGGTGGTCACCGCGGCGCTGGTGCTTCAACTGGTCGCGGAGGGAAGGGTCGAGCTCGACGCGCCCCTCACCCGGTATCTGCCCGGCCTGCTGCCGGACTCCTTCACCGAGCCGCCGACCGTACGGCACCTGCTCACGTACACCAGCGGCCTGCAGCCCGGTGCGAACCTCGGTTCGACCACCGAGGAGATGTACCCGAACCGGTTCCGGACCCTCAGCCCGGAGCGGGTGGTGGCCACGGCGGTCGCGAAGGGGCCGGCGTTCGGCCCCGGGAAGCGGCAGAAGTACCAGAACATCGACTACACCGTGCTCGGCCTGCTGATCGAGAAGGTGACGGGCGACCGTTACGAACACCAGGCAGACGTACGGATCTTCCGTCCGCTGGGCATGCGGCGCACCGGGTTCCCCGCCGGGCCGGACCCGCGCATCCACGGCCCGCACCACCGGGCCTACACGGACATCGGCGGCCGGACCACCGACGTGACGGAGTGGAACATGTCGGACCGCTGGGCGGCCGGGAACATGATCTCCACCACCGCCGACCTGGAGCGGTTCCTGGTGGCCCTGTTCCGGGGCGAGGTGGTGCCGCAGCCGCTGCTGGACCAGATGCTCGTCGTCCCCGACGTCGAGGGCGACGCGTCCTACGGCATGGCGCTTCAGCGCTTCGTCCACAACGGGACGGAGATCTGGGGCAAGACGGGCTCCCGGCCCGGCTCCCACACGGTGCTGGCCGCGACCCGCGACCTGTCCCGGACGGTGGTGTACTCGGTGAACGCCAAGAGCGCCCGGGAGGACGGCTTCCCGCTCGTCGCACGGTTCGCCCTGCCCGCCTTCAACCGTTAAGGATTCCGGCAGGAGCACGTCCGCGGCTGTACGTGCGAAGGGTGCCCCTCGGCTGAGGGGCACCCTTCCCGGGCGCACGGTCACCTCCCCGCGCTCCGGTTCACTCCGTCGTGGAGCTGCGCCTGCGGAGGGCGAAGACCACGGCCGCGCCCGCGGCCACCGCCGCTGCCGCCGCGCCGCCGATGGCCGCGACCGGGGTGTCCGAACCGGTGCTGGCCAGGGCGCCGTTCAGGCCGCCCGTGGTGGAACCTGTCGTCGAGCCGATGACGCCGCCGGTGCCGCCGGTCGTGCCGGTCCCGCCCGTGCCGCCGGTACCGCTACCGCCCGTGCCACCGGTACCGCTACCGCCGGTACCGCCCGGGAGGTCGGCGTCGTCGCTCAGGGCGACCGACAGGTCGACGGGGTCGAGGGCGGTGCCGGCGGTGTAGAAGTCGCCGAAGGCCTTCGCGCCGGCCTCGGTGAGGGTGGCGGCGACGTCGTCGACGGTGATGACGTCGTCCTTGGCGGTCAGGGCGGACGACTTCGCCTTCAGGGTGGCCAGGACCACGTCCTGCGACTTCTCGCCCAGCTTGTCGACGTCGGCGGACAGCTTGCCCGTGCCCCCGTCGAGGGTCGCCTTCAGGTCGGTCAGGGTCAGGTCGAGGCTGTACTCGCCGCCCTTCTCATGGCCCTTGAAGTTCACCGCGCCCGCGAAGGAGGCGTCGAGGGTGCCGGCGTCCGTGTCGTAGGCGCCGGACGCGTCGGTGAAGGTGAAGGCGCCGTTGCCGGAGGCCTGGGACGCGCCGTCGGACGCGGTGACCTTGCCCTTGGCGATCGGGCCCACCACGTATGAACGGAAGGACTCCTTCACGCCCCAGCCGAGGGTGCCGTCGGCTATCTCGCCCTGGGCGGGCGCGGGGGTGTTGTCGTCGGAGGGGGTGGACGCCGACGGGGACGGGGACTGCGAGGAGGGGGACGACTGCGACGGGGACTGCGACGGGGACGACGGCTCGTCCGTGGGCTCCGGCGAGGTCGGTTCGTCCGTCGGCTCCGGCGAGGTGGGCTCGTCCGTCGGCTCGGGGTCGGTGCTGGGCTCCGGCTCGGTGGGCTCAGGGTCCGTAGGGGTCGGGTCCGTAGGGGTCGGCTTGGTCTTCTGGACGACCGTCAGCGGGTCGCCGGCCGCGCCCGCGTAGCTCGCGCTGCCGAAGACCTCGCCGGCCTTCTCGGTCAGCTCGGTCGCCATGTCCGTCATCGAGCGGGACACGGTGACGGTCGCGAGCGGGACGTCGTCCTCGGTCTCGCCGTTCCTGGTCACGTCGGCGGTGATCTCGGCGGACGAACTGTCGAACGTGACGTCGGAGAGGGTGAGGGCGAAGCCGTGCGCCTTGGACTCGATCGCCAGGCTGCCCTCGAAGCCGATCTCCATCCTGTGCGAGGTGGAGTCGTAGCTGCCGGTGCCGTTGACGAAGGTGAAGGCACCGTTGCCGGCTGCCTGGGTCGCGCCGTCCGCGGGGGTGAAGGTGCCCTTCGCGTAGGTGGCGACGTAGGTGCGGTACGACTCCTTGATGCCCCACGTCAACTCGTAACCAGTGAGCGGGACTTCGACCGCGGCGGCGGAGGTCGCGCCGGTGAGGGCGGTGGCGCCGAGGGCGGCGGCCGTGGCCACGGCGGCGGCGATGGCGGTGGAACGGCGTCGTCTTGCGGGCATGGTCGGGCTTCTCCTTGCTGCGGGTTCGGTGGTCCTGCGAAGTCCCTACGGGGTGTCCTGTCGGGGTTCCCTACGGGGTGTCCTGCGGGGTGTCCTGCGGGGTGCCCTGCGCAGGTCCCTGCGGGGTGGTGGTGTCCGCGGCCGGTTGTGCACGGCGCCTGCGGACGAGGAACGCGGCGGCTGCGGCGAACGCCGTCAGAAGTCCGGCCGCGAGGGCGAGGGGGAGGATGGGGAGGCCGCCGTCGTCGTCCTTCGCCGCGCTCGCCACGGGCTCGGCGGACGGATCGGTCGCGGCCTCGGACGGTGCGGCCTCGGGCGTCGGGGTGCTGCCGAGGTCGGGGAGGGCGGGGAGTTCGGCGTCGTCGGTGAGGGCGACGGCCAGGGAGACGGGGTCCATCGCGGTGCCCTCGGGATACATCCCGCCGAACGCCTCGGCGCCGTCGGCGGTGAGCTTCGCGGGGGCCTCGGCCAGAAGGGCCAGGCCGTCCTTCGCCTTGAGGTCCTCCGCCGTGAAGGTGACCAGCGGCACCTTCTTCCCGCTGTGGTCCGGGCTCTTCACGTCGGCGTAGAGGGTGCCCTTGTCGTCCTCGACGGTGACGCGTACGGCGCCGAGCCGCAGGTCGAGGCCGTTCTCGCCGGTGAAGCGGACCGTGCCGTCGAAGGCGGCGGTCAGGTCGCCGTCCTCGAACGTGCCCTCGCCGCCGGGGAAGCGGTAGAGGGCGCCGCCGTCGAGGGCGCCGGAGGCCAGGGTCCACTCGCCCTTGGCGATGTCGCCGGTGACGTACTCGCGGAAGGTGCGGCGCACACCCCAGTCGACGGCGCCGTCGGCCAGTTCGGCCCCGCCCTTCGCGGCCGGCTTCTTCTTCGCCTTCTCCGTCGTCTTCGGCTCGGGCGACTTCGGCTCCGGCGTGCTCGACGGCCGGGCGGCCGCCTGCCGTATGTCCGCCGAGAGGCTGACCGGGTCCAGTGCGGTGCCGGCGGTGTAGTAGCCGGCGAAGGACCGGGCGCCCTGGGAGGTGAGGGTGGCAGGCAGGTTGTTGAGGACGACGGAGGTGCCGCCGCCGCGCATGTCGATGCCGCCCAGGGAGAGGGAGGCGAAGGGCACCTGACGGGACGTCGTGACCGCCCCGGTGTCCCTCGCCTTGCTCACGACGTCCACGTAGAGCGTGCCGGAGGAGCCGGTGACGCTCACGGTGGGCGAACTGACGGTGAGGTCGAGCTGGTGGCCGCCGGATTCCGTGGCGTGCCCGAGGAAGCGCACTCCGCCGGAGAAGGAGGCGCGGAAGGCGCCCGTGTCGCCGTCGTAGGCGCCCGTCGCCGAGTGGAAGCGGAAGCCGCTGCCGCCGACGGTGGCCGCGCCGCCGGTGAGGGAGAAGCTCCCCTTCGCGACGGGCCCGGTGATGTAGCTCTGGAAGGACGACTTGATGCCCCAGTCGAGCCGTCCGCCCTGGACGGTGCGGCTCTCGGCGTGCGCGGTGGCGGCCGGGAGGAGGGCTCCCAGGACGGCCGCGCACAGCACGGTCACAAGAACACGCAGACGGGTGGGCATGGCGGATCCTCCGGGGCGACGACCAGCAGAAAGTCAGGTAAGGCTAACCTAAGCTACATCGCGGACGACATCCGCAGTACCGAAAGGAACGGACGGAACCGTGCGACCCTTGCGCACCCGACTGGCGGGAGCACTGCTGTCCGTGCTCGCCCTCACCCTCACCACGACCGCCTGCGGAGGGCCCTCCGGTACAGGCTCCGGAACGACGGCGGACGGGGCGGACGGCTCCTCGCGGGGTTCCCGGAACGCCTCCCCGGTCTCCGACCGCCTGGAGCCCCTCGCCGGCACCCCGAGCCCCGAACTCCCGGTCACCGTCCGCTCCGCCGACGGCAGGAAGGTGACCGTCGAGCGGGCCGACCGGCTCGTGCCGCTCTCCGGGAGCCTCGGCGAGATCGTGTTCACCCTCGGCCTCGGGGACCGGGTCGTCGCCCGTGACGTCACCGCCACCTTCGACGAAGCCGCCGAACTCCCCGTCGTCACCAGGGGACATGACGTCTCCGCGGAGAGCGTGCTGTCGCTGCGCCCCGACCTGGTGATCGCCGAGGCCACGACCGGACCGGCCGAGGCGATGGACCAGATCCGCGCCGCCGGCATCCGGATCCTGGTCGTCGATCCGGCGGCCGGCCTCGACGACGTGGGCCCGCGCATCCGGGCCGTCGCCGACGCGCTCGGCGTACCGGACGCGGGCAGGAAACTGACCACCCGCTCCGAGCAGCGGATCGCCGCCGTCACCGACTCGGTCCCGGACGAGGACCCCCGGCCCCGGGTCGCCTTCCTCTACCTGCGCGGCTCCGCCTCCGTGTACCTCATCGGCGGCAAGGGCTCGGGCGCGACCTCCCTGCTCGAGGCCGCCGGCGCGGTCGACGCCGGTGCCGAGTCCGGACTGGAGAAGGACTTCACCGCCATCACCAGTGAGGCACTCGTGCAGGCGGCACCCGACGCGATCCTCGTCATGGCCAAGGGCCTCGAGTCCGTCGGCGGTGTGGACGGGCTGGTCGAGATCCCCGGTGTGGCGCAGACGCCGGCCGGAATGGACCGGCGCATCGTCTCCGTCGAGGACGGGGTGCTCCTCAACTACGGCCCCCGCACCGACCAGGTGCTCACCTCTGTCGTCGAGCAGTTGTACGACACGGAGTCGGGCGCGGACTCGGCCACGGAATCGGACTCGGACGGTGCCGCGTGACGCTCCTGGAGAAGCCCGCGCGACCGGAACCGGAGCCGGGGTCGGTGCCGGGGTCGGTGCCGGAGCCGGGGTCGGTGCCGGAGCCGGGGTCGGTGCCGGAGCCGGGGTCGGTGCCGGGGCCGGCCTCCGTGCCCCCGCCCGCTGTCACCCCCGCCCCTCCCCCCTCCCCCGCGAAGTCCCGGCAACGGCGCACCACCGCCTGGCTGTTGACCGCCGGACTACTCGCCGGTCTGCTGGTCCTGATCCCCGTGGCCGCCGCGACCGGCGCCTACCACGTGCCCGTCGGTGACGTCCTGGCCTCGATCCAGCACCGACTCGGGCCCGGTGGCACGCAGTTGGACCGGGTCGCCGAGTCGGTGCTGTGGAACGTACGGTTCCCGCGGATCGTGCTCGCGCTGCTCGTCGGCGCCTCCCTGGGCTGTGCGGGCGCTCTGATGCAGGGTGTGTTCGGCAACCCGCTCGCCGAACCCGGCGTCATCGGCGTCTCCTCCGGCGCGGCGGTGGGCGCGGTCGCGGCGATCGCCCTCGGGCTGAACTTCGCCGGCAACTGGACGGTGTCGGTCCTGGCGTTCGTCGCGGGCCTCGTCACCGTGCTGGTCGTGTACGTGATGTCCCGCTCGGGCGGTCGTACCGAGGTGGTGACACTGATCCTCACCGGTATCGCCGTGAACGCCTTCGCGGGCGCGCTGATCGGCTTGTTCCTCTTCTTCGCCGACACCGCGGCCGTCAGCCAGATCACCTTCTGGCAGCTGGGGTCGCTGTCCCAGGCCACCTGGCCGAAGGTCCTCGCCGTCCTGCCGTGCGCGGCACTGGGCCTGGCCGTGGCCCCGTTGTACGCCCGCCCACTGGACCTGCTGGCGCTCGGCGAACGGCCCGCCCGGCACCTGGGCGTGGACGTGGAGCGGCTGCGGATCGTCCTCGTGCTGGTCATCGCGCTGCTGACGGCGGCGGCCGTGAGCGTCTCCGGGGTCGTCGGGTTCGTCGGCCTGGTGGTCCCGCATCTGCTGCGGATGGCGGCCGGTCCCGGGCACCGGTTCCTGCTGCCGGGCAGTGCTCTGCTCGGCGCGCTGGTGCTGCTCGCCGCCGACCTGACGGCCCGTACGGTCGCCGAGCCCGCCGAACTCCCCCTCGGTGTCCTCACGGCGCTGATCGGCAGCCCGTTCTTCTTCTGGCTGCTGCGCCGCACCCGTCGCAAGCAAGGAGGCTGGGCGTGATCCGCCTGCGTCGCCGTCCCGTTCCGCCGTCCGCACCGGAGCCCGGTGACGTCCTCGCCGAGGCGGAGGGGCTGTCCGTCCGGCTCGGTGCCCGTGAGGTGCTCACGGGGGTGGACGTCACCGTCCGGGCCGGTGAGCTGCTGGCCCTGGTCGGGCCCAACGGGGCGGGAAAGTCAACCCTGTTGAACGTTCTTGCCGCCGACCTCCCACCCACCTCGGGGGCGGTGCGGATCCACGGGCGCCCGGCGTCGGCCTGGTCCGCACCCGAACTCGCCCTGCGCCGCTCGGTGCTGCCCCAGTCGGCGTCGCTGTCCTTCCCGTTCACGGTGGAGGAGGTGGTCCGTATGGGCCGGGCACCCTGGACCTCGGCCCGTCCCGAGGACGACGACGCGGCCGTGGCCCAGGCGATGGCCGCGACCGAGGTGGCCGGCTTCGCCGCGCGCCCGTTCTCCGCGCTCAGCGGCGGCGAGCGGGCCCGGGTCGCCCTCGCCCGGGTGCTCGCCCAGCGCACTCCCCTGCTGATGCTCGACGAGCCGACCGCCGCCCTCGACCTCCGGCACCAGGAGCTGGTGCTGCGACTGTGCCGTGAACGGGCGCTCGCCGGGGACGCGGTGGTCGTCGTCCTGCACGACCTGGGAATCGCGGCGGCCTACGCGACCCGGGTGGCGGTCCTGCGCGCCGGCGGGATCGCGGCCGACGGGCCGCCGGACGAGGTCTTCTCCGAGCGGTTGCTGTCCGAGGTGTACGACCAGCCCGTCGAGGTGCTTCCGCATCCCCGGACGGGCGCGGTCCTGGTCCTCCCGAACCGGGACGGCTGACCCTCGCCCCCCAACGGTTCGCCCCGGCCCGGGACGGCCGCTCTCCGTCCCTGGCCCGGCCGGCTGCCCCCGCCCCCGCTTCCCCGCCCCCGCTTCCCCGTCCCCGCTTCCCCGTCCCCTCCGGTCCCTCACCACCCCCTCCGGCCCCTCACCTGGGCGGGTTCCGCGCCGGGTCACGGTGTGGCCGCTGTATCCGGTCCCGGCGTTGCCGCGGCACCTCGCCCCGGTAGGGTTCGCCTCCGGGAAGGGGAAGGTGAAGGAACCGGATGAGCAGGTATCTCGGCCTTCGAAGGCTCCACGGCCCTCGCGCGTCCCACGGATCGGGCCGGAGCGCGCTGATCGCGGCCTCGGTGACCGCTCTGTCGTTGACGGCGAGCGGCTGCGTGGTGGTGCACGGTGAGCGGGAGGTGCTTCCGGCCACCACCCGTGACGAAGCGGCCACGGCACTCCAGGAGTTCACGGCCGCCTACAACAAGGCCGACAAGGCGTACGACAGTTCCCTGGACGCCGAGTACACCACCGGCGCACTCGCCGACATCGACTCGGCGCGGCTGACGGCGGGCAAGGCCAACAGCCCTGACGGCAATGCCCGGCACGCGCCGCTGAAGCTGACGGACGCGAAGTTCACCATCCCCAAGAAGGCCGGCTGGCCCCGCTGGTTCCTCGCGGACGCGGCCGGCAACAAGGGCGGCGGCTCCCGCTGGTTGCTGGTGTTCACGCGCAGCGGGCTGGACGAGACCTGGGAGGCGGCGTATCTGACGCTGGTCGCCCCGGACGCCCTGCCGAAGTTCGCGGTGGACAAGGACGGCTGGGCCGAGGCGGTGCCCGCGAACGCGGCCGACCTGGCCGTACCACCCGGCGAGTTGAGCACGGCCTACACGACGTATCTGAAGAAGGGCGAGGACGGTGGCGAAGCCGCCTTCGCCGAGGGGCCGCACACCAGCGCGTGGCGGGCACTGCGGACGAAGAAGGCGGCCCGGCCGGGCCTGGCCACGCAGTACATCGACGAGCCGATGACGAACGGCGACTACGCGCCGCTGGCGCTGCGTACAGAGGACGGCGGGGCGCTGGTCTTCTTCACCACGCGCCACTTCGAGAAGCAGACCGCGGCCGCCGGGACGTCCGTGCCGGCACCGAACAAGGACGTACTGGCGCTGACCACCGGCGATATCCGGCAGACCCTGACGATGGAGTTCGTGTCCAACGAGGTGGCTCTGAACCCGGGCGGCGGCGGTGGCGAGGTGGAGATCCTGGGGCGGATCCAGGGACTGACGGCGGCGAAGGGCGATTGACTTGCTCTCCCTCCTGGAGGAGGGAGATTCTGGCCTGCTCGCTCGGTGCTGTGCCGCTACGCGGCACGGGCGTCGGGCGGGCTTCCATGGCTTCCTGTTTCTTCGCGCTGTGCCGGGATCGCTCCTGGTCTTACCGGCGCTCCGCAGGCCGATACCGCCAGTCCGGCGGCCGTCTTCACGTTGATCGCCGCATTGTGGTCCCGGTCGTGGAGCGTGCCGCAGGCGCGACAGGTCCATTCCCGCACGTGCAGGGGTTTGGGCCCGTCGCGGTGCCCGCAGGCGGAGCACGTCTGGCTGGTGGGCTCGAACCGTCCCACCTTCACACAGGTGCGGCCGTACCGTTGCGCTTTGTATTCCAGCATGCTGGTGAACGAGGACCATCCGCTGTCGTGCACGGACTTGGCCAGCCTGGTGCGGGCCAGTCCCACCACCGACAGGTCCTCCACGGCGATCCCTTGGTTCTCGGCGATCAGCTTGGTGGAGAGTTGGTGGTGGAACTCGCGGCGCGCGTCGGTGACCTTGGCGTGGGCGCGGGCGACCTTCAGGCGGGCTTTCTCGCGGTTCTTCGATCCCCTCTGTTTGCGGGACAGCTCCCGCTGGGTCTTCTTCAGCTTCTTCTCCGCGCGGCGCAAAAAGCGCGGGGAGTCGATCTTTGTGCCGTCGGACAGGACGGCGAAGTGGGTGAGGCCGAGATCGATGCCGATGGTGCGGTCGGTCCGAGGCATCCGGGCCGTGTCGGCGGCGGGGCCGGTGTCGATGACGAAGGAGGCGAAGTACCGGCCGGCCGCGTCCTTGATGACGGTGACGGAGGTGGGGGTGGTGGGCAGCGTGCGGGACCACTTCACCTTTACCGCGCCGATTTTCGGCAGGTTCAGCCGGCCGCTGTCGGTGATGCTCCAGCGGGCGTTGGCGGTGAACCGGATCGACTGCCGGGCGTCCTTGCGGGACTTGAAGCGGGGCGGGCCGATCCTGGGGCCCCTGCGGGTGCCGTTGAGGGAGGCGAAGAAGTTGCGGTACGCGCTCTCGGCGTCCCGCAGGGACTGCTGGAGCACCACCGCGGAGACCTCACCCAGCCAGGACCGCCCGGATGTCCGCTTGGCCTCGGTGATCAGCTTCCGGGACAGCTCGGCCGCCTTCGGGAACGGCTGTCCGGCCCCACGGGCATCCTCACGGGCACGCACCACGTCGTTGAACACGACGCGGGCGCACCCGAACGCCTTCGCCAACGCGGCGCGCTGACCGGGCTGCGGGTACAACCTGAAGGCGTACCGAAGCTGCATGCGAGGAGCGTACGAACGATCCACAGCGGATGTCGCCGGGAACATCCGTTCCCGGCCTCACCCTCGGTGGCCGCACTGTCCGGCTCCGCCGCAACGCCACCGCGACGCTCCGCGCCGCAGTCACACGATTCGCTTCACCCCCGGCCTGAAAGCCGGAGCACTGCGAATCAAACCCGGTAGCACGGCCACCGCCGTACGGACGGAAACCGGATCCGAGTGGAGGTGGCCGGACCTAAGCGACCGGGACGACGGGCCCCGGCGGCGCGACGGGTCTCAGCGGCGCGAGGGCCAGGCCGCGGCAGCCGCCTGTTCGGGGTACTCGCCGACGTGGCGGGCACAGGCGTCGGTGAGGTATTCCAGCAGGCTCAGCGGGTCGGGCAGCGGATGTTCCGGGCCGCGGACCCAGTGCACTGTCCGGTTGTCGTCACCGGGCAGTCGCGCGGGTGGTACCAGGACGTACGAACCGCGGCAGTGCCAGCGCAGGCCGGGATGCTCGTCCATCGTCTCGGGGTGGCAGTCCAGCTCGCACGGCCACCATTCGTCCTCGTCCTCGGGGGTGCCCCGGGTGAGGGTGAAGACCAGCATGCGGCCGTCGTCGCTCTCCGCGACGGGTCCGACCTCGACCCCGTCCGCGGAAAGGCGCTCCAACGCCTCGCGACCGGCTTCGAGGGGCACGTCGAGTACGTCGTGCACCATGCCGGTCGCGGTGATGAAGTTGGCCTGCGGCTGGTGGCGGGCCCAGCGTTCGATCTGGGCGCGGTCGGTGGTGGACTGCGTCTGCCAGGCGAACGACACGGGGTGCCGGGCGGGAGTCGGACAGCCCACACGGTCGCAGGAACAGCCGTATCCGGCCGGGTGGGCGGCGGGCGCGAGCGGGAGTCCCGCACCGGCCGCGGCGAGCAGCAGAGCCTCACGGTCGCCTTGGTCGACGGCCGGTTCCGGGCGGCGTCCGCGCAGCCATCGGGAGAGTTTGCCCTGCCTGCCGGTCCTACCGCCGAACTCCGCGCTCATCTAGCTCCTCGCCTCGCCGTCGTGCTCTCCAGCATGCCCTATCGTCCCACCATCCTGCGCCCAGGGAGGCCGGGGCACATAATCGGCACAGCCGGGACAAGCGGGGCCCGGACGTGACGAGAGGCGTCCCCCGGGGCGAAGGGTACGGCTGCGGGGCGCGAGCATCCTTCGTCATCGCGGCTGGTCAACGCGGGGTGAGGCCGTTGAGGGCGTAGTCGACGAGGGCGTCGGTGTACTCGTAGGTGATCGGCCCCGTGTACTGGAGCCAGCGCTGGGCGAGTGGCGAGACGAACAGTTCCAGGGCGATGCGCGGGTCGATGTCGGGGCGCACCTGACCGGCTTCCTGCGCGGAGCGCAGCCGGTCGACGTAGAGCTGGAGCTGCGGTTCCAGCAGCTTGGCGACGAATCTCCGGCCCAGTTCCTCGTTGACGACGCCTTCGGCGGCCAGTGCGCGGGACGGCGCCTCGAACTTGGGGTCGTGCAGTTCGTCGACCGTGGCGCGCAGGACGAGTCTGAGGTCGGCGGCGAGGTTCCCGGTGTCGGGGATCCCCTGACTCTCGTCGTCAGCTCGACCCTCCTGCCCCTCCTGCCCCTCCTGCCCCTCCTGCCCCTCACGGTCCTCGGGTTCCTGCGGGACGGCGCGGGCGGCCTGCTCGCTCAGGTCGAGGAATGCCTCCAGCAGAACGTCCGCCTTCGACCCCCACCACCGGTAGATCGTCTGCTTGCCGACGCCGGCGCGGGCGGCGATGCCCTCGATCGTGGTCCTCGGGTAGCCGATCTCCACGACCAGGGAGATGGCCGCGTCGTAGATGGCGCGGCGGGAGCGCTCACTGCGTCGGGTGGAGTCGGGGGGCGTGGGGCTGTTCGAGGCCATGGGCCGAATTTATCAGGTTGACAAGACGGCGCGTCTCGCCGAAGAGTGATGAGCGTTGACAAGACGATACGTCTCGCCAACGGTTCGGTAGCCGGAAGAGCGGAGATCACCATGTCCCGAGGCGGATCCGGAAACATGCTGGGCGTCGGCGGCAGCCGACGGCACCTCGGCCGCAAGGCCCTGCGCGGCGGCGAACGCGACGGTCGTATCGGCGGCGGGCTCGACGCCCGGGCCCAGAAGCGCGAACTGCTGCGCAAGCTCCAGGAACGACGGGAGCGGGAACAGCGGCGGGAAGAGCGGCAGGAAGAAGCCGTAGGAAGCGTAGGAATCGAAGGAGGCGAGGAGGGAGGGCCCCGGAAGCGGGCCTAGTGTTCCTCGTCGTCGGCCGACGGGGGCGGCCAGGCGTCGCCCCAGTCGGTGTCCCGGGCCGCCCGGTACAGGTCACCGTGGCGCTTGGTGACGGTGATACGGCGCAGGGCCGGGTCCTTCTCGCACAGGTCGAGGAGCACCTGGCCCTTGCGGATCTGCGGCTTGCGCACGACGCGTGCGGGTGCGGGTGCGGGACTCACCGGGAGGCGGGTGGCGGCGACGTAGCTGAACTTCTCGTCCTCGTAGGCGAGGGAGCCGCCCTTGACCTGACGGTGCAGTGAGGAGCGGCTGACCCGGGCCGAGAAGTGGCACCAGTCGGTGCCGGGGGCGATGGGGCAGGCGGCGCTGTGCGGGCAGGGGGCGGCGACCCGGAAGCCGGCGGAGACGAGCCGGTCGCGGGCCTCGATGACGCGGGCGTAGCCGTCGGGGGTGCCGGGTTCGACGATCACGACAGCCCGCGTGGCCCCGGCGGCGGCGTCGACGAGGGCGGCGCGGTCGCCCTCGGTCAGTTCGTTGAGGACGTAGGAGACGGTGACGAGGTCGGCGCTGTCGAGGGTGAGGGCGGTGCCGATCCGGGAACGCTGCCAGCGGGTGTCCGCGAGGGCGGGGTGGGCGGCGGCGAGCTCCCGGCCGAGGGCGAGGGCGGGCTCGGCCCAGTCGAGGACCGTCACCGGCCGCTTCCCGCCCCAGGTGGCGCTCACCGCCCAGGCGGCGGCGCCGGTTCCGCCACCGATGTCGAGGTGGTCGCCGGGTGTCCACCCGGGCACCGCGTCGGCGAACGCGGCCAGCGCGGACCGTACGGCCTCGAACGTGGCGGGCATCCGGTACGCGGCGTACGCGGCGACGTCCGCGCGGTCGCGCAGGATGGGCGCCCCGGTCGGGGTGACACCCCGGTAGGTGGCGATCAGCCGCTCGACGGCCTGCGCGGCCTGCCGCGGCGGGAGCCCGTCGAGCAGCCCGGCGAGTGCGCTGCGCAGAGTGTCGGCGGGAGAGGCGGGAGCAGGGGCGTTCACCTGGCGATTCTATGGCGCCGGGCGGAGGCCGGATCACCGGCCGGGACGGCGGGCGGCGGGGCGGCGGCAGGCGGCGGGGCGGCGGCAGGCGGCGGCAGGCGGCGGCGGCAGGCGAAGGGCGAAGGGCGAAGGGGGACAAGGAACGGTCGGCAGAACGGCGGGGCCGCTCCGTGCCCGGGGCCCCTCACCGCACCCTCACCGTCCCCGTATCGCCCGCGCCACCCGCGTCGCCGCCTGTGCGCGCGGGGTGTTGTCCGGGGTGCGGGGGCGGCGGGGGTGGACGGTGTTGGCGAGGAGGACGAGGTAGGTGTCGGTGGCGCGGTCCAGGACCAGGGAGGTACCGGTGAATCCGGTGTGACCGGCCGCGCCCCGGCCCGCCAACTCCCCCATGAACCACGGCTGGTCCAGGGCGAAGCCCAGGCCCGGCGGGGTGAGCAGCAGGTCCACGAAGTCGGGGCCGAGGATGCGGGCGGGGCCGTACGAGCCGCCCGCGAGGAGCGTGCGGCAGAGGACCGCCAGATCGGGGCCGGTGGAGAAGAGGCCTGCGTGGCCCGCGATCCCGCCGAGCGCCCAGGCGTTCTCGTCGTGCACCTCGCCGCGCAGCATGCCGCGGTCCGCCTTGGCCCAGGGCCGCCGCTGGTCCTCGGTGGCCGCCGCGCCCGGACACGGGCCGAAACCGGTCGCGGTCATGTCGAGCGGCCGGGTGATGCCGTCGCGGACGAGCGTGTCGAGGGTGCGGCCGGTGAGGCGCTCCAGGAGGTGCTGGAGCAGCAGCATGTTCAGGTCGGAGTAGCAGTACGTGCCGGGCACCCCGACCGGCCGCTCCGCGCGGAGCCGGGCCAGGCGCTCGGCGTCGTCGGCGCAGTCGTACAGCGGGAGTTCGGGGCGCAACCCGGAGGTGTGGGTGAGTAGTTGCCGGACGGTGATGCCATGCCGTACGGCCGCGGGGAAGTCCGGCAGGTACGCGCCCACCCGGGCGTCGATGCCCAGGGTGCCGCGCTCGATCTGCTGCACGGCGGCCACCGAGGTGAACAGTTTGGTCAGGGACGCCAGGTCGAAGGGGGTGTCCACGGTCATCGGCACGCGGTCGCCGGGCGGCAGTTCCACCGGGGTGCCGGTCCGTTCGTCGTACGCCGCGTACCGTACGGCCCAGCCCACCGCCTCCCGCACGGCGAGCACCGGGCCGCGGCCGGCGACGACCACGGCGCCCGCGGCCCAGGGGCGGTCCCCGGTGGTACGGGCGCGGACCTCCCGGACGAGGGCGGCGAGTTCGCGGGGGTCGAGCCCGGCCCGTTCCGGTGTACCGGGGCGCAGCCTCGGCGCGCTCAGCTGTCCGCCCCCGCTCTCCCGGTGCCACCGGTTGCGCGGGCTCCACCGGTTACGCCGGTCCCGTCGGGTCCGCCCGCTGCACCGACTGCGTCAGGTCCGCTCGCTGCACCGGCCGCACGCCGGCGGAGGGTGATTCCGTCGTCCGTGTCGTTGCGTCCTCCCCAGGGACGGCACATTCCGGCGAAACAGGCCAGGGCCACCAGAGCGGCGACCAGTTGGACGATGCCCATCGGGACGGCAGTGTCCTCCCCCGCGATACCGACCAGCGGGGAGGCGATGGCGCCGATGAGGAAGGACGACGTACCGAGCAGGGCGGACGCGGAGCCCGCGGAGTGCTTGACGCGCATCAGGGCGAGCGCCTGGGTGTTGGGCATGGTGATGCCCATGGCGGACATCAGCACGAACAGCGCGACGGCCATCGGTACCAGCCCGACGTCCCCGAACACGCCCAGCGCCATCAGCAGGATCGCGGTGGAAGCGGCCACGACGACGACGAGGCCGAGACCGAGCACCCGGTCCAGCCGGACCCGCCCGACCAGCACCTTGCCGTTGATCTGGCCCATGATCATCAGCCCCACCGAGTTGATCCCGAACAGCAGGCTGAACGTCTGCGGGGAGGCGCCGTAGATCTCCTGGATGACGAACGGGGAGGCGGCGACGTAGGCGAAGAGGCAGGCGAAGGCGAAGCCGCCGGTGAGGACGTAGCCGCTGAAGGCCCGGTCGGCGAGCAGCCGGCGCATCGAGCCCAGCGCCTCGCCGGCCCCACCACGATGACGGTCGGCGGGCTCCAGCGTCTCCGGCAGCTTCCGCCACACCACGATCGCCATCAGGACACCGAGGAGAGTGAGGACGGCGAAGACTCCCCGCCAGTCCGTCACGCGCAGCATCTGCCCGCCGATCAGCGGGGCGACGACCGGGGCGACACCGGAGATCAGCATGAGCGTGGAGAAGAAGCGGGCCATGGCCACGCCGTCGTACAGGTCACGGGCGACCGCCCGCGCGATGACGATGCCGGCCGCGCCGGCGAGGCCCTGGACCAGCCGGAACGCGATGAGGAGTTCCACGGTGGGCGCGATCGCGCACAGCGCGGTGGCCACGATGTAGACGGCGAGACCGATGAGCAGCGGACGGCGGCGCCCCCACCGGTCGCTCATCGGCCCCACCACCAGTTGTCCGAGCGCCATGCCGGCCAGGCAGGTGGTGAGGGTGAGTTGAACGGTGGAGGCGGTGGACCCCAGCGCCCGGGTGACCTCGGGGAGCGCGGGGAGGTACATGTCCATAGCCAGCGGGGCGGTGGCGGTGAGGCTGCCCAGGACGATCGTGACCAGGAGGCTCGCCCGGCCCTGGGCTCCGGGCCCCCCGCTCCGGCTCCCCCGGCCGGCGGCGGGTGCCGAAGCGGCCGTTCCCGGCGCCGCACTCGGTGCCGGCCCGGATGTCGTCGCCGATGCCGGTCCGGATGTCGTCGCCGATAGCGGCCCGGATACCGGCCCGGACATGGATGCCTCGCCCTCGGACATATGGCCCCTCCCTTTTCGAGTCATGCGCTCCTTATGCTCTCAGCCCTTACGGGGTGCTCGTCAGGGACGGTGCTCTCGGGTGAAGATGTTCGCCAAGACGTCATGGGAGCGCTTCCACGGAAAGGCACGGGCGCTCGCACGAGATCGCGGACCACGAACCATGAGCGCCGAACGACGAACGACGAACCATGAACAACGAACAAGCAAGGTGGGGCGGATGACAGGGCAGAACGTGCGCTGGGGAATTCTGGCGACGGGCGGGATGGCCGCGACGTTCACGGCGGATCTGGTGGATCTACCAAACGCGGAGATCGTGGCGGTGGCCTCGCGGTCGCCCGAGCCGGCGAAGGCGTTCGCCGAGCGGTTCGGGATACCGCGGGCGTACGGCGACTGGGAGTCGCTCGCGCGGGACGAGGAGATCGACATCGTCTACGTCGCCACTCCGCACTCGGCGCACCGGGCCGCGGCCGGGCTGTGCCTGGAGGCCGGGCGGAACGTGCTGTGCGAGAAGCCGTTCACCCTCAACGTGCGCGAGGCGGCGGAACTGGTCGGCCTGGCGCGCGAGCGCGGACTCTTCCTGATGGAGGCCATGTGGATGTACTGCCATCCCATGGTGCGGCGCCTGAAAACACTGATCGACGACGGCGCGATCGGTGAAGTACGCACGGTGCAGGCCGACTTCGGGCTGGCGGCTAACGTCTCCGCGGCGCACCGGCTGCGGGACCCGGCGCTGGGCGGCGGCGCGCTGCTGGACCTCGGCGTGTATCCGGTCTCGTTCACGCAACTGCTGCTCGGGGAGCCGTCGGACGTCGTGGCGAAGGCCACGCTCTCGGAGGAGGGGGTCGACCTCCAGACGGGCGCGCTGCTCTCCTGGGAGAACGGGGCCATCGCGTCGGTGCACTGCTCCATCGTCGGCGGTACGGCGACGTCCGCGTCGGTCACCGGTTCGGCGGGCCGCATCGACATCCCGTACGGCTTCTTCTTCCCGGACCGGTTCGTGCTGCACCGGGACGGCAAGGAGACCGAGGAGTTCACCGCCGATCCGGCGGACGGGGCCCGTAACAGTCTCAAGCACGAGGCGGCCGAGGCGATGCGCGCCCTGCGTGCGGGCGAGACCGAGTCCCCGCTCGTCCCGCTGGACGGCACGCTCGCGGTGATGCGGACGCTCGACACCATCCGGGAGCGCATCGGGGTCCACTACCCGGGGGAAACCGTCTGAGCCGTCCGGACGCCAGGGCGTCGGCTCGTCATGTCCGCCGGCGTCCTCAAGGCCCCCGCACCGCGCCACCCGAACGGCGGACGGCCGCAGGCCGGGCCGGACGCCGGAGTGCGACGGTGGTCACGCCAAGCGAATCCGAATGCGACTGCCACTGCGACTGCCACTGCCACTGCGACTGCGACTGCGACTGCGACTGCGACTGCTCGGGGACCGGGAGACGACGTGACCTGTTACGACCGATGTGATCTGGGCCTGCTGCTGCTCCGGCTGGGGACGGGCGGGGCACTGGCGGCACACGGCGCGCAGAAGCTGTTCGGCTGGTTCGGCGGGGCCGGGATCGAGGGCACCGGCCAGTTCATGGAGACCATCGGCTACGCACCGGGCAGGGTCAGCGCCACGGCGGCGGGCCTCGCGGAGGCGGGCGGCGGCGCGCTGCTCGCACTCGGTCTCGCCACCCCGGCGGCGGGTGCGGCGGCGGCCGGTGCGATGGCGGGCGCGGCGGCCGTGCACGCGCCCAACGGCTTCTTCAACCAGGAGGGCGGCTACGAGCACGCCGCGACCCTCGGTCTGACGGCGGCCGGCCTCGCCGTCACCGGGCCCGGCCGCCTCTCCCTGGACCACGTCCTCGGCCACTCGGCCGACCGCGACTGGATGGTGGTCGCGGCCTTCGCCGCGACCGCGGCGGCCACGGCGGTGGTCGTGGGGGCGCGCAGCCGGCGCCTGCGCAAGGCGCGGGAGGGCGAGCAGGAAGCTCTGTTCGACTGACGGCCGACGTGCCTGCGGCGGTCGGACGCCGTCCTGAGGGCCGGGGGCCGGGGGCCGGGGGCCGGACGTGGTCGGCGTCCTGTGCCAGGGTCTACCGTATGAGCGACCCGAGCCCCAGCCCGATGCCGATGTCGACGCCGATGCCTGTCCAGAGCGCACCCGCGCTCGCCTCCTTCCCCTCCGCTCCTTCCATCCCTTCCCCGTCTTCCTCGTCGTCCGGTGGCCTCTGGGATTCCGTCGACGGACTGCACGCCTGGCTGGAGACCCATGGCGCGGTCGACGGCCGGGAGGCCCTGCTGCTGCGCGTCCTGAAGCTGTCCGAGGAGGTCGGTGAGGTCGCCCAGGCGGTGATCGGCGTCACCGGGCAGAATCCGCGCAAGGGCACCACGCATTCCTGGGACGACGTCGGTGCGGAGTTGTGCGATGTCGCTCTCACGGCGCTCGTCGCCCTGCGCTCCCTCACTCCCGATGCCGGTGAGGTCTTCACCCGGCACGTGGCGAAGGTCGCCGCGCGCTCGCTCGGCGGGGACGCGCCCGCCGCCGGTCAGGAGCGCCGGGCGGCGCCGCCCTCCAGGTAGCGGAGGACCGCGGCGACCCTGCGGTCGGTACGGTCGGTGGGGGCCAGGTCGAGCTTGGCGAAGATGCTGCGGATGTGCTTTTGACATCCTCCGCCTCTTAAAAGAGGGGGATTCCGACCCGGGCGGGTCGAGGTTCACGGGCGCTCGAGCGGCCGGTGGCCGCTGTCACCCCTCCGGCACCGGCTGCACGCCGGGGGCGGGGAATCCCGCCCTGTCCTGCCGCGACGTTGACCGCTGCGTTCTCATCCGCGTGGCAACTGAACCCGCAGGACACACAGACGAACTCGGCTTGGCTCTTGCGCGAGTCCTTCGCGATCCATCCGCAGGCACTGCACCGCAGCGACGTGTACGGGGCGGGCACGTCCTCGACCCGGCCCGGCGCCTTCTCCCCGGTCCGGCGGCGCAGCAGGCCCCAGCCCTGGGCGAGGACCGCCCGGTTCAGCCCGGCCTTCTGCCGCACCCGTGTACCAGGTTGTTCGATGGTTCCCTTCGCCGAGCGGGTCATGGTCGTGATGTTCAGCTTCTCGAACCGGATCAGACGGTAGCTGCGGGCGAGCATGGTCGAGGTCTTCTCGCACCAGTCCTTGCGCCGGTCCGCCTCCCGGGCCTTGATCCTGGCCACCTTGGCGTGCTCGGCGGCCTTGGCCTCGCTGCCCTTCGGCGCGCGGGCCGCGCGGCGCTGGTGCTTGCGGACCCGGGCCCGTTCCCGGGTGGTGAGCCGCGGGCAGTTCAGCTTTTGCCCGTCGGACAGGGCGGCGGTGATCGTCACGCCCCGGTCGATGCCGACGATCGCGTCCGTGCCGGGCGCCTCGGCGGGATCGGGGATCACGGCGAAGGCGATGTGCCACCGGTCGTTGCGGAAGGTGACCCGAAAGGTCTTCGCCACCGGCAGCCCGGTGCGGGTGAGGCGGAAGCGGACCCAGCCGCAGCCGGGCACCTTCACCCGCGCCCACCGCCGGTTCAACCTCCGCACCACCACCGAGCGGCCCATCACCTGCCTGCCCCGGGCATTCAGCCTCGGCGAACCGTCCGGATGGGACTCCGGGACCCGGTCGGTGCCGATCACGCGGAAGCCCTCATGCCGGTGTTTCCTGCGCCAGGTCGGCTCGCCGAACCCGGAGGCGAAACGCGCGGCTTTGGCCCTGGCGAGTCCTGCAGGGCCTGCTGCTGCACGTCCGCGTTCCCGGCCCGCAGCCACGCATTGTCCCGCCGGGCCTCGGTGAGCTGGCGGCACTGCTCGGCGAACCCGGGAGCGGACCTGCGCCCCGGCTGCCAGTGCGCGTGCTGCTCGACGGCCAGGTTCCACACGTACCGGGCGTACGCGCAGTGCCCGAGCATGACGCCCGCCTGCTCACCCGTCGGGTACATCCGGAAACGTGACATGCCGCCCAACCTAGCCCCGCCCCTCGCTCCCCACCTCGCATCCCACCAGGCTCACCCGAACGAGCGACCGAACCCCGCCACCACTCCCCGCCACACACCATCACACCCCTGCCATGACCAAGCCCGCCACCGTCCTCTCCCGGGACACCGCATCACCCCACAGGCGATGCGACTCCTCCTGCCCCGCTCCGCGGGAACTGGCATTCACTCCGGCCCCGAAAGGCCGGGCACCCCGCCCGGCAAGAGAGGTGGACAGGGTCAGGTCCCGGTCGGCGACGACGGCGACCGTCTTCGCGTACCGCTGCGACTGGCCGTGGTAGCGCCAGCCGGACTCCACGAGCAGCGCGCACGCCATGAGGACGGCGACGCCGGCGGCGAGGGCGACGAACGTCGCCACGAAACTGCCCTTGCGGTGGCGCAGCATCTGCGCGGCCAGAGTGAGCACGGCTCAGCCCTCCCGGCGCACGGCGGGCCGCGCGGGGGCTTGTGCAAAGGACTGCGCGAAGGACTGCGCGGCGGGTCCCGCGAACGACTGGGTGCCGGGCTGTACGACGGGCTGGGTGACGGACTGCCGACTGCCGAGCTGTGCGACGGACTGCCGGCTGCCGAGGTGCGCGAGGTGCTCGGCGATCCGCTCGGCGCCGGGCTGCGGCATGTCCCGCACGATCCGCCCGTCGGCGAGGACCACGACCCGGTCCGCGTAGGACGCGGCGACCGGGTCGTGGGTCACCATGACGACGGTCTGTCCGGCCTGGTCGACCACCGACCGCAGCAGCGACAGAACGTCGGCCGCGGTGCGGGTGTCGAGGGCGCCGGTGGGCTCGTCGCAGAAGATCACCTCGGGGCGGGTGACCAGCGCACGCGCGATCGCGGCCCGCTGCTGCTGGCCGCCGGAGAGCTGCGCGGGCCGGTGCCGCAGCCGGTCGCCGAGTCCGACCCGGTCGACGACCTCGGCGACCCACGCCGGGTCCGGCCGCTGCCCGGACAGCCGCGAGGGCAGCAGGATGTTCTGCTCCACGTTCAGGGCTCCGACGAGGTTGAACGCCTGGAACACGAAGCCGACCCGGCTGCGGCGCAGTTCGGTCAGCCGCTTCTCCGACATCGCCGCCAGGTCGGTGGCCCCGATCCGGACCGTCCCCGCGTCGGGCCGGTCCAGCCCCGCCGCGCAGTGCAGCAGCGTGCTCTTCCCGGAGCCCGACGGCCCCATCACCGCGGTCGCCGTGCCCCGCAGGAAGCGGACGTCCACGTCGTCCAACGCCACCACCGGCTGATCACCGCCGTACGTCCTGCATACGTGCTCGAGGCTGACGGCGACGTCGGCCGAGGTCACTGACATGGTGAAACGCCTTCCGGGGGAGCGTGAAGCGGAACACCTCGACGCTAGGTCCCCCGGCCCCGCGAACCCATCCAGCCAGCGACCGGATCGGTGGTGGCGCAGGCACTACCGGCGGACGTGACGGAGCCCGGGAGTCGTATCCAGCTCCCGGGCCCCTGGGGATGCCACCTCATTGCGCACGCCGGCGCGTTTAAGAGGAAGGATCAGTCATCAGGCCGTCGTGTTCTGCCTTTGAACTACCGCACCAGGCAGAGGTGCAGGCGAGAATTGAACTCGCATCCGACGGCAATCGTCCTTCCCCGGTCGTTCCGGCGATCGGCGGCGATACTGAGACTGGAGCGAGAGTCTGAGATTGATACGGCCTTCACGTGCGGAACGCCGTTCCTTCAGGCTGAACGTCAGTTTCAGCTTGCGCTCGTCACGCGGACCGGTCCTCAGTCCGGCCCGCGCTGTCGCGCACCCCCGCGCTCGCACGCGGGGGCGATCATGGGGCTACCGGCCCGGCGTCAGCCGAACAGGTAGCCGAACACCGCGTCACCGGCCCGCTGGTCGGTGATCTCGGTGGCATTGGCCTCCTCGCGGGCGAACTTGACCGCCTGCTGGAGCTTCTCGACCCGCTCCACCAGCTCGTTCACCCGCCGCGCGGGAAGCGCGCCGGAGAACTTCACGGTCGTCCAGTACCCGATGGGCACGTCCTCGTAGTACACCTCGACCTGCGCCGGGTGCTTCTCGGTCGCCTCGGCCTTGACGTGGTTGCGGGGGACCTTCTTCGTACGGATCGTGCGGACCGGGTCCGTCTTCCACCAGTCCGTGGACGGGTCGTGGGTCCAGGACTCGGCGGCGTCGAGGGTCGGCAGCTTCCTGACGAAGGCGTGCAGGTCGGTGAGCTGCTTCTCCAGGAAGAGCAGATAGCTGACCGGGACTTCGGCGAGGACGGTCCGTCCCTCGACGACGACGTCCGCGCGGGCCGCGCAGTTCGCCCAGTCCTTGGTCGCCGTAACGTCGAACAGCCGGGTCAGCGAGGCCGCCATCTCGCGCAGCACGTCCTCGCCCTGCACCTGCACCCGCGTGGACTCGGGCGGCAACTGCTCACCCTCCTCGTCCTTCGGCTGGTACGTACGCGAGATACCGGCGAGCAGCGCGGGCTTCTGCACCTTCTGGTGCGCCCCGTTGACGTCCTGAACGGCCTTGCTCTTGACGCCCTTTTCGACGGCGATGATCTGGTTCAGCCTGGTCACTGGTCCCCCTTCGAACAGGAGGAACCTATCCCAACTCCCTTGACCCGTCATATGAATTACCGCTGGTCGGGTCGTCGCCGGGGGACGCACGCGATGGACGAGCGAGGCCGGAGCATCACTGGACAGCCTCGGGCGGGACCTCACATCCTCGAGAGCGGACAGAGCACGAGAGCCGCATCCGATCGCAGGCTCTCAGTCCGCGAGAGTCAACGGAGTTCATCGAAGGGGTACTGGGATCGCCATGAACAACGCTGAGTCCTCGACCGTCTCCTCCGGCCTCGCCTGGTTCAAGAGCAGCTACAGCGGAACCGAGGGCGGTGATTGTGTAGAGGTCGCGGCCGCCACGGCCGCGGTGCACGTCCGGGACTCCAAGGCCACCGCCGGGCCCGTCCTCACGCTGTCGCGTGACGCGTGGACGGGGTTCGTCGGATCGTCGGCCTTGTCGAAGCGGAGCGTCTGACACACGCACAGCCGTGAGAGCCCCGCCGTCCCCTTCGGGACGGCGGGGCTCTCACGTGCGCGGGAGGCCCGATCAGCTTCAGACGTCGCCCGGAGGGGCGGTGTCACCGAGCTCCCAGTTGACCGCGCGCGGGCATCGGGCGAACTCCTTGCAGGCGAACCGCATTTCCCTCTTGCGGTGGACAGGACGCAGCGGACGCGGATACGGCAGCGACTTCGCCCCGTCCAGACATCATGGACAGGCGTCCATGTATGGTGGACATCTGTCCATGATGTCTGAGGGTGGGGATACCCGGTGGAAACGACTGCGAACGTGCTGGTGGGGCTGGTGGCCGCGCTGCATGCGTATTTCCTGGTTCTGGAGATGTTCCTGTGGGAGAGGAGGCCGGGCCGCAAGCTCTCCGGCTTTGATGCGGCCATGGCCCGTGCCACTGCCCCGCTCGCCGCGAACCAGGGCCTCTACAACGGGTTCCTGGCCGCCGGGCTGATCTGGGCGCTGATCGCAGACGATCCGACCGGGTTCCGGGTCCAGGTCTTCTTCCTCAGCTGCGTACTCATCGCCGGGCTGTACGGCGGGCTCACCACCAACCGGCGGATCCTCATGGCCCAGGCAGCGCCCGGGGCCCTGGCGCTCACCGCCGTTCTGCTCGCCCGATGACTGCCGGGCAAGCGGACCCCCGCACGACACGGACGCGGGCCAAACTGGGCCGGGCGCTGCTCGAGGAGTGCGCCCACCGCCCGTTGGCAGAGGTCAGCGTTGCCTCCCTGGTGCGCCGGGCGGGAGTCGGCCGCGCCACCTTCTACCTCCACTACGCCGACCTGGAGGCGCTCGCCGTCGACGTGTGCGCCGATATCGTCCGCGAAGCCGTGGACGCCCTGCACGCATGGCGCGGCACGCCCGATCCCGAGGCCCCTCCACCCGCCCTGCTTGCCTTCTTCGACCGTCTCGCCCCGCACGCCGGGCTCTACCGGGAGCTGCTGCTTCCGGGCGGCAGCGGCCCTCTCGGCCATGTACTCCACCGGGATCTGCGCGCCCGTAGCCACACCGAGCGCGCCCTGGCCGGTGCGCCGGAGCCGGACCTGGTCGCCTCGGCCGTGGCCGCGACCTTCGCCGGAGTTCTCGCCGACTGGCTGCACGGCCTCATCGAGGCCACACCCACCGAGATCGCGCAGCGGGTCTGGCGTCTGCTCGTCAACCTGCACCGCACCCCCCTGCCCTGACCGGCCGTCTGCCCCGACAGCCTTCCCTCCGCGGTGTTCACCCGCCATCGGCGAGTCACCCCGGACGCCGCCCGCGGACGTTCCCGCGCGCACATCGCCCGTGTAACCCGTGTATGGAGCCACCTGTCGACACCGTGCGCCGCCGGTGCGGTCGTCGGGGCCGGTGCGGTCGGTTTCGTTGATTAGGTCGGTGAGGTCGGGGAGAGACCCGGGGCGGTGTCCGCCGCCGGCTCTACCGGGTTCACCGGGCCACCGGGACCGTCGGGTCACCGGGACCGTCGGAGCCTCCCGGTCTGCGGAGGCAGGAAGGGCTGGCCGACGGCGGGTCCGGCGCCCGACCGGTGCTCGGAGACAGGCAGCGGAATGGTCGGTGCCGTGGACATCCACCCCGTGCCGTCGCCCAGGAACGTGAGCGGGTGGCCGGTATGGCTGTCCGCCCACCCTCCGGCCCACTCGATCTCCTCCGCGGTCACGACGCCGTAGAAGCCCGGGTCGCCCTCCGCCCAGGGCGCGTCCGGTGCCTCGCCCTCGTCGACCGCCTTCTGCGCCAGCTCCCGTACGACAGGGTCGGCGCGGCCGACGAGCGCTTCCGGAGGCAGTACCGGCGTCAGGCCGACGGCGGCGACCCGCTCCCGGAGTTCCCCCGCCGCCTGTGCGACGGTCAGACCGGCATCGGTGAGCAGGGCGGACAGGCTCTCCCGCACACCGTCGAGATCCGGACGCCGGAGCGGTTCGTCGACGATCACCCGGCCCAGCAGCGGCAGAAAGGCCGGGGCGACGCCTTCCCACATCGGGGGCACCATCAACGGCATGTAGGGATACGGCGCCCGGCCCGTCAGCGCGAAGAAGAGGGTGGCACCGAGGGCGTAGACGTCGGCGGGCGCCTCGACGTGCTTGGTGTCCCGCAGCTGCTCGACGGGCATGTAGGGGCGCGTGCCCAGGCGGTCGCCGGTCCGGGTGAGTGCCTGACTGGACTGGCGCTCGGCCACGACCGACAGGCCGAAGTCCAGCACCATCGGCCCGTCCGGGCCGAGCACGACGTTGCTCGGCTTGAGGTCGCGGTGCAGCAGCCTCGTACCGTGAATGGCGGCCAACGCGTCCACGAGGGCCAGACCGAGCGCCGCGCACGGCCCGAAGGGAAGAGGGCCGGACTCGTTCACCATGGTCTGCAGCGACGGTCCGGCGATGTAGTCCATGGCGAACCACGGCTCTCCGGCCTCCGGATCCGCCGCGCGCAGCGCCGGAACCCGGTCACTGACCACCGCGCGGACGGCGTCGATCTCCCGCGCGAACCGCTCGCGGGCCTGCGACTGGTCCAGCAGGTTCGGCTGGATCATCTTCACCACGACGAGCCGCGACGGGTCGGCCGCCTGGTCCTCGTCACGGCCACGTTCGGGTTCGGGTTCGGGTTCGGTCAGCCGGTAGGCCGCGACCATCTCGTCGGAGAGACCGTCCAGCGGGATCTCGCGCGCCAGATAGGCGACGCCCATGCCGCCCGCGCCGAGCCGGGCGAGCAGTTCGAACGGCCCCACCACACGCGGGTCCGCATTGGTGTCCAACGGCTTCATCGGCGCTCCCGTATCCCCACACTCTCGTCGCGGTCCCCCGGCCACACCGGCGTCCCGCACTCTACGGTCTGCGGTCGGGTGAACACGGAAGGCTTCAGCCGGTCGTCCGGGGCTTGAAGCGGCGGTGTTCCGAGAGCTGTTCGAACGTGCTGCCGCGAGATCGCGGCACGCGGGGCCACCCGGCCACGAGGGCCGCGCGCCCGTGGCCGTCCCGGTACGCAGGTGGCCCGGCACCGGATTCCAACGCCGCGGCCCGACCGGGGAGCCGTTGACGAGCGCCGTTCGAGGCGTTCCTCGTCGTTCGGGCCGCGCCGTGACCCGCACTCCCTTCGGGTGACCTGTCCCAGGGCACGGAGCTGACGGGCGGGAGCGGTCGGCGGGACCTCGCCCGTCACGGGGTGTGGGTGACCTCCACTGACACGGTCAGTTCGCCCTCGTTGTCGTGGAGGCAGCCTTCGTCGTCGTTGATGCGCAGTTCCACCACTCCGTCGCCGGCCGCCTGGAAGGTGACGGCGTCCCCGACGGCGAGGACGGGCGCGGCGTCCTTACCGGCCAGACGCAACAGCAGTGTGCCGAACGGCGCCTCCGGGGCGACCTTGCAGTGCTCAGCGAACCCCAGCAGCCGGTCGTTCTCCGCGTCGTAGCCGGCGGGCCCCGTCATGGGCATCTGTTCACGGTCGACCGACCACTCGCCCCCCTGGAACCTCACGGTGACGCTGTCGCCCTCCCGGACCACCGCCTTCTCCACCGGCTGCCAGCCCACGTCGGACCCCACGGCCTGCGCGACGGAGGTCACCACGGGCAGTTCCGTGCCCTTCTCCTGCCCCTGCTCCCGGTCGTTCGCCTTCTCCTGCCCCTGCTCCTCGCCCTGGAACGGCGGCGCGCCCACGAGGAACAGCCCGCCACCCACCCCCACGGCGAGTACGGTGACCCCGGCGAGCACCGGTGCCAGCCACTTCCTGCTCCCCGGCCGGCGCGCGGGCACCGACATCGCGGGGTGGACCGCGATGCCCCCGAACCCGTTCCCGGTCCCGCCCGCGGGCACGACGAGCGTGTCCCCCGCCCGGACGGGCTGCCGGTGCAGGCTGGTGACGGTGACCGCGTCGTTCACGGATCCACCCGTGGACCCGGCCGCGCTCATCGTGCTCGTCGCCGGCTGGTATGCGCGGGGGTCGGCCGCGGGCAGCGGGTCGATGTCCGTCTCCCCCGCCGCGACACGCTGCAGCGCGACCGCCACGTCCGCGGCGGTGGGACGCTCGCTCGGCCCCTTGCGCAGCAGGGCCTCGACGACGGGACGGAGCGGGCCCAGCCGCTCCGGGAGCACGGCCTCGTCGTACACGACCGCGTGCAGGGTCGCGGAGTAGGCGGGACGGCGGAAGGGGGACTGACCGCCGCAGACCGTGACCAGGGTCGCGCCCAGCGACCACAGGTCGGACGCCGGTCCGGACTCCTGTGCCAGCGCCCGCTCCGGCGCCATGTACTCGATGGAACCGACGAGTTGACCGCTGGAGGTGAGGAACTCGCCGTCGTCCAGGGCGGCGATGCCGAAGTCGGTGAGCACGGCGGCGCCGTCCGGGCGGAGCAGGACGTTGGCCGGTTTGACGTCGCGGTGCAGTGTCCCGGCGTCATGAACGGCCCTGATCGCGCCGAGCAGTTGGAGGCCGAGAGTGGCGGTGTGCTGCGGGGTGAGGGGCCCGGACCTGGCCACGCGGTCGGCGAGCGAGGGACCCTGCACGAGCTCCATGACGATCCAGAGCCGGTCCTCGTACTCGACCAGATCGTGCACCCCGACCACATGGGGGTGCGGCACCCGGGCGACGGCACGCGCCTCACGGACCGCACGGCGCATCCGTACCCGGTGGTCCTCGTCGCCATCGGCGGCGATGTGCAATTCCTTGGCGGCGACCTGACGGTCCAGCAACTGGTCGTGGGCCCGCCAGACGGTGCCCATGCCGCCCCTGCCGAGGATGTCGTGCAGCAGATAACGGTCGGCGATCAGGCCTCCGGATCCTTGGTCCGCCTGCCGATCAGGAATACCGGACAGCACCGGTCTCTCACGTCCCCTTCGCTACCGCGCCCAGCCCTTGAAGACCGTCGCGGCACCGACCGTGACGCAAACGAACAAACCCGCACTGGATTCGGGCAAAAAGGGAGGCGACGTCGACATCATCGACACCCTACTCGAACCCGAGCTCCAACAACCCATGGAACCAGGGCCCTTGACGCCTACCAGGCGGGCGCGGGACCGAGCCCGCCTGGTAGGCATGGACGATCACCACAGCGTCCGCCGTTCGTCCCGCCGCGGCCGCCCTCGACGACGGCGCTGTCGGCGTGAACTCGGTGAAGAAGACCCTGCTCGACGACGCCGACGATGCCGTTCCCTGCCACAACCCGCGTAGAAGGAGGCGGGCCCGACCGACTCCGGCGCCGTCTCCGTCGACCCACTCAGGTGTTGAGCGGGTGCCCGGTCGTTATCTCCACATGGTCCGGGACCTCGTCGTGACGATCGCCCACGGTCGGTGTCCCAGCGGGCTCGAACATCAGGATTGCGGCGCCGGCCGGAGCGTACGGCTTGTGCTCCGTGCCTCGGGGGACGGTGAAGACCGCGCCCTGCGGGAGCAGGACCGTGCGCTCCCTATCGGTCTCGCGCAAGGAGATGTGCAGCTCTCCGTCGAGTACGAGGAAGAACTCGTCGGTGTCGTCGTGGACGTGCCAGACATGTTCGCCCTCGATCTTGGCGATGCGGACGTCATAGTCGTTGACGCGCGTGACGATGCGAGGGCTCCACAGGGCATCGAAGGAGGCCAGAGCCTTTTTGAGGGGGACGGGTTCGTTACTCATGGGCTCATCCTGAGCCGTTCTGCACGGCCGACGTGAGTGCTAGGAATTGCGCATGGCGAAAGAATCCTCGCACGCACTGCGCTCGGCGGACGTACACCGCGTCGTCGTGATCGTCGACGAGAACTCGAACCCCTTCGAGCTCGGCTGCGCGACCGAGGTCTTCGGTCTGCGCAGACCGGAGATCGGCCGTGCCCTCTACGACTTCAGACTCTGCTCCCCCGAGCCCCGCACCCTGATGCGGGACGGATTCTTCACGCTCACGGGAGTCTCCGATTTGACGGTGGCCGACACGGCGGACACCTTGATCGTCCCCAACCGTCCCGACGTCGAGGTGCCCCGCCGTCCCGCCGTGCTCGATGCCGTCCGACGGGCGCACACGCGCGGCGCGCGTCTGATCGGCTTCTGCAGCGGCGCCTTCACACTGGCCGAGGCCGGAGTGCTCGACGGGCGCCGGGCCACCGCGCACTGGCAGTGGGCGGATTCCTTCCGGGCCCGCTTCCCTTCCGTCCGCCTCCAGCCGGAGGTGCTGTTCGTGGACGACGGGGACATCCTCACCGCTGCGGGGAGCGCGGCCGCGCTCGATCTTGGGCTGCATGTGGTGCGCCACGACTACGGCGCGGAGATCGCCAACTCCGTGAGCCGGCGACTGGTCTTCGCGGCGCACCGCGACGGCGGACAGCGGCAGTTCGTGGAGCGCCCCATGCCCGACCTGCCCGACGAGTCCCTGGCGCCTGTCCTGGCCTGGGCCCAGGAACGGTTGGACTCACCGCTCACGGTCTCTGCCCTGGCGACGCGCGCGGCGGTCAGTCCGGCGACGCTGCATCGCCGCTTCCGGGCACAACTGGGAACGACGCCGTGGACGTGGCTCACGGGGGAACGACTTGCCCTGGCATGCCGGTTGATCGAGCAGGGTGAGTCCCGCTTCGAGATGGTCGCACGGCTCAGCGGGCTCGGCACCGCTGCCAATCTGCGCATACTGATGCGCCGTGAGGCGGGTATCACTCCATCGGCATACATGCGTCGGTTCGGACCGGAGATGAAGTGACGGCGGGGCATTCCCCTCCGGTGCGGCACGGGAAGGTGCCTCAGCGCCGGATGCCGCCCGGCGCCAGGAGACCGGTGAGTCCGACGCCCCGGACCCGCCGGACGGCAGGCCGTCCTGGAGGAGCGGAGCCGTGGCGCGCTGGGCGGTCTCGTCCGCATCGGGCGGGAGGAAGCGGCTCGCCCGGCCGCTCCAGGTGACGGCGAGTTCGTCGCGGGCACGGGTGGCGGCGGCGAACACCGGAGAGCAGATCCGCATGGGCGTCCAGCGGCTTCATCGGCGCTCTCGTCTCCCCGCACTCTCGTCGCGGTCCACCCCCGGCCGCACTGCCGTCCTGCGCTCTACCGGCTGCGGCCGGTCGCACACAGACGGCTCGAACCGGTCAACCAAGGGCTTGAAGCGGTCGTACTCCAAGAGCTTTTGTGATGGTTCGCTATAAGGTCGCGGCACGCGCGACCGCATGATCACAGGACGTGTGCAGAACAGGGAGAGGGGCGGTATGCGGGCCTGGGTGGTGCGTGCGGGAGAGAACGGCGAGCGCAAGCGGGCGGCCCTGCGCGAGGGCGTGGTCGTCCGTCGGATGGGACCGGCTCACCGGCAGCGATCTCGCCGACGCCACCACGCGTGAGGGCATCAAGGCCGCCGTGGCCGCCGCCTACCCCGACGAGGGCCCGTACACGATCGGGAACTGGACCGGCCAGCTCCAGCGCTTCGCCCACGAAATCCGGCCGGGCGACCTGGTCGTCCTGCCTCTGCGAACCCCGCAGGTGGCCATCGGCCGGGTGACCGGCCCCTACGAGCACCGGGCGAACGCCCCTGAGGGAATGCGGCACGTCCGACGCGTGGAGTGGCTCGTCACCGACCTCGACCGGCAGGAGATCCAGTCCGACCTGCTGGACAGCATGGGCTCGTTGCTGACCGTCTTCGAGATCAGCAGGTTCGGGGCGACGACCGCCGGCTGCTGCGCAGGCTGGCCGGTCTGGTCGCCGACATGCTGGTCACCAAGCACGCCTACACCGACCGGTTCTTCCAGGCCCGCCGCCGCGAGCCGATGAGCGTGGCCGCGGAGATGCAGTGGTCCCTGCTGCCGCCGCTGACGATGTCGGTGCCGCAGGTCGCGGTGTCCGGGGCCGTCGAGCCCGCCTACGGCATCGCCGGCGACAGCTTCGACTACGCCCTCAACGACGACATCCTGCACGTGGCCGTCATCGACGCGATGGGCCACGGCCTGGACGCCGCCACGATGGCGACCGTCGCCGTCGGCGCCTACCGGCATGCCAGACGTACCGGAATCGGCCTGGCCGAGATGTACGCGTTCATGGACCGGGCCGTCGCCGAGCAGTTCGGGTCCGATCATTTCGCCACCGCGCAGATGATGGACCTGAACGTCACCACCGGCCGCCTGCAGTGGGTCAACGCCGGCCACCCCGCACCGCTGCTGATCCGCGACCATGAGGTCGCCCAGCAGCTGGAGAGCCCGACCACACTGCCGGTCGGCCTGGGCGGTGAGCACCCTCCGATCAGCGAGCACCAGCTCCAACGCGGTGACCGGGTGCTGTGTTACACCGATGGCGTGATCGAGGAGCGGGACGCCGAGGGAGAGCTGTTCGGTGAGGAACGGTTCATCCGCTGTGTCAACGCCATCGAGCGCGCAGACGCGGAAGGAGGAATGCGGGCGGGGGCACTGTGGCTCTCCCGCATTTTGAAGCGGGAGCGCGGCGGGCGGACCAGCGACGACGCCACAGTCCTTCTGATCGAGTGGCGCGGGGGCGCCACCGACCACTTCACCACCCTGGAATGACCACGTTTCCCCACCTCGCGCCGACGCCCGTGGGTTCCTGGAAGGCACGCCCGTCGAGACGACGCACGACCGGGTCGCCAAGAAACGCAGAGCAGCCGGTGCGCAGGCACACGCCGCGGCCGGCCCCGGGCTCGACGACGTACTCGCCCTCGCCCTCGTCGGCTCATAGTCCTTGACGATGTCCTCAGCGCCGGCTTCGTCGCCGTTTCGTTCGTCGATCGCCGGTCGCGGATGCGGTCGGCGGTGTCGCACCGGGGATGATTGAGCCGATGGTTGTCAAGTTTAGTGAGGTGAGGTATATAGGTGGTGTCGCCATGTGCATCCCGTCCCGGGAAAGGAGTGACCGATGACGCTCATGCGAACTGACCCCTTCCGCGAGCTGGACCGGTTCACCCAGCAGGTCCTCGGCACCGCTGCGCGGCCGGTTGCCATGCCGATGGACGCATTCCGTGACGGCGACACCTTCGTCGTCGAACTGGATCTGCCGGGCGTGGTCACTGAGTCGATTGACCTGGACATCGAGCGCAACGTCCTGACGGTCAAGGCGGAACGCAGTCCGAGCGTCGGCCAGGACAACGAGGTCGTGATCGCGGAGCGACCCACCGGGTCCTTCAGCCGCCAGCTCTTCCTCGGTGAAAACCTGGACACCGAACGCATCGACGCCTCCTACGAAGCCGGTGTGCTGCGGCTGCGCATCCCGGTCGCCGAGCGGGCCAAGCCCCGCAAGATCGCCATCAGCGGCGGGGACTCGCGCCGGCAGATCAGCGGCTGAACCCGCAGGACAAGGCGGGCGGGAACCCGGACCCCGGACTCCCGCCCGCGCACCTCGTTCGACGCCGGTCTGTCCACTTCGGAGGACGTCATGCGCATGCACTGGGACGCGTTCGTCTCCGCGGTCCAAGAACGCGGCGATTACTCCTCGCAGGAGGAAGCGGAACGGTCCTCCCGTGTCGTCCTCGCCCTGCTGGGGGCTCATCTGGTGGGCGAAGTGCGCGCCGAGCTGGCCGCCCGGCTGCCGGAAACGCTGGCGCTGGTTCTGCTCAACCCCCTTCAGGCGCACGAACCGCTTTCGCCGGAGCGGTTCATCCGGGCGACTGCGGCCTGGATCGAAGGGGCCACCGAGAAGACCGCGACGTGGGACGTCAGTGCCGCCCTCAGCGTGGTGGCCGACATCGCGGGTGATGACCTGGTCAACCGCATCCTGCTCCAGCTGCCGCCGGGCTACGACCTGCTCTTCGGCAGGCCCCGGCCGGCCTGACCACTGCCCCACCCATGCGTGGAAGTGACCCGTGCACAGCTCAGCAGCAGGGACCGGTCTCAGGGACTTTCAGCTTCGTCCGAGGGACTTCCGAGGGACCTTTCGCCGCCTGACGCGGCAAGCCCGAAAGATCGGAAGGGGCCTCCGACACAGATCGGAGGCCCCTTCCGAGGTAAAGCCGCAAGAAGCGGCAGACGAGTCGGGCTGTACGCCGGGTTCTGTCCCCCGGGCCCTCGCGGGCCTCGGGTCGACGGCCATCCATCTAGGGCCGGCGTTGCCGCCGGCCTCGTGCGGTCTACCCGCGGACTCGGGCGGGCAGCCCTCGAACGTCCGCGCAGAAACACCGTGGTGTTTCCTTTTGACCTTGCTCCGGGTGGGGTTTACCCAGCCGCCTGAGTCACCTCAGGCGCTGGTGGTCTCTTACACCACCGTTTCACCCTTACCGAACACCTGAGCGTCCGGCGGTCTGTTTTCTGTGGCACTGTCCCGCGGGTCACCCCGGGTGGCCGTTAGCCATCACCCTGCCCTGTGGAGCCCGGACGTTCCTCGGGAAGATCCCCGTCAGGGGGTCTCCACGCGGCCGTCCGCCCGGCTCGTCTGCCGTGCCGACCATGGCACCGGGCGTGAGCGGGGCCTCGGCGCCGCGGCGGTCACCAGCGCGCGGCGGACGTGTCCTGCGCCTCGTCGACCACGACGCACTGGTGGCGCGGTTTGAGCCACCTGCCACCTGCCGCCGCCCGCCTCCCGGTGGACGCGGTCGAGCGTCTCGGCCTGGAATCCCTGCACGCGGCGATCCGGCGGGCGCAGCGACGATCAGGCGGGGAAGAGCATGCAACTGCTGGTGGCGTGGGCGAGCAACCGGTCGGCCGAATCGACGAGTTCGACCTGGGCGAACGCCGTGCGACGACCGCTCTTGAGGACCGTGCCGACAGCCCGGACCTTGCCCGTGTCGACGGTGACCGGGCGTAGGAACTTCACGTTCAGGTCGAGCGACGTGTACCGCGTGCCCTTCGGCAGGATCGACAGCACGGCACAGCCCGCCGCCGAGTCGAGCAGGGTGGCGTAGACACCGCCGTGCACGCTGCCGAGCGGGTTGTAGTGTTCCTCGCCCGGGACAAGTGCGAACACCACACGGCCCTGCTCGACCTCCTCGAGGGTCATCCCGAGTGTCGCCGCGATCGGCGGGTCGGGAAGACGGCCGGCCAACCACTCGCGCATCACGTGAAGACCGCTGTCCTGCCCCATGGCCGCGTTCAGGATTCCCGGGTCCTCCCAGCCGAACGTGCGTGTTCTTCCCACGGAAACACCCTTCCCCACCTGACTATTTTTTTCGAAGTTAGACGGCGCGGCACCTGGGTGTCAATACCGAAGTCTGCTTACCATGCCCGTATGACGTGGCTTGAGACGAGCACCGAGAACTGCACGGTCCAGCGGACTCTCGACCTGGTCGGAGAGAAGTGGTCGCTGCTGCTTGTCAGGGACGCCATGAACGGCGTACGTCGCTTCGACGACTTCCGTCGGCACGTCGGGCTGTCCGAGAGCGTGCTGACCGACCGGCTGCGGAAGCTGGTCGCGGCCGGGATCCTGTGCACCGTCCCCTACAGCGAGCCCGGCAGCCGTACCCGCCATGAGTACCGGCTCACCCGCAAGGGCTGGGACCTGTGGCCCGCGATGATCGCCCTCAAGCAGTGGGGCGACCGCTATACGGCGGACCCCGAAGGGGCCCCGCTGGAAGTCGCTCACCGCGAGTGCGGCCGGCCGGTGGAAGCCGTGGTCGTCTGCACGGCGGGACACGGTGCGCTCATTCCACCGGAAGCACTCACCCGCTCCGGCCCGTCCGCTCACCCCGCGGCCGCGCCTGCCCGGTAACAGCGGACCGACGGGGTGCGGGCATCCGTGTTTCTCGGCCCCACGCGGCCGCGCCCGGCCTCACCGTCGACGCCGGCCGCGGCCGTCTCCGTCGTCGGTGCGGCTCCTTGGCCAACGCCCTCCAGGAATTCTCCGTCTCCTCGGCGGCCGGAAGGGGCTGCCGCCAAGGGGTGGACGCGTCGTTGTCCGGCGTGCAGCGCCGCAGCCGTTCCGCCATGACCTCTGCGTCGTCCCCCACCGAGACGGCCAGGAGTCTGAAGGGAGCCGTGGGCCGCAGTTCGACGCACACCACGGGCCTGCCGGGCCGTACTGCCACGAAGTCCTGTCCACCGGGGTGACCCCGCGTGCCGACGCACAGCACGCCGGGAATCCAGACGCCGTGCAGAACCACTCCGCGCAGGGCACGCCACCAGGCGGGTTCCACCGTCACCCGGCGCACAGCCGCCAGCGGCACGCGCACACTTCCGCGGCGCGCGGCAGCCTTTTCCCGCCACGACAGGCGCACCACCAGGTCGTCGCCCTGCACGAGGAGCCGTGCCATGTTCGCTCCCTTCCTTCCCTTCTCGCTCCAGGCCGGGGTGGCGACACAGGCTCCGCGAGGCTCAGGACGACGGCCACCCGCCGCAGCGACCGTCCGGCGGCGGCCGTCGGACAGCCCCGGTGGTGAACCCGGTAGGTCTCGGACACCGGGTACTCGGTGGTCGTCGACGTGTGGGGGTGAGTGACCATGGCGAACAACGTCATCATGCCGCCAGAACGGCTCGGCACAGTGCTACCGCTGAGGGATGCCGAGTTCGCGGCCGCGGTAGAAGCTTTCCCGTTCCTCGACGACGTTCGGGGCCATGGCCGCACGCCGTTGCGCCTCCGCCTCGGAGGACCGCCACGAGTCGCAGGCCTCCTGGGAGTCCCAGAACGACACCCCGGTGATCTCCTGTCCGTCCCCGGACCAGTAGGCGAAGGCGCGGCGAAGCCCCTGCGGGGCGGATTCCGGCCGCCACGCCTTCCCGAAGTCCTCCAGGGTGCCCGGCCGAATGCGCCGCGTCGTCACCCAGACGAAGTGCTCTTCCATCGCAGCCTCCTCCGTAACACCGGTCGGCTCGCCGAGCTCTCTTCGCCCACCGTAGGCCCGTGGCACGATCTCTGCCTGCCTGGAACGCCGGCGCCGCCGATCCCGGCTCGTAGGCGCCCACGGTGGCGAGAGCCGTCCGGGACAGCTGCGGCAGCCGTTCGAGGATCGCCTTCCTGCCGATCCTGCGGTGGTCGGGGATCGGCAGATCCAGTTCCGGGAGGAGGGCTCCCTCCGGTGCGCCCTGGAGCCGGTCCACTCCCGAGATGCCCTCGCCCGCGTCTTCCCGACGGCTCCTGGTCCGGTTCCGTGTCCGGAGCGATCGTGTGCCCTTGCGGGCCCCGTGTGCGGCAGACATCCTGGGCCGCCGAAGGCGGGACATGATGGAAGTACACACGTGTTCCGTAGGGAGGAAGGACGGCATGACCGGGTCGGGCTCTGGCAGCACCGAGGGCGCGGGAGACGGCAAGGCACGGTTCGACGACATCTACGACCGGCCGGATCCGCGCGCGTACTTCAGGGGCCTGGCCCCACTGGAGTACGAGATCCCCCACCACGCCCAGCCGGTCTTCCGGCAGATCGCCGCCGAACGGACCGCGCTCGACGATGGCCGGCCGCACAGGCCGGCGGTGCTGGACGTGTGCTGCTCGTACGGGATCAATGCCGCGCTGCTCAACCACCAAGTGACGCTGGCGGAGATGTTCGAGCGGTACACCTCCCCTGCTTACCAGACGATGTCGACGGCGGAACTGGCAGCACGGGACAAGGAGTTCTACGCCGAGCGGCGCCGACCGGACGCAGTGCCGGTCTTCGGCCTGGACGTCTCGGCACCCGCCGTGCACTACGCACTCGAGGTGGGGCTCCTGGACGCCGCCTTCACTGACGACCTCGAACAGGGCTCGCCCGGCCCCGGGCTGAACCGAGCGCTCGCCGAAGTCGGCCTCATCACGCTGACCGGCGGCGGCAGCTACGTCACCGCCCGAACGTTCACGGCGCTGCTGGACGGCGCCCGGAGACCGGTATGGATCAACGCGTTCGTGCTGCGGACGGTGTCGTACCAACCGATCGTCCGGACCTTGGCCGCACACGGTCTGAGCACCAGCGTCGATGTCTCCCGCACCTATCCGCAGCGCCTCTTCACAGACGAGCGAGAACGGCAGTACGCAATCGCGGCGGTACGGGCGCTGGGCGGCGACCCTGCAGGGCGCGAGGAAGCCGGTCGCTTCCACAGCCTGCACTATGAGTCCCGGCCCGACACACCATGACAGCCGGGCAGCCTGCGCCATGCCATGTCGCGGCTCATTGCCTCCCCTATGTCCGAACAACAGACGGCACCCTTCGGACCGGCCGGGTGTGCCGCCGCATTCGATCACAGCACAACAACATTGGAACTTCCTGGAAAATCTTGGCATAGATTGGCTCCTGCGCTATGCTGCCCCGCATGGCGGCATCACTGGAGGCGCTCGAACAGCGCTTGTCCCACCTGCGCACCGAACTGCGCGGCGCTGTACGCGCACGGGACAAGGCCGAAATCGCGCGCATCCGCCGCGCGCTGCGCGAGGCCGAGGCGGCATGGGAGCAGGCCCTCGAGTCCGAGGCCGGACCGGACAGCGAGACACTCCTGGCCGAGCCACCGGCCCCACAGGTGTCGGTGGCCGCAGGAGAACCACGTCGCAGGGAACGCCCTGCGCACGGCTCCATCCCGGTCCGCGAACAGGTTCACCAAGCGCTCACGCTGCTGGGCGCCCCCGCCTCCCCCAAGCTCATCTCGTCCACGTACGAGGCGTTCTTCACCGAGCCGCTGGTGGCCACCAAACTCGCGTCGCTCCGTCGCGACGAGGAGCGCTCCTTCACGGCGCAGGGTTATGCCCGCCCGTACTACGTCTGTGCGGCGCTGACCCACGACCGCCTCGTCCCCGCACGCGGGCTCCTGGCCCTGTCCACCTGGCCCGTGGAGCGGCGGATCATCGGTCCGCTCAGCCCGCGCACCGACTTCCTCACCCACGCGGTGGGAACCGCCGAGCAGATCCAGCGACTCGCCACTGCGGGGCATCCGGCCCCGGAGGCGGCCGGGCGGCTGCTGCGCCGTTTCGCCCTCCCGATCCCGGGCGCCTACGACGCCGCGGCCCCGGAGCCCGATCCCGCCCGCGTGATCGCCGCCGCCCGTGCCGAAGCTGCCGTCCACCAGCAGGAGGACGACCAGCAGCGGCAAGCGGCCGCACAGCGTGCCCGTGCCCAACTCGCAGACGGACAGCAATTGTTCGGTGCCCCGCCGATGCGCGACGCCCTGCGCGACGCGAGCGGAACCCTGCCCTGACCCTTCCCGGCGGCGATGACGCCGGATGCCTCGTGCTCCGGCGAGTCCCGAAGACGTTCCGAAGTAGAGACGATGCCCTCGCAGCAGTCCGAACCTCCCGACGACCGATTCGCACGGCTGCGCGGACGGCAGTCCCCTCAGCCGTACACCGCCCGCAAGATCACCGCCTTGACCGCCAACCCCGCCTGCTCTCGCCGCGCCGTCCTCGACGCCGCCGGAGTGGACAAGGCGCTTCTCGCCCAACGGGTCGGATATGAGCCGCGCTTCGGCCAGTCGCCCTTCGCCCTCGCCCGCGAGCAGGCGTTCCACGGCCTCGTGAAGTGGGGCGCGTACGCCGAGCTCATCCGGCTGCTGCGCGAACAGCTCTCCGTCCCCGTGGCGGAGGCCCACGTCACCGACCTCAACGAGGTCGGGGGCAACACGTCCCTGCACGTACGCGAGCGGGAGACCCGCCGCCTCATCGCGCACGTGTCCTCCGGCCAGGACATACGGCTCATCCTCGACCGCCCCGTGCTCACCCTCGAAGTCGCCGGCCAGACGGCGTACTTGGAGCCGGACGCGCTCACCCACCGCATCGAGGGGAAGTTCCACGTCGTTCTGATCCGCTCGTTCGCGGCGATCGACGGCCAGGCCAACCCGACCGCCGTCGCCGAGGCGGCCAAGCAGGCCGCGGTGTACGTCCTCGCCCTGCGCCGCACCTTCGAGACCGCCGGCCTGCCCACCGGGCAGATCTCCCACGAGTTCCTGCTCGTCTGCCCCAAGGACTTCTCCAACCGGCCCTACGGCCGTCTGCTCGACCTCCGGCAGGAACTCGACGCCCTCCAGTTCCAGCTCTCCCGGCTGCGGCGCGCCGAGGACCTCGCGGCCCGGCTCCCCGAGACGGCGACCCTGGACACGGACCGGAGCGTGGACGAACTCTCCTCGTCCATAGGGGCGTTGGATGCCTCGTACACGCCCGACTGCCTGTCCTTCTGCGAGATGGCGCGCTACTGCCGTGACGAGGCCGACGAGTGCGCCTCGCCGGCCCGTCTGGGCAGCGGCGTGCGCAACGACCTGCCGGGCATCGACTCCACCCGTATCGCACTCGACTACCTGGACGGCGTCACCGCCCCGGGGGAGGCCGAGGCGGAAGCCGCCGACCGGCTGCGCGCCGCCGCCCGGCTGCGTCGACTCCGCCGGGGGGCCGCATGAGCGTCCTGTCCACCGTCGCGGCGCTCACGGCGTCCCGCACCGGCCGTGCCGAGCCGCTGACCACCGTCCGCCACCAGCACCTGGACGAGAAGCCGTTCGTCCTGGTGCCGCTCACCCTCGCCGGGGAGACGTGCGCGCCCCTGGCCGCGCTCGCGGGTACGGACCTCGAACACCCGACCCTCCTCACCGTCCGTCAGCCGCGCAACCGAGCCGAACGCTTCCGGTTCGCCGAACGCCTCGCTGCCCTGCTCCTCGCGCACATCGACGGATGCCGGACGGAGACGGAGCCCTACACCGTCGGCCGCGGCAAGGAGAAGGAGGAACGCCTGCGCTTCCAGCGGGCCCCGCAGTTCCTCGTGCCGAACGGCGAGGGCATCGCGTACGTGCGCCTGCTCGGCCGTCTGACCCGACTGCGCGCCACCGAAGGACCCTACGCGGTCGCCCCGTCCGTGCCCGCCCTCGGCAAATGGCTGACCTGGTACGCGGAGCTGGCCGAGTTCCCGGACTCCGGTGTGCTCCTCGCGATGACCCGGCTGCTCTCCGCACACTGGGCCACGGGCCAGAGCCCGTCGGAGGACTCCCACCTCGCGTCCCTCCTCGCCTGGATCGATCCGCCGGAGGGTGGCGATGGCGCGCAGGCGGCGCGCGAGGCGGAGGACCCCGCGGTGTGGCCACCGGCCGGCCCGTCCACGGACCCGGTCTTCGACCGGACCCTCCACGAGCTGATGACGCGCTACGACGAGGCGTCCGACGACCGCGGACGCGAGGCGGTCGGCCGTCAGATCGACCGTGAGCTGAGCGGCCAGATGCTGCCCACCTGGCGGCTGATGTGGCGCGGCGTGGAGCTGCTCCGCGATCTGCCCGAGGGCGACCACGTCCCCGGCCGCTGGGCCCTCGACCGGCGCTGGTTCTCCGAGTACGCCGAGTACCTGGACGCCGACGGCCGCCCGCAGGCCCGCCGCGACCAGGCCGTCAGGGCCGCCCGCCGCCTGGCCCGGCTGGAGGACGCGGTCGCCCGCTACGAGGCGCAGCGCGCGTACGACGATCCGCTGGTGATGGCGGAGTACGAGCTGGCCGGTGAGGCGTTCACCGGGACGGTGACGGCCAGGGACGAGGACCGCTTCCTCCCCGGTGCCCGGCCGGGTTCCCAAGTGTGGCGTCCGACGATCACGCTGCGCACCGACACCCGTATCGGCCTCGCGGTCGGCACGGAGGTGAAGTCCCCCGCCCGGCCCGGCCAGGAGGCGCGGATCCTCGAGGTACGGCAGGAGGACGACGGCGGCCACACCGTGCTGCTCCAGCTCAAGGGCGGCTTCGCGAACAAGCGCAAGCCTCCGGCACCGGCCGGCACCCTCGCGGACACCGGCGAGGAGCTGACGTACACCACGCTCAACCCCACGGCCATGCCGTCCGCCCTGCCCGGCGAGGAGAACACCCCCTGGACCCACGGCGGCCCGCCACGGCCCTACGAACCCACCGACGAGGACGCAGAGGAGACCTGGGAGTGACCACCCTCCTTCCCGGCACCGAAAACCCCGACGCCCTCACCCCCGGCGAGCGCGCGGACCTGGCGGTCGCCGGAATCCTGACCAGTCTCGACACGGCGCCCGGCCGGGGCGTCGTCGTGGACTCGCCCCCTGGGGCCGGAAAGTCCACGCTGGTGGTGAAGGCAACCGGGCACCTGACGTCCGCGGGTCATCAGCTCATGGTCGTCGCGCAGACCAACGAGCAGGTCGACGACCTGGTGGACCGCATCGCGCAGACCCATCCCGACCTGGCGCTCGGCCGCCTCCACGCCGGCGGCCACGTCCTCCCGCCCCGTGTCACCCGTCACCCCAACGTCACCGGGAGCAGCCAGGTGACGGACCTGCGCGACCTGCCCGTCGTGGTGTCCACCGCGAAGAAGTGGTCGTTCGTCAGCCCGGACAAGTGCGCGCCGTGGCGGTGGGCCATCGTCGACGAGGCGTACCAGATGCGCTCGGACGCGCTCCTGGCGACGGCCCCGCTGTTCGCCCAGGGCGACTCGCAGGTCCTCTTCGTCGGCGACCCCGGCCAGCTCGACCCCTTCGCCACCGTGGAGACCGACCGCTGGCACGGCCTGACCTGGGACCCCCTGCGCAACGCGGTCGACGTCACCCTCGCCCACAACCCCGACCTGGTCCGCCACCAGCTCCCCGTCTCCTGGCGCCTCCCGGAGACGGCGGCACCCCTGGTCGAGCAGGCCTTCTACCCCTTCTACCGGTTCATCCCCGGCACGACGGCGCCCGAGCGTGTGCTGTCGTACGCCAGCCTGTCCCACGGCTCCGGCCCCCTGGACGACGTCCTCGCCCGGGCCGCCGACTCCGGCTGGGGCCACCTGGAACTCCCCGCCCGCCACACCCTCGACCAGGACCCGGAGGTGGCGGATGCCCTCGCGGCGACGGCGGCCAGGCTGCTGGAGCGCGGTGCGCTGGTCAACGGCGAACCCCTGACCGCGGACCGCATCGCGATCGGCACGGCACGCACCGTGCAGGCGGAGGCGGTCCGCTCCCGCCTCACCGCCCGCGGCCTGACCGGCATCACCGTGGACACCGCCAACCGCCTCCAGGGCCGTGAGTTCGACGTCACCCTCGTCTGGCACCCGCTCTCCGGCCGCCAGGACGCCTCCGCCTTCCACCTGGAGACGGGCCGCCTGTGCGTCCTGCTCTCCCGGCACCGCTTCGCCTGCATCGTGGTCGCCCGCGCCGGCATCCGCGACCTCCTGGACCGGCACCCGCGCAGCAGCCCCGTGTACCTGGACGTACCGCCGAAGTTCCCGGACGGGTGGCGGGCGCATCAGGTGGTCATGGGGTGGCTGGAGCGGGGGGAGCACAGGGTGCGGGCTACTTGATCTTGGGACGAACGGGGTCATTGCCGGTGGCAGGATGTACGGTCCACGCAGATGTGGCGTGAGGGAGATATTTAGAGCATGGCAGCAGTGATCGAAAACTCGATCATCAATTCGCCGTACGCGGAGCCGGCCGAGCTCTGGGAGCTGGATGAGCGGGAACAGCCGACGGGCCAACGGCTTCCCGGTCGCCGCCCGAGCGAGACCCCATGCCGATCACCGGTACACCTTGTGTGACCTACGCCAGTGAATCCACGTCCACACCCCGGAGGTTCCGTTTTTATGGTCCCCAGCGAAGCGGGCCGCACGATCGACCGTTTGGGCAAGCATCTGACCGGCGCTACGCGTCTGGACTCGCTGTCTGAGTCGTTCTCCGTGTTCGTCTACGAGGCGCTCCAGGACGATTTGGCCGATGTCGACCTGCGCCTGCTCCTGCACGGTCACAGTCTCGACGACTTCGCCCTGAACGGCCTCGCTGCGGAGAATCTCCACCGCGCCCGGCTGGACCAGCACCGCATTGCCCGGGCGTTTACGGCCTGGGCCGAAGAACATCTCCGGACAAGGGCCCTCAAGCGGCGCACGCGCGGCACCTGGACGAGCGTCGACGGCCCGTTCCCTTATGTCGTCGACGGCGCGGGCCTTGAGGCCGAAAGCCTCGGTCTGGTGGCGTCCCAGGACCTGTACTTTCCCCTGGAGACCACGGACGCTGACAAGGTGGCGCAGACCGTGGTCCGCTTCGAGCGCATGTGGCACGACGACGCGACCAGCACTGCCGTTCAGGAGGAGTTCCTCGACGCGGCCCGGGCCCTCTTCGAGGACAGGGCCCCCGAGTCCGTTTACCTGCGCGTCCTGACGTCTCTGTTCAAGGATTTCGTCGAGGAGGCCGGCGAGGAAACCGTCGAGCGCGGCAGAACGGGCTTCTACGACTCCGCAGTGTGGAAGAAGCTCTACAAGTTCCAGCGTGACGGTGTGCTCGGCGCTATCGAGAAGCTCGAGCGCCATAACGGCTGCATCATCGCCGACAGTGTGGGCTTGGGAAAGACCTTCGAAGCACTCGCCGTCATCAAGTACTACGAGCTGCGCAACGACCGTGTCCTCGTCCTGGCGCCCAAGCGACTGCGGGAGAACTGGACCATCTACCGCGGCAACGACAGGCGAAACCCGCTGGCAGCGGACCGCTTCCACTATGACGTCCTGAACCACACCGACCTCAGCCGGACCGGCGGGCTATCGGGGGACATCGACCTGGCGAACGTCAACTGGGGCAACTATGACCTCGTCGTGATCGACGAGTCCCACAACTTCCGCAATAACCCGCAGGTCAAGGGGCGGACGACCCGGTACGAGCGCCTCATGGAGGAGGTCTTCAGGTCCGGTGTGAGGACCAAGGTCCTCATGCTCAGTGCGACGCCCGTGAACACGCGCCTGGCCGACCTGAAAAACCAGGTCCTGTTCGCCACCGAGGGAGACGACCGGGCACTGGCTTCAGACGGGATCAGGAGTATCGAGACCACACTGAACAAGGCGCAGAGGCACTTCAAAGAGTGGCAGCGCCTGCCCGCGGCCACCCGGAGCACGAAGTCCCTGGTCGGTACGCTCGGCATGGATTACATCCGGCTGCTGGACCTGGTCACGATCGCCCGCTCCCGCAAGCACATCGAAAAGTACTACGGCACCAAGGACGTCGGGAGATTCCCCACCCGCCTGGCTCCGGTCAACCTCATTCCGCCCATCGACACGACCGACATGATGATCTCGCTGGAGGAGATCAACCGGTCGATCCTGCGCCTCAACCTGGCGGCCTACAAACCCACTTCCTACGTCAGCGCGAAGTACGAGAGCAAGTACGCGGCCCTGTACGACCAGAGAGTGCGCACGGGCGGCCAACGTGTGTGGCGACAGACCGACCGTGAGAACAACGTGGTCCACCTGCTGCGAGTGGGTCTGCTCAAGCGCTTGGAGTCCTCCGTCAACTCCCTGGGCAAGACTCTCGGCAAAATCCTCGCCACTATGGAGGGCGCGATCGCCAGCATCGACGCCTACGAGGCGACCGGGGCCGAGGGAACGTCCATTGACAGTTTCACCGACCTGGAGAAGATCGACCTGGACGACCCCCAGTTCGAGGACACTGTCGGCGGCAGCGTCAAGGTCTTCCTCGCCGACATCGACCGGGTGCGGTGGCGACAGGAACTCGAGCAGGACCGGGACACCGTGGCCGCTCTGCTCGCAGAGGTGACGGCGGTCGACGCCGACCGCGACGCCAAGCTGGCCGAGCTCAAGCGGTTCCTGCGCGACAAGGTCGAGCACCCCACCAACGACGACAACCGTAAGGCCCTGGTGTTCACCGCGTTCAGCGACACCGCCGAATACCTCTACGGGCATGTGGCCCACTGGGCACGTGACGAACTGGGTGTTCACATGGCCCTGATCACGGGGCAGAGCACCCGGACCACCCTCCCGATGAAGCGCGTCCACATGGTCGACGTCCTCACCGCGTTCTCACCGCGCTCCAAGGACGGTAACCCGGACGACCCGCAGATCGACATCGTGATCGCCACCGACACCATCTCCGAGGGCCAGAACCTCCAGGACTGCGACACGGTGATCAACTACGACATCCACTGGAACCCGGTGCGCATCGTCCAGCGTTTCGGCCGCGTCGACCGTCTCGGCACCACCAACACGAGTGTCCAACTCGTCAATTTCTGGCCCAACATGGACCTGGACGCCTACATCAACCTCGAGGCGCGTGTGTCCAGCCGCATGACCCTGTTGGACGTCTCCGCAACCGGTGAGGAGAACGTCCTGGACGTCACATCCGGTGATATGAACGACCTCGCCTACCGGCGCAAGCAACTGCAGCAGATGCAGCAGGCCGCTCCCACCATGGAGGACCTCGCCGGCGGTCTGAGCATCACCGACCTGACGCTCTCCGACTTCCGGATGGACGCCGCCGCCCGTGCACGGGGAGAGCTTCAGGAGATCACCGGGTGGCCCCTGGCTCTCTTCGGCGTCACCCGCTTCGACAAGGCCCTCGCCGACGACGGGCTCGTTCCTGGAGCAGTCTTCCTCCTGCGCGTGAGGGACGACGCGATCTCCTTCTCCGAGGCGTACCCGCTGGCGCCGTACGTGCTGGCCTACGTGACCGACGACGGCAGCCTCGCGCACGAGATCGAGGAACCCAAACTGGCCCTCGACGTCCTGCGCCACCACTGCCTGGGCGACACCGAACCCGACGCCGCCGTCCTCGCGGAGTTCGACCGGGCGACCAGGTCGGGCAGGTCCATGAAGCACTACCGCAACCTTCTGGACGTGGCGGTCCGAGCCGCTTCCGGCAAGGCCGAAGAGAGCATGGTGGCCTCACTCTTCTCGGCGGGCCCCTCACAACTGGGAACGGAGGCCGCCGCGCCCGGTCTGGAAGCCGTGGACGTGATCGCGTGGATGGCGGTGCTCCCGTGACGGACGTACCCCGCGATCACGACGGTGCCGCCCTGTTGGCTCTGCCCGACAAGGCACGCCAGCACCATCGCATCACGAAGAAGCTGCTCGCCGCCCAGTTCGAGGATCAGGCCCCCGCCGACGCCCGTCTGATCACCAAGGCGGTGGCCTCGGCTCAACTGGTCGGCATCCTGCGCCCGGAGACCATCCAGGCACCCATGTACCAGGACAGCGAGCGTGCTGTCGTCGACATCCCGGTTCTCGAGGCGTTCCTGGCCGACAAGACCTCGGCGTCGGACAGGACCCGCGTGGCCGAACTCATCCACCGCAGCATGGCCAAGCCGGTGGTGCTGTTCGCGCACATACACGACGGCACCACCACCCTCTCGCTGGCGCTCAGCCACGTCAGCCGCACGGACCCCACTCAGTCGACCTCCGTGATAGACGCACACGTCATGGTGCCGACCGGGGGCATCGAACCGGGCGCCCTGCACCTGGAGCGGCTCGACCGCACGGACATGTGGGCGCTGTACCGCGACCTCGTGCGCACCGCCGCCGCCGACGGCCGCCCGGCCGGCACTGCCCTGCGGGCAGCGAACGCGATCACGCTGCGTCGACGGTTGACCGACCTGGAGAGCGAACTGATCGCGGTTGTACGGGACGCAAAACGTGCGAAGAACCAGCAGCAGCGCATCGATCTGAACACGGCGACACGGACGCTACGTGCACAGATCGGACATGTCAGAGGCAACCTATACAGTGCCGACGGCGACCGCGACAACACCTGAGCAGTCCATAAATCCCCACCTATACACACAAGAAAGACATCACTCGTGACCCTGGACTTCGAATCAGTCGACGACCTGACCGGCCCCGGCGAGGCCAAGTCGAACCTCGACGCACTGGCCCGTCTCTTCCCCGACGCCGTCGTCAACGGCACCGTCGATATCGAGGCCCTCCGGGACCTGCTGGGTGAGAACGCCGCCCCCACAACCGCCGAGGCGTTCGGCCTGCGCTGGCCGGGCATGGCCGAAGCCCGCCGCCTGTCCACCCTCCCAGCGACGGGCACGCTCCTGCCGAAGCAGGAGGAGTCCGTGGACTGGGACAACACCCGCAACATCGTGGTCGAGGGCGACAACCTCGAGGTGCTGCGTCTGCTGCGGCGCGGGTATACCAACAAGGTCGACGTGATCTACATCGACCCGCCTTACAACACGGGCAACGACTTCATCTACGACGACAAGCGCGTCACCTCGCAGGTCGAGCACGAGATGGTGGCGGGGCAGCGGGACGAAGAGGGGGCGCTTCAGACCGGCACCGGCTCCGACCGGGCACAGGATCGCAGGGCCGGAGCATCCAAGCATTCGGCATGGTTGTCGATGATGTATCCGCGATTGCTTGTGGCACACCATCTACTCAAGGAAACGGGCGTCATCATAATTGCCATTGATGACACAGAGCATGCACGTCTCAAGCTTCTGATGGATCGGGTGTTCGGGGCGGAAAACTTCGCGGCAAACGTAGTATGGCAAGGGTCCGGCCGGAATGACGCCCGATTCACTTCCGCAGGAATCGACTACATGGTCATCTATGCGAAGTCGAAGAAAACTTTGATTCAGAAAGATGCGCGTTGGACCGAGGAGAAGACGGGTGGGGCTGAAGTCGCCGCGGCGGCACACAAATTCTGGGAAGAGAACCGCCATGACCCGGAAGCAGCGACTGAAGCTTTGCAGAATTGGTGGAAGAACGCCCCGAAAGATATCGCGAAGGGCCTTGGGGGCTCTCGCGGATACAAGGAAATCGACGAGAACGGGCGTGTTTTTGCGCGGGGCGACTTGAGCTCCCCCAATCCTCGGGAAAACCTCATGTACGATCTCCCTCACCCCGTGAGTGGGCTTCCCGTCCGCAGGCACTCAAGCGGTTGGCGCTACTCGCGAGAGACCATGTCACAAAAGATTGCCGAGGGTCGAATTCTTTTCGGCGAGGACGAGACCGTGAGCCCCCGGTACAAGCGCTTCCTGGATGAGCTTGAGGACCAGCCAATCCGTCCTGTTTTCGAGCGAGATCGGGCAGCCGCAGGGGCGCAGCTTTGCCGCCTTCTGGGTAGCGATGTATTCGAGTATCCGAAGGATCATACTGTGCTCGCCAAATGGATCAGCGCAGTGTCCGAATCGGATCCTGATGCAGTAATTCTTGACTTTTTTGCGGGTTCGGGCTCTACGGGCCACGCCGTCATGGACCTCAACGCCGCTGACGGCGGCAACCGTCGGTACATCCTGGTCCAGCTCGACGAGGCCGTCGACAAGGACGGCTACGACACGATCGCCGACATCACCCGCGAGCGCCTCCGCCGTGCGGGCCAGCAGATTACGTCCGAGCAAAACCCCAACACAGCCCTCATCGACACCGGCTTCCGGTCGTACCGCCTCGCGTCCAGCAATGTGAAAGCCTGGGACGGGACACCCGACCAGCTGGACCTGCTGGAGGCCGTGAACAACCTTGTGGCCGGGCGTACCGCGGACGATCTGCTAGTCGAGATGATGCTGCGTATGGGCGTGGAGCTGACCACGCCGCTGGAGACGCGCGAGGTTTCCGGTAGCCCGCTGTACAACCTAGCGGGCACGCTATTCGCGTACTTCGGTACCGACATCACGATCGACCGGGCGAACGAGGTCGCCAAGGCTCTGGCGGCCTGGCGTGACGAGGACCCGAGCGACGCCGACACCACGGTCGTCGTCCGCGACACCGGCTTCGTCGACTCCGCCACCAAGCTCAACTTCGCCGCCGCGCTCAAGCAGGCCGGCTTCACCACATTGCGGAGCATCTGAATGAAGTTCTCCTTCGACGCGGACCTCGAGTACCAGCGTCAGGCCATCGACGCGGTCACGGGCCTGTTTAAGGGACAGGAGGCCATGACCTCCCAGTTCACCGTGCACGCGCATCCGTCCGCGCACGGTGGGTTCGAGGGGCTCTCCGACCTGGGGTACGGCAACATGCTGCACCTGGACGAAGAGACAATCCTCGCGAACCTGCGCGAGGTGCAGAACCGCACCGGTCTCGCCCCGGAGCCGTCGCTGGACTCGATGAACTTCACCATCGAAATGGAGACCGGAACCGGCAAGACGTACGTCTACCTGCGGACCATTTACGAGCTCAACCAGCTCTACGGATTCACCAAATTCATGGTGGTCGTCCCGTCGGTAGCTATCAAGGAGGGCATCGAGACGTCCATCCAGATGCTGCGTGAGCACTTCGCGACCCTGTATGGAAATCCGCCGATGAACCCCTTCCAGTTTGACGGCAACAATCCCTCCCGCGTTCGTTCCTTCTCCACCTCGCCCAGTATCGAGGTCATGATCGTCACCGTCGGGGCGATCAACAAGAAGACCAACAAGATCTACCAGCCTGCTGAGGACCTCGACTTCGAGGTCCCCGCCGATCTGATCCGGGCCACGAAGCCGATCATCATCGTCGACGAGCCACAGAGCGTGTACGGGGACACAGGTAACGGCAGGAAGAAAGGCGCGGGGCGCAGCGCGCTGGAAAACTTCAATGCCCTGGCTACGTTGCGCTATTCAGCCACCCACCCGAAGGACGACAAGGCCAACCTCGTCTACCGCCTCGACGCCATCGCCGCCTACGAGAACGAGCTGGTCAAGCAGATCGAGGTCGACTCCCTGGTCACCTCTGCCAGCGGGACGACCCCGTACGTCAGGTTCCTCGGGGCGAAGCGCGGCAAGGCTGGAACGATCACGGCCCGCGTCGAGGTGGATGTCGAGGAGGGCAACGAGATCAAGCGTAAGGCGGTCACCGTCGACACCGGGTCACGCAGCAACCTCGCGGATGCGACCGGACGTGACTTGTACAAGGACCTCACGGTGGTCGCCATCACCGCGACCCAGGGGCAGGAGAGCATCTCCTTCGACACCGTCGCACAGCCACTGGGTTCAGGCGACAGTATCGGCGCCGAGGTCAGCGTAGGTGAGCGAGCCCGCCAGATGATCGCCCAGACCATCCGGCAACACCTGTGCAAGGAGCAGGAGTTCGCGATCCACGAACGCGACATAAAGGTACTCAGCCTGTTCTTCGTCGATTCCGTGGCCAAGTACCGGGAGTACGGCCCCGACGGAGAGGCCCTGCCGGGCGAGTACCAGCGGATCTTCGAGGAGGAGTACACGCGCATCACCTCCGAGCCAGAGTTCAACACTCTGTTGGGCGGCTCCGCCGCCGACCAGGTCGCGAAAGAGACCCACCAGGGGTACTTCTCCGTGGACCGCCGCAAAGGCGGCAGCGAGGTGCTGGTGGACACCAAGGAGACCACTGACAAGGGGCGCCAGCAGGCCGGTCTGGCCTACGAGCAGATCATGCGGGACAAGGTCGGCCTGACCACGCCCGGCACTGCCATCCGGTTCATCTTCAGCCACTCTGCACTGCAAGAGGGCTGGGACAATCCCAACGTTTTCCAGATCTGTGTTTTGAGGAACATGGGCACAGAGCGGTGGCGACGCCAGTCCATCGGGCGGGGCCTGCGCCTGTGCGTGGACGGGTCGGGCAACCGGGTGCACGGCTTCGACACCAACCGCCTCACCGTGATCGCGAACGAGTCCTACGAGGAGTTCGCCGAGCGCCTCCAGCGCGAGATGGCCGACGACCTGGGTATCCGGTTCGGCGTCGTCACCGTGGACGGCATCGCGCGGCTGACTTTCAAGGCAGAGGACGGGAGCGTCGCCCCCGTGGGCGCGACCGCCGCGCAGCAGCTGTACCAGGCCTTGTTCTTCGAAGGGTATGTCGACGTCAAGGGGAAGGTGCAGGACAACCTGCGCGAGGCCGTACAGACCGGTGACGCGAAACTTACGAAGCTTGTCAGCGACGCCGTGGATTCGGAGGCCGCCACCAAGGCTGTACTCGGACACTTCAAGCGCCTGGCCAAACCAATCGATGTCAAGAAAGCCGGCGAACGCATCGCGGTGCCCGTCGTCCAGGAGCGGCTGGACAGCCCCGAGTTCCAGGAGCTCTGGAACCGCATCCGGCACCGCACGGAGTACCGCGTCGAGGTCGACGAAACCGACCTGCGCGCCGCAATGGTGAAGGCGCTGCGCACCATGCTCCCCGTGCCCAAGCGCCGGGGCGAGTGGTTCACGCGCCGTGTACGGCGCATAGACCAGAGTGGTCTGACTGCCGAAACTACGGCCGCGAGACGCACGGACGTCACCTACGCGGACAGCGAGGACCTGCCCGACATCCTGTCCGTTCTCGCGGACCGCACGCAGTTGACCCGTGCCACGATCGCCCACGTCCTCACCGAGTCGGGCACCCTCGGCCAGTTCCGGAACAATCCGCAGGCGTACATCGACCAGGTAGGCCGCCAGCTCAACATCACCAAGGACCGCTTCCTGGTCGAAGGGGTGCGCTACGAGCTGGTGGACGCTTCTCGTCCCGAGGGGGACCGCCGGTACGCCCTCAGCCTGTTCCACGAGGCCGACCTCGCCGGCTACACCGGCCCCGGAGGAAACATCATCACGGACGCGGACGGCAACGCGGTGTCGTTCAAAGAGAAGTCCGTGTACCGCTACCTGATCATCGACTCGAATCCGGAGAAGGAATTCGCGCTCGCGCTCCTGCAGCGCCCCGAGGTCAAGACCTTCGTCAAGCTCCCGCCCTCGTTCAAGATCCCAACCCCCCTGGGGAGCTACAACCCCGACTGGGCCCTGACCGTAGAACGGACCGACGGCAGCCGCTACATCGTCTTCGAGACCAAGGATGTCAACGAGACAGAACTACTGCGCATCGGAGAACAAGACAAGATCACTTCTGCCCGCGCACACTTCGACGCGGTAACGCGAGATGCCGCAATAGACGATCTTGAGTACGAGGTCGTCAACGGCATCGAGGCGGCGACCGCCGTGATGGAACGGGACGCTTGAGGCCATAGTGTGCTGCGGGATCGGGCAACATCGCTCCCGCAGCACACGGCTCGACGTCTGCGCCCCTCACGCCTCCGTGACGAACCCCACGAACCGCGTCCACTCCCCACGCCCGACGGCGAAGTGGGTGCGCGTCACGTCCTTGGAGTCCCGTACGCACACGGCCTGTTCGGTGACGGCGACCTCGACGCAGCTGTCACCCTGAGTGCCGCTGTAGCTGGACTTGAACCACGCCAGTTCCGTCGTGTTCATAGCTCTCCTCGGAGTCGCTCCAGCAGGCCACGCGAGTCCTTGGGGTTCAGGGCCTGCGAGCGCAGTGTGTCATAGCGCTGGCAGAGGAGGCTCACCTCTTTCGGGTCGGAGATCAGCCGGCCGTTCTGCTGTCCCTCCGAGTACGCGAGGCGCCGCTGTCGCGGCGTCTCCAACAGCTGTACAGGGCCGTCCAGGCAGGCGTGGAACTCAGTGCCCAGCGGCATGATCTGAAGTGTCACGTTACGCGGGGCAGTCAGCTCCAGTACGTGGGCGATCAGCTCACTCATGACCTCGGGACCGCCCAGTTGACGCCTGAAGACGAACTCCTCAACGATGAAGCTGAACACGGCATTTGGCCGCTCCCCGAGCAACTTCTGACGCTCAAGACGCGCCCTGACCTGGTCCTCCAACTGCCCATCCGTCAGTGGCGGAATGGCATTGTCGAACACCGCCCGCGCATACCCCTCCGACTGCAACAACCCCGGTACCAGCCGGGACTCGTATGTACACAGGCTCACCGCCACCCGCTCCAGCCGAGCCCACTGCCGGAACCACGCCGCGAGTCCCACATCCCCGCGTCCCCGCGTCACGTACTGCGACGACTTCCGCAGCGCCCCCGTGTTCCCCAGCGCTTCCTCGGACCGCTCCACCAACGCCACGTCGGGCATCCTTCGCCCCAACTCCACCGACTCCACCGTGTGCTTGGAGAAGCTCACCAGGTTCGCGAACTCGTTTCTGCTGTACCCCGCGTGCTCGCGCAGTGCCTGCATGACCGCCCCGAACGTCCGCAGGCTGTCCGAGGGATCGGGCTCCCGGTCCGCCTCGCCGCACGGCACGTCCTCGTCGTCCACCACACCGCCGTCGGTCATCCGCGGCCACCTCCGGTTCCGTACCCGCTCTGTTCGTCGTCCCACACCTGACGACACTCAGCGTGACGCATGAACCGTCGTACCGTCCACGGAATGTGCTCGTACGCTGACACAGCGTACGGATCGCACCTCTGGAACACGCCCGCGCGCACCCGTCACCGTGGCCTCATGAGCGCAACCACACCCCAACTCAATCCCGCCGTACACACGTTCGCCCAGCTCCTGTCGTCCACCCGCCGAGGAGCCCGGCTCGCCCGCCTCCTCGCCGCCGAGCAGCTCCGCGCGTGGCCGGTGTCACTCGGCGTCACCGAGCGCGCCGAGCAGATCGTGGCCGAACTCGCGGCCAACGCCGCCCTGCACGGTCGCGTCAACAGCCGCGACTTCCGGCTCGCCCTCACCCTCGACACCACGGCCGGCCTGCTCCGTATCGCCGTCACCGACGCCCGGGGCGAGCACCTCCCGTCACCTCCTGCGGACTGCGGACCACCCCTGGACGCCGAGTCCGGCCGCGGCCTCCTCCTGATTTCCGCCCTCGCCGACCGCTGGGGCGTCGAGCCGTATCCGCCCGGCGGCAAGACGGTCTGGGCGCAGATCGGCGGCCCCCACTCATGAGGACCGCACCTGCCGGATGCTCCGGACAGGCAAGCCCACGGCCGGCCTCCGCTCCGCCTCTCGGGTGTTTCTCACCTCGTACGCAGGCTCGGCGCGGTGCGGCCGAAAAATCTCTGTGACACTGACTGAATCAAAGAGCTATCGTTGATTCAGGACGGGGAGGTGCGGGGGTATGGATCTGAGGGAGATCGGCGAAAGGGTCGCGCGGGAGCGGGCGCAGGCGGGGCTGAGTCAGCGGGAGCTGGCTGTGCGTGCGGAGCTGAGCCAGCCGACACTGGCGAGAATCGAGAGGGGAGAACGGTCGGCGCTGACGCTGGCCGAGCTCGACCGTATCGCTGCGGCGCTGGCGGTTTCGCTCACGCTGCTGACCAAGGGGAACCCGGTGCGGCGGCGCATGCAGGTGGCGGCGCGGGCCTCGGAAGGCGCCGAGGAGGAGCTGAGACAGGCCGAGGGGCTGGTCGGCGAGATCCTGGCTCTCGATGATCGCCTCGACCGGTTCGTGCCGGACGGCCACAAAGCCGATCGACAGCGGGCGGCCCGACTGAAGCGGCCCCTCACACAGGTCGTCGATGCCGAGCGCGAGGGCCGGGACCTGGCGGAAAAGCTTCGTGAGTGCCTCAGGCTGGGTCTCGGCCCCGTCCCGGACCTCGCCGAAATCGTGGAGTCGGCGATCGGCTTGGACACGGCCGCGCTCACGCTTCCCCAGGACGTATCCGGATTCACCGCGCTCGACTCCGAGCGTGAGGTGACGATCTCGGTCGTCAACGCGTCACACGTGCCCGAGCGGCAGCGTTTTTCACTGGCGCACGAGCTGGGACACGTACTGCTGTCGGACGGTGTGGCCGCGCACCGGCTGGACGGCCGGCGGACACCGGCCGAGAAGCGGTGCGACGCCTTCGCCCGGCATCTGCTGGCCCCGGCGGAGGGCGTCCGCCGCTGGATGGAGTGCCTCTCGGTTACCGAGCCGGGACGCAGAGAGTGCGCCATGGCGGCCCGGCACTACGGCGTGAGCCTTCCCGTGCTGCTCATCCAGTGCAAGGAGCTGGGACTGTTGACCGACGCCCAGGCCAAGAGGGTGCAGGGTCCGACGGGGCGCGAACTCGCGTGGACCTACGGCTGGGGGCCTCAGTACAGCGTGGAGTGCGAGGCCGCGGCGCGCGTGCGGCCGCCGCGCCGGATCATGGAACGGGCCGTCGAGGCCTACCGGACAGGACACATCGGGGTGCGGGCCATCGCGTCGCTGAGCGGCGCCGAGCCGCGTACCACCGAGCGGGAACTGGACGAAGCCGGTATTCGGCCCCCCCAGGTCGCGTTGTCGGGGCGTGTCGACGTACGAAGCCTCATCGCCCGTCGCGGCCGGCCGGCACACCGGGCCACGGAGCCGCCCGAGGACGGACAGGAGCAGCGGTAGGAGTGAGTTTTCCGCAGGAGCCCGTGGCCGAGGAGAACGCGCCAGGGGAAAGAGAGGACACCTGCGTCCTGGACGCAGTCGTGTGCGTCCACTTCGCGGGCGCCAACCTCAATCGCGTGCTTGTGACTGCCCTCGAGTCCATGGAATGGGTCATCCTGGTCCCTGCCGAGGTCTGCGACGAGATCGTGCGCAAAGACGCCAAGTACCCCGGGCTCCGCAAACGCTGGCTCGCGCTGGAGCGCAGCGACCGCATCAGAGTGCTGCCCGCTCTGGAGATCGGTTCCGCACCCGCCCGGGTCGTCGAGGTCCTGGAAGAGATCCGAGACCTCGAGTTCGACCAGGCGCTGAGGCGTTCACGTGACCTCGGAGAGTGCGTGGTCGTAGCGCATGGCGTGCACCTGTCCGAGCAGGGACATGAGGTCACCCTGATGATGGACGACGCGGAGGGACGGCAGCTCGCCGACGAGTGGGCCCTGCAGCACCTCACCATCGAGGACGTACTGGTACTCGCCGTCCATGCGGGATGCTTCGACACGCTGGATGCCCTCAAGCAGGCCTATCACCGGCTTCAGCAGTTCGGTTCCGGCCTGCCGGACTTCCCCCGGACGGCTCTCACGGAGTACTACCGTGAGTGGAGTGCGGCGTCGGGAGGCACCCCCGCATGAGGTCACCGTGCTCACCCGGCGTGTCCCGGAAGGCGGCTGTGCCGTTCCCGGCCGTGGGCGAGCTCCAGAGCCTCCTCGACTTCACGACGTTCCTGTTCCTTCAGTTCCGGGGCGGGTTCGGCAGACAGCCGGTCCGCCGCCCGTTCCGCCCGGGCGATGAGCGCGTCCACCTCGGCGAACTGTTCCTCTATGGCATCGCTCTCGGTCATCTGGCGCGTCGTGGCGTGCACCAGGTAGGCCGAGACGTCCATGCCCGCCCGCTCCGCGTGCTGCCTGATGCGTTCGGCCTGGTCTCGCTCCAGGCTGATATTGATCCGCGTCTTCGCCACGGAGGCATCGTAAGTACGCGTATGACGACGGTGCGCGTGCGATCGGATGTGGGCGACCCGGCCCCCGGTGCCTCGCTCCATGGCTCCCCGGTCCGTACCACGCTCGCCGACCGGTGACCGCCGCCCGCCCCGCGCGGCGGACCTGCGGTCCGGTGGCGATCCGTCACCTCATCCGGGGCGCCAAGGCTCCGATCACCCGCTCGACGTCATCCCGCCACGCACGCAACTCCCCCTGTGTGGGAGCCAGCTCGTACCCGTGGTAGTGGCAGGCCCGGCTCAGGCCGGCCCAGGTCGCCGACCAGCGGCGGGCCGTGTCGGGGTCGGCGTAGGACTCCAGGCACAGGGCCTGGGCGTGCGGCGGGCAGTGGGCCAGCTGCGGTTTACGGGCGTGCCAGTAGCGGCGCAGGGCCTCTTCGAGGGCGTGGCGCAGCAGCAGTGCGACGGCGCGCGGCCAGACGCCCGTGGTGGAGGCGGTGGCCGTGCCGAGCAGTCGGTCCGCTCCCGCGAGCAGTTCCTCCGGTGCCGGGACGGACGACGGCGAAGGCGGGAGGGCCGCAGCGGGCCGGGGCGGGCGCGGGGACGGAACAGGGGCCGCCGGGCGGGTCGCGGTCACAGGGCCCGCACCGCCTTCGCGAGGTCCGCGGTGCGGCGGATGATGTCCTCCACGTCGCCGACGGGCACCGCTTCGTGGGTGCCCTTGTTGCACCACCGGATGTGGTCGGTGGCCTGGGAGCCGTAGGCCCGGGTGAGGTCGGTCATGGCCTCGCCCGCCCGGTCTGCTTCGCCGTAGAGGGCGAGGGAGGCCAGTTCGGTGAGCTTGCGGGCCTTGGCGATGTGCTGCTCGATCTCGGCGTGCGGCAGGCCCGTGCCGAGGAGCCGGCGTCGGGCCGGTTCGAGGAGTGCGGCCTCCAGGGCGGTGCGGCACAGGCCGGGCAGGACCCGGGCGACGACGTCGCCGGGCAGGTCGCGGGTCTTGGCGAGCGCCTTCGCGTCGTACAGGGCCTGCTTGACGGGGTCGTCGCCGGAGCGGACCCGTACGGCGGAGCCTTCGCGGCGGTCGACGGTGAGGACGGTGGCGGGCAGCCGCAGGTACTTCAGGGCCTGCGGCAGGCGGGTGTCGTGTGTGAAGACGACGACCTGGCGGTGCTCGGCGAGGAGGGCGAGGACGCGGGCGAGGGGCCGGGCAGGCCGGCGGCAACTGAGCGGCAGAGGGACACACGGGACCAGCGGCGTGATGCGAGGGCCGTGAGCCGTGAGATGCGAGGTGTGAACGACCATAGCCCACACGAGCTCAATCATGGAACTCTTTGGAATTACATGGAGAGTTTTGGTATTCAGGGTCGGGGTGCGCCATCCCGGCCCTCGCACTCAGAAACGCCACTCCTCGAAGAGCACGCCCAGCAGCTCCTCCTGCCTGGCCTTCAGCAGCTCGGGGGTCCACTCGGTGTGCTGAAGCACCTGACTGGTCAGCGCGAAGGGGACCACTCCCCCGCGGCCGGTGAAGTACTTGGCCTTCTTGGTGGCGAAGTCGTAGTTCTGGGCCGCCGAGTTCTTGGCGCGGTTCAGCAGCACCAGGTTCCCCAGGCGGTGCGTCCACTGCATGCGCTGCTCGTCGTCGAACAGCTCCACCCACTCCGAGTCTGCCTTCGGGTTCTGCGGCAGGACGTGCTCCACGGTGATGAGCGAGTGGTTGTACGTCACCCCCTGGCTGCGGGCCAGCAGCTCATCGAGCCGGAGCAGCACATACTTGCGGATCTTGCCGACGAGATAGAGATCGCCGTCGAGCCTGGCCCGGGTCTCGGTCTTCTCGTCGTCCCTCAGTTCGAGGGCCGGGGAGTCGAGACCCTGCCCTTCGTCGAGCTGCCGAAGCAGCTCGGTGTAGCGGGTGACACGAGGTGTCGTGTAGACACGGCGGATGAACATGCTGGCCGAGAGCCGCTCCAGCGCCTGCATGAACATGTCGAGCCAGGCAGGATCGTTCTCGTGGTGTCGCAGCGCCCACAGGGCGGCCGGCCGCCAGTCGTAGTTGTCGACCTGCTGGAGTCGCCTGAACCAGGCGTTGACCGTCTCCGCGCCGGTGGCCGATTCGTACCGGGCCTCCCTGATCTGCGCGTACGCTTCCGCGTACGGCCGGACGACGTCGTGGACGAAGCTCTCGGCCCGGCCGGGGAGATAGCGGCTGAGCACCTGCTCCGGGAACTCTTTGAGCAGCTCCTGCTCCGCCCTCTTCTTGGCGAAGATCATACGAAGGTGCTGGAAGAGTTCCGCGAAGTCGTCACGCCCCAGCATCTCCTCTGCGTCCTCCCAAGTGGTGGAGCACGCCTCGGAGGCTTCCGCACCGAGATCACCGATTATCTGCGACTTGAAGATGTCGGTGGGCGACAGATCCAGGCCGCGGGAGTTCATGACGCTGAAGATCCGGTGCGCGCTGTCGAGGTCGGGAGTGCTGACGACGACCAGGAACGTCCGCTCCGCGAGCATCTGGGCCAGTTCCAGCCGACGCTCCTCGGTCTGCTCGGTGAGGCTGCGGTGCAGGGCCGTCGCATTGCGGAGGACGGCCTTCTGCGCGTCGGTCCGCAGTGCGTCTTCCTTGAACGACAGCAGCGTGTCCACCGCGCCCTTCGTCTGGACGTACTTCTCGAAGAAGTCCGTGTCGCGGCTGCGCAGGGTGAGCCGCGGCCTCGGTGCGAGCCCACGGATCTTGGCGCCCGGCTCCATCACCAACCGGTCGAGGTCGCCGCGCAGTTCCGAGTCCTCAGTGAGGTCACGCAGGACCGACAGGAGGATGGTCAGAGTCGTGAGACGCTGCTGGCCGTCGATGACGTGCGCCTTCGGCGCCCCGCCGTCCTTGACGAGCACGATGGAGCCGAGGAAGTAGGGTTCGTCCGTTCCGCGGTCCAGGGCCTCCTGCAAGTCCATCAGCAGCTGTGACGCCTGCTCCTCCTGCCAGGCGTAGGGGCGCTGGTAGTCGGGGATCTGAAAGTCGTAGTCACTGCTGAACACCTTGTGCAGGGGCATCTCGTGCGCCTCGAGTTTTTGCATGCCCCGATGATGGCGAAGAATGAAGTTTCACGGCACTCGATCGGCTCATCTTCCACCCGAAGCAGTTCCGTGGGAGTCATCAGCGCCTGCGCCGGCCGATCGGCGCTTCGTCGCCTCAGCCAAGAAGATCGGCAGCCGCGCTGCGGAGCAGGCGGACGAGTTCCGGGGCGTCGGCCGAGGGGCTGTGTGCGTACAGAAGGTTGCTGGCGAGTGCGGCGCGCTCTGCGGTCGTGCCGCTTCGGAAGTCCTCCGAAGCGGCCAGTCGCGCCGCCCAGTCCGGGAGTGCGGTCTGCCACTGCGCCCGCTGCCGCTCAAGGACGATGTCGGCCCGCTCGGTCCGCGCTCTGCCGAGAGCGCGCCGGATGTAGTGCGACTCCACTGGGCAGTCGGGGCCGAACATGCTGCGAGCGAGATCCCTGCCCCGACTGTCTTGGGCCGAGGGTGTTTCGGCCGCCATGAACTGATCGTCGTCGACCAAGGCCCGGTGCAGCTGCTTCCCCCACTGTTTGAGGTGGGGGAAGCCGGCCTGCTCCTCCCGCACGGCCCTCACGCGCCTCTGCCAGTCGTCCATGTGCTCTTCCAGGCCCTCGACCCAGTCGGCTTGGACCTGGTAGCGGTGCACCGCGTCACCGGAGCGGAACACCGCGATGAAGCCGCTCAGTTCGCCATCGCGCTGCGCCGCTTCGGCCCGCACCCCCTTCAGGCCTCGCAGACCGGGATGCTTGAGGCCTTCTGTTCCGTGCAGGCGCTGTGACCAGCCGCCTCGGTACTGCTCGATGTAGACGCTGCCCGGCTGTTCGGCAGCAACCGTGCGCAAGAAGGCTTCCCGATCTCCCCAGTCGACGACAGAGGTTCGGGCGCCGCCTTCCGAAACCGTGTCCGGTCGTTCCGGATACGGGTGCGGGACGGTATCGATACGGAGGTGGTCACGGCCGGTGTGGCCAGTCTCCAGATCATCCAGCAGTCCGTGCAATGCGGCGAGCAACAGGTCGAGTTTTTCTACCGGTGGCCGTTGGTCCTCCAACCACTCCAGGGCGTGCACGCTTGTACGGACCTGCACCCTGAAGCTGTCGCCGCTGCCGTGGAAGCCGGAGCCGAGGATGCATCCGTGGTCAACGAGCGCTTCGGTGGCCGCCTTGATGACTTGGGCGTCCCGGTCGCCCGACAAGACGGCAGGGATCGCGGCAGGCAGGGAGAAGGTCAGCGTGCCCACGTAGGTGGCGTTGCCGGGCAGGCCCAGATCGTCGTACAGCTCGATGGAGTACTCCCCCGGGCCGACGCCGGTGATGTAGGCGCTCATCCATCCATGGAAATCGCCGGCCTCCTCCATCTCGTTGTCCAGCTCGTCAGACCCTTCGTCCAAGGAACTTTCCGCGGAATCCTCGGCCCACTGCCTCCACGCCTCGTCCGGGTCACCGCCCGCGATCCGCAGATAGCAGTTGGGGTCGCCCAGATCGTGAGAAGCGACGGCGGAGGCGAAACCCACGGCGTCGCGGGCGTTGGTACCGACGACGGCAGGATCGATGCCCGCTCTCACCAGGGTGTCGGCGTCATCGGAGCTGCACCCCAGTTCCAGGAATTGCGCCCTGGCCGCTTCCTTGTCGTACACGTGCACGGTCTCCCTACCTCGTGCGCGCCTTTTTCCGGTGGCTTCTCGGACCGGATTGCGCACGGCAGGCCAGGCTGCCCCACGGGGCAGCCGCCTGTCGATGGCTTCACGACACGCCACCCATGGCACTTCTCAGGGATTTCAAGGTCATGTCCCACGACGTGGTGTAGGGGATCAAGCGCTTCGCGTTCCGGTACGAGCCCGTGGCGATCTCTGTGGAGGCGGCAGCCCGCGAAGCGTCCTGCTGAGGCGGGTTGAACACCCAATCCGGCGGGACCACCGCCCCTGACCTGCGGATTCCGGCTCCTTGATCCCCTACACCACCTGGCGGGACGCTATCGATTTCAACGCTTGCTGAGAGAAGTCCAGCGGTTCCTCGGCAAGCCCGCCAGGGACGGTCGTAAAGAGAATGCGACGAAGGCCGGAAGCCTGCTTCGAGAAGAACCCGTGGACAGCGGCAGACGAGTCGGGCTGTACGCCGGGTTCTGTCGCCCGGTCGCCTCGCGGCGGCCGGGGAGACGGCCATCCATCTAGGACCGGCGTTGCCGCCGGCCTCGTGCGGTCTACCCGCGGACTCGGGCGGGCAGCCCTCGAACGTCCGCGCAGAAACACCGGGGTGTTTCCTTTTGACCTTGCTCCGGGTGGGGTTTACCTAGCCGCCTGAGTCGCCTCAGGCGCTGGTGGTCTCTTACACCACCGTTTCACCCTTACCGGGGGCCGGAGCCCTCGGCGGTCTGTTTTCTGTGGCACTGTCCCGCGGGTCACCCCGGGTGGCCGTTAGCCATCACCCTGCCCTGTGGAGCCCGGACGTTCCTCGGGAAGTCCCGCAAGGGACTCCACGCGGCCGTCCGCCCGGCTCGTCTGCCGTGTCGACCATGGTACCGGGCGGGAGCGGGGCTTCGGCGCCGCGGCGGTCGCCAGGACCGAGCCGGTGAGGATCAGGGCGAAGGCGGCCAGGACCGTCGCGGTCAGGGACTCGCCGAGGAGGAGCACGCCGGCCGTGACCGCGACCGCCGGGTTGACGTAGGTGATGACGGTGGCCCGGGTCGGCCCCGCTTCCCTGATCAGTTCCAGGAAGGCGACGAACGCGACCGCCGTGCAGACGGCGCCCAGGGCCGCGAGGGAGATCAGGGCCCCGGCCGAGGGCAGCTCGGCCGGTCGCGTGATCACCGCGGCCGGGGCGTAGACCAGTGCTGCCAGGGTCAGGCAGACGGCCGTGAGCTGGAGGGACGGGACCTGCTTCAGATGGCGTGCGGCGATCAGCGGGGCGATGGCGTAGCCCAGGACCGTCACCAGCACCTCGGCCAGTGAGCGGGCGTTGCCGCCGGTCAGGTGCGGGACGGTGAGGACGCCCACGCCCACCAGGCCGAGCCCCAGGCCGGTGAGGCGGCGGGCGCCGAGGCGTTCCGTGTCGCCGAAGAACCGGGCGAGCGTCACACCGACGATGGGAACGCCCGCGATCAGCAGACCGGCGGTGGAGCTGGAGAGGTGGCGTTCCGCGGAGGTCAGGGTGTACCAGGGGCCGATGATCTCGATGAGGGCGAAGGCGAGCAGGGGGCGCCAGTGGGCGCGGACGGTCCCGGCCAGGCCTCCTTGCCGTAGGGCGAAGGGCAGCAGGAGCAGGGCGCCGAGGGCGCAGCGGGCGAAGACGACCCCGGACGGGGACACCTCCTCCACCGCCACCTTGATCATCAGATAGGGGACGCCCCAGACGACTCCCATCAGGGAGAACAGGAACCAGCCGCGTGCAGTCATGCGGCGAGTCTCGGCCGGGTCAGCGCCCGGCGTCTTGAACGCTGTTGCGGTACGCCGCCGGGGTCACCCCGAGGACGCGGCGGAACCAGCGGGTCAGATGGGCCTGGTCGGCGAAGCCCACGAGTGCGGCCACTTCGGCGGGGCGCAGCCCGGCTTCCAGCAGGCCGCGGGCCCTGGTGACCCGGTACTGGGCGAGCCAGGCGTACGGCGGTATCCCCATCGTCGTACGGAACGCGCGCAGGAGCTGGTAGCGGGACAGGCCCAGGTCGGTGGCGAGGGAGGCGAGGGAGGGCGGGGCGAGCAACTCGTCGGCGAGGCGGTCGCGGACGGCCAGGGCGATGTGCCCGGCACCGGGGACCGCGCAGGCGTCCGCCCGGGCGGTGGAGTGGCGATGCGCGAGGGCGGTGAGCAGCCAGGGCAGCCGGGACTCCGCCTCCAGGGGGTCGGGGCAGGCGCTGACCTCGGTGTGCGCGCGGCGCAGGGCGCCGGCCAGTTCGGGGTCGTCGAGGACCGGCTCACGGAAGTACGGGAGGCCGGTGCCGTGGGTGCCGTCGGTGAGCAGGGCGGGGGCGGCGTACAGAGCGCGGTAGGAGTAGCCGTCGGAGGCGGCCGGACCGCCGGTGTGCACCTCGCCGGGTTCGAGGACGACGATGGTCCCGGGGCCGGAGACGATGCGCCCGCCGCGGTACGCGATGGCCTCCAGGCCGCCGACGGTCACGCCGACCGTGAACTCGTCGTGGGCGTGCGGGGCGTACTCGTGCCGGTCGAAGCAGGCGGTGAGCAGGTCGAGCGGCGGCCCGCAGCGTCCGAGCCGCGTTCTGGTCCAGCTGGCCTGTTCCCGTGCGTTCGTCACCTCACACCGTTCCTAAACAGTGTCCAGGAGTGGGTCTTGGACCCACGTCCCGGAACTGCGCGCATCCCGAACGGTGTTGGATGTGCTGGTCTCCCGCGTTCTGGTTGTCCCTGTCCGGCGGCGTGCATCCTGTGCACGTTCCGTGACGGGGTGGCGGGTTTCCTCACGTCCTCGGTCACCACGATCGGCCTGGACGGTCCGATGCCCGGCACCATCGCTCTGGTGATGCCGGGGCGGTGCCGTCCGTCGCCGGATCGGGTGCCCGAGGGCGCGTCTGCCGATCGCCACCGAGGCGGCGTCATGGCGGGTCATGTGACGGGTCTTGCCGGTGAGGGGCTTGCGCCAGTGCTGGTCGCCCCACATGGAGGTGTACGCCGGGTCGACGGCGACGATGGCAATGCCGTGTTCGGCGGCCATGGACACGATGCGGGCCTTGAGCTTGCCGGTGGGCATGCCGGAGATGAGCTGCCGGAACCGCTTCTTGCGGCCGTGTTTCTCACGGGTCTTCTCGGCGGCGAAGTCCAGGTTCTCGATCCCGACCGCCTGCGCGCCGGTCTGCCTGGTCCAGTGCAGGAGCCGGGTGAGGGCGTGCCGGATCTGGGCGTCGCGGTGCTCTGCGGTGCCGGACAGGTCGTAGGCGAAGCGGCGCGGAGAGCCGATCGGGTTGCCGTGCCGGTCGAGCCGGTAGGCGGCGAAGTGGTCGGCGTTGGTGTCCACACCGACCATGCCCCGGGCGCGGGCGGTCTCCAGCGGAACCGTCTTGACGACGGGCTTGGTCCACGAGGCGGTGAGGTACCAGCGGCCGCGCCGCACGTCGAGGTGGACGCGGTAGGCGACGGCCCGGTTCTGCTCGATGCGGTCGCGCCACTCGCCGCCCCGGTGGACGAAGGCGACCTTCGAGGCGAGCACGTACCGGCCATGCTTGCTGTTGGCCAGGTGGGCGAGCGGTGCCGGCAGCCTGATGGACACCTCGCCGTCCGGGGTGACGCGGATCGTCTCGTTCCCGAACCGCTTCCCGGATTCGCCGTCGGCGGCGAAAAACCAGCGCTCGGCCTCCCAACGCTCGTGCCACCGATCCTCGGTGAGCCCGGCCTTTTCCAGGTTGTGCCGGGTGTTGAGCATCCGCCTGCCGCCGCGAACGACGTGCACGACGCCGGCCTCACGCTCAGCGCGAGCCACGTCGAGACGGTGCTCCAGGACCGCCAGGCGTCGGGACTTGTAAAACCACTCTCCCTTCGACCGGTAGCCGCCCGGAGCCCGCTTGGTTCCCTTCTCCCCGATGGGCTGCGACAGGCGGTGCATCAGCGTCCGCGCACCGGCCTCAAGGCCCTGGAGGTGCGCAAGCTGACAACGCCGGGAGAGCGCCCACTGATCGTGGGTCGCCTTCGTGATGCTCCCGGCCCAGCGTGAGGACGACTCGGCCGTCAGTGCCTGCTTACGGGCCGCCCACATGTCACTGTTGTGCTCCAGGCCGTCGGAGCACCGCTGCTTGAGGTCCAGCGATGCCAGGCGCCCCAGGTGTCCGCCGACCAGGCGCAACACCTTCTCGTCTTCTGGAGTGAGCTGCTTGAGGCGGTCACGTATCGCCACCCCGGACGGGCCGGGGGCGACGAACGGATCGTCGAGGGTACGGATCTGCTTCTTACTCATCGGCGGCAGCCGCTTCCAGGGCCTTCTCGGCACGGTTCTTCGCACTGCGGCGGCCGTACAAGCGGGCGCAGAACGAGGTCAGTACCTCCACCATGTCGCGTACCAGGTCGTCTTCGACTTCGCCGTCACCGAGGACAACGAGTCGGCGGCCAGTGGCGGACAGTGCGGCTTCGACGAGTTCGACGTTCATGCGGCCGAGGCGGTCCTTGTGTTCCACCACCACGGTGGTCACCTTCGGGTCGGCCAGCAGGCGACGCGCCTTGGTACGGGCGCCGTTCATGCCCGAGGCGATCTCGGATTCGACACGGACGACCTGGTGTCCGGCCTTTGCGGCCCACGCCGACAAGCGGGCGGTCTGCCGCTCCAGGTCGGCCTTCTGATCGTGAGAGGAGACGCGGGCATACAGGCCCACACCACCTGTCGCCGAGGGTGAGGTGTTCGCGTCGATGTTGACCAGGATCGTGCGCGGCCCCACTCGCTCCGCAGGGACCGGCAACGTGCCCTCACGGAACCAGCGATACGCGGTACGCGGGGCGATTCCCTGTGCGCGCGCCCATTCCGTCAGGTTCATACACGAGACCATACAGCACTCATAACACCTAAAAGACACTTATGAACACTCATTCGAGAGCAGTTACAACCCCCCTCCCGATCCCGGGGGATCAAGGGGATCAGAGGAAGCCGGTGGTGTCCAGGTCGAAGTCGAAGGGTGCGGGGAGGCGCAGGGATTTGCCCAGGGGGCGGGTGCAGACCTCGCTGCTCCGGGTGCCGATCCACCAGGTGGACCGACCGCTGCGGGCCGCGCACCTTGCCCGCGGCCCGCGGGTGCGCTGTCCGAGGCCGGCCGGGAAGCGGCATGTCGCACACGCGGCCCGGAGCGGGACGTGCGCGGCCCGACAACGGTACCTAGGGTGGGGGGTGCGGGAGTGCAGGTCTGTGACACGGCCTGGAACGAGTGACGCAGAAGGAAGACCAAGAAGTAGGACGCGCGACGCAGTGCCCGGTCCGCTGCAGGCCCGGCCGCGACGGACGGCGACCGGCGCGGGCCGTGCACGCCGTCGGGAGTCGGGGAGGGACCAAGGGCGGTTCTGAACCATGAGGGATGCACATCGGCTCGAGCCCATCTCGGCGAACCTGGGCGGCGGCACCGTGCTCGCGGCGTGGGAACGGTTCGTGCAGGGCGAGGACCAGGTCCCGGGTGTCCGGCCCCTGGTGGCGATCTCCTGGCATCGCTGCCGGGAGCAGTACCGGGTCGATCCTCACCTCACAGAGGCTCCGATGGCCGTCGCGGCGCCCGACCGTACGCCCGAGCACGATGTCGTATTCGCTGAGCTGGGTTTTCGTGCCGCCTCCGTGGCACACGAAGTGGGCAACCTCGGTGGCATCGTCACCGTCGCCGATGCCACCGGCCGGATCCTGGCCGAGTGGGGTGACCAGGCCACGCTCGCCAGAGCCGGCGACTCCCATCTGGCGCCCTGGTTCTGCTGGTCCGAGTGTGCGGTCGGCACGAACGGCATGGGCACGGCGCTCGAGGCGCACGGCCCGGTACCGATCAGGGGCGCGGAGCACTGGTGCCAGGCGTTCCACGACTGGGTCTGCGCGGGCATCGCGGTGCGCGACGTGGTGACCAGGGAACCGATCGCGGTCCTGAACATCTGCTGCTGGCGCAGCCCGCTTCCCGCGTCCGCGGAAAGCTGGCTGGCGAACGCGGTCACCATGACCCAGCACCCGCTGAAGAGGCGCGCCCGGGACAGCGGCGCCGAGTTGGTGGCGGCCTACACCCGGGCCAGGACACGCTCCGGTGCGGCGCTCGCCGCGGTGGACACCGCGGGCAAGGTGGTGATAGCCGACGACACGGCAAGCATGCTCCTGGGCGTCCCGGCATCGACCCCGGCGGTCGATCCCACGCTGCGATGGAACGCCGGACTGCCGGAATTGATAGCGGCCGCCCGGTATGCGACCAGGCAGGCGGCCCGCGACCCCGACTGGGTCGGCTCGACGCAGATCTTCGCCCACCTCGCGGACGAACCGACACCGATCAGCATCCGACCCGTCTTCTCGTCAGGACACCTGATCGGGAACCTGGTCTCGTTCGGTGCCTCCGACGGGGCGCAGTTGCCCCGGGCGGAGGGGCCCACGCCCCCTCGGGCGCAGCCCCGCCGACTGGTCGCGACGCGCGACAACCGGATGGTGCTGCTGCGGCTGCCGGAAGTCTCCTTCGCGAAATCGCAGGGAAACGACGTGTGGCTCTCCACCGATCAGGGGCGATTGCGAGCCGCTTCTCCGAGCCTGGACAAGCTCGACGGTGAGCTGGCGGATGTCGGCTTCCTGCGGGTGCACCGCCGGTATGTGGTCAACCTCAGCCGCATCCGGGAGATCGAGCGCGGCCCCAAGGGCGAGCTGTCTCTGGTCATGGATGACCGGACGAACGAGATGGTGCCGGTTTCCCGGCGAAACGCGCCGGCCGTGCGTCGCGCGCTGGACCTCTGAGTTTCCCGGAAGGAAATCGCCGTGTCTGACAGTCCGGACGCCGTTGCCGGCGAGACGAACGCGGGGGGCGCGGGCGGCCTCGGCCTCTCTGTCTCGGCCGGGCACCGCGGTCACCCCATCGGGGGCGCGAGCAACCGCGACTGGTGGCCGAACCAGCTCGACCTGAGGATCCTCCGGAAACACCTCGCCATGGCCGACCCCATGGGCGAGGACTTCGACTACGCCGCGGAGTTCCGGACGCTCGACCTCGACGCCCTGGCGCGGGACGTCGACGAGGTGCTCACGACGTCGCAGGAATGGTGGCCGGCCGACTTCGGCCACTACGGGCCGCTCATGATCCGGATGGTGTGGCATTGCGCCGGGACGTACCGCATCGACGACGGCCGCGGTGGCGCGGGCGCCGGCATGCAGCGTTTCGCGCCGCTGAACAGCTGGCCGGACAATCGCAACCTCGACAAGGCGCGCCGGCTGCTCTGGCCGGTGAAGAAGAAGTACGGCCGCAAGATCTCCTGGGCCGACCTGATGGTCTTCGCGGGCAACCGCGCCCTGGAGACGATGGGCTTCACGACCTTCGGCTTCGCCGGCGGCCGGGCGGACGTCTGGGAGCCCGACGAAGACGTGTACTGGGGTCCCGAGCGCGCCTGGCTCGGCGACGAACGCCACAGCGGCGTCCGGAAGCTGGAGAGCCCTCTGGCCGCCGACCAGATGGGCCTCATCTACGTCAACCCGGAGGGACCGAACACCGTCCCGGACCCGCTCACCGCGGCCCGGGACATCCGCGAGACGCACCGGCGCATGGGGATGAACGACGAGGAGACCGTCGCGCTGATCGCGGGCGGCCACACGTTCGGCAAGACCCACGGCGCGGCCGACCCGGACGCCCACCTCGGCCCCGAACCCGAGGGCGCCCCCCTCGAGGAGCAGGGCCTGGGCTGGAAGAGCGGCTACGGCACCGGAAAGGGCGCGGACGCCGTCTCCAGCGGGCTCGAGGGTACGTGGACACCCACCCCGACGAGATGGGACAACAGTTTCTTCGAGACGCTGTTCGGCTACGAGTGGGACCTGGAGCTGAGCCCCGCCGGTCTGTGGCAGTGGATCCCGAGGGACGGCGGCGGGGCCGGTACCGTGCCGGACGCCCACGACCCCTCGACGACACACGCCCCGACGATTCTGACGACGGACCTCGCGCTGCGGTTGGACCCGGTCTACGAGCCGATCTCGCGGCGCTTCCTGGAGAACCCGGACCAGCTCGCGGATGCGTTCGCCCGGGCCTGGTTCAAGCTGACGCACCTCGACATGGGCCCGATCCGGCGCTACCTCGGACCGCTGGTCCCCCGGGAGACGCTGCGCTGGCAGGACCCGGTGCCCGCCGTGGACCACGAGCTCGTCGGGGTGGCGGAGATCGCCGCGCTCAAGAGCCGGATCCTCGCCTCCGGGCTGTCGGTCTCCCGGCTCGTCTCGACCGCGTGGGCGTCGGCCTCGACGTTCCGCGTCAGCGACAAGCGGGGCGGGGCGAACGGCGCGCGCATCCGCCTCGATCCGCAGCGGGGCTGGGAGGTCAACGAGCCCGACACGCTGGCACAGGTGCTGCGCGCCTTGGAGGGGATCCAGGAGTCCTTCACCAGCTCCCATACCGGGGACAAGAAGATCTCGCTGGCCGACCTCATCGTGCTCGGCGGAGCCGCCGCCGTCGAGCGGGCCGCCAGGACCGCGGGCCACGACGTCCGGGTCCCCTTCACTCCGGGACGCACGGACGCCACGCAGGAGTGGACCGATGCGGAGTCCTTCGCCCCGCTCGAGCCGACCGCGGACGGGTTCCGCAACTACCTCGGCACGGGCGACCGGCTGCCGCCGGAACACCTGCTGGTCGACCGCGCGAACCTGCTGAACCTGAGCGCGCCCGAGATGACCGTCCTCGTGGGCGGCCTGCGGGTGCTGGGCGCCAATCACCGGCAGTCGCCGCTGGGCGTCTTCACCTCGGCGCCCGAGTCGCTGACCAACGACTTCTTCGTGAATCTGCTCGACACGGGCACGGAATGGAAGCCGACATCCGCGGCCGCGGAAACCTTCGAGGGTCGCGACCGCGCCGGCGGCGAGGTCAAGTGGACCGGTAGCCGCGTCGACCTCGTCTTCGGCTCGAACTCCGAACTGCGTGCCGTCGCGGAGGTCTACGCGAGCGACGACGCACGGGAGAAGTTCGTGCGGGACTTCGTCGCCGCGTGGGACAAGGTCATGAACCTCGATCGGTACGACCTCGCTTGATCCTCCGTCGGAGCCCGGATGTCGGGAGAGGCGTCGTGACCGGTCAGCCGGTGTCGATCGGCGACGATCGATCGGAGCTGCTGCCGGCCCCGGCGCGACGCGGTGCAGTGCGGCCCCGCTCCTCCCAACGGTGGCACAACCGGTACGAACGGTGGCTGGTCGCGGACGAACGGCATGGGCCGGTCCGAACCGGTGCTCACCCTTGTTGCTGTGATTCGCCCAGCGTAGCGTGCTTCTTGAATACCGATTCTTCGCCCTTTCCGGTGTGATTCGTCTGAGGTGGCGCACTCTTTGACCACCGATTACAACCGGACAGCGAACGACACAAAAGAAGCGATTCCGAGGTCAATTCGGAGAACATTTTCCGGGCGGAGGTGGAACCGGCCGCGGCGTGCCGCCATCAGCGCGGCCGATGCGAAGTGGACACAGCGATTCGGGACAAGGAGAGTGAAGCCCCGATGACGACCGCGCAGGAGCGAGTCGACCTGCTGAACAAGATCGGGTTGGCCGCACAGAACAAAGCAGCACTGGGTCAAGTGCTGGGAACCGGAAGCATTGGGCAGGCCACCGAGGGATCGGACGGCCGCATGCAAGCCACCATTCGCATCAATCCGGATGAGCTGACCTGGGATCCCTCCATTCTGGTCATGCCCCATGGAGGCGATATCGAGCTCGAGCTCGTCAATGACGACCTGAACACGCACTGCGCGCTCCTGCCGAGCAATGGCGACCGGAAGTTCATCTGGTTGGTGAACCATTCGCGAGGACGGGCGACCCTCAACCTCGACGGGCCGGGCTACTACTGGTTCAGCTCGCCCACGGGCAACGACGAGGGCCGGGGGCTGACCGGGGCCATCGTCGTCATGGGGGACGCTCCGCCGGAGGCTCGCCTCGACCGCCCCGAACAGCCTCGGCCGTAGAAAGGAAGAGGCAATGACTGTTGCATACGTGGACGCGGGTGAGGCTGTCGACCAGGGAAACCTGAGCGGCAAGGTCGCGGGCGGGGAGGTCGCGCCGCCGGTAGTGGCCGGCGTCGACTACGAGCGCATACTCAATGCCCGCGAGGAACCCCAGAACTGGCTCACCTACTACGGCGCCTACGACGGGCAGCGGTACAGCCCGCTGGACCAGATCAACACGGAGAACGTCAAGCGCATCGGCCCCGCCTGGGTCTTCCAGGCCGGCACGACCGGCCTGATCGCGGGCGCGTCGACCTACTCGTTCGAGGCCGCCCCGATCGTCGTCGACGGGGTCATGTTCCTCTCCGGCTGGGACGGCTGGGTCTGGGCCCTTGACGCGAAGACGGGTGTGGAGATCTGGCGGTACAAGCATGCGGTCCCCTTCGACGTGTCCTTGTGCTGCGGGAACGTGAACCGTGGGGTCGCCGTGGCTCAGGGGAAGGTCTTCTTCGTCACGGCGAATGCTCGTGTGCTCGCGCTCGACGCCACCACCGGCAAGCGGATCTGGGACAGGACCTACGGAGACGTCCGGGCCGCGGAGAGCGCCACGGTCGCCCCGCTGGTCGTGAAGAACATGCTCATCGTCGGGAGTTCCGGCGGCGAGTTCGGCGTACGCGGTCACCTCGACGCGTTCGACCTCGAGACCGGCGAGCACCAGTGGCGCTGCTACACGGTGCCGAAGCCCGGGGAGCCCGGTTCGGAGACCTGGCCCGCCGAGGGCGAGGCCTGGGCACGGGGCGGGGCGAACTGCTGGGTCACCGGCACCTTCGACCCGGAGACGAACCTGCTGTACGTCGGCACCGGCAACCCGGCGCCCGACTTCGACGGAGGTGTCCGCGAGGGCGACAACCTCTTCACCGACAGCGTCATCGCCGTCGACGTGGACAGCGGCCAGATCCGCTGGCACTACCAGTGCACCCCGCACGACCTGTGGGACTACGACAGCATCGCCGAGTGCATCCTGTTCGAGCAGGGCGGGCGCAAACTGCTCGGGCACTTCGACAAGAACGGCTACTTCTTCGTCCTCGATCGCACGAACGGCGAGAGGGTCCGGATCACCCCCTTCGTGGACCGCATCACCTGGGGGGCGATCACGAGGGACGGCCAGGTGACGGCCAAGGTGTACCCGGACAAGGAGGGAGAACCGGTCCACTTCTACCCGGGTCCGGCCGGCGCCAAGGAATGGACCCATGCGGCCTACAGCCCGAAGACCGAGCTCTTCTACGTCCCCGTCCAGGACACCGGCGCCACGGCCACCCGGCGGCGCCGGGAGTTCAAGGAGAGCATTCCGTACTGGGGCGCGGGCGTTCAGGTGGACATCGAGGACATGGCGGGGTCCATCAGCGCGTTCGACGCCGACGGCGAGGAGAAGTGGCGCTGGCGCAACGAACTCCCGATGTGCGCCTCGGTGCTGGCCACCGGCGGTGACCTGGTGTTCGCCGGGGAGCCCTCCGGGGAGTTCAACGCGCTCGACGCCCGCACCGGGGAGCTGCTGTGGCAGTTCCAGTGCGGAAGCGGCCACCACAGCAACCCGACCACCTACGTGGTCGACGGCAGGCAGTACATCGCCGTGCCGGTCGGTTGGGGCGGATGGGCCGAGGGGTTCCTCCCCGGCATGCTCGGCGCGGGGCACGGAAGCGCCCTGATGGTCTTCGCCCTCCCTGAGTCGTCGTAGCGCGTGACCGGAGCCTGCCGCAATGCGGACCGTGAGGAGGTGAATCCATGGAGTCCCAGCTCGCTGTGTGGGAGACCCCCGAGTTCGACGAGATCGGAGTCGCGGCCGAGGTGACCATGTACGTGGCTCGGTTGGAGGACGAGTGACGTGGGGCGGCGCCGGACCAGGTCCGGCGCCGCCCGAGGACTCGGGACGGCCACGGACGGCCGGGCCGGTGACGGACCCGGATCTTCAATGAACGGAGTGCCGGCGTGTTGCTGCGGGTGCTGGGCTCGGCGGCGGGGGGCGGCTCCCCGCAGTGGAACTGCGGGTGCCCGGTGTGCGCCGCGGTCCGCTCCCGGGCCGGCCTCGCGCGCACCCAGTCGTCGGTCGCGGTCAGCGCCGAGGGCCGCCGGTGGTTCCTCATCAACGCCTCGCCCGACGTCCGTACCCAGATCGAGGCCTTCCCCGGCCTGCACCCGCACGCCGACCGGACGACGCCGCTGGAGGCGGTGCTGCTCACCGACGCCGAGCTGGACCACACGCTGGGCCTGCTTCTGCTGCGCGAGGCCCGCGCCCTGCGGCTGTACGCCACACCGGCGGTGCGCGAGACCCTGTGTACCGGCTCGGGGATTCTGCGCACCCTCGAGCGCTACTGTCCGGTCGAGTGGCGGGCGGTGAGCCCCGGCACCGACCTCGCCCTGGCGGACGGGCTGTCCTGCCGAGCGTTCGACGTTCCCACCGTCAAGCGCGATCGGTTCGGAGCCGGGGTGGACCACGGCCGCGTCGTGGGCTACCGGCTGACCGACGAGCGCAGCGGGGGGACGCTGGTGTACCTGCCAGGGGTGCAATCGCTGACGCCGGCGCTGCGCGTGGAGATCAAGGGCTGTGCATGCCTGCTGATCGACGGGACCTGCTGGCGCGACGACGAGCTCGTACGGCTCGGCCTGGCCGGCAGGACGTCCCGGGAGATGGGCCACCTGCCCATCGACGGCCCGGACGGCAGCCTGGCGCAGCTCCCGTCGCTGGGCGTGGGGCGGACGGTCTTCGTGCACATGAACAACACCAACCCGATCCTCCTGGAGGACACGCCCGAGCGACGTACCGTGGAGGAGAGCGGCATGGAAGTGGCCATGGACGGCCTTGAGATCCAGGTGTAGAGCCATGACGACAACCACCACGGGAACCAGTGCCGACGGCTTCGTCGAGACGTTGCGGTCCCACTCGCGCCAGTACCACGACCAGCACCCGTTCCACGTCCGGATGAACGCCGGCCGGCTGAGCCGCCGGCAGATCCGGGGCTGGGTGGCCAACCGCTTCTACTACCAGGAGAACATCCCCCGCAAGGACGCCGCGATCCTTTCCAACTGCCCCGACCTCGAGGTCCGCCGCCGCTGGATCCGACGGATCGTCGACCACGACGGTACCGCCGCCGGCGAGGGTGGTATCGAGGCGTGGCTGCGCCTCGGCGAGGCCGCCGGGCTGACCCGCGAGGAGGTCCAAGGCCACCGGCGCCTGGTACCCGGGGCGCGGTTCGCCGTCGACGCCTACGTGAACTTCGCCCGGACCCGCCCGTGGGTGGAGGCGGTGGCGTCCTCGCTCACCGAGCTGTTCGCGCCCGACCTGATGGCGGCGCGGCTGGCCGCGTTCGAGCGGTGGTACCCGTGGATCGACCCCGAGGGCCTCGCCTACTTCCGCGCCCGCCTGGAACAGGCCCCCCGCGACTGCGAGCACGCCCTCGAGGTGGTCACCGCGCACTGCCTCTCCGCCGAGTCCCAGGCGCGCGCCGTCGACGCGCTGTCGTTCAAGTGCGACGTCCTGTGGAGCCTGATGGACGCCGTCGACCAGGCCTACCCGGAGTGACCACCATGGACCCGACCCCTACCGGAACGCCCCAGACCGGGACCATCACCCGACCCGGCGTCGGGGTGTCCGGCTCAGACCGGCCCCGGTTGGCGCGCCATGTCCGGCTGACCTTCTGCCGGACCAGGCAGCGTCAGATCCTGCAGCTCCCCGAGACGGTGGTGGTTCTGAACGGCAGCGGCGCGGACATCCTCGAGCTGTGCGACGGGCGGCACACCGTGGCCGAGATCGTGGCCGAGCTGGGCGCGCGCTACCGGACCGTCCCCGACGACGAGGTGCGGCAGTTCCTGACCCGGCTCGTCGCCCGGCGCTGGGTGGAGCTCTCCGATGGATAGCCCGTTCGGGTTGCTCGCCGAGCTCACCTACCGCTGCCCGCTGGCCTGCCCGTACTGCTCCAACCCGCTGAACCTGGCCGGCTACCAGGACGAGCTGGCCACCGACGAGTGGCGGCGGGTGCTGGTCGAGGCCGGTGAGCTGGGGGTTCTGCAGTGCCACCTGTCCGGCGGGGAACCGCTGCTGCGGCGCGATCTGGTGGAGATCGTGGCGGCCGCCCACGACCTGGGCCTCTACACCAACCTCATCACCAGCGCCCTCGGGCTCTCGCGTCCGAGGGCCGAGCAGCTGCGGGCCGCCGGCCTGGACCATGTACAGATCAGCATCCAGTCCGACGATCCGACCCTGTCCGACCGGATCGCCGGGACCCCGTCCTTCCAACGCAAGATCGAGGCGATGGGCGTGGTCAAGGAGCTGGGCTGGCCGCTCACCATGAACGTGGTGCTGCACCGGCTCAACATCGACCGCGTCGCCGACGTGCTCGGGCTGGCCGAGGAGGTGGGCGCCGACCGGGTGGAGCTGGCCAACACCCAGTACTACGGCTGGGCCTGGCGAAACCGTGACGCGCTGCTGCCGAGCCGGGCCCAACTCGAGGCGGCCGAGGCCGTGGTGCGGGCCGCCCGCGAGCGGTTGCGGGACCGCATGGACGTCATCTACGTCCTCCCCGACTACTACAGCCGCTATCCGAAGCCCTGCATGGGCGGCTGGGCCTCCCGGCAGCTGACCGTGACGCCGAACGGCGACGTCCTGCCCTGCCCCGCCGCTCATTCCCTGCCGTTGCCGCGGGCCAGCGTGCGGGAGGACTCGCTGGAGCGGATCTGGGCCGAGTCCCCGGTGATGACCGCGTTCCGGGGGACGGACTGGATGCCGGAACCCTGTCGGAGCTGCCCCCGGCGGGAGCTGGACTTCGGAGGGTGCCGCTGCCAGGCGTTCCTGCTCACCGGCGACGCCGCCCGCACCGACCCGGTCTGCCACCTGTCCCCCGACCACGACCTGGTCGCCCGGGCGGTCGAGGCCGCCAACGCCGACTCGCGGGCCGACGATCTTCCGCTGATCCCCCGCCCGCACCGGGTTCGCCGGCCGGCCCTCCACCCGGGTGGAGAGGGCCGACCCGCTCCCAGGGTTGAGTGAGCGGGCTAGCCGAACACGAACGGCAGCGCCACAGCAGCGATGATCAAGGTGATCCCGCTCAGCAGGTCCGAGCGGATCCGGATGAGGCGCGCCGCGGCCCGCCCGAGCCTCAGCCCGATCAGCGACATCACCGCCGTCATGACACCGAAGACGGCGGCCGAGAACCACGGCGAGAGCCCGAGGATCCCCAGGCTCGCTCCGGCGACCAGATTGTCCAGGCTCAGCGTCAACGGGATGCCGAACAGCGCCCACGGGTGGTCCAACTCGTCCGGCTCGGGGTTGCGAAGGGCCGAGATGACGAGGTACAGACCGTACCCGCCGAGCGCGGCCGCGCCCACCAGCTCGGCGACGCCCCCGACGGACTCCCCGATCCGGCGACCGATCAACAGCCCGGCCAGGGGCATGATCGCGTCCCACAGCCCGAAGGTCAGTGCGACCTGCATCGCGCGCTTCAGACCGAACGGGACGGTGCCGAGCGCGATCGATACCCGGAAATTGTCAAGACTGAGTACGAAACCCAGGACCAGTATTTCCCAGATCATGGCGACGTCGCTGCCCGATGACGCCCGACGCGGGCAGGAATGATTCTGCCTCGGCTAGCATTCGCCATACTAAAGATGCTATCTCGGATGGTCCGCGAAATAAACCCGGTCAGCCGAGTTCCGGAAGTTTCTCGACACTACTCGCCCAACGTTGGCCCACAGGCTTGCCAGGGCGCCTGACGAGCATATTCGCGGTGGTCCGTCCGCTGCACCGCGCGGGGCTCGCCACCTCGCCATGGTCCGCTCCCGCACACACTCCCGCATCAACGGAAATCCGCCGGAGCCAGGAGCCGCTCTCTGACGAGCCGACGGTCCCGGACAATGGAATCGTAGGATCCCACCATTGCCGTTCATCGTTTCAGCATTCAACAATACGTCGCGAACTCCATCCCGGACAGTTGTTCAGAACAGTTCATGATGTTGCTTACTGATGTGTTTCCCAGGAGAAGCGTCAGCAATTCCGTACCCACACGGAAGGACCCATGCCACTTGCTTACTGACTTTCAAAGCGTGGTGCCGGAGGGCTGACGGCCCGTGATCACTGCGGTATGCCGAGTTCCGCGCGTGGGTGTCAGGGGCGTCGTGCGGGCGGCTGCCGGCGCAGGACGCGGGCGAGCCAGTCGGTGCGGGTGCGGCGGGCTGTGGCAGAGATACGCGCCTGCGGGTACAGGGCGTCGAAGCCGTGGAAGCCACCTGCCCAGACGTGGAGTTCCGCCTGGCCACCCGCCGTCCAGATGCCGCCGGCATAGGCGATGCCCTCGTCGCGGAAGACCTCGGCGGAGCCGGTGTCGATATTAGGTGGTCGGCAGGCCTGAAAGATCGTCCGACAGTGCGGGTGAGACGTACGTGTGATCTTGTTCCACTTTGACGGACACCGTTGGTGTGGTGGTCAGGCTGCGCGCGGTCTCGTACTCGGCGGGACCGAGGTAGCCGAGGCTGCTGTGCAGTCGGCGCAAGTTTTCCTCCGCCGGCAACCCCTATGGCCGCCCCGGAATCCTGAAGGGCGGCCATAGGGGTTGCCGCGCTGGGCGCAGCCTTGTTTTGATGCTGAACCCAGCTCATGACGCCTCCCCGCACGCACGAAACTACGGAACGTCATTGCGCTGCTGCCTGGCGGCCTCCCTCCGGGCATGGGCGAAGTGCTCGGCGGCGCACACGGCCGACCGGCTCACCGCCGACGTGGCACCGGGCCCGGGCGGGGCTTCCGTGTCGAGGCCAGGACCACCGCGGTCACCCTGCGTACCACGCCCGGCCACAGGGGATCGATCAGAGGAAGTCGGCGGTGTCCAGATCGATATCGAAGGGGGCCGGGAGGGGCAGGGGCTTGCCCAGGGGGCGGGTGCAGACCTCGCGGTAGTCGTCCCGCTCGGGGGCGCTGAACAGCGTGATCGAGGAGGCCTCTCGGTCGACGAGGAGGCAGAGGGGGATGCCACCTCGGGCGTAGCAGCGGCGTTTGGTCTCGCGGTCGGCCCGGGGCCTGGTGGACGTCACCTCCAGCACCATCGCTACCCCCTCGCAGGGCATCCATGAGTCGGCTTCCAGGTAGAGCTTCAGTTCGGCAGGAGCGAAGGTGCCGTCCGGGATCACGCGGTCCTTCGGGCAGGCACCACCGCTCTTCAGTCGGAGGCCCTTGTTCCCGGAGTAGTCCATGTCGATTCGGGAGTTCCTGATCACCTGCTTCATCAGCAGGTTGATGTAGTGCTCGTGCTCCCCGTCCGGTGGCGGTGTCACGACGATCTCCCCCTCGATCAGCTCCGCCCGGAAACCTTCCGGGGTGTCCAGGGCGAGAAAACCCTCCAGCAGGACGTCTTCCTGCGTGAGCGGCTCGTGGGCCATGGCAGTCATGTCACGCCCCTCCTTCTGTCGCCCGTCAGACTGGGACATCGGCTGATCACCTGTCCGTGGTGTCGGGAATCGTCCACTCGATCGTGGCACAGGAGCACGGTCCTCGTCAGATGCCACGGCCACTCGCTTGACCCTGCCGCGACGTCAACGTCTCTACTGGGGGCATGCGGATCGGAGAACTCGCCACGGCCGTCGGTGTCACCACGCGGGCCGTACGGCACTACCACCATCTGGGGCTGCTGCCGGAGCCGGAGCGGCGGGCCAACGGGTACCGGGACTACACGCTGCGGCACGCCGTCGTGCTGGCTCGGATCAGGCGGCTGACCGAGCTGGGGCTCGGGCTGGCCGAGGTGCGGGACGTGCTCGCGGACGACGCCGGCAAGGACCTCGTCGAGGTGCTGACCGAGCTGGACGAGGACCTGGCGCGGCAGGAGGCGGCGGTCCGGGAGCGTCGGGCGCGGCTGCGGGCGCTGCTGGAGACGGAGGGCGGGCTGACCGACGTAGGGCCGGTCTCCCCCGAACTGGCCGCATTGTTCCGGGAGATGCCGGATGTGTCCGGCTCCCCTATGGCCGCCAAGGATCGGGAGATGCTCGCGCTGATCGAGACGACGGCGACCCCGGAGGAGCGGGAACGGTTCATGGGTGCGTTCAGCGGGGCGATGGGCGCCCCGGGCGGGATGGAGCAGGCGCTCGCCGCCTACGCGCTGCTCGACGAACTCGCCGACGCCGCACCGGACGACCCCCGCGTGGACGAGGCCGCCCGCGCCCTCGCCGAGTGCCTGCCCGCCGGCCTGCTTCCGGAGGGGGCGTCGCTCGACCAGGACGACAGCTTCCTGCGCGCCATGTACGCGGACTTTCCCCCGGCCCAGGCGGAGGCGGTCCGCCGGACCCTGCGGATCGTCATGGAGGGCGGGCGGTCATGAGGGTTGTCAGAGGCGGCCGGGTTCTCGCCCGGCACGAGCTGCGGCTGATGGTGAGCCTGGCGCTGTGGCTGGCGCGGCGGACGCACGGCGTCGGGGGCGGGACGGCCTTCGGGTACGCGCGGGGACACGGCGCGATCATGTTCGGGTTCGCCTTCGTGTGCGTGGTCGAGACGGTGGTGATGTCCGTGCTGCTGCTGGCCTGGCCGACCGTCCACGCGGTGGTGCTGTTCCTGGACGTGTACACCGTCGTGTTCGTCGTCGCGCTGCATGCCGCGAACGTCGTACGGCCCCACGTCCTGGACCCGGACTCCGGCACGCTGCGGATTCGCGGGGCCGTCCACGTCGATCTGCGGATACCGCTGGAGCGGATCGCCTCCGTACGGCGTGAGCTGCGGATGAGCCATGAGCGGGCCGAGGGGGAGCTGAACGTCGAGGTCGGTTCGCAGACCACCGTCACGCTGGAACTCACGGAGCCGGTCACCCACGTCACCTTCTTCGGGCGGCGCCGGGAGGTCCGCGTCGTACGGTTCCACGCCGACGCGTCCGACGCCCTGGTCCGGGCACTGGCGACGGGGCGCCGGGAGGCGGAACAACGGGCCGCTCAGGCGTAGGGGCCCGGCACCGTACCCTGACGGCTGAGTTCTACCGTGAGGAGCAACGCGTGCTTGTCCTGCTGCCGCCGTCCGAAGGCAAGGCCGCTTCCGGCCGCGGCGCCCCGCTGAAGCCTCAGTCCCTGTCGCTGCCGGGGCTGGCCGGCGCCCGGGAGGCCGTGCTCGCCGAGCTGGTGGACCTGTGCGCCGCCGACGAGGAGAAGGCGCGCGAGGTGCTGGGGCTGAGCGAGGGGCTGCGGGGCGAGGTCGCGAAGAACCTGGAGCTGCGGACCGCCGGGGCCCGGCCCGCCGGGGAGATCTACACCGGGGTGCTGTACGACGCCCTGGACCTCGCCTCCCTCGACCCGGCCGCCCGGCGCAGGGCCGCCCGCTCGCTGCTGGTGTTCTCGGGGCTGTGGGGCGCGGTCGCGGTCACCGACCGGATTCCCTCCTACCGCTGCTCGATGGGCGTACGGCTGCCGGGGCTCGGGGCGCTGGGCGCGTACTGGCGTACGCCGATGGCCTCGGCGCTGCCGGAGGCGGCCGGTGACGGCCTGGTGCTGGACCTGCGGTCGGCCGCGTACGCGACGGCGTGGAAGCCGAAGGGGGAGGTGGCCGCCCGTACGGCGACCGTGCGGGTGCTGCACGCGCCGACCCGGAAGGTGGTCAGCCACTTCAACAAGGCGACCAAGGGGCGGATCGTCCGCGGTCTGCTGACGGACGGGGCCGCGCCGGAGGATCCCGCCGCGCTGGTCGAGGCGCTGCGGGACCTCGGGTACGTGGTGGAGGCGCGGGCGCCGGGCCGTGCGGGGACGCCGTGGGCGCTGGACGTGCTGGTGGACGAGGTGCGCTGACGGCCACCGAAAACCCTGCGCGTTGCATCCTCCGCAACACCCTTTGCGCAGGATGCTTCGCCGGGGGCAGGATGACGCCATGAGCTCACCCCTGCCCTCCGCTCCCCTGCCCCCGTCGGCCCCCGCCCCCGTTGCCACCGCCACTGCCGCTGCTGCCTCTGCCTCTGCCTCTGCTGCGACCGCATCCGTGCTGGATCTCGCGCCCGTCATACCGGTGGTCGTGGTCGAGGACGCCGCCGACGCCGTGCCGCTGGCGCGGGCGCTGGTCGCCGGTGGGCTGCCCGCGATCGAGGTGACCCTGCGGACGCCCGCCGCCGTGGACGCCCTCCGCGCGATCGCCGCCGAGGTGCCGGACGCGGTGGTCGGGGCCGGCACGGTGATCACACCGGGGCAGGTGCGCGAGGTGGTGGCGGCCGGGGCACGGTTCCTGGTCAGTCCGGGCTGGACGGACGTCCTGCTGGAGTCGATGCGGGCGTCCGGGGTGCCTTTCCTGCCGGGGGTGTCGACGGTCTCGGAGGTCGTGGCGCTGCTGGAGCGCGGGGTGCGGGAGATGAAGTTCTTCCCGGCGCAGGCAGCGGGCGGCACCGCGTATCTGAAGGCGATCGCCGGGCCGCTTCCCCAGGCCCGCTTCTGTCCGACCGGAGGGATCGGCCCGGACTCCGCGCCGGACTACCTCGCGCTGAAGAACGTCGCATGTGTCGGCGGGAGCTGGATGCTCCCGGCGGACGCGGTGGCGGCGCGCGACTGGGCGCAGATCGAGCGGCTGGCCCGCGCGGCGGCGGGGCTCAGCGCAGGTGGGACGTCTCGTTGAACAGCCGGACGCTGGCGTTGCCGTCGGCGTAGTACGCCACCGCCGAGAGCGAGGCCGCCGACAGTTCCATCCGGAACAGGGCCTCGGGCGGGGCGCCCAGGGCCAGCCGTATCAAGGTTTTGATCGGTGTCACGTGGGTGACGAGCAGGACCGTGCGGCCGGCGTACGCGGCGGTGAGCTTGTCCCGGGTGGCGGCGACCCTGGTCGCGGTGTCCGCGAAGCTCTCGCCGCCGCCGGTGGGCTCGGCGTCCGGTGAGGAGAGCCAGGCGTTCAGGTCGTCGGGGTGGCGTTCGCGCACCTCGGCGAAGGTGAGGCCCTCCCACGCGCCGAAGTCGGTCTCGCGCAGCCCCTCCTCCACGCTGACCTCCAGGCCGAGCCGGGCGGCGACGATGCCGGCGGTCTCGCGGGTACGGGCGAGGGGGGAGGCGACGACGGCCTGGACGGTGCCGCGCCGGGCGAGCGCCTCGGCGGTCCTCTCCGCCTGCTCGCGGCCGACGTCGGAGAGGGAGGGGTCGCTGCCGCCGCTGCCGGAGAACCGTTTCTGGGGTGTCAGCGGGGTCTCGCCGTGCCGGAGGAGCACGAAGGTGGCCGGCGGGCCCATGTCGGCGGGCGCCCAGCCCGAGGAAGGGGTGGCGGCCGGTGCCGACCCGGTACGGGGGGCGGCGTCCGTCTCCGTGCCGGGGGCGGCCACGGCCTGCGCAGCCCGTACATCAGCGGCGGTTTTTCCCGCGGGGGCGTTGCTCACACCGGCACCGGTGCCACCGGTTCCCCGCACGCCCGACTCCGTAGCGCCCGACTCCACGGCGGAGGCGGAGGCAGCGGATGCAGAAGCCGAGGCCAGCGCCGCGCGGGCTCGTGCCGCACCGGCGGCCGCGTCCCCGGGCGGCCCGGACGACTGGGACGGATCGGGTGCCATCGGCCGTGCGACCGGTGTGTCCGGCGCGGCACGCGAGGCCGACGCGCTCCTTCCCCGATCTCTCAACTCCGTTCGAGCAGGGGAGACCCCAAGTTCACCCCGCTGCCCCGCGTCCATCGCCTCGTTCGCCAGGCGGTCCGCGTGCTTGTTCCGCTCCCGCGGAATCCACTCGTACGTGACCCGGCCCGGCGGAAAGACGCGTGCCGCCTCGGCCGCCAGCGGTTTCATGGCGGGGTGCTTGATCTTCCAGCGGCCCGACATCTGCTCGACGACGAGTTTGGAGTCCATCCGGACGTGGACCGCGGCCTGCGGGTCCAGCTCGCGGGCGGCCCGCAGGCCGGCCAGCAGACCCGAGTACTCGGCGACGTTGTTCGTGGTGGTGCCGAGGTACTCGGCCGCCTCCGCCAGGGTCTCCCCCGTCGCCGCGTCACTGACCACGGCCCCGTAGCCGGCGGGTCCCGGATTGCCCCGCGATCCGCCGTCCGCCTCGATGATGAACTCCCGCACCGGGAAAACCTCTCAGATCTCCTTGTAACCCGTCGGACCCCTGGGGCCCGTCGGACCCCCTCGGATCCCCTCGGATCCCTGGGACCCCCTACAGCCCCGAATCCGACGTGCGGACCAGGATGCGGCGGCAGTTCTCGCAGCGCACCACGGTGTCGGGCGCGGCGTGGCGGATCTCGTTCAGCTCGGTGATGGCGAGTTCCTGGCGGCAGCCCTGGCAGGTGCGGGCGTACAGCTTCGCCGCGCCGACGCCGCCCTGCTGCGCGCGCAGCTTCTCGTACAGCTTGAGCAGGTCCGCGGGGACGGATACGGCGACGACTCCGCGCTCCTTGGTGACCGTGGCGATCTCGCCGTCGATCTCCGCGCAGGCCGCGTCCCGGCGGGCGGTCGCGTCGTCCATCCGCGACTGGACGGAGGTGACCCGCTCGGCCAGTTCACCGGCCCGCTCCTGCGCGGACTCGCGGCGCTCCATGACCTCCAGGACGACGTCCTCGAGGTTGCCCTGGCGCTTGGCGAGGGAGGCGATCTCGCGCTGGAGGTTCTCCAGGTCCTTGGGCGAGGAGACGGCGCCGGAGTCGAGGCGCTTTTGGTCGCGGGCGGCGCGCTGGCGCACCTGGTCCACGTCCTGTTCGGCCTTGGTCTGCTCGCGGGCGCAGTCGCTCTCCTCGGTCTGCGCGGCCACGTGCAGGTCACGCAGCTGGGCGAGGTCCCGGGTCAGCGACTCGATCTCGGCGTGCTCGGGGAGCGACTTCCGCTTGTGCGCGAGCTGCTGGAGACGGACGTCGAGATCCTGGAGGTCGAGGAGTCGGATCTGGTCGGCGGGCTCGGCGTTCAGTTGGGGGCTCCAGAGGTATCGGTGTCGGAGGAGGCCGCGTGGGCGGTCCAGGGGTCGGTGACCGTGGCGGAGACATGGACCCGCAGGCCCCATCCGTGACGGTCGGAGATCGTGTCGAGCTGGGCCGCGGCCAGTTCGCACCACGGCCACTCGGTGGCCCAGTGTGCCGCGTCGAGCAGCGCGGGAGGCCGGCCGGCGGCATGCTCCGCCGCGAACTCCGACGCCGGGTGGTGGCGCAGGTCCGCGGTGAGGTAGGCGTCCACGCCGGCCGCCCTGACGTGGGCGAAGAGGCTGTCGCCGGAGCCGCCGCTGACGGCGACCGTCCGCACGAGCGCTTCGGGGTCGCCGGCGACGCGGATGCCCTGGGCGGTGCGGGGCAGGCGCTCGGCGGCGCGGGCGGCGAGCTCGCGGACGGTCAGCGGGTGGTCCAGTTCGCAGACGCGGCCGAGCCCGCGGCGGCCCTCGGGGTCCGTGGTGTCCGGCACCAGCGGCCGGACGACGCGCAGGTCCAGGGCGCCGGCCAGGGCGTCGCTCACACCGGGGTCGGCCGTGTCGGCGTTGGTGTGGGCGACGTGCAGCGCGATGTCGTTCCTGATGAGCGTGTGCACCACACGGCCCTTGGAGGTCGTGGCCGCGACGGTGGTCGTGCCGCGCAGATAGAGCGGGTGGTGGGTGACGAGCAGGTCGGCGCCCAGCTCCACCGCCTCGTCGACGATCTCCTGGACGGGGTCCACCGCGAACAGGACCCGGCCGACCTCCTGGTCGGGGTCGCCCGTGACGGTACCGACCGCGTCCCAGGACTCGGCCCGCTCGGCGGGCCACAGGGTCTCCAGCGCGGTGATGACTTCAGACAGACGGGGCACAACGCAAGGCTACCTGCCCGTATGGCGCGGCAGTACCGGAGCGGGTACGGGAACCGTGCCCGCTCACGGCCTGCACATACGCCTCCGCCTCCTCAGGCGAATCGTTCCTGGAACACCCTTATGTGTGAAGCGGGGTCCAGTGGGTCTCCCGTCCGCGCGTACGAAAACTACGTTCGTCGCCGGAGGTGACCGAACGATGACGACGATGACGATGCGTGCGATCGAGCCTTCCACGGGCCGGGAGGTTCCGGATCGCGGGGTCTCGGATCGCGGGGTCTCGAGTCACGAGGGCACCGGGCACGAGGGCACCGGGCACGAGGAGAGGATGGCGGCGGTGGCGGTGGCGGCGGCGCCGTCACCGGGTTGTGTCCTCAGCGCCGACGGTTCCTACGGCGCGCGCCTCGCCCGCGAGGGCGAGTCCCCGTTCCCGGAGCGCTGGACCCTGAACGGCCCCGAGCCCTACGCGGTGCCGCTGCGCACCGATCAGCCCGAGGAGCCCGGCACCGAGGTACAGCCCATGGGCGACGGGCGGGTCCTCATCCACCGACTGGCGGCCGGGAGGCACGCGTTCTCCCTGCTGTACCCGACCGGTTCCGGCACCGGCGAGGTGGCACTCGGTGCGGTCGCGTGCCCGGACGGGGGAACCCGGCTGAGGCTCCTGCCGCCCGCGCCGTGCGGGCGGCGGGCGTACGCCGTCGCCCTGGGCCCGCGGTCGACGGCCCTGTGGCTGGTGGCGGGCGGCGCCTTCGGGCCCGAGCGCGTCGCCGAGATCCCGGGCCGCTGCTCGGGCGGGACGTGGCTGGACCGCGCCGGCCGGATGCTCTCCCTGGACCGGGAGACCGGCGGGCGCACCAAGGCGGTCGTCGTGGACCTGGAGCGTGGGGGCGAGGTGTCGCCGTTGCTGCAGCTCACCGAGGAGAGCGACGACCGGGTCCTGCTCGCCGACCCGGACAGCGGCCTGCTGCTGATCCGCTCGGACGCGTCCTCGCCGGGGCAGGGCCGGCTGGGCTGGGGGGTGCTGGGCAGCATGCTGCCGGTGCGCTTCCCCGCGTGCCTGCGGCTGCCGGACTGCGCGGTCACACCGTTCGCGATCCAGCCCGGCCAGGCGCTGACGCCGGAGGGGTGCGCGGTGGCGCTGCGCGTCGACGGGCCACTGGGCAGTTGGGTCGGGGTGTGGCGGCCGGCCCAGCGGCAACTGCACCATCTCCCGGCGCCCGAGGGGTGGTTGGCCGGCAGTGGGCTGTGGACGGCGGACGGGGTGCTGCGCCTGCCGTGCGCCACCCCGGTGATGCCGTGCGGGGTGGCCGTACTGAACCCGCCGGGGCCGAACCCGCCGGGGCCGAAACGGCAGTCGGAGCAAGACCGGAAGGAGGACCGGGAGGGCTCCTCCAGGAAGCCTGAACAGCCCTCCCTCGAAGGGGAGTCCACGACTCCGGCCGAACCGCCCGCACCGGCCGCACCCCGTCCCGTCCCCCTGCAACAGGCGCCCCTGGGACGGCTTGTAACGAAGTAGTGGCAGTCTGCGTGGTCGCCTGGATCCACCCCCCAACCCCCCGGTTAAAATCGCCCGGTTGCAAGAAAGATCATGTTTACGGGGTGAGTTTTCCGATGAACGATGCGAGCACCGACCAGCCGCAGACCGTCGACGGCGGGCAGACCGCCGTCGGGCACGGCAAGCACCGCGGACCGGTGTCCCGGCAGGACGCCACGACGGCCCCTCGCGGCCGCCATCGGAGGCCTGTCGGCGAGAACGAGCGCGTGGAGTCGGCTGCCTGACGTCACGCCAGGTACACACTCGGACGCCGAGTGGACAGCCGAACGGCCCCGTTCGTCGTGGACGAGCGGGGCCCTTCCGTGTCCGCATCCGTGCCGCCGCCAAGGCCTCGACGGGACCCCGGTACGGCCGTCCGCGCCGTCCGCGCCGTCCGCGCCGTCCGCGCCGTCCGCGCCGTCCGCGCCGTCCGTCGCACCAGGATCGTCACGGGCCGCGGAAACCCGCCGGTCCCGGCACGCGTTCCCGCACGGCGTCCCCTGCATGGCCCAGCCCTTGCACAAGCCCAGCCCTCGACCACCGCGAAGACTCCCACGTCGGGGTGGAACATACGCCCCGACAGGGACATACCACCACATCCGCCCTAAGCTTCCCACGTGAACGAGATGCCCGTGGACCACCGGCCCGCCAAGTCCGTACGGGTTCTGCTGGCGGAGGACGGCGGGACGGCGCACGGGGCGCTGGCCTTACTACTCCGGATAGAGCCGGACCTCGAGGTCGTCGCCCAGGTGGCGGCGGGGGACGCGGTCCTGGACGCGGTGCTCGCCCACCGCCCCGACGTCGCCCTCCTGGACATCGAACTGCCCGGCATGAGCGGCCTGGACGCCGCCGCCGTGCTGCGCGACCAGGTACCGGACTGCCGGGTGCTGATCCTCGCCACGTCCGGCCGTCCCGGCCATCTGCAGCGGGCCATGGCCGCGGGAGCCGCCGGTTTCCTGGTCAGGGACGGTTCGGTGGGCGAGCTGGCCTCGGCGATCCGCCGGGTGCTGACCGGGGAGACGGTGATCGACCCCGTCCTGGCCGCCGCGGCCCGGAGCGCGGAACCCCCTCCCCTCACCCCCGTCGAGTGCGCCGCCCTCGACGCCGCGGCGCACGGCACACCGCTCGCCGACCTGGCCGCCCGGCTCCACCTCTCCGAGGCCGCCGTCACCGCCCACCTCGCCGGCGCCCTCGCCAAGACCGGCACCCCCACCCCCACCGAGGCACTGCGCGAGGCCCGCAGACTGGGCTGGGTCTGAGCGCCGGTCGATCAGCCCGGCCGGCCGCCGATCGCCGGTCACCGGCTGGTCGGTCGATCCGCCCCTCCACCCGCTCATCCATCCATCCACCCGCTTGTCCACCCGTCCGTCCACCCGTCCGTCCACCCGCCCGTCCGCCCGTCCGCCCGTCCGCCCGTCCAGGAACTCAGTGGGCCGCCGCGGCCTTTCGGGGCAGCCACAGCCACATCAGGACCAGGCCGACGGCCAGGATCGCCGTTCCGGTGCGGAAGGCCAGGGCGTAGCCCTCGGTCAGGGCCTCCGGAGTGGTGCTGCCTCCCGTACGGGCCGCCGCGAGGGTCGACAGGACGGCCAGACCGAGCGAACCGCCCATCGTGCGCGAGGTGTTGATCAGGCCGGAGACCAGGCCGGCCTCCTCCGGCGCGGTGCCGGAGGTGGCGAGTGCGGCAAGGGGGGTTCCGGCGAGGCCCCCGCCCAGCATCATCAGGATGCCGGGGAACATGATCGCCGTCAGGTACGCGCCGTCGGCCGTCATCGTCGACTGCCAGACGAACCCGGCCAGCGCGACGAGCGTGCCGAGCACGGCCACGGCACGTGCTCCGGCGGCGCGCATCAGCCGGGGCGCGGCCTTGGAGCCGACGACCACGGCGAGCGAGCTGGGCACCAGGGCGAATCCGGCCTCGAGCGGGGTGTAGCCGAGCACGTTCTGGGCGTAGAGGGTCATGAAGAACCACATGCAGAACATGGCGGCGCCGTTCAGGAACATCGCCGCGTTCGCCGACGACACCGACCGCACCCGGAGCAGTCCCAGCGGCATCAGCGGGGCCTTGGTCCGCGCCTCTACGAGGAGGAACAGGGCGATGAGGGCGAGTCCGGCGCACAGCGGCACCAGGGTGGGCGGCGCCGTCCATCCCTCGGCCTCGGTCTGGGAGATGCCGAAGGCCAGGGTGGCGAGGCCGGCCGTCACCAGCAGCGCGCCGGGCAGGTCGAGCCGCCGTCCGTCCCCGGCCCGGCCCTCTGCCAGCCACCAGGCCGCCCCGGCCAGGACCAGCACCCCGATCGGCACGTTGATCAGCAGCACCCAGCGCCACGACAGGGTGTCCGTGAGCACTCCGCCGACGAAGCCGCCGGCCGCGCCGCCGCCCGCGCCGACGGCGGTCCAGGTCGCGATGGCGCGGGCCCGCGCGGGGCCCTCCAGGACCGCCGAGGTGACTATGGTGAGGGTGGACGGCGCCAGGACCGCGGCCCCGAGTCCTTGTACCGCCCGCGCCAGCAGCAGCTGCCAGTCCTCCTGGGCCAGCCCGCCCGCCAGGCTGGCCAGGGTGAACAGGCCGAGGCCGACGAGGAACATCCGCTTGCGCCCGTAGAGGTCACCGGCGCGTCCGCCGAGCAGCATGAACCCGGCGAAGGCGATGGCGTACGCGTTCACCACCCACTGCAGGCCCTGCTCGCTGAGCCCGAGGCCGGTACGCATCGACGGCAGCGCGACGTTGACCACGGAGACGTCGAGCACGACGAGGAACTGCCCCAGACACGCGAGCGCCACCGCCAGCCAGGGGGGCGGGGTGCGGCGACGGGGTGGGCGGGCGGTGAGGGCGGCGTCCGGGGCTCCGAGCATGGGTGCCATGGTCTCAACCGTCCGGTGCTCCTTGCATCGGGATTTCGCCGGGCGGGTCCTCCGTCTTCCGTCCTAGGGCGATCAGGAAGGAGCCCGCACCCGCCGGCGTCCCGCAGGATGGTCCGGCGGCCCTCGACGGCCCGCGACGGCCCAAGGGTTGGTCAAGAAATCGTTAGTGTGCCGAAGCATCGGAATAGTTGCCCCGGCACACAGGTTTCGTACGCACGTATCCGGCACCCCATGTCCCGTACGGACTGTCCCGTACCGACCTCACGCTTCGGCCTGGAGGCCCTTTTCCATGACCCAGTCGACGAACGGCCGTCCCGCGGGCGGAGCGGACGGAGCCGACGTAGCGGGCAGAGCCGTGGTCCCGGTGCTCGCCTTCGCGGGCATCGTCGTCGCGGTGATGCAGACCCTGCTCGTCCCGGTGATCAAGGATCTGCCCCGCCTGCTGGACACCACGCCCGGCGACGCCACATGGGTCCTGACGTCGACGCTGCTGTCCGGTGCCGTCGCCACGCCCATCATGGGCCGCCTCGGCGACCTCTACGGCAAGCGGCGCATGCTGGTCGCCAGCCTCTCGGTCATGGTGGCCGGCGCCCTCGTCAGCGCGCTCACCAGCGACCTGCTGCTGATGATCGCCGGCCGTACCCTCCAGGGCGTCGCGATGGGTGCGATCCCGCTCGGCATCGGGCTGATGCGCGACATGCTGCCGCCGGAGCGGCTGGGCTCCGCGATGGCGCTGATGAGTTCCTCGATAGGCGTCGGCGGGGGTCTCGCGCTGCCCGCCGCCGCGCTGGTGGCCCAGAACTCCGACTGGCACGTCCTCTACTTCGGCGCCGCCGGCCTCGGTGTCCTCGCCATCGCCCTCACCCTGACCCTCGTACCGGAGTCACCGGCACGGGCGCCCGGCACCTTCGATCTGCCGGGCGCGCTGGGGCTGTCCGCCGGCCTCGTCCTCTTCCTCCTGCCGCTCACCAAGGGCGGCGACTGGGGCTGGACGTCCGGGACCACGCTCGGCCTGTTCGGGGCGGCGGTCGTGGTGCTCCTGCTCTGGGGTGTGATGGAACTGCGGGTGCCCGCACCCCTGGTGGACCTGCGCACCACCGCCCGCCGCGAGGTCCTCCTCACCAACCTCGCGTCGATCATGATCGGCGTCTCCTTCTTCGTCATCTCCCTGGTGCTGCCCCAGCTGCTCCAGCTCCCCGCCTCCACCGGGTACGGCCTCGGCCGGTCGATGGTGGTGGCGGGTCTGTGCGTGGCGCCGCTGGGCGTGACGATGATGTTCACGGCGCCCGTCTACGCCCGGTTGTCCGCCCGCTACGGCCCCAAGGTCACCCTCGTCCTGGGCCTGTCGGTCATCGGGGCCGGTTACGCCGGCGGTCTGGGTCTGCTGGACGCGGTCTGGGGAGCCGTCGTCATCTCGGTCGTCATCGGCGCGGGCATCGGTCTGGCCTACGCCTCCCTGCCCGCCCTGATCGTCGGCGCGGTCCCGGCCTCGGACACGGGCGCGGCCAACGGCCTCAACACCCTGATGCGCTCGATCGGTACGTCGATGTCGAGCGCGGTCGTCGGGATGGTGCTGGCCAGTACGGCGAACACGGTGGGCGGGGTGGAGATCCCGAGCATGCACGGCTTCCGCCTCTCCTTCATGATCGCGACGGCGGCGGTGACCGTGGGCCTGGTCCTGGCCCTGTTCATCCCCGGCCGACGTCCCTCGGACACCCTGCGGCTGCGCGCGAGCAGCGAGGAGGACGCCAACCTGGAGCGCGCGGAGCAGGCCCTGCGCGAGCCGGTCCCGGCCTGACCGCCGGACCGGCGTCGCCCTCCTTCCCCGGTACTCCTTCGCGTCGCTCCTCGCCGCGCCCATGCCGTCCCCCTGGCAGTACCCCTGCCGTACCGCACGGCGGGCGGTACGGCAGCATGGGCACCCCAAGACATGCGTCCAGGACATGCGCTCAGGACATGCGCCCCAGGCCATGCATCCAGGACACACGACCGAGAGGACGCCGGACCGATGCCCGCTCCGACTCCGACGCCGCCGCCGAACCCCCCGGCACCGGGGCCCGAGATCCTGGCCGCGTTCGAGGCGGCGAAGGGCTTCATGCCCGTCGGCGAGGGGCTGGCCCTGTACGCGGCGGCGGCCGAGGCGGGACGGCTGGGCCTCCCCCTGCTGGAGGTCGGCACCTACTGCGGCCGCTCCACGATCCTGCTCGCCGGTGCCGCCCGCGAGGCCGGGGTCACCGCGCTCACCGTGGACCACCACCGGGGCAGCGAGGAGCAGCAGCCGGGCTGGGACTACCACGATCCGGAGACGGTCGACCCCGAACTGGGCGTGATGGACACCCTCCCCGCCTTCCGCCGCACGCTCCACCGGGCGGGCCTGGAGGACCACGTGGTCGCCCTGGTCGGCCGCTCCCCCGAGGTCGCGGCCCTGTGGAACTCCCCCCTCGCCCTGGTCTTCATCGACGGCGGCCACACGGACGAGCACGCCACGGCCGACTACGAGGGCTGGGCCCCGCACGTCGCCGAGGGCGGTCTCCTCGTCATCCACGACGTCTTCCCCGACCCCGTCGACGAGTTCACCGGCCAGGCCCCGTACCGCGTCTACCTCCGTGCCCTGGCTTCCGGCGCCTTCACGGAACTCCCGGCGACGGACTCGCTGCGCGTCCTGCGCCGTACCGGAGACGGGATCTGAGGCGGAGGCCACCCGTCCGGACGATCAGGGCGATGGCGGGTGCGGACGGCCGTTAGGGTGACTGCGTGTCGTACACAGGACCCGACTTCGATCCGCCGCCGTCCCGCCGCTTCCGGCGTGGACCGCTGACCGTGGCGCTCGCCGCGCTCGTGCCGGGCGCGCTGCTCGGCTGGGCCGTCTACGCGGCCGTGGGCGGGTCGGGGGACGACGGGGGCGACGCGAGCACGTCCGCCGGAGCGTCCGCCTCGGCTCCGGCCTCCTCCCTGCCACCGTCCTCCCCAGGCACCCCGTCGCCCAGCGGGTCCGACGAGCCGGACGAGTCGGACGGCAAGAAGCCGAGCACCTCCCCCGGCTCCACATCCCCCTCCGCGTCCGTGCCCGCCGGGACCGGGCCACTCAAGGGGAAGGTCGTGGTCATCGACCCCGGGCACAACCCGGGCAACTTCCAGCACACCGCCGAGATCAACCGCCAGGTGAACATCGGGACGAACTCCAAGGAGTGCGACACCACCGGCACGTCCACCGACGACGGTTTCAGCGAGGCGAAGTTCACCCTGGACGTCGCCCACCGGATGCGCGCGCTCCTCGAGGGGCAGGGCGCCACGGTGAAGCTGACGCAGGACGACGACCGGCCGTTCGGGCCGTGCATCGACGAACGGGCGCGGATCGGCAACGAGGCGAAGGCGGACGCCGTCGTGTCGATCCACGCGGACGGTTCGGGCACCGGGAACCGCGGTTTCCACGTGATCCTTCCCGGGCCCGTGAACTCCGGCGCCGCCGACACCCGGGCCATCGTCGAGCCGTCCCGCGAACTCGGTGAGCGCGTCGCGGGCAACTTCGTACGCGCCACCGGCAACGGGCCGTCCAACTACGTGGGCGGCGGCACCGGTCTCGTCACGCGTAAGGACCTGGGCGGTCTCAATCTGTCAACGGTTCCCAAGGTGTTCATCGAGTGCGGCAATATGCGCGATAGCAAGGACGCGGCACTTCTGACCAGCGGTGCCTGGCGGCAGAAGGCGGCGCAGGGAATCTCCGAGGGAATTGTGAGTTTCCTGCGCGGGTAGGGGTAGACGGGCTGATCCGGGCGAACAGCCCGATCGTGCGGACGATAGTGTCGTCCGCACGATGAGGGGTCACCCCCGCGCTTCACACCGGGCCCCGAGGGCGACGGGGTGACAGCGACGCCTCTGCCGACGACGAGACGACCGAGAAGGACCTGAAGTGAATATCCGCTCCCTCACTCGAGGCGACGGCGTGGTGATCGGAGCAGCGGTACTGCTGTTCATCGCGTCGTTCCTCGACCTCTACTCGATCGACGGCGCCCCCGACGACATCATCCCCAGCCTGTGGAGCAGCGGCCCGGTCGTGCTCGGTGTCGTACTGGCGGGCATCATCGGCGCGGCGCTCGTCGTCGTGTCCCGCGGGCTGCCGCAGCCGCCGAAGGTCGCGGGGCTCGACCTCGGCCAGTTCGGCGTCGCGTTCACGGTCTTCGCGGCCTGGAGCGCACTCGGCAACATCTTCGACCCGGCCGGCGGCGCCAACAACGTCACCACCGGTTCCTCCTCGGACGGACCCGACTCCGGTATCGGTCTGATCCTGGCCCTCGTCGCGACGCTGGTCATGGCCGCCGCCGCCGTCGCCACCCCGCTGGTTCCGGCCCTCAAGGGCTCGCTCGTACCGGCCGCCCGTCCCGCCGCCCCGCAGCCCTACGGCGCCCAGCCGCCCGGTGCTTACGGTTACCCGGGTGCGCAGCAGGCCGGCTTCGGCGGCCAGCCGCAGCCGGGCCAGCCCGGTCAGTCGTACCCCGGCCAGCAGCCCGGTCAGCCGGCCGCGCCGCCCTCGGCCGACTTCTCGCCGTTCTGGTTCGCCGTGCCGGTGCCCCGGCCGCTGTTCCCGGAGGACGGTTCGCAGACCCCGATCGCCGAACTGGCCCCCGGCACCTGGTACCTGGCCGTCGAGCAGCGCGGTCCGGCCCTCGTCGCCCAGACGCAGGACGGCCGTCGCGGTGTCCTCCAGGACACCTCGGGCATCCAGCGCGGCTGACCCGCTCCACAGCGCACGGCCCCTCGCCCTTGTGGGCGAGGGGCCGTTGTCGTAGGGGCGACACCCGTGCGGACGACCCACCGGCCGGGTTTCAATCGCGGTTTCGGGGCCAGACGGACACCATGTCCCCACGAACTCGCAGTGGTTCCAGCTCCGCAGGGACGGCCGTCGCGGTGATCGCGGACATCATGGCCGCCATTCTCGGACTCTGGATTCTGATGTACCTGTTGGACGCCAACCGGGCCAATGAACTGGTCCAGTTCGTCCATGACGCGGCCAACTGGCTGGCCGGCTGGTCGCGTGATCTGTTCACCTTCGACGAGGACTGGGCCCGGGTGGTCGCCGGATACGGTCTGGCCGCCGTGGTCTACCTCTTCATCGGCCACGCCCTCGCCAACAGCCTCCACCGACGCTGACCCACACCCCGCACGGGCCCCCGCCCCTCCACCCACAACCCGACCGACCGAACGCCTGATCGCGTGATCAGGGGGTCCGGGGGCACCCCCCGGAGAACACAGCACCTTCGACGAGGACCGGGCCCGGGTGGTCGCCGGATACGGTCTGGCCGCCGTGGTCCACCTCTTCATCGGCCACGCCCTCGCCAACAGCCTCCACCGACGCTGAGGGCGAGGGCCTTCGCCCGCGTCCGCCGGGGACGCGGCCACCGGACCGGGCGCAACCACCGGACCGCCGGGGCGGCCCCTTGTGGCGCGCGGGCCGGTGACCGGCACATCGGTGCGCACGCCCGGCCCGTACCGGCTTCGGGTGCTTGCCGCTCTCAGCGCCCGGGGACTCAGCGGAAGATGGCCACCGGGTCCAGCAGCAGTTCACTCGTCTCCGATTCCCACCTGCGTACCCTGCCCAGGCAGCGGGCTGGGAACTCCCCCGTGTAGTACTCCTCGTCGCGAAGTTCTTCCTGCTCCTCCTCCGACACACAGGTGACCCGCACACACGCGTCGCCGTCCCCGTACCGTGCCCTCAGCTCCACGTCGCCGTTGTCCTTGCGACGGGCGGTGAACCGGCCGGTGACGGAGACCCACTCCGAGACGAAGGCGCTGAGCGGGACCTGGCCGTCGTCCAGGTCCCGCAGGCTCTCGGAGAGGGACCGGTTGAGGACCAGCCGGCCGGTGATGAGGTCGGCGTCGACGACGACGTCCTCCTTGCGCATGGTGTCCATGAGCACCCCGATCACGTTCATCGGCGTGCTCTCCCGCAGGTAGGTGGTGACCCGCTCCTTGGTGATGCCCTGGTCCGCATGCGCGTTCCAGAAGAAGAGCTTGCCGAGCAGGCCGATGTTGCGGGTGACATTGATCCGGTCGGCGACCTCCTCCGCCAGGGACTCCGAGAAACCGCCCACCTCGTAGATGTCCATGACCCGCTTTTTGTGCAGGTAGAGACATATGCCGAGGACGGTGCGACCGCCGCGCCGGCGTCGCCTGCGCGACGGGAGCAGGCGCAGCAGCGCGTACCGGAGCAGGACGGCGAAGCAGACCGCCGTCAGGATCCAGACGACCAGCCACGGCCACCACAGGCCCCACCACTGACTGTCAGTGACACCCACGGATCTCCTTGAAAGCGCCGGTGAGGGAGGAGAGGTTCGCGTCGACCATGCGCCCGCCGGTCTCGTCGGCGGCGCGTTCCAGGGCTGCCGCGTCGGCCTCTCCGAAATGGACGGGGAAGGTGGGCACCGCCTTCGCGTCCGCGCCGAGGGCGCGGTGGCGGTCGAGGAACTCCTCGTACGTGGTGCCGGCGTTGTTCTCGCCGTCGGTCATCAGCACGATCGACACCGGCCGTTCGGGCTCGTCGCGTACGGCGTCGGCGGCGATACGGTAGCCGCGGTCCAGGGCGGACCACACGGCTGTGGCGTCGTCGTAGCCGCCCTCGGTGACGAACCGGTCGAGGGTGCGCAGCTCGTCGTCGCCCTGCACGGTCACCGTGAGCTCCTCGAGCATCCGGCCGCCGAACCGGACGACGGTGAGGCGCTCGCCACGGTAGAAGCGGGCGAACTTGCCGGTGGAGGTCTCGTCGGCGCCGCTGAGCCCGGCGAACGCGGCCCGCAGCTCGGCCATCCGCTCGCCGCGCATCGAGGTCGAGAAGTCCAGCAGGAAGACGACCTGGTCGGCGGTGGGGTCGGCCGGATCGCCATAGTAGGCGACCAGCCGTTGCACGATGGACAGGAGGTCGGGGAAGGAAAGCGCGTTGCCGACGGGTGTCGTCAGCGGCTTCAAGGGCTCGACGTCCTGGTTGACGGGGCGGCGGAAGGTCTGCTCCATCAGCCGGCGCTGGGTGTCGTCGCTGAGCAGCCAGTCCACCACCTTGCGGTACGCGGACCGCTGCTCCGGGTCGAGCAGCAGCAGCGGGAAGTCGGAGAGCACCATGCCGTCGTCGGGGTGGATGATCTCCAGTGGCTCGGGCAGCCTGCCGGAGGAGTTCAGGGACAACAGCTCGGACTCGTGGGCTATCAGTGCGTTGGTGCCGCCGGAGGCGCCGGGGTAGTCGTCGATCAGGTCGCGGGAGCTGGGCGCGGTGAGGGTCTGGCCGGAGCGGAAGCCGCGCAGCCGGTCGCAGGAGACGTCCTGCGACCGCAGGGCGCTGCCGGTGCCGGCGGCCGCGGTGGCGACACCGACGAGCGCGGCCCGACCGGTGTCGCTGCGCCGCGGGTCGGCCATCCCGAAGCGCACGGTGCCCTCGGCGGCGGCGTCCGCGACGTCCGCCCAGGAGATCCGGCCGCCCGGGGCGGTGTTCCTGAGCCGCCGCGCAATGCCGGCTTCCAGACCGACGACCACCGGCGAGTGCATGATCGGGGTGGACTCGGGCCGGTCCAGGCGTCCGCCGGAGTCCTGTACGCGCAGCAGGAAGGAGCGGTCGGAGGCGAGCCAGGCCAGGTCGGGGGCGGCGCGGCCGGATGCGGGGAACTGGCCGTCGAGGTCGGCGTTCGCCTCGTACTCCATCTTCAGCTTGATCCCGGTGTCCTTTTCCAGCTTGCCCAGCAGCGGCTCCACGTCGGCCAGTTCCGGGCCGGCGAGGACGCGGAGGGTGACGTGCTCCTCGTCCCGGGTGCAGGAGGTCAGGCCGAGGAGGAGAGTGAGCGTGAGCGCGCCGGCCAGGACGCGTACCAGACCGGTCACGGGGCGTCCTCCGCAGGCGGCGGGCAGTTGCCGACATGGTTGATGATGTCCTGCAGGACGTCCTGCTCGGGCTCGTACGCCTTGGTCTGGTCGGAGTTGGGCACCGGGGCCTGTATCCCGTGCTCCCGCAGATAGGCGTTCAGTTGCTCGCTGCTGCCGTCGTCGCCGGAGAACCGGACCCTGAAGCCCAGCTCCAGGGCTCGCTGGCGCAGTTGCTCATCGTCTTCGATCACTTTCACCAGGCGGTCGCCCTCGTCGCTGAAGGAGATGAGTTGCGGTTCGGTGAGCGCGTACGGCTTGGGGTAGAGCAGTACGCGGCTGGTGTCCTGCTCGCCGTGCCTGTCGTGGCGGGCCGTCTGGTGGGCCAGGTACTGGTGCTCGTAGATCAGAGAGATGGGCGCCATGGACTCGCCGAGGTCGGAGAAGTAGCTGTCCGCCTGCTCGTCGGCCCACATGCCCTGGAGGTTGATGAGAGGTTTGATCTCCTGGGCGAGGCGGCGTACGGCCGCCTCGGCGGCCTTGGGGTCGTTGGTCCTGGTGGTGCCCGGCGCCTTGTTCCCGTTGGCGACGAAAGCGAGCAGGCTGAGGTAGGTGCCGGCGCTGTTGGATCCGCAGACACTGGACGTGCGCACCAGGACGTTGCCGCTGTTGCTGCGATTGCCCTCGGTGACGTCGTTGTAGCCGATGCCGTTCCAGGTGTCCGCGGTCTTCCCGGCGCCGTCCGCGGGCTCGTGCGGGGCGTCCTCGCCGTCGAGCAGGATCATGAACTTCGCCATGTCGAGGTCGTAGTAGAGCGTAGGAGTGTCGCCGGTCGACTGCTGCCGGGTGGCCACTCGCGCCTTCACCAGGGTCTCGGCGTAGTCATGGAAGGTACCCAGCACCAGGGGTGTGGCGAAGGGACGCACCGATCTCAGGGCGTGCTTCTGCCGGCTGAGCACCTGCTTCGCGGCGGGCTGACCGGACGGGAAGACCACGTCCAGGTCTTTCAGGGACTGCGTGGCGATATCGCGGGAGCCTAGGCGGCGGATGTCCACACGTATGCCGTGCTTCAGTAACAGCCGCTGCACTTCCGGGTCTTTGAAGTAGTCGGACTTGGAGCCCATCTTGGCCTCGATGACCGTGACCTGATCGAACGGCCGGAGCATGTTGCCCGAGGAGAACAGTGAGAACAACCCGGCGAGGGCGAGCGGCAGCGCGACGAGGACGTGTCGTGGGACGCGTCTTCGGGAAGTGATCCGACGGGTGATGAATTTCGGTTCCTGGGACAACGCCCCTCCTGCCGCTCAAGAGGGCAGCATCATCAAGCATCCCGGGGGACAGGGTCCCCCAGGAATGGCCAATTCCGTCCGAATGTGAGGCGACGGGCCGGTGGTGTCGGTGGCGCGGTCCTCAGGTGCCCGCCAGGTGAGCGGCAACCGCCCGGCCGCACGACCTGTTCACCTTCGGCACGACATGAAGCGCGGAGCGCGGGCGGCTGCGGACTCGCCGCGATCGCCCGTCTCTCCCCCGGACCACGTGTTCCGGGGCCGCCCGCAACGCCGTTGATGTCCCGCCGGGTTCAGGTACCGCAGCAGTCCGGGTCGAGGCCTCGGGGCAGGCGGTCGCCGCTGAAGACCGCGCAGGTGGCTTCGTGGCCGCCGAGCGCGGCGACGGCCAGCAGCAGCGAGCCGGCCGTCCAGGCGGTCAGTTCGACCGGCCAGATCGCCTCGTCGTCGAAGACGTACCCCGTCCAGTACAGGCCGGTCTGCGGATCGCGCAGGTGCTGGATGGACTGGAGCACCTCCAGCGCGCGGTCGGATTCGCCCATCACCCAGAGGGCCAGGGCGAGTTCGGCCGACTCGCCGCCGGTCACCCACGGGTTGGGGGACACGCAGCGCACTCCGAGGCCGGGGACGACGAAGCGGTCCCAGTCCTCCTCGATCCGCTCCTTGGCCTCGGCGTCGGTGAGGGCGCCGCCCAGCACGGGGTAGTACCAGTCCATGGAGTAGCGGTTCTTGTCGAGGAACCGCTCCGGGTGGTGCCGGATCGCGTGCCGGAGCGCGCCGGCCGCCAGCTCCCAGTCCGGCTGCGGCTCCTCCCGCTGCTCGGCGATGGCGAGGGCGCAGCGCAGCGCGTGGTGGACGGAGGAGCAGCCGGTGAGCAGCGCGTCCGCGGTGGGCGTGCCGTCGTCGTCGCGCCGCCAGCCGATCTGCCCGCCGGGCTGCTGGAGCCGCAGCACCCATTCCACGGCCGCGTACACGGTGGGCCACAGACGGTCCAGGAAGGTGTCGTCGCCGGTGGAGAGGTAGTGGTGCCAGACGCCGACGGCGACGTAGGCGACGAAGTTGGTCTCCCGCCCCCGGTCGGTGACGTCGTCGGGGTCGCCGTCGGCGTACGCGGCGTACCAGGAGCCGTCCGTGAGCTGGTGCCTGGCCAGCCACAGGTAGGCCTGTTCGGCGGCCTCGTGGGCGCCCGCGGCGTCCAGGGCCATGGCGGCCTCGACGTGGTCCCACGGGTCGAGGTGGTGGCCCCTGAACCAGGGGATCGCCCCGTCCTCACGCTGTACGGCGAGGATGCCGGCGACGGTCTCGACGGCCTGCTCTGCGGTGAGGACCCCGGGCAGGACGAGGTGTTCCGTACGGGAGGCCGTCACTGGGTGACCGCCCCGGCCTCGGCGGCCGCCGAGGCGTCCGCGCCCGCACCGGCCCCCGCACCGGCCTCGACCTCGGCTCCGGTCTCGGCGCGGGGCAGGTGCGGCTTGGTCGCGTACGCCACGAAGCTCTTGCCCATCACCGGGTTCAGGGTCCGCTCCGCGAGGCGGGTCGCCAGCGGCTTCTTCATGATGTCCCAGACCAGCAGCTTGTGGTACGCCCGTACCGGCAGCGCCTTGTCGTTGTCCACGCCGAAGGCGCACTTCAGCCACCAGTACGGCGAGTGCAGCGCGTGCGCGTGGTGGGTGCCGTAGGGGCGCAGACCGGCCTCGCGCATCCTGGCCAGCAGTTGGTCGGCCTTGTAGATGCGGATGTGGCCGCCCTCGACCTCGTGGTAGGCGTCGGACAGGGTCCAGCACACCTTCTCGGGGCCGTAGCGCGGCACGGTGACCGCGATACGGCCGCCGGGCCTGAGCACGCGGACCATCTCGGCGAGGACGCCCTTGTCGTCGGGGATGTGCTCCATGACCTCGGAGATGATCACGACGTCGAAGGACTCGTCGGGGAAGGGCAGGGCGAGGGCGTTGCCCTCCATGGCCGTGGCGGTGGCCCCGGCGGGCGCCTCCCCGGCCTCCTTCATCGCGGCGAACCACTTGGCGACCTCGCGGATCTCCTCGCCGTTCTGGTCCAGCGCCACGACCTGCGCTCCGCGCCGGTAGCACTCGAACGCGTGCCGGCCGGCACCGCATCCGAGGTCCAGGACACGGTCGCCCGGGGCGAGCGGGAACCGGGAGAAGTCGACGGTCAGCACGTGGCCCTGCTTTCACGGTGGGAGGTGACGGGTTCTTCTGCGACGGACGCCCGGGCCGCTCCGGGGCCGGCGGCGCCCGTGGCACCCTCGGCGGCCGGACCGACCGCCACGGGCGCCGGGCCGGCCGCGGGAGCGGCGACGACGGCATCGGCGACGGCGGCGACGGCGGGATCGGCCGCCGCGGCCCCGTCGGCGCGGGCCATCGCCTCGCGGTAGCGGGCGACCGTGCCCTCGGCCGCGCGGGCCCAGGTGAAGTGCCGCAGTACCCGTTCCCGTCCGGCGGCGCCGAGCCGCGCGCGCAGCTCCGGGTCGCCGAGCAGCCGGTTCAGCCCGGCGGCCAGCGCCTGCGCGTCACCGGGCGGTACGGCCAGGCAGGTCTCCCCGTCGCGGCCGGCGACCTCCGGGATCGCACCGCCGGTCGTGGCGAGCAGCGGGGTGCCGGTGGCCATGGCCTCGGCGGCCGGCAGCGAGAAGCCCTCGTACAGCGACGGTACGCAGGCGACCTGGGCGGAGCGCACGAGGTCGACCAGTTCCGCGTCCGAGATGCCCTTGACGAACTCGACGGCGTCGCCGAGCCCGTACCGCTCCATCGCCTGCGCGACGGGCCCCTTGGCGGGGCGCGTGCCGACGACGACGAGGTGTGCCTCGGGCTGTTCGACGCGGACCTTGGCCAGCGCCTCGACGAGGAAGACCAGGCCCTTGAGCGGTACGTCCGCGCTGGACGTCGTCACGATCCGGCCCGGCACGACGGGCACCGACGCGTCCGGTGAGAACAGGTCGGTGTCGGCACCGATGTGGACGACGTGGATGCGGTCCTGGCCTACGCCCAGGTGACCGACGATCTCGTCGCGGGAGGTGCCGGAGACGGTGAGTACGGAGGGCAGACGGCGGGCGACCCGCTTCTGCATCCTGGTGAACGCGTACCAGCGGCGCACCGAGGCGCGCCTGCGCCTGCTCTCCGCCGCGTCCAGGTCCAACTGCCGGTCGACGGTGATGGGGTGGTGGATCGTGGTCACCAGGGGTGCGCCGACATCGCCGAGCAGGCCGTAGCCGAGCGTCTGGTTGTCGTGGACGACGTCGAAGTCACCGCGCCGGGCCCGCAGATGACGGCGGGCGCGCAGCGAGAAGGTCAGTGGTTCGGGGAAGCCGCCGGTCCACATGGTGCCGACCTCGAGCGCGTCGATCCAGTCGCGGTACTCGCCGCGGCCCGGGGTGCGGAAGGGGTCCGGCTGACGATAGAGGTCGAGGCTGGGCAGCTCGGTCAGGCTCAGCCCGTCGTAGCCCTCGTCGAGGACGGGGTAGGGCTGGGCGCCGATGACCTCGACCTGGTGTCCGAGGCGGACGAGCTCGCGCGAGAGGTGCCGGACGTAGACGCCCTGTCCGCCGCAGAACGGGTTCCCCTTGTAGGTGAGGAGCGCTATGCGGAGCGGTCGCAAGCCGTCGGCGGACGGGCCCTGCGAGAGCCCGGCCTGACTGGCCTCAGCGGTCACTCTGGGCCCCCTTCTCCCTGCGCGGTCCCGCGACTGTACGTCGGGACGCTAACCTAGAACAAGTTTCAGAGTTGATCGTTCGGAGGCTTCGAATCTACCGGCAGGTAGGGACGCGGCGAGCAGTGGATCAGGTGATTCACGCCACGGCGGGATGCGTGCCATGCTGTCCGATCATCAACCCTCACCGACGGTCACGGAATGGGGCCCATGTCCGCGGAAGCCCACAGGGACAAGGCGGCCGAGGCGGCGAAGCCGAATGAGCCGGCCGAGGCGGACAGGGCGGCGAAGCCGGGAGCCGGCACCGCCCGCACCTCCCCTGCCTCACCCCTGACCGAGCGGCAGGAGGCGCGCAGGCGGAGCATCCTGCGCGCGAGCGCCCGGCTGGCCGGCCGGGGCGGCTTCGACGCGGTGCAGATGCGCGAGGTCGCGGAGTCCTCACAGGTGGCACTGGGCACGCTGTACCGGTACTTCCCGTCCAAGATCCACCTGCTGGTGGCCACGATGCAGGACCAGCTGGAGCACATGCACGGCACCCTGCGGAAGAAGCCGCCGACGGGCGAGACGGCCGCCGAGCGGGTCGCGGAGACCCTGATGCGAGCCTTCCGCGCGCTCCAGCGCGAGCCGCAGCTGGCCGACGCGATGGTGCGCGCCCTGACGTTCGCGGACCGCAGCGTGAGCCCGGAGGTCGACCAGGTCTCCCGCCAGACGACGATGATCATCCTGGACTCCATGGGCCTCGAGAACCCCACGCCGGACCAGCTCTCGGCGGTCCGCGTCATCGAGCACACCTGGCACTCGGCGCTCATCACCTGGCTGTCGGGACGCGCCTCCATCGCCCAGGTCAAGCTCGACATAGAGACGGCGTGCCGCCTGATCGACCTGGCGGCACCCGTGCCGGTATCCCCACCGGTGCCGGCACCGGCACCGGCACCGAAGGATTCCGACTGAAGAAGTCGAAACTTTCGATTCCTCCCCCTCGGCCGCTCCCCTCCTCAACACCCGTCACCCTTCGGCCATAAGTGAATCGGTTGCGCGCGAACGGTTGACCACCCCCCTGTTCATTCATATCGTCTGCGCTGCCATTCGAAGCTTGCTCCGAAACATTCGAAACCGCAGGGCGCGCCTCGAGCACCTCGGCGCAGAGCATGACAGCAGACGATCCCCGCCATCCGCACCACCACGGCACCCCCACCGGAGAAGAGATGACATGCGCATGATCAAATTAGGAGTCCGAGAGGCGAGAGCCAAAACAGTCAGAGGCCCCCTGGCCGTCGCCGCGACCGCGCTGCTCACCGTGACCGCGCTCGTGGCGCTCCCCCAGAGCACCGCGCACGCCGCCGACACCCTGGGCGCGGCGGCGGCCGAGAAGGGCCGCTACTTCGGTGCCGCGGTCGCCGCCAACCACCTGGGCGAAGCGCCGTACGTCAACACGCTCAACACCGAGTTCAACTCGGTGACGCCCGAGAACGAGATGAAGTGGGACGCCCTCGAGCCCAGTCGCGGCTCGTTCAGCTTCGGCAACGCCGACCGGATCGTGAATCACGCCCGGGGCCGGGGCATGTCGGTCCGCGGGCACACCCTGGTGTGGCACTCCCAGCTGCCCGGCTGGGTCTCCGGCCTCGGCGCCACCGACCTGCGCTCGGCGATGAACAACCACATCAATCAGGTCATGGCGCACTACCGGGGCAAGATCCACTCATGGGACGTGGTCAACGAGGCGTTCCAGGACGGGAACAGCGGCGCCCGGCGCAGCTCGCCCTTCCAGGACCGACTCGGCAACGGTTTCATCGAGGAGGCCTTCCGCACGGCCCGCACGGCCGACCCGAACGCCAAGCTCTGCTACAACGATTACAACACCGACGGTGTCAACGCGAAGAGCAACGCCGTCTACAACATGGTCCGCGACTTCAAGTCCCGCGGCGTGCCCATCGACTGCGTCGGCTTCCAGTCCCACTTCAACAGCGCGTCCCCCGTTCCCTCCGACTACCGGGCCAACCTCCAGCGCTTCGCCGACCTCGGCGTGGACGTGCAGATCACCGAGCTGGACATCGAGGGCTCGGGCGCGGCCCAGGCCACCAGCTACGGCAACGTCGTCACGGCCTGCCTCGCGGTGTCGCGGTGCACCGGCATCACGGTGTGGGGCATCCCGGACAAGTACTCGTGGCGGTCGGGCGGAACACCCCTGCTGTTCGACAGCAACTACACCAAGAAGCCCGCCTACCACGCGGTGCTGAGCGCGCTCGGCGGCTCCCCCGGCGGTGGCGGCGACCCGGGGAGCCCGGGCGCGAACTGCACCGCCGTCTACAGCAGGGCGGAGGTGTGGGGGGACCGCTTCAACGGCAGGGTGACCATCACCGCGGGCAGTTCGGCGATCAGCAACTGGTCGGTGAACGTCACGGTGACGTCCCCGCAGAAGATCTCGACCACCTGGAACGGCTCACCCAGCTGGGACAGCAGCGGCAACGTGATGACGATGCGGCCCAACGGCAACGGCTCACTGGCGGCCGGGGCCTCGACCAGCTTCGGCTTCACCGTCATGACGAACGGCAACACGACACCACCGGGCCTCGGCGCCTGCACCGCTTCCTGACCCGCCCTGACCCACCCCGGCATCACAGGCAGACCCGCCGGCCCGCCCCGAAACCCACGGGGCGGGCCGGTGACGTACACGGCCGGGCGAGGCGGTGACGGGTACGGCGATGGGAGCGGTGGCGTACGCCGCCGGTGACCTCGGCCACCCTCTTCAGGCCACCCCTGACCGCTTCCCTACGGACGGGTACAGTGGCGACGTCGTCATCACACCCGTACGGGGGGAAGCCGGTGCAATTCCGGCGCTGACCCGCAACCGTGAGCCGTCCGCCAGGACGGCGAGCCGGAATGCCCCGGACGGATCGTGACCGGCTCACGCGTCCGGCGGTTTGCCGGTGCGCGGCACCGTCGAGGATACGGAGCCGAGCCGCCGGGGTGTCCCGTGCCGCCCGGCTCCCCCGCAGGGAGAGGCACCCGCCGATCATGAACGTCCGCAGCAGCGCAGCGGTCCTGGCCGCCATAGCCGTGCTCGGCGCCGCCGCACCGGCCGCCGCCGACTCGTCGCCGTCCCCCTCGCCGTCCCAGCAGGCCCTGCCCTCCGCCCTGTACGGCGAGAGCGACCCGCAGTACGACGGTGTGTGGCGCCAGTCGCTGGCCCTGCTCGCCCAGCACACGGTGGGTGCCGAGCCGCCGAAGGAGGCCGTCGACTGGCTGGCCGGCCAGCAGTGCGCCGACGGCTCCTTCGCCCCGTTCCGCGCCGACACCGGCACCGCGTGCGACGCCAAGACCATGGTCGACACCAACCAGACCGCCGCCGCTGTGCAGGCCCTCGCCGCGCTCGGCGGGCACGACGCCGTCACCGGCAAGGCCCTCGACTGGCTGAAGTCCGTCCAGAACAAGGACGGCGGCTGGGGCTACATGGCGGGCGGGGACAGTGACGCCAACTCCACGTCCGTCGTCGTCGGCGCGCTCGCCGCCGCGGGCGAGAAGCCGGCCGAGGTGGTCAAGGACGGCAAGTCCCCCTACGACGCCCTGCTGAAGCTGGCCCTGCCGTGCGACGCCAAGGGCGACGGGGCGGGCGCCTTCGCCTTCCAGCCGGACAAGAAGGGCGAACTGGTCGCCAACGCCGACGCCACCGCGGCCGGTGTGGCCGGCTCCCTCGGCGCGGGCCTGGTCGTCGAGCCGGGCAAGGACAGGAGCGGGGCGGCGGACGACGCCGCCTGCGAGAAGGCCGGGACGCCCGAGCAGGCCGCCGCCAACGGTGCCGCCCACCTCACGGACGCGCTCGCCGCCGATGGTCACCTCGTCTCCGCCCTCCCCGGCGCCGAGGACCAGCCCGACTACGGCAACACCGCCGACGCGGTGGTCGCGCTCGCGGCACAGGGCGCCACCGGGCCGGCCGCGAAGTCCGTGGCCTGGCTGGAGAAGAACGCCGCCGGCTGGGCCGCGCAGAGCGGTCCCGCCGCCTACGCCCAGCTGATCTTCGCCGCCCACGCCACGGGCACCGACCCGCGCTCCTTCGGCGGCACCGACCTGGTGAAGAAGCTGGCCGCCACCGGGCCCGCCGCGCCGGCGGCCGGCACCTCCGGCGAGAAGAACGGCCAGGAACAGAAGGACGCGAAGGAGAAGGACGACTCGGGCTCCGGTTCGGGTGTCTGGTGGGCCCTCGGGATCTGCCTGGCCGCCGGCGCCGGCGTCGGCGTCCTGGTGAGCAGCCGGAAGAAGAGGCAGCAGCCGTGACCCGACGGCCCCGCCGGGCCGTCGTCCTGTTCCTGGCCGCGCTCCTGCCCCTGCTGGCGGGCACCGGCCAGGCGCAGGCCGCCGGCTACCGGTACTGGTCCTTCTGGGACCTCGACGATGACGGTTGGACGTACGCCACCCAGGGCCCGTCCGTCGCCCGCCCCGCCGACGGCGACGTCCAGGGCTTCCGCTTCGCCGTCAGCGAGGAGTCCGACGACTCGGCGCAGCCCCGCGGTGCCACCGACTTCGCCGGCATCTGCGGGCAGACACCGGCGAAGGACGGCAGCAAGCGGGTCGCCCTCGTCATCGACTTCGGTACGGCCGGGGACGCCCCGTCCGGCGAGACCCCGCCCGCGAACCGCACCGCCTGCGCCCGGGTCGCCCCCGACGCCAGCACCGCCGAGGCCCTGGCCTCGGTCGCCGAACCCCTGCGCTACGACAACAGCGCCCTGCTGTGCGCCATCACCGGATACCCGCAGCGCGGGTGCGGGGAACAGGTGTCGGGGACGGGCACGGAGCCCGGCACGGGCGCATCGGCGTCCGGGAAGGAGTCGGAGGACGGGACCGAGGACACCGGTTCCCCGGCGTCCGAGAAGTCCGGGGAGTCCGGGGAGTCCGGGGAGTCCGGGGAGTCCGGGGAGTCCGGTGGCCCCTCCCTCGGTCTCGTCGCCGGGGGCGCCGTGGTGGCGCTGCTCGGGGCGGCGGCCTTCTGGCAGGTACGCCGTCGTGGCTGAGCCCGGCGGCGGCCGGCCACGGGAACGCATCACCCCCGCCCCCTCCACCGCCCCCCGCCGTCGGCAGGGCGACTCCCTGCACCCCGGCGCCTGGTGGCTGTGGGCGCTGGCCCTCGGTGTCGCCGCCACCCGCACCACCAACCCCCTGCTGCTCGCCCTCCTCGTCGTGGTCTCCGCCTACGTCGTGGCCGTCCGCCGGCCGGACGCCCCCTGGGCCCGCTCGTACAGCGCGTTCGTCAAGCTGGCGTTGCTCGTGATCGTCGTGCGGCTGCTCTTCGCGATCGTCCTGGGTTCCCCGATCCCCGGTACGCACGTCCTTCTCGACCTGCCCGAAGTCCCGCTCCCCGACTGGGCGCAGGGCATCCGCCTGGGCGGCCGGGTCACGGCCGAGGCGCTCACGTTCGCCCTGTACGACGGCATGAAGCTGGCCACGCTGCTCATCTGCGTCGGCGCCGCGAACGCCCTCGCCAACCCGTCCCGCCTGCTGAAGTCCCTGCCCGGCGCGCTGTACGAGATGGGTGTGGCCGTGGTCGTGGCGCTGACCTTCGCGCCGAGTCTGATCACGGACGTCCAGCGACTGCGCGCCGCCCGCCGACTGCGGGGCCGTCCCGACCGCGGGGTCCGGGGTCTGCTCCAGGTCGGACTCCCGGTGCTGGAGGGCGCGTTGGAGCGTTCGGTCTCACTCGCCGCCGCGATGGACGCCCGCGGGTACGGCCGTACGGCACAGGTACCGGCCGGGGTCCGGCGTACCACCGCCGCCCTCACCCTCGGCGGGCTGCTCGGCGTCTGCGCGGGTACCTACGGGCTGCTCACCGCCGAAGGTGCCGTATACGGCGTCCCCGTACTCCTCGCCGGTCTGGCCGCCGCACTCGCGGGACTGTGGCTGGGCGGGCGGCGTTCCCCGCGCACCCGTTACCGGCCCGACCGCTGGGACGCCCGCGCCTGGCTGGTCGCCGGCTGCGGCGCGGCGGTCGCGGCGCTGCTGGCCGTCGCCGCCGCACGCGACCCGGCGGCCCTGCACCCCGGTGTGGTGCCGCTGGTCGCGCCCACGCTGCCCCTGTGGCCGGCGGCGGCCGTACTCCTCGGCCTGCTCCCCGCCTTCGTCACCCCCGCCCCCGAGGACACCGGCAAGGAGCCGTCGTGATCCGCTTCGAGAACGTCTCCGTGACGTACGACGGCTCCCCCGAACCCTCCGTGCGAGGCGTCGACTTCGAGGTCCCGGAGGGCGAACTCGTCCTGCTCGCCGGGCCGTCCGGCGTCGGCAAGTCCACGGTGCTGGGCGCGGTCAGCGGCCTCGTCCCGCACTTCACGGGCGGCACCCTGCGCGGCAGGGTCACGGTGGCCGGCCGCGACACCCGTACCCACAAGCCACGCGAACTGGCCGACGTGGTCGGGACGGTGGGCCAGGACCCGCTGTCGCACTTCGTGACGGACCTCGTCGAGGACGAACTCGCCTACGGCATGGAGTCGTTGGGGCTGCCCCCGGACGTGATGCGCCGCCGCGTCGAGGAGACGCTGGACCTGCTGGGCCTGGCCGACCTGCGGGAGCGCCCCATCGCCACGCTCTCCGGCGGCCAGCAGCAGCGCGTCGCCATCGGCTCGGTCCTCACCCCGCACCCCCGGGTGCTGGTCCTCGACGAGCCGACGTCCGCACTGGACCCCGCGGCGGCCGAGGAGGTCCTCGCGGTGCTCCAGCGTCTCGTCCACGATCTCGGCACCACCGTCCTCATGGCCGAGCACCGCCTGGAACGCGTCATCCAGTACGCCGACCGGGTGGCGCTGCTGCCGGGACCGGGCGAACCCCCGCTGCTCGGGACCCCCGCGGAGGTGATGGCGGTCTCCCCGGTGTTCCCGCCGGTGGTGGCCCTGGGCCGGCTCGCCGGCTGGTCCCCGCTCCCGCTGACCGTACGCGACGCCCGCCGCCGCGCGGCCCCCCTGCGCGAGCGCCTCGCGGAGGCCGACGAACGGGCGCGGGCGCGGGCGGAGACACCGGCAGAGACGGTGGCCGCGCCCGCCGCACCGGAGCCCGCCCGGAAGGTCCCGGCCGCCCCCCTCACCCCCCGCGGCTCGTTCCTCTCCCTGTTCGCCCGCAAGCGGCCCGACGGCACCGCTGCCGCCCCACCCGCCTCCCTGTCCGCCCCCGTCCGTGTGGCCGAGGTCCGCGCCCTGGCCGTCCGGCGGGGCGCCGTCCGGGCGCTGCGCCACATCGATCTGACGGTCGCCCCCGGCGAGACGATCGCGCTCATGGGCCGCAACGGCGCCGGCAAGTCCACACTGCTCGGCGCACTGGTCGGGCTGGTGGAACCGTCCGCCGGTTCGGTCCGCACCGGTGGCGCCGTGCCGCACCGCACCCGCCCCCGCGACCTGGTCCGCCGGGTGGGACTCGTCCCGCAGGAGCCGCGGGACCTGCTGTACGCGGACACGGTCGCCGCGGAGTGTGTGGCCGCCGACCGGGACGCGGAGGCGGAGCCGGGCGTCTGCCGCGCCCTGCTGTCGGAACTGCTGCCCGGCATCGCGGACGACACCCACCCGCGTGACCTGTCCGAGGGCCAGCGCCTGACCCTCGCCCTGGCGGTCGTCCTCACCGCCCGCCCGCCGCTGCTCCTCCTCGACGAGCCGACCCGCGGCCTGGACTACGCGGCGAAGGCCCGCCTGGTGACCGTCCTGCGCGGGCTGGCCGCCGAGGGCCACGCGATCCTGCTGGCCACGCACGACGTGGAGCTGGCGGCGGAACTCGCCCACCGGGTCGTCCTCCTCGCCGAGGGCGAGGTCATCGCCGACGGCCCGGCGGCCGACGTGGTCGTCGCGTCGCCGTCCTTCGCCCCGCAGGTGGCGAAGATCCTGGCCCCGCAGCACTGGCTCACGGTCTCCCAGGTCCGGGAGGCCCTGTCATGACACCCGCTCCCACCCCGGCCACGGACAAGGCCACCATGGCCACCACGGCCACCACCCTCACCGGTAAGGCCACCGGCGCCCAGCGCCAGGCGCGGGCCGTCCGCCTGGGCCCGCGTTCGCTGGTGGCGCTGGCCCTGGTGAGCGCGGTGGGCGTGGCCGCGTTCGGCTGGCCCTTCCTGGCCCCGCCCGCCTCCACCCTCAACGCCCACGCGCAGGACGCGCCGTGGCTGTTCGCGGGGCTCCTCGTGCTGCTGGTCGGGGTGGTGGCGGCGACGATCTCGGAGTCGGGCCTGGGCCCGAAGGCGGTCGCGATGCTGGGCGTGCTGGCGGCGGCGGGGGCGGCGCTGCGCCCCATCGGCGCGGGGACGGCCGGCCTGGAACCCATGTTCTTCCTGATGGTCCTCAGCGGGCGGGTCCTCGGGCCGGGTTTCGGTTTCGTGCTCGGCTCGGTGACGATGTTCGCGTCCGCGCTGCTCACGGGCGGGGTGGGCCCGTGGCTCCCGTTCCAGATGCTGTCGATGGGCTGGTTCACGATGGGTGCGGGCCTGCTCCCGGGCCCGGACAGGCTGCGGGGCCGGGCGGAGCTGTGCCTGCTCGCCGCCTACGGCTTCCTGGCGGCCTTCGCCTACGGCACGATGATGAACATGGCGGGCTGGCCCTTCATGGCCGCCCTGGCCTCGAACATCTCCTTCGACCCGGACGCGTCGGTCCCCGCCAACCTGGCCCGTTTCCTGGCGTACTGCCTGGCCACGTCCCTCGGCTGGGACCTGGGCCGGGCTCTGCTGACCGTCGTCCTGGCCCTGACTCTGGGCCCCCCGGTGCTCCGCGCCCTGCGCCGTGCCACCCGCAGGGCGGCTTTCGAGACGCCGGTCACGTTCACCGGCCACCCCTGAGTGTTCCCGCGTACGCCGACGGTGACGGAACTGACGGCCCGTCGTGAGGCGCCCCACATGACCCGGCTCACATACGAAGCGGGGTCGTAGTCCGGGAAGCCTCTCCGCCTCCGCGTCCGCCCGCCCCGACCTGCGCGGATGACCGTCAGTCGCAGACCGGCACTCCCCCGGATGCGACCAGGGGTAGTAAAAGGGACCTTTGCGGACAAACCCCGAAAACTGTTTCTGTGGAGCAGTCGCCAGGCGCCGACGTGCCCCACCCGGGCCGCGGCGCCGACGTACGCCCCACCCCCACGCACCACCAGGTGTTCCGGGGGCCGGAGCTACGACGACCGTCCTGCCGCCGAAGAAAAGGTTTCTATATGTCCGCCGTTTCCATCCTCCGCACCGTCGCCACCCCGAAGAAGGCCCTCGCCGGTGCCGCCCTCACCGCCGCCACCTGCGGCGCGCTGATCGCCGCCACCCCCGCGCAGGCCGCCACCACGGCCACGGGCTCGGCCCAGGCGACCGCGCAGTCGATGATCGGTGACTCCGCGCAGTACCAGTGCTTCTCGAACATCGTCCAGCACGAGAGCGGCTGGAACCACACCGCCACCAACGCCTCCAGCGGCGCCTACGGCCTGGTCCAGGCCCTGCCCGCCTCGAAGATGGCCTCGGCCGGCTCGGACTGGAAGACCAACCCCGCCACCCAGATCTCGTGGGGCATCGGCTACATGAACGAGCGCTACGGCAGCCCGTGCGCCGCCTGGGACTTCTGGCAGGCCAACAACTGGTACTGACCGACCCGGCACCAGCCCCGCACCACCCCGCATACCGAAAGCGGCGGCCCCTGATCCCCTGGGCCGCCGCTTTCGCCGTGCCCGGCGGGCCCTCGCGGACCACTGCGGCGGCAGGGGGACCACGCAGGAAACTACTTCCGGGCAGGCTCCTCCTGTGCGGGTTTCTCCTGCACGGGGAAAGGGCCCGGCGGCTTCGTCTCCGCGGCCTCCGGCCCCGGACCGGTGTCGGTGCCGGTGCCGGTGCCGGTGCCGGTGCCGGTGACCGCGGTGGTCGCCGCCGTGCGGGCCCGCGGGCCCTGGAGGAAATATGTCAGGCCGAAACCGGCCGCGACGACGAGGGCTCCGCCCACCGCGTCCAGCACCCAGTGGTTGCCGGTGGCGACGATCGCGGTGACGGTGAACAGGGGGTGGAGCAGGCCGAGCGCCTTCATCCACATCCTGGGCGCGATGATCGCGATGGCCAGGCCGCACCACAGGGACCAGCCGAAGTGCAGGGACGGCATCGCCGCGTACTGGTTGGTGAGGGCGGTGAGGGTGCCGTAGTCCGGCTTGGAGAAGTCCTGCACGCCGTTCACCGTGTCGATGATCCCCAGGTCCGGCATCAGGCGCGGCGGGGCCAGCGGGTAGAGCCAGAAGCCGACCAGCGCCAGCAGCGTGGTGAAGCCGAGGCTCGCGCGCGCCCAGCGGTAGTCGACGGGGCGCCGCCAGTACAGCAGGCCGAGGACCGTGAGCGGGACGGCGAAGTGGAACGACGTGTAGTAGAAGTCGAAGAAGTTCCGCAGCCGGCCGATCCCCACGACCGCGTGGTTGACCGCGTACTCGATGTCCAGGTGGAGCAGACGCTCGAGGTCGAGGATCTGGTGGGCGTGCTCCTCCGCCCGCTCCCTGCCACCGGTGGCCGCCAGCCGCACCTTGGAGTACGCGGCGTAGGTGACGCGGATCAGCAGCAGTTCCAGCAGCAGGTTGGGACGGGTCAGGACCCGGCGCAGGAACGGCAGCAGCGGGACGTGCTTGAAGCGGGTGGGGACGGGTTCGGCGTACCGGGTCGGGACGGGCGTGCGGAAGTACGGCGAGGTGCGCGAGAGGAACGGGACCGCCGTGGCGGCGGCGAGGGCGGCGAGCAGGACGATGTTGTCGCGGACGGGGTACAGGAACGGCATCTCGGGCAGGATCATCTGGGCCGGCAGGGTCATCACCAGGACGACGGCGACGGGCCACACCGGCCGGTCGGAGGCGCGTCTGCCGGCCACGCCGACGAGGGTGAGCAGCACCCACAGCAGCTGGTGCTGCCACGCGGCCGGGGAGACGACGATGGCGGCGCAGCCGGTGATCGCGACGGCGAGCAGCAGCTGGCCGTCGTGGGCGTAGCGCACCGCGCGGCGCAGGCCGAGGGCGACGACGGCCGCGCCGATCAGCAGGAAGAGACCGATCTCCAGGGGGCCCTCTGCTCCCAGGCGGAGCAGGGCGCCGTGCAGGGACTGGTTTGCGGGGTCGTCGGCCCGGCCGCCGAGTCCGGCGCCCGCCATGTGGTGCACCCAGTAGGTGTGCGAGTCCTGGGGCATCACGGCCCAGGCGAGCGCGGTGCCCGTGGCGAAGGTGATGCCGGACGCGGCGGCGGCCCGGCGGCGGCCGGTGAACCAGAGGAGGGGGGCGAAGATCAGCAGGGCCGGCTGGAGGGCGGCGGCGACACCGATCAGGATGCCGCCGGCCCGCTGCCCGCGGGCGACGAAGCAGCCCAGCAGGACGAGGAGGACCGGGATGATGCTGGTCTGTCCGAGCCACAGGGTGTTGCGCACGGGCAGGGACAGCATGAACAGGCTGATCGCGACCGGTGCGGCCAGCGGCGCGGTGCGGCGTCCGATCGGCTGGGGCAGGGCGCGGGCGGCGATCAGGCCGAGCGCGACGACCAGCAGCAGTGTGCCGAAGGTCCAGCCCCAGCCGAGCGCCTGTTCAGCCGATCGGGTGAGGGGTTTGAGGACGAGCCCGCCGAACGGCGTGCCGGTGAAGCGGGTCGACGCGTAGAGCGAGCCGCTGACCTGCAGCACGCCGTCGTGTCCGAACCAGGTCTCGAGGTCCGTGAGCCGCTCCCCGCGCGGGGTGGTCAGGACGGCCGCGACCTGGCGTACGGCGAGGACGGCGGCGAGCAGCCACAGCCCGAGCCGCACCGTGTGCAGGCGTGATCCGGTGTCTCCGACGGCCGCGGCCTGGAAAACCTCCGCCGGTCGCGCCCTGTGTTCCGCGTTTGTCACGCCTTGTCGGCCTCCCGCCCCGTTGCCCCCTTGCGTCCCGCCGCGCGGGGGTCCCTCCGCGAACCCTACGAGGCGCGCGCCGCCCCCCGGAAGAGACGCAGGCAACCCCCGGTTCACCTGACGTCCGCTCCACTTTGGTCCCGCTTTGGCCGGGATGGCGATGGACGCGCGGGCGGGTCGCCCGCCGGGACGCGGGAGGGATCACCCGGGAGACCCGGGACGCCCGGGTGCGGGGCGCCCGGCACCGCCTGGAGCAGGCCCTGAAGCTCCCCCGCGCGGGACGGGGGTCCGGGCGGGCCGGCGGCGAGGGGTACGACGGTTTCGCCCCGGCGCGGGTGCCGGGGCGAGCCGGGGTGTCCTTGCGGCAGCGGCTTTCCGCCTCACACTTCGTGGTAGAAACCCACGTTGACGCTGCGCGGGGCCGAGCGGTCCAGGATGACGACCTCGCCGTTGCCGCCCCGGGGCAGGGCGACGCTGCCGCCGTAGGCGACCGGGTGGGCCTGGTCGCCGATGGTCAGCCGGACCTCGGAGGACGGCTCGGGGAGTGAACCGCGCAGCCAGCTCAGGTACCAGGTGCCGTCCTGGGCGCACTGGAACTCCAGGTGGACCCTGGACACGAACAGCCAGTCGTCCGGTGTGGAGAGCCGGCACACCGACCTGTCCCGGCCCACCCGCAGCACGGCGCCGGGCTCGGTCGGCGCATCGGCCATGAGCATGCCGGCCGTGGCCCCCGATTCCGCCGACGACACGGTGGCCATGGTGAGTTCGAGCACGTGTGCTCCTCCTGAGACGTTCTGGCGGACCGGCCGGACCGGCCCGACGGCGGCCACGACGGCCTGGTGCGGCGGCCGGAACGGCTCGCTGTCGCCGAATGATAAAACGCCCGGCTCCCTCCCGTCCGTCCGTCCGGTGGGCACAATTGCCTCATGACCGAGCGAAAGCCTCCGGACGTGTCCTTCGAAACGTGGGTGGACCGGCAGATCCGTGACGCCGAGGCGCGCGGGGACTTCGCGCGGCTGCCGGGAGCGGGAAAACCCCTTCCGCGCGACCTGGAGTCCCCGTACGACGAGATGTGGTGGGTCAAGCGGAAGCTGGCCCGCGAGGGCTACTCGGTGCTGCCGCCGACGCTCGCCCTGCGCAAGGAGGCCGAGGACGCCCTGGAGGCGGCCTACGCGGCCCCCTCGGAGCGGATCGTCCGGAGGATCCTCACGGAGATCAACGTCAGGATCCGCGACATGATGTACAAGCCGCCGCCCGGCCCCCCACTGGGCAAGAAGCCGTACGACGTCGAGGACGTCGTACGGCAGTGGCGGGAGCGCCGGGCGGGGGCGGACGGGCCGGAGCCCGGGGACGCCTGACGGCGGCCCCGGGCTCGGTCCCGGGCTCAGTCCCGGGCCAGGCCCCGGTCAGGCGTGCAGGAGCCGTTCCGCCAGTTCGCGGTAGTCCCGCAGGGCCAGGCGCAGTTGCTCGGTGCCGGTCTCGGCGGCGTTCGGGCCCTCGCCGACGTCCTCGGTCTGCCAGGACCGGCGCAGGGTACGGCGCCGCTCGGTCACCGCGTCCGTGAAGCGGGCGGCGAGTTCCTCCAGCACGCGATCGGCCTCCGCGACGGAGTCCCTCGGGGTGTCCACGAAACCGGCCACGGCGTGCTGCAACCGCGCGGTGAGCTTGTCGCCGTCGTCGTGCGGGAGCAGACGGGGACCGTGCGCCTCGTCGAGGGCGTGGTCACCGCCGTGGCGGTCGCGGCGCTCGTCCGGGGACGTGTACGTGTCCGGCGTGCCGCCGGTCCGCGGGCGGCCGGCGGCCGAAGGGCCCACGCCGTCGCGGACGGGCGGCACTGTGCCGGTGTCCTCGCGGAGGTCCGGTGCGCCGGGTCGGGCGCCCTTTTCGTAGGCGTCCCGGCGGGGGTCACCGTGGAGGTCGCCGTGGAGGTCCTGGCGGGCGTCCTCGCCGGCACCCCCGTGGGTCCCGGGGACGGTCGTGCGGGTGGTGGTGCGGGGCGCCTCGGTCAGCGGTTCGTCGCCGGGGCGCCGTGTCGTGTCGGTCATCTCGGTCAGCTCTCCTTCGCCTGTCGCCGGTGGAGCAGTGAGGGCGTGTGGGTGCGGCCGCGTTCGGCCGTCTTCGCGCGGTGGCCCTCCGGGTCGCCGCGGTGGTCCTCGCCGTCGTGACGGGACGGCCGCACCAGGTCGTCGAAGAGGGCGCGGGCCTCGATCATGGCCTCGCGCATCTCCTCGGTGCCCGCGCCGCCCTCGTGCCCGCCGTTCACGCGGGCCTGCGCGACCCGGTGCACCCGGCGGTAGCCGTCGACGTGGTGGGCGTGGTGCACGGACAGGGCGGCGAGCTGCTCCTCGTACTGGCCGCCGTCGGGGTAGCCCCGGGCGGCGGCGAGGTCGGCGAGCAGCCGGTCCGCCTCGGCGACGGCCTCCCGCGGCGAGTCGACGAACCGCTCCTGCGCGGCCGTCCAGCCCGCCTCGTACCTCTCCCGTTCGGCGGTCCCCAGCGGGCGTGCCCGCAGGTCGCCGTGAAGCTTCACGCGCTGGGCCAGTTCGCGTTCGGCGGCCTCCGTGTCCCCGTCGTGCCGGGTGACGGCCCGGTCGTACTCGGGTCCGAAGCGCCGCTTCAGGTGCGCGCCGTGGCGTGGCCCACGGGCGCGCAGGGTCAGTACGGCCGCCGCGATGACAACGACCGCCACGATCAGGATCAAGGCAATGATCAGGCCAGTGGACATGGATGCCTTCCGGTTCGTCGGCCAACCGGCTTTCCTCACACGCCGGTTCTCCGTTCGGGTTGCCCGAAGAACCGCCCGCAAACAGAGTTGCGCGCTCGGGGAGAGACATACGCAGAATGCGGACATGACATGGACCGTCCACCCCGAACTCCCCGGTTCCCCCGTCGCCACCGCGCTCTGGCGGGCGTACTACACGGAGCTCAGCGACCGCTGGTACCTGCTGCACGAGGGACGCCGGACCGATCCGCAGGAGCTGGAGCGGGAGATCGCCGCGGAGTCGGGCGCCGACCTCGTGCCGCCGCGCGGGCGTCTGCTGGTCGCGCGGTACGGGGGCGAGGCGGCGGGCAGTGTGGGGATCCGGCTGTCGGCCGGTACGACCGCCGAACTCACCCGGGTCTTCCTGCACCCGGGGATGCGGGGCAGGGGCGGTGCGGCGCTCCTGGTGCGCGCCGCCGAGGACGCGGCCCGCGCGTCGGGGGCCGCCCGGCTGATCCTGGACACGCGCGGCGACCTGGTGGAGGCCCGTGCCCTGTACGCGCGGCTCGGCTTCACCGAGACGGAACCGCACAACAGCGAACCGTTCGCCGAGCACTGGTTCACCAAGCGGCTCGGGTGAACTCCGGGCGGGCTCGGGTGAACTCCGGGCGGGCTCAGCCGACCGGCGCGCCCGGGCGGCCGCCGCGCGCACCCCTCGGACGTCCGGCGCCGTCGTGCGGGCGTTCCCCGCTCGATCCGCCCAGCTCCCCCGACAGTTCGTGCACCAGCTGCACCAGATCGGTGGGCCGGTCCGGCCCCCACCAGTCGCCGAGCAGCTCGGCCAGGGACTCCTCCCGGGCCCGCGCCAGCCGCTCGGCGGCCTCGAACCCGTCGTCGGTCAGGACGAGACCGAGGCCCTCGCGCCGGGCGAGGTGCCGCACCTCGGCCTGGCGGGCGGCCTCCATGACGACATCGAGCGGAACGGTGCTGCGCTCGGCGAGCAGGGCCGGTTCCACCGAGCCGTGCCTCCTGATCCGCAGCAGCAGCCAGCTCGTCGCGGGCAGCAGGTCGTAGCCCGCGCGGGTGGTGGTCTTCCGGTAGACGTCGCGCCGGCCCTCGCGGGTGCCGAGCAGGGACAGCGCGCGGCACACCTCGTCGTACGACGACCGCTCCACCGGGTTGGCGGCCAGTGTCTCGGTGCCGTCGGGCGCGGTGACCGAGGCACGCAGCTTGTCCTCCTTGAGGAACCAGGCGAGGACGAACCCGACGAGGGCGAGGGGAACGGCGTACAGGAACACGTCGGTGATGGCGGAGGCGTACGCGTGGACGACCTCCGGGCGCAGGGCGGCCGGCAGGCCCTGGATGCCGCGCGGGTCGGCCTCCAGCGCGTCGGGGGAGACGCCGGGCGGGAGCCGGGCACCGCGGAAGGCGGCGGCGAGTTTGTCGTCGAGGCCGTTCGTGAAGATCATGCCGAAGACGGCTACGCCGAAGGAGGCTCCGATGGAGCGGAAGAAGGTCACGCCGGAGGTGGCGACGCCGAGGTCCTGGTAGGAGACGGCGTTCTGCACGATCAGTACCAGGACCTGGATCACCAGGCCGAGCCCCAGGCCGAAGACGAAGAAGAAGGCGCTCATCACGAGGGTGGGGCTGTTCTCGTCGAGCCGGTGGAGCAGCAGCAGGCCGATGCTGATGAGACCGGTGCCCGCGATCGGGAACACCTTCCAGCGGCCGGTACGGCTGACGATCTGTCCGGAGGCGGTCGAGGCCAGCAGCGTTCCGGCCACCATCGGCAGCATGTGCACACCGGACATGGTCGGGCTGACGCCTTGGACCACTTGGAGGAACGTCGGCAGGTAGACGTTCGTGCCGAACATGGCGAAGCCGACGATGAAGCTGATCACGGCGGTGAGCGCGAAGGTGCGGATCCGGAACAGCCCCAGCGGCAGCACCGGTTCGACGGCCCGGCGTTCCACGGCCACGAACGCGACGGTGAGGACGGCGCCCAGCACCGAGAGGCCGATGATCTGCGATGAGCCCCAGGCCCAGGTGGTGCCCCCGAGGGAGGCGACCAGGACCAGACAGGTCGCGAGGGAGGCGATGAGGAAGGTGCCGAGGTAGTCGATGACGTGCCGGGTCGACCTGCGCGGGATGTGCAGCACCGTCGCGATGACGGTGAGGGCGACGATCCCGAGGGGCAGGTTGATGTAGAACACCCAGCGCCAGCTCAGGTGCTCGGTGAACAGTCCGCCGAGCAGCGGCCCGAGGACGCTCGTCGTGCCGAAGACGGCACCGAACATGCCCTGGTACTTGCCCCGTTCACGGGGTGGCACGAGGTCGCCGACGATCGCCATGGACAGCACGATCAGTCCGCCGCCGCCCAGCCCCTGCAGCGCGCGGAAACCGATCAGCTGGGCCATGTCCTGCGCCACGCCGCACAGCGCGGACCCCACCAGGAAGATGACGATGGCGCCCTGGAACAGCCGCTTGCGGCCGTACTGGTCGCCGAGCTTGCCCCACAGCGGGGTCGCGGCGGTCGAGGCCAGCAGATACGCGGTGACCACCCAGGACAGATGCTCCAGGCCGCCCAGTTCACTGACGATGGTGGGCAGCGCGGTGGCCACGATGGTCTGGTCGAGGGCGGCGAGCAGCAGGCCGAGGAGCAGGGCGCTCATCGAGACGACGACGTTGCGGGGCACCTGCTCGTGAGGGCCGCCGACACCACCCGGACCACCCGGGCCACCCGGAGCGGCATCGGGGGCCGGCGGTCCGGAACCGGCACCGGGCGAGGGCCGCGCGCTGCCCGCCCTCTCCGCCCTGCCGTGCGCGTCCCCGGACATGACCACCTCCACAGGTTCTCGTTTCCACGGTCCATCGTGATCGGTATGACCGGTTATGGCCTGTCGAGCCCATCCGGAAGACCGTATTCCGGGGGCGTGTGCGTCGGCGTGTGGAGAAGATCTGCATAATCTCTGGAGATCGCGAGGGGAGGGAGTACACGTGGACGATTCGACGGGCACCCCGTGTCCGGAATGCGGTGCGTCCGGGAACAGGGACAACACCCCTTCCTGCGCCTGCACTCCGCGCGCGTCCGGCACCCTCCGCGACGCCCGTACGGCGCAGGTGGCAGAGGCCGAGGACTTCACTCCGCTCCGCATCCGCCCGTACGTCGAACTCAACGACGACACGACGGCCGCAGCGGCCGCGGTGGTCGCACCGGGTACGCCGAACAGCGGCGGCCGCCCCCCGGAGCCTGAAGCCGGACAGGGAGCCGACCGGATCGAACAGGCCGGGCAGGCCGGGCAGAAGGCGGAAGAGTCCCCCGCCCCGCCCGACGCGAGCCGGCAGGACACACCGGCGGCTCACGGCGGGCCCGCGGCGCGGAACGAGCAGATCCCGCGAAACGAGCAGCCCTCGCAGACCCAGCAGGCCGGGCAGGCGACGCCCGGCGCACCGCAGCCGGCCGACGCGACCATGCAACTGCGCACCATCACCCCGGACGCGCTCACCGCACCCGGGGCCCCGGGTGCTCCCGTCACTTTCGGAGCCCTTGGGGCTCCAGGGGCTCCGGAGGACCCGGACGCGACGTCCGTCCTCCCCTCGACCACCCCGGCGACGGCCCCTCAGCCCTCACACCTCGCCGCGCCTCTGGCGCCGCCCATGAGCGAGCCGAGTGCCACCGACCTGAACCTGTTCGACTCCACGCGCCCGCTCAGGGCGGTGTCCGTCGCGGCGGGGCCGCGCACGGGCCCGGTCCCGGACGTCGGCGGGCCCGCTCCCTCCGCCGGCCGCAGCCGTCGCCGCGCCACGCTGCTCGTGGCCGCCGGAGCCGTCGTGGCGGTGGTCGGGGCCGCCGGATGGGCGGGCGGGCTGTTCGCCTACGAGACGCCGTCGCGGGACGGCGCGCTGCCGAAGGACGTACGGGCGAGCGTGCCGGACGCGCCGTCCGACGCGCCCCTGGTGGCGCCGGCCACGAGCGCGTCCGGCTCACCGGAGGCGTCCGCCCCGGTGTCGGCCTCGGCCACTCCGTCCGGGAGCGCGAGCCCGTCGGCGTCGCCGTCGGCCTCGGAGTCGGAGCCGGAGCCGGAGGACGAAGCGGAGGAGGGGGCTTCGGCGACCCCGTCGAACGCGGCGGAGTCCTCCGCGGCCCCGACGACGACCGCCCCGGCCGCCGCCCCCGAGGAGACGGAGGAGGCGGACGACGGCAACGTCACCGGTGCCACGCTGAGGCGCGGCGACCGGGGTCCGGAGGTCTCCGACCTCCAGCAGCGCCTGAGCAAGGTGTACCTGTACAACGACTCGGCCCACGGCCGGTTCAATCACCGTACGGAGGACGCCGTCCGCGCCTACCAGTGGTCGCGGGGCATCCGCGGCGACGAGCTGGGGGTGTACGGACCGGAGACCCGGAGCCGTCTGGAGGCGGAGACGAACAACCGCTGAGGCGACGGAACGCGCCGCGCCGGCCTCGCCGCCGCGCGGCGGCGGGCGACGTCAGCCCGCGTGCCCGGCGTCCGTGATGTGCAGCAGGATCGTCCCGTCCGCGCCGCGCTCCACCCGTACCTGGGTCAGGTCGCGTACGACCACGTCCGGGTCGTGGAATCCGGCGCGCGGGCCGATGCCGACGACCTTCATGCCGGCCGCGCGTCCCGCGGCGATCCCCGCCCCGGAGTCCTCGAAGACCACGCAGTCGGCCGGGGCGACGCCCAGTTCCGCCGCGCCCTTGAGGAAGCCCTCGGGGTCGGGCTTGCTCGCGCCGACCGACTCTGCGGTCACCCGCACCTCGGGCCGCTCCAGTCCGGCGGCAGCCATCCGTGCCGTGGACAGGGCGACGTCGGCGGAGGTCACCAGGGCGTGCGGGAGGCCGTCGAGCGAGGCGAGGAACGCGCGGGCGCCCGGTATCTCGACGACGCCCTCGGTGTCCGAGGTCTCCTCGGCGAGCATGCGCGTGTTGTCGGCGTGGTTCTGCTCCATCGGCCGGTCCGGCAGCAGCAGCGCCATCGAGGCGTAGCCCTGGCGGCCGTGCACGACCTTCATGACCTCGTCGCCGTCGAGCCCGTGCCGCTCGGCCCAGCGCCGCCAGACGCGCTCGACCGAGGCGTCCGAGTTGACGAGGGTGCCGTCCATGTCCAGCAGGAGGGCGCGGGCGGTGAGTACGGCGGTGGCCGTCATCGGCAACTCCAAAGCGCGGAGGCGGGGCCCGGGCGCAGGACCCGGGTGCGGGCCCGGTGCGGTTCCCGGGGAGGGGGACAAGGCGGCCCCGCCCGCCGGTCAGGGGAAACGGGCGGGAGCCACTTTGTTCATCCACGATACAAAACAAGTCCGGCATCCCGCCAGCACCCCCGCCGACCTTTCACGGATCGCCGGCCGCGCCGTCACCCCCGCGCAGCCGTCGGCGGAACCGGCCGACCGATCCCTTCGCGCCGCCCGCCCCGACCCGCCGGCCCGGTCCGCCCCGCTCAGCCGGTCACCGCCTCCCACAGGCTCCACACCCCGAGCCCCAGCATCAGCAGCGCCGCGATCCGGGTGATCAGCTTGAGCGGCACCCGCTTCATCAGGGCCTTTCCGCCGACGATGCCCAGCCCGGCCACCGCCCACAGCGCCAGCACCGCACCCAGGCCGACGGAGAGCGGGTCGTCGTAACGGGCGGCGAGGTTGGCCGTCATGATCTGGGTGAGATCGCCGAACTCGGCGACCAGGATCAGCATGAAGCCCGCCCCGGACACCTTCCAGAAGGACTGGTTCTCCGGCTTGCGGATCTCCTCCTCGTCGTCGTCCTTCCTGAACAGCAGCACCGCCGCGCCGCCCAGGAAGAGCACGCCCGTGATCGCACTCACGAGCTGCTGCGGCAGCAGGGTGAGCACGCTGCCCGCCGCCACCGCGAGCGCGACGTGCACGGCGAAGGCGGCGGCGACACCGGCGAAGACGTAGGAGGCCCGGTAGCGGGTGCCGAGGACGAGGCCGGCGAGCGCGGTCTTGTCCGGCAGCTCGGCGAGGAAGACGACGCCGAACACGACGGCCGTCACGGTCAGGTTGATCAAGGTTCCTCGATCGGTCGGGGCTGCCCCACCGAGAGTCTGTGTGTATCCACGGGACGCCTCGGCACGGCAGCGCACATGGCACCCGCGCCGAGGGGCACGGGCGTGCACTGCTTGCCGAAGGTCTCGCCGGCCGACCCCTGTACGGGGCCTGCCTCCGGGCGCCGGCTCAGACGGGCTGAGCAGTATGTCGACGGTCCGGCGAAGGGCTACTCCCCCTCTGCGCCGTCCATCGTACGCGAGGCCGGCCCGAGCGCCCTCCCGAGCACTCTCCTGAGCGCCCGCCCAAGGGCCCTCCCGAGCGGCTGCCGGGCAGTCGCACCCGCCCTCCCGCGCACCCCCGCACACCCCTCGACACCCCGCCCGTAGAGGCGGGACTCCCGCGGAAACGTCACGCCCGCACGGCATCCGCACCACATCGACACCACCGCACACCTAGACACGCCATGCACACGTCATTAACTTCTCACCGGACCCACCCCTCCCCGTAACGCCGCAAGGCCAGCATTCCCCTTGCTCGCACTCCAACGGCCCCACCCCACAAGGGAGTTCGCATGCCGAAGTTCTACGCGCGTCGACGTCTGGGCACGATCGCGGCACTCACCGCGCTCATAGCCTCCGCCGGGATACTCAACGGCCCGAGCGCCTCCGCCGCCCTCCCCACCCCGGTCAGCGCCTCCACCGCCCGCACCTACCTCGCCTCACTGCCCGTCTCCACCGAGGTCCGCACCGGCTACAACCGCGACCTCTTCCCCCACTGGATCACCGTCAGCGGCACCTGCAACACCCGCGAGACGATCCTCAAGCGCGACGGCACGAACGTCGTCACCGACTCCGCCTGCGCCTCCACCAGCGGCAGTTGGTACTCCCCGTACGACGGCGCCACCTGGTCCGCCGCCTCCGACGTCGACATCGACCACGTCATCCCGCTCGCGGAGGCGTGGGACTCCGGCGCCCGGAACTGGAGCACCTCCCAGCGCCAGTCCTTCGCCAACGACCGGACCCGCCCGCAGCTGCTCGCGGTCACCGACAACGTCAACCAGTCCAAGGGCGACAAGGACCCCGCCGAGTGGATGCCGTCCCGCACGGCCTACCGCTGCACCTACGTCCGCGCCTGGGTGCAGGTGAAGTACTACTACGGCCTGTCGGTCGACTCGGCCGAGAAGTCCGCCCTGCAGGGCTACCTCGCGAGCTGCTGACGGCGCGGTACACCGCAACGGGCTCAAGATCCCCCGTACTCCTCCGTCGTTCCGTACCGTACGGGGCGACGGAGGAAGGGGCACCACCATGAACGGACTGCGCCTCGGACCGCTGCTGAGGTACATCGACGGTTCGTCCGCGACCGTCTGGGTCGAGACGAGCCGGCCGGGCACCGCCGAGGTGCGCTGCGCCGACGGATCCGGCGGGACGGCCCGCACCTTCCTGATCGCGGGACACCACTACGCGCTCGTCGAGGTGACCGGCCTGGCCCCGGGCACGACGACGCCCTACGAGGTGTTCCTCGACCGCGCCCGCGTGTGGCCGCCGGCCGAGGACGAGGCCTTCGCGTCGCTGCCGCCCTCCGTCATCTCCACGCCCGGCGCGGAGGCCGGCACCGGGGTGCGGGTCGCCTTCGGCTCCTGCCGCTGGGCGTCCCCGCCGGCCGGCGAGCCCGATCCCGTCGGCCCCGACGCGCTGCACGGCCTGGCCGCGCGCATCGCCGCCGATCCGGGCGGCGAGCGGCCCGACGTGCTCCTCCTCCTGGGCGACCAGGTGTACGCGGACGAGGTCTCCGACGCCACCCGTGCCTATCTCGCCGCCCGCCGCGACCTCGAGGCCCCGCCGGGCGACCAGGTGGCGGACTACGAGGAGTACACCCACCTCTACTACGAGTCCTGGCTCGACCCGCTGGTGCGCTGGCTGCTGTCGACCGTCCCCACGTGCATGGTCTTCGACGACCACGACGTGATCGACGACTGGAACACCTCCGCCTCCTGGGTCGCCGACATGCGGGCCACGTCCTGGTGGGGTGAGCGGGTGCGCAGCGGTCTGATGTCCTACTGGGTGTACCAGCATCTCGGCAACCTCTCCCCGCGCGAGCTGGAGGCGGACCCGCTGTACGCGTCCGTGCGGGAACACCCCGACAGCACGGACGTGTTGCGGGCCTTCGCCGCGAAGGCCGAGGCGGACGCGGCCTCGGTGCGCTGGAGTTACCGGCGCGACTTCGGCCGGGTGCGGCTGCTGATGGTGGACACCCGGGCGGCCCGGGTCCTGGCGGAGGGCGCGCGTGCGATGCTCGACCCGGCCGAGGCGGCCTGGCTGCGCGAACAGGCGCTGGACGGGCGCGGCGCGTACGACCATCTCCTCATCGGTACGTCCCTGCCCTGGCTGCTGCCGCATCTGGTGCACGACGTCGAGGGGTGGAGCTCCGTACTGACCCGGGGCGACAAGGGGCCCCGCTGGGCGCGGTTCGGGGAGTGGCTGCGGCGCGCGGCGGATCTGGAGCACTGGGCGGCGTTCCCGGAGTCCTTCGGGGAACTGGCGGAGGTGATCGCCGAGGCCGGTACGGGACCGGACGCGCCGGCGACGGTGTGTGTTCTCTCCGGTGATGTCCATCACGCGTATGTCGCGGAGCCGAGCTGGGACACGAAGGCCCGGGGGCGCGGGCCCGGAGACGGACGGGGACGGGTGCGGGGGCCGGATGCCCGGGTGGTTCAGCTGACCTGCTCCCCCGTGCACAACTCCATTCCCCTGTCGATCCGGCTCGGGTTCCGCTTCGGCTGGAGCACCGCCGCCCGCGGCCTCGGCCGGGTCTTCGCCCGGCACGGGCGCTCGGGGCGACCTCCGGTCAAGTGGCGCAGGACCGGCGGGCCTTGGTTCGGAAACCAGCTCATGACGCTGACGATGCGCGGGCGTTCCTCGGTGCTGCGGCTGGAGCAGGCGCACACGGCGGAGCGCCCGGTGCCGGGGACGGACTCGGGGCAGCCGGGCCCGGGACCGGAGGTCCGGCTGAGAAGGGTGACGGAGACCGAACTGGGCGGATGAGGCACGGGGAGAACGCGGGGCGACACATACGCACGGCGTCGTACGCACGAACTCTTCGTGACCTTTCCGTCACCTGCCCGGCGTACTCTCAGTGACTGTCAACGGTCATTCCTGCCGCTCCTCCGCGCCACCGCGGCACGGTCTGGCCGACGGGGGAGCAACGGGGAGTTCGGGTGGAGAGTTTCGGGTCGCTGATCGGCAGCCCATGGGTCTACGCGGTGGTGGCCCTCTCGGTCCTCCTTGACGTGTTCCTGCCGGTGCTGCCGAGCGGGGTCCTCGTGATCGCCGCGGCCACGGCCGCCGCCGCGGGCACCGCGACCGATGTGCCCGACATCCTGGTCCTGACGCTCTGCGCCGCCACCGCCTCCGTCCTGGGCGATCTGGTCGCCTACCGTCTCGCCTGGCGCGGCGGCGACCGCCTGGACCGGGCGATCGCCCGCTCCCGCCGTCTGGCCGGTGCGCAGGAACGTCTCGGCGGCGCGCTGGCCCGCGGCGGCGGTGGCCTGGTCGTCCTCGCCCGTTTCGCCCCGGCCGGCCGCTCACTGGTCTCGCTCGGCGCGGGCGCCGCCCGCCGCCGGGCCCGCGACTTCCTGCCCTGGTCGGCGCTGGCCGGCCTGTCCTGGGCCGCCTACAGCGTGGCCCTCGGCTACCTCGGCGCCCACTGGCTGGGCGCGACCTGGATCGCCACCGCGGTGTCGGTCGGCGCGCTGTTCGGGGCGGGCGCGGGGGCGGCGTACCTGATGCGCAGGCAGCCGGTACCGGTGGAGGCGTCGTGACGGGGTGACGGGGGCCCGCCCCACTCCTCTTCACCCGCTACGTCGTTCACCCACTACGTCGTTCACCCGCTCGCCCCGTCGCCCCGCCCCTCGCGTCTTCTCGTCCACCCCGCCCCTCGCCTACCTCGCCTACCCCACCTGCCGCGCCGTGGTCGTGGTCGCGCCGGCGCCGCGCACCTCCAGTCCGTCCAGCAGCCCGGCCGTGGCCTCGGCGATCGCGTCCACGGCCCGGTCGAAGGCCTCGCGGTTGTGGGCGGCCGGCGCCCGGAAGCCGGACACCTTCCTCACGTACTGCAGGGCGGCGGCCCTGATCTCGTCTTCGGTGGCCTCCTCGGGCAACGCGGGCGGACGCAGGGTCTTGATGCTCCGGCACATGCCCCCAGTCTCACCCCGGAACATCCTTGCCCGCCATACCGGACGACCGCGTACCGTGCTCGCCCGATCGGGCGAACCCGGCGAGGAGACGCCCGAGTTGACTCGCCCCCCAAAATCGAACAGGCGTATCATTAGCGTGTGGCTGCGACCTATGACTTCCCGAGTGACCTCCTCGCCGGTCAGGAGGAGTTGCGTCAGGTCCAGGCCGAACTGTCGGTCCTGTTGAAGCGGCTCCCCTGGTCGGTGGAACCGCTCGACGGGTTCAGCGACGACACCGGCTGGCGCCTGGTCGAGCGCCCCGCCTCACCCGGCTGGACGGACGACGAGCAGGCCGAGGTGGAGAAGCTCCGGCGCCGGGAGCACGAGCTGGTGGTGTTCGTCAGCACCCATCGGTACTGGGCGGAGCTGGCCGGTGCCGACCGCGTCCACGCCCGCTCCCGGCTGAAGCACACGCACACGCACGCGGCACCGCCGCCGGGCGGAACCGAGCCGTCCCCGTAGGGGCCCCGGACACGAACGACACAGGGTCCCCCGGAGGAACTCCGGGGGACCCTGTTCTCGTGAGACCGCAGACCGTGGACCATGGGCTCGCGACGCGGTGGGCGCGGACGGTTTCGAACCGCCGACATCCTGCTTGTAAGGCAGGCGCTCTACCCCTGAGCTACGCACCCGGGACCCGGGCGCACCGCCCAGACCGATTCGACAGCCTACATGGCCCGGGGAACGATCCCGGCTGCCGGGTCCTTCCACGTCCGTCCGGGCGGGGTCCCCTACGGGTTCTCTCGGAATTCTCTCCGGTTCCGCCCGGGGGGTAACCCCACCTCGAATCCGGTAGCGGCCCGGATCCCCCGGCGGGGCGCGGCTCCGTACGGTCGAAGAGCGCCGGAAAGCGCGACCGTCCGTCCCAGGGGGAGACCGTCATGACCCGCACGACCCGCAGGCCCCGCACGTTCAGCACCACCGGTACCACCGGTACCACCGGTACCACCGGTACCACCGGCACGACCCGCGCCACCGCCGGCTCCTCCCGTGGCGTGCGCCTGCGCGCGGTCGCCCTCGGCGGGGCCGCCGTGGTGCTCGTCGGCGGGCTGACGGCCTGCGGGGCGTCGGCCGCGGACGACACCGACCCCGACCGCCGGTCCTTCGACCTGCCGGGCAGCACCCTCACCGTCGACTCCGACGACTCCGCGCTCGAGATCGTCGCCGCGGACCGCACCCCGTCGGGGAAGGTCGAGGTCACCCGGTGGTTCCAGGGGACCGTCGCTCTCGGCACGGACCCGAAGGTGACCTGGTCGATGGAGGGCGACCGGCTGAAGCTGCGGGTCACGTGCTCCGGCGTCGTCGCCAACTGCTCCGCCAAGCACCGCATCGAGGTGCCCCGCGGGGTCGCGGTGAAGGTCGAGGAGGGCGACGGCAGCGTGCGCGCCCGGGGTTTCCGCGACGCGCTGAACATCCGTACCGGGGACGGCTCCATACACGTCACCGACACCGCCGGCCCTCTGACCCTGCGTACCGGCGACGGATCGGTGCGGGCCGAGGTCGCGTCCCGCACGGTGCGCGCCCGGACCGGCGACGGCTCGATCCGTCTGGAGCTGAGCGCCGTACCCGACCTGGTGGAGTCCCGCAGCGGCGACGGTTCCACCACCGTCGAACTGCCCCGGGCCGCCTACCGGGTGACGTCCGGGACCGGTGACGGCGCCGAGAAGGTGTCGGTGCCCCGCGACGACACCAGCCCCCATGCGGTGGACGTCCGTACCGGCGACGGGAGCCTCACGGTCCGTACGGCGGACTGACCGACCCGTGTGTTCGCCCCTCACCGGTGGGACAATGGCCGTCGGGAAGGGCGAACGACAGTACGGGAGAGGGATGTGACGGCGATACCAGAGCAGCCGTACTCGCCGTCGAGACCACGCGTGGGCCGTACGCGTGGTCTTCTGTCCGGGGTTTCGGTCTTCCGGGGCCCCGTCTCCCAGGGCCCCGGAAGGCAGAGCTCCGGAAGGCAGAGCTCCGGAAGACAGGGCCTGGTGGTCACCCGGGGCCGGGTCGCCGGCCCGCTCCGTGACACGCTCACGCTGACGGTCCTGCCGCTGGTGGTGCTGGCCCTGCCCGCCGCGTTCGCCGGCGGCGGCACCCGGCGCTGGTTCGGCGGGCGGGCCGAGAACCAGCGGGCCGAGGCGCAGGCCGCCAAGGACGCGGCGGCGGCCGCGTTCTACGAGCTGGACACCGCCCAGCGGGACCTGCGGATCTCCGTCGAGACGATCACCGCCGTGGACAGTTCCCCCGCCGCCCGCCGCGCCGTCGCCGACTTCGAGGCGCTCGGCCGCCGGATCGACGAGGCCAGCCACACGTATATCGACGCAGTCGACGCCCATGATCTCGACCGCCACGACCTGGACGCCTCCACCGCCTCCCGGGCCCGCACCGAACTGGCCGCCGCCAAGGGTGAGCTGGACCGGGTCAAGCGGGAACTGGACCGCTTCACCGACGGGCTCGGCCCCCTCCTCGGCAAGGCCGAGACCCAGCTGGCCCGGCTCGCCCCCGCCGTCGAGCGGGCCCGTCAGGCGCTGCTCGCCGCGTCGAACGCGCTGGACACCGCCCGTGCGGCGGAGCTGCGGGCCGATGATCTCGCCGCCCGGCTCGCCGCGCTCTCCCCGGAGCTGACCAAGCTGAACCAGGGCGCCGGGCAGCACGGTGTGCCGCAGACCCTGGAGCGGGCCGAACGGGTCATCCGCCAGGCCGAGGCCATCCGCGCGGAGGCCGACCGGCTGCCGGAACTGGCCGCGGAGACCGGCCGCCGGGTGGTCTCCCTGCGCACCCGCGCGCAGGCCCTCACCACCCGTTCCGAGCAGGTGGAGCCGGTGCTCAGCGAGCTGCGCCGGCGCTTCAGCGCCGCCTGCTGGCAGGACCTCCAGGGCGTCCCCGACCTGGCCACGGAGAACGTGCGACAGGCCGAGAGCAAGCTCGCCGAGGCGGGCACCGCGCGCGACGAGCAGCGCTGGGCGGACGCCACCGCTCTGCTGTCGACCGTACGGGCGCTGCTGAACACGACCGACGAGGCCGTGTCCGCCGCCGGAGACCGGCTGCGGCAGCTGAACGCCGTGCAGAAGGACCCGGAACAGGAGATCGAGCGCACCCGCTTCGCCATCCGGGACGCCCAGCGCCTGGCCATGGCCGGCCGCCACACCCCGGACCCGCGCCACGCGCACCCGCTGGACAGTGCCGTGGCCCGGCTGGAGCGGGCCGTCGCCGGGCTGGAGGGCCGCCACCCCGACTACTGGCACTTCCTGACGGAGACGGAAGCGGTCCGACAGTCGGTGGCACGGGTGGTGTCCCTGATCCGTGAGGACCGGGGCGGCTCCGCCGGCTGACCGGGACGGATCCGGCCCGGCCGTCTCCCGCCACAATCCGCGACCCGTGCCCCCCACACCTCGGCCGGCGGCCACCGTCACAGGCCACAATCGCCATCCGCCGGTTAGCCTGTGCTCATGCCTCGCTACGAGTACCGCTGCCGGACCTGCGGCGACACCTTCGAACTGAGCCGTCCCATGGCCGAATCCGCTGCCCCGGCCGACTGCCCGGCAGGACACGACGACACCGTGAAGCTCCTGTCCACGGTCGCCGTGGGCGGTGCCGCCCAGGCACCGGCCGCCGCTCCCCGCGCGGGCGGAGGCGGTGGTGGCGGGGGCTGCTGCGGCGGGGGCTGCTGCGGCTGACCTCCCCCACTCCGGCGGCACCCGGCGCCGGGGCGCGGCCGGAGGGCTGTCGGCGATCTTCCTCAGGTTCTCTTCAGTTACGGCTCCGTACGGTTGCCCGATGACAGTCATCGCAGCCCACACCGTGTCCGCCGCAGCCGGCGGGGAAGCCGGGCCCCAGTGGGTCAACGGCCTTATGGACACCTTGGGTGCGCCGGGGGCGGGTCTCGCCATCGCGTTGGAGAACCTCTTTCCGCCGCTGCCGAGCGAGGTGATCCTGCCGATGGCCGGGTTCGCCGCGAGCGGCGGGCGGATGGGTCTGCTCGCCGTGCTGCTGTGGACGACGGCCGGTTCGGTGATCGGCGCGCTCGCCCTGTACGGCGTGGGTGCGCTGCTCGGCCGGGAGCGGACGGTGGCGATCGCGGGGCGGCTGCCGCTGGTGAAGGTCTCGGACATCGAGAAGACAGAGGCGTGGTTCCTGCGGCACGGGACCAAGGCGGTGTTCTTCGGCCGGATGATCCCGATCTTCCGCTCGCTGATCTCGGTGCCGGCCGGTGTGGAGCGCATGCGGCTGTCCGTGTTCCTCGGTCTGACCACGCTGGGCAGTGCCATCTGGAACACCGCCTTCGTGCTCGCGGGCTACACGCTGGGCGAGAACTGGCAGCAGGTCACGACCGTCGTGTCGGCCTACTCGAAGGTGGTCCTCGGCCTGGCCGCGCTGGCGGTGCTCGCGTTCCTCGTCCTGCGGATGCTGCGGCCGGGTGCCGGCCGCGGGCGGCCCGACCGGCAGGCGGGCACGGAGGGGGGACGGCCGTCGGGCTCCTCCGAGGAGGACGGTCCCGAGGAGGAGTACCCCGCCGGCCGGTACGACCTGGCCGGCCAAGAGCGCCACGGCTGACGCTTCTCGCGGCTGACCCCTTTCGCGGCTTCCGCTCGGCCGCACCGAGACCCGTCTCGGTCCCGGTGCGGCCGCCTCAGCAGTGCGGCCGACTCACCGGCCTTGGCGCGCCGCTCCCAGGAACTCCCGCAGGATCTCCTCCCCGGCCACGACCCCGCGCTCGGGGAGCGCGGTGATCCCGGGGGCCGTCCAGTCGGCGTCGGCCAGTTCACCGTGGCCGGGGCGCCAGCCCCGGTCGGCGGCGAGCAGCAGGTCGGCGTCGAGGAGCGAGTCGCCGGCGGCGAGGGTGAGGTCGGCACCGGTGCGGCGGGCGACCTCGCGCATGGCCGCGCTCTTGGTGAGCGGCTTGGGTACGGCGTAGATCTTGCGGCCCTGCAGGGAGACCGTCCAGCCGCGGTTCTCCGCCCAGACGGCGAGTTCCTTCACCCACTGCTCGGGCAGCAGCTCCCGCTCGACGACGAGGTAGGCGAAGAGGTCCTCGGCGACGCGGTGCTTGCGCGTCCAGGCCGGGTCGGCGGTCCGCTCCAGGTGCGCCCGCACCTCGGAGAGCGGGGCGCACTCGGCGGCGAGGCGAGCACTCACCCGAGCGTGCCAGTCCGGGTCGGTCTCGCCGTCGACCAGGAGGTGGCCGCCGTTGGCGCAGATCGCGTACGCCGGGGCGGGGCCGGGGAGGCTGATGCGCCGGTACTGCTCGCGGGTGCGGGTGGTGGTCGGTACGAACACGGCGGCGTCGCCGAGTTCGGTGAGGAGCCGGGCCGCCGTCTCCGTCAGGTAGGACAGCGGGCGGCTCTCGTAGACCTCCACGCACAGCAGGCGCGGGGCGTCGGCGTCGGGCCCGGTCAGGGCGAGGGCGTTGGCGGAGTAGATGAGGGTGCGGTCGAGGTCGCTGGCGACGAGGACGGTCATCAGGACGTCACCGCCCTGCCGTCGGCGCCGGTCGCGCCGCGCGTGTACCGGGGGTGGATCAGACCGACGCAGGTGTACGGCAGTCCCTCGACCTCCTCGACGGGAACGCCCCGCTGCTCGGCCAGCAGCCTTACGTGGTCGAGGTCGTGGCCGGCTCCGGCGCGCGCGAGGATCTTCCACGGCACCCGGCGCAGCAGGACGCGGGTGGTCTCGCCGACGCCGGGCTTGACGAGGTTCACGTCGTGGATCCCGTACTCCTCACTGATGCGTTCGACCGCGGCCCAGCCCTCCCAGGTGGGGGTGCGGTCGGTGGCGAGCAGTTCCTTGGCCTGGGCGCAGGCGTCGTCCGTGACCTCGGGGAAGCGGGCGGAGACGGCGTCCAGGAAGGCCACCGAGGCGTCCGCGCCGACGAGTTCGCGGTAGAACTTGGCGCCGTGGAAGTCGTCCGGACCGACCAGGTCGGCGCGCAGGACGGTGCGTGAAATGAGGCCGGAGACGGTTGAGTTGAGGCAGGCGGACGGGATCAGGTAGTCCTCGCGGGTGCCGTACGTCCGCACGCAGGAGCCGGGGTCCGCCAGTACCGCGATCTCCGGGTCGAAGCCGGTGACGCCGTGGCTCTTCTCGAACTCCTCGACAGCCTGAGCGAGTTCGCGGGTGATGGCGCCCTTGCCGGTCCAGCCGTCGACGAAGACGACGTCCCGGGGGTCGTGGTGGGCGGCCAGCCAGCGCAGCGCGTTGGCGTCGATGCCCCGGCCGCGGACGATGGAGACGGCGTAGTGCGGGAGGTCGAGCCGGTGGTGGTACTGGGCCCAGCGGCGCATCAGGATGCCGATGGGGGTGCCGGCCCGGGCCAGGGAGACGAGCACCGGGCGCGGGGATCTCTCGGCGAGCACGGTTTCGGTGACCACGCCGACCGCGTGGGCGAGGCGGGCCGCCGAGGTGTGCAGGGCCGCGCGGAACAGCTCCTGGTAGTCCACGCTCGGCTGGTATTCGACGGGCAGGGACTCGGCGTAGTGCGCGCCGCCGCTCTGGATGGCCTCCTCGCGTTCCTCGGTGGGTGCCTCCAGGGTGACGTCGGAGAGGTCCTGGAGCAGCCAGCCGACTTCTTCGGGCGCGTACGAGGAGAAGGCGGGGCCGCGAAGGGGCTCGGGCAGCATGGGGGCGGGCCTTTCGGGGGCGGCCGGGGCGTCCGGTCCGGCCGGCGCGTCAGGTGGGGCGGGTGCGTACGACGGTACGACCGCGAGGAGAACCTGCGGGGTGTGGGCGGCCAGTTCGGCCAGCAGCCCGCCGGGCGCGTGCAGGGCGGGGGTGTCGGCCGCCGAGTCGACGACGGCGACGACGGTGTCGAAGCCGGCTCCGGCGACGTTGTAGGCGTAGCGCTCGCCGGGGCCGTCGGCGGGGTCGTCGTGGGCGGGGAAGGCCAGCCGGGTGCGTATCGCGTAGCCGGGGTCGTCCACGGCGAGGACGGGCGAGCGGGTGGTGGTCGAGAAGCGGACCTCGGCGCCGTCCTTCCGGACGGCCGGTGTCCGCTCCGGACTCTCTCCCTGCTTCTGTTCCCGCCTCTCTCCCAGCTTCTGTTCCAGTGTGTGGGCGAGGCGGAGCGGGGCGTACATCAGTTCCTCGAAGCCGAGGACGAGGACGCGGCGTGCGCCGTCGGGCAGGGCGTCGGCGAGCCTGTCGGCCATGGCGGGCAGGGCGTCGTCCAGGCGGGCGCGGTGCGCGGGCGTGAACCCGTGCCGCCCGCCGTCGGGCAGCCCGTCCGGCCAGCCCAGCTCGACGCGCGCGACCCGGCCGGCCCGCGGTGCCGTCCCGGCCGCCGTCTGCGCGACCGTCTGCGCCTCCGCCTCCTGGCGGGCCACGAGCTCCCTCCCCTTCTCCAGCACGCCCTCCGGGAGCCGTACCGTGCCCGAGAGGGTCGTCACCAGGTCGACACGGGCGCCGATCCCGTGGGCGAAGTCGTCCAGCCGGCCGGTGTCGGCGGGCGAGCGCATGTCGACCAGGGCGACGACCACGTACCGCCGCCGGGGGTGGCGTGCGTGCAGGTCGCGGATGGTGTTCAGGACCGTGTTGCCGGTGGAGAACTCGTCGTCGACCAGGACCAGCGGCCCGTCCCCGGCCAGCAGCCCGGGGTCCTCGGGGAGCAGCAGGTGCGAGGTGGCGTGGGAGTGGGACTCCTCGAAGCCGCCCGCCGTGGCGACCCCGGGGACCGGACGGCGGGTGGAGTGCAGACAGGGGGCGACGCCCAGGCCGTCGGCGACCGAGTGGCCGAGGCCGGTGGCGGTCTCGGCGTACCCGAGGACCACCGCCCGGTGCGCCTGTTCGCCGAGCAGTTCGCGGACCCGGCGGCCCAGGGCGACGCCGTGGCCGTACACGACGGCGGGCGACTGCGGTACGTGCTTGCCGAGGACGTGGGACACCAGCAGGTGCGCCCGCTTGGGGTTGCGGCGCAGTGCCAGCCCCAGCAGCCCGGTCAGCCGGTCGTCGCCCGCCAGCTCGACGCCGAGGCGCTCGGCGACCCAGCTCCCGGACCAGACATCCCCGGCGGGTATGTCCCCGGCCGGTATGTCCTCGCCGGTCCGCGATCCGTCGCGCGCCTCGCGGCGCACTCCCTCGTTCACTGCCTTCTCCATGGATTCCTTGCCGTCGGTCCGGTCGGTCGGGTCGGTCGGGTCGGTCGGGTCACTTGGCCAGGCCGGCCGCGAGCAGCTCCACGAACCCGATGTCCTCGTTCGCGACGCCGAACACCTCGGCGCGCAGCACGGTCCGCTCGGCCCAGGCGCGGTGCGGCTTCACCTCGTTCATCTTGTTCGTGTACGCCGACCTCATGACACCGCCGCCGTCGCGTTCCGGCCGCAGGATGTCCTGGGCGTCGCTGTACTCCTCGTGGCTGACGACGGACAGCGCGTGCACGGGCAGGACGTGCGAGGGGTGGATGCAGGTCTTGCCCTGCAGTCCGTTGGCCCGGTCCAGGGAGATCTCCCGCAGCAGGCCGTCCATGGCGTGCTCGATCAGTGACTGGCGCAGCTCCACGGCCTTCACCTCGAGGAACGGGCTCTGCCGCAACTGCGGTTTGAACATGCGCTCCTGGGCCCGGAAGTACTCCCAGACCGGCCCGGTCACGGTGAATCCGGTGCCGTCGACCCGGGCCAGCATGTTCACCACGTCGGCGATCACGGAGGCGACGATCTGGAGGTCGTAGGCCGTCATGTCGGGACCGCGGCGCAACCCGTACGGGGAGCAGAAGTCGGTCACGCCGAGGCGCAGGGCGAGAACCCGGTCGCGGTACTTGTCGACCGCGCGGAGGATGCCCTCGAGGGTCTCCACCCGGGTCTCGCGGTAGAGCAGCTCCGGGGACTCCAGCACCGGCATCGCGAAGAGGCGGTGTCCGCCGGAGGCCTCGGCGACGGTGAGGGCCTCGAGGAAGGGCGTGCCGCGTTCCTCGGTGAACTTCGGCAGGACGAACCCGGACAGCAGCCCGGCGGTGGGGCCGAGGCGTCGGACGAGGTCGGGTATCTGCTCGGGGGTGCGGACCCGGATGAACAGCAGCGGCAGATCGGCCCCTGACCGGCCGGCCAGGTCGGCGAACTGGGCCACGAGGTTCGCCTCGCCGGCAGCCACGTCGTCGTCGCCTATGGAGTCCTCGAGGCACAGCACCATCGAGACCACGCCGTTCCCGGCCTGCTTGACGATGTCGTCGGCGAGCCGGGGGCGGGTCGCGGGGCTGTACAGCGTGGCACCGAGGGCCATGGAGAGCAGGCGGGCCGGGGACCGGGCCGTGAACCGGCCCGGCTCCCGGTGGAAGAGACGTTTCCGCGCCGCAGGGGCGATCTGTCCGAAGTGATGCATGAACTCCCCCTGGGCCGTTGGACATGCTGAGGAATGGCTGTGGAATGTCGGAAGGTGGCCGGTAATAGTACGTACGTATCGATGTCGGCGGTTCCCGCCGGGTGTGAACTTCGGGTGACCCGATCATGTCGGTGCCGGTCGGCGTCGGCGCGTGCCGGTACCCCGCATTGTCGTGACCAGGACGGAGAAGGCAGGATGACCGCATGACGCACGCCATGCTGAAGGGGTCGAACGTCCCGCTCCGGACCACCACGGTACGCGCCGTGCTGCGCTGGTCGCCTGGCCAGGGGGTACCTGACGTGGACGCGTCCGCCCTGCTTCTCGGGCTCGACGGCCGGGTCCGGTCGGACGAGGACTTCGTCTTCTACAACCAGCCCCGGCACCCCTCCGGCAAAGTGTGGCGGCTGGGCAAGAAACGCGTCGCCGAGAACCTGACCGACACGATCCAGACTGATCTCGGCGGGGTCGAGGAGGGCGTCGGGCGGATTCTGCTGGTGGCGTCGGCGGACGGTGTCGCCTTCGACACCGTGGACACCCTGTGCATCCTGCTGTACGACGCCGAGGCCCCGGACACGGAGGCGCTGGCGTCCTTCGACGTCACGCCGGAGACGGGCCGGGAGACCGCGCTGATCTGCGGTGAGCTGTACCGGCGCGGGGACGGCTGGAAGTTCCGGGCGCTCGGCGAGGGCTATTCGAACGGGCTGAAGGGCCTGGCGACGGACTTCGGGATCTCGGTGGACGAGTCGGAGGCGGCACAGGAGCCTGTGACCGCCGACGCCGACGCGCCCGCGCCCTCGGTCTCCTCCGAGGCGCCGGCCCTGGCATCACACGCCCCCGCCCCGCCGGAGCCCTCGGTCTCCTCCGAGGCACTGACCCAGCAGGTACATTCCCCCGTCGCGGCCGATCCGTCCCTCCCGCTGCCGCCCGAGCAGCCGCCGGGGGTCCCGGCACAGCCCGCCTACGGCTATCCGCCCCAGCAGCCGCCGGCCACGCAGCCGGCCTACGGCTACCCCCAGCCGACCGCCCCGCCCGCCTACGGCTACCCCCAGACGTCCCCCGTGCCCGCCGTCGCGGCGGCCCCGTCCGGCTACGGCTACCCGCCCCCGGCCGTCCACACCCCCGACCCCGACTTCCGCCTGCCTCCGCAGGGGCCGCAGTTCATCGGGCGGTAGGCCCCTCCGGGAGCCCGGTCACCGCCCCGTCTTCGACTTGAAGCCGCGCCCCCACTGCAGGCCCCAGCCGTAGAGGCGGTCCAGCTCTCCCTGGAAGCCGTAGACGAACTTCACCTCGCGGTGGACGATGATCTCCCCCTTGATGTTCTCGATCATCACCACCGCGCAGGAGCGGGCCTGCGGGTGGCGTTCGTCCAGGCTTATCTCGATCCGCGGGCCGTTGCCGGGATAGAGCGTGACCATGGCCCGGGTCCGGTCGAAGGCGGGCGTCTGGTCGTAGATGTACACGAAGACCAGCAGGCGTTTGATGTTCTCGCGCTGGTCCAGGTTGACGTAGAGCGTCTCCCCCGAGCCCGAGCCGAACCGGTCGTCGCCGCTGAGCTTGACGTACGGCGGCCCGTTGACGTCGCCGAGGAGGCCGCCGAGCGGCTGGACCACGCCCTTGGTGCCGTCCTGGAGCTCGTACAGGCAGCCGAGGTCCAGGTCGACGTCGACCATGCTCTGGCTGTGGGCGATGACCTCCGGGGGCTTGAGCGCCTTGAGGGGGTGGCGCAGCAGGCTCTCCCGCTGGGAGCCGCCCAGGTCGGAGGTCCGCATCCGCCAGCTCAGGTTGACCCGGAGATTTCCGGTGGCCGCGCCCTGTTTGGTCAGGGACACCTGCGCATACCGTTTCGTCAGCTCGATGGCGTTGGTCGCCGCGTTGCCCGAGTCGAAGGCGCTGTCGTTTCCGCGCCACAGTCCGTCCAGGAAGCCCATTCCCGCCCCAAGTCCACTCGTCGAACCCCGCTGCCCCGCTGATACCGCTGCCCCGTGATCCCGCTGACCCGCTGATACCGCTGCTCTGCTGCCCTGCTGTCCCGTCGCGCCCCTGCTGTCCCGCCCGCCCCTCACGGGCCGCCGCACCCTCACGCCTCACGGGCCGCCGCCCCCTCACGGGTCGCCCTCCCTTCCACGGGCCGTCCGGCGCCCGTGCGGGCTCCGGACGGCCGTCGGGGCGGCCCCGAGGACTGGTCCTCGACGGCCGCCCCGAACAGAGCGTTCCTCACCCGGAGGGCTGTCACACCCCGGAGGAGACCTCGGTCTTCTCGCCCGAGCCGCCCTCGGCCGCCGCGTGGGCCTTGTTGCGGCGCACGGAGGACCAGAAGGACAGGCCGATCAGGAAGACACCGATGAGACCGGTGATGATCTCGTTGACCTCGTACTGGATCGTGATGAGCAGGAGCGCGGCGAGAGCGCCGATCGCGTAGTGCGCGCCGTGCTCCAGGAAGACGTACTCGTCGAGGGTGCCCTGGCGGACCAGGTAGACCGTCAGCGAACGGACGTACATGGCGCCGATACCGAGGCCCAGGGCCATCAGCACGATGTCGTTGGTGATGGCGAAGGCGCCGATCACGCCGTCGAAGGAGAAGGAGGCGTCCAGGACCTCGAGGTAGAGGAACATGAAGAACGCGGCCTTGCCGCCGATGGCGAGGGCCGTCTTGGGCTTGCCGGCCCGCGCGGCCTTCTCCTCCTCCTCGTGCTCGTGTTCCTCCGACTCCTCGAGCCGGTTCTCGAAGTAGCCGGAGAGTCCGCCCACGATCATGTAGGTGATCAGACCGCCGATACCGGCGAGGAGGACCGTTTCCGCCTTGTCGACATGCATGCCGCCGTGCTGGTGGGCGTTGGCCCCGACCGTGAGGGAGGCGATCAGCAGGACGATCAGCGCGATGCAGGCCGACAGCATGTCGACCTTGCCGAGCTTGGACAGCGGGCGCTCGATCCAGGTCAGCCACTTGATGTCCCGGTCCTCGAAGATGAAGTCCAGGAAGATCATCAACAGGAACATGCCACCGAAGGCGGCGATCGACGGGTGGGCGTCGGTGACCAGTTCCTGGTAGCGGTCCTTGTCGGTGAGGGCGAGATCGACCGCCTCGATGGGTCCGAGCGAGGCGCTGATGGCGACGATCACGACGGGGAAGACCAGCCGCATACCGAAGACGGCGATCAGGATGCCGATGGTGAGGAAGATCTTCTGCCAGAAGGCATTCATCTTCTTCAGGATTCCGGCGTTGACCACCGCGTTGTCGAAGGACAGCGAAATCTCGAGGATCGAGAGGATCGCCACGATGCCGAAGGCGGTCCACCCCCCGAAGAGGATCGCTGCGACCAGGCCGAGCGCGGTGACCGCGAACGACCAGCCGAAGGTTTTCAGAACCACTGGCTACCCCATCATGTGTGGGGGGCTCCCCCGGACGATCTCCGGAGGAGACTCTCCCCGCTGCCATAGTCGGCTTTACGAAACATTGACTCCGAAGTCTAGAGCGATGCCCCGCAGCCCGGACGCGTACCCCTGCCCCACCGCCCTGAACTTCCATTCGCCCTGATAACGGTAGAGCTCGCCGAAGATCATCGCGGTTTCGGTGGAGGCGTCCTCGCTCAGGTCGTAACGGGCGAGTTCCTGGCCGTCCGCCTGGTTGACGACTCGGATGAAGGCATTACTGACCTGACCGAAAGCCTGGCCCCGGTCGTCGGCCAGGTGGATGGAGACCGGAAAAATGATCTTGTCGCACCGGTCCGGCACCTTGGAGAGGTCGACCAGTAGGGACTCGTCGTCGCCGTCGCCCTCACCGGTGAGGTTGTCACCCGTGTGCTCCACCGAGCCGTCCGGGCTGTGGAGCTGGTTGTAGAAGATGAACCACTCGTCCCCCATGACCCGGCCGCCGCTGCACATCAGTGCGCTGGCGTCGAGGTCGAAGGGGGCTCCGGTGGTGGAGCGTGCGTCCCAGCCGAGCCCGATCAACACCTGCGTGAGGTTCGGTGCGGCCTTGGACAGGGAGACGTTTCCTCCCTTGGCGAGTGTGACGCCCATATTGCTGGTCCCTCCCCGGGTGATGTTTCTCGGAAGCCGCCGTCCAGCACCGGAAGGGGGTCGGACAACAGCCTCACAGGTGGTCCTGCGCGTCCGGCGCCGCACGTAAACCGTGCGGCGCCGGACGGAACAGCCGTACGAGACGACCCGTCCCGGGCGCCGACGCCCGGGACGCGAGGTCTCAGACGTTCACGCCGAAGTCCTGGGCGATGCCGCGCAGACCGGAGGCGTAGCCCTGGCCGATGGCACGGAACTTCCACTCGGCGCCGTGCCGGTACAGCTCACCGAAGACCATGGCGGTCTCGGTGGAGGCGTCCTCGGACAGGTCGTAGCGGGCGATCTCGGCGCCGCCGGCCTGGTTGACGACGCGGATGAACGCGTTGCGCACCTGGCCGAAGGACTGCTGGCGGTTCTCGGCGTCGTAGATCGACACCGGGAAGACGATCTTCTCGATCTCGGCGGGGACACCCGCGAGGTTGACCTTGATCTGCTCGTCGTCGCCCTCGCCCTCACCGGTGAGGTTGTCGCCGGTGTGCTCGACCGAGCCGTCGGGGCTCTTGAGGTTGTTGAAGAAGACGAAGTTGGCGTCGTTGGTGACCTTGCCGGTGTTGTTCACCAGCAGCGCACTGGCGTCCAGGTCGAAGTCGGTGCCGGTCGTGGTGCGGATGTCCCACCCCAGTCCGACGATGACCGCGGTCAGGCCCGGCGCCTCCTTGGTCAGCGATACGTTGCCGCCCTTGCTGAGGCTGACTCCCACGAGTCCTCCATTGATTGTCCGGGGGCAGGAAGCCCCGTCGTGCGTCGGATGTCGGATCAACGAGTCGATCCTAGTAATGGGTTCCCGGCCACCGCAGGTCCCGGGGCCGGAGAAGTATCGCCGCCGGGCGTGCTCACAGCGTGTCGAGCGCCTCGGTGTAGTCGTTCAGGTCACGTGCGTCGGGCAGCGCGTTGACGACCGTCCACCGGACGAGGCCCTCACGGTCGATGACGAAGGTCCCCCGTACGGCGCAGCCCTTGCCCTCGTCGAAGACGCCATAGGCGCGCGAGACGTCCCCGTGCGGCCAGAAGTCCGACAGCAGGGGGTACTCCAGGCTCTCCTGCTCGGCGAAGACCCGCAGGGTGTGGATGGAGTCGGTGGAGACGGCGAGCAGCCGCGTGTCGCCGTCGGCGAGGCGGGCCGGGCCGTCGCGCAGGGCGCGTAGTTCGTCGGTGCACACGCTGGTGAAGGCGAAGGGGTAGAAGACGAGCACCACGTTCTGACGGCCGTGGTGGTCGGACAGCCGGACGGGCGCGCCGTGGTTGTCCTTGAGTTCGAAGTCGGGGGCGTGATCGCCGACCTGGATCGCCATCGCCTGGTTCGTCCCTTCGGGGTGCTGTGCCCGGTCTGTTCCCTGGGAACACCCTACGCAAGGGGTACGACAAGAGGCCGGACGGGCTGAGCTGAGCAGCCCGTCCGGTGACACAGCGGGGGACGGCCGGCCGCGGGAGCGGGCCGCCGCCGTGGTTCTACCTCCGGGACTTGGCCGCCTTGGGAGTGGCCAGCCTGCTGCCGCTCCAGTCCTTGCCGACGCTGACGCCCTTTGCGGCGGTCAGGCCGGCGGTGGTGGCGGCTTCCGAGACGTCACTCGGCTCCACGTATCCCGAACGGCCGGTCTTCGGCGTAAGGAGCAGGATCGCCCCGCCTTCCTCGATGTACGTGCCGGCGTCCACCAGCGCGTCCGTCAGGTCGCCGTCGTCGTCGCGGAACCACAGCACAACGGCGTCAGCCACGTCGTCGTAGTCCTCGTCGACAAGGTCGCTCTCGATGACGCCCTCGATGGCCTCGCGGAGCTCCTGGTCGACGTCGTCGTCGTAGCCGATCTCCTGGACCACCTGCCCGGGCTGGAAACCCAGCCTGGCGGCAGGGTTCGTCCGCTCCTCCGCGTGGTCCGCGGTCGCGCTCACGGTTTGCCTCCTGATCATGGTTTGGGAATATCTCAGCCACGCGCGGGCGCGCGGCGTTGGCCGTAGTCCACACGGGCGGGACGGATCGCGCAAGTACCCGGCCGCTCGGACCGCCTAAACGGTGACGATCCTGGCCGGGCCACCGCAACTCCAGGCACATCATCCTGACTCACAGCGACTTGCACCATACCCTTGTGCCCCGAATGGGCGTTTGGGAACTGTATACGGGTACGAGACTCGCATGACTCCGAGATTCGCTCCGTACGCGCCACCGTACCGGTGTCGGGTGCGGGTTACCTATCGGTAGAGATGACGTGCGCGGCCCCGAGGTGGACGATGGGGATCGCGCAGACCCGACTGCACCAGTGAAACAGCGGCCTCCTCACGGCCCTTCGACAGGTAAGGAACAGCGTGGCTTCCGCATCCGATCGCAACCCGATCATCATTGGTGGCCTCCCGAGTCAGGTTCCTGACTTCGACCCCGAGGAAACCAAGGAGTGGCTCGACTCCCTCGACGCCGCCGTCGACGAACGCGGCCGGGAGCGGGCCCGCTATCTGATGCTGCGCCTGATCGAGCGGGCCCGCGAGCGGCGCGTGGCCGTGCCCGAGATGCGCAGCACGGACTACGTGAACACGATCCCCACCCGCGCGGAGCCGTTCTTCCCGGGCAACGAGGAGATCGAGCGCAAGATCCTCAACGCGACCCGCTGGAACGCGGCGGTGATGGTCTCGCGGGCGCAGCGGCCCGGGATCGGCGTCGGCGGCCACATCGCCACCTTCGCCTCCTCGGCGTCGCTCTACGACGTGGGCTTCAACCACTTCTTCCGCGGCAAGGACGAGGGCGACGGCGGTGACCAGGTCTTCTTCCAGGGCCACGCCTCGCCGGGCATCTACGCGCGGGCGTACCTGCTGGACCGGCTGAGCGAGCGGCAGCTGGACGGCTTCCGGCAGGAGAAGTCGAAGGCACCCGAAGCACTGTCGTCGTATCCGCACCCGCGTTCGATGCCGGACTTCTGGGAGTTCCCGACCGTGTCGATGGGCCTCGGCCCGATCAGCGCGATCTACCAGGCCCGGATGAACCGCTACATGCAGGCGCGCGGCATCACCGACACCTCGAAGTCGCACGTGTGGGCGTTCCTCGGCGACGGCGAGATGGACGAGCCGGAGTCGCTGGGCCAGCTGACGCTCGCGGCCCGGGAGAACCTCGACAACCTCACCTTCGTCGTCAACTGCAACCTGCAGCGCCTGGACGGGCCGGTGCGCGGCAACGGCAAGATCATCCAGGAGCTGGAGTCGGTCTTCCGGGGCGCCGGCTGGAACGTGATCAAGCTGGTCTGGGACCGCTCCTGGGACCCGCTGCTCGCCCAGGACCGGGACGGCGTCCTGGTCAACCGGATGAACACCACGCCGGACGGCCAGTACCAGACGTACGCCACCGAGTCCGGGGCGTACATCCGCGACCACTTCTTCGGTGACGACCACCGGCTGCGCGCCATGATCGAGAACATGACCGACGATCAGGTGCTGCACCTGGGGCGCGGCGGCCACGACCACAAGAAGATCTTCGCGGCGTACCAGGCGGCGAAGGACCACAAGGGCCAGCCGACGGTGATCCTCGCCAAGACGGTCAAGGGCTGGACCCTCGGCCCGAACTTCGAGGGCCGCAACGCCACGCACCAGATGAAGAAGCTGACGGTCGACGACCTCAAGGGCTTCCGCGACCGGCTGCACCTGCCGATCTCCGACAAGGAGCTGGAGTCCGGCCTGCCGCCGTACTACCACCCGGGCCGGGACTCGGAGGAGATCCAGTACATGCACGACCGCCGCAAGTCGCTCGGCGGGTACGTGCCGACGCGTGTGGTGCGCTCGAAGCCCCTCGCACTGCCCGAGGACAAGACGTACGCGAACGTGAAGAAGGGCTCGGGTCAGCAGTCCATCGCGACGACCATGGCCTTTGTCCGCCTCCTCAAGGATCTCCTGCGGGACAAGGAGATCGGCAAGCGTTTCGTACTGATCGCGCCGGACGAGTACCGCACGTTCGGCATGGACTCGTTCTTCCCGAGCGCGAAGATTTACAACCCGCTCGGGCAGCAGTACGAGTCCGTGGACCGCGAGCTGCTGCTCGCGTACAAGGAGGCGCCGAACGGGCAGATGCTGCACGACGGCATCTCCGAGGCCGGCTGCACGGCCTCGCTGATCGCGGCCGGCTCGGCGTACGCCACGCACGGCGAGCCGTTGATCCCGGTGTACGTCTTCTACTCGATGTTCGGTTTCCAGCGCACCGGTGACCAGTTCTGGCAGATGGGTGACCAGCTGGCGCGCGGTTTCGTCCTCGGCGCGACCGCGGGGCGTACGACGCTGACCGGTGAGGGCCTTCAGCACGCGGACGGCCACTCGCAGCTGCTGGCGTCCACGAACCCGGCGTGCGTGGCCTACGACCCGGCCTTCGGGTTCGAGATCGCGCACATCGTGCAGGACGGTCTGCGCCGGATGTACGGCAGCGACGAGCAGCACCCGCACGGCGAGGACGTCTTCTACTACCTGACCGTCTACAACGAGCCCATCCGGCACCCGGCCGAGCCGGAGAACGTGGACGTGGACGGCATCCTCAAGGGCCTGTACCGCTTCAGCGAGGGCACGGCGGGCTCGATGCCGGCCCAGATCCTCGCGTCCGGTGTCGCGGTGCCCTGGGCCCTCGAGGCGCAGCGGATCCTCGCCGAGGAGTGGGACGTCCGGGCCGACGTCTGGTCGGCGACCTCCTGGAACGAGCTGCGGCGCGAGGCCGTGGAGTGCGAGCGGCACAACCTGCTGGGTCCGGAGGAGGAACAGCGGGTGCCGTACGTCACCCGGAAGCTGTCCTCGGCGCAGGGGCCGGTCCTGGCGGTGTCGGACTGGATGCGGTCGGTGCCGGACCAGATCGCGCGCTGGGTGCCGGGGACGTACCAGTCGCTGGGCGCGGACGGCTTCGGCTTCGCCGACACGCGCGGGGCGGCCCGGCGGTTCTTCCACATCGACGCGCAGTCGATCGTGGTGGGAGTGCTGACGGAGCTGGCCCGCGAGGGGCATGTCGACCGGTCCGTGCTGAAGCAGGCCATCGACCGCTACCAGCTGCTCGACGTGACCGCGGCCGACCCGGGCCCGGCGGGCGGCGACGCCTGACGCGGGCGCGCGGCGCATGATGAGCGGCGCATGATGAAGGGCCTCCGGCGTTCGCCGGAGGCCCTTCATCCGTTGCGTTCCGGAGACTTCTGTCCGGTTTCCGGGTCACCCGGGTCGTCCGGGGCGGCCGGGTGGTCAGAACACTCCGTAGCCCGGGCCGGTGGCCGAGGCCAGCCAGATGACCGCCAGCAGCGTGTCGATGGCGCCCAGGACCACGGCGACCAGCGCCGGGATCGAGCGGGACCCGCCCCAACTGCGGCCCATGGCGAGCCAGCCGCAGACGATCGCCGCCGGGCCGAGGACGATCCCCAGCACGAAGAATCCGGCGACCGCGCAGATGACTCCGATGATTCCGAGCGTCGCGCGATCCGGCCCGGTCCGTAGCCCCGTCCGGCCACGTGAGCGGGGGTGCCTGCGCGTGCTGCCTCCGAAGCTCGCCATCATCAACTCCCCGAACCCCGTGGTTGGTTGGAGTTTCAGTGGGGTTCGACATGCGGGTACCCCCACTCGGGGCGTGAATGCCCCCGAAGCGACGGCGGACGAGCCGCTGCCGGCGCGCTGCCCCCCTCCAGCAGCGCGCCGCAGCCGCATCCCCCAGGCCCTGCGGAGGACCTGACCCACTGTGACCTGCGACCCCCTCCCAACGGGAGGGACCACCGCACCGGTTCACCCTGACGAGCGAACCCGGTCACCGGCTCCGGGTCCAGGCCCGGGTCCGTCAGATGTGTCCGACGCCCGCGCCGGCCTCCGCGTTCTCACCGCGCTTGGTGAGGAAGGCGACGCCCACCGCCACGACGGCGACTCCGGTGGCGACCAGGGAAGCCGTGCTCATGCCGGAGATGAAGGTCTCGTGGGCCACGTCGGTGACCGTCGCGACCATGTCCGGGGGCATCTGCTCGCTCACCGGGGGCACACCCACCTGGACGGCCTCGGCGGCCTGCGCGGCCTGTTCCGGGGTGAGCGGCTGGAGCCCCGCGTCCGCCCAGTTGTCCGCGAGGTCGCTGTCGACCTTGGAGGCCATCACCGCGCCCAGCACGGCCGTACCGAGGCTGCCGCCGACCTGCATGGCCGACTGCTGGAGACCGCCGGCGACGCCGGAGAGCTCCAGCGGCGCGTTGCCCACGATGACTTCGGTGGCGCCGACCATGACGGGCGCCAGGCCGAGGCCCAGCAGGGCGAACCAGAGCGACATCACGGCGCTGCCGGTGTCCTTCTGGAGCGTGGAGATACCGAACATGGCGAGCGCGGTGAAGGCCATGCCGCCGGCCAGCGGGATGCGCGGACCGGCCTTGGTGATCACCACGCCGGCCAGCGGGGAGCCGACGATCATCATGCCGGTGAGCGGCAGCAGGTGCAGACCGGCGTCGACCGGGCTCAGACCGTGCACGTTCTGCAGGTAGAAGGTGACGAAGAACAGGCCGCCCATGAAGGAGATGGCCATGAGGACCATCAGCACCACACCCGCGGACAGCGGGACGGAGCGGAACATCGCCAGCGGGAGAAGCGGCTCCTTGACCCGCTTCTCCCAGAACGCGAAGGCCACGAAGAGCACCACCGAGACGGCGATGAACCCCCAGGTCTTCAGGTCTCCCCAGCCCCACGCGGGGGCCTTGATCAGCGCCCAGACGAGGCAGAACATCGCACCGGACAGCAGGGCGATGCCGGGCACGTCGAAGGAGTGCGGGCGGTTCTCCGCGCGGTGGTCGAGCAGGATCCACACGCCGAGGGCGAGCGCGACGACGCCGACCGGGACGTTGATCCAGAAGACCGACTGCCAGCTGACGTGTTCGACGAGGACACCGCCGAGGATCGGGCCGCCGGCGGTGGAGGCACCGATGACCATGCCCCAGATGCCTATGGCCATGTTGAGCTTCTCGGCCGGGAAGGTCGCGCGCAGCAGGCCCAGCGCGGCCGGCATCAGCAGCGCGCCGAACAGCCCCTGTACGACACGGAAGACGATGACCGCCGCGATGCTGTCGGACAGGCCGATCGCGCCCGAGGCGGCGGCGAAGCCGACGACGCCGATGAGGAAGGTCTGCCGGTGGCCGAACCGGTCGCCGAGCTTGCCCGCGGTGATCAGGGAGACCGCGAGGGCGAGGAAGTACGCGTTGGTGATCCACTGGACGTCGGCGAAAGTGGCGCCGAGGTCGCTGGCGATGGCGGGGTTGGCGATGGCGACGATGGTGCCGTCGAGGGCCACCATCATGACGCCGACGGCGACGGTGAAGAGGGTGAGCCAGGGATGTCCGCGCAGCCCTCTGCCGCGTGCCGCGTCCGACGGGGTGTCCGGAGGTGCCTTGTCCCCGGGTCCCGTCGCGTCGATGGTGGTCTGACTAGTCATGCCTTGGAGGCTAGTGACAGCCACTGACAGTTGACAAACCAATTCATCGATCAGTAACTCGGTCGACACACCCGTATAGCCTGAACTGGGAGAACAGTTCCGGAAGCGTCCCGGGGGACCACGGGAACCCCGAGAACCACCGGGGAACCGCAGGGGAATCGATCCGGAGAGCCACGGGAGGAACCATGGAGACGGTCGGGACCGTCGTCGGCGCGGTGCCGGCGCCGGGTCTGCGGGAACGCAGGAAGCGGCTCACCCGCGACGCGCTGGTCCGGTCCTCCCTGGAGCTGTTCGCGACCCGCGGCTACGAGGGGACGACGGTCGACGACATCGCGGCGGCCGTCCACGTCTCGCAGCGCACCTTCTTCCGCTACTTCGCCAGCAAGGAGGAGGTCGCGTTCTACGTCCCGCGCCTCGCGGAGTCCCTCGTCGTCGACGCCGTACGGGGGCGCCCTCCGGGCGAGCCGCCGCTGGACGTGCTGCGCGGGGCCCTGCGGGAGAGCTGGGACGGCATCAACGAGGTCGTCGAGCAGGTCGTGCCGCTGGAGCTGCACCTGCGGGTGTACCGGGTGATCGAGTCGACGCCCGCGCTGCTCGCCGCGCATCTGCGGCGCTCCAGTGAACTGGAGGAGCGGCTGGCCCGCGTGATCGCCGGCCGTGAGGGCGTCGACCTGGACACCGACCCCCGGCCGCGCATCCTGGTGGCCGCGGTCTGCGGCGTGGTCCGGGTGGCGGAACGGTCCTGGTCCGCCGGGGACTTTGGCCTCGCCGCCCTGCGCGAGCTGGTGATGGCCCACCTGGACCAGTTGAGGCCCGCCCTGGCGGGACCCTGGAGCGACGCCCGACGCACCTCCGGGTGACTACTGCTCACCATCGACGTATCGAAACGTGATACCCGTCACTTGATTGACGCGAGACCCTCCCGTTCTCCTAGTGTGTCCTGTCAGTGACTTCCTTCGACACCACCCCGCAACTGAACGTGTGGCGTGCGCTCCTCGCACTGGCCGTCGTCTTCGTGATGCTGGCGACCACCGGCTGGACGGCACTGCGCCAACAGCGGGACAAGGCACCTCTCCCGGCCTCGCTCCTCGCCTGGGAGAAGGGGCACATAGGAGGCCACCGGCTGCCCGCCCCCGAGACCGCGCCCGCCGAACTGGCCCGGTTCTTCGCCTCCCTCACCAAGGCTCAGCGGACGGGCCTCGCCCACCGGTTCCCCCTCGCGGTCGGCAACATGAACGGGGCCCCGGCCGCGCTGCGCTACCGCGCCAACCGCATCGCGCTGGGGCAGGCCCGTGAGATCGAGCGGGAACGGATGCGCGACAAACGACTCACGCCCGCCGGACAGCATCAGGCGGGCCGCCGGATGAACCGCTTCACGGCCCTGATGAGCCCGGACCGCCAGATCCTCGCCTTCGACCCGTCGGGCCCCGGCCGGGTCGCCGAGGTGTTCGGCGACCTGCGCGGGGCCGAGCGGGTCTCGGTCGTCGTCCCCGGCGTCGACACCGACCTCCTCACCTTCCAGCGCACCCGACGCCGCTACGCGGCGCCCGTCGGCATGGCCCGGTCGCTCTACGCGGCCGAGCACGCGGCGGCCCCCTCGACCCGTACCGCCGTGATCGCCTGGGCCGACTACACCGCGCCCAGCGGGCTCGGCATGGAGTCGGCGATGGCGGCGCGCGCCGAGAGCGGCGCGGCACGCCTCGGCGCGCTGCTGCGCGCCCTGCCCGGCGAGGCCCGCGTCTCCCTGTTCTGCCACAGCTACGGCTCCGTGGTGTGCGGGCTCGCCGCGCCCACGCTGCCTGGCCGGGTGACCGACATAGCGGTGGCCGGCAGCCCCGGCATGCGGGCCGAGTCGGTCACCGACCTGCGTACCCACGCGCGGGTGTGGGCGATGCGGGACGCCGACGACTGGATCCAGGACGTGCCCTACCTGGAGGTCGGCGGACTGGGGCACGGGGCCGACCCGGTGTCCCCGGCCTTCGGGGCACGCGTGCTGTCGGCGCGTGAGGCCCGAGGACACAGCGGGTACTTCGTGCCGGGCACCGACAGTCTGCGCAACTTCGCCGAGATCGGTGTTGGCGCATACCGCGCGGTGGACTGCGCACAGGAGAACGGCGTATGCCGGACGGGTTTGTCCGACGCCGCCGCATCGGGACGCGCGTAGAGAACGGAGGAACCGCGGTATGTACGGGGAGGGGACGAAAAAGCTCGTGCCGCATACGATGAGCCGCATGGGTGACGTACTGGCCGGATTTCACGCTGCCTGGGAGTTCACGTCCGACTCCGTGCTCATCCGGTACGAAAGGGGGATCAGAACACCCAAGTTGTTTCAGGCACTCGAGGAACGGCTCATCCCCCTGGAGGCCGTCGCCGGAGTGACGCTGACCCCCGGAAGACGCGACACCGTCGTGCTGCGCATCGAGCCGCGGCCCGGCGCCGACCCGTTGATGGAGGCGGCGGCCGGGCAGCTGAAGGACAGCTGCGACCCCTACCGGCTCGTGCTGCCCGCCGAACGCGAGACGCTCGCCGAGTACTACGCCGACGAACTCCTCGCCCTGCTCACCGAGTCGGGCCCCGCCGAGCGCCACCTGGTGTCCGCCCCGAAAACACCGCTGCACTTCAAGGCGTACGACGGCAGGGCCTCCTTCGACGGAAAGGCGGTCTCCTTCCGCTGGTCCTGGACGGGGGCCTCGTCCGCGAAGTGGAAGGCCGGCGACCAGCGCTTCCCCGTCGAGGAGTTGCGCGGCGTGGAGTGGCGCTCCCCGGAGGTCTTCGAAGGGCATCTGCGGCTGCTGCACCACGACGAGCCCGCCCAGTCACCGCACGCCGACCAGGATCCGGCGGCCGTGGTGTTCGGGCTGGGCTACGGACCCGTGCACGAGTCGCTGCCGTTCGCGGCGGCCGTACTGGCGGCGGCGCGGACGACCGCGCCGGTGCCCGTGGCGGCCGCGTCCGCCGTACGCCGCGACCCCGCGGACATCGCCGACCGCATACGCCACCTCGGGGAACTGCACCAGGCGGGACTGGTGACGGACGAGGAATTCTCCGTGAAGAAGGCGGAGTTGCTGGCGGAGTTGTAGGCGCCCCGGTCGAGGCACCCCGTCGGGTCCACGGCGGGATCCACAGCGGGGGCGACTCGTGGGTGCCGCCGCATCCCGGCCGCCCGGCGGGTACGTCGTCGGCGAAACCGTGAGCACTGTGCGGCACGGTGCTCACAGCCTTCACGGATGAGCGCCGGTCGAGCAGAGGGGCCGTCAGTGTTCACCGCCCAGCCCTTCGGTACCGCCGTCGCTCAACGCGACCTCTCCGACGCCAGGGCGCGCCCGGCGTCCGCGTAGAAGTTGATCTTCCGGTCGAGCAGGGCGAGGGTGTCCTGGAGCTCCGCGATCCGGGTCACCACGTTCTCGCGGGTCGCCTTGATGAGCTCGAAACGGTCGGCGTAGGTGTGGTCGCCCTCCCGCACCATCTCCGCGTACCGGACCATGTCCGCGACCGGCATCCCGGTCAGGCGGAGCTTGCCGACGAGGGCGAGCCAGTCGAGGTCGCGGTTGCTGTAGCGGCGCTGGCCGGTGTGCGACCGGTCGATGTGCGGCATCAGCCCGATGCGCTCGTACCAGCGCAGGGTGTGTGCGCTCAGCCCGGTGAGGGCGGCCACCTCGCTGATCGTGTATCTGTCCGCGCCGTCCGGCCGCCGGTCGCCCTGCGGCGGCCCGGCGCAGGTGTCGGTCCTGGCACCCGTGGTCTCACCCGTGGTCTCCGTCACCGTCATACCCTCCACGCTAGATCCCTGGAGTGCACTCCAGGCAAGCACGAGCGGCGGGAAAAGGCGGGAGGGCGGGTGCCCCGGCCGATTAGCATGCCGGCCATGACTCGTGTGCGTGTACGCCGTGCGGTGCCCGGGGACGCGGAGGAAGTACTGCGCCTGCGCCAGGTGATGATCGACTCGCTGGCCCGTTCCTCCCCCGCCACGGACTGGCACGCCGACGCCCTGCCGGTGCTGCGCGCGAAGCTCGCCGAGCCGGACGGCCCGTTCGTGGCGTTCGTCGTGGACCGTCCGGAGCGGGGCGGGCTGTCGGCGCTGGTGGCCGGCACGATCGAGTACCGCATCGGCGGCGCGCACGACCCGCACGGCACCGACGGCTACGTCTTCAGCGTCGCCACCGACCCGGACGCCCGCCGCCGGGGCCACGCGCGGGCCTGCATGGAGGCGCTGCTGGATTGGTTCCGTGAGCGCGGCGCCCGCCGCGTCCGCCTCACCGCGTCCGCACAGGCCGAGCCGCTGTACGCCTCGATGGGCTTCACCCGCAGGCCGGACCCGTTGCTCGAGCTGCGGCTGTGAGCGCATACCCTCGATGGCATGTCGCTCAAGAGCCTCGCGTCGATCGAGAACTGGCCGGTTCCCACCGCGGCGGCGGGAGCCGTCCGGGCGGACGGCACCGTCCTGGACACCCACGGCCCCACCGGCCACCGCTTCCCGCTCGCCTCGGTCACCAAGCCGCTCGCGGCGTACGCGGCGCTCGTGGCGTACGAGGAGGGCGCGATCGAGCTGGACGAGCCGGCCGGCCCCGAGGGCTCGACGGTCCGCCACCTCCTCGCCCACACCTCCGGCCTCGCCTTCGACGAGCACCGGGTGACCTCCGCCCCCGGTGAGCGCCGCCTGTACTCCAACGCCGGGTTCGAGCAGCTCGGCGACCACATCACGAAGGCGACGGAGATCCCGTTCGCCGAGTACCTGCGGCAGGCGGTGCTGGAACCGCTGGGGATGACGTCGACGTCCCTCGACGGCACCGGCTCCCCGGCGAAGGACGGCACGTCCACGGTGGACGACCTGCTGCGCTTCGCCGCCGAGGTGCAGGCCCCGCGCCTGCTGGACCCGCGGACCGTCGCCGAGGCGATGACGGTCCAGTACCGGGGAACGAAGGGCGTCCTGCCGGGCTACGGCCACCAGAACCCCAACGACTGGGGCCTCGGCTTCGAGATCCGCGACTCCAAGACCCCGCACTGGACGGGCGGCTCCTCCTCGCCCCGTACCTTCGGCCACTTCGGCCAGTCGGGCACGTTCCTGTGGATCGACCCGGCGGCGGGCGTCGCCTGCGCGGCCCTGGCCGACCGCGCCTTCGGCCCCTGGGCGGTCGAGGCCTGGCCGCCGTTCACCGACGCGGTGCTGGCGGAGCTGCGGGGCTGAGGGCGCACTCCGCGGAAGCACCGGCGGCAACCTGATCGCCACGGACAGCGGCGCCTGCGGGGCACCCTCGTGCGGACTGCCAGAGGGTAGAGCAGCCGGCGACACGACCTCTGGCCATATCGTCACCCTCTGGTTGGCCGCGAAACCCAAGTTTTACTTGAGCTTCGCGCAGCGCCATGCGCAAAACTAAAACCTCCGCTGTACTGCACGACCCTCAGGAGCCCGGCCGTTCACCAAGGCGGTGCCGTCCGAGGCCCGGGGCCGAGTGCACACTCGAACCACACGGTCTTGCCACCACCCGTCGGACACGGCGTGACACCCCACCGATCGGTCACCGCCTCGACGAGCAAGAGCCCGCGCCCACCCTCGGCCAACGCTTCCTGCGCTGCCGCCACGGGCAGTCGCGGGCACGCGTCGGAGACCTCGACCCGGACCGCTCCCGGCAGCAGCAGGAAGCAGATGCCGCAACGGCGGCCGGGGACATGCCGGATGACGTTGGCGAGCAGCTCCGACAGCGCGAGTTCAGCCGCGTCGGCGACCTCCAGCAGGCCGGATCCCTTGAGGTAGAGCCACAGAATGCGCCGCAGGTGCCGGACCGAGTGCTCACCCAGGGCGAACTCGGCCCGGTACCGCGTCTCGACGTCCGCCGCACGCGGACCAGTTGCTTGATTCACACCACCAGAATGCGACGCTCTGCGTACGCTCGACTACGCAACGAAACCAACGTCATGAGACGTCAAGACCAGGCCGGAGGCACCACCGTGGCCAACATCCAGACGCTCGACCCCAGCGCGTCCCCCCTCGACTACTACGGCTGGGAGTTGCGCCGCCAGCGCGAGGCCCACGGCCTCAAGCAGGGCCAGCTCGGCGAGATCATCTTCTGCACGGGCTCGCTGATCTGCCAGATCGAGACCACGAGGAAGGTCCCCACCCGCGACTTCTCCGAACGCGTGGACGCGGCTCTCGGCACGGACGGCCTCTTCTCCCGCCTGATCGGCTTGGTCCTGCGAAGCCAACTGCCCACCTGGTTCCAGCCGTACGCGGAGATGGAGGCGAAGGCGACGTACATCTCCACGTACCAGGCCCAGGTGGTGTACGGACTGCTGCAGTCGGAGGAGTACGCACGGGCGGTGCTCGCTACCGGGATGCCGGACGATCTGGAAAGCCTGGTGACCGCTCGGATGGAGCGCCAGCGCATCTTGGAACGGGAGCAGCCGCCGCTGGCCTGGGTGGTGCTGGATGAGGCCGTACTGCACCGGCCGATCGGCGGCCCTGACGTCATGCGGCGCCAACTGACACACTTGTTGAAGTTCACCGGTAACCGGTGGGTGCACGTACAGGTGCTGCCGAACAAGGTCGGTGGACACTCCAGCCTCGCTGGTTCGTTCAACTTCCTCCGCTTCGAAGACGACCCGGATGTGGTCTACACGGAAGACCTCATCTCCGGTCATATGACGGCCAATCCCGAGACTCTCAGGGAAGCTTCCCTCCGTTACGCTCGCTTGCAGGCCGCCGCGCTCTCCGCGGAGGATTCGGCGGAACTGATCATCCACGTGATGGAGGAACGCTATGGACACCGCTCCCAGCTCGAGGAACAGCCAGTGGCGTAAGTCCAGTTACAGCGGCAACACCGGCGGGGACTGCGTGGAGTGCACCATCACGGACGGCGCTGCCTGGCGCACTTCGCGCTACAGCGGAAGCAACGGCGGCGAATGCGTCGAGATGGCCGTCGGCTGCCCGACCGGTGCCGTCCCGGTGCGTGACAGCAAGAATCCGGCTGGCCCCGTCCTCACCGTCGGCGCCCCCGCCTGGCAGACCTTCGTCACCGGTCTGCGCTGACCGCTCCGCCCGAGAGCTGCGTCAACCGCCCCCACACGACGGCATGGTCTCGTCGGCATCCGATGCGACGGGACCCACCGCCCTCTACCTCGACGGCGCGACGCCACGATCCGCCCGGCGCAACTCACCGGCAGCCAGGACTGCGTATGCGGCACCGACGAAGGCCACGCCGGACATCGTGAGCATGCTGCGCTGATCGGTCTCCAGGACAGCCTGATACCGCTCCCGGGAGAGTTCGACCGTGCCGCGTGCAGTGGTGTCGAAGGCGAAGTACCGCCCGTCCCTCGCCTCGGCGGACTGCAGGTTCCCTTCCTGTCCCAGGCTGAGGAACATCATCGCCATACCCGACAGAGCCAGTACCGCGAGCCCTGCCTGAACCTTGCCAGGAAGACACCGAAAGGCCTGCCAAACCAAGGCTTTGTCCACCCGCATCAGGACAAGACGGGCCAGGGCAGTTGCGAGGACAGGGAAGACCAGGACAACGATCAGCGCCAGCAGCCCTGTCTCCTCCGGCAGCGGCAGGGTCCCGGGCAGCCGAGTGAGCCAGGCCAGCACCACCGAAACGGCGCCCAGCACGGCCGCGACACCACCGTGCACCTTGAACGACCACCCCATGATCCGCAGCCTGCCACAGGCATCGCACCAGGTCACTGCCCGCTCCCGGCAGCGATCACCGCTTCAGCCTGCCGCATCCTGCTCTGCCAGGATCAGCTGCCCGCCAAATCGCTTCACCACCGGGCTGAAGCCCGGCGCACTGCAAATAGGCCCGGTAGCCAGGAGGTAGATCTTCCGGCCGTCCGCTCGGGCAGCACCCCGGAGCGACTTCCTGCCGACGGTCGGCCCGCGCGGACCGGGGATCTTGTCCTGACGGTCCGTGAGGCCAGGCGCCGACCGCGCGGTCCAGGGCGTCGGTGCCGACCCCGGCCGGCAGCCTGTAGATCGCGGACTCCGCAGGCCAGGACCGCGCACGTAGTCAGCGCGAGCGGTGTCACGGGTGAGTGCCGTGCCCCACGGGGATCACGGAGGTCGGGGACCTGTGCGAGGCATTCCAGCAGGCCCGCAATCCCACTCGCGTCGACTTCCGGACGTGGGCTGAGCCGGCCAAAGGCAGAAGAGATCAGAGAGGACGCGTCGGTAGGCACGGGCTTCCCAGGGCCACAAAGCGTAGAGAACCCCATGATCACGGGCGCCCGCTCCTGTCTTGTGGCGGCCACCGTTTCGTGACCGCCCCGGTACCCCTGGCGGGACAGCTCCACCGTCGGCGCGCAGGTGGACTTCACCGTCCACCTGCGCGCCGGCGGCGGGCCGGATCCGGCCCACTCTCCGGCATGGGTCGAATCAGTGGATGCTCCATAGGTCGTGTTGCTCGCCAATCTGCTTTTGATCACCGCACACTGAAGTTCTTCAACGCAGTCCGTAGAGGAAAGGGATCCCAGATGGCAAGCCAGCCCATTCTTTTGTTCGACGGAGACTGCGGTTTTTGTAGCAGAACAATCGAGATTGCTCGGCGCACCGTTCAGCCGCGTGCGCAATTCGTCCCCTGGCAGTACGCCGACCTCGCCGCCCTGGGCGTCACCGAAGACAGAGCCGACCGCGAGGTCCTTTGGATCAGTCCGGTCGGCGGCAAGGTCTACGGTGGACCGCGCGCCCTGTCCGCCGTGCTGATGTGCGGACGGAGGCGCTGGTGGTGGCTCGGGCTTGTTCTTCGGCTGCCGCCTGTCAACTGGACGGCACGTGGCGTTTACCGGGTTGTCGCGAAGAACCGCCATCGCCTGCCGGGCGGCACAGCCTCCTGCTCTCTCCCGGCTCATATGCGAGGGAAACCGGACTGCTGACCCCTATTTCAGTGAGGGCTGCGGCGGTACCACAGCGGGTGCTGTCCCGACCGGGGCTTCCGCTCCCATGGCACCTGTGCGCTGGAAGGTGCGCCGCCACAGCCGTCCCAGGGCGCGGTAGAAGCGGTCCGGTAGGAATGCGGCATCGGCGACGATCATCGCGCCGGAGAAGAGAGGCAGCCCCATGAGCACCGCGATATTCACGTGCATGCCCAACAACAGAATCAGGACAGGGTATTTGAGCCTGCCGAACAGGACGAACGGAAAGGCGACCTGCACCAGCACCGTCAGGTAGCCGACGACGGCGATCAACACGTGATGGCCGGCGATCATCTGGGACAGCTCGGGCCAGGGCCGGAACAGGTCGATGTTCAGGACGTAGTGAAGGGCGGTGCCGTCGCCCCACTTCAGACCCTGCACCTTGTACAGGCCCGCGCATCCGTAGAGGAAGCAGACCTGGGCGGCGATGACGAACATGCCGCAGTTGTGCAGCACGGTGGTCAAGATGGTGCGGGCGTCACCGAGATGGTGCCGGAGATCGCCGCCCCGCGGGCCTGCCGTCCTGCCCGCCGACGCCTGGAGCCGGGTCCTGCGGGCGTCGAGGGACCAGCGCCGGCCGCACGCGGTGAAGACGAGGTAGACAGCCATGAGGACCATGAGATTGTCCCCGCCGTCCGCCATGTAGATCGCCCTGGCGTGGAACGACACCACCACGACCGCGAACAGCACGGACACCGCCCGCGTCCGCCAGCCCAGCAAGAACAGCGCACACGTCACCAGAGCCACGGCGTAGCAGATCTCGAAGTACACCTGGCTGTCGGACAGGGTGAGGACGCTGGCCCACCCGCTCTGGTCGAACATCTGCCTGGCCAGCGTGGGCGTCCACGGTGAACCTGGGCCCCACATCTCGTTGCGGTGCGGAAACTCGCGGAGCAGGAAGACGAGATAGAGCAGCCCGTACCCGATGCGCAGCACCGCCGCCGCGTACAGGGAGACCGGCCGCTCGGTCAGGAGGGCGAGGAACGCGTGGGCCCGGTCGAGTACGCGCTGCGGCATGCGAACGGCTGCCCGCTCGGTGGTGCGTTCGGACGCTGTGGGCGCCGCGGCCGGTTTCTGCTCAGTCCGTTGCATGCGAGGCCACCTTCCACCAGGGCAGATACCGGGTTTCGGCCCGCGTCGATGCCGTGGCGGCCGAGGGGGGTTCACCCGCTGCGTCGGGCGCAGCGATAGGCCGCGAGATCACCCGCAGCTGGAGGGAATCGAAGGTGCCGCCTCGTTGGGCGGTGACGCGATCCGCTGCGATGTTGCGCAGGTACTTCTCGATCATCAGAGCCCGCTCCGAGCTCGGCCGGTTGTCGCCGCCGTGCGTTTTCAGGTACGCGTTCCAAGCCTGGCGCAGCATGTTCTGTGCCGTATGGCTCGGAAAGACGTTGTGCTTGACGGCGGCATCGTCCTCAGCGGTCAGATCGATCCAGCCGCTCACCCGCGCGGTGCCGTCCGGTGCCGTCTGCCTGGTCCTCGCCGAGATCTGCCGGTTGGCGGACTGCGGATTCGGGGCGAAGAGCCGCCAGTTCTGCTCGAACACGGGCCGGACCCACGCGTCGACCTGCTGGCTGTACGCCTTTGAGATGGCGTTCGGAGGCGCCACGTACAGAAACACCAGGAGTACATGGACCAGGGTCACTGCCAGACACAGGGCCACCGCGGTTCCCGTTGCAGCGCTCAGCGGGCGGGGTGGCCCTGAAATCCCACGGGTGCTACCCGGTCCCCCGCCACTGTCCTGCGCTGCCGGCTCAGCTCCGGTCCGCTGCGGATACTTCACGTTTGTCGACTCAGCGCCGCTCAGCACGGCCCCACCCGGTCCTTCCCATCCTGACTGCTCGCACCTGCTGCTCCTGCTGCTCCTGCTTCCGCGGGTGGCACGCGACGGAATCGATGACGATCCGCCGCGCGCCACCCGTCTTACATTCAGTGCGAAATTTTCACCTTGGGCGTCTCGGGCATCTTGTGCTTGCCGGACTTGCCGGGCTTCTTCTCATAGCCGGACTCCCCCGGCTTGTCCTGGTGGCCGGGCTTGCCAGGCTTCCCAGGCTTCTTGTGGCAGTCGCAGTCGTGCCCGCCCACGGCGTCACCAGTCGCGGCATCGCCAGTCGCAGCGGCATCGCCGGTCGCAGCAGCGTCACCGGTCGCAGCAGCATCGCCAGTCGCGGCGTCACCGGTCGCAGCAGCATCGCCAGTCGCGGCGTCACCGGTCGCAGCAGCATCGCCAGTCGCAGCAGCGTCACCGGTCGCAGCAGCATCGCCAGTCGCAGCAGCATCGCCAGTCGCGGCGTCACCGGTCGCAGCAGCATCGCCGGTCGCAGCAGCGTCACCGGTCGCAGCAGCATCGCCGGTCGCAGCAGCGTCACCGGTCGCAGCAGCATCGCCAGTCGCAGCAGCATCGCCAGTCGCGGCGTCACCGGTCACGGCATCGCCAGTCGCGGCGTCACCGGTGGTCGTGGTGGTGCTTTCGCACTCCGGCCTGGTGATCACGTTGTTGTCCAGCGTCACGGCCCCGTTGCGGGCCAGCACCCGGCCCTCGATGGTCGCCCCATTGTTGACAGTGATCGAGGTGAGTGCCATGAGGGTGCCCACGAAGGTGGAGCCGGATCCGAGCGTGGCCGATTCGTCGGTCACCCAGAACACGTTGCACGCCTGGGCGCCGTTCTGAAGGACGATGCTGCTCCCGGATGCCGTCGTCAGGCCCGCAGGAACCTTGAACACCCAGACGGCGTCAGGGTTGCCCTGGGCATCCAGGGTCCAGGTACCGTTGACCAGGAGACCGGACGTGACGGCGTAGGTGCCCGGAATCAGTGTGGGGGTCACGGGCGCCGCGGAAAGGTTGAACTCCGTGGGCTGACCGAAAGCGTCGTCGTACGCCGTAACGAGGTCGGCCTTCGCGCCTGCCGCCGCCGCGCCTGCGTAGATCGTCCCGCCCACTACCGTACCTGGCGGGAATCCGGTAACGGCCGCTCCCGGAGAGACGCCAACGTCTCCGGTGACCACGGAATTACCTGTGTTGGTGACCGTCGAACCGGCCAGTACCGCGAAGCTTTCCGCGGTACCCAGCTCTACAGCTGTTGCTGCATTTGCTTGTTTAGGTGTCACCGCCACAACGGCAAGGGCGACCAGCAGGGTGAGCACCCCCGCGATCCAAGCCGTCATTGTGCGCCGTTGCGGCACATCGGGAATGTTCAGTGTCATCGAGTGTCCAACTCCTGTGGGGGGCGTCCTGCGTTCCTTGTCGAACAGAATCGCCTCTTCTGTCGGCGGCATATTACGCAGACGCCTGATCCCGGTGACGATTCACTCGGGCAGTGTCGCCGGAATCAATCAATATGCATCAAAGAACGTACGATAAATATTGAGCCGAATGACTGCCCCCCATCCGTGCGGCGATCCGCCGGAGAGCCGACACTTCGACCGCATCAGTGAGCCTCTTCCCTCTTCAGTCCGAGCTGGTAAGGCCCAGAAAAGACAGCCCTGCGCGTCTGCGATGACCCGCGCGTTCATGCCGTGCTTCTGGTGTTTGCCGGAGCAGAAGGGCTCGTCGGCGGCGATTCGGCCGATCGGCAGCAGCGTCCCGTCCAGGATCAGATACGCCGTCATCACCACGGCCCAAACAGCTTCGGCGAGTCTGGGGGCGAGGGTGGCCAGGAGCTCGACGGCCACGGTGACGTAGCTGTGGACGGTAGTGGTGTCCACGCCGAAACCTGCTGCGAGCTGGGCACAGGTGTGTCCGTTGCGGAGGCGGGCGAGGGCGAGCAGGGCCTGTCGACTCGTGCTCAGGCGCATCCATCGGGTACCGAGAGCGCGGCGACGCGCCCGCAGTCCGGCGGGCAGGAAGCGAAGGGCAGAGCTGGACACGTCGACGCCATGGAGCCTCCCCTGTTCGAGCGAAGCCGAGAGCTTGGGGAAGGGTAAAAAAACACGCGAAGCCTCTGACGGCGACGGTTCTCTTGGTCGAAAACCCGTCTACCAGTGGCTTCACCTACCTGTCAGCACAACGGCCAGGCTAATCCACCAGGTTGGGAAGGGGTCAGTGAATGTCCCCTGGATGGCACAGGCCGGAGAAGCATCCGCCGGGCCTGATACGGATTCCGGGATCGGTCACGCGCCCGCCTCGCCGGACCACCGTGCCCGGGGAGCTGTCGATTACCGGGCACCAGCTACCACATGATCGAACCGAGTAGTTGTTGATCGACAGCTCCCTGCCGTTACAGGAGAACAGCGGCGACACAGCTCGAAGGATTAACGACTGGCTGCAATCGGACTCAGCGGAATCCGCGCCGGCCATCCCCTCACCCCCGTCGGATCACCGGTCCCGGGCCGGTGTCCTGGGCTGGAGGATGTCGTGGAGGGAGTCCTCGCGCCACTGCTCGAGGAGTTGGTGGAAGGCGTGGGCGCCGTGGGGGTAGGCGGACGGGCCGTTGGGGCGGCCTCGGCCTTCCCTGTTGTAGTAGCCGGGGGTGCACTCGGCGTGGAACCACTCCTGGTCGGGGGCGTCCTCGGCCAGGGTGGCGAGCCAGGCGTCCTCGATCTCGCGGGGCGGTTCGACCAGGGCGTCCTCGGCTTCGGCGGCGGCGACCAACGTGGCGGCGTGGACGGCCTGTTCGTCCAGGATGTGGGTGAAGTTGACGCTGCTGGCGTTCTGCAGGGACCCCATCTGGATCAGGTTCGGGAAGCCGTTGCTGGTGAAGCCGTGCAGGGTGCGCGGGCCCTGCCGCGCCCAGACGTGCAGGAGTTGGGTGCCGCCCCGGCCGTGGACGGGGAGCTTCCCGGAGAGGACGCCCGAGGTGCCGACGGAGAAACCCGTGGCGAAGATCAGGCAGTCGAGGTCGTACGTCGTGTCGCCGACGACCACGCCGGTCTCGGTGACGCGCTCGATGCCGTGGGTGTCGGCGGTGTCGACCAGGGTGACGTTGGCGCGGTTGAAGGCCTGGTAGTACTGGTCGGAGAAGGTGGGGCGCTTGCAGGCGTACCGGTACCAGGGCTTGAGCTTCTCCGCCGTGTCCGGGGCGGTGACGGTCTGCTCGACGCGGGCGCGGAGATCGTTCATCTTGGCGGCGTCGGCCGCCTCGTAGGCCGCTTCGAAGGCCTCCCGGTCGTCCTGGCGGCGGAAACTCGGCAGGAGCTTCTCCAGGAGGCCGGCCGACTCGGTCCAGCGGTCGGCGACGAGATCCCGGTCGGCCGGTTCGCCGGAGACGATGCGGAGGTAGTTCTCGCGGCGCTCGCGCGCCCAGCCCTCGCGGTCGGCGCCGACGTCCCGGGCGGTGGTGCGGCGGTTGGCGCGGACGTCCACGGTGGAGGGGGTGCGCTGGAAGACGTGGACGTGTGCGGCGTCCTCGGCCAGCATCGGGATGGCCTGGATGCCGGTGGCGCCGGTGCCGACGACGCCCACCCGCTTGTCCGCGAGGCCGGTCATGCCGCCGTCCGGGGTGCCGCCGGTGTAGGCGTAGTCCCACCGCGAGGTGTGGAAGGTGTGGCCCTTGAAGTCCTGGATGCCGGGGATCCCGGGGAGCTTGGGCGTGGAGAGGGTGCCGGTGGAGGTGACGACGTACGTGGCGCGGAACGCGTCGCCGCGGTCGGTGGTCACGGTCCACGTCTCGTCGGCCTCGTCCCAGGTCAGCGAGGTGACCGAGGTGGAGAACAGGGCGTGCTCGTAGAGGTCGAACTGCCGGGCGACGCGCACCGCGTGGCGGCGGATCTCCTCGCCGGGGGCGTACTTCCACTCCGGGACGTATCCGGTCTCGTCGAGCATCGGCAGGTACACATGCGACTCGATGTCGCAGTGGATGCCCGGGTACCGGTTCCAGTACCAGGTGCCCCCGAAGTCGCCGCCCGTCTCGACGACGCGGACGGACTGCACGCCCCGCTGCCGCATCCGCGCCCCGGCGAGGATGCCGCCGAATCCGCCGCCGACCACGGCGACGTCGACGGTGTCGCGCAACGGCTCCCGCTCGGCGACCTCACCGACATAGGGGTCGGCGGCGTAGTAGCCGAACTCGGCTTCGGGGGCCTGGTACTGGGTGGCGCCGTCCTGGCGTACGCGGCGCTCGCGCTCGGAGCGGTAGCGCTGCCTCAGCTCGTCCAGTTCCTCGCGGGACGGGGCCTGGTGGGGCGGTATGTGAGGGATCGTCATGTGGGGGGACCTGCCTCAATCCTCTGTTGTTCCGGCCGCTTCGACCTGTGCGGTCGTCGGCTCCGCTACGGTAACAACTACCGGACAGTACTGTCCGGTTGGGATTCGGACGCGCGGTGGCGCGTACTGACCCGTCCCCGCCCCGTCCCACTGCCGCCGGCGCCCTCGACCCCACTCCCCTCCCCACAGCCGACAGGAAGAGCGATGCCCCCCATGCGACGACTCCCTCTACGCTCCATCGCCGTGCTCGCCGCCATCGGTTCCCTCGCCCTCACCGGATGCGGTACGCAGACGGGTGACGCCGGTGAGCAGACGGCCGGCGCTCCCGGCGCGGGCGGCCAAAGCATTCGCGCGCAGCAGGTGATGCGACTGACGGAGGTGCACAAGCAGACCGGGATGACGCTGCTGGAGGGGCCGGTCTTCGGCGCGGACGGCGGTCTGTTCGTCGTCGACGTCACCGCGCCCGAGGGCGAGCCGAAAGTGATGCGCGTTGATGTCCGCAAGAAGACGAAGCGGGCGGTGCACACCGACGGGCGCGGGGCGTACACCTCGGCGCAGTTCAGCCCGTACGACGGACGGCTCTACCTGACCGACTTCGCGCACGGCGAGATCGTGAGCCTGAGCCCGGACGCCCTCGACGCCGACGGTGGCGACCTGCGGACCTTCTTCTCCGGCAAGGTCGACGGGGCGCCGATGAACCCCGACGACATCGCCTTCGACGAGGACGGCAACCTGTACGTCAGCGACTCGCGCGGCCTGACCGAGGGCAAGGCGCTCGGGCGCGTGGTGCGGATCGACCGCGACGGCGAGGAGGCCACCGTGCTGGCCGACGGCCTCGCCGCGACGAACGGGATCTCCTTCGACGCGGAGTACCGCGGGCTGTGGTTCAGCGAGCTGACGGAGAACCGGATCTCGTACCTCCCCGTCGGCAGGAAGGGCGGGGTCACGGCCCGGCACACCGCCATCCGGGTCGACGGCGGGATCGCGCAGACCGACTCCATCGCCGTGGACGCGGACGGCAACCTCTACCAGGCGCTGCACGGGCGGCCCGCGATGGTCGTGTACGACCGGCACGGTGAGCGCCTGGCGACCGTCGAGGTGCCCGCGCGCGCCGCCGAGGGCCTGGAGTCGGCGACGAACGTGGCGATCACGCCCGGCGGGACCAAGGCGTACATGACCGTCAGCGGGCCCGCGGGCGGGTACCTGTACACCTTCGACGCGCTGGCGAAGGGCACCCGGCAGTCCAACGGCGGCTGACGGCTGCTGACTTCACCCCGAGAAGGGCCGCACCGGTCCCACCTCGACGCCGAGGAGCCGCCAGGCCGCCAGCGCCCTGCGCTCCCGCTCCTCGCGGGAGGGGCCGGCGACTGCGCCGGAGACCATGGCGACGGCGAGCATGAGGTCGTCCGCCGCGATCGGCCGGTGGCCGCCGCCGTCGTCGCCGGGCAGGTGGGCGCGCAGGGCGTGCTCGACCCGCCGGGACAGGGCCAGGGCGTGCGCGCGGACGCCGGAACGGCGGTCCGATCCGTCGGCGTGCAGGAGGCCGATGAACGCGGCCGACTCCTTCAGGTGCCAGGTCAGCACGCCGAGCACACCGGCGAAGGTCGCGTCCTCGGCCGCGGCCGCCTGCTCGACCTCGCGGACGTTCTCCTCCAGCACCGCGGCCGTCACGGCGGCCCGGTCGGGGAAGTGCCGGTACAGGACGCCCTGCCCGACCCCGGCGCGGCGCGCGATCGCGGACAGCGGGACGTCCAGGCCCTGCTCCGCGTAGATCTCCCGGGCGGCGGCGACCAGCGCGGCACGGTTGCGGGCGGCGGCCCTGGGCCCGTCGTTCGCGGGCCGTTGCCGCTGGTCCGGCACGGGATGCTGCGTCATCCCGGCAGGGTACGGCAACGCTCGCTCGACACCGCCGCGTCGGCTCGCACACCCCCGCCCTTCACGGACGCGGCGCCGGCCGAGGTGCAAGGCTGAGGGCGCACTCGAACCAAACGGTCCGGCCGCCACCGGCCGGAGACGGCGTACCCCCACCGATCGGTCACCGCCTCGACGAGCAGCCCGCGCCCGCCATCGGCCGGCGCGCCCCGGTCCGCCGGCACCGGCAGTCGCGAACAACTGCCGGAAACCTCCGCCCGTACCGTGCCGGGCGGCAGCAGGAAGCAGCTGCCACATCGACGCCCGGGTACATGCCGGATGACGTTGGCGAGCAGTCCCGACACCGCGAGTGGTGGCCCCGCGCCCTGCCGGCCCCGGTCCCCCCGTCCGCACGCCCGCACGCCCGCACGCCCGCACGCCCGCACGCCCAACTGCCGGGCTGCCGGGCTGCCGGGCTGCCGGGCTGCCGGGCCCTTGTGACAGCTCGATCACGAGCCGGAGTCGTGGCGGGGCCGGGAGGGGTGAGAGGGAGGGGCCGGGCCCGTGAAGCGCCGGTGAAAACCTGTGGAAGTGGTGTCGGTGGGGCCGCTTATGCTGCACCGGTTGATCACGCGGGACCAGGGAGGGCACGGCATGTTCGGCAAGCTGTTCGGCAGGGGTGCGGAGAGACCAGGGGCGGATCCGTACGCTCTTCCCCCCACCCGCAGGCAGAGGAACGGGGTGTACACACTGCGCGCGCTCGGGGACGTACGGGTGCTCGCGCTGGTGGAGGCGGCCGACGCGGGTGACTGGGAAGGAGTGAAGGAGTCGCTGGAACCCTTCGACCTCGGCCGTGATCACCACATCCTCGGTGAACTGGCCGACCTGGACGGTCTGCAGGACTGGATCGGCCGGGCCGTCGAGGAGGACAAGGAGCACCGGGCGACGGCTCTGCTGATATCCGGGGCGCGGCACATCGTCTGGGGCTGGGAGGCGCGCACCGCGGAGCGCGCCGTGAACGTCACGCAGGAACAGTGGCGGATCTTCCACGAGCGGCTCCGCATCGCCGAGGAACAGTTGTTCGAGGCAGCCGAGTTGCGGCCCGAATGGATCACGCCGTGGCGCCAACTGCTCACCTCCGGACGTGGTATGTCGCTGGGCGGCGCCGTCACCGAGACCCGATTCGACGCCGCCCTGCGACGCGACCCGCTGGACCTATCGAGCCACCTGGAGCGGGTGGGCCAGTTGCAGCCCCGGTGGGGCGGCGAGCCGGGCCAGGCCCTGGAGTTCGCGCGCGAGGCGTTCGCCGGCGCGCCCGAGGGGCACCGCCTCGGCTGTGTGATCGCCATGGCGCACATCGAGAACTGGGTGGAGTCGGACGACGAGAACTGCCTCGACACACCTGAGATCCAGGCCGAATTGAACGACGCTGCCCGCCGCAGCATCCTGCACCCCGGCTACGAGCGGCGCCTGGGCTGGCAGAACGACTTCAACATGTTCGCCATGGCCCTGGCGCTGGCCTCCGAGAGCACCGTGTGCCGACGCGTCTTCCACGAACTGGACGGCGCCTACACCACCTGGCCGTGGACGTTCATGGCGCAGCCCGAGAAGCAGTACGCCCGCTTCCGGCGCCACGCTTGAGCCCGCGACCCTCCCACCCCTCCCTCCCGCCATCCCGGACGGCACGATGACTCTCCCCGACACCGCCACGAACCCGGCCGGCGCCGACCGCACCTTCCAGGTGGATCTGCGCGGCCTCGTCGACCTCCTCTCCCACCACCTCTACTCCAGCCCTCGTGTCTACCTGCGCGAACTCCTGCAGAACGCGGTGGACGCGCTGACCGCCCGGCACGGCCTCGCCCCCGACGCGCCCGCCGACGCGTTCGGCATCCGCCTGTACGCCGACGGTCTGGTGGTCCGCGTCGAGGACGACGGGGTCGGTCTCACCGAGGCCGACGTGCACACCTTCCTCGCCACCATCGGCCGCAGCAGCAAGCGTGCGGAGAAGATCGCCGAGCAACGTGCCGACTTCATCGGCCAGTTCGGCATCGGCCTGCTCTCCTGCTTCCTGGTCGCGGACGAGATCCACGTCCTGAGCCGCTCCGCCCGTACCCCCGACGCGCCCGCCGTGGAGTGGCGGGGACGCGGCGACGGCAGCTACACCGTGCGCGTCCTGCCCGCCTCCGCCCGGCCCCGGCCCGGCACCACCGTCACGCTGACCCCGCGCGCGGACGCCGGCGAGTGGACCCGTCCCGCGCAGGTGCACGCGCTGGCCCGGCACTTCGGCTCCCTGCTGCGCCACCCGGTGACCTTCGACGACGGTACGGGCGGCCCCGGCGGCACGGGTGCGTCCGTGAACCCCGAGCCGGCGCCCTGGGTGCGTACGTACCCCACGCCGGGCTCCCGTTCCCGGGCGCTGGCCGCGTACGGCGAGGAGGTCTTCGGGTTCACGCCGCTGGACACGATCGAGCTGGACCTGCCGGCCGTGGGCCTGAAGGGCATCGCGTGCGTGCTGCCCGAGGCCGTGCCGGTCGGTCGCCGCCACGGCCACCGCGTGCACGTCAAGGGCATGCTGCTGTCCGAGCAGGCCGAGGAGATCCTGCCCGAGTGGGCGTTCTTCGTCCGCTGTGTCGTCGACGCCGAGAGCCTGCGCCCGACGGCATCACGCGAGTCCCTGTACGAGGACGACACCCTCGCCGCCGTCCGCGACGCCCTCGCCGAGCGGCTGCGCGCGTGGATCGCCCGGGCCGCGGCCAGCGACCCGGAGCTGCTCGGCCGCTTCCTCCAGGCTCACCACCTGGCCGTGAAGTCGCTCGCGGTGCACGACGACGAGATCCTGCGGATGCTGCTGCCCTGGCTGCCGTTCGAGACCACCGACGGGCACTGCACCCTCGACGAGTTCGCGCGCACTCACCGCACCGTGCTGGTGACGTCGAGCGTGGAGGAGTTCCGGCAGGTCGCGGCGATCGCCTCGGCCGCCGGACTCGGCGTCGTCAACGGCGGCTACACCTACGACCGTGAACTGGTCCACCGGCTGCCCGAGATCAGGCCCGAGGTCACGGTCGCCGACCTCGACCCGGCGACCCTCACCGCCCACCTCGACCCCGTCGACCGGGAGACGGAACTGGCCGCGGCGGCCTACCTGGCCCTGGCCCGCGACGCCCTCGCCGTCTTCGACTGCGACGTCGCGCTGCGCACCTTCCAGCCCGCCTCCGCCCCCGCCCTCCTCGTCGACAGCCGCGAGGCACGGCACGAGCGCACCCGCTCCCAGCTCGCCCGCGAGCAGGAGGGCGGCCTGTGGGGCGACATCCTGGGCGCCCTGCGCCAGGAGGCACCGCGGGCGCAGCTGATCCTCAACCAGCTCAACCCGCTGGTGCGCACCGCCGTGACCATCGACGGGCCCGAGCTGGCCCGCACCAGCGCCGAGGCCCTCTACGGGCAGGCCGCGATGCTGTCCCGGCGTCCGCTCAGACCCGCCGAGTCGAGCCTCATCAACCGCTCCTTCCTCGATCTCCTCGCCCACGCACTCCGCAAGGACAGCTGACGATGCCGACCGCCGCACCCCAGACCACCGACGAGCTGTACCAGGCGCTCCGGGAGAACGACAAGCGCCCCTACGGCCGCACCCGCACCGTCACCGCCGAGGAACTCGTCGACGCCGCGGAGCAGTTCGAGGAGGCCCGCCCGCTGGTCGACGCGCTGCTCGAACTCCAGGAGGCGTACACCTACGGCTCCGAACCCCGGAAGTCGCCCGTCGTCTTCGCCCGCCTGCTGACCCTCTTCGACGAGCAGCCCGACGTCTTCGACGAGCGGCTGCGGCACCTGCTGTTCTGGCGTTTCAAGTGGGTGGCCAACGCCCTGCGCGCACTGCCCGAGATACCGCTGGCCAGCCTGCGCCAGTGGCTGACGGAGATGCGCGACCGGTACGAGAAGGCCGGTCTGGACCTCCATCCCTACTACGGGCAGGCGTACCAGCTGGCCGCCCACATCGGCGGGGACACCGCCCTCGCCTACGAGCTGTGGGCGGGCCGCGCCCGTACCCGGCTCAGCGACTGCGAGGCCTGCGAGATCTGCGAGCGCGCCCTGTACCACCTGGCGGCGGGCGACGACGAGCGGGCGCTGCGCGCCTGGGAGCCGGTCCTGGCCGGGAAGGAATCCTGCCAGGAGGAGCCGGCCCGCTCCCTCTCGTACGCGCTGCTGCCCCTGCTGCGCACCGGCCGTACCGACCGGGCGCGCGAACTGCACCTCGCCGGCTACCGCGGCTGCCGCCGCAACCCCTCGATGTCCGGGGAGATCGGCCGCCACCTGGAGTTCTGCGCGCTGACCGGCAACGAGGCACGCGGTCTCGAACTGCTCGCCGAGAACCGGAACCTGTTCGACGAAGTGGACTCGCCGCAGGACCTGTTCGACTTCCTCACCGGCGTGGAGGTCCTCCTCCAGCGCGTCGAGCTCCTCGGCCACGGCGAACTGCCCGTTGCCGGATACGCGGGCCGCACCTGGACGGTCGCCGGCCTGCGCGCCGAGGTGCGGGACCGCGCCGACGACCTCGCCGCCCGCTTCGACGCCCGCAACGGAACCACGGCCCACACCGACCGCCGCAGGGACCGCCTCGACCGTGCCCCGCTCCTGGACACGCTGGAACTGACCCTGCGCACCCGCGGCCTCGACGACGTGGCCCCGGTCGCCCCGGTCGCCGCTCCCGCCGCCCGTACGGCCGCCACTGTCCCCGAGTCGCTGCCTGAACTCATTTGCCGGGCAAGGGCATTGGACGAGCAGGGACACCCGGACGCACAGGCCTGCTGGGCGCGGCTGCGCACGCTCGTCGCCGCCCGTGACTACACCCATCCCGACGACCCGGCCGTGGGCCCGATCGTGCGGCTGCACGCGGACCTGCTGGCCGACGAGGCGAGCCGGACCGGCGAGAAGGACGAGTTCGCCGACGCCGTCGCCCTCCACGAGGAGGCCGCGGGTCTGTACGACGACGCCGGACTGCCGGGTCACGCGGCACTCGCCCGCGCCTGCGCCCTGCTCGCCGCCGCCGAGGTCCCCACGGAGGACGCCGACGGTGCCGAGGCGAAGGCCGCCGCGCTGACCGCCGCCCACACGTCCCTGGTCCGCCTGCACGAGGAGACGCCCGGTCTCGCCCCGTACCAGGAGGCCCGCCTGCTGCGTCTGCGGGCGACCGCGCTCGGCCTGCGGCTGCAGACGTCGGGGAGTGAGGAGCACGTCGCGCCGGCCCTCGCCGAGGTGGACCTGCTGCACGGGTTCGCCACCCGGCACGACGTCGTCGGGCAGATCGCCGGGGCCCTGCTGCTGCGGGCCACCACGTACGCCCTGTCCGGCGACCTGCCCACCGCGCTCACCGAGACCGACGGTCTCCTCGACCGGCTGAGGTCGCACGGCCCGGCCTGGCACCTGCCCCGCACGCTCGCCCTGCGCGGCCGGCTCCGGCTCGGCCTCCAGGACCCGCAGGCCGCGCACACGGACCTGGCCGAGGGCCTGCGGCTGGCCGCCGACTGGCCGGCCGACGTGGTCGACACCTCCCGCCTGCACACCGAACTGGCCGAGATCTGCATGCACCTGGGCCGTCCCGACGAGGCGCTGCGGCACCTGACGCGCTCCGCGGAGCTGGACCTTCGCCGCGGCAGCCGGTTCGCCGCGTACTGCACCTACAGCAACGCGGCCCAGCTCAGCCTCGATCTGGGCCATGTCGAGGACTGCATCGCGCTGCTCGACTCGCTGCTCGTCGAACCGGACGTCACCGCTGGAGAGCTGGACGACCGGCTCGTCGCTCAGCTGCGCCTGACCCGCGCCCGCGCGCTGCACGCGGGGGAGGACCTCAAGGCCGCGACGGCGGAGCTCGTCGCCCTCGCGGCCGAGTCGGCGGGCTGGGACGACGATCCGGGCAGCCACGCCATGATCGCCGCAGAGACGGCCGTACTCCTCGGCAAGTCCGGTGAGTTCGGCCGGGCCCGTAAGGCCGCGGACCAGGCACTCGCCGCCCACGCCCGAGCCCCGCGCTACGAGTACCTCAGCAACTCCCTGCGCGAACTCGCCCGCCTCCAGGCCCAGCAGCAGGGACCCGACGGCCTGGCCGACGCCCGCGCCCTCCTCGCCGACGCCGGCCGGATCGCCGACGAGGCCCGCGCCGCCGAGTACGAGGCCCACGGTCGCTCCCTGGAGTCGGCCCTGGCCTACGAGCACGGGCGGGTCAACGCCTACGCCGGTGCGTACGAGGACGCCCTGACCGCCCTGGACAAGGCCCTCACCCTGCTCGGTGAGCCGGGACCGGAGCAGGACCGTGCCGGCGAGTGGGCCGAGTGCGTCCGCCTCGCGGGTGCCGTGGAGGGCATCTACCTGGAACGCCCCGCCCCCGCCCTCGCCCGCCTCGACGCGGCGGTCTCCCGCCTGACCGCCCTGGGCCACGCCGAGGAGACCGAGCCGCTGACATCCTTGGCGGCCCGGCTGCGCGACGAGGAGTGACGGAGGGCCCGGTGCCGGGGCGGCAGCCCGTCCCGGCACCGGGGCCACGATTCGCCTGACAGGTCCTTGCCTATGCGGCCCGCATCTCCCACATCAGCAGTTCCGCGTCCGACGTCGCCACCACCACGAGCCTTTTCGTGTCCGTGAGGCGGGCCGCGTCCCCCGGACCCAGCCCGGCCTCGCCCAGGAGGACTTCGCCGCGCACGACGTGGACGTACACGTACGCCGCGTCAGGGATCGCCGTGCGCTCCCCCGCCGTCAGCCGGCGGACGTGGAGCATGGCGCCGGCCTCCGGGAGGGCGTACGGGGTGGAGTCGGCGATGCCGCGGACGACCTCGTAGCAGGGGTCGCCGCCGGGTTCCAGCGGGGCCAGCCACATCTGGAGGAAGGTCAGGGGGACGGGGCCGTCGTTGCGTTCCACGTGCCGTACGCCACAGGCGGCGCTCAGGCGCTGGACGTCGCCGGGGCGGACGAGTGTCTCGTGGCCGGTGGAGTCGCGGTGGGTCAGCTCGCCCTCCACCACCCACGTCACGATCTCGGTGTGGCTGTGCGGATGCTCGTCGAAGCCGGCGCCGGGGGCGAGCCGCTCCTCGTTGCAGGCGATCACCGCGCCGAAGCGGAGGTGGTCGGGGTCGTAGTGCGGGCCGAAGGAGAAGGCGTGCCGGCTCTCGATCCCGGCCGCCGGATCGCCGCCCTGGAAGCGCTCGTGCGCGCGCCGTACGTCGGTCACGCCGTCCACGGTAGCCCCGGTGCGAGACCCCTGGGGCCCGACGCGAGACCGCTGAGGCCCGACGGGAGACCCGGTGGGAGATCTCCGGAGTCCTCGGCGCAGGACCCCGAGGGCCCCGGCGCGAGACCCCGCGAGGTCCGGCGCGAGACCCTGAGAGCCCGGCGGAAGACCTCGCGGGAGACCCGGCGACGCGTTGCGGTGTCCGGATGAGGCAGTCTTGTCACCGTGCCCGAACCCGAAACCAGCATGCCCGAGACCCCGGCAGGACCCGCCCACCCGCATCCCGCGACGCTGAAGCGGCTGGAGAAGTCGTCCGGCCGCCTCGCCGCGCAGGCCATTCTGCGGATGGACGAGACGCTGCCCTGGTACCGGGCGATGCCACCGGAGAACCGTTCCTGGATCGGGCTGGTCGCCCAGGCGGGCATCGCCGCCTTCACCGAATGGTTCCGGCGCCCCGAGGCGCCGCAGGCCATCTCCACCGACGTCTTCGGGACCGCGCCGCGTGAGCTGACCCGGGCCATCACGCTGCGGCAGACCGTGGAGATGGTGCGTACCACCATCGAGGTCATGGAGAGCGCCATCGACGAGGTGGCGGCGCCGGGCGACGAGTCGGTGCTGCGCGAGGCGCTCCTGGTGTACGCGCGGGAGATCGCGTTCGCGACGGCTCAGGTGTACGCGCAGGCGGCCGAGGCGCGGGGCGCCTGGGACGCGCGGCTGGAGTCGCTGGTCGTGAACGCGGTGCTCAGCGGCGAGGCCGACGAGGGTGCCGTGTCGCGGGCCGCCGCCCTGGGGTGGAACTCGCCGGAGCATGTGTGCGTGCTGCTCGGCACCGCGCCCGACGGCGACTCGGAGCTGACCGTGGAGGCGATCCGGCGGGCCGCCCGGCACGCCAAGCTCCAGGTGCTGACCGGGGTGCTGGGGAACCGGCTGGTGGTGATCGCGGGCGGCAGCGACAATCCGCTGGCCGTGGCCAAGTCGCTGATCGGGCCGTACGCACAGGGGCCGGTGGTGGCGGGTCCGGTGGTGCCGGACCTCCAGGCGGCGACCCGGTCCGCGCAGGCCGCCGCGGCGGGCCTGAAGGCGTGTTCCGCCTGGCAGGACGCGCCGCGCCCGGTGCTGGCCGACGATCTGCTGCCGGAGCGGGCGATCTCCGGTGACATCTCTGCCCGTGAGCAGTTGGTGGAGGAGATCTACAGACCGCTCGAGGAGACCGGGGCCGCGCTGCTGGAGACGCTCAGCGTCTATCTGGAGCAGGCGAGCAGCCTCGAGGGGGCCGCCCGGATGCTGTTCGTGCACCCCAATACCGTGCGTTACCGGCTCCGACGTGTGACGGACGTCACCGGATGGTCACCCTCCGATGTACGCTCTGCGTTCACACTGCGGGTCGCGCTGATCCTGGGGCGTCTGGTCGACGGCGATCTTCAGCTCTAGCCTCTTGTCGGGGTTCCACAAAACCCCCTCCTGTTCTTCGTCCCTGTCCTCACGGGCGGCTTCGGCCGTCGTCAAGAGAGAGTGTGAGAGTGCTCGTACTCGTCGCTCCCGGCCAGGGCGCTCAGACGCCCGGCTTCCTGACTGAATGGCTCGACCTCCCCGGTGCCGCGGACCGCGTCGCCGCCTGGTCCGACGCCATCGGACTCGACCTCGCCCACTACGGCACCGAGGCCGACGCGGACGCGATCCGCGACACGGCCGTCGCCCAGCCGCTGCTGGTCGCGGCCGGGCTGCTGTCCGTCTCGGCGCTGGGTGCCGGTGCGGACGACGCCGCCTCGGCGGTGGCGCGGCTCGCGCCCGGCGCGGTCGCCGGTCACAGCGTCGGCGAGTTCACCGCGGCCGCGTTCGCGGGGGTCCTCGACGACACGGCCGCGCTGAGCCTGGTCCGCAAGCGGGGTCTGGCCATGGCCGACGCCGCCGCGATCACCGAGACCGGCATGGCGGCGCTGCTCGGCGGCGACCCGGACGTCACCGTGGCACACCTGGAGAAACTGGGGCTGACCCCGGCGAACATCAACGGCGCGGGCCAGATCGTGGCGGCCGGCACCAAGGAGCAGCTGGCCGCGCTGGAGGCGGACAAGCCCGAGGGCGTGCGCCGGGTCGTCGCGCTCAAGGTGGCCGGCGCCTTCCACACGCATCACATGGGCCCCGCGGTCGACACGCTGGCGAAGGCGGCCGAGGACCTGACGCCGGGCGACCCGAAGGCCGTCTACGTGTCGAACAAGGACGGTGCGACGGTCGCGACCGGCGCCGGGGTGCTGGAGCGCCTGGTGGGCCAGGTGGCGAACCCGGTGCGCTGGGACCTGTGCATGGAGACGTTCAAGGAGCTCGGGGTGACCGCGCTGATCGAGGTGTGCCCCGGAGGGACCCTGACCGGCCTCGCCAAGCGAGCCCTGCCCGGCGTCGCGACGCTCGCCCTGAAGACCCCCGCCGACCTCGACGCCGCCCGCGCGCTCGTAGCCGAGCACGCCTGACGCCCTTAGGAGCAGAATCCGCATGGCGAAGATCAAGCCCAGTAAGGGTGCCCCGTACGCCCGCATCCTGGGTGTGGGCGGCTACCGGCCCACCCGGATCGTGCCGAACGAGGTGATCCTGGAGACGATCGACTCGTCCGACGAATGGATCCGCTCGCGTTCCGGCATCGAGACGCGGCACTGGGCGTCGCCCGAGGAGACCGTCGCGGCGATGTCCGTCGAGGCGTCGGGCAAGGCGATCGCGGACGCGGGCATCGACGCCGGACAGATCGGCGCCGTGGTCGTCGCGACCGTGTCGCACTTCAAGCAGACCCCGGCCGTGGCCACCGAGATCGCCGACCTGCTGGGCACGGACAAGGCCGCCGCCTTCGACATCTCGGCGGGCTGCGCGGGCTTCGGCTACGGCCTCACCCTCGCCAAGAGCATGGTGGTCGAGGGTTCCGCCGAGTACGTGCTCGTCATCGGTGTGGAGCGGCTGAGCGACCTGACCGACCTGGAGGACCGGGCCACCGCCTTCCTGTTCGGTGACGGCGCGGGCGCGGTCGTCGTCGGCCCCTCCCAGGAGCCCGCCATCGGCCCGACCGTGTGGGGCTCGGAGGGCGACAAGTCCGAGGTCATCAAGCAGACCGTGCCGTGGACGGACTACCGCGACGGCGAGGTCGAGAAGTTCCCCGCGATCACGCAGGAGGGCCAGGCGGTGTTCCGCTGGGCCGTGTTCGAGATGGCGAAGGTCGCCCAGCAGGCGCTGGACGCGGCCGGGATCACCTCGGACGAACTGGACGTCTTCATCCCGCACCAGGCCAATGTGCGGATCATCGACTCGATGGTGAAGACCCTCAAACTGCCGGAGCATGTCACGGTCGCCCGTGACATCCGTACCACCGGCAACACCTCGGCCGCCTCGATCCCGCTCGCGATGGAGCGGCTTCTGGCGACCGGCGATGCGAAGAGCGGCGACACCGCGCTCGTCATCGGCTTCGGGGCGGGTCTCGTCTACGCCGCAACGGTCGTTACTCTCCCCTAGGCACTCCGTGCCGGACCACCCGGTCCGGCAGTACGGAGAACCGCACCACCCGCCGCTGTCGCGGCGGGCGCCACACCCTCAGGAATCACAGCGAAGGAGCGCCATCATGGCCGCCACTCAGGAAGAGATCGTCGCCGGTCTCGCGGAGATCGTGAACGAGATCGCCGGCATCCCGGTTGAGGACGTCCAGCTGGACAAGTCCTTCACCGACGACCTGGACGTCGACTCGCTGTCCATGGTCGAGGTCGTCGTCGCCGCCGAAGAGCGCTTCGACGTCAAGATCCCGGACGACGACGTCAAGAACCTCAAGACCGTCGGCGACGCCACCGAGTACATCCTCAAGCACCAGGCCTGAGCGCTGCCGGTCCTTCCGTCCGGATCACGCCGAGCCCGGCGTGATCCGGACGGAAGGTCCGAGGCCGGGAGTCCCCGGCCCCGCCGCCCGGCGGTGGCGCCGTACGAATCCTCGTATCCGTTGGAGAAAGAATTCCGATGAGCTCGACCAATCGCACTGTGGTCGTCACCGGTATCGGCGCAACCACACCGCTGGGTGGCGACGCGGCCTCGACCTGGGAGGGTCTGATCGCCGGACGTTCCGGGGTCAAGCCCCTGACCCAGGAGTGGGCCGCCGACCAGGCGGTCCGTATCGCGGCCCCCGTGGCCGTGGAACCCACTGAGACCATTCCGCGGCCGCAGGCCCGCCGCCTGGACCGCTCGGCGCAGTTCGCGCTGGTCGCGGCCAAGGAGGCATGGGCCGACGCCGGCTTCGAGGGCAGGGCCGGTGAGGACCCGAACGTCGCCCCGGAGCGGCTGGGCACGGTCATCGCCTCCGGTATCGGCGGTGTGACGACCCTGCTCGACCAGTACGACGTGCTGAAGGAGAAGGGCGTCCGCCGCGTCTCCCCGCACACCGTCCCCATGCTGATGCCGAACGGCCCGTCGGCCAACGTCGGCCTGCTCGTGGGCGCCCGGGCGGGTGTGCACACCCCCGTCTCGGCCTGCGCCTCGGGCGCGGAGGCCATCGGCTACGCCATCGAGATGATCCGCAGCGGCCGCGCCGACGTCGTCGTCGCCGGCGGCACGGAGGCGGCGATCCACCCGCTGCCGATCGCCGCGTTCGGCAACATGATGGCGATGTCCAAGAACAACGACGACCCGCAGGGCGCCTCGCGGCCGTACGACGTCGGCCGGGACGGCTTCGTCCTCGGCGAGGGCGCGGGCGTGATCGTCCTGGAGTCCGCCGAGCACGCCGCCGCACGCGGCGCCCGCGTCTACGCGGAGGCGGTCGGCCAGGGCATCTCGGCCGACGGCCACGACATCGTGCAGCCGGAGCCGGAGGGCCGCGGCATCTCGCACGCCCTGCAGAACCTGATGGACGCCAACGACCTGGACCCGTCCGAGATCGTGCACGTCAACGCGCACGCCACCTCGACGCCGGCCGGTGACATCGCCGAACTGAAGGCGCTGCGCAAGGTGTTCGGCGACGACGTCGACCACATGGCGGTCTCCGCGACCAAGTCGATGACCGGGCACCTGCTCGGTGGCGCCGGTGGCGTGGAGTCGGTGGCGACGGTGCTCGCGCTGTACCACCGGGTGGCTCCGCCGACCATCAACCTCGACACCATCGACCCCGAGGCCGAGGCGAACGCGGACGTGGTCCGCGGCGAGGCGCGCAAGCTGCCCGTCGAGGGCCGCATCGCCGCCCTCAACGACTCGTTCGGGTTCGGCGGGCACAACGTGGTGCTGGCGTTCCGGTCGGTCTGACCGGCGCCGGTACGCCGGGTGCGTACGTGCGAAGGGCCCCACCTCACCGGGTGGGGCCCTTCGGTGTGTCGGGAGAGCGGAAGTACGCCGTACGGGGGTATCGGGACGGAGTACGGAGGCACCGGGTATAGGGGTACCGGGCACGGAGGTATGGGCGTACCGGCACGGAGGTATGGGGTAGGGGGTGGTGCTGGGTTCCGGTGCGGTCAGACGACCTGGTGGAGCCAGCGGACCGGGGCGCCCTCGCCCGCGTAGCGGAACGGTTCCAGCTCGTCGTCCCAGGGCTTGCCGAGGAGCTTGGCGATCTCGGCCTCCAGGTCGGTCTCGCCGTGCTGGGACCTGGCCAGGGCGGCGCGCAGCCGGTCCTCGGGGATCATGATGTCGCCGTGCATTCCGGTGACGGCGTGGAAGATGCCGAGGTCGGGGGTGCAGCTGTAGCGCTCGCCCTCGGCGGTGGGGCAGGGCTCCGAGGTGACCTCGAAGCGCAGCAGTTGCCAGCCGCGCAGCGCCGAGGCGAGCTTGGAGGCGGTACCGGCCTGGCCCTTGAAGGAGAACTCCGAGCGCCAGGTGCCGGGGGCGGCGGGCTGCCGGATCCAGTCCAGGCTGACGCGCACGCCGAGCACCCCCGCGACGGCCCACTCGACGTGTGGGCACAGCGCACGCGGCGCGGAGTGCACGTACAGGACTCCACGTGTCGTCACCGGAACCTCCGGGCAGAGCGGTACAGGTCGGAAAGGGCCGATCAGCGGGTGGCCGGGAGGACCACGTTGTGGCCGAGGCTACCGTGTGGCGGGGGAAGGAGTGTGACGTACCGTCCGTCCCGGTGCCCGGAAATCGCCGCCATTCACCCGGCAGGCCGATAACCCGGGGAGGCCGGCCCAAGATCATGTGAGCCGTTCCATATACGCCGTTCCGTCCGAGCCGCCCCGTCCGCCCGGCGTTCCGCCCGGGCGGACGGGGCGGGCAGGCGGGAACTCCCGTGCGTTGTTATGCATGGGGGACGGTGACGACGATGTGCGGGGAGGCTGTGGATGGAGCAGGGGAAACGGTGGAAGGGGCCGGAGCGGGGCGGCCGTTCACGGGCCGTGCTCGCCGCCGTGGTGGCCGCCGCCGTGCTGGGGGCCGTCGGCTGCGACGCCGTCGGCGGTGACGAGGCCGCTCCGTCCGGCGCCGGGGCGAAGAAGGCCGCGCCGGCCCCGTCGCCCACTCCGGTCTGGGACACCAGCCCCGCCTCCGTGGCCGCCGTGGGCGATTCGATCACGACCGGTTTCGACGCGTGCGCTGTGTTGACGGACTGTCCCGAGGTGTCGTGGGCGACGGGCGGCAGCGAGAAGGTCGACAGTCTGGCGGTGCGGCTGCTGGGCCCGGCGGGGGCGGCCGAGCGGAGCTGGAACTACGCGGTCACCGGGGCGCGGATGGCGGACCTGCCCGGTCAGATGGCCCGGGCGGTGGGCCGGAAGCCGGAGTTGGTGGCCGTGATGGCCGGGGCCAACGACGCCTGCCGGGCCACCACATCGGCGATGACGCCGGTGGCCGGCTTCCGCGCGGACTTCGAGGAAGCGATACACACCCTGCGCAAGGCGCTGCCCAAGGCCCAGGTGTACGTGGCGAGCGTGCCGGACCTGAAGCGGCTGTGGGCGCAGGGGCGGACCAGTGAGATGGGCAAGCAGGTGTGGAAGCTCGGCATCTGCCCGTCGATGCTGGGCGATCCGGACGCCCTGGACGCGGCTGCGAACGAGCGGCGCGCGACGGTGCAGGACCGGGTGGAGGAGTACAACAAGGCGCTGGAGGAGGTCTGCGCCGAGGACGAGCGGTGCCGCTACGACGGCGGGGCGGTGTACGAGTACAGGTTCGGCACCACGCAGTTGAGCCGCTGGGACTGGTTCCACCCCAGCATCGACGGTCAGGCCCGGCTGGCGGAGATCGCCCACCGTACGGTCACGGCGACGAAGCCGTGACTTATCGTTTCGCACATGAACGAACTCTTCGGCACACTTTCCGACGGCACTCCGGTGCACCGCTGGACCCTGGAGCGGGCCGGCGTACGCGTACGGGTGCTGTCGTACGGCGGGATCGTGCAGGCCGTCGAGGTGCCGGACCGGGAGGGCCGGACCGGGAACGTGGTGCTGGGCTTTTCCGGCCTGGACGGCTATCTCGCCCATCCGGGACCGTACTTGGGCGCCCTGATCGGGCGGTACGCCAACCGCATCGCGGGCGCCCGCTTCCCGCTGGACGGCCGGGTCCACACGCTCGCCCCGAACAACGGGCCGAACTCGCTGCACGGCGGTGAGCGGGGCTTCGACAAGCGCGTGTGGGACGTGACGCCGGTGACACACGGCCTGCGCCTCACCCTGGTCTCCGCGGACGGCGAGGAGGGCTTCCCCGGCCGCCTGGAGATGTCGGTGACGTACACCCTGGACGAGCGGGGCGCGCTGGGGATCGGGTACGAGGCGGTGACGGACGCGCCGACGGTGGTGAACCCGACGAACCACTCGTACTGGAACCTGGCCGGGTCCGGGTCCGGGTCCGGGTCCGATGCCGGAACCGATGTGGGACCCGACGCCGGCTCCGGCCCTCGCTCCGGCGCCGCGGCCGGACACGAACTGCGCCTCGCCGCCTCCCGCTTCACCCCCGTCGACGCGGATCTGATCCCGGCCGGTGACCACCAGGACGTGACCGGCACCCGCTTCGACTTCCGCGAGGCGCGCGGGGCCGGCACCGGGTACGACCACAATTACGTGCTCGACAAGGGCGTGACGCCGACACCGGTGGAGGTCGCCGAACTGTACGACCCGGGTTCCGGGCGGGTGCTCACGGTGGCGACCACCGAACCCGGGATGCAGGTCTACACCGCCGACCACATCGGGGAGCCCTTCGCTCCCGGTGCCGGCATCGCGCTGGAGACGCAGCACTTCCCGGACTCCCCGAACCGGCCCGACTTCCCGAGCACGGTCCTGCGGCCGGGCGGGACGTTCCGCTCGGAGACGGTGTACGGCTTCGCGGTGCGTTAGGGCCTGTCCGGCGGATCATGCCGGAGACGCGAGGGCCGGCACGCCCTCCTCCGCCTTGCGGCTGGACGCTCCCCCACGCTCGAACATGCTCGCGCGGGAGGTGCCCCCATCGCCCTCGCTCGGCCCAGCCGGAAAGGCGCCGCCAGTTGCCTCCGACTCGATCCGCCGGACAGACCCTGGCGGGGACCGCTCCCCCGGATCCGTCCGGGTGACATACATGAGCCCCGGCCCGGGGTCAGGGTCCCGGACCGGGGCTGCTCATGCAGAGGGATACCCCGACCTACGGGAGCTACCCCGATTCAGAAGGTAATCGTCGCGGTGACCCCGCGGTCCGCGATCGAGCATTCGATCGGGAGTTCGTACGAACCCTTCACAAAGGGCCACGATGTGGTCACCTCGGCGTACTCTCAGTGTCCGTCCCGGCTCAGTGTCCGTCCCGGCTGATCTGCGGAGACGGCTGCGACGGCGCCCCGGACGTCCCAGGCGCCTCGGCGCCGTCGTCGTCCCTGGTCTCCTCGCCGAGCAGGTCCCGTGCCATGAGGGTGGCGCCGGCGACCGCGCCCGGCATCAGGAACACGGCGACGAACGGGACGAGGAAGGCCAGTCCCAGCGGCGTGCCGAAGCCCCAGACGAGGGTCTTGCGGCCCCTCAGCAGGGCCAGCCGCGCCCGCAGTTCGACCCCGCGCCGTTGCAGGGCCACCGCCGCCAGTTCCTCGGTGAGGAAGAACCCGGTGACCATGAACCCGATCACCGGTACGACGGTCTGCCCGACGAACGGGATGAATCCGAGCGCGAAGAGCAGCACCGCCCAGAGCAGGGCCCGCACGACGATCCGGAGGCTGTCCCGGCCGGAGATCCACAGGTCCCGCCACAGCGGCAGATCGGACTCGGGGGCGGTGCCGTCGGGCGAGACGTCCCGGTCGACCTTCTCGGAGAGGCTGTCGTAGAAGGGCTGCCCGATGAGCAGGGTCACGGCGGTGAAGGTGATGACGGAGAGCAGCAGGCCGAGCGCGAAGAGGAGGACGATGAGCAGTCCGCGGAACAGTCCGAGCCAGGGGCTGGACCAGTCGTCCGCGAACGGTGTCGCCCAGCCGACGAAGTCCGCTCCCCACATGGCCAGCGCGAGCAGCGCCGCCACGTAGAGCACCAGCGTGATCAGTCCCGGCAGCAGGCCGAAACCGTACTGCTTGCCGTGCCGGGCGACCCAGCGCTGGCCTTTCAGGAGATACCGGAAACCCACCCCAAGATCGCGCATGGGGGAACTATAGGGGCCCGTCGTCGGCGTGTCGTCGGCCGGTGGTCCGGTCATCGGCCGACGCCCGGCCGGGCGTCGGCCGGGCGTCGTCTTCAGGGCTGGCGTCAGAGCTTGACGATCATCTTTCCGGTGTTGTCGCCCCGCAGGACGCCCAGGAACGCCTCGAGGTTGTTCTCGATGCCCTCGACGACGGTCTCCCGGTACTTGAGCTCGCCCGAGGCGATCCAGCCGCCGACCTCCCGCACGAAGTCCGGCCGCAGGTCGTTGTGGTCGCTCACCAGGAAGCCCTCGATGCGGCCGCGGGTCTGGATGAGACGGGCGAGGTTGCGCGGGCCCGGCGCCGGCTCCGTGTTGTTGTAGACGGAGATCATCCCGCACACGGCGATCCGTCCGCCCCGGTTCAGCGAACCGATCGCGGCCTCCAGGTGGTCCCCGCCGACGTTGTCGAAGTAGACGTCGACGCCGTCCGGCACGGCTTCGCGCAGTTGCCGGCTCACCGGGCCGTTCTTGTAGTTGAACGCGGCGTCGAATCCGTACTCCTCGACGAGCAGGGCGACCTTCTCGTCGGATCCGGCTGAGCCGATCACCCGCGAGGCGCCCTTGAGCTTCGCGAGCTGCCCCACCTGGCTGCCGACGGCACCGGCGGCACCGGACACGAAGACGGTGTCGCCCTCCTTGAGGGCGGCGACGCGCAGCAGTCCCGCGTACGCGGTGAGCCCCGGCATGCCCAGCACGCCCAGGTAGGTGGAGAGCGGCGCGGCCCCGGCGTCCACCTTGGCGGCGCTCTTGGCGTCCACCAGCGCGTACTCGCGCCAGCCGAGGCCGTGCAGCACGTGGTCGCCGACGGCCAGTCCTTCCGCGCCGGAGGCGACGACCTCGCCGACGGCACCGCCCTGCATGGCCTCGCCCACCGCGTACGGCGCCACGTAGGACTTGGCGTCACTCATCCTTCCACGCATATAAGGGTCGACGGAGAGGTACATGTTCCGCACCAGTACCTGGCCCTCCCCCGGCGTGGGGATCTCCGCCTCGACCAGGGCGAAGTCCTCGGGCTTCGGCCGGCCTACGGGCCGGCTCGCCAGGTGCCATGCGCGGCCGGTGGTGGGGAGTGCGGGGGTGTCGGACATGGGGTGGGGCCTCTCCTCGAATGCTTCATTACCTGAAACAACCATGCCGTTGAATATTTCAGGATGTCAAGCATGTGGGTACCCTGAGAGCATGGCCACCACACCCAGTTCCCCCGGACGCCCCGACGACCTCACCCTGGAGGTCGTCGGCCTCATCGGCTCGGTGGTGGCCCGCTACCACGAGGAGTACGAGGAGGCGGCGGCCGGACACGACCTCACCGGCGCGCAGGCCCGGCTCCTGAGCCTGCTCTGCCTGGAGCCCCTGCCGATGCGGAAGCTCGCCCACCGCCTGAAGTGCGAGCCGTCGAACGTCACCGGCATCGTCGACCGCCTGGAGTCCCGCGGTCTGGCCGAGCGCCGCCCGGACCCGGCGGACCGCCGCGTGAAGGTGGCGGCGGCGACGCGGGAGGGCCGCAGGGTGGCCCGCGGCCTGCGCGAGTCGCTGCGCTTCGCCCGCGAGCCGCTGGCCGCCCTCACGGACGAGGAACGCCGCTCCCTGCGCGACATCCTGCGGACGATGCTGGACACCGAGGGAACGGTGCCCGAAGGCCGGGAGTGAGCGGCCGTCAGGTGCACCACCACAGGAAGCGGTCGCAGGTCTCCGAGGGTTCCGGCTCCGGGTCCGGGTCGGCGTCCGGGTCCTGTTCGGGGTCCTGTTCGGGCTTCGTGGGGTCCGGGTCGTCCGGGTCGGCCGGGGTGTCCGGCCGACCCGAGGGCTCCTGCGGCCGGCCGGTCGCCGGGTCGGCCGAGGAGGTGTCCGCGGGCGCCGACGAGGTCGCCTCGCCGGGCTCGCCCTCCGCCTCCGCCGATTCCCCGCCCGTCGGCGACTGCGAGACCGACGGCGAGCCGGACACCTCCGGGGAGGGGGACGTCGCGGACGCGTCCGCGCCCACAGCGGGAACGCCGCTCGACTGCGGCGCCGGCTCGGTCCCGACCGGTCCGCCGGCCGGTGTCTCGTCCCCGGCCACCGCCGGCTCGGACTTCGACCCGGACGCGTCCAGCCCCAGCTCCGCGAGGCTCAACGCGCCCGCCGCCAGGACGAACCCCGCAACGACCAGCAACGAACGCCGCCGTCGCCTGCGGTGCGCCGCGGCCTTGGCGTCCCGGCGGCTCGCACCCGCCCCTGCCACTTCGTCACCTTCGTCCGCGGCCGGGACGACCTCGCCCGCGGGGTCCGCGGGCAGCGGGGGCGGGGGGTTCTCGTCCCGCCCCCGCTGCCCGGGTCCGGCGGCCCCACCGGCCTCGCCAGGTCCCGGGGCCGCCCCCGGGTCCGGCTCGCGTCCGCGGTCCGGACCAGGTCCGGATTCCGGATCCGGATCCGACGGGTCGTTCTCGTACGCCGTCCGGGAGGCGTCGGAAGCCTCCGGGCGGGCCGGGAGGGTTTTTTCGGCGGGGGTGCCGCACCCAGGGCAGGCGAGGGCGCCGTTGAGGTGCCTTCGGCACGGGTGGCAGTAGTCCATGTCGGGTGAAGGCTAAGTTCCGCTCACGTCCGGTTCCTAGAGCAGGCTGTGAAGGTTTGGTAGGGACGCTTGCCCATAGGTTTCGAAACTGTCGAAACCGTTATGCGCGAGACCCATTGACACCCCCGCCGCCCCGTCCTTACTGTCACGCCAGCATTTCGAACGTGTGACGAAATATCGAACATGCCGAGCCGAACCATCGAACGATCACAGGGTCCACAACGCAGCGAGGGGCAACTGCCGTGCGTATCACCGGAATCAGCACACACGTGGTCGGGACGCCGTGGCGCAACCTGACGTACGTCCAGGTGCACACCGACGAGGGGATCACGGGAGTCGGCGAGACCCGGATGCTGGGGCACACCGACGCCCTGCTGGGTTATCTGAAGGAAGCCGAGGTCAACCACATTCTCGGCTCGGACCCGTTCGCTGTCGAGGACCTGGTCCGCCGGATGAAGTACGGCGACTTCGGCCGGGCCGGCGAGATCGTGATGTCCGGTATCGCCGTGGTCGAGATGGCCTGCTGGGACATCAAGGGCAAGGCCCTCGGCGTCCCCGTCTGGCAGTTGCTCGGCGGGAGGGTGACCGACAAGGTCAAGGCGTACGCCAACGGCTGGTACACCACGGAGCGCACCCCGGAGGCGTACCACAAGGCCGCGCAGGCGGTGGTGGAGCGCGGCTACCGGGCCCTGAAGATCGACCCGTTCGGCACCGGGCACTTCGAACTCGACCGCAAGGAGACCCTGTACGCCATTTCCCTGATCGAGGCGGTCCGCGACGCCATCGGCCCCGAGGCCGAGCTGATGCTGGAGATGCACGGCCGTTTCTCCCCCGCCACCGCCGTCCGCCTCGCGCGGGAGCTGGCGCCGTTCGATCCGGCCTGGCTGGAGGAGCCGGTTCCGCCGGAGAACCTCAAGGCGCTGGAGAAGGTCGCCGCCAAGGTCGACATCCCCCTCGCCACCGGTGAACGCGTCCACGACCGCATCGAGTTCCGTGAGCTGTTCGAGAGCCAGGCCGTCGACATCCTGCAGCCGGACGTCGGCCACATCGGCGGCATCTGGGAGACGCGCAAGCTCGCCGCGACCGCCGAGACCCACTACATGCTGGTCGCGCCGCACAACGTCGGCGGCCCGGTGCTCACCGCCGCGTCCCTCCAGGTCGGCTTCACCTCACCGAACTTCAAGATCCTGGAGCACTTCAACGACTTCGCCGACGCGGAGATCAAGAAGGTCGTCAAGGGCGCCCCGCAGGTGAACCCGGAGGACGGCTGCTTCCACCTCTCCGACGCCCCCGGCCTCGGTGTGGAGCTGGACGTCGACGCGGCGGCCGAGTTCCCGCAGCAGCAGGCCCGGTTCGACCTGTGGGCCGAGGGCTGGGAGCAGCGCAAGCCCACGTCCGGCTCCGAGGGCACGAAGTGACCGGGCGGACAGGCGGCCCCCCGGCCGCTCCCGCGGCCCCCCGCGCGGCCGGGGACTCCGTCGCCGTCGTCGTCGACGGCCCCGGCGCGCACCGCCTGGTCGCGCACGAGCCGCGCGACCCCGGCCCCGGCGAGGCGCTGGTCCGGGTGCACGCGACCGGCATCTGCGGCAGTGACCGCGAGGTGTACCAGGGCAACCGCCCTGAGGGATACGTGCGTTATCCGCTCACGCCGGGTCACGAGTGGTCCGGCACCGTGGAGCGGGTGGGTGAGGGCGTGCCCGCCTCGCTCACCGGCCGCAAGGTCGTGGGAGAGGGTTTCCGGAACTGCCAGGTGTGCGACCGCTGCCACGCCGGCGAGACGACACTGTGCTCGGCGGGCTACGAGGAGACCGGGTTCACCCGACCGGGGGCGATGGCCGCCACGCTGACCCTCCCGGCCCGTCTGCTGCACGTCCTGCCGGACGGCGCCGACCTCACCGCGGCGGCGCTGCTGGAGCCGGCGGCCTGTATCGCCGCCGCCGCGCTCAAGGCGAACGCCGTGCCCGGTGAGCGGGTCGCCGTGGTCGGCACGGGGACCCTCGGCATGTTCGCGGTGCAGTTCCTGCGCGCGAACTCCCCGGCCGAACTGCTGGTCGTCGGTACCCGCGACGACCGGGAGGAGCTGTCCCGGCGGTACGGCGCCACCGACTTCCGCACCAAGGACCGGGAACTCCCGGACGACTTCGACGTGGTGATCGAGACCGCCGGGTCCGCCGGCGCGGCCCGCACGGCCGCCGCGCTGCTGAGGCGCGGCGGGCGGCTCGTCCTGACGGGCATCCCGGCACCGGGCGCGGACGGTCTCGACCCGACGGACCTGGTCGTACGGCAACTGGAGGTGCACACCGTGTTCGGGGCGCCGCCGGACGCCTGGGCGCACACGGTGCGGGTGTTCGCCGCCGGGCTGCTCGATCCGCTGCCGCTGGTCACCCACGAGCTGCCGCTGGCCGGGTTCTCCGAGGCCATCGAGCTGGTGGGGTCCGGCGACCCGAAGGTGGGCAAGGTCCTGTTGCGTCCCTAGGGCGCCCGGTCGTGCGCCGGTGCGGGGCGTCCTGACCACCCCCCGTACCGGCGCACCCGCCCTCCTCTCTCCCGCTCGCCTCCGTCCGCCTCCGTCCGCCGACCGTGCCCCGCCCGCCCCCTCTCACGGGCCGCTCCCCCCACGGGCCGCCTTCTCCCACGGGCTGCGAACCTCGTCCGACATACCGAACAAAAGGACATCTTGTGACCGACGCTTCCGCCAAGCCGGCCCGCGGGCCCGGTGAGCAGGCGCTCACCGCGCTCGGCCTGGGCGCTCCCGCCCCCGACCCCGCCGACGCCTCGCCGCACTCCTTCCCCGGCGGCGGCCGCTGGCGCACCGAGGTTCCCTCCTGCGAGGGGCCCGAGGCGCTGGGGGTGGTCCTGAAGGAGGCCTCCCGGCTGGACGTGCCGATCCACCGGATCAGCCAGGGCAGCGGCGTCTGGATGCTGACCGACGTCGAGATCACCGAGATGGTCGAGGCCACCGCCGAGCGGGACATCGAGCTCTGCCTGTTCACCGGCCCGCGGGGCACCTGGGACATCGGCGGCTCCACCCGCACCGACTCGCGCGGCGCCGGCCTGCGCGCCCGGGGCCACGACGCGGTCGCCGGCTGCGTCGAGGACGCGGTACGGGCGACGGAGTTGGGGGTCAAGTGCCTGCTCGTCGCCGACGAGGGGGTGCTGTGGACGCTGCACCGGGCGCGGGTGGCCGGGATCATTCCGCAGGACACCACCTTGAAGGTCTCGGCCCTCATCGGACCGGTCAACCCGGCCTCGTACGCGGTGTACGAGCAGCTCGGCGCCGACTCGATCAACGTGCCCAGCGATCTGACGCTGGATCATCTCACCGAGATCAGAAGGGTGTCGGCCACCCCGATGGACATGTACATCGAGGCCCCCGACGACCTCGGCGGCTATGTCCGGATGTACGAGGTGGCCGAACTGATCCGGCGCGGTGCGCCGTTGTACCTGAAGTTCGGCCTGTCCAAGGCGCCCGGGATCTATCCGTACGGGCACCACATGCGGGACGTCACCCTCGCCAGCGCCAAGGAGCGGGTGCGGCGCGGCCGGCTCGCCCTGGACCTGCTCGCCCGCCACGGCGCGGACGGCGACATGGACCCGCTCGGTTCACGGCTCCCGGGGGATCTGCGCAGGTTCGGCATCTCGTCATAACGTTCCGGAAACTCGGCTTCACAGAAGCAGACACAGACGCGCACAATCCCACACACTCCTTTCGCGGGATTGCCCGGCACCTTCTTCTCACCGCACCGCCCCGCAGCACCCCGCACCGCAGCTTCATCGCCAAATCACTTGGTCCGAAAGCGACTTCGCACCTCCGGGCCGCCCTGCACACACATCGAGGATGATGATCATGCGTAACCGCAGAGCCGTCACCGCCGCCATAGCCACCGCCGCCTCCCTCGCCCTCACCCTGTCCGCCTGCGGTCAGAGCGGTGAGGGCGGCGGCGAGGACGACAAGGGTGGCTCCGATGGAGCGACCATCGGCATCGCGATGCCGACCAAGTCCTCCGAGCGCTGGATAGCCGACGGCAAGTACGTCGTGAAGGAGGTGGAGTCCAAGGGCTACAAGACCAAGCTGGTCTTCGGCGAGGACGACCCGGACCAGCAGGTCGCCCAGGTCGAGAACCTGATCACGCAGGGCGTCAAAGCGCTGATCGTCGCGGCGATCGACAACAAGTCGCTGAACAACGTCCTGCAGCAGGCCAAGGACGCCGACATCCCGGTGATCTCCTACGACCGCCTGATCCTCGGCACGGAGAACGTCGGCTACTACGCCTCGTTCGACAACGAGAAGGTCGGCGAACTCCAGGGCGACTACATCGCCGACAAGCTCGGTCTGAAGGACGGCAGCGAGAAGGGCCCCTTCAACATCGAGCTGTTCGCCGGCTCCAACGACGACAACAACACCCGCTACTTCTTCCAGGGCGCGATGAACGCCCTGCAGCCGTACATCGACAAGAAGCAGCTCGTCGTCCGGTCCGGCCAGACCGAGCTCAACCAGGTCACCACCCTGCGCTGGGACGGCGGCACCGCCCAGAAGCGCATGGACGACATCCTGACCTCGTCCTACAAGAGCGAGCGGGTCGACGCGGTCCTCTCCCCGTACGACGGCATCTCCATCGGCATCCTGTCGGCGCTGAAGTCGGACGACTACGGCTCCAAGAACAAGCCGCTGCCGATCGTCACCGGCCAGGACGCCGAGGTCGCCTCGGTGAAGTCGATCATCGCCGACCAGCAGTCCATGACGGTCTACAAGGACACCCGTGAGCTCGCCAAGGTCGCCGCGAACATGGTCGACGCGCTCCTGAACGACAAGAAGCCCGAGGTCAACGACACCAAGTCCTACGACAACGGCGTGAAGGTCGTGCCGGCCTACCTGCTGGAGCCGGTCGCCGTGGACAAGAGCAACTACCAGGAGACCGTGGTCGACTCCGGCTACATCAAGGAGAGCGACCTCAAGTAGCCGGCCCCGGCACACCGCCGTCACCTACGGATTGGAAGGCACGACCATGGCGGGACCCGTCCTGGAAATGCGCTCGATCGTCAAGACCTTTCCCGGCGTCAAGGCGCTGTCGGACGTCACTCTGACCGTCCAGCAGGGCGAGGTCCACGCCATCTGCGGCGAGAACGGCGCCGGCAAGTCGACCCTCATGAAGGTCCTCTCCGGCGTCCACCCGCACGGCACCTACGAGGGGGAGGTCCTCTTCGAGGAGGACCTCTGCCGGTTCAAGGACATCAGGGCCAGCGAGCAGCAGGGCATCGTCATCATCCACCAGGAGCTCGCCCTGGTGCCGTACCTCTCCCTCGCGGAGAACATCTTCCTCGGCAACGAGCACGCCCGGCGCGGCTTCGTCGACTGGCACGAGACGCTGCGGCACGCCACCGAACTGCTGCGCCGGGTGGGGCTCGACGACCACCCGGACACCCGGGTCGCCGACATCGGCGTGGGCAAGCAGCAACTGGTGGAGATCGCCAAGGCGTTGTCGAAGAAGGTGAAGCTGCTCATCCTCGACGAGCCGACCTCGGCGCTCAACGACGAGGACAGCGGCAAGCTGCTCGACCTGATCCTCCAGCTGAAGGCCCAGGGCATCACCTCGATCATCATCTCCCACAAGCTGAACGAGATCCGCGCGGTCGCCGACTCGGTGACCATCCTGCGGGACGGGCGGACCATCGAGACGCTCGACGTGAAGGCCCCGGAGACCACCGAGGACCGGATCATCAGCGGGATGGTCGGCCGCGACCTCGAGCACCGCTTCCCGGAGCGGACCCCGCACCACCCCGAGGAGGGCATCGCCCCCGCTCTCGAGGTGCGCAACTGGACCGTGCACCACCCGATCGACCAGCAGCGCAAGGTCGTCGACGACGTGTCGCTGCGGGTCCGGCGCGGCGAGATCGTCGGCATCGCCGGCCTGATGGGCGCCGGCCGCACCGAACTGGCGATGAGCCTGTTCGGCCGCACCTACGGCCGGTACGCGGGCGGCACCGTGCTGCGGGACGGCCGGGAGATCCGTACCAAGACCGTCCCCGAGGCGGTGCGGCACGGCATCGCGTACGTCACCGAGGACCGCAAGCACTACGGCCTCAACCTCATCGACACCATCAACCGCAACATCTCGCTCAGCGCGCTGGGCAAGGTCGCCAGGCGAGGGATCGTGGACGAGCACGCGGAGCGTCAGGTCGCCGAGGGCTTCCGCACGTCGATGAACATCAAGACGCCGACGGTCTTCGAGCCGGTGGGCAAGCTGTCCGGGGGCAACCAGCAGAAGGTCGTCCTCAGCAAGTGGATCTTCGCCGGTCCCGAGGTGCTGATCCTGGACGAGCCGACCCGCGGTATCGACGTCGGCGCCAAGTACGAGATCTACAAGGTCATCGACCAACTGGCCGCCGAGGGCAAGGCGGTCGTCTTCATCTCCTCCGAGCTGCCCGAACTGCTCGGCATGTGCGACCGCATCTACACGATGGCCGCCGGGCGGCTGACCGGGGAGTTCTCGCGGGCCGAGGCCTCCCAGGAATCGCTGATGCGCCGGATGACGAAGGACAAAGAGGTAACCCGATGAGCACGGATGTCACCGACAAGACCCCGGCCGCCGCGCCGCCGGGCAGGAACGGGGCGGGCACCGGTGACGGCCTGCTCCAGCTGATGCTGGACGGCATGCGCCGCAACATGCGCCAGTACGGCATGCTGATCGCCCTCGGCCTGATCGTGGCGCTGTTCGCGGTGTGGACCGAGGGCGACCTGCTGCTGCCGCGCAACGTGTCCAACCTGGTGGTGCAGAACAGCTACATCCTGATCCTGGCGATCGGCATGATGCTGGTCATCATCGCCGGCCACATCGACCTGTCGGTCGGCTCGCTGACGGCGTTCGTCGGCTCGATGGCCGCCGTGTTCATGGTCCGCAACGACCTGCCCTGGCCCGTCGCGGTACTGCTGTGCCTGGCGGTGGGCGCGATCGCGGGCGCGGTACAGGGGTGGTTCATCGCGTACGGCGGACTGCCGTCGTTCATCGTGACCCTGGCGGGCATGCTCACCTTCCGCGGTCTGACCGAGATCTTCCTCGACGGCCAGACCCTCGGCCCGTTCCCGAAGGGGCTGCAGACGACCGCCAACGGCTTCCTGCCCGAGGTCGGACCGAACACGAACTACCACAACCTCACCCTGTTGCTCGGCCTCGGACTGATAGCCCTCGTGGTGCTCCAGGAGGTCCGCGACCGGCGCCGCCAGCAGGGGTTCGCGCTCGACGTCCTGCCCGTCAAGCTGTTCCTGCTGAAACTGGTGGCGCTCACCGCCGCCATCCTCACCGTCACGCTGCTGCTGGCCAGCTACAAGGGCGCCCCGATCGTGCTGCTGATCCTGGGCGCGCTGCTCGTCGGCTTCGGTTACGTGATGCGCAACGCCGTCATCGGCCGCCACATCTACGCCATCGGCGGCAACCTACCCGCGGCCAAGCTGTCGGGCGTGCGGGACAAGAAGGTCACCTTCCTGGTGTTCCTGAACATGGGCATGCTCGCGGCCCTGGCGGGTCTGGTCTTCGCCGCCCGCTTCAGCGTGGCCTCGCCCAAGGCCGGCCTCAACTTCGAACTCGAGGCGATCGCGGCCGCGTTCATCGGCGGCGCGTCGATGAGCGGCGGTGTCGGCACCGTGCTCGGCGCGGTCATCGGCGGTCTGGTCCTGGGCGTGCTGAACAACGGTATGAACCTCGTCGGCGTCGGCACCGACTGGCAGCAGGTCATCAAGGGCCTGGTGCTCCTGGCGGCGGTCGGCTTCGACGTGTGGAACAAGCGCAAGGTCGGTTCTTGACATGCTCCCTGGCCTAAGGCCCAGGGATTCCGGTCTGGGCCGTCTGACCCTTCCGGGGGCTTCCTGCTTCACCGCGCTGTGCGGGCACACGTGCCCGTCTTACCGGCACTCCACAGGCGTTTCGCGTCTCCGCCCGTCCGGCGGCGACGATACGGCGTCCTTCGAACAGGACGTTGCAGGCCGCGTTGCGGTCACGGTCGTGCACGGTGCCGCACGCCCCGCACGTCCACTCCCTCACGTGCAGGGGTTTGGGACCGTCCCGGAAGCCGCAGGCCGAGCAGATCTGAGAGGACGGGAAAGCACGGTCCACCTGGGCGAAGGTGCGGCCGTGCTTGACCGCCTTGTACTCCAGCATCCGGACGAACGCGGACCATCCCGCGTCGTACACGGACTTGGCAAGCCGGGTGCGGCCGAGACCGGACACCGCGAGGTCCTCCACGTACACCGCTTGGTTGTCGCGGATGATTTGTGTGGATGCCTTGTGTTGGAAGTCCCGGCGCTGGTTCGCGACCTTCGCGTGACAGCGTGCGACCTTGCGGCGGGCCTTGGCCCAGTTCTTCGATCCTTTCGTCTTCCGAGACAGCTCCCGCTGACCGCGCTTGAGCTTCTTCTCCGCCCGGCGCAGGAAGCGCGGGCTTCCGATCTTCCGCCCGTCGGAGAGGACTGCGAAGGCGGTCAGGCCGAGGTCGATACCGGTATCGATCTCTCCCTTGGGGAGAAGGTCCGGTTCGGTGTCCACGACGAAGCTGAGGAAGTGCCGTCCACAGCTGTCCCGGGTGACGGTCAACGACGTGGGTGCGGCCGGAAGCGGGCGGGACCACCTCACCGCCAGTTCACCGACCTTGGCCACATACACCGTGCCGTTCTCCCTCAGAGAGAAGGCGCTGGCGGTGAGACGGACCGACTGACGGGTGTCCTTCTTCGACTTGTAGCGGGGAGGGCCTGCCTTGCGGCCCTTCCGCTTGCCTTTGAGGCTGTCGAAGAAGTTCTTGTAGGCGGCATCCAGATCCCGCAGGGACTGCTGCAGGACAACCGCGGAGACATCGGCGAACCAGGCGCGCTCGTCGGTGCGCTTGGCCTGGGTGATGCGCAGCCGGGACAGCTCCGCCGACGTCACGTACGGCAGCCCGGCCGCGTGCGCTTCCTTCCGGTCGCGCAGGCAGTCGTTCCACACCACACGGGCACACCCGAAGGCACGTGCCAGCGCACGGCGCTGGGAGGCATCCGGGTAGGCCCGATAGTTATAGCGAAGCTGCACGAACCAAAACGCTACGGCCATTTCCCTCAACGCGTCACGGAACAACGAAAGGCATATAAGACGCATTACTTCCATGAGGGAGAGATGCGCTTGATTCTTGTGACGCGGTACCGGCACGAGATGTTGACATGCTGCGCAGAGGTCATGCGCACGGTCTGCGAGGAAGGGGAAATGAAGAAGTTCGGCGGGCGATCACGACCACGTTCACCTCCTGATCCGCCACTCCATCGAACAGCAACAACGTGCGCTCTGAGGTGCACGTCAAAACAGCCTTGAGACGCCTTCGCCCCCGGCGTATGCGCTGAGGCCCTTCTGTAAGAGTCCTCGGTCAGTCAGCTCGGGCCCGCCGGACGGCGGGGCCCCTTCGCTTTCGGGAGTTGCACATGGAACTGAGCAGACGCACGGTCATCGCAGGAGCCGGAGCGGCGGCGGCCGGAGCGGCCGCCACCACCGCCCTCGGCGGTACGGCCCACGCCTCACCGGGCAGGGGGAAGCCGGCGCGGACCCTCTTCGGCCGGCTCGCGGACGGCACGAAGGTGCACAGCTGGTCGCTGGCCAACGGCGGGACCCGGCTGAAGGTCCTGTCCTACGGCGGCATCGTCCAGTCCCTGGAGGTCCCCGACCGCCGGGGCCGCCACGCCAACGTCTCCCTCGGCTTCGACACCCTCGAGGAGTACGTCGCCTCCAGCCCGTACTTCGGCGCCCTGATCGGCCGCTACGGCAACCGGATCGGCAAGGGCCGCTTCACCCTCGACGGCACGGCCCACCAGCTCTCCGTCAACGACGGCGCCAACAGCCTGCACGGGGGCGACCGGGGCTTCGACAAGCGGGTCTGGGACGTCGAGCCGTTCACCGAGGGCTCCGATGTCGGACTGCGCCTGTCCTACGTCAGCGCCGACGGCGAGATGGGCTACCCGGGCACCCTGCGGACGAAGGTGACGTACACCCTCACCCGGCACGGCGACTGGCGTATCGACTACGCGGCCACCACCGACCGGGCCACCGTCGTCAACCTCACCAGCCACGTCTACTGGAACCTCGCCGGCGAGAGCAGCGGTTCCATCGGCGACCACGAACTGTCCATCGCCGCCGCCCGCTACACGCCGGTCGACGCGGGGCTGATCCCCACGGGTGAACGGGCCCGGGTCGGCGGCACCCCCTTCGACTTCCGCGGCGCCAAGCCGGTCGGCCGGGACCTCCGCGTCGCCCACCCACAGGTGCTGTACGGGCAGGGGTTCGACCACAACTGGGTGCTCGACAAGGGTGTCACCACCCGCCCCGGGCACGCCGCCACCCTGCGCGACCCGTCCTCCGGCCGCACCCTGCGGATCGCCACCACCGAGCCCGGACTGCAGTTCTACTCCGGCAACTTCCTCGACGGCACCCTCGTCGGCACCGGCGGGCGGGTCTACCGCCAGGGCGACGGGCTGTGCCTGGAGACCCAGCACTTCCCGGACTCGCCGAACCAGCCGTCCTTCCCGTCGACCGTGCTGCGGCCGGGCGAGACATACCGGACGACGACGGTGCACTCGTTCGACACCTGAGCCCCGAACCCGGGCCCGCACGGGTCCTGACGGGCCCTTGCGCGGTTCCTGGCGCGGGTCCTGACGGCCCTCGAGGAGGGCCGGCCCGCGGAGGCGTGACGCATAAACCCCGCCCGGGGTTCACGTCGTCACACTTTTTTCACACCGGTTGAACAGCGCCACACCCCCCTCCGTATGTACGGGTGGCCCGTGCTCCCCCGCGCGGGCCACCCACGCATGACGGGCCCGGTACATCCCCGGCGGGCCCGCCGTACACGGAGGTTCCATGGCCGACAACGTCGCCTCGTTGTTCCGCAGCAACGCGGCGCACAGCCCTTCGATGGCTGCGCTGGCTCGGGAGAGCGACGGGGCCGGCCTGGTGGACTTCTGCATTCCCTGCAATCCGTACTTCCCCACCCCCGCCATGTTCGAGGACATGGCGACGCGGCTGCGCGAGATCATCACGTACTACCCGAGCAGCGCCGACACCATCACGGCCGAGCTGTGCAGCCTGCTCCGGCTCCCGCCGCAGTGCGTGGCGATGGGCAACGGATCGACGGAACTCATCACCTGGATCGACCACCTGCTGGTCCGCGAGTCCCTCGCCGTCCCCGTCCCCACCTTCGGCCGCTGGACCGACCAGCCCATGGAGACCGGCAAGCGGGTCGACATGTTCCCGCTCCAGGAGTCCGGCGGTTTCGCCCTCGACCTCGCCCAGTACGCCGAGTTCATCCGCGCGCGGGGCACCAAGGTCGCGGTGATCTGCAACCCCAACAACCCCGACGGCGGCTTCCTGCACAAGCACGCGATCGTGCAGTTCATGGACGCGATGGCCGACCTCGACCTGGTGGTGATCGACGAGTCGTTCCTGGAGTTCGCCGACGCCGAGGTGGAACCGTCGGTGGTGCAGGAGGCGATGCTGCGCCCCAACGTCATCGTCCTGCGCAGCCTCGGCAAGAACTTCGGACTGCACGGCATCCGGTTCGGCTACCTCGTCGCCAACCCCTCGCTCGCCGGCCGCATCCGCTCGATGCTGCCGAAGTGGAACCTCAACTCCTTCGCCGAGCACGTGGTGTTCATGCTGAAGGAACACGGGACCGAATACCAGCAGAGCCTCCACCAGGTGCGCCGCGACCGGATGGACATGTCCGGCCAGCTCTCCTCACTGCCCGGTCTGACGGTCTACCCGTCCCAGGGCAACTTCCTCTTCGTGCGCCTCCCCGTGGGCGCCGAAGGCACCGTGGTCCGGGACCGCATGCTCACCGAGCACCGGCTCCTGGTCCGCGAGTGCGGCAACAAGATCGGCTCCTCCAGCCGCTTCCTGCGTCTCGTGGTACGTCCGCAGGTGGACGTACGCCGCCTGGTGTCCGGCCTGGAACAGGTGCTCTACGGGACCTCCAGGAGGGGAGCCGCCGTGCCCGAGCAGGCCACAGGGACCGGCTACAGCTCGGGCACGGCGGCGGTGGACCGCCTGTTCAGCGAGACCAACGGCGCCGGTACCCAGGGCCTCGCCGCCCAGGCCATCGGCGCCGGTACGGGGGCGCCGGGCCTGCCCGCCGCTCCGGCCGCCGGCATCGGCATGCCGCTCCCCGCCGTCCCGTCCCAGGTTCCGATGGGTACGAGCGGCGGGATGCCCATGCCGGCGGCAGCCTCGTCGGGGCCGCAGCAGATGCCCCAGCAGGCACCACAGCCCGTGCAAGCCCCGCCCATGCAGGCCCCGCCCGTGCCGTCCCCGCCCGTGCCGCAACAGCCGATTCCCCAGCAAATACCGCAGCAAATGCCCCAGCAGGTGTCTCAACAGATGCCGCAGCACCCTCTGGCGGCTCCGGTTCAGGCTCCGGTCCCCGCGCCCGCCCCGATGCCCGCCGCGGCGTCGTACCCGTCCCAGCAGATGCCCACCGGTCCCACGCCGCCCGGGGTTCCCGCCCGTGGCGGTCTGACGGCGGCGCAGGTCAGGGGCACCGACGGTCTGTCCCAGGCCCCGGGGACCGGCTGGTCCGGACCACAGAGCTGGCCGGAGGCGGCGGGCATGGCCCCGCTGAGCTGACAAGAGCCCCCCACGGGATCCACGGACGCGTCGGGGTGCCGAGCACGCACCCCGACGCACCTGGGTTCCGGACCGGTCGGTCAGACCGGGTTGAGCCGCCACTGCTGGCAGGTGTTGTTCAGCCAGGTCCACTGCCGTACGTCGGCCGAGTCAGCGGTGGAGCAGTCGGCGACGTCGGCGACCTTTCCACTGGCCTGGTTGACGATCCGGACGTGGCCGCTGTCGGTGGCGACGAACCGGAACCGCTGGCAGGTGTTGTTCAGCCACGACCACTGGCGCAGGTCTGCCCCGTCGACGGCGGAGCAGTTCTCGGTGTCCAGCACCTTGCCGCCGGCGACGTTGACCAGCCGGTGGGTGTCGTCGCCGAGATCCTCCAGCCGCCAGCGCTGGTTGGCTCCGCCGTTGCAGGCGTACTGCTGCACATTGGCTCCGTCGGCGGTCGAACTCCCGGCGACTTCGAGGCACTTGCCGCTGTTGCGGTTGGTGAGGGTGTAGGTGGCGGTGACGGCCGACGGCTCGCCCGAGGGTCCGGTCTGGCTCGCCCCGAGCCGTACGGGCGTACCGAGGTTCGGTGAGCCGTCGGAAGTGGAGTCGTTGGCGTGTTGAAGTGCTCTCCCGGCTGAAGCCGGGAGATTCCCGCCTACCTTGCGGCAGCGGGCTTGACGCGCTGCGCGCGCCTGACGACTGCCCTCCCGGCAGCCGGGACGAGCGCGAGGCCCGTCCGGTACAGGTGCAAGACGTTGCGGGCCGCGTTGTGGTCGGCGTTGCCCGACCAGCCGCAGTCCGGGTTCCTGCACACGAACACGGCCTGGGACTCCCGGCTGCCGGGCGTGGTGAAGCCGCACGCCGAGCAGCGCCTGGAGGTGTTGGGGGCGGGGACCTTGTGCAGGGTGCCGCCGTGCCGGGCGGTCTTGTAGGTCAGCAGGGTGACCGTGCGCCCCCAGGCCTCGCCGCTGATGGCACGGTTGAGCCCGGACTTCTGGGCGACGTTCTTCCCCGGCTCCTCGATGGTGCCCCTGGCCGATCTGACCATGTTCGGGATGGTGAGTGCTTCGACCACGACGGTGGCGTAGGTGCGGGCGATGGTGGTGGTCGTGCGGTGCTGCCAGTCCAGGGCCCGGCGCTTGGCTTTCGCGCGCAGTCCCGCGATCCGGTCATAGGTGCGGTGCAGCCGGCGGCTGGTGCGCTCGCCGGGCCTGCGGCGCTGCTTGCGCCGCGCGGCGCGCTGCTCCAGATGCAGGAGCCTGGTCTTCTCCTTGTCGGTCAGCCATGCGCCGTGCTCGTACGTCTCGCCGTCCGAGAGGGCGATCGGCACGGTAATACCGACGTCGATGCCGATGTCCGGCCCCTGGTGGGGCCCGGGTGCGGCCTGAAGGGTCTGGACGCGGAAGGCGATGTGCCAGCCGAGCGCGTCCTTGATCAGCCGGGCCCCGGTGATCCGGTTCTCCACGGTGGCACGTTTGCCGACGGGCAGGTCCTTGGTCCACCGGAAGCGGACCCGGCCCACCTTGGGAAGGTTGACCTGCCCCCAGCGTCGGTGCACCCGGGTGATGTTCAGGTCCCGGCCCTGCGGGATGTCCACGGACATCACCGTGCGGATGCGGCTCTTGAAGTTCGGGGCGTCGGCCCGGTGCTCCCAGCAGTTCTTCCACGCCCGGAAGTACGTCTTGAGTACCGCCTGCGCCGCCTGCGCGGGCAGGACGACCAGGAAGTCGATGTCCTTACGGGCCTGGCGGATCGCGGCGTCCGCGTGTTTGAGTGTCCGCTTCTCCTTCGGCATCATCTGCCACCAGGCGTGCAGCAGGTTCCACAGGGTGCGGGCCGCGTGCGCCTGGTCATCCACCGCGCGAACCCCGGAAGGCGACAGTGCAAGCCGGGCACGGTGCCCGAACTGCCGCTTGACCAGGGTGTCTCGACTCACGATCACGAGAATAGCCATGGTTGGTGTCACCGCGCTGGGACTCTGACCCCGGTGCCGGAACCGGCCGCCATGTTGTTCACCACCTGCATGTTCACTTGGTTTTTGTTACGAAATACCGGCGGAAGACGTTCACCGACACCATGCCGCGCCGAGGCGGTCATGCGGGAGGTCTGTGCCGGCTTCGAAGCCGGGCTGAAGCAGTTCAACGGCGAACAGGACCACGTCCACCTGCTCGTGCACTACCCTCCCAAGGTCCAGCTCTCCAAGCTGGTCGACTCCCTCAAGGGCGTCAGCTCCCGCAGGCTCCGCCTGGCGGCACCTCCCGGCCGAAGGCTGGGGGAGTACACCACGCATGTCCGCCGGTACCCGTGGGGCGGACACTTCCGGTCCGGCTCCTCCTTCGCAGGATCATGCGGCGGGGCGCCCCTGACCGTCGTCAAGCAGTACATCGAAAGCCGGCAGCGTCCCGGCTGACCGTCAACCCGGAGACGAAGAGCACTCCGGCACTCCGCGCCTCCGGGCCAAGGACGGCCTTCACCCCCGCCCTGAAGGGCGGAGCACTGGCCAAGATCAGAGGTAGAGGTACCAGCGGCCGTTGAGGTAGTGCAGTTCGGGCGCCCAGATGTTGCAGCACCGGGAGGCCGCGTCGCCCTGCCACACCTGCACGCTGGGCGCGGTGTTCAGCCCGGCGAGGGTGGCCGACTTGCGGATGGTGATGACGTCGGTCCAGGACGTGCTGATCAGGTAGTAGTCGCCCCCGTGGCGGACGATCCAGGGGTCGGCGCCCTTCTGCGCCTTGACGGGGTTGCCGAACGAGGCCGCCTGCGCGGAGGACTGCCCGAGCGACAGGGCGAGCAGCAGTGCGGCCAGCAGGGTCAGTAGGCGACGGGCCATCCGCTGCTCCAGTTCAGGAGGTTGATGCCGAGCTTGGGGGTGCCGTTGTCGTTGGCGTCGTAGTAGTGGTAGACGATCAGGTCGCCGTCGACGTCGTTCATGATCGACTGTCCGCCGGGGCCGACGATGCTGCCGTGCGACTCCAGCACGGGCGTCCCGCCGTTGCTCATCGTCGAGACGCCGTTCTTGTCTCGGTACGGCCCGGTGATGCTGGTGGCGCGGCCGACCTTGACCTTGTAGGTGGAGCTGGTGCCTGCGCAGCAGGTGTCGTAGGACGCGAACAGGTAGTAGTACCCGCTCCGTTTGACGATGAAGGGCGCCTCGACGGCCTTGGTCCCGGTGGGCCGGGAGGCGAGAGAGTAGCGGGTGGTGTTGCTCGAGAGCTGCTTCCCGCTGGACGGGTTGATCTGGATCATCTTGATCCCGGTCCACCAACTGCCGAAGGAAAGCCACCACTTGCCGTCGTCGTCGACGAAGAGGTTGGGGTCGATGGCGTTGTGGTCGCTGGAGGAGCTGGAGGTGTGGACGGTGCCCTGGTCGGTCCAGCTCCCCGGCTGCCCGGTGCTGGAGGTGGCGAGCCCGATGGCGGAGGTGTTGGAGCCGAACTTCGAGACGGAGTAGTACATCAGGTACTTGCCGCCGTGGTACGAGATGTCGGGCGCCCACGCCTCCGGCACGGAGGAGTAGGTCCGCCACCAGCTCGGCCGGGAGTTGAAGGCGTCCGCCCCGGCGCTGAAGGCGGTGCGGTCGTTCGACGTCTTGTTGCTGATACCGCCACCGGTCGCGTACAGCAGGTACTGCCCCGACGACGTCCGCATCATCGACGGATCGTGGGTGATGACGGAGCCGGTGACCCGACCGGGGTTGGGGTACGCCGACGCGGTGGTGGGCATGAGGGCGAGCAGGGCGGCGGTGGGGAGAGCGAGGAGGACGGTGCGTTGACGGAAGGAGCTGCGGCGGCGCATACGGGTCTCCTTGCGGTGGGGGCCAGAGCGTGTCCGTGATGTCGAACGACGATCGCAAGTTCGAACGGGACCGTAGAATCGAACCACTTGCGCGTCAATGACCCTCGCAGCCCCAATCGACGCCCACCTCCGCCCGGACGGTCTTCGCCGGCGGCTCCCGGTCCACCACCTCCCACCGCTCGGCGAGCGCCTCGACCAGCAGGAGCCCGCGCCCGCGCTCGTAGAGAGGGCGTGGGTTCCCACGCCACCGGGCTCAGGCGGATACGGCGGCCCGGTACGCGTATCGGCCACCTCGACGCGGACGCCGGCGGCGAGGCGAGTGAGCGTCAACTCGAAGTCCCGCCCCGGCACGCGGCCGCGCAGAGCGCGAGGCAGGCGAGCGCGGCGAGGCCGACGCGGTCGCGCAGCCGTCCCTCCCGCGCAGCCGGCGCGGGAGGGACGGGCGGGAGTCTCCGGCGGCACCGCTCATGGGCGCACTCCTGGAGTGGGTCGAGCGGTCAGAGGCGGATGCCGGGCGGGTTCGGTCGGGCGAGGCCGAGATCGTAGGCGAGGATCGTCGCCTGGACGCGGTCCCGCAGGCCCAGCTTTTGCAGCAGCGCGTTGACGTGGGACTTCACGGTGCCGACGGTGATGCCGAGCCGCTCGGCGATCTCCCCGTTGGTGAGGCCGGAGGCTACCAGGGTGAGGACGGTGCGCTGGCTGCCGGTCAGGCTGTCCAGCCCGGGGGAGCTGCCTGCCGGGACCGCGGGGCCCCGTCCGGACGCGTAGTGGCCGATGAGGCGGCGGGTCGCGGACGGCGCGAGGACACTCTCCCCCGTCGCCACCATCCGGATTCCCTGGAGCAGTTCGGCGGGGTGGACGTCCTTGAGGAGGAAGCCGGAGGCGCCGGCGCGCAGCGCGTCGAAGACGTAGACGTCGAGGTCGAAGGTGGTCAGGACCAGGACCTTGGGCGCGTCCTGGCGGCCGGTGATGACGCGGGTGGCGGTGATGCCGTCCAGTTCGGGCATGCGGACGTCCATGACGACCACGTCGGGCGACAGTTCCTCCGCGAGCCGTACCGCGGCGGCGCCGTCGGCGGCCTCACCGACGACCGTCATGTCCTCCTCGGCGTCGATCACGGCGGCGAATCCCGCCCGCACGATGCTCTGGTCGTCGACGACCAGCACGTCGAGGCTCATCGTTGTCCCTTCTCGATGTCCGGCGCGCCCGCGAGGGGCAGCCGGATCCGTACGGTGCCCCGGGGGCCGGTGGTCAGCGTGCCGCCGAGTGCGGTCACCCGAGTGGCCAGCCGCTCGTCGGCGGCCGTGTCCGCGGTGTCGGGCACTCCGGTGGCGGTGAGCGTCAACGTATCCGCGTCCGCGTCCAGTTCGACGACGGCGGGTTCGTCCCCGCCGATGGCCAGAACCGTCTCGGCGGCGTGGTAGGCGGCCAGGTCGACGGCGGTGGGAAGACGGGCCGGTACGCGGTCGGTCAGCCGTATCTCCACGTCCCGGCCGGTGGCCCGGCACTGGTGGGCGAGCAGGTCGAGCGCCTGCAGGGTGGGCTGGGGCCGCAGGGCGGGCTCCGCCTCCGCGTCGCGGACCGCGTCGAGCAGGGCCCGCATCGCGGCCAGGGCCTCGCGGGCGCGCTCGGCGGTCGCGTCGAGGCGGCCCGCCTCCGCCTCCGCGACCATGTCGGCGGTGCGGGAGAGGACGGTGGTCTCCAGTCCGGCGGCGATCCTGCGACGCTCGGCCCACGCGTCCCGGACGGCCTCCTCGGTCCACGTGACGAGCCGGTCCTGGTGGGCGCCCCGGGCGGCCCGCTCGCGCCGGCCGCGCCGGGTCCCGGCCCAGCGGCTCGCGCCGGCCACCAGAGCCGTCGCGGCCGTCGTCCCCGCGACGACCGCCACGACGGGGAGTGTGGTGCCCCGGTCCAGGACCGCCGCCGTGGCGGCCCCCGCGTGCACGGCCACGGCGGCGACCGGGAGAACCAGGCGCCTCACCGGCCAGGTGGCGGGCGAAGTCAGGCGCGAGCGGGTGCCGGTGCCCACGGCCGACGGACCGGCGGTGTCCGCTGCCCGCGCGTGCGGGGGGCGGGCTCCGGCGCGGGACGGGGCGGCAGCCCTCCGGGCGGCGTCCGCCACGAGCGCCGCGCAGGTGGCCGGCAGGCTCAACGCGAGAGGGAACAGCACCGGGCCGGTGTAGTGGCCCGCGGACATCGCCACCGGCCAGAGCGGGACCAGGGCGAGCAGGGCACCCCGGGCCGCGCGGGGCGACCTGCGCAGCCACAGCAGGGCGACCGCCTGGGCCACGGCGAGCAGCCCGAAGAACACGCCCGCGGGCACCGTCGCACCGGGCTGCACCTCCTCCCGGTGGAGCACCAGCACCGGCAGCATCGGCTGGACGATCAGGCCGAACGCGGCCGTCAGCTGCGCCAGGCGGTAACCGCGCGGGACGGAACGTTCCACCGGGGCTCCGGTCCGGCCCGGCAGAGCCGCGCGCACCTCCCAACCGCCGTCCGCCGTGGGGCCGGTGACCAGGGTGCCGCCCGCCTCACGGGCCCGCGACCGCAAGAAGCCCTGGCCACGTCCGCCGCCGAGTCCCGCGCCGTGCGCCGCCGCACCGGCCGGCGGTGCCGAGCTGGTGACCACGACGTCGGTGCCGGTGTCGCCGTACCGGACGCGCACCGTCGTCCGCGCGCCGGGAGCGTGGCGCGCCACGTTGGTCAGCGCCTCGCGCACGATGCCGTGCGCCGCGTCCGCGACGGTGCCGTCCGGCAGCGGGTCGATCTCACAGTCGACCCGCTGGTCCAGGCGCCGGAAGCCCGCGACCAGATCCTGCAGCCGCTCCTCCGGTGAGGGAACGTCCTCGCGGGAGGGCGCCGGGGCCCGTACGGCACTGAGCGCGCGGGTGACCTCGCGACCGGTGCCAACGGCGAAGTCCAGTGCCTCCTCGACGAGTTCGGGGCGGCGGTCGCGCAGCCCGAGCGCAGCTCCCGCCGTGACGACCACGGCGGTCAGATGGTGGGCGCTGACGTCGTGCAGCTCCCGTTCCATGCGCCGCCGTTCGACCGCCGGCAGGCGGTGGCGCTCGGCCTCCGTACGCTGCCGCAACCGCTCGGCGGCGCGGCGCGCACGGCGGGTCCGTCGTGCGCGGACACCGGCGCCGCACGCGGCGGCGTACAGCAGCGCCGTCAGGGCGAGGTGGAGGCTGTCGCGGCTGCTGATCCCGTGCAGGCTGACGTTGTACAGCGGCTGCCAGAGGGTGAGCGTCAGGACGCACAGCACCGCGGTGAAGGCGTCCCGCCGGGCCGCCACCGTGAACAGGGCCAGCCCCACCCCGGCCGTGCCGAGCACCGCCGTCGCCCCGGCGGGCAGCGGGCCGGCGCCCAGCGCGCAGGCGGCGACGACCACGAGGAGGGCGACCACCGGACGGTTGCGGCGCAGGACGAGCGCGGCCGTCACCACCACGGCGACGAGCACCGCCACCAGGAGGGCGCCCGCGGACGGGACCGCCCCGCGCACCAGCGGCGCCCCCGGCCACACCAGGGCCTGGGCACAGATCAGCAGGACCGGGAGAAACCGGTCGTCGGTTCGCTTCATGAGACGCCAAGGCTATGACCGCGGACGAGGGGCCCGGCTCCCGCTGAAGGCGGATTCCCGTCTCTTACCTGGGTTGCAGATGCTCTGCCCGTGGTTCCATCCGCCGGTCATCCCACAGGGCGACGACCGCGCCGTGTGCCCGGACCTAGGCTCGATCACATCGAGAAGACGGCCGACCACCGCCTCCCCGAGAACGTCCCACCAGCGCCTTCGCCGCGTTCAGCGGTCCTTGCCCGCCGTACACGCCGTACCCGGGCGAGAGGGCGCGTCCGATTCTCCACCGCACACGATTCCAGGGGGATTTCCCATGTCCAAGCGCATTGTTCTCGCCTCGCCCGACCGCACCCGCCCGGCATCCGTCTCCGACCGCTCGACCCACTCCAGGAGTGCCCCCATGACCGGTGCCGCCGCGGACTCCCGCCCGTCCCTCCCGCGCCGGCTGCGCGACCGCGTCGGCCTCGCCGCGCTCGCCTACCTCGCGCTCTGCGCGGCCGTGCTCGTGTGGGCGGTGGTGGCGACCGTGACCGACGACTCCGGCGAGTCGATGGCGCTCGTCCTCCCGCTCCTCGTCACGGCCCCCTGCAGCCTCGTCGTCTCTGTCCTGCCGGAACACGGCTCGATGTTCCTCGCCTCGCTCGTCTTCGGGGCCGCGGTCAACGCCGCGGTCATCAGCTGGTGCACCAGCGTCCTGCGCCGGGGGCGCCCGGACCCGGAGTCCTGATACCGCTCCCGGGTGCGACGGCGGGCGGTCGCCCGACCGGAGAAAGGGGGAGTGCGTGACACGCACCGCTCCGAGCCGGCGATCGCTCAGGGCCCTTCCCCCGGTCATGACAGACGGACGGCTCGTCCGGGGTGACCTCCCCGGTGTCCACGGCGGGCCGCGGGCCGCGGGCCGCGGGCCGCAGCAAGGGTCGAGGAGCTGGCGGCACTGGTTCCTGGCCTGTCCCCTCACCGTGTGCTGGATTGGTGCCGGGCCCTGGCCGCCCTCAATGCGGTCCCCGGAATGTGCGCAGGGCGGGACGATGCGGAGACACAGTTCCTTAGGGCCTGGCCGGCGGCTGATCCGCCCGGTGACGGTGGCTGTGACTGTGGCCGGATCCGCTCAGCCCTTGCCACAGTGCCTGTCGGCTGATGCAAGCGCCCGGAGCGTAGCTCTTCCAGGAACGCCTGTCTCGGTGGCGATTCGGATGGTGCTTCTGTCGTGGTAGCCGAGTGCCCGGGCTACCACGGGGACCGGTGCCCGGGGCGCGCGAACCGAGCGGCCAAGGTTACGCAAGGAGCGGCGGCCGAACACGGCATTCGGCTCCACCCTGGAAGGGCGTCTCTCCCGCCGCAAGATCCACGTCATGCCGACGGAGGGGGAGAGGGGACACACGCCGGGCTCGACGGCCCCGTCCAGGAATGAATGCAGGGTGGCACCGGAAATTGATCCGGTGCCACCCTGCATTCAGGTGAGGCGCATTCCTTGCTCTACCAGCGATACCACCGGCCTCGGCTTCCGCCCGTATTGGTGGAGCGCATGACGAAGCCGAGCAGCCACACGGCCAGCACGATCACCGCCACGATCCACAGTGCCTTCAAGGCGAATCCGGCACCGAAAAGAACAAGGGCCAGCAGGAGTACAAGAAGCAGGGGAACCATAGTTATCAACCTCCGAGAGAGCAGATGCCCCGGAGTTCTCGTAGCACGCGTGCTGTCTTGATGTTTCTTTTATGTCGTAGCGGGAAAACGCGCGCCCGCGCCACCTCGGCATACCCGCCTCGTGTCCCGTGCCTCGCACGGATGGCCTCGCTCGAGATGCGCGGCCGCCAGGAGTGCCAAAACTGACCGTATGGCAGAACCACGTCGCTCCGATGCCGGGAGCTCCAAGACGGCCCCTGCCCGCCGCACGGGAGCCGCGCGGGGGCCCGAGCACGCGGCCCGTACTGCCCTCCAGAGCCTGGCGGGGCTGATCGACCACCCGGCGGAGGGCGTGTCCGCCGTTCGGCGGTCCGACGACGGCTGGTGCGTGGTGGTGGACGTTCTGGAGGTTCCGCGGATCCCCGACACCACGAGTCTCCTGGCCTCGTACGAGGTGCTACTCGACCGGTCCGGCGACCTCCTGGAGTACCGCAGGGTCCGCCGCTACCGACGGGGTGCGGCCGACGAGTGATCCGTGTCCGCTCCCTCCGCTGGAAGGAACTTCCATGCCCGTGACCACCTACTCGGACGAAGTAGTGGCCTGCCCGCCTCGCGCCGGCACGTTGTACGACGTACTGGAACTGATCCTCGACCGCGGCATGGTCATCGATGTGTTCATACGGGTCTCGCTGGTCGGGATCGAGATCCTCAAGATCGACGCGCGCATCGTCGTCGCGAGTGTGGACACCTACCTGCGGTTCGCGGAAGCGTGCAACCGGCTGGACCTCGAGCGCGATTCAGGCAGCACCACGGTTCCCGAACTGTTCGGCGGCGGGGCGGCCAAGGCCGTCGGCAAGCGCAAGGTGCGCAAGGCCGCCGACACCGTGGGCGACACCCTACGCAAAGCGGTGGGTGGCGGCGACGACACGTCCGACGACGACGAGTACGAGGACGAGGGCGAGGGCGAGCAGCAGGAACGCCCGAGGAAGCGGCGCGCCCCCGCACGCAAGAGCAGCCGACGCCGCGAGGAGGCATGACCGTGGCGACCGCCGGGGTGTACGTCTACGCGATCCTGCGGGCGGGAACGGCGCTCCCGAAAGGGCTCGGCGGTGTGGGGTCCCCTCCCGCCCCGGTGCGGACGATCGGGCAGGGTCCGCTCGACGCGGTCGTCAGCGACGCACCGCCCGAGCTGCGCGCGCGACGTCGCGACCTGCTGGCACACCAGGAACTCCTGATGCGCCTGGCGGACGAAGGGCCGGTGCTGCCCATGCGGTTCGGCATGGTCGCGCCGGACGAGGAGACGGTCCTCGATCAGCTGGCCGCCGCCGGGTCCCGCCATGCCGCCGCTCTGGAACAGCTGGACGGCCGCTTCGAGATCAACGTCAAGGCACTTCCGGCACAGAACGCGCTGGCGGCCCTCGTCGCCGAGGAGAAGGACGTACGGCGGCTTCGCGACGCCGCGCGCCGGCGTCCCGGCTACGAGGCCAGTATCCGACTGGGCGAAGCCGTCACCACCGCGCTCACCCGCAGAGCGGCGGCGGCGGGACGGCGCATGGTGCGTGAACTCACGCCCGGGGCCCGCGCCGTGGCAGCGGGCCCCACTGTCCCGGGCTGTGCGCTCAACATGTCCTTCCTCGTCGACCGCGGCGACACCGACACCTTCCTCACCCGGGCCCGGGCCTTCGCGGACGTTCATCGGGAGCATGTGGAGCTCCGGCTCGCCGGCCCGCTCCCCTGCTACAGCTTCGTCTCGTCCGAGGCCCGCCCCGTACCCGTGGGCGGGGCCTGACATGGGACTGATCACCGGCCTGCTCACGCTGCCCATCGCACCGGTCCGGGGCGTGGTCTGGGTGGCCGAGAAACTCCACGACGCCGCCGAGCGCGAGTTGCACGACCCCGCCGTGCTGCGTACGCAGCTGGCGGTGCTCAACCAGGAGCTCGAGGCGGGCGACATCACTGTGGACGAGTTCGAACGAGAAGAAGAACGGCTGCTCGACCGACTGCACGCCGTGCGGGTCGGTCCGGCACACAACGATCGCGAACGAAGGTGACGCGCTGATGGAAGACCAGTCCAAGGCTGTCCTCGGGGCCGCGGTGGTCGGCGGCTACCTACTGGGCCGGACCAGGAAAGGGCGGCTGGCCATCACCGTCGCCACGTACCTGGCCGGCCGGCGGTTCGGTCTGGAGCCCCGACAGCTCGCCGCGGAGGGGATCCGCCGGCTCGGAGAGGTTCCCCAGTTCGCCCAGCTCCAGGAGCAGATCCGGGGCGAGGTCCTCGACGCGGGCCGCAAGGCCATGACCGCCACCGCCAACCGCAGCCTGAGCTCACTGGCCGACTCGATCAGTGGCCGCACGGCCCGTCTCACCAAACCTCCGCGGGACGAGGACGAGGACATCGAGTACGAGGGCGAGGACGAAGAGACGCCGGACGACGAAGGCGCGGAGTACGGGGACGACGAGTACGAGGCCGAAGAGGAGCCCGGCCCGGAGGACGAGGAGGAAGAGGAAGAGGAAGAGGAAGAGGAAGAGGAGCGCCCCGAGCGGAAGCCGAAAAAGCGGCCGCCGGGAAGGAAGACCCCGGCGAATAAGTCCGCCCCTGCCAAGAAGACAGCGGATAAAAAGACAGCAGCGAAGAAGACGGCTCCGGTAAAGAAGACGGCCGCCAAGAAGTCCGCTCCGTCCAAAAAGACGGCGGCCAAGAAGAAATCTCCGGCGAAGGAGACCGAATCCCAGCGCACGAAGCGTCGGAGGTAGCCGATCATGGCCAAGTCGAAGAACACAGAACCCGAGGCAGAGGAATCCGGATTGAGCAGGCTCCGGGGGGAGCTGTCCGGCTTCCTCGGCGCACAGACGGGGAAACTCGCCGAGAAGGCGGGAGACAAGCTGACCGGCGTCACGAACCGGCTGACCGACGTCGCGGAGAACGGCGGGTCCCTGCCCGCGATCGGCTCACGCGTCCTTCAGGGCGATTCACCGGTGAAGGCATTCGTCTCGGAAAAGGCCAAGGGCGTCAAGGACAGTGTCGTGGAAAAGGCCAAAGAGACCTTCGGCGGGGGAAAGGGAAAGCGCAAGTCGGGCGGCGGCAAGCTCATGAACATCATCGAGGTGCTCGATGTGGGAGTGCCGCTGCGTACCGCTTACGACCACTGGACCCAGTACGACCAGTTCAGCGGTTTCACCAAGGGAGTTCAGGACGTCTCGATGGAGGACGAGACGGGCAGCAACTGGAAGGTCAAGATCGGACCGTCCTCGCGCAGCTTCAAGGCGACGGTCCAGGAGCAGGTGCCCGACGAACGCATCGTGTGGACGTCGGAAGGCGCCAAGGGCACCACGCGTGGTGCCGTGAGCTTCCACGAACTGGCTCCCTCCCTCACGCGCATCGTCCTGGTCCTCGAGTACTACCCCTCCGGGTTCTTCGAGAAGACGGGCAACCTCTGGCGTGCTCAAGGGCGCCGTGTCCGCTTGGACTTCAAGCACTTCCAGCGGTACGTCACGCTCACCAACGATGAACCCGAAGCCTGGCGCGGCGAGATCCGCGACGGAGAAGTCGTCAAGTCCCACGAAGAGGCCATGGAGGAGGAGGAAGAAAGAGAAGAGGACCAGGACGGCCGGGAAGACGAGGAGTACGAGGATGAGGAAGAGGACGGCGAGGCCGCGGACGATCAGCTGACGGGCGAGGACGAGGAAGAAGACGAGGACGAGGACGAGGAGTACGAGGACGAAGAGGAGCCCGGCCCTGAGGACGAGGAGGAAGACAAGGAGGAGGAAGAGGAAGAGGAGGAGAAGCCCGCCAAGCGGCGCTCCCGGAGGGCGCGTCGTGACTGACCTCGACTTCCGGCACGACATGGACCACCCCGTCCCCGGGCCCCCGAACACCAACCTCGCCGACATCCTCGAACGCGTCCTCGACAAGGGCATCGTGATCGCCGGCGACATCAAGATCGACCTTCTCGACATCGAGTTGCTGACCATCCGGCTGCGTCTCTTCGTGGCCTCCGTGGACACCGCGAAGAAGGCCGGCATCGACTGGTGGGAGACCGATCCGGCGCTCAGCTCCCGCGCGGCGCGAAGCGCTCTGCGGGAGGAGAACCGCGAACTGCGCGCCCGCCTGGAGGCACTCGAATCCGGGCCCCGGGACATGGCGTCGTCCGATGCGTGAGCCGGGGAGGGACAGAGGCATGACGGAGCGCAGCCCCGGAGCCCCGGGGACGACCGCCCTCTACGTGTACGCGGTCTGCCGCGCCGACGGAAGTCCGGTTCTCGACGGGGTGGCAGGGGTCACCCGGGACGAACCCCTGCGGACGCTTTCCCTCGGTTCGCTCACCGCGATCGTGCAGACCGTGCGGGCCGCCGAGTTCACGGACGAGGCCTGGCAGGAGCGTCTGACGGACGAGCCCGAACTCGAACGGTACGCGCGGGCCCACCACGAGGTCGTGTCGGCGGTCGCCGCCCAGGCACCCACGGTGCCCTTGCCCCTGGCGACGCTGTACACCGCGGAGGACAGGGCCGAGCGCGTGCTGGGCAACGAGTCGGCGCGCTTCCACACCGCCCTGAAGCGCATCGCGCACCATGCCGAATGGGGCGTGAAGGTCTACGCGACCGGCTCTCCGGGCGATGACGGCGGCGGGGCGGCGCAGCGGCCGGGCACGCCGAGCCCGCCGAGTACGCAGGGCGACCGGGGCCGTCCGGCTCCGGGAGCGGGGCGGGCTTATCTGGAACGCAAACGGAACCTGCGGGCACGGCGCGAGCGGCAGCGGGAGGAGTCCCTGCGCGTCGCCGAGACCGTGGACACGCGGGTGTGCCGCATCGCCAAGGCGTCCCGTCGGCTCCGGCCGCACGGCCCGGGAGCGGTCGGCGACCACCGCGTCCAGGTCCTGAACGCCACCTACCTGGTCGCCGAGCACCGGTCGGCCGAACTGGAGCTTTTGGCACAGGACTTGCGGGAAAACACCGGCGCCGGAATCGAACTCTCGGGCCCGTGGGTGCCCTACTCCTTCGTGGGCGAGGTGTGAGGGGTGACGCACGACGTGGTGCCGTGGGACACCCCGGGCCCCTTGAACGGCCCCATCGGGGTGCCGTTGGTCGATCTTCTGGACCGGGTCCTGGCGACCGGGGTCGTCGTCAGTGGGGACCTGGTCATCGCGATCGCCGATGTCCCGCTCGTGCGGGTGTCGTTGCACGCCCTGCTGTCGTCGGTCAGTGAACGCGTCCCCGCCCCCTGGGCCGACAGTGGGCCGCTGTGACGGCCTCACGGGTCGACCTGGACTCCGAGCAGATGGGGCGCGATCTCGTCGCCCTGGTCCTCACCGTGGTGGAGCTCCTGCGCCAGTTGATGGAACGGCAGGCCCTGCGGCGCATCGACCAGGGCGACCTCACCGACGACCAGACCGACGAGATCGGCACCACCCTCATGCTGCTCGACCAGCGCATGACGGAACTCTGCGAGCAGCACGGCGTACGCCCGGAGGATCTCAACCTCGATCTGGGGCCGCTCGGCACCCTGCTGCCCCGGGACTGAAGGGGAGACGGGGCGGGTGGATCCGGTGCCTCCGCCGGCCGCTCACCCGAATGGCGGAGGACCGGTTTCCGGAGCACAGTGGAGTGAGGGCGCGAGGCGGTGGATGCCGGTGGATGGCATCCGCCGGATCCGGCCCACCCCCCTCCCCGACAGCTCTGTGCGAGGAACTCATGACGACGAACGACAGTCTGAGCGGCACTGCCCTGGGCACGGGCGGCACCGCGGGTGAAACCCCTGGGACGACCGTCATCGCGAACACCGTGGTCTCCACGATCGCGGGCATAGCCGTGCGCGAGACCGAGGGAATCTACTCTCTCGGCGGGGGCGCCTCGCGAGCTCTGGGAGCGGTCAAGGACAAGGTGTCCCGCTCCACCGACCCCAGTCGTGGTGTGAAGGTGGAGGTGGGCGAGAAGCAGACCGCCATCGACGTCGATGTCGTGGTGGAGTACGGCATCGAGATCCTGGAGGCCGCGAGGGAGGTCCGCTCCCGGGTCACGGACGCGGTCGAGACGATGACCGGACTGGAGGTCGTCGAGATCAACATCAAGGTCCTCGACGTCCATGTCCCGGGGGCGGATGAGGGCGACGAGGGCACGGAGCGCGTTTCCTCGGGTTCCCGCGTCCAATGACGCGGGTCTCCCGACCCGCCTCGCACCCCTGCCTGCGGGAAACACCGTTACCTGAGGGGAACCGCTGACGGACTCGGCCGATGTCTCCGGGACGGCTCAGTCGGCGGAGGGTGCGGCCGGGTCTGTGGGGCACGGGGAGGTGGTCGGGGAAGACGTGGGGTCGGGGGACGGGGATCCTGACTCCGGGGAGCAGCCGTCCGGTTCGGTGGGTGAAGGGCCCGGGTCGGTGGGGCCCGGGTCGGTGGGGTCCGGGGAGGGCGACGGGTCTTCGGTGGGGGACTCCTCGGGTGGTGTGGAGGGGGTCTCGCTCTCCGGGGGTTCCGTCGGCGCGGAGGGGCCCGGTGACGGGGACGACGGGGAGGGAGAGGGGGAGGCGGTGGGTGACGGGGACGAGGAGGGGGGCCGTGTGGGGGTGGCCGGGTCCGGGCCGATGATGATGCCGTCGCCGTTCTCGTCCTCGGTGTCGGCGGGTTCGGTGGCCGGGGTGTCGCCGCCCGCGCCGGGGCTCCTGGGGATGACGCCCTTGCCGTCGGGGACGGTGTGGACTCCCCGGCTGTAGAAGTCCAGCCAGTGCCTGACCAGGTTCACGTAGGCGCGTGAGTGGTTGTAGCTGAGGATCGCCCGGTCCAGGTCCGCGGCCCGGCCTAAGTTCCGGTCGCCCGCGCACAGGTAGTGCCCGGCCGCCAGGGCCGCGTCGAAGATGTTGTTCGGGTCGGCGCGGCCGTCGTCGTTGCCGTCCGCGCCCCAGCGGGACCAGGTGGACGGCAGGAACTGCATCGGCCCCACCGCGCGGTCGTGGACCGTGTCACCGTCGTGGGCGCCCCCGTCCGTGTCCCGGATCAGGGCGAAACCCCGGCCGTTGAGCGGCGGGCCGGTGATGCGTCCCCGTGTGGTGCCGTTCTTGTCGACCGCTCCGCCGCGCGCCTGGCCGGACTCGACCTTGCCGATCGCCGCGAGCAGTTCCCAGGGCAGCCGGCAGCCGGGGTCCGTCCTGCCGACGGAGGTCTCGGCGGCCCGGTAGGCGCGCAGCACGGTGGCCGGGATGCCGGACTGGGAACGGAGGTCGCGGAAGAGCGCCGGGGCCGCCGACGCGACGTCCGGCACCTTCAGGGGCGGGATGTCGGTGTGGTAGGAACCGTCGCCCGGCGGTGCGAGCTCGGCGTACGGGATGCCTGCCGCCGTCGGCCTGCCGTCGTCGCCGGTCGAGGAGGCGGTGTGGGCGTCCTTCACGTCCCGGGTGAGGCCGGGTGCCTGGGAGGCGGTGAGGGCAGCCACGGCCGTCACCGCGAGGGCGGTCGTCCGCAGTCTCCTGCGGGCCCGGCCGGGACGCCGACGTCGTGCGCGTGCGCGGTGTCGTGCACGGGGTAAGGACATGGCGGTCACTCCTGTCGGATGCGGGGCGTACGTGCGGGGCCGTGCGCGCGGGGCCGTACGTGCGGGGCCGTGCATACGAGGTCGGTCGCGCGGCCGGCTCTCAGCGGCCGAAGGTGTCGATGTCGGAGACGAGCCAGCGTCCGTCACGGTGGACGACGTCCACGGCGAGCAGGGCCCCGGCGTACACGCCCTCGTTCTGCCGCTGCTCCTGGTCGCCCTGCTCGCCCTTCGTGGCCTTCCCGTCCTTCTTCGCGGAGGGCTTGGTTCCGGCGGTGCCGACACTGCTCTGGTCGGCGTAGACGAGGACCCGGGCCCGGTCGCCGTCGATGCGTTCGACGGCGCTCTCGGTGACCGTCGTGGTGATCAGCGCCTTCTGCGCGTCGGCCCGCTCGCGGACGTCGGCGAGCAGGGTGTCGTGCCGGCCGACCGCCTTCTCCGTGAGGAGGTCCTTCGCGGCTTTCTCCAGGGCGCCGGGGTCGGTGTGGTCGTAGGAGAAGAGCGCCTCGACGGCCTTGGCCGTCTGCCCCTTGATCTCGCTGGTGCGGGCGAGGTCGGTCAGGGCGGTGTTGCTCCGCGCGGGGTCGTCCCGGAGCGCCTCGGCCCGTGCGTGGGCCCAGCCAGCGAAGCCGCCGAGGAGCAGGGTCAGGGCGCAGAGGACCGCGAGGGTCGTGGCCGGGCGGCGCGGGCCGCGGCGGTCCCGGGGGTTCTTCCCGCCGGCCGCGCCCCCGGGCGCCTCCTTCCCGACCGTTCCGGGCGCCTTCCCGGCCGTTCCGGGCGCCTTCCCGGCCGTCTTCCCGTCCGTGGCCGGCTCGGCCGGAGGGGGGAGGACGGCCGTGTCGCCCGTGCCGGGCCGGCTCTCGGTGCCCGGCCGGGGCCCGGCGGAGGGGCGGGTCTCACGGGCCTGCCGGCGGCGCTGGCGGTTGATGTGATGGCGGGTCGTCGACATCGTGCGGGTGTCCTCCTCGGTGCGGCGGCTGGCGTTGCACGGGGCCGGGTCAGCCGGCCGGTGTGCCGCCCACGGGTGCCTGGCCCAGGGCGCTCAGCTTCCAGCGGCCCTCGGTCCGGGTGAGTTCGCCGAGCATGCGACTGTCCTTGTCGGTCTTCGCGCCGTCGGCCGCCTCGACGGTGACGCGCAGGGCGATCAGCACCCGGGCGCGTCCGGCGCGGTCGTCGATCTCGGTGACCGCGCCCGACAGCACCCGGGCCGTGGTGACCGTCTCCGCCGCTTTCACCTGATCGGCGAACTCCGTTCGACCCGAAGCGAGTTGGTCGTGCAGCTCCCCGGTCGTCGAGGATTCCCACAGGTCGAGGCCCCGGTCCAGGTTCTGGTGGTCGAGCGTGTTGAGGTTCTGCACCGCCTGCTCCCCGGCGGCGAGCGCCTCGTCCCGTTGCCCGGCGTACGCGGCCCGGTCGTCGTGGGCCGCGCGGTACCAGTCCTGTCCCGCCCACGCCGCGAAGCCGCCCGCGGTGAGGGTGAGGGCGAGCAGCACGGCCGGCAGCGGCCGGGCACGGGTTCCGGCGAGGGCGCGGACCGCGCGTTTCATGGGGTGCTCCGTTCTCCCGCGCACGGTCAGCGGGCCTTGATGTCGGTGATCCGCCACTGGTCGTCCACGAGCCGTGCCGTGACGGTGAGTTGGGCCGCAGCGGTGGTGGCCGTGTCCTTGCCGCGGTGGGAGGTCTGGTCGAGGAAGACCAGCAGACGTGCTTTCCCGCCGTCGAGTTCGATCACTCCGGTGCGGGCGACCCGGGTGCTCAGGGTGACGTGCTGTTCGGTGAGGTCCTCGCGGACCTGGTCGAAGAGGGCCTGGTACTGGCGGGCGGCGCGGCCGCTGAGGGCGGTGCGCGCGGAACGTTCGGCGGCCGCGGTGCCGTCCGGTGTGTAGGAGAAGGCCCGCGCGAGGGCATGGCCGACCTCACCGGCGACACGGGTGGTGGCCTCGGTGTCGGTGAGCGCCTGGTTGCGGACGGGCGGTGCCGACCGCAGCTGATGGGCGCCGTAGAAGAAACCGCAGCCGGCGACGAGAAGCAGGGCGGCGGATCCGGCGAGGGCGGCCCGTCGAAGGCGTCCGGCGGGGATGCGGCCGGAGCGGGCGTCGCGTGTCGTGCCTGCCGGCTCCGGAGCGGCTTCCGACTCCCCGGCTTCCGTAGCGGGTTGTACGTCTGCCACATCCGGCGCGCCCGGCGCATCCGGCGCGCCCGGTACGTTCCGCGTGCCCGGCGTACCCGATACATCCGACGTGCCCGACGTGCCCGACGTGCCCGACACATCCGGCGCGCCCAGCACGTCCGGCGCGGGAGTTCCGTCGGGCTCGGTCCGTCTGCCCCTGCGCAGCAGCCGGGTCAGCATCGGGGGCGGCATCGGGGTCGGCGTCATCGGCCGCTGCCCTCCTTCTCCTCGGAGGTCTCTCCCGCGTCCCGTGCCGTCCTCTCCCCCGTGACCGGCACCGCGCTCAGGGCTCTCACCTTCCACTCCCCCTCGTCCGTGCGGGCCAGAACCACCTCCAGCCTTTTGCGGTCGGTGGCCGGCTGCTTCGTCCCGGCGGGCGTGATCTCGACCCGGACGGTGGTGATGAGCTTGGCCGTGCCGGTGCGGGTGTCGAGGGCGGTGACGGCGGCCTCGGTGACCGTGCCGCGCGCCGAGGCACCCGTCTTGGCCTCGGTGCCGCCCAGTTCCTCGCGCAGGGGACCGGTGGAGGCGGCGCGCCAGGACGCTATGCCCTTCTCGGCCCGCTGCCGGGTGGAGGCGTCGAGTGTGGTGAGTACGGCGACGCCCTTGCGTCCGTCGGCGAGCGCCCGGTCGCGCTCCCTGCCGTAGGCGAGCGCGTCGTCGGTGCGTGCCTGGGCATAGGTCCACGCGCCGGTGCCGCAGAAGCCGAGCGCCAGTGCGAGCCCGACGCCGGTGAGGATGCGGGTCCGCCTCATCGGGTGCTCCCGGTGGCCGGGGTGAGCAGGGCCGTCATGTCCTCGGGTGCCTCGCCGTCCTGGCCGGGCAGGGCGAGGGCGCCGGGGAGCGTGGCCGTACCGGCCGTCCTCGCCCCGCCGTCGCTGCCGCTGCCGCCGCTGTGGTTCCCGTCGGAGCCGCTGCCGGAGGGCAGGGTGCCGGGCTTGGCCGGTTCGGGTACCGGGCCGCCCTTCGGAGCGTTCGCCGAGCCGCGCACGTTGACCCCGTCCGTGGCGGAGGCGGTGCAGGCCGCGCCGGTGTTGAGGGCGGGCGTGGTGCCGAGGTCGAGCCCGTTGCGGTAGCGGGTGGCGCCGTATCCGGCGGTGCAGGGCAGGGGGTTGAAGAAGGTGACGGCCATGCCGAAGTTCAGCTTTCCTCCGTCGACGGCGGTGGCCCCGGCGGCGACGGCCGCCGGGAACTTCACCAGGAACTCCTCCGTGCCGCGCTGCCGGGTGACGGCGATCTCGGAGGTGGTGAGCAGGTTGGCGAGGACGACGCCGAGGCTCGGGTCGAGGTCCCGCAGGACGCCGCTGACCTGGGTGGCGGCTTCGGGGGTGACGGTCAGCAGGCGGCGCAGGTCGGCGTCGGAGCCCTTGAGGGCGCGGGCCAGTTCCTCCGCTCCGGTGGCGAAGTCGCGGATGGCCTGTGCCTCTTCGGCCTGGGTGCGCAGGACGGTCTCGCCGTCGGTGATGAGCCGGGTGGTGGACGGCAGGTTGCGGTCGGCGGCCTCCACGAAGCCGCTGCCGCTCTCGAGCAGGACCTCGAGGTCGTCGCCGTGGCCCTCGAAGGCCTTGCCGAACTCGTCCACGACCGTGCGCAGGTCTTCGAGCGGTACGGAGGCGGCGAGGGCGTTCACGCTGCTGAGGACGTCGGTGACGGGGGCGGGGACCTGGGTGTCGGTCTCTTCGATGCGGGTGCCCTCGGCGAGGTAGGGGCCGCCGTCGCTCTCGGGCCGCAGGTCGATGTACTGCTCGCCCACGGCGGAGAGTCCGGCGACCACCGCGCGGGTGTCGGCGGGGATGCGCGGGGCGGACTTCTTGATGCGGAGTTCGGCGACGACGCCGTCGGCGGTGAGGCCGATCGGGCCGACCCGTCCCACCGAGACGCCCCGGTAGGTGACGTCGGAGTGGGTGAACAGGCCGCCGGTGCGCGGGAGCAGCACGTCGACGGTGTAGTGGTCGGCGACGCCGATGTGCCGGCCGAGGTCGGCGTAGCGGATGCCGAGGAACGAGAGGGCGAGGACGGCGACGAGGAGGAAGGCGAGGTTCTTCAGCCGTACGGCGAGGGTGATCAACCGGACGCACCTCCCCGCGTGGCCGCCGGGTCCGCCGGCGTCCCGGAGGCGGTGCCGAAAGCGGAGGCGGAGGCGGGGGCGGAGGCGGGGGCGGAGGCGGGGGCGGAAGCCGTGGCGGGGACGGAGGGCAGGGGCAGCGGGGGCGAGTGCTCCGGTGCGGGCCGCCCCGACGACGGCGTTCCCGACGACGGTGTTCCCGACGACGGTGTTCCCGGCGACGGTGTTCCCGGCGACGGGGACGGCTCCTGTCCCCGGCCGGACTCCTCTCCTTCACCGGCCTTCCTGGAGGACGGTCCCGCCCCGGCCGCCGCCGGTCCGCCGTCCGCCGGGGCGGAGGGGGAGGCCGTGGTCTGCGGCACCAGGGGCGGGATCACCTGGGTGCCGGGGGCGGCGGTCATGTTCAGGTACACGTTGAGGTAGTCGCCCTTCACCCCCCGCAGCACCTCGTCGGTGAACGGGTACGTCAGCAGTACCTGGAGCGAGTCGGGCAGGTCCGTGCCCGCGTCCGCGAGCGCCTTCAGGGTCGGCGCGATGGCCTTGAGGTCGGCGATCATGTCGTCCTTGCTCGCGTCGATGGTGGAGACGGCGACGCCGGAGAGGGTGTCGAGGGAGCGCAGCATGGTGAGCAGGGAGCCGCGTTGCTTCTCGAGTGTCTTCAGTCCGGGCGAGAGGTCGGTGAGGACGGTGCCGACGTCGTCCTTGCGGGTGGCGATGGTCGCGGAGAGCCGGTGGACGGCGTCGAGGGCGTCGGTGATGTCGCCCCGGTTGTCGTCGAGTTCGGTCACCAGGGTGTCGACCCGCTTCAGTACGGAGCGGACCTCGGGTTCACGGCCGCCGAGCGCCGCGTTGAGCTCCTGAGTGATGGTCTTGAGCTGGTTGACGCCGCCGCCGTTGAGGAGCAGGGACAGCGCGCCGAACACCTCCTCGACCTCGGTGTCGCGGCTGGTGCGGGAGACCGGGATGACCCCGCCGTCCTCCAGCCTTCCGGTTCCGGTCCCTGTTCCGGTCCCTGTTCCGGTCCCTGTTCCGGCCTTGCTGCCGGATTCCTTGGCGGGTGCGACGAGTTGGACGTACTTCTCGCCCAGCAGGCTGGACTGTTCGAGCCGGGCGGTGGCGTCGGCGGGCAGCCGCACCTCGCCGTTGATCCTCATCGTGACGCGGGCCGACCAGTCGTCGTGGCCGAGTTCGATGGCGGTGACCCGGCCGACGGCGACGTCGTTGACCTTCACCGCGGACTGCGGGACCAGACTGAGTACGTCGTGGAGTTCCGCGGTGACGGTGTAGGGGTGGTCGCCGAGGTAGGCGCCACCGGGCAGCGGCAGGTCCTCGATGCCGTCGAAGCTCGGGAGGCCGGTGGTGGTCGCGCCGAGGGCCAGGGTGAAGCCGAGGCCGAGGGCGATCAGTCCGCCCAGGGTGAGGCCGACCGCGCCGCCCGTGGTGAGCACGCCGCGCTTGATCCCGTCGGCTGCCGGGGCGGCGCGCCGTGCGCCGCGCTTGCCCGCTCCCTTCATCGCTCCCCCTTCCCGGAGGCCGCGGCCCCGCCGTCGCTCCCGGCCCCGCTGCCGCCCGTCGCCCCGCTGCCGCCCGTGGCCGGGCCGCCCGCCGCGGGCAGGGGCAGCAGTGGTCCGCCCATGCTGATCTCGTTGAGGTCGGCGCGGCCGTCGATGGTGCGGGTGTCGGGGTTGTAGGCGCGTACGAGGTTGCCCGCGGCCAGCGGTGCCACGTCCAGCGCCTCGGCGAGGGAGGCCCGTTGCTCGACGAGGGTCCGGGTGACGGGGACGAGCCGGTCGACGTTCTTCTTCAGCTCGCCCCGGTTGTCCTCGATGAAGGTCTTGACCTGGCCGAGGGCGGTGCCGAGTTCCTCGAGCGCGCCGGTGAGGTCGTCCTTGTTGTCGGCGAAGAAGGTGACGACCTCGTCCAGGCGTTCCTGCGCGGTGCGTACGTCGGTGTCCTTGTCCTTCAGCATGGTGGTGAAGGTCTGGAGCCGGCTGAGCGTGCTGAACAGGTCGCCGCTGCTGCCGTCGAGGGTCTTGGCCGCCTTGCCGAACTCCTCGATGCTCGTGCCGATGGTCTCGCCGTTGCCGTCGAGGTTGGCGGCGCCGGTCGTCAGCAGGTCGGACAGCGCGCCGGCGGAGTTGGCGCCGTCCGGGCCGAGGGCCTCGGAGAGTTCGGTGACCGAGTCGTAGAGCTGGTCGATCTCGACGGGGGTGCGGTTGCGGGAGGCGGGCAGTACGGCACCTTCGGCGAGGGCGGGCCCCGAACCGTGGGCGGGGGTCAGCTGCACATAGCGGTCGGCGACGACGCTCGGTGCGACGACGACGGCCCTCGCCCCCTCGGGGACCTTCACGCCCTCGTCCAGGAGGAGGCCGACGCGCACCGTGGTGCCCTGCGGCCGCACCGACTCCACCTCGCCGGCCCGCACCCCGAGAATGCGCAGGTCGGACCCGGCGTAGATGCCGACGGCGCGGTCGAAGTAGGCGGTGACGCGGGTGCCTTCGGAGTCGAGGACCTTCACGGCGGTCAGCCCGCCGGCGGCGAGCACGGCGAGGGCGAGCACGCCGGTGAGGACTTTTCTGCGTCTGCTCATCGTTCACCGTTCCCCTGGGCCGCCGTCTGTTTCGGCGGCAGGCATCCGGTCTCGGGCAAGGACGTCTCGGGCAGGTAGTCACGAGGGACGACACCGCACAGGTAGCTGTCGAACCAGCGGCCGTTGCCCAGGGTGTTGCCGACGAGGCGGTAGTACGGTCCGGCCAGCGCGAGGGTCTTGCCGAGCTGGGCGTTGTTCTTCTCCAGGACGCCGGTGACCCGGCCGAGGGCCTTGAGGGTGGGGCCGAGCTGCTTCTCGTTGTCGTCGACGAGGCCGCTGAGTTCGGCGCCGAGCTTTCTGCTGCCCTTGAGGAGGGCGCGGATGGCGTCACGGCGGTCCTGGAGTTCGCCGAGCAGGGAGCCGCCGTCCTCCAGCAGCGTCTCGAAGCTGGACTCCTTGTTCTGCAGGGACTTGGTGAACGTGGCGCTGCCCTTGAGGAGTTCGGAGAGTTCCGTGTCCCGTTCGGAGACTGACTTCGACAGCGCGGACAGACCGCCGGCGGCTTTCCGCACGTGGGGCGGGGAGTCCTTGAAGGTGTCGGAGAGGGTCTCGAAGCTCTCCGCGAGTTTTTGTGTGTCGATGGCGTCGACGGTGCCGCTGAGATCCTGGAACGCCTGCGTCACGTCGTAGGGGGAGGTGGTGCGGGACAGCGGGATGCGGCTGCCGGGGTCCTGCCGGGCGGAGCCGAGCGGGTCGAGTGCCAGGTACTTGTCGCCGAGGAGGGTCTTGATGGCGATGGCGGCGGTCGTCCGGTCGCCGAGCCAGGCGTCCTCGACCTCGAAGGTGACCTTCACCTTGGCGCCGTCGAGCCCGACGCCGGTGACCAGGCCGGCCTTGACGCCGGCGATGCGCACCTCGTCGCCCTCCTCGAGGCCGGCCGCCTCGGAGAAGTCGGCGCTGTAGGAGGTGCCGCCGCCGAGCGGCAGCCGGTCCACGTGGTAGACGAGGGCGGCGAGCAGGGCGAAGCCGAGCAGACCGACGACGGCCACGGCGACGGGGTCGCGTTCCTTGACCGGTCTGATGCGCGGGCGCCGGGGCCCGGCCACCGCCTTCCCGGCCCTCTCCGCCTTCTCCGCCTTGCCTGCCTTCTCGGCGCTCTCCGCTTCCTCGGCCCTCTCCGCCTTCTCCGCCTTGCCTGCCTCGTCGCTTCCGCCGCGTCGTGTGAAGGGCCTCATCCCTGGCACCTCGATTCGGTGATCGTGATGCCGGTCGGCGGCTCGGAGCCGTCGGAGGTGGTCACTCCGCTCACGCGGGCCTCGCAGAGGTAGAGGTTGAGCCACGATCCGTAGGAGGACAGGCGGGCCAGTGCGGTCATCTTGGCGGGGGTCCGGTCGAGGAAGTCCTCGATCTGCGGGGTGTGTTCGCCCAGGCCCGTCGAGAGCCGGCCCAGTTCACGGATGTCCTGCTTGAGGGGCGCGCGTCCGTCCTCGAGGAGGCCGGCGGTGACGGTGGTGAGGTCGCCCATGGCCTCGACCGCTTCGCCGAGGGGCTTGCGGTCCTCGTTGAAGCCGGTGACGAGGTCCTGCAGGGTGTCGACGAGGTCGTCGAAGCCGGCCTCGCGGTCGTTGAGGGTCTTCAGGACGGTGTTGAGGTTGTCGACGACCTGGCCGATCACCTTGTCCTTGGCGGCGACGGTGGTGCTGAGCGAGCCGACGTGGCGGATCAGGCTGTCGACGGTGGCGCCCTCGCCCTGGAGCACCTGCACGATCGATCCGGCGAGTTCGTTGACGTCCTTCGGGGACAGTCCTTCGAACAGCGGCTTGAACCCGTTGAAGAGCAGGGTCAGGTCGAGGGCGGGCGCGGTGCGGTCGAGCGGGATGGTGGCGCCCTCGTCGAGGGTGCCGGCGAGGGTGCCGCTGCCGCGGTCGAGGGCGACGTAGCGCTGGCCGACCATGTTGAGGTACTTCACGGCGGCGGTGGCCGACCGGGGCAGCCGGCGGTCGTCGCGGACGGTGAAGGTGACCTGCGCGGTGCGTCGCTGCACGACGCGCACATCGGTCACCTCGCCGACCTTCACCCCGGAGATCCGCACGCTGTCGCCGTCGACGAGCCCGGTGACGTCGGTGAACAGGGCCTTGTAGCTGTGGGTGTCGGAGCCCACGCCGGTGTTGGCGACGCTGAGGCCGAGCACGGCCGTGGCGAGGGCGGTGACCAGGACGAAGACGAGGGACTTGAGCAGCGGCCCGGTCAGCGGGCGGCGCCGGGTGTGCGCGTGGTCCGGGGTGGTCATCCGAGGGTCACCTCCGTGCCGCGGTAGACGGGCCCGACGAGCAGGCTGCTCCAGTCGGGCAGGTCCGCGGGGCTCCGGCCTGCGGCGGGCGCGAGCAGTTCGTTGACGAGGGCGTTCTCCTGCGGGGAGTTGGCGGGGCCGAGGTCCTCGCCCGTCCCGGCGGACGCACGGGCGGCGGGTGCGGCGGACGCGCCGAGGTAGGGCACCGGATAGCAGCGGGGGCCGCCGCCGGAGTCGTACGCCGGGGTGTCGCGGCCGGGGACGTAGGCGCCGCGCGAGGGGACGGTGGTGACGTCGACGTGGATGCCGGGCCGGTCGGTGCCCTTGCCGAGCGCCTTGTCCATGGCGGGCACGAACTCGGCGAGGGTGCGCAGGGTGCAGGGGAAGGAGCCGGAGTACTCGGCGAGCAGTTCCAGGGTGGGCCTGCCGGTGGCGCTGAGGCGGATGACGGTGTCCTCGTTCTTGCGCAGGAAGGCCGTCATGTCCTCGGCCGTGCGGGTGGTGGCGCCGAGGGTGCCGGCGAGGTCGGCCTCCTGCTCGGCGAGGGTGCCGCTGGTGGTGGTGAAGTCGGTGAGCGCCGTGATGATGTCGGGTGCGGCGTCCGCGTAGACGTGGCCGACCTTCACGAGCTGTCTGAGGTCCCGGTTGAGGGTGGGCAGGTGGGGGTTGAACTTCCGCAGGTGGTCGTCGAGCACGCCGAGCGTGTCGCCGAGCCGGTCGCCGCGACCCTCCAGGGCCTGCGAGACGGCCGACAGGGTGGCGGAGAGCTTCTGCGGCTGGACCGCGGTGAGCATCGGCAGGACGTTGTCGAGGACCTGCTGGAGCTCGACGGCGTTCTCGGAGCGGTCCTGGGGGATGACGGCTCCGGCGGCCAGCGGCCGGGGCGAGGGGTTCTCGGACGGTACGAGGGCCACGAACCGTTCGCCGAACAGGGTGGTCGGCAGCATCTGGGCGCGGACGTCGTCCGGTACCCGGTCCAGGGTGCCGGGCTTCATGGCGAGGGTCAGCCGGGCGCCGTCGCCGTGGGTGTCGATGGAGCGGACCTCGCCGACGACGACACCGCGCAGTTTGACCTCGGCGCCCGGGTGCATCTCGTTGCCGACGCTGCCGGTCTCGACGACCACCGGGTCGGAGTCGGTGAACCGCTTGTCGTAGACGGCGACGGCCAGCCAGATCAGCAGGGCGGGCACCAGCAGGTACGCCACCCCGGCACAACGGCGGCCCAGTGTCGCGCCTCGTCGTCCGCTCATGTCACCCCGCCACCTTCACGGTCGTGGTCGCGCCCCACAGGGCGAGCGACAGGAAGAAGTCGGTGACGCTGATCAGCACGATGGCGTTGCGCACGGACCGGCCGACCGCGATGCCGACACCGGCGGGGCCGCCCGAGGCGCGGTAGCCGTAGTAGCAGTGGGCCAGGATCACCATCACGCTGAAGATCAGCACTTTCAGCACGGAGAGCAGGACGTCCGTGGGCGAGAGGAAGAGGTTGAAGTAGTGGTCGTAGGTGCCCCGGGACTGGCCGTTGAACAGGACGGTCACGTAGCGGGACGCCACGTAGGAGGAGAGCAGCCCGATCGCGTAGAGCGGGACGATGGCGACGACGCCGGCGATGATGCGGGTGGTGACCAGGTAGGGCATGGAGCGGATGCCCATGCCCTCGAGGGCGTCGACCTCCTCGTTGATGCGCATGGCGCCGAGCTGGGCGGTGAAGCCGGCGCCGACGGTCGCGGAGAGGGCGAGTCCGGCGACGAGCGGGGCGATCTCGCGGGTGTTGAAGTAGGCGGAGACGAATCCGGTGAACGCGGCCGTGCCGATCTGGTCGAGGGCCGCGTAGCCCTGGAGTCCGACGACGGTTCCGGTGAAGAGCGTCATCGCGATCATCACGCCGACGGTGCCGCCGACGACGCCGAGGCCTCCGGTGCCGAAGGCGACCTCGGCGAGGAGGCGCTGCACCTCCCTGAGGTAGCGGTGCAGGGTCCGCGGGATCCAGACCAGGGCCCGGGTGTAGAAGAGCAGTTGGTCGCCGGCGCGGTCGAGCAGGGCGAGCGGGGAGGCCATCGCGCTCAGCCTCCCTTCGGCGGGACGATCTGGAGGTAGCCGGCCGTCATCACCATGTTGACGAAGAAGAGCAGCAGGAAGGTGATGACGACGGACTGGTTGACGGCGTCGCCGACGCCCTTGGGGCCGCCGCGCGGGTTGAGGCCCCGGTAGGCGGCGACGATGCCCGCGATGAACCCGAAGACCAGCGCCTTGAGTTCGCTGATGTACAGGTCGGAGAGCTGGGCGAGGGCGGAGAAGCCGGCCAGGTAGGCGCCGGGGGTGCCGCCCTGCAGGACGACGTTGAAGAAGAAGCCGCCGAGGGTGCCGACGACGGAGACCAGGCCGTTGAGCAGGACCGCCACGCCCATGGTGGCCAGCACCCGGGGCACGACCAGGCGTTGCACGGGCGAGACGCCCATGACCTCCATGGCGTCGAGTTCCTCGCGGATCTTGCGGGAGCCGAGGTCGGCGCAGATGGCGGAGCCGCCGGCGCCGGCGATGAGCAGGGCGACGATGAGCGGGCTCGCCTGCTGGACGACGGCGAGGACGCTGGCGCCTCCGGTGAACGACTGGGTTCCCAGTTGCCGGGTCAGGGAGCCGACCTGGAGGGCGATGACGGCGCCGAAGGGGATCGAGACGAGGGCGGCGGGCAGGATGGTGACGCCCGCGATGAACCAGAACTGTTCGACGAACTCGCGGAACTGGAAGGGTCTTCGGAAGACGGCGCGGCTCACTTCGGCGGTGAGCGCGAAGAGCCGGCCGGTCTGCCGCAGCGCGCCGGTGATCATGCGCTGCTCCCGGTGGCGGGCATCGGCAACGTGGGTGCCTGGGCGGGGTGCGTGGAGGTCTCCCGGATGGCGGAGCGCGCGGCGGGCGGCAACCGGTCGAGCATGCCCATGACTCGTTCGCGCCGTCGGGCGACGGCCCGGCGCGGCGGGAGGCCGGGCGAGGGCTCCAGCTGCGGGACGATCCTGCGGGGCCGGACCTCGGCGGCGGCGGTGCCCGCCTCGGCGGCGAGGGTCGCCGCGTCCTTCTCCTCGGACATCCCGATGGGTCCCTCGCGCCGGCCGTCGAGGAACTGGGCCACGACCGGCTCCTCGCTGGTGAGCAGCACCTCGCGCGGGCCGAAGGTGACCAGCTCGCGCCGGAAGAGCATCCCCATGTTGTCGGGCACGGTGGCGGCGATGTCGAGATTGTGGGTGACGATCAGCATCGTCGCGTCGATCTGCGCGTTCAGGTCGATCAGCAGCTGGGAGAGGTAGGCGGTGCGGACCGGGTCGAGCCCGGAGTCCGGTTCGTCGCACAGGACGATCTGCGGGTCCAGCACGAGCGCGCGGGCCAGGCCGGCCCGCTTGCGCATGCCGCCGCTGATCTCCCCCGGCAGCTTGCCCTCCGCGCCCAGCAGTCCGACGATCTCGATCCGCTCCATGACGATGCGGCGGATCTCGGACTCCTTCTTGCGGGTGTGCTCGCGCAGCGGGAAGGCGATGTTGTCGAAGAGGGACATCGACCCGAAGAGGGCCCCGTCCTGAAACATGAGACCGAACAGTTTCCGGGTCTCGTAGATATCCCTCTCGGGACTGTTCACCATGTCCACCCCGTTGATGAGGACACGGCCCTGCTCGGGTTTGAGCAGCCCTATGAGCGACTTCAGGAAAACGGTCTTCCCGGTGCCGGACGGTCCCAGCATCACGCTCACCTCTCCGGCAGGAAGAGTGAGTGTCACGTCCCGCCAGATACTCTGCTTACCGAAGGACTTGGTCAGGCCCTCGACCACCACTTCGATTCCCATATCACCTCCAGCGGACGCAGGTCTGATGTGCGCTGCGGGCGCACGTTAAGTCGGTGCGGAGCGTCATGACAACGGGCGCGGCGCCGGATTCCCCTCCCCTTTCCGGAACTTGTCACCGCGCAGACAACCCGCCCGGCCGCACTTGTCTCCGGGGAGACAGGGGCAGGGTCCCGCGGCTCCGGGGGTGCGGATCCGCGAGACCCTGCCTACGGACGTCCGGGCCCGGTGGGAGGGTGAGGCCGGAAAGCATCCGCCGCGGCTCCGGCCGACGGGGGCCACCGACCTGGAGCCGAGCACCGCACCGGCACGTTACGGCCCAGTAACCTCGGCGGGCAATACCGGGATCCGAGTTTTCCGGGATACCCACTTCAGCCATCCGGAACCTGTCAGCGCGCAGCTAAAAACGCCCCGGAAATTGTCATCGGGTGAGCAGGGCCGCTCGGCGGCGGGCGGCGACCGGCGAGATCACGTCCCGCCGGACGAAACGTCGACATTGACAGCCCATGACTAAAAAGACCTGTGCACCACTCACCCCGGACACAGATGTTTCCACTTTCAAAAGAATCATGAACAACGGCATTGTTCGGCTAAGTTTCCCGCGAGTAACGTCATTTCCCGCGGACAGGGAACACCGAGCCGCGGGCCGCACGGCCTTCCCTCGATCGACCGGCCACGGCCCACCTCTGCCGGCCAATCCACAAGGAGTCCTGACGTCATGAAGAAGAACACGAGAAGGTTCGCAGTCGTGGCGGGTGCGGCCGCGGCCGCCTTCGGTCTCGTCGCCGCGCCCGCCTCGGCGGTGCCCTCCACCACCTGGACCGTCACCCCGTCGGGCAGCTACACGGCGACGAACAGCAGCAACATCGTGCTGACCGCCACCATCCCGATGACCTGCACCACCTCGAGCGCGTCGGGCACCATGGCGAGCACCACGGGCAACCCGGCCACCGTCGCCGCCATCAACGCCATCAACTTCGGCACCGCCGGCTCCCCGTGCACCAGCGTCCTGGGCAACGTCACCACGGTGGCGGTCACCCCGTGGACCGTCGTCGCGCAGGACTACACCGCCGCGACCGGCGTCACCAAGGGCTACGTCGGCAACGTCACGGCCAACGTGACCGCCGGCGCCTGCAAGTTCACGGTGACGGGCAAGGCCTCGGCCACCTACACCAACTCCACCGGCATCCTGGCCGTCAACAGCGTCTCCGGCGACCTGGCCGTCAGCTCCAGCCCCGCCCCCGTCAACTGCGGCGCGGTGGTCACGCCCACCACCAAGCCCACCTTCAAGGGCAACTACGCCATCAAGGCGTCGAACGGCACCATCCCGAAGATCGTCGGCAGCAACCCGTAAGGCGCCACCGGTCCGCGTCCGCCCGGCCGGCATTCCGGCCGGGCGGACGCGGACCGTGCGTGCCGGACCTCGCCGATACCGGCGGTCGGTTCCAGGTTCCAGGTTCCGAACGACTCGAGCGGAGCAGCGTTGAGAGACACCCGTACCGTCACGTCCCGGCCGTCCCGCGTCCGCGCCAGGAGCGCGGCGATCGCCGCGTTCGTCGTGCTCGCCGCCATGGTTCCGGCCGCGGCCTCCGCCGCGGGCACCCAGGAGGTCGACACCGAACTTCCCTACGTCTGTGCGCTCCCCTCGGGAGAGCGGCCCGCGACGGTACGGATCTCGGCGGACTTCCCGGACCGGGCGAAGGCGGGCGAGGCGTTCTCGCCCACCGATGTCACCACCACCGTGGAACTCCCGGCGGAGGCGGTCACGGACCTCACCGCGCTCGAGGCCACCACCGCGCGGGCAGCCACCCGCCTCACCGTCGGCGTCGCCCAGAACGAGGCCACGGCCGAGGCGACCTGGCGCGGCACCGCGGAACCGGTCACCCTTCCCGTGTCCGGACCGCTGACGCTGACCGCGACGGGTGACGTCCCGTCGGTGACCGGGCAGAGCGAAGGCGAGCTGACGTTCTCCGCCGGGAACCTCGCCGTCGACCTGTCGCTCGGCACCGCGGACGAGGACACCACCGGTCCCGGGACGCTGACCGTCGACTGCTCCCCCGCCGAAGGCGCGCCGGCGAAAGGGCCGCTGGCCACCGTGCCGGTCGGTACGGACACGGCGGAGCCGAACGGCTCGCCGTCCTCGTCCGATCCCTCCCCCGATCCCTCCCCCGGGACACCGGGCCCCTCCTCCGGGACACCGGACGAACCGGAGGACCGACAGGGGGACCGCGCGCCGAGGGTGGCGGAGACCTCGCCCGGCGCCGCCGCGGACCGTGACGCACCGCCGTGCCTCTACGACGACGAGCACCCGGCCACGTCGTCGTCGCTGAACGCCTACGCCACGGGCTACACCAACGTGAAGAAGCTGGACGCCGCCTCGTACCTGCCGGCGTCCTGCATGCTGATCGAACAGGGGAACCCCGTGGACGGCCCTGCCGACCCGGACCACCTCGTCTTCGACACCGTGTCGTACGCCGACTTCCACTACGAGGGACGCAAGGAGACGCCTCCCTTCGAGAGCACCTTCCTGGCTTTCGGCTTCACTCCCGTGAAAGCCACCATGGTGCTGAAGCAGACGGGCCCCATCACCATCCACTCGCGCATCAAGCTGCGCTGGTCCGACTTCAGAACGATCACGGACACCTACGTCCGGGCTCCACTGACCCTCCATGTGACCGACCTCGAGGTCAACGGAACCCCTCTGGACGTCGGCCCCGGCTGCAGGACCGAGAAGTCCCTCACCTCCGTAGAGCCGGATCCCGCGCACCATCCCGGTGACCACCTGGTGCTGTACGGCAGGGGCGAGCAGGACCTCGGCATGCCGGCCACCGGCTACCTGCTCCTGTCCGGCGGTGTCCTGTCCGGTGAGGCGACCGTCCCGGCCTTCACCGGCTGCGGCGCCGGCGGCGAGAACCTCGACCGCCTCCTCACCGCCTCCGTCTCCGGTCCCGGCAACCAGATCAAGCAGGTCCAGGGCCAGACCTGCAGCATCGCCAATCCGGTGTTCGGAGACGAGTTCAACGCACCCCAGTGCACCGGCGACCTGCAGCCGCACGTGATCCCCGTTCCCGAACGCTGAGCCGCTCCCCCTCTCGCCACTGCCCCTCTCGCCACTGCCCCTCCTCCACGGAAGGCCCCACCATGCCCCTGCTCTCCACCCGCACCCGGCTCGCGACCGTCTCCGCGCTGACCGCGCTCGGCGCCTTCGCCTCCATGGGCACCGCCACCGCCGCCGACCCCGCGCTGAACGGCGAGTGGGCACCCTTCACCCGCTGCCCCGTGAACGCCCCCGCGATGCTGGCCGCGGACGGCCTCGAGAAGACCCCGCAGTGCGTGGTCTCCACCTCCGCCGGCGGCACCATCAAACTGGGCGAGACCACCGTCGTCACCGGGAAGACCGACCTCCAGCTCGGCATCGTGCAGAACGCGGACGGCACCAGCAGCGTGGTCGCCCCCTCCTCCGGCGCGCTCGTCGCCGACCCCGCCACCGTTCCCGGCGGCCTGCTCGGCCTGATGTGTCCGAGCGACATGCCGGTGATCACGGCCATCTGCAAGTCGCTCGACAACTCCTCGCTCAACAGGATCACCGCCACCATGGAGTCCGTCGGCGCGCCCTACGCCTTCGACCAGACCGCGGGCATCCTCACCGACCTGCCGATCGTCGCCCTCCCGGTCCGCATCCACCTGGAGAACCCGCTCCTGGGCAGCAGGTGCTACGTCGGAACGGCCGCCAACCCCATCCTCCTGCGCCCGGAGAACCGCAACTACCCCGAGTTCGGGATGAGCTTCTTCCAGGGTGACGGCACCCTGGACGAGGCCGGTGAGATGAGCCGGATCAACCTCACCGGCGCCACCCAGAACGACAGCACCTTCGCGGTCCCCGCGGCCACCGGCTGCGGCCTGAACGTCGGCCTGATCAACGCGGCGGTCAACGCGAAGACCGGGCTGCCCTCCGCCTCGGGGCACAACAGCCTCACTCTCAACAGCACCCGGACCGGCCTCACCGGCCTCAACGCGCCCGGGACCGTCGCCCCCGACGCCGGCAGGGTGCTCGCGGAGAACTGGCACTCCGCCGTCAATTGACGTGCTCCCTGGCCTAAAGTCCAGGGATTCCGGCCTGGCTCGTCTGAGCCTTCCGGGGGCTTCCTGCTTCAACGCGCTGTGCGGGCACGTGTGCCCGTCTTACCGGCGCTCCACAGGCGTTTAGCGTCTCTGCCCGTCCGGCGGCGACGATGCGGCGTCCTTCGAAAAGGACGTTGCGGGCTGCGTTGTGGTCGCGGTCGTGCACGGTGCCACAGGCCCTGCACGTCCACTTCCGGACGTGCAGGGGCTTGGGGCCGTCCCTGAATCCGCAGGCCGAGCAGACCTGAGAGGACGGAAAAGCGCGGTCCACCTCGGCGAAGGTGCGGCCGTGCAGAGCCGCCTTGTACTCCAGCATGCCGACGAACGCGGACCATCCCGCGTCGTGCACGGACTTGGCGAGCCGGGTGCGCCCGAGGCCGGACACCGCGAGGTCTTCCACATACACCGCTTGGTTGTCGCGAATGATCTGTGTGGATGCCTTGTGGTGGAAGTCCCGGCGCCGGTCCGCCACCTTGGCGTGCTGGCGTGCGACCTTGACGCGGGCCTTGGCCCGGTTCTTCGATCCCTTGGCCTTGCGGGACAGCTCCCGCTGAAGACGCCTGAGCTTCTTCTCCGCCCGGCGCAGGAAGCGAGGACTGTCGATCTTGCTGCCGTCGGACAGGACCGCGAAGGCGGACAGGCCGAGGTCGATACCGGACTCCGCCTCCACGTCCGGGAGGATGTCCGGCTCGGTGTCCACGACGAAGCTGAGGAAGTACCGGCCGCAGCTGTCTTTGGTGATGGTCAGGGACGTGGGTGCGGCCGGAAGCCGGCGCGACCACCTGGCCTTGAGGTCGCCGACCTTGGCCACGTACACCGTGCCGTCGCTCTTCAGGGAGAAGGCGTTGGTGTTCAGGCGGATCGACTGCCGGGTGTCTTTCTTCGATTTGTAGCGGGGCGGGCCGACCTTGCGGCCCTGCCGCTTGCCCTTGACCGAGTCGAAGAAGTTCTTGTAGGCGGTGTCCAGGTCTCGCAGGGACTGTTGCAGGACGACCGCGGAGACGTCGGCGAGCCAGGAGCGTTCCTCAGTGCGCTTGGCCTGGGTGATGCGAAGCCGGGACAGTTCGGCCGACTTCACGTACGGCTCTCCCGCCGCGTGTGCTTCCTTCCGGTCGCGCAGGCAGTCGTTCCACACCACGCGGGCACACCCGAACGCACTGGCCAGCGCACGGCGCTGGGCGGTGTCCGGGTAGGCCCGGTAGTTGTAGCGAAGCTGCACAAACCGTGACACTACTACGATTTGATCTCATGGAGGGGCAGAACGACTACAGGCGTGGCAGGCATGTCGTTTCGGCGATGCGTGTGCACGTGGTCTTTGTGACGAAGTACCGGCGCGGGGTGTTCAACGACGAGATGCTGACGCGCTGCGAAGAGATCACGCGCAAGGTCTGTGAGGACTTCGAAGCAGAGCTGAAGGAGTTCAACGGCGAACGCGATCACGTCCACCTCCTGGTGCACCACCCGCCCAAGGTCGCCGTCTCGAAGCTGGTCAACAGCCTCAAGGGAGTCTCCGCCCGCCGGATACGGCTGGGGGCACCTCCCGGCCGAAGACTGGGGGAGAGTTCACCGGCCGGATCAACCGCGCCATCATGCACGGGCACCTGTGGTCGCCCTCGTACTTCTCCGCATCGTGCGGCGGAGCACCGTTGGCGATCGTCCGCCAGTACATCGAGCAGCAAAAACGTCCGCTCTGAAGTGCACGTCAGAGCAGCGTCGAGATGCATTCATCCCCGGCGTGAACGCCAGGGCCTTCTGCAAGAGTCCCGGTAACAGCCACCGAACGGCGGTTCCCGGCCGTCCCACCGGACGGCCGGTGCCGCCGTACGCCACTTCTGCTCAAAGCGTGTACAAGGCAACCGAGTTGATTTAGCTTCAGCGTGCCAGAACGGCGTGACCTCATGGACCCGGCCGGACGTCACTCGCCCTCCGGCACAACGGCGCCCGGCCGGCCACCCCGCCGGACACATCTGAGAGCGAAGGGTGGCTCATGCCCTCGATCACACGGTCACCGGAGGCCGGGGAACCGCTCGGCCCCCTCCCCAGACAGTTCGCGGCCTTCATCCGGCCGGAACTACCGGGGCTGCTGAACGAGATACGGGCGGAGGTCACCCGCGCCTACCCGGTGTACGGCCGGCTGTTCGACGGCCCCGACGGGGACGCGATCCGCCAGGGCGTGGAACATACGCTGGCCGTCTTCGTGGACCGGGTGGCCAACCCCGGCCAGAGCTCGAAACCGCGGGACGAACTACTGCGCAGGTTCGGCCGGGTCGAGGCCTACGAGGGCCGTGACCTGGAGACCCTGCAGGGCGCCTACCGGCTCGGCGCCCGCATCGCGCTGCGCCGAGCCAAGACGGTGGGACGCCAGCACAACCTCTCCCCCTCCCTCGTCCTCACCTTCGCGGACGCCCTCTTCGCATACGTCGAGGAGCTGGAGGCGATCACCCGCGAGGGGTACGCGGAGGTACGGGAGCGGAGCGCGTCCGAGGTGTCCGCGTTACGAAGACAGCTGTTGCACCTGATCCTGGCCGCACCGCCGCTGCCCCGGGCGACCGTCTCCGAACTGTGCGAGGCCGCCGCCTGGGAACTGCCCCGGGAGTGCACCCTCGTCGCCCTCCGCCCCCCGGTGCCCCACCACATCCAGGCGGGTCTCGACGACGACGTCCTCGCCGGCCTCGACGTCCCGCAGCCGCATCTGCTCGTCCCCGGGAGCCTCACCCCGCAGCGCCTCACCATGCTGGGCACGGCCCTGGCCGGCACCCGCGCCGCGGTGGGCCTGACCGTACCGCTCGCGCAGACCGCCGACTCCGTGCGCTGGGCCCGCCGTGTGCTCCAGCTCGTCGACGACGGTGTCGTGCCCGACACCCCGCTGATTCGCTGCGCGGACCATCTGACGACCCTGTGGCTGCTCTCCGACCCCGCCCTCGTCGACCACCTCGCCGCCCGCGAACTGACCCCCCTCGACGGGCTGTCCCCCAGCCGGCGCGACCGGCTCGTCGAGACCCTCCGGGTCCACGTCTCCACCCGGGCACCCGCCGAACAGGTCGGCGGGATACTGGGCGTCCACGCCCAGACCGTCCGCTACCGCCTGCGGAACCTGGACGGCTACCTGGGCGACACCCTCAGCGACCCCGATCGCCGCTTCGCGCTCGAAGCGGCCCTGCGCGCCCTCCACCTGCGCGGCGGCGCCGGCCAGGAGTGACGTCCCGCGGCCGGCCCCCTCCCCCGTCGCCCGGGCCGGCGCGCCCACGCACCGTGCGGTGGTACGACGGGCGCCGCGTCCGGGGGTGGGGGCCTGCGGTGGAGACCGGCGTGCGACCCGTGCGGCCCGTGCGGCCCGTTCCGCCGGGGCCTGGACGCACGGGCCGCTCGCTGTCGCCCCGTCAGGAGCCGGGGCACTCCTTCCAGGCCATGTGGTAAATCGTGCTGATGTCGCCGTCGGTGGAGTCCATCGCACGACGATCTTGTCCGGGGCCGGGTCCACGGACCCGGTCGACGGGTTGTGCAGGGGGCGACGGAAACAGCCCGCGCACACGTCACCCGTACCGGGCGAAACGGACGTACCGGGAACCTGGCGTGAACACCGGGGTGCCCAGGCGTAGACAATGGCCCACCAGGACCACCCGTCACGGCGGACCAGAACCACCCGACGGCACCACCCGCGGCCCCATGCGGCCGCACCAGCGGCACACCAGGAGGCGGCTCCCTTGGAGCTCAGCAGGCGTACCTTCACCGCGCTGGCCGGCACGGCGGCGCTCGGCCTCGCGCTGGCCGGCAGCGGGGCGGCGACCGGCACGAACGGGACGCGTACCGTGCCGACGGGGCCGCCGCCCGCCCCGCCGCGCGCGGACGGCAGGCGGCACGAGGTCGGCTTCGACCGGTACTCGCTCCTCGTCGACGGCCGGCGGCTGGTGCTCTGGTCGGGCGAGATGCACCCCTTCCGGCTGCCGAGCCCGTCACTGTGGCGGGACGTGCTGCAGAAGCTGCGTGCCCACGGCCACAACGCGGTGAGTCTCCCCGTCCCCTGGAACCTCCACTCCCCCGCGCCCGGCGAGCACGACTTCACCGGGGTGCGCGACCTCGACCTGTTCCTCACGACGGCGGCCGAGGAACGGCTGTACGTCGTCCTGCGCCCGGGGCCGTACCTCGGCACCGCCGACCTCGACGCCGGCGGCTTCCCCGGCTGGCTGACGGTCGCCGAGGGCGCGGCCACCGCCGCGGACCCCGCGTATCTGGAGCACGTGGACGCGTGGCTGGGCGCCGTCGACGCCATCGCCGTCCGGCATCTGTTCACCGGGGGCGGCGGCACCGTACTCCTGTACCAGATCGAGGACCGGTACGAGGGGCGGGGCGGGAGCGGCCCCGCCGACGCGGGCGCGGGTGCCTACATGTCCCACCTCTGCGGGAAGGTGCGCGCCGACGGGATCGACGTACCGCTGTTCCACAACGACGGCGGCGCGGACGGGCTGTGGGCGCCCGGGACCTTCCCCGCCGGTACGGGCAAGCGCGGGGAGAACTGGCTGTACGGGTTCGAGTCCTCGCCCGTGCCCGGTGAGGTGCCGGCCGATCTCGGGCACTTCGGCAGGCGCGGGACGGGGGCCCGGGCCAGTGAGCGCACTCCCGGGTTCGTCGCCGGGGCGGCCGTCGGCGCGTCCGACCCCTGGGGCGGGGTCACCTCCGGGGGCAGGGGGTACATCGAGGTGCGCGGGAGGTGGGACCCGGCGTACGAGCGGAGCAGTCTTCTCACCGGCCTCGCCAACGGGATCACCCTGCACAACACGCGCGTGGCGGCCGGCGGGACCTCGTGGGGGTGGCTGGCCTCGCCGCACGTCTACACCTCGTACGACTACGGGGCGCCGATCGACCACGCGCGGCGGCCCACCGCCAAGATGGCCCCGCTCCAGCAGCTCGGGCATCTGCTGCGGACCGTGCCGGACCTCGCCCGCCTCGAACCGGCGCCCGCGGTGCGGCCCGAGGACGAGCGGCTGACGGTCTACCACCTGGCCAACCCCGACACCGACGCCCAGGTGTACGTCCTGCGCAACGACTCCGCGGACGAGGTCCGGTCGGCGCTGCCGGGCACCGGTGTCGACGTACCCGTCACGGTCGGCGCGCGGGACGCCAAACTGATCGCCACCGGGCTCCGGCTGGGACGGCGGCGGCTGGCGTTCACCACCGCGCAGCCCCTGTTCGGCGTGCGGGCCGGACGCCACGACATCGCCGCGTTCGTGGGCCGGGCCGGCGAGACGGCCCAGATCGCCCTCGACTGCGACGTCCAGCCGCTGACCAACCGACTGGACCCCGAGCCCGCGTGGTCCTACGACCGGGGCCGGCTGAACGTGGTCGCGCCGCTCGGGGCGGGCGGGCTGAGCCGGGTCCTGATCGAGGGCGGCGACTCCGACACGCCGATGCTGCTGCTGTTCGCCGACGACGCGACCGCCCAGCGGCTGTGGCCCCACGAGACCCCGTCCGGCCCGCTGCTGGTCTACGGTCCGACGCTGCTGCGGTCGGCCACGCTGAGCGGCTCCACCGTCCACCTCACCGGCGACAACACGGGCCAGACCGGCCTGGAGGTGTGGGCGCCGCGCGGAATCACCACCGTGACCTGGAACGGGCAGCCGGTGCGCACCACGGTCAGCAGGTCCGGGGCCCTGGTGAGGGAGGGGCTGCTGCCCGGCACGCCCGCGCCGTCGCTGCCCGCCCTCACCGGCTGGCGGCGGCGGGCGGAGAACCCGGAGTCCGCGCCGGACTTCGACGACGCGCGGTGGACTGCCGCCGACCGGACCGCCTCCCCGGCCGCCACGCCCGTGCCGGAGGGACAACCCGTCCTGTTCGCCGACGACTACGGCTTCCACTACGGCGACGTCTGGTACCGGGGGCACTTCGAGGACGCGCGCGACGCCACGTCGGTGTCCCTGTCCTACAGCACCGGCACGCAGGGGCTGCTGATGGCCTGGCTGGACGGGAAGCCGCTGGGCACGCACCGGATGCCGGTGCCGGACCAGGACACGGCGGGCCGGGGAACCTGGACCGCGACCGCGACGTTCCCCGTGCCCGGGAAGCTGCGCGGGCGCGGCGAGCACGTCCTGTCCGTGCTCGTACGGCGGATGCAGCAGGAGGGGGACACGACAGGCACGGCAGGCCCCGCAGGCGCGCGGGAGCCCGCGGCCGGGCGCGGCACGCGCCGGGCGGCCCGTGGACTGACCGGCGTCGCCTTCGAAGGGGCCTCCCCCGAGGTGAGCTGGCGGATCCAGGGGGCCGGGGCGCCGGACCGGGTGCGCGGGGCGCTGAACAACGGCGGGCTGTACGGGGAGCGCGAGGGCTGGCACCTGCCGGGGTACGGCGGCGACCGGGACCGGAGCGCCTGGAAGGCCGTGGACCGGCCGCGTGAGGACCGGCGGCGGCAGGGGGTCACCTGGTACCGGACGGAGTTCCGCCTCGACGTCGCCCCGGACGTGGACGCGTCGGTCGGGCTCGTCCTCGAGGACGACCCCGGGCGCGCCTACCGCGTCCAGATCTTCCTCAACGGCTGGAACATGGGCCAGTACATCAACGACGTGGGCCCGCAGCACACCTTCATGCTGCCGAACGGGATCCTCCGCACACGGGGGAGCAACACACTGGCCCTGGCCGTACTGTCCGACGGGACCACACCCTCGGGGCCGGGCGAGGTGCGGCTGACCCTGATGGGCGCGGCGCGCGGCGGAGTGCCGGTGGAGGCGGTGGAGTCACCGGGACGGTGACCCTCGCGCCTCCACCGGCCCCATGACCTCTCGTTTCGGGTCGTGCGGGGTTCACGCCAGCCGGATCACGTTCCAGGACAGCGGTTCCAGTACGGTCTCGAGCCCGCCGTCCGTCAGGGTCGTGCCCCCGACGGTGTGCGGGGTGACCCGCTCCGGTTCGGCGAGGGTGTTGCGGGCGTCGGGGTCGGCGTCCGCGAGGACGGTGTGCTCCACGACCGAGGTGAGGCCGAGGCCGCCGAGGGCGATCTCCAGCGGCAGCGGCTCGGTGCGGCCGCGGTTGACGGCGAAGACGGTGACCGTGCCGTCGTCGGCGCGTACGGCGGTGGCGTGCAGCAGGTCGGCCGTGCCGTACCTGTCGGTCTCGTACGTCGGTGAGTCCACGCGGACGTCGAGGACCTCGCCGCGCCCGTGCCGGGAGGCCTGCGCGAACGGGAAGAACGTCGTCTGCCGCCAGGCGGGGCCGCCGGGCTCGGTCAGGATCGGCGCGATGACGTTGACGAGCTGGGCGAGGCAGGCGACCTTGACCCGGTCGGCGTGCCTCAGCAGCGCGATGAGGAGCGAGCCGAACACGACGGCGTCGGTGACGCTGTAGTTGTCCTCCAGCAGGCGCGGCGCCTCGGGCCAGTCGTCCTGCGCGAAGGTCGTCGCCCGCTCCTGCCAGCGGGTCATGTACCAGACGTTCCACTCGTCGAAGGAGAGGTTGATCCGCTTCGTGGACTTGAGCTTCGCGCCGACGTGGTCGCAGGTGGCGACGACGTTCTCGATGAAGGACTCCATGTCGACGGCGGAGGCGAGGAAGGAGTCGAGGTCGCCGTCGTGGGGCTCGTAGTAGGCGTGCAGGGAGATATGGTCGACGAGGTCGTACGTCTCGGTGAGGACCGTCGCCTCCCAGGCGGCGAAGGTGGGCATGGACTGGCCCGAGGAGCCGCAGGCGACCAGCTCGACGCCGGGGTCCTGCTGGCGCATCGCGCGGGCGGTCTCGGCGGCGAGGCGGCCGTACTCCTCGGCGGTCTTGTGGCCGGTCTGCCAGGGGCCGTCCATCTCGTTGCCCAGGCACCACATCCGGATGCCGAAGGGGTCCTTGTCGCCGTGCGCGACGCGCAGGTCGGACAGGGCGGTGCCGGCGGGGTGGTTGGCGTACTCCTGGAGTTCGAGCGCCTCGGTGACGCCTCGGGTGCCGAGGTTGACGGCCATCATGGGTTCGGCCTGCGAGCCGATCTTCCGCAGGAAGGCGATGTACTCGGACAGGCCGAAGCGGTTGGTCTCGGTGGAGTGCCAGGCCAGGTCGAGGCGGCGGGGTCGGTCCTCGGCGGGGCCGACGGAGTCCTCCCACTTGTAGCCGGAGACGAAGTTGCCTCCGGGGTAGCGGATCGCGGTGACGCCGAGTTCGCGGACCAGGTCCAGGACGTCGGTGCGCAGGCCGTCGGAGTCGGCGGCGGGGTGGCCGGGTTCGTGGATGCCGGTGTAAACACAGCGGCCGAGGTGTTCGACGAAGGAGCCGAAGAGACGGGGGTCGACCGAGCCGACGGTGAAGGCGGGGTCGAGGGTGAAGCGGGCGGTACGCATGTGTTCCTTTCGGGGAGTTCGCCGGTGTCCGCGAGCGCCGGTGCGGGACGGCGGGTGCCGGTGCGGGGCCGGTGCAGGACGACGGATGCCGGTACGCGGCGGCGGGTGCCGGCGCGGCGGGGGGGGGCGTCACTGGCCGGCGAGGCCGGTGTGCGCGACGCCCGCCACGATCTGGCGCTGGAAGAAGACGAAGACGACGATCAGCGGCAGGCTCGCCATGAGGCCGCCTGCCATCAGCTGGGCCCACTGGATGCCGTAGGAGTTCATGACGGTCGCGATGCCGTTCGGCATGGTCATCAGGTCGGGGTTGTTGGTGACCATGTAGGGCCACAGGAAGTTGTTCCAGGAGCTGATGAAGGTGAAGATGCCGACCGCCGCGAGCGAGGGGTGCGACAGCGGCAGGATGATCGTGAAGAAGACGCGCCAGCGGCCGGCGCCGTCGATGAAGGCGGCCTCCTCCAGTTCGCGCGGGACGCCCTGGAAGAACTTGTAGAGGATGTAGACCATCGCGGCCGGCGCGCACTGCGGCAGGATCATTCCCCAGTACGTGTCGACCATGCCCATCTGCTGCACCGTGGTGAACAGGGGAACGCCGAGCACGGCCGGGGAGACCATCAGCCCGGTCATCACAACGCCCATCAGGACGCCCCTGCCCCGGAACTCGGTGCGGGCGAAGCCGTATCCGGCCAGCGCGCCGGTCACCAGCACGACGGCGGTCACGCACACCGACACGACCAGGGAGTTGACGAGCCAGTCGATGAGGTTGCCGGACTCGAGGACCGCCGACCAGGCCTGGCCGGTCCACTCCTTCGGCAGCCAGTGCGGCGGTACCTCGACGGCCTCGGTCTCCGACTTCAGGGAGGTGAACAGCGCCCAGGCCAGGGGCGCGAGGAACACCACGGAGACGGCCGCGCCGACGAGGGTGAGCACGATCTGGCTCGGCGGCCAGTTCCGGCGGGGCCTGACCCTTACCTGCGGTGCGGCGGTGGTCATCGGCCGCCCTCCTCACGGTTGCGCAGCAGCCACATCCGGGCGAGGGCGACGGCGGCGATGAGCACGAAGAAGATGATGGAGACGGCGGAGGCGTAGCCCACGCGGTAGCTGGTGAAGCCCTGTTCGAGGGTGTACTGCACGAAGGTGCGGGTCGATTCCTCCGGTCCCGGCCCGAAGTCCTGGATCACGACGGCCTGGTCGAAGACCTGGAGCGAGGCGAGGATCTGCAGGGCGAGGACGAGTCCGGTGATGTTGCGCAGCATCGGCAGTGTGATGTGGAGCATGCGGTGCCAGGCGTTCGCGCCGTCCAGCCTGGCGGCCTCGTACAGGTGCGCGGGGATGCCCTGGAGCGCGGCGAGGTAGAGCAGGAAGCTGAAGCCGGCCGTCCACCACAGGGTGGTGATGACGATCGCGAGCATCGCGTAGGACTTGTCGGTCAGCCACGGCGTCTCGAGGCCGAAGACGTGGTTGATCATGCCGGTGCCGGGGTTGAACAGCCACTGCCACAGGTTGGCCGCGACGGTGGACGGCAGCAGGAACGGCATGAAGAAGCACAGCCGCCACAGCCAGGTGCCGTGCTCGATGTGGTGGGCGAGCATCGCGAGGAGGAAGGCGAGGACCGTGATGCAGGGCACGACGAGCAGCGTGAAGTAGGCGCTGTGGCCGAGCGAGTCCCACATCAGCGGGTCCTTCAGGGCCTCGCGGTAGTTGTCGAGGCCGATGAAGTGCGCGCCGTCGCCCGAGATGTTGGCGTCCGTGAGGCTGAGGTAGAGGCCGCGCAGCAGCGGCCAGATCACGAAGAGCGCGAACAGGGCGAGGAACGGGGCGACGAACCAGCCGCCGTGCTGGAATCCCTGCTTGCGGCGGGCGGTGGCGCCGTCCGCGGCGGTCGTCGCGCGCACCGGGCGGACGACGGTCTCGGCGCCGGTCGCCGTCATACGGTCGCACCTCCCTCGGCGGCGGTCCTGCCGTCCATCGGGTTCTTCGTGGCGAGCAGTCCGGTGAGCGTGCTCCTCATCCGGCGGGCGGCCGTCTCCGGCTTCGCGGAGCCCATCGTCGAGGAGACGACGAGCGGGCCGACGCGCTGGGCGAGGATGCCGGTGGACCCGGCGAACCACACCTTCGGCTCGGTGGCCTGGTGGTCCATCGCCGTGACGTACTCGTTCTGCGGCTCCAGTTCCCGGTACGCGGCCGAGGACAGGGTCGGCGTGTGGGCGGGGATGTGTCCGCCGCCCGCCCACTGCCGGGCGTGCTGGACGACGTAGGCGGCGAGCCGGTGCGCGCCCTCGTTGGCGGCGCCGCCCCGGTCCGACTGGTGCGGCAGGACGAAGGAGTGCGACTCGGCGTGGGTGGCCGGCTTGCCGAAGACGGGCGGCAGCGGGGTCGCGCCGTAGTCGACTTCCGCGGTGTCGAAGACGGGCACCGACCAGTTGCCCTCCCAGACGAAGGGGGCGCCGTTGACGAACTGTTCGGCACCCGCGCCGCCCCCGAAGCCCGGGTCGGCGTACCCGTCGGTGATGTGCCGGCGCAGGAACTCCAGGACCTGGACGGCCTTGTCGGTGTCGAAGGTGACCTCGGTGCGGGCGTCGTCGAACCAGGTGCCGCCGAGCTGGGTGTAGAAGGCGACGAAGAACCACCACTGGAAGTTCTGGTCGTTGACCCACAGGCCGATGGTCTGCAGCCCTTTCCCGGTGGCCTTCTTCGCCTCCTTCAGTACGCCGAACCACTCGTCGGCCGACGTCACGGGCACCATGCGCCCGTCGGCGCCGAGCAGGCCCGCCTTCCCCAGCACGTCCTTGCGGTAGAAGCAGAGCTGGACGTGGATGTCGAGCGGCAGGGCGTAGAGCTTGCCGTCGATGACGGCGCGCTTCCACAGTTCGGGGTTGAAGTCCTCCTCCCGCACGCCGTACTCGGCGAGCAGGCCGACGTCCCAGGGGTCCAGGAGGCGGCCCGGCGAGAAGCCGGTGACCCGGCCCAGGTGCATGACGCCGAGGTCCGGCGCCCTGTTGCCCGCCGCGGCCATGGCGAGCTTGGTGTAGAAGGGGCTGCCCCACTGGAGGGTGGAGTCCTTCACGTCGATGCCGGGGTTGTCCTTACGGAAGGCGTCCAGCATCGCGATCATGTTGTAGCCGTCGCCGCCGCTGAAGAGGTTCCAGTACCGCACCCGCGTACCGGCGTCGGAGGCCAGGGCGTCCGCGCCGGTGCCGAGGGCCGCGAAGCCGAAGCTGCCCGCGACCGTCAAGCCGCCCGCCGCGGCCAGTAAGTGCCTGCGATTCAGGCCAGGTCGTCCCATGCCCTGCCTCATCTGTCGAGGTGTCGTGTCGGAGAGGTGTGCGTGCAGGAGGTGCGCTCGTAGGAGGTGGCGCGGCATCCGAAGCGGGTGCCTCGGATGCCCGGGGCCACATGTTCGACATATCGGATGACGCCCGTAACTTCGAACGGACCGTAAGGGGCGGGCGCGGGCACGTCAATGCTTCGGACAAGATCTCGGAGCCTGGCCGACGGGACACCTGTTCGCATGACGTGAACCCTCACGGCGCGTAGTCTCGGACGGCCTTGAGATCACCCGGGGGAACAGGGAAACAAGGGAGAGAGCGGTGCGTACCAGGAAGGAGATGCGTCGTCTCGCCGACGCACTCATCGAGCCCATCCGGGTGCCGGTGCCCGCCGAGCCCGAGGCCCTGTTCAACGCGCTCGTCGCCTCCGTCGGCGCCTGGCGGGGACGTGAAGTCCTCGTCCACCGGGCGGCGTTCCCCCCGCACACCGCGAGCGGACTGTGGCTGGAGCGGGAGAGCCACGACGACGTGGTGGTGGACGAACGGGCGGCCGCGTGGCACCAGATCGTGATCTTCTGCCACGAGGTGTGGCACATGAACCGGCGGCGGATGGAAACGGAAGCGGGATCCGGAGGACGCCGGACGGCAGAGTTCACGAACCGTCGATCCGTCGCGGCGCGAACCGACTTCAGCCTCGCCGAGGAGCAGGAGGCCGACCGTTTCGGCATGCTGATGGGTCGTCGGCTGCGCACCTTGCTGGACGCCTCCACCGACTCCGTGTTCGCCGCCGGGGGCGGCGGCTCCGGCGAACCGCAGGACCTCGCCGGACGCATCGGGGCCGCGCTCAACCACCGCGGGACGAGACGATGAACGGTCTGATCAACTACGCCAGTTGCGGAGTGCTGTGGCTCGGTCTGCTGGTGCGGGCCCCGGATCTGCTGCGGCACCGGCGCGATCCGTATCTGCGCTCCATCTGCGCGGTGCTGGGGCTGGCCGGGCTCTGCTTCCTCCTCGGGGCACCGCCGACGGTGGGCGCGGTCAACCGCCTCGGTGGAGTGCCGAACCTGGCGGCGCCGCTGACGTACGCGGCGATCATCGCCTACGGCGCCGCCTCCCAGGTCCTCATCGTCCACTGGCGCGGCGGCCCCGGGGTGCGCCGCACCGCCCGCCGCTGGATCCTCGCCTACACCGGCGTCCTGATCGGGGTGGCGGTGACCTTCGCCCTCGGGGACGCGCCGGTGGAACGCCGCACCGACCTGGACACCTACTACGCGACGACCCCGTACCTGGCGCAGATGATCGTGCTGTACCTCGTCGCGCACCTCATCGCGGTGACCGTGACCGCGGTGACGTCACTGCGCTGGGCGCGCCGGGTGCGGGGCGGACTGCGGGCGGGCCTGACGCTGATGGGAGTGGGCGCGCTGTGCGGCACCGGCTACAGCGTGGCCAAGCTCGTCGCGGTGGCCGCCCGCTGGTCCGGCCGGGACTGGACGGCACTCGGCACCGCCGTCTCCCCGGCCGCCGCGGGGCTGGGCGCGCTGCTGACGGTCGTCGGGGTGCTGGTACCGCTGGTCACGCCCCGGGTGGCCCGGTGGGGGCGGACCCTGCGGACGTACGCCCGGCTCGAACCGCTGGAGCGGGCGCTCGACGACCTGCTCGTCCGCCGGACGCTGCGGCTGCCCCGGCCCCGGCTCGCGTCCCCCGCCGCCCTCCTCGTATGGCGCCAGACCAGCATCCACAACGCGCTGAGCCACCTGGACGCCTACTTCGACCGGGACCTGTTCGACCGGACCCGCGCGTCCGCGCTCCGCACGACGGCCGATCCCGAGTGGGCCGAGGCCGCCGCCTGGGCCGCCGTGATCGTCACCGCGGTACGGGACGAGGCCGCACCCGGACGTCACCTGCCGCCGGCCCACGGCACCGGACGGTTCCTCGACCGGATCCCGGGGCCGGCCGGACTGGCCCTGATCGCCGACGCCCTGGCCGGCACCGCCCCGGCCGCACCCGCCGCCCCGGTGCCGCGGGCCGCACCGGTGGCACCGGTCACGCCTGTGCCGCCGACGGCTCCGGCGCCCTCCGCCACGGCACCCCCGGCACCGACGGGAGTCATATGAACCCCGACACCCCCGACCGTCACGGCAGCCCCGACACCCCCGACCGTCACGGCGGCCCCGATGCCCTCGGCGGTCCCGATGTCCGCGGCGGCCGTGGCCGCCGGTCCGGCGAGGCCGGGCACACCGCGCCGCCAGGGAGCCGTACGGCATGAGTCTCGTCGTGTACCTGGCCGCCTTCATGCTGGGGATCTCCTCCGTCCTGGTGCGGCGCCGCCCGCGCACCGCCCTGCGCGACCCGCTGACGCTGTCCACCTGCGTGGCGATCGCGCTCGCCGCCCTGGTCTTCGTCTGTGCCGCCCCGGCGACCCTGGCCGCCGTCAACGAGCTCACCGGCATCCCCAACTTCGGTGCGCCGCTGACCTACGGGATGCTCTCCGCGTACAGCTGCGCCGCGCTCGTCCTGCTGATCAACTGGCGGGGCGGGCCCCGCGAGCTGGTGCGGCGCATGGTGCTGCGCAGCGTCGCCGCGTACGGGCTGCTGGTGCTCGCCATCGTCGTCCTGTTCGCGCTCGCCGACGCGGGCACCGAGCGGCTGACCGACCTCGACACGTACTACGCCAACACCCCGTTCATGCGGGAGATGATCCTGCTGTACCTGCTCGGGCACAGCGCGGCCATGCTGGTCATGTGCGTGGTGTGCCTGAAATGGGCCCGTGAGGTCACCGGGCTGCTGCGCACCGGGCTGTGGCTGATCCTGCTGGGCACGCTGCTGGACGTGGTGGGCTTCCAGCTGACCAAGTACACGGCGGTCGTGGCCCGTTGGCACGGGCATGACCTCGACTTCCTGTCCACCGACGTCGCCCCGCCGATGGCCTCGCTGGGCGCGGTGCTGTGCTCGGCGGGATTCGTGCTGCCGAGGCTGCTGCCCCCGACGCTCGCCCAGTGGCGGGGGCTGCTCGACCACCGGCGGCTGGCTCCCCTGTGGTACCTCGTACGGTCGGCGTCCACCGCTCCCAAGCCGCCCACCGCCTGGTGGCAGCTCCCCCAGGTCCGGCTGCAGTGGCGCGAGGTCTCCATCCACGACGCCCTGCTCGCGCTGGCACCGTACTTCGACCACCGCGTCCGTGAACGGGCGCGGGACGACGCCCTGGCCGCCGGGCGCTCCCCCCACGAGGCCCGGCTGGCGGCGGAGGCCGCCCTGCTCGCCGACGCCGCGCGCCGGGCCGCCGCCCGCGAGGAACCGCCCCGGACGGACGGCAGTTACCGGCTGCACGCCACCGAGGTCCTGGGGACGAGCGGGCTGGTGGAACTGGCCCGGGCGCTGGACCGGGAGCGTGACCGTCCTTCCCCCGCCACTCCCCACACCCCCCACACGCCTCCCGCGCCCGACGGCGCGGGGCCGAACTCCATGGCTGGACCCATGGCAGAACCCGAGGAGCCCCATGTCGCGTAGAGCTGTCGTCATCGGTGCCGGGCTGGCCGGCATGCTGGCAGCGGCCGCCCTGTCCGACGCCGGAGCGGACGAGGTGATCGTGCTGGACCGCGACGGTCTGCCCGCCGGCCCCGAGCACCGCCGGGGCCTGCCGCAGGGGCACCACGCGCATCTGCTGATGCCGGGCGGGCTGGACGCCATGGAGGAACTGCTGCCGGGCGTGGATCCACGGGGACGGCTGCTCGCCGCCGGCGCGCACGAGGTCTCCCTCAGCTCGGGCATGCTGGCCCTCACCTCCGAGGGCTGGCTGAGGCGGTGGCGGCGCGCGGGACCGGTCATGCTGACGTGCACCCGGCCGCTGCTGGACTGGGTGATACGGACCGCGGTGCTGGAACACGCGCCGGTCGAGATCCGCAGGGCGGCGGTGACCGGGCTGACGGGATCCGCCGGGCGGGTGCACGGAGTACGGGTGGCGGCGCCGCCCGGCGGCGGGGAGAACCGCCGCACGGTCCGTGACGAGGAAGAGGAACTCGACGCGGACCTCGTCGTCGACGCGAGCGGGCGCGGTACGCGGGTCGTGACCTGGCTGGACGGGATCGGTCTTTCCGGCATCCGGGAGCGGACCGTGGACTCCGGTCTGGTCAACGCGACGCGTCTGTACCGGGTGCCGGAGGGTGCGGAAAGGTTCCCGCTGACGATCGTGCAGGCGAACCCGTTCGTCTCCCGGCCGGCGCGGAGCGCGATGGTCATGCCGGTCGAGGGCGGCCGGTGGCTGGTGAGCTGCGGCGGCTCACGCGGTGGTGAGCCGCCCGCCGACCCGGAGGGCTTCCTGCGGTACATGCTCGACCTGCCGGACCCGATCGTGGGCCGACTGGTCTCCGGCGCCGAACCGCTCACCGACATCCATCTGAGCCGGTCGACGAGCAATGTGCGGCGCTATCTGGAGAAGGCGCCCCGGTGGCCGGACGGCTTCGTCGCCCTCGGGGACGCGCTGGCCACCTTCAACCCCGCGTACGGGCACGGCATGTCGGTGGCCGCGTTCGGCGCGCGGGTCCTCGGCCGGGAGCTGAACGGGGTGGCCGGTGACCTCGGCGCGCCCGGTCTCGCCCGGCGGGTGCAGCGGGGCGCGGCGCGGGTGGCGGAGGCCGCCTGGTCCATGGCGGTCAGTCAGGACGTGCTGTACCCGGGGGTGCGCGGTGGTACGCCGACCGTCGCCGACCGCGTCGTCTCCGCGTACACGCGGCGCGTCACGCGGGCGGCCACCGGTTCGTACCCGGCGGCCTCGGCGCTCTGGGGCGTCACCGGTCTGCGCGCGTCCCCGGCCCGGATGTTCCACCCTGCCACGGTGCTCGCCACCGTCGCCGGCTCCCCCCTGCCCCCGTCGACCCGGCCGCCGATGACCTCCGGCGAGCGGAAGGTCCTCGAGCGGCTGGATCGTACGGAGGTGTGAACACCGGGCCGGACAGGCCCCGGCCCCGGGAAGGGAACCGGGGCGTGCGTCAGCCCGCGAAGGCGGGCTGGGCCACGCCCCGGCCCGCGTCCGGGACCACCAGGAGCGAGCCGGCCAGGGGCGGTGCGGGGTCCAGGCCCACGCGGGCCGTGGTGATGTACAGGTCGGTCAGGCCGGGGCCGCCGAAGGCGCAGGCGGTGACGCGCGGGACCGGGAGTCCGATCACCCGGTCCAGGGCGCCGGACGGGGTGTAGCGGCGTACCGCGGCGCCGTCCCACAGCGCCACCCACACACAGCCCTCGGCGTCGACGGTGAGGCCGTCGGGGAAGCCCGCACCGTCCTCGATCACGGCCAGCGGGCGGCGGCCGGTGACCCTGCCGGTGTCCGCGTCGTGGTCGAAGACGTCGATACGGCGGGTGGGGGTGTCGATGTAGTACATCAGGCGCCCGTCGGGGCTCCAGCCGGTGCCGTTGCTCACCGTCACGTCGTCGAGGACGAGTTCGGCGGTGCCGTCGCCGGTGACGCGCGCGAGCGTGCCGCCGCCGGTGGCCTCGTCGTAGCGCATGGTGCCGGCCCACAGGGCGCCGTCGGGGGCGACGGCGGCGTCGTTGCCGCGGCGGCCGGGGACGGGCTCGTGGCGCAGCCAGCGGAAGGTGTCGTCGGGGTCGAGCAGGCCGATGCCGTCCCGCAGGTTGAGGACCAGGCCGCCGCCCGCGCGGGGCTTGACCGCGCCCACGTGCTGTTCGGTCCGGCGCAGGGTGCGCCGGCCGGTGGCCGGATCGTAGCTGTGCAACCGGGAGTCGAGGATGTCGATCCACAGGAGGCGGCCGGTCGCGGGGTCCCAGGTGGGGCCCTCGCCGAGGGCGGACTCCGCCCGGACCGCCACCTCGTACGGGGCGCCGTCACGCGTCGTCGTCATGGTGTCCTCCGGTGGCCGAGGCGCTCGGACAGGTCGTCGGCGCCCTTGGCGGCGAGCTGTTCCAGCTCGGCGAGGCGGGCGTCGCTCCAGCGGATCATCGGTACGGAGATGGACAGCGCGGCGACCACCTGTCCGGTGCGGTCGCGGACCGGGGCGGCCACGCAGCTGACGTCCGGGTTGGACTCACGGCTCTCCACGGCGACGCCCCGGGCCCGGATCCGTGCGAGGGCCTCGCGCAGGGCGGCCGGGTCGGTGATGCTGTTGGGGGTCATCGCGGCCAGCTCGGCGTCGTCGGGCAGGCGCGCGGCGAGTTCCCTCTCGGGGAGGGAGGCCAGCAGCATCTTGCCCACGGAGGTGCAGTGCGCCGGCAGCCGGCGGCCGGCCGCCGACACCATCCGTACCGCGTGGGTGGAGTCCACCTTGGCGATGTAGATGACGTCGGTGTCCTCCAGGATCGCCACGTGCACCGTCTCGTCGCAGGTCTCGGCGACGGACCGGGCCACCTGCTGGCCCTCGGCGGCGAGGTCGAGGTGCTCGGCGTAGCGGGCGCCGAGCTGGTACGGGCGTACGCCGAGCCGGTAGCGGCCGGGCCGGCCGGTCACCGGGACGATGTACTTCCGGGCGGCGAGCGTGGTCACCAGTTCGTGCACGGTGGTGCGTGGCAGTTGGAGCCTGCGCACGATGTCGGGGGCGGAGAGCGTTCCGTCCCCGTCGAGGAAGAGCTCGAGAATGTCGAGAGCCCGGGTCACGGCTGGTACGAGGCGTCCCACGGCCGGCCCCTCCCTGTCTGTCTCAGCCCGTTCGATATATCAACAGGCGATCGGAATGACGAACACACAGGCTAGCCATCCGGACCCACCCGGGCAATGCCCTCCCGAGGAACCGACACCGTCCCCGCCGGCCGACCCGGCCCTGACGGTCCGACCCACCCTTGCCCACCTCGACCCTCCTACCAGCCCCACCAGCCCTGACAGGCCCACCGGCCTCACCCGTCCTGGCAGACCCACCGGCCTCACCCTCACCCGTCCTGCCAGTCATGCCGACTCTGCCGGTCCTACCGTCTCGCGCCGGACCCCGCCTGCCCGGCTGGTCGTGACTGACCTGTCTGCCCCGCCTGCCTGGCTGGTCCTGGCAGCCCTGCCCACCGGTGCCGGCAACCCCGCCGGCACCACTCGTCCAACCGGCCCGCCTGCCCGGCTGGTCCTGACCGTCCGACCGGCCCTTGCCCGCCCTGCCTGCTCCACCGTTCCTGTCTGGTCCGCCGGTCCCGCCTGCTCCTCCTGCTCCACCGGCCCCGCCTACCCAGCCGGTCCGGCCCGACCCGGCCCGGCCCGGCCCCGGTCAGCGTCGGGTGCGGGGGCCTCCCAGTTCGCCGCGGAGGCGCTGTGCCCTCAGGACCAGTTCCAGTTCGAAGCGGCGGTCCGGGTCGTCGATCTCGTCGCCCCACAGTTCGCGGATCTGCCGCAGCCGGTAGCGGACGGTCTGCGGGTGCACGCCGAGCCGCGCCGCCACCTCGGGCGCGCCGCCCCGGGTCTCCAGCCACGCCAGCAGCGTCTCCGCGAGCCGCCGCCCGTTCGTGGGGGCGCAGTGGGCCAGCGGGGCGAGGCACTTGAGCGCGAGGTCGTCGATGAGTTCCTCGGGCTGGAGCAGTACCAGCGCCTCGGTGTGCTGGGTGCAGTGCAGCACCTCGCCGGAGGGCAGCAGCCCGCGCTCCATCAGGCGCAGGGCGGCCTCGGCCCAGCGCAGCGACTTCGCCGCGTCGGCCGGCGGCACCGGCGGGCCGATCGCGCCGGACCAGCCGGTGAGCGCGCGGTGCAGCAGCTCGGGGCGGCCCGCGGCGTCCGGCTCGGGGACGATCATCCGGGGCTGCTCGTACTCCATGTCGAGCAGCACCTCCTGCCCCACGGCGGGCGCGACCGCCTCCCGCGCGGGGCGCCGCAGGACGCCCACCGCGACCTTCCCGGGCAGCGGCCAGCCGACGCGGGCGGCCCGCTCGGCGAGCGCTTCGGCCGGATCGCCCCGGTGGTGCTCGGTGAGCAGGAGCTCCATCAGCCGGCGCTGCAACCGCAGCCGCTCGCCCGCTTGGCGGGCGGCGGCCTCGGCGTAGCCGCGGACGGACTGGTCGACCAGTCCGTCCAGGTATTCGTAGCCCGCGTCGGCGAGTTCGTACATCGCGGGTGGCGGGATGTCGATGCGCTGGCCGATCTCGGCGAGCCGCCGCCAGGCCATGCGGACGCCGAGCCGGTAGATCGCCTGGAGCGAGTCCAGTGACCGTCCGTGCAGGCCCTCACCGCGCCCGAAGTCGTGGAACAGGCCGGGCGGCGCCGTGGGAGGGCCCGCCGAGTGGTCGGCGTGCTCCAGATGCTGCACGAACACCTCGATGGCGCGGCGGATGCCGATGAGAGCCATCGGTTCGCCGGAGTCGTCGAGGACGACGGGGAGTTCGGGGTACTCGCGCTGGATCTCGCTCATGATCTCTTCGGCGAGTCCGGGCGCCTCGGCCATGGCCGTCTCGGCGAACCTGTGCACCTGGGGGCGTGGTACGTCCTGCCACGCGGAGCGGGCCGTGACGGTTCTGGACGCCGTCACGGGTCAGCTCCCCTGGCCCGCGTGCTCGTAGGTGATCAACGGCGTGTTCGGCTGGTCGGGGGTGGCGTCGAGCAGCGCGACCACGCCGAGGGCGGCGCCCACGGCGAGGGCCGAGGCGAGCACGACCGTCAGCGCGGCGGCAAGCAGTCTGGACATTTCAGGGTCAACCTCTCTGTTCGGAGGATTTCCCCACCCCCCGAAAGTACGTTCCGCCACCCCTGTCCGTCGCCCCCCAGTGTCGAGTGTGCATTGACACTGCGTCAAGGGGCGTTTACGGTTCCCGGCCCAGAGGGAGTTTCGGTCCCGGCCCGCAGGGGGTGCCGGATGACTCCGCCCCTCCGCACTCGCGTTTTTCCTCTACGGATCCGGCCTGTCCGCGCCGATCCGTCCCAAGCCCCTGGAGTACCCGGATGCGCCGCACAGCCTCCCCCCTTTCCCTGGTCATGCTCGGTTTCGGAACGTTTCTGCTGGTGCTGGCCCCCCTGCTGGCGTGGTACGTCCAGCCACGCGCCGCGGTGAACCCGATCGACATCGACACCACCGCCGTCTACAACGGCCGGGGCAGCGTGTTCGACCTCGACAAGGTCGAGACCGTGCCGGACCAGGCGATCACCGTCACCCAGCGGGTGCGCGGGAACGTCGAGGCCGCCCTGGACAGCGGGAACGCCGTGTGGGACGTGATCACCACGGTGGACACCGCCAAGTCGCTGCCGGCCGCCGACCCGCACGACGCGCTGGACTTCGCACCGCACCGCTGGGTGCTGGACCGCGAGACCACGAAGCCGGTCCACTGCTGCGAGGAGACGCCCCGCATCGAGGGCGAGGCGTACCTCAAGTTCCCCTTCGACGTGCAGAAGCGCTCCTACCAGTGGTGGGACAACACGCTCGGCGACACGGTCGTGATGCGCTACCGGGGCACCGAGAAGGTCCAGGGGTACACGGGTTACCGGTTCACCGCCTCGGTGCCGGCGACGAAGAGCGGCACCCGGCTGGTGCCGGGCAGCCTCGTGAACGAGCCGGACCAGCCGCAGGTGCTGGCCGAGGAGTGGTACTCCAACCACGGCCTCGAGCTGATCGTGGACCAGGCCACCGGCCGGGTGATCTACGCGCAGACCGGACCGAAGCGCACGCTGCGGGCGCCGGGCGGGGACGAGGACGCGGCGGTGCTGCTGGACGCGGAGAAGCTCGCGTTCACGACCGCGACGCAGAAGGAGGCCGTGCGGCAGGCGAAGCGTGACAGCGGGCAGCTGCGCATGGTGGGCGAGACCGCTCCGGTCGGCGCGGCCGTGGCGGGATTCGTACTCGCGGCGATCGGTGGGGCTCTGGTGGCGCGTGGCCGGAAGGAAGAAGAACGTCCCGGTTCGCCCGGTACTGCTCAGTAGATGCTCACCAAACTCAGTGACTTTCGAGTCGACAAGGACCGAAATTGTCACCCCGGTGAGTAGCACTGGGGGACGTCTGGGCGAAAACTGTCCATCCCCACCCCGTACACAAGCCATTCACCGTGCACGCTTCGGGACAGCCCGAGTGCTCTCCCGAAGCGTGCGCGGTGCGATCGACGTCACCCCGTCCGTCCGAAATCCATCCGTCCCGCACCACCACGTTCCGCACCACCACGTTCCGCACCCCCTGCGCCTCGTGACACTCCCTGCACCTCAGACACTCCCCGCACCTCAGACACTCCCCGCGCTTCGCAACGCGGTCCACGCTTCGAACACTCCTGTCCCATCCGCACGTGTCCCGCGTACCCCACGCATGACCTCAAGGCGAGTTGGAGCACCGATGCCCCAGCACGTACCGTCCCCCTCGCTGCGCACGCCGCTGCACAGCGTGCCGCAGCCACCTCCGGTGGCGCCTCCCCATCCCCGCCGGATCGTCTTCCTCGCCCACCGCGATCTGGACAATCCCTCGGCCGGTGGCTCCGAGCTGCTGGTCGACCGGCTGGCCGACGGCCTGACCCGCATGGGCCATCAGGTCACCCTGCTGTGCGGGGGGCCCGCCTCCGCCAGGCTCTCGGCGGCGCCCGAGCGGGGCGGCGGTCCCGTCCGCGACTACCGCGTGGTGTCGGCGGGCGGCACCTACAGCCACTTCCTGCGCGCCCGTTCCGCCTTCGCCCGCCAGGTCGGCGACTGCGATCTGCTGGTCGAGGTCTGCAACGGCATGCCGTATCTGGCACCGATGTGGCATCGCGGGCCGACGCTGTGCCTGGTCAACCATGTGCACACCGACCTGTGGGGGATGCGCTTCGGCGGTCCGCTGGCTCCGGCCGCGCGGATCGGACGCAGGCTCGAGCAGTGGGCGCTGACCGGCGCCCGGCAGCACGGGCTGATGGTCGCCGTCTCCCCGTCGACCGCGGACGCGCTGCACGGAATCGGCGTGCCCCGCGGGCGGATCAGGGTCGTGCACAACGGTGTGGAGGAACCCGGTCCGGCCACCGGGCGCTCCCCCGAGCCGCTGTTCGTGGCGGTGGGCCGGCTCGTCGAGTACAAGCGGATCGATCTGCTGCTCCGGCTGTGGGAGCGAGTGCGGCCGGTCACCGGCGGCCGGCTGGTGATCGTCGGCGACGGCCCCGAGCGGGAGCGTCTCGAACGCCTCGCGGGTCCCGGTGTCGAGTTCACCGGTCACGTCTCCGAGGAGGAGAAGCACCGTCTGCTGTGCGCGGCCTGGCTGCTGCTGCACCCCTCCGCCGTGGAGGGGTGGGGCCTGGTCGTCACGGAGGCGGCCACCCGCGGGACCCCGACCGTCGCCTTCGACGTGCCGGGGCTCAGGGACTCCGTGGTGGACGGTGAGACCGGCGTGCTGGCGCCCGGCGAGTCCTCGTTCGCGGCGGCCTGGTGCACGCTCACCCTGTCCGGCGCCCGCCGGGAACTGATGGGCGAGACGGCCAGGAGCCACGCCGCCCGTTTCCGCTGGGACCGCACGGTGCGGCAGTTCCGCACCGTCGCGGCGGAGGCGGTGCGGACCTACCGGCCATGAGCGGCAGACGTATGACTGACAGGGGCATGACCCACAGAGAACCGGGCGGCACAGGTATGAGCGGCAGAGAAAGGAGCGGCAGAGGCAGGGGCGGCGGCGCGCCGAAGGATCCCTCCCTGCGCCGTTCACTCGCTCTCTTCCGCGCCTTCATGCGTGAGCAGGAGGACCCCGACGCCTGCTACGCGCTGCTCGCCCGGGACGCCGCCGACCAGGTCGAGGCGTACGGCGGGCCCGTGGCGGGCCGGGTCGTGGTCGACGTCGGCGGCGGCAGCGGGCACTTCACCGAGGAGTTCCGCCGCCGCGGCGCGGACGCCTTCCTGTTCGAGCCCGATGTGCGCGAGCTGGCCGAGAAGCCGCCCGAGGGCACCGTGGTCGCGGACGGCTATCTGCTGCCCCTGTGCGACGGGGCCGCGGACGTCACGTTCTCGTCCAACGTCCTGGAGCACGTGGCCGATCCGCAGACCTTCCTCAGTGAGCTGGCCCGGGTGACCAAGCCGGGCGGTCTCATCTATGTGTCGTTCACCAACTGGTTTTCGCCGTGGGGCGGGCACGAATGGGCCCCGTGGCACTATCTCGGCGCCGAGCGGGCCCGCGCCCGCTACCGGCGCCGCACCGGCAGGCCCGCCAAGCACACGCTCGGCGAGAACCTCTTCCCGGTACACATCGGTACCACCCTGCGGCAGGTACGGGGCCGCGCCGACGTACGCATCGTCTCGGCGCGCTCCCGTTACTGGCCGTTCCTCACCGAGACCGTGGTCAAGGTGCCCGGTCTGCGTGAGTTCGCGACGTGGAATCTCCTTCTCATCCTCCGGCGGTGTCCCGAATGACGACCACGGTCCAGGCTCCCCCTCCGGCAGCCTCCTCCCGTACCGCGACCGCCGCGGACCCACCCCAGGGCCCGCGGTCACGGCGCTGGCTGCTGGGCTTCTGGGCGGTGGTGTTCGCTCTCTTCCTGGCGGTGCAGCCGGGGCGGCAGACGTTCGACACCAAGCTGGGTGTCACCGTCGACCCCGGCCGGTTCCTCGCCGACCTGGGCCAGCTCTGGCAGAGCCAGGGGTCCTTCGGCGGGGTCAACAACCAGTACATCGGCTACCTGTGGCCGATGCTGCCGTTCTACTGGCTGTGCGACCTGGTGCAGCTCCCCGTGTGGCTGGCGGAGCGGCTGTGGTTCTCGCTGATCGTGTCCGTCGCCTTCTGGGGCGCGCTGCGTCTCGCGGAGCGGCTGCGCGTCGGCAACGGGACCTCCCGGCTGCTCGCGGCGACGGCGTACGCGCTGTGGCCGTTGTTCACGACGGTGATCGGCTCGACGTCGGCCGCCGCCCTGCCGGGCGCGCTGCTGCCGTGGGTGCTGCTGCCGCTGACCGACGAGCGGTACACGGCCCGGGTCGCGGCGTTGCGTTCGGCCCTGCTCGTCCCGTTCATGGGCGGGGTCAACGCGGCCTCGACGCTGGCGTCACTGCTGCCCGTGGGCCTGTACCTGCTGTCCCGGCCGCCGGGACCGCGCCGGTGGAAGCTGATCGCCTGGTGGGCGCCCGCGGTCGCGGTGGCGACCGCCTGGTGGTGGATCCCGCTGCTGCTGCTCGGCGTGTACGGCGAGAACTTCCTGCCCTACGTCGAGACCGCGCAGACCACGACGGACACCATGGCGGCCACCGAGGCGCTGCGCGGGGCCGGCAACTGGGTGGGGTACCTGCACTTCGGTGAGGCCTGGCTGCCCGCGGGCTGGACGGTCGTCTCCTCGGTGCTGGTGATCGTCTGCTCGGCGCTGGCGGCCGGTCTGGGTCTTGCCGGGCTGGCCCGGCGGGACCTGCCGGAGCGGCGCTGGCTGGTGCTGACGGTGCTGGTGACGGTACTGGTGCTGCTCGCCGGATACGGCGGCGCGTTCGGCGGCCCGTTCCACTCGGTGGTGCAGGGCTGGCTGGACGGCCCGCTGTCGCCGTTCCGCAACATCTACAAGTTCCAGACGGGCCTGGCGCTCGCCCTGATCCTCGGTCTGGCCCATCTGGTGGGCACGGCCGCGCGGTCCCGGACGGCCGAGGGGGCCCACGGAATCCGGCGACGGGTACGGGGCCGGCACTTCGCACCCTTGGTCGCCGCGGTGCTGATCCTGCCGGGGCTGGCCTGGCCGTATCTCAACGGGTCGATCCTCAACCCCGGTTCGTTCCAGGAGATCCCCAAGTACTGGCAGGCCACGGCCGACTGGCTGGAGGAGAACTCCCCCGACTCCCGTGCCCTCGTCGTGCCGGCGACCGCGCACGGTATCCACACCTGGGGCTCGACCATCGACCAGCCGCTCGACGTGATCGCCGACTCCCGCTGGGCGCAGCGCGACTACGTTCCGTTCGGCACCCCGGGCAACCGGCGGGCCATGGACGCGGTCGAGCAGGCCCTGCTGACCGGCGCCGAAGTACCTGGCCTCGGCGACTACTTGAGCCGCGCCGGCCTCTACTACGTCGTGGTGCGCAACGACCTCGATCCGGACCAGGTCGGCCAGGTGCCGACCACGACGGTCAAGCGCACCCTGGAGCAGTCCGGGTACGAGCGGGTCACCGGGCTGGGTCCGGTGTCGACCGGCGGAGTGATCGCCAACGGCACCCCGCTCCAGGTCGAAGGGCTGTACCCGCAGCAGCGTGCGGTGGAGATCTACCGTCCGACCGGAGCGGACGTCCGGCGGCCGGGGCAGGCCTCGCTGGCGCCGATCGCCGACACCGCCGTGGTCTCCGGCGGCCCGGAGGCACTGCTGCCGCTGGCCGGCGAGCTGCGCGGCCGGCCGGCGGTGCTGACCGGTGACGGCCACCCGGGGCTCGGCACCCCGCCGGTTCAGGTGACCGGCGACGGGATGCGGTACGCGGACACCCGGTTCGGCCTGGTCAACTCCAACACGTCGTACACGTACACCCCCGACGAGCGCAACGCGCCCGACTCCGTGCAGGACGCGGGTGAGCGGCCGCGCCAGATCCTTCCCAAGGAGGGCCTGGACCACCAGACGGTGGCCGAACTGCGCGGTGCCCGTTCGGTGTCGGCGTCCTCGTACGGCAACTGGCTGTTCCACCTGCCGCAGTACGACCCGGTGAACGCCTTCGACGGCAGCCCGGACACGGCCTGGGCGGAGGGCTCGGCCGGCTCGCCGGACGGGCAGTGGCTGCGGATCGCCTTCGAGGACGGCTACGACATGCCGGACTCCTTCGGCGTCATCCCGCTCCCGCAGGACAGTGTGCGGGCGGCGGCGACCAAGGTGCGGGTGGAGACGGAGCGCGGGTCCGAGACCAGCTTCCTCCAGGCGAACGGCACCAAGCAGGACGTCAAGGCGCCCGAGGGCCAAACGCGTTGGATGAAGCTGACGATCGTCGACTCGGTGTCCGGGCACTCCGGTCTGGGCGGCGCGGGCTTCTCCGAGATCGACCTGCCGGACGTGCGGGTGACCCGGATGCTGCGACTGCCCACGGACTCGGCGGACTCGACGGCGGCGGCCCAGGTCGTCTCGCTGCACCGCGCCGCCGACCCGACCGGGCTGTCGCCCACGGGCACGGAGAACGGACTGCACCGCACGTTCGCCACGGGCACGGCGGGCACGTACGAGGTCGCGGCGAGCGCCGTGGCCGTGCCGGGCGAGGGACTGGACCGGCTGCTGTACGAGGTGGCACCCGAGCAGCAGGCCCGGATCACCGCCACCGCCGACTCCACCGCACGCCTCGGCGCCGGCCTGTCCGCGCGCAACCTCACCGACGGCGACCTGACCACCTCCTGGATCGCGGGCGACAAGCCGGTCGTCCATCTGAGCTGGAACGGCAAGCAGCCGATCGACGAGATCGTGCTGGCGGCCGCGGGCGGCCTGTCCACCCGGCCGACCGAGGTGCACATCGGCTCCCCGGACGGCGCGGCGATCGCGAACGTCGACGACAACGGCAAGGTCGGCTTCCCGGCCATCACCACGGACCGGCTCGACATCACGATCACCCGCACCGCACCGCTCACCCTGCACAACCCCGTCGTCGGCGAGGACCTGGACCTGCCGGTGGGCCTGACGGAGGTCTACGTTCCGGCGCTCGACGAGTACCGCACCCCGCAGCCGTCCGCCGACCGGGAGTTCACCCTGGCGTGCGGCAAGGGACCGGTGCTGGCCGTCGACGGCCGGCTGCACGAGACCAGCGTCAAGGGAACGGTGGGTGACCTGGTGGAGCGGCGTCCGGTGGACGTGACGCTCTGCCAGGAGGGCCAGGAGGAGACGGCCCTGGAGCTGTCGGCCGGAGACCACCGGGTCGAGGCCGGTGACGAGGGACCGCTCACCGTGACCGCCCTGACCCTGACCCGCGGCACCGTGCCGGCCGTCTCGGCGGCCGACCGCGAGCTGACGGTCAAGGACTGGCTGGGCGACCAGCGCGAGCTGACGGTCGGTCCGGGCGCCGCCTCGTACCTCACGACGTACGAGAACCACAACAAGGGCTGGACGGCCACCCTGAACGGCGAGGAACTGACGCCGCTGCGGCTGGACGGCTGGCAGCAGGGCTGGCGGATCCCGGCCGGCGAGAGCGGCACCGTGAAACTGTCCTACGGTCCCGCCACCACGTACGACGCCGCTCTGATCGGCAGCGGCGCCGGAATCGCGGTGCTGATCGGGCTGGCCCTGTGGCGCCGCAAGGCCGAGAACCCCGACGCCCCGCAGTCCGCGCCGACGGCGCCCGGACTGTGGCTGGGAGCGGTGGCGCTGACACTGGTCGGCGTGGTGATCGCGGGCTGGTGGGCGCTGCTGGTCCCGGCGCTGGCGCTGCTCGCGTGGCGCAGGGCCGCCCTGCTGGTGCCGGTGGCGCTGGCCGCCCTCGCGGGAGCGGGGATCGTGGCGGCCTTCGGGGCCGGGGAACCGGCGGGCGCGGGCGAGGGTGCCTTCGGGCACCTGGCCCAGCTGCTGGCACTGATCGGTCTGTTCGCGGCGCTGGTGAGCCTCGGCGGTCCGGATTCCGGGCGCACGGTCCGGGAGGACGGCTGGGGATCCGGGCGCACGGACGGGACCGGGACGGCCGAGTACGGGCCCGGAGCCGCCGGCGGCCCGGGGTACGACACGGCGCGGTACGACACAGCGCGGTACGACACGGGCGCGCCGCCCCCGGCGCCGCCTCACGTTCCGGCGCATTCGGCGCCGCCCGGCCTGGAGAAGCCCGCGCAGCCGCTTCCCCGCGTCCGGGAAACGGCTGACGCGGACGGCTCGGCGGACGGCTCGGCGGGCGGACCGGCGGGCGGACCGGCGGGAAGGGGCACGACCGGATGACCGCTCCCCTGCGTATCCCGTTCCCCGTGGTGGACGAGGTGTCCCGGCACTGCGTCCAGGAGGAGGAACCGGAGACGGTGCTCATCGAGGTGCACCTCCCCGGGGAACTGGATGCCGGCCGCCTGCGCAAGGCGTTCCTGGAGGCGCTGCGCCGGCACCCGCGCATCCTCATGCGCGAAGCCCCCGGCCCCTGGTACCGGCGCCGCTACGAGTGGGAGCTGACCGACGAGCCCGACGTGGAGGCGGTGAGTTTCGCGCCGCCGGGGCCCGGCTCCCTGCGGGACGCCCGCGGCCGGGCCATGGCCGTGGCGCCCCCGCTCACGACCTCCCCGCCGATCCGCCTCGAGGTGGTGCCCGCCCCGGGGGACACCGAGTCCGGGGCGGGCGGCGGGGCGGACGGCCGCGCGGCCGCCCCGACGGGCACCGCACTGCTCCTCACCCTCAACCACACGGCGCTCGACGGCCCGGCCTGCCTGCGCATCCTGGCCACCGCCGCCGAGATCTACGGCGGCCGGGACAACTCGGCCGCCGCCCCGCCCGTACGGCCGACCGAGACACCACGGGCGGAGTCCACGGGGACGCCCTCCCCGTGGACTCCGTCCGCCCGGGTGTCCCGCGGCGCCCCGGACCCGCGCCCGGGTCCCCGGCGCGGCAACGGACTGCTTCACACCGAGCTTCCGCTGCCGCACCGGCCCAAGGGATCCCCGTACACCGTCAACGACCAGCTCATGGTCGCCACCGCCCTGACCCTCGCCCACTGGAACCGCGAGCACGGCGCCCCGGCCCGCCCGCTGCGCATCACCATGCCGGTGGACGACCGCCCCCGGGACGCCACGATGCCCATCGGCAACGGCACCCGGCTGGTCGAAGTCCCCTTCCCCCTCGGCGAGTTGGACACATCCGACCTGCCCGGCCTGCTGCGCCGCACGGCCCTGCGCACCCGCGCCCTGAAAGCTCTCCCCCGCCCCCAGCTGGGCCACGGCGCGAACCTGCTGACCGCGCCATGGGCGCCGGTCGCCGCCCGCGCCGCCCTCACCCGCGCCCTGCGCAGGGCGGCGGCGCCCTGGATGTCGACGACGCTGCTCAGCAACATCGGCCGCATCCCGTACCCGCTGGACTTCGGGGAGGAGGCCGGGTGCGCGCACGCGGTGTGGTTCTCGGCCCCCGCCCGGATGCCCCGCGGCCTCACCTTCACCCTCGCCTCCACCGCGGGCCGGCTGCACCTGGCCGTGCGCTGGTCCCGCGCGCTGCTCGGGCACGACGACGGCGTCCACCTCCGCGACCTGTTCACGCACCATCTGCACTCCACGGAGGCAACCCCGTGACGACCACCGCGTCCCCGCCCCGCGACCTGCGTGACTTCTACGAGAACCCCGCCGTCCCCGTGGCCTCGGGCCCCTCCCGCAGCCTCCGCCAGGCCCGGATGCTCGCCCGGGCGCTCGGCCCCGCCGGCGTCGGGGGCGCGCGGACGATCCTCGACATCGGCTGCGGCGACGGCTCCGCCGCGGCCACCGCCGCACCCCTCCTGCACGGCCACCGGCTCATCGGCGTCGACTGGTCCCAGGACGCCCTGGCACGGGCCCGCACCCGGATGCCGTACGCGGTGCGCGGCGAACTCACCGACGGTGGGCTGCCGTTCGCGTCCGGATCGGCCGACGCGGTGCTGTTCAGCGAGGTGATCGAGCATCTCGTCGACCCGGACGCGGCCCTGGAGGAGATCCACCGGGTGCTGCGCCCCGGGGGCCATCTGATGCTGTCCACCCCCAATCTGGCCGCCTGGTACAACCGGGCGCTGCTGCTGGCCGGGGTGCAGCCGGTCTTCTCCGAGGTCAGCCTGCGCGGTATCCACGGCAGGCCGGGTTCGGAGGTGGTGGGGCATCTGCGGCTCTACACCGCCCGCGCGCTGCGGGAGTTCGTCGCCGCGTCCGGCTTCACCGTCGTACGCCTCGAAGGCGCTCCCTTCCACGGGGTGCCGCGTCCCCTGCGGATGCTGGACCGGCTGGCCTGCGCCCGACCGCCGCTCGCGTCGATCCTGCTGCTGCACGCGCGCCGGGCGTAAGGGGGACCGGGGACCATGTGGTGGGGAGTGGCCGCCGCCCTGGTGTCGAACATCCTGTACAGCGGCGGGTTCGTCCTGGAGAAGCGGGCGCTCGCCACCCTGCCCGAAGTAACGGTTCACCAGCCGGCGCGGCTGCTGCGGCTGGTGCTCGGCAGCCCGCTGTGGATCGCCGGCGCGCTGTCCCTCGCCGCCGGTTTCGGCGCCCAGCTCGCCGTCTACCGGACCCTGCCGATCGCCGCCGCCCAGGGACTGTTCGTCTCCGGCCTGGTGCTCCTCGTGATGCTGTCGGCGCGACTGCTCGGCGAGGAGACCACCGGCCGGGAACGGTACGCGCTGGGCGCCATCCTGCTCGCATTGCTGATGGTGGTGCTGTCGCTGAAGGAGGGCGGCGCGGGCGCCGACACCGTCGGCCGGGACGCACCGTACCCGCTGATCCTGCTGGTGTGCGTGCCGTCGCTGGCGGCCGGGGTGTGGCTCTACCGGTCCGCCGAACGCCGCGCCCGGCGCCGGCACCGGATGCCGACCACCGGCGTCGAGTACGGGGTCGCCGTCGGCCTCCTCTACGGCGTCAGCTCGCTCGCCATCAAGGGGGTGTCGAGCCACCTGACGGCCGACGGCATCGGCGACGCGCTGCTCGGCCTGCTGCGCTCCCCCTACCCGTATCTGCTGCTGTTCACCGGCGCGTTCGGCCTGGTGCTGTCGCAGGCGGCACTCCAGCGCTGCCGGGCCTCGCTGATCGTGCCGGTGTGCACGACCGTGACGTGCCTGTACACGGCGGTGCTCGGCACACTGTCGTTCGGCGAGGAACTCCCCGACGAACCCCTGCGGCTGGCCCTGCGCGTGGCGGGTACGGTGCTCGCGGTCACCGTGCTGCTGGCCATGCCGAAGCACGACACCACCTCACCACCAGGTACCGAGACCGAGACCAAGAACGAGGAGTTGACGCCCCCGTGAAGCCCGACGACCCGCTGCTGAGGATTCTGGCCTGCCCGCTCGACAAGGGCCCGCTGCATCTGCTCCCCGCCACCGCCGCTGCCGCTGCCGCTGCCGGGAAGGACGGCGCAGCGGCGGTGGACGGAGCCGAGGAGGCGCTGTACAACCCGCGTCTGCGCCGCCGCTACCCGATCATCGACGGCATCCCACAGCTGCTCCCGTCCTCCGGCGAGCAGGTCTCGGACGAGGAGCACGAGGCACTGCTGGCACATGTGTCCGAGGCCCATATGACCGCGGAGCACATGTCGGAAGAGCACACGGCCAAGGACCACACAGCCGAGGACCACATGGCCGAGGACCACATGGCCGGGAACAACACCAGCCGTCCCGGCACCCCGGGGGCGACCACATGACGAAAGGCCGTCCCAGGGTCACGTTCGCCGCCCGTGCGGCGTCCGTCCTGCCCACCCGGGTCGTGGCCGCCGCCGCCCGCGCGGTCTACCCGCGCTTCGAGCCCGAGCTGGCCCGGCTCGCCGACCTGTGCCCGCCGGACTGCGGCACGGCGATCGACGTCGGCGGCTGGTACGGCCCCTGGACGCACCGGCTGGCCCGGCGCGCCCGCCAGGTGGTGACCGTCGAACCGGTCCCCCACCTGGCGCGGCTGCTCACCTCCGGCGCCCCGTCGAACGTCCGCGTGATCCGCGCGGCGGCCTCGGACCGCGCCGGGATCGCCCGGCTGTGGCTGCCGCCGGACGACGGCGGCGACCGGGGGGTGTCCTCCCTGGTCCGCCGGGACATCCACGGCCACGCCCTGGACGTCACCTGCGTCACGCTGGACGCACTGAACCTGAAGGACGTCGGCTTCATCAAGATCGACGTGGACGGCAACGAATCGGCCGTGCTGCGCGGCGCCACCGGCATCCTCTCCCGCGACCGCCCGGCACTCTTCGTGGAGCTGGAGTCCCGCATCCAGCCGGTCGCGCCCGTGGTCACCTACCTGTCCCTGCTGGGCTACGACGGCTGGGTGCTGCCCGGCGACGACTGGATCCCGCTGGCCCGTTTCCCCCTGGAGGCCCACCAGGCCAGGGCCTCCTACGTCGTCTCCCACGGTCTGCTCCGCCGCGTCCTGCCGCACAGCGCGCTCAGGGGCCCGCGCTATGTGAACTCGGTGCTGTTCCTCCCGGACGGCCGCCGTCCCGGAACGCCCCCGGTGGGCGACGATGGTCCCCGTGCCTCCCGCGAAACCCCCCGGTAGCCCGTCCGGCCCCTCCGTCCCGTTCACCCCGCTCGATTTCCAGCTCGTCCTGCTGCGTCGTATGGCCGACCACCATCCCGGCCTGGTCGAGGACGCCCGTCACGAACTGGGCGTCTCCCTCGCCGGGATGCGCGAGGCGAACAGGCGCTGGCAGGCCATGGTCCGCTCCCCGCGATCCCGTTCGGCCCGCTCGAGGTATCGGTCCGTGCTCGGCGAGCCGGATTCCCGGGTCCGGCGCCGGATCGGCGACCTCGACTGCGAGGCGTCGCGGTGGCGGCTCCCGCTCTGGCCGGACCTCCGCTTCGAGATCCTCACCACGCCCGACGGCACCGTCTGGAACGAGTGGCTGGTCCGCGCGCCCGACGCCGGCCCGCCCGCCCTGCGCACCCTCGAGGACCTGTCGCCCTGGTCCTGCACGGTCGACGAGGCCGCCCGCGCCTTCGCCCCGGCCCGCCCGCTCGAAGGCACCGCGCCCACCCGGTGGGGCCTCGTCTTCGTCGCGCCGGACGCGCGGGGCGTGCGGCACGAGGTGGTCGCCGAGTTCACCTGGGGCTTGCTGCAACGGACCTCGGTCGGCCCACGGACCGCGGCCGGCGATCCGCCCCTCTGTGAACCGCCCCTCTTGTGAACCGCTCGGCACCCCCCTCGGCGAGCCGCCGCCCGGATGACCGCGTCCACCACCCGGGGCATCGAACCGGTGTGCGGGACGGTCGAGCGCGAGGCGGCGCGTCGCGGCGGCGGCCTGCCCGGCACCGGACGCCGGCCACGGAGTTCGCTCCGGCAGCCGATGATGTACGGAGGAATCGTGGTCTCGCCGGTACCCGCGGTGATGTGGCTGGTACCGGCCGTGCCCGGCCGGGGTAGGAACTCGGTCGGACCCGGTGCCCCCGGGAACGACAGCCGCACCACCCGAACGGTCAAGGAGTACGACGCGTGTCCTCTCTCTTCCCGGCCCTGACCGACGGCGGCGGCCCTGCCGCCGGCCGGCCCGCCCTCCGGTTCGGCGAGCGCTCACTGACGTACGGGGAACTCGCCGCCGCGGCCGTCCCGGTGGCCGGGGCCGTCCGGGAGGCGCGGCGGGTCGCCGTCTGGGCGACCCCGACGCTGGAGACGGCGGTCGCGGTCACCGCGGCGCTGCTCGCCGGGGTGACCGTGGTGCCCCTGAACCCGAAGTCGGGTGCCAAGGAGCTCGGCCACATCCTGTCCGACAGCACCCCGGACCTGGTCCTCGCCGCCCCCGGCCAGGAACTCCCGGAGGCGCTGCACGGCCTGGCCCGCCTGGACGTCGACCCGGCCGACCGCGCCCCCGGCACGCTCCCCGGAGACCTCGCCGGGGACCGCGCGGACGACGAGGACCCGGCCCTGGTCGTCTACACCTCCGGCACCACCGGCCCGCCCAAGGGCGCCGTCATCCCCCGCCGCGCGATCGCCACCACCCTGGACGCGCTCGCCGACGCCTGGCAGTGGACCGGTGACGACGTCCTCGTCCACGGGCTCCCGCTGTTCCATGTGCACGGGCTGGTCCTGGGCATCCTGGGCCCGCTGCGCCGCGGCGGTTCGGTGCGTCACCTCGGCAGGTTCACCACCGAGGGGGTGACGCGGGAGCTGAGCGGCGGCGCGACCATGCTGTTCGGTGTACCAACCATGTACCACCGTGTCGCGGAGGCCCTGCCCACCGAGCCGGAACTGGCCGGGGCGCTGGCCGGGGCACGGCTGCTGGTGTCGGGGTCGGCGGCGCTGCCCGTGCACGACCACGAGCGGATCGCGGCGGCCACCGGACGCCGGGTGATCGAGCGGTACGGCATGACGGAGACGCTGATGCTGTGCTCGTCCCGGTGGACACCCCCGGACCCCCGGCCCAGCGTCCGCGCGGACGGCGAGGCCCGGCCCGGCACCGTGGGCGTGCCGCTGCCGGGCGTGGAGCTGCGGCTGGTGGAGGAGGACGGGTCCCCGGTGGCGGCGTACGACGGGGAGACGGTGGGCGAGATCCAGGTCCGCGGCCCGAACCTGTTCACCGAGTACCTGAACCGGCCCGACGCCACCGCGGGCGCCTTCACCGCCGACGGCTGGTTCCGCACCGGTGACATGGCGGTGCGCGACGCCGACGGCTATGTCCGCATCGTCGGCCGCAAGGCCACCGACCTGATCAAGAGCGGGGGGTACAAGATCGGCGCCGGTGAGATCGAGAACGCGCTGCTGGAACACCCCGGCGTCCGGGAGGCCGCGGTGACCGGGGAGCCGGACACCGACCTGGGCGAGCGGATCGTCGCGTGGATCGTCCCGGCGGATCCGGGGGCGCCGCCCGCCCTCGACGAGTTGGCCGACCACGTCGCCGCCCGCCTGGCCCCGCACAAACGTCCGCGGGTGCTCCACCACCTCGCCTCGCTCCCCCGCAACGACATGGGGAAGATCATGAAGCGGACGCTGCGCCATGACTGACCGGCTCACCGCGCGCGAGACCGTCACCCTCGTCGCCGACGACGCGGGGCGCGGCCGACGACGCGGAGGCGGAACGGCAGGGGGCGGGGCGGCCATCGCCGACCTGTTCGCCGCGGTGGCCATCGCCGACCTGTTCGCCGCGGTGGCCGCCGCCCGCACCCCGGTCACCACGCACGTCGTCGGCGAGGGCGGCCCCGGGCACCACCCGGGCCACGCCCGACAGCCGCTTCTCGGCGATTCCTCCCCGGCGTGAACGCCGGGGCCTCCTCGCAAGAAACAGGTGAACCGGGGGCCGCCCGCGGCACCTCGGCCAAGCCTGCGACGCGTACGGGGCCGGGGCCGGGGCCGGGGCCGGGGAAGCTCGAGGCTGTCCCTGCGATCGCCGTGCCCCTCCCTCTCGTTCAGCGGCCCCTCGCCCGGCCCTCCACAAGGGGCGGTGTCCTGCGCGGGCGCGCACGATGGTCCTGAGGTCCGCCGTCCGGCGGCCCGCAGGACCGCGCACTCGGGAGGATTGCCGTGACCGCCAGTCTGGAGCAGTTGCGCCGCTGCCACTTCGCCGTCGACCTGGGAGCGGCCCGCACCCGGGTCTACGTCAAGGGTGCCGGTCTCGTCGTCGACCAGCCGTCCGCCGCCGCCGTGAACACCCGTACCGGCGCGCTGATCGCGGTCGGCGAACTCGCGGAGCGGATGAAGGGACGGACGCCGAGCTACATCCGCGTCGTACGGCCCGTGTCGGGCGGCACCGTCGTCGACATCGACATGGCGCAGCGCATGCTGCGCCATCTGCTCGGCGACCGGATCCGCCGCACGCTGCGCCGCCGGCCGGGCCTGCGCGCCGCGGCCTGCACCCCGCACGACGCCGATCCACTGGCCCAGCGCGCCACGATCGAGACCCTGGTCGGGCTGGGCGCCCGCCGGGTGGAGCTGGTCGACACGCTCATCGCCGCCGCCGTCGGCTGCGGGCTGCCCGTGGAACGTCCCGAGGCGACCATGATCCTGGTGTGCGGGGCGGCGACCACGCAGGTGGCCGTGCTCTCCCTCGGCTCGATCGTGACGGCCGAGCGCATGCCCGTCGGCGGTGACGCCGTGGACCACGCCATCGTCCAGCACCTGCGCCACCATCACGAACTGATGCTGCCGAGCCAGTCCGTACGGCCGTTGCAGCTGGCCCTGTCCGGCAACGGGCTCACCCCGCACGGCCCGGAGTCGACGGAGATCCACGGCCGGGACGTCGCCACCGGTCTCGCCCGCTCGGTCAAGGTCGACACGGCCGCCGTACGGCACGCCATCCAGACCCCGTTGACAGCGGTGCTGGACGGGATCGGCAAGGTGCTGCGGGGCTGCCCGCCCGACCTGGTCGCCGACCTCGTCGACCGCGGGATCATGATGGTCGGCGGCAGCGCCCTGCTGCCGGGCCTCGACCAGATGCTGCGGCAGGCGACGGGTATGCCGGTCCACATCGCCGAACGGCCGGACGTGTGCGCCGTCCAGGGCCTGGGCGCCATGCTGGAGGGCAGGATCGCCCCCCTGGTACTGAACCCGCTGGCGAACTGAGCCGCCGAGCCGACCGCACCCGCCCTGCCCGCCCCATCCACCATGTCCGGCCGGAATTCCGGCCGGTTCGGCGACAAGGGGCGTAAGGCTCGGCAAACCGGGCAGGCGCATCCGCGAGCACTGCATGGACCGCGTACGTTCCGCACCCTCGCATGTCCCGCACGCCCTGCCGCCCGGTCCGCGGCGACCGAACCGTACGCCCGACGGCCCGCACGCGTACCGACAAGGCGGTGTCATGACCTCCGCGGCCCCACCCCCTTTCTCGGGACGACCCTTCTCGGAACAGCCCCTCCCGGGACGACGCGGCACCCTGGTCATCGGCGAGCGCATGGAAGCGGACCGGGCACTGCTCACCCCGCGCGGTGAACTGGTCCACGGCTGCGCGGATGTCCTCGCCCGGAAACTGGCCCAGTTGCCCGCCCGTACGGCCCGGGTCGACCTGGACATGAGCGGGGTGCGCTTCATGGACACGGCGGGACTGCGGTTCCTGGAGGTCCTGCGCGACCACGGCCGCCTGCGGTCGGTGCCGGTCACGGCCACCGGCTGGACCGGTCAGCCACGCCGCATCCTGGCGCTCGTCGGCCTGGACACCACCGACCCGCTGCGCCCTCCCGGCGAGAAGAGCGCGCCGGCGCCCGCCACCACCCCGGCGGCGGAGGCGGCGCCGGCGAAACGGCCGCCCGTGCGGGAGGAGGAGGTCGAGCGGCTCCGGGAGTCGATCGCCGCCCGGCCGGCCGTCGACCGGGCCCGCGGCATCCTGATGACCGCCCACGGCTGCGGCCCGGACACCGCCTGGCGCGTCCTGCGCGAGACCTCCCGCCTGTCCGGCGCCTCTCTGCGCACGGTCGCCGCGGTGGTGGCCGCCGACGCCGACCGGGCGGACCCCCGCCCTCCGGAGGAGGTACGGAAGGCCCTGGCCACGGCCCTCGCCCGCCACCTCCGCCCGCCCCGGGCCGGAACGGGCCAGGAGGGGACGGACCCGGGCACGCCCCACCGGTGAGCGCGCCGAGCGGTGTCACCGAGTGCCGTAAGAAGCTTTGTAGAACTTGGCTTCCTCCCCTGCCTGAAAGCGGGGATTCCCGCGGTCGCCCGCCGGGTTTCCCGCTTCACCGACGACCGCCCCGCCCGGGAGGACTCCCGTGGAGGTCTTACCCCGTCTCCACAGGCGGACGCCGCCGGCCCGGCGGCCAGGATGTTGCGTGCCACGTTCACGTCGCGGTCATGCACCGAGCGTGAGGGGTGGCGCAGCTTGCTCGTCGTCTTGGCCTCGACCTGGCGTATGCGTTCGCGTGTCACGCCGTAGAAGATCGTGCGAGTGGCAGGCACTCGGTGAAGCGGCGCCTCGGCGGGGCCGAGGCACGTGGGCGAGTTCAAGCGGTCCGTGCGTCCCGGCGCAGCCGGGACGGGCATCAAGGGGCCGGCTTCGGTGCCGCGGCGTTGTCGGGTCGGTCGCCTGGACCGCGGTGAGCCGGGCCGTTCTCGGCCGGGCCCGGCTTGGACAGCTTGAGTCCGGCGATGCAGCCGATGATGCCGGCCAGGAACAGCACTTTGAGCACGCTCGCCGCCTCGCCGCCGGTGGCCATGGCCCAGGCGACGGTGAGTGCGGCGCCGGTGCCGGTCCACACGGCGTAGGCGACGCCGATGGGGATGTGCTGGGCGGCGCGCGACAAGCCGATCATGCTCAGAATCATCGCGATGAAGAACACCACGCTCGCGACGGGCTCGGAGAGACCGTCGCTGGCGCCGAGCGCTGTGGCCCAGACGGCCTCCAGCACGGCGCTGACAAGAAGGATCAGCCAGGGCATTCAGCTCACCGCTTTCAGTCCGACGATGCAGCCGATCAGGCCGGCCAGCAGGACCGCGCGGAGGGGCGTCAGCTTCTCCTGGCCCCGCGCGGTGGCGATCACGACAGTCAGCACGGCCCCGATGCCGACCCATACGGCATAAGCGGTGCCGGTGGGCAGCGAGGTCATCGCGTAGGCCAGTCCCGCCATGCTCAGCACCGCGGCGACGGCGAAGACGGCGGTCGGCGCGAGCCGCCGGAACCCCTGGGACATGCCCAGGGCGGTGGCCCAGACGGCCTCCAGTACGGCGGAGGCGATCAAGACGGTCCACGCCATGCGCACATTCCTCTCCATGTTTTCGTACGGCTGTACCAAAACGAAGCTAGCACGTAGTCGTACAGTCGTGCGACAATGGTGTCATGCCTCGCGTGATCGACACCGGTGAACGCAACCGCCAGGTTGCGGAAGCGGCGTGGAGAGTTCTGGTGCGCGACGGCATCCCGGCACTGTCGGTGCGCAAGGTCGCCGCCGAGGCGGGGCTGCCGCCGAGCTCGCTGCGCTACACCTTCCCGACCCAGGCCAGCTTGCGGATCAGGGCGTACGACATGGTGGTCGAGCGCCTGGCCGACCGGATCGCCGCCATTGCGCCGGGTGATGACTGGGCGCGGGCGGTACTGCTGGAACTGCTGCCCCTGGATGAGCCGCGGCGCTTGGAGATGGAGATCACCGTGGTCCTCGGCACGGCCGCGATGACGGACGGCGACCTGCGCGCGACACACCACAGGGCGCACCGGGCCGTAAGGGACCTGTGCGAACGGGTGGTACGCGTACTGGGCGTGGCCCCGGAGGGGACCCGGACCGAAACGGATCGCCTGCACGCGATGGTGGACGGGCTCGCTCTGCACATGATCCGACAGGACCGGGACGAGGACACCGACTGGGCCGCCCGGGTAGTGGACACCCACCTGGCCGATCTGAAACGAGCCCCGTCACCTCAGGCACTGCGACAGGAGTCCAGGCCTCCAGCCTCCGCCCGGTCGGCATCAGATCGAGAACGATGAGGCCAAAGAGCGGCACGTCCGGCGCCGTGCGGCTCGCGGCCCCGCCAGGCAGCGTTGCGCGCTACCAGGCAGCGTTGCGCGCCGCCCGGTAGCGGACCGCGACGTCCGCGAAGCGACTGACAGAGAGCAGCGTCGCGCAGACCGGTCAGTGCCCTGGCCGGCTGCTGACGCTCACACCGAAGAAGCCCCCTCCACCGGAAGGGGGCTGACGCTGTTTCGCAGATGGAACGGTTCTCCGGGAGAACCTCTTGGTGGGGCGGGTGGGACTCGAACCCACGGCCGACGGATTATGAGTCTGTTGGGGATCTTGGTGGTCCTTGTCGATCACTGCTCATCTATCACGTTTTCGCAGGTCAGACGGGGTTATCCATATGAGCACTCCTCAGTCCTTGTCAGTCTGTTCCTGTCCTTGTGGCCTCAACTCGGCCTCAAGGAGGCCCTACAGGAACGCGCTGAATACATAGAGGACGATCGCGCCGGCTCAAGGACGGGGATCGAACTCTTGCTTGTCGGCTTGACCGGCGGTCACAGCTCCTTCGCGTAGGTGTCCTGGTACGCCACCCTCCCTCCGAACACGTTCAGGCCGATGTGTCCGCTCGTGTACGTCGTGTCCGTCACGTCGATGATCCGCTTGCCGTTGAGGAACACCTGGATGCGGTCGCCCTCGGTGAGGATGCGGACGGGGTAGCTCGTGCCGCGGCGGACCAGTGCCGGGACGCGGGCGAGGGCGGCGCCGTCGTCGAAGTAGCCGTTGGCCTTGGCGACCAGGCGGATCACGCGTAGGTCGGGGTCGATGTTGAGGCAGTAGGCGTCGGCGCCGTCGGAGGAGGCGCGCCAGAGGAGGGAGAGGGCGCCGCTCGTGTCCGGGGCGGGGCCGCCGAGCCGGACCAGAGTGGTGAGGTCCAAGTCCGTCGCCGTGCGGGCCGAGATCGCGTTGGAGTCCTTGTCGAAGCTTCCGGCGCGGCCCGCGCTGTCCGTCGACCAGCGGCCGGCGGGGGTGATCGTCAACTTGCCGAGGTCCGAGCGGAATTCACCGCCGCTCGGGGCGGCCACCAGCGGCTTCACCCGATCCACCAGGCGGAAGGTGCTGTCGAGCCTGTGCACCTTGAGCGACTCGATGTGCGCGGTGCCGCCCTTGGCGTAGAAAGCCATGCCGTCAGCGTCCGGGCCGGGGAAGATCAGGCTGGTCACGGCGGCCTGTCCGTCCGCGCCGAATGCCTCGACCGAGGACGAGTCGACGTACACGCGCAGGGTCGCGCGGCCGTCGGTCGTCTTCATCGGCGCGGTCGTGCGGCCCGTGAAGTACTGCGTGAAGTCGCTCAGGCCCGATGCCGAGCGGTCCACGAACAGCTCCTGCGCCTCGGCGTCGTATCCGACTGTCGTGTGCTGCTCGTCGTCGGTCCGGAGCCGGAAGCCGATCTCCCTGGCAGTACCAAGGGTGATCTCGGCCTCGATCTCGTAGGCGATGCCCCGGACTCCCGCGAGCGGGTTCGCGGAGGTGGGGCCGACGGCGAGGTCCTTGCGGGTTGTGGTGGACGTGCGCAGCGTGACCAGCTCCGGGACCGGGCGCTGCGCCAGGCGTACGCCGTCGGCGGTGTCCGTGAGGGTCAGTTCGCGGGGGGTGCTCAGCTGGCCGTTCCAGCCGCCGGTCGGGGCGCTGAAGGGGTAGTCCCAGTTGCTCATCCAGCCGAGCCAGACGCGGCGGTCGTCGGTCAGGCCGTAGAAGGACATGGCGGCGTAGTAGTCACGGCCTGAGTCGGCGCGCAGGACCGTGCCGGCCTTCTGGTCGGGAGCGAAACCGGTGCCGTTCCACTCACCCGTGAAGTACTGGGCGGCCGAGCCGTTCGTGGCGCGTACGGCACCGGTGCTCAGGGTGAGGACCCACTTCACCTTGTCCTTGTCGCCGTCGACGGGGAGCGGGAAGAAGTCGGGGCACTCCCAGACGCCGGGTGTGGCCCAGTCGCCGTAGCCGAAGGAGCTGACCTGGGTCCAGGTGAGGAGGTCGGTGGAGGTGAAGAAGCGGATGTGGTCGCCGCCGGAGACGACCATCAGCCACTGTTCGTGGGCCTCGTCGCGGATGACCTTCGGGTCGCGGAAGGTCCAGTCGGCGTCTGGGCCGCCCGGGTTCTGCACGGCCGGACTCGAGCCGCCGTGCAGCTGCCACGATCGGCCCTTGTCCTTGCTGTACGCGATGCGCACGCTGGCGTTCCCGCCCGGCTTGTCCGGGTGGTAGCTCGTGTAATAGGCGATCAGGCCCGAGCCGCCGTCGAAGAGACCGGAGGTGTCGTCGGCGTCCACGACCGCGCAGCCGGTCCAGCAGTGGCCGTAGGCGTTCCAGGGCAGGGCGATCGGCAGGGGCTGCCAGTGGACGAGGTCGGTGCTGACCGCGTGCGCCCAGCGGCCCTCGTCCTGGTGGAAGAGGTGGTACTCGCCGTCGTGGTGCAGCAGGCCGCAGGGGTCGCTGGTGGAGCCGGTGAGCTGGGAGTAGTGGTACGTGGGGCGGTACGGCTCGGTGAAGTAGTCGGCGGTGCTGTGGACTTCGACGTTCTGGAAGTACGACGTCCCGTGCGCGGCCGCGGTGCCGAAGGCGGCGCCCTTGGTGCGGGACACGCGGGTCTTGAGCGCCCGTACGCCGTCCACGTACACCTCGATGGTTCTGCCCGTCGCGCGGGCCTCGACGCGGTACGTGCCTCCGGCCGTGATGCGCCGGACCGGGCCGGAGGCGGAGGCGAGGCGGGTGCCGGAGGAGCGGTCCAGCAGGACGACGGCGTTGCGGCCGGCTTCCAGGCGGGCTTCGTAGCCGCCGGAGCCGTTCGCGGACGCGCGCAGGGCGAGGCCGGCCGAGGAGGAGCGGTCGCCGGGTGTGATGTCGGCCCTCGCCACCAGGTCGCCGTCGGTGAAGGGGGCCGTGCGCAGGCCGTTCTCGCCGCGGATGCCGCGCAGGTCCGGGGTCCAGGTGCCGGAGCGGGCCGTCCAGCCCTGGAGGCCGGTGGCGAGGTCGGCCGCGGCGATGTTCTCGAAGGACACCTCGCCGGCCGAAGCCGTGACGGCGAGTCGGCCCTTCGTGTGGGTGGAGTCCTGGGCGGTGATGACGGGGCTGTAGCCGTCGGGAGAGAGGAAGTTGGTCTGCCAGTGCACGCGCAGTTCGTCGTGTTCGGCTTCGACGCGCAGACGGTAGACCGTGTCGGCCTTGATGGTGGTCGCGTAGGTGCCGAGGGTGACGTTGCCGTCGATGCGGTAGAGCCTCAGCCTGTCCTGGTCCGCGTCGACTTGGACGCCGTAGCCGCGCGTGGCCTTGGCGTCGGTGCGCACCAGCAGTGCGGCGATGGCGGAAGCGTCGTGCAGGAGCAGGTCGGCCTGGAGCGCGGTGTCGTACGTCTTGGTCGTGGTGATGGCGCGGGCGGTGGCTCTCTGGGTTGGGGCCGCGCGCCAGCCCAGCGGACTCGCCGTCCAGGTGCCGCCGCTCGTGGTCAAGCCGGTGAGGTTGGTGGTGACTGAGGAGAGGGAGGGCGGGCCGAAGGTGACCTTGCCGCCCTGGGCGAGCAGGCCCACCGAGCCGGTGTCGTGGCGGTGGTCCTCGGTGTGGAGGAGCCGCTTGCCGTCGACATGCACCGTCAGCTCGGGTCCGTCGACCGCCACTTCGAGGTCGTAGGGCTTTCCGGCCTGCGCGCCCGGGAGTGGAGCGGTGGCGAGTGTGTCGCCGCCGGCCAGGTCGTAGAGCCGTATGCGGGCGCGGCCGGGGTCGAGGGCGACCGCGTATCCGGTCGAGCCGTCGAGGGCTGTCCGGAACACCAACGCGCCTACGGAGGAGGAGGATTGGGGCGTGACGCGGGCCGCGTACGTGCCCTTGGCCGCGAGTTGCTGCTCGGACAGGGCGAGGGAGGGCCCGCGACGGCCGGCGGTCACCTTCTGGCCGCCGTCGGAGGTGCGGGTCCAGGTGCCGGTGACGGGGATGGGGTCGGGGATCGGGGTGGCGGCGGGGGTCGCTCCGGTGGTGCTCGGGGTGGCGGCCTGTGCTGCGGGGAGGATGCCTCCGAGAGGCAGCAGGGTGGCGGCGGTTCCTCCGGCGAGCAGGAGGGTACGGCGGGACACGCTCATGGCGGCTCCTGATGAGAACAGGGGAGGGTGGGCCACGGCCCGGGGGGGGACGTCCACCCCGGGCCGTGGTCGTGTGTAAGACGGTCACGGCCACAGCGGCCGGGGCCCGTCGGTCAAGGCCGACGCCATCTGCCAGGCGTCGAACCGCTCCAGGGCCACGTCGCCGTCGGCACCGATACCGACGCCGACGGCCTCGTCCGGGCGGGTGGGGTAGATGCGGGCGGTGAGGGGCCGCCCGTTGGCGAAGATCTCCAGTGCGGAGTGGTCGACGAGGACGCGCAGGTCGACCCGGCCCTCGGGGCCCAACGACAGGTCGCCGTACCGGGGTTCGGTGTCGACCGTCGGGTCGAGGCTGCTGGTCTCGCGGTGCAGACGGAGGGTGCCGCCCGTTCCGTCGTGCGACCGGCTCACCTCCACGACCGTGCGTTCCGCGCCGTCCGGTGTCTCGCGGAGCACGAGCCGGACGGTCGCTCCGGGAGCGAGACGCAGGGTCGTCTCGATGTCCAGCTGGTCCCCGCGCACGGCGGGCAGCCGGGTGTACGGGTCGGCCAGCCGGCCCGGAGCCACCTCTACGCGCTCCCGCCGCAGCTCGGTCAGCTCCGGTACCGGGGCCTGGTGCAGGCCGCCGTCCGTGGCGAGCGTGACGACCCTCGGCAGGGACATCACACCGCACCAGCCGGCCTGCGCGTTCGCCTCGTCCGTCCGGCCCTCCTGGAGCCAGCCGAACATGATGCGGCGGCCGTGCTCGTCACGGGTGGACTGGGGGGCGTAGAAGTAGCGGCCGCCGTAGTCGAGGCGGTGGAGGGCGGTCGGGGTGAAGGTGTCGCCCTGGTAGCGGCCGGTCCAGTACAGGGGGTGGTGGGTGGTGCCCCCGTCCCAGGCGGAGAAGACCAGCACGTCGGTGCTGCCGGCCTCCTCGTCCTCGCCGAGCCGGAAGAGGTCGACGCACTCCCACATCGTGCCGGTCCAGTCGAGCTCGCCCCGGTTCTGCGAGGCGTCGCCGGTCAGCAGGGGGCCGACGTAGCGCCAGCTGCGCAGGTCGTCGGATTCGTACAGGAAGGCCGTTCCACCGACGCCCCGGATTCCCGAGCCCACCAGCTGACGCCACACCGTGTTCTCGCCGGAGCCCTCCCGCCAGACGCAGTGGTCGCGGAAGGCCGTGATGTCGACGCCCTCCGGCGGGGCGGTGATGACCGGGTTGGCCGAGTCCTTGGTCCAGTACGTCAGATCCGCCGATCCCCTGGCCACGCAAGGGAGTTCATGCTCGCCGTGCCTGCCCGAGTAGACGAGCGTGGGCACCCCCCCGTCGTCCACCAGGACACCGGACCAACAGCCGTCGCGGTCCGGGCCGTCCGAGCCTGGCACCAGGGCGACTGGCTCATCGGCCCAGTGCACGAGGTCGGTACTGGTGGCGTGGCCCCAGTGGATGCGGTGGTGGGCGGCGGCGAGCGGGTTGTACTGGTAGAAGAGGTGGTAGACGCCGTTCCAGTGACTCAGCCCGTTGGGGTCGTTGAGCCAGCCGCCGGGCGAGGTGAAGTGGAAGCGGGGGCGGTGGGGGTCGCGCAGGGCGCGCTCGGCCAGCCCCTCGGCGGTGGGACTGCCGGAGGGGAGGGTGAGGTCGTGGGTCATACGGCGGTGGTCTCCGCTTTCTCGGTGTCGTCGGTGGCCTCGCTGTCCGGCCGGTCGGTGGCCTTGAGGACGCGGCGGGCGATGTCGGAGGCGGGTGCGCGCAGGTGGCAGCGCACCCAGTGGGGCTGTCCGTCGTCTTCGCCGACGATGTGGCGGACGGGCTCGGTGCGGCTGCACGTGCCGTCGTCGCCATAGGGGCAGGACGTGGGGTTGAGGATCGCCTCGCGGAGCTTGGCGCGCTCGACGGGGTCGTAGCTGCCGGCCCGTTCGGGGTCGGGTACGGCGGACAGCAGCAGGCGGGTGTAGGGGTGGGCGGGGGCGTCCATGACGGCCAGTGCGTCGCCGCCCTCGACGAGTTCGCCGGCGAACATGACCATCGTGGTGTCGGCGAGGTAGCGGGCGGAGCCCAGGTCGTGGGTGATGTAGAGCATGGCGATGTTCCGCTCGTCGCGCAGGCGCCGCATCAGGTTGAGCACGCCGACGCGCACGGAGACGTCCAGCATCGACGTCGGTTCGTCGGCCAGGATGAGGCGCGGTTCCACCGCCAACGCGCGAGCGATGGAGACGCGCTGACGCTGGCCGCCAGAGAGTTCGTGCGGGTAGGACTGGAGCATGTCCTCGGTCAGGCCGACCGTTTTTATCAGCTCGCGCAGCGCCTCTGGTGTGGCGGAGTGGCCGTGCAGGACGAGGGCCCGGGTGAGGAAGTGCTCGATGCGGTGGACGGGGTTGAGTGAGCCGAAGGGGTCCTGGAACACCATCTGGACCTTGCGGCGGTACGCCCGTGACGCCCGGCGCCGCTCGGTGCGCAGGACGTCCTCGCCGTCGAGCAGCACCTGTCCGGCGGAGGGCTGTTCGAGGCGGGCGAGACAGCGGGCGATGGTGGACTTGCCGCTGCCGGACTCGCCGACCAGGGCGGTGATCCGGCCGGCCGGGAGATCGAAGGAGACGTCGTTGACGGCTCGGACGCGGCGCCGGGAGAAGACGGTGCCGACCTGGAAGTCCTTGGTCAGACCGCGTACGGACAGCAGGGGCTGGGTCATCGCGGGGCTCCCTGGGCACTCTGGGCCGCCCACCGGCCGGGGGCGATCTCGCGCAGGTCGGGGATGTTCATGGAGCAGTCCGAGCGGTCCTCGGGACAGCGGACGTGGAAGCCGCAGCTGTCGGCGGTGCGCGGGGCGTCGAAGAGGCCGGTGAGTTCTTGGCGCGGGCCGGTCAGCGGCGGGAAGGCGTTCATCAGCGCCTCGCTGTAGGGGTGGAGCGGCCCCGCGAACAGCTCCTTGGCGTCGGCGAGTTCGACGATCCGTCCGCCGTACATCACGCCCATGCGGTCCGACAGCTCGACCATCAGGGACATGTCGTGGGTGATGAAGAGGATGGAGAAGCCCAGTTCCCGCTGGAGGTCGCGGATCTGCGCCATGATCTCCTGCTGCACGACCACGTCGAGCGCGGTGGTCGGCTCGTCCATGATCAGCAGCCGGGGGCGCAGTGCGACTGCCATGGCGATGACGACGCGCTGGCGCATGCCGCCGGAGAGCTGGTGCGGGTACGCCTTCAGCCGCCCCGGGTCGATGCCCACCATCTGAAGCAGCTCGCCCGCCCGCTCCCGCGCGGCCCGCTTCTTCAGCTTCTCGTGGGTGGTGAAGATGTCGACGATCTGCTCGCCGATGGTCAGGACGGGGTTGAGCGAGTTCATCGCCGACTGGAAGACCATGGCGATCTCCCGCCACCGGAAGGCGCGCAGCTCGCGTGCGTCCAGGGCGAGGACGTTGCGGCCCTGGAAGCGGATGCTGCCCGCGGTGATTTCCGCCGGGGGCTTCAGCAGTCGCATCACCGCGTTGGCGATGGTCGACTTGCCGCAGCCGGATTCTCCGGCGAGGCCGAAGATCTCTCCGGCGCCGATGGAGAAGGAGACGTCGTCGGCGCCCACGACGGTGCGTCCGTCACCGCGGTATTCGACGCGCAGGCCGTTCACCTCAAGTACGGGTTCCATGGCTCAGCCCCTCCTTTCACGCCGGGCACGGCGGCTGCGCAGCCTGGGGTTGGTGATCTCGTCGACCGCGTAGTTGACCAGCGCGAGCGCGAACGCGACGAGCGCGATGCACAGTCCGGAGGGGACGAAGGCCCACCACGTGCCGGTCATCAGCGCGCCGTCGTTGCTGGCCCAGTACAGGTTGGTGCCCCAGCTGACGACGCTGCTGTCGCCGAGGCCGAGGAACTCCAGGCCGGCCTGGGCGCCGATGCCGAAGATCACGCAGCCCAGCAGCGTGGTCATCACCACGGACGCCATGTTGGGCAGGATCTCGCGGAACATGATCCGCAGGGGGCGCTCGCCGGTGACGACGGCGGCGGCCACGAAGTCCTTGCCGCGGATCGACTTGGCCTGCGCGCGCAGGACCCGGGCCGAGCCCGCCCAGCCGGTGACGACGAGCACCAGGATCACGGTCGAGGTCCCGGGCGGCAGGAACGCGGCCAGGATGATGAGCAGCGGGAGGCCGGGCAGCAGCAGGAAGATGTTGGTGACCAGGGTCAGCGCGTCGTCCACGATACGGCCGAAGTACGCGGACGCCAGGCCGACGAGGATGGCGACGCCGGTCGCCACAAGGCCCACGGTGAAGCCGACGAAGAGGGAGCTGCGCGCACCCCACAGGGTGAGGGCGAGCACGTCCTGTCCCTTGGCGGTCGCACCCAGCCAGTGTGCGGCCGAGGGTGCCTGGCTGCCCGTGGAGTTGATGAGCGACGGGTCGCCCGGTGCCAGGACGGGCGCGAGCAGAGCCAGCAGCGCGAAGAGAGCGAGCAGGATCAGCCCGGCCAGCGCCTTCTTGCTGTCGATGAGCTGGCGCAGCAGTCCGCGCCGGCGGGACGTGCGTGCGGGGATGGTCGGCGTGGTGGCCGTCGCGATTTCGATGGCGGTCATGTCGGCAACCTCCTCAGCGGACGCGGACGCGCGGGTCGAGGCGGACGTAGACGAGGTCGACGAGGAAGTTCGCGAGCAGCACCGCGGCCGTGATCGTCAGGAAGATGCCCTGCATCAGCGGGTAGTCCAGGCCCTGGACGGCCATCAGCAGCTGGTAGCCGATGCCGGGGTAGGCGAACACGACCTCGGTGAGCAGGGCGCCGCCGATGACGAAGCCGAGCGCCATGCCGAAGTTGGTGACGGAAGGCAGCAGCGCGTTGCGGGCGGCGTAGCGGAACATGATCCGCGAGGGGCTGAGGCCCTTGGCCTCGGCCATCGTGATGTAGTCCTCGGCCGTCGTGGCGATCATGGTGTTGCGCATGCCGAGCATCCAGCCGCCGATGGAGACCAACACGATGGTCAGCGCCGGCAGCACCAGGTGGGTGGCGACGTTCGAGAGGAACTCGCCGTTGAAGCCGGGAGTCAGGCCGACGTCGTAGGCGTGCCGCATGGGGAACCAGCCGAGGCTCACCCCGAACAGGTACAGCGCGCCCATCGCCAGCCAGAAGTACGGGAACGAGCCGACGAAGATCAGCAGGGGCGGGAAGGCGGAGTCGAGGACGCCGCCGCGCCGCCAGGCGGCGACGATGCCGAGCAGGTTGCCGAGCACGGCCGCGATGACGAGCGCGACGCCGCCGAGGAGCAGGGTCCAGCCGATCTGTGAGCCGATCACGTCGGAGACCGGGGTGGGAAAGCGGGTGATGGAGATGCCGAGGTCGCCGGTGAAGACGCTTTTGACGTAGGAGACGTACTGCTCCCAGAGTGGGCGGTTGTCGAGGCCGAAGAGTTTCCGCAGCTGGGCTATCTGATCGGGCTGCATGGTGCCCTGGGCCTGCGCGAACATCCGGGAGACCGGGTCTCCCGGCATGAAGCGCGGGAGAACGAAGTTCAGGGTGATGGAGGCCCAGAAGGCGAGCAGATAGAACCCCAGGTTGCGCAGGATCAGACGCACGGGTCGTGCTCCCTGTCGGTGGGGGGTGAACGTGTGGCTCGGTGCGCGGGGGCGGCCGTCCGGGGAGGAGGGCGGCCGCCGGTCCGCGGGCGGCGTCAGCTCTTGACGGGCTTCAGCGACGTGAGCACGAGGATCGTGCTGCCGTTGCGGTTGCCGAGGGTGGCGTACGGGTTCTCTTCGGTGGGCCAGCCGGTGAAGCGGGCGTCCGTGTACGCGCCCCACTCGGGGCCGGTGAACAGCGGGACGACGGGCGCGTCCTTGTCGTACAGCTCCTGCAGGCCGTTCATCTGCTCGCGCTGCGCACTCTCGTCCGTGGCGGCGGCGAAGGCGTCGATGAGCTTGTCGGCCTTCTTGTCGCCGAAGCGGTGGTAGTTCTCCGTGGCCTGCTTGCCGACCGGCTGCACCATCTTGGTCGACATCACGCCGCGGAAGTACTCGTACGGCGTGGCGCCGTTGTTGCTCCACACGATGCCGGTGTCGAACGTGCCGGTGTTGTACGACGACGAGACCGCCGACCAGTCGGGCGTCTTCACGGTGGCGGTGATGCCGACCTTCGCGAGGTTCTGCTTGATGATGTTGGCGACCGAGATCCAGTCGGAGGAGGCTGAGCCGACGGAGATGTCGAGCGTGAAGTCCTTGCCGTTCTTCAGCTTCCGCTTGCCGCCGCTCTCCTCGTAGCCGGCCGCGTCCAACGCCTTGGCCGCCGCGTCGGTGTCGTACTTCGTCCAGGTGCAGGAGGCGGCCAGCGACGTGTCACGCCACTTGTCGTACGTGCGGGCCAGGCCCGTGCAGTCGGCGGGTTCGGCGTAGCCGTTCATCGCGACCTTGGTGATCTGGTCGCGGTCGACGGCCATGCTGAGGGCCTTGCGCACCGCCGGGTCGTCGAAGGGCGCCTTGGTGGTGTTCAGCTGCCAGTTGATCATGGCGCCGGTGGCCGGGAACCAATAGTGGTTGTGCTTCTTGTCCTTGGCGACGAAGGACTTCTCGATGTCCGGGATGAACGACTGCGTCCAGTCCACCTCGCCGTTGGTGAAGGCGATGTTGGCGCTGTCGTTGCCGGAGAAGGCGAGTATCTGGATACCGGCGATCCGCTGCTTGTCCGGCTGCCAGTAGTCGGGGTTCTTGCGCAGCTCGTACGACTGGCTCTGGAACTTCTCGATCTTGGTGTACGGGCCGGTGCCGACCGGGTTCGGGTTGGTGAACTTCGCCGGGTCCTTCACCTTGGACCAGATGTGCTTCGGCAGGATGTAGTGGCCGCTGATCTCGTAGAAGGCGGTCGAGAACGCCTTGCTGAAGGAGAACTTCACCGTGTGGGCATCGACCGCGGTGACCTTGTCCAGGTAGTCGAAGCCGCCGAGCACCTTCTTCTGGAGCTCGAAGGTGTAGACGACGTCGTCGGCGGTGAGCGCCTGGCCGTCCGACCACTTGACGCCCTCGCGCAGCGTGAAGGTGAGGGACTTGCCGTCCTTGGCCTGCTCCCACTTGGTGGCCAGCCACGGCGTGTCCTTGGCGTCCGCCATGCTGTGCACCGCCAGCGGCTCGTAGACCGCCTGCAGGGTCATGGGGGCGGCCTGCGGGGAGAGCGGGTTGAAGTTGCGCGTGAACGTCGCCAGATCCTCGCGCGGGATGGTGAGCAGCTGGTTGCCTGAGGTGTCACCGGCGCCGGAGGTGCCCGAGCCGCCCGTACAGGCGGACAGGACCAGGGCCGCGGCGGCGGTCACGGTGACCGCTCTCAGGACGGCTCGGGGCCGCCGTGAAGGTATGCGGGAGGGTGCCATAATGGAGACTCTTTTCCTCTCTTCAACACACAGGGCGAAGACGGGATGGGATTCCTCGGCGGACTGATTAGCGGTCAGACCGACGAGCGTTCGAGCAGCGGGCAGTCGATCGTCACCTGACGGGTGTCGAGCGGCTGCCCCGCTGCGAGAGCGGCGAGCATGTCGATGCCCTTGGTGCCCATGGCCTCGAAGGGCAGGGCGAGCGTCGTCAGCTTCGGCCGCAGATAGGCGGCGATGAGTTCCTGGTTGTCGAACCCCACCACGGCCACGTCGTGCGGGATGCGCAGCCCACGTTCCTTGATCGCGTCGTACGCGCCCATCGCCATCCGGTCGTTTCCGCAGAACAGCGCGGTCGGCCGGTCGCCGGCCGGGCGGTCAAGGAGTTCGCAGGCGGCGGTATAGGCGCTGTCCGCGGTGGCCCAGCCGGGGACGACGAGGGAGGGGTCGGGGGTGATCCCGGCCTCGCGCAGGGCACGTTCGTACCCCTCGCGCCTGCCGATGGCCGCCGGGATCGCCGGGTCGAGGTTGATGAACCCGATGCGGGTGTGACCGGCGTCCAGGAGCCGGCGGGTCGCCTTGTAACCGCCCGACACCTCGTCGGGCAGGATGCACGGCAGCTCACCTTCCGCGTCGTAGCAGTTGACGAGCACCGTCGGCACCTCCCGGGCTGCCTTGGGGAGCGTGACGGCCCGGTGCCAGGTCGTGGCGTACAGGAGCCCTTCCACCCGGTGTTCCAGCATCTGGTCGAGCGCGGCGGCCTCCTGGGCGGGGTCGCCCTCGCTCGCGGCGATCAGCAGGAACCTCCGATCGCCCCAGGCACGGCTCTGCGCACCCGTGATCACCTCGGTCGCGAAGGGGCCGGTCACGATCTCGGTGATCAGCCCGAACCACCCGCTGCGGTTCGCGGCCAGCGCCCGCGCCCCGGCGTTGGGCCGGTAGCCGAGCTCGTCGATCGCCTCCAGGATCCGCCGACGGGTCTCCTCGGGGATGGCGGCGCCGGGCTTGTCGTTGAGGACGAAGGAGACGGTGGTCCGCGAGACACCCGCGTGGCGCGCCACATCGCTCATGGTCACGCGCTGCGTCCTGTTCGTGGCCACTTCCAGTCCCTTTCGGCCGTCCGGCGGTGAGACAGCACCTCCGGTTTCGCGCTTTAATAACGCGCGTTACTTCCGTGTTGCAGGGAAGTTACGTGCGTCTTGAGCGGCATGTCAATACCTGCGCATGGGCCACATCAGGCCACCGGGCCGGTGGCCTTCGCCCCCCGCGCTCTTCCCGAGAGAGGCAACCAACCACCATGGCCCGACCCCAGGCCCCCAGCAGCGTCACCGTCCTCGGCGAGTGCGTCGCCGAGGCCTTCACCGACCCCGCCCGGTCCAGCTCCGAGTGGACACCGTCGGCGCCGGGGACTCCTTCACCGCGGGCCTGCTCCATCGCCTCGCCGCCCTCGGACACCTTGGCGGGCGACTCGACGCACTGAGCCTCGAGGACGTCACCGACTCCTGCTCCTTCGCCGCTCACGTGGCCGCCGTGACCTGTTCCGTCCACGGCGCGAACCCGCCCTGGGTGGACGAAGCGGCGATGGAGGCCGGCGTGGAACAGCTCCTGCCGCATGCCTGAACGTGGCATGCCCCTCCCCGCAGACAGGACTGCGGGAACGGGCGTCGAATCCACACGGCCGGCACCCCGTACGCGCTGTTGCCATGGCGTCGTCATGGTTGCGGAGCCGCAGAGCCGGGGAGCCGAGCGGTGCTTGAGATCAGGTGCGGCTCTCAGTGAGGTCTGCCAGCTCGGCCTGGATGCGGTCGGCCTCCTCGCCCAGTTCGTCGACCCGACAGCGAGCTGCGAGCTCGTGCTGTTCCAGCAGTCCGACAACCGACGGCATCCGCGACCTCCCGGGGAGCGACGACACGGCAGGCCATGGCTCCCACGGAATCACCGACCCGCCTGACCAGCGGAGATACCGTCCTCAAGTCCGGAAAGACAACAGCTTCACGACTTCTTCGGCCGCCTTGCCTTCTCCCCGGACACCGGCACCCTCGCCGTGCTCACCGCGCGAGCGGAGGTGATCCATCTGAGACGCGTTAGTCGAAGCCGCCGGCCGTCACACCGACAGTGACCGGGCATCGGAACATACTCAGCTGCCGGCGGTCCGTAACCTGAGCAACTGGACGAGACCCGTCTTCGACCGCCCCGACGTCCTGACCACATGAACCACGGAGCACCCCACGAGAGGACCGAGTGACCGCTCGGGGCCGTTTCCTCTTGGGGCAGTTCCTGGCGCCCACCGGCCATCACCACGACGCACACTCTCGCGCGCCGCACACCCAGACGGCCACCACGTCGAACGCCTCGACCCACCTGCGCCGACCGGAGCACAGGATCATCGATAACACTGTCCTCGTTACCAGCGGCCTCAGGATGGCCTCAATTCATGGCCCTACGCAGCGCGGCCCAGCAGAACACGTCTCCTTGGCTACGCACCTACGCGCATTCGTGCAGGTCAGAAGGCCACCAGCTGTCGCAGACCGAGCCGCCCCCAAACTCACGAGCAGCGGATTCAGTCCGTTCAGGCAAAGTTGACGCTCCGACAGCCAAAAAAGAACGTTTCCGCAGGTCAGAGACCTGTATAGGTGGGGCGGGTGGGACTCGAACCCACGGCCGACGGATTATGAGTCCGTAGTTATTACTCCGGCTCACTCTGACTCACTCCGGATAGTCCAGAAACTCCAGGTGGTGAGCGGCTGGGACTCTGGCTCACTCCAGCTATTTCGGCCCCCTTCGGGACCTCCGCTCACGCACCGCTCACGCAATCCCCTTGGGCTGCATGACGCCTGACCTGCGCTGATCCCATTGTCCCGCACTCCCCCGCGCACCACAATGCCCGAGCACGAGAGCGGCCCCGGTCGGCGTCAGGGACACCGGCCGGGGCCGCGAGCTGAGCGGCCGCCCCGCCACGGGGACAGCGAAGGCGGCCGCTCTCATCCCGCTACCGGCGTCGGCGCGAGCCGGCAGCGGGGGTCTGGTGGGCTACCGGCCGAGACCGGACGGAGCAGTCTGGCGGGGTGTCGGTCGGCAGGGGATCCGGCACACGGTGATCGTGGCCCCGGCCCCCGTTGCGCCTGGGTTGTCGAGCTGCTGGGCGTCGCGCTCCTTGAGCGGCTTGTCGCAGCGCTGGCAGAACATCAGCAGCCCTCCCTGATGAGGCGGTGCACCTCGACAGAGATCGGGCAGGTGGGGGACTTCTGACAGTGCTCGCACCCGGGTGCGTGATCGAACAGGTAGCGGTAGGCCCGTCGTCCGACGCAGCGCCTGCACCCGCGGGGGAACCAGTCGTAGGTGCTGTCCAGCCACTTCTTCTTCCGCGGGCCCAGGTTGACGGCCGTGAGCGAGGTGAGGGCGATCCCGTCCCACACGCACGTCGCGCCGCGCACCTGCGCCTGGGTGAGGCCGTCCAGGTCGGGCAGCGTCAGGGCCGCTATCACTTGGTCCCGGGCGGTCTGAGTCGTCGTGGGGCTGTCGTCCGTGCAGGCGGCTTGCGTAGGCTCTGCCATGTCGTCGCTCCTCTGAAGCGTCGTCCATGCCCCCGGACCGGTCGCACGGTCGCGGGGGTCTTCTGTGTGAGCCACCGTACTGGAACCGCACCCCTGCACAACCCTCTTCGTATCACTACGTACCTCCGCGGCGCGCCGCGCTGCCAAGAGGCGGCGTGCGGAGGAGCGCGCGATCCTGCGCTCATGAGCGACGACGACAGCCTCGAGGTGGTCTACGAGTACGTGCGGATCGCCGACCTGGTCGCCGCAGACATTGCGTCCGGCCGGCTTCCGCTCGGCGCCCGGTTGCCGGGTGAGCAGGAACTCGCCGACATGCACGGGGTGAGCGTGAGTACGTCGCGGCGGGTACGGCGTGAGCTGGTGCGGCGCGGCCTTGTGCGGGCGCTACCCGCAAAGGGCACGTTCGTGATCCGGACATCGCCGGTTGACCCCGGGCATGACGAAACGCCCCCGCCCTCCCCGTAACAGGGGAGAGCGGGGGCAGTTGTTGGGCGGGGGATGAGACGTCCCGGGCCGGCCTCCCACCACGGGGCCGGTCCGGGACTTACACGCCGGTGCGGTAGTAGTCCTCGACATCCTGCGGCGGCGGCGCCGGTGTCCCGCCTCGGTCCGTCACCTGGTCCCGGAGGACGAGCGCCCACCGGCTGATCGACCACAGGACACCGCGGGTGCGGGTCTGTTCCTCGCGCAGCTCGGTGCACTCTTCCTTCAGCCGGTCGACGGACGCTTGGAGCACAGAGAGGTCGACCTGCTTCGTGTTCGGGGCGGTGGAGATGCGTGCCGCGCTCCGGGTGCCCCGGTAGGTGATGACTCCCATCGTGATGGTGCCGATGACGCTGATGACCGCCCCGACGACTCCCCAGACACCGTTCACCCGGGTCTCCCCTCAGCCGCCTGGCCGAGGTTCCGGGGTGTACCGGCATCAGGCGGGACTCTCGATGCGCACCAGATCACCCCACAGTGCGATGTGATGTACCAGGCCCACAGCCACAGGCCGCGCGTGTAGTCGCCGCCGATGCCTGCCCAGCTGTAGGCGAACGCCCAGAGCGTCGGCGGGGCGGACGCGGCGACGAAGCCCCAGCGGTCCGGTCCGAAGCGCACCCAGGCGCAGCAGAATGCGGCGGCGCCGCAGATGATCCAGATCCACGCCCAGTAGCGCAGGGGTGCGAAGTGGAGCAGCAGCTCGAGGCCGCCGGTCGCCGTGGGCGGGTTGAAGATGAACGACGCACCGAAGCACACCTTGCCGGCGCCCATGAAGACGAGGAAGGGACCGCGGCGGCCCAGCCGGGTGCTGAGCCGCCGGACCGCCGCGCGCATCAGACGCTCGGCGCCGAGCTGGCGCTGTTCTTCGCGCCCACCACCCGGGCCGCGATCCCCTTCACCAGCGTCACCACCGCCGCTATGCCGGCGACGGCGACGCTTTCCCAGAAGGAGGCGGACAGCATGTCGGCCGGTCCTGCGGCGAGGGCGACCGCGCCGGCCGCGCCGAGGAACGTCCAGATGATCCGCTCGATCAGGTCGACCGCGTAGGTGCGGGCCGTCTTCACGACAGTCTCGGCGTGGGGCAGGTTGATCTCAGACATGGTCAGGAACCCTTCTTCTCGAGCGCGGTGACGCGCTTCTCCAGAGCGGTGAGCCGCTCCTCGGTGGTGGGCTTCGGGGCCGGGGCCGGGGGCTTGGGTGCGGGCGGCTTCGCGCCAGGCGACCAGCTGGCGGGGTGGGTGAGGCGCTCGGCGACGCGAGTGCGGATGGTGCTGTGCCCGGGGTAGCCCGGGCCGCGCGGGTCGACCTTGCCGGGCTGCCACTCCTCGTGAGCGATGACGGAGATGGTGCCCTTGCCGTCCTTGTTCCAGCCGTGTTCCCGGAGCACCGCAGCGGAGGCGCGCACGATCGCTTCGACCTGGGCGGCGGGCCAGGGGTCCTTGCCGTCGCCGAGGTTCTCGCACTCGTAGCCGTAGAAGTGCCGGTTCCCGTCGGTGTTCGACTCGTTGTCCGCGGGGAGGACCTTCTCCGCGATGACTGCGCGCAGGACGTCGTCGTCGCCCAGGCCGGCGTGGTTGGTCCGGCCGTAGCCGATGAGGTGGACGGTGCCGTCCTTGGTGATGACGCCGTGGCACAGCGGGCCGGGCAGACCCGAGTAGCCCTTGCGGCAAATGTCGACCGTGCGGGCGGATCCCTGGGTCACGGTGTGGTGGATCATCACCCCATGCACCGGACCGAACGGGCCCTTGCTGTTGCGGTTGTGGTCGCGCCAGTCGCCGACCTCGACAACCTGCACGCCCTCCGCTTTCAGCGCGGCGATGAACCGGGCAGCGGTCAGCGGTGTGGCCATGAGGCCTCCAGACATGAGAGAAGCCCCGGGCCGGTGGCGCGGGGCGTGCGGTGAAGTGGGGCGTCAGGTCGTGCTGATCGAGGTGATCCAGATCAGCCCGGTCGCCGACGCGGCGTAGTTCCTGCCGACGTACACGTACCAGGGCACGCGGAACGCGCTGTCCGTGACGGTGGTGGTCAGGCCGGCGATCTCCGGCACGGACAGCGTGATCTGCGTCGCCGTCAGCACGATCCGCAGGGTGTAGACGGTGTTCGCGACCAGCGCCGTGCCCGCGGTCGTGTTCGCCAGGTTGGTCGACGTGCCGGCCGTCTTGCTGTCCTTCCAGATCCTCAAGGACCGGTCATTGCTGATCTGGAAGGTGTAGCCGTCGTGCTTGATGTCGGAGCCGGACAGTATGGTCGCCGCGTCGTCGGCGCCGATGTGCACGGAGAACAGGGACCAGCCGGTGCTGCCCGCGGTCGGGAACGAGAACTTCACGTTGATCGTCGTCGCCGCCGGGGCCGGGGACACCTCGCCGGCGAGCAGCACGACCGCATCCTCGGGCGTGTTGGAGGCGGGCGGCGGCAGCGGGATCCGACCGGAGGCGTCCAGCACCGGGCGGGCGGCAGCCGAAGGCACGTAGCCGTACCCCCACTGGCCGGTCGAGAAAGTGCTTGTGGTGCGGCGGGGTATGCGGCCGGAGACGTAGCCGGGGTAGTCGGTGATGATGCCGCGGCAGCCCAGCGCCAGGGCCCGGTCGTGTTCGGTGCGGCGCACGAGGGTGTGCGCCCACACCCCGAGCGGATAGCCCTGCGCGACCGCGGAGGCGATCTGCGCGTCGGTGCCCGCAATGTCGATGTCCAGCAGATCGGCGCCGGTCGCCTTGACGGTGGCCGGGTTGTCGGTGGCCATCTGTGCCGTCGACCGCCACAGGTGCGCCAGACACCCGGTCGCCTTGATGGTCGGCACGATCGCCGTGTTGTTCGTGTTGATGAGCACCGACCGTTCCAGGCGGCGGGCGAGGATCATCGCGGCGATCTTCTCCACCCCGGCCGCGTTCTTCGCCTCGATGGTCATCACCCGACGGCCGCCGAGTTCGTCGAGGACCTGCTCGACGGTGTGCAGCGGCAGGTCCGGTGCCTGCGCGGCGAACCAGGTCGACGGGTCCGAGCGGATCAGGCTCCACTGCGCCGCGTTGAACAGCGACACGTTTCCGGCGGCCTTGGTGGTGCGGTCCACGGTCGAGTCGTGCATCAGCACGGGCGTGCCGTCGCCGATCACCTGGCTGTCGATGTCGAGGACGTCCACCCACGGCATCGCCCCGCGCAGCGCCGCGAGGGTGTTCTCGGGGGCTTCGCCGGCGCCGCCGCGGTGTGCGTCGTAGACGATCGGCGGCAGGGTGTCGATGGTGGCGACGGGAGGCAGCCGGGAGGTGACCGCGGCGATGGCGTCACTGGCGTCGACCCGTGCCGTCCCGGCCTGCTCGAGCGCGGCCTCCGCCGTGGTGGTGGCGGACGCTGCGGACGCCTGCGCGTTGTTCGCTGCGGTGAGCGCCTCGCCCGCCTGCTCCGCCGCTTCGGTGGCGGTGGCGGCCGCCCCGGTGGCGGCCTGCAGGGCCTCGGTGGCGACCTCGCGCCCGGACTCGTACCAGGCGACGGTGCGGCCGCCGGTGGCGAGGTACTCGTAGCGGATCTGCGGCCACTCGCACATGAACGTGCGGATGGCGCCCGGTGCAGCCGAGTCGGCCGGGTTGGACCGCAGCTGGCCGATTGGGGTGGCGCCGTCCGCCTCGTACAGCTGGGTGACCAGGGCGCCGCTGACGGCCTCCCGTACCTGCACGGGGTAGTTGGGGACGACGTCGCCGGTGACGGTGGTGAGCACGGCTGACGGGTTGCCGCCGAAGGTGTACAGGGGCATGACGGCCTTTCAGTCGAGCCAGTAGAAGCCGGAGATGTCGGCCCAGAACACGCCCGCGGTGCCGCCGTCCTGCATGCCGTCCTGGCTGTGCCAGACGAGGGAGCCTCTGTTCCCGTTGATGTTGCCGTCCTGGTCGGGGGAGAAGACTTCGACCCGGCCCACGCCGGTCATCGCGTCGCCGGTGAGGCTGCCGCCGCCCGCCCACATGGCGAGCTGCTTGGGGATGGCCGCGGCGGGCACGCTGCCGAGCCGGACGCCGGCGGCGGGCAGCAGGGTCCCGTCGGCGCGGGCGATACGGCCCCGGGTCCACACCCGGCCCTGCCAGATGCGGAGCTGGGGGACGGTCTCCCCGGCGACGTAGCCGGAGGCGAGGGTGACGGGCTGCCAGGCGGGCAGCGGCTCCCAGAGTGTGATCCACGTGTTCATCGTGGCGCTGGTCTTGATCCAGCTGGTGCCGTTCGGGGTCACGGCGACGGTCCGCGCCGGGGCGCCCGCCAGCCTCGTGTTGCGGTCGGCCTCGTTGGTGACGTGCTGCCACAGCCGCGGGTCGATCGCGACGGCGAGCTCGGCGAGGTGTCCGGGCGTGGTGGGGCTGTCGCCGCCGCCCGGGACGGGCAGGGCGGCGTATCCGATGGTCGCCACAGGTGCTCCTACGAGAAGGTGATGGTGATCTTGCCGCCGGTCACGGACATGTAGTCGTTGCTACCGGTCGCGTAGATGGCCAGGCCCCGCGCGGATCCGGAGGCCAGCGCGGCCGCCCAGGACCGCGGCAGGGTCGCGGTGCCCTTCGCGCCGACGGACAGGCGCAGCAGGGCCTCGGGCCCGTCGCCGAGGTTGAGCTGACCGGACGGGGGCGAGGCGTGGTTGTGCAGGTACAGGTGGACGGGCCGTTTGGCGTTGACGCCGGACCCGGTCTTGCGGGTGAACGCGACCTTCATGGACGCCACGGTCTTGCCCGCGCAGGCGGCGCTGATCCGGCTGCCGTAGAACCATGCCCCCCTGCGGTTGCCGCGGCCGGTCCAGTCGCCCTGCGTCGGCGAGGACGCGTAGTCGTCGGGGCGGCCGCTGCGCCAGGTGCCCGAGGCGGTGGGGGAGATGGTGGCCGGGCGGGGGGAGGGCACCGCCGGCGTCTCGGGTGACGGATCGGCGACGGACCCGACCTGAAAGTAGACCTCCAGGCGGCCGTCGACCTTACGGACGTGCACCGCGGAGGCGGCCTGCCAGCCCGCTCCTGCCGGGGCGCCGGTGCCGTAGGTCGCCGCCCGCACCACCTGCACGTCGCGGGCGGCTTGGACGGCGAGCCGCTCCACGTCGACCTGCTCGGTCTCCGCCGGGTCGTCCCCGAGGCGCCACAGGACGACGGGGACGGCGCCTCGGCGCACGGCCACGATGTCCCCGGCCTTGCGGTTGCGGTAGGCGTCCGTACACGCCACCTCGTACAGTTCGGCGCCCTGCATGACCAGGTTGACGCGGCCTTCCTCGGTGACGTCGATGACCTCCGCACTGACGGTCTGCAGGCCCCCGGCGGCCGCGCCCAGAGAGTCGAGGTCCTTGCCCAGCTGGTCACGGATGCTCACGTCACACCCTCCTGGTGCTGGTGCGGGTCTGGCAGGCCATCGACACGCCGCCCAGCGTGTACGGGTTGGAGTCGATCAGGTGCCGCTCCCACACCCCGGCGGCGACTTCGGCCAGGACCACGTCGCCCGGCTCCAACGCGGGATTGCACACCGCGGTGAAGGACAGGGAGGCCTGCACTCCGAGGGAGTCGGCCAGTTGCGCGGCCGCCACGTCGCGCGCCTGGTCCAGGCCGGTGATCAGCGGGGAGGTGTAGCGGCCGGTGCGCACCCGCACGCCGGGCAGTCCGAGCCGCTGCGGTGCCAGCGGATCGGCGACCGGGTCCGGTCCGGCGTAGGTGATCGACTCGGGGTCGTCGTCCCAGCGGAACACCGGCCCGAGGACCTGGTCGCCGCTGCCGGCGTCGCCGGTGACCGCCCACAAATTCCGCAGCCCCTCGGCCGTCTCCTCCTCGGACGGCTCGGCGGTGAACAGCTCTCGAGGGATCTCCCACACCACCGGGTCGGCCAGCGTGGGCACCGGCGCGAACACCGGGATGCCGCGGGCATCGCAGTACACCTCCGCCCCGAGCGAGGCGGCGATGCCGGTGGCCGTACCGGAGGTGTCGGTGCCGCCGGAGACGGCCGCCCACCGGTCCTCGTCGACCACGAACGCCGGCATCACCGTGCCCGCCTTCACCCCGTCACGCCAGGCGATCGGGGAGCCGGGCAGCGCCTCGCCGAGCAGCTGCTCGGCGCACGCCTGGGCGGTGTCCGGGCCGACGGTGCGGGCGATGGGCAGGCCCGCCCCGCGCACGATGTCCTCGCGGCCCAGCAGGTCCAGGGACACCCCGAGGCGGGTCCGCTTCAGCCGGTCGACGGCGTAGCGGCCGGCGGGGATCCACTCCACGTCCCGGCGGGGCACCCTGATGCCCTGGAAGAGGCGGATCTCGGTGGACACGCTGTTGATGCCGTGCCTGCCGCGGGGGGCGTCCAGCAGCTCCACGGATGCCGCGTAGCGGACTTCGGCGGTGCGGTCCGGGGTGACCTGCCCGGACCCGAAGGCGACCGGCTGCCACGTCTGCCCGCCGTCGTTGGACCACTCCGCGAGCACCGGGCGGGCGGTGGCCTGCCCGAGCGCGGCCAGCGCGGCCGGGCTGATGGGCAGCATCAGGTCACCACGCCGTTCGTCGCCAGCGCCACATAGCTGGAGTAGGAGGCCGTGACGGCGTCGTAGGTGGCGAACGCCGCGGCCATGGCGTCGTAGGACCAGCCCGGGGCCCGCATCGGCTGCCCGGCCGTCGCGGGCCGCTCGATGGGCACGATGTCGAACGTGACCGTGTAGCCCCCGGTGCTGCCCAGCTTGCCGGTGGCCTTCTCTCCCACCTCCCCGGGCACGAAGTAGCGGTCCGGGATCCGGTAGCCGGGCCGCACCTGCGCCAGCAGCACCCCGGAGCGGATCAGCCGGCGGAATTGGGCGATGTCCGCGGCGAGGACGTCCACCGAGACCTGCTCGGACGGCGCGGCCGCGGTGTCGTAGGCGATGGCCGCATACGGGCTGCCGGTGCGGTCCGCAGCCTCCTGCCGGGCGGCGCTGCTGGTGCCCTGGGCGGGCCCGTACATCACCCGCATGGACAGGCCCGGCTCCTCGAGGGACTTCAGCCACAGGTCCTTCGTCTGCGCCGGCGCCGGGGCGGGCACCACCAGCCCGAGCGACGACGTCGGCCCCCAACTGCCGTCCGCGTACTGCGGGCGGGCGGTGTAGGCGACCGCGCCCCCCAGCGGCGGCTCGTGGTCGTAGGCCTGCCCGACGCCGTCCAGCGCCCACGCCAGATCTGCCGAGCGGACCGGGACCGGCGTGCTGCCGCCCGGATCCTGCCGGGTGATGAGGGTCTTCACCACCTGGCCGGCGTTCGGCAGCGGCACCGGCCCGCCCGGATAGTTGACGCCCAGGTAGACGCCCGCCCACTGGTCATCGACGACCGCGGTCAGCCAGCCGTCCGGACTGGTGATCGTGGTGGGCGGGGTGATCTGCGGCGCCGACGGATCCACGATCATCGGCATGGCTGCCCCCTCACTTCTTCGATCCGGCTCGCTTGGCGCGGCGCACGTCGGTCAGACCCGCGTCGACCCGGTCGGACACGTAGGCCCGCAGGACGGTGCCGTCCTCCACCACCAGGTAGAGCGGCCCTGACGGCAGGCCACCGGACGCACCACCGGAGGACGCCCCGGAGGTGACCGGGACAACCCCGGCGGGCACCGCCGATGCGCCCAGCCGTGCGGCGGCCGACTCGATGGACGGCCCGGCGGCGACCATCCCGGCGACCAGCCCGGCCCCCAGGTCCTTGCCCGCCTCCGCACCCTTACGGGACGGGCTGCGGGCGTCGATACCCTTCTTCGAGCGGATCGCCTTGACCGCGGCGGCGCCCAGCTTGGCCATGGCCGCCTTGACTTCCTTCTCCTGCGCGATGAGACCGGCCAGGAAGCCCTTGGCGGCGTCCTTCCCGGCATCGTGCATAGAGTCGGCGATGCTGCGGCCGTAGGACGTGGCGACCCTGGTCCCGGACACGTACACCGAGTCGAGCTGCTTGATCTGCGCCTTGCTGGCCCGGCTGAGCATGTCGATCAGGGGGCCCCCGGGGCCCTGCTCCACCAGCTGGCCGATCAGGTTCTGACTCAGCCCCTTCTTGGCCAGACCTGAGATCTGGGCCTGGAAGGCCTTCAGGTCCGCCTGCCGGGTCTTCATGGAAGCCAGCAGGCCGTTGAAGTCGGTGATCTCGCCCACCTGCGACATCCCCAGGTAGTCGGCGGCCGACTTGCGCTGATCGTCGGCGGTCTGCCGGGCGGCGGCGATCCGCTTGCCCAGGCCGTCGCGCAGCGTCGCCATGGTCTGCAGCCGCTTGGACGCGATGGTCACCGAGGCGATGAAGCCCTTGCTGCCGATCCCGGCCGCCTTCATGTCCTTCGTCAGTTCCTTGGACGCCTTGGCGATGGCGGCCGCAGACCCGGTGAGGGACTTAGTGAAAGCGGTCAGGTCGCCGGGGATTTCCTTGCGCGCCTTGGCCCTGGTGGCCGCGGTGCCCTTGGCGAACCCTCGCGCACCGATGCCCTCCCACATCCTCAGCGAGTCGCGGTGGTTGTAGACCTCGGCGCTTCCGCTGCCGAACTTGACCAGCTCGGGGCCCTGCTCGCCCACCCATGCGACCTCACCCGGCCTCGGTTTGCCGCCGTCGGCGTAGCCCTTGGCCGCGAAGCCGTACCGGTGCGTGAACATCGAGTCGCGGTAGGAGCGGGCCCGGGCGCCGACCACCACACCGTCGCCGCCCCTGCTCTCGACGTTGACGCCGTTGATGGTGCCGGCGGTGTGCCCGACGCCCGCGTTGGTGATGCCGATCTGGTACGGGGAGCGCTTGTTCAGCACCCAGCCGCCGGGCGCGGTCGCCCCAGAGAACGCCCCGGTTGCCCACCGGCGGTGCGGGGACTGGCCCCGGATGACGGACTCGATGGCACTGACGAAGCCGCTGCAGTCCCAGCTGGGGTTGCCGTTGCCGCCCCACTGGTACCGCTTGCCCGCCTGGGTGCGCGCCCAGGCAAGGGCGCCCTTGAAGCCCTTCCCGCCGATGCCGGCCTTCTCCATCTCCTTGTCGGCGTCGCCCGAGTAGCTGACGATGCTGCTGATCATCTTCTTCGGGATGCCGGTCACCATGTCCCGGTACACCGACGCCGAACCGGAGATCTTGTTGATCAGGGGCTTCACCACCGAGTTCAGACCGGCCACAGCGGAGGACTTGATGCCGTCCTTCAGCCAGTCGAACCCACTCTTCGCCAGGTCGACGCCCTTGGACGCGGCGTTCTTCACCCAGCCGAAGATGCCGCCCTTGGCGAACCCCTCGCCCTGGAACGGGCGCAGGCTCTGGCCGCGCATGGCGGCCTGGTTGACCGCGAGCAGGCGGGCCCGCTCATACGGGTCGCGCATCGCCTCGGACACGGCCACACCCTCGCCGCGCCGCATCGGCACGAGCTGGTCGTCGCCGTCGCGGTACGAGGACATCCCGGGCAGCACACCGCCGCGGGCGAAGCCGGTGATCGGGTCGAGGGTGGGGGCGCCGAACTTCCCGGCAACCGCGTTCCAGACCTTCACGACTCCGTTGTTGTAGACGGTGTCGATCACGAACTTCACCGGCGCCTTGGCGATGCCCTTGACCTTGTCCCAGGCCGCTTTGATGCCGCCGCGGGCGACGTCGAAGGCGCCGGCCACGGACTTGGTCGCCGTCTTCAGCCGGTCGAAGACGGGCTTGATGCCGGAGTTGTAGACGGTCGAGATGACCGACTTGATGGAGTTGAACGCGGGCTTCACGCCGTTGTTGTAGAGCCACTTGAAGACCGCTCCGACCGCCCGGATCCCGGTCATCAGGTAGCCGAAGTACAGCTTCACGCCCGTCCACCACAACTTCGCCCCGGCGACGATCCACCCGAAGACCGGCTTGACCCCGTTGGTCCAGAGCCATTTGAAGACGGCTCCGATGGCGCGCACGCCGGTCATCAGGGCGCTGAAGTACAGCTTCACGCCCGTCCACCACAACTTCGCCCCGGCGACGATCCACCCGAACACGGGCTTGATCGCGGCCGACCACAGCCACTTGAAGATCGCGCCCATCACCTTGACGTACAGGTAGACCGGCGTGAACACGATCGTGATCAGGACCGTGGCCAGGATCTTCGCGGCCGTGGCGATCGCCGAGAAGACCGGCGACAGGACACCCCACAGCCAGGACGCCCACTGGCCCAGCGTGCGCACGCCGGTCATGAAGCCGTCGACCATGGGCTTGATGCCGTTGGTCCACAGCCACATGGCGCCGGCCTTGATGGCCTCCCAGACGCCCAGCACGATGTTGCGGAACGTCTCGCTGCGCTTCCAGGCGACGACCAGGGCGACACCCAGGGCGACCAGCGCGATGGCGATCAACGTGAAGGGGTTCAGTGCCATGACCGCGTTCAGCATGGCCTGCGCGGCGGCGAACCCGGAGGTGACCGCGGTACCGACCAGGATCGCCGCCCGGTAGACGCTGAAGACGGCCGTCACGAAGCCGGTAGCGATGGCCTGCGCGTTCAGCGCCAGGGTGACGCCACCGATCAGGACAGCGAGCGGGGCCAGCCAGATGCCCCACTCCTTGAACCAGCGGATCGTGCCACCCACCATCTCACCGAGCGTCCTGATCACCGGCACGACGTAGGTGTCGACGAACCCGGCGAAGTCCTTCACCTTCGGCAGGACGTCGGAGTGCAGGAAGCGGCCGAAGTCCATCAGCTTCGGCAGGACGTGCGTGCCCAGGGCGTCCCCGATCACCATGAGGCCCTTGCGCTTGAACGTCTCGAACTGCGTGCCGACGTCGCTGCGCAGACTGTCGCCGGCCTTCTTCGCCGCTCCCGAGAAGTTGCCGATCTTCTTGGACGCGGTATCGACATTCAGGGAGAAGAGCGACGACCCGAGGTCCTCGCCCGGCCCGCCGAACAGGTCCTGGACCGCGCGGGCCTTGGTCGTCTCGTCGGGCACCATCCGCAGCGCGTCGAGGATCTGGTCGAGCGCCTTGCGGGCGCCGGGCCCGCCGTCGGCGATCGCCTTCATCACGCCGCTGCCACCCAGGCCGATGGACGACAGAGCGTCCTTCACCGCCTGGTCGCCGCCGGTGATGCGCAGGTACAACTCCTTGAAGGAGTCGCCGATCTTGTCGGTGTCCCAGGCGCCCGCGTCGAGGCCCTGTGACATCAGCCCGAGCGCGTCCTTGGTGTCCAGGCCGAAGTTCTTCATGAACGGGCTGTACTCGTTGAACGTCTCGGCCAGGTCCTCGGCCTTCACCCCGAGGTTCTGGAAGCCGTAGGTCATCGCGTCGACGGCCTCGGTGCCGCTCTTGGCGAAGCCGGAGTTCACCATGGACGCGGCCGCCTTGGTGGCCATGGTGATGTCCTGGTCGAACAGCTTCGCCAGGTCGGTGACCGAGGTGGCGATCTTCCCGATCTCCTTGGTCGACGCAGAGGAGTCGACCAGGCCGGTGCCCAGGACCAGCTTGACGGCCTCGGCGCCCTCTTCAATGGTCTCCGTGACTGAGCTGGACCAGAGCTTGCCCGCGACCTCGCCGGCCTTCTTGGCGTCCTGGGCGGAGATGTCCAGCTGGCCCTTGATGGTGGCGGCGGCCTTGCCCTTGGCCAGGGACGTCTCCAGCCCCTTGACCATCAGCGCCCCGGCCGCCACGCCCACGGCCACGGCTCCGGCCGCCACCGCCGCCTTCATCCCGCTCATCATCGACTCGCCGCCCTGCTCACCGGCGCGGGCGGCGGACTGGCGGACGGGCTCTTCCAGGTCCCGGCGCAGGTCGCGCCGGAACTGGGACATCGACGGCAGGACGTCCAGCCACACGGATGCAGCGCGGGGCATGGTCGATCACCCCTTCTCTGCGTACTGCGGTGTCGCCAGGGCGACGATCCGCATGTATCCGGTACGGGCCTCTGCGGCTTCGCGCTGCTTGGCCTTGGCCTGCTGTTTCTCGCTGGGCTGGTTGGGCCGCCACACCGGATCCGGGTACGGCCGCGGGGCCGCCTTCTCATCCCGGTTGGCGTTGCCGAAGTCGGTACGGAACCGGGCTTGCAGGTCCAGCAGTTCGGCCAGCATGAATTCCAGGTGCTGCCAGTGGTGGCCGACCGTCCGGCGGGACATCGCACCGTCCGGCGGCAGCCCTTCCACCAGGACCCGCAGGTGCCGCAGCGTGATGCGGTCCTGGAAGAACGCCCGCAGCGGGCCGCCCTCGCCGTACTGCGGGTACTGGTGGCACAGGTCAGCCTCGACGGCCTCGGGATGGGGTCCGAGGACGTCTAGGACCGTGTAGGGCGGCCCTTCTTCAGGGCTCCCTTCATGTCCTCCATTGCGGCCATGCGGATGAAGTTGACGTCAGCGGCTACGCCGCCGGCCTCGACGTACTTGGCGTACTGCTCCTCGCCCAGCATCGCCTCAGCGATCTCCTCGTCCGACTCCGCGTCGTCGACCGCCTTGGTCCACGCCGACGGGGCGAACATCGGGTGCGGCATGGTGAACGTCGCGCCACCCGGGCCCTCGAACTCGATCTCCTCGCCGCCGACCGCCTCGGCGTACTGGGCGCGGACCGTGGACAGGACGTAGCGCTTCTTGTTCGGCTTGCTCATGGTCGTCTCTCGCTTCTGGGTGGCCGCTGGGTGAGCGGGTGAAGGCACAGCGGCGGCAGGGCTCACCCGGGGCCGCCGCCGCTGTGCCGGTTTGCGGGGAGCCGTCACGGCGTCTCGGGCTCCGCCAGGTCGCGCCAGCCCGGACCGTCGATCCAGGCGACGGAGTCCGTGCCTGCGGCGTCGTCGACATACGCCTGGTACGTCACCCCGCGGGCGATCTCCGCCGTGCGCGTCCACTGCTCGTCCTCGCGTCCCGTGCGCAGCGCGCTGGGGAAGTGGCGGACGATGTAGATCGCCTTACCGGTTTCCTTGTTGAGGTCCTCGGCGATGAACACCAGGCGCCGGTACAGGGTGGGCGGCGTCTTCGGCCGCGACCAGGTCCAGGTCGCGGTGCCGAGGTCGGGCAGGGCGCCGGCGCCGGCCAGCGGCAGGTTCTCGTAGAGACTGACCGCGGCCGCGTTGGTCTCCTGCGGCACCCACTGCGCGGTCTGGATGTCGGTCTCCACATCCGAGCGGGTCGGAGAGGAGGACTGCCCCGACTCCACGTCACTGTTGGACAGGTCGCCGGAGAAGGTCACGCCGTCGGTGGTGGTGTAGCCGACCGGCACGTAGCCGGCGGGCAGGGTCTGCAGGATGCCGCCCTCGTCGAACGGCGCGGCCACCGCGGCCGCGGTCGTGTCGGCCGCGAAGATGGCGTAGCGGAGTGCCTTGCGGATCAGCGACTGGCGCAGTTCCGCGATGGTGGAAAAGTCAGCGGCCGGCATCGCGGCCCCCTTCCAAGACGAAGCCCCCACCGGAGGCGGGGGCGGATGTTGGTTGCGCGTCAGGCGGGCGCCTGGGCGCGGCTGGTGAGCCGGTAGGTGGCGACCGCCCGGCGCAGGGCCGGGTTGCCGTAGGAGACCGGAGCGGGCCGCACGTCGGTGGACACCGAGTCGATGACCAGGCCCCCACTGGAGTGGCCGGCCAGCGCCAGCATGCTGGTGTGCGCCGTGCGGGCGAGATCCCACATGGCGGTGCGGTCCTTGCCGAAAGCGTCCACGTCGATCAGGGTCACGCCCGTGGTGCCGTCCTCGCCGCCCCCCGGGGTCACCTGCACCTGGACCAGGGGCAGCTTCTTTTCCAGGTCGGCGGGCAGTTCGTTGACGACCCGCACGCCCGCGTGCCGGGAGCGCAGCCACAGGGCGACCGCCTGCTCTACGTCGCCCCAGTCGTGCTCGGGCCAGCTCATGACCGGTTCGCCCGGTCGTGGAAGATGGTCTCGGGCTGCACGGCGGCCGCGCGACCCAGCACGCGGCGCCGGTCGGTGTTGCTGCTACCCCACTCATGGTCGGCGGCGTCCTGCCGGTCGGCGATCACCTTCGCGGTCGGCCGGCCCGAGGGGCGGATCTCCTCCGAGACACGGATCTCGGAGGCGAACCCGTCGTCGATCTCCGAGGACGCGATGGAGCGGGCCCGTGCGGCGATCTCCTCCGCCTTCGCCTTCAGCGCCGCCCGCACCTTGGGATGCCGCATGATCTCGGTCAGGCCGCGCTCATCGAACCGGATCCGGGGGGCTCTGCTCATCCCGTGAACTCCTTCAGCACAGCCGAGGTGTGGGTGAGGAACGGCGTCACGGCCCGGGACAGGCCCGGCTTGCCGTCGACCTCGTACTTCTCGCCGTCCACCTCGATCAGGTCGGTGGCCTTCAGCCCCATGCGTTGGGGGCCGAAGAACTGCCAGCGGGACACGATGTGGTCACTCTCGCTGGTGAGGTACTCGGCGGAGTCCAGCGGCTGCACCGAACAACCGTGGACCTCCACCGGGTCCCCCTCGATCCAGGCGTCGTTACCGCGGTCGTCCTCGCCGTAGTGGCGCGGGATGTGCACCACCATCTGGTCCAGCAGCAGGGAGTCACCGAACACCGGTCACCCCCGAGACGCGGCCCATCGGCCCGAAGCGGGCCCCGGGCCGGTAGCGCTGGAGCTTGTCCCTCTCGATCTGCGAGAGGGACACCGTGAACGATTCGGTGGCGAACGTCAGGGACCGCTGGCCCGTCGACTCCTGCCGCAGGTAGCGCGGGTTGACGATGGAGCGGGCCACCGCGTCCAGGACGATGCCCTTCACCGGGGCGGGCACGGTCTGATAGCCGTGCTGCCAGGTGACCCGGGCGCGGCGCGGGTAGCCCCGCAGTACGTGCCGGGACAGGGTCACCGTGCCGTCGTCCACCTCCCACTGGGAGGGCGTCAGAGCCTCGCCCGCCACGGTCACGGACTCCACGGCGAGCACCGGCCCGGCCGGCGTGATGACGCCGTCCTCGATGGGCAGGGACGCCGTGGAGACGCGCATGGTGAACGGGCAGCGGGCTTCGTCCCGCACCAGCCCCGACGCCACGTCCAGGGCCAGGGTCGCGGCCCCCTGGGGAGCGGCGCCGGGGTCGACCTGCAACCACGTCTCCAGCTCTGTGACGGTGGCGAGGGGCGGGAGCGGGGCCACGGCTCACCCCTCCTTGACGGAGGATTCGCCCGTCTCGATGTTCCGCTCCACGGTCACCTCGGTCCCGTCCGGGCGGGCCGCGGTGTACGTCTCGGTGCGGTCCTTGCCCGTCCGCTTGGCCGTCGCCTTCTTCGGCAGGGGCACCACGGCGTTCACGGTGCCGTGCCCGGCCTTGGCGGCCGCCGCCTTGTCCGGGGTGGCGGAGCTGGCCCGCTCGTCCGGGTCGGTGGTGTCGGCCGGCCCGTCCCCGGGTGCGGTGGTCGACGGCTTGTCGAGGTGGTCGTCCAGACGGGTTTCGTCCGGCGTGCTGCTCTTGCTGGTGGCCATGGGCCGTCTCCTCTCTAGGTCAGGCGTTCAGGACGCCGCGGATACGGGCACCGGCCTTGCCGCCGAACACGCCCAGCCCGCAGTAGAACTCGATGCGGGTGCGGTAGGCGGGCTTCTCCTGGAGCTCGCCCAGGTCGTACACCTGGACACCCCCGTTGGTCAGCCCGGTGACGGCCTGGTCGCCCTCGTCCTGCCCGTACTTGACGACGTAGATGGACGACGCCGTACCGGAGGCCGTCCCCTGGGTCTCGGTCTGCGGGAGGATCGCCGTGCCGGCCGCGGTCGCGCCCGGGTCCAGCAGCGGGATGCCGTTGTAGGTGGCGACCATCTTCTGGGTGAGGGCCTCGCGGACCATCTCCACGCCACCCAGGCGCCGCGCGGACGACTTGATGCGCGCGATGGCCGCACTGTTGGCGTAGATGGCTCCGTTGGAGCCGTTGACCCCGGGCACCTGCGCGATGGCCGCGTCCAGGACGTCGAAGAAGTCGTGGCCGCCGGCGACCGGGCCCAGGCCGTTGGTCGCCGCGTCGAGGACCTGCGCCCCGGTGAGCCGCTTCTTCAGGCCGTCGAAGCTCTTGGCGTCCACGGCCACGTCGCCGTTGAAGAACGTGTCCTGGAACTTGTACGCGGCCGCCTTGACCTTCATCCGGGTCTGGGTCGCGCGCTGGTCGTTGAGGTTGCCGCGGGTGCGGACGATGAACCGGTCCACGTCGGCGTCGCCACCGAGGATCACCAGGGACTCGGACTTCTGGTTGAACGTACCGGTGGACTCGGTGTAGGCCTCGTTAACCGAACGGAACGCCACGCCCGGGAGGGTGGCCTCCTCGTTGTAGGCGTAGGCGTTGCCCTCGATCTGCATCAGCGGGATGCGGTCCAGGATGGACGACTCCTGCACGAACGTCTCGATGACGCCGCGCTGGAGCTGGGTCTGAGACAGCTTCGCCGCCTCGACAAGGGTTACGGCCACGGCGGGCCCCTTTCAGGTGAGGCCCGCTGCGCGGGCCGGGTTACTTGGTCTTGGTCTCGGTGGCGTAGGCGTGCCGCAGACGGCCCAGGCCGGGCTCCACGTCCGCGGACGGGCCCGGGTGGTGGCCGCCGCCGACGTCGCCCCATTGGGGGCCCGCCTGGCCGGCGAGGTAGGGGCGTTCCTTGAGGACCTGGTCGATGGCCTCGGAGATGGCGGCCTTGTCGGGCCTGCCGTCCTTGGCCAGAGCGGCGATCTTCTCGGTGCCGACGAACAGCACCGCGTCCTCGGGCTTGGCCAGACGGCCGGTGGCCGCCGCCTCGAGCTGGGCTTCCACCAGTCCCGCGGCGAACTCGGAACGGATCTCCGCCTTGATGGCCTCCATGTCGGTGCCCTTGCTGGCCGCGTTCGAGCGGCGCAGTCGGGACACCTCCGCCTCGAGGTCGGTCAGCTTGCGCTCGGCTTCCTTGCGGGCGGTGCGCTCCTCGGCCAGCGCCTTCTTCCCGGCCTCTCCGAGGGCTTCGTCGCCCTCGGCCGGCTTCGGGTCGTCGGGCTTGGCCTCGCCCGCAGGATCGCCCTGCGGTTTGCCGCCGTCGCCCTTGGGGTCGTCCGGTCCGTTGCCTGCTCCCTCGGCCCCCGTGCCGCCGCCTGCGTCGCCGCCGTCGGCGTACAGGACGAACGGGTCGGTGCCGTAGGGGTGCGTCCACCCGGCGCCCATTGCGGCGGCCAGGAAACGCGTGCGGGTGTTGTGGGGCATCGCGCCCTCTCCTTCGCTGGGTGCGGCATCGCGCCGCGGTGATGTGCCGCCCGCCCGGCGTCGCGCCGTGCGGGCCCTCCCGGAGAATCGATCCAGGAGAAGTCAGTAGATGTAGCCGTGCTTCTTCAGCAGCCGCAGCTGGTGTTCTCGGTCGTCGGCCAGCCGGAGAATCTCCTCCGGCATCAGCCGCGGCGACTTCGAGCGGCGGTAGCGCTGGCCGGGCAGCTTGTCCGCACCCAGGTCCGTGGCCAGCCGCTTGCCGGCGATACCGCGCACCGTGGAGCCCTCGGTGGTCGCCTGCACCTTCCGGCCGAAGACGGTCATCGTCTGCATGCCGCGGCGCGCGTTGACGACCTGCGCCAGGTCCGCGCCCTTGGCCAGGGCGTCGACCGCGGCCGCACCCAGCCGCTTGCGCTGCTCCTCGGGCGTCATCTGCGCCACCAGCTTCTCCGGGCTGGGCACCTCGCCCCACCGCTCGATGTCGATCGGGTCCATGCCGCAGTCGCATTTCGGGTGCCGCTTGAAGCCCGTGCTGTAGGAGTACTGGCGGCCGGCGAGGATGAGGCACCGCCCGCACGCGGGCAGCTTCACCACCCGCACATAGGCGATGCACCGGCGGTGCGTCACCATCGACACCTGGGTGGCCGCGCGCGAGGTGTCGGCGATCTGCGTAGACACCATCCGCGCCATCTGGTTCATCCCCGCCAGCAGCGCGGTCCGCGGATCCGCCCCGCCCGCCAGCGTCGTGAACGTGGTGATGGCCGGCTGGAACAGCAGCGTGGTCAGCGGACGGCCGTCGGACGCGATACCGGCGAACGCCTCGGGCGCCACCTCGGCGGCCAGCCGCGCCGCCGCGGCCCGCTCCGCCATGGCCTGCGCCACGAACGCCTGCGCACCCTGCGCCGCGGTGAGCTGCCCGGCCACCACCGCGTCGAGGATCGCCGCGCCCTGGTCGCCCTGGAGCGAGGCGAGGATGTGCGCCGGGTCCAGCCCGGACCAGATGGCGGAGACCCGGGCGACGACGGCCTGGGCGAGGGTCTGCACCTGCGTGTAGCGGGCGTCCGCAGCGTCACTCATGCCGCCTCGCTGTCGTCCTCGAGGTCGTCGCCAGCATCCTTGGGGCCGAACTCGTTGAACGCGGCCGCGGCGGCCTGCGCGGCGGCCTGCGCCTGCGCGTCCCGCATCCGGATCCAGGCCTCCACCTGCTCCGGCTCCACGTCCGGGATCATCCGCCACAGCGCCTCATCGGGTACGCCGATCGCCTTGTACTTCGTCAGGGCGTCCGCGTACTGCGCCTCGGAGCGGTACTGGGCATCGCGCCAGATCACCTTGCCCATGGCCAGGGACTGCGCGCGGGCGCTGTCCCCGGAGGCGAGGGCCTCGAGCCGCACGAGCTCGCGGATGTCGGCGCCGAAGTAGGTCTGTTTGTCCTTGGCCTTGGCGACCAGACCGGACTCCGCCGCGGTCAGCGCGTCGGCGGCGATGTTGGACATCTCGCCCAGCAGGTAGTGCGGCGGGGTCCTGGTCTGCGCGGCGATGTGCCGCACGGCCGCCTCGATCACCACCAGGTAGTTCCGCAGGTCGGCGGCGGTGAACTGGGCGATGTTGGCGCCCTGCTTGGACAGCCACAGCAGCCGGTCCCGGCTGAACTTGGTCAGCGGGATCTCTTCCTCGTCGACGATGTTGCCCTCGTCGTCGCGGATGTCGCGCATGGGCTTGTCCATGCCGAGGACCACCCGCTGGGGCAGGGCCATGTAGTCGGCGCCGGTCAGCAGGTGCGCCCACAGGGTGTTCACCGTGCGCTGGAGCGAGGCCACCTGTTTGATGTCCGACTCCGGCTCGCCACCGAGGCGGGCCCGGTTGGCGATCTCCACCAGCGGGACGGCGCCGGCCTCGCCCATCGGGTTGGGGAAGTCGACCCGTTCCGAGGACCGCAGGCCGATCGTGCGCGGCTCCCACGTGCCGCCGGTCCTGCGCTGCCGCCGGTAGATCATCGGCGGCAGCCCGTCGCGGCCGCGGACGAACAGGGTGGCGAAGTCGTGGGAGCCGTCGGACCAGGTGCGCATGCCCGCACGGCGGACACGGCGGGTGCCCGGGGCGTAGTCGACGATCGCCTCACCGGTCGGGATGAACGTGATGTCGGAGGCCTCGCCGGTGGGGTTCCACACCAGGGCGTGCGAGCGGGAGACGACCAGGGAGTCCAGCAGCGCCAGGCCGATCTCCACGTCCGCCTCGTTGCGCCGCCACGCCTCCATCGCCTGCGTGTCCATCTGGCCGTCGGCGCCCTGGAATGCGGTCACCCTCAGCCGCTCCCGGCAGGAGTCCGGCACCGTGCGGCACCAGTTGTCGGAGAAGTCCTCGAACAGGCCGCCGGTCAGCTCCTCGAACTCCGGGGAGGCGAACAGCAGCGCTTCCTCCCCGTTGTACAGGTCGTTCCACTTGTTCTCTTCACCCTTGCGGGCGTCCATGCGCTGGGTCAGCTTGTCCAGCATCTCCTCGGGGGAGTCGCTGTCCGCCAGCGCGGGCCCGTCGTTGCGGAGCTTCGCCATGCCGTCCCCCTCTCACGCCGTAGCGGCTTCGTCTCTCGTCTGCTTGCGCCGCAGGTAGCCGTCCACGGCGTTCACCAGGGCGGCCATCCCGTCGATGCGGGCGGTGGCCTTGCCGCGCTTGGGCTTGACCAGGCGGATGTTGTCGTTGCCGTCGCGGATCACCTCGGCGCACTGGGCGTTCCAGCGCAGCACCTTGTGCCCGTCGTGCCGCAGCGCGTGCGTGCGCAACAGCCGCTCGGTCTCCTTCACGGCCGGCGACTGGCCCAGGTAGGTCTGGTTGATCGGGACGACCTCGCCGATGCGCGGGTTGTTCTCGATGCGCTGGAGCGAGCCGCCGGCGAACATCCGGTCGTATCCGATCCGCTTGATCCGGTACGTGCGGGAGTCCTTCAGGATCTGGTCCTCCACGGCCGCGTAGTCGATGGCGTCGCCCTCGGTCAGGTGCAGCAGGCCCGCATCTGCCCAGTCGCGCAGCGGCACCTGAAGCTCGTGGGACAGCTCCTCCACCCGCTCCTCGGGCACCCAGAAGTGCGGGACCATCTCCAGCTCGATACCGGGCTGCCGGGACTTGACGATCAGCATCCACGCCGTCAGGTCGGACACCGCCGACAGGTCCAGCCCGCCCCACGCGTCCTGGAACTTCAGCCGCCGCTCCGAGGACACCTCGCCCTCGTTGGCATCCCACAGCGGCATCGGCATCCACCGCGACTTCGTGTTCATCCGCCGGTTCAGGTACAGCCGGCAGAAGCCGGGGAACGCCGACGGTGTCGTCTGCGCCTTCCGGGCCGCGTCCTGGATCGACTTCAGCGTGGGCGCCCCGTAGCGCAGGCCCGGATTCGCCTTGTGCCACGTGGCCTCGGAGAACGGGTCGTCCTCCTCGCCCGCCCGCCAGATGACGCCGTAGTGCGCCGGGTCCTCCACGACGTTCTCCGCGACACGCACCGTGTACGTGTGCTTCTCGTCGTAGATCGTGAACTCGGTGCCCTCGTCGGCGGTCGTGATGAACAGGATCAGCGGCTGCTCCCGCGCGCCCGTGCCCGTCTCGATCGCCTCGATCAGGTCCCGGGACTTGTGCACGTGGACCTCGTCGATGACGCCCCCGGACACGTTCAAGCCGTGCGCCGCCTCGGCCACCCGGGACAGGGCCCGCAGGATGCCGCCGTTGCGCCGGCCGACCAACACCGCGGCCTTCGGCTCGATGGCCCGCTTCCCGCCCCGCGACGACATCGCCATCTGCTTCGCGTCGCTGAAGATGCGCGACGCCTGCTCCCGGTCGACGCCCGCCGTGTACACCTCGGGGCCGATCTCCCGGTCCGCGGCCAGCAGCGTCAACGCGACACCCGAGGACAGGGTGGACTTGCCGTTCTTGCGGGGGACCTCCACCCACGCCGCCCGGATCACCCGGACCGCACGCTGAAGTTCCTCGTTGTAGTGCAGCCAGCCGAAGACGGGGGCGATGACCCACACCAGTTGCCAGGGCATCAGCTTCAGCGGCGTGCCGCCCCACCGGCCCTTGGTGTGCTTGAACGACTCGATGGCGTCCTTCGCCCGCCGCGCCGCCTCCACCGAGAAGAACGCGCCCGGCTGCCGGTCCGCGTGGAAGGCGACCACGTCCGGCTTGGACTCCAGCGCGACGGCGATGTCCTCATCGCTCAGGCCCAGCTCGTACAGCGCGGCCCGCGGCACCGGCAGGCCGTCGGCCAGGTCCTCGAGGGACAGCCGTTCAGTCGAAGACACCGTCATCGTCGTCTCCGCCCTCCGGCGGCGTGAGCCGGGTAGCCGCCGCCGGCGACAGGCCCAGCTCGCCGACCAGGGACCGGAAGTGGGCACGGTACTGGTGGGCGATCGTGGTCCACGGGTTCTTCACGTTGCCCCGCTCGGTCCCCACGACCAGGCCCTCTACCGACAGGTGGCGCTCCGCCTGGACCAGCCGCGCCCAGGTGATGCAGTACTCCAGCGCGGTGTCCCGCTGCGTGTCCGTCAGGCCGGCCGCCACCACCAGCATCGGCACCACCCGCGCCCACGCCGCCGCCGCGTGCTCACGGACCCGGTCGCTCTCCTCGCCCTCCCCGGGCAGGTGCTCCGACCAGTCCGGCTCCACCGGGTCCGACGGGGCGAACCGCACCCCGGGCGACTGCCGGTCCTCCCGGTACGTTCCCTCGCGCACGGCCTGAAGGTGCGGCTTGGGCTTCGCTCCACGCACGGCCACGCCCTCACCTCACCTTCCGTGACGAGATGGCCCGTTTGGTCACCCACAGGAACGGCCCAATCGGCCATCGCAAGAGCCGCCCTCCCCGGCGGGTGGCCGTGGGGTGGGGGAGGGGAGTCACCCCCCAGGGGCGGCGCGAGGGGTAGGCCAGTGAGCTCGGGCCATGTCGTTGGACAGCTCGTAGGCAGTGCCCTTGCGCGGTCCTTCGGAGTCGTCGTGGGGGCCGTAGAGGACGTCTGCGATGGCCCTGGAGAGCGTGGCGGTGGCCTCGGAGTGTTCCGCGAGGGCCTGGGCGAGCTTCGCGCGGGCTTCGGCGACGGCTGCATCGGTCTGTGTGGCTCCGAGGTGAGCGGTCTGGAGCCGTTCGAGCTGTTCGGGGGTGGGCTGGTGGGTGGTCATCGGGCGTTCCAGCCTCCGGGTTGGTGCCGTGCCGTCTCGGATGAGTGGCATCGCGTGCACAAGGGCCGCAGATGTCTGTCAGCGTCCGGATCGGGATCGCCTTGGGCTATCAGGTCCTTGCGGCTCACTGGGTAGTGATCAGGCACCTTGGAGGGCTGACCGCAGAGCACGCACCATGGATGGTGATAGAGGTAGTTGGCTCTGCGTCGTTGCCATCGTGTGTCGTATCCGCGTTGGCTGCTGCTGCCTCGCTGTTGCTCTGCCTGCCTGGTGTGTCTGTCGCATCTGCCCTGGGTGACGGTCTCGGGGCATCCGGGTATGGGGCAGGGCTTACGGGGGCGGGAGGGCATGGGGGTGGGCCTCCCGTGGGTGGGTGGGGGGCTGGGGTAGGGCAGGCAGGGGCATAGGTGCTGGGGTACCCCTTGCTGGGGGGTCTCTGGGTACGCGTAAGGCCCCGCTGGTGGACGGGGCCTTGGGGTGTCTGTGGTGCCTCATGTGGGCACAGTGGTGCACCGCGATCGTTGCACTCGGTCTGACCTGCGGTCAAGCGGCGGCGCGTGCGGCCCGCTTCGCGGCGAGGACAGCGACGTCCTTGGCGGCGTACCAGGGCTGTCGCTCGGTGCCGCCGGAGCGGGTCAGTTGGCCGCGGTGGACGAGCGTGCGCAGGCCAGTCAACTCGACGCCGAGGACGCGCGCGGTCTGGTGTGCGGTGAGGTGGCCGGGCCGGATCATCTGCGACTCCATGAGTTGATTTTTGCAGAGGCCTCAGACAGGGATGCGTGCTCAGCTGATGCAGTGATGGGCGGCAAGTTGCAGCCCTCATTTGTGTGATTAGAGTGGAAAGTGAACCCTATGTGATCTATGTGACAAGGGGTAGGGCATGAACGCTAGTTACTGGAAGCGATCAATCGTCCTGAGTGCGGCTCTCATCCTCGGCCTCTCTCCTGTCGGCGTGCAGCAGGCTTCGGCCGCTCCGGCAAGCGAGACTCAGGCCAGTGCGCCGACGGCCGTAACCAGTCGAGCGGACTACCGGGAGGGCTTCCGCGATGGCTTCCGCGATGGATTCGCAGATGCCAGGCAGGACTGCCGACTGGACGGAAGCTTCTCCGATAACAGCAGGAGTAACCGCGACTATGCTCGGGGCTATGCCGATGGCTACAGCGCTGGTTTTGCCCGAGCCGAGCGGCGGTACTGCTAGGTGTTGGCTGACACGGGCGTTCAGTAGCTCGCAAGTGAGTGACGCATGGGCAGCCCTCAGAGAGGCGCCATGTGGAGGCAATTAAGGCCCCTGCAACGGGCCTCATCACCTCACTGGACCGTCGTTTCCGCTGATCAACCCCAGTGAGGGTGGGCAGTGACGCTCCGAGTGGAAAGTCACTGCCCACTGCCGAGTCACTGAGCCTCTGCGATCTCTTCCGCTCGCCGGTCGAGGGCCCTCTCGACGCTCTCCAGCCTCACTACGGGGTAACCGTTATAGGTCCCCGACTCCTCGTCGTACTCGGCGAGCAGGGCCTTGAGGCGGGCGCCGGTCCAGTGCTCGTAGACGGCATGGTTGCGGGCCTTCAACCGGTGCAGGACCTCGGTGGTGCGCACGCGCTTTTCCCGGCCCACGACGGCCGCCAGGTCGCCGAGGTGGTTCACGGGCTTTGCGATCTCCAGCTTGTGGACGGTGGCGACGTCCTGGCGGCGGGCCTTGGCCCGGTCGGTAAGCACGAGGGCGTCCTCGCCGCTGATGAAGTGCGTGCGGACGGTCACGGAGGACTGCCCGGCTTCGAGGGGGATGCCCTCGCCTGCGACGACGAGGGTTCCCCGGTCGAGGCCGCGGCGGAGCTTGTGCGGGGCGGCGCCGGCGTCCACGGGGGCCTCGCCGAGCGCCATCTTCGCCTGCGACTCGGTGCCGAGGGCGAGGGAGCCGCGGATGTGGTTGCCCTCGCGGGACCGCTTGGGCAGGTTCTCGTCGGTGGGGTCCTGGGTGCCTTCCCAGATGGTGACGTTCACGGCGCGGCCCTGGTCGTGGATCTTCTTGACGGCCTGGAAGTAGCGGGACGTGGCCTTGCTGCCGCCGTAGGGGCGGCCGTCCTCGCTCTTGGCGCCGCAGCCGTAGGCGACCTGGGCCTCGTCGACGATGAGGACGATGGGACGGAACCGCGGGTCGGTGCGGGCCATCTCGCGGGTGACGCCGTCGGTGGCGCCGGACTCTTCCAGCAGGCCGATGCGCTTCTGCATCTCGTCGACGCCCCATTCGACCATGTCGGTGGCCTGGGCGACGTGGTCGTCGGTCGGGCCCTGGATGAGCACCTGGGCGAGCCCGAGGAAGCCCCGCCAGTCGCCGACGCCCTTGAGGTCGGCGATGTAGAAGTCCACGGTCTCGTCGAAGGCCAGCCACAGGGCCAGGGCGCGCAGGGCGGCGGTCTTGCCCTGGTTGGACAGGCCGGTGAGCAGGACGTGCCGCTGGAAGACGCTCACGCCGGCGGCGTCGCCGCGCAGGTTCTGTCCCCACGGTGCGCTGCCGGTGTAGTAGTCGGCGGTCGTGTCCTCTTCGAGGATCAGCGGGGACGGGCCGATGGGTTCGTCGAGGGCGCCGCTGTCGGCGATCCACAGGCGGACGGTGCGCGGGGCGGGCGGGATGGTGATGAACACTTCGTGCTCGTGCCGGTTGAGGTTCTCGGCGAGCTTGCGCCGCTTGTTCTGGATCTCCTCGGTGGAGACACCGGAGGGCAGGTGGACGTCGACTTCGACGCCGCATCCGGCGATACGGATCGGGCCGAGCAGGGCGGCACCGACGTCGCCCATCGCGTCGATGGCCTTACGCAGCGGGGAAATGCCCAGGTCACGGAAGGCGATGACGACGATGGACGGGGTGATGGCGGCGCCGAGGTCGCGGGCTTGGGCGGGCAGCGCCCACTGGGGGGCGGTGTGGCGGTGCTGGCCGACGGCCCATACGGCGGCGAGGCCGATCCAGGGGGCGGCGAACAGCAACGGGCCCCAGACGACGCCTGCGACGAACGCGGCCCAGCTGACCAGCTCGATGACGGCCTCGATGGGGGTGAGGACGTCGCGGACGTCTCCGGAGCCCCAGGCGAGCATGATGCCGATCATCAGCAGGATGCCGGTGCCGCCGACGGTGCCGTAGGCGATGGCCTTGGGGGCGTGGACCATGGCCTGCAGCAGTTCGAGGCGCCGCTTGTGGCGGGCGGCCCGGTACGCCTGGGCGCGCTGCTCCCACTCCTTGACCTCGTCCATGAGGCCGGCGGCTTCGGCTGCGCGGATCATCCGCTCGTAGCGGGAGGCGGTGCGGCCGTCCCAGGCGCGGCGGGCGACGATGCGGGCCCCGCCGGTGATGTAGGCGCCGTGGCGGACGGTGAGGCGGCCGAAGGCGCGCACGCGCTCGTCCTGCAGGGCTGCGCGGGCTGCGGTGCGGAACCGGGCCCGGCGCCGCTCGCGGTAGCTGGAGGGCGCCTCCGTGTCGTCCTGTGACGCCTTGATCATGTGGACTGTCATGCTGGGGCTTCCTGCCTCTTGCTGGGGTTGGGAGGCCCGGGGCGGCCGGCTTGCTGCCAGGCGGACGGCCGCCCCGGGGTCGAGCTACTTCTTCTTGCGGGCGTCCTCGCGGGCCTGCGCCTTCTCGCGGATCTCGTCGACGCGGGCCTCGAGCCGCTTGGTGCCCTTGCCCTGCGCCTTCCTGCGCTGGATCTGGGCGCCGAGGGCGACGACGCGGGCCAACTCGCCCCAGGTGTGCGGGTCGTGGTTCGTAGCGGGCATCGTCAGTTCCCCTCGGTGGTGTCGGGCAGCAGAGCGGCGATAGCGAGGTGGGTGCGGGCGACGGTGGACCAGGCGGCGGACGCCGCGGCGAACGCGGGCGTCTTGGCCGGGTCAGAGTGGGCGTGGTCCTCGGCTTCGCGGGCGAGGCTGGCCGCACGGGTGGCGGCGGCGTCCGCCATCGTCAGGCGCTGCTTGCGGTCCATCTGGTCCTCCTTGGCTTGGTTCGGTCAGCGCTGCACGACGGGCTTGCCGAGGTCCCGGTGCCGGACGGTCACGGTGTAGCCAGCGGCGGTGAGCATGTCGGCGAGGGCCTGGGCGAACGTCGGTGCCCGGTGCCGGCCGCCCGCGCACCCGGTGGCGACGGCGATGGTTCCGGCCGACGGACCGGCAGCGAACGCCTCTACCGCCGCCGCGATGGCGTCGACCAGCTGCCGGATACCGGGCGTGGCCAGGACCGCGACACGGACGGGCTCGTCGCCGGCGGTCATGTACCGCAGGTCCGGGGAGACGTGCGGGTCCCGGAAGTGGTGCCGGAGGTCGACCGTCAGGTGTGCCGCGGGCGGGGCGTCGTGGAGGTAGCCGAAGGAAGTGATCTCTACGGTGGTGGTCTTCATGGGTCAACGACCCTTCTGGTAGTCGGCCCAGAGGCTGCGCAGGACCAGGGCGAGGATCGCGACGGAGACGGCGCCGATGGCGACGGCGACGGCGAACAGCGAGGCGACCAGTCCGCCGGCGATGCCGAGGAAGCCGAGCGTCAGCCACTTCTTCGTGTCGAACTCGGACCGCGGCGCCGGGGCCGGCTGCTGGGGCTGCTGCTGGTTGAGCAGCTGCTGCGCGGCGAGGAACGCGGCGATGATCTCGACCTGCCGGGTGTTGTCGGCGGCGGCCACCGCATCGGCGGCGGCCTTCTCAAGGGCGTCGCTCATCGGGTCCACCTCCCCACCAGGGGCAGGTGCGGGCGGGCTGCGGCACCGAGGGCGAACGCGACCAGCAGCGGCTGGGAGGCCAGCGCGGTGACCACGGTGGTGGTCAGGGCGAGCACCTGCGGGATGGTCAGGAGCAGCCCGAGCAGGGCGCCGAGGAGAAGCCACTTCATGACCGCTCACCCCCGACGACCTCGTGCCGCAGCTTTGTCGCTTCTCGACGCGACAGGCCGAGTTCGTCCTGAAGCGTCTTGATGGTCACCGACCGGCCGTTCGACCTGACCGCTTCCCGGTTCAGCCTGCGGGCCTGTCGCCGCAGGTCGGACGGGGTGAGCGTGACGGCCGCGGTGACCACCTGCCGGGGCTGTTCGGCGGGGAGTGCAGCGGGCACCTTGCCGGTCACCGCAGGTGCGTCGAGGTCCTCCCATCGGAACGGTGCTGCGGTGATCGCGGGGGTCTGCGGCATGACCACCTCGGTGGGCGCGTACCGCTTGAGGGTGTTGTCCCACCAGTGCCGCAGCAAGGGCTCATTGGTGGTCACTTCGACCGGCTCGGGCCGGGCGACGATCGGCAGCAGCCGGGCACCGGCCGGGACCACCTCGGGCCGGGGGCGGGGTGCCTCGACGGCGGGCACCTGGCCGGCGTCGAGGCGTTCCAGGGTCACCTCGGGCAGGTCGGGGGCGGTCGGGGCGGGCGTCACGGTGAACATGTCGAGCAGGGCGGCGTCGCCGGCCGCGGTCAGCCGCGTCCGCTGTACGCCGACCAGGTCCACGCCGAGTTCGGCGTCTCCCGCGCCGGCGTGCTTGGCCAGCCGCCATGCGGCCCGCTCGGACCACAGGCGCGTCCACTTGCCCGGGTGGTTCGCTGAGCGGGCCCGGTGGTAGGCGAGCTGCTGCAGGGTCGCCGCGTTGCGGCGCTGGGCTTCGGCGTCGACGCCGGTGGTGTAGATGACGACGCGGCGGGCGATGAGCCCGAGGCCTTCGGCGGCGCCGCTCATGCCGAGCGGGGTGGTGCCGTAGACGACCGCTTCGGTGAGCGTGTCGGCGAGGGCGAGGCCGGTACCGCAGGCGCCCAGCGGGGCAAGCCACAGACCGACGCGGACCCAGGCCGGGGCGGACTGCCCCAGCAGGGTCAGGCCCAGCATCGTGAGCGCCAGGATGAGGGTCAGGCCCTCTCCGGCGGCGACGATGCCGGCGGCGGTCTCCTTGCGTCCGAACTCGGCGAGGGCGTTGGAGAAGGTGCCGACCGCTCCGGCGATACCGACGGCGACCATGACGGCCGCGGCGACGCCGAGGACGCCCTTCTGGCCCTTGGTGAGGTTGCGGGTGCTCATCGGTGATCACCTCGGAGGCGGGCGACCTCGTCGAGGGCGCGGTCGATACGGACGGCGGCGGCGCGCAGCGCCTGGGTGAGGTGCCGGCCGTCCTCGACGCCGACGGTGGCGTCGACGGTCACGTTGATGGCGAGCAGCGGCAGCGGCTCCGGGCGGATCTCGCCGTGCGGGGCCTGGGTGATGCGCGCCTCCAGCACCTGCAGCGGCCCGTACTGGGCGGTGACGGCGTCGGCGCGGATGGCGGGCCCGTTGTGGGTGACGTCCGCGAGGTGGCCGACCAGGTCGTCGTCGTGGCCGCGGCACCAGACGGGCTCGGGCACGACGACCTCACCGCGGTCGAGGGTCTGCAGGACGACGACGCCGTCCCGGTAACGCGGATCCTGCCGACGGGGCTGGGTGCTCACTGGCCCTCACCCCGCTCGGCGAGCATCTCCAGCAGCTGCTCCAGGGCGACCTCGAGCCGGCCGACCCTGCGGGCCATCGCCCGGTCGTCCGACAGGTCCACCGGGGCGGCGAGTTCCTCGCGGGCCTTCCGCACCCGGTACTCGTCGTGCCGGAGGGCGAGCTGGTCGCGGGTGCCGATGGTCGGGCAGCGCAGCGCGGGCGGCTCGGTGGCGGGCTCGGTTCCGAGGGCACGGAGCAGGAGGCGGAGGGCCTCCTGGAGGGAGAGGATCTGGTCGCTGTGCAGCAGCTGCTGGGCGACGCTGATCGCGACCTCGAGGTCGCTCGGTTCGATGGTGCGCAGGGCGGTGTTGTCCGCGCATGCAGGCGTGGCAAGATCGGCCATAGCCGGATCTCCTCCTGGTCTAGTCAGGTAGGCGGTGCGGTCAGGCCCTTGGCTGGGACGGCAATCCCGGCCTTGGGCCGTCTTCAGTTGTGGGTGCTACTCGGTCTTCTTCTGGTAGGCGCGGATCGCCTGGTTCACGCTGGGGGTCTTCACCCCGAGTTCGCGGGCGACTGCGGCCTGGCTTCCGAGTTCTTCAGCCCCGTCGATGAGGGCGAGTGCCCGTTCGTCGGTGGCTTCTTGGTAGGCGTCGAGTGCGGCCTTCTGCTTGCGGACGGCAGCGTCGTGCCGTTCCTTCCATGTAGTCACGTCCCTCCTCGTACCGGAGGTGACTGCATGACCACAAATATAAGCAGGGGTGCTTACCTCCGTCAAGGCGGTCACGCCGCCTCCTTCGGCTGGAAGTGCAGGAGCATCAGCAGGTCCCGCTCCGACTCGTAGGTGTAGCCACACCAGCGGCACGTCAGCCGGGTCTGTCCCGGCAGGCGGGAGATCACGGCGCCGCAGACGACGCCGTCGCTGTCGACCGCGACGCACGTGCCGAGGCGCTGCGGCCGCGGCGCCGGATCGCCGACGATCGTGCGGGCCTGCAACTCCAGCTCCCGCACCTCGCGCGCCAGGTCGCCAGCCCCCGGGTAGTGCTGGACGATCCAGTCCAGTTCCATCGCCAGCCACCGGCAGTCGGCGGCGAGCGGGGCCGGGGCCGGGGCCCCGTGCCGCGGCCACCGGACGCGCTGCACGTCCAGCCGCCACAGGCGTATCACCTCGGCGGCCCGGGTCACGTTCACCGTGTCGAGGACGTCCTCGTCGAGCGGGGAGCGCGGGCCGGCCGCGCTCTTCGTCGCGACGATCTCCCCCCAGCCGTACCGGCGAGGCACCAGGCACTGGCCGACCTCGGTGTACAGGACGGGCAGGTCGTCCAGCCGCTTGGCGAGCTGGACGGCGTGCCGCTCGCACAGGTACCGGCCGCCGGTCTCCTCGCCGCACAGCTCGCACGCAGGGGTACACGCTGGCGTGTACCCCTTCTCGTCTGCGGCGGTCACGGCACGAGCCCGTAACGCTGCTGGACCTGGTACAGCTCCAGGCTGCGCAGGAAGGTGTCACCGGCCGCCCGGCGGCGGATCTGGTGGGACTCGGCGAGGCTGCGGTTGGCCTCGCGCATGTCGAGGACCATGCGCCAGATGGCCATGGGCCAGGCGCCGAGCATCATCCCCACGATGAGCAGCTGCAGTTCGTTCGCGGTCACGTCGACTCCTTGATCAGAACGGGGGCTGGTCGGAGTAGCCCGCGGCCTGGGCGGCGGGCTGCTGCGCGGGCGGGGCGGATCCCCAGCCGCCGCCCTGCTGCTGGCTGTTCGCGGGCTTCGCGCCGGACCACGGGTCAGCTGATCCATTTGGATCAGTAGCCGTCCGCCCGCCGCCGGTCTTCTTGGTGACGTTGGCGGTGGCGTAGGTGAGGGACGCGCCGACCTCGTCGACGTCCAGCTCGTACACCGTGCGCTTGACGCCCTCACGGTCCTCGTAGGACCGCTGCTTCAGCCGGCCTTGCACGATGACCCGGGTGCCGCGGGCGAGGGACTCGGCGACGTTCTCGGCGGCCTGCCGCCACACCGAGCAGGTGAGGAACAGGGCGTCGCCGTCCTCCCAAGCGTTCGTCGTCTTGTTGAAGGTGCGCGGCGTGGACGCGACGCGGAACTTGGCCACGGCCGCGCCGGACGGAGTGAAACGCAGCTCAGGATTGTCGACCAGGTTGCCGACGACGGTGATCACGGTCTCGCCTGCCATGGCGGACTCCTTCTCGGGAGGGCGACTTACTTCCTGCGGGGAAGCAAGTCGCGGGATGCTGGGTGGGTGGCCGGGCCCGAGTCCCGCGGGCCCGGCCGCTGTCGTGCGGGTCAGTGGCGGGTGATCTGGAAGTGGAGCCCCCCGGCGGAGTGCTCGCGTGCGTCTGTCTCGGTCCACACCTGCTCGCCCCACACGAAGGCGGGCTCGACGCGGGTGGTGACGGTGCCGTCCTTCATGTGGGCCTGGACGACGGTCGCCCAGCCGATGACCGGGCAGACGTTGTCCGCGCTGTTGCCCTCGCTGAAGATGACGACCCAGCCGGGGGCAGTGGGCGCGATGTTGATGACGGAGCCGGTGGCGATGTTCATGAGTTCTCCTCGGTGGTGGTGTCGTTTGAGGCGGACGGGGTGTCCGTCTCGGATCCGTCCGTCGTGCGGGCGGAAGCCTGGTTGCGGAGCTTGGCGGCGTGCCGTTGGGCGAGGCCGCGTTGCCGGGCGGCGTTGAGGGCTGCGCGCCGGCGCTTGGCCGCCTCGGCGCGAGCTGTGGCGGCGGCGATCTTCTCCGCGACCACGTCGTCGACGTTCATGAGGAGCGGTGTTGCGGAGGGGGCGGGAGGTGCGGCACGGGGTTTCCTCCATTAATTCCATGGGGTGGGGACGTGCAGGACAGGAGGCCTGCATCTCGGTCGGTACGGTGGGTAGTCATTCTGGTTACAGAGAGTAGTAATTAGTTAAAAATAGGCTTACGGGGACTCCTGGAAGTAACTCCAGGCCCGTTCACGCCACCCCATGAGGCATGGAATTAATGGAGATAACCCGCCCCTCACTGGGCTCGAAGACGTCCGGGTGAGCAACGAACCTCGGCTTCGGCGGGCGCCCTGCACGTCGCTCAGGAGCCTCAGGCGGATCGATCTGCCGCAGCCACCCGGCACGCACGAGAAGGTTCAGGGCGTCGTCGACGTCGGCCATCTCCGTGCACCACGCCTGCCCCCGAACGCCCTTCTCGACGTCGCCCGCAGGGAACCGGCCGGCCACCTGCTTACGGCGCAGCCAGTCCAGTACGGCGCGGGCGGGGCCGAGCTTCGACTGTCGCTCGGCTGACATCAGGTCGGACACCAGGCGGGCGTGTGCGATCAGGTACGGCACCAGGGCAACCGCGTCGTCCATCACGTCCCCCGGCACGATCAGCGACTCGGGGTTCTCGAACAGGGTGAGGACCGCGGCGATCCGGAGGACCTGCCCCGGCAGCTTCTTCGCCCAGCCCTCGATGGCGGCGAGGTCGCCGTGGGCTTTGTGCCGGGGCTCCAGCGCTTCCCAGAACTCCCGGAAGGAGCGCTTCGCAGCGGCGTCGAGCTGCATCTCCTGCGGCTCGTCGTCGTCCCAGATCCTCTCCATCATCGCTTTGATCCGGGCACCCCACGCCTTGCTTGTGTCGGTCGGGATGGGGTCGGTGTCGTACACGCGGTCGCCGACCCGGCTGACGGGCATGGAGAAGATGAACCGGGCCATGAGGCCGCGGGCTTCGAAGACGTCACCGGTCTCGCCCATGCCGGTGAGGAACCCGGGCTGTACGGCCAGACCGAGGGTGAGGTTCGGGCGCTCGAGGAGTAGCGGCTGCCCGCTTTTCCGGTTCACGGCGTGGGGTTCCTGGGACCACGCCTTGAGGACGATCTCAGGGTTGGCGTTCTTGCTGTACCGGCCGCCGACGTTGCCGAGGAACGAGCTCTCGGTGGAGAGCACGGCCAGGCGCTCGCCCTGGTGGGCGATGAGGTCGGCGGCAGCCTCGGGCGTGGTGTCGTCGGCGACCAACTGTGTGAACACCCGTGGTTCGCCGAGCGCTTCGAGCTCATCGCGTGCCGCGTCGAGGAGAGCGCGGGCGTTCTGGCGCTTGGCCGGGTCGGCGGCCTTGATGACCTTCGACTCGGCGTCCGACACGCAGGCCTCGGCGATGCGCCGGTCTTGCTGGTCCCGGGCGACGGCGGAACTGTCCTCGAGCCGCCGCCGCTTCTGCTCCTCGAAGACGGGCTTGGCCATGAGGCCGAGGGCCGGCGACTTCATCTCGCCCGGTGCCGCGACGGGCATCGTGTACAGGGTGACGGGCTCGATCCAGTCCGGCTTCGGGCTGACGGTGCGGCGGCCGCCGATCGCGGTGGACGCGACGGCCATGCCGAGCCATGCGGGCAGGTCGACGGGGACCTGCAGACTGTCGGACACCGCCTGGGCCATGACGCCAATGCCGCGGAGCTTGGCCGCGTCGAGGGCAGGGGCGGCCGGCGGATTGAGAGGGACGGGCTCTTCCCATCCCTGCGCGTCCTCGGCATGGACGCCGGTGTCCCAGGACGGCGCCTTGATGTCGGGCTTCCAGTTGGGTGCGGCACTCACACCGTCACCGCCGGGTCGCCGGGGTACGGGACGGGTGCCCACACCTGGTCGAAGTCCGAGTCCTTGTGACCGGCCGCGAAGTGGTCGGCGGCGTCCTTACCGGTGCGGGCCTGGACGACGTACACGGAGTGAGCCAGACCGCGGAGCGACTCGACGACGGCGGTGGCGTGTTCGCGGCCCTTGTCGTCGCGGTCGGCGACGATGGTGACGTCAGCGTCCTCGAGGTAGCGGGCGTGTTCGGCGGTCCACTTTCCGGCGCCGCCCGCGTTGCAGGTGGCGGCGAGGCCGTGGTCGATGAGTGCGTGGGCGTCCTTCTCCCCTTCGCACACCCAGATGACCCGGTCGGCTTCCTTGGCGGCGAGCAGCTCGGGGAGCAGGTACGGGACCAGGGGGACGAGCCGGTTGCCGCGTTCGTCGTTGAGGGACCAGCGGCGCCCGGACTTCGTGGCCGGGTCGGGCCGCCACTGGGCGAAGTCCTTGTGGTCGCAGCGGGTCACGCCGTGGACGACGGCGCCGTTCTCGTCGCGGTAGACGTACTGTGCGACCCGCTTGTGGCCGTGACGCTGGCAGGGGATCCAGGTGTCGTCGGTCGGCCGGTCGCGCTGCCGCTCGAGGGGCGCGTCGAACAGGTCGGCCTCAGTCCAGCCGAGGGCGGCGAGGAACTCGGTGTTCCCGTCGCATTTGTGGCAGTGGATGACGACGCCGCCGTTGTTGCCGCGGCGGATGGCAACGGTGCTGGGGCTGTCGCCGTCGTGGCAGATGCCTCGGGTGCGCAGTGCTCCGCCCTGGTAGCGCATGGGTTCGCCCCGGTCACGGAGGAGATCCGCGATGCGATTGAAGGCGATGGTGTCAGTCACGAACGTGCTCATTTCTGAGAGCGGTTGGCCAGTTGGTTCGTGGGGCGGGGCGGGCGCTGCCCCCATGCGCCCGCCCCGCGGTTCATGCGCTTCTGCGCTTCTGTCGGGCGACCTCTTCGCCGATGGCGGTGACGTCGGCGCTCCAGTGCCGGGCGGCGGCCTGCACGGCACTGGCCGTGGGCTGCTCCTCGAGGTGCGCGCGGATGGAGCCGAGGACGATCTCGCGGCGGCCACGTTCGGCGGCCCGCTTCAGGTAGAGGTCATCCGGGACCAGGTCGACGGGTTCGTCTACCGGCCACTGGCCGGGGCGGCGGTCGCTCACGACGCCTCCTCCTTGCGGTGGGCCGGCCAGCCGGGGCCAGGCGGGATTTCGGGCAGGCCCTGCAGGGCGCGCGGGGTGTGGGCGGGGCAGCGGTGGCCGGGCAGGTAGTGGCGGACGCCGTCGACCTGGCGGCAGTGCCGTCGCTCGTCGCCGATCCAGTGGCCGCACTCGGGGCGCGACTTCTCGGTCACGCCTGCCGCCCGAGGTGCTCGTTGCGGATGCGGATGAGTTCGGCGTGACGCTGCCTCATGGCGGTGAGCCGCTGCTCGACGGTGCCGATGACGGCCTGCAGGCCGTCGGGGTCGAGGTCCTCGATGAAGTGGTCTTCGAGGATTTCGACGCGGGCGTGCGGGATACGGCGCGCCGGCTTGTCGCTGAACGGCTCGCAGGCGATCACGGTGCTCAGGACGTAGAGGTCCTCGGGGGTGCCGGTCTCGTTGACCGGCAGAGTGCGGGGCTCGCTGCTGTCGGTGTTCCAGCAGTAGACGTCTTCCGAGAAGACGGGGTTGTCGATGCTGTGCTGGTGGTCGGTGGTGCAGCCTGCGATGCAGGTGACGGTGCGGTGCGCGCCGGTGTCCCGGTCGGTGAACGTCCACGTGGTGGGCGCGGGCGGGGTGGGGGTGGTGGCGGCCTGGAACTGGAGGGCGAGCCGGACGGCGTCGTCGATCTTCTTGTGCGCCTTGCCTGCCTCGTTCAGCACCTGGTCCGCGGTGACCACCTGAAGGTCGCCGTGGTTTCCCTGCGTGCTGGAGACCAGCGTGGGCTGGCCGGTGTCGAGATCCGTCATGGTCTCGACGTGGAAGATGGTGGTGCTGCTCTGGTCCTGGACTGCAGGCGTCCCCGTCGACGCCTCTGCCTGTACCTTGGTGTTCATGGGCTTGCTCGCTATCTGCTGGCTGTGGATGCGCTGACTTGCCCGACAGGAGGGGCCGCCTCGCACGCGGCCCCTTCGTCGTTTCCGGCTGCCGATCCCGCCTCGCACGCGGGACCGGCGCCGTTCTCCTGCGGGACGAGCCCGAGGAAGCGGTGGAGGTCGACGGTCCGCACGTAGCGGCGCCGGCCGAGTCGCACGCACTCGAAGGGCAGGCGCCCTTCCTTGGCGAGCTGATAGATCGTGGATTCCGCCTGGCCCAGGGCCCGGCCGACGGTCGGCCACAGGGGGACGACGGCGGGCAGGTCGAGGATCTCGGCGATGGTCAGGGCCGGCGCCGTCATGCGGCTTCCGTTTCGGACGAGGCACCTGCAAGCCCTAGTACTGCCGCCCACTTCAGGGCCACAGCACCTCGCGGCTGACTGATGCCCGTCTCCCACCTGGAGACGGTGGAAGGGCTGGCACCGATGGTGCGTGCGAGTTCACGGAGTCCGATGTGCCGCGCCTCTCTCAAGGCTCGAGCGTGTCCGCTTGAGGCAAGACAGCGCAGCTCACCGACCGTCCGAAGTTCTTCCGGGGTCATGCGAATGATGAAACACGATGGGGAGGCGTTGCGCAACTGTTCCCAGACATGTTTCAGAATGATCTTCGGGAAGTGTTGCAGAACTGTCCCAGCACCGCGACGATGGCGACATGACTGCACTGAGCCTGGAAGTAAAGATCGGCGAAGCCGAGGGGCAGCCCGACTCCCTTGTCGCAACGGTCACGATTTACGACGAGCGTTACAAAAAGCTCTTGGTGATCTTCGACTACCTAGTCAAGGGCGAAGAGGAGCCGAAGCTTCATGTGGTGCATTTCGAGCCCAGGGCGGAAACCCTGGAATCCGGAGATGTTCTACATCTAACGCCGACCCTTATCCGAGATTTTCCAATGAGCCAGTGGGACCGGATTGCGCAAGCCGCAGTTCGTAGGTCGCGCGCGACGCACCTCTTGCAGGGCGCTAAGCGCTCACTGGAATCAACGCGTGTAAAAGTGATGGGCCTCGAGCCAGCGGTCGAGCGCGACGCGGCGATGCCGCTGACGTGGGGCCCATCGAAGATCGAGGCCGTTGAACTGCCAAAACCCAAGCCAGAAGACGTGGTGGGGCTCCTCGCCCCTGGCTTGAACCCTGAGCAAGGGCCAGGCGCCAAACGGCGCTGGAACAGCCTGATGCGGTACGTCAAGATCTACACTGAGTACGAGGAGCTACTCGCCGGCGGAAATACAGATCCAATCACAGCACTGGCCCAGCAGAATGACGTCGCGAAAGCCACTGTCCGATCCTGGCTACATAGGGCAAGGGAGGCGGGCGTAGATAAAGTTGTTCAACTCGGATTGTCTCAGCTACCGCTCTTCCCGTTCCCTGAAAAATCTCACGACCAGCCAGAACCGCCTAAGAATGGAGACCAGTGAAGGGTTCGACGTACCGACGCTGTTACTGCCGGGACGGTAACGGCAGGGTCATAGGCAAGGCTTGCCCCCAGTTGTCGAGCCGACGCCATGGGGTCTGGGCTGTACGCCAGGAGCTCCCGCCGCGCGCCGACAGCGGCCGGCGCTCCTTCTCCCGCTCCGGCTACGCCACCGCCAAGGACGCCCAGGAGGCCCTCGACGCCGTGCGCGCCCTGCTCGCCCTCGCCCCCGGCGACGACCAGGAAGCACAGACGAAGATCGGTGACCTGCTCGAGGTGGTCAGCAAGAACAAGAACGCCCCGCTGCCCGACCTCGCCGAGACACGCCGCAGGTTCCGCGCCGGCCAGCCGCTCACCTCCAAGCTGACGGTGGGCGACTGGCTGGACGAGTGGTGGGAGTCGAAGAAGCGGAAGAAGAGCACGCTCAACGGGTACAGCTCCCACATCCGCGTACACCTCAAGCCGGGCCTCGGACACATCCTGCTGGACCGTCTGAACGTCGGGCACCTGGTGGAGTTCTTCGACGCCATCGACACCCAGAACGAGACGATCGAGGCGGAGAACCAGCAGCGGCGCGAGCAGCAGGATCGGGCCACGTGGGGGAAGCCGTCGCGGCCGCCGGCGTCCGAGACGGCACGGCTGGCGGCTGAGCGCGCGAAGCTGGAGTCGCTGCCCCCGTACCGACGGGTCACCGGCCCGGCGACGCAGCAGCGGATCCGGGCGACGCTGCGGTCCGCGCTCAACGCGGCGATCTCCCAGCAGCTGCTCACGTTCAACCCGGCCTCGCACGTCGAGCTGTCCTCGGGGAAGCGGCCGAAGGCTGTGCTGTGGACGCCCGAGCATGTGGAGCGGTGGCAGCGGACTGGCGAGAAGCCGTCAGGGGTCATGGTGTGGACGCCGGTTCAGGTCGGCGAGTTCCTCGACCGCACCGAATCCGACCGCCTCTACGCCCTGTTCCACCTGATCGCGTTCCGGGGCCTGCGCCGCGGCGAGGCCGTCGGGCAGGACTGGGCGGGGATCGACTTCGCCAAGGCTCAGCTGACGGTCTCTAAGACGATCATCCAGGACGGGTGGAAGCCGGTGGAGAGCGACCCGAAGACGGAGGGCAGCGCGGCCACGATCGCGCTGGGGCCGGCGACGCTGCAGGTTCTGGGCGAGCACCGCGACCGGCAGCTCGTGGAGCGCCAGGCCTGCCTCGAGAACGGTCTCCCTTGGCAGGACACGGGGAAGGTGTTCGTCGACGAGGACGGCGGCTGGCTGCACCCGGAGAAGGTCTCGGATGCGTTCCGGCGGCTGTGCCGGGAGGCGGCGCTACCTCCGATCAATCTCCGTGATCTGCGCCACGTGGCCGCGACCCTGATCCATGCGGGTGGTGGTGACCTCCACGCGATCAAGGAGACGCTGCGGCACGGCACGATTCAGCTAGCCTCCGACACGTACACCAGCCTCCTCCCCCAGGTCGACCAGGAGGTGGCGAGGAACGCCGAGAGCATCGTGCCCCGTGCCCGCCGGCCACTGCCGTCTGACACAGCCGCTCACGCATCGCTCACGCAGGACGCCGGAAACGACTGAGCGCCCCTTCTGGTCTAAACCAGTCGGGGCGCTCGGATCGCTGGTGACAACGGTTCTTCGAACGTGTGTCCCGGTGGGGCGGGTGGGACTCGAACCCACGGCCGACGGATTATGAGTCCGTTGCTCTAACCGGCTGAGCTACCGCCCCAAGCGGCGTGTCGCGCACAGGTGTGCGTGCCGTCTGCCGCAGCATAGCCGCTCATACGATCTCCTGCCTCAATGATCGACTAGGCATGAGCCCCCTCACAGACCCGAGGACTGCCCCCGGGCCCGCCCGGTCCCTCCGGGCGGGCGGCCAGGACGCGGACCGGGCATGAAAAAGGACCCCTGAAGGGGTCCTCGTTCAGCATGCTCCCCCGACTGGACTCGAACCAGTAACCTGCCGGTTAACAGCCGGCTGCTCTGCCAATTGAGCTACGGAGGACCGAGCTCCCCCGACTGGACTCGAACCAGTAACCTGCCGGTTAACAGCCGGCTGCTCTGCCAATTGAGCTACGGAGGAATGCCTCGTCTGCATCGAACGCACCCACCTGGGTATCCGCCAGGGGGCGCGCGCTCTCTGCGACACATACATTAGCGCAAGCAGGGGGGTGCTTCGCCAATCGGTACCCTCCGGCGCTGTCACCGCAACCGGAGAGCCGTGCAGACCCGCACGCAGTCCTACACAAGGGAAGGGTGGCCGCCATGCGTTACCGGCTCACGTTCGTCACCGGAGTCGTCCTGGGTTACGTGCTGGGCACGAGGGCCGGGCGCGAGCGTTACGAGCAGTTGAGGAAGGCGGCACGGCAGTTCGCTCAGAACCCCGCCGTGCGCAACACGGCGGAGACCGCGGCCCAGCAGGGCCGGGGCATCGCGGGCCGGGCGTACCACGTGGTGAGTGACAAGGTGGGCGACCGGATGCCCGACTCGGTGGCTCAGCGGGTCCGCACCCTGCGCGAGCGCACCTCGCAGGGTGCCGGCGAGGACGACTGGGGCACGAGCAACACCTGACCGGGACACCGGTGACACCGGCGGGGAACCCTCGGCGGACCGGCCCGGCGGCACTACGTCGCCGGGTACGGCAGAATTTTGGCCATGGGGATAGTCGCCGGGTTGGACAGTGCGCCCGATTTCACTCGTATCGTCGTCTGTGACGCCGACAGCGGGACCGTGCTCAAACAGGGATATGCGCCGCACCCGGTGGACCACTCCCAGGGCACGGGCCGTCCGTCCGACGTCGATCCGCAGAACTGGCTGCTGTCGCTGGGCGAGGCGGCGGGCGGTGGACTGCTCGAGGGCGTGCAGGCCATCGGGGTCTCCGCGCAGGCGAACGCGCTGGTGCCGCTGGACTCCCAGGGCAACACCGTGCGGCCCGCCATGGTCGGTGCCGACAAACGGACCCAGGTGGCGGCTGCCGATCTGCTCGACGCGCTCGGCGGCCGTGAGGCGTGGGCGCAGGCGGTGGGCAGCGTTCCGCAGGCCGCGCACCCGGTGACGAAGCTGCGCTGGCTGGCCCGTACGGAGCCCGAGAACGCGGCGCGCACCGCCGTGCTGCTCCAGGCCCACGACTGGCTGGTGTGGCAGCTCCTGGGCCGTCCGGTGCGCCGGACCACCGACCGGGGCGGTGCGTCCGGAACCGGCTACTGGGCGGCGGCGACCGGGGGGTACCGGCCCGATCTGGTGGAGCTGGCACTCGGGCACCAGACCATGCTGCCGGAGGTGCTCGGCCCGGCCGACGCGGCCGGTGCCACGCCGGAGGGGCTGCTGATCTCCGCGGGCACCGGGGAGACGATGGCGGCGGCGTTCGGGCTCGGGATCGGGCTGGGTGACGCGGTGGTGTCGCTGGGCGCGTCCGGCTCGGTCATGGCCGTCCACCCCGAGCCGCTCTACGACCCGCACGGCATGGTCACCGCGCTGGCGGACGCCACCGGGATGCATCTGCCCGTCGTCACCACACTGAACGCGGTACGGGCCCTGCGCGGGACCGCGGAACTGCTCGGGCTGCCCGATCTGGAGAGCCTGTCCGACCTCGCGATGAAGTCGACGCCGGGTTCGCACGGGCTGGTGCTGCTCCCTTATCTGGAGGGCGAGCGGACACCGAATCTGCCGCACACCGCCGGGACCCTGTCGGGGCTGCGGCGGGAGTCGATGAAGGCGGAGCACCTGGCGCGGGCCGCGTTCGAAGGCATGCTGTGCGGGCTCGCGGACGCGCTGGACGTGATGCGCGGCCGGGGCGTGGAGGTCCGGCGGGTGTTCCTGCTGGGCCAGGCCGCGGAGCTGCCCGCCGTGCAGGCGGCGGCGCCCTCGCTGTTCGGGGCGCAGGTGGTGGTGCCGCAGCCCGCGGACTACGCGGCGATCGGTGCCGCCCGGCAGGCGGCGTGGGCGCTCGGGGTGTCCCAGGGCACCCTCGACCCGCGGACGCCGCCCGTCTGGCAGAGCGCGGCGGCGCAGGTGCTGGAGCCGGGCGACGACCTGGCGGTGGGGCAGGCGATACGCCAGCAGTTCGTGTCGGTGCGCGAGCAGACCCACCCGGGGGCGTTCCGGATTTGACTGCTCCCCTCCCTGAAAGGAGAGGGGATTCCTGGCTCAGGCTGCCTCCCGGAGCGGCGCTCCGGGAGGTCTTGTGCCCTCGACGCCAGCCGGGTCCAGACCTGCCCGGAGGAGCATCACGCGGGCGGAGTTCTTGTCCCTGGGGGAGACGGTTCCGCACTCGGTGCAGGTGTAGGTGCGTTCGGACAGACGATCCCGCCCGCCAGGTGCAGCCGCCCGTCCCTGAGGCGGAAGCCGCGCCGCGTGTAGTTCAGCGATGGGTCACTCCCGCGCCGCTTCTTGTGGCGGGGCATCCCGGCCCGCCGCTTCAGTGGCAGCCGGTTCTTGATGTCCTTGAGCGCTTTGGTGCGGGAGGCGGCGAAGTCGCGGATGGTCTGCTGCTGCGGTACCGAGGCGCCCTCGGCCAGCCACGGCGTCACCGCGCGGGCCCGCGTCAGCATCCCATCCAGCCGGGCCGGACCACACACCTCCCCCGCCGCATGAGCCTTCCTCGAGCGGACCACACACTCGTTCCACAGCCACCGGCATCGCCCCCACTCTCCCTCCAGCCCCACCCGGGCAGTAGCCGACACCCGCAACCGGTAGGTATACCGGGCACGCTCCACCGCCTCCTCGCCCACCACCCGCACCCCCCTCGCCTCGGTTCCGGTCAGCCGACTCCCGGCCAACTGACCGTACGTACGAGCCACGCACATCCGCACACCCCTTCCACCACGATCACCCCCACCAGCGAACGGGGGGACGCGTGTTCGCGCTTTCTCCCGGCTCCGCCGGGCGGCTGTCAGGGCGCTCCGCACCCCGACGGGGTCGGGTACGGCGACGCTCCGCATCGCCGGGCATGGGATGCGACTCTCCCCCCGCAAGCGGGCGGCGCCCCACCCTGGCGTGAACGCCGGGGCCTCCTCGCACGAGACCCGGTGACCGGGACGGCTGTCGGGGAGGGCGGGTGGCCCGGTGGCGCGGATTAAATCGGTTGGGGTAACGCGGGTGGAGTGTCCGACGATAGGGGCCAGGGGCAACCATTGGCTCCCGCCGACCACCCGAGAGACTCAGTGTGCTGATACGACTGCTTCGGACTCATCTCCGGCCGTACAAAAGACCCATCGTCCTTCTGGTGCTGCTGCAGTTCCTGCAGACCTGCGCCACGCTCTACCTTCCCACCCTCAACGCCGGCATCATCGACGACGGTGTCGTCAAGGGGGACACCGGTTACATCCTGTCCTACGGCGCCCTGATGATCGGCATCTCGCTGGCGCAGGTCGTGTGCAACGTGTTCGCCGTGTACTACGGCGCCCGGACCGCGGCGGCGCTGGGACGGGACGTGCGGGGGGCCGTCTTCGACCGGGTGCAGTCGTTCTCCGCGCGTGAGGTCGGCCACTTCGGCGCCCCCTCGCTCATCACCCGTACGACGAACGACGTCCAGCAGATCCAGATGCTGGCGCTGATGACGTTCACGCTGATGGTGTCGGCGCCCATCATGTGTCTGGGCGGCATCGTGATGGCACTCGGTCTGGACGTGCCGCTGTCCGGGGTGCTGGTCGCGGTGGTACCGGTGCTGGGCGTCTCGGTGACGCTGATCGTGCGGCGGCTGCGTCCGCTGTTCAGGGCCATGCAGGAGCGGCTCGACACGGTGAACCGGGTGCTGCGCGAGCAGATCACCGGGAACCGGGTGATCCGGGCGTTCGTCCGGGACGCGTACGAGCAGCGGCGGTTCGGGAAGGCCAACGCCGAGCTGACCGAGGTGTCGCTCGGCACCGGCAATCTGCTGGCACTGATGTTCCCCGTGGTGATGACGGTGGTGAACCTGTCGTCGATCGCGGTGGTGTGGTTCGGCGCGCACCGGATCGACAGCGGGGGCATGCAGATCGGTGACCTGACCGCGTTCCTCGCCTATCTGATGCAGATCGTCATGTCCGTGATGATGGCCACCTTCATGTTCATGATGGTCCCGCGGGCCGAGGTGTGCGCCGAGCGCATCCAGGAGGTACTGGACACCTCCTCCAGCGTCGTGCCGCCCGTCGCGCCCGTCACCGAGCTGCCCCGGCACGGCCATCTGGAGATCCGGGGTGGCGGCTTCCGCTTCCCGGGTGCCGAGGAGCCGGTGCTGAAGTCGGTCGACCTGGTGGCCCGTCCGGGGGAGGTCACCGCCGTCATCGGTTCGACCGGCAGCGGCAAGTCGACGCTGCTCGGGCTGGTCCCCCGGTTGTTCGACGCGACCGACGGCGAGGTCCTCGTGGACGGCGTGCCCGTCGCGGACCTCGATCCGGCACTGCTCGCGAGGACGGTCGGAATGGTGCCGCAGAAGCCGTACCTGTTCGCGGGGACGGTGGCGACGAACCTGCGGTACGGCCATCCGGACGCCACGGACGCCGAGTTGTGGAACGCGCTGGAGGTGGCGCAGGCCAGGGAGTTCGTCGAGCGGCTGGAGGGCGGGCTCGACGCGCCGATCGCGCAGGGCGGCACCAATGTGTCCGGCGGCCAGCGCCAGCGGCTCGCGATCGCGCGGACGCTGGTGCAGCGCCCCGAGATCTATCTCTTCGACGACTCCTTCTCCGCGCTCGACTACGCGACCGACGCGGCGCTGCGCGGGGCGCTGGCCGAGGAGACCGCCGGGGCGACGGTGGTGATCGTCGCCCAGCGGGTGGCGACCATCCGTGACGCCGACCGGATCGTGGTCCTGGACGAGGGCCGGGTCGCCGGCACCGGCCGGCATCACGAACTGATGGCAGACAACGAGACCTACCGGGAGATCGTGCTCTCCCAGCTGACGGAAGCGGAGGCCGCCTGATGGCCGGGCCGATGGCGCGGGCCGGGGCCGGGACGGGCCCCGACCACCAGTCGCTGAACTTCAAGGCGTCCAGCAAGCGGCTCGTCGCGCGGTTCGGGCCGGAACGCCTGACCATCTACGGGCTGCTGGCCTGTGTGGTGCTGAGCGTGGGGCTCAGTGTGATCGGGCCGAAGATCCTCGGCCGGGCGACCGACCTGGTCTTCGCGGGCATCGTCGGACGGGACATGCCGGCCGGTGCCACCAAGGAGCAGGTGCTGGAGTCGATGCGGGAGCGCGGTGAGGGCGCTGTCGCGGACATGCTCCGCAGCACCGACTTCACGCCGGGCGAGGGCATCGACTTCACGGCCGTGGGCAACGTCCTGCTGTTCGCGCTGGCGGTGTTCGTGGTCGCCGGTCTGCTGATGGCGGTGGCGACGCGGCTGGTGAACGGGGCCGTGAACCGCACCATGTACCGGATGCGCGAGGACGTGCAGACGAAGCTGTCGCGGCTGCCCCTGTCGTACTTCGACAAGCGGCAGCGCGGTGAGGTGCTGAGCCGGGCGACCAACGACATCGACAACCTCGGGCAGACGCTCCAGCAGACGATGGGCCAGCTGATCAACTCACTGCTGACCGTCATCGGCGTGCTGGCGATGATGTTCTACGTGTCCTGGATCCTGGCCCTGGTCGCGCTGGTGACCGTGCCGCTGTCGTTCGTGGTCGCCACCCGCGTGGGCAAGCGGTCGCAGCCGCACTTCGTGCAGCAGTGGCGTACGACGGGCAAACTCAACGCGCACATCGAGGAGATGTACACCGGGCACACCCTGGTGAAGGTGTTCGGGCGGCAGGAGGAGTCGGCGCGGCGGTTCGCCGAGGAGAACGAGGCGCTGTACGAGGCCGGTTTCAAGGCGCAGTTCAACAGCGGTGTCATGCAGCCGCTGATGCTCTTCGTGTCGAACCTCAACTATGTGCTGGTGGCGGTCGTCGGCGGGCTGCGGGTCGCGTCGGGTTCGCTGTCCATCGGTGACGTGCAGGCGTTCATCCAGTACTCGCGGCAGTTCTCGATGCCGCTGACGCAGGTCGCCTCGATGGCGAACCTGGTGCAGTCGGGTGTCGCGTCGGCGGAGCGGGTCTTCGAACTGCTCGACGCCGACGAGCAGTCGGCCGACGTCTCGCCGGCCGAGAAGCCGGCCGAGCTGCGCGGGCGGGTGTCGCTGGAGCGGGTGTCCTTCCGGTACGAACCGGAGAAGCCGCTGATCGAGGACCTGTCGCTCACGGTGGAGCCGGGGCACACGGTCGCGATCGTCGGCCCGACCGGTGCGGGCAAGACGACGCTGGTGAACCTGCTGATGCGGTTCTACGAGGTGTCCGGCGGGCGCATCACGCTCGACGGCGTCGACATAGCGCGCATGTCCCGGGACGAACTGCGGGACGGGATCGGCATGGTGCTCCAGGACACCTGGCTGTTCGGCGGCACCATCGCGGAGAACATCGCGTACGGCGCCTCGCGGAAGGTCACCCGGGAGGAGATCGAGGAGGCGGCGCGGGCGGCCCACGCCGACCGGTTCGTCCGCACCCTGCCGGACGGGTACGACACGGTGATCGACGACGAGGGCGACGGGGTGAGCGCCGGGGAGAAGCAGCTCATCACCATCGCGCGGGCGTTCCTGTCCGACCCGGTGATCCTGGTGCTGGACGAGGCGACGAGTTCCGTGGACACCCGTACCGAGGTGCTGATCCAGAAGGGGATGGCCGAACTGGCGCACGGGCGTACGTCGTTCGTCATCGCGCACCGGCTCTCCACGATCCGGGACGCGGACACGATCCTCGTCATGGAGAACGGCTCGATCGTCGAACAGGGCTCCCACGAGAAGCTGCTGGCGGCGGGCGGGGCCTATGCCCGCCTGTACCGGGCGCAGTTCGCGCAGGCGGCGGTGGAGGTCGACTAGGGCGTGCCGCGGGCCTGTCCCGGGCCTGTCCCGGGCCTGTCCCGGGCCTGTTCAAGGGGGTCGCCCGCGGGTTTTCGCGGGTGGCCCCCTTCCTGTTCAGTCCAGGTAGCCCCGCAGCTGGTCGGCGAAGGCGTGGTCGCGGAGTTTGCCGAGGGTCTTGGACTCGATCTGGCGTATGCGCTCGCGGGTGACGCCGAAGATGCGGCCTATCTCCTCCAGGGTGCGGGGGCGGCCGTCGGCCAGGCCGTAGCGGAGCTGGACGACCTTGCGCTCCCGCTCCCCCAGCGTCGACAGGACCGCCTCCAGGTGCTCCCTCAGCAGCAGGAACGCGGCCGACTCGACGGGGCTCGCGGCGTCGCCGTCCTCGATGAGGTCACCGAGGGCGACGTCGTCCTCCTCGCCCACCGGGGTGTGCAGGGAGATGGGCTCCTGGGCGAGCCGTAACACCTCGCCGACCCGCTCGGGGGTCAGGTCGAGATGGGCGGCGACCTCGTCCGTGGTCGGTTCGCAGCCGCGTTCCTGGAGCATGCGGCGCTGGACGCGGACGACACGGTTGATGAGTTCGACGACGTGCACGGGGACGCGGATGGTACGGGCCTGGTCGGCCAGCGCGCGGGACATGGCCTGGCGGATCCACCAGGTGGCGTAGGTGGAGAACTTGTAGCCGCGCGCGTAGTCGAACTTCTCCACGGCCCGGATCAGGCCGAGGTTGCCCTCCTGCACCAGGTCCAGCATGGTCAGCCCGCGGCCCACGTACCGTTTGGCGACGGAGACGACGAGCCGCAGGTTGGCCTCGATCAGCCGCCGCTTGGCCATCCGGCCCATGACGACGAGCCGGTCCAGGTCCAGAGCGAGCCTGCTGTCCAGGTCGCGGGCCAGCCGCAGCTTCTCCTCGGCGAACAGGCCGGCCTCGACGCGGCAGGCGAGTTCGACCTCCTCGGCAGCGGTGAGCAGGGGGATGCGGCCGATCTCCCGCAGGTACTGCCGGAACAGGTCCGAGGAGGGGCTGCCGAACTCGGCACGCACCGGCGGCGGGGCCGCCTCCACCGCGTCCACCGCGTCCACGGGGCCCACGGGGTCCGCAGGGTCCGCGGGGTCCGCAGGGTCCGCGGGGTCCGCGGAACTCACGGGATTCCCCGGATCGAGTGCCGCGGACGGGGGTCCGGGCTCCGTCCGGGAAGGGTGTGCGGCCCGGCTCTGCGTGGGCACCACCACCAGGACGTCCGCGTCGGGCCGCGCACCGGCCGTACGCGCGGCGGACTGGGCGAGGGTCTGGGTCTGGGTGTGCACCGGGGCGACCTCCAGGATGATCGCTGCCGAGGGGGCGGCAGCGGTACTTCGAGGGCGGAGCCGGTGGCCTCGCCGCTGTCCGTCCCGTACGCGATGAGCATGGCCGCGGGGTCCGGGACCCGTCGGGGACGGAGCGGCCGCGCTCCGAGGACTCAGGCACCGCACCCAGTGTGGGGTACGACACATCGTCCCCACGAGGGGCGTGCGACGACTTTCTGCTTCCGCGCGGTGACCCGGCGGTCACGGCCTGCCTACAGGGCCGCCGCGCCGTGTCCGCGCAGGGCCTGGTCGTACTGCTGGAGGACCCACAGCTCGTTCTGCACGGAGGCCAGTTCGGCCGGGTCGCCCTGGGAGGCGACACGCGTCAGCCGCCCGGTGATCTCGCGGATGCGGCGCTCGACGGCACGGCGGCGGACGGTGACCAGCTGGGCGCCCGCGTAGTTCTCGTCGACCTCCTTGACGCCCCGGTGCAGCATGATCGCCTCGACGGCGAGCTCGGTGACCATGGCGCGGACGGTGTCGTCGGGGGCGGCCTCGCGGACGCGGATCAGATAGTCCTGGGAGTCGGGGACGCCGGACTCGGCGCCGCCCGCGTCCAGGATGGCCTGGCGCACCGCCACGTACACCGGGGCGGTGAACTCGTCGAGTCCGTACGCGTCGAAGGCCGGGGAGACCAGCTCGGGGCGCTGGAGGGCGAGCTTGAGCAGTTCGCGTTCGGTGGCGAAGACGGGGTTGCGCAGGTTGAGGGCGGGGCCGCGCGAGGATGCCCGGTCGGGGGCGGAGCCGTACTGCTGCGGGCCACCGCCGCCGCCTTGGCCGTGCTGCTGCCGGTCGGGGGCGGGACCCTTGCCGCCGCGGTCGCGGGCCCAGCGGGCGAGCTGCGCCACCCGCTTGACCACGAACTGGGTGTCGAGGATGCCGAGCATGCCGGCGAGCTGGACGGCGACCTCGTGCTGGGCACCGCTGTTCTTGATGCGGGCGACGATCGGGGCGGCCTCGTCGAGGGCGGCGGCGCGGCCGGCCGGCGTGTCCAGGTCGTAGCGGCCCACGATGTGGCGGAGCGCGAACTCGAAGAGCGGGGTGCGGGGCTCGGTGAGATCGGCGACCGCGTCGTCGCCCTTGGCGAGGCGCAGGTCGCAGGGGTCCATGCCGTCGGGCGCGATGGCGATGTAGGTCTCGGCGGCGAACTTCTGGTCGTCCTCGAAGGCCCGCAGGGCGGCCTTCTGGCCGGCCGCGTCCCCGTCGAAGGTGAAGATCACGCGGGCCGAGCCGTTGTCCATCAGCAGCCGGCGCAGGATCTTGATGTGGTCGTTGCCGAAGGCGGTGCCGCAGGTCGCGATGGCGGTGGTGACGCCGGCGAGGTGGCAGGCCATGACGTCGGTGTAGCCCTCGACGACGACCGCGCGGGACGACTTCGCGATGTCCTTCTTCGCCAGGTCGATGCCGTAGAGGACGTGGGACTTCTTGTAGATCGCCGTCTCGGGGGTGTTGAGGTACTTCGGCCCGTTGTCCGACTCGTACAGCTTGCGGGCGCCGAAGCCGACGACCTCGCCGCCGATGTCGCGGATGGGCCACATCAGACGGCCGCGGAAGCGGTCGATGGGGCCGCGGCGGCCCTCCTGGGAGAGGCCGGAGAGGACCAGTTCCTTGTCGGTGAAGCCCTTGCCTCGCAGGAAGCGGGTGAGGTGGTCCCAGCCCTGAGGGCTGTAGCCGACGGAGAAGTGCTGGGCGGCGGCCTGGTCGAAGCCGCGCTCCGCGAGGAAGGCGCGGCCGGCGTCCGCCTCGGCGGAGTTCGCGAGCTGCTCCATGTACCAGTCGGCGGCGATCCCGTGGGCCTCGACCAGGCGGATGCGCTCGCCGCGCTGGTGGGCGGGGTTGTACCCGCCCTCCTCGTAGCGCAGGGTGATGCCGGCCTGGGCGGCCAGGCGCTCGACCGCCTCGGAGAAGGAGAGGTGGTCGATCTTCATCACGAACGTGAGGGTGTCGCCGCCCTCCTGGCAGCCGAAGCAGTGGAAGAACCCCTTGCTCGGACTCACCTGGAAGGAGGGCGACTTCTCGTCGTGGAACGGGCACAGGCCCTTGAGGTTGCCGCCGCCCGCGTTGCGCAGTTGGAGGTACTCGGACACCACGGCGTCGATCGGGACCGCGTCCCGTACCGCCTTCACGTCCTCGTCGTTGATCCGTCCAGCCACGCCTGAAGTCTACGGCGGCCCGCCGACAGCCGGACCCGAGGCATCCGCCCCGGAGGTGCCAGATGTCCACCCCGGAGGTACCAGGCATCCGCCCCGAGGGCCGGGCGGATACCCCGGGAGCCAGGCGTCCGCCCCTTGGGAACCAGGTGGATGCCCGGGGGTACCAGGCATCCGCCCCAAGGTTCCAGGCGTCCACCTCGGGGCCCTGGGGGCCGTGCGGATGCCCCGGGTCCGTACCGGATGCCCCGGGAGCCAGGCGTCCGCCCCTTGGGAACCAGGTGGATGCCCGGGGGTACCAGGCATCCGCCCCAAGGTTCCAGGCGTCCACCCCGGGGCCCTGGGGGCCGTGCGGATGCCGGGTGTCAGGGCGCGTGGTGGCGGCGGGCCGTCAGGGCGCGTGGTGGCCGGCGGGCCGTCAGGGGGCGAGGCTCTCCAGCGGCACGCGCGGGTCCGCCAAGGAGTCCGGGTCCACCGGGGCCCTGGAGGTGATCAGCCGCTGGATCGGGTCGGTGACGTCCCACACATTGACGTTCATCCCGGCCAGCACCCTGCCCTCCTTCGTCCAGAAGGCGATGAACTCCCGCTTGCCCGCGTCGCCCCGGACCACGACCTGGTCGTAGGAGCCGGCCGGCGCCCAGCCGGAGTACTCCATGCCCAGGTCGTACTGGTCGCTGAAGAAGTACGGGACCCGGTCGTAGACGATCTCCTGGCCGAGCATCGCGCGGGCCGCGGCCGGGCCGCCGTTGAGGGCGTTGGCCCAGTGCTCGACGCGCAGCCGGGTGCCGAAGAGGGCGTGCGGGAAGGAGGCGACGTCACCGGCGGCGTAAATGTCCGGGTCGGAGGTGCGCAGCCGCTCGTCGACCCGGATGCCGCCGCCGTCCGTGGGGTCGGCGAGGTCCAGGCCCGCCGCCTGGGCGAGGCCGGTGCGCGGGGTGGCGCCGATCGCCGCGAGGACCGCGTGCGCCGGGTGCTCCTCCCCGTCGTCGGTGCGGGCGGCGAGGACGACGCCGTCCTGCCCGGTGATCCCGGTGAGGGTGGCGCCGAAGTGGAAGCGGACGCCGTGCTCGCCGTGCAGGTCGGCGAAGAGCTGGCCGAGCTCGGGGCCGAGGACCGAGTGCAGCGGGGTCCGCCCGCGGTGCACGACGGTGACCTCCGCGCCGTACTCGCGGGCCGCCGCGGCGACCTCCAGGCCGATCCAGCCGGCGCCGGCGATCACCAGGTGTCCGTTGTCCCGGCCGAGGGAGGACAGGACGCCCCTGAGGCGTTCGGCGTGCGCGAGGCGGCGCAGGTGGTGGACGCCGACGAGGTCCGTGCCCGGGATGTCCAGGCGGCGGGGCTCGGCGCCGTTCGCCAGCAGCAGTTTGTCGTAGCGGACGGTGGTGCCGTCCTCGCCGAAGCGGACGGTCTTCGCGGCGCGGTCGACGGCGTCGACGGTCTGGCCGAGGTGCAGCTCGATGTCGTGGCGCGCGTACCAGGCGGGCTCGTACACGAAGACGCTGTCGCGTTCCGCCTTGCCGAGCAGGAAGCCCTTGGACAGCGGCGGCCGTTCGTACGGGTGGTCCCGTTCGTCGCAGATCAGCAGGACCCGGCCGGTGAATCCCTCCGTTCGCAGCGTCTCGGCCGCCTTCGCGCCCGCCAGGCCGCCTCCGACGATGACGAATGTCTGATCCGCGTCGACCACGTGATGCCTCCTCTTGTGGGTGCCGCCACTTGCGAGCGTCCCGCACACAGGGTGATGCGGGAAGAGGGGGTGGCCCGATCAGGCCACGGAGGGTCACCTTCGAGCGAGCACACGTCTCCGGTGTCCCACCCGTTCCCTCCACGTCCCTCTCTCCTTCATGCCTGCCCCGTGAGACGGGCGTGAAGCGAACGGGCCGAGACGTCGGTGAGGGACGCGATCCGGTCGACGACCACCCGCTTGCGGGCGCGGTCGTCCGGGGCCTGCGCGAACAGGGAGCGGAACTGCGGGTCCAGGCCGTCGGGGGCGCGGGCGGTGAGCGCCTCGGCCAGTTCGAGGACGATGATCCGCTGGTCGGCGCGGAGCCGCTCCTGCTCGGCGCGCTGCATGACGTACCGGTCGGCGACCGCCTTGAGGACGGCACACTCCATCCGGGTCTCCCGGGGGACGACGAGTTCGGCCCCGTAGCGGGTGAGACGGCCACTGCCGGACTTCTGCCGGGTGGCGCCCTCGGCGGCCAGGCAGAAGCGGCCGATGAGCTGGCTGGTGGCGTCCTTGAGGCGGGCCTGGGAGAGGGCCGTGCCGTCGTAGCCGTGCGGCCACCACTCCTGGTCGAGGAGGCGGTCGAGCGCCTCGGCGAGCTCCGCCGGGTCGGTGTCCGCGTCGGCGTAACGGCCGGCCGCGACGGCGAAGACCTCCTGCCGTTCGGGCTCGGCGTGCAGGACGTTGGGGTCGATGTGGCCGGCGTGCAGACCGTCCTCCACGTCGTGCACCGAGTAGGCGACGTCGTCCGCCCAGTCCATGACCTGCGCCTCGAAGCAGATACGGCCCTCGGGGGCACCCTCGCGGACCCAGTCGAAGACGGGGCGGTCGTCCTCGTAGACGCCGAACTTCGGGGAGGCCGGGTCGGTGGGGTGGGCGCCCCGGGGCCAGGGGTACTTCGTGGCGGCGTCGAGGGTGGCGCGGGTGAGGTTGAGGCCGACGCTGACGACGTCGCCGGTCTCCGGGTCGGTGAGGAACCGCTTGGGTTCGATACGGGTGAGCAGGCGCAGCGACTGGGCGTTGCCCTCGAAACCGCCGCAGTCCTCGGCGAACTCGTTCAGCGCCTGTTCGCCGTTGTGGCCGAAGGGCGGGTGGCCCAGGTCGTGCGAGAGGCAGGCGGCCTCCACCAGGTCCGGGTCGCAGCCGAGGGCGGCACCGAGCTCCCGGCCCACCTGCGCGCATTCGAGGGAATGGGTGAGGCGGGTCCGAGGGCTGGCGTCCCAGACCGCGTCGGCCTCGCCGGGGGTGACGACCTGCGTCTTGCCGGCCAGACGGCGCAGGGCCGAGGAATGCAGCACGCGCGCGCGGTCGCGCTGGAAGGCCGTACGGCCGGGACGCTTGTCCGGCTCGGCGGCCCAGCGGGCGGCCGACGCCGGGTCGTAGCCGGGAGGCGAAGCGGGGTGCTGCCGCGAATGTGTCCGCGTCGACGCAGGTGTCGATGCCTGTGCCGGGGACTGCGCCCGGGGCTGGGGCGCGGGGTCGGTGGGGGCGGAAGTACTGGTGCCTGCCATACCTCGACACTACGGGTACGGGGTGACAGCCGGGCGGGGCCCGGACGCCGGGACGCACGACGAGGGCGGACCGGGCCGGGCCCCGGGTGCCCGTTCAGACGAGGGCCGGGCTCGTGACCGTGCGTGCCGGGGCGGGGGCCGTGGGCGCCGGGGCGGGGTCCGTGCGTGCCGCCTGGCCGTAGCGGTGCAGGAGGAGGCGGGCCATGGCGGGGTGGGTGCCGAGGGGGGCCGCGGTGATCCAGGGGGAGGCTGCCGCGCACTCCGTGGCGAAGCGGCCGGGGGCGGTGAAACAGGAGGCGACGGCCACCCGGTGGCGGCCCCGGCCGGCGAGGACGCGCAGGGCCTCGGGGACGGTGGGGGCGGCCGCGGAGGCGTAGGCGGGAACGACGGGGACGCCGAGGCGCTGGGCGAGCAGCTCCGCGGTGCGGGCCGTGTCGGCCCGCGACTCGGGGTCGCGCGACCCGGCGGCGGCCAGTACGACCGCGCTCGCGCGGCGGGTCGCCCCGTCGGCCGGGGTGTGCCAGCCGGCCTCCGTGAGGCGTGCGTGCAGGGCGTCGACGAGCAGCGGGTGCGGGCCGAGCGGGGCAGCCACACGCGTGTGCAGCGGTGACGCGGCGGCCGTCTCCGGGATGTCCCGCTTCACGTGGTGGCCGCGGCCGAACAGCAGCGGCACGAGCACGGCGCGGCCGGTCCCCCGCGCGTGCAGGCCGGCGAGGGTGTCGGTCAGGAGCGGTTCGTTCAGTTCGATGTGCCCGAGGTGCACCGGCAGGCCGGGGCGGAGCGCGCGGACGCGGTCCAGGAGCGCCCGTACGGTGCTCAGCGCACGCGGATCGCGGCTGCCGTGGGCCACCACGACGAGGGCCGGGGGCGGGAGGAGCGAGGGCCGGAGGAGCGGGGGCGGGAGCGGGGGCGGGAGCGGGCGACGCCGGCCGCTCCCGCTGAACGCCCCGTGGCCGGGCGGCCGACTGCTGGTCGAGGTCGTGAGGTGCGCCGTCATGCCCCCGATCGTCGCCGGGGGAGGTTGCCTCCCCGTTGCGCGGGGGGTGACGGGTTTTTTTCCGGCGGTTCACGGCACGACCCCGCGCGGTGTGAGCCCGTCCGGGCCACGGGTTCGCCCCGCCACGTACCCATTCCCCATGCCCCTGTTGGTACCCATGCCCGTGCTGTTGATCACAGGGCGTGGCTGAACCGGAGGGCGCGCGGGGGCGTCTTCGACGTCGAGGACCGACCGGGGAGGGCGCCCGTCCCATGCTTCACCTGTTGCGCCGCGTGAGAACGGGCGGGGCCCGATGGCTCCGCCGGCCGCACCTGCCGCGTACCCGGGCCGGCCGGCGACGGCTGGTGCGGGCGGGGATGGCGGCGTGCGTCCTGGCGCTGCTGCCGGCGGCATGGCTGCGCCTGGCCGCGGACGGCCGGTTGCACACCACCGCCGACGTGCCCCGCACCGAGGTCGCCGTGGTCTTCGGCGCGGGCCTGTGGGACGGGGAGCCGTCGCCGTATCTCGCACACCGGCTGGACGCGGCGGCCGAGCTGTACCGGGCGGGCCGGATCGAGGTGGTCCTGGTCACCGGCGACAACAGCCGTGAGGAGTACGACGAGCCGGACGCGATGCGCGCCTATCTGACCCGGCACGGCGTGCCCGACACGCGGATCGTCAGCGACTACGCGGGCTTCGACACCTGGGACTCGTGCGTGCGCGCGAAGAAGATCTTCGGTGTGGACCGGGCCGTACTGATCAGCCAGGGCTTCCACATCCGGCGCGCGGTCACCCTGTGCCGGGCGGCCGGCGTCTCCTCGTACGGCGTCGGCGTCGACGACCGCCACGACCTGACCTGGTACTACGGCGGCACCCGGGAGATCCTCGCCGCGGGCAAGGCGGCCCTGGACGCGGCCTTCCGCCCGGATCCCCACTTCCTCGGCCCGAGGGAGCCGGGGGTGCGACGGGCGCTCGACGACATCCGCGCCCCGGCGGCCGCACGGTGACCGTGTCATGCGGATGCGCGGATCGCACGGAGACCGTGTCCCGGCGGCCGCACGGTGACCGTCCGACGGCGGAGGCCGGTCGCTTGGCCGGCCTGCCCGACGACGGCCCGCCGTGCCGTCCCGACCGTCACCGTCCCGCTTCGCCACCGGTGGCCTTTCGCAGCAAAGGTTGAGCGTTCTCACCGAAGGCCGGTCGGTGGGGTGTTTTCTCCACGCATGTCGGGCACGCTGCTCAGAGCGGGAATCGATGAAGGGGCTTCCGTCCGGCTCGTGTGAGCGGACGGCAGCCCCGATCGGCGCGTGACGGGATCAGTCGGGGAGCCGCTCGATGATCCAGGTGCCCAGTTCCTCGGTGATGGCCGTGTGCGCGGTGGTGGTGGACGAACAGCGGAATTCGTCCAGCTCGCTCTCGTCCGGGTCCAGCCCGTCGACGCCCGCGTACAGGTCGTTCTGCTTGTCGATGTCGCGGATCGCGACTGCGCTGACCGAGGGGACGAAGCACACGTCCTCGTGCCGCAGGTCCGCCTTGCCGCCGAGCTTCTTCACCGTGTCGGCGAGGATTTTGTAGGTGTGCAGGGTTCCGCCCGGCGCGCCGTCCAGTTCCGGGAAGTCGTTGGTCGTGATGGTCTTCTCGGCCTTGGGGAGGCGGCGGTTGAGGTAGGCGGCCGTCACGTCGTCGCCTTGGGCCTGGGTGTAGAAGGTGGTGCCCGGGTAGATCCGGTCGATCCGCAGTGCGACCTCGCCGGCCTTCACCTGCGGCAGGCCGACCCCGTCGCCGCGACCGTTGGCCACGGCGATCTTCATCGGGATCTGCGGCCACCAGCCGACCCGGCGCAGGGCGTCCAGGAACTCCTCACGCAGCGGGGAGACACTGGTCTTGCCGGTGTCCTCGTCGTAGTGCTGCCACAGCATCTGGCGCGCGGCCGGGCTGTTCATCTGCCTTGCGAAGTCGTTCGGGAAGGGGATGAAGTGGGAGAACGCCTGCACGCCGACCGGGATGGAGGCGCCGCGGTGCGGGCTGTCGTAGGAGAAGTACAGCGCGGTCTGGTGGTCCATGCGCTGCGTCTCCAGGCGGGCGAGCGCGTAGCGGGTGACGATTCCGCCCATGCTGAAGCCGCCGACGACCAGGCGGGCGTCGCCCTGCCGCTCGGCGATGGCTTGCATGATGGCGGCCTCGGCCGCCCGCGCGTTGTCCAGGATCGACGCGCTGCGCTCCTCGAAGCCGAGCAGGATCACGTCCCTGCCGCGCCGGCGCAGCTCACTGATGAACCGACAGCCGCTTTCCAGCCCGTGGTAGAGCACGTCGAGCTTGCTCCGGCCGAGGTTGAAGCCGTCGGCCATGATCACGGGTCGGACGAGACCGCCGCTGTTGCCCTCACCGGGAAACACCCAGGCGAAGCCGTTCGGAAGGGTCCACTCCTCGTGCTGCGGTACCTGAATCGTCCCGGCGGGTTCAGTGGCCAGCGGACCCGCGAGAGTGAACGAACCGACATTGGGCTCGGTTGTCTCGGACATGGCCGTGCTCCTTGCGTGAGGTGAGGTGGGTGAGACGACGCCATCATGGCGGACAATTCGGGCTCTTCACTCATCTGAGCTGCGGAGTTCACCACATCTGATGGAGCCCGGACAGGAAGTGTTTGACGTGCCCGGCATACGCCCTTGGCCTTTTCTCATCGCTTGTCCGTTCCACACCAAGGACACATCGAGAAGAACACGACACCGCTGAGGAGAACCGCTCGCGGCGATCACCTCGCCCGGACGCCCGAACCGGCCGCCCCGCCGGCTCACGGGACACCAGGCCACAAGTTTCGGGACACCCGGCGTCGCGCCCCGGCACGCCTTTACGTGAGCACCGAGACGGACACTTGCTCAGTGATGGCGCGCGACCTTCGGCGAGAAAGCCCGACCTTGGCTGCGACAGGACGACCGGCTCCGGCAGCTGCTCCAGGCCTGCGCCCGCTGCCCGCCCTGCCGCCCCGCCACCCTGTTGCCCTGCCGCCCGAACGGGTTACATAAGCAGGTTAAACGAGGGGGTAAGGTCCGCTAGGGTCGAGGTGCGGAGGGAGATCACCATGGCCACCGAGGAAGAGCTGTTCGCGTCGGTCGACGCGCTGTTGGAGGAGGAGCCGCAGCTCCCGTCCCCGGCGGAGCGCGCCCGGCTGCGCGAGGCCGCCGGCATCACCCAGGCCCGCCTCGCGTCCGCGTTGAAAACGTCGACGCAGTCCGTCAAGAACTGGGAGAACGGCCGCTCCGAGCCCAAGCCGCCGCGCCTGGAGGCGTACCAGCGGCTCCTGAACGGCTGGGCGGCGAAGTATCCCGCGCCCGGCGCACCCGGTGCCTCCACCGGTGTGCCCGCCCCGGTCGTCGCGCCGCAGCCGCAGGTGCCGGGAACGTTCACCGGCCCGGCCGCCCCCAAGGCCACTGAGTCGGAGACCTCCGCGCCGGTGGAGACGCCCGCCGTCCGGGTCGCCCCGGAGCGCCCCGCCCGGTCGGCCGCGCGCCCGGTGGTGCCGTCGCGTCGTCCGGCGGCGAATCCGGCGGCGAGGAAGACCGCGAAGCCCGCCGCCGTCGACCCTCGCTTCCCGCACGGCCCGCTCGCGGTGCTGGACGGCGACGGCTCCGCGTACGGCGTGGACGGCATCGTGCTCGACTGCCCGGCGACCACGGTGGTGGAGCTGGTGGAGTGGACACTGCGTGAGTCCGGCCTCGGGGCTCCGAAGCTGAACCGCTACGGCAAGGACTCCGACCCGCTGATCGTGCTCACCGTCTCCGCCGCCGTGAAGCTCGGGCTGCCGGAGCACCTGGAGGGCCACGAGCAGCGCCGCTCCCTGCGCCTGCCCGAGGACCACCCGGTGGTCAGGCAGGTGACGAAGGCCAAGTGGCGGCTCACGCAGCGCGGGTTCGGCCCGTGGGCGCGGATCTACCGCAAGGCGCAGGGCAACCAGCGGCAGTGCGTGCAGCTGGCGCTCCTGTCCTGGGACGCCCTCGACGAGCGGTCCTGGCCCGGCGTCACGGAGATGGATCCGGCCGACGTCGCCCGCGTCCTCGGGGTGTACGCCCAGCGGGTCATCACCCCGCGCGGGTCGACGGCCGTGTCCGGCCTGGAGCTGATGACGGCGCTGCGCCCGCCGACAAAGGCCGTGCAGGATGCGGGGACCGGGAACTGGGTGCCCGGCCCCAATCCCGGTTCGCTGGGCACGGAGCCGATGGATCCGGCACCGCCGGAGGCGACCCCCGAGCACCCCGTGGTCGTGAACTCCGGGTGGACCGGCGGGTTCCTGGACGAGGAGGCGTACCAGTGGGTGCGGTCGGTGGACACGCTCACCGATGAGGAGTGCACGCTGCCGTACGCGGTCGGCCTGGACCTGAACACCGCGTTCCTCGCCGCCGCCGCTCGCCTGGTCGTCGGCCTGTCCGCCCCGGACCACTTCCACGCCCCGACGTTCAACCCGAAGATCCCCGGCTCCTGGCTGGTCGACCTGAGCCACATCGAGCCGGACCCGCGCCTGCCGTCGCCCTTCACGCCGACCGGCGAGCGTCCGGCCGGTCCGGCCTGGTACCAGACGCACACCGTCGCCTACGCCCAGGAACTCGGCCATGACGTCCACCCGATCGAGGCATACCTGCGCCGGGAGACCGGCGCGTACCTGGACCCGTGGCACGACCGGCTCAGGACCGCGTACGTCGACACCCTCGCCGACCTCGGCGTCACCAAGGACCTGGACGACCGCGCGTTCCTCACGGCGATGGAGCGGCACAAGGACGTCGACCCGGCACTGACGGCCGTCCTCGCCGCCGTCAAGGCCACGGTCAAGGGCGGCGTCGGCAAGCTCCGCGAGCGCCCGCAGGGCCGCCACTACAAGGAGGGCGAGCGGTGGCCGGCCCTCCAGCGGCCGACCTGGCGCCCGGACATCCGGGCCGCCGTCATCTCCAAGGCGCGGGTCAACATGCACCGCAAGCTGCGCAACATGGCGGCGATGACGGGCCTGTACCCGCTCGCCGTGCTGTCCGACTGCGTCGTCTACCCCTCGCCGGGCGAGAGCCCGCTCGACTTCCTGCCCTACGCGGCGTCCGGCAAGCCGCAGCCGGGCGGCTTCCGCCTCGGTCCCTCGCCGGGCCTGGCGAAGCTGGAGGGCGTCCAGTCGATGCTGTGGGCGGTCGGCCTGATGGAACAGGGTCTCAACCCCGCCCGCCACATCAAGGGCGGCGACGCCGTCCTCGACGAAGGGGAGTGACCGGTGGGGGAGATCGAGGACGCCATCGAGCGGGCCGACCGGGAGAGCTTCACCCGCCAGCCGCCGAAGACGCTCAAGAGCCAGATCCGTTACCTGCTCAAGCAGTTGGGCAGCGCGAAGGCCGTCGCCCAGGAGATCGGTGTCACCGCCGACTCCGTGAACCGCTACCGGCGCGGTGCCCGCAAGCACGCCCGCGCCGACGTCGCCGAGAAGATCGACGACGCGGTGCGGGCCCGCTGGCAGCCGCAGGTGCGCAAACGCCGGCAGAAGCGGGCCGCCGCCACGGGCGGGATCACGGTGGAGACCCGCGCCCGCTTCGGATACACCGCGCCGGTCGGTACGACCGACGACGGACGCTTCCGGCGCCTCACCGTGCACCTCCCCCCGGCGTACGCACAGCGCCTGTTCGACGCCCGCGCCACGGGGGCCGGCGACCAGGAGATGCGCGGGATCATCGCCGAAGGGTTCAAGGACGTCTACTTCCAGGACGGCGGCGGCCGCGCCCCGGGCCTGTCGGACGTGGCCCTCAACGACATCGACTACCTGGACCTGGACTACTGAGGAGACGGCGAGGGCACGACCGCCGGCTCCCTGGCTGTGCCGAAGCAGGCTAGCTGTCACATAGGCAGGCTTGTTGTCACCCCCGCTGCCCGAGGCTGCCCAGTCCTTTCAGCGGCAGCCGATTTGCAGATCTGGACCAGTAGAGCGATCCCATGGCCTTCAGTAGTGGCTCTCGGCCGCAAGGTCTACGGCTTGGGTGCGCTCTCGATCAGCCATTTAATCGCCAGGAGCAGGCGCACAATGAAGGCGGCGAGACGCGGTGCCGGATGGGGTGCAGGGGTACCCGGACTTCTGAGGATGCATGACCGGCCGGTCCGGGAGACCTCCGGGGCTGCGGAGGGCCGGCACAGGCGGGCCCGGGGCGTGCGGCGTGGCGGCTGGCGAAAGGGGTGTCCGGAATGAGCACGGAGATGGTTTTCGGGGCTGTTCACGGTCGAGCAGAGCGGGTGGGGGACGTCTCCTCCGCTCCGGGCGGGCTGCTGGACGTGCTGGGTGTCGCGGCCGTCGTCCTCGACGCGGACGGGCGGATCGTGCTGTGGAGCCCGCAGGCCAAGGACCTGTTCGGCTACACCGCCCAGGAGGCGCTGGGCCAGTACGCGGCCCAGCTGCTGCTTGAGGAGGAGCACTGGGAGCAGGCGGTCGAACTGTTCGACCGGGTCATGGCGAGCGGCGAGAGCTGGGCCGGCGGTTTCCCCACCCGGTGCAAGGACGGCCACACACAGATGGTGGAGTTCCGCAATATGCGGCTGGAGGACGGCCGGGGGAACTTCTATGCCCTGGGTATCGCCACCGACCAGGCCATCCTGCGGGAGGTGGAGCGGGGGCTGGCGCTGTCGGTGCGCCTGATCGAGCAGGCTCCGATCGGGCTGGCCGTTTTGGACACCGACCTGCGGTTTGTGACCGTCAATCCGGAGTTGGAGCGGATCAACGGTGTGCCTGCCGCCAACCACATCGGCCGGCGCCCTTACGAGGTTCTGCCGCATCTGGACATTGACGTCGATTCCACGACCCGCCAGGTGCTGGAGACCGGAGTCCCGCTGCTGGACCGGCCCGTCGTCGGCCGCACCGCGGCCGACCCCGACCACGAGCATGCCTGGTCGGTCTCCCGCTACCGGCTGGAGGACTCCGGCGGCCGGGTGCTGGGGGTGGCCACCTCGGTCGTGGACGTCACCGAGCAGCGCCGGGCGGAAAGCGAGACGGCCCGGGCCCGGCGGCGCCTCACACTCATCGCCGACGCCTCCCTGCGCATCGGCACCACACTCGACCTCGAGCAGACCGCCCGCGAGCTGGCTGAGGTGTGCGTGCCCGACCTCGCCGACGTGGCCACGGTGGACGTGCTCGACAGCGTCCTGCAGGGCCACGAGACGGAGACCCATGAAGGGCCCGCGCTGTTCCGCTCCCTCGCTGTGGCTTCCGTCGGCCCCTCCGAGGCCGCCCGCGCCGCCGACCCGCCCGGTGAACTCGCCGTCTACGACACCGACCGCCTGGCCGCCCAGTGCGTGAACCGCCGCCGCCCGGTCCGGGTGCCCCGCGTGGACAGCCACGACCTGCCGCGCATCGCCCGCTGCCCCCAGGCGGTCGAGCTGCTGGCCCGCGCCGGGCTCCACTCCTACCTGGCCGTGCCGCTGACCGCCCGCGGAGAGATCCTCGGGGCCCTTGGCCTCAAGCGCACCCGCAACCCCGAACCGTTCAACCACGACGACGAAGTCCTGGCCGGCGAGCTGGCCGCCCGCGCCGCCCTGTCCATCGACAACGCCCGCTGGTACCGCAGCCAGCGGCACGCGGCCCTCGCCCTCCAGCGCCACCTGCTGCCCCAGCACCCGCCGCACCCGGTGGGCCTGGAGGTCGCCAGCCGGTACCAGCCCGCCGCAGCCGCCGTCGAGGTCGGCGGCGACTGGTTCGACGCCATCCCCCTGGCCGGCGACAAGACCGCCCTCGTGGTCGGCGACGTCATGGGCAGCGGCATCAACGCCGCCGCCACCATGGGCCAGCTGCGCACCGCCACCCGCGCCTTCGCCGACCTCGACCTCGCCCCCGCAGAGGTCCTCACCCGCCTCGACCACACCACCACCCGCCTGGAGGAGACCATCGCCACCTGCGCCTACGCCGTCTACGACCCGCATCGCGCGCAGTGCCGCATCTCCCTCGCCGGCCACCTGCCCCCCGCCCTGGTCAGCCCCGGCCGCGCCCCCCAACTGCTCGACCTGCCCGCCGGCGCGCCCCTCGGGGTCGGCGGCATCCCGTTCCAGACCGCCACCTTCGACCTGGTCCCCGGCGACCAGCTGATCCTTTACACCGATGGCCTGGTCGAGACTCGCGACCAGGCCATCGACCAGCGCCTGAACACCCTCCTCGGCCTGCTCGATGACCCGGAACGGCCCCTGGAGGAGACCTGCGACCGGCTCCTGCACTCCCTGCGCCACCCCGACGACCACGACGACGTCGCCCTGCTCATCGCCCGGGCCCTGCCCACCCCCCACAGCCAAGCCTCCCGGCCCTGACACGCCGCTGTTTTCGGCCGCCGCAGGCACCCACGCGTGATTCCATGGCCCCATGGAATCGCCCTCCTCATCCAGGGACTCCCGCTCTTCGGTACTGGTGCCAGAGACAGAAAGGCTGCCGAATGAGCATTTGTGACAAGTCGAATGCCTCATCGGTGACAACCAGGCTGCCTCGACCGGTCCTGTCCGCCAGCTCATCCAGCTTCGCCGGTGACAACCCCTGAGCTTCGGCTCACTGGCCACCGGCCGCGATGTCCGCGGCCTGCCTCACCGCGCTCCCCCGCCCCCGGGGAGGTGGCCGTACCGGGGGTGTAACCAGGGCCGGTGCGGTGTGTAACACGTGCGGCGCACGCTGGGCGGTATGCAGAGCACCGTGACGCCCACGCACTGCCCGTACTGCGCCCTGCAGTGCGGGATGAATCTGACGCCCGCGCCGGGCGGGACCGTCCGGGTGAGCGAGCGCCCGGACTTCCCGGTGAACCGGGGCGCGCTGTGCGGCAAGGGGCGTACGGCACCGGCGGTGCTCGACCCCGCCGTGCGGCTGACCTCGCCGCTGGTGCGGTCCCCGGAGACGGGTGCGCTGGTGTCCGCCGGCTGGGACGAGGCGCTGGACCGGATCGCCGAGGGGCTGGGCCGTACCCGCACCGGGTACGGGGCGGACGCGGTCGGGGTGTTCGGCGGCGGCGGGCTGACGAACGAGAAGGCGTACGCGCTGGGCAAGTTCGCGCGGGTGGTGCTGGGCACCTCCCAGATCGACTACAACGGCCGCTTCTGCATGTCGTCCGCCGCGGCCGCGGGCGTCAGGGCGTTCGGGCTGGACCGGGGGCTGCCGTTCCCCCTGGAGGACGTCCCGAGGACCGGCTGCGTGGTCCTCGTCGGCTCGAACCCGGCGGAGACCATGCCGCCGGCGCTGCGCTACTTCGCCGAGCTGAGGGAGAACGGCGGCACGCTGATCGTCGTCGACCCGCGCCGTACGAAGACCGCCGAGCAGGCCGACCTGCATCTGGCACCCCGCCCCGGCACCGACCTCGCGCTGGCGCTGGGCCTGCTGCACCTGGTCGTCGCCGAGGGCCGGACCGACGAGGCGTACATCCGGGAACGCACCGCCGGCTGGGAGGAGACCCGGGCCGCGGCGATGGCGCACTGGCCGGAGTACGTGGAGCGGCTCACCGGCGTGCCCGTGCCCCTGCTGCGGGAGACCGTACGGCTGTTCTGCGAGCCGGAGGCGGCCATGGTGCTCACCGCCCGCGGACCCGAGCAGCAGGCCAAGGGCACGGACACCGTGAGCGCCTGGATCAACCTGTGCCTGGCGACCGGCCGCGCGGGCCGCCCGCTGTCCGGGTACGGCTGCCTGACCGGGCAGGGCAACGGACAGGGCGGGCGTGAACACGGCCAGAAGGCCGACCAGTTGCCCGGCTACCGCAAGCTGACCGACTCGGCGGCCCGCCGGCACGTGGCGGGGGTCTGGGGCGTGGACCCCGACTCCCTGCCGGGCCCGGGGCGCAGCGCGTACGAGCTGCTGGACGCGCTGGGCACGGACATCCGCTCGCTGCTGCTGATGGGCTCCAACCCGGTGGTGTCGGCCCCCCGCGCGGCGCACGTCGAGGAGCGCATCCGGTCGCTGGACTTCCTGGCGGTGTGCGACGTCGTGCTGTCGGAGACGGCCGCGCTCGCCGACGTCGTCCTGCCGGTGACGCAGTGGGCGGAGGAGACGGGCACGACGACCAGCCTGGAGGGCAGGGTGCTGCTGCGGCGGCGCGCGCTGCCCGCGCCGGACGGCGTGCGCAGCGACCTCGAGGTGCTGCACGGGCTGGCCGCCCGGCTCGGCGGCGGGCCGAGTCCGGAGAAGAGGTTCCCGACCGATCCCGAGGAGGTCTTCGAGGAGCTGCGCCGCGCGAGCGCGGGCGGGCCGGCGGACTACTCCGGGATCAGCTATCGGCGGCTCGCGGAGGAGAACGGCGTGTTCTGGCCGTGCCCGGCGCCCGAGCCCGAGCCCGGCCCCGGACCCATGCCGGTGGCAGCGGCACCAGCACCAGAGGCAGAGGCAGAGGCAGAGGCAGACGGTGCCGTACATCCCGGTACCCCCCGGCTGTTCCTCGACCGGTTCGCCACCGAGGACGGGCGGGCCCGGTTCGTGCCCGTCGCGCACCGCGCGAACGCCGAGGAGCCCGACGACGAGTACCCCGTCCTGCTGACCACCGGCCGGGTCATGGCGCAGTACCAGTCCGGCGCGCAGACCCGGCGCGTCGACGAACTGAACGCGGCCGCGCCCGGCCCGTTCGTGGAACTGCATCCGCGGCTGGCGGAGCGGCTCGGGGCGGCCGAGGGCGATCCGCTGGCCGTGGTGTCCCGTAGGGGCCGAGCGGTGGCGCCGGCCCGGATCACCACCGCGATCCGCCCCGACACCGTGTTCATGCCGTTCCACTGGGCGGGTGAGGGCCGCGCGAACACCCTCACCAACCCCGCCCTGGACCCGACCTCGCGGATGCCGGAGTTCAAGGTGTGCGCGGTGCGGGTGGAGACGGTCCGCTCCTGAGCCCCGCCCCGGCCGGGCTGTCGCTGCCGCGCTCTGTCGCTCTCACTGCCGCCCTCGCTACCGCTCCTCTGTCGCTCTCGCCGCCGCTCCTGCTCTCGCCTCACCCGTTCACCGCCGTGTGGCGCACCCATCGGGTTCTTTCCCCCGGCCGGGTCCTCAGTACGGCGGTGACCTGCCGAAACGCGCCCGGGCGGGAATCCCGCCAGGGCCGTCCGACACCCGTTCACCTCGTTTTTGACGTTCTTTCAGGGAGCGGGCCGCGCCCGGCGGCCTTTACCTCGGACCAGTGGGACACGACCGACGGCGGCACATGGGGGTGCCGCGGGTGTGGCCCCCTTCGTGAGTCCGAGGGAGCATCGATGCGAGATACCGCCCGGCGGCTGCCCGGCCCGACCCGCCTGACCGGACCCGCGCTCGCCGTGGTCGCCGCGGGACTGCTCGTGGCGGCCGCCGCACCCGCCGCGTACGCCGAGGAGTCCGCCGCACCCGCGGGTCCCCCCTACGACGCGACGGCCGGGAGGCCGGCCGGGAGCCTGGAGCTGCACCCGGCCATGGTCATGGCCGGCGCGCAGGTGACGGTGAACACCGCGGCGTGCGGGAACGACGACACGGTCGCGGGCGACGCCACCGCCGTGGGCGCCGGCCGTTTCACGCTGGCGCCGGGCTCGGACGAGCCGGACTCCACCGGCCGGTTCCGGGTGCCGCCGGGCGCGCAGCCGGGCACGTACGAGATCGTCGCGACGTGCGACGCGGGCGGGCAGCGGGCGACCGGCGACCTGGTGGTCAGGCTGACGCCCGCGGCGCAGCAGGTGTATCCCCGGGGCAGTGTGAAGACGGGGGTCGGTGGCGCTCTGGGCCCCGATCCCGTGCAGACCGCGGCCGGCGTGACGGCTCTCGCCGTCGCCGCCGCGGGCGGTACCTGGCTCCTGCATCGCCGGGCGAGAGGCGACAGGATCTGACGGGCGTCCTCCGCCGCCCGTCCGCCGTACCGCAAGTCCCTCCCCCCTCCGGGTCCGACGCCCCTCGCGACCCGGAGGGGGCACGGGGCCGACTCCGGGGAGGTCAGTGAGCGATGCGCCGCATACGCCGCGGGTCCGGCCGGGTCGGAAGCCCGGGCAACACGGTCATAGGGGCGGTGAGCGTACTCGCCCTGTGCTGCGGGCTGTGGCTGCTGGGCGACGGGACCGCGACGCACGCCCCGCCCCAGCCGTCCGCCGCCCAGGCGCACTCCGCGCCCGCCGAAGACGGCACCGGACATGACTCCGGACGCCCCTCGGGGCAGGCCTCCCCACTGCCGCCCTCCCCGCCCGACCGGATCCGCATCCCCGCGATCGGCGTGGACGCGCCCCTGACGGGCCTCGGACTGACCGGCACCGGCAGTCTCGACGTACCGCCGCCCGAGCGGACGAACCTGGCCGGCTGGTACGAGGCCGGCACCACTCCCGGCGAGACGGGCACCGCGGTCGTCGCGGGCCACGTCGACAACGCCGACGGCCCCGCCGTCTTCTACTCCCTGGGCGCCCTGCGCAAGGGCGGCACCGTCGAGGTGGACCGGCGCGACGGCACCACCGCCGTGTTCACCGTGCACGCCGTCGAGGTGTACGACGCCCGGGACTTCCCCGACGAGAAGGTGTACGGCGCGGCGAAGCGCCCGGAGCTGCGGATCATCACCTGCGGCGGAGACTACTCACGCACCACCGGCTACCGGGGCAACGTCGTCGTCTACGCCCACCTAACGGGCAGCCGCTGAGCTTTGGGCAGCTGAGCCCTCGAGTGACCGGCTCCTTGAGCAGCCGGGTCCTTGAGCGGCCGGGTCCTTGAGCGGCCGGGTCCTTGAGCGGCTGAACCGCCCCGCGCGGCCGGCCGGCACCGCGTCTCACGCCACCCGGTGCGGGCCGGGCTACGCCTCCCCCAGCACGTTCGCCCTCCCCCACGCGCCCAGCGGTTCCAGCGCCTCGTTGAGCGCCGTCCCCCTCGGCGTCAGCGAGTACTCGACGCGCGGCGGGTTCTCGTCGTACTCCTCACGGTGCACGATGCCGTCGGACTCCAGCTCCCGCAGATGCGAGGCGAGCACCTTCTCGGTGATCCCGGGCAGCTCCCGGCGCAGGGCGCCGAAGCGGTACGGCCGTTCGTGCAGTGCCCAGAGGATCAGCACCTTCCACTTGCCGCCGATCACGTCCATCGCCGCGTCGATCCCGCACAGATACGCTCCCGGCCGCCGTACCGTCCCCATGCCCGCCCTCGTGCCCGTCACTCTGTCCGTCACCCTGTCCGCTCCCACTGCCTGCACCCTTTCCCCGAGGTAAGCACCCACTTCGAAGTACGTACTTGAGGGGGTTCCTCCCCCGGGCGAGCCTGGGGAGCATGACCGACAACGCCCTCTCCCCCGTTCCCGTCTCCCTGACCCTGCTCGGCGCCGGTGCCATGGGCACAGCCCTCGGCCGCGCCTGGCTCTCCGCCGGCCACCCGGTGACCGTCTGGAACCGTACTCCCGCCCGCGCCGCGGTGCTCGCCGCCGAGGGTGCGGCGGTCGCCGCGACCGCTGCCGAGGCGGTGGCCGCGAACCGCCTGGTGATCGTCTGCCTGCTCGACGACGACTCCGTCGGCGAGGCACTCGAGGGCGCCGATCTCACCGGGCGGGACCTGGTGAACCTCACCACCGGTACCCCGGCCGAGGGCCGTGCCCGCACCGCCTGGGCCACGGCACGCGGTGCCCGTTTCCTGGACGCCGGGATCATGGCGGTGCCGCCGATGATCGGAGCCCCGGAGTCCGGGGCGTACGTCTTCTACAGCGGTTCGCGCCCCCTGTTCGAGGAGCACCGGGACACGCTCGCCGTCCCGGCCGGTACCCGGTACGTGGGTGAGGACCCGGGGTTCGCCGCGCTGCACGACGTGGCGCTGCTGAGCGCGATGAACGGGCTGTTCGCCGGGATCACGCACGCCTTCGCCCTGATCGGCGGGGAGGACGTCGCTCCCAAGGACCTCGCGCCGCTGCTCGCCTCCTGGCTCACCGCCATGACCCCGGCTGTGCACGAGACCGCCGAGCGGCTGAGCAGCGGCGACTACACCTCGGGGGTGGTGTCCAACCTCTCCATGCAGGCCGCGGGCAACGGCACGCTGCTGCGCACGGCCGGGGAGCAGGGCGTGAGCGCCGAGCTGCTGATGCCGTACATGGACCTGATGGCCCGCCACGTGGCCGCCGGACACGGCGACGAGGACGGCGCGGGCCTGGTCGGACTGCTCCGCCTCCCGCCGACGGAGACGGCGGCGGCAGCGGCAGCGGCAGCGGCAGCGGCGACGGCAACGCGGGAGCGGGGCACCGGCCGGGCCTGAGCCCCGGTCGCCTCAGCCCCGGTCGCCTCAGCCCCGGTCGCCTCAGCCGGTGGGAGCGGTCCCGTCGAGGAGTTCGGCCGGGAGGCCGGCGCGGGCGCCTATGACCTCGAAGCCCAGCAGTCGGCCCGCCTCGTCCACGTCGAGGATGAGCTCGGTCTCCGCCGCCAGGCCTTCGACGGTCACCTGACGGACGGCGGCGGCGTCCGGGATCCGGGCCACCAGGGAGACGTACGCGGTGTCGTCGTCCCGGTCGTATGCGAGGTGCATGGTTTCCCTCCGGAGGAGCGTGGTGGTACCGCGCGATGTCGGGCGGTGTTACGGGGCGTTCCGAGTGTTCCGGGACGGCCGTCTCACGCCAGCCACTGTTCGTACGCCATGCTCGCCACCAGGGCGAAGACGACCACCAGCAGGACGATGCGGACGAAGCCGCTGCCCTTCTTCAGGGCCGTGTGGGCGCCGAGGGTGCCGCCCGCCAGGTTGAACACGGCCATCAGGCCCGCCAGTTGCCACAGCACCGCGCCCTGCCAGGCGAACATCGCCAGCGCGCCGGCGTTGGTGCAGCAGTTGACGATCTTCGCGGTGGCGGACGCGGTGACGAGGTCGAGGTGGAGCAGGGCGGTGAGCGCCAGGACGAGGAACGTACCGGTGCCGGGGCCGATGAGACCGTCGTAGAAGCCGATGCCCAGGCCGCCGAACCCGATCGCGGCGAGGACGCGGCGCCGCGAGACCGGGCCTGGTTCCGGCGCGGTGCCGAAGCTCGGGCGGAGGATGACGAAGGCGGCGACGGCGAGCAGGACCACCATGATCACGGGTTCGAGGACCTCGGTGCTCATCCCGGCGGCGAGGAAGGCCCCGCCCGAGGAGCCGGCGAGGGCGGCCAGGCCGATGCGTACGGCGGTCCGTACGTCGACGGGCGCCTTGCGGGCGTAGGTGATCGCCGCGCCGGTGGTGCCGACGATGGCGACCGCCTTGTTGGTACCCAGGGCGTGCGCGGCGGGGGTGCCGGCGGGCAGGCCGAGCAGCAGCGCCGGCAGCAGCAGGAGTCCGCCACCGCCGACCACCGCGTCGATCCAGCCGGCCGCCAGTGCCGCGAGGCAGAGGAGAACGACCGTGGTCAGGGAGATGTCGGGCATGGGCGTGACCCTACGAAGCGGATAGTTGTGCCGTCCATCGAGATGAGCGTTTCCTGAGGTTGAGGCTCCTCACAGTGTTCGGCTCACCAGGCCCGCTCACCGGGCTTTCTCGCAGTGTCCGCTCACCGGGTCCGCTCACCGGGCCCGTTCACCGGGCCTCCTCACACGCCGCTCCGCCGCGCGTCCCGAACCCTCACGCGCATCCCCCGCTTCCGCTGAGGGCAGCGTTCCGCGCGGGAAACAGAGGGGATGCCGCCGGGTAACACCCGCCCCGCACGCTCAGGGGCATGACCTCGAACGAGCGTGTGGTGGTGATCGGCACCGGCCTGGCGGGCGTGACACTCGCCCGGCGGCTCGGCGAGTTCGGCACGCCGGTGACGCTGATCGGCGAGGAGGAGCACCGCCCGTACAACAGGGTGCTGCTCGCCGAGGTGCTGGCGGGGCGGTACGGCCCCGAGGTGATCGCCCTGCCGGCGCCGGCGGCCCCGACGGTGCTGATCCGCGGCCGGGTCACCGGCATCGACCGGGCCGGGCGGACCGTCCGGTGCGCCGGCGGCTCCCCGATCGCCTACGACAGGCTGGTCCTGGCCACCGGTTCCAACGCCGTGCTGCCTCCCCTGCGCGGCCTGTTCACCCCGGACCGCGAGCTGCCCGAGGGCATGCACCCCTTCCGGACCCTGGACGACTGCCTGGGACTGTCCAAGGCGGTCCGGCCGGGGGTCCGGGCGGTCGTCATCGGCGGCGGGCTGCTCGGGGTCTCCGCGGCCCGGGCGCTGGCCGTGCGCGGCGCGCAGGTCGTCCTCGCCCAGCAGTCCGAGCGGCTCATGGAACGCCGACTCGACCCGGCCGCCTCCCGGCTCGTCCGGCGGCATCTGGAGGACCTGGGCGTCGAGGTGCACACCGAGTGCCGGGTGCGGGACGTGCGCTCGGCCGGCGGGGCGGTGCGGTCGGTGGAGCTGGCCGACGGGTACGCCCTCGGCGCCGACCTGGTCGTCCTCGCGTGCGGGGTCCGCCCGCGTGCCGGCCTCGCGCGGGCGGCCGGTCTGGAGGTACGCGAGGGCGTGGTCGTCGACGACGAGCTGCGCACCTCGGACCCGCGCATCCACGCGATCGGCGACTGCTCCCAGCACGCGGGGCAGGTCTACGGACTGGCCGCCCCGGCGCTGGAGCAGGCCGACGCCCTGGCCGCCCTGCTCACCGGGAACCCCGCCGCCCGCTACACCGGCACCCGGTCCCTGACCCGGCTCACGCTCACCGGGCCCGGCAGCCCCTTCGACCTCGCCGCGTTCGGTGAGACCGACCCCCGCCCCGGCGACGACGTCGTGCAGCTCGCCGACGCCACCCGGGGCACCTACCGCAAGGTCGTCGTCCGCGAGGACCGGCTGGTCGGCGGGGTCCTGGTCGGCGAACTCGGCACCGTCGGCGCGCTCGCGCGCGCCTGGGAGGGAGCAGAGCCGCTCCCCTCCGACGGCGGCCCCCTGCTCCACCTGCTCACCCACGACGGAGGCTCCTGATGACCACCGCCCCGGAGACCACCCCCACGATCGTGCTCGTCGGCCACGGCATGGTCGGCCAGCGCTTCCTCGAGGCGCTCGCCGAGCGCGGCCTGACCGCCACGCACCGCGTGGTCGTGCTGTGCGAGGAGCCGCGTCCGGCGTACGACCGCGTCCGACTCACCTCGTACTTCTCGGGGAGGACCCCCGAGGACCTGTCCATGACGGACCCGCGGTTCATCGAGGACCACGGCATCGAACTGCGTGTCGGTGACCCGGCCGAGAGCGTCGACCGCGAGGCCCGCGAGGTGACCGCCCGCTCCGGGCTGGTCGTCGGCTACGACGTCCTCGTCCTGGCCACCGGCTCCTACCCCTTCGTCCCGCCGGTCCCCGGCAAGGACGCCGAGGGCTGCTTCGTCTACCGCACCATCGAGGACCTCCTCGCCATCGAGGAGTACGCGAAGAACGCGACGACCGGCGCGGTGGTCGGCGGCGGGCTCCTCGGCCTGGAGGCGGCGGGCGCGCTCGACGGGCTCGGACTCACCTCGCACATCGTGGAGTTCGCGCCCCGCCTGATGCCCGTGCAGGTCGACGAGGGCGGCGGCGCGGCGCTGCTGCGCACCGTCGAGGGCATGGGCCTGTCCGTCCACACGGGCGTGGGCACACAGGAGATCGTGACCGGCGCGGACGGTGCGGTCACCGGCATGAAGCTGTCCGACGGCTCCGAACTCGCCACCGACCTGGTGGTGTTCAGCGCCGGTGTCCGCCCCCGTGACCAACTCGCCCGGGACTGCGGCCTGACGGTCGGCGAGCGCGGCGGCATCGCGGTGGACGAGCGGTGCCGCACGGTCGCCGACCCGCGCGTCTTCGCGATCGGCGAGTGCGCGCTGGCCGCCGACGGCCGGGTGTACGGCCTGGTCGCCCCCGGCTACGAACAGGCGCGGACCGCCGCCGCGACGATCGCCATCGCCGAAGCCGACAAAGCCGACAAGGCCGACGAGGCCGACGAGGCCGACCGGTTGACGTTCACCGGCGCCGACCTGTCCACCAAGCTGAAGCTGCTCGGCGTCGACGTGGCGTCCTTCGGCGACGCGCACGGCGCCACCGACGGCTGTCTGGACGTCGTCTACTCCGACTCCCGCGCCGGCCTCTACAAGAAGCTGGTCATCGGCGGCGACGGCACGCTGCTCGGCGGCATCCTGGTCGGCGACGCGGAGGCGTACGGCACCCTGCGCGCCTTCACCGGCTCGGTCCCGCCGGTCCCGCCCGAGTCCCTCGTCCTGCCCGCCGGGGCCGGGGCCCCGGCACAGCTGGGCCCGTCCGCGCTGCCGGACGAGGCCGTCGTCTGCTCCTGCCACAACGTCACCAAGGGCGCCGTCCGCGGCGCGGTCACCGAGCACCGCTGCACCACCGTGCCCGAGGTGAAGAAGTGCACCAAGGCCGGTACCGGATGCGGCAGTTGCGTGAAGGTGCTCGGTCAGCTCGTCACCGCCGAACTGGAGGCGAGCGGCGTCGAGGTCGACAAAGGGCTGTGCGGCTGCTTCGCGCGGACCCGCGAGGAGCTGTACGAGATCGTCCACGCCCTGCGCGTCACCTCCCACCGGGACCTGCTGGACCGGTACGGCCGCGAGGACGCCCGGGGCGGCGACGGCTGCGAGGTGTGCAAGCCGACGGTCGGCTCGATCATCGCCTCCCTCGCCCCGGTGATCGGTGCGAGCGGCTACGTCCTGGACGGCGAACAGGCCGCCCTCCAGGACACCAACGACCACTTCCTCGCCAACCTCCAGAAGAACGGCTCGTATTCGGTCGTCCCCCGCATCCCCGGCGGTGAGATCGCCCCGGAGAAGCTGATCGTCATCGGCGAGATCGCCCGCGACTTCGGCCTCTACACGAAGATCACCGGCGGCCAGCGCATCGACATGTTCGGCGCGAGGGTCGAGCAACTCCCTTTGATCTGGGCCCGCCTGGTCGACGCGGGCTTCGAGTCCGGCCACGCGTACGGCAAGTCGCTGCGCACGGTGAAGTCCTGCGTCGGGCAGACCTGGTGCCGGTACGGCGTCCAGGACTCCGTACGCATGGCGATCGGCCTGGAGCTGCGCTACCGGGGCCTGCGCTCCCCGCACAAGCTGAAGTCGGCGGTCTCCGGATGCGCCCGCGAGTGCGCCGAGGCCCGGTCGAAGGACTTCGGCGTGATCGCCACCGCAAGCGGCTGGAACCTCTACGTGGGCGGCAACGGCGGCGCCACCCCGCGCCACGCCGACCTGCTCGCCCAGGACCTCTCGGACGCCGAACTGGTCCGTCTCGTCGACCGGTTCCTGATGTTCTACATCCGCACCGCCGACCGGCTGGAGCGCACCTCCACCTGGCTGGAGCGGATCCCCGGCGGCCTGGACCACGTACGGGACGTCGTCGTGCATGACGCGCTCGGCATCTGCGACGAACTGGAGGCACAGATGCGGGCCCATGTGTCCCACTACCGCGACGAGTGGGCCGAGACCATCAACGACCCCGAGAAGCTGGCCCGGTTCGTGTCCTTCGTCAACGCCCCCGACACCCCGGACCCGGTCGTCGGCTTCGTGCCCGAACGCGACCAGATGAAGCCCGACCTGCCGCTGCTGAACATCGGCATGCGACCCGCGCAGTCCACGGAAGCCGCCCTGGAAGGGAGCGCCCAGCGATGACCCTGGCCCTCGAGACCACGGATCTGAAGGTCCGAATCCAGTTGCCCGACGCCTGGTTCGGCGTCTGCGACCTGAGCGTCCTGCTCCCCGGCCGCGGAGTCGCCGCCCTGCTGCCCGACGGCCGCCAGGTCGCCGTCTTCACCGACCGCACCGGCGGGCTGTACGCCGTCGACAACCGCGATCCCTTCACCGGCGCGGCGGTCCTCTCCCGCGGCCTGACCGGCACCCACCGGGGCCGCCCGTTCGTCGCCTCCCCGCTGCTCAAGCAACGCTTCGACCTGGAGACGGGCCAGTGCCTGGACGACGAGACAGTACGGGTCACGGCCTACCGGGTGAAAGCAGCCTGACCTGACGGGACGGGCCCGGCGGGGCCCGGGGGGCTCACCGGACGCCGGGCACGTCGTACGTCACCCCCGTCAGCTCCTCCGAGGCCGCCCAGAGCCGCTCCCCCATCGCGTCGTCGAGGGTCCAGGGTGCCCGCCAGGACGGTGCGGGCGCCCCGCGCCACAGGGCGAAGGACGGGCCGATGAACGCGTCGGGGCGTATGCCGGGCCTGGTCGCGGCGTACAGCAGGGGCAACGCGCCGGCCTCGGCGGACTGGGCGACGATCCGGTTGCCGAGCCGCATCACCCGCTCGGCGATCCGGCGGCCCTCGGCCCGCGGCCCCGCGGTCTGGAGGTTGGTGGCCGCGTACCCGGGATGAGCGGCTGCCGCCACCACGTCGCTGCCGTGCGCCGCCAGCCTGCGGGCCAGTTCGTGCGTGAAGAGCAGGTTGGCCGACTTGGAGCGGGCGTAGGCGAACCAACGCCGGTAGCCGCGCTCGCTGTTGAGGTCGCGCGCATCGATGTTGGCCATCGCGTGGGTCATGCTGGACACGGTCACGATCCGCGCGCCCGGCGCCGCGAGCAGCGCGGGCAGCAGCAGTCCGGTGAGGGCGAAGTGTCCCAGGTGATTGACCCCGAACTGGGTCTCGAACCCGTCCGCGGTCGTGCCGTAGGGCAGCGCCATCACCCCGGCGTTGTTGAGCAGCAGATCGACCCGCTCGCCCGAAAGGGCGGTCGCGAACTCCCGCACGGAGGCCAGGTCCCCGAGGTCCAGTCGCCGCACCTCGGCCTCGGCGCCCGGCACCTCGCCGCGCAGCAGGTTCAGGGCGTCCCGGCCGCGCGCCTCACTCCGGCAGGCGAGCACCACCCGCGCCCCCGCGCGGGCCAGTTCCCGCGCCGCGACACGACCGAGCCCGCTGTTGGCCCCGGTGACGACGGCCAGGCGCCCGCCCTGATCGGGAATGTCGTTCACGTTCCATCCGGACATGGCCGGACTCCCTCCACCGGCGTCGCACCTGTACGGACCTCTGTGGTCACCCTACGAGAGCCGGGTACCCGCCGCGCGGCAGCCGGTCATCCCCCCGTACGACCACATCCATGGCATGTTCATTCCATACGCCTAGGTTGCCCACCGCACGCCCCCGTCACCGACCGGTGACGGGACGGTTCACGGCACCCCTGGGAGCGACAGTGGAACGTCGTACCTTCCTTCGCGCGAGCGCCATGGGCGGCGCCGGCGCGGTCCTCGGCGGCGCGCTCTGGCACAGCGCCGCGTACGCGGCGCCCGCCCAGCCCGGTACGGGCCCGTACGGCACGCTCGGCGCGGCGGACGCCAACGGGATCCGACTGCCGGCCGGGTTCACCAGCAGGGTGATCGCCCGTTCCGGCCAGCAGGTCCCGGGCACCTCGTACACCTGGCACAACGCCCCCGACGGCGGCGCCTGTTACGCGGACGGCAGCGGCTGGATCTACGTCTCCAACTCGGAGATCGACCCCTCCGGCGGCGCGGGCGCCGTCCGCTTCTCGGCGACCGGCGCCATCACGGGCGCGTACCGCATCCTGTCCGGCACCCGGCAGAACTGCGCGGGCGGGAAGACCCCGTGGAACACCTGGCTGTCCTGCGAGGAGGTGGACCGCGGCTACGTCTACGAGACCGACCCGTGGGGGACGAAGGCGGCGGTCCGCCGGGACGCGATGGGCCGCTTCAAACACGAGGCGGCGGCCGCCGACCCGGTCCGCAAGGTCGTCTACCTGACCGAGGACGTCTCGGACGGCTGCTTCTACCGCTTCCGGCCGACCACTTGGGGCGACCTGTCCTCCGGCACGCTGGAGGTGCTGGTGGCGGGCAGCGGCACGAGCGGCCCGGTGAGCTGGGCGAGGGTCCCGGACCCGTCCGGGGCCACCGCGACCCGCAACCAGGTCTCCGGCGCCAAGCGCTTCAACGGCGGCGAGGGCTGCCACTACGCGAACGACACCTGCTGGTTCACCACCAAGGGCGACAACCGTGTCTGGCAGTACGACGCCGCCGCCCAGACCATCGAACTCGCCTACGACGACTCCCTGGTGACGGGCGGCTCCGCCCCCCTGACCGGCGTCGACAACGTCACCGGCTCCTCCTCGGGCGACCTGTTCGTGGCCGAGGACGGCGGCAACCTGGAGATCTGCGTCATCACCCCCGACGACGTCGTGGCCCCCTTCCTCCGGGTGAACGGCCAGTCCGGCTCGGAGATCACCGGCCCGGCCTTCTCCCCGGACGGCACCCGCCTGTACTTCTCCAGCCAGCGCGGCACGAGCGGCAGCTCGTCGGGCGGCATCACGTACGAGGTGAAGGGCCCGTTCCGCACGTAACGGCTTCCCGGCCTCCGCTCATGCGCGGGGTGGGGAGAACACACCCCACGCATGAGCGGAGAGCTACCGTCCGGTCACGTCACGTTCGCATCACGGGTCCACAAAACCTCCACACCCTCCCCCAGCCTCTCCCCTACCGTCGGCATCTCACACCCGGCAGACCGTCCCGGACGGGGACACGCTGCCGGAAATACGCACATAACTGGGGGATCCCCGTGAACCTGTCCTGCAAGTCCACCGCCGTGACCGTCGCCGCGCTCGCACTGGCCACGCTGCCCGTCACCACCGCCGTGGCCCATGAGGGCGCGTTCAAGAACTGCGACCAGGCGTACGCCGCCGGGCACTCCAACATCCCCGCGGGCAGCGAGCACTACGGCAAGCACCTGGACCGCGACGGCGACGGCATCGGCTGCGACCAGGCGCCGGCGGACTTCGTCCCCGTCGGCGACAGGGACAAGGGCAAGGACACCGGCTCGGGCTCCGCCTCAGACACCGGCACGGAGGCCGGGACAGGGGCGGAGAACACCGACACCACCGGACAGGGCGGCACCGACCTCGCCGAGACCGGCGGCAACAGCGCCACCCCGTACCTCGCGGCCGGCGGCGCGGCCGTCGTCCTGGCCGGCGGCGGTGTGCTGTTCGCGGCCCGCCGGCGCCGCAGCACCGACTGACCCATTCCGGAACGGCGGAGTGGCGGCACCCCGCACGGGGGCGCCGCCACCCGGCCCGACTCAGCCCCCTGACTCCGCCGCTCCTCGTCGGCTGCCAGTTCTGCTTGGTGGTCTGCTTCAACGCAGCGCGGAGCGAACCTCGTTCCGCCCGCTGCGGGAACGTCGTACGGGGACTTCCGGTAATCCGGTACGAAGCTGTCGCCGTCCTCATGGCAGAGGTGACAGGAGGCGCACCACTCAGTCCGCCGACCGTGGGCCACCGCACGGATTCCGTCGATAGCCCGGCGCTCGGCCTCTTCCCTGTCCGGCATCTCCGATCTCCGTCAATCGGCCAGGGTCAAGGGCCCGACCGTTTCGATTCCCACCGTCCTGGCCACCGCGCGGCAGAATTCTTCGGGTGGGCGGTACTGATGCTCCGTGATGTAGTGGATCACCAGGTTGGGTGCGGCGTAGAGCGTGCCGTCCGCTCCCCGCACCCGGATCTCCGCCGATCCGAGCCACACCTCGGTGTCCAAGGTGGGCCCGCCGAGGACAACAGGCCGGTCGGTGCCGCAGAACGCGCAGTGGTGGATGCCTCGCATCTGGTTGTCATAGGTGGCGCTGAGGACCTTCAACGCGTCCACTACACGCTCGTCGACGATCCCTCTGGGGTAGCCACGCCACCGGGCCAACCAGCCGACGTTGAGCATCTCGCGGTCCGACTCGCTGTAGGAGTACGGCGTCAAGTCGGGGTAGCGGGCCATTCATCGCTCCTCAGCGCCGTGGACTGCGGTGCTTCCGTCTGATCACCGTGTGGACCGAGACGCTAAGAAACTACTGCCGTCCTGGGGCCGGCAGCCAGCCGCAGGCCGACTTCCACCAGGGTCCAGCCGAGGCGGGTGCGGAGGGGCCGGGGGTGCCGAGCCGGCCGGGCGGCTACGGCGAGGCGGTGGGCGTCGGCTTCGGTACGGAGTTCGGCGGCGCGGATACGGTGCAGGGCGAGGTGGGTCTCGAGGTGCATCGGGCCGTGGCCTTTCAGTCCGTGGTGAGAGGGAAGGCGTGGGTGTGGATGCGCACCTGGGCGGTGTCGGCGTCGTCCTCGTCAGCGGCCCGGTCACGGTAGGTCTCGACGAGGGCGTGCATCTTCTCGACGAGCTCCCGGGTCAGTTCGGGCGTCAGCCGCAGCGTCGCGCTGCTCATGTCCCAGGTCCGGTTCCACTCCTCCGGCCAGGTCGGGCGGTTGCCGAGCCAGGTCGACAGGTCCCGGGTCTGGGCGGTCGCGACTTCGTGGAGGTACAGGTCGGCAGCCCCGCGTACGTCAGGGTTGACGTCGGAGAGCAGCGCGTCGTCGAAGCGCAGGCCCTGATGGACCGCCTTCCACCACCGCTCCCTGCCCTTGCCGTGCTCGGGGGCGTCCTCGATGAAGCCGTGCGCGGCGAGCCGGCGCAGGTGGTAGCTGGTCGCGCCGCTCGACTCGCCCAGTTCCGCGGCGAGCTGGGACGCGGTGGCCGGACCGCCGAGGCGCAGGGCGTCCAGCAGCCGCATGCGCAGCGGGTGCGCGAGCCCGCGCAGGGAGCGGGCGTCGAGATTGCGGACCTGCGGGCCCTGCGGTTCCTGGGGCTCGTTCATGACTACAAAGGTAGCGTTGCAAAGAAACCCTTGCAAGAGTTTCTTTGCAACTTGTGCGGGCGGCATGAGAAACGGCGGCACCCCCGCACGGGTGCCGCCGTTCTCTTTGTGGTCCGGAGCCGTTGCCGATCGGTGAGGGTGGTCGGGTGACAGGCAACGGCTCCGGGGTTCATGCGCCCCGCGGGCCAGGGCTCAGCGGTGGTCGCTGCCCTTCGAGGTGACCGCCGCGCGGCCGGCCTCCAGGCGGGCGACCGGGATGCGGAACGGGGAGCAGGAGACGTAGTCCAGGCCCACCTCGTGGAAGAAGTGGACGGACTCCGGGTCGCCGCCGTGCTCGCCGCAGACGCCGAGCTTGAGGCCGGGGCGGGTGGCGCGGCCGGCCTCGACGGCGAGCTTCACGAGGGAGCCGACGCCGTCCCGGTCGATGGTCTCGAACGGGGAGACGCCGAAGATGCCCTTCTCCAGGTACGCGGTGAAGAAGCTGGCCTCCACGTCGTCCCGGCTGAAGCCCCACACCGTCTGGGTGAGGTCGTTGGTGCCGAAGGAGAAGAACTCGGCGGCTTCGGCGATCTGGCCGGCGGTCAGGGCGGCGCGCGGCAGTTCGATCATCGTGCCGATGGCGAGCTTCAGCTTCGTGCCGGTGGCCTCCTCGACCTCCGCGATGACCTGGTCGGCCTCCTCGCGGACGATCTCCAGCTCCTGGACCGTGCCGACCAGCGGGATCATGATCTCGGCGCGCGGGTCGCCCTTGGCCGCCCGGCGCTCGGCCGCCGCCTCGGCGATGGCCCGTACCTGCATGGTGAACAGGCCGGGGATGACCAGGCCGAGCCGGACGCCGCGCAGGCCCAGCATCGGGTTCTGCTCGTGCAGCCGGTGCACGGCCTGCAGGAGGCGCAGTTCGTTCTCGTGCGGCTCCTGGCGGGACTCCGCGAGGGCCACGCGGACCGACAGTTCGGTGATGTCGGGCAGGAACTCGTGCAGCGGCGGGTCGAGGAGCCGGACGGTGACCGGGAGGCCGTCCATCCCCTCGAACAGCTCGACGAAGTCCTTCCGCTGGAGCGGCAGCAGCGCCTTGAGGCACTCCTCGCGCTCGTCCTGGGTGTCGGCCAGGATCAGCCGTTCCACCAGTTCACGCCGGTCGCCGAGGAACATGTGCTCGGTGCGGCACAGGCCGATGCCCTGGGCGCCGAAGCGGCGGGCGCGCAGCGCGTCCTCGGCGTTGTCGGCGTTGGCGCGCACGCGCAGCCGGCGCTTGCGGTCGGCGAAGGCCATCATCCGGTGGACGGCCTCGACCAGCTCGTCGGCGTCGTCGGCGCCCGGGTGCATCCGGCCCTCGAAGTACTCCACGACCGGGGACGGCACGACCGGGACCTCGCCGAGGTAGACCTTGCCGGTGGAGCCGTCGATGGAGATCAGGTCGCCTTCCTCGACGACGTGCCCGCCGGGGACGGTCATCCGGCGGCGCTTGGTGTCGACCTCGAGCTCCTCGGCGCCGCACACACAGGTCTTGCCCATGCCGCGGGCGACGACGGCGGCGTGCGAGGTCTTGCCGCCGCGGGAGGTGAGGATGCCCTCGGCGGCGATCATGCCGTCCAGGTCGTCGGGGTTGGTCTCGCGGCGGACCAGGATGACCTTCTCGCCGGAGCGGGACCACTTGACGGCCGTGTACGAGTCGAAGACCGCCTTGCCGACCGCCGCGCCCGGGGAGGCCGCGATGCCGCGCCCGACCTTCGCGACCTTCGCGTCCTCGTCGAAGCGCGGGAACATCAGCTGGGCGAGCTGCGCGCCGGTGACGCGGATGAGCGCCTCGGCCTCGTCGATCAGCCCCTGGTCGACGAGCTGGGTGGCGATGCGGAAGGCCGCGCCCGCGGTGCGCTTGCCGACGCGGGTCTGGAGCATCCACAGCTGGCCGCGCTCGATGGTGAACTCGATGTCGCAGAGATCCCTGTAGTGGTTCTCCAGCGTCTCCATGATCTGCATCAGCTGGTCGTACGACTTCTTGTCGATCCGCTCCAGCTCGGCGAGCGGCACGGTGTTGCGGATGCCCGCGACCACGTCCTCGCCCTGGGCGTTCTGCAGGTAGTCGCCGTAGACGCCCTGGTGGCCGGAGGCGGGGTCGCGGGTGAAGGCCACACCGGTGCCGGAATCGGGGCCGAGGTTGCCGAAGACCATGGAGCAGACGTTGACGGCCGTGCCCAGGTCGTGCGGGATGCGCTCCTGGCGGCGGTAGAGCTTGGCCCGGTCGGTGTTCCAGGAGTCGAAGACGGCGTGGATGGCGAGGTCCATCTGCTCACGCGGGTCCTGCGGGAAGTCCCGGCCGGCCTCGGTCTTGACGATCTTCTTGAACTTGGTGACGAGTTTCTTGAGGTCGGCGGCCTCCAGCTCGGTGTCGACCGTGACCTTCTTGGCCGCCTTCGCCGCGTCCAGCGCGTCCTCGAACAGTTCGCCGTCGATGCCGAGGACGGTCTTGCCGAACATCTGGATGAGGCGCCGGTAGGAGTCCCAGGCGAAGCGGTCGTCGCCGGCCTGCTTGGCCAGTCCCTGCACGGACTTGTCGGAGAGGCCGATGTTCAGGACGGTGTCCATCATGCCCGGCATGGAGAACTTGGCTCCGGAGCGGACCGACACGAGGAGAGGGTCGTCGCTCTGGCCCAGCTTCTTGCCCATCGTCGCTTCGAGGGCGTCGAGGTGCGCACTCACCTCGTCACGCAGTGCCGCCGGCTCCGTACCGCTCTCCAGGTAGACCTTGCAGGCTTCCGTGGTGATGGTGAAGCCCGGAGGGACGGGGAGGCCCAGATTGGTCATCTCGGCGAGGTTCGCACCTTTTCCGCCGAGAAGGTCCTTGAGATCCTTGTTGCCCTCGGTGAAGTCGTAGACGAACTTCACGTCCTCAACGCGGTGACCCTGCTGGCCTACGTGGGGATCTTTGTTTTCCGACACGGGTCTCGACTCCTCGAGGACGCGGTGGCTGCCCTGACGAGCAGGAACATACCCAGATCAAAGGCATCTGGGTACGTCCGCACATACGTCACGCGCCTGCGACCACTCCGCCGCCACGGGATCGAAAGTCAAGGCTTGGCAAGCCGTCGCAACCGCATGTGTTCATTTCTTGAACGCACTGATCCCGGATTGGGTCATCTGGCCGCTCGCATGAGCATTGATCGGCACGTTTGATTTCGCTCGATGAACGATCGAGGGATGGCACCGAGTGCCATCCTTTGAGAAGTGCAGTCGCCTGCAATTCGCTCATCTGAGCGCAACCCTTATCAGGGGTGGTGAGAATCACGCTGCCACAGTCGCCGGGATTTCACCATGCGGACGTCCTCCGTACGGCTCCCCCACGGCCGCGCGGGGCGGTTGTGCAGGCACCTCACCGGCGCTCCACGGACGGCACGCCCGGCCTTTGCCCCTTGTTTTCCGAACGTACCCCCAGCGCGCTGAACGCGCCGGTCGGCGCACCCGTACGGAACTACGGCGGATCCGGACCCCCACGCCGGGTCCGCCACCTCACCGGGTTTTGCACGGAAGGACCTCCGGGTGCCCGTCTTCACACGCCTGCGCCGACCGACCCGCACGACCGAACCGGTCCGTACGACCGAGACGACCGAACCGGTCGGGACAGCCGAAGAGAACCCCCGGGGAGAAGGGCACCCGCCCTCGCCCCCGCCCGCGGAGGAAAAGACGGAAGAAGGGCGTGGGGAAGAGGAAGAGACCCCTAAGAATCTCGCCCTCCGCACCCTCCGCACCCTCCGTGCCCGCTGCGCCCCGCGTACCCTCCGCACCCGCTGTGCCCGCCTGCGCGACGAGCACCCCCGCGCCGCGCGTGCCGCCCGCTGGACGCTGCACGGCCTCGCCGCCGCGCTGATCGTCGGCGCGCTCCTGCTGCCGAACACCGCCGGCGCCCTGCGCCCCAGCCGGTTCACCCGGATTCCGGCCGAGGCGATCATCGGCGCGGTGCTGCTGCTCGCCCTGCCGCGCCGCCCGCGGATCGTCGTGGCCGCGCTGTACGGGGCCGGTATCGCCGTACTGACCGTGCTGAACGTGCTGGACATCGGCTTCAACGAATATCTGGGCCGCGGCTTCAACGTGGTGCTCGACTGGGGGCTGCTCGACGACGCGCAGCACTACGTCGAGGACTCGATGGGCGGCGCCACAGCCACCGCCGCCGGCGTCGGCGCGGTCGTCCTCGCCCTGCTCCTGGTGGCCGTCATGGCACTCGCCGCGGTCCGGCTGGGCAACCTGCTGGCCCGGCACCGTACGCGGGCCGGCCGGGGCGCGCTGATCGCGGGCACCGTGTGGATCACCTGTAGCGCCCTCGGCCTGCAGATATCCGGGGTGCCGGTCGCCTCCGACCGGGCGGCGGCCGCGCTGAAGGTGCAGAGCAAGCGCGTGCGGGACACACTGCGCGACGAGGCGGCGTTCGAGAAGGTGGCGCGCACGGACCCGTTCGCGGGCACTCCGTCCGGCCGGCTCCTGCCCGACCTGCGCGGCAAGGACGTCCTCATCACGTTCATCGAGAGTTACGGCCGGACCGCCCTGGAGGACCCGGTGATCGCCCCCGGTGTCACCGGCACCCTGGACGCCGGCACCGAGTCACTCGCGAAGGCGGGGTTCGAGGCGCGCAGCGGCTGGCTGACGTCGTCGACGTTCGGCGGCAGCAGCTGGCTCGGCCACTCGACGGCGCTGTCCGGGCTGTGGATCGACAACCAGCAGCGCTACCGCACCGCCACCGCGAGCGACCGCCTCACGCTCACCAAGGCGTTCGGGAAGTCCGGGGCCTGGGACACCGTCGGAGTCGTTCCCGGTGTCCAGAAGGGCTGGCCCGAGGCGAAGTGGTTCGGCCTCGACAAGGTCTACAACGCCTTCCGTCTGGGCTACCAGGGACCGAAGTTCAGCTGGTCGACCATGCCCGACCAATACACGCTCGAGGCCTTCCAGCGCCTGGAGCACGGCAAGAAGCGCGACGGGGGCAAGAACCTGATGGCGGAGATCATCCTGACCTCCAGCCACCAGCCCTGGGCGCCCCTTCCCGAGATGGTCGGCTGGGACGAACTCGGCGACGGTTCCGTCTTCGGTCCCATCCAGAAGGCGGGCAAGGAACCCGGCACCCTCATGACGGACGCCACCAAGTCCCGACAGGAGTACGGCAGGTCGGTCGAGTACTCGGTGACCGCCCTCACCCAGTGGCTGGAGCGCTACGGCACCGACGACACCGTCCTCGTCTTCCTCGGCGACCACCAGCCCATCGCCCGGGTCAGCGGTCTGCGGGCGAGCCGGGACGTGCCGGTGACGATCGTCGCCAAGGACCCGAAGGTGCTGGACAAGGTCGCCGACTGGAACTGGACGGAGGGGCTCAGGCCGGACGAGGAAGCGCCCGTGTGGCGCATGGACGCCTTCCGGAACCGCTTCCTGAAGGCCTACGGATCCGTCCCGCACCCCGCCGGAGGCTGAACCGGCGCCACCCCGCGCCCCTGCTCCTGACCCTCGACCGGACCGGACCGGACCAAGCCGAGCCGGACCGAGCCGGACCAGACCGATCTGAGCCGGACCGAGCCGAGCCGGCTCAGCCGCCGGACGTGTCGAGTTCGGCGTCCGCGCCGACGTCCGCGCACGCGTACGGGTCCTTCAGCCAGCCGTCCGGCAGCGCCACCCGGTTGTTGCCGGACGTGCGGCCGCGGGGACCGTCCGCGCCGTCCGGCCAGGGCTGGTCCAGGTCCAGCTCGTCCAGCCCGGCCCGCAGGGCCTCGAGGGAGGAGGTGATCGCGAGCCGCCTGCGCATCTCGGAGCCGACCGCGAAGCCCTTCAGGTACCAGGCGACGTGCTTGCGGAAGTCGATCACTCCGCGGGCCTCGTCGCCGATCCACTCGCCGAGCAGGGTGGCGTGCCGGACCATGACGTCGGCGACCTCGCGCAACGCGGGCCGGCGGAAGTCGTCCCGGCCCTCGAAGGAGGCGACCAGGTCGGCGAACAGCCACGGCCGTCCCAGGCAGCCGCGCCCCACCACGACCCCGTCGCAGCCGGTCTCGCGCACCATCCGCAGCGCGTCGTCGGCGGACCAGATGTCGCCGTTGCCGAGCACGGGGATCTCCGGCACGTGCTCCTTGAGCCGGGCGATGGCGTCCCAGTCGGCGGTGCCGCCGTAGTGCTGGGCGGTGGTGCGGCCGTGCAGGGCGACGGCGCTCACGCCCTCCTCGACGGCGATGCGGCCGGCGTCCAGGTAGGTCAGGTGGTCGTCGTCGATGCCCTTGCGCATCTTGATCGTGACCGGCAGGTCCCCGGCGCCGGCGACCGCTTCGCGCAGGATGGAGCGCAGCAGGTTGCGCTTGTAGGGCAGGGCCGAGCCGCCGCCCTTGCGGGTCACCTTCGGTACCGGGCAGCCGAAGTTGAGGTCGATGTGGTCGGCGAGGTCCTCCTCGACGATCATGCGGACGGCCTTGCCGACGGTCACCGGGTCGACGCCGTACAGCTGGATCGAGCGCGGTGTCTCGCTCGCGTCGAACGTGATCAGCTGCATGGTCTTCTCGTTGCGTTCGACCAGCGCCCGGGTGGTGATCATCTCGCTGACGAACAGCCCCTTGCCGCCGCTGAACTCTCTGCAGAGCGTGCGGAAGGGCGCGTTGGTGATCCCGGCCATGGGGGCCAGCACGACGGGCGGCGAGACCGTGTACGGGCCGATCGTCAGATCCGAGGGGGCCGGGGCGGAGGCCGGGGCGGGGTCCGACGTCGCGGCCGGGTTCGGGGCGGAGGGGGGCGTGGACATTCCCCCATTGTCCCGCATGCCGAGGGTGCGCCCGTCTCGCACACCACAAGGGTGCGCCCGTCCCGCACATCAAAGGTGTATAAGTCATTAGTTAGCCACACTACGTAACCGCGCGTACGATGGCGTGCATGTCCGATCTCAGCCCGCGCCGACGTCTCCTCGTGCTCGCGATCTGCTGCATGAGCCTGCTCCTCGTGAGTCTGGACAACACGGTCCTGAACGTCGCCCTGCCGTCGCTCCAGAAGGACCTGGACGCGAGCACCTCGGGTCTGCAGTGGACCATCGACGCGTACACCCTCGTTCTGGCGTCGCTGCTGATGCTCGCCGGCTCCACGGCCGACCGGATCGGCCGCAGGCGGGTCTTCACCGCGGGCCTGGTCGTCTTCACCCTCGGCTCGCTGCTGTGCTCGCTCGCGCCGAACCTGGACGCACTGGTCGCCTTCCGCATGGTGCAGGCGGTGGGCGGTTCGATGCTCAACCCGGTCGCCATGTCGATCATCACCAACACCTTCACCGAACCCCGCGAGCGCGCCCGCGCGATCGGCGCGTGGGGCGCGGTCGTCGGCCTGTCGATGGCGGCGGGACCTCTGGTCGGGGGCCTGCTGGTGGACTCCGTCGGCTGGCGCTCCATCTTCTGGATCAACCTGCCGGTGGGCCTCGCCGCCCTCGTCCTCACCCTGCGCTTCGTCCCGGAGTCCCGGGCGCCGAAGGCCCGCCGCGCCGACCCGGTGGGCCAGCTGCTGGTCATCACCCTGTTCGGCTCACTGACGTACGCGATCATCGAGGCGCCGCACGCGCCGCTCTCCACCACGGCCCTCTTCGGCGCCCTCGTGCTCGCCTCCCTGATCACCCTGCTCCGCTACGAGTCCCGGCGCCACGAACCCCTCATCGACCTGCGCTTCTTCCGCTCGGCACCGTTCAGCGGGGCCACCGTGATCGCGGTGAGCGCGTTCGCCTCACTCGGCGGGTTCCTGTTCCTGTCGACGCTCTATCTGCAGAATGTGCGGGGCCTGAGTGCCCTGGAGGCGGGGCTGTGGATGCTCCCCATGGCCCTGCCGACGTTCCTGTGCGCCCCGCTCTCCGGCCGGCTGGTCGGCACCCGGGGGCCCCGGCTGCCGCTGCTGATCGCGGGCGGCGCGATGACGGCGGCCGGGCTCCTGTTCGCCCTCTTCGAGGCCGAGACGTCCGACGCCACGCTGGTCGCCGGGTACGTCCTGTTCGGTGTCGGCTTCGGCTTCGTCAACGCGCCCATCACCGACACCGCCGTCTCCGGCATGCCCCGCGCCCAGGCCGGGGTGGCCTCGGCGGTGGCCTCCACCAGCCGGCAGCTGGGCCAGGCGCTCGGCGTCGCGGTCATCGGCGCGGTGCTGGCGGCCGGGGTGGGCTCCTCGTCGTTCGCGGACGGCTTCGTGGAGGCTTCCCGGCCCGGCTGGTGGATCCTCACCGCGTGCGGGCTCGCGGTGCTGGTGGTGGGCGCGGCGACCTCGGGCCGCTGGGCCCGCGCGACCGCGCGGCGGACGGCCGAGCGGCTGGAGTCGGCGGAGATCCGCGAGGCGGCCGGCGCGGACGCGTAGCCTCTCGCGACCGGGCCTCCACCGAATCCACCTGCGCGGAGCCCCCGTGTGCGGGCGTGCGTGCTCGCGCGTCACCGGGCGCGCTCTCCCGTGCGGGCGTGGGCCGGGTCTCCACCGAATTCGCCCACGGAGAGCTCCCGTTGATGTTGTTCTTGCCGCAGACTCCTTGTCGTCCCCGATCGCCGTCCCCGATCGCCGTCCCGATCGGGGGCACCAGGTACGGCGACGACGACCGCACATACCGGAGGCCCCATGCCCCAGATCGACACGAGCAAAGTCAGCCGCTGGGACCAGCACGGCCGGGAACACGTCGTACGGGTACAGCGCACCGGTGTGCAGCGCACGATCAGCTGCGAGACCTGCGACTGGCGCCGACGCGCCCAGTTCCTGCCCTGGCTGAAGGCGCAGGAACATCTGGTGGAGGCCCACCAGGCGACGGTGGACCCCACGGAGAGATGAGCCGCCCCGGACGGCGCGGGAAGCGCTGTCCGGGGCGGCTCGAGGGAGTCGACGGTGTCAGGGCCCGTCCGGCGGATCATGCCGGACAGGGCCTACGGCGTCAGCAGCCGACCAGGCGGCTCGCGAGGTAGCCCTCGATCTGGTCGAGGGAGACCCGCTCCTGCTTCATGGTGTCGCGCTCGCGCACGGTCACCGCGTTGTCCTCGAGCGTGTCGAAGTCGACCGTGACGCAGAACGGCGTACCGATCTCGTCCTGGCGGCGGTAGCGGCGGCCGATGGCACCGGCGTCGTCGAACTCGATGTTCCAGTTCTGCCGCAGCGCCTGGGCGAGGCCCTTGGCCTTCGGCGACAGCTCCGGGTTGCGGGAGAGCGGGAGCACCGCGACCTTCACCGGGGCCAGGCGCGGGTCGAGGCGCAGCACCGTGCGCTTCTCCAGCTTGCCCTTGGCGTTGGGCGCCTCGTCCTCGACGTAGGCGTCGATCAGGAAGGCGAGCATCGCCCGGCCGAGACCGGCCGCCGGCTCGATGACGTACGGAGTCCAGCGCTCGCCGGCCTCCTGGTCGAAGTAGGAGAGGTCCTGGCCGGAGGCCTTGGAGTGGGCGCCGAGGTCGTAGTCGGTGCGGTTGGCGACGCCCTCGAGCTCGCCCCACTCACTGCCGCCGAACTGGAAGCGGTACTCGATGTCGGCGGTGCGCTTGGAGTAGTGGGAGAGCTTCTCCTTCGGGTGGTCGTACCACCGCATGTTCTCCTCGCGCATGCCGAGACCGGTGTACCAGTTCCAGCGCTGCTCCATCCAGTATTCCTGCCACTGCTCGTCCTCGCCCGGCTTGACGAAGAACTCCATCTCCATCTGCTCGAACTCGCGGGTGCGGAAGATGAAGTTGCCGGGCGTGATCTCGTTGCGGAAGGACTTGCCGATCTGGGCGATGCCGAACGGCGGCTTGCGGCGCGAGGTGGTCTGCACCTGGGCGAAGTTGGTGAAGATGCCCTGGGCGGTCTCGGGGCGCAGGTAGGCGACGGAGCCGGAGTCCTGCGTCGGGCCGAGGTGGGTGGAGAGCAGGCCCGAGAACTGCTTGGGCTCGGTGAACTGGCCCTTGTTGCCGCAGTTGGGGCAGTTGATGTCGGCGAGGCCGTTCTCCGGGGCGCGGCCCTTCTTCTCCTCGTACGCCTCTTCCAGGTGGTCCGCGCGGAACCGCTTGTGACAGGCGGTGCATTCGGTGAGCGGGTCCGAGAAGGTGGCGACGTGACCGGAGGCGACCCACACCTCGGGGGCCAGGATCACCGACGAGTCGATCCCCACGACGTCCTCACGCGACGTCACCATGTAGCGCCACCACTGGCGCTTGAGGTTCTCCTTGAGCTCGACACCCAACGGCCCGTAGTCCCAGGCGGCACGCTGGCCGCCGTAGATCTCACTGCAGGGGAATACGAAGCCTCGGCGCTTGCTCAGGCTGACGATGGTGTCGATCTTGTCGGCGGCCACGGTGCTCTCTTCATTACGACGACGGGCGACGAAGCGAGATTGCTTCCAGCGAAGCCCTCAGGCTACCGGCGGGCCCTGCCCCCCGACCAATTCGGGGCCCACGTCAGGGGCCCGGGGTCCCCTGACGTGGGCCCCTCACCACCCTTGTTGACAACGGTTTCCATATTAGTTGAAAATGGGAGTCATGAACGTACGACGACGCCTCATACCCACGGCAGCGGTGACCGCGGTCACCGCGCTCGCCCTGGGCACCCTGTCCGCCTGCTCCTCCGACAGCGCCGCGGCGGGCAACACCGACAAGTTCGACGTCGTCGCCTCCTTCTACCCGATGGCGTTCCTGGCCGAGCGGATCGGCGGCGACCATGTGAACGTCACCAGCCTGACCCAGCCCGGCCAGGAGCCGCACGACCTGGAGATCAGCGCCAAGCAGACCGCGCAGCTCGAGGAGACCGACGCGGCGCTCCACCTCAAGGGCCTGCAGCCCAACGTCGACGAGGCCATCGGCCAGTCCGGCGTGAAGACGAAGATCGACGCGGCCACCCTGACCACCCTGGAGACGCACGGCGCCGGGGACGGGCACGGCCACGAGGACGAGCACACGGACGAGGACCACGCCCACGAGGGCGAGGACGGGCACGAGGGCCACTCCCACGAGACCGAGGGCGGCAAGGACCCCCACGTCTGGCTCGACCCGGTCAAGTACGCCGAGGTCGCCGAGGGCGTCGGCAAGGCCTTCGAGAAGGCCGACCCCGACCACGCCGCCGACTACCGGAAGAACACCGAAACCCTCGTCGGCGAGCTGAACGCGCTGGACGCCACCCTCGAGGCGGGCCTGAAGAACCGCAAGGGCGACGTCTTCATCACCACCCACGCCTCCTTCGGCTACTTCGCCGAGCGCTACGGCCTGACCGAGGAGGCCATCAACGGCCTCGACCCCGAGTCCGAGCCCAGCGCGGCCCGGGTGAAGAAGCTCGCCGAGACCGCCAAGGCCGACGGTGTGACCACCATTTTCTACGAGACACTGGTGAGTGACGACACCGCGAAGACGGTCGCCAAGGACGCCGGACTGAAGACGGACGTCCTCGACCCGCTCGAGGGCATCACCGACAGCTCCCGCGGCGGGGACTACTTCGAGGTCATGGAGTCCAACCTGAAGGCCCTGCAGACGGCTCTGGGATCCGCGTGACCGGCCGACCGGCCGGCCGGCCCACCCACCACCGGAGGGCGGCAGCATGACGACGAACACCGGGCCCGCCACATCGACGCCGAAGACCGAACCCGTCATCTCCCTGCGGGGCGTCCACGCCGAGCTGGGCTCGCGCCCCGTCCTGCGCGGCATCGACCTCACCGTGCGCCGCGGCGAGGTCGTCGCCCTGCTCGGCGCGAACGGCTCCGGCAAGTCGACGACCGTGCGCGCCGTCATCGGCCAGGTACCGGCCGGCGCCGGCGAGATCGAGCTGTTCGGCACCCCGCAGCGCCGGTTCCGCGACTGGGCGCGCGTGGGGTACGTCCCGCAGCGCACCACGGCCGCGGGCGGCGTGCCCGCCACGCTGACCGAGGTGGTCGCCTCCGGCCGGCTCTCCCGCACCCGCTTCGGCGTGTTCCGCAAGGCCGACCGCGAGGCCGTACGCCGCGCGCTGGACCTCGTCGGCATGGCGGACCGGGCGAAGGACTCCGTGGACGCGCTCTCCGGCGGCCAGCACCAGCGGGTGCTGATCGCCCGCGCGCTCGCCGCCGAACCCGAGCTGCTGATCCTGGACGAGCCGATGGCGGGCGTCGACCTGGCCAGCCAGGAGGTGCTCGCGGAGATACTGCGCCGGCAGGTCGACCGGGGCACCACCGTCCTGCTCGTCCTGCACGAGCTGGGCCCGCTGGAGCCCCTGATCGACCGGGCGGTCGTCCTGCGCGACGGCTGCGTGACGCACGACGGCCCGCCCCCCAAGGCGGTCGGCCAGCACGCGCTGCCCGGCCACGACCACGTACACCCGCACGCACCGGCGGGCGCCGAACCGATCCGCACGGGACTGCTGAGCTGATTGCCGATGGACCTCCTGAACTACGCCTTCATGCAGCGGGCCCTGCTGGCGGCCGTCCTGGTCGGCATCACCGCCCCCGCGGTCGGCATCTACCTCGTCCAGCGACGCCAGGCCCTCATGGGCGACGGCATCGGGCACGTCGCGATGACCGGCGTCGGCCTCGGCTTCCTGCTCTCCTGGTCGCCGGTGTGGATGGCGACCCTGGTCTCCATCGTCGGCGCCGTCCTGATGGAACTGATCCGCTGGTACGGCAAGGCCCGCGGTGACATCGCCCTCGCGATGCTGTTCTACGGCGGTATGGCGGGCGGCGTGATGTTCATCAACCTCGCCCCGACCGGCTCCAACGCGAACCTCACCTCGTACCTGTTCGGCTCCCTGTCGACGGTCTCCGAGTCCGACGTGACGGCCATCTGCCTGCTGGCCGCGTTCGTGGTGCTGGTCACCGTCGGTCTGCGCCGCCAGCTGTTCGCGGTCAGCCAGGACGAGGAGTTCGCGCGGGTCACCGGCCTGCCGGTGCGGTTTTTGAACCTGCTCACCGCGGTCACGGCGGCGGTCACCGTCACCGTCGCGATGCGCGTGGTGGGCCTGCTGCTGGTGAGCGCGCTCATGGTCGTGCCCGTGGCCGCCGCCCAGGCGCTCAGCCGCAGCTTCGCCGCCACCTTCGCCATCGCCGTCGCGATCGGCGTGAGCGTGACCATCGGCGGCACGGTCACCTCGTACTACCAGGACGTGCCGCCCGGGGCGACGATCGTGCTGCTGACGATCGCCGCGTTCATCGCGCTGACCGTGCTGGCCACCCCGCTGGCCCGCCGCCGCGCCCGCGCACTGGCCGCCGCCCGACCCGCGCCGGACCCGGCCGAGTGCGCCGTACCGGCCGGCCGGAAACCGCGCGGCGAGCCCGACGCCTGACTCCCTCCTGCCCGGCCTGGCACAATGGCCGCGGTAGAGCAGAGGCAGACTGAGGAGGAAACCGGTGACCACCGCTGGACCGCCCGTGAAGGGCCGCGCCACCAGGCAGCGGGCCGCCGTGGCGGCTGCGCTCCAGGGCGTCGACGAGTTCCGCAGCGCGCAGGAGCTGCACGACGTGCTCAAGCACAAGGGCGACTCGGTGGGACTCACCACGGTCTACCGCACCCTGCAGTCCCTCGCCGACGCCGGCGAGGTGGACGTGCTGCGCACGGCGGACGGCGAGTCCGTCTACCGCCGCTGCTCCACCGGCGACCATCACCACCACCTGGTCTGCCGCAACTGCGGCAAGGCGGTCGAGGTCGAGGGCCCGGCCGTGGAGACCTGGGCGGAGACCATCGCCGCCGAGCACGGCTACGTCAACGTGGCCCACACCGTGGAGATCTTCGGGACCTGCGCGGAGTGCGCGGCGGCGGCGAGCGGCACCTGAGAACCCGGACACGGCGAGGGGCGCGGAGATTGATCTCCGCGCCCCTCGCCGTGTCCACGCCCGCCCTCTGCTGTTCCTGCTCGCCTACTGCTCCTGCTTGCCCTCCATGGCGAGCAGTTCCTCGTTCGGGATCGCGCCGCCGAAGCGGCGGTCGCGGGAGGCGAACTCGAGGCACGCGCGCCACAGGTCCCGGCGGTCGAAGTCCGGCCACAGGACGTCCTGGAAGACCATCTCCGCGTAGGCGCTCTGCCACAGCAGGTAGTTGGACGTGCGCTGCTCACCGCTCGGCCGCAGGAACAGGTCCACGTCCGGCATGTCCGGGTAGTACAGGTAGTTCTGCAGGGTCTTCTCGTTGACCTTCGCCGGGTCGAGGCGTCCCGCCCGCACGTCCTCGGCCAGCGCCTGCGCCGCGTCGGCGATCTCGGCGCGGCCGCCGTAGTTCATGCAGAAGTACAGGGTGAGCCGGTCGTTGTCCTCGGTCTGCTCCTGCGCGATCTGGAGTTCCTTGGCGACCGACTTCCACAGCTTGGGCATCCGCCCCACCCAGCGCACCCGCACACCCAGCTCGTCGAGCTCGGCCCGGGACTTGCGGATGAAGTCGCGGTTGAAGTTCATCAGGAAGCGCACCTCGTCCGGTGAGCGCTTCCAGTTCTCGGTGGAGAAGGCGTACAGCGAGATGGCGCCGACGCCCATCTCGATCCCGCCCTGGAGCACGTCCAGCACGCGCTCGGCGCCCACCTTGTGGCCCTCGGTGCGCGGCAGGCCCCGCTCCTTGGCCCAGCGGCCGTTGCCGTCCATCACGATCGCCACGTGCTTGGGGACCAGCTCACTGGGGAACTTCGGGGGCCGCGCGCCGGAGGGGTGCGGTACCGGCGTCTTGTACTCCCGGCGCTGACGCCCCAGAAACCCGCGTACGGCCATGTGCTTCTCGTCTCCTCTAGGTGTTCCGGGTGGTCCAAGCGCTCTGGGTGTTCGTTACTTCTCGACGTACCGCAGGGAGCGCAGTCCGCGCTCCAGGTGCCAGTGGAGGTACGCGGACACCAGCCCGCTCCCCTCCCGGACGTGCCGCGCCTCGGACGCGTCCGCCGTCTCCCAGTCTCCCGTGAGCAGCGCGCCGAGCAGTTCCAGGGCCTGCGGCGAGGGCACGACGCTGCCGGGGACCCTGCAGTCGGCGCAGACGGAACCGCCGGAGGCGACCGAGAAGAACCGGTTCGGTCCGGGCAGCCCGCACTTCGCGCAGTCGCCGAAGGTCGGGGCGTAGCCGTTGACGGCGAGGGAGCGCAGCAGGAACGCGTCGAGGACGAGGTGCGGCGCGTGCTCACCGCGGGCCAGGGTCCGCAGGGCGCCGACGAGCAGCAGGTACTGCTGGACGGCCGGCTCGCCCTCGTGGTCGGTGAACCGCTCGGCGGTCTCCAGCATGGCCGTTCCGGCGGTGTAGCGGGCGTAGTCGGTGACGATCCCGCCGCCGTACGGCGCGATGGTCTCGCTCTGCGTGCACAGCGGGAGGCCGCGCCCGATCAGTTCGCTCCCCTTGGCGAAGAACTGCACGTCCACGTGGGAGAACGGTTCGAGGCGCGCGCCGAACTTGGACTTCGTCCGGCGCACACCCCTCGCCACGGCACGTACGCGCCCGTGACCGCGCGTGAGCAGGGTGATGATCCGGTCCGCTTCACCCAGCTTCTGGGTGCGCAGCACAACGCCGTCGTCGCGGAACAGACTCATACGACCATTCTCGCGCACGCGCCGGGCTCCCGTGGCACCGCCTCGGGGGCCGGCCGGCGGGCCCCCCGCGTCAAGGCAGCTCCCCCCGGCTGCGGGCGTTGGCGTACGCCGTCGCCGCGCGCAGCCGCTCGGCGGGCGTCGCCTGGCGCACCTCGACCGGTTCGGCGTCCCACTCCCGGCCGCCGCCGTACGGTCTCAGCTGGATGTAGGGCCCCTCGTGCCCCATCACGATGCCGACCCTCTCGGTCCGGGTGTCCACGACGTACACACCCACCGGCGGCTTCATCGCGCTGCCGCGGCCATCACGGCCGCGAGCCGCCGTGCGGTCTCCACGGAGCACCGCCCCAGGTCGACCAGTGGACAGGGCGCCTCCCGCGCAAGACTCACCGGGTCCAAGCCCAGTGACGGCAGAGTAATTCCCGCCTTCACGAGTAATTCCCGCAATTCTTTCACCACACCCTCCGCCTCTTCGACGCAGAGCGCCGAGTGCCGTTCCTTCACTTTGGTCCCCTTCTCTTCGGCTTTCACGCTTCCTGTCCTTAAGGTGCCCTTCGGAACCTACACTCGGAAGAGTTTTGCGCCCTACAAGTAGCGGGCTGCGCAAAGGGGTTGGGAAAGGGGTGAGCAATGGCCAATGGTTCACGCCAAGCGGCATGGGAGTTCTTCGGCACGGAACTGAAGCGACGCCGGGAGGATTCGGGGTTCACGCAGGTGGATCTGGGGGCGCGGGTGTTCGTGTCGGGGGGCTACATCGGCCAATTCGAACAGGCTATTCGGAAACCCCAATTGGACGTGGCCCAGCGGATCGACGAGACACTCCAAACCGACGGTATTTTCGAGCGCCTGTGCAGGAAACTGATCGACGACCGCCGGTATGCGGATTATTTCGCCAAGGTGGCGGAGCTGGAGACACTGGCGACGAAGATCTGCGAGTTCGCACCGGCGCTGATTCCCGGACTGTTGCAGACCCCGGCCTATGCGCGGGCGGTCACGCTGGCCATGAATCCCTTCGCGCCGGAGGAGTCGGTCGACGAGAAGGTATCGGGACGCATCGAACGAGGCCTGATCCTCAAGGGCTCCACGCGGCCGGTGTACTGGGCGATCCTCCACGAGAACGTACTGCGCATCCCGGTGGGCGGGAGCGCAGTCATGGCGGAGCAACTGGAGCAGGTCGTGGGACTCGTGCGAGAGCGTTCGGTGCTGGTGCAGGTGTTGCCCTACGCGGCCGGCGCGTATCCCGTGATGACGGGGGATCTTCGGCTCATGGACTTCGACGACGCACCCGCAACCGCCTATACAGAAGCCGTGTATTCGGGGAACTTGCTGGACGATCCGGCCGTGGTGCAGCGAGCACAGTCGGCATACGATCTGCTCAGGGCGGATGCGCTGTCACCAGAGCTGTCCCTGGCCCTGATCCAATCGGCGGCGGAGGACTTCAGACGATGCGCGAGTACGACCTGAGCGAAGCACGCTGGCACAAGAGCAGTCACAGCGACGGCAACGGCGGCAACTGTGTCGAAGCCGCCTACGACTTCCCCGGCGCCGCTCGCTGGCGCAAGAGCACCTACAGCGGCGGAAGCGGCGGCGAGTCCTGCCTCGAGGTCGCTGACGGAGTCCCCGGCATCGTCCCCGTCCGGGACAGCAAAGTGACCGCCGGTCCCGTGCTGGTGGTCGGTGCGGCGGCCTGGACGGAGTTCATAGGTGCCGTCGGCCGCGGGTGCGCCGACCGGGGGTAACCGCTCGTAGGAACACGTCCGGTGCATGCGGTCCGGGTGTACAACCTGCGATGATGCTGCGCGGTTGTGCGGTTGCGGAGTGTTTCACGCCTTGGTGGGTATGTGGAGGGAAGCGTACGAATATGGGGCAGCCGTTCATGCTGCGGGGTGCTCCCGCAGCCACCCCAATTCCTCCCAACTCCCGCTTTTACGCTGAGCGGTTGGTCCGACCGGAGGATGACCTGGCTATGACGCCGTTGGCGTGACGTTTCGGCGGGGCGGCGCCCGTGGCGGGCTCCGGGGCGGTCTCCTGTGAGGTAGAACCGCAATTCTTTGGAGACCGACGTGACCGCCACCTCGTACGAGTACGGCCCCCACCAGGGCTACGTCGACGCCTACGCCTTCGACGGGAGCGGCTACGGCGACTTCCCGATCGCGCCGCCGCACCCGCCGGAGCGGCTGGACATCGCCATCGACCCGCAGGACCGGCGCCGGCTGGAACTCCACGCGGCCCTGACGGCCGCCGGGATCCCGCCGCTCCCCGAGGACCGTGAGGCCATCGACAGGCTCAGCGCCCTGCCCGGCAACATCAACGACACGATCCAGCGCTGGTTGCAGCACGCCCTCTGACGCGAGGCGAGGCCAGGCCAGGCGAAACGAGGCGTACGGGAGGGCGTGGCATCCGTTGCCGCCGTCACTGCGTTCCCGGTGCGACCAGTCCCGACTCATAGGTCACGATGACCAGTTGGGCCCGGTCGCGGGCCGCGAGCTTGCCCATGATCCGGCTGACATGGGTCTTCGCCGTGAGCGGGCTCAGCCCCAACGCCTCGGCGATCTCCGTGTTGTTGAGCCCGCGTGCGACCAGCGCGAGCACCTCCCGCTCACGGTCCGACAGACACTCGGGACCGCGCGGTCCCCGCGCGGTCCCGACAGCGGGAGACGAGAAGCGGCGCGTGGTCGGTGCCGGCGGCGAGGACGGACACATGGAGAGGGTGCCGGGCGGGACACAGCCGCTCAGGTGCGGTCGACCATCCAGGTGCCGTCCTCCTCGTCGTCGACCCGCACCTCCAGTTCACGGACGCTCATGCCCGCCTCCCAGAGTTTCCAGAAGCGCTTCATCTGCTCCTGGACGTGGTCCGGACGTGCGATCAGCCGGGTTCTGACGTTGACGTCGCGCAGGTCCTGCTCGATCTCGAAGGACACTTCCTCGTCGTAGACGATGAAGTCGTTGGCGGTGCCGCGCTGGATGTGCGGCGGCAGTTCCGGCAGCACCGCCACCCGCACCTCGATGCGCAGCGCCTCCTGCTCGTCGCACAGCCGCAGCAGCCGGTCGTCGAGTTCACGGGCGCTCTCCAGCAGGAACAGCCGCCGTACGGGCACCCCGTGCTCCTCGATCGCCTGCTTCTGCGCGTCGAGGTAGCGGCCGGCGGGCTCGCTGTTCCAGAACTCCCGGTCGACGGACGTACTGATGGCGCAGATCGACTGCTCCGCGACGTGGGCGAGGCTGAGCATCCAGTCGTGGTTCTCCCCGTGGCTCTCCACGCTCAGCCGGGTGAGCGCCGACATGTGCTCGATCACCCGCTGCATCTCCAGCCGGATGAAGGAGTACAGGAGCGGGGATCCGGGCGCCAGGACGTCGGCGAAGCGCTGGGCCAGTTCGGGTACGCCGTCCATGCGGACCCGGTCCAGCGGCGGGTAGGGCTGCGAGGAGGACCGGTCCAGCTGGGCGAAGCGGCTCTCGACCAGCTGCTTCATGTCCTCGGCGTGCCGGCCCAGAACGGTCCGCGTCTCCTCGGCGTGCCGGGTGAGGCCGGTCTCCAGGGCGTCGTCGTACCGCTGGAGACCGTCCCGCACGGTGTTCTCCACCTCGGTGGCGGTCCCGGTCAGGACGCGCTCCGCCCAATTCTCCCGTTCCCGCCTGTACCTGTCCTGCCTCTCCCGCGTCTGCCACTCCCGCGCCTCGCGGTCCGGGCCGAGGAGGTACTGGACGGCCATGACGGCAGCGGCGCAGAGCGCGGCCGCGGCGAGCTGCCGCCCCGTACCGGCGTCCGGGGCCAGCAGCACGGCGACGCCCCAGGCGAGGAGGCCGAGGACCAGGCCGGCCGGCAGCCACCGCCGCCATGCGAATGCGGCCGGGCCCGGCCATCTGCCCGGCTTGTCGCGGGCGTCGGTCACATCGGGCGCGTCGGTCACATCGCGTGCGTCGCGTGCGTTCGCCGAAGGGGGTAACACCGTGCCGCCCGGGTCGTCCGGCGGCCCCGTCTGTGCGGGAATCGCCGTGCCGGGTTCGGGCCGGGTGCCCTCGGACTCAGATGATGGTGCCGTGCTCATCTCGCTCTTCCCCCCGTTGGGATACACGTCGGATCGGGATGCGGAAATGTGCTTGGGGCCGGGTACGGCGGTTGCCCGGTGTCCGGTCAGGGACCCATGTCCGCCTCCCGGTGGGGGGACGGGATCGCGTGCAGGGTGAGCTGGTCGCGGATGCGCTGCACAAGGGTCTGCCACTGCCGGGTGAAGCCGGGCCGTTCCTCCAGCGCGTCCCAGAGCGGCGCCAGGTCATGCGCCACCCGGGCCCGCGGCATCCACAGGTGCAGCAGATGGTCGACGGTGGGCCGCAGCGCCCTGACCACGGCGGGAAGCTCCTCGCCCGCTCCCTGACGCTGCCCCGGCCGCCGCCGGGCCGGCGGTGCTCCGGCCGCCCCGGCGCCGGCCCCCAGCCGGATGCCGTCGAGGATGCGGACCACGGTGGTGAGCAGCCAGTCGTGCAGGGCGAGGTCGTCGCAGAGCCCGGCGAGCTCTTCGCCGGTGGTGCCCTCGGGCACCCGCAGCCGTACCGTGCGCAGCTCGTCCTCGGCGAGGGTGAACCGCTCGATCGACGGGCCGGCGCCCGGGTCCGCGGGCAGGGCCACCCAGCGGAGCCGGGTGGGGCGGGACCTGAGGGGCGGCCGGTGGTCGAGCAGGGGGTGGCGCAGCAGTCTGGTGTGCAGTCCGTCCGCGATCAGGCCGACGTCGAGATCGCCGTGCCGCCCGCCGGTCAGCACGCCCTCGGCGACCGCCTCGTGGGGCAGCTTCCCGAACGGCTCGACCACGCCGGGCCGTACCAGGTAGTGGCCCCACGGCCGCCGGTGGTCGGGGCCGGTGGCGGGCATCGTGAAGTACGCGGAGGTCTGGAGGAGGCGTCCCTCGGTGAGCGCGGCCCGTGCGGCGACCGTGCCGACGGCGCGGACCCGGGCGCCGTTGGCGCTGGGCAGGGGGCAGTCGACGCCGGTGAGCGTGTCGGGCGAGCGCCCGTAGAGGTTGGGGCGCTCGGAGAGCAGGACGCGTTCGTCGGCTCGCAGTCCGAGGAGCTGGGCGGCGGCCCGGCTGTCGAGGGCCTGCAGGGCCGGGAGCAGCGAGGTGCGGACCTCTCCGCAGGCGAGCACGACACGCGGTGCGGTCTTCGCCGGCCCCATGTCACGGCCCCGCGTAGAAGACGTAGGAGACGCGGTCGGCGACCGAGTCGGGGACGGGCACCTTCTCCCCGGCGGACCGGCGGGCCACCTGGCCCAGCGCTTCGGGGTCCACCTCGGTCTGGTCGAGGATGACGCGGACGGCGTGCTCGACGGGCAGGAACCGGTTGGGCACCACCGAGCAGGTGCGGTACGCGGCGAACGGGTCCGCCCGGGGGTTGAGCCGGAGCAGCGGGGGCAGTTCGTCCCACTCCTCGGGGAAGCCGTCGGCGGTGTGCGGCTGGGGTTCGAGGACGGCCTCGCCCTCGGTGCGCAGCAGCCCGAGGCGGGAGAGCTGCCAGACCGCGGCGAGGAAGGGGCAGGACCAGGTGCGCTGCCCGTCGGGTGCGTCGCTCCAGAGTTCGACGTCCAGGAAGACGGAGTGGCGGCGGGACGCGGTCTCCTTGGGCGGCTGCCAGACGACGGCCTTCTTCATCGCCTGCGGGGCGCGTGCGGCGGGGCTGCGTTCACCGTTGGCCAGCCAGCCGGTCTGCGCGGCCGGCGGGCGCAGGCCGTAGCTGCCGGGCGGTGGTTCCTCGACGAGCCGGCCGGCCACCGCTTCCGCGACCGGCACCTTGCCGGCGACCGCGCAGCCGGACTCTCGTGCCAGGTAGTCGACGGCCAGCCCGGCCCGGTCCGCCTCCGCCAGCAGCAGCGGGACGAGCTCGGCGGGGCTGGAGAAGCGGGTGAAGTAGTCGTCGATCAGGAAGCAGGTGCTGATCCGGGGGCGTTTGCCGTCCGTCCGGGCGGCCGCCGCGGCCCGCGCCGCGTCCGCCCAGGGCCGTACCTGCGCGAAGTGCCGCCGCAGGTTCTCCGGACCGGCCTCGAAGTCCTCCATGTAGAGGTGGCCCAGCTCCAGGGAGAGGTGGGACAGCGGCACCGCCTGGGTGCGCGGTTCGGCGGTGGTCTCGCGGAACACTGCGTCCGTCATGGCCGCCCCCAGCAGGAGTCGTCGGTCAGGCGTCGTGCGATCTCCTCCAGCGCCTCGAGCGTCTCCTTGTTGGCGATCTGGGTGGAGAGCACGTCCTCTTCGGTGATCAGCTGCTCGCGCCACTGCAGGACGGGTTCCAGCGGTACGGCGCCGAGCACCACGCTGTCGCCGATGCGGTGCTCCGAGGCGAGCCGGCGCAGGGAGTCGTCGCAGGACTGCATCCAGGCCGCCTGGGCGGGCGAGCCCTGGGCCCACAGCGGCGAGTCGGGGTCGGGCACGGCGGCCCGGACGAACCGGATGGCGCCGCGCAGGGCCTCCTCGTCGTGCCCGCGGTCGACGCCACCCCTGATGATGCCGTGTTCCTTGTGGACCAGCCCGGCGGCGGCGATCACGTGCTGCCGGGTCCAGCGGTGGAAGACGAGCCAGCGGAAGGGGACGTAGCGCATCCGGGGGTGGGCGGTCGCCGCCAGGACCATGTCCACGGCGTAGCTGCGCCCGGCGCTGAGGTCCACGATGGTCAGGTCGAACTCGCCGTTCAGCCTGAGCAGGAGGTCGACACAGCGGTCGAGGGTGTCCTCGCCGGTGACGAACTCGCCGCCGCCGGCGTCGCCGGGTAACAGGGCCAGGCGGCCGGACTGGTTCGGCCGGGCGTGCAGTTGGGGGTGCTCGGTCTGCCGCCAGATGTCGATCCTGGCCGGTTCCGTGACCTCGCCCTCCAGGTAGGAGTGCAGGCCCCGCTCCGCGATGCCGCGCATCGCGCTCGGTACGTCGAAGACGGCGGCGGCCGTGGGCGAACCGAAGTCGAAGTCCACGTAGGCCACGTGATCACCGGTGAGGGCGCGCTGGTAGGCCAGGTTGGCGCTGGTGACCGAGCGGCCCGTGCCTCCCTTGTCGGAGGCGGCGAAGACGAGCACGGCTCACATCTCCTCTGCGGCGGCGCCGCGGGCCTGGGCCAGGGTGTCGAGTTCCTGGAGCACGGGCAGGGCGAGTGCGAACGCGGTGGCGGGCCGCTCGTCGACCAGGTCGCGGGCGTGGTCCAGGCGGTTCTCGATGCTTCGCATGGCCCGTCCCCGGCTGCCGTCGGCGGTGACGGAGGCTTCCAGCTGTTCCTTGCCGAACAGATGGGCGGCCTCGCTGAGCAGTTCGCGGGCCAGCTCGGCGAGTTCGGGGCTGCGGATGGGCCGCTGCTCGTACAGGCCGCGGGCGGCGACCAGGCACTCGGTGACGCGCTCGGTGATGCTCCAGGAGAGGCGCAGGCCGAGGGCGGCGTCCGGGAAGACGGCTGCCGCGTTGTCCCAGAGGCCGGCTCCGTCGCCGTCCTCGATCCGCCGGTTCCACAGGTGCTCGAACGTCTGCTCGCCCAGGCGGATCAGGCGGTCCTGCGCCTCGATGTTCCGGGAGAGTGCCGCGAGCTGGATGATCCGCTTGAGCAGCTGGGCGGAGAAGTCGGTCATCCGCCACTCCAGCGGCGCGCCGGACCGCTCGGACCCGGCGAGCGGCATGGTGACCCCCGGGTGGTGCAGCCGGACGGTGGGGTCGTTCCTGGTCATCCGGCTGGTGACGCGGCCTCTGTCGGCGAGGCGTTCCATGATGGCGACGGTGCGGGTGAGGTCGTCGTCGGTCGCTTTCCGGCGGATCAGGTCGTGGACGAGGATGGCCGCCACGGTGAGGGAGAAGTACTCCGACTCCAGCCGCAGACCGGTGGTCTGCCAGGGGAGGTCCTCCAGGGGCCAGCGCTCGGTGCCGAAGCGGGCGATGGCCGACCAGTACTGCTGGCTGAGTTCCCAGCGCAGGCGTAACGCCTCGGCGAGCTTCTGCTGGTCCTCGTCGAGGAGCCCCAGGGTGAGGGTGCGCTCGGAGAACAGGTCCTGGATGCCGTCCAGGGCGACGACGGTGAAGTACACGTAGGGCAGCCGGTCGGCGATGCCGTCGGGCTGGCCCTTGACCGGAACGTCCAGGTCGGTGATGGTCGGCGCGCCCTTCACCACGCCCCAGGCCCAGCCGCACTCGAAGAGCTGGCTCTCGTCCCGGATGCTCTCGTCGACCTCGATGCCGCGGCTGAGGCTTTCGATGATCGTGGCGCGCAGCGGGCGGAATCTGCGGGAGAACTGCTGGAGCACGGCCCGGTCGGACTGCTTGTTCTGCCCGATGACCTGGATGAGCCGCCGGCCCTGCTCGGACTCGGCGTCGAAGACGTTGACGGTGAAGGAGCGCAGCAGGCTGACCATCGCGGCGGTCAGCCGGATGTTGGTGGCTTCTCTCAGTTCACCGAGCGACCTGCGCACCTCGGGCCGGGTGGTGTTCTCCTCGTAGACCTTGAGGAATCCCAGGGTGGCCAGGCACAGCGTGACGGACATGGAGTAGGCGTCGACGACGCCCAGCTGGGTCTGTTCGTGGGTGGGTTTCTGCTTCGGGTCGGTCGGCCTGAAGTAGTGCCCGCCGGAGAAGGTGGGGCTGTCGTCCGGCCCGGTGTGGGTGCGCATGAACTGGGACAGGACGGTGATCATGTTGGGCGGGATCTCGAGCCGGCTGCCGACCCGGTCCAGCGCGCGCAGGACGTCCCGCTCGGTGGTGTCCGGTTGGTCGAGACGGAACGCGGGGACCTCGGTGGCGGGGTACAGCAGGCAGAGCAGCCGCTCCGCGTCCGCGACGGAACTCAGCCCGTCGGTTTCCCCCCAGACGAGCTTTCCGTCGTCGAACGAATGGCGGGCCGCGGCCTGCCAGATGTCCAGCAGATGCTGCCGTGGCTTGATCTGCATTCCCGCACCCCTCGTACAGATCTGGTTACCCGGTGTTCAGGGATGGTCCCCGTTCCTAGGGGGCGGCAATCTCCGAATTGCGCCGTCCCAGGGCGAGGATGATTCCCTCGTGACCCGGCCGCACCATGTGGTGCAGATCGTGGAGTTCCAGCTCGGAAGTGAAGGGCTCCAGGCTCTCGCGGACCCGGTTCTCGTTCACCCGGTAGGCCGGGTACCGGTGTTCGCCGACCTGGTAGCCGACCGACTCCTTCATGAACGCGGCGGCGAAGGGGGCCCCTTCGGTCAGCACGTCCATGAAACACCGTACGCCCCGCAGGAATTCGTCGGGGCATTCGGACATCGAGTCCGCCACGAAGAACATCGTCCCGATGTCCCAGCGCCGCTGTCCGTCGAGATCGAGCAGGTTGGCCCGCTCCACGCGGACGATCTCGCTGAACCGGGCTCTCGGTTCGACGGCGGCGTAGGCGGGGGCCTCGCTCAGCTCGTTCCAGAACGCGTCCCAGGCCCCGTCATAACCCTCGGGGGCCGTCTGCCGCTCCAGGTACTCCACGTTCGGCTGCGCGTACTCGAGCAGGACGATCTTCTCGCACCACGGGAGCATGGACAGGCCCGGATAGAGGTTCGCGCCGGCCCCGACGTCGACACCGCGCACCGCCCCCGAAACTCCCCGGCCGAAGCAGCCGCTGAAGTAATCGCGCATCAACCGCACGATCAGCAGGTCGACTTCGAGCGGCGTACGGTAGTTGAGGTCGACATACGCCTCAGGATCGAAATGCGACCACGGCGCGTCGGCGTTGCGATCCATCATCACCTGTCGTTTCCCATCAGTGTCGGACAAGACCCTGCGCCCTGTGCGCGTGTCCTCGCGGACGTCGACAGACGGAACAGCATCTGCCGGTACTTCGCACGGTAAACCGACGCGAAACACGCAGAGAGCCGGGAATGAGACAGTCCCCGACGAACAGGCGCACGACAGGCGCACGTCAGCACTTCGCCGACAAACCTGAACTCACCCTTGCGAGCGGCGAGTTGGACGCTCACTGTAGCGAGGTGAAACCGTCGGCCGCCACCGGGTCACCCATTCCTTATGAGTGAACTGCGCCGGGACCGCCGTGTTGACGCCCACACATCCCGAACGTCCCGACTGGGGGTGGCATGACTGCCGAGCCGCTGGAGCACGCCCTGGACCGCCGTGGGTATATCGGGGAACCGGATCCGTTCCCCGACCCCCGGCCCCTGGTCCTGCGGACGGCACAGGAATCCGACCTGCCCGAGCTTCGACGGCTCGACGAGGCGGTCTTCCAGGAGGTCGCGTACCCCGCGTTCCTGTTCCGCCAGCTCTACGAGATGTACGCCGAGCACCTGCTGGTCCTCGACGACGGCGAGGGACGCCTGCGCGGCTACGTCCTGGCCGCGACCACCGCGCTCAGCCGGGAGAGCTGGATCCTCGGCCTGTGCGTGGCCCAGGAGCGCCGCCGCCACGGACTGGGCCGGGAACTGATGGTGGCGGCCCTGGAACGGCTGCGCGACAGCGGCATCGAACAGGTCCGCCTGACGGTGGAGCCCGCCAACCGCGCGGCCGTCCTGCTCTATCGGTCCCTGGGCTTTCGTCCCGAGCAGCCCGGAGCCGGGCTGCGCCGGGACTACTTCGGCCCCGGCCAGGACCGTCTGATCATGCATCTCGGGCTCACCGGATTCCACTGAGCATTCCATTGAGCATGTGACCGAGCCGGGAGCCGGGCCGGCCCCGGGACGGTCAGGAGGGTGTCCGTGCCGCCGTCAGCAGGCGGGTCACGTCACTCGCGCAGATGGTGAGGGCCGCGCCGACCGTGGCGAGGGCGTCGCGTTCGGCGGGGGTGTAGGGGCCGTCCGCGAGGGCGATACGGGCGCCCTGGAGGAGGATGGATTCGCGGCCGGGGGCGGCCAGGTGGGGGGCCAGGGGGTCCAGGGCCTCGTGGAGTTCGATGGCGAGGCCCGCCGTGCAGGGCTCGCCGGTGAAGCGGCCGGTGTCGGCGGCCAGCGCCTCGACCAGGGCCGCCAGCTGATCCTCGGTGCAGTCGTCGAAGCCGGCCGCGCGCACGCCGGCGGCGGCCGTCTCCAGGGAGGCGCGGGAGCAGATACCGCCCGCGGCCAGCACCGCGAGGGCGACGGTGTGCACGGCGTCGCGGAGCATCGCGGAGAAGCGGGTGGTGGTGGGGTGGTCCAGGACGTCGGTGCCGAAGCGGCTGCGGCAGGCGGCGCATTCGACGACCGGGCCGGTCGCGCCGCGGGGCAGCAGGGGCACGCCGAGGAGGGCGAAGCGACGCTGTCCGGTCAGCCGCTGGTAGTTGCGGTCGCCGCCGCAGCCGGGGCAGAAGAACTCACCGTCGCCCACCGCCGTCCAGGCGGTCCGGTTGCCCAGCAGGCGCGAAAGTCTGGTGACAGCGCCATGGCCGTCGGGTCCCCGTCCTGGCAGCACGTCGCACCTCCGCATCGCCCCGGCTTCATCGCCGTGCCCCGTGATGTTAGCCACATCAGTGAGGCTGAGTCAGCACCTCGGACGAGACCTCTCCGTGACCTCCACCGGATGTGGCCGGTAAACGACGGGGCCCCGCCCGCCAAAAGTGGCGGGCGGGGCCGTCGAACCCCTCGAAGCGGCTGTTCAGCGGGCCGCCCGGTTGACGGCCGAGACGACCGCCTTCAGTGAGGCGCGGGTGGTGTTCGCGTCGATTCCGATGCCCCACAGAACCTTGTCGCCGACGGCACACTCGATGTACGAGGCGGCCTGTGCGGAGGCGCCCTCGCTCATCGTGTGCTCCTGGTAGTCGAGCAGGCGTACGTCGACGCCGACGGACTGCAGGGCCTCGAAGAACGCGGAGATCGGTCCGTTGCCGCTGCCGGTCAGCACGGTGTCGACGCCGTCGACGGCGGCCTCGACGGTGAGTGTGTCGATGCCGTCCCGGTCGGTGGTGGACTGGCCGTTGTTGACCTGGATACGGCCCCAGGGGTTGTCCGGGTTGGGCAGGTACTCGTCCTGGAACACCGTCCAGATGTCGGCCGGGGTGACCTCGCCGCCCTCGGCGTCCGTCTTCGCCTGGATGATCTTCGAGAACTCGATCTGCATCCGGCGGGGCAGGTCCAGCTTGTGGTCGTTCTTCAGGACGTAGGCGATACCGCCCTTGCCGGACTGCGAGTTGACGCGGATGACGGCCTCGTAGGAGCGGCCGACGTCCTTGGGGTCGATGGGCAGGTACGGCACCGCCCACTCGAGGTCGTCGACGGTGACGCCCTTGGCCTTCGCGTCGGCCTCCATGGCGTCGAAGCCCTTCTTGATGGCGTCCTGGTGGGAGCCGGAGAAGGACGTGTAGACCAGGTCGCCCACGTACGGGTGGCGCGGGTGGACGTCCATCTGGTTGCAGTACTCCCACGTACGACGGATCTCGTCGATGTCGGAGAAGTCGATCTGCGGGTCGACGCCCTGGGAGAACAGGTTCATGCCCAGGGTGACCAGGTCGACGTTGCCGGTGCGCTCGCCCTGCCCGAACAGACAGCCCTCGACGCGGTCGGCGCCGGCCATCAGGGACAGTTCGGCGGCGGCCACGGCCGTACCGCGGTCGTTGTGCGGGTGGATGGACAGGCAGACGTGCTCGCGGCGGGACAGGTTGCGGCCCATCCACTCGAAGCGGTCGGCGTGCGTGGACGGCGTGGAACGCTCCACCGTGGCCGGCAGGTTCAGGATGATCTCGCGGCCCGGACCCGGCTGGTAGACGTCCATCACCGCCTCGCAGACCTCCAGTGCGAAGTCCAGCTCGGTGTCGGTGAAGATCTCGGGACTGTACTGGTAGCCGAAGTGCGTCTCGGGGCCCAGCAGCTTCTCCGCGTACTCCACGACCAGACGGGTGCCGTCGACGGCGATCTGCTTGATCTCGTCCCTGGAACCGCGGAAGACGACCCGGCGGAAGACCGGCGCGGTCGCGTTGTACAGGTGCACGGTGGCGCGGTGGGCGCCCTTCAGGGACTCGACCGTCCGCTCGATCAGGTCCTCGCGGGCCTGGGTCAGGACGGAGATCGTGACGTCCTCGGGAATGGCGTCCGGGTCCTCGATGATGGAGCGCACGAAGTCGAAGTCGGTCCGGCCCGAGGCCGGGAAGCCGACCTCGATCTCCTTGTAGCCCATCTTGACCAGCAGGTCGAACATCGCGCGCTTACGAGCGGGCGACATGGGGTCGATCAGGGCCTGGTTGCCGTCGCGCAGGTCGGTGGAGAGCCAGCGGGGGGCGGTGGTGATCCGCTTTTCCGGCCAGGTGCGGTCGGGGATGTCGACCTGCTCGTAGCGGCCGTACTTGTGGATCGGCATGGAACTGGGCTGCTGGCGGTTCGCCATGGTGCGTGGGCTCCTCGATGGTCCGCGGTCATCCGGTGGGATCCGGAAGGGACGGCCGACGGCGCAGCGCCAAACTCCGCGGGGAGGGGGTCGGCCTCGTCTACAGGCCCTCGCCGCGGCAGCTAAGGAGGAGCAGCCCGAAACGCATGATGCCGCACACCCTAACCGAGACGCGCTCCCACGCGAGGGTCCGTATCAGTATGCGGGACCAGGGGGAGGAAGGGGGTAAAAAGTGCCGTATACCACTCGGATACATCCCCATGCGGGGATTGGCGGCACATTTCACCCATCACGACTGAGGATATGGTCGCTGATAGTGACATTTGAGTGACGCAGTGCGATGGTTCGGGGCATGACGACCAACGGGGGCTCCGAGCCCGTCTTCTGCACCATCGTCCCGCCGCACGTCCTGGACCGGCTCGCACAGGCCGACGACCCCGCCCTCTCCGGCCCCGCCCGCCGCACCCTCCAGCGCGACGCCTACGAGCGCACCCAGCGCCGTCTGACCACGGTGGTCGGCGCCACGGCCGTCGCGCCCCTCGCCGGGGCCGAGGCGGGCAAGCCGCACCGGACGATCCACGACGCCCGCCACCGCACCTCGCTGCCGGGGGCGAAGGTCCGCAGGGAGGGCGAGAAACCCGGCAAGGACGCCACCGTCAACCGCGCCTACGCGGGCCTCGGCGCCACCTTCGAGCTGTTCCTCAAGGCCTTCTCCCGCGACTCGATCGACGGCTCGGGCCTGCCGCTGGTCGCGACCGTGCACTACGACCGCGACTACAACAACGCCTTCTGGAACGGCGAGCAGATGGTGTTCGGCGACGGGGACGGGGAGATCTTCCTCGACTTCACGATCCCCATCGACGTCATCGGTCACGAACTCGCGCACGGCGTCACCCAGTACACCGCCAACCTGGCCTACTTCGGCCAGTCCGGCGCGCTCAACGAGTCGGTGTCGGACGTCTTCGGCTCCCTCATCAAGCAGTACTCGCTGAGCCAGAGCGCCGCCGACGCCGACTGGCTGATCGGCGCCGGACTGCTCGCCCCGCGGGTGACGGGGGTGGCACTGCGCTCGATGAAGGAACCGGGCACGGCGTACGACGACGACGTCCTCGGCAAGGACCCGCAGCCCGCCACCATGGACGACTACGTCCACACCGGCCGGGACAACGGCGGCGTCCACATCAACTCCGGCATCCCCAACCACGCCTTCTACCTGGCGGCCACCACCCTGGGCGGGAACGCCTGGGAGCGGGCGGGGCAGGTCTGGTACGACGTGCTGACCGGCGGCGAGCTGGTGGAGGACGCGCAGTTCACGGACTTCGCGACGCTGACGGTGAAGGCGGCGCGGGAGAGGTTCGGCGAGGGCGAGGAACTGCTGGCGGTGTCGAAGGCGTGGGAGCGGGTGGGGGTACCGACGCTGTGACGTCGGCAGGGGCCGGAGAAGCGCCGGGGCGGGCCGGAACGGCGCCAGGGTGGGTCGGAGCGGCGCCGGAGTGGGCCGCGGGCCCGTTCTCGTACTAGACAGGGACCATGCGAATTCAGGTGCGGCGTACGGGCGGCTTCGCGGGGATCGAGCGGCAGGCCGAGGTGGACACCTCGGGCCGGGCCGACGCCGGCGAGTGGCACGCCCTGGCCGAGCGGGCCGTCACCGCGGGCCGGGGCACACCACCGGCCGGGGTCCCGGACGGCTTCAGCTACCGGATCACGGTGGACGGGAGGTCGGTGTACTGCTCCGACCCCCGACTGACCGAGGAACAGCGCGCGCTGATCAGCAGAGTGCTCAAGGAAGGGGCGTAACCTCCCTTTCCAGCAAGGGAGTTGGCCGCACGGGCGTTGACTTCCCCCGCCGTCGGTGCGGATGATCCACCCCATGGTGACGACGAACCCGATCCCCCGCTTCCCGGACGGCTTCCTGTGGGGCGTGTCGACCTCGGCGCACCAGATCGAGGGCGCGGTGGACGCACGCGAACCGTCCGTGTGGGACGTGTTCACGGCCGAGCCGGGCCGGGTGCGGGACGGTTCGACGGCGGCGGTGGCCTGCGACCACGTGCACCGGTACCGCGAGGACGTGGCGCTCCTGTCCGGCCTGGGTGTGGACGCGTACCGCTTCTCCGTCTCCTGGCCCCGGGTCCGTGCGCGGGGCGGACTGGACTTCTACGACCGTTTGGTCGACGAGCTGTGCGCCGTGGGCGTACGGCCGGTGCCGACGCTGTTCCACTGGGACCTGCCGGCCGGCCTGGACTGGCTGGATCGGAGCACCGCGGAGCGGTTCGCGGAGTACGTGTCCGAGGTCGCCGGGCGTCTCGGCGACCGTGTGGAGCGCTGGATCACCCTCAACGAACCCGCCGAACACACCCTGCTGGGCCACGCGCTGGGCGTCCACGCCCCCGGACGGAAGCTGCTCTTCGACGCGTTGCCGGTGGCACACCACCAACTCCTCGCGCACGGGCTGGCGGTACGCGCCCTGCGCGCCGCCGGTGCCGGTGACATCGGCATCGCCAACTCCCACGGCCCGACCTGGCCGGCCTCCCCCGACCCGGCGGACGTGGCGGCGGCGGACTTCTACGACACGCTCCTGAACCGCCTGTTCGCCGACCCCGTACTGCTCGGCCGCTACCCGGACGGCCTCGGCGACCTGATGCCGGGCGACGTCGAGGCGGACCTGAGGATCATCGCGGAACCGATCGACCGGTACGGCGTCAACTACTACGCGCCGACCCGGGTGGGCGCCCCGCAGGGCACGGAGATCGACTTCGGCGGCGTCCGGATGCCGGCCGACCTTCCCTTCTCCGTCCGGGAGATCGAGGGATACCCGGTGACGGACTTCGGCTGGCCGGTGGTCCCCGAGGCCCTGACCGAACTCCTCACCACCTTCCACGCCCGCTACGGCGACCGGCTCCCCCCGATCGTCATCACCGAGAACGGCTGCTCCTACGAGGGCGTCGACGACCAGGCCCGCATCGCCTACCTCGACGGCCACATCCGTGCCCTGCACCGGGCGCTGGAGGCGGGCGTGGACATACGCGGCTACTTCGTGTGGTCCCTGATGGACAACTTCGAGTGGGCCGAAGGCTTCGCCCGCCGCTTCGGCCTGGTCCACGTGGACTTCGAGACCCGGCGGCGCACACCGAAGTCGTCCTACGGCTGGCTGCGGGAGACGCTGCGCGAACAGCACCGGGGCCGGAACCCGTCCGGAACCTGATCCCGTCCCGGCCCCCGGCCCCGCGCCCGGTGCGGCGTCAGAACCCCAGCTTCCGCAACTGCTTCGGATCCCGCTGCCAGTCCTTGGCCACCTTGACGTGCAGGTCGAGGAAGACGGGGGTGCCGAGCAGGGCCTCGATCTGCTGGCGCGACTTGATGCCGACGTCCTTCAGGCGCTTGCCCTTGGGGCCGATGACGATGCCCTTCTGGCTGGTGCGCTCGATGTAGAGGTTGGCGTGGATGTCGAGGAGGGGCTTGTCGGCGGGGCGGTCCTCGCGGGGCAGCATCTCCTCCACGACCACGGCGATGGAGTGCGGCAGTTCGTCGCGGACGCCTTCCAGGGCGGCCTCGCGGATCAGCTCGGCCACCATGACCATCTCGGGTTCGTCGGTCAGGTCGCCCTCGGGGTAGAGGGCGGGGCCCTCGGGCATCAGCGGGACGAGGAGGTCGGCCAGCAGGTCGACCTGCTGGTTCGCGGTCGCCGACACCGGGACGATCTCCGCCCAGGTGATCCCGAGCTCCTTGCCGAGCAGGTCGACGGCGATCAGTTGCTCGGCGAGCGCCTTGCCGTCCACCAGATCGGTCTTGGTGACGATGGCGACCTTCGGGGTCTTCTTGATCCCGGCCAGTTCCTTGGCGATGAAGCGGTCGCCGGGGCCGAGCTTCTGGTCCGCGGGGATGCAGAAGCCGATCGCGTCGACCTCGGCCCAGGTGGTGCGGACCACGTCGTTCAGCCGCTCGCCGAGCAGGGTGCGCGGCTTGTGCAGGCCGGGGGTGTCGACGAGGATCAGCTGCGCCTCGGGGCGGTGGACGATGCCGCGCACGGTGTGCCGGGTCGTCTGCGGCCGGTTGGAGGTGATCGCCACCTTCTGCCCGACCAGAGCGTTCGTGAGGGTGGACTTGCCCGCGTTGGGGCGGCCCACGAAGCAGGCGAAGCCGGCCCGGTGGTCTGCTTCGGCCGGCTGGTCGGATGACTGGGTACGAACACTCATGCCGCCCATTCTCCCTGATCCCCGGAGCCCCGCCGTACCACCCGCCCGCGACGGGCCTCGGGGGCCGGGCACCCCGTGAGATGCCCGGCCCGGGAGACGGCGGGATCAAGCGGCGATCGAGCCGTGGCCGTCCAGGCCTCGAGTGGGGGGCGAGGCCTGGATCAGTCGAAGACGAACGGGCCCGGGGACTGCGGGCCCTGCGCCGTGCACGTGATGGTGATGAAGCCGAACGCGGTCACCTTCAGCGTGCCGCCGAACGCCTCCAGGCTGTCGCCGGACGCCACGGTCCCGGAGAGCGGGCCGACCTCGAGGGCGTCCCCGGTCGCCATGGCCGGGTTCTTGGTGCCGGAGAACTGGACGGTGCCGCCGCCGGCCTTGACCAGGGTGAGCCGCGAGACGAGCGAGTCCTTGCTGATCGCGAGGGGCGCGGTGACCGCGGAGGTGTTGATGGTGATGGTGGCGGACGTGCCGCTCTGGGTGGCCGTGAGGGTGGCGTCGCCACCGCCCCAGCTTCCGCAGTCGGCGTTGACGGTCGCCGTCCCGGGGGCGACGGCGGCGGCGGAGGGGGCGAAGGCGAGCCCGCAGGCCGCCACGGCGGCGACCAGGGACGCGCCGGTGCCGATTCGTGTGCCTCTCATGGAGTCCGGTTCCCTTTCCGTGGGGGGAAACGCCCGGCAGGGAGAGCGGTCCTCACGCTGCGCGGGGCAGGGGACCGACGGACCGTGTCTGACGGTCCGTCGGGACAACGGTTCCATTGATGCGCGGGAGGCAGAGGGCGGCAAGGTGGAATTCCAGCCTATTTACCGCCGGTAACCCCGAGGGGGCCGAGGGCGGGGCGGGTTCTCCGAGGCCCCCAGGGTCACCCCGCGGTCGACGTCTCCCGCACCGTCCCGTCCGGGGCGGCCAGGAGCACCGGGGTCCCGGGGCCGCCGAGGTCCCGTACCGCCGCGCGGTCCGCCTCCGGCACCGAACCGGCCTCCGTCACCACGGCCGCCGCCTCCAGCGACTGCGCCCCGGACGCCACCGCCATCGCCACCGCCGTCTGCAGGGCGGTCAGCTTCAGGGAGTCCAGGGCCACGGTCCCGGCGACATAGGTCCGGCCGTTCTCGTCCCGTACGGCGGCCCCCTCGGGCACACCGTTGCGGGCCCGCGCGGAACGGGCCAGGGTGACGATCTTGAGGTCCTCGGGGTCGAGCGCGCTGCTGTCGGTCATGGCCCCGAGCATACGGAGCGCGGACCCTCGAGCCCGCCCCAGGGCTGCTCACGGCGCCGCGCCACGGGACCGCGCCACAGGACCCGCGCCGCCTCAGCGTCTCAGCGTCTCAGCGGCCTCACGGCCGGTCGAGGCGGAGGCGTTCGGCGCGCGGCAGGCCGGCGACGACCAGGTCGTAGGAGTCCTCGACCAGCTCCCGGACCAGCCGGTCCGGGAGGCCGCCGTCGACGGTCACCGTGTTCCAGTGTCTTTTGTTCATGTGCCAGCCGGGGACGATCAGCCCGGGATGCCCGGCGCGGAGCCGGATCGCCTCGTCCGGGTCGCACTTGAGGTTGGCCTTCAGGGGCCGCGCGTCCAGGTTCGTCAGGGCGAAGAGCTTGCCCCCGACCTTGAAGACCGAGGTCTCCGGGTTGAACGGGAAGTCCTCCACGGCCGCGTCGAAGGAGAGGCAGAGGGCCCGCAGTCGTGCCGGGGTCATGCCGACGGCTCCCCTGCCCGCTCGTCCCTCTCCCGCGCCTCTTCCTCCCCGTCCCGGGACGGGTCGGTCGACTCCCCCGGGTCCTCGGGGCCGACCGGCTCCACCAGCACGGTGACGATCTTGTTCCGGCGGCCGGCCGCCGCCTCCGCGGTCAGCCGCAGCCGGCGCTCGTCGGGGAGGTCGACCACCGCGGACGCGCCCGCGATCGGCACCCGGCCGAGCCGCTTGGCGAGCAGCCCGCCGACGGTCTCCACGTCCTCGTCGTCGTACTCCTCCAGGCCGTACAGCTCGCCGAGGTCGGTGATGTCGAGGCGGGAGGTGACCCGGTAGCGGCCCTCGTCCAGTTCCTCCACCGGCGCGATCTCACGGTCGTACTCGTCGGTGATCTCGCCGACGATCTCCTCGAGGATGTCCTCGATGGTGACGATGCCGGCGGTGCCGCCGTACTCGTCGATGACGACGGCGACGTGGTTGTGTTCCTTCTGCATCTCGCGCAGCAGGTCACCGGCGTTCTTGGTGTCGGGCACGAAGTACGCGGGCCGCATCGCCGTGGACACCAGTTCACTCTCCGCGTCCCGGTTGATGTGCGTCTTGCGGGCCAGGTCCTTCAGATACACGATGCCGACGACGTCGTCCTCGTTCTCGCCGGTCACCGGCATCCGGGAGAAGCCGGAGCGCAGGGCGAGGGTGAGGGTCTGCCGGATGGTCTTGTAGCGCTCGACCACCACCAGGTCCGTGCGCGGGACCATGACCTCACGGACCAGGGTGTCGCCCAGTTCGAAGACGGAGTGCACCATGCGGCGCTCCTCGTCCTCGATCAGGGACTCCTGCTCGGCGAGGTCGACCAGCGCGCGCAGTTCCGCCTCCGAGGCGAAGGGGCCGCGCCTGAAGCCCTTGCCGGGGGTGAGCGCGTTGCCGATGAGGATCAGCAGACTCGGGATCGGGCCCATGATCCGGGCGAGCGGCAGCAGGACGTACGCCGCGGCCGTGGCCGTGTTCATGGGGTGCTGGCGGCCGATGGTGCGCGGCGAGACGCCGACGGCGACGTAGGAGACGAGGACCATGACCGCGATGGCGATCAGCAGGGCCTCGGCGGTGCCGTTGAACTGGCTCAGGCAGGCGTAGGTGACCAGCGCGGCGGCGGCCATCTCGCAGCCGACGCGGACCAGCAGCGCCACGTTGAGGTAGCGGGTGGGGTCGGCGGCGACCCTGGCCAGCCGTGCGCTGCCCCGGCGGTCGGAGCGCACGGCCTCCTCGGCCCGGAAGGTGGAGATCCGGGCGATGCCCGCCTCCGCGCAGGCGAACAGCCAGGCGACGACGACCAGGGCGATCGCGCCGAGAACGAGGTGCGGACTCATGACACGGTCGGGGCGGGGGACGGGCCGCTGATGCCCTTCTCCGCGCGCCAGCCGTCGACGATGGCGGCCTGGAGGCCGAACATCTCGGCCTTCTCGTCGGGCTCCTCGTGATCGAAGCCCAGCAGGTGCAGCACACCGTGGACGGTGAGCAACTGGAGCTCCTCGTCCATGGTGTGCTGCGTCGGCGCCTCGGCGCCCTGTCTGGCGGCGACCTCGGGGCACAGCACGATGTCGCCGAGCAGCCCCTGCGGGGGCTCGGTCTCGTCCTTCGTGGGCGGCCGCAGCTCGTCCATCGGGAACGACATGACGTCCGTCGGCCCCGGCAGGTCCATCCACTGGATGTGGAGCTCTTCCATGGCGGCGGCGTCCACCACGATCACCGAGAGCTCGGAGAGCGGGTGGATGCGCATCCGCGCGAGCGCGTAGCGGGCGATGTCGAGGACCGCCTGCTCGTCGACCTCGGTTCCGGACTCGTTGTTGACGTCGATCGACATCTGCTGCTCGGTCTACTTCCCCTTGTGCCCGGACCTGCCCCGGCCGCTCTGGTGCGTGCCGTTCTCGGTGCCGTGCTCGCTGTCGTACTGCTCGTACGCGTCGACGATACGGCCCACCAGCCGGTGACGTACGACGTCCTGCGACGACAGCCGGGAGAAGTGGACGTCCTCGAGGCCCTCCAGGATGTCCTGCACCTGCCGCAGCCCGGACTTGGTGCCGCTCGGCAGGTCGACCTGGGTGACGTCACCCGTGATGACGATCTTCGAGTCGAACCCGAGCCGGGTGAGGAACATCTTCATCTGCTCGGCGCTGGTGTTCTGCGCCTCGTCCAGGATGATGAAGGCGTCGTTCAAGGTCCTTCCCCGCATGTATGCGAGTGGCGCGACCTCGATCGTGCCCGCCGCCATCAGGCGGGGGATGGAGTCGGGGTCGAGCATGTCGTGCAGGGCGTCGTAGAGCGGGCGCAGGTACGGGTCGATCTTCTCGTAGAGGGTGCCGGGCAGGAAGCCCAGGCGCTCTCCGGCCTCGACCGCGGGGCGGGTCAGGATGATGCGGTTGACCTGCTTGGACTGCAGGGCCTGCACCGCCTTGGCCATGGCGAGGTAGGTCTTGCCCGTACCGGCGGGGCCTATGCCGAAGACGATGGTGTGCTTGTCGATCGCGTCCACATAACGCTTCTGGTTGAGCGTCTTGGGTCGGATCGTGCGGCCCCGCGAGGACAGGATGTTCTGGGTGAGCACCTGGGCCGGGGTCTCCTGGCCGTCGCTCTCCCCGTTCTCGTTCGCCTTCAGCATCGCGATCGAGCGTTCCACCGCATCCTCCGTCATCGGCTGCCCGGTGCGGAGCACCAGCATCATCTCGTCGAACATGCGCGAGACGAGGGCTACTTCCGTGGCATCGCCGATCGCGCTGATCTCATTGCCCCGGACGTGGATGTCGGCCCCCGGGAAGGCCTTCTCGATCACGCGGAGCAGGGAGTCGCCCGACCCCAGCAGGGTCACCATGGGGTGCTTGGCCGGGACGGTGAGCTGTACTCTCGCCTGCTCCTGCGCGGGGGTGCGAGCTGTGGGTGTCTGAGTCATGGGCCGGCGCTGAAGGCCTGCGATTCCTCCTCGTCAGGGCCGCGCAGCTGAGGGCGGCCTCGCGACTCCCAGCGTACGACGCGGGAGTGACAACCCCGTAGGCCTTTTCACAGCGGGGTGGTTGCGGGAGGGTGGGGGCGAGGTGACGGCCGCCCGCACCCGCCACCCGCACCGGCGGGCCGAGGCGAGGCCGGGACGAGGCCGGGGTGGTCAGGCCGACCGGCCGAAGCCGATCGTCGGGACCGCACGGCGCAGGGGCCAGGGGCGGATCAGGTCGTCGGGGACCAGGTCCGCCAGGAACGCGTACCGTCGCAGGGCGGCCGGGTCCTGGCCCTGCAGGGACTGGACCTCGCGCCACCAGGCGGCGATCTCCGACCAGCCGGGGGCCGACAGGGAGCCGCCGAACTCCTGGACGGAGAGGGCCGCGGTCAGGCCGGCGAAGGCGAGGCGGTCGGCGAGCGGCCAGCCGGCCAGGCTGCCGGTGACGAAGCCGGCGACGAAGACGTCCCCGGCACCGGTCGGGTCGAGCGCCTCGACGGCGATGGCGGGCACCTCGGCGCTCTCACCGGTGCGCCGGTCCACGGCGTACGCCCCGTCCGCGCCGAGGGTGACGACGGCGACGGGCACATGCTCGGTGAGGGCGTGCGCGGCGGCGCGGGGGCTGTCGGTGCCGGTGTAGCGCATGGCCTCCTCGGCGTTGGGCAGGAAGGCCTCGCAGTACCGCAGGTCGGGCAGCGCGGCCAGGTCCCAGGCGCCGGTGTCGTCCCAGCCGACGTCGCCGAAGAAGCGGGTGCCCTGCGCGGCGGCGCGGGCGATCCAGGCGTCGCTGCGGCCCGGGGCGAGGGAGGCGACGGCGGCGCGCGCGCGGGGCGGGCAGGGCGGCAGGGCGGCGCCGGGAGGGAGCCGCTTGCGCGCGGTGGGGTCCGACGTGCGGGAGGGCTGTTCCGCCTGTTCCGCCTGTTCCGGGGGCGGTTCGTGGCCGTGGGAGATCATCGTGCGCTCCCCCTCGTACGCCATCGAGACGGTGACCGGGGAGTGCCAGCCGGGCACGGTGCGCGACGGGGAGAGGTCGATGGCCTCGCCCTGCTCCAGGGCATCCCAGCAGTACTCCCCGTAGTGGTCGTCGCCGAAGGCGGCCGCGAGGGAGGTGCGCAGGCCGAGGCGGGCCAGGGCGGTGGCCATGTTGGCGACGCCGCCGGGGCTCGACCCCATCCCGCGCGCCCAGGACTCGGTCCCGCGCACCGGGGCGGAGTCGAGCCCGGTGAAGATGATGTCGAGGAAGACCGTGCCGGTGAGGTAGACGTCCCAGGGCGGGTCGTCGGGTGTGCGCAGCGCGGCGAGCGGGTCGGTCTGCGGCTGGCAGTGCGCCCCCGCCGGGACGCCGCCGTGGCCGATGACGTCCTGAGCGGCGCTGTCGGTGGTTGCCTCTCCGGCTGATGTGGCGGACGCCTTCACGATGCGCTCCCTGGCCTGGTGCGGTTCCGGCCAGTGTGCACCACGCCACCGACAACGCACCGCCCGTCACGCCGGAGCCGCTCCCCGCTCCCGGATCCGGCGTGCCGCCGGACCTCTCACCAGCGGGGCACCGCCGGGGGGAGCCAGTCGGGGTCGGCGATCCGCATGGCCGCCGCGTCGTCGCGGTCGCGGTGCGCGCCGTCGTCCTCCAGCCACCGCCGGTGCAGCGCGGCGAGCCGGTCGCGGTCGAGGGTGACGCCGAGGCCGGGCGCGTCGGACACCCGTACGGCGCCGTCCTCGAAGGTGAGGCGTTCGGTGAGGACGTCCTCGGACTGCCACGGGTAGTGGGAGTCGCAGGCGTGGTGCAGGCCCGGGACGGTGGACGCGACATGCGTCATCGCGGCGAGGCTGATCCCGAGGTGGGTGTTGGAGTGCATGGAGACGCCCACCCCGAAGGTGCGGCAGACGGCGGCGAGGTGCAGGGTGTTGCGCAGTCCGCCCCAGTAGTGGTGGTCGGAGAGGACGACCTGGACGGCGTCCGTGGTGAACGCCTCCTTGATCTCGGCGAACGTCGTCACGCACATGTTGGTCGCCAGCGGCACGCCGGTGCGTGCGGCGACCTCGGCCATGGCGGAGGTGCCGAGCGTCGGGTCCTCCAGGTACTCCAGGATGCCGCCGACCGCCTCGGCCACCCCGACCGAGGTCTCGACGGACCAGGCACCGTTGGGGTCGAGCCGCAGCGGGTGGCCGGGGAAGGCCTCGGCGAGGGCGCGGACGGCGGCGATCTCCTCCTCGGGCGGGAAGACCCCGCCCTTGAGCTTGAAGGAGCCGAAGCCGTACCGCTCCTTGAAGGCGCGGGCCTGCGCGACGACGCCGGCCGGGTCCAGGGCGGCACCCCAGTCGTCCTTCTCGGCCGGGACGCCGTCGGGGTGGCCGGCCCACTTGTAGAAGAGGTACGCGCTGTACTCCACGGTGTCGCGGAGCTTGCCGCCGAGCAGTGCGTGCACGGGCAGGCCGAGGGTCTTGCCGAGGGCGTCGAGGCAGGCGACCTCGAAGGCGGAGGCGATGGACAGCCGCAGCTTGTCGGCGGTCTGCACACCGCGCAGCCCGCCGACGTCGACGGCGTTGTCGACCCGGGCGGCCGCGACGGCGATCTCGTCCAGGAGCGCGAACAACTCGTTCACATCCGTGACCTTGCGGCCCTTGAGCTGCTCGGCGAAGGGGCGGGCCAGTTCCAGGTACTTGGTGTCGCCGTAGGTCTCCCCCACACCGGTGGTCCCGTCCGCCGTGACGATCTCGACGATCAGCCGGGGCGTGTACGGCTGGTGGACGCCCTGCGTGTTCAGCAGCGGCGGGTCGGCGACCAGGATCGGCGTGAGCCGTACCTCGGTGATGGTCAGGTCACGGGCGGTCGGCACGGCCGACACGGTCTGCGCGGTCACAGGGCGGCTCCTACGAGGTCAAGGCCGGCGGCGGGCAGGGCCTTGAGGTCGGCGAGACCGGCGGACGAGGGGCGCCGCCTCCGTTCCCGCACCGCGACCCACCCGCGCCGTCCTCCCGGACGGACGTCATCCACGTACAGGAACAGAGGTTAAATAGGCGAACAGGGCCCGTCAATGGGAAAGGGCCCGTCAATAGGTAAGGCGGCACCGTGTTCGACGCCGGGGTCTACCGGAAGGCGTACGCCTCCACCTCGGCGAGGTATCGGCTCCGTCGGTCCTCGTCGTCGTCCAGGAAGGCGGCGAGGAAGGAGTTGCGGGCCAGCTCGCGCAGCCGCTCCGGGCCGAGGCCGAGGGTGTCGCGCACCGCGTCGAAGTTGTCGCCGGCGTAGCCGCCGAAGTAGGCCGGGTCGTCGGAGTTCACCGTGCACAGCAGGCCGGCGTCGAGCATCGCGGGCAGCGGGTGGTCGGCGAGGGTGTCCACGGTGCGCAGCCGGACGTTCGACAGCGGGCACAGGGTCAGCGGGATCCGGTCCCGCACCAGCCGTGCCACCAGTGCCGGGTCCTCCACGCAGCGCAGCCCGTGGTCGACCCGTTCGACGCCGAGGACGTCCAGCGCCTCGGTGATGTACTCCGGCGGCCCCTCCTCGCCGGCGTGCGCCACGCGCCGCAGCCCGAGCGCGGCGGCCGCCTCGTACACCTCGCGGAACTTCGCCGGCGGGTGGCCGACCTCGGCCGAGTCCAGGCCGACACCGGTGATCCGGTCCAGGTGGGGCTTCGCCGCCTCCAGGGTCGCCAGGGCCGACTCGGCGGACTCGTCCCGCAGGAAGCACATGATCAGCCGGGTCGAGACCCCGTGCGTCTCCTCACTGCGACCCAGCGCCCGCCACAGGCCCTCGACCACCGTGTCCATGCCGACGCCGCGCGCCGTGTGCGCCTGCGGATCGAAGAAGATCTCGGCGTGCCGTACGCCCTGCGCCGCGGCGCGGGCCAGGTAGGCGTCGGCGAGGTCCTCGAAGTCCCGCTCGGTGCGCAGCACGGCCATGAGCTCGTAGTACAGGTTCAGGAACGACTGGAGGTCCTGGAACCGGTACGCCTCGCGCAGGGCGTCGGTGTCGGCGTAGGGCAGGTCGACGCCGTTGCGGGCGGCGAGGGCGAAGGCGAGCTCGGGTTCGAGGGTGCCTTCGATGTGAAGGTGCAGTTCGGCTTTCGGTACGGGCATCGAAGCATCGTACGGGGGGCTCAGCGGCGTTTGGGGAGCGGCACTCGCAGCAGGTCGCGGGCCACGGTCAGCTCGCCCGCGTACCCGGCGGCCCGCGCCTGCCGCTCGAACTCCTCCGGGTCGCTGTAACGCTGGCTGAAGTGGGTGAGCACCAGATGCCGCACGCCCGCGTCCCGCGCCACCCCGGCAGCCTGACCTGCCGTCAGGTGACCGTACTCGACGGCGAGTTCCTCGTCCTCGTCGAGGAACGTGGACTCGATGACGAGCAGGTCGCAGCCCTCGGCGAGCGCGTACACCCCCTCGCAGAGCCGGGTGTCCATGACGAACGCGAACCGCTGGCCGCGCCGCGCCTCGCTGACGTCCTCCAGCGCGATCCCGTCGAGCGTGCCCTCGCGCTGGATGCGGCCGACGTCCGGGCCCTTGATGCCGTGCGCGGCGAGCCGGTCGGGCAGCATCCGCCGGCCGTCGGGCTCGACCAGCCGGTAGCCGTACGACTCGACGGGGTGCGACAGCTTCCGCGCCTCCAGTGTGTACCCGGGGGTGCGGGCGAGCGGCCCGTCGGCGCCGACGGGTTCCTCGGTGATGCCGACCGTCTCGCGGTAGGCGGTGGCGTACCGCAGCCGGTCGAAGAAGCGCTGCCCGGAGCCCGGGTAGTGGGCGGTGACGGGGTGCGGGACCCGGTCGAGGTTGATGCGCTGGATCACTCCGGCGAGGCCGAGCGAGTGGTCGCCGTGGAAGTGGGTGACGCAGATCCGGTTCAGGTCGTGCGCGGCGACCCCGGCGCGCAGCATCTGGCGCTGGGTGCCCTCGCCGGGGTCGAACAGGATGCCCTCGCCGTCCCAGCGCAGCAGATAGCCGTTGTGGTTGCGGTGGCGGGTGGGGACCTGGCTGGCGGTGCCGAGGACCACCAGTTCGCGTACGGACAAAGGGGGCTGCCTATCCGGGCGGCCAGTGGAGACCGCGGCCGCCCAGGACGTGGGCGTGCGCGTGCCAGACGGTCTGGCCGGCGCCGCCGCCGGTGTTGAGGACGATGCGGTGGCTCTCCAGTTGCTCCTGGTCCGCGACGGCCTGCGCCTCGCGCAGCACGTCCGCCGCGACCTCGGGGGCGGCCGCGGCGAGGGCCGCCGCGTTCTCGTAGTGCGCCTTCGGAATCACCAGGACGTGCGTGGGCGCCTGCGGGTTGATGTCGCGGAAGGCGACGGTGGTGTCCGTCTCCCGGACGATCGTCGCCGGGGTCTGCCCTGCGACGATCTTGCAGAACAGGCAGTCGTCCTGCGGTTCCCCTGCCATGGGCCCTCCTCGCTCCGTGGTGATCACGCGTACGAGGGCATCGTAGTCGCCCGGACCACCACGGGCGGGCGTCCCGCAGAGGACGGTCGGTCCCGCACCGGACGGCCGGTGCCACAGAGGGCGGGCGGTGCCACGACGAGCGGCCGGTACCACAGAGGGCGAGCAGCCCCATGACGAGCGGCCGGCACCGCGACGGACAGCCGGTCCCGCGACGGGTGGCGTCCCGCGACGGACAAGCGGTCCCGCAGCGGGCAGCCGGCCTTGTGGCAAGCGTCCGGTGCCGCGACAGGCGGGCGGTGCCGTGGCGGTGGCCCGGGTGGACGTGGGGCGTGCCCCGGGTCCACCCGGTACCGGTGTGCCTACTCCACCGTCGGCGGCGTCTTCGCCGGTGCCTCCTCGAGCGCGGCCAGCGCCAGCCGTACCGCCTCGTCCAGCTGGACGTCCCGGCCCGCCGCGTAGTCCTGCGGGCGCTGGACGACCTCCACGTCCGGGTCCACGCCGTGGTTCTCCACGCCCCAGCCGTAGCCCTCCAGCCAGAAGGCGTACTTGGGCTGGGTGACGAGGGTGTGGTCGACCAACCGGTAGCGGCTGTCGATGCCGACCACACCGCCCCAGGTGCGGGTGCCGACGACCGGGCCGATACCGAGCGCCTTGATCGCCGCGTTGACGATGTCGCCGTCGGAGCCGGAGAACTCGTTGGCGACGGCGACGACCGGGCCGCGGGGCGCGTCCTGCGGGTAGCTCTCCGGACGCATGCCGCGCGGCAGGTCCCAGCCGACGATCCGCCGGGCCAGCTTCTCCACGACGAGCTGGGAGGTGTGGCCGCCGCGGTTCTCCCGGACGTCCACGATCAGGCCCTCGCGGATCACCTCGACCCGCAGGTCCCGGTGGATCTGGGCCCAGCCGGGAGCCTGCATGTCGGGGACGTGGATGTAGCCGAGCCGGCCGCCGGACAGCTCGTGGACATGGGCCCGCCGGTCGGCGACCCAGGCGTGGTAGCGCAGCGGTTCCTCGTCCGCGACGGGGACGACGACCGCGTGCCGCGGGTCGCCGCCGCCGGCCGGGGAGACGGTCAGCTCGACGGGCTTGCCCGCGGTGCCGACCAGCAGCGGGGCCGGTCCGGCCACCGGGTCGACCGGCTGCCCGGCCACGGCGACGATCGCGTCACCGGTGCGGATCGCGACGCCGGGCGCGGCCAGCGGGGAACGGCCCTGAGGGTCGGAGGTCTCCGCGGGCAGGATGCGGTCGACGCGCCAGCTGCCGTCCTCGTGGCGGGAGACGTCCGCGCCGAGCAGGCCCTGCCGGGCGCCGCCGCCGAAGCCGCCGCGCGGGGTGACGTAGGCGTGCGAGGTGCCGAGTTCTCCCTGGACCTCCCAGAGGAGGTCGACCAGGTCGTCGTGGGTGGCGAGCCGGTCCAGGATCGGCCGGTAGCGGTCGAGGACGGCGTCCCAGTCGACGCCGTTCATGTCGGGCCGCCAGTAGTTGTCCCGCATGATGCGGCCGGCCTCGTCGAACATCTGCCGCCACTCGGCGGCCGGGTCGATGAACTGGCGGACCCGGTCGAGGTCGACGGTGATGTTGCTGTCGCTGTCGTCGTCGCCCGACGCGCGCCGGTCGCTGGGAACGACCTTGAGCCGGCTGTCGGTCCACAGCAGCACCCGCTTGCCGTCACCGCTGACCTCGAAGTGGTCGGCGTCCGAGGCCAGATGCTCGAGGCGCTGCTGGGCGAGGTCGTACCGCTCCAGCTCGGTCTTCGGGTCGGGGTCGTCGGGGGTGGCCCGGGTGGCGCCGAGGACGCCGCGCACCGGGTGGCGCAGCCACAGCACCCCGTCCTTGGCGGCGCGCAGGTCGGAGTAACGGGCGGCCTCGACCGGGAACGGCACGATCCGGTCGGCGAGCCCCTCCAGATCGATCCGGGTGGTGGGGGTGCCCTCGCTGTCGGGGGTCTCGTCGCGGTCCGGCGTCTCGAAGGGGCGGCCGTGCCGCTGCGGGCCGAACGGCGACGGCGTCGTCGCGGCGAGGGTGATCAGGTGCGGCCGGGCGCCCTCCACGAAGGCGAGGTCGAAGACGTGCTCGTCGTAGACCGGGTCGAAGGAGCGGGTCGACAGGAACGCGAGGTGTTTGCCGTCGAGGGTGAAGGCGGGCGCGTAGTCCTGGAAGCGCAGCGGGGTCGCCTCGGTGACCTGGAGGTCGGTGGTACTGGCGAGCCTCAGCTGGCTGAGCGGGCGGGGGCCGGGGTGGGACCAGGCGAGCCAGGCGGAGTCGGGCGAGAAGGCCAGTCCGGAGACGTCGCCGTCCTCGCTGCGGTCGACCTCGCGAACCTCACCGGTCTCCCGCTCGACGAGCAGGACGCGGCCGTCGTGCGAGGCGACCGCGGCGCGGCTGCCGTCCGGCGCCATCGCGAGCCCCAGGACCCGGCCGAGCTGTCCGGCGGCGATCCGGCGCGGGGTCGCGCCGGGGGCGAGGCCGGTGGCCGGGGCGAACTCCAGGGCGTCGTCGCCGTCGGCGTCCGTCACCCACACCACCCACTCCTCGCCGTCCGCGCGGAAGGTGCGCGGGCGCCGGGCGCGGACGCCGGGGGTGGCGGCGAGGGCGCGGGCGGGCCCCGACCGGTGGGTGACCCAGTGGACGGTGCCGCGCACACAGACGGCACTGCCGCGCGCGGTGTGGTCGGGGGCGGCGGAGCCGAACCAGCGGGCGGCGTTCACCGGGAACGGCTGGAGGTCGACGCGCTGGCCGCCGAGCCGGATGTCGAGCGGGCGGGGCTCGGCGCCGTCCAGGTCGTCCAGTATCCACAGCTGCCCGGCGCTGGAGTAGACGACGCGGGTGCCGTCGGTGGCGGCGTGCCGGGCGTAGAACCCACCGAGAGGGGTGTGCCGGCGCAGGTCGGACCCGTCGGCGAGGGAGGAGTACAGCGCGCCGGTGCCCTCGTGGTCGGAGAGGAAGGCGACTCTCGTTCCCACCCAGAGCGGATACTCGATGTTCCCGTCGAGGTCGGCGTGCAGGCGGGCGAACTCGCCGGAGGGCGCGGTGCCTTCGGGAGCTCCGGTGGCCTCGGGGTCTCCCGTCTCCTGCTCGATCCACAGCTTGCCCGCCGTGCCGCCCCGGTAGCGCTTCCAGGAGGCGGCCTCGCGGCCCATCGTCGCGGACAGCAGTACGGTGCGCGGCCCGTGGGCGATGTCGCCGACGGGGCCGTAGGGCAGTGTGGTGGCGGGCCCTCCGTCGAGGGGGATCGCACGGGCCCAGGTGCGGCGCAGGCTGGCCTGGCCGTGGGTGCTGAGCGCCAGGACCTTCCCGTCCGGGGTCCAGCCGCGCACCTGGGTCTTCATGCTCCCCCAGTGCGTCAGGCGCCTGCCGGGGCCACCCTCGACCGGCGCGACGTGCACCTCGGGGGCGCCGTCACGGGTGGAGGTCCAGGCGACGGTGGTGCCGTCGGGCGAGATGCGGGGCGTCGTCACCGGCACGTTGTCGGCGCTGGCCCGCCAGGCGCGGCCACCGTCGAGCGGGGCGAGCCACACGTCGTCCTCGGCGGTGAAGGCGACCAACTCGCCGTGCAGATGCGGGAACCGGAAATAGGCGGCGGAGGCAATCGATGCAGGCTGTGTCACCCGGTCACCCTATGCAAGCGCGGTCGGCGTGGACAGGGGCTCGGATCACTTGCCCTCGACAGGGCGACAGGAGGGGTACTGGTCGCACCACACGGTCGTCGTGACGGTGACCGTGACGGTGGGTCGCGGGCCGCGGTCCGTGGGCTCGCCCACCGCCGGCGGACTGGTGGCGTCGCAGTCGCCCAGGCCGTCGACCCGGAACACCTGTTTGCCGTCCACCTTCGCGGTGATGTCCCCGCGCACACAGGCGCCGTTGACGGCGTGGGTGATCTTCCCGGTGACGGTGATCTCCTTGCCGCTCTCGGTCTCCCCGTCGCAGTCCACGGTAGCCACGGTCCTCGCGCTCGCGCTCGCGGACCGCGACGACGCGCTCGCGTCGTTCCCGTAGGAGGCGGCGCAGTTGAGCCACCGCACGCCGTCCTTCTGGCGGTTGAGCTCCTCCGTGACCGTCTCGTCGGTCGTGAGTGCCACCGCGGCCGAGCCGACCGAGCCCGGCTCGCACGCCACCGCCCCGCCCACGGCGGCCACGGCGAACCCCACGGCCAGTACCGGCCGCCGCCACCGTGCCCCTCGCCGGGTCCTTGACCACGACCTCGGCCGGGTCCCGCGCCAACTCCCTGTCAGTGCCCTCTTGGACGCCATGAACGGCAGCCTGCCACCGTCCCGGGCGTGACGGTAGGGCGCATACGGCCACCGCGCACTACCGTGGGCGGATGCGCAGCGAACGCCGGCTCAGAAGGCTCGTCGTGGACGGTCCCGTCACTGGTGGGACAGCCGTCTATCTGTGGTCGGTGCGTCATCGGCACAGTACCGAGGACCCCTGTCAGGAGGTACTCACCCTGCATGGCGACGGGAGGACGGCGCGCCTCGTGTTCCGGGGCGGCGAGGGGCGTTTCGTCCCCGACGGCTTCCTGCACTCGGGGTGCGTGGCCGTCAGTGGCCAGGGGACGCTGAACCTGCACGAGCCCGGTGTCGTACGGGCCTTCATCGACGAGGCGGCCCGGCGCGGGCTGCTCCCCGGGGCCGGATCCGGGCCCGGTTCCGCGGAGCTCGACGGCTGGGAGCTGTTCCCCGCGGTCGCCGCCGGCCGCGCGGCGGACGACTGACCGGGGCCCGGCAGCGCGGACCGTCAGGGGCCCGGGGCCCGGCAGCCCGGACCCGTCACGACCAGCGGCCCGACAGCCCGGCCCGTCACGACCAGCGGCCCGTGCGGGCCAGGAGTACGGCCGTCGCCGCGGTGCCGGCGGTGGAGGTGCGCAGGACGCTGCGGCCCAGGCGGTAGGGCTTGGCGCCGGCCTGCGCGAAGAGCTCCAACTCCTCCGGCGAGACGCCGCCTTCGGGGCCGACGACCAGCACGATGCTTCCGGAGGAGGGGAGTTCGGCCCTCGCGAGGGGTTCGGTTCCGCTCTCGTGGAGGACGGCGGCGAAGTCCGCTTCGGCGAGAAGTGACGCAACCTGTCGGGTCGTGGCCGCGTCCGCGACCTCCGGGAAGCGCGTACGGCGGGACTGCTTGCCGGCCTCGCGGGCCGTCGCCCGCCATTTGCCGAGGGACTTCAGCCCGCGCTCGCCCCGCCACTGGGTGACACAGCGCGACGCCGACCACGGTACGACCGCGTCGACGCCGACCTCGGTCATCGTCTCCACGGCCAGCTCGCCCCGGTCCCCCTTGGGCAGGGCCTGGACGACCGTGAGCCGGGGCGACTCCACGGGTTCCTCGACGACGTCGCCGAGGCGCACGATCAGCCGGTCCTTGCCTTCGGTGCCGGTGACCTCGCCCTCGGCCCGGCGGCCGGCGCCGTCGGTGAGGACGACGGTCTCCCCGGCCCGCAGCCGTTTCACCGAGACGGCGTGCCGTCCCTCGGGGCCGTCGAGCACATGCCGGCCGGAGCCGTCCGTGCCGAAGTCGTCCACGACGAAGACCGGGGCGGTCATCGGGCACCTCCCGCCGACAACGCGTTCCGGGTGGCGGCGAGTTCGGCGGCCAGCACCTCCACCAGCTGCCCGGCGGGCAGCTCACGGGCCATCCGGTGGCCCTGTCCCGCCCACAGCGCCATGCCCTGCGGGTCCCCGGCGGCGGCCGCGGCCTTGCGCAGCGGGGCGGTCAGATGGTGGACGTCCGGGTAGGCGGCGGGCGCGTACGGGCCGTGCTCGCGCAGGAAGCGGTTGACCAGGGCGCGGGCCGGGCGTCCGGAGAAGGCGCGGGTCAGTTCGGTGCGGGCGTACAGGGGGTCGGTCAGCGCCCGCTTGTGCAGGGCGTGCGCGCCGGACTCGTGGGTGGCGAGGAACGCCGTGCCGAGCTGGGCCGCCGAGGCGCCGGCCGCGAGGACGGCGGCGATCTGGCTGCCGTGCATGAGGGCGCCGGCCGCGACGACCGGGATGTCCACGGCTTCCCGTACCTGGCTGATCAGGGACAGCAGTCCGAAGCCGGCACCGTCGGCCTCCGGGTCGTCCCGGTGGGTGCCCTGATGGCCGCCGGCCTCGACACCCTGCGCGATCACCGCGTCGGCGCCCGCCTCCTGGACGGTCCGCGCCTCGTCGGGGGTGGTGGCGGTGGCCAGCGTGAACGTGCCGGCGCGACGCAGGGCGTCCAGGACGTCACGGGAGGGCACGCCGAAGTGGAACGACACCACCGGCACCGGGTTGTCGAGCAGGACGGCGAGTTTGGCGTCGTAGCCGTCGTCGCGGCCGCAGTCGGGGTCACCGAGCTCGGTGGAGTACCAGGGGGCCTCACCTGCCAGCTGGTGGGCGTAGACGCCGACGGCGGCGGGGTCGGCCGTCTCGGGCTGCGGCATGAAGACGTTGACGCCGAAGGGGAACCCGGTCAGCCCGCGCAGCTGTTTGATCTCCTGGTACATCCCGTCCGCGGTCTTGTACCCGGCGGCCAGGAACCCGAGTCCGCCCGCCTCGGACACGGCCGCGGCGAGCTGCGGCACGGCGACTCCACCCGCCATCGGGGCCTGCACCACGGGGTGCCGGAGGAGGTCGGTGAAGGCCAAGGACATGACGGCATGTTGCCACGTCCTTCGGACATCTCCGAATTGGATCAGGACGGATCGGAGACAGATCGGGGGGGGCGGACCGGAGACGGATCAGGGAATGGACCGGGGGTGGATCAGGGAGCAGACCGGGGGCAGACCAGGGAGCGGACCGGAGACGGATCAGGGGGTGGACCGGAGACGGGCCGGAAACGGTTCGGGCCCGGATTCGAGGCCGACCCCGCCCTTGGCGCGGCACGCTTCCGGGAGGGTGCCGCGGAGACCTGGTCCGGTCCCCGCGGAAAGCACCCGCCCGTATGTCCGCCCGTCCGTATCCCTCAGCGCGTGTCAGCGCCCGTTGAAGGCGTCCTTCAAGCGGGAGAACAGGCCCTGCTGGCCCGGCTGGAACTGGCCCAGCGGCCGCTCCTCGCCACGGAGCTTGGCGAGTTCGCGCAGCAGACGCTCCTGCTCGACGTCGAGCTTGCCCGGGGTCTGCACCTCGACGTGCACGATGAGGTCGCCCCGGCCGCCGCCGCGCAGATGCGTGACGCCCCGGCCGTGCAGCGGGATCGACTGGCCGGACTGGGTGCCGGGCCGGATGTCGACCTCCTCCATGCCGTCCAGTGTCTCCAGCGGCACTTTGGTACCGAGGGCGGCCGCCGTCATCGGGAGGGTGACCGTGCAGTGCAGGTCGTCGCCGCGCCGCTGGAACATGTGGTGCGGCAGCTCGTGGATCTCGACGTACAGGTCGCCGGCGGGACCGCCGCCGGGGCCGACCTCGCCCTCACCGGCCAGCTGGATCCTGGTGCCGTTGTCCACACCGGCCGGGATCTTCACCGTCAGGGTGCGGCGGGAGCGGATCCGTCCGTCGCCCGCGCACTCCGGGCACGGGTTCGGGACGACGGTGCCGAATCCCTGGCACTGCGGGCAGGGGCGCGAGGTCATGACCTGGCCCAGGAAGGACCGCGTGACCTGCGAGACCTCGCCCCGGCCGCGGCACATGTCACAGGTCTGCGCGGTGGTGCCGGGTGCGGCGCCCTCACCGCTGCAGGTGGTGCAGACGACCGCCGTGTCGACCTGGATGTCCTTGGTCGTGCCGAACGCGGCCTCGTCCAGCTCGACTTCGAGGCGGATCATCGCGTCCTGGCCGCGGCGGGTGCGCGAGCGCGGACCGCGTTGCGACGCCGTGCCGAAGAACGCGTCCATGATGTCGGAGAAGTTCCCGAAGCCGCCCGCGCCGAAGCCGCCCGCGCCACCGCCGCCGGCCTGCTGGAGCGGGTCGCCGCCGAGGTCGTAGACCTGTTTCTTCTGCGGGTCCGACAACACCTCGTAGGCGGCGTTGATCTCCTTGAACCGTTCCTGCGTCTTCGGATCCGGGTTGACGTCCGGATGCAGCTCGCGGGCGAGTCGCCGGAAGGCCTTCTTGATCTCTTCCTGCGACGCGTCCCGGCGTACGCCGAGTACGGCGTAATAGTCGGTGGCCACTTACGACTCCGCCAGGATCTGTCCGACGTACCGTGCCACTGCGCGTACCGCTCCCATCGTTCCCGGGTAATCCATGCGTGTCGGTCCGACCACGCCGAGCTTGGCAACAGCCTCGCCGCCCGAACCGTAGCCCACCGACACGACGGACGTGGAGTTGAGTCCCTCGTGGGCGTTCTCATGACCGATACGGACGGTCACGCCCGGATCCTTCGCCTCTCCGAGCAGCTTGAGAAGCACGACCTGCTCCTCGAGCGCCTCCAGAACAGGCCGGATCACCAAGGGAAAGTCATGTCCGAAGCGGGTCAGATTGGCGGTGCCGCCGATCATCAACCGCTCCTCGTTCTCCTCGACCAGTGTCTCCAGCAGAGTGGAGAGCACGGTCGAGACCGTACCGCGTTCCTCGGGGTCGAATCCCTCGGGAAGGTCCTCGACCAGGGATGGTACGTCGGTGAAACGGCGGCCCGCGACACGGCTGTTGAGCCGCGCCCGCAGATCCGCCAGGGTCGCCTCGCCGACCGGCGCCGGGCAGTCGACCATGCGTTGCTCGACTCGCCCGGTGTCCGTGATCAGCACCAGCATGGCGCGCGCGGGCGCCATCGCGAGCAGTTCCACGTGCCGCACGGTCGAGCGGGTCAGCGACGGGTACTGCACGACGGCGACCTGCCGGGTGAGCTGCGCGAGCAGCCGCACCGTGCGGGCCACGACGTCGTCCAGGTCGACGGAGCCCTCGAGGAAGTTCTGGATGGCGCGCCGCTCGGGCGCGGTCATCGGTTTGACGCCGGCGAGCTTGTCCACGAAGAGCCGGTAGCCCTTGTCGGTGGGGATGCGCCCGGCGCTGGTGTGCGGCTGGGCGATGAAGCCCTCGTCCTCCAGGGCCGCCATGTCGTTGCGCACGGTGGCCGGGGAGACGCCGAGGTTGTGACGCTCGGTGAGGGCCTTGGAGCCGACGGGCTCCTCGGTACCGACGTAGTCCTGGACGATGGCGCGCAGCACCTGGAGCCTGCGTTCACTGAGCATCACGCATACCTCCTCAAACCGTCCGCCCGGTACCTTCTCTGGCACTCTTCGCACGCGAGTGCCAGACTCCCCGCCCAGTGTACGACCGGGGGGTACTCCCCGGGCAAGGCCGGTCCCGCACCGTCCCGCACCGTCGCGCACCGTCGCGCACCGTCGCGCGGCGAAAGCCGTAGGCCGTTAGCGTCGCGGTATGACGGTGGCTTGGGAAGAGTCGGGATGGGAACGGCTGGCGCCGGGAGTGGGGCGGTGCCGGCTTCCGGTGTGGGACTGCACGGTGGGGCTCGTGGCCGGTACCGGCGCGGTGCTGCTCGTGGACGCCGGTTCGTCCCTGCGCGAGGGCGCGCGGTTGCGGGCCGAGGCGCAGGCGCTCGCCGGGCGGCGTGTGACGCATCTCGCGCTCACCCATCCCCACTTCGACCATGTGCTGGGGGCGGCGGTGTTCGCGGGCGCGGAGGTGTTCGGCGCGGTGGGCCTGGACACGGTGCTGGCGCGGGGCCGCGAGGAACTGTGCGCGGACGCGGAGCGCCACGGTCTGGACGCGCGGGCGGCCCGGGAGGCGGTGGACGCGCTGGTCCGCCCCCGGCACACGGTGTCCGGCGAGTGGACGCTCGACCTGGGCGGCGGACGGCGGGCACTCCTCGCGAACGTGGGCCCGGGGCACACGGCGCACGATCTCGCGGTGCTGGTGCCCGGCGATCCGGATGTGGTGTTCTGCGGCGACCTGGTGGAGGAGTCCGGCGAGCCGCAGGCCGGCCCCGACGCCGTGCCGTCGCAGTGGCCGGGCGCCCTGGACCGGCTGCTGGCCCTGGGCGGCGAGGACGCGGTGTACGTTCCCGGCCACGGCGCGGCGGTGGACGCGGTGTTCGTACGGGCCCAGCGCGACGCCCTCGCGGCTCGCTTCGGCGTGTCGTGCTGAGCCTTCGGCCGAACGGGGGGCCGCTTCTCCTATCGTCATCAGAATGCGCTCGTACTCTCCTGATCTGACTCCTGGGTGGAAGAAGTCCCGGCCCGTCCCCGAGGTGCCGGCCGAGCCCGGTCTGGTCGTGGAGGAGCCCGGCAGCGGATTCTGCGGCGCGGTGATCCGCTGCGAGGCGGGCACGGTGACCCTGGAGGACCGCTTCGGCAAGCACCGGGTGTTCCCGCTGGAGCCGCGCGGCTTCCTGCTGGAGGGGCGCGTGGTGACGCTGGTGCGGCCCGCCGCCGGTCCGTCCCGGCCGACCCGTACGGCGTCCGGTTCGGTGGCGGTCCCGGGCGCACGCGCGCGCGTGGCGCGTGCCGGGCGCATCTACGTCGAGGGCCGGCACGACGCCGAACTGGTCGAGAAGGTGTGGGGCGACGACCTGCGCATCGAGGGCGTGGTCGTGGAGTACCTGGAGGGCGTCGACGACCTCCCGGCGATCGTCGAGGAGTTCGGTCCGGGCCCGGACGCACGGCTGGGGGTCCTGGTGGACCACCTGGTGCCGGGTTCGAAGGAGTCGCGCATCGCCGAGGCCGTCACCAGTGAGCACGCCCTGGTCGTCGGCCACCCCTACATCGACGTCTGGGAGGCGGTGAAGCCGTCGTCCCTGGGCATCCCCGGCTGGCCCCGGGTGCCGCGCGGCCAGGACTGGAAGACGGGGGTGTGCCGGGCCCTGGGGTGGCGTGTGGCGAACACCGGCGAGGCGTGGCAGCACATCCTCGGCTCGGTGCGCTCCTACAGGGACCTGGAGCCGGCGCTCCTGGGCAGGGTCGAGGAACTGATCGACTTCGTCACGGAAAGCGGTGGGGCCTGACGCCCGGGAAGGTGCCGAATTCACTGGTGTCCAGGCCGATGCCCAGCATGTCGAGCGGCAGTCGATCACCGAAGTCCAGCTTCAGCTGTGCCTTGTAGTCGGCTGCGTCCCCCTCTCCGACGGGCATCGTGAGCAGGACGCAGTGCTCCATGATCGGGTCGATGATGAGGTACCCGGGAACCTTGCCGGCGGCGTAGATCGACCGCTTGACGAGGTAATCCCGCACCACACTGGTCTTGGAGACGACCTCCACCACCAGCGTGATCAGCTCGGACGGCAGCAGCCGCCCTGCCTCGGGCGTGGCATCACGCTTGAGGACCACCAGATCCGGCACGGGCTCACTGGCCTCGTCGATGATGTCGACGTCCTGGGTCTGAAGGCGGGCCCACTGCTTGCGTGGGATCTGGTCCAGGACGTCTTCCACGATCATGTTGTGCACAAGATCGGGACCGGCCATCATGACGATTTCCCCCCGGAGAAGCTCGACCCTGGCCCCCTCGGGAGGCTCGAACTCCTCGAAGAACCTGGTCATCCCACGCTCGTCCACAGCGGTCATCTCCGTGGCCCTCCACATCCGCCGCGTCCTTTTAGCGGCAGCCTACGAACCAGGTTAGGGACCGAACCCGCGTTCCGTGGTGATTCACTCCGCCGAGTGATCAGTCCACCAGATCCCTGACCACGGCGTCCGCCAGCAATCGTCCGCGCAGGGTGAGGGCCGCGCGCCCCTCCTCGTACGGGCCCGGCTGGAGCAGGCCGTCGGTGCGGGCCCTGCCGGCGGCCCGGAGGCCCTCCGCGCGGAGCAGCGACAGCGGGACGCCCTCCTTGAGGCGCAGTTCCAGCAGGATGCGCTCCACCCGGCGGTCCTCCTCGGAGAGAATCTCGCGCCCGGCACCCGGTGAGCGGCCCTCGGCCAGGGCCGCCGCGTACGCGCCGGGGTGCTTCACGTTCCACCAGCGCACCCCGCCCATGTGCGAGTGTGCCCCGGGGCCCGCGCCCCACCAGTCGGCGCCGCGCCAGTACAGCTCGTTGTGCAGGCAGCGGCCCGCGTCCGAGGTGGCCCAGTTCGACACCTCGTACCAGTCGAATCCGGCCGCCGACAGAATCTCCTCGGCGATCAGATAGCGGTCGGCGTGGACGTCGTCGTCGGTCATCGGGACCTCGCCGCGCCGGATGCGGCGGGCGAGCTGGGTGCCCTCCTCGACGATCAGGGCGTAGGCCGAGACGTGGTCGGGGCCCGCGCCGAGGGCCGCGTCCAGCGAGGCCCGCCAGTCGTCGTCGGACTCGCCGGGGGTGCCGTAGATCAGGTCGAGGTTGACGTGCTCGAAGCCCGCCGCCCGCGCCTCGGCGACGCACGCCTCCGGACGGCCCGGGGTGTGCCTGCGGTCCAGGACCTTCAGTACATGCTGCCGGGCGCTCTGCATGCCGAAGGAGATCCGGTTGAAGCCGCCCTCGCGCAGGGTGGCCAGATAGGCGGGGTCGACCGACTCCGGGTTCGCCTCGGTGGTGATCTCGGCGTCCGCCGCGAGCCCGAACTCGTCACGGATCGCGGCCAGCATCCGTACGAGGTCGTCGGCGGCCAACAGGGTCGGCGTACCGCCGCCGACGAAGACCGTGCGGACCTCGCGCGGGTCGTCGCCGAGCACCTTGCGGGCCAGGCGGACCTCGTCGGTCAGCGTGTCGGCGTAGTTGTCGCGGGACGCCAGGACTCCCCCGCTGCCGCGCAGCTCGGTGGCGGTGTAGGTGTTGAAGTCGCAGTAGCCGCAGCGGGTCGCGCAGTACGGCACGTGCAGGTAGAACCCGAGGGGGCGGTCGGCGGCCCCGGCGAGCGCGAACGCGGGGAGCGCGCCGTCGGCGGGGACGGGATCGCCGTCGGGGAGTGCGGAAGGCATGTGCTCCATTGTCCCGCACTGGTCCCGGTCCTTTCCCGCGTCTCCTTTCCGCCCCTCCTTTCCGCTCCGCGTCGCGGGTGTCAGTCCGCCTGGAGCACGAGCAGGGCGAGATCGTCGGCCGGCGGCCGCTCGCCGAACTCGTGGACGAGCTGATGGATGCGTTCCGCCGTCAGCTCGGCGTCCAGTCCCACGCACCCGGCCAGCGCCGTGGCGAGCCCGTCCCCGTCGTCGAACTGGCGGGAGCCGGAGCGCCGCTCGGTGACGCCGTCGGTCACGCAGAGCAGGGTGTCACCGGAGCACAGCTCGAAGGTCTCGCTGGTGTAGGTGGCGTCCTCGACGACCCCGAGCAGGGTCTGCGGCTGGGCGACGGTACGGACCGTCCCGTCGGGCGAGAGCAGCAGCGGCAGGGGGTGCCCGGCGGAGCCGAGGGTGACACGGGCACGAACACGGCCGCCGCCGGCATCGGCACCGCCGCCGTCTCCGTTGCCTTCCTCACCTTCGTCTTCGACGAGGGTGAGCTCGCCGTAGAGGAGGGACAGGAAGCGGGTCTGGGGTCCGTCCCCGGGTGCGGTCGGGCGGGCGCCGGCGGCGACGAGGGCACGGGCGGCGGCGTCGGCGGCTTCCGTGGCGTCGTCCAGGAGCAGCTGGTTGACGCGGTCGAGGACGTCGGCGACGCGGTAGCCCTCGCGGGCGAGCAGCCGCAGCCAGGGGCGGGCCAGCCCGATGACGACGGCGGCCTCGGGGCCCTTGCCCTGGACGTCGCCGATGGCGAAGCACCAGCGGCCCTCACCGGCCTGGAACAGGTCGTAGAAGTCGCCGCTCGGTCCCCCCTTGTCGAGGGGCTCGTGGACGAACGCGGAGCGCAGGCCGGGGATCTCGGCGACGGCGCCGGGCAGCAGCCCACGCTGGAGCACGGCGGAGATGGTGGCCTGGCGCGCGTACTGCCGGGCGGCGCCGATGGCGAGCGCCACGCGCCGCCCGAGATCCTCCACCAGCCCGGTGACCTCGTCCGGGAACCGCCCGATCCCGGCCCGCCCGATCACCAGTGTCCCCAGCGGCCGCCCACCGGCGACGAGACGGTAGGCGAGGGCGGTACCGAGGGCGGTGCCTGGGGCGGTGCCTGGGGTGGTGCCTGGGGTGGCCACGGAGACGCCGTAGTCGTACGGCAGGGTGTCGTACGACACTTCCGGCAGGCCGAAAGGCGTCTCCGGCAGACCGAAGCCCTCCGGCAGACGGCCGAGTCCGGCCTGCGGCGGGTCGAGCGCCTTCTCGGGCCAGGGGTAGCCGAGCGGGCCGGGGCACAACGGGTCGGAGAGAGGCGGCGGATTCTGCTCGAGCGCCCTGCTCAGTTCCTCGACGCGGCTCTCGTCCGCGTGCCAGACCCGGACGAGGCGGGGCCCGCCGGCCCGTGACCCGTCGCTCCAGTCGCCATGGCCGGTGCTCTCGTCCTCCAGCCACACCGCGCACCAGTCGGCCAGCCGCGGCACGATCAGCTGCCCGGTGAGCGCGGCGACGAGATCCTCGTCGAGCTGCCCGGCGAGCAGGTCGGACGCCTCGGCCAGGAACGACAGCGCCCCGCGCCCCAGCCAGGCCCCGTCCCGCCGGTACGGCCGGGACGCACGCCATGCCTCCCCGTCGGCCCCGTCCCGCGCAACGGGGACTCCGGCCCCGCGCGGTAGCCCCGGCTCCGACTCCCCCTCGTACGCGTACGCCTCGATCCAGTCGTCCGCACCTGCCGATTCGTCGATGCCGTCCGAGTCGCCCACGTCGTCCGTGCCGTCCACCGCGAGGCCCCGGGCCGGGATACGGGCCCAGACCGACTTCGTGTGCGTGCCGGGCCGGTAGGTGATCCCCCAGGCTTCGGAGAGCGCGGCCACGAGCCGCAGACCGCGCCCGTGGTCGGCGCTCTCGGGGCCCTCGCCGGGCGGCGCGTCCGACTCGCTGTCGCGCGGGGAGCGGGAGGGGTGGCGGTCGGCGACCTCGATGAGGAGCGCGCCGGTCTCCGCCTCGAGCCGGCAGCTCAGCCGTACCTCGGTCCCGGCGTGCACGACGGCGTTGGTGACCAGTTCGCTGGCGATGAGCGTGGCGTCGTCGCCGGCCCGGGTGGTGAGGTGCTCGGCACCGGGCAGTGCGCTTTCCGTCCACTCGGCGAGCGCCGCCCGCACCAGGGCCCGCGCGGACCCCGGGGCGAGAGGGCCGCCGGTCAGGGTCGCGTCCGCCCGCGCATAAGCCCGCGTGGACGCCTCCGAGGCGACACACGAGGTCTCCCGTTGCGTCGGAATGGCCCCCATGGGCAGCTCCCGGACTGTTCGTACGAATACACCTCGATCAATACCGTCAGGGTGACAGACCGACCCTACCCATAAGCAACGAGTTACCGAAGTGGACCACCGAGAGCGGGAACAGTGCCCCACACCCGGTCAGGAACTGGCCGAAAATCGATCACTTTCGAGCAATCACGTCGGAACGCTCAGATGCGCTGAACGTAGGGAGCCCGCCACGCGGGCGAAGGGTCCGCGCCGAGCTCCGTCCAGTATTCGCGGCCGCTGGTGATCAGACCGTCGTGAACGGTCCAGAAGGACGCCACCCGGTGAACGCCCATCGTGTCGTGCGGGACCTCGACCTCGGAGACCACGTCGTCCCCGGACGACACGATGCGCAGGACGTCGATCGACCATCCCTCCGGGTACTCCGCGTTGATCCGCACGTAGTTCTCCCGGCCGAGGATGCGCTCACCGCTGACCGGCCACTCCACGACGACATCGGCTGCCAGCAACTCGCCGACGCCTTCCCAGTCCCGGTCCTGCATGCGACCCCAGAGCATCCGAACAGTGGCTGCAGATTCCATGACCGCATCCTGCACCGCACCACTGACAGCGGGGTCGGGCTCCCGCCACCGTAATTCGATGGCGTGCGCGCACCAGCGTGCCCACCCTGTTCCCGTGACAGAACCCAAGTACCGGATCCGCGCCCTGCACACGGACTCCACGATCACCGTCCACCAGGCGTACCCGCCGGAGATCGGCCTGCCGGCGGCCGGGGAAGGCCGTTTCCCCCCGGTGCGGCAACGGGACCGGATGACATGAGCCATCAAGCCGCGTTCACAGACCTTGCACGTCTCCGGGCACCTGACGACGGCCACACGTAGCTGATTGCCCTGGTTGGAACGAACCGGGGGGCGTCTTGTGCGATAGGGATCGCCTCAGCACCGCAGACCACGAATAGCCGCCCTTTGTGAATCCGGTGTCTGAAGAAGGTGGCCATGAGACCGGCAACTCGCACGGTGCTGCGGCTGGTGTGCTCCGCTGTAGCGAGCAGCGGTCGAAAATCGGTGGCCACCTGAGCCGGCCGCCCCCACGCTGTACGCCATGGAAGAACCGCACCGCGGGATCCGCGCGCTCCACACGGCATCCACGATCACCGTCTACCAGGCGTACGCCCCGGAAATCGGACTGCCTGCCGTCCGCGACGGCCGCTTTCCGCCCGCGTGGCTGCGGGATCGCATGACGTGGATTAAGCCCAGCTTCCTGTGGATGATGTACCGCTCCAACTGGGGCACGAGCACCGGGCAGGAGACCGTTCTTGCTGTGGAGATCGCTCGCGACGGCTTCGACTGGGCGCTGCGCCACGCCTGTCTGTCGAGCTACGTCCGCGGGCTGCACCCTGATCGAAGCACCTGGCAGCGCGACCTCAAGCGCGCACCGGCCCGTGTCCAATGGGATCCCGAACGCGATCTGAACCTACGTCCCCTGTCGTACCGCTCGCTGCAACTCGGGCTCTCGGGTGAGGCCGCGACGCGTTACGCGGACGAGTGGACCCTGTCCATCAGAGACGTGACACCACTCGCCCGCGAAATCCGCACGCTCGTCAGTCGCGGCGATACGGCCTCCGCGACACGGCTGCTTCCCCAGGAACAGCGATATCCCGCCAGCGACGAACTGCTGGCCCACCTGTGTCCCTGACCAGCGATCCGAACAAGGGGAGGTCGGCATCGCTCAGGGGTTGTAACTGCTCTCGAATGAGTGTTCATAAGTGTCTTTTAGGTGTTATGAGTGCTGTATGGTCTCGTGTATGAACCTGACGGAATGGGCGCGCGCACAGGGAATCGCCCCGCGTACCGCGTATCGCTGGTTCCGTGAGGGCACGTTGCCGGTCCCTGCGGAGCGAGTGGGGCCGCGCACGATCCTGGTCAACATCGACGCGAACACCTCACCCTCGGCGACAGGTGGTGTGGGCCTGTATGCCCGCGTCTCCTCTCACGATCAGAAGGCCGACCTGGAGCGGCAGACCGCCCGCTTGTCGGCGTGGGCCGCAAAGGCCGGACACCAGGTCGTCCGTGTCGAATCCGAGATCGCCTCGGGCATGAACGGCGCCCGTACCAAGGCGCGTCGCCTGCTGGCCGACCCGAAGGTGACCACCGTGGTGGTGGAACACAAGGACCGCCTCGGCCGCATGAACGTCGAACTCGTCGAAGCCGCACTGTCCGCCACTGGCCGCCGACTCGTTGTCCTCGGTGACGGCGAAGTCGAAGACGACCTGGTACGCGACATGGTGGAGGTACTGACCTCGTTCTGCGCCCGCTTGTACGGCCGCCGCAGTGCGAAGAACCGTGCCGAGAAGGCCCTGGAAGCGGCTGCCGCCGATGAGTAAGAAGCAGATCCGTACCCTCGACGATCCGTTCGTCGCCCCCGGCCCGTCCGGGGTGGCGATACGTGACCGCCTCAAGCAGCTCACTCCAGAAGACGAGAAGGTGTTGCGCCTGGTCGGCGGACACCTGGGGCGCCTGGCATCGCTGGACCTCAAGCAGCGGTGCTCCGACGGCCTGGAGCACAACAGTGACATGTGGGCGGCCCGTAAGCAGGCACTGACGGCCGAGTCGTCCTCACGCTGGGCCGGGAGCATCACGAAGGCGACCCACGATCAGTGGGCGCTCTCCCGGCGTTGTCAGCTTGCGCACCTCCAGGGCCTTGAGGCCGGTGCGCGGACGCTGATGCACCGCCTGTCGCAGCCCATCGGGGAGAAGGGAACCAAGCGGGCTCCGGGCGGCTACCGGTCGAAGGGAGAGTGGTTTTACAAGTCCCGACGCCTGGCGGTCCTGGAGCACCGTCTCGACGTGGCTCGCGCTGAGCGTGAGGCCGGCGTCGTGCACGTCGTTCGCGGCGGCAGGCGGATGCTCAACACCCGGCACAACCTGGAAAAGGCCGGGCTCACCGAGGATCGGTGGCACGAGCGTTGGGAGGCCGAGCGCTGGTTTTTCGCCGCCGACGGCGAATCCGGGAAGCGGTTCGGGAACGAGACGATCCGCGTCACCCCGGACGGCGAGGTGTCCATCAGGCTGCCGGCACCGCTCGCCCACCTGGCCAACAGCAAGCATGGCCGGTACGTGCTCGCCTCGAAGGTCGCCTTCGTCCACCGGGGCGGCGAGTGGCGCGACCGCATCGAGCAGAACCGGGCCGTCGCCTACCGCGTCCACCTCGACGTGCGGCGCGGCCGCTGGTACCTCACCGCCTCGTGGACCAAGCCCGTCGTCAAGACGGTTCCGCTGGAGACCGCCCGCGCCCGGGGCATGGTCGGTGTGGACACCAACGCCGACCACTTCGCCGCCTACCGGCTCGACCGGCACGGCAACCCGATCGGCTCTCCGCGCCGCTTCGCCTACGACCTGTCCGGCACCGCAGAGCACCGCGACGCCCAGATCCGGCACGCCCTCACCCGGCTCCTGCACTGGACCAGGCAGACCGGCGCGCAGGCGGTCGGGATCGAGAACCTGGACTTCGCCGCCGAGAAGACCCGTGAGAAACACGGCCGCAAGAAGCGGTTCCGGCAGCTCATCTCCGGCATGCCCACCGGCAAGCTCAAGGCCCGCATCGTGTCCATGGCCGCCGAACACGGCATTGCCATCGTCGCCGTCGACCCGGCGTACACCTCCATGTGGGGCGACCAGCACTGGCGCAAGCCCCTCACCGGCAAGACCCGTCACATGACCCGCCATGACGCCGCCTCGGTGGCGATCGGCAGACGCGCCCTCGGGCACCCGATCCGGCGACGGACGGCACCGCCCCGGCATCACCAGAGCGATGGTGCCGGGCATCGGACCGTCCAGGCCGATCGTGGTGACCGAGGACGTGAGGAAACCCGCCACCCCGTCACGGAACGTGCACAGGATGCACGCCGCCGGACAGGGACAACCAGAACGCGGGAGACCAGCACATCCAACACCGTTCGGGATGCGCGCAGTTCCGGGACGTGGGTCCAAGACCCACTCCTGGACACTGTTTAGGAACGGTTACATGGCAGCACAGGCTCACTGGGACGGAGGGCAAGCCAGATGACCTCCCGCCTCAGGGCCGCTGTCCGTCCCACCCGCGAGGCGAGGTACACGCTGGCAGCCGTTCTCGGTCATGCGAGCAGCATGGATGAGGTCTGTGAACGCGGCTTGATGACCCACGTCATTCGATCTCGCTGCCAGGCTGCGGGGAAGCGGCCCTCCCGGGCTGCGGGCAGGCCGATCTCCGGTTGGATAGGCCTGGTGGACGATGACCGTGGAGTCGGTGTGGCGGGCGCGGATCCGGTGCTTGATTTCTCCCACGGTGACAGCGTGCGGAACCTGTTCGACGCGCGCCATCGAATTATCCGGGCACTCAGTCGCGTTCCGCGCCACGCGTAGCGACGGTGCAGCCGTCGACACCCCGACCACCACGTCACTATGCGTTCCACGGTCCAGCGACGGCGGCCCGGCCGACGCGACCCCTCGACGTCTCGACGGGCCGCGTGAGGTGCCGTCACCATCCGGGCCGAGGCGTACGGGTCAGGCTCGGGGTGGCAGGACTCGCGCGGGGCCCGCTCCGGCGGGGCCTCGCAGCTCGGCCCAGACGGTCTTGCCGGAGGGGTGACGGGGTGTGACCCCCCACCGGGCAGCGAGTGCGTTCACGAGGAGCAGTCCCCGACCGTGCTCGCCGGTCGGGCACGAGGTCTCCGCCGGGGCGGGCAGCCGCTCGCCCCGGCAGTCGGCGACCTCGACCCGCAGGGTGCTCACGCAGCTTCCGGGGAGCGGGGTGAGGGTCATCGTGAGCAGGAAGTCCCGCCCAGGCACGACACCGTGCGTGACCGCGTTCGCGGCGAGTTCACCGACGACCAGTGCGGCGGACTCCAGATGTTCGCTGCCCGTGGCCCACCCCCAGTCCGACAACTTCTGGACCGCCAGCAGGCGTGCGAGGCGCGCCCCGTGCCGCGTCGAACTGAGCTGCCGGCTGAAGCGCGCGGGAGGGGACGCGATGGGAGACGAGAGGCGATGGTCACCGATTTCATACTTCATGTGACAGAGCGTGTCCAAGTGGTCGTACGCTGACCAGAGGAATCATCGGTACCACAGGCGCCTGTACCGCCGCTGACGGTTGCGTGTCCGTACTGACGGAAGTAACCGTGCGGCGCGCGAGCGAGTTGGGGGACGAGTGACGACATCAGGATCCCGGCAGAACGACACCGGAAACCACCCTGCTGACACTCCGGAGGACGCAGACGGCCTGCTCGACCTGAACCGGGCCGTGGGCAGGCAGGTCAAACTGCTGCGGGAACGGGCAGGCATGACCCAGAAGGAGTTGGGCGACCGGCTGGGGTACAGCGAGGACCTCGTCTCCTCCCTGGAGCGCGGCCGGAGAACGCCTCAACCGGAGTTCCTCGACGCGGTGGACGGCCTGCTCGACGCCGGAGGGATGCTGAAGGCGACGAAGGAGGACGTCGCGCGGGCGGAAGCCCGTGCCCGGGTCCGCCACCCGGCGTGGTTCCGGGACTATGCGCGGCTGGAGGCGGAGGCGGTAGAGATCAACTTCTACAACAACCACGACATCCCCGGGCTGTTCCAGACCGAGGGGCGCACCCGCGCCTTGTACGAGATGCGCAAACCTCTGCTCGACGAAGAGATGATCGAACAACGCGTGGCCTCACGCATGGACCGCCAGGGAGTCCTGACCCGACGTCCCCTTCCCATACTGACCGTGGTGATCGAAGAGGTGGTACTCCGTCGACCGCTGGGAGGGCGCGAGGTCCACAAGAAGCAGTTGGGCCGACTGCTCGAACTCGGACGGCTGCGTACCGTCGAGTTGCAGGTCATGCCCACGCACCGGACCGAACACTCAGGCATGGGAGGCTCGTTCACCCTGCTGATGCCGAGGGGGAAGCCGCAGGTGGCGTATACGGAAGTGCAGACCTCCGCACGGCTGGCCACAGAGCTGGACGAGGTCCGTATCCTGGCCGCACGCTACGGCAGCATCAGGGCCCAGGCGCTCACTCCGCGAGAGTCTCTGACCCTGATCGAGAGGATGCAGACGGAAGATGCGCACTGAGAGCCGTCGACGACTTGTCTGGCACAAGAGCAGCTACAGCGGTAACGAAGGCGGCGAGTGCGTCGAAATAGCCGTCACCCCGGGAACCGTCCACGTCCGCGACTCCAAGGACCTGGACCGACCGCAGCTCACCGTCCACGCGGCCGGCTGGACCGCGTTCGTGAACTTCGCGACGGACCGCTGAGCCCTCCCCAAGACCTGTCCGGAAAAGCGTGAGCACTTCGGCCACCACTGCCCATATTCCGCTCATTTGAGCGCTTAAGTGACATTAGGTCGTGGGCTGCTCACGCCTCTCGCGTGCCCGAGTGCATCTCGTCAATGAGGTGCCGGTACTCGTCTGCTCGCGCTCGGCCACAGGGGCGCTTCAGCCTCAGGCTCAGGCTGATCTCGCCATGCTCGATGTCGCGGAGCGGGAAGCGGGTTTCCCTCCCTCCGGGAAGACCCTCGCCGTCGCGACGAGCAGTGAAGTGTCTCTGTGGACCCGTCGAGCCGAGCGCAGCAACGGCAGCAACGCCCAGCGCTGACCGGTCCGCGACCCGGGCTCCGCACCCGAGCGAGCCAAGAGGTCTGTGAACACGCCTTGACGTGGGGCATCAAGCCGCGTTCGCAATCCGTTCCGCAGATGGAAACCGGTGGAACGGGAAGGCGGGCTGTCGGCGTCGTCTGAACGGTGACCCTCTGGCGGCGGATCAAAACTGACTCACTTCGTGGCATCCATACCAACCTGATCTTGATTGGAGATCGGGAGGAGAGGGTGATCCAAGTGGAGGACTGGGCAGAGATCCGCAGGCTGCACCGGGCCGAGGAGATGCCGATCAGGGCGATCGCAAGGCATCTGGGCATCTCGAAGAACACCGTGAAGCGGGCGCTGGCCACCGACCGGCCGCCGGTGTATTCCCGGCCGCTGAAGGGCTCGGCGGTCGACGCGGTCGAGCCGCAGATCCGTGAGCTGCTGAAACAGACCCCGACGATGCCGACGACGGTGATCGCGGAGCGGATCGGCTGGGACCGCGGGATGACGATCCTCAAGGACCGCGTCCGCGAGCTGCGGCCCGCCTACCTCCCCGTCGATCCGGTCTCGCGCACCACCTATCAGCCCGGCGAGCTGGCCCAGTGCGACCTGTGGTTCCCGCCGGTCGACATCGCGCTCGGCTATGGCCAGTCCGGGCGGCCACCGGTGCTCGTGATGGTCTCGGGCTATTCGAGGATCATCGCCGCGCGGATGCTGCCGAGCCGGACGACAGGTGATCTGATCGACGGTCACTGGCAGCTGCTGACCGGCTGGGGCGCGGTGCCGAAAATGCTGGTCTGGGACAACGAGGCCGGTATCGGCCAGGGCAAGGTCACCGCCGACTTCGCCGCCTTCGCCGGACTCCTCGCGGTCAGGATCTTCCTCTGCCGGCCCCGTGACCCAGAAGCGAAGGGGCTGGTCGAGAGGGCCAACGGCTACCTCGAGACGAGCTTTCTACCCGGCCGCACCTTCAGCGGACCCGGCGACTTCAACATCCAGCTCGAACAGTGGCTGGCCATCGCCAACCGGCGCATCCACCGCACCCTTGGCACCCGCCCCATCGAGCGGTGGGACGCCGACCGGGCCGGCATGCTCGCCCTCCCACCCGTCGACCCGCCCCGCTGGTCGCGCTTCTTCACCCGCATCGGACGCGACCACTACATCCGCGTCGACACCTGTGACTACTCCGTGCACCCCCTGGCGATCGGCAAGAAAGTCCAGGTCACCACCAGCACCGAGGAAGTCGTCGCCACCCTCGCTCCCGGCGGGGCCGTCGTGGCCCGCCATGCCCGCTGCTGGGCCAAACACCAGACCATCACCGATCCCGACCACGCCCGCACCGCCGCTGCCCTGCGCGGTGAGTACCGCCACCACACCGCGGCCCGGGCCGCCCGACTCCGCGCCACGGCCGCCGCCGACCACCTGGTCGACGTCGAGCAACGCGAACTGACCGACTACGACCGCGTGTTCACCCTCATCGAGGGCGACGCCGGCCGCGACGAGACCGGGGACGGGGTGTCCTGAATGGCCCGCACCACCACCAAGCCCACCGCCTCCTCGCAGAAGACCGGCAACGGCCGGACCGGCGAGCAGACCGCATCCGACCTGGCCTTCTACTCCCGTGCGATGAAGGCCCCGGCCCTGCTGGACGCCGCCGAGCGCCTCGCCGAGCGGGCCCGCACCGAATCCTGGACCCACGCCGAGTTCCTGGCCGCCTGCCTGCAGCGCGAAGTCGCCGCCCGCAAGAGCCACGGCGGCGAGGCCCGCATCCGCGGCGCCCGTTTCCCCGCGATCAAGACGATCGAGGAACTCGACGTCACCCATCTGCGCGGCCTGACACGACAACAGCTCGCGCATCTGGGCACGTTGGACTTCATTACCGGCAAAGAGAACACAGTTTTCCTGGGACCACCGGGGACGGGAAAGACCCATCTGGCGATCGGGCTCGCGGTCCGCGCCTGCCAGGCCGGCCACCGCGTCGCATTCGCCACCGCCGCCGAATGGGTCGACCGCCTCGCCGCCGCCCACCACGCCGGAAACCTCCAGGCCGAGCTCACCAGACTCGCCCGCTACCCGCTGATCGTCGTGGACGAGGTCGGCTACATCCCCTTCGAAGCCGAGGCCGCGAACCTGTTCTTCCAGCTCATCTCGAACCGATACGAACGCGCGTCCGTGATCGTCACCAGCAACAAGCCCTTCGGACGCTGGGGAGAGGTATTCGGCGACGAGACAGTGGCCGCCGCGATGATCGACCGCCTCGTCCACCACGCCGAGGTCCACTCCCTCAAAGGCGATTCCTACCGCATGCGTGGACGGCAACTCGGCCGGGTCCCCACCGCCACAACAGAAACCGACTGAACCACCACCAACCACACGCCACACGGGTCACGGTTCAACCGACCAGGATGGGTCCGCGTTCAACCGCCGCCGACACGGGCACGCTCACCGGTGCGCGGCACGGGTGAGCGTGCCCCACGTCACGGACTGGCTGTGCCGAGCGGGCGTCCGCCGGCCGGGCCCGCGTCGTTGCCTACGAGGTCTGCGTTCCGGCCCCACCTCCACGGGACGAGCTGAAGAGCGCCGAACACCACCTCGACGCCAAAGAACAGCCACAGGATCCGCGACGCGCCGTGGACCAGTGCGTATGCCTGCCACGTCGCGAACAGGGTGCGCGCGATGCCGTCGAACAGTCCGTGCTCCGGCAGCGGCCCGACGATGCGCAGAACGGCCCAGACGACCACCACCGAGCCCATCAGGTTGGCGAACAGGGTCTGCCACAGGTCGGGTTCGGGTAAAGCGCCGAGCCCGAGTGCGCTGCCGCCCGATGACAGCGCGTCGTGTACCAGCGCGTAGGTCCACGGGGTTGCGAATCCCGCCGTGACGACCAGGTCGTACCAGGCGCTCGTGCGTACGACGCGGAGGTAGGCGGGGTGCGTGGGGACGCGAAGACGGCTCACGATGAGGCTCCTGCTGGTCCGGTGGCGGCGATGCCTCACGCTAAACAGTGGAGTACGGTCCAAGGTCAAGCTCGGCATCCGACGGAGGGGCATGCGCATCGGGGAGCTCGCCGCGCAGGCAGGCATGACCAGAGACACGATCCGGTTCTACGAGAAGGTCGGCCTTGTCGAAAGCCGGCGTCTGTCCAACGGGTATCGCGACTTCCCGCCCGAGACGGTGGCCTGGCTGCAGTACATCCGCACTGCGCAGGCGCTCGGATTCTCCCTGGCGGAGATCGCGCGGACCGGCGAGAAATTACGCGAGGCACCGGACACCGCGGTAGCGCTGTCCGCGCTCTTCGAGGAGAAGATCCAGGTCATCGAAACCCGTATCACCGAACTTGCCGCACTGCGGGCCGACCTGGCCGCGCGCGTCGGTACTGGATGCCCCCTGCGGACGTCCGGCCGGTCCGCCGGAGCAGCGGATCGAGGGCGTCACGGCTCCGGGCGGTATGTAGCGACCGACGGGATTGATCGACCGGGCGGGCAAGCCGATCACCATGGACATGCGCGGGATTGATCGACGACTGCCGGTAGTCCCGGCGGTCCGTCCAGGGCTCGCTCCGCGAGAAAGGGCTGTGAGCACGGTTCGACATGGATCGAGCCGTCGTTCCGTGGATGATGTACCGCTGCGGACGGGGCACCGAGGAAGGCCAGGAAACCGTTCTCGCCGTCGAGGCCACCCGGGAAGGCTTCGAGTGGACCCTGGAACACGCCTTCCTGTCCCACCACGAGCACGGGCTCCGCGCCGACCTCACGAAGGGCCCTCTGCCCGGGCACGGGGAGGTGGGCCGGCAGAAGGTACGCACAGGGCCGATTAGGTTGGGCGCATGACGAGCCTCGCTCATCCGCAACTGTCCGGGCTGGGGCGGAACCCGGCGGCCCCGCAGGATGTACTGGTGCGCTTGGCCGCACACGCGGCCGGCCGACATGGGATATCACTGCGTCGCGGGCGGCTGGCGGACGCGGTCGTCGAGGCTCTGCTGACGCACGGCGGCAGGGGAACCGCGACAGGCCTCCACGGGGACCGGCTCTCCCCGGCGATGCGCCGCAGGGTCGCCGAGCATCCAGATCCGGCGATCCGTGACGCGTACCCGGACTTCGTCCGAGGCACGGTGGACCTTGGGGTTCCGCTCGGCATCGACGCCTTGGAGGAAACCTACGGCCGGCCCCGGGCGGTACTCGCCGGCGCGCCGAGCCCGAAGCTGCGCGCCGCGGTCGCACGCAGCTGGCACGACCGGCCTCCCACCGTGCAGGAGGGGCTGCTCGCCGACCCGGATCCACAGGTCCGCGCGGCCGCCACCGAGCACAAGCAGCCTGGTGTCCCGCCCGAGTGGAGGGACCGTTGTCTTGCCGACCCGGCCGTGCGCGCCAACGTGGCACGCTACGTCCCCCTCGCCTCGGACCGGTTCGCACAGCTCATGCGGAGCGAGGACGAGACGGTCCATCAGGCCGTCGCCGGAAACCCGCATCTGTCGGCGGAGATGGTGGCCCGGCTCCTGGACATCGATGATCCGTTCGTGCGCGTCGCGGTGGCGCAGAGCCGCCATGTGGACGCCGAAACCCGGGACGGACTGTACGCGCTCGTGGAAGCCGAGCTCGCGGACGGAAACATCGAGGCCGAGGTGGCTCTGAGCTGGAACTTCACCGGGCCGGACTGGCTGCGCGATGTGCCCCTCGAGGAACGGATGACCTACCTGGACTGCCCGTACGCGGCATTCCGGCGCGTACTGGCCTCCTGCCACGACCTGCCCGAAGAGGCATGGCACCGGCTGGACAACGATCGGGAGCTCATGGTCCGCCGTGCTGCCGCCCGTCGACCGGATGCACCACCGGAAGTCCTGGAACGGCTGGTCCGCGCCCACGGCGACGTGTTCCACATCCGACCACTGCTCGTCGATCACCCCAACTTCCCTCGTCACACACTGCACACGTTCGTCGACGAACCCAGCCCGAACGCACGCTACGTCGCCCTGCAGGACCCGGAACTGCCCGTGGCATCCCTTCAGCGACTCGCCGGCGATTCCGAACCCTTCCTGCGTCGCGGGGTCGCCCGTCATCCCAACGTCACGGAAGCGCTGCTGGAGCAACTGCTGTCGGACAGGGATCCCGAGGTCGTCGACGACGCCGCTGCCAACTCCGCGCTGCGGCTCTCGCCGATGCACCGAATCCTCGCCACTGCCGGCTTGTGATTCCAGACAGCACGAGGCGCGCCCTCACTCCCCAGAGCCGCCGCGAGGCCGCGGACCTGCCGGGCAGCCGTCACCACCGGCCCGACCCTGCCCTGGAGTTCGGGCGTAACGGACCACTGAGCCTCCCCAGGGTGTGTCCGGGAAGCACGCCACTGGACCACACTGTCCGTGCTGTGCAAGGAGCCCCGAAGCCTCCAGCCATGCGTCAAAAGCGTGAGCACTTCGGCCGTTCCTGCCCACGCGCCGCTCGTTCGAGTGCTCAAGTGGCATTGGGCTGCCGGCTGCTCACACTCTTCCGCAGGGCCTCCGCTTCCGGCTCCGCGGTTCCGAGAGCGCGCGTTCCGCCCCGGTGCTCACGTCCTGCGGGGGCGTCCCGTGCGGCTCACGCCTCGCGGGCGCCCGCGTACATCTCGTCGATCAGGTGCTTGTACTCCCGCTCGACCACCGGGCGCTTCAGCTTCAGGCTCGGGGTGATCTCGCCGTGCTCGATGTCGAGGTCGCGGGGCAGGATGCGGAACTTCTTGATGGTCTGCCAGCGCTGGAGGCCCTCGTTGAGCTGCTTGACGTAGCCGTCGACCATCTCGACCGTGGCGGGCGCGGCGACGATCTCCGCGTAGGGCTTGCCCCCCAGGCCGTTCTCCTGGGCCCAGGGCGCGAGGGCCGCCTCGTCGAGGGCGATGAGGGCGGTGCAGTAGTTCCGGTCGGCGCCGTGTACCAGGATGTTGGAGACGTACGGGCACACCGCCTTGAACTGTCCCTCGACCTCGGCGGGCGCGATGTACTTGCCGCCGGAGGTCTTGATGAGGTCCTTCTTGCGGTCGGTGATGCGCAGGTAGCCGTCGGGAGAGAGCTCGCCGATGTCGCCGGTGTGGAACCAGCCGTCGGACTCCAGGACCTCGGCGGTCTTCTCGGGCAGGTTGTGGTAACCCTCCATGATGCCGGGGCCGCGCAGCAGGATCTCGCCGTCGTCGGCGACGCGCACCTCGGTGCCGGGCATCGGCTTGCCGACGGTGCCGGTGCGGTAGGCCTCGCCGGGGTTGACGAAGGAGGCCGCGGAGGACTCGGTGAGGCCGTACCCCTCCAGGATGTGGATGCCGGCGCCGGCGAAGAAGTAGCCGATCTCGGGGGCGAGGGCCGCCGATCCGGAGACGCAGGCGCGCAGGTTGCCGCCGAACGCCTCACGGATCTTGGCGTAGACGAGCTTGTCGGCGACGTTGTGCTTCGCGGTGAGGCCGAAGGGGGCACTGGCGGTGCCGGTGCGGCGGAAGTTGTCCTGGGTGACCTTGGCGTACTCGCGGGCGACGCCGGCGGCCCACTGGAAGATCTTGTACTTGGCGCCGCCGCCGGCCCGTGCCTTGGCGGCCACCCCGTTGTAGACCTTCTCGAAGATGCGAGGGACGGCCGCCATGTAGGTCGGCTGCACCACCGGCAGGTTCTCGATGATCTTGTCGACGCGGCCGTCGACGGCGGTGACGTGGCCGACCTCGATCTGTCCCGAGGTGAGTACCTTGCCGAAGACGTGCGCGAGCGGCAGCCACAGGTACTGCACGTCGTCCGGCCTGACCAGCCCGGTCGTGGCGATCGCCTTCGCCATGTACGACCAGTTGTCGTGCGGCAGGCGTACGCCCTTGGGGCGGCCGGTGGTGCCCGAGGTGTAGATGAGGGTGGCCAGCTGGTCCTTGGTGAGCGCGGCGACCCGCTCCTTGACCAGCCCGGGGTCCTTCTCCAGCCGGGCCGCCCCCCGGCGCTCCAGCTCGGCGAGGCTGATCACCCAGTCGTCCGTCTGGACGCCGTCCGTGTCGATGACCACGACCTGGCCGATGTGGGGCAGCTCGGCGCGCTTCGCCACCGCCTTGGCGACCTGCTCGGCGTTCTCCGCGATCAGCACCCGGCTGTCGGAGTCCGACAGGATGTAGGCGGACTCCTCGAGGTTCGTCTGCGGGTAGACGGTGGTGGTGGCGGCGCCCGCGCACATGATTCCGAGGTCGGCGAGGATCCATTCCACCCGGGTGGCGGAGGCGAGCGCCACCCGCTCCTGCGGGTTCACGCCCAGCTCGATCAGTCCGGCCGCGATGGCGTTGACCCGCTCGGCGGCCTCGGCCCAGGTGAGCGACTTCCAGTCGTCGGGGCCCTCGCCGGTGGCGGACGGGACGGGGTAGCGATATGCCTCGGCGTCCGGTGTGGCGGCGACACGCTCCAGGAAGAGGGTCGCCACGCTCGGCGGCCGGTTCTCGATCAAAGTCTGTGTGTCGCTCAAGACATCCTCCGGGGCCCGCGACGGTGCGGCTGGCTCAGATGCGGCTGGTGTACGACTGACGTGCGGGTGGTGATCGGCTGGTTACACTCACGTACCCTTGTTTAACTCGCGAGTAACCGTCGGGCAGGGACAGAGTAAAGGCCCACCGGCGGCTGCGTAAGGGGCCACGGCCTGTCACTTCGCACAGAGATCCCTTTGACGCGTCACAACGGAACCGACGACGGGCCGGCCACAGGACCCCGCCCACGGGCCGGCCGCGAACGCGGAAGGGCCCGCCGTGCGTGCGCACGACGGGCCCCGCTCCGCCCGGAAGCGGCCGGAATCGCTCCCCCGGGAACCCCCGGGAACCCCCGGAGCCCCCGGTGACCCCCGGCGGCCCCAGTGACCCACAGCAGCCCGGTTACTTCTTGCCCTTGCCCGATCCCGCGTTCTCGTCGCTGGAGAGAACGGCGATGAATGCCTCCTGCGGGACCTCCACGGCACCCACCATCTTCATCCGCTTCTTGCCCTCCTTCTGCTTCTCCAGCAGCTTGCGCTTGCGCGAGATGTCACCGCCGTAGCACTTGGCGAGGACGTCCTTGCGGATGGCGCGGACGGTCTCGCGGGCGATCACCCGGGAACCGATGGCGGCCTGGACGGGCACCTCGAAGCCCTGCCGCGGGATCAGCTCCCGCAGCTTGGCGACGAGCCGCACGCCGTACGCGTACGCCTGGTCCTTGTGGGTGATCACCGAGAAGGCGTCCACCTTGTCGCCGTGCAGCAGGATGTCGACCTTGACCAGGCTGGAGGACTGCTCGCCCGTGGGCTCGTAGTCCAGCGAGGCGTAGCCGCGGGTCTTGGACTTCAGCTGGTCGAAGAAGTCGAAGACGATCTCCGCGAGCGGCAGCGTGTAGCGGATCTCGACCCGGTCCTCGGAGAGGTAGTCCATGCCGAGCAGGGTGCCGCGCCGGGTCTGGCACAGCTCCATGATCGCGCCGATGAACTCGGTGGGCGCGAGGATCGTGGCCCGCACCACCGGCTCGAAGACCTCGTCGATCTTCCCCTCGGGGAACTCGCTCGGGTTGGTGACGATGTGCTCGGCACCGTCCTCCATGATCACGCGGTACACCACGTTGGGCGCGGTGGCGATCAGGTCGAGCCCGAACTCGCGCTCGAGGCGCTCACGGATCACGTCGAGGTGCAGCAGGCCCAGGAAGCCCACGCGGAAGCCGAACCCGAGGGCCGCGGACGTCTCCGGCTCGTAGACCAGGGCCGCGTCGTTGAGCTGGAGCTTGTCCAGCGCGTCGCGCAGCATGGGGTAGTCGGAGCCGTCCATCGGGTACAGGCCGGAGAAGACCATGGGCTTGGGCTCCTTGTAGCCGCCCAGCGCCTCCTCGGCCCCCTTGTGCTGGCTGGTGATGGTGTCACCGACCTTGGACTGGCGGACGTCCTTCACACCGGTGATGAGGTAGCCCACCTCGCCGACGCCGAGACCGTCGGAGGACAGCATCTCCGGCGAGTTCGTACCGATCTCCAGCAGCTCGTGCGTCGCGCCCGTGGACATCATCCGGATGCGCTCGCGCTTGTTGAGCTGGCCGTCGATGACCCGGACGTACGTCACGACGCCGCGGTACGAGTCGTAGACCGAGTCGAAGATCATCGCGCGGGCCGGGGCGTCCTTGACGCCGACCGGGGCGGGAATCTCGGCGACCACCCTGTCGAGCAGCGCCTCGACGCCGAGCCCGGTCTTGGCGGACACCTTCAGCACGTCGTCGGGCTCGCAGCCGACCAGGTTGGCGAGCTCCTCGGCGAACTTCTCGGGCTGCGCGGCCGGCAGGTCGATCTTGTTGAGCACCGGGATGATCTTGAGGTCGTTCTCCATCGCCAGGTACAGGTTGGCGAGGGTCTGCGCCTCGATGCCCTGCGCGGCGTCCACCAGCAGGACCGTGCCCTCGCAGGCGGCGAGCGACCGCGACACCTCGTAGGTGAAGTCGACGTGCCCCGGCGTGTCGATCATGTTGAGGATGTGCGTGCTGCCCTTGTCGTGAGTGGGCGCCCACGGCAACCGCACCGCCTGGGACTTGATCGTGATGCCGCGTTCGCGCTCGATGTCCATGCGGTCGAGGTACTGGGCGCGCATCTGCCGCTGCTCGACCACACCGGTCAGCTGGAGCATCCGGTCGGCGAGCGTGGACTTTCCGTGGTCGATGTGCGCGATGATGCAGAAATTGCGGATCAGAGCCGGGTCGGTACGGCTCGGCTCGGGCACGTGGATGGGGGTCGCGGGCACGCAGGGTCCTGATTCTTGAGGCGTCCGCAGTGTCTGCGGTCTCGGGTCGGATCGGATCTATACGTAGCTTCCATGGTCCCACGGGCGAGGGGTGTGGCGCCCCTGGTGGGAAACAGAAGCCCGGCCGGTGCCGGACCGGGCCTGTGCCGGACCAGAGCCGTGCCGGACCGGGCCTGTGCCGGAGCCGTGCCGGACCGGAGCCGTGCCGGACCGGCGGGGCCGGGTTTGGGCCGCTCGTCGGACCGCTGGTAACGTGGGGCGTTGTGTCTCTTGCCCTCTCGGTGCGGGGCACGTCTCAAGAAATTCACCGGTCCGGGACCCGTGCGGCCCCGGACCAGAACCTGTAGAGGCTCATTCGTGGCGAACATCAAGTCCCAGATCAAGCGGAACAAGACCAACGAGAAGGCCCGGCTGCGCAACAAGGCCGTCAAGTCCTCTCTGAAGACCGCGATCCGCAAGGCTCGTGAGGCCGTCGCCGCGGGCGACGCCGAGAAGGCCGCCGAGTACCAGCGCGTCGCCGCGCGTCAGCTCGACAAGGCCGTCTCCAAGGGCGTCATCCACAAGAACCAGGCCGCCAACAAGAAGTCGGCGCTGGCTCACAAGGTCGCGCCCCTCAAGGGCTGAACCACTCGCTGATCTGATCGGATTCGATCCGACCGCCGGCAGGACCCAGGGCGGGCCCTCTCTCTCCGCCCCCGACCGGCACCCCGAGCCTGTACGCGGCCTGCGTTCGCCACGCGGGTACGGGCTCCGAGCTTCACCGAGGACCCCGCTCCGCCCGCCCTTCCCCGGGCGGCGGAGCGGGGTCCTCGGCTTTGCACGGAGCAGTGGCACAGGGCGAGCAGTGGTACGGAGCAGTGGCACGGGCCAGAACGTCCTACGCCCGGCCCTTCGACCTGGCCGCGCGGGCGATGATGACGACCGCCTTCTCCAGGGCGTACCCCGGGTCCTGCCCGCCGCCCTTGACTCCGGCGTCCGCCTCGGCCACCGCGCGCAACGCCACGGACACGCCGTCGGGGGTCCAGCTCCGCATCTGCTGCCGCACCCGGTCGATCTTCCACGGCGGCATGCCCAGCTCCCGCGCCAGATCGGCCGGTCTGCCCCCGCGCGCCGACGACAGCTTCCCGATCGCCCGTACACCCTGGGCGAGCGCGCTGGTGATCAGCACCGGTGCCACCCCCGTCGCCAGCGACCAGCGCAGCGCCTCCAGCGCCTCCGCCGCCCGCCCCTCGACCGCGCGGTCGGCGACCGTGAAGCTCGACGCCTCGGCCCGCCCGGTGTAGTACCGGCCGACGACGGCCTCGTCGATCGTGCCCTCGATGTCCGACGCCAGCTGGGACACGGCCGCCGCCAGCTCCCGCAGATCGCTGCCGATCGAGTCGACCAGCGCCTGGCACGCCTCCGGTGTGGCCGACCTCCCGGTGGCCCTGAACTCGCCCCGCACGAAGGCCAGCCGGTCCGCCGGCTTCGTCATCTTCGGGCAGGCCACCTCCCGCGCCCCCGCCTTGCGCGCCGCGTCGAGCAGGCCCTTGCCCTTGGCGCCGCCCGCGTGCAGCAGGACGAGCGTGATCTCCTCGGCGGGCGCCCCGAGGTACGCCTTCACGTCCTTGACGGTGTCGGCCGACAGGTCCTGCGCATTGCGCACGACCACGACCTTGCGCTCGGAGAAGAGCGAGGGACTGGTCAGCTCGGCGAGGGTGCCGGGCTGGAGCTGGTCCGGAGTGAGATCGCGTACGTCCGTGTCGGCGTCGGCCGCCCTCGCGGCGGCCACCACCTCCTGCACGGCACGGTCGAGCAGGAGGTCCTCCTGGCCCACGGCGAGCGTCACCGGGACGAGAGGGTCGTCTTGAGCTGTCTTCCTGGCCATCGCGACAAGCATCGCACGCACCACTGACGGCGATGGTCGTCGACCTCACGACGCCGGGTCAGGGCTCTTCGCGCCAGCCGTCCCACTGAGCCGCGAACTCGTCCAGCGCACCGGGGTCCAGCCGTTCCCTCTCGTCGCGCAGGACGACGAGCCACTGGGCGTCCTCGGCGTCGTCCTCACCGGCAAGGGCGTCCCGGACGAGCTGCGGCTCCTCGTCGACGCCGAACCGCTCACCCAACTCCTCCACCACCGCTTCCGCGGCATCCCGGTCGGGCAGCACCAGCACATGTCTCACATCGCTCACGGCAGCCATTGTGTCGGGCACCCGGCGGACGGCGAAGACCGGGCCGTCCGGTCACCTTCCAGCCGCCGCCCGGCCGTCGCCCGGTCGCCGTCCGGTGCCGCCGACGGGTTCCCGATCAGCCGGCCCGGTGGGGATTCCTCACGGTCGGCACCTGGGCGAGGCGGATCGCGAACCGGTCCCGGTAGTACGCGAGTACCTCCTCGTCCGTCCCCAACTCCCGTTCCTCCCGCGTACCGGTCGCCGTCGTCGTGGTGACCCGGCGGCCGGCGAGCGTGATCCTCCCTCCGTCCTCGGTGACCCGAGAGCAGACGAGCGACCGGGTGAAATGCGACTGCGGCGAGGTGCTGTGCCACCACACCCCGGCCACGAAGTCGCCGGGCCCTCAGGCTTTACGCCATTGTTACCGCCACGTCTATGGCGTCCAGATGCGTGGGCGATTCTTCCCCCTTCCAGTGTTGCGCATGACGATCAGCATATTGGTGATCCAGGTGCGCTCAGGATCTCACATTGTTCCCTCAGTTACCAATTTCTCAAGCTTTGGCATTGCCTTCCCAAGCTGGCGTCAATTACAAGTGCCATCAGATCTCCACCCTGCAGTTTTAGCAAAATAATCTTACAGATTACCGACCGTCATATTCATACCATGCGACGGGTGATATAATGCCAAGGCGTGAAACACAAAATACCGGGAGCCAAGCCCAGGATTATTTGGGCTCTCTCGCGGCGCTCACTGCCTTCCAGCGTGTTCAGTCAGCACGATCATCATGTGAAGATGAGTTGAGGTTCCTCATTTGGTCTATGAATTAAGTGCTGAAAGATGTGAAAATCTTTTGCATCATGTTGAGTTATGGTTTGGGCGACATCGACGCCATTATATGGAAGTAAATCTTTGCTTTGCGCATCGGGTGACTACCGCGTTTAAGCATCATGTCGTAACCGAGACCTGGTTATCTCAGATGTGACTCCAGTTTGGTTCATCTCAGATCAACATTCCACAGTTAAGACATCCACGCGTTATAATATTAGTGCGCATTTATCATTTTATCGTTGTTTGCGATTCTCATTCATCACTATTAACGGCCGTTTTTCAGTTGCCGTAAGGTCCGCTCCGTTTTCCAATTTGTTTCCACCAGCACAGCGATGTACTCATGGCGGAGTGCCATGAGTGCATGCCGGCAGATCAGTGACCGGAGCTTTCCATTATTCTCACGGGATGAGATCCGATATGTTAGTTGCTGCGGAAGTGAGCAGCCTGGGCGTCGAGCGTCGCAGTCTTTTTGCGGCGAAGCCTAACGAGCCGCTGTTTGATGGATTTCTCCATGTCTGATGTTTGGCATGCGCGAGCCGCGACTCCGGACGGGTGTTTTACTCGGGTCAGTTCAGCGCTCGCCGGAGCATTAAGCGCAAACGTGATGTTCAGTGGTGGCCACCACCTCAAGATTACACGGTTTTATGTTACGCCACTTTCACCTGACGTTATATCTGGTGGTATGATCGTGCGAAATCGCCGGCGAAGCTTTGATCGGCGGGCGATCTTCTGGATGCGTGGTCTTTGTAGCAGCCACCAGAAAAAATATCACGTGCGGGTACCGAGCGACCGCCATGCGGCGCTGGTCGGCGTGAGATGATTAACCACGTTCCAGTGGTTCCGGTTGCCACAGAAGCTGGCGGCGTGCGGGGCCGGGTCCGGACCGGCGTCCACGACCACACCGGTGTCCTCGCCCGCCGCCAGCACCATCGCGTCGCCCTGCCCCACGTCGCACATCACCATCCGCCAGCCCGGCGGCGGCCAGCCCGTGACCGCACGGGTCAGCGGTGGCGGCTGCACCACCAGCAGGACCAGGAGCAGGGCGCAGGCCCCGCACCACCAGGGGTGCCGCAGCAGTCTCCGGCCGACCGGCAGGAGGACCAGGGTGAGAGCCCCGAGCAGTGCCGCCCCGGCCCAGCCGCCCGGCCAGTCGACCCCGGCGCCGGGCAGCGCCGCCCCGGTCCGGGCGATCCACGCGATCCACTCCGCGGGCCAACTCGCGCACCAGGCCAGCGCCTTCGCCACCGACAGCGCCGGCAGGGCGGTGGCCAGAGCCAGGAAGCCCAGCACGGTGGCCGGGGCGAGCGCGAACTCGGCGAGGAGGTTGCACGGTACCGCCACCAGGCTCACCCGCGCCGACAGCACCACGACCACCGGCGCGCACACCGCCTGCGCGGCACCCGCCGCGGCCAGCGCCTCCGCGAGCCGTGGGGGCATTCCGCGCCGTCGCAGCCCAGTGCTCCAGCGCGGCGCGAGGGTGAGCAGGGCGCCGGTGGCCAGCACGGAGAGCAGGAAGCCGTAACTGCGGGCCAGCCACGGGTCGTAGAGGACCAGCAGCAGGACGGCCGTCGCCAGCGCCGGGATCAGGGACCGGCGGCGGCCGGTGGCGAGCGCGAGCAGCGCGACGGATCCGCAGGCGGCGGCCCGCAGCACGCTCGGGTCCGGCCGGCACACGACGACGAAGGCGAGCGAGAGCGCCCCGCCGAGCAGCGCGGTCGTACGCAACGGGAGACCGAGGCGGGACGCGAGCCCACGGCGCTCGGCATACTGCGCCAGCCCCGGCGGGCCGAGGAGCAGGGCGAGGAGGATCGTGAAGTTCGCCCCGGAAACAGCCAGGGTGTGCGTGAGGTCGGTTTCCCTGAACGCCTCGTCCAGTTCCGGGGTGACGCGTGAGGTATCGCCCACGACCAGTCCCGGCAGCAGGGCGCGCGCGTCCGCCGGCAGCCCGTCGGTCGCCGCCCGCAGTCCGGCGCGCAGCCGCCCGGCCAGCCGCTGCGGTGCCGACGGCTCCCCCACCGTCTTCGGCCCGTCCGTTCCCCTGACGCGCAGCACGGCCGCGAACCGGTCACCGCCCGCCGTCGCGGGTACGAGCCGGGCCTCGACCCGCAGCCGGGTGGACGGCAGCAGCCCCAGCCACGGCGAATTTCCCTCCGGGCCCCGCGCCCGCTCCTGCCCGTCGTCCCGTGTGACGGGACGGGCCGAACGCGCATCGACGATCATCAGCACCGGCGCCCGGGTCGCCACCTCCGCTCCGTCCCTCGCCGTCTCCACCCGCCGCACGTCGGCCTCGATGAGAACGGCAGTCGGGACCACATGGCTGCCGCCGGCCCGCGGCCGACTGAGCCGGGGGTCGGCGGTGAGTTCGACCTCGGCGGTGACCGAGGCGTACTCCCGCGCCAGCTCCGGCACCGGCCCCCGCCGCAGATCGGCACCGTGCAGACCCGCCGATCCGGCGGCAGCGGCGACGCACAGCAGCACCGCGGCTCCGGAAACCCGCGACCGGACCCGTCCACGTGCGCGTCCCGGCACCGCGGGTCCCGGAGCCGTCCGCCGGCTTCGCACCGTGAGGAGGACTCCGGCCAGGAGCAGGGAGGCGATCACTGTGCTCGTCACGAGGCCGGGAGGGGTGTGCAGCATCACCGCCGCCGTGGCCCAGGCCGCCAGCGCGGGTGGTACGAGCCGCAGGTCGGCCGGTCCCTCCTGCCGGGGATGGGAGGCCCCGAGCCGCTTCCCGGAGGCGGCGTGCACGGCCGGCCGGGCGGTGGCAGCGGGGTCCGTGGGGTCCGTGGGAGCGACGTGCCCCGTATGCGTCCGCCCGGGGTCCGTCGTGTCCGTCCGGCTCCTCACGCCCGCCACGCCCGCCACGCCCGTAGCACCCGTCACGCCCGCCATGCCCGCCACACCCGTCATGGCCGTACGAGATTCCGCAGGTCCGCGAAGCGGCGGTCGCCGATGCCGTTCACTTCCCGCAGTTCGTCCACCGAGCGGAAACCACCGTTGCGGGTGCGGTAGTCGAGGATGTGCTGGGCCAGTACGGGGCCGACCCCCGGGAGGCCGTCCAGCTGGTCCAGCGTCGCGATGTTGAGGGACACCGGTGTCGCGGCTCCGGCGCCCGGTGCCGTTCCGGCCGGGCCGCCCGCCGCCGGTGCCGGACCGACTCCCGGCGCCGATGCCGGTGCCGGGCCACCGACGATCAGCTGCTCCCCGTCCACGAGGAAGCGGGCCCGGTTGAGCCCTTCGGTGCTGGTTCCGGGCCGTACTCCGCCCGCCGCCCGCAGCGCGTCCGCGACCCGTGAGCCGGCCGGGAGACGGTGGACCCCCGGGTCGCGCACCTTGCCGCCGACGTCGACCACGATCTCGGGCAGCGCCGTACCCGCGCCCGCCACGCCCGTGCCCGTACTCGTGCCGCCGGCCTCGTCAGCGGCTCCCGCCGAGGCCACCGGCGGGCTCTCCGTTCCGTTCCCGCGGTGGGGCACGGCCGCCCCGACCACCTCCGGTGCCCGCACGGGCTGCGTCCGCCCGGCCCAGAAGTGCTGCACCGCGAACCCCACCGCCACCACCAGCACCACCGACAGCGCGACCACGCTCCGCCGTTCCAGCCCGCACCGCGTCCGCACCCACAACGGCAGCCGTTCCCTCAACGCGAGCCCCACCCGACCGGTCGGCCGACGCTCCCCCGGCACCACCGGGTCCGGGGCGACCGGCTCGGGAACCTCCTCCCACGTCCGCCCGCCCCCGACGTCCACATCCCCCTCGGTCGCGACCGTGCCCCTCCGGGATCGCGCCACCGGCTCGTCCCCGTCATCCACGGCCCAGTTCGGCACACCCCGGGCACGCCCGGCCCCTCCGACGCCCCGGCTGTCGCGTCCGGCCGGTTCCCCGAACAGCGCCTCCGCCCTGCGCCGAAGCTCCTCCGCCGAGGCAGCACGGTCCCGTCCGTCCCGGAGCCGGTACGCGCGCCGAGCCCGCCCGCCGGGCCTCGGCCCGGTCCCCATGGCGATCCCGGCCCCGGCCCCGACAGTGGCCGGCCGACGGTGCCGGGCGCGGCCGTCGGACGCGGGCGCGCGGCCCGGGCCACTGGTCGCCGCCGCCGAACGTGAAAGGGAACGCGAACGTGATTGTGATCGAAGTGCCATGCCAGGAGGATCGGGCACACCACCGCATTCGCGATGATCTTGCTTGATTCCCGTGGATTACTGCCTGGTTGTGGACAACTCCCTCACCCGCACGGGCCTGCGCAGGCCCGTGCGGCCTCACCGGGCCGAGACCACGACCCCCAGCAGGCCGGGCCCCGTGTGCGCCCCGATCACCGCGCCGACCTCACTGACGTGCAGCTCGGTCAGCCCGGTCACCCGCACCTTCAGCCGGTCCGCGAGGGCCGAAGCACGTTCCGGGGCGGCGAGATGGTGGACGGCGATGTCGACGTCGGCGGCGCCCGCCCGCTCGGCCGCGATCTCCTCCAGGCGGGCGATGGCCTTCGACGCCGTGCGTACCTTCTCCAGGGGTTCGATACGGCCGTCGGTCAACTGGAGCAGCGGCTTCACGGCGAGTGCCGACCCCAGCAGGGCCTGCGCGGCCCCGATACGGCCGCCCCGGCGCAGATAGTCCAGGGTGTCGACGTAGAAGTAGGCGGCGGTGCCGACGGCCCGTTTCTCCGCGGCCGTGACGGCCTCGTCCACGCTGCCCCCCGCCTCCGCGGCCTCCGCCGCCGCGAGCGCGCAGAATCCGAGCGCCATGGCGATCATGCCGGTGTCCACCACCCGCACCGGCACCGGCGCCTCCCGGGCCGCGACGACCGCCGCGTCGTAGGTGCCGGAGAGTTCGGCGGAAAGGTGGAGGGAGACGATGCCCGTGGCGCCGGCCTCGGCGACCCTGCGATAGGTCTCGGCGAAGACCTCGGGGCCGGGCCGGGACGTCGTCACCGGCCGCCGCTTCTGGAGGGCCTGGGCGAGGGAGCGAGTGGAGATCTCGGTGCCCTCCTCGAGCGCTCGGTCGCCGAGGACCACGGTCAGAGGGACCGCCGTGATGCCGTGCCGCTTCATCGTCCGGTCCGGAAGGTAGGCCGTTGAGTCGGTGACGATAGCGACATGGCGGGACATGAGCTGGAGGTTACCTGGCGTACCGCCCTCTGGGCAGCCCGGCCCCGCCCGCCGGGTGGGGCCGTGTCCGGATCAGTGCGCCCGGATCAAGTGGTGCTCTCCGGGCGGGGCTTCTTCTGCCACGGGTAGGTGGGACGCGGCGCGGCCGGTGTGATCGCGGGCCGCGCCGGTTCGGACGCGGGTTCCCGCGCGGCGTCGGACCGCGAGGTGTCCGGCCGGGTCCGACCGGCCGCCGGGCCGTCCGGGGCATGTGCTTCGGGCCGGCTCGGGGGCGAGGACGCCGACGTGGCCGCGGGCCCGGGTGCGGGCTGCCGGCCGGTGGTCGTCCAGTGCCGCAGGGCGCCGCTCTCGAGGTCGATCTGGGTGCTGAGCGAGTCGAGGTCGTCGTCCGCGAAGTGCTGGGCGCGGTCGCGGGCCGCCCAGCGCAGGGAGTCCGCCGACCGCGCGATGCGGTGGGTTCGCTCACGCAGCTCGGGCAGCCGCTTGCCGAGGGTGCCGCGGTCCGGTTCGGACTCCAGGCGCTTCAGTTCGGCGTCCAGTTCGTGCCCGTGCGCGCTGAGCCGCTCGAAAAGGCCGAGGGATTCCTTGAGGGACTGGTCCTCCGAGGCTCCGGACTGCAGCGCGTCCTGGGTGGCGCGCATGGACGTCCGCAGCTTGAGCCTGAGTTGGGCGATCTCACCGGCAGGGCCGGACTGGGCGAAGGACTTGACCTTCAAGGTGTGGTCCTCGACCGTGCGGCGGGCCTGGGTGAGGTGACGGTCCGCACTGCGCTTGGCGGCGCCGACGACCTTCACGGTGGCGTACACGCCCAGTATGACGAAGAGCATGAAGAGGAGGGCCATTACTGCGATCGCTGCTTCCACGAGACTCCTCCTCCGGGCCCTGGGGCCGCCCTCCACACACCGCGCCGTTCTTCCACGGTAAACGCTACGGGCAGGCCCGGAGTTCCGGAGGAACCCCGGGCCTGCCCGTAGGGGATCACCCCGAAGCCGCAGCCCACGACCGGCCGACCGGCCGACCGGCCGACCGGTCGGCCGTCGCGGCCCCGGGCCTACGCCGTCACGCCGTCACGATGTTCACCAGCTTGGGCGCCCGCACGATCACCTTGCGGATCCCGGCCCCGTCCAGCGCGGCGACGACCTTCTCGTCGGCCAGCGCGGCCTTCTCCAGCTCCTTCTCGGAGATGGCCGGCGGGACCTCCAGGCGGGCCTTCACCTTGCCCTTGATCTGCACCACACAGGTGACGGTCTCGTCGACGACGTACGCCGGGTCGGCGACCGGGAAGTCCTGGTGGACGACCGAGTCGGTGTGGCCCAGCGCGCGCCACAGCTCCTCGGCGATGTGCGGGGCCAGCGGCGCCACCAGCAGCACCAGGGCCTCGGCGACCGGGCGCGGTACCGGGCCTCCCTGCTTGGTCAGGTGGTTGTTCAGCTCGGTGACCTTGGCGATGGCGGTGTTGAAGCGCATCCCCTCCAGGTCCTGGCGCACCCCGTCGATCGCCTTGTGCAGGGCGCGCAGCGTGTCCTCACCGGGCTCGCCGTCGACGACGGTCACCTCGCCGGTGTTCTCGTCGACGATGTTGCGCCACAGCCGCTGCAGCAGCCGGAACTGGCCGACCACCGCGCGGGTGTCCCACGGCCGTGACACGTCCAGCGGGCCCATCGCCATCTCGTACAGGCGCAGCGTGTCGGCCCCGTACTCGGCGCAGATCTCGTCCGGGGTGACCGCGTTCTTCAGGGACTTGCCCATCTTGCCCAGCAGCCGGGAGACCTTCTCGCCCTGGTGGTAGTAGGCGCCCTCGCGCTCCTCCACCTCGGCGGCCGGCACCGCGATGCCGCGGCTGTCACGGTAGACGTAGGCCTGGATCATGCCCTGGTTGAACAGCTTGTGGAACGGCTCCACCGACGACACGTGCCCCAGGTCGTACAGCACCTTGGACCAGAAGCGCGCGTACAGCAGGTGCAGGACGGCGTGCTCGGCGCCGCCGACGTACAGGTCGACGCCGCCGTGCGGCATGCCCTCGCGCGGGCCCATCCAGTACTGCTCGATCTCCGGGTCGACCAGCTTCTCGCTGTTGTGCGGGTCCAGGTAGCGCAGCTCGTACCAGCAGGAGCCGGCCCAGTTGGGCATGGTGTTGGTCTCGCGCCGGTACGCGCGCGGGCCGCGGCCGTCGCCCAGGTCCAGGGTGACGTTGACCCAGTCCGCGTTGCGCGACAGCGGCGTCTCGGGCCGGGTGTCGGCGTCGTCCGGGTCGAAGGTGCGCGGGGAGTAGTCGTCGACCTCGGGCAGTTCCAGCGGCAGCATCGACTCGGGCAGGGGGTGGGCGGTGCCGTCCTCGTCGTAGACGATGGGGAAGGGTTCGCCCCAGTAGCGCTGCCGGCTGAACAGCCAGTCACGCAGCCGGAAGTTGACGGTGCCCTCGCCGATGCCCCGGCGCTCCAGCCACTCGGTGATGCGCGCCTTGGCCTCGGCGACTCCCAGGCCGTCCAGGCTCACCTCGTCGTTGGACGAGTTGATGATTTTCGCGTCGTACGACGCGAAGGCGTCCTCCCACGTGGCGGTGTCCGTGCCGCGGCCGTCCGTCGGCTCGACGATGCAGTGGATCGGCAGTTCGAAGGCGCGCGCGAACTCGAAGTCGCGCTGGTCGCCCGCGGGTACGGCCATGATCGCGCCGGTGCCGTAGCCCATCAGGACGTAGTCGGCGATGAAGACGGGCACCTGCTCGCCGTTGACCGGGTTGGTCGCGTAGGAGCCGATGAAGACGCCGGTCTTGTCCTTGGCCTCGGCCTGCCGCTCCACGTCGGACTTGGAGGCGGCCTGCGCGCGGTAGGCGGCGACGGCCTCGGCCGGGGTGGCGTGACCCCCGGTCCAGACGTCGTGGGTGCCCTCGGGCCAGGCGGCCGGGGTGAACTTCCCGACCAGCGGGTGCTCGGGGGCCAGCACCATGTAGGTCGCGCCGAACAGGGTGTCGGGGCGGGTGGTGAAGACGGTGATGTTCTCGCCGTCCACGGGGAAGTCGACGCGGGCGCCCTCGGAGCGGCCGATCCAGTTGCGCTGCTGCAGCTTGATGGCCTCGGGCCAGTCCAGGGCGTCCAGGTCCGACAGCAGCCGGTCGGCGTAGGCGGTGATGCGCATGTTCCACTGGCGCAGCTTCGCCTTGAAGACCGGGAAGTTGCCGCGCTCGGAACGGCCGTCGGCGGTGACCTCCTCGTTGGCCAGTACGGTGCCCAGCCCGGGGCACCAGTTGACCGGCGCGTCGGAGGTGTAGGCCAGCCGGAAGCCGCCCAGGACGTCGGCGCGCTCGGCCTCGCTCAGCTCGCTCCACGCGCGCGTGTGGCCCGGTACGGGGCGCTCACCGGACTCGAAGCGGGCGATCAGCTCGGTGATGGGGCGGGCCCGGCCGGCCTCGTCGTCGTACCAGGAGTTGAAGATCTGCAGGAAGATCCACTGGGTCCACTTGTAGTAGTCCGGGTCGATCGTGGCGAACGACCGGCGCCGGTCGTGGCCCAGGCCCAGCCGGCGCAGCTGGGCCTTCATGTTCGCGATGTTGGCCTCGGTGGACACGCGCGGGTGCGTGCCGGTCTGGACGGCGTACTGCTCGGCGGGCAGGCCGAATGCGTCGAAGCCCAGGGTGTGCAGGACGTTGTGGCCGGTCATGCGCTGGAACCGGGCGGAGACGTCGGTGGCGATGTATCCCAGGGGGTGGCCGACGTGCAGTCCAGCACCCGAGGGGTAGGGGAACATGTCCATGATGAACTTCTTGGGCCGGGCCACCGTCTCCGGGTCGCCCGCCAGGTCGCCCACGGGGTTCGGTGCGGCGTACGTCCCCTCGGCGTCCCAGAAGTCCTGCCAGCGTGCCTCGATCTCGGCCGCCAGGGCGGCCGTGTAGCGGTGCGGCGCGGCCACTTCGGGGGTGGCCACGGGGTTCGTCTCGCTCATGATCCTCAAAGCTCCATCGATCGTCTGCGCCCACGGCTGCTGCGACATTCGGAAATGAAAAATCCCCTCGCGCAGGAGGGGACGCCGCACCGATTCCGACCGACTGGTTCGACCACGGTCGGGACTGATCAGTGCGGCTCGCTAAGCAGAAGGCGTACGGCACGCATGGCGCCAGGGTACCGCAGGCCCGGAGCGCACCGCGACGCACTTCGCCGCGCCCGCGGGAAGCACTCCACCCGACCAATTTTCTGAATATCAGTCAAAACTTACTCCGCGTAACATCCCCTATGGGGCATTACAGCAGCCGGATTGTCTTTTGATAACAGCGCAATAACTCAAACCTCGTACTCCCCGGTACAACGAGGTTTAGAGTGCGCCCCGGGACCGCTTCTCCCGAACGTTCGGAGTTCCCCCATGAACCCTCGTCCAGACAGCAGCCCGCCGCCCGTTCAGGGCCGGTCGGCTGCCGGTCGGTCGTACCCGCATGCCGTCGTTCTTTCCGTCGTGACGTGGGGAGGTAGGGCATGAGGCCGGACGACAGCACGGCGGACGACTGGTTCGCCGAGTTCCTCAACTTCGGCGTGGGCGTTCTGTCGCTCGTTTGCCTGAGCTGCTCGGTGATCTGGGGACTGGTCGCCCAGGACCGGGTCCTGCTCGGTCCGCGCCAGCGCATCCTGGCGCAGGCGGTGCACCGGACGACCGCGGTCGCCTCGGTCGCCTTCCTGCTGGTGCACATCGGCATCAAGCTGGCCCTGGACCACACGACGTGGATCGCCGCGGTGATCCCCTTCGGCCTGCTCCTCACCGACGACGAGGCGGTGACCGGCAGGTCCTTCCTCATCGGCCTGGGCACCCTGGCCGGAATGCTGATGATCTTCGTCGGCATCACCGGCGTCCTGCGCAACCGCTTCGCCTCGCCGGCCCCCGTCGCGGCCCGCTGGCGCGCCATGCACATGCTGGCCTACCCGGCCTGGTGCGCCGCGCTGGTGCACGGGCTCTACGCGGGTCGATCGGCGAAGCCGATCTTCCTGATCCTGTACGGCCTGTCCCTGCTCGGCGTCATGGCGGCCCTCTTCCTGCGCGCCTCCCCGGCGCGGGTCAAGCGCAAGGTCGCCGACCGGGTCACCGCCGTGCTCGGCCTCGCCGAACAGCAGGGCCGCGACAAGCTCGACGAGAGCCGGGCCCGCTCCGCGGAGGCGTCGTCTCCCGGGTACGAGGGCGGCGGCAGACGGGACTCCCGGCCCCGTTCCGAGCGCCCCGCGCCGGCCGCCCGGCCGTTGTACGAGACCGCCGAACGCGTCGCACCGCCGGCCCCGGACCCCGCGAACGGCTTCGCGGCCGCCTACCGCGCGGTCTCCACCCCGCCCCAGCCGCAGCAGCCCCTCTACGCCGACCAGACCGCCCGCATGGAGCTGCCTCTGGACATGCAGCCCACGCAGGCCGTCCCCACCTTCGACGGCCAGATGATGGGCGGCCAGGCGATGGGCGGGCCGACCATGGGCGGACAGACCATGGAGGCACCGCGTGTGGACGGCCCCTCCAGCACCTCGGGCAGCTGGCCCGTCCCGTCCCCGCCGCCGGTCGGCGAAGCCCCGCCGTCGGCCTACGACCCGCTCCAGGACACCGGATACAGCATCCCCACCTACGACAATTCGGCCGCCTCCGGCTACGGCTCGAGTGATGTGCGCGACACCGGTGAGTCGAACGGCCTCTACAACGCGTACAACCCGAGTGACACGTACAACAGCGGTCCCGCCACTGATCCATCTCCCGGTGCGTCGTACGACTTCGACGCACCGGGATCGGGCGAACCTTGGAACACGCCTTCCGGAGGCTTTAAGTGAACGAGGCTCTGCCCGACGTACCCGAAGTCCGCGTCGTCGGGCTTCCCCAGCTCACGTCGGGCTTCGACCTTGTCGACCGGCTCGATCTCCCCATGCACCTCAAGGTGCACGGGCCACTCGAACCCATGGGCGGCGAACAGCTCGCCCAGCTCTCTGAACGCATCAACCTCAGGGGACGCGGCGGCGCCGGCTTCCCCTTCCACAAGAAGCTGCGTTCGGTCGCCGAGACGGCGATCAAACGCGGCGTCCGGCCGGTCGTCGTCGTCAACGGCAGCGAGGACGAACCGGCCTGCCGCAAGGACACGGTGATGATCAACCGTGCTCCGCATCTCATCCTGGACGGCGCACTGCTGTGCGCCGAGGCCATGGGTGCCCGCACGCTCGTGGTGGGGGTCACCCGGGAGTCCACCAAGCGCTCCATGGAGGCCGCGCTCGCCGAACGGGGCCTCAACAACGGGCGCCGGTCCGCGATGCGCGCCCGCGTGCAGCTCAACCCGGTGCGCATGGTCACGGGCGCCGCGGCCTCACTGATCCGCTCCATCGACGGTGGTCCGGCGATCCCGCCGGGCCGCAAGGTCAGCGCCTCGAAGAACGGTGTGGGCGGCGCGCCCACCCTGCTCTCCAACGCCGAGACCTTCGCGCAGCTCGCCATCGCCGCCCGCATCGGCCCGGAGCGCTACTGCAACACCGGCTTGTACGACGAGCCGGGCACCGTCATGCTCACGGTCTCCGGGGCGGTCGCCCGCCCCATGGTGATCGAGGTCCCGACGGGCGTACCGCTGCGTTACGTCCTCCAGCTCGCCGGCGCGCCGCCGATGCCGCAGGGCGTGCTCACCGGCGGCTACCACGGCAAGTGGATCGACGCGGCGACCGTCAACGAGGCGATCGTCTCCCGCAACTCCCTGGACGCGGTGGGCGGCGCGCTCGGCGCGGGCGCGATCCTGCCGATCAGCCAGGACACCTGTCCACTGGGCGAGTCCCTGATGGTGGCGAAATGGCTGGCCGAGGAGAGCGCCGGCCAGTGCGGCCCCTGCTACCTGGGCCTGCCGGCCGCCGCGCGCGGCCTGGAGGACATCCTCAACGGCGGCGGCCCGGCCGCCCTGGAGGCCGTCAAGCAGGTCGCCAAGAGCGTGAAGCGGCGCGGCGCGTGTTCGCATCCGGACGGCTCCGCGATGTTCCTGGAGTCGACCGTCAAGGCGTTCACCGACGACCTCACCGCCCACGTCATGGGCAACGGCTGCGGGCGCCCCGTGGAGGGCGTGCTGCCGCTCTTCGAGGGCGGCAGGGCCCCTACGGGCATCCCGGGCGGGGGCGGGGAGGAGAACGGCCCCAGCCGCCAGAAGATCTTCGTCGACTGGACGCTGTGCCGGGGCCACGGCCTGTGCGCGGACATCCTCCCCGAGGTCTTCCAGCTCGGCGCGGACGGCTTCCCGACCGTCGCCCAGGCCCAGGTGCCACGCGACGCGGAGGCCAAGGCGATGCGCGCGGTGCGCCGCTGTCCGGCGCTGGCCCTGCGCGTCGAGGAGGGAGCGCAGTCCAAGGCGCCCTCCCGCAATCTGCCGGTACTCTCCCAGGGCCGCGGCCGGCGAGCGCTGGGCCGCTGACACGGGTCCGTGCGGGCCGCCCCTCAGGGGCGGCCCGCACGGCCGCGCTTCCGACAACGCGTAGAGGGCGGATCATCCGATCGGATGATCCGCCCTCTACTGCTGTGGAGCTAAGGAGAATTGAACTCCTGACCTCCTGCATGCCATGCAGGCGCTCTACCAACTGAGCTATAGCCCCAGGTCACATCCCGCCCGGTTGCCCCGGCGGCGACGCCAACTTTACACGGTCATCCGGGCCCGACACCACATCGATTCCGTTGCGCCCCGTTCTGTCCGTATTCTCACCTCAACCGCAACGCGCGGTCACGCGGTCACGAACGAATAGAAGCGTTTGAGCGTGCAGTGCTCCTCGAGGAGCCGGCCGTAGATCGGTTCCCCTTCGAGCTCGCGGTAGGTCTCGATCGGGTCGCCTTTTATGATCAGCGCCCGCGCGCACTCCTCGCACCAGTACTGGTAGTCGGGATTGACCGGCTCCATGTCCCGGACGATCGGCGTGCCTCTGCGGCACCAGTCGCACCTTCGCCTGTGGGCACCCATCGCTCAGCTCCAGCTGTGGCCGCAGGCCGTACATACGTAGGAGACACCGCCGTTGCCACCGAGGACCGGGGCCGTGTCTGCGGAACCGGAGGAAGGACGGCGGAGTCGGGTCGAGGTCCGTCGTGTCAACACCCCGCCGAAGAGGTGGTCGACCTCCCCGTGGATGCTCGCAGGCATCAACAACTCCCTCCCGTCGGGCCGCGCCCCCTTCCGGCCGTTTGATTCTGCCACGGCCGGACCAATACGGTCAGCGACGCCGGGGTACCGGTCGGGATACGGCCGGGCGTCTCACAGAGGTATACGCCCGTCGGCGTCTCCCCGCTCAACCAGGGACAACGAAAGATCCCGCCCTCGTACCGAGGACGGGATCTTCGTCATGTGATCTGTGGAGCTAAGGAGAATTGAACTCCTGACCTCCTGCATGCCATGCAGGCGCTCTACCAACTGAGCTATAGCCCCGAGTGTTCTTCCCGCTCGGCGGGCGAACAAGAAGAACTTTAGCCTGCGACCTGCCGGAAAGTGAAATCCGGCCCCCGGGCCACGCCCGGGGTTCAGGGCAGGCCCTAGGGCCTGTCCGGCGGATCATGCCGGAGACGTGGGGTCTGGCACGCTCTCCCCCGAGCTCTTCGAGCAGGGGGGACCCCCAGCGGCGTTGTCGTCGGTTGCCGACTCCCCCACTCTCGACTGCGCTCGAGCGGGAGGGACCCCCATGCGCGGGAGGGACCCCCATGCGCGGGAGGGACCCCCATCGCGTCGGCGCCCTCCTCCGCCTTGCAGCTGAACGCACCAGACCCCACTTGTCCCAGATGGACGGACACCGCCGATTACCTCCGACTTGATCCGCCGGACAGGCCCTAGTCGTCGTCGCCGAGCACCGGTTCCGGCAGGGTGCCGGCGTTGTGCTCGAGCAGCCGCCAGCCCAGGGCGCCCTCGCCGAGGACGGACCAGCAGCAGTTGGTGAGCCCGCCCAGGCTCTCCCAGCTGCGCGGGTCGAGGCCGATCAGCCGGCCGATGGTGGTACGGATCGTGCCGCCGTGGCTGACCACCACGAGTATGCCGTCGTCCGGGAGCTTGTCCGCGTGCCGGAGCACCACCGGAGCGGCGCGGTCGGCGACCTCGGTCTCCAGTTCGCCGCCGCCCCTGCGCACCGGCTCGCCGCGCTTCCAGGCGGTGTACTCGTCGCCGTACCTGGCGATGATCTCGTCGTGCGTCAGGCCCTGCCAGACGCCCGCGTAGGTCTCCCGCAGGGCCTCGTCGTGGACCGGCTGCAGGCCGGTGAGGGCGGCGAGTTCCGCGGCGGTGTCGGCGGCCCGCCTCAGGTCGGAGGCGATGATCGCGTCGGGCTCGAGACCGGCGAGGAGGCGGGCGGCCCGGCGCGCCTGGGCGACGCCGGTCCCGGTCAGCTCCACGTCGGTACTGCCCTGGAAGCGGCGCTCCACGTTCCAGGAGGTCTGGCCGTGCCGCCACAGGATGACGCGACGGCCCCGGCTTCCGCCGGAGCCGAACGTCTCAGCGGCAGGGCTCACCGCCACTCACCACCCGGCTCCACGGTCTCCTCGGCCTCCTTCTGCCGGGCGTGCTCGGCGGCCTTGCCGCGGGTGGCCACGGCGTCCTCGGGCAGCTCCAGTTCGGGGCAGTCCTTCCACAGCCGCTCCAGGGCGTAGAAGACGCGCTCCTCGCTGTGCTGGACATGGACGACGATGTCGACGTAGTCGAGCAGTACCCAGCGGGCCTCGCGGTCGCCCTCGCGGCGGACCGGCTTGGCGTCGAGCTCCTTGCTGAGCCGCTCCTCGATCTCGTCGACGATCGACTTGACCTGACGGTCGTTGGGCGCGGAGGCCAGCAGGAAGGCGTCGGTGATGGACAGCACGTCACTGACGTCGTAGGCGACGATGTCGTGCGCGAGCTTGTCGGCCGCGGCCTGGGCAGCGGTGGAGACGAGCTCGATGGAACGGTCGGTTGCGGTCACTACAAGGCTTTCGCTCGGCGGTCGTTTGCCTTCAAGGGTCTCACGGACCGCCGGGCGCGCCCCACGCGTTTCGGGGTGGGCCCGGCCGGACGCCCCGTGAGGGCTTCCGGCCGGGCGTACCGCGGTCCGGTCAGGTGCCCGGCTCGTAGTCCTGGCCCAGGACCACCGAGACCCTGGCGTTCCCGGAGACCTTGCCCTTGGTGACGGACTCGGTGGGCAGTCCCAGGGTCTTGGCCACCTCGGAGGCGTTCTCCTTGTCGGCGTCGTCCGCGTAGACGACCTCGGAGGCCGCGGCCGCGGTGGCGGTCCCGCCCTCCAGGAAGGTGAAGCCGCCGTTGAGGAGCACGACCCTGGCCTTCTCGGTGTTGTCCGCGACACCGGTGGCGTTGCGCACGGAGACGCTGACGGCCGCGTCCTTGTCGGGGCTCTTCGCGGTGCCGCCGAGCACCTCCTTGACCACGCTGTCGCTCGTCTCCGCGGTGAGCGTGCCGTCGTCCTGGACCGGCAGCAGCGTGGTGCCGTGGTCGCCGCCCTTGGCCAGGTCGGCGAGCCGGGCGAGGAAGGAGCCGAGGTCCTTGTCGGTCAGGGGCGGCTCGATGATCTGCCCCAGGGTCTGGATGGTGGTCGTCGCGGCGCCCGCGTCGGACGTCATCTTCCGCAGCACCCCCTGCATGACCTGCCCGAACCGCTCCAGCTGGGCGTTCTGCGCCTCGCCGGAGGCACGGTGGGTGGCGTAGGCGACGGCCGCCTTCCCGCTGAGGGTCTGGCCCTTCCCCTTCCTCACCAGGGGGGTCTCGCCCTTCTTCTTCGCGTCCGGGTCGGGCACGTCGGCGTCGGTGTCGATGACGATGTTGCCGATCAGGTCGACGAGGTTCTGCAGATAGGGCGTGTCCAGCCGCCAGGTGCCCTCGATGTCGGTGCCGAGGGCCGTGTCGAGGGCGCTCCGGGTGCCGCCGGATCCGTCGTCCTCGACCGACTTGGCGAGTGTGGTGGTGGTGCCGTCCTCCGCGGCGAGGGCCAGGGAGTTGGGCAGCAGGACGGTGGTGCCCTGCTTGGTGGTGGTGTTGTCGACGAGCAGCGCGGTGGCGGTGCCGCCCCCCTTGGTGTCGTGCAGGTGGACCACGAGGACGTCCCGCTTCTGGGCGCCCGCGGCCGTCGTGGTGCCCGTACCGGTGTCGGAGCCGGACAGGCCGGGGAGCTTTCCGGCGTACCAGAGGTAGCCGACGCCGCCGGCCGCGACCAGGGCGAAGACCACGACCAGGGCGACGACCCGGCTGCGTGCGCGGCGTTTGGCCTCTTCGCGGCGCTCGGTGCGGTTCTCGGTGAACTGCAGCCAGTCGATGACGTCCTCGGAGTCGCCGTCCGGTTCCTCGACGAAGGCGAACTGCTCGGTGCGGTATTCCCGTTCGGGCGTCTCGGAGTCCGCGGCCGGGCGGTCGTCACGGTCGTCACGGTCGTCACGGTCGTCGGGTCCGTCATAGCCGTCGGGGCCGGTTCCGTCGTCGGCCGGGCCGGGCTGCTGCGGGATGTGCGCGGTCTGTTCGGCGACCCGGGGCTGCTGCCCGGTGCCGCCCTGCGCGGTCTGCCCGTAGGAATCACCGTAGGGGTCGCCGTAGGGGTCGTACGGGGCGGCCGTTCCGCCGCCCTGGGGGGTGCCGTAGCCGCCCTGGGCCCCGTAGGGGTCGTAGGAGGGCGTCTGCGACTGCTGCCCCGTCCCGGTCCCGGCCCCGTAGGGGTCGTAGGACTGCGGGGGGTGTTGCTGCGAGCCGCCTCCGGGGACGTACGGGTCGTAGTCGTAGCCGCCGTCGTAGCCCTGCCAGCCCTGCCCGTACGGGTCCTGCTGCCCCTGCTGCCCGTACGGGTCCTGCTGCCCCTGTGACCGGTACGGATCGTACGGCTGCTGCGGGGCCTGCTGGGCCGTTGCCTGGGTGTCGGCCTGGCGGTAGACGGGCCGGCCGTACTCGTCGTAGCCCACGAGCCCGTAAGGATCGTCCCCTCCGTCGCCGTATCCCGCGTCGTATCGGTCGTTCACCGGTGCCCCTCTCGGCTCACTCGCCGCGGTACAGCTCACGCTTGGCGATGTAGCGCACGACCCCGTCCGGCACCAGGTACCAGACGGGATCTCCCTTGGCGACTCTCGCACGGCAGTCCGTCGAGGAAATGGCCAGGGCGGGAACCTCGACGAGCGAGACGCCCCCCTCGGGCAGGCCCGCGTCGGTCAGATGATGGCCGGGCCTGGTGACGCCCACGAAGTGCGCGAGGGAGAACAGTTCCTCGCTGTCCCGCCAGGTGAGGATCTGCGCGAGGGCGTCGGCTCCGGTGATGAAGAACAGGTCTGTGTCGGGGTTGAGCGCGCGCAGGTCACGCAGGGTGTCCACGGTGTAGGTGGGCCCGCCGCGGTCGATGTCGATCCGGCTCACCGAGAACTGCGGGTTCTCGACGGTCGCGACGACCGTCATCAGGTAGCGGTCCTCGGCCGCGGAGACCAACCGGTGGCTCTTCTGCCACGGCTGCCCGGTGGGGACGAAGACCACCTCGTCGAGGTGGAACCGCGCGGCGACCTCGCTGGCCGCCACCAGGTGCCCGTGGTGGATCGGGTCGAAGGTGCCGCCCATGACGCCGAGGCGGCGCCTGCCAGGCTGCGGCGGGCCGTTGCCCGGGCCGCCGGCCCGGCGCGGCGCCGGACGGTGCTCGGCGCCGCTCACCGGCTGCCTGGCCGTGCCCTCGGCCCCCGCCCCGGTCGTGACTGCGGCCTCGATCGGTTCCCCGGCCGTGTCATCCACCGGACCGGTAGGCATGTCCTGCTCTCCCATGCGTGCAGACCCTACCGGCCCTCCCTGAACGCTCCGGCCGCCAGGTGCACCCTTTGGCCACGCCCGAACGGGATCCGGGGATCCGGGGATCCGGGGATCCGGGGATCCGGGGATCCGGGGATCCGGGGATCCGGGGATCCGGGAGTCCGGGAGTCCGGGAGTCCGGGAGTCCGGGAGTCCGGGAGTCCGGGAGTCCGGGAGTCCGGGAGTCCGGGAGTCCGGGGAATCTACCGGTCGCGGTTGAAGCGGGTCGTGATCAGCAGCAGGAGCAGCAGGCCGGCCAGGACGCAGCCGCCGACCAGGTAGGGGTTGAGGCTCTCGTGGTTGCCACTGTGCTCTCCGCCCTCGGCGGCGAGGGTGACCAACTGGGCAGCGGCGCTGTGGAAGCTCATCTTCGGCAGTACCTATCACGTGTGGGCGGGATAAAGACGTCGGCTCATCGTATGCGGGCGTCTTCGCGCCGATCACTCCGACTCCGCCGTTGCGGGCCCCGGCCGCCTCTCCGGTACCTCCCCGCGCCTCCCCGGCGTCCCTCCGTCGCCTCCACGGTCGTCTTCCCACCGGTCTTCCCACCGGTCTTCCCACCGGTCTTCCCGCCGGCTCTTCCCGAGCGGGTGGGCCGGCAGGGTCACGCAACCATCCCGCGGTCCTGATCGTCCTTCCCGGAGAGCCGGGCGGCTCGGGAACGACACTCCACACGCGCGCTCCCGGCCTCGTTGCTCTTCCGCTCCACCGGTCCGCTCCACCGGTCTGCCGGTCCGCGCCTTCTCCACCTAGGCTGGGCCCCGCCCCGGGGCGGTCGAAGGACCGAACAGGGGACCGCCGAGGGACGGTACCGGTAACCGCGAAGATCACAACGGACCGCGAAGGTCACACAGACGCACATGGGGGACACATGTCCGACGGCCATCAGCACAACGGGCACGAGAAGGTGCCGAGCAGGCAGCGCAGGCGTTTCCCCGGAATCTCCTCGCGTGCGTACGAACACCCCGCCGACCGCTCCGCCCTGGTGGCGCTGCGCAAGCTGACCGGTTTCGACACGGTCTTCAAGGCTCTGAGCGGCCTGCTGCCCGAGCGCAGTCTGCGGCTGCTCTTCCTGTCCGACTCGGTGCGCGTCTCGGAACGGCAGTTCGCGCACCTCAACGTCATGCTGCGGGACGCCTGCTACATCCTGGACCTGGAGAAGGTCCCGCCGATGTACGTGAAGCAGGACCCGACGCCGAACGCGATGTGCATCGGCATGGACGAGCCGATCATCGTGGTCACCACGGGGCTGGTCGAGCTGCTCGACGAGGAGGAGATGCGGGCCGTCGTCGGGCACGAGGTCGGGCACGCGCTGTCCGGGCACTCTGTGTACCGGACCATCCTGCTGTTCCTGACGTCCCTCGCGGTGCGGGTGGCCTGGATCCCGCTGGGCAGCGTCGCGGTCATGGCGATCGTGACGGCGCTGCGCGAGTGGTTCCGCAAGTCGGAGTTGTCCGCGGACCGTGCGGGGCTGCTGGTGGGCCAGGACCCCCAGGCCTCGATGCGCGGCCTGATGAAGATCGCCGGCGGCAACCACCTGCACGAGATGAACGTCGACGCGTTCCTGGAGCAGGCCGAGGAGTACGACGCCGGGGGCGACCTGCGCGACTCCGTGCTGAAGATCCTCAACGTGCTGCCCCGCTCCCACCCGTTCACCACCGTCCGGGCCGCCGAGCTGAAGAAGTGGGCGGAGACCCGCGAGTACCAGCGGGTCATGGAGGGCCACTACCCGCGACGCGACGAGGACAAGGACGCCTCGGTACGGGACTCCTGGCGCGACTCGGCGAGCAGTTACGCCGGCGACGTGAAGAACTCCAAGGACCCGCTGATGAAGCTGGTCAGCGACATCGCGGGCGGCGCCGGCGACCTGGGGGGCCGGGTCCGCCGCGGCTTCGGCGGCTTCACGTCCTCGGGACCGGGGTCCGCGCAGGCGCCGGGCGGGACCCGGGAGCCGGGCACGTCGTCGGACCCGGACGCCGGGGACGACCGGCCGCCGCGCGACGGCGCCTGAGACGCGGGCGTCACACCCTGGGCTGTGCTGCCGCCGCCAGCGAGCCGCACAGGGCCGGGGTGCCGTCCGTGGCGTACGGGTCGGTGCCGGCGGGTCCGCCCTCCTTGGCCGTGCCGCCCGCCAGCAGGGGGCGCAGACGGCTCGTGGAGTCCTCGGCGCAGGACAGCGGGCCGGCCTGGACGTGGGAGACGACGAGCTGCGTCTGGTGCAGGCGCAGGTCCTCGCGGTCGAAGCGGAAGTGCAGTTCGCGCCGGACGGTGAACAGCGACACCCGGGCTCCCTGGCCCGCGTCGGCCGGCCGCAGCGCGTACACCGAGGTGTGGTCCGCGGTGACCTCGAGGGTGCCGGAGTCGGCCTCGGACGCCTGCAGGGTGCCCCGGACGCGGATCCTGCGGTCGGCCAGCTCCGTGCGGGAGGGATCGAAGCGGACGAGCCATCCGGTGGGCGCGTGCCGCCCGTCCGGGGCCGGCCGGGTGAAGCTCCGGTCGAACTGGTCCTGCTGGTCGACGCCGAGCAGGACGCGTACGGAGCGGGTCTCCCCGCCGGTGAGCACCTGGGGGTCGAGGGCGGACCGGACGATGTAGTCCTTCGCGGTGAGCAGCGCCGTCACGACCTGCCCGTCCGAGAAGTGCTCGGTACGCCGGGATGCCGGGAGGGGCACCCCCTTCGCCCCGACGCTGAACTGCGCCGCCGGGCTGCTGTCGTACAGCCGTTGGGAATCGGTGGTGCCGGGCACCTTGCCCTCGGGGGCGAGCGGGATCACGGTCATGCGCAGCGACTCGGCGGCCTCACCGGCGCCGGGCGCCCGGGATGGATGGCGTACGCCCATGTAGATCGCGGTGCCGAAGGCCATGGCGATCAGCACCACGAGGAGCAGCACCTGCCGGGACAGGCCCCGGTGCCGGGGCGGCCGGCGGCGCACGGCGGGGGCGTGGTCGGTGATGCGCTCCTGGGCGGAGAACTCCTGAAGGCGGGCAGCCCGGACAAAGGTCTCGTCGAAGACGACGGACCGGTACTCGTCCTCGCCACCTCCGGGGGTGCCCTCGGGTGCTCCTCCGGGTGGGTCCGCAGGCCCTGCCATATCTTCAGAGTAGGTCGCGGGAGGCCCGTGTAAACACCGTGGCGTGCGCCAAGTCGTGGCGGCTTCCCGGCTCGGGCGGACGGCCTCGCCGCCCGCCCGCACGACGAGCCTCAGGGGCTGCTCGGGATCACCGTGACGTCCGGCCGGGAGTAGTCGGCGGAGGCGGACGGAGCCGCGCCGCCGCCCTGCTCCAGGCCGGTCGAGGCGGGCGGCGGCACCGGGTCCTGCCGGTTGTTGGCGGAGGACCCCCGGTAGACGGCCGAGAAGGCGAGCGCGACCATGCCGACGCCCATCACCAGGGCGAGCATCCAGGCGACCGGGCGGTGCCAACGGACCTGTCTGCCGTACGGCCCCGGGGAGCCGTAGTCGTCCTCCGGGGTGTCGGGGCCGTCGTCCCCGCCGGTGAGGTCGTCACCGGCGCCGTCGTCCCGGTGGCGGCGGCCGTACCATCCGTGACCGTCGTACCGATCGGTCGTCGGGCGGGTGCGGTGGGCCTCCGCCTCGGAGGCCTCGGCTCTGGCCTGCGCGGCGGCGAGGAGGCGTTCGACGGCGGTCGGCTCGTGGACCACGGCCGCGCCGATGAAGGCCTCGTCGAAGACCACGGGGCCGAACTCCTCGTCCGACACTCCGCGGTCGTGGTCGTCGTCGGGCTCCCCGCCGTCAGGGAACGGCGTGCCCCCCACGTCCTCCGGCACCCCTCCAGAGTAGACCGGAGGGGTCATTTTGGGCAGACGGTACGGAAATTCGTCCGTCCGCCCCCGCGGTGTGGGTCAGCGGCGGACGTGCCCGTCGCCGGTCACGATGTACTTGGTGCTGGTCAGCTCCGGCAGGCCCATCGGCCCCCGGGCGTGCAGCTTCTGCGTGGAGATGCCGATCTCCGCGCCGAAGCCGAACTGGCCGCCGTCGGTGAACCGGGTGGAGGCGTTGACGGCGACGGTGGTGGAGTCCACCAGTTGGGTGAACCGGCGGGCCGCCTGCTGCGAGGTGGTGACGATGGCCTCGGTGTGGCCGGAGGTCCACAGCCGGATGTGCTCCACGGCCCGGTCGAGCGAGTCGACGACGGCCGCGGCGATGTCGTGGGAGAGGTACTCGGTCTCCCAGTCCTCCGTGGTGGCCTCCACGACCGTCGCCGCGGAGTCCTTGGCGTATGCCATCACCCGCTCGTCGGCGTGCACGGTGACCCCGGCTTCGGCCAGGGCCTCCAGGGCGCGCGGCAGGAACGCGGGGGCGATGTCCTGGTGGACCAGGAGGGTCTCGGCGGCGTTGCACACGCCGACCCGCTGGGCCTTGGAGTTGACCAGGATCTCCACGGCGGTGTCGAGGTCCGCGTCGGCGTCGACGTAGACGTGGCAGTTGCCGGTGCCGGTCTCGATGACCGGGACGACCGACTCCTGGACGATCGTGTTGATCAGGGAGGCACCGCCGCGCGGGATGAGGACGTCGACCAGGCCGCGGGCGCGCATCAGCTCGCGCACGCTGTCCCGGCCCTCGCCGGGCACCAGCTGCACGGCGTCGGCGGGCAGCCCGGCGCCGCCCACGGCGTCGCGCAGCACCCGGACCAGTGCGGTGTTCGACCGGTACGCGGAGGACGAGCCGCGCAGCAGGACCGCGTTGCCGGACTTCAGGCACAGGGCGGCGGCGTCGACCGTGACGTTGGGGCGGCCCTCGTAGATGATCCCGACGACGCCGAGCGGCACCCGGACCTGCCGCAGGTCGATGCCGTTGGGCAGGGTGGAGCCGCGGACGACCTCGCCGACCGGGTCGGGCAGCGCGGCCACGTCCCGCACGTCGGAGGCGATCGCGCGCACCCGCTCCGGGGTGAGGGTGAGCCGGTCGATCATGCCCTCGCTGATGCCCGCCTCACGTGCCTTGGCGACGTCCTGGGCATTTGCTTCGACGATCTCGCTCGCCCGGACCTCCAGCGCGTCCGCGACGGCGAGCAGCGCGTCGTCCTTCGCCGCGCGTGGCAACGGCGCGAGGGTGGCGGCGGCCCCCTTGGCCCGGTATGCGGCCTGGTTGACCGGAGACATCGAGTCGTATGGCGAAAGCGTGGTCATGGGGGAAGGGTAGTGCGGCCGGAGGGCCTGATCACCGGTATCCCGAACCCCGAGACACCGGGAGCCGTGACCGGCCGGTACACGGGAGCCGTGGCCGCCGGTACAAAGGGCCGTGGTCGCTCGCGGAGGGCCGAACCGATCCCCCGGGTCGGAACGGATGCACCCCCACCGACGTCGCCGGCGCCGGGCCGTAGCCCGCGCTCCTCTTTGCGCCTCGACCGGCGCCGCTCTCGCGTATGCGGTGGCGCGCCGTAGGGGTTGCTCAGTTGCTGGTTGCGGTGCGTGGCCGTATGTGGTGGTTGCGGGCCGTGGTCGCCGTCCGTGCTCGCCGTCCGTGGTTGCGGGCCGTGCTCGCCGTCCGTGGTTGCGGGCCGTGCTCGCCGTCCGTGCTCGCCGTCCGTGGTTGCGGGCCGTGGTCGCGATCGGCCGCTGTCGGTCTAGAACGGATGCACCCCTACCGGCGTCGCCGGCGCGGGGCCGTAGCCCGCGGCGATGCGCTGGTGGTAGGTGACCCGGTCGATGACCTCCAGGCCGACGATCTCCCAGGGCGGCAGTCCCGCGGTCTGCCGGTGCTCGCCCCACAGCCGCAGCGCCACGGCGGCGGCGTCGTGCAGGTCACGGGCCTCCTCCCAGTAGCGGATCTCCGCGTGGTCCTCGGCGTACCGGCTGGTCAGCAGGAAGGGGTGGTCGTGAGCGAGCTGTTCCAGGGCGCGGCGGACCTCGGTGATCGGCGCCCGGCCGCCGGAGACGCTGAGGGTGATGTGCCACAGACGCGGGAGGTCCCGGGACTCGCCGCTCTGGAACCGGTCGCCCGCCGCGACACTGGCCAGTGCGCGTTCCTCGCCGACCGCGCGGGAGCCGGCACCACCGCGGGACGTCGTCGTCCCAGGGCGCACTCGTCTCACGACGGCCTCCTTCACGCACAGGCCGGCCCCTGAGGCCGGGCAGATGTGTTCCCTGGAACAAAGTGGAGCAGGCCGCCGGGCGTCGTGGGGCGGTTTTGCGGAACGTCCACCACGGGGGGCGCGCGATCCGGCACATTTACGGATGCAGGACCACCAGATCGTCCCTGTGTACGACCTCGCGTTCGTACTCGGGGCCGAGGTCCCGGGCGAGGTCGTGGGTGGAGCGGCCGATCAGCCGGGGGATCTCTTTGGCGTCGAAGTTGACCAGGCCGCGGGCCACCGGCCGCCCCGCGCGGTCCCGCAGCTCGACCGGGTCGCCCGCGCTGAACTCGCCTTCGACGCCCGCGATCCCGGCCGGCAGCAGCGACTTGCGGCGCTCGACGACCGCGCGCACCGCGCCGTCGTCGAGGGTGAGCGAGCCCTGCGGGGTGGACGCGTGCTGGAGCCACAGCAGCCGGTCGGCGGAGCGCCGGCCGGTGGGGTGGAAGTAGGTGCCGGTGTCCGCGCCGGCGAGGGCGTCCCCCGCGTGGACGGTGCTGGTCAGTACGACCGGGACGCCCGCGGCGGCGGCGATCCGGGCGGCCTCGACCTTGGTGACCATGCCGCCGGTGCCGACGCCGGCCTTCCCGGCGCTGCCGATCTCGACGTGGGCGAGGTCCTCCGGGCCCCGCACCAGCGAGATCCGCGAGGTGCCGGGCCGGGCGGGGTCGCCGTCGTACACGCCGTCCACGTCGGACAGCAGGACCAGCAGGTCGGCGTGGACCAGGTGGGCGACGAGGGCGGCGAGGCGGTCGTTGTCCCCGAAGCGGATCTCGTCGGTGGCGACGGTGTCGTTCTCGTTGACGACCGGGAAGGCGCCCATCGCCAGCAGCTTGTCGAGGGTGCGGGAGGCGTTGCGGTGGTGGGCGCGGCGGCTCATGTCGTCGGAGGTGAGCAGCACTTGGCCGACGCGGACGCCGTAGCGGGCGAAGGATGCGGTGTAGCGGGCCATCAGCAGACCCTGGCCGACGCTGGCGGCGGCCTGCTGGCGGGCGAGGTCGCGCGGTCGCCGGGTGAGGCCCAGGGGGGCGAGCCCGGCGGCGATGGCACCGGAGGAGACGAGGACGAGTTCGCGCTCTCCCCCGGACCGTACTTTGGCGAGCACGTCGACGAGTGCGTCGACCCGGTCGGCGTCCAGGCCGCCCGCCGCGGTCGTCAGCGACGAGGATCCGACCTTGACGACGATCCTGCGGGCCTCGCCCACGGCCTGCCTTGCCCCTGCCACCTGGTGTGCCGTCCCCTCGCGTCTGACGCGTGTCGATCGATCGCTCACCGGGAAATCTACGGGAAGGGGCGGTGCGGTGCGCTGCCGTTTCACGCTGCGGACCGCACCGCGGAACCGGTTCGGGCTCCGCGAGCGGCTGCGTCCTCAAGACTGCCGGGCACGGAGAAGCGCACCGTACGTCCGGGTCCGAGCCGGCTCGTCGCATGGCCGGGCGGCCTTCCAGCGCGTGTTCATGGGTGAACCTACTCGAAACAACTCAGCCACTGAACCCACGCTGGAGCAAGGCGCGGACTCCCTGGGAATCGAGGAGTCACGGCCACACCACAGCAGACGGGTGCCTGAAGCCGGAATCGGCCAACCCCGGTCATTCCCCCCGCACACGGCGCGGATCGACCTTCACCGGCTCCGGCTCTTCCTCCGTCCTCACCGCCCGGCCTGAAACGGGATCAGCATCACGCTCATCCGGATCACCGTGACCTGCTTGAGAGGAAATGCCCGCTCGGTCCTGACTGTCGGGGAGCGGTGACGGGTCATAGCAGTTCACGGTCGGGCCGGCAGGTGGACACGCCCGTGTCGTCCGGGGGTCGGTGCACGTTAATCCCCAGACGTCCTTCGTGTGACGACTTTGGAGTGACCGCAGTGCACGTACCTCTTCCCCTCCGATGGTTCGCGGCAGGACTTCCTCACCGACGAACCGCCCTGAAAGCGTGTGTCGCCACCGCTCTCGTGGGAGCCGTCGTGGCGCAGGCCGTCGGAGCCCTGCTCGCGAACGTCCCGCTGCTGCTCACCGCGACCGTCGTGTCCCTGGCGGTCGAGGGCGTCCTGTACCGGTGGCAGCCCGGCATGCTGCCGTTGTTCGTCAAGGCGCACGCGGACATCACCGTCCGCCACCTGCTGCGGGACCTGCTGCTGGTGGTGGGTCTGCTGCGGCTCACCGAACAGCACCGGGAGGCCCAGTACACTCCGCTCGTCGCCGGTCTGCTCGTCTTCTACGCGCTGCACTGCGCGATCCAGGCCGTGTCCGTGCTGGTCCGCCGCACCCGCACGCCGCCGGTGCTGACCCGGAACATCGACGCCTCGGTCCTGCGGCTGCCCCCCGCCCCGGCCGCGCTGCTGCGCCGCCCCGGACATCGGCTGCTGCTCCTGGGCCTGCCCGCGACCGCCGGCCTGGCCACGGCGGCGGTGACCCGGGAGTCCTTGCCCGCGGCGGCCGGGGTCGCGGTGTCGGTCGTGCTCGCGGCGGCCGGCCTGGGCGCCCTGCTGATGCGGCTGCTGCCCTCCCGGCGTCCGGCGGGCGAGCAGGAGGTGCTCGACTGGTTCGACGCCTGGCTGGCCGAGTACCGGCCCACGGTCGGCCTGTACTTCTCCGGCGGGGTGTCCTCCGCCTACCAGGCCAACATGTGGCTGGAGACGATGAGCAGACTCGACGGACGGCCCGTCGTCATCCTGCGCGAACGGTTCATGACGGCGAGGATCGCGACGACCGACCTCCCCATCGTGTGCCTGCCGAAGGTGTCCACCCTCATGCGGCTCGAGCACTCCACGCTGCGGGTGCTCATCCACCCGTCGAACTCCGGCAAGACCTCGCAGGTGCTGCGCATCCCCACGATCAAGCATGCCTTCGTCAACCACGGAGAGAGCGACAAGCTGTCGTCCTGCAACCCGTACGCGAAGGCCTACGACGAGGTGTGGGTGGCCGGCCCCGAGGCGCGTGAACGGTACGCGCGGGCCGGGGTCGGGGTCGAGGACAAGGACGTGGTGGAGATCGGGCGTCCCCAACTGGACGCCGTACGACCCTGGTCGGGCCCGCCGGCGGCCGGCGCCCGGACCACCGTGCTGTACGCGCCGACCTGGGAGGGATGGGACGGCGACCCGGGCAACACCTCGGTGATCGCGGCCGGGGAGAACCTCGTACGGGTGCTGCTCGCGGACCCGGGTGTGCGCCTGCTGTACAAGCCGCACCCGCTGACCGGCTCGGTGGAACCCGCGGCGGGCGCCGCCGACCGGCGCATCCGGGAGCTGATCCGGGCGGCGAACCGGGAGCGGCCCTCGGCATCCGCGCGACCCGCGCGATCCGCCTCGGAGCTGGACCGGCTCACGGCCGAGCTGGACCGGCTCACGGCGGCCGGGGTCCGGGAAGGCGCCGACCAACTGGAGCGGATGCTGGCCCAGTCCGTCCCACCGCCCGGCCGGGCCGAGGCGGTGGCGAGGGCCACGGCGGCCTGGGAGGAGGCCTACTGGGCGTCGCTGCCGGAGGCGGAGCACCAGATCGTCACAGGCGTACGGCCCGCCCTGTACGCCTGCTTCAACATCGCCGACCTGCTGGTCAGCGATGTGTCCAGCGTCATCAGCGACTTCCTCGCCAGTGGCAAACCGTACGCGGTGGCGAACACCAGCGGGCTGTCCGAGGACGCTTTCCGCGCCGCGTTCCCGACGGTGGCGGCGGCGACCGTGCTGCTCCCGGACGCGGGCGGGGTGCCGGCTCTGCTGGAGGCGGTCCGGCACCCGGAGAAGGACGAACTGGCGGACGCCCGTACGGAATTGAAGCTGCGGCTACTGGGCCCCGACGAGCCGACGTCACAGGAGCGCTGCAACGCGGCCCTGCGCGACCTGTCCGCGGCGGCCCTGGACACCAGGGCACACCGTGACCGGGCCGGGGCACGGCACCCGCGACCGCAGCGGCTCGCGGAGGACCTGCCCGGTCCCCGTCGGGATTCCGACGCCGCCCCGGGTGCCGGCACGCACTCCGGCACCGCGGCCGACGCGGCTGCGGCGAGGCCCGTCACGCCGCCGTCGCGGTCGGTGCCTCCGGGGTGACCTTCTCGGCGGGGGCCAGCAGGCGGCGGGCCCGGCGGGCGACGCGGCGCAGGACGGTGGGCGTGCCGCCCTCCCGGTAGCCGGGGAAGGCGCGGGCCTCACGGGGCTCGGCGAGGTAGACGGCGTCGGGGATGCCCGCCGCCCGGTCACGGAAGTGCGGATACCCGAGGTAGAGGCGTCGGCCCCGCCGTTCCAGGAGGGGCGGCGCCTGCTTCTTCGACGCCGTGAACCTCACCGCTTCGATGAGGAGTTCGAGCCGCTGTTCGGCCACCAGGTGCAGCCGCAGCCGCTCCCCGACCTTCAGATGCCGGGCGACGCCCTCGGTCCAGTGGGCGTCCGTCAGCGGCTTCGCCAGCTCCAGTTTGCGCCGCCGCACCCGGTCGCCGTCCTTGAGGAATCCGGGGCCGAACTGCGGGAGCAGGGTGATGGTGAAGGGCCGCACCATCAGCCTGTCACGCCGGGGGCCCTCCGGGACGAGGCCGGCGATCAGGTTCATGAGAAGTCGGGCGGAATCGAACCGCAGGGCATAGCCCCCGCTCTTGGTCACGTGCTTGCCGTCGTCGCGGCCCACCAGGTAGTAGCAGGTGTGGTCGGCGACCACGGAGACGCCGTCCGCCCTGAGGTACGCCTCCATGGTGAACAGCGCGTCCTCGCCGGTGTAGAGCGACTCGTCGAACCGTATGCCGTGCCGGTCCAACAGGGCGCGGCGGAACAGCTTCTGTGCGCTGAGCGTGTACATGATGTTGGAGGAGTGCACGTCGGTGCGCTCCACCGTACGGCCGAACATCGACTTCGGGGCGCCGCGGTCGACGCCCTCGATCCGCCCCAGGACGACATCGGTGCCGGCCCGGTCCGCCATGGCGACCATCCGCTCGAGGGCTTCGGGGCCCAGCCGGTCGTCGGCGTCCAGGAAGAAGACGTACCGCCCGCGGGCCCTGTCCAGTCCGACGTTGCGCGGGCCGCTGGGACCGCCCGAGTTCGCCTGCCGGAGCACGGTGACGCGCAGGGGCGCACGCTCCGCGAACTCCTCCAGGTACTCCCCCGTGCCGTCGGTCGAGCCGTCGTCGACGGCGACGACCTCGATGCGCTGCGGACCGATGGTCTGCGCCTCCACGGAGGCGAGGCAATCGACCAGGTACGGCATCGCTTCGTACGCCCCGATGACCACGGTGACGTCAGGCTGCGCCACGGTCACGTTTCCCCCTTGTTATGGGATATTTCCCTCTGTATCGCCTCATTCGCTACTTGGTTAGACGGGTGTTCGAGGTAGGAGGTTGCTTCAAACTCCCGTTCAAGTGGTCTACACCCCAAGGGTGTTGGGGAGACTCGGCCAACGGCTGCCCGTACAGAAGGGCTCGGCTCCGAGGAGTTGTTCCTCGGAGCCGAGCCCTGTCAGGTGTTCGGGTGTCCGGGTGTCCGGGTGTCCGGGGCCGGTCAGTTCGCTCCGGTACCGTCCGTCTCGCCGGTCACCGACGCCGCCTGTGCGGGCAGCGCGTCCGCCGGCTCCACGTCCGGGCCGCCGACCACGGTCCGGGACTCCTGGCCGAGGTTGCGCGTCTCGGCCTTCCGGGCGAGCCGCGCGACCGCGGCGTTGAACTGGTCGATGGAGGCCGGCTCGTCCGAGCCCAGCAGGTAGCGCTTGAGTTCGTCCCGCTCCCCGGCCAGCGGATCGGCCTGCGGGTCGCGGACCGCCTCGAGCAGCTCGGCCAGCCCGGTCGCGTCATTGGACAGGACCACCGCGGCGCGCACCGCCGTGTTCTGCCGCTTGAACTTCTCCGCCCCCAGCCCGGCGGAGTCGGTGACCGCGTACGGCTTGCCGCTGGCGATGAAGTCGGAGACCACGCTGGAGATGTCGGAGACCATCGCGTCGGACACGTTGAAGCAGTCGTACAGGCGCGGCTGGGCCTCCGTGATGACGCGGTGCTCCCAGTCGGGGAAGGAACTCCAGTACGCGGTGTTCCACTCGGCGCGCAGCCGGGCGGTCTCCTCGTGCAGCGCCACGTCGATCAGGCCGTCGCGGCTGGTCTCGGCCTCGTCCCCCTTGTCGGTGGAGCCGGCCAGGTCGGCCAGCCGGGCCTCGATACGGGCCAGCTCGGCCCGCGCCCGGTCCTGCGCCGCCGTGTCGACGGTGAAACGGGCGTCGGCGGCGCGCTCGGCCGCGGCCTGTTCGATCAGCTCGGTGATCCGCCGGTGGGCGGCCTTGGCCTGCCCGCTGCGGGTGCCGGTGAAGGGGTGCGGCTTGTAGAGGACGCGGACCGCGGGGTCGGCCGCGATCAGCCGCTTCACGATGTTCTCGCCGGCCAGCAGGAGCGAGGTGTTGCCCGGGTTGTCGTCCCAGCCCTCCCAGGTGGGGGCGTAGAGCACCGTCGGGCGGTGGTCCTCGGCGGAGCCCGCGGCCGTGGCCTGCCAGGTCTCGATGGGGGCCAGTTGCGGGCGGCCGACCTCGACGATGTCGTCGTCACGGACGCCGACGTCGGCGATGGCATAACGGTCGCGGCCCGCGCGGCCGGCCGTCCACACCTCGTCGTAGACCTTGCTGAACGGGTTGACGCTGGCGATCTTGTCACTGTCGCCGTGCCCGACGAAGACGTGCTTCATGGTCGGCACGCGCAGCAGGTGGATGTTCTTGCCGACGTTCGCCGCGTACAGCGCGACCCGCACCGTGGACAGGTCCAGGTTCATCAGGTGCACCCCTCCGGGCACGCAGATGACCGGCACCGTGGCGGGGGCCAGGTTGGTCAGTATGGCCCGCTCGCGCAGGATGACCAGCGGCCGGGTGTCCAGCTGCTCCATGGTCTCCAGCCACATGTTGACCTGGTACACGGAGTCCCTGGAGCCGGAGAAGTACAGCACCGTCTCGGGCCGGTACTCGCGCAGCCAGTCGTCGACCGCCACCAGAACCTGGTCGGCCTTCGGCGGTATCCGTTGGCCCCGCACGTAGGGCACCAGGGCCAGCACGTAGGCGAGGCTCAGGACCACCGTGATGCCGATACCGACGAAACCGAGGAGGGCCGAGTCGAGGGCCGCGGCGAGCAGTATGCCGCCGACCGCCGCCAGGTCGAGGTGGAGCATCTTCTCCGCGGCGCGGTGCGTCAGCGCGCGCGGCGGCGCGTCCGGGATCCGGATACGGGACGCCAGGTCCACGTTGCGGGTGGCCACCGGCATGCGCCGGCGGCTGCGGATCAGTGTAGTCAGCGCGCCGTGCGGGGCCTGAAGGCCGTAGAACGCGATGAAGCAGGCGATCGCCCCGTAGTAGATCAGGTTGTCCGCGAGGGACATCCGGGCCAGCAGCAGGATCAGCAGCAGCTGGCGGATCAGGAAGCGGATCGACAGGCCCGCCCGCACCTTGCTGAGGCGGTTGACCAGGTAGCTGCCCCTGCGGTGCAGATAGTGGTCGGCCAGGTAGGTCACGGCGGCCGCTGCGGCGAAGGCGGGAACGCTCGGGACGAGCGCGGCCAGCATGAGGCAGGGGAAGCCCAGCATCACGAGGACCGCTGCGGCCAGCTCGGCCGCGCTGCCCACCCGGGCGACGCGAATAGCGGTGGATATCAACGGAGAAACCTGCTCTTGGAGGGGGGAGTGCGGGTTTGTACCTGTGGGTAATTCGTTGACGACGGACTCAGGCCCCCGCGAACACCCGCGCAGGAACTGCGTAAACGGGAGGCCGCAGAGGCCTGAATTACCGAATTCTATTTGCCGCCAATTATTACACGCCGTCCTGACGGTCCAGCACCGACGCGAGTGCCTGCTCGAAGCCGCTGGCACGGGCCGCGCCCGCCGTCGGGTCCTGCTGCCGCACGTCGATGACATGGCCGGTGAGCTCGGAGAGCAGCACGTCCAGGGACGTACGGGCCACCGCCTCCGAGGACAGCAGACTGCCCGCCGGCTCCTGGCCGAAAGCCTTGGTCCGCATCGGCGTGGCGGTGCGCTCCGGGTTGACGCAGTTGACGCGGACACCCTCGCCGGCCCACTCGTCGGCCAGCGCCTGGGTGAGGTTCACCATCGCGGCCTTGGTGGAGGAGTAGAGGCTGTACTCGGCGCGCCCCCGGGTGTAGCTGCTGGAGGTGTAGAGCAGCAGCTGGCCCTTGCTCTCGGCGAGGTACTTGTAGGCCGACCGGGCGATCTGCACGGGGGCCAGGTAGTTGACCTTCAGCGCCTCCTCGATGGTGGCGTTGTCGGTCTCGGCCAGCTTCCCGATGCGCAGCACACCGGCCGTGTTGACGACGTAGTCGATGCGGCCGGTCTCGGCGTACGCCTTGGACAGCGCGTCGTCGACCTCCTCCGGGTTCTCCACGTGGGTGCCGGTGGTGGAGCGGCCGAGCGCGTACACCGTGGCGCCGTAGGACTCGGCGAGCTCGCAGATGTCCTTGCCGATGCCGTACGAACCGCCGAAGACGACGACGGTCCTGCCGGTGAGCAGCTCGCGATAGGCGGCCTCCCCCATCTGCTCGGGGGTGGCCGTGGAGGCGAGCTGGAACAGCTTGTCGGCGATGAAGACGTCGACCGGCTGGGTGACCTTCATGTTGTACTCGTCGCCCGCGACGACGTGGATCGGCACGTCGGGCAGGTACTTGAGTACGACCGAGCAGTCGTCCGTGGCCTGGAAGTTGGGGTCGTTGGCGGCGACCTCGTAGGCACGGCGGATCGTGGACAGCTTGAACGCCTGCGGGGTCTGGCCGCGGCGCAGCCGGGCGCGGTCCGGGATCTCGGTGATGAACTCGCCGTCGTCGCCGTGGGTCCGCGTGACGATGATGGTGTCGGCGGACGGGATGGCCACGTCGACGGCCTGGTAACGCTCCAGGGCGCTCACACAGTCGTCGATGACGCGCTGCGACAGCAGGGGGCGGACGGCGTCGTGGAAGAGGACGTTGCGGTCCTCGCCCTCGGCCAGGCCCTCGCCGAGCGCCGAGATGGCCCGCTCGGTGGTCTCGTTCCGCGTCGAGCCGCCCTCGATGACCCGGGTGACCTTCTTGAGCCCGGCCTTGGCGACGATCTTCTCGATGTCGGGCACATAGCCCGGCGCCATCAGCACGATGATGTCGTCGATCGAGTCGGCGTTCTCGAAGGTGGTCAGGGTGTGCTCGATGACTGCCTTGCCGGCGATCTTCAGCAACTGCTTGGGAATCGAAAGACCCACCCGCTGACCGGTGCCACCGGCCAGGATCACTGCGGTGGTACGGGGCTTGGCTATGGACTGGGACACAGGTGACCTACCTTGAGGCATCAGGGAACTGCAAAATGGTCCCACTTGTGGTTACCGCGATGCAAGGTGAGCGCCCTTCATCGCATATGTGCGCGCAACCTTTCATTCACCTTAGACCCCTGGTGGCCGGACGAGGGTTCCCGGGTCGCCCGGATCGTTGCTGTGAGTAACCGCACAGGCGGGAAGCCCGTGACCGCGTGTACGCCGACGGTCGCCGCGGCAGCCCGGCCCTCTTCCGGAAGGTACGGATCTTCACGGCCCGCAAGGCGGGGCTGCACCTTTTCTTCATATTCGGGGTGCGGTAAAGGGGGAAGCGCCCGACAACAGGAAATTCATCTTGTCCGTCCACCCTTTACCGAAGAATTCTCCATAAAGATTCGGCGACTTTTCGGTGTCGGTGAGGAAAACGGAGCGGAGCCCGGGACCGTACCGGTCCCGGGCTCCGCCCTCGTCGAGTGGCGGCCCGACGACTGAAGGCCGGCCATCAGCCGGCCGTCAGTCGGACGTCACACCACGTGGACGCCGGGGCGGCCCGCCGCCACCCGCAGCCGCGCCAGCGTACGGGGCGTGGCCTGCGGCTTCACCACGGTGTCCACCACCCGCACCCGCGCGTCGATGCCGCCCTGGCGGATGTCGAACAGGTGGTAGCCGCGGTGGGCGTCGAGCAGCTTCCAGTGCGGGTTGTCCGCGCGCCGCGGGTCCCACTGCTCGCGGAAGGCGGCCTGGTCCTGGTCGCCGTTGCTGGAGATGGACGTACCGACGAACTCGGCGCCCACGACCGCGGAGGACGGGTCGGCGAAGTCCTCCTTGAGGTCGCTGATCATCGTCAGATGGCGGTCTCCGGTGAGCACGACGGGATTGCTCACCCGCCGGAACTCCCGGAGCAGCGCGTTGCGTTCGGCCTGGTAGCCGTCCCAGGCGTCGTAGAACCAGAGCTTGCCCTCACCGGCCTGGAGGTCGGTCTCGGCCATCATGATCTGCGAGGCGATCAGGTTCCAGCGGGCGGGCGAGTGGCGCAGTCCGTCGACCAGCCACCGTTTCTGCGCGGCGCCGAGCATGGTCAGCGACGGGTCCTGGGCGCCCTCCTGGCTGGTCGCCTGGTCGCTGCGGTACTGCCGGGTGTCCAGCACGTTGAGCCGGGCGAGCCGGCCGAACTCCAGCCGGCGGTGCATCCGGATGTGCGGGCCGTCGGGGACGGCGCTCGCGCGGACCGGCATGTGCTCGTAGTACGCCTGGTAGCCCGCGGTCAGCCGGGCCGTGAACGCGTCGTGCGGCTGCTTGCCGGGGTCCTGCGGGATCTCGCCGGCGAAGTCGTTGTCGATCTCGTGGTCGTCGAAGGTGACCACGAAGGGGGCGTTGGCATGCATCGCCGCGAGGTCCGGGTCCGAGCGGTACTGGGCGTACCGGTTGCGGTACTGGGTCAGGCTGTACGGCTCCCCGCCGCCCTCGTGACGGCGTACGCCGGTCGCCGACGGGGCGGACTCGTAGATGTAGTCGCCGACGAACACGACGACGTCCGGGTCCTGCCGCAGCATGTCGGCGTACGGCGTGAAGTAGCCGTGCTGCCAGTTCTGGCAGGAGGCGAGCGCGACCCTCAGGTGGCCGCCCGTGCTCCGCGCGGGGGGCGCGGTGCGGGTGCGGCCGACCCGTGAGAGCTGTCCGTCGGCGCGGAAGCGGTACCAGTACCGCCGGTCCGGGCGCAGCCCGCGTACGTCGACGTGGACGCTGTGGCCGTAGGCGGAACGGGCCCAAGCGGTGCCCCGGCGGACGGTCCTCCTGAAGCGGGAGTCCTCGGCGAGCTGCCACTCGACGGGTACCGCGCGGTCCGGCATCCCCCCGCCGTTCAGGGGGTCGGGGGCGAGCCGGGTCCACAGCACGATCCCGTCCGGCAGAGGATCGCCGGAGGCTACACCCAGGCTGAACAGCCCGTCGGGCAACGGTTTCCGCTCCACCGCGCGAGCCGTGGCCGGCAGCCACAGCTGGGCGGAGGCCGCCGCGCCGAGCGCGGCGGCACCGGCGGTCAGAACGCGGCGGCGGTCGGGTGACACTGCTCCGGACATAGGTGGACTCCCCTGCCTCGCATGCGACGTGGACACTGGGAAGTTCTCGGTCCGGAAGGTCCCCGCACTGAACTCAGCGGGGTGCGTGCATGACAAGAAAGCGGACAAGAGGAAACCCGCCCCGGCACGGGAACGTCCCCTTGCCTGGGCGGGTCCTGAAGGTGAGCGGCGGACGGCGGACAGGGATCCCGCCGTCGGAGCCGTCCCGGGGTTCTCCACAGGCCCTACAAGCTCTGCAGGTCCCCCGCGGGGCTTACGACTTGTCGCGGAACGGGTCGAACTCGTCGTACTCCTGCTCGGCCTCGTCCCGTTCGGCCTGCCGGTCGCGACGGCGCTGGGCGGCCGGGCGGGGCTCCTCGAAGCGGTGGTCCTCGCCACGCCGGCCGAGCATCTCCGCTCCGGCGGTCACCGTCGGCTCCCAGTCGAAGACGACGGCGTTGTCCTCGGGGCCGATGGCGACACCGTCGCCGGTGCGGGCCCCGGCCTTCAGCAGCGCCGCTTCCACCCCGAGCCGGTTGAGCCGGTCGGCGAGGTAGCCGACGGCCTCGTCGTTGGTGAAGTCGGTCTGGCGGACCCAGCGTTCGGGCTTCTCGCCACGTACCCGGAACAGTCCTTCGTCCTCGAGGGTGACGGCGAACCCGGCGTCGTCCACGGCCTTGGGCCGGATGACGATGCGCGTCGACTCCTCCTTCGGGCGGGCGGCCCGCGCCTCGGTCACCAGCTGGGCCAGCGCGAACGACAGTTCCCGCAGCCCGAGGTGGGCGACGGCGGACACCGCGAAGACACGGTAGCCGCGTGCCTCCAGGTCCGGCCGCACCATCTCGGCGAGGTCCTTGCCGTCCGGCACGTCGGTCTTGTTGAGGACGACGACGCGGGGCCGGTTGTCGAGGCCGCCGTACTGTCGCAGCTCCTCCTCGATGATGTCGAGGTCGGAGACGGGGTCGCGGTCGGACTCGAGCGTCGCCGTGTCCAGCACGTGCACGAGCACACTGCACCGCTCCACGTGCCGCAGGAACTCGAGCCCGAGGCCCTTGCCCTGGCTGGCGCCCGGGATGAGCCCCGGCACGTCGGCGATGGTGTAGACGGTCGAACCGGCGGTGACCACACCCAGGTTGGGCACCAGGGTGGTGAACGGGTAGTCGGCGATCTTCGGCTTGGCGGCGGAGAGCACGGAGATCAGCGAGGACTTGCCCGCACTGGGGTAGCCGACCAGCGCCACGTCGGCGACGGTCTTCAACTCCAGGCCGATGTCCCGCAGGTCTCCCGGCTCACCGAGCAGCGCGAACCCGGGCGCCTTGCGCCGCGCGGAGGCGAGGGCGGCGTTCCCGAGCCCGCCCCGGCCGCCCTGCGCGGCGATGTACGAGGTCCCGTGCCCCACCAGGTCGGCGAGTACATTGCCCGCCTTGTCCAGGACGACGGTCCCGTCCGGCACCGGCAGGACCAGGTCCTGGCCGTCCTTGCCGCTGCGGTTGCCGCCCTCGCCGGGCTTGCCGCTGGTGGCCTTGCGGTGCGGGGAGTGGTGGTAGTCGATCAGGGTGGTCACGGACTGGTCGACGGTGAGGATCACATCGCCGCCCCGCCCGCCGTTACCGCCGTCGGGTCCGCCCAGCGGCTTGAACTTCTCACGGTGGACGGAGGCACAGCCGTGACCTCCGCTACCCGCGGCGACATGCAGCTCGACGCGGTCCACGAAGGTGGTCATGTGGGGTGCCTCCAGAGGCGGTGAGGTGTACGTACGTAGGTGTTTCCTGTGCCAACACGCGAAAGGCGGACCCACCTTCCCGTCAGGGAAGTGAGGTCCGCCTCGCGAAAGCTTCCGATCAGGCGACCGGAACGATGTTCACGACCTTGCGGCCACGGTGGGTGCCGAACTGCACCGCACCGGCCTCCAGCGCGAACAGCGTGTCGTCGCCACCACGGCCGACGCCGGCGCCCGGGTGGAAGTGGGTGCCACGCTGACGGACGAGGATCTCACCCGCGTTGACGGCCTGACCGCCGAAGCGCTTCACGCCGAGCCGCTGGGCATTGGAGTCGCGACCGTTCCGGGTGGACGATGCGCCCTTCTTGTGTGCCATCTCTCCTCAGTCCCTTACTTCGCAGCCGCGGGGATCTCAGTGACCTTGATCGCCGTGTACTGCTGGCGGTGGCCCTGACGACGGCGGTAGCCGGTCTTGTTCTTGTAGCGCAGAATGTCGATCTTCTGGCCCTTGTGGTGGTCCACGATCTCAGCCTGGACCTTGATACCGGCCAGCACCCACGGGTCGCTGGTCACGGCGTCGCCGTCGACGACGAGCAGGGTCGAGAGCTCGACCGTGTCGCCGACCTTGCCCGTGGAAATCTTGTCAACCTCAACGATGTCGCCGACAGCAACCTTGTGCTGGCGACCACCGCTGCGCACGATGGCGTACACGCGGATCTCACTCTCACTCGAAGAACGGCACCCCGCAGGCCAGCCGCCCACCGGATACAGGGGGCAACCTCTCCCGAGCCGGTCCATGCACCCGGGAGGAAAAGGTTTACGGGGATGTGGCGGTCCCGATGGACACGCCGAGGGTCAAGGTTACGGTGCGTGGCCCCAAGGGGTCAAACCGGGCCCGAACCACCGGTGACGGTGACGGGCGCCCGGTGGACGGGGTCCCGCCCGGCGGGTCAGCCCCCGAGCAGGTGGGCGCGCCCGAACATGGTCGCCGCGACCCGCGCGGTCGGCGTGCCGGAGTCCAGATCCGCACCGGCCTCCCGCAGCACCCCGACCACCTCGTCCGCGCCCTTGAACAGGGCGCCGGCGATGGGGGTCTGGTCCCGGGCGTTGCGCAGATCCGGGTCGGCGCCGAGCCGGATCAGGGCCCGCACGGTGTCGGCGTGGCCGTGATAGGCGGCGAGCATCAGCAGGGTGTTGCCGGCCGCGTCGGTCACGTCCACCGGCAGTCCGTGCTCCACGAACTGCACCACCTGCTCGGTGCTGCCCTCGCGGGCCAGATCCATGGCGAGGGCCACGACGCGCTCCGTCTGCTCAGGTGTCAGACCGTCCCTGCTCATGCGCATCTCTCCTGATCGAGCGGTCGTGCCGGTCCAGCGGTCGTGCCGGTCGCGTCCATGAGGACGTCGGGGGGTGACTGCGCCGTGCCCGGCGCGGACCACCGGGTGGTCCGCGCCGGGCACGGCGGGGGGGCGTACCGCCTGCCCCTCCTTTGAGCGGTCAGGCTCAGAGGTTGCCGGCGGCCAGGGCCTCGATCGCCTTGCGGACGCCTTCGCCGTAGGCCGGGTCGGCCTGGGTGCAGTTGGCGATGTGCCGTTCGACGGTCTGCTCCGACGCGCCGTTGATGGCGCGCGCCGTGTTCTCGAAGAGAACCTGCTGCTGCTCGGGGCTCATCAGGCGGAAGAGGTTCCGGGGCTGCTCGAAGTAGTTGTCGTCGTCCTCACGGAAGTTGAACCGGTCGGCGACGGCGCCCACGGCCTGGCTCGGCTCGCGGTAGGCCGGCTGGTCGGCCCAGCGGCCGTAGGAGTTGGGCTCGATGCCCGGGGTGGATCCCTGGTTGCCGTCGATCCGCATGGCACCGTCGCGGTGGTAGGTGTTCACCGGGTTCTTCGCGGCGTTGACCGGGATCTGGTGGTGGTTCACACCGAGGCGGTAGCGCTGGGCGTCGCCGTAGGAGAAGAGGCGGCCCTGCAGCATCTTGTCGGGCGAGTAGCTGATGCCCGGAACCACGTTCGCCGGGGTGAAGGCGACCTGCTCGACGTCCGCGAAGTAGTTCGCGGGGTTGCGGTTGAGCTCCCATTCGCCGACCTCGATCAGCGGGTAGTCCTTCTTCGACCAGACCTTGGTGAGGTCGAAGGGGTGGAAGCGGTAGTTCTCCGCGTCGGCCTCCGGCATGATCTGGACGAACATCTTCCACTTCGGGAAGTCGCCGTTCTCGATCGAGTCGTAGAGGTCGCGCTGGTGGGACTCTCGGTCCTTGCCGACGAGGGCCTCGGCCTCGGCGTCGGTGAGGTTCTTGATGCCCTGCTGGGTGCGGTGGTGGAACTTGACCCAGAACCGCTCGCCCTCGGCGTTGATCAGGCTGTAGGTGTGCGAGCCGAAGCCGTGCATGTGCCGGTACGAGGCGGGGATGCCGCGGTCGGACATGACGATCGTGATCTGGTGCAGGGCCTCGGGGAGGTTGGTCCAGAAGTCCCAGTTGTTCTCGGCGTCGCGGAGGTTGGTGCGCGGGTCGCGCTTCACCGCGCGGTTGAGGTCCGGGAACCTCAGCGGGTCGCGGAAGAAGAAGACCGGGGTGTTGTTCCCGACCAGGTCCCAGTTGCCCTCGTCCGTGTAGAACTTCAGGGCGAAGCCGCGGATGTCGCGCTCGGCGTCGGCCGCGCCGCGCTCACCGGCGACGGTGGAGAACCGGACGAACAGGTCGGTCTTCTTGCCGATCTCGGAGAAGATCTTCGCGCTCGTGTACTGCGTGATGTCGTGGGTCACCGTGAAGGTGCCGAAGGCGCCCGAGCCCTTGGCGTGCATCCGGCGCTCCGGGATGACCTCGCGGTCGAAGTGCGCGAGCTTCTCCAGGAACCACACGTCCTGCAGGAGCATCGGACCGCGGGGACCGGCCGTCAGGGCGTTCTGGTTGTCGGCAACCGGCGCGCCGGCGGCCGTCGTCAACGGCTTCTGGTTGTTCTCGGTCAAAGCTCGCTCCTCGGTGAGTGGTTCTTCGCTGGGAATCAAGGCCTGCGGTCCGGGCCGTCCGAGCATCCGCGCAAGCCGCTCCGCGGCTCTCATCGTATACCCTACGTTGGACAAGGTCTAAGTCAAGGCAACCTTCAGAACCATACCTGTTCTTGAGCTGGGTTCCATCGCTGATTAGGGTGACGTGCATGAGCGATCTCTTGAAGAGGCTTCGGGAACGTGGCTGGCGCCTGACCGCACAGCGGCGTGTCGTCGCCGAGGTCCTCGCCGGAGACCACATCCACCTGACCGCCGACGAGGTGCACGCGCGGGCGACGGAGCGGCTGCCCGAGATCTCCCGGGCGACGGTCTACAACACCCTGGGCGAACTGGTGTCCCTGGGCGAGCTCCTCGAGGTCTCGACCGACCACCGCGCCACGCGCTACGACCCGAACGCGCACCGCCCCCACCACCACCTGCTCTGCGACCGCTGCGGAACGATCCGCGACGTGCACCCGACGGGCAACGCCCTCTCGGCCCTCCCGGAGTCGGAACGCTTCGGATACACGCTCTCCGCCGTCGAACTGACCTACCGCGGAACCTGTCCGGACTGCATGACCTGATACCGGAGCAGCTCTCGCGCCGGCTCCATGACCGCTCGCCGGACGCCCGGCCCGGCGTGTCCCGGCGGCCGCGGGTGCGGACCGGGCGGGGACGGCGGGGGGCGGCACACGGACCCGGGCGGTGATCCGCAGCCGCTCGACGTCACGGCGCGAATCGCCCTCGCTCGCGCCCTCGGCGGCGGTGCGCACGACGACATCCGCGTCCTCGTCCTCGGGGACGTACACGAGGCAGCGGCCCACGAGGGAGACCCGGCCGGACGGACGGGCACCCTATGTGCCCGATCGGGTCCTTCGTCACCCGGGCGAGGACCGGCCGGCCCGGCTTCGGCGCGGCCTCGGTCCGACGCGGGCCGTCGGCCATGCCCAGGCGCTCACGCGGGGTGTCTCCAGAGGCGGTCCGGTGTACGTGCGTACGCGGTTCCCGGTCGACACGCGAAAGGCGGACCCGCCTTCCCGTCAGGGAAGTGAGGTCCGCCCCGCTTCTCGCGAGCCGGTCCGCGCACCCGGGAGGAAGAGGCTCACGGGGATGCGGCGGTCCCGGTGGGCGCGCCGGCGGTCGAGGTCACTGGCCCGCCCAGAGCGGGCTGAACCGGCCGGGGCGGGCCCGGTCCGGCCCGTTCAGCCGGTTCAGCCGGTTCAGCCGGTTCAGCCGGTTCAGCCGGTTCAGCCGCCGAGGCTCTCCCGGTAGGCCACGCATTCCTCGTAGGAGGGCAGCAGGCCCTGTTCCCGGGCCTCGGCCAGGGTGGGCGCCTGCTCGTCCTTGGCGGAGAGCAGCGGCGTGAGGTCCTCGGGCCAGTCGATGCCGATCGCCGGGTCGAGCGGGTGGATGCCGTGCTCGCGCTCGGGTGCGTACCCCTCGGAGCAGAGGTAGATCACGGTGGCGTCCTCGGTGAGCGCCATGAAGGCGTGACCGAGGCCCTCGGAGAGGTAGACCGCGTGATGGTCCCGGTCGTCCAGGCGGACCGTCTCCCACTGGCCGAAGGTGGGTGAGCCGTCCCGGATGTCCACGATCACGTCGAGGACCGCGCCGCGCACGCACTTGACGTACTTGGCCTGGCCGGGCGGCACGTCGGCGAAGTGGATGCCGCGCAGGGTGCCCCGGCTGGAGACGGACATGTTGGCCTGGGCAAGCGTGAGCGGGTGGCCGGCCGTCCCGGTGAAGACCGGGGCCTTGAACCACTCGTGGAAGCTGCCCCGGCCGTCGGGGAAGATCTTCGGCTCGTGCACCCAGGCGCCGGAGAGGGAAAGGGGTCGCATCGGAGGGGTCCTCAGTTCTTCTTCTGCTGCTGGTTCGTCAGTGAACGCTTGATACGCCCGGCGGCCCGACGCCACAGGGGGCGGGACGGCGCGGACGGCACCGGGTCCGGCTTCCCCGGGGCGGGCGCGGCCGGCGGGGTGTGCCGGTCGATCACCCGGGCGGTGCCGTCGGCGGAGACCACCACGTCGACCGGGAGCCGGGTCCATTTCGCCTCGCCGCGGCCGGCGGACGGCACGCCGATCCGGACGGCCCAGCGCTTCCCGGTGAGCTTCTCCAGCGGCAGCGTGGCGCTCACGGTGCGGCCGGACACCTCGGCGTCGGCCGGGAACTTGCCCACGTTCTTGCGCTCGAAGCGGAGCTGCACCGGGTTCCCGGTGTCCGCCGCGACGTGCAGCGGCAGCGGCAGCCGTACGGCGGAGCCCTCGACCACGGCCCCGGCCGGGTCCATCAGGGCCACCGCCTCGCGCTCCAGCTTGTTGGTGTGCTGGTCGACGTCGAGGGAGAGGTTGCCCGGCCCGTCGGTCCAGTACGGCAGGACCAGCCGCCTCGGCTCACCGGTGAGCGCGGCCAGCCGTCCGGCCTCCGCGTCCTCGCCGCGTACCGCGCCGAGCCGGGTCTCCTTGCTCCAGCCGCAGGACTTGATGCGCAGGTGCAGGTCCCAGATGCCCTTGTCCAGGGGCTTGCCCGCGGCCGCGGTCTCCGGGTCGAGAACGGCGCGCGCGGTGATCCGCTGGCGGAAGGAGCCGGCCTCCGCGTCCAGGCGGTGCCGTTCGCACTCGACCGGGAGGTAGTACTGCACGGCGTTCTCGCGGTGCCGGACCACCAGGTCCACGTCGCTCTTGTCGACCGGGGCGGCCAGGGTGACGCCCTGACCGGCCAGCGCCTCGAGCGCCTTGTCGGACAGCGGCAGGCCGAGCAGGTCGTGCTCGCCCTCCCCCTCGCCCTCCCGGCGGAAGGTCATCGGCTCGCCGTCGATCTGGTACTCGGAGGTGAATCCGATGTTCAGGACGCCGCCCTCCCAGACCAGGGAGTCCAGGGTGCCGGTGGGCCTGATCCCGGCCTCCCAGTGGGCGAGGGCGCGGATGTCCTCGTAGTGACCGGCGGCGATCAGTCCGGCCACCACCCGCTGCGTGGGGGCGACCCTGGCGAACACGCCCGGGCCGAAACGCTCGGTGACCACACCCCGGATCTCGCGGTACAGCTCCTCGGCGTAGTCCTCGGGGAGCTTGAGCAGCCGGTCGCCGCGCAGCCGCTCGACCATCTCGACGCGTAGCCAGCGGCTGAACAGCTTGTCGCGCAGCGGGCCGGGCTCGGTGAGCTCCTCGACCACGTCGAGGGCCTCACGAAGGTTGTTGAAGTAACCGGCCGGGTCGAAGCGCTGGAAGCCGGCGTTGGAGCCGTCGTCGCGGGTGATGTGGTAGTAGCACAGGTAGTCGCCGAGGACGGCGACGCTCTCGGCCCGCAGATAGGCCTCGACGACGAAGACGTGGTCCTCCAGCCGGCGGCGGCCCTCCTTGAATCGCATGGTGTGCTGTGCGAGGAACTCCCGCCGGAACATCTTGTGCGGGGTGAGACTGTCGATCAGAGGCGCGTTCTCCACCGTCGCGCGCGGCCGGTTGACCCGGAACAGCTCCTGCGGGACCGGGCGGCCGATGCCCGCCATCTTTCCCACGACCACGTCGGCGTCGTTCGCCCTGCCGTAGTCGTACATCCGCTCCAGGGCCTCGTCGCCGAGCCAGTCGTCGTGGTCGGCGAACATGATGTACTCGCCCCTGGCCGCGTCGATGCCGGTGTTGCGGGGCTTGCCGGACCAGCCGGAGGCCTCCTGGTGGATGACGTGGATGTGGGGGTGTTCGGCTGCCAGCCGGTCCAGCCGGGCGGGAGTCTCGTCGGTGGAACCGTCGTCGACGAAGAGGACCTCGAACTCGTCGGGGGTCAGGCTCTGCCGCAGCAGGCCAGTGATGCAGTCCTCCACGTACTTGCCCGGGTTGTAGACCGCGATGACGACGCTGACCTTGACTGTCACGCCGGGTTCTCCTTCTCGTGGACCCGGTGGATCTCCGGGAACGCCTCGGTGAGGGCCGCGCGCCAGTCACGCGGCGGCTCGATGCCGGCGGCGGCGAGGCGCTCGTGGCCGAGCACGCTGTAGGCCGGGCGGGGGGCGGGGCGGACGAACGCCTCGCTGGTGGTGGGACGGACCCGGTCCGGGTCGGCGCCGAGCAGGCGGAAGATCTCGCGGGTGAAGCCGTACCAGGTGGTCTCGCCGGAGGCGGTGCCGTGGTAGATCCCCGCCGGGGCGGTACCGGCCAGGGCTCCGCGCCCCAGCTCGAGCAGCAGACCGGCCAGGTCGGCGCTCCAGGTGGGCTGGCCGCGCTGGTCGTCCACGACGTCCAGGGTCTCGCGCCGGCCCTCCAGACCGATCATGGTGCGGACGAAGTTGGGGCCGCCCGTGCCGTACAGCCAGGCGGTGCGGACGACGTAGCCGCTGTCCGGGAGGGTCTTCAGGACGGCCTGCTCACCGGCGAGCTTGGTGCGGCCGTAGGCGCTGCGCGGGGCGGTGGGGGCGTTCTCGGCGTACGGCGTGGTGGCGTCGCCGGCGAAGACGTAGTCGGTGGAGACGTGGAGCAGGACGGCGCCGGCGCGGGCGCAGGCGTCGGCGAGATGGGCCGGGCCGTCACCGTTGATCGCGAGCGCCTCGGCCTCGTGGGTCTCGGCGTCGTCCACGGCGGTCCAGGCCGCGCAGTTGACGACCACGGCGGGCCGGTGGCGCTGAAGCGTCCGCCGCACGGCGTCGGCGTCCGTGAGGTCCAGCGCCGTCCGGTCGAGGGGGGTGGCCTGCTCACCCGCCGCGGCCAGCCGGGCCAGCACGTCCTGGCCGAGCATGCCGCCCGCCCCGGTGACCAGCCAGCCGGCCGGAGCGTCGGCCTGTTCCTTCATCGGGTTCATCCCTCTTCCCTCTTGTCCTCTGTGCCGGATGGCGCGGGCCGCCGCCGGGGGCCGGGCCGCGCGCGGATATGCCTGAGCGGGCCCGGGGCTTGTCCCGGGCCCGCAGAAGGTGGGGGCCCGGGGCGAGGGCGGACCCCGGCCCGCAGGGGGTGAAGGCGCGTCAGCTCAGCGCCGCCCGCTCCTTCAACGGCTCCCACCAGGCGCGGTTGTCCCGGTACCACTGGACGGTTTCGGCGAGGCCCTCGCGGAAGTCCTTGCGCGGCTCGTAGCCCAGCTCTTCGCGGATCTTCGTGCAGTCGACGGAGTAGCGGCGGTCGTGGCCCTTGCGGTCCTCGACGTACTCCACGCTGGTCTCCCAGTCGGCGCCGCACGCCTCCAGCAGCAGCCCGGTGAGTTCCTTGTTGGAGAGTTCGGTGCCGCCGCCGATGTTGTAGGCCTCGCCCGCGCGGCCCTTGGCGCGGACCAGTTCGATGCCCTGGACGTGGTCGTCGATGTGCAGCCAGTCGCGGACGTTGCCGCCGTCGCCGTACAGCGGGACCTTCCTGCCGTCGAGGAGGTTGGTGACGAAGAGCGGGATGACCTTCTCGGGGAAGTGGTGGTGTCCGTAGTTGTTGGAGCAGCGGGTGACGCGGACGTCCAGGCCGTGGGTGCGGTGGTAGGACAGTGCGATCAGGTCGCTGGAGGCCTTCGCCGAGGAGTAGGGCGAGTTGGGCTGCAGCGGGTGGGTCTCGGGCCAGGAACCCTCGTCGATCGAGCCGTAGACCTCGTCGGTGGAGATGTGCACGAAGGTCTTGATGCCGGTCCGGTGCGCGGCGTCGATGAGCGTGTGGGTGCCGACCACGTTCGTGCGGACGAACTCCGCGCCGCCGTCGATGGATCGGTCGACATGCGACTCGGCGGCGAAGTGCACCACCTGGTCGTGTTCTGCCATCAGCTTGCCGACCAGCTCCGGGTCGCAGATGTCGCCCCGCACGAAGGCGAACCCGGGGTGATCACGGACCTCGTCGAGGTTGGCCGGGTTGCCCGCGTACGTCAGTTTGTCCAGGACGGTGATCGCGACGTCACCGGGGCCCTGGGGGCCGAGCAGCGTACGGACGTAGTGCGAGCCGATGAAGCCGGCACCGCCGGTCACCAGGATCCGGGTCGGGCGGGCCGGGGAGGCTTGGGAAGAGGGGGCCGTCATGAGGAGATCTGCACCTTGCTGTGATCACCGAGCACGAGCCGGTGGGCCTTGGGGTTACGGGGAGCGGGCGTGACCTCGACATCGCGCCCGATGAGCGAGGCCTCCACCCGGCGCACACCGGTCACGGACGAGCCCCGCAGAACGATGGAGTACTCGATCTCGCTGTCCTCGATCCGACACCCCTCGGACACCGAGGTGAAAGGGCCGACGTACGCGTCGTTGACCACCGTACCCGCGCCGATGACCGCGGGCCCGACGATCCGGCTTCCGCTGACGCGCGCGCCCTCCTCGATGCGCACCCGGCCGATGATCTCGCTGGCCTCGTCCACCACGCCCGCGTTGTGCGGCTCCAGGGTCTCCAGGACGGACCGGTTGACCTCCAGCATGTCGGTGACGTTGCCGGTGTCCTTCCAGTATCCGGAGATCGTGGTGGAGCGGACGTCCCGCTTCTCGTCGATCAGCCACTGGATGGCGTGCGTGATCTCCAGCTCACCGCGCCAGGAGGGCTCGATGGAGCGGACCGCCTCGTGTACGGCCGGGGTGAACAGGTAGACGCCGACGAGAGCCAGATCGCTCTTCGGCTGCTTCGGCTTCTCCTCCAGATTCACCACCCGGCCGTCGCCGCCGAGTTCGGCGACGCCGAAGGAGGTGGGGTCGGGGACCTTGGTCAGCAGGATCTGCGCGTCGGGCCGCTCGGCCCTGAACTCCTCCACCAGTCCGGTGATGCCACCGACGATGAAGTTGTCGCCGAGATACATGACGAAGTCGTCGTCGCCGAGGAAGTCCTGGGCGATGAGCACGGCGTGCGCCAACCCCAGGGGGGCTTCCTGGGGGATGTAGATGGCCTCGATCCCGAAGCGGGAGCCGTCCCCCACCGCTTCACGGATCTCGTCCGCGGTGTCACCGACGATGATCCCGACCTCACTGATCCCGGCTTCGGCGAGTGCTTCCAGGCCGTAGAAGAGCACAGGCTTGTTGGCGACGGGCACCAGCTGCTTGGCCGAGGTGTGGGTGATGGGACGGAGACGGGTCCCCGCTCCCCCGGACAGCACGAGAGCCTTCACTTCTTATGCCCCAATACTCTGCTTACGCAGGGAAAAGTTCTCACTTGTCCAAATTTAACGCTATTCTTAAGTCGTATTATATCTCTGACGCGAGATCTTCGATTCGTCGGCCATTCACCCATTCGATTCTTGTGTGACAGCCGAGGTCCGGGACAAAAGCAATCCGCCCCCGGCGAGGCCGGGGGCGGATCACCATCCTCGTACGGTCGACGTCACTCCCCGTCGGTGGTGCTCGACACGGACGGCGAAGACTGCTGTTCGGCCGCCGCGGTCTTCTTCGCCGCGGTCTTCCTCACCGTCGTCTTCTTCGCCACCGTCTTCTTCGCGGCAGCCTTGGCGGCAGTCGTCTTGGCCGCGGTCGTCTTGGCCGCGGTCGTCTTGGCCGCGGTCGCCTTCTTCGCCGTCGCCTTCTTGGCGGTGGCCTTGGTGGCGGTGGCCTTGGTGGCGGTGGCCTTGGTGGCCGCCGTCTTCTTCGTGGCGGCCTTCTTCACCGTGGCCTTCTTCGCCACCGTGCGGGCGGCCTTCCCGGCCTGAGCCGTCGCGTCGGCTGCTTCCCCGACGGGCGCCTCCTCCGTGGCGGCCCCCGCCTCGTCAGCCTCGTCCGCCGTGGCCGACGGGACGACCACGACGGCCGCCTCCTCGGACGCGGTGGTGGACACGGTCGACTTGCGCACCGCGCGGCGGCGCGGGCGCGGCGGCGCGGCGGTCTCGGCCACCGGCTCGGGCGACTCCGCCGGCTCGGCCGGGGACTGCGCGGCCACCGGCTCGGACGCCTGCTCGGGCTCCGACGGGACGGCCGTGGGAACGGTCTCCGTGACCGTCACCACCGCGGCCTCGGCGCCCGCCGGGGAACCGGCCGGAGCGGACACCTTGCGGGTGGCCCTGCGGCGCGTACGGCCCTGAGGAGCGGCCTCCTCGGCGGCGGGTGCCTCAGCCGGGGTTTCGGCAGGGGCCTCGACGACCGGGTCCTCGGCGGCGGCCGGTGCGGCGTGCGCCTCGGCGGCCGACTCCGGCCGCACCGGACGCGCGGCTTCCTGTGCGGCCGTCGTGTCCTGGGCCGTCGGCGCCTGGACCGTCGACGCCTGGACCGAAGGCTCCTCGGCCGTGGCCGCGCCGCCCGTGGTCTCGGCGGTGGCCTGCTCGCGACGGCGCTCCTCGCGCCTCGGGGCGCCGGCCGGGGCCGAGGCCCTCCGGCTCACCCTGCGACGGCCGCGTCCACGGGTGGCCGCGGCCTCCGCCTCGGCGGCGCTGCTGTACAGCTCCTCGTCGGGGGTGTACTCGAGGGCCGGGAGCGCGACCGGCTCGGCGGCCTCGGCGGCGACCTCGGCCTCCGTCTCCGGCTCCGCTTCCGCCTCCTGCTCCTGCTCCTGCTCCTGCTCCGCCGTCGGGACGACGTCGGCCTCGTGCTCGTGGAGGTGCTCCTCGGCCCGCGGCCGCTTCCTGCGCTTGCCGCCGCCTCCGGCGGAGGTGGGCTGGTCCAGGTGGACGATGACACCGCGCCCGTTGCAGTGGACGCAGGTCTCCGAGAACGACTCCAGCAAACCCTGGCCGACCCGCTTGCGGGTCATCTGCACCAGGCCCAGCGAGGTCACCTCGGCGACCTGGTGCTTCGTACGGTCCCGGCCCAGGCACTCGAGGAGGCGCCGCAGCACCAGGTCCCGGTTGGACTCCAGGACCATGTCGATGAAGTCGATGACGATGATGCCGCCGAGGTCGCGCAGCCGCAGCTGACGCACGATCTCCTCGGCCGCCTCCAGGTTGTTCCTGGTGACCGTCTCCTCGAGGTTTCCGCCCTGACCGGTGAACTTGCCGGTGTTGACGTCGATGACGATCATCGCCTCGGTCCGGTCGATCACCAGCGAACCGCCGCTGGGCAGCCAGACCTTGCGGTCGAGCGCCTTGGCGAGCTGCTCGTCGATCCGGTACGTGGCGAAGACGTCGACCTCGCTGGTCCACTTCTGCAGCCGGTCGGCCAGGTCGGGCGCGACATGCGCGACATACCCGTGGATGGTCTGCCAGGCCTCGTCGCCACTGACGATGACCTTGGAGAAGTCCTCGTTGAAGATGTCCCGCACGACCCGGACGGTCATGTCCGGCTCGCCGTACAGCAGCGTCGGCGCGTTCGAGCTGCCGCCGTTCCTGGACTTCTTCTTGATGTCCTCCCACTGTCCCTGCAGCCGCTCGACGTCACGGCGCAGCTCGTCCTCGCTCGCGCCCTCGGCGGCGGTGCGCACGATGACGCCCGCGTCCTCGGGGACGACCTTCTTGAGAATGGTCTTCAGCCGGGCCCGCTCGGTGTCGGGCAGCTTGCGGCTGATGCCGGTCATCGAGCCCTCGGGGACGTACACGAGGTAACGGCCCGGGAGGGAGACCTGGCTGGTCAGACGGGCGCCCTTGTGCCCGATCGGGTCCTTCGTCACCTGGGCGAGGACCGGCTGGCCGGACTTCAGCGCGGCCTCGATCCGGCGCGGGCCGTGGGCCATGCCCAGCGCCTCGAAGTTGACCTCACCGGCGTAGAGCACGGCGTTGCGGCCCTTGCCGATGTCGATGAAGGCGGCCTCCATCGACGGCAGCACGTTCTGCACCTTGCCGAGGTACACGTTGCCGACGTACGAGGTGGCCTGCTCCTTGTTGACGTAGTGCTCGACGAGCACGCCGTCCTCCAGGACGCCGATCTGCGTACGGTCGCCGTACTGCCGGACCACCATGACGCGCTCGACGGCCTCGCGGCGGGCCAGGAACTCGGCCTCGGTGATGATCGGGACGCGTCGGCGGCCCTGCTCACGGCCTTCCCGGCGGCGCTGCTTCTTCGCCTCCAGACGCGTGGAGCCCTTGATGGACTGCACCTCGTCCGACGGCTCGGAAGCCTTGCGCGGCTCGCGCACCTTGACGACGGTGCGCTCGGGGTCGTCACCGGAGACCTCGGCCTCGCTGCCGCCGTCGCCGGCCCTGCGGCGCCTGCGGCGACGGCGACGGCTGCTGCTGGAGCCGCCCGCGGCGCCGGTGTCGTCACGGTCCTCGGCCGACTCCTCGGTGTCGTCCGTGTCGTCCGTGTCGTCGGCGGACCCGTCGTCGGTGTCCTGCTCGGCGTCGCCCCCGGACTCGTCGTCCTCGGCGTCGGCATCGGCATCGGCGGACTCGCCGCGCCTGCGGCGACGGCCGCCCCGGCGACGGCGACGGCGGGAGCCGGGGCCCTCGTGCTCGTCCTGATCGTCGTCCGCGTGGTCCTCGGCCTGGTCGTCGACGTCCGCGTCGGCGTCCGTCCCGTCCTCGGCGCGGGTGTCGACAGCGGGCTCGGTACGGGTGCTGCCGGAAGCGGTCCGGGCGGCCGGTGCCGCCTCGGTCTCGTCCGCGGCGCCCCGGCGACGGCGCCGGCGGCGGGAGGCGACGGGCTGCTCCTCCGGCAGCTCCTCGGTCTCCTCCGGCTCATCGGGCTCCACCGTGCCGACGGCCTCGGCCGCCGCTTCGGCGGCGGCCCGCTCCGGGGTCTGGAACTGGGGCTCGGTGAACACGGGAGCCTGGAAGACGGCGACCGCGGGACGTGCGGGACGCTTCGCCGTCCCGGCCTCGGCGGCTTCGGCCGACCCTGCGGCGGGGCGGGCGGGCTCGGCGAATCCGGCGGCGGGCTTGCGGACCGCACGGCGTCGGCGGCGCGGAGCGGCATCGTCCGCGGCGGGCACCTCGGGCGCCTCGGACGCCTCGGATGTCGCGGACGCCTCGGATGTCGCGGGGGGCTGCGAGGTCTCTCCGGTGGTCTCGCTCACGGGAGCCTTCGCCTCCTCGGCGGGGGAGGCGGTGGCCTCGGCGGTCGCGGGGGCGGAGACACGGCGTGAGGCGCGACGCCGGGTACGGCGGGGAGCCGCGTCGTCGGCGACGGCGGTCTCGGCGGTGTCCGCGAGGGCGGCCTCCGCGAGGGCAGCCTCCGCGGGGGCCGTGTCCACGGGGGCGGCGGTGCCGGAAGCAACCGCGGCGTCGGCGGCCCGCGTGCTGTCCGCGGTCACGGTGCTCTCGGCACCCGCGGAGCTCTGTGCCGGTTCGGCAGGTTCGGTGGTCCCGGCGACGGTGGCCGTCGGCGAGGTCACGCGGCGCGTGGCACGACGGCGCGCACGCGGCGGGGCCGCTTCCACGGCCGGCTCGGCCGGCTCGGCGTCCGCGACGGGCTCGGCGGCCGGAGCGTTCGGCACGGCCGGGGTCTCGGTCGCCGGTACGACGGTCTCGGCGGTGTTCGCCGCTTCCGGCGCGTCCGCGGACGAGGCCGGGCGGCGCACCACGCGACGGCGCCTGCGCGGAGCGGCGTCGTCCGCGACGGCCTGCGTCCCGGCCCGGGCCGCCGTCGGCTCGGGTGCTGCGGCCGTGTCGGTTCCGGTGCCTTCCGCGGCCTCGAGCTCGTCGTTCTCGTCGAGCGGCTCGGCGGCCGGTATGGCCGGGGCGGTCGTCTCCTCCGCTGTGCCGGAGGCCGCAGTGGGCGGGCCGGCGGGGCGGGACGCGGCCCGGCGCCGACGGCGCGGCGGCAGGGTGTCGCTGGGGCTGTTCGGTTCGGAGCCCTCTGTGGGCTCGGTCGGTTCGAGCATGCGGGGGTTTCTCCCGTCAGGCTCCCGGGCGCCGCACCTGGTCCGGCGATGCCGGTGACGTCCGCGGTTCGCGCGAAGCGCGGTTACCGCCGTCCGGGGCGCGGGCGCCGCACGGGAGCTCTCTAGTGTCCTGTCTCACCGGTTCCGTACACCGAATGCGCACGGCCTGGCGAAAGTCTTGTGGTGGGTGCGCTGCCCGACCCAGGTGGCTCCCGAGGTACGAGGGCGGCGCTACGACGTCCGTCCCTACGCGGGACCTTCCTTACACCGACGCCGTCGCGGTGGCAGTGGCACCGGCCGGATGCGGCGCGGTCGCTGCTGCCTCGCGGTCGGGCGCGAGCGGGTCGGTCACCGTGCCGGTCTCTTCATCGAGCAGCCCCTGCGCCAGCCTGGTCACCGCTGCGGGGACCGGCGGCGCCAGATCGGCCACGGCGCGGAGACCGGACAGGACGTCGTCGGGTCGAACGGCAGGCGTCACGTGCCGAACAACCAGCCGCAGTATCGCACAGGGCCGGTCGGTCGACCTATCAGCCGGTGAAGAGGGTGCTTCCACGCTCTCCAGTTCCACGACCGCGGAACGGGCGTCGAACGTACGGACGCCGCTCTTCGTCCGGCGCTGCACCTCGACGGTTTCCGCCGCGTTGAAGGCGTCCACCGCTCGACGGGCCTCCTCGGCGTCGACACCGTCCAGCCGCAGCTCCCACACCGAGGCCGTGAGCCGGTCGGCGAGCCCCGGGGTTCGGGCCTCTGCCGCCTCCACGATGTCGAGGCCGGTGGGCAGCGACTCGTCGAGGAGCATTCTGAGCGGTTCCGGATCACGCTGCTGGGTGAGCGCGATCTCGAGGTACTCCGCCTCACTGCCCGTGCCGGTGGGTGCGGCATTGGCGTACGAGACCTTCGGGTGCGGCGTGAACCCCGCCGAGTACGCCATCGGCACCTCGGCACGGCGCAACGCGCGCTCGAAGGCACGCTGGAAGTCACGGTGGCTGGTGAACCGGAGGCGGCCGCGCTTGGTGTAGCGCAATCGGATGCGCTGCACCGCGGGTGCGGGCGGCGGGCCTTCGGGCTGTCGCTTGCCCAGTGTCGTTCAGTCCTTCGTGAGTGCGGTCGTACTGCTACCAAGAGTACGCGTGTCACCGCCGATAGGTTCCCGTCGGTTCTCACCCCGTACCGGCCGCTGTTCCCCGACCAGCACCCGTCGCAGGTCGGCGCGCGTCCGCCGCAGCGTCAGGCGCGCGGAGGCGAGGGACTGCCGGACGGCCCGCCCCACGGCACGCGCCGCCTCGGCGGCGGGCCGCAGCACCGCGTCCCGCACCACGTGCCCCACCGGCGTCAGCACACGCGTGTACACCCAGCGCACCGGTTCCACGACGACCCACCGGAAGAGGGCCTTCAGGAACCGCCCCACCGCGAGCGAGACGTACCCGGCGACCCGCCAGGCATGCCCGAGGGCGTTCCAGATCTCCCGCGCGACGACGGCGAGCACCCGCCCGACCGGCACCAGGACCCAGCGCCATACGGCGAGCAGGGGCAGCACGAACAGGATCCGGGTGATCCAGTACAGCCCCGTACCGATGCCGGTGACGAGCACGCCCACCAGCCATGCCAGCCCTTTCGCACACCAAGCGACGGTGCGGCCGACGGGCGTGAGCACCCATGTGTACAGCCACACACCGGGCACGACGACGAGGTACCGCGTGAGCCAGGAGAGGGCCGCGAACACCCCGAGTCCGATCACGGCGGACACGGACCCGATCCCGCGCAGCACCCACATCACCCCGTGCCCGAAGGGCGTCAGCACGCGCGTGTACAGCCACACCAGCGCGTGCCCGAGCGGCACGAGCACGTACCGGTACAGCCACCCGGCGGGCACGACGACCACCAGGTTCCCGAGCCATGCGAGCGCTCTGCCGAGCGGCACGAGGACATACCGCCACAGCCCCACCAGCGGCCACACGAAGACCGCGCGCCCGGCCCACAGCAGCGCCCGCCCGAGCGGACGGAACACGGCGCGGTCCAGCCACCGCGCGGCGACGGCACACGCGTCCCACACCAGCCGCACCGGCAGAACCACGAGGAACACGACGATCCGCACCGGCAGGCGGATCGCCACCACCAGACATCCCTCGCCCGCCGCCACCTCCGGCTGCCGCGACGGATGCCGGTGTACGGGCGGTGCCGGCCTCTCGGCGTCCAGCTTCTCCAGGTCCATCAGGACCTAGCCAGGGGACGCCCCGCTTTAGCGGGGTGGGGAATGGCTTCTCTGTGCTGTTCTGACCTCAACCGGGTGCGCGGATCGGCACTGTTCACCTGAACCCACCTCTCTGGCGTACTAGACTTGTGGCGCCTGTATAGTGACTGCGTGACCGTGACCAGGAAGGTTCGCCGATTCTCCGGTGGCGTGTATGACCTGGGGCTCCACGTGGTGTGGTGCCCGAAGTACCGCCGGCCGGTCCTCGGTGGCCGGGTCGCGGAACGACTGGACGAACTGATCCGGCAGAAGGCCGACGAACGGGGGTGGGAGATCGTGACGCTCGAAGTCATGCCCGACCACGTCCACCTGTTCGTGAAGCACGACCCGAAGTCGTCGGCCTCGTACGTGGCCAACCAGTTCAAGGGCTTCACTTCCCGTGTACTTCGCGAGGAGTTCCCGCACCTGAAGTCGCGAATGCCTACGCTGTGGTCGTCGTCGTACTTCGCGGCGTCGGTGGGTGCCGTGTCGGCGGCGACGGTCGAGAAGTACATCAGCACCCAGTGGGAACGCCCGGGGAAGAAGGGGGACGGCCCGTGATCCGCGCGTACAAGTTCCTCCTGCGCCCCACCAAAGGTCAGGCGGCGGCCCTCACCGGCATGCTGCGGGACCACTGCTCCCTCTACAACGGCGCCCTCCAAGAGCGGCGCGACGCCTACCGGCACGCCTCGAAGACCACCGTCCGCTACGGCGACCAGTCCGCTCAGCTCAAAGACATCCGGGCGTTCGACCCGGAGCGTCAGAGCCGCTGGTCGTTCAGCTCGCAGCAAGCCACCCTGCGCCGTCTGGACAAGGCGTTCCAGGCGTTCTTCCGCCGGGTCAAGGCCGGGCAGACGCCGGGCTACCCCAGGTTCAAGGGTGTGGGGCACTTCGACACCGTCACGTTCCCGAAGGACGGCGACGGCTGCCGCTGGGACTCCACCCCGCACGATTGGCAGACCCGCGTACGACTGCAAGGCATCGGGCATGTCCGCGTGCACCAGCACCGGCCCGTGCAGGGCCGCGTCAAGACGATCTCGGTGAAGCGCGAGGGGAACCGCTGGTACGTCGTCCTCGCCTGCGACAACGTACCCGTCGAGGAGCTGCCGCCGACCGGGGCGATCGTCGGTATCGACATGGGAGTTGCCCACTTCCTGACCACCTCGGACGGCGAACACGTCGCCAATCCGCGCTTTTTCCAGACGATGGCCGACGAACTGGCCGAAGCGCAGCGGCATCTCGCGACGTTCCCGAAGCGGACCCGGCAGCGCACCAAGAAGCATCGCGCCGCTGCCCGGAAGGTCGCCAAGCTGCACGGCAGGATCCGGCGGCAGCGGGCCGACTTCCACCACAAGACCGCCCGTAAGCTGATCGCCGGCCACGATGTGATCGCGCACGAGCGGCTGAACACGGCGGGCATGACCAAAGCCCCCGCGCCCAAGGCCGACCCCGAGCAGCCCGGCGGTTTTCTGCCGAACGGTGCTGCCGCGAAGGCCGGGCTCAACCGCAGCATCCTCGACGCGGGTTGGGCGCAGTTCCTCGGAATCCTGGCGAACAAGGCTGAGAGTGCCGGTCGCCTGGCGGTTCCGGTGGACGCGCGCAACACCTCCCGCACGTGCTCCGAGTGCGGGCATGTCGCGAAGGAGAACCGTGTCACCCAGGAAAGGTTCCGGTGCACGGCGTGCGGGTTCGCGGCGAACGCGGACCACGTCGGCGCGACGAACGTCCTCAACAGGGCCGGGCTGGTCCTCTGCACGGCGGCTTAGCCACCGACGCAGGAAGCCCGCGCGTTTACGCGTGGGTGGAGTCACGCAAGTGAGGACGCCCCGGCAAGCCATTCGGATGCACCGGCACCGGCACCGGACCGACGCGCCGCCCTCCCCGCATCCGGCATCCGGCATCCGGCATCCGGCATCCGGCATCCGGCATCCGCGAATCTACAATGCTGTAGAAATCAGCTCTGGAGTGTCACCGCCGCGCGAACCCGCCGTCCTTATTCGCACCTCGGGCATGGCGCGCGGCACGAAGGAGCAGATACAAGCACGATGAACGACCACCCTGCCCCCACGGGCGCCACGCCCCGGCCCCGGTCTCCGCGGCACGTCCTGGCGCAGCGAGCCCGCGCCCTCACCGAAGCCCGCTGGTTCGCTCTGTCCGTCCTCGCCCTGATCATCGCCAACGCGCTCCTGCTCGGAGCCGAGACCTACAGCGGACTCGCCCGCGACTGGCACCACGGGTTACGTCTCGCCGAGCACCTCTGCCTCGCCGCCTTCACCGTCGAGATAGCCGTGCGCGCCTGCGCCCACGCCGACCGCCCCCGCGACTTCTTCCGCGACCCCTGGAACCTCTTCGACCTGGCCGTCATCGCCTGCGCGTTCCTGCCCCTGGTCCGCGAGAACACCACCGTCCTGCGGCTCCTGCGCCTCGCCCGCGTCCTGCGCACCGCCCGCTTCCTGCCCCAACTGCGCATCGTCATCGTGGCGGTGGCCCGCAGCCTGCCCGGCACCATCAGCTTCCTGCTGGTGGGCACGCTCCTGCTGTACGTCTACGCCATGGTCGGCTGGGTCTTCTTCGGCGAGGCCGACCCGGCCCAGTACGGCTCCCTCGGCCGCGCCGCCCTCACCCTCTTCCTGCTGATGACCCTGGACGGCCTCGGGGACGCGGTCCACGCGGGTCTGGAGGTCTCCCGCTGGAGCATCCTCTACTACGCCTCCTACGTACTGATCGCCTCGTTCGTCCTGGTCAACGTCCTCATAGGAGTCGTCATCAACTCCCTGGAGGAGGCCCGCGAACTGGAACGCGAGCAGTCCCCCGCCCCTGACGCCCCCTCGCCCCCTGCCCCGATCCGCACCACGATCCCGGCCCCGTTCCCGGCGCCACTTCCGACCCCGGATCCCGCCGTGGACCTGCGCACCCGCATCGCCATCGCCAGAAGGGCCTTGGACGATCTGGAAGCCGTCCTCCCGCCCCTCCTCACCACCCAGCCACCCGAGCCGGCCCTCGCACCCGCACCCGACCCGGCGCGTCCGTAACACCCCACCCCCGTCGCGGGCCGCGAACGCCGGTGGGCCCACTCCGATGTTCCGGAGTGGGCCCACCGAACGGCTCGGGACGACGACTCAGGACGTCGCACCGCTGGGAGCGGACGCCGCGTTCTTCACCGTCAGCGGGAGCAACTTCTTACCAGTTGGTCCGATTTGAATACTGGTGTCGAGCTGAGGACACACGCCGCAGTCGAAGCACGGGGTCCAGCGGCAGTCCTCGACCTCCGTCTCGTCGAGGGCGTCCTGCCAGTCCTCCCAGAGCCAGTCCTTGTCGAGACCGGAGTCGAGGTGGTCCCAGGGGAGGACCTCCTCGTAGGCGCGCTCGCGGGTGGTGTACCAGTCGAGGTCCACGCCGAACTGCGCCAGCGACTTGTCGGCGCAGCGCATCCAGCGGTCGTAGGAGAAGTGCTCGCGCCAGCCGTCGAAGCGGCCGCCGTCCTCGTAGACCGCGCGGATGACCGCGCCGACGCGACGGTCGCCGCGGGAGAGGAGGCCCTCGATGATGCCGGGCTTGCCGTCGTGGTAGCGGAAGCCGATGGAGCGGCCGTACTTCTTGTCACCGCGGATCTTGTCGCGCAGCTTGGTCAGGCGGGCGTCCGTCTCCTCGGCCGACAGCTGCGGGGCCCACTGGAAGGGGGTGTGCGGCTTGGGGACGAAGCCGCCGATCGAGACCGTGCAGCGGATGTCGCCGGAGCCGGAGACCTCGCGGCCCTTCTGGATGACGTTCATCGCCATGTCGGCGATCTGGAGGACGTCGTCGTCGGTCTCGGTGGGCAGGCCGCACATGAAGTAGAGCTTCACCTGCCGCCAGCCGTTGCCGTAGGCCGTGGCGACGGTCCTGATCAGGTCGTCCTCGGAGACCATCTTGTTGATGATCTTGCGCATGCGCTCCGAGCCGCCCTCGGGGGCGAAGGTGAGGCCGGAGCGGCGGCCGTTGCGGGTCAGTTCGTTGGCCAGGTCGACGTTGAAGGCGTCGACGCGGGTGGAGGGGAGGGAGAGGCCGACCTTGTCTTCCTCGTAGCGGTCGGCGAGGCCCTTGGCGATGTCGCCGATCTCCGAGTGGTCGGCGGAGGAGAGGGAGAGGAGGCCGACCTCCTCGAAGCCGGTGGCCTTGAGGCCCTTCTCGACCATGTCGCCGATGCCGGTGATGGAGCGCTCGCGCACCGGGCGGGTGATCATGCCGGCCTGGCAGAAGCGGCAGCCGCGGGTGCAGCCGCGGAAGATCTCCACCGACATGCGTTCGTGGACCGTCTCGGCGAGCGGGACGAGGGGCTGCTTGGGGTAGGGCCACTCGTCGAGATCCATGACCGTGTGCTTGGAGACGCGCCACGGGACGCCCGACCTGTTCGGTACGACGCGGGCGATCCGGCCGTCGGGGAGGTACTCGACGTCGTAGAAACCGGGGACGTACACGCCGCCGGTCTTCGACAGGCGGAAGAGGAGTTCCTCGCGGCCGCCGGGGCGGCCCTCCTCCTTCCAGGCGCGGACGATCCGGGTGACCTCCAGGACGGCCTGTTCGCCGTCGCCGAGGACGGCGCAGTCGATGAAGTCGGCGATCGGCTCGGGGTTGAACGCGGCGTGGCCGCCGGCCATGACGATCGGGTCGTCCAGGCCGCGGTCCTTGGCCTCGAGCGGGATGCCGGACAGCTCCAGGGCGGTGAACATGTTGGTGTAGCCGAGCTCGGTGGAGAAGCTCAGGCCGAACACGTCGAAGGCCTTGACCGGGCGGTGGCTGTCGACCGTGAACTGGGGGACGCGGTGCTCGCGCATCAGCTCCTCCAGGTCCGGCCAGACGCTGTAGGTGCGCTCGGCGAGGACGCCGTCCTGCTCGTTGAGCACCTCATAGAGGATCATGACGCCCTGGTTGGGCAGTCCGACCTCGTACGCGTCGGGGTACATGAGTGCCCAGCGGACGTCACAGCTGTCCCAAGGCTTGACCGTGGAGTTGAGCTCTCCGCCGACGTACTGGATCGGCTTCTGCACATGCGGGAGCAGAGCTTCGAGCTGTGGGAACACAGACTCGGCGGCTTCGGCAGGCATCTCGGGAACCTTTGTGCGGGGGCTGGGGACTCCCCGGCCGGAGACGGCTGGGGGCGGGGGTGACCATCCAGCCTAACCCGGCCGGGAAGGTCCCCCCGAACGCCGGCCGGAGGCGGTGGAAGGTGTCAGAAGTCGGTGCTGTCCCCGATGGATGTCCAGGTTTCCGGGAGCGCCGCCTCGGCGATCTCCGCGCGGCGTTCCTCGCGTCCGTAGAGCAGGCCGTGGGTGAAGGCGCTCTCCCCCGCCGCGTGGGCAACGGCGGACAGTTCGCGCAGGGTCCGGCGGGCCATGACGCTGTCCTGGTGGTCGCCGAGCAGGCCCTGGAGCGCCTTCATGTCCGAGACCAGGTCCTTGGCGGGAGCCTTGAGGGCCGGGCCGGAGGCTTCGGCTGCGTAGCGGGTGCGCTTGGTCTTCTTGCGGGCCTCGTGCAGGGTGACGTCGCGCTCGCGGCCGGGCGGGAGGTCCAGGGCCCGGGTGACGAGGCCGGACACCTTGCCGAGGTCCTTGCGCAGGGCCTTGGTGAGCGTTTTGGACGGCTTGGACGCGGCCTTCTTCCGCAGGGGCGGATCGGCCAGCAGGGCGTCGAGGGCTTCGAGCAGGGTGAGGTAGCGGCGGGAGTCGAGGACGGCGGTGACCTTGCTGTGGGCTCCCCTGTGGCCGGTCTCGGCCCAGGTGGTCAGCCGGTCGCGGACGGGGCCGGAGACGAGGGCGTCGGGCAGTTCGTCCAGGGCCGACAGCAGGCGCTCGGCGAGTACTTCCTGGTCGCGGTCCAGACCGAGTTCGGCGGCCAGCCACTTCAGGTCGACGCCGATCGGGTCGGTGATCTCCCGGTCCAGGACGGACCGGAAGGAGCGGAAGGTGCTGCGCAGGCGGCGGGTGGCGACCCGCATGCGGTGTACGGAGTCGGGTACGTCCTGGCGTACGGCGGGGTCGAGTTCGACGAGCGCGTCCCGCTGGGCGCGGACGTAGGCGAGGACGTGGTCGCCGGCGGTGACGGGTTTCCCGAGCGGGCGACTGCGGTGTTTCTGCTTCGGTGCCGCGACCGGGGCGACCGCGTCGACGGGGGCGGCTCCCTCGTAACGGCCGGCCGTCACGGCGCCCGTGGCCTTGGCCTTGCCTTTTGCCTCGCCCTTGCCTTTTGCCTTGTTCTTGTCTTTGCCCTGGGCCTGGGCCTTGCCCGTGGCCGGTGCGGTCTCGGTGAGGGCTCGCGCCAGTTTGGAGGGCGCCTTCGACGGGCGGACGCCTGCCTTGCGGAGCCGTTTGTCGACCTTGTCGAGGAAGGCGGGGTCGCCGCCGTCGGCGAGTTCGACCTCGATCTCGGTCCACCGGGCGGTGCCGCCCTCGCCTGTGAGGCGTTCGGCGTGCACGGCGTCGACGCTGACCTCGGCGAGGAGTCGGCCGGCCGCGTCGAGGAGATGGCGCAGGTCCCGGTCGGAGCGCAGCCGGACCACGGGGGTCAGTTCGGCGCCGCGGACACGGGAGCGGACGAGCCGGGCGAGGCTCTCCGGGACGGTGTCGGAGAGCGGGGCGTGGATCTCGTCGCGTACTCCGGGGGCCACCGGGAACTTCAGGTGCCAGCCGGCGTCGGAGCCGCCGGTGCGCCTGCGGAGGGTGAGGGAGGCTGCGGCGAGGCGCTCGTCGACGGTGTCGTAGTAGACGGCGTCGAGGTGGGCCACGCCCCGGTCGATGACGGACCCGACACCGGGGAGGCCGGTCAGATCGGGGAGTCCACTGTCGCCGGACTCGTACTTTCGCTCGATTTCTCGTTTTGTGTCCGTCATGACCCGAATCTACCCGTCGCCGGTGGTCTCACCGACCGGTTTCCCCGGTCGGTGCCGGGGAAACCGGGTCAGACGAGGAGGCCTGTGGACCGGGTCGGGGGTCGGGTCGTGGCGGACAGGGGGCGTTGCAGTCTGATCGACTGCAGGAGGCCCACGGCCAGCCACACCGCGAACATCGACGACCCGCCGTAGGACACGAACGGCAGGGGCAGACCGGTGACCGGCATGATGCCGAGGGTCATGCCGATGTTCTCGAAGGACTGGAAGGCGAACCAGGCGACGATGCCGGCGGCGACGATGGTGCCGTACAGGTCGGTGGTGTCGCGGGCGATGCGGCAGGCGCGCCACAGGATGATGCCGAGCAGGACGATGATGAGCCCGCCGCCCACGAAGCCGAGTTCCTCTCCGGCGACGGTGAAGACGAAGTCGGTCTGCTGCTCGGGCACGAACTGGCCGGTGGTCTGCGAGCCCTCGAAGAGTCCGGAGCCGGTGAGCCCGCCGGAACCGATGGCGATGCGGGCCTGGTTGGTGTTGTAGCCGACGCCGGCGGGGTCGAGTTCGGGGTTGGCGAAGGCGGCGAAGCGGTTGATCTGGTACTCGTCGAGCACCCCGAGTTGCCAGACGGTGATCGCGCCGATCGCGCCGGTGCCGATCAGGCCGAAGACCCACCGGTTGGAGGCCCCGGAGGCGAGCAGGATGCCGAGCACGATGACGACCATGACCATGACCGACCCGAGGTCGGGCATCAGCATCACGATCAGCATGGGGACGGCGGCCAGTCCGAGTGCCTGCAGGACCGTGCGGTGGTCGGGGTAGGGCTTGTCGCCCGCGTCGACCCGGGCTGCGAGCAGCATCGCCATGCCCAGGATGATCGTGAGCTTCACGAACTCGGAGGGCTGGATCGAGAAGCCGCCGCCGAGCTTGATCCAGGAGTGGGCGCCGTTGATGGTGGAGCCCAGCGGGGTGAGCACCAGGAGGATCAGCAGGACCGAGAAGCCGTAGAGGACCGGCACGGCGGTGCGCAGGGCGCGGTGGCCGAGCCAGAGCATGGCGATCATCAGGGCCAGGCCGATGCCGGTGTTCAGCCAGTGTCGGAGCAGGAAGTAGTACGGGTCGCCCTGGTTGATGTCGGTGCGGTTGCGGGTCGCCGAGTAGACCAGGAGGGAGCCGAGCAGCGACAGCGCGATCGCGGCCAGCAGTATCGGCCAGTCGAGGCGCCTGGCCAGGGAGTCGCGGGCGAGGAGCCGTGTCCAGCCGGCCCGCTCGGGTCCGTATCCGGAGACGTGGAAGCTGTTGACTCCGCCGGTCATGCCGCCGCCCTCCGGCCTGCCGCGCGGCGCGCCCGGAGGATGCCGAGCCGACGCCCGTCGGCCGGCCGTCCGTCACCCTGGCGTCCGTCGCCCGTCCGTCCGCCGCCCGACGGTCGGTCACCCTGTCTGCCGCCGCCCCGCCGTGCGCCTCTCCGCCGTGCGTCGCGGCGGCGGGTGTCGCGGTTGGCGGGCGGGGGCGTGGTCGTGGTCGCGCCCTGCTCCTGTGCCTGGCCGTCACCGTCGTCGGGTGCCTGCTCGCTCTCCGCGGCGTCCCTCTGGTCCTTGGCCGGGTCCTTGGAGATCTTCGGGGAGACGATGGTGCCGTCCGTCCTGACCTTGGGCAGCGTCTTCTGCGGGGTGGGCAGCAGTGCCTTCTTCTTGTCGATGTCGCCTTCCGGGGAGACGCCGTACAGCGCGTTGTAGATGTTGCGCACGGCGGGGCCCGAGGCGCCGGAGCCGGTACCGCCCTGAGCGATCGTCATGACGACCGAGTATTCCTTGGTGTAGGTGGCGAACCAGGAAGTGGTCTGCTTTCCGTAGACCTCCGCGGTGCCGGTCTTGGCGTGCATCGGGATCTCGTCCTGCGGCCAGCCGCCGAACCGCCAGGCGGCCGTACCGCGGGTGGCGACTCCCTCGAGGGCTCCGTCTATTTCCGCGAGGGTCTTCTTGGTCACCGGCAGCTTGCTCTGCGCCTCGGGCTCGATCTCCGTGACCTGCTTGCCGTCGGGGCTGATGACGGCCTTGCCGACGGTGGGCCGGTGGAGCGTGCCGCCGTTGGCGAGGGCCGCGTAGACGGAGGCCATCTGGATGGGGGTGACGAGGGTGTCGCCCTGGCCGATGGAGTAGTTGACGGAGTCACCGGCGCGCAGGCGGTTGCCTTCGAGACAGTTCTCGTAGGCGATCTGCTCGACGTAGCTGCCGCCCTTCTTGCCGGACTTGCACCAGGCGTCCTTGTTGGCCTTCCAGTAGTCGCGCTTCCACTGGCGGTCGGGGACCCGGCCGGTGACCTCGTTGGGCAGGTCGATGCCGGTCAGCTCGCCGAGGCCGAACTGGTGGGAGGTCTTGTAGAACCAGTCCTCGGCGTTCTTCTTCGGCTTGTTGCCGCCGTCGCGCTTCCACTCCTCGTGGGCGAGGCGGTAGAAGACGGTGTCGCAGGAGACCTCGAGCGCACGGCCGAGGCTGATGGCGCCGTGGCTCTGGGACTCGAAGTTCTTGAAGACCTGGCCGCCGATGGAGTACGAGCTGGAGCACTCGTAGGGCCCCTCGAAGGAGTGCCCGGCGTTGACCGCGGCGGCGGTCGGGATGACCTTGAAGATGGAGCCGGGTGCCGACAGACCCTGGATGGCGCGGTTCAGCAGCGGGTAGTTGGAGTCCTTGCCGGTGAGGTTCGCGTAGTCCTTGCCGGAGATGCCGCCGACCCAGGCGTTGGGGTCGTAGCTCGGGTTGGAGGCCATGGCGACGACCCGGCCGGTCTTGGCCTCCATGACGACGACGGCGCCCGAGTCGGCCTCGTAGAGGCGGTTGGTGTTGCGGTCCATCTCCTTGCGGGCGGCCTTCATCGCCTCGTTCAGCTCGTACTCGGCGATCCGCTGGACACGGGAGTCGATGCTGGTGACGAGGTTGGCGCCGGGTTCGGCGGGATCGGCCTGGGCCTCACCGATGACGCGGCCGAGGTTGTCGACCTCGTAGCGGGTGACGCCGGCCTTGCCGCGCAACTCCTTGTCGTACTCGCGCTCGAGGCCGGAGCGGCCGACCTGGTCGGAGCGCAGGTACGGCGATGCGGTGTCCTGCGCCTTCTGGAGTTCCTCGTCGGTGACGGGCGAGAGGTAGCCGAGGACCTGGGCGGTGTTGGCCTGCCCGGGGGCGGCGTAACGGCGTACGGCCTGGGGTTCGGCGGTGATGCCGGGGAAGTCCTCGGCGCGCTCGCGGATCTGCAGGGCCTGCTTGGCGGTGGCCTCGTCGGTGATGGGGATGGGCTGGTACGGCGAGCCGTTCCAGCAGGGCTGGGGGGTCTCGGCGTCGCACAGCCGGACCTTCTCGATGACGTCCTTGGCGGGCATGCCGAGGACACCGGCGAGCTTGGTGAGGACCGCCTTGCCGTCGTCCCGCATCTTCATGAGGTCGGTGCGGGAGGCGGAGACGACCAGCCGGGTCTCGTTGTCGGCGAGGGCCACTCCGCGGGCGTCCAGGATGGAGCCGCGGACCGCGGGCTGGACGACCTGCTGGACGTGGTTGCCGGAGGCCTTCTTGGCGTACTCGGCGCCCTCGCGGATCTGGAGGTACCACAGGCGCCCGCCGAGGGTGCCGAGGAGGGAGAGGACGAGGACCTGGATGACGACGAGCCGGATCTGGACCCGTGTGCTGCGCCCGGTCTCGGGAATGTTGGTCACGCGGCTTCTCCCCCCTCTCCATGCGCGTACGACGGCGCGTGTACGACTGATGCCTGTACGAGTGCTGCGTGTAGGACTGCTGCGTGTACGACTGATGCCTGTACGAGTGATGAACGGCGGGGCCGCCCGGCGGGGTTCCGCTGCCGTTCACCCTTTCCGGTGAAGTTCCGCGAGGTCACAGGCGCTTCACCCCTTTGATGCGGCCCGCGCGGGCCACCCGGGCCCGCGCCGCCTTCGCGCGAAGGCCCCGCTGGGCGCCGATGCGCAGCCCGGTACCGCCGGAGCTCCAGCCGGCGGCGAGGTCCGGGGACTTGGCGGAGCTGTTCTCGGCGAGCGGATCGTTCTCCGCGCGGCGGGCCAGGGCCATGACACCGGGGACGACGAACGGAGCGAGCAGCAGGTCGTACAGGGCGGCGCTGAAGAGCAGTCCGCCGAGGCCCACATGACGGGCGGCGGTGTCACCGACGAGGGCGCCGACGCCGGCGTAGAGCAGGGTGGCGCCGACCGCGGCGGCGACCACCACGGCCATGGGGCCGGTCGCCGATCTCACCTGGCCGGACTCGGGCTTGACCAGCCCGGCGAGGTAGCCGATGACGCACAGCACGAGGGCGTAGCGGCCGACGGCGTGGTCGGCGGGCGGTGCGAGGTCGGCGAGGAGCCCGGCGCCGAAGCCGATGAGGGAGCCGCCGACATGACCGTAGACCAGGGCGAGGCCGAGGACGGTGAGGAGGAGCAGGTCGGGAACGGCGCCCGGGAGGTGGAGACGGGCGAGGACGCTCACCTGGATCACCAGGGCGACGACGATCAGTGAGCTGGAGAGCAGGATCCGGTTGACGCGCATGGGGTGACAGCTCCTACTGCTCTTGCTGGTACTGGCCGTCGGCAGGGGCGGACGGGGTGACGGTCACCGTGACGGTCGGGGTGGGTGTCGGCTTCGGCTTCTCGGGCAGCACCGTGTCGCGCGGGTCCTTCTTCGGGGCCTGGACGACGACGCCGACGATGTCGAGCTTGGTGAAGCTGACGAACGGCGTGACGTAGAGGGTGCGGGTGAGGTCACCGCCGGAGGGGTCGACGCGGGAGACGGTGCCGACGGGGACGCCGGGCACGAACGGTTTGTCGGCCTGGGAGCCGAAGGTGACCAGCCGGTCGCCCTTCTTGATCTCGGCCTTGCCGTTGAGGAGTTCGACGCGCAGGGGCCGGTCGCCCTGGCCGGAGGCGAAGCCGAGTTCGTCGCCGGCCTCCATGCGGGTGCCCACGGTGAAGTCGGGGTCGTTGGCGAGCAGCACGGTGGCGGTGTGCGGGCCGACGGTGGTGACCCGGCCGACGAGTCCGTCGCTGTTGAGGACGGTCATGTCGCGTTCGATGCCGTCGTTGGCACCGAGGTCGATGGTGATGGTCCAGGAGAAGCCCTGGGCCGCTCCTATGGCGATGACCTGGGCGCCCTTGATGCCGTACTGGCCCTGGCCGGCGACCTTCAGCATCTTGTCGAGTTGCTTGGTTCTGCTGCGGTTGCGGTCGTCGCTGCCGAGTTCGGCCTTGAGCGCGGTGTTCTCCCGCTCGAGTGCGGCGAGCCGGTCGTGCCGGTCGCCGGAGTCACGGACCGCGGCGACCGCGTTGCCGATCGGGTCGACCGCGCCGGACACTCCGTTCTCGATCGGGCCGAAGACCGTGGCCGCGGCCTGCCGGGCACCGTCGACCGGTGAATCCTCTCCGCCGCGGATGTCCACCGTGATCAGTGCGAAAGCGGTGGTGATCAGCAGCACCAGGAGCAGCCGGCTCTCTCGTGTGTCCCTCACGTGCGGCGGCCGTGCCTTCCTCGTCGAAACGGGTAGCGAGAACAGAAGACTTCAGGAGTTGCAAGGAGTCGTAAGGAGTCGTCAGGAGTCGTCAGAGACGGTCGGGAATGTTCGGGGGTCTTCGAGAACGGTCGGAAAGTACGGACGGAGCTCATGTCTCTATATCAACGATCCGCCGTACGAGAGAAGATCGTCCCGTACGGCGGAATCGAAGAGTTGTGTCATCTGCGCGGCTGTGCGTCCAGTACCTTCTGGAGCGCCTCGAACTCCTCGACGCACTTTCCGGAACCGAGCGCCACGCTGTCCAGCGGGTCCTCGGCGATGTGGATGGGCATGCCCGTCTCCCGGCGCAGCCGCTCGTCCAGACCGCGCAGCAGAGCACCGCCGCCGGTCAGCACGATGCCCCGGTCCATGATGTCGCCGGACAGTTCCGGCGGGCACTTGTCGAGAGTGGTCTTGACGGCGTCCACGATCGAGTTGACGGGCTCCTCGATCGCCTTGCGGACTTCGCCGGCGGAGATGACCACGGTCTTGGGCAGCCCGGAGACGAGGTCCCGGCCGCGGATCTCGGTGTGTTCGTCGGTGTCGAGGTCGTACGCCGAACCGATGGTCAGCTTGATCTGCTCGGCCGAACGCTCACCCAGCAGGAGGGAGTACTCCTTCTTGACGTACTGGATGATCGCGTTGTCCAGTTCGTCGCCCGCGACCCGGATGGACTGGGCGGTGACGATGCCGCCGAGGGAGATGACCGCGACCTCCGTGGTGCCGCCGCCGATGTCCACCACCATGTTGCCCGTGGCCTCGTGGACCGGCAGGCCGGAACCGATGGCCGCGGCCATGGGCTCCTCGATGATGTGCACTTGGCGGGCGCCGGCCTGGGACGACGCCTCGATGACAGCGCGGCGCTCCACGCCCGTGATGCCGGAGGGGACACAGACGACGACCCGAGGGCGGGCCAGATGCCGCCGCTTGTGGATCTTCAGAATGAAGTAGCGGAGCATCCGCTCGGTGATCTCGAAGTCGGCGATGACGCCGTCCTTCAGCGGACGGACGGCGACGATGTTGCCGGGGGTGCGCCCGATCATCTTCTTCGCTTCGGCCCCGACCGCCAGGATGCCACCGGTATTGGTGTTGATCGCGACGACGGACGGCTCATTGAGTACGATTCCGCGACCCCTGACGTACACCAGCGTGTTGGCGGTCCCGAGGTCGACAGCCATGTCACGGCCGATGAACGACATAGAGTTCCCCATGAGGATTCGTCTGGCCTTCCCACTGGCTTTTGAGGGCTTTTCAGGTAGGCGAGGTGGGTGCGGTGACGCGAAGGCTTCCATCGTAGACGCGCCTTCGCGAACACGGCGCGAGGGTCTTCGCCATTGTCATCAGATGGCGGGTCCCGTTGCTTGTGGAGACGGGCCATCGGGGGCACGCGTTCCCCCGAACGCCGCCCGTATGTCGAAAAGGTCTGGGGGCAAAGCCCCCAGACCGTCGCCAGGCGGCCAAAACCGCAGTCCACGGCCGCTATGCGATTGTTATGCGGGCCTTGGCGGACGATCGTCGCGCGCGGCCCGCGCACCACTTGTCGTACGCGTGTTGTACACGACCGCTGTACACATTCGTTATGCACGGCGCTTACGCCGGGCAGACCTGTGCGGGTGATCAATACGCGCGGCTGATACGAACCGCTGATACGGACCGTGGTGCCCGCGTCCGTCAGGCGTGGCCCGGGAAGAAGATCTTGACCTCGCGCTCGGCGGACTCCTCGGAGTCGGAGGCGTGGATCAGGTTCTCCCGGACGATGACACCGAAGTCCCCGCGGATCGAACCCGGGGCCGCGGCGACCGGGTCGGTCGGGCCGGTCAGCTGGCGCACGCCCTCGATGACCCGCTCACCCTCGACGATCATCGCCGCGACCGGGCCGGAGGCCATGAACTCCACCAGCGGCTCGTAGAACGGGCGGCCGGCGTGCTCCGCGTAGTGCTGCTCCAGGGTGGCACGGTCCAGGGTCCGCAGCTCCAGCGCAGTGATCCGCCAGCCGGCCTTGCGCTCGATACGGCTGATGATCTCGCCGACCAGGGAGCGGCGGACGGCGTCCGGCTTCAGGAGGACGAGGGTGCGCTGTGTCATGATGTGCGGCTCCTTGCAGGCCAGGAAGTCGGATGGCCCGAGGCTACCCGGTGGGGCGGCGGAGTCGACACCCGGACCTCGTCGCCCGACGGCCCCGCTGCCGCGGGAAGCACGATCAGCGGTACGCCGGGCACAGGGGAGGAGCCGGGACCGTCTCCGCGTCGGCGGAGGGGCCCGGGTGCCGGGCACCGTGAAGCACCCGGCACCGACAACGCCCTGCTACGCCGGCTGTTGTGCGGCGAACCGGGCCTTCGCCTCGTCGATCTTGCGCCCGTAGTGCACCGAGGCCCACCAGAGCACCGCGAACAGCACGCCCAGGATGAACATCATCGGGACGACCACGCCGGAGGCGATCAGGATGATCTGCAGGGCCCAGCCGAGGGCGACGCCCCCGGGCCGGGTGATCATCCCGCACAGGGCCACGGACAGGAACATGGCGATGCCGCAGACCGTCCACACGGTGCCGACCGCCAGGTCCGGGTCCTTCATCGCGACCAGTCCGGCGAACCCGATGACGAGGAACTCGCTGATCAGGGTCGACGCGCAGAGTGTACGCACGGTGTCTCAGCTCTTTCCCAGAAGCAGTCGGGCCTCGCCGACCGTGATGACGGAACCGGTGACGAGCACACCGGCGCCGGTGAACTCGCCCTCCTCCTCGGCGAGCGTGATCGCCGCCTCCAGCGCGTCGGGCAGCCGGGGTTCGACCTGGACGCGGTCCTCGCCGAACACCTCGACGGCGATCCCCGCGAGTTCGTCGGCGTCCATCGCGCGGTGGGTGGAGTTCTGCGTGACGACGACCTCGGCGAAGACCGGCTCGAAGGCCTCCAGCAGCCCGCGTACGTTCTTGTCGCCGCTCGCGCCGACCACGCCGATGAGCCGGCTGAACTGGAACGCCTCCCCGATCGCTCCGGCCGCGGCCCGCGCGCCCGCCGGGTTGTGGGCGGCGTCCAGCACGACGGTGGGCGACCGGCGTACGACCTCCAGCCGGCCCGGTGAGGCGACGGCGGCGAAGGCCTTGCGGACGGTGTCGATGTCCAGCGGCTCGGCACGCTGGGCGCCGACGCCGAAGAACGCCTCCACGGCGGCGAGCGCCACGGCAGCGTTGTGCGCCTGGTGGGCGCCGTGCAGCGGCAGGTACACCTCGGGGTACTCGCCGCCCAGGCCGCGCAGGGTCAGCTGCTGGCCGCCGACGGCGACCTGCCGGGCGGCGACGCCGAACTCCAGCCCTTCCCGGGCCACGGTCGCGTCGACTTCGACGGCCTTCCTCAGCAGCACCTGGGCCGCTTCGACCGGCTGCTGGGCCATGATCACCGTCGCGTCCGGCTTGATGACGCCGGCCTTCTCGGTGGCGATCTCGGCGGGCGTGGTGCCGAGCCGGTCGGTGTGGTCGAGATCGATCGGCATCACCACGGCGACACCCGCGTCGATCACATTGGTGGCGTCCCAGCTGCCGCCCATGCCGACCTCGACGACGGCGGCTTCCACCGGCGCGTCGGCGAAGGCCGCGTACGCCATGCCGGTGAGCACCTCGAAGAAGGACAGCCGGTGCTCCTGCTGTGCGTCGACCATCTCGACGTACGGCGCGATGTCGCGGTACGTCTCCACGAACCGCTCGGCGGAGACCGGCGCGCCGTCGAGGCTGATCCGCTCGGTGACGGACTGGACGTGCGGCGAGGTGTAGCGCCCGGTGCGCAGTTCGAAGGCGCCGAGGAGGGCCTCGATCATGCGGGCGGTGGACGTCTTGCCGTTGGTGCCGGTGATGTGGATCGACGGGTACGCGCGCTGCGGCTCGCCCAGGACGTCCATCAGCGCGGCGATCCGGTCGAGGGACGGCTCCAGCTTGGTCTCGCCCCAGCGGGTCGCCAGTTCTCCCTCGACCTCCCGCAGCGCCTTGTCGACCTCGGGGTCCGCCGGCCGCGCGGGCGCGTCGGACTCGGGCGGGCCGCCCTGGGTGCGCAGGGTGCGGCTGCCGGCCTCGATCACCGCGAGGTCGGGGTCCCGCTGCGTCTCGGCCTCGATGATCTCCTCGAAGGAATCGAGGGGGTACAGAGGATCCGGCCGGTCGTCGTGGCCGTCGTGGTTGCCGTTCGGGGGGAGGTCGCTCACGGGGCCAGTCTACGTATCCGCCCGCATCCGCCCCACGGCAGCCGAAAGCCCCCGGAACCGTTCGGGCTCCGGGGGCTTTCGAGGAGGTGGGACGGCCGGGGGCCAGGGTCTTTCGTTTGGATCGGGCCGGATCAGGGAGCGGGGTCCTGGGGGTCCCTCCCTGTTCGAGCGGAGCCGAGAACTTGGGAGAGCGTGCCTCGCAAGGCGGAGGAGGGAGCCGAGTGGGGTCTCCCCTGCTCGAGCGGAGTCGAGAGCTTGGGGAAGGAGCCCTGGGGACCGACGACAACGCGGCGGTGGGGGTCCCTCCCACGTGAGCGAAGCCGAGCGTGGGGGAGCGGTGCCGGACCCCGCGAGCCCGGCCCGATCCAAACGAGAGACCCTAAGCCTTCGGGAGCCGCTCCAGCTGGGCCCCGATGCGGGCGATGTCCTCGTCCGCCTTGGCGAGGCGCGTACGGATCTTGTCGACCACGTGGTCGGGGGCCTTGGCCAGGAACGCCTCGTTGCCCAGTTTGGCCTCCGCCTGCAGGCGCTCCTTCCGCGCGGCCTCGAGGTCCTTGGTGAGGCGCTTGCGCTCCGCCTCGAAGTCGATCACCCCGGACAGGTCCAGGGCGACCTCGACGCCCGCCACCGGCAGGGTCGCCGTCGCGGTGAACGCGTCGCCCTCCGGCTGGAGGCGCAGCAGCTGCCGGATCGCCGGCTCGTGCGGGGCGAGCGCCGAGCCGTCGAGGGACAGCCGGGCGGGGACCCGCTGGCCGGGCTGCAGGCCCTGGTCGGCGCGGAAGCGGCGGACCTCGGTGATGACGGACTGGAGGGTCCCGATCTCCCGCTCGGCGCCGGCGTCCCGGAAGCCGCTGTCGGTGGGCCAGTCGGCGATGACGAGCGACTCGCCGCCGGTCAGCGTCGTCCACAGGGTCTCGGTGACGAACGGGACCACCGGGTGCAGCAGCCGCAGCGTGACGTCCAGGACCTCGCCGAGGACGCGCTTGCTGACCTCGGCCGGTTCGCCGCCCGCCTGGAACGTCGTCTTGGACAGCTCGACGTACCAGTCGAAGACCTCGTCCCACGCGAAGTGGAACAGGGCGTCGGACAGCTTGGCGAACTGGAAGTCGTCGTAGAACGCGTCGACCTCGGCGACGACCGAGTTCAGCCGGGACAGGATCCAGCGGTCGGTGGACGACATCGTCGACGCGTCCGGCAGCGGGCCGTCCACCGTCGCGCCGTTCATCAGGGCGAAGCGGGTCGCGTTCCAGATCTTGTTGGCGAAGTTGCGGGAGCCCTGGACCCAGTCCTCGCCGATCGGCACGTCGACGCCCGGGTTGGCGCCGCGCGCGAGGGTGAAGCGCAGGGCGTCGCTGCCGTACTTGTCCATCCAGTCCAGCGGGTTGACCGCGTTGCCGAAGGACTTCGACATCTTCTTGCCGAACTGGTCGCGGACCATGCCGTGCAGGGCGATGGTGTGGAACGGCGGGGTGCCGTCCATCGCGTACAGGCCGAACATCATCATCCGGGCGACCCAGAAGAAGAGGATGTCGTAGCCGGTGACCAGGACGGAGTTGGGGTAGAACTTCGCGAGCGACTCGGTCTGTTCGGGCCAGCCCAGCGTCGAGAAGGGCCACAGGCCCGACGAGAACCAGGTGTCGAGGACGTCGGTGTCCTGGTGCCAGCCCTCGCCGCCGGGCGCCTCGTCGTCGGGTCCGACGCAGACGACCTCGCCGTCGGGGCCGTACCAGACGGGAATCCGGTGGCCCCACCACAGCTGCCGGGAGATGCACCAGTCGTGGAGGTTGTCGACCCAGTCGAAGTACCGCTTCTCCATCTCCTGCGGGTGGATCTTGACGCGGCCGTCGCGGACGGCGTCACCTGCGGCCTTCGCCAGCGGACCGACCTTGACCCACCACTGCATGGACAGCCGCGGCTCGACGGTGGTCTTGCAGCGCGAGCAGTGGCCGACGCTGTGGACGTAGGGCCGCTTCTCGGCGACGATCCGGCCTTCGGCGCGCAGTGCGGCGACGATGGCGGAGCGTGCCTCGAGCCGGTCCTGGCCCTGGAAGGGGCCGTGGACGGTGATGACGGCGTGCTCGTCCATCACGGTGAGGGACGGCAGGTCGTGGCGGCGGCCGATCTCGAAGTCGTTCGGGTCGTGGGCCGGGGTCACCTTGACGGCGCCGGTGCCGAACTCGGGGTCGACGTGCTCGTCGGCGACGACCGGGATGGAGCGGTCGGTCAGCGGCAGCTTGATGAGCTTGCCGATCAGGTGTTTGTACCGCTCGTCCTCGGGGTGGACGGCGACGGCCGTGTCGCCGAGCATTGTCTCGGCGCGGGTGGTGGCGACGACGATGGTGTCGTCCCCGTCGCCGTACTTCATGGAGACGAGCTCGCCGTCGTCGTCCTGGTACTCGACCTCGATGTCCGAGATGGCGGTCAGACAGCGCGGGCACCAGTTGATGATGCGCTCGGCGCGGTAGATCAGCTCGTCGTCGTAGAGCCGCTTGAAGATGGTCTGGACGGCCTGGGACAGCCCCTCGTCCATGGTGAAGCGCTCGCGCGACCAGGCGACGCCGTCGCCGAGGCGGCGCATCTGCCCGGAGATCTGGCCGCCGGACTCGCCCTTCCACTGCCAGACCCGCTCGACGAAGGCCTCCCGGCCGAGGTCGTGCCGGGACTTGCCCTCCTTGCCGAGTTCCCGCTCGACGACGTTCTGCGTGGCGATGCCGGCGTGGTCCATGCCGGGCTGCCACAGCGTCTCGAAGCCCTGCATGCGCTTGCGGCGGGTCAGGGCGTCGATGAGGGTGTGCTCGAAGGCGTGCCCGAGGTGCAGGCTGCCCGTGACGTTCGGCGGGGGGATGACGACGGTGTACGGGGGCTTGTCGCTCTTCGCGTCCGCCTCGAAGTAGCCCCGCTCCACCCAGCGCTCGTACAGCGGCCCCTCTACGTCGGCCGGCGCGTACTGGGTCGGCAGTTCGGAGGTGGGCGGCTGCGGCTGCTGAGAGTTCTCGGTCACGCGCCTCAGTTTAGAGGTGTCACGGCCCAGTCCCGAAACGCGATTCCTTTGTAACGGTGCACCCCCCGGCGGTCTGATCACGCCGGAGCTGAGACAGGATGTCAGCGACACATAGGCATCTGGAGGGGAACCCAGACAATGAGCCACAATCAGCCGGGCCCGTACGGCGGGCAGCCCCAGCAGCCCGGACCGTACGGTCAGCCGGGTCCCTACGGCCAGCAGCCGCAGGCTCCGCAGCCCGGCTACGGATACCCCCAGCAGGCTCCGCAGCCCGGCCAGCCCGGGTACGGCTACCCGCCCCAGCCCGGCCAGGGTGTCCCGCCGCAGCAGCCCCCGTACGGCCAGGCCCCGTACGGGGCGCCCCAGCCCCCGCCGTCGGGTGACAGCGCCAAGAAGGCCGGCTGGATCATCGGCGCGGTGGCGGTCGTGGCGGCGATCGGTGTCGGCGTGTACTTCGTGATCGGCGGGGGCGGTGTGGAGGACGACGGTCCGCACAAGCTCTCGGCGCCGGAGAAGGTGATGGGCGAGTACACGCGCGTCGGGGTGGGCGGCGAGGACTCGAGCTCCGGCACCACCGAGGACCTGGCCAAGGGCGGCGTGAAGAACGGCAAGTCGGTGGGCGCCCAGTACTCGACGGCCGACTTCAGCAGGTACGACCCGAAGAACCCCGACCCGGCCGACATGCCCGGCCAGGACGAACTGCTCAAGGCGAAGGGCGTGACGTTCTTCGGCGCCTACGGCGAGGTCGAGGACCCCGAGGCCGCCGTGGACAAGCTCTTCGCCAACATCAAGAAGGAGACCGAGAAGAGCTCGGCCAACGAGCTCATGACCGAGCTGGTGGGCGAGCCCGAGGCGGTCGACCTCGACGGCGCGGTCATGAAGTGCCAGGCGGGCAAGGGCAACAACAACCTCACCCAGCAGGAGACCACCAACTGGTTCTGCGTCTGGGCCGACAACAGCACGGTCGCCGTCGTCTCCCCCGGTGACAACACCAAGGACATCACCAAGGACGCCGCCGCGGACATCACCACGAAGCTCCGCGACGACGTGCGCGTCCCGGCGTAGTACGTCGCGCGCCCCCGCGCAGTAGGTGGAAGTGTGAAGGGCCCCGGTCACTCGACCGGGGCCCTTCACGTGTCGTCACCTGCGCGGGGAACGGCAGTTGCCGCCACACCGCCGTGCCGCTATGCCGTCTTCTGCTCGCCCGGTCCGCGGCCGCGGGCGTCGCGCGGGATCAGCGTCGGGTTGACGTTGGAGAGGACCACGTCCGCGGTGATGACCACGCGGGCGACGTCCTTGCGGGACGGGACCTCGTACATGACGCCCTGGAGGACTTCCTCCATGATGGCGCGCAGGCCGCGGGCGCCGGTCTGGCGGAGGATGGCCTGGTCGGCGATGGCTTCGAGGGCCTCGCGCTCGAAGTCCAGCTCCACACCGTCGAGTTCGAAGAGACGCTGGTACTGCTTGACGAGCGCGTTGCGCGGCTCGACCAGGATCTGGAGCAGGGCCTCGCGGTCGAGGTTGTGGACCGAGGTGATGACCGGGAGCCGGCCGATGAACTCGGGGATCATGCCGAACTTGACCAGGTCCTCCGGCATGACCTGCTCGAACTGGTCCTTGGACTCGATGTCCCGCTTGGAGCGGATCGTCGCGCCGAAACCGATGCCCTTGGCGCCGGCCCGGCCTTCGATGATCTTCTCCAGGCCAGAGAAGGCACCGCCCACGATGAACAGGACGTTCGTCGTGTCGATCTGGATGAACTCCTGGTGCGGGTGCTTGCGGCCGCCCTGCGGCGGGACGGACGCCGTGGTGCCCTCGAGGATCTTCAGCAGGGCCTGCTGGACGCCCTCGCCGCTCACGTCACGCGTGATCGACGGGTTCTCGCTCTTGCGCGCGACCTTGTCGATCTCGTCGATGTAGATGATGCCGGTCTCGGCCTTCTTGACGTCGTAGTCGGCGGCCTGGATCAGCTTCAGCAGGATGTTCTCGACGTCCTCGCCGACGTACCCGGCCTCGGTGAGGGCGGTGGCGTCCGCGATCGCGAACGGGACGTTCAGCATGCGGGCGAGGGTCTGGGCGAGGAGGGTCTTGCCGGAGCCGGTGGGGCCCAGCAGCAGGATGTTGGACTTCGCCAGCTCGATGGCGTCCTCGCGGCTCTGGGCGCCGCCGTTCTCCCCCGCCTGGACCCGCTTGTAGTGGTTGTACACGGCGACGGAGAGGGCCTTCTTGGCCGATTCCTGGCCGACCACGTATCCCTCGAGGAACTCGTAGATCTCACGGGGCTTGGGAAGTTCCTCCCAGCGGACCTCGCTGGTCTCGGCGAGCTCTTCCTCGATGATCTCGTTGCAGAGGTCGATGCACTCGTCGCAGATGTACACACCGGGCCCTGCGATGAGCTTCTTGACCTGCTTCTGGCTCTTGCCGCAGAACGAGCACTTGAGCAGATCGCCGCCGTCACCGATGCGTGCCACGGTGTGCTTCCCCTTCGCCTGGGAGCCGCCTGGACGTCAACGTCCAGCGACTCCTGGTGCTGCCTTATGTCCGACGGTACCTTGCCGGGCCCCCCGTTCGGGCCCCCCTCGGCGCGGTTCGCTTCGGCGTGAACCGTCATGAACCATGCCAAGGGGCGGCAGACGATACAGCCTCTCGGGCCCCACGCGTCAGCGCAGGCTGGAGTTGTCCAACTTCCGGGTGCTGATGACCTGGTCGATCAGGCCGTAGCTCAGCGCGTCCTCGGCCGTGAGGATCTTGTCGCGCTCGATGTCCTCGCGGATCTTCTCGACCGGCGTGGTGGAGTGCTTGGCCAGCATGTCCTCGAGCTGCGCACGCATGCGGAGGATCTCGTTGGCGGCGATCTCCAGGTCGGAGACCTGGCCGCGGCCGGTCTCGCTGTACGGCTGGTGGATCAGCACGCGCGCGTTCGGCAGCGCCATGCGCTTGCCGGGGGTACCGGCGGCGAGCAGGACGGCGGCGGCGGAGGCGGCCTGGCCCATGCAGACCGTCTGCACGTCGGGCTTCACGTACTGCATGGTGTCGTAGATCGCCGTCAGCGCGGTGAAGGAGCCACCGGGGCTGTTGATGTAGACCGAGATGTCCCGGTCGGGGTCCATCGACTCCAGGCACAGCAGCTGCGCCATGACGTCGTTGGCGGAGGCGTCGTCGATCTGCACGCCGAGGAAGATCACGCGCTCCTCGAAGAGCTTCGCGTACGGGTCGTACTCGCGGATGCCCTGGGAGGTGCGCTCGACGAAGCGCGGGATGATGTAGCGGGACTCGGCCGCGGGGCCGGTGTACTCGGCACGGGCGCGGTCGTACAGGCCGCTGCCGGGGAAGTCGTTCACGGTATCTCCTGGAAAGGGGCTGAGGCGGTCGGCCGGGGCTGCTGGGGCTGCCACCGGACCCTGGAGGGGCCCGGTGGGGGGTCTCCTACGGAGCCGTGGCTCCTGGGCTCCCGTGGGCCGCTCAGGCCGCCCCGGTGCCGCCGCCGCCCGGCATGCCCGCGGCCGTGGTCATGACGTCGTCGATGAGGCCGTACGCCTTGGCCTCGAAGGCGTCGAACCAGCGGTCGCGGTCCGAGTCACGGGTGATCTGCTCGATCGTCTGGCCGGTGTGCTGGGAGGTGAGCTCGGCCATGCGCTTCTTGGTGTGCAGCAGCCGCTCGGCGTGGATCTTGATGTCCGAGGCCGAGCCGGCCAGGCCGGCGGAGGGCTGGTGGATCAGGATCTCCGCGTTCGGCAGCGCGAAGCGCTTGCCGGGCGTACCCGCGCTGAGCAGGAACTGACCCATCGAGGCCGCGAGGCCCATGGCGATGGTCACCACGTCGTTCTTGATGTACTGCATGGTGTCGTAGATCGCCATGCCGGCGGTGATCGAGCCGCCGGGGCTGTTGATGTAGAGGTAGATGTCCTTGTCCGGATCGGCGGCAAGGAGCAGCAACTGTGCGGTGATCTTGTTGGCGATGTCGTCGTCGACCGCCTGGCCGAGGAAGATGATCCGCTCGCCGAGCAGCCGGTTGTAGACCTGGTCGCCGAGGCCACCACCGATGGAAGGCTCGCCGGCGGCTGAAGGCATCAGATTCGTCACGTATCCACCTGCTCGTTTTACGACGGCGCCGGGCCGTCTCACGTGTTCTGCCGGGGCGTGGGGCCGTCCGGCCGTGCTCGCGGACTCCCCTGCCCTCGTACTCATGGACCCTAACGCGCGGGCCCCTTCGGGGAATCCCGCAGCAGGGGGTGTTCGCTGTGAGCGCAGGGTGCTCCGCCGGGTGCGCCGGGTCCTCACGCCGTGAGCGGATCCGCCGGTGGGGGTCTGCGGGGCGTGGCCGGCCGGCCACGCCCACGGCGGCGGAGCCGCGCACCGGCAGGGCCCCGCGCCCCCAGGGCGTGCCGCCCTGCCGTACGACGGACGGGCCCCGGCACGAATGTCCGGGGCCCGTCCGTCGTACGGCAGAGGCGACGCGAGGCTCAGCCCTCGGTCTTCTCCTCGGCCTTGTCGGCCTTGGCGTCGTCGGCCTTGGCCTCGTCGGCCTTGGCGTCATCGGCGTCGTCGGCCTTGGCCTCGGCGGGGGCCTCGTCGGCCTTGGCGTCATCGGCGTCGTCGGCCTTGGCCTCGGCGGGGGCCTCGTCGGCGGTGTCCGCGGCGGGGGCCTCGGCGGCCTCCGTCTCGTCCTCTTCCTCGTCGTCGAGGTCGATGATCTCGCCGTTGGTGTCCTTGACCGTGGCCTTCTCGACCACGGCGGCCAGGGCCTTGCCACGGGCGACCTCGCCGACCAGGAGCGGAACCTGACCGCCCTCGACGACCGCCTGCGCGAACTGGTCGGGGGACATGCCGGAGGAGGCCGCGCGCCGCATGAGGTGCTCGGTGAGCTCCTCCTGGTTGACGTTGTGCTTCTCCCGGTTGACCAGCTCGTCGAGGACGAACTGGGTCTTGATGCCCTTGACCGCGGCCTCGCGGGTCTCGGTGTCGAACTCCTCGGCGGTCTTGCCCTGGATCTCGAGGTACTTCTCGAGGTCGAGGCCCATCTGGCCGAGCTGGTGGTGCTCGAGGTTGTGCTTACGGGTGTTGATCTCGTCCTCGAGCAGCTTCTCGGGGACGGGGACCTCGACCAGCTCGAGCAGCTTGTCCAGGACGCGCTCCTGGGCCTGCGTGGCCTGGTCGTACTGCTTCATGTTCTCCAGGCGCTTGCGGCTGTCCGCGCGCAGCTCCCCGAGGGTGTCGAACTCGGAGGCCAGCTGTGCGAACTCGTCGTCCAGCTCAGGCAGTTCGCGCTTGGCGACCTGGGTGACCCTGACAGTGACCTCGGCCTCCTTGCCCGCCGCGGAGCCACCCTTCAGCTCGGAGGCGAAGGTGGCCTCCTGGTCGGCCGACAGGCCCGTCACCGCGGCGTCGACGCCGTCCAGCAGCTCGCCGGAGCCGATGGTGTAGGAGACGCCGTTGGCGATGCCGTCCTCGAGGACCTCGCCCTCGACCTTGGCCTCGAGGTCGATCGTGACGACGTCGCCGTCCTCGGCGGCACGCTCGACCGGGGCGGTGGAGGCGAAGCGCTCGCGCAGCTCCTCGACGGCCTTGTCGACGTCCTCCTCGGTGACCTCGACGGCGTCGACCTCGACCTCGATGCCGGAGTAGTCCGGGATCTCGATGGTCGGGCGGATGTCGACCTCGGCGGTGAAGTTCAGCGTCTCGCCGTCCTTCAGCTCCGTGATGTCGATCTCGGGCTGGCCCAGCGGGTTCAGCTCGGCCTCGTTGACCGCCTCGGTGTAGAACTTCGGGAGCGCGTCGTTGACCGCCTCCTCCAGCACCGCACCGCGGCCGAAGCGCTGGTCGATGACCCGGGCCGGGACCTTGCCCTTACGGAAGCCCTTCACCGTGACCTGCTGGTTGATCTTCTTGTACGCCGCGTCGAGGCTGTCCTTGAGCTCCTCGAAGGGCACCTCGACAGTGAGCCGAACCCGAGTCGGGTTCAGGGTCTCCACGGCGCTCTTCACGGTTCGGTCTCCTTGTGGCTGACTTCTGGATTTCCACCGGGACCAGAACGGTCCGGCCGTTTCGCAGCCCGGAGACTTCAGATGATGAGACACACGGGCGTGCAGCTTGCATAGTAACGGCAGCGACTACAGCGCCCCAAAGCCGATCACTGGTGGTGATCAGGTGACTGGTCGGGGTGGCGGGATTTGAACCCACGGCCTTCCGCTCCCAAAGCGGACGCGCTACCAAGCTGCGCCACACCCCGTCTGGTGCGACACGTAGGCTACATGCCTGCGCCCGGTCGGGCCGCCGCATTCCACCGGGCGTGGTGCGGCGCCGGGGCCTCGAACGGCACGCGGTGTGCGGCGAGGGCGCGGCACCCGCTACGATGCCTGTCAGTACCGCGTCCTCCAGGGCGTGCGGTACACGATGTGCGGGCGTAGCTCAATGGTAGAGCCCTAGTCTTCCAAACTAGCTACGCGGGTTCGATTCCCGTCGCCCGCTCTGAACGAATCAGGGCCAGGTCAGAGGATTATTCCTCCGCCTGGCCCTGATCGCATTCCGGGGTTCCGATCAGTCCGCCGTGTCCCCCGCGTGCCCCTCGGGCTCTCGATCTTCCTTCTCCGGGCCCGTTCGGGTCTTCTTCCGACCCCGGTTGACGAGACCGGAAACGGCGTCGGCGATCAGCCGATCCCGTTCGGCACTGGCGTGCTGGTAGATCAGCGCGGCACGGGCAGTGCTGTGACCCATGCGCGCCATCAGCTCACGCGTGCTGGCTCCCGTCGACGCGGCGAGGGTGTTGCCGGTGTGCCGAAGATCATGGAAGTGCAGGCCCTTGACGCCGACGTCGCCGCACGCCTTACGCCACAGCCGGTTGAAGTGGTTCCGCCGCGGGGTCGCACCCTTCGGTCCGATGAACACTCGCCCGTCCGCACCCGGCTCTGCGTACCGCGCCAGATGCTCGCGGATGTCCGGGACGATCGCGGTCGGGATGGACACCGTTCTCTTGCCGGCAGCGCTCTTGGGAGCCTTGATCTCCCGTTGCCCGTTGTTGAGTTCCGCGACCGAGCGGCGAACCCGCACGGCGCCGTGGTCGAGGTCGATGTCACGACGGTGCGGGCCGATCAGCTCTCCCCAGCACAGCCCGAGGAAGCCGGCCATGAGCACGAGCGCCCGGTAACGCGGCTGGATCGCGTCGGCGACGTCGTAGACCTCCTGCACGGTCGCGGTCGGCCGCTCCGGAGTGTGCACGACGCTGGCGCCCTTGATGGTGCACGGATTGCGCCTGATCATCTGGTCGGCAACGGCCGTGCCCAGAATGGCCCGAAGCAAGGCGTACGCCTTGGCAACGGTCGTCGGACCGGTCCTGGAAGCGAGCTTGCCCGCACGCCAGCGGCGGCCCCGCCCGGCGGCGCGCTGCGTGCAAGCGGGCGAAGGTGGGGATGTCATCCGCGGGCACAAGATGATGCCTCCGGCGGGGATCAGCCGGCACCGGGATGGAGGGGGCGCCGTTGCCGAGTGCGGGCACGTTGTGGCGTGCGCGGGGAGCTCCCATCCCGTCCACCGTCGACCCAGGCAGAGCCGAGCAGACGCGGCCCAGGGCGTCAAGGTCGTTCGTACAGTGGCGCGCTCCACCTTGACGCCATGGACCACGCCCGCTCCACGGTGTGTGGGTCGACGGCGGACGGGATGGGAGCTGGGGAAGGTGGTGGGCTGAGGCTGTGAGGCGAGGTTCCCAAAAACCCTTCGCACCTGCTCGCCTCGCCCGATACGGTCTCGAGCGCGTGTCCACTGCGGGGAGCCCAGGAGCTCCGCGCGGCCGCACCGGCAGTTCCCACGCTGAGAGTAGGTTTCGCCAATGGCATGTCGTATCAGTGAGCTCGTGCTCGGTTGCCGCGACCCCGAGGTGCTGGCGCGGTTCTGGTGCGAGGTCCTGGACTTCGTAGTGCTTGATCGCGAAGGGGACGACTGCATCGAGATCGGGCCGCGCGAAGGGTTCGGCGGTCCGCAGCCGACGATCATCCTCAGCCGTAGGGACGAGCCAGAGCCGGGGAAGTCCCGGCTGCACATCGACGTCAACGCCACCGACCGCGATCAGGATGCCGAGCTCGAACGCCTCCTGAAGCTCGGGGCGCGCCCGGCCGACATCGGCCAGACCGGCGAGGAATCGTGGCACGTTCTTGCCGACCCAGAGGGCAATGAGTTCTGCCTGCTCAAGGCCCGCCTCGACCCGCTCTGACGGCTCAGTGTCCCAGGTGCGGCTCTAGTGTGTCGGGTTGGATCTGTCAAGGAGGCCCTTCCGTGCTGACATCAGCGGCTGACACCAACAAGCGCGAACAGCAGTGATCCGGGCCGAACCTCAGTGGACGATCAGGCGAGGCACAGAGCGCGTTGACCGATGATGCCGACACCGCATGATCGACCTGATAAGGACCCTCTCTGTCAGCCTTGGGTGAGACGTCCCGCTTCGGCGGGTTAGCCTGAGAGGGCACGACAGGAGAACCACCCCCTCATGACCAGCAGCAAGTCCGCCGGATCCGACCCGGCTCCCCGGCCGAAGCGCCGCACTTTCAGCCCGGAGTACAAGCTGCGGATCGTGGCCGAGTACGACGCCGCCCCGCAGAACGAGAAGGGCGCGGTCCTGCGCCGCGAGCGGCTGTACCACTCGCATGTGAAGGAGTGGCGGGCCGCGCGGGATGCCGGGGCTCTGGAGAAGCTGGTCGACCAGCGTACCGGCCCGGCGAGGCCGAAGAAGTCTGCCGCCGAGGCGGAGAACGAGAAACTGCGCCGCCAGGTGGAGCGTCTGGAGAAGGAACTGGCGCGGAACAAGGCCGCGCTGGAGGTTATGGGAAAAGCTTCCGCGCTCTTGGAAATGATCTCCGAGGGCGCGGACTGAACGCTGCCGTCACCCCGGTGGCCGATGACGCGTTCACCGGCGTCGAGGGCGTGCTGGGTGTGACTGCGGCGTGCCGGCTGACCGGCCGCTCGCGGGCCACCCACTACCGCCGGCTGCGTCCGGCGCCACCACGCCGGCCCCGCAAGCCGCAGGTCCAGCCCTCGGCCCTGACGGCCGAAGAACGGTCTGCGGTACTGGAGTTGATGAACAGCGACGAGTACGCCGAACTGGCGCCCGCGCAGATCTGGGCCCGCGAGCTGGATGCCGGGCGCTACCACTGCTCGGTCTCCACGATGTACCGGATCCTGCGCGAGAAGGGCCAGTCCGGCGAGCGCCGAAGACAGGCCACCCACCCCGCCCAGGCGGTGCCCGAGCTGGTGGCCACCGCCCCGTCGCAGGTGTTCACCTGGGACATCACCAAGGCGGCCGGACCGGCAAAGGGCATCTGGTATCACGCCTACGTCATCATCGACATCTTCAGCCGCTACATCGTCGGCCACACCGTCGAGGCCGCTGAATCGGCCGAACGGGCCGAGGAGTTGATCCGCGAGACCATCGTCCGCAACGGGATCGTGCCCGAGACCGTGCACGCCGACCGCGGCACCTCGATGACGAGCAAGAAGGTCTCCCAGCTGCTGATCGACCTCGGGGTGACAAGGTCGCACTCGCGGCCGAAGGTCTCCAACGACAACCCCTACAGCGAGGCCCAGTTCAAGACCACGAAGTACATGTCGGACTATCCCGAACGGTTCGACTCGCTGGCCCACGCCCGCGAATGGTTCGACGCCTTCATCGCGTACTACAACCACGAGCACCGGCACTCGGGCATCGGCTGGCACACACCCGCCTCCGTCCACTTCGGGACCGCCGAGGAGGTCCGCGACCAGCGCGCGGTCACCCTCGCCGAGGCATACGCCCGCCACCCCGAACGCTTCGGCCGCCGCCCCCGACCACCCGAGATACCCCAGACGGCCTGGATCAACGACCCGTCCAAGCGCCGCGAACCCGCACCACAAACCTCATAGCATCACGACCGTCTCACTGGACTTGAAATCTTCCGGGATGAGGCCAGACTTCAAAGGATCATCCGTAGCACTAGGGCGCCGTCCATAGCATGTGGACGGCGCCTTGCTGATGGCCGAGCCGTTAAGGCTCAACCAGCTGTGCTGCCACAAGGCCTCAGGTCAAAGACCCGCCCCTTCACTTCTGAGCGGCACTTGAGCTCCACGGCCCCCTCGCGCGGGTAGGTTCTGCACACGCCGCCCGAGACCTGGGCGGCGTGTGTGGGGCGAATCGGGGGCAGTCATGGAGTTCATGTTCTATGCCGTACCAGCGTTCATCGCCGCGGTGGTGGTCGCGATGGCGGTCAAGGTGATCAGGCGCTTTCTGGAGCTGAGGCAGGCGTGGTCGAGCGGTCTGACAGCGGAGGCGCGCTGTCTGCGCACCTACACCACAACGAGACGCCACAGTGACAGCAGCCAGGCCACGACCACGCTGCACCATGTCTACGAGTTCACGCCTTCCGCGGGCCGTCCCGTCCGGTTCGAGGAGGAGAACGGCCCCGCGACGACCATCGAGGGGGACTTCGTCACCGTGCACTACTCGGCCGACCGGCCTCATAAGGCGACGGCCCACGTGCCGAGCCCCGTCAAGAGCGCAGCGAGCATGATCGCCCTGCTCTTCTTCTTCGGCATCGTGCTCGCTTTCTGTGTCTTCTTCGTGCTGACGGCGAATGACCTGTTCGGGTCGAACCTCCCCTAGCGGGGAGTCCCGGGCCGTCTCGGAGCCGTTTGAGGGTGCTCAACGACGACCAACGCTGACAACCACTGACAGATAAATCGCAGGTCACAGCGTTGATCAACCATGCAGCCGCTGGTCGGAGACTCGGCCCGTAACTTCTTCGGCTACTGATCGCGCTCGAGGGAGCTTGACTCGACCATTGAGACTCCAGCCCAAAGCCGCTACGCCTACCTCAGCGCTGGAGGTGCGGCCAGCCGTCCTTGTTGGAGAAGGTCTCGAAGCAGTACCGCGTCGAGCGATCCCACTCCTGCCCAGTAGCCAGCTCGTACGCCTGATCCGGCACATAGAGCAACCACTCGCCGTCGTACCGGGTGGAGGTGAACGGCGCGAACTTGTCGACGTCGAAGAACACGTCTTCCCAGACGGCTCGGCCGGCAGCGACCACAGCGCAGCGGGTGTACAGGAACTGATCGGCCGACTGAGGGAAGGGACTCCCGTCTCGATCTGTCAGGTCGACGACGGGCAGAAAGCCGAACTTCTCCTGATCCAGCCGATAGAGAGCCTCGGCATGGCGCTCGGCGAAGCCGATGATGTCCGCGACGGGACGACGGCCCAACTCCTCGGCAAGGCGTCGACAGCTCGCCTCGCTGGCTTCGCCGCCCAAGGTGTCTATCAGTGTCCAGAAGTCAGCCCAGGTCATCCTCACGGAGGCAGGTTGCCAGATCGCGGACCGCCTGTCTCGGGCCGCCCAGGGCAGAGCAACGCGGGCTTCGCGTGCCCCTGGCGTGCCCGATCAGCGGGCGACGAGCGGGGAACCACGGGGAACCACGGAGAGTTCGGCACTCCCACGCAGGTCAGCGGCATCGCAGGTCAACACCGATCCGCATACGGCGTCTTCCAAACTAGCTACGCGGGTTCGATTCCCGTCGCCCGCTCCATACCGCTCAGGGTCGGCCGGAGGTTTCATTCCTCCACCGGCCCTGAGCGCGTTCCCGGGGAGCGGCTACCCGGGGAGCGGCTACCCGGGCACGAATTCCGGAAGCCGGCTCTCAGAAGCTGACCGAGTTGATCATGTCCGCTATCGAGTCCATGAAGCGGTTGATCGACGGGGCCATGCCGGTGGAGGCGAGGAAGAAGCCGAAGAGGATCGCGACGACCGCGGGCCCGGCCTTGATGGACCCCCCTCTGATCAGTACTACAAGGATGATCGCCAACAGCAGCACCACAGACAGTGAAATGGCCACAACTGATCACACCCTTGGTCGGTCCGCTCGTCCGGTCCGGGCGACGCATCCCCGCGCACCCCGCCAGAACCATCGTGCCACCAACAGGGCCGGCCTATGCGGCTCGTGACGCATCATCCGTCTCACATCGGCCAGGTTCCGCGTGCGCGCGTCCGCCCGCGCGAGGGAACGGGCGGGCGCCGGACGGGTCCCGCGCGGAGCCAGGAGTGCGACCTCGCACGGCAATTCGACTCACCACTCGCTGATGGAATCCGACCGGACCGGTGCCGTATCCACACAACACCTCCGCGACTGTTCCCCATTGCCGCTCCACGTATCCCGACGAGCCTCCGGACCGGCCCCGAAGAGGAATGAAGCGGGCATCCCTTCGGGGTTCAACGGGCGAGGCATATACCCTTTTAGCCCGATACGAATCTGGACGGAAGCGGCGTACCGAACGCTTTGGAGTCGTGCCCGATCGGTGCGTCGGGCGTGTGCCGGCCATCACACCGGCATAGCCGTCTGCATTCACGGATCGCGGGCATCCGGAATGAACAGCCAGAATGAACAGCCGGAATGACGTGGGGGTTTTACGCCTCCCCACAGCGAGCGCTAGGGTGCCTCAAATGTTCTACGCCGCCTCGTCCCCCAGATGCGCGGCAAGTGCGTCGGCCCCCTCCCCGAGTTCCCGGCGGGTGGCCCTGTGACGGACTCGCCGCGGCCGAACAGCCATCACGGAACACCGCTTCCCCCGGCCTCGTCGCCGGGAACCGGCACACCGACGACCGGTACGCCGGGGAGCGGGGCGCCGGGCTCCGGCAAGCGGCGGGACGCGTTCTTCGACAACGCCAAGTACCTGGCGATCGTGCTGGTGGCCGTAGGCCACTTCTGGGAGCCCATCAAGGACGACAGCCAGTCCCTCCAGGCCGCGTACACCGTCGTGTACGCCTTCCACATGCCGGCCTTCATCATCATCTCCGGCTTCTTCTCGCGCAGCTTCGACATGCGCCCCGACCGGCTGCGGCGGCTGATCACCGGCATCGTCGTGCCGTACATCGTCTTCGAGACGGCCTACTCGCTCTTCAAGCGGGTCGTCGACAACGACCCGCAGCATGAGATCAGCCTTCTCGACCCCTGGTATCTGACCTGGTTCCTGGGCGCGCTGTTCATCTGGCGGCTGACCACGCCGATCTGGAAGGCGGTGCGCCACCCGCTGCCGCTGGCGCTCGGCATCGCCATGCTGGCGAGCGCCTCCCCGCAGATCGGCAACGACCTCGATCTGCAGCGCGTCCTGCAGTTCCTGCCGTACTTCGTGCTCGGTCTGTGCATGAGGCCCGAGCACTTCAACCTGGTACGCCGCCGGTCGGTGCGGATCCTGTCGGTGCCCGTGTTCGTCTCCGCGCTCGCACTCGCCTGGCCTCCGGGGGTGCTCGGCGGAACCGGGTGGTTCTACCACCGTGACTCCGCTCAGGAGCTGGGCGCGCCGTGGTGGGCCGGCCCGGTGATGACGCTGGTGCTGTTCGGCTGCTGCCTGTTGCTGACGGCCTGCTTCTTCTCCTGGGTGCCGGGCCGCCACATGTGGTTCACGGCACTCGGCGCGGGCACCCTGTACGGCTATCTGCTGCACGGCTTCGTGATGAGGGCCGGTGAGTACCGGGGCTGGTTCGAGCCCTCGGTGCTGCATGGGCCGGCCGGCGCGGTCGCCGTGACCTTGTTCGCGGCGGTCCTGGTGACGTTCCTGTGCTCCAGGCCGGTGCGGCGGGTCTTCCGGTTCGTGATGGAGCCGAGGATGGAGTGGGCCTTCAAGCGCGACGCGGCCGAACCGGCCCGCGGGCACGGGCACGGGCACGGAGAGAAACCGGCGAAGCAGGAGGCCGGGGAGACGCGGGAGACGCCTCAGGAACAGGTCTCTGCCTAGAAGGGCGCTGAAGATCTTGCTCAGGCCGCCCGGTTGATACCGATTACCGGCAAATGTCAATCGGCATGAACCGGCGCGGGACGGGCGTGATTTCAAGATCTTCAGGACGCTTCTAGTCGGCCGCATCGCGGTGCAGTGGGCTGGGCCGGTGCGTCCGGTCGGCCGGCCGGGCCGGCCGCTCGCCCGCCACGAGGCCGAGGAGTGTGCGCATCCGCGTGTACTTCTCGGTCAGTCGTGTGCGGGTCGCCCCGTCGAGTACCGCCAGCCGCGCCGGATCGGCGTTGTGGGCCAGGTCCGCCTCTTTCACCAGCAGTGCGCCCGGGGTCGCGAGGATGCGGGCCGCGTACACCTCGGGCGGCTCCCCGGACCGTTTGGTGACCGCGAGGACGATGTCCCTGGTCCGGCGGGTCAGTGCCGCTTCCCGGAGCCACTCCTGTGACAGCTTGCCGTCCTCGACGGCGTCGTGCAGCCAGGCCGCCGCGATCTGCTCCTCGTCGCCACCGCGCGCCCGGACGCCCTCGGCGACGGCCCGGAGGTGCTCGGCGTACGGCACGCCCGCCTTGTCGGTCTGTCCTTCGTGCACGGCACGGGCGGTGGCCTCGATCTGGGCCGTTGTCAGCAGGTTGCGCGGTGTCCCGGTCACCCCTCCAGTGTCCCCCTCGTGCGGTGCCGCGCGGGCTGGAGGGGGTCAGGCGAGTGGCGCCGGGCACAGGTGCGGCGCGGGCACAGGTGCGGGTGTGGGCATGGGTGCGGCCGTGGCCCTCGTCCCCGCCCCGTCCGGTCAGCGGGTCGCGGCGGCCGTGGGGCCCTCGCGGCAGATCAGCAGGAGCGCCCGGTCGTCGTTGACGTCCTTGGCGACCGCTTCGATGAGGTGCCAGGCCGCTCCGTGGAAGCCGCCGGCGACATAACGGTCGGCCTCGCCGGTGAGGCGGTCGATGCCTTCGACGATGTCCCGGTCCGACGTCTCCACCAGGCCGTCGGTGAACAGCATCAGCACGTCGCCGGCGCGCAGCGAGCCCTTCACCGGGTCGAACTGGGCACCGTCGTACACGCCGAGGAGCGGGCCGTCGCCCGTCTTCTCCTCCCATTTCCCGCTGCCCGCGCTGAGTTGCAGGCCCGGCGGGTGCCCGGCGGAGTACAGCTCGTAGTCGCCGGAGTCCAGGTCGAGGACGAGGTGGATGGAGGTGGCGAAGCCCTCCTCCCATTCCTGGCGGAGCAGGTAGCCGTTGGCGGCCGGCAGGAAGGCGTGCGGCGGGAGGCTGCCGAGCAGGCCGCCGAAGGCGCCGGACAGCAGCAGGGCGCGCGATCCGGCGTCCATGCCTTTGCCGGACACGTCGGTCAGGACGACTTCCAGCGTGCGCCCGCCGTTGGTGCGGGCGGCGACCACGAAGTCGCCCGAGAAGGACTGGCCTCCCGCGGGGCGCAGGGACATCTCCCGGTGCCATCCGCTCGGCAGGGCCGGCAACTGGCTCTGGACGCGAATGCGTTCACGCAGGTCGAACAGCATGGTGCCGCCGCGCCGCCAGGGCACGCCCACCCGGCTGCGGAACTGGGCGACGACCAGGCCGAAGAAGCCTCCGGCGGCCACGACGAGGACGACGCCGGGGGTGACCCGGGAGGCGCCCTCGGTGTACGGGCCGAGTCGGACGGCCTCGACTATCAGCGCGGTCGCCGCCGCCGCGTACAGGCCGAGCAGACTCGCCGGGCGCAGCAGCAGCCCGCCGGCGACGATCGGCAGGACCAGTGCGGACGGCGCGAACCACACGGAGTTGGCGAGGGTCGCCACCGAGATGAGCGGGATCGTCAGCAGCAGTCCGGCAAGCGCTATCCAGTCGGAGCCGTCCCCGCGGAAGTAGTCGACGGCAGCCCGGCGCACGCCGACGCGGGCCCGGTGCCATTGCTTCTTCACCCGGGCCGTCAGCGTGTCGGCTTCTGCGCGCCTCTCTCGTCCTGCTGCCATTAGTTCGGGACCCTATCGATCGGACCGGCCACTTGGCACGGGAGGTCCTGGTTGTCCCTCGTCGGGGGACCTGCTGCACAGTCAACTTCACCGGGCGCCGTCGCGGGGAGCGTCCGGCGGAAATTGTCTACCGGTGTTGGCAGGCGGGGCACCAGAAGAGGTTGCGGGCGGCGAGATCGGCGGTGCGGATCTCGCCGCCGCAGATGTGGCAGGGCCGGTGGGCCCTGCGGTAGACGTACACCTCGCCGCCGTGGTCGTCGACGCGCGGCGGGCGGCCCATCGCCTCCGGGGTGTGCTGCGGACGGACGGTGTCGATGCGGTTGTTGCGCACGCCCTCGCGCATCAGCGCGACCAGGTCGGTCCAGATCGCGTCCCACTCGGCGGGGGTGAGGTCCCGGCCCGCCCGGTAGGGGTCGATGCCGTGCCGGAAGAGAACCTCGGCGCGGTAGACGTTTCCGACGCCGGCGATGACCTTCTGGTCCATGAGGAGCGCGGCGACCGTCGTACGGCTGCGGCTGATCCTGCGGTACGCGGCGGCCGATTCCGCGTCCGGGCGCAGGGGGTCGGGGCCGAGACGGTCGTGTATCGCCTGCTTCTCGACGCCGGTGATCAGGGCGCAGGTGGTGGGCCCGCGCAGATCGGCGTACGCGGTGAGGTGCGCGAGGCGCAGGCGGACGGTGTCCGTGGGCGGGGGCGCGGGGGCCGGGCCCAGGGCGACCTTGCCGAAGAGGCCGAGGTGGATGTGGACCCAGTCGGTGTGCTCGGGGTCGGGGTCGCGGAAGCCGAGGAAGAGGTGCTTGCCGTGGGCGTCGGCGGTGTGCAGGGGGGCGCGGTCCAGGAGGGCGGCGGCGTCACTGAACTTGCCCTGGGGGCTGGTGACTCGCAGGGGGCTGCCGTCGGCGAAGGCGGCGGCGTAGTCCTCGGCCAGCCGGTGGATGGTGTGTCCCTCCGGCACGGTTCCGGTCCCCCTCACTGCTCTCGCTGCTCTCGCTGCTCTCGCTGCTCTCTGAACGCCCTAGGGCTGCTGTTCCACGGCCGCCGGTGCCGGCCACGTCCTTGGGCCCCGCCGTGGGAGCCATCGCTCCCACGGCGGGTCGTGGACGGGCCGGTCGCCGGTTACTGCTGGGGGTGGTGGGGCGGGATCGGGGGGAGATCGCCGGTGGTCTCGTAGACCGCGAGCATGTCGATGCGGCGGCTGTGGCGATCGTCGCCCGAGAACGGGGTGCCCAGGAAGATCTCGACGAACTTCGTCGCCTCGTCCGTGGTGTGCATGCGCGCACCCACCGCGACCACGTTGGCGTCGTTGTGCGTGCGGCCCAGCGCCGCGGTCTCCTCGCTCCAGGCCAGGGCCGCCCGTACGCCCTTCACCTTGTTCGCGGCGATCTGCTCGCCGTTGCCGGAGCCGCCGATCACGATGCCGAGGCTGCCGGGGTCGGCGGCGGTCCGCTCGGCCGCGCGGAGACAGAAGGGCGGGTAGTCGTCCTGGGCGTCGTAGATGTGGGGCCCGCAGTCGACGGGCTCGTGACCCGCCTCCTTGAGCCACGTGGCGAGGTGGTTCTTGAGTTCGTATCCGGCATGGTCGGAACCGAGGTACACGCGCATGCTTCCGAGTGTGACACGGCGGATCGCACGCGGGCGCGCCGGGGCAGCCGGGGCAGGGGGCAACGGCGCCGACGGCACCCGCGGCGAGCGCCGTGCCGTCGGCGGCCACGAGCACGGTAGGCGGCGGACGCCGTTCTGCCCGCGCCCGCCCTCCCTCCCGAGCCGGCGCGGAGCGGCCGGCACGACGAGGTCCCGCACGGCGGGGTCCGAGGGCTCCTCCGGCGGCAGGGGCTGACCGGGTCCCCGGCGGGGCCGCACGGTGAGACCGCCGGGCGTCCCGGGAACGCGGAAGGAGGCCGGCCGGGCGCTGTACGCACGCCCTGCCGGCCTCCTCCTTCTTCTGCTCTTTAGCTCTTTCGCTGCGGATCGGTTCGCAGGGGCCGGCCGTCAGCGCTTGTTGACGAACCGCCAGGCGGTGGGCAGCACGCCCATGGCCAGCGCCGCCTTCAGGGCGTCACCGATGAGGAACGGGGTGAGGCCGGCCGCGATCGCGGCGGAAGCGGACATGCCGGTGGCCAGCGCCAGGTAGGGCACGCCGACGGCGTAGATGACCGCCGAGCCGAGCAGCATGGTGCCCGCGGTCCGCCAGACGGAGCGGTCGGCACCGCGGCGGGCGAGGGAGCCCACGACGACCGCGGCCAGCAGCATGCCCAGGACATAACCGAACGACGGCATCCCGATGCCGGACCCGCCCTCGGCGAACCACGGCACACCGGCGGCGCCCGCCATCGCGTACAGCGCGAGGGCGAACAGACCGCGCCGGGCGCCGAGGGTGGTGCCGACGAGCAGCGCGGCGAAGGTCTGACCGGTCACCGGGACCGGGGATCCCGGGACGGGGACGACGAACTGGGCGGCGATACCGGTGAGCGCGGCACCTCCGACCACGAGTGCCACGTCCCGTACGCGGGACGCCGGGACGAGGTCGGCGAGGACCAGACCGGCTCGGGTTCCGCCCTGCTGGTGCAGAGCGGATGTGGCGGCTGCGGTGCTCATGGGGACTCCGCGGAGGCGAGGACGGTTGGGGACACGGCGACGCTATCCCAGCGCCCTCGTGCCGATCACCGTCAGCGCTCGACAAAGGCTCCGGCACGCCCGTGGTGGGCTCCGGACAAAGAACGCCCGCCAACCGGGGCGCGGCGTGATGCCGGTCACTGAGGTCACGTGGTCTCTCCTACAGGACCCGGCCCGGCGGCGCCTGTAGGGTCCCGCCAAAGCGGGCGGGCGAGGCCTTCACCGCCGGCTCGTGTGCGGGCCGTCGTCGTCTCGCCCGTCGGTCGCCGTCTGGGCAGCGCGGAACCGTTTTGCTAGCTTCACTCACATGGTCGCCCAGTCCCGGAACTTCACCACGCGTCGCCATGTCGACCTGGGCCGCGTGGGCACGGCCGCCCGTCGCCTCCCCTAGCGAGGCGGGCAGGCGGAGCGGATCCGTCGCGCCTCGGTCTCCCACGACGGCGCAGTGTCGGACCCCGTTCCCGAGGACGTTCCCCATGCTTCGAACCGCGGCACCTCCCTCCCCTCGCCGTCGATCCTGACGGCTTGCCGCCCAAGAACGCCACAAAGGCGCTAAGAGCCGCCACGCACTGATCGTCGAACGACGCCGAGACGGTCACCGCCCCACCAGCGCCCTCAACGAACACAAAGCTGGTCTTCGACGTCTTGAATGCTCTCCCTCATGAGCGGGGGAGATTCCTGGCTCACGCCGCTTGTTCGCTCGGCGAGCGATCGAGTCTTACGCGATCAACACCAGCCGGGTTCAGACCTGCCCGGACGAGCATCACGCGGGCGGAGTTCTTGTCCCGGGGGGAGACGGCTCCGCACGCGGTGCAGGTATAGGTGCGTTCCGACAGCGGCAGTGCGTGCTTGGCTCTCGCTCCGCACCGGGCGCAGTCCATGGTGGTGTGTGCGGGATGCACCAGGCGCACGTCCCGCCCGTGCTTGCGGCTCATCTCGAGCAGGGCCCGCTTGGTGGCGCCGATCGCCGCGTCGGCTGCCTTGCGGGCCATGCTGGTCCGGGCGAGGAACTTCGGGCGGAAGTCCTCTACCGCGATCACGTCATGGTCGCGCACGATCTTCTTGGCCCACTTGCGGGCGGTGTCCTGCCGCTGCCGGGCGATCTTCGTGTACGCCTTCGCCCGCAGTCTCTTCGCCTCCCGGTATCCCTTCGAGGCGGCCTGCCCCCTGGCAGGTCTGCGGCGGGCCGTCATCCGGTCGTAACGGGTCAGCTTCTCCTTGGCCTTGTGGCCGTGCCGGGCGTGCGGGAGATCGTGGGCGTCGCTGGTGGTGGTCGCCGTCTCCCGCACGCCCCAGTCGATGCCGATCACCGCACCGGCCGAAGGGAGCAACTGCACCACGGCGGGGACGACGAAGGAGGCGTACCAGTGGCCGAGGCTGTCGCGATAGACCCGCACGCTCGACGGCTCGTCCGGCAGCGCACGCGACCACACCACCCCCATCGCGATGCCGCCCGCGAGGTGCAGACGCCCGCCCCTGAGCCGGAACCCACGCCGCGTGTAGTTCAGCGTCGGCCGCGACACACGCTTCCTTTTATGCTTCGGCAGACCCGCCCGCCGCCCAAGCGGCAGACGGTCCTTGATGTCCTTAAGGGCCTTCGCGCGAGCCTTGGCGAAGTCGCGGATGACCTGTTGCTGCACCACCGACGAGCCCACCGCCAGCCAGGGCGTGACCGCACGGGCCCCGGTCAGCATCCGATCCAGCCGGGCGGGACCACACAACTCCCCCTCCCTGTAAGCCTTCTTCGAACGCGCCACGCACTCGTTCCACACCCACCGACAACGGGCCCACTCCGCCTCCAGCACCGCCCGAGCGGCCGCCGACACACGCAGCCGATAGGTGTAACGAGCACACCCAACCGCCTCCCCGGCCGCCGCTGCTGACGCCATGCCCTCCCCTTCCAAGACCCCTCGGCTGCCCCGACCGGAATGCTGTGGCATCCCGAGCCCTCCGACCAGACCATATGAGCGACTGCCGCACACCCGTGCCTCGATCACACGGACACCACCCGAACCGGCGAACGAAAGCACACGCGTTCTCATCCGAGCTCCGTCAGACAGTTGCCCAGGCGCTCCACGCCCAAGACCGGGCACGGCAGCGCACCGCGACACGGCACCCGGATGCGATACCTCCCCGGCATCAACCCTCGCAAGAGACGGGTGAACCTCGACGACGTGGGCCAGCAGGCGTTCGCCCGCAACTTCGGCGACCTCACCACCGCGCACCCGACGGTGGGCGCCGTCGCCGACGCCCCCAACGTGCTGCCCGTGGACAGCGAAGGGGGCCGCGCCGCCAACAACTGGCACACGGACGTCACCTTCGTCCTCAACCCGCCGCAGGCCAGCACCCTGCGCAGCATCACCGTCCCGCCCTACGGCGGCGAGACGCTGATCTCGAACTCGGCCGCCGCCTACCGCAATCTGCCCGAGCCGCTGCGCCGGCTCGCCGACACCCTGTGGGCCGAGCACACCAACGACTACGACTACGCCGTCGCGGACGAGGCGATCGACGAGAGGGAGGCGGCCCGGCGCGCCCAGTTCACCTCGATCAAGTACCGCACCGTCCACCCGGTCGTCCGCGTCCACCCGCTGACCGGTGAACGCGGCCTGTTCATCGGTGGGTTCGCGCAGCGGATCGTGGGCCTGTCGCCGGGCGAGTCCCGCAAGGTCCTCGACCTGCTGCAGGCGTACATCACCCGGCCGGAGAACGTGCTGCGGTGGCGCTGGTCGCCGAACCAGCTCGTGCTGTTCGACAACCGCATCACCCAGCACTACGCCATCGACAACTACGACGGCCGGCCGCGCCGTCCGCACCGGGTGACGGTCGCAGGTGACGTTCCGGTCGGTATCGACGGCAGGGTGAGCCACTCGATCGAGGGGGACGCCTCGCACTACACGTCGGTCGCGGAGCAGGCCGCCGACGTACTGAGGACGGAGGCGGCGGGCGACCCCGTGGCCGCCGCGTGAGCGACCGGGCATTGGCCGGTCACCCGGCCGGGTGACCGGCCGGGTGACCGGCCGAGCATCGGCGGGGTGACCGGATCGCCACCCTCCGCATGACACGTGTCCACATGCTGGGCGGCCTCCCCCTCACCCGGGAGAGGCCGCCCAGACTGATGTGGTTTTTACCCTCTCCCGTATTGGACGAGCCGTGTCCGTGCCCAGCCCCTCCACCGAGACGCCCGGAGCACCCGGGACACCCGAAGCACCCGGTACGCCCGGGGCTTCCGGAGCACCAGGGACGCCATCGCAGGAGCAGGACGGCGCCACCCTCTCCCACGGTCTGAAGCAGCGCCATCTGTCGATGATCGCCCTGGGCGGGGTGATCGGCGCCGGGCTGTTCGTCGGCTCCGGCGCCGGCATCGCCGCCGCGGGGCCGTCGATCGTCATCGCCTACGCCCTCTCCGGCCTGCTGGTCATGCTGGTCATGCGGATGCTCGGCGAGATGTCGGCCGCGTATCCGTCCTCCGGTTCGTTCTCGGCGCACGCGGAACGGGCGATCGGGCCCTGGGCGGGCTTCGCCTCGGGCTGGGCGTTCTGGGTGCTGCTGTGCACGGCGGTCGGCCTGGAGGGCATCGGCGCCGCGAAGATCGTCACCGGCTGGCTCCCGGGCACGCCCGAGTGGGCGTGGGTGGCGCTGTTCATGGTGATGTTCTGCGCCGCGAACCTCGCGGCCGTGAAGAAGTTCGGCGAGTTCGAGTTCTGGTTCGCGGCACTCAAGGTCGGCGCGATCTCCCTGTTCCTGGTGCTCGGCGTGCTGGCCCTCGCGGGCGTGCTGCCGGGCACCGACTCCCCCGGCGCCTCGCACCTCACCCCGCTGCTGCCCAACGGCGGCGAGGGTCTGGTGATCGGCCTGCTCGCCTCCGTCTTCGCGTACGGCGGCCTGGAGACGGTCACCATCGCCGCGGCGGAGTCGGAGAACCCGGTCAAGGGCGTCGCGAGCGCCGTCCGTACGGCGATGTGGCGGATCGCGCTGTTCTACGTCGGCTCGATGGCGGTCATCGTGGCCCTGGTCCCGTGGGACTCGCCGGCGGTCGTCGAGCAGGGTCCGTACGTCGCCGCCCTGGACCGGCTGGGCATCCCGGGCGCCGGGCAGCTGATGAACGTCGTGGTGCTGGTGGCGCTGCTGTCCGCGATGAACGCCAACATCTACGGCGCCTCGCGCATCGGCTACTCCCTGGTGCGACGCGGGCAGGGTCCGAAGGTGCTGGGCCTGGTGTCGGCCGGGGTACCGCGGATCGCCGTGCTGGCCTCGTCGGTCTTCGGGTTCCTGTGCGTGCTGCTGAGCTACTGGCGGCCCGACGACGTCTTCTCCTGGCTGCTCAACATGATCGGCGCGGTGATCCTGGTCGTCTGGATCTTCATCGCCGTCTCGCAGCTGCGGCTGCGCCGCATCCTGGAGCGCGAGGCCCCGGAGAAGCTGGTCGTCCGGATGTGGGCGTTCCCGGTGCTGACGTGGGTCGCGCTGGCCGGGATGGCCGCCGTCTTCGTCCTGATGGCCCGGGAACCGGACACGCGCGTGCAGCTGTACTCGACGGGCGGCATGACCGTAGCCCTGGGGGCCGCCGGCTACGCCTGGCAGCGGTCCAGGGCGCGCACGCGAACCGAGGGCTGATCCCTTCGCCTCCTCCCGCCGCTCCCACGGCGAGGGCCCCCGCACGGACGACTCTGGAAACCACCGTCCGCGCGGGGGCCCTTTTCCGTGCCGTCGTGCGCACCGGACGCACGGAGAGCCCTTCTGCTGCTAGCGTGCAGTTGCAACCTAGTCGCAATAAGCGGTTCGAAGGGGATCCATGCCCGTCTACACGCTGCCCGACCTGCCGTACGACTACGCGGCGCTCGCGCCGGTGATCAGCCCCGAGATCATCGAGCTGCACCACGACAAGCACCACGCGGCTTACGTGAAGGGCGCCAACGACACGCTGGAGCAGCTCGCGGAGGCCCGGGACAAGGAGTCGTGGGGCTCGGTCAACGGCCTGGAGAAGAGCCTGGCGTTCCACCTCTCCGGGCACATCCTGCACTCGATCTACTGGCACAACATGACCGGCGACGGCGGCGGCGAGCCGCTGGAGAAGGACGGCGTGGGCGAGCTGGCCGACGCGATCGCGGAGTCCTTCGGCTCCTTCGCGGGCTTCAAGGCACAGCTGACCAAGGCCGCGGCGACCACGCAGGGGTCGGGCTGGGGCGTCCTGGCGTACGAGCCGCTGAGCGGCCGGCTGATCGTCGAGCAGGTCTACGACCACCAGGGCAACGTCGGCCAGGGCGCGACACCGATCCTGGTCTTCGACGCCTGGGAGCACGCCTTCTATCTCCAGTACAGGAACCAGAAGGTCGATTTCATCGAGGCCATGTGGGCCGTCGTGAACTGGCAGGACGTGGCCAGGCGCCACGAGGCCGCGAAGTCCCGCGCGGACGTGCTCCTGCTCGCCCCCTGAGGGCCGCCCGTGAACGTCCTGCCCCGTGATCGTCTTCTCACCGTTCACCCGGCAGGCGGAAAGACGGAAGCCCCCGCGAGGACTCGACTCGCGGGGGCTTCCGGTATGCGGCGTTCCGGGTCAAAGTGCCCCATGACGACACCGAGGACCAAGAAGTACCCCTGCTCGACCTGCGACGCGGAGCAACCGCATCGTCAGCTGACCAGGGCGGAACAGGAACAGCTCAAGGAACGGCTGGGCCGCGCGGGGGTGGGCGAGTTCTGGATCTGCGAGAACGTGCTGGACCCGGAGACCGGCAGGCAGTGCCGCAACCTGCGCACGGGGTGGGTCATGAAGCCGTTCCCCAAGCCCATCCGCCTGCCCGCCCCGGAGTGACGAGCAGGCGGTGACGGGCCTGCGGTGACGGGCCGCAGTGACACCCCGCAGTGACAAGCCGCAGTGACGGCCCGCAGTCACTCCACGTCCCGGGTCGTCCCGTCACAGGTTGCTGAAGTCCGGGCCCTTCGTCCGCGTGCGCTTGATCTCGTAGAAGCCGGGGACGGAGGCCACGGCGAGGGTGCCGTCCCAGAGGCGGGCGGCCTCCTCGCCCTTGGGGGCGGGGGTGACGACCGGGCCGAAGAAGGCGATCTGCTCGCCGTCGGCGCCGGGCACGGCGATGACCGGGGTGCCGACGTCCTGGCCGACCTTGTCGATGCCCTCCTTGTGGGAGGCGCGCAGCTGGGGCTCGTAGGGGGTGGAGTCCCAGTGCTCCATGAGGGAGTCGGGCAGGCCGACCTCCTTCAGTGCGGCGGCGACGGCCTCCTTCTCCGGACCCTCGTCCTGGTTGTGGATGCGGGTGCCGAGCGCGGTGTAGAGGTCGCCGAGCACCTCGGAGCCGTGCTCCTCCTGGGCCGCGATGACGACGCGGACGGGGCCCCACGCCTTGGTCGCGAGCATCTCGCGGTACTCCTCGGGCAGCTCGTCGAGCCGGTCCTCGTTGAGCACCGCGAGGCTCATCAGGTGCCAGTGGACCTTGATGTCCCGCACCTTCTCCACCTCCAGCACCCAGCGGGAGGCCATCCAGGCCCAGGGGCACAGCGGGTCGAACCAGAAGTCGACGGGAGTGGCGGCGGTGGACGTGTCCGGCATGACGCTCCTCAGGAGGAAGAAAGTGCGGGGAATCGCTTCCCCGGGAACACCGGAACTCCCCCCTCGCATTCCCGTCCCCTTCCCACCCGCCCCGTTTCCGCCTGCCCCGTTTCCGCCTGCCCCGTTTCCGCCCCTCCCGTTCCCGCCTGCCCCGCGTCAGCGGTGCGTGGCAGGATCGGTGCTGTACAGCCCTGTCGATGCCGACGACGTATGACGACGTATGACGACGTATGAGGAGCCCGCCTGTGCCCGGTGAGAACCTGACCCGCGACGAGGCCCGGGAGCGGGCCGCACTGTTGTCGGTGGACGGGTACGAGGTGTCCCTCGACCTGCGCACCGCGACCGGCGCGAACGGTACGACCGCCGGGGAGGGCGGGGCCGGCGCGGAGGGGCCGCACACCTTCCGCTCGGTGACCACCATCCGGTTCCGCTGCACGGAGCCCGGCGCGAGCAGCTTCGCGGACCTGATCGCGCCGGCCGTGACGGCCGTCTCGCTCAACGGGCGGGACCTCGACCCCGGAGAGGTGTTCGACGGCTCCCGGCTGCTGCTGGAGGACCTGGCCGCCGACAACGAGCTGATCGTCGACGCGCGGTGCGCGTACTCCCGTACCGGCGAGGGCATGCACCGCTTCGTCGACCCCGAGGACGGCGAGGTCTACCTCTACACCCAGTACGAGCCGGCCGACGCCCGCCGGGTCTTCGCCAACTTCGAGCAGCCCGACCTCAAGGCGCCCTACCGCTTCGAGGTGCGGGCCCCCGAGGGCTGGACGGTGTGGAGCAACGGCGCCGGCGAACTCACCGACGGTGTGTGGCGGTTCGCGGAGACCAAGCCGATCTCGACCTATATCACCTGTGTGGTCGCCGGGCCGTACCACTACGTCACGGACACCTACGAGCGCGAACTGCCCGACGGCACCCGGCTGGAGATCCCGCTCGGCGCGATGTGCCGCAAGGCTCTGGCGCCGCACTTCGACGCCGACGACGTGTTCCTGGTGACCAAGCAGGGCCTGGACTTCTTCCACGACCACGTCGACTACCCGTACCCCTTCGGGAAGTACGACCAGGCGTTCGTGCCCGAGTACAACCTGGGCGCGATGGAGAACCCCGGACTGGTCACCTTCCGGGAGGAGTTCATCTTCCGCGGCAAGGTCACCCAGGCGTCCTACGAGGGCCGGGCCAACGTCATCCTGCACGAGATGGCGCACATGTGGTTCGGCGACCTGGTCACCATGGAGTGGTGGGACGACCTGTGGCTGAAGGAGTCCTTCGCCGACTTCATGGGCGCCTTCTCGCTCGTGGGCGCCACCCGGTTCACCGACGGCTGGATCACCTTCGCCAACCGCCGCAAGGCCTGGGCGTACCGCGCGGACCAGTTGCCGTCCACGCACCCGGTCACCGCGGACATCCGCGACCTGCAGGACGCCAAGCTGAACTTCGACGGCATCACCTACGCCAAGGGCGCCTCGGTGCTCAAGCAGCTGGTGGCGTACGTCGGCCAGGACGCCTTCCTGGAGGGCTCCCGGCGCTACTTCAAGCGGCACGCGTACGGCAACACGCGCCTCGGTGACCTGCTGTCGGTCCTCGAGGAGACCAGCGGACGCGACATGACGGCGTGGTCGCGGTCCTGGCTCCAGACGGCCGGGGTCAACTCCCTCACCCCTCAGGTGCTGCTGGGCACGGACGGCAGGGTCGGGGAACTCGCGGTGCTGCAGGAGGCTCCCGAGTCGCATCCCGAACTGCGCCCGCACCGGGTCGCGGTGGGCCTGTACCGGCGCACGGCCGAGGGCGCGCTGGAGCGGTACGCGCGCGCCGAGGCGGACGTCGACGGACCGCGTACGGTCGTCGCCGAGCTGGCGGGGGCCGAGGCGCCCGAGCTGGTGCTGGTCAACGACGACGACCTCACGTACTGCAAGATCCGTTTCGACGAGACCTCGCTGGCCACGCTCCGCGAGCACCTGGGCGCGCTGACCGACCCGCTGGCCCGCGCCCTGTGCTGGTCGGCGCTGTGGAACCTCACCCGGGACGCGCTGCTGCCCGCGCGGGAGTTCGTGGACCTGGTGCTGCGGTTCGGCGGGCGCGAGTCCGACATCGGTGTGCTGCAGATGCTGCACGCCTGGGCCGAGTCGGCGCTCGTCCACTACGCGGCGCCCGCCTGGCGGGAGACCGGCGGCCGGCTGCTCGCCGAGGGTGCCCGGCGCGAGCTGGAGGCGGCCGGGCCGGGCAGCGAGCAGCAGCTGGCCTGGGCCCGCTTCTTCGCCCGGTCGGCCGTGGCGCCGGGCGACTTCCGACTGCTCCAGGAACTGCTGTCGGGCACGGTGACGGTCGACGGGCTCGAGATCGACCAGGAGCTGCGCTGGGTGTTCCTGGAGCCGCTGGCCGCGCACGGGCTCGCCGACGAGAAGGCGCTGGCCGGAGAGCTGGCCCGGGACGACACCGCCTCCGGCAGGCGCCACCAGGTCCGCTGTCTGGCCGCCCGCCCGTCGGCGGAGGTCAAGGCGCGGGACTGGGCACGGCTCGTGGAGTCGGAGGAACTGTCCAACGCGCTGGTGGAGGCGACGATCGCGGGCTTCGTCCAGCCCTCGCAGCGGGAGCTGCTCGCGCCGTACGCGGAGAAGTACTTCGCGGTGATCGAGCGGGTGTGGGAGGAGCGGTCCATCCAGATCGCCATGCACGTGGTGCGGGGCCTGTTCCCCGAGCTGCTGGACTCACCGGGGACGCTGGACGCGGCGGACGCGTGGCTCGCGGCCCACGAGGACGCGCCCCCGGCGCTGCGCCGTCTGGTGCTGGAGGCCCGGGACGACCTGGCACGTGCGCTGCGCGGCCAGGCGTGCGACGCGACGACGGGGTGACCACGGGCGCGCGTCCCGCGGGCGCGGGATGACCACAGGCGTCTCCCGCGGGCGCACTACGGGCGCGGCGGACGACGGGGACGGGGCACGGGTGCCACCCCCGGCCCCGCCGCCGAGCCGCACCACTGAGCCCCACCGCCGGGCCGCACGCTCCGTGACCGTTACGAAATTCGGTCAATAACAGCCGTAACCTCTGGTCCCACCCGAATGGACCAGGGGTTTTCGGTATCCGAACGCGTGTCCTTTAGGGCAGGCTTGTCCCTAATTGACGACGGGTCTGTAACAGAGGTTCGGGAACGGATCCGGCGCGGGAGATTGCCGGACATGAACCACGACTCCCCGCTCTCCCCGCTCTCCCCCCGCCCCCTGCACCACCCCGCCACCGCCGCCGGCCCGCGGCGCGTGCTCACCACCGCCCAGCTCCGCTCGCACGGTGTTTCGGCCGCGGAGGCCGACGACCAGTGCCGCCCCGGCGGTCCCTGGCAGCAGCTCCTGCCCGGTGTCGTCCTGCTCCACCCGGGTCCGCCGACCGGCGAGGAGCGGCTGCACGCGGCGCTGCTGTACACGACGCGGGAGCGGTCCGTGCGCGTCCTCGCCCAGCCCGGCCCGGCCGACTCGACGGCGCCCCACTACGAGGACGCGATGATCACCGGTGCGGCCGCGCTGACCCTGCACGGCTTCTCCTCCGCTCCCCCGCTGTCCTGCCTGGAGACCCTCGACGTACTCGTCCCGCGGCTGCGCCGGCTGCGCTCCACGGGCGGTGTGCGCATCGTCCGCGCCCCGGTGCTGCCGGCCCCCGAGCGGGTGGCGGACGTACCGGTGGCGCCGGTCCCGCGGGCGCTGGCCGACGCGGTGGCCACTCTGGACGACGCGGCCGCGGTGCTCCGGCTGCTGACGGAGGCGGTGGTCGGCGGTCACTGCGACGCGGCCACGGTGGTGCGGGAGCTGACCGGTGCGAAGCTCCTGAACCGGCCGCACGTGGTGAACGCGGTGGACTCGCTGGTGGCCGAGGGCCGTGCGGTCACGGAGGAACGGCTGTACCGGATGGTGCGGGAGTACGGTCTGCCCGACCCGGTGTGGAACGTCGACCTGCACCTGCCCGGCGGCCCCCACCTCGGCGGTCTGGACGCCTACTGGCCCGACCAGGCCGTGGCGGTCGAGCTGGACACCCGGACCTCCCGGCAGGGCCCCCGCCGGGAGGAGCGCCGCCGGGAGGAGCGCCGCCGGGAGGGCCGTCTCCCGGGGGGCTCCCTCCCGGAGGACGTGTGGTCCGAGTACGCCCGCAAGCGTGAGCACCTGGAGCGGCTCGGCATCACCGTCGTGCACCTCACCCCGCACAAGCTGCGGGACGCGGCGGAGCAGCAGGCAGCGGTGATCCGTACGGCGCTGATGGCAGCGGACGACCGCGATCCCGCCGCCTACGTCGTGGTGCTGCCCCGCTAGGGCCCGTCTCGACCGACGTCAGTCCGCGTCGGGGGCGTCGATTATGTTGCCGTCCTTGTCGAGCGTGTGGGTGTCCCAGTACACGTCCCACTTGTCGTCGACCTGCTGCGGCACCTTGCCCTCCGGATAGCGCGCGAATCCTGCCGGTGGCTCCTTTTCGTCCGACACGCAAGCGCTGCCGGCCTTGCCTACGGCCAGAACGGGGTACTCGCCGCTGCTGCAGCTGTCCGATGCGGACTCGAAGCCGGAACATCCGGTGAGTACCGCGACTGCGGCCGCGCTCGCGAGAGCAGCAGCGGCGATACGGACCCTCCCGGGCCGAAAGGCAGTGGCCGCTCGGCTCGTTCTGCGGGGCAGGTACATGATCGTCTCCAGTCGTTCTTGGTCTGTCTGCCGCTACTCTCGCCGCCAGGGAGCTGCCGTTCCATGAGTACGCGTACTCAGCACTGTGCTCCCGGATACTCAACCCCTGTATTTTCAGCGGGATTTGGAAGGGGCCGGGTGGGCGACCCAGGTGATCTCGGTCATTTGCCACGCAGGTTCGACCAGTCGCCTCTATGCCGAAGCTGTCAGTTGATTCCGAGGTCTCGACCCACCCATGCGTCCGCCCCACCGGTCCCGCCCTTCCTGCTTCCTACGCCTTGAGCAGGAGTTCCGTGTTGCGGTCCCGGGGGGTGCCGCCGAGGTCGGTGCGGGCGCCGGGGGCGTTGCAGGACAGTTCGCGGTAGAGGGCGGCGAGACCGGTCTGGGTGAGGTCGCCGTAGTCGGTGCGGGACGGGGCCGCGGACTCGACCAGGGTGGTGAACAGGGACAGGGTGCCGTCCTTGTTGTCCACCAGCTCGATGACGCGGGCGAGTTGGGGGAAGTCGACGTGGGAGGCGGTGGAGATCTCCCAGAAGGAGCCGGCCGAACCGGTGTGCGCGGTGATCGCGTTGCGGTGGATGTGGCCGTTGACCCAGGCCACCACGTTGCGGTGGGCGCCGAGGAGTTCGAGGAGTTCCTTGCCGTCGTGGCGCCGCTCGTCGGGGCGGGCCGGGTCGCGGTGCGTGTTCGTCATCGACTCGCTGGTGTGGTGGCTGAAGACGATCGTGCGGGAGCCCTTGTGGGTGCGCAGTGTCCGTTCCAGCCAGCGCAGTTGGGCCGTGCCGACGGAGCCCGCGTAGTGGCCGCCCGGGTCGGTGGTGTCGAGGCTGACGCCGATGACGTCGTCGGAGACGCGGAACGCGTAGTACTGGGTGCCCGCGTCGAGGTTGGCGGCGGAGTAGCCGTGCCCCACCGGGCCGAACCCGCGGTAGGCGGGGTCCAGGTGGGCTTCGACGTACTCGGCGGGGGTGAAGGGGGCGCGTGCCTCGTCGGGGGTGACCGGGCGCATGGCGCGGGCGTGGGCCTTCAGGAACTCGCCGTACTGGACGCCCCGCGGGTCGCCGGCCTTCCTGATGACCTGCTGGAGCTTCTTCGCCTCGGCCGCCCCGAGCTCCATCAGCTTGCGGCCGCCGACGGCGAGTTCGGTGAGGTACGGGTCGCCGTGGGAGGCGTAGCAGCCGAGCGGCATCGCGTCGTGGTTGCCGACGGTGGAGTACCAGGGGAGGTTGAGGCCGGGGCTGTTCACCTCGCGGACGGCCGCGGCGAGGAAGCCGTCGAGGTGCGGGAAGCCGAGTTGCTTGTCGGCGTCGCGGGTGGTGGCGTCCGGCTGCCAGTACTGTCGCAGACCGCTGTTCTGGACGCCTTCGTAGTGGCGCGGGTCCCCGCTGTTGGGGGTGATGCGGCCGCCGCCGAGCGCCGTCAGGAACCAGTCCAGTTCGGAGCGGGTGTTGTTGTCGGTGTTGTCGCCGGTGGTCATCGCGAAGTGCAGCGGGGAGCCGGTGACGGGGGCGCCGCGCAGGTTGTTGATCCGCTCGACGAGGGAGACCACTCCGTGCACGGTGAGCGCCTCGTGCGGCCGCCAGGCGTGCACGTCGGTGGAGCGCAGGTACTCCAGGCGCAGCGGGTGCTGCGTGTCGAGCACGTGCAGGTCGGTGAGCTGCACGAACGCGGCCAGGGTGGTGCGGCGGTCGTCCCGGCCGGAGTGGGCGCCGGCCAGTTCGCCGCGTACCACCCTCTCCCAGCCGGGGCCTTCGTCGAGGCGCCGGTAGCCGGCGGCATGGCCGCCGCGCGGCGTGGACACCCCGGCGACGGTGGTGCCGCGTGTGTACGGGGCGAGCGGGGCGGCCGGTGCCTGCCGGGAGGAGGCGAGGACGGCCTCGTCCGCGGCGGCGTCGGCGCTGCCGGCGGCGACGGCCTGGTCGCCGCCGGGACGCAGGGCGTAACCGACGCCGGCGGAGAGGGCGACCGCGCCGGTGGCGGCGAGGAGGGAACGGCGGTGGAGTCCACCGGAGTCGGCGACTGAGCGTATGCGCGACATGGCGCTTGTCTCCCCGGGTGCGAACGCATCGGCAGTGACCGCGGGGCGTTCGCCGGGCGAACGTCCCGCTCGTACTGGATGCTTGGCAGCGGGAATGGCCTGCGTGTGAACGCGACGGCAACGCGCGACACCGATCGCCGTACGTGGATCTTGGGCCCCCGGGCCGTCGGCACCCGCTCCCGCACCGGCCCGGAACCGGTCACACCGCGTTCACTTGACGAGAAGCCGGGCGGCCGGACATCCGCACCATTCCGGCAATGAGGACGTTCACCACTATTGCCCGACAAGTCTCGGCCTTCTGCGTGTTCCACCCGCCGGCTCTCCGCGTGCCCCCCTGCCCCACCGCGGTGTCGTCAGCCCGCGTGCCGCGCGGCCGGCGCCACCATGCCGTGACGCAGGCGGCGGAAGTACACGGCGCGGCTGATGTGCGGGCTGCGGGCCACCTGCCGGCGGGTGCCCGACCGCCCGACGCAGTACGCGCGCAGGATGCGCCCGGCCTCGGCGTCGGCCGCCCCGGGGCTTGCCGCCAGGGTGTCCACGGCTTCCGCGCCCGGGCCCGGCCGACAGGCAGGCCCCCGGACGGGGGCCGTCACTCCGCATGCTCCACCCGGCCCGCTGCCGGGCGCTCCCGCCACAGCCGCAGGCCGATGTCGACCATGCGGATCCTGACCAGGTCCGGGACGGCGTCCAGGGGGTGCCAGGCGGCCAGTTCGGTGGAGCCGCCGATCTCGTTCCTCAGCTCGCCGCCGGCGATCCGCCCCTCGTAGACCAGCCGTACGGCATGGTGGTCGGCGCTGCGTCCCAGGCGGCGGGCGAAGGTGTGCCGGGCGAAAGCGTGCCGGACGAAGGCGTGCCGGGCGGAGTCCACGCCGAGCAGTCCGGTGACCTCGATGCGGTACCCGGTCTCCTCCTCGACCTCCCGCCGCACGGTGTCGTACGGATCCTCGCCGTGCTCCATGCCACCGCCCGGCAGAACCCACTCCGGTGCGCCTCCGGGCGCCGGGGACCGGGCCAGCAGGAGCCGTCCGTCGCGCACCACCACGGCGTAGGCCGCCACCCTCAAGGTCTGCCGCATCCTGGGACGCTAACCCGCGGGCGCCCACGAGGCGGCCCGTACGGCTGACTTGCCCGCTTCGGCCCCCAACACCCCATAAGCGCATAGCGGGTTTTCCCCATACCTTCATTTCGATTCCGCCAACTCTCGCCCAACACACACCCCTTGGGTAAGGCTCAACGATCGTCCGGGACCGTATTCCGGACGATCGCGGCCAGGGTCGATCGGCTCCGGCCGCTCCACGATGGTTCCTTTACTTACAAGGGATGCCGATGACCCATTCCTCCCCGCGCGAGTCGATATCGGGCACCAGACGCGCGGCCCGTATCGCCCTGGCCGCCGGTCTCGTCGCCGCGCTCTGCGCGGTCGGCCCGATACCCCTGGCGGCCGCCGCCGACGCGCCGGCCGCCGTACCCGTCGACGGTGACGTCAAGTCCGCCCCCGACAAGCTCGGTTCGAGTGACGCGGACCTCCTCGCCGAGGCCAAGGCCGACGGCGTCAAGAACGTCACGATGATGATCGCCACCGCCCCCGGGAAGACCGAGCAGGTCGCCGGGGAGCTGAACGCGGTGAAGGGCGGTTCGGTCGGCCGGACCCACGACGAGCTCGGTTACGTCCGGGCCACCGTTCCCACCGGGAAGGCGGACGCGGCCATCGCCGCCGCCGCCAAGCTCTCCACCGTGCACGGCATCGACCTGCGCGACGAGATCCCGCTCGACGACCCGACCCCGGCCGCGGACACCACCGCCAAGGCCGCCGGCAAGGGCAAGGACAAGGGCACCGCCGCCTACCCGGGCCCCGACCGGCGGACCCCCGCGAAGAACCCGTACAACCCGTCCTTCGAGACGGGCGCCGTCGACTTCGTGAAGGACAACCCGAAGGCGGACGGCCGCGGCGTCACCATCGGCATCCTCGACTCGGGCGTGGACCTGGCCCACCCGGCGCTGCAGAAGACCACCACCGGCGAACGCAAGATCGTCGACTGGGTGACGGCGACCGACCCGCTCGTCGACGGCGACGAGACCTGGCGCCCGATGACCGCATCGGTCTCCGGCCCCACCTTCACCCACGAGGGCGCGACCTGGACGGCGCCCGAGGGCTCGTACCGGATCAGCACCTTCAAGGAGTCGTACACCATCGGCGGCGACGCGGGCGGTGACGCCAACTTCGACGGCGACACCACCGACGCCTGGGGCGTGCTGTACGACGCGGCGGCCGGCACCGTCCGCGTCGACCTGAACGACAATCAGGACTTCTCCGACGACACCCCGATGAAGCCCTACAAGGACGGCTTCCAGATCGGGTACTTCGGTACCGACGACCCGGCCACCGAGGTCGCCGAGCGCCAGCCGTTCGTCGTGGAGATCCGCAAGGACGTCGTCCGCAACGCGGCCGGAGACAAGGCCGACTTCGTCAACATCGGTCTCATCGAGGGCTCCCACGGCTCGCACGTCGCCGGCATCACCGCCGCCCACGGCCTGTTCGGCGGGAAGATGAACGGTGCCGCGCCCGGCGCGAAGATCGTCTCCTCCCGTGCCTGCACCTGGTCCGGCGGCTGCACCAGCGTGGCGCTCACCGAGGGCATGATCGACCTCGTCACCGAGCGCGGTGTCGACATCGTCAACATGTCCATCGGCGGCCTGCCCGCGCTCAACGACGGCAATAACGCCCGCGCCGAGCTGTACACCCGCCTCATCGACACCTACGGCGTCCAGCTGGTGATCTCCGCGGGCAACTCCGGCCCCGGCACCAACACCATCGGCGACCCGTCGCTGGCCGACAAGGTCATCTCGGTCGGCGCGTCCGTCTCCAAGGAGACCTGGGCCGCCAACTACGGCTCCGTCGTGCGGACGCAGTACGCCATGATGCCGTTCTCCTCCCGCGGCCCGCGTGAGGACGGCGGCTTCACGCCGACGCTGATCGCGCCCGGCGCGGCGATCAACACCATCCAGACCTGGGCGCCGGGTGCCCCGGTCGCCGAGGCGGGCTACGGCCTCCCGGCCGGTTACGGCATGCTCCAGGGCACCTCGATGGCGTCCCCGCAGGCCGCCGGCTCCGCCGCGCTGCTGCTGTCGGCCGCGAAGCAGAAGCGGATCGGCCTGACGCCCGCGAAGCTGCGCACCGCCCTCACCTCCACCGCCCAGCACATCAAGGGCCTGCAGGCCTACGAGGAGGGCGCCGGCCTCATCGACCTCGAGGAGGCCTGGGACTCGATCCGGGACGGGGCCACCGCGCACGAGTACAGCGTGAAGGCGCCGGTCGACACCGCGATCGAGCAGTTCCTGAAGACCCCCGGCTTCGGCACCGGCGTCTACGACCGCGAGGGCGGCCTGAAGGCCGGCCAGAAGAAGACGTACGACGTCACCATCACCCGTACGTCCGGTCCCGACCGTGCGATCCGGCACGAGCTCGACCTCGCGAACAACACCGACCGCGCCTTCCGCATCGTCGGCGACGACGACGTGCGGCTGGCGCTGAACGAGCCGGTGACCGTCAAGATCCAGGCCGCGCCCCGCTCGGCCGGTCTGAAGAGCGCCATCCTCGAGGTCGACGACCCGCGCACCGAGGGCGTCGACCGGCAGATCCTGAGCACGGTGGTCGTCTCGGCTCCGCTGGCGCACACCTTCTCCGCCTCCGGCACCGCCCAGCGCAACGCCACCACCTCCTACTTCGTCACCGTGCCCGAGGGCGCGAAGACACTGGAGATCGCGCTGAGCGGTCTGAAGGCCACGAGCCAGACCCGGTTCATCGCCATCCACCCCTACGGCGTCCCGGCCGACCCGACGTCGACGGTCAACTGCTACCCGAACTACAGCAACCCGGCCAACACCTGCCGCCCCGACCTGCGGTCGTACGTGAACCCGCAGCCCGGCGTCTGGGAGATCGAGGTCGAGTCGCGCCGCACCTCGCCGCTGCTCGACAACCCGTACAAGCTGGACGTCGCCGTGCTCGGCGCGGTCTTCGACCCGCAGACCGTGACCGTGCCGGAGGCGAAGGTCGGTACTCCGGCCGACGTCTCCTGGAAGGTGACCAACCAGGCAGCCACCCTGGACGGCAAGCTGGTCGGCGGCCCGCTGGGCTCCGCCAAGTCGGCCCGGCCCGCCATCTCCAAGGGTGTCACGCACACCACCACCGTCACGGTGCCCGAGGGTGCCACGTCGCTCGACGTCGCCATCGGTAACGTCTCCGACACCGCCGCCGACCTGGACCTGACGGTCTACAACGCGGCGGGCACCCCCGTCGCCCAGTCCGCGGACGGCGACTCGGAGGAGTCGGTGTCCATCGCCTCCCCGGCGGCCGGCACCTACACCGTCAAGGTCGTGGGCTACTCCGTCCCGGCCGGTTCCGCTGACTACGACTACCGGGACGTGTTCTTCTCCACCACGCTCGGCGAGGTCACGGTCGACGGGGCCGCGCCGGTGAGGATCGGCACCGGCGAGTCGGCCACCGTCTCCGGCGCCGTCACCGCCGTGGCGGCGGCTCCCGAGGGACGTGAGTTCTTCGGCCGGGTGCAGCTGGTCAACGCGCGCGGCACGGTCGCGGGCACGGGCAGCGTGACGATCGAGAAGGTCGTGCCGTAACCGACGGCCACCAGCGGCAGGGGCGGGCGTCCATCAGGGCGCCCGCCCCTTCGTACGCACCCTGTACGTACCCGGTACGCGCCCTCCTCCGATCACTCGCAGGTCAGGGTGCGTGAGGCGGGCAGGGCCGCGGTGAGGCGCGCCCGCTCGGGGGCGATGTCCTCCTCGCCGACGATCACGGCGTCCGGGGCGGAGCCCTCACGGGGCAGACCGACCAGGACCTCGTCACCGGGGTGCAGCCGGGGCCGGTCGGCTTGCCCGGTCAGGAAGGTGACCTCTTCTTGTTCTCCTGTGGGGGTACCCGCGTCCGGCTCCGGCTTGTAGCGGCGGATCACCTCCAGCGTGACGCGCTCCTGTCCGGCGCCCGGCACCGGCTCCACCGCCGACACCGTGCCCTCGGCGACGAGCCGGGCGCAGGCGAGGTAGTGAGGGGTGCCGAAGCCGGTACCGGCCGACTGCTCGGTGCCCCGGGCCCCGTCGCCGCCCACTGCCTTGTCGGCGGCCTCCGCTGCCGACGACGCGCTGTCGCCGTCGCCCTGTCCGGTCTGCGTCACGAGCCAGCCCGTACCGAGGACCACCGAGGCGGCCGCCGCGGCGGCGAGCGCGCCGAGGGCGACCCTCAGCGGCCGACGGGCACTGCGGGGCGGCCGAGTCCGGCGGGGCGGCCCGGCGATGGCGGGCAGAGGCCGTACCGGCGCGGGGCCGGGCTCCGCTTCCCGGATCAGCGTGTCCCCGATGAGCCCCAGCTGCTCCCGCAGCACGGCGACATCGGCGGCCGCCGCGTCCCGCGCGGCCAGGAACGCCGGGTCCTGCCGGGCCGCCGAGGGCAGCGGTTCGTCGAGGATCGCGGCCATGAGGGCGTCGATGCCCTCGTACTCGACGCCGTCGTACTGGATGCCGTCGTACTGGATGCCGTGATCGTCTCCGGTGTTGTTCCGGTCGTCCCCGGTGTCGTTCCGGCTGTCGTGGACGCTCACGTCTACACCACCTCGTCCTCGTGCAGGCGGGCGCGCAGGGCCCGGACCGCCGTGTGCAGCCTGCTCTTGACCGTGCCCTCCGGCACGCCGAGCTGCTCGGCGATCGAGCGCACCGGAAGATCGGCGTAGAACCGCAGCACGACGACCTGGCGCTGGGCGTCGGGCAGCCCGTCCAGACCGCGGGCGACGGCGAGGGAGAGCAGGCGGGTCTCCTCGTCGGCGGAGGGCTCTGCGGGGCGCAGCGCGGCGAGGCGTTCACCGAGCCGCTCCTGGCGGCGTTTGGCCCGGTGCCAGTCCATGGCGAGGTTGGAGGCGACGACCGCCGCCCACGCCGAGACGTCCCGGGGCGCGTCCCGTCCGCTCGCGGCACGCTCCAGCAGCCGCAGCCGGACCTGCTGCACCCCGTCCGGCAGGTCGGTCTGCGGCACCCCGCCGAGCGCGAGCACCGCCCGGACCCGGCGCTCCTGTGCCGCGTCCAGCGGGTCGTCCTCCGCGGCGCCGTACGCCTGCCGGCCACGCCGGACCCTTCCGCGCAGCACTGCCCACCCCCCTCACGCCGTTTCTTCTACGACGCCGATCCGGGCCGGAACGTTCGGCCGTCGCGCGAACCGGACAGAGGCGTACGTCACACCTCCGTGTGAGTGGAGTGGGGCGGGGCAGGGAACCTTGCGGCCGCCGACCCCCGAAGAACGAATTCCTGCAGCTCAGCGGGGTGTCGACCGCAGGTCCGCGACCGGCGGCCCGTGCCCGCGTGTCCCACTGGGCGGGCAGGGGGCGCAAAGAATTGGACAGGCGGGCCGTGGTGGGCCGCATGATGGAAACGCCCGGCCGTCGGGTAAAGAGCACATGTACGGCGTATGCGCCGTATACGCCGTATGACGCAGCGTTCAGTGAGGGAGCAGCCGTGAGGGTCGGAATCGTCGGAGCCACCGGTCAGGTGGGCACGGTCATGCGCGGCATCCTCAAGGAGCGGAACTTCCCGGTCACGGAGCTGCGCCTGTTCGCCTCGGCCCGCTCGGCGGGCACGGAGCTGGACGGCGTGACGGTCGAAGACGCGTCGACCGCCGACTACACCGGCCTGGACATCGTGCTGTTCTCGGCGGGCGGCGCGACGTCGAAGGCACTGGCCGAGAAGGTCGCCTCGCAGGGCGCGGTCGTGATCGACAACTCCTCCGCGTGGCGCAAGGACCCCGAGGTTCCGCTGGTCGTCTCCGAGGTGAACCCGGACGCGATCGCGAACCGCCCCAAGGGCATCATCGCCAACCCGAACTGCACCACGATGGCCGCGATGCCGGTGCTGCGTCCGCTGCACGACGAGGCGGGCCTGGACGCGCTGGTGGTCGCCACCTACCAGGCGGTGTCCGGCTCCGGCGTGGCGGGCGTGGCGGAGCTGCACGGCCAGACCCAGAAGGTCGTCGCCGACGCCGACAAGCTGACCCACGACGGCGGCGCGGTCGACTTCCCCGAGCCGGCCGTCTACAAGCGCCCCATCGCCTTCAACGTGCTGCCGTTCGCCGGCAACCTCGTGGACGACGGCCTGAACGAGACCGACGAGGAGCAGAAGCTGCGCAACGAGTCCCGCAAGATCCTGGACATCCCCGGCCTCAAGGTCTCCGGCACCTGTGTGCGCGTCCCGGTCTTCTCCGGCCACTCCCTGCAGATCAACGCCCGCTTCGCCCGCCCGATCAGCCCCGAGCGCGCGGCCGAGCTGCTGTCCGACGCCCCCGGTGTCGTCCTCACCGACATCCCCACCCCGCTCCAGGCGGCGGGCCGGGACGCGTCCTACGTCGGCCGCATCCGCCGCGACGAGACGGTCGACAACGGCCTGGCGCTCTTCGTCTCCAACGACAACCTCCGCAAGGGCGCGGCCCTGAACACCGTCCAGATCGCGGAACTGGTGGCGGCCGAGCTGAAGGGCTGACCGCCGCCCGGCCAGGAAGGGGGCGTCCGCCGGTCAGCCGGCGGACGCCCCCCCTTTTTTCGGCATGCTCACAACGCCAGATGTCGCCGCAGCGCCACGTCGATCTCGGCCATGCGCTGCCGTGGCACGGCACCGACCCTGTGCAGCAGGCGGTCCGGCGCAACGGAACGGACCTGTTCGCACTGCACCTTGGAATCCTTCGGCAGACGGCTCTCGTCGGAGCGAAGGAAGACCTGGAACGTCAGGACGCGAGAGGCGTTGGATGTCAGCGGCGCCACCGTGACGACCCCCCGGTTGTGTCGCACGACGGACTCGTTGGCAGCGTTGTTGGAGACGATCACCGCGGGTCTGACCTTGTTGGCCTCACTGCCCCGCACCGGCTCCAGGTCCACCATGTAGATGTCACCACGTCTCATGGACGATCCCGTCTCCGCTCGCCCGGTCCCACAGCCCGGCGTCCTCGCTCCCGTCCCATTCGGCGAAAGCCTCCGTGTACTCCCGCTCGAGCTGCGCCTGCCTGAGCAGCCCGATCGCGGCGTGTATCACGGCCGATCTGGACTCGGCCTCCGTACGGGCGGCGTACTCGTCGACGAAGGCCAGATCCTCCTGGGGCAGACTCACACTGATCTTCATACCCTCAATGCTACCTGCAGTAGGAAGAGTATGGCTACCGCTCTCCGCGCGAGGTTACAGGCGGGTACGACCGCCTCGCACCGTGGGCGTCCGCCCTTTTCTCGCCGCCCCTCACCCGGGACCGGCACCGGGACGGGTGTGGGGAAGGCGGGACGGGGGTGCATGGGCCGCCGCCGTGGTTCCGGGCTCGCGCCGGGCCGGGCGCGCCACCGGCGGGTCATGGTCATCGCGTTCCGCGCCGGTGGCGTGGAAGGATGGCGCGACCGACACATGACGAGGAGATGACCGCGTGCCTGGCACAAACCTGACCCGCGAAGAGGCGCAGCAGCGGGCGAAGCTGCTGACCGTTGACTCGTACGAGATCGACCTCGATCTCTCCGGCGCGCAGGAGGGCGGCACCTACCGGTCCGTGACCACGGTGCGCTTCGACGTCTCCGCGGACGCCTCCAACGGCGACGCGAACGGCGCGAACGGCGCGGAGTCGTTCATCGACCTGGTGGCTCCCACCGTGCACGAGGTGACCCTCAACGGGGACGCCCTCGACCCCGCCGAGGTCTTCGCGGACTCCCGGATCGCCCTGCCCGGCCTGCTCCCGGGCCGCAACGTCCTTCGGGTGAGCGCCGACTGCGCGTACACCAACACCGGTGAGGGCCTGCACCGGTTCGTCGACCCGGTCGACGACCAGGCCTACCTCTACACCCAGTTCGAGGTGCCGGACGCCCGCCGCGTCTTCGCGAGCTTCGAACAGCCCGACCTCAAGGCGACCTTCCGGTTCACCGTGAAGGCACCGGCCGGCTGGACCGTCGTCTCCAACTCCCCCACGCCCGAACCCCGGGACAATGCCTGGGAGTTCGAGCCGACCCCGCGGATCTCGACGTACATCACCGCGCTGATCGTCGGCCCGTACCACTCCGTGCACAGCGTGTACGAGAAGGACGGCCAGTCGGTGCCGCTCGGCATCTACTGCCGGCCCTCGCTCGCCGAGTACCTCGACGCGGACGCGATCTTCGACGTCACGCGGCAGGGCTTCGAGTGGTTCCAGGAGAAGTTCGACTACCCGTACCCCTTCGGGAAGTACGACCAGCTGTTCGTGCCGGAGTTCAACGCGGGCGCGATGGAGAACGCCGGCGCGGTCACCATCCGCGACCAGTACGTCTTCCGGTCGAAGGTGACGGACGCCGCCTACGAGGTGCGGGCCTCCACGATCCTGCACGAGCTGGCCCACATGTGGTTCGGCGACCTGGTCACCATGGAGTGGTGGAACGACCTGTGGCTGAACGAGTCGTTCGCCACCTACGCCGAGGCCGCCTGCCAGGCGGACGCGCCGGGCTCGAAGTGGCCGCACTCGTGGACGACGTTCGCGAACTCCATGAAGACCTGGGCGTACCGACAGGACCAACTGCCGTCCACGCACCCGATCATGGCCGACATCCGTGACCTGGACGACGTCCTGGTCAACTTCGACGGCATCACCTACGCCAAGGGCGCCTCGGTCCTCAAGCAGCTGGTGGCCTACGTCGGCAAGGACGCCTTCTTCAGCGGCGTACAGGCCTACTTCAAGCGCCACGCGTACGGCAACACCCGCCTGTCCGACCTGCTGGGCGCCCTGGAGGAGACCTCCGGCCGCGACCTGAGCACCTGGTCGCAGAAGTGGCTCCAGACCGCCGGCATCAACGTCCTGCGCCCGGAGATCGAGACCGACGGCGCGGACGGCACGGGGACCATCACCTCCTTCGCCATCCGCCAGGAGGCGCCCGCGCTGCCCGCCGGCGCCAAGGGCGAGTCGACCCTGCGCCCGCACCGGATCGCGGTCGGCCTGTACGACCTGGACGAGGCGAGCGGCAAGCTGGTGCGCGTCGACCGCGTCGAGCTGGACGTCGACGGCGAACTGACCGCCGTACCGCAGCTCGTCGGCAAGGCCCGCCCGGCCGTCGTCCTGCTCAACGACGACGACCTGTCGTACGCCAAGGTGCGTCTGGACGAACGGTCGCTGGCCTTCGTCACCGAGCACCTGGGCGACTTCGAGGCCTCCCTGCCGCGCGCCCTGTGCTGGGCGTCGGCCTGGGACATGACCCGGGACGGCGAACTGGCCACCCGCGACTACCTGTCGCTGGTGCTGTCCGGCATCGGCAAGGAGTCGGACATCGGTGTGGTGCAGTCGCTGCACCGCCAGGTGAAGCTGGCGATCGACCTGTACGCCGCCCCGATCACCCGTGAGGCGCTGCTCACCCGCTGGACGGAGGCCACCCTGGCCCACCTGCGGGCCGCCGAGGCGGGCAGCGACCACCAGCTCGCGTGGGCCCGCGCCTTCGCCGCGACGGCGCGCAAGCCGGAGGAGCTGGACCTCCTGGACAGTCTGCTGGAGGGAACCCAGACGATCGAGGGCCTGGCCGTCGACACGGAGCTGCGCTGGGCGTTCGTACAGCGGCTGGCGGCGGTGGGCCGGTTCGACGAGACCGAGATCGCGGGCGAGTACGAGCGCGACAAGACCGCCGCGGGCGAGCGCCACGCGGCGACCGCGCGCGCCGCCCGGCCGACCGAGGAGGCCAAGGCGGAGGCCTGGGCGTCGGTCGTGGAGTCCGACAAGCTGCCGAACGCGGTCCAGGAGGCGGTCATCGCCGGCTTCGTCCAGACCGACCAGCGCGAGCTGCTGGCCCCGTACACGGACCGCTACTTCGAGGCGCTGGCCGACGTCTGGGCCTCGCGCTCGCACGAGATGGCCCAGCAGATCGTGGTCGGCCTCTACCCGGCGATCCAGGTCTCCGAGGAGACCCTGGCGAAGACGGACGCCTGGCTGACCTCCACCGACCCGAACGCGGCCCTGCGCCGCCTCGTCTCGGAATCCCGCTCCGGCGTGGAACGCGCCTTGCGCGCCCAGGCGGCGGACGCGGCGGCGGAGTAGCCGAGCAGCGGTACGCAGGTTCAGAAGGGCGCCCGGCGGTACGCCGCCGGGCGCCCTTCTCGCTGCACGGAATCCGCTCAGTGCGCCCGCGCATGCTCAACCACTCCCCCTCTCCCTTCCTCCCCGTCCTTCACCTCTGTGTGGTCCGTCTTGAACACCGCCCAGACGGATTTGCCGGGATGGTGCGGCGTCACGCCGAAGTCGTCCGCGAGAGCCATGACGAGGCGAAGTCCCCTGCCCCCGCAGTCGTCCACTGCCGCATCCCTCACTTCAGGGCTCCCACCGCCGCTGTCGCGCACCTCGATCCGGACGAGCGGACCGTCGCCGACCAGCACCAGGGAGAGTTCGCGTCCTGGCGGTACGCCGTGCAGCAGGGCGTTCGTCACAAGCTCCGACACGCAGATGCGCACGTCGTCCTCCCGGCCCCGGTAGCCCCACTCAGCGAGCGTGTCGAGAGCGAACCTGCGTGCGGCGGGCACCGAGCGGTGAGCCCGCGGGAATCGACGTTGCCGCGACAGAAGCACGGTGAGCACCGCCTTGGATCAGTGGTCTACGGTCCGGGCCACCGTGCCACTATTCACGAAAAGCAGTAAGATGTGAGATCTGAAGCAGTTCACTTAACGTGTAAAGCAGCAAGGTCGTCGAGCACTCGCCTCCTGGAGGACACCGTGAGCGACAGCACATGGGTCAGCACCTCACTCCCGTACCTGACTCCACGGGAAAAGGGGCAGCCGGAAGCCTGGGCGTCCGAAGCCGCGGCCCAGGGCGGCAAGGGCACACAGCGCATTGCGTACGCCGGTGAGACAACTCCTCCGGAGGGAGTCGCCAAGCTCCTCGAACTGCCAGCCGAAGAGACGGCGATCGTGCGCCGGCGAGTGATCGAGCTGGACGGAGAACCTTGTGAACTGACGGACACGTACTACCCCGCGCCCATCGCCCGAGGCACCCGCCTCGCCGACGAGAGGAAGATTCCGGGCGGCGCCGTGACGCTCCTCGCCGAGCTGGGACACGTCGGCGCCTGCGTGCGCGAGGACGTGACCGCGCGCATGCCGAGCCCGGAGGAACGCGACATCCTGCGCCTGGGACCGGACGAGCCCGTCCTCCACCTGAGCCGAGTCACACTCGACGGTGACGACCGCCCCTTCCAGGCCGACATGATGGTCATGCCGGCGCTCCGCCGGCGCCTGCGCTACGAGATCCGGATCGGATGACAGTGCCCACCACCCACACCGCGTCGCCGGACCCGCGATCGCTCCACGAGCGGATCGCCGCCGACCTCCGGGACGAAATCATGAGCGGGGACCTGGCACCGGGCGCCAGCCTTCCCTCCACGGCCCGGCTCAAGGACAGATTCGACGCCTCGAACGCGACCATCCAGAAGGCACTACAGCTCCTCAAGGACGAGCAACTGGTAGTAGGCCGCGCCGGATCCGCGGTCACCGTTCGCGAGCACCGGCAGCGCACGGTGCGCCCCGCCGCGTCCATGGCCCCCGCGGACCCGGGAAAGCCGTACCGCTGGCTCACCGAGGCCACGCGCCTCGGCATCCAGGCGCACAGCACCCTGCTCGACGTGATCGAGACCCGCCCTCCGGCCGACGTCGCGTCGGTACTGGGCCTCGACGACACCGAGACCGCGGTACTGCGTCATCAAGTCCTGTCCATCGACGATGAGCCCGTCGAACTGGTCAAGTCCTACTACCCCTTGCACCTCGCCCGAGGCACCGCCATCACGGCCAAGCGGAAGATCAAGGGCGGCACCCCGGCACTCCTCGCCCACCTCGGCTTCCCACCGCGCCTGAGCGTGGACCGGGTCTCGGCCAGAGTCCCCACCCAGGAGCAGTACCAAGCCCTGCACCTGCCCAGCGACCTCCCGGTACTCCGCACCCTGCGCGTGGTCTACAGCGACGAGGAACGTCCCGTGGAAGCCACGGTCATGGTGAAGGCGGGCCACCTCTACGAGCTTCAGTACGAGTTCACACCAGAGTGAGCAGAGTGCCCTGGGCGCCCGGGAGGACGCGTTCGCAGAATCATGAAGGTGGACGCCGGGAACTCGCCCGCCAGTGCGGCTGGAGAAGCCGTCGGGCGGTCGGGCTCGCGACAGCCGCTGAGGGCTGAGGAGAAAAAAGGTGCAAAGCCTGCGGAGCTGCGACTACAACAAGTCCCATGACGGTCTTCCACTGTTCCAAGTGCGGCAGCGCGCTCACGCCGGACTTGACGGCACTGCCCGGCGTTCCGATCGTCCCGGACCTCTACAGCTCTCGGCCCGAGGGGGCACGCCAGGCGTCTCCTACCGTGCCTCGTAAGCATTACGCGATCGACCGCGAGCCATGGGGCGCTCCTTTCGTCCAGCAGGAGGACCAGGACAACCCGGTACCGGCTTATCCTCGGGGACCACTCATGGCTGTCGAGGAAGGCTTCGTCGTCTCGGCCGGTGTTCGCGACACGGTCGTTGTCCACCCTGATGACGTTCCCGAGTTGCAGCCCCTGCCAGGGTGGGAGAACAGCACCGGCTGCTGCGGCCCGAACGGAACCGAAGGAGCAAACCGCGCATGTCCGTGCGGAGCCCGGATCGCCACTCTCGCCGCAGACTGCTCCGGGCCATACGAACTGCATCTGGACCCGGTCCGGACATACGCATTCGCCGGGCAAGGCACACCGTCCGACACGGCCGGCCGGTCCGGCGGGGCATTTGACGCCTCGCACAGGGCCGAGGAGCCATGACATCCTGCGGCCGTGCTTTTGAGCGATCATGCAAGCAGTGTCGACCTCCGTCCGCTGCGCTATCAGTTCCCCGTGGTCCAAGGCGACTCATACGACGACAACTGGCTGGTCATCAGCGGAACGGTGGCCACTCCCGAGGGCAGCTGGTCCTTTACCGACCCCTGTCTGCTGGCCCAGGAAGCCCGTCAGGTGTCCGCGTGGCTGCGGGCGGTGGCCTCCGGGGCGTTGGAGGTGACCGGGCCCGATGCCGAAGGCCGGCTGTCCCCGGACACATGGTTCGTCGAACCGGTCCTCGCCATGAGCCTCGCTGCCCGCACTGACCGCGGGGCGGTGATTCGCGTTCACCTGTCCCTGGAGGCGGCACCCCCGTGGCAGCAGGGAGATGACGGAGCGGACATCTACCAGTACTTCGTGGAGCTGCGGGTGGACGCTGCGGCACTGCTCCACGAGGCCGACCAATGGGATCTTGCTCTGAACTCTTTCCCCACCCGCTGATCCCGAAGGACTGGATGAGGTGGAGCGGGTCGGCGGCGGGCTGGGCTTCGCGGAAGACCCGGTCGCTACGGACCTGTCGAAAGTCCAGTCCGAACTGCCCGCAGACGTTCCGGACCATCCCTCGGGAGGCGGCCGGTCGTTGGGGTCCGTGGCAGTGATCCGGTTGACGATCAGGTACTGGTGCTGCGCCCGACGGAACGAGGTAAAAGCGCCTTCCACAGGGACAGGCTGTCAGCGGCGATCGTGTCGACGCCAGGTGCCTGCCCTCGGTTCGGACTTGAGGGCCCCGCTCGCACGAGATGGCCCAGCAGATCGCGGTCGGCCTCTACCCGGCGATCCAGGTCTCCGAGGAGATCCTGGAGAAGACGGACGCCTGGCTGACCTCCACCGACCCGAACGCGGCCCTACGCCGCCTCGTCTCGGAATCCCGCGCAGGCGTCGAACGCGCCCTGCGCGCCCAGGCGGCGGACGCGACGGCCGAAGGGGCGTAGCCCGTACGCGTACGTATCAGTGGCGCCCGGTGTTGCTTACGCCGGGCACCCTTGGTGTTCCTTGAGCCCGTCGACAAAGGCGGCGAAGGCGGGAGCGGAGACGAAGAGGGGGGCGCTGGAGGAACACTTCGAGTCGCGTAAGGCTGTGTTGCCACCTAGCTCCACGATCTCCACGCAGCCGTTGCCCTCGCCACCGCCCGAGAAGGAAGACCCGCGTCAGTGAATGGGGCATCGGGTTCCTCGGGATGCGGGGATCTGCTGTAGCCGTCGCTTCGGTCAGGTGCTTTGCGGGTCTCCGGTGAGGGGACGGCCGACGATTCGCTGAAGGTTGTCGACGTACTCGGCGAAGGCCCGGCGGCCCTGAGGGCTGAGCTTGAGCCAGGTACGGGGCCGTTTGCCGACGTAGCCCTTGCGGATCTCGACATAGCCGGCCTTCTCCAGGGCTGCGGCGTGTTTGGACAGGACCGAGTCGCTGATCTCCAGGCTGTCGCGGACGAAGGCGAACTCGGCCTCGGTCGCCGCGGCCAGCAAGGAGAGGATCTGGAGCCGGGCGGGTGCGTGGATCATCGGATCGAGATTCACCGGACCGGCCTTCCTGCCGAATGGGCCAGCACCTGGTTCTCGACCCAGCGGGTGGTGACCGCCGCGTAGACGGCGGCGACGGCGCCGGCGAGAACCTTCTGCCACACGGCGGAGTCGGTGAAGGAACGGGTGATGGCGGGAACAATCCCCCAGACGACGAGGATCGAGACGAGCCACAGCAACATCCGCACGCCCGCGTTCACGGTCCAGGTACGCGGCCTCCATCTGACGCGCATACGGGTGGCCAACGTGGCGGTGAGGGCCGCCAGGCCCGCGACCTCCACCAGGATGAGCACGATCCGGGCGGTGCCCCCCAGTTCCCCGGCGACCGCGGCCATGGTGACCAGGGCCACCACTCCTGGCATGTACCAGGCCGGGAGCCGCTGCTCGGCATAGGCCTTCTGCTGGACCCGCTGGATCTCGGAGAGGGCGTCGGCCGGGGTGGGAGTCGCGTCCATACGGAGATACCCGCTTCCTCGTGAAGTACTTGACGCAACGGAAAGTACCCAATCACTTTCCATTGCGTCAAGTACTTTCCTGAAGGATGAAGGATGCGGCATCAGCGCACGACACCGCCAGCCGAGCCGCAGCAGCCGGCGCTGGGGCCATCCCCGCGGGCGCGGGGAGCAAAGGAGCAGCCCGCACGAGGGCGGGCCGCGGTGGGGACCATCCCCGCGCTCTGGAGCCGGGTGGGCGCGTGGATCACGGGGTCGAGGTTCACCGGACCACCTCTCGCGCCGAGTGGGCCCGCACCCGGTTCTCGACCCAGCGGGTGGTGGCCGCCGTGTAAAGGGCGGTGACGGCACCGGCGACCGCCTTCTGCCAGATGGTGGAGTCGGTGGCTGAGCCTGCGACGTCCAGAACAATCCCCCAGACGCCGAAGCACGAGATGATCCACAAGGCCGGCCGTACGCCCGCGTCGACAGTCCAGGTGCCCGGCCTCCATATAACGCGCACCCGTGCGGCCAGCGCCCCGGACATGGCGCCCAGGCCCGCGCCGTTCGCCACGAGGAACACGAGCCATGCGATGCCGTCCATCTCTGCGGCGATCACGGCCGCGGTGACCAAAATGACCACACCCGGCATGTAGCAGAGCGGAAGCGGCTGGTCACCGTGCGCCTTCTGCTGAACCCGCCTGATCTCGGAGAGAGCGTCGGCGGGATTCGGTGTCACGTCCATGCAGCACACCTGCTTCCTCGTGAAGTGCTTGACGTAGCGGAAAGCATCCAAACTGCTTTCCGCTACGTCAAGCACTTTCTAGAAGGGTGAGGGATGCGGCGCCGGCGCACGACACCGTCAGCCAGGCCGCAGCAGCCGGCGCCGGGACTGTCCCCGCGGGTGCGGGGAGCAGTGGCTGTCACCTTCCTGGCTGTCACTGTCGATGGGACCATCCCCGCGGGTGCGGGGAGCAGGACCAGTACGAGGGCGACGCCGACCCGGAGGCGGGACCATCCCCGCGGGTGCGGGGAGCAGATCGTCGTGGCTCCCACCTATGTCGCCGACCTGGGACCATCCCCGCGGGTGCGGGGAGCAGCAGGTGATCGTGCGCACCACCCCCACCAACGGGGGACCATCCCCGCGGGTGCGGGGAGCAGGCTCCGCCAACACGGCACGGTCCAGGTGGACTGGACCATCCCCGCGGGTGCGGGGAGCAGCAGGTGATCGTGCGCACCACCCCCACCAACGGGGGACCATCCCCGCGGGTGCGGGGAGCAGGCTCCGCCAACACGGCACGGTCCAGGTGGACTGGACCATCCCCGCGGGTGCGGGGAGCAGGCTTCCAGCTCTTCCGCCGTCAGCAGCTTCTCGGGACCATCCCCGCGGGTGCGGGGAGCAGACCCCGTGCACCGGGCCCCACGGTCCCACGTGGGGACCATCCCCGCGGGTGCGAGGAGCAGTCCGTCCCATGAGCCGCATCATGCGAATCCTAGGGACCATCCCTGCGGGTGCGGGGAGCAGGCAGGCATCGCACTGCCGCCGTTCCAGATGGCGGGACCATCCCCGCGGGTGCGGGGAGCAGCGGTTGAGCATCTCGTCCATGGCGAGGGCGTCGGGACCATCCCCGCGGGTGCGGGGAGCAGGGTCATGCCGTCGACCTCTCGGTACACCTCCTGGGACCATCCCCGCGGGTGCGGGGAGCAGTTGAAGGGCTGGTTCGTGAAGACGGAGAAGCTGGGACCATCCCCGCGGGTGCGGGGAGCAGGCGTCGGTGCTCCGCGCGTCGGGCCTGCTGCAGGGACCATCCCCGCGGGTGCGGGGAGCAGGACGTGGAGCCGTCGACGACCAGGTTGAGCTTGGGACCATCCCCGCGGGTGCGGGGAGCAGATCGAGCGTCAAGGCCAGGGTGTCGGCGAGGAGGGACCATCCCCGCGGGTGCGGGGAGCAGATGGCCAAGTACGTGACGCGTACCGGCCTGGAGGGACCATCCCCGCGGGTGCGGGGAGCAGCGCGAGCAGAGCGGTTGCGGCGGCCCCGGCGATGGACCATCCCCGCGGGTGCGGGGAGCAGCTCACCCAAACGCCCGGCAAGCGCCCCCGACGGGGACCATCCCCGCGGGTGCGGGGAGCAGTACCTGTCCACCGCTGGGGAGTCGATGAACGTGGGACCATCCCCGCGGGTGCGGGGAGCAGGAAGCAGCGCTACCTCGAGCGGCAGGTGCGGCGGGACCATCCCCGCGGGTGCGGGGAGCAGTCGTCGTCCGCCCCACCGTCACCGTCGGCGTCGGGACCATCCCCGCGGGTGCGGGGAGCAGACCGACTTGTCCATGTAGCGGACGCTGATCGGGGGACCATCCCCGCGGGTGCGGGGAGCAGGGCCAACGAGCACCAGCTCTACCGGCTGCCCCCGGGACCATCCCCGCGGGTGCGGGGAGCAGTTGGGCGGGTCCGCGGGCGGGGTGCCGCCGTCGGGACCATCCCCGCGGGTGCGGGGAGCAGTTCCCGGCCGTCAGCACGCCGGGCAGGGTCGTGGGACCATCCCCGCGGGTGCGGGGAGCAGCCGGAGCCGGCGCCGGTGGCGGCGATGTCGACGGGACCATCCCCGCGGGTGCGGGGAGCAGCAGGTCCGCAAGGGCAAGCACACGCGCGCCCAGGGACCATCCCCGCGGGTGCGGGGAGCAGTGCTTGAGGACGTGCGGGTGGAACGTGGCCGTGGGACCATCCCCGCGGGTGCGGGGAGCAGTCCGGCGGCCACGGGTCCTTGTTGTCGCCGAGGGGACCATCCCCGCGGGTGCGGGGAGCAGGAACTTCCCCTCGGCTGGCTGACCGGTGGAGGGGGACCATCCCCGCGGGTGCGGGGAGCAGGGCCCCAGCTTCCGCAGGTTCGCCACGATGTCTGGACCATCCCCGCGGGTGCGGGGAGCAGTTTCCCCGAAAACCGGCCCGTCGGACGACGAGAGGACCATCCCCGCGGGTGCGGGGAGCAGAGCTCACGGACATCATGGGCGGCTTCTAAGTAAGGACCATCCCCGCGGGTGCGGGGAGCAGCGCCCACCTCGTGGACCCGAGGCAGGTCAAGGAGGGACCATCCCCGCGGGTGCGGGGAGCAGACGCGTGGATGGTGCCACCGGAAAATGCCAAAGGGACCATCCCCGCGGGTGCGGGGAGCAGTCCCCGACAGGGGGCCCGGGGAGCCGCCGACGGGGACCATCCCCGCGGGTGCGGGGAGCAGTCGCCCTTTTTGGCGTAGGCCTTTTCCAGCTGGGGACCATCCCCGCGGGTGCGGGGAGCAGGCCCCCCCCCCCCGGCGAGCTCGGCCGCGGCGCCGGGGGGACCATCCCCGCGGGTGCGGGGAGCAGTCGACCAGGGCCGCGAGCAACTTCCGCAGCCCGGGACCATCCCCGCGGGTGCGGGGAGCAGGTCAGTCCCGCCGCCTCGCGGAGCTGTACGTAGGGACCATCCCCGCGGGTGCGGGGAGCAGTCCTGCAGGCGGGCCTGGGTCGGGTTGGGTTCGGGACCATCCCCGCGGGTGCGGGGAGCAGCCCTCGTCGCCGACGCGCGTAAGGCGTTGCTCGGGACCATCCCCGCGGGTGCGGGGAGCAGGACCCGCCTTCCTCCGGTCCTCGGCGGCCGGCGGGACCATCCCCGCGGGTGCGGGGAGCAGGGTCGGCAGGCCAACATGAACGTCGTGGCCGTAGGACCATCCCCGCGGGTGCGGGGAGCAGATGGTTGGCCATGATCGTCAAGAGGTGGCCGAGGGACCATCCCCGCGGGTGCGGGGAGCAGCATCCCACGTGCCCCCGAGACGGGCCCCCACGAGGACCATCCCCGCGGGTGCGGGGAGCAGGTGGGCAGTCGAGTGCGCCCCCGTTCGCTCCCGGGACCATCCCCGCGGGTGCGGGGAGCAGGCCAGGATCATGATGCGGTCGGCCGTGTCCAGGGGACCATCCCCGCGGGTGCGGGGAGCAGCCTGGCCACTCTCTGGACGACGTGCACGCCGTGGGACCATCCCCGCGGGTGCGGGGAGCAGGGTCGGCTTCCTTGACGTGCCGCAGCGTCTCGGGGACCATCCCCGCGGGTGCGGGGAGCAGCCGCTGGAGATGTATGACCAGGCGGAGCATCTGGGACCATCCCCGCGGGTGCGGGGAGCAGGCTCCGGCTCCCGATCCCCACTGCATCTCACCGGGACCATCCCCGCGGGTGCGGGGAGCAGGTCGTCGCTCCCGGACGGCGGAGCGCTCACGGGGGACCATCCCCGCGGGTGCGGGGAGCAGTGTACCCGCTTGAGGACGCGGACCGCGTCGAGGGGACCATCCCCGCGGGTGCGGGGAGCAGTTGCCGCGGTTCTTGCCGCCCGGGGTGCCCTGGGGACCATCCCCGCGGGTGCGGGGAGCAGGGGGGCGCTCCGCTAGGCACCGGTCCGTCGTGGGGACCATCCCCGCGGGTGCGGGGAGCAGATCCTCGCTCGCTACCAGACTCACGAGGAATCGGGACCATCCCCGCGGGTGCGGGGAGCAGTCCAGATCTCCCGGTCCGCACACATGCAATTTTGGACCATCCCCGCGGGTGCGGGGAGCAGCACCGGCCACGTCGATTCAGACGATCTAGTCCGGGACCATCCCCGCGGGTGCGGGGAGCAGAGGACCCCATGCCGAAGATCAGTACCCGTGTCGGGACCATCCCCGCGGGTGCGGGGAGCAGACCTGTCGGCTCCGGGTCATCAGTTCAGGGCTGGGACCATCCCCGCGGGTGCGGGGAGCAGCAGTCGTTCGCCTGCCGGTCGAACACTCGCCTGGGACCATCCCCGCGGGTGCGGGGAGCAGACTCGGTGACCTGCGGGTTTATGAGGGCGGGGGGCGGTTTTTGAGTACTTTCGCTGATTCCGGCGAATGGGGCATAAGTGGTTCTGTGTGCATCAGCCCCTCCCGAAGCGGCGGCGTTTACTTGCTCTGCTCCAGCCGGGTGGTGGGCCGTTCTGGGGCGTTGGGCCGGGGGTGGGGGCGTTCGGGTCGGGGCGGCGGATGAGGGTGACGCCTTCGTGGTCGGTGGGGTGCCAGGTGTGGTCGTGGGTGCGGAAGGTGAAGCCCTGTTCGTTGTTCGTGGTGTGGGCGAGGAGGGCGCGGCCCTGGCCCGCGTACTGCTGGACCTCTTCCCAGAGCACGTCGCGGATGCGGGCCGAGGGGTTGCCGACGAACACGCCTGCGGAGATCTCCAGCAGCCAGCGGGTGAGGAATCCGCGTAGGCCGGCCGGGCAGTTGGTGAGGACGATGACGGTCACCAGAGCGAGTCCCCGTAGTCGTCGGGCCCGTCGTGGTTGACGCCGGAGGCGACCTGGCGTCCGCCGTCGCTCTGGAGCGTGACCACGTCCCGGTCGTCATCGGCGGCGCCGCCGGGACCGGTGGAGCCGGCTGTTTCCGGTAGCAGGAGGTGTTTGATGTCGTCGACGCACCTGTCCAGCAGGGACGTTTCGTTGATGCGGTCCCGGAGTGCGCGGCGGGTGCGGGAGCCGACGTCCTCCTCGTCCTGTGCGGCCACGTCGAAGGCGAGCGGGATGCCGATCTCCGTTTTGTAGAGGTCGGCGATGTCCAGGACGAAGGAGAGTTCGTGGCCGGAGTGGACGAAGCCGAGGGCGGGGCTGCAGCCCAGGGAGGTGACGACGGCGTGGGCGATGCCGTACATGCACTGGGCGGCGGCGGTGATGGCCTGGTTGACGGCGTCGCCGCTGGTGAAGTCGCCGGGGACGTAGCGCCGGCCTTTCCAGGGGATGCCCGTGCGGGCGGCCTCGGCGCGGTAGCAGTCCTTGACCCGGCGTCCCTCGCGGCCCAGGAGTTCGTGCCGGGTGAGGCCGTCGGGGTCCTCGTCCGGGAAGCGCAGCCGGTACATGTGCCGGGCCACGGCGATGCGGTTGCGCGGGTTGGTCCATTGCCGGGCCTGGGCCTCCATGAGGGCGGAGGAGCGGCTGAGGGCGCGGCCGGAGGCGTAGTAACGCACGCCGTGTTCGCCGACCCAGCAGACGGCGGCGCCGGTCTCGCCGAGCACGCTCATGGCCTGGTGGGTGATACGAGTGCCGGGGCCGAGGAGGAGGGTGCCGATGGTGGCGGACGGGATGTGGGTGGTGCCTTCGGCATCCTGGGCGGTGATGGCGTTGGCGTCGCGGTGGACCGTGCAGCGTTCCAGGTAGACGAAGGAGAGGCGGTCACCGGTGCGGGTGAGCTGCCGCGGGGTGAGCATCGGGCGCCGGGAGACCGTGCTCACGGTGTCCGCCGGTCGGGCCGGTCAGGCCGGGCGGCGGGGGTGACGGGGGCCAGGGTGAGGAGGCCGCAACCGTAGGCGCGGGCCCTGCCGACGCCCTGGGTGAGGGTGCGGCGCAGGGCGTCGGGGTCGATGACCTCCAGCCGCCCCTCGAAGGTGGCGGTGACGACGGTGACGGGGTTGCCTCGACGACCTTCGGGACCGCGGGACTTGTCGAAGGAGAGGGACCGCGCGTTCCGTACGGCCAGCTCGTACCGGTCTCCGGGGTGGGGGTGCTTGTGGTGGGTGGTGCCTTCGGGCAGCAGCCGCCGGTCGGCCGGTTTCTCGCAGACGCGGAACCCGAGGCGTGTGAGGCGTTCCTCGTCGAGCAGCCAGCCCATCTGGTGGACGGGGGTGAGGTGCGCGGTGAGTTTGCGGGGTTCGCCCTCCTTGCGGCGGACGGTGTGGACGGGGTTCGCGGTCAGGCGGAACGTCCAGTGGTCGCCGGTGGCCAGCCGGTCGAGGAGCGGGGCATAGGGCCGGGTGTGCCAGCCCGGGTTCTCGGGTCCGGCGACGGCGGGCCATCCCGCCTGTTCGACCAGGTGCGTCAGGTCCGGGCGGTCGGGGCTGACGACGTACAGCAGGACCTCGGCCCGCGCGTGCTGGTCGAGGCGCCACAGCACGCGGGGCGCGTCGGGCGCCGGGCTGTCGGAGGGCAGGAGGTGGGGAAAGGACGACATGACGGCCGCGTGCATGGCCTGGGGTGAGGACAGGAGGCGGCGGGCGCCGGGCCGGGCGGTGTTGACCCGGAAGCGGGTGATGAACATCGGGTGCTCTCATCCTTCCAGGATGTCGAGGGCGGCGAGGGCGTCGAGAGCGGCGAAGGGGTCGTGCGCGTCGCACGGTCCACCGCCGCCTGCGGGCATCGGTGTGGGCACGGGGTCGGTGAGGACGGTGCGCGGTGCGTGCCGCCGGTGGGCGGCGTCGAAGCTGACGGGCTGGTCGCGCAGCACGTCCGCTGTCACCGCGGGCTCGTCAGCGGTCGTCTCGCGCAGCACGGTGAGGGTCCGCGGCACGGTCCAGTGGCGTCTGCGGTACCAGGCGGAGGCTTGCCAGGGCACGTTCCTCAGGACGTCCTCCAGGCCGGCGTCCTCGTACAGGCCGAGGTCGACCGGTCCGGCGGGTGGGCAGGAGCGCCGCCCGAGGTAAGGCGGATACACCGGGGAACGCAAGGCGTCGTCGAGGCTGGTGAGCAGGGTGCGGTCGCCTTCGACGGCGGCGACGAAGACGGCGTCGGCGAGGTAGTACCGCTCGGACAGGGGCATGGAGGCGCCGGTGACGCCGTGGTGGGCGGTGTGGAAGTCCCTGATGCGGGTGCCCGGCTGGTCGATGCGGACACCGAACCTGAGGGCGGCGAGAGGGGCGAGCGCCCCGTCGTCGCCGCGTTCGATGCCGGCCGCCGCGGCGAGCAGGCCGATGACACCGCTCTTGGTCGGGGCCGATTCGGTGGTGCGGCGGGTGAAGCGGGAGGAGGCCCCCCAGGACTGCAGGGGGCCTGCCAGGCGGAGGGCGAGCACGCTCATGCGGGCTTCTTCTCCAGGCGCTCCGCGACGGCCCGCCCGACGGCGGCGGTGAGTTCGCCGAGCGTGCCGGCCTCGGTGCCGAGGTCGGCGAGTTTCTGCGTGGCGGGACCGACGCGCAGGACCCAGGTAAGAGTGGTCTCGGGGTTTCCGTAGGCGCGCTCGACGTCGGAGGCGTAGGCGGCGAGGCGGTCGGCGGCCTCACGTAGATGTCCGCCGCCGTCGCTGCGGACGGGGTCCTCGAAGGCGGCGACGCAGCTGATCGGCCGGGTGGTACGCAGTTTGACGACGACGGCGTCCGGCTCGGTGTGGTGACCGAAGGTGTTGATCTTCCCGGTGGGCAGGGAGTCGACGAAGGCGTGCACGAACGCCTCGACGGCGCGGCGCACCGGCTCGGTGCGCGGTTCGTCGTCGCGCAGGCCCTCCCCAAGGTTGGCGGCGAGCTGGTGCACGCCGAGGGCCGCGTAGCGGTAGAGGGTCGCGGAGTTGAAGTCGACGGTGCCGATCATTCCGGCGCCGGTCTCCTCGTCGGTGTTCTCGTCGTCGACGGCGGTGTAGTAGTCCGACTCGTTGTCGACGCGGTGGACGCTGAGGGCGTGGGCGACCTGCACGGCGGCGTCGACGTTGATGTCGGCGACATCGGCGACCATGCGGCCGAAGAGGGCGATGTCCACGGAGTGGCGGGTGTCCGCGAGTTCCCGGGCGCGGGCCTTGTTCTCCTTGGTCTTCAGGAACGCCGTGATGTCGGCGGCGCCTTCGAGGGCGAGGCGGGCAAGGCCGTCGAGCTGGCGGGAGCTGAGAAAGACCAGGTACTTGCTCTCGGGGGCGGGTGCGGGGCCGCCGTCCTTCTTGGCCTGGTCGGCCTTCCGCTTGGGGACCTCCGTCTTGAAACCGGCGGCCTTGACCGTCTCGTCGGCGAGCCGGAGCGCGTCCTCCCTTTCGGTGGACGGGTCGAGTCCGGCGATGCGGTCGGCCAGGAGTTCCACGATCTTCTTGGTCCGTACGCCCAGTTCGGCGGGGTCGAGGAGGTGTTCGTCCCTGAAGCAGGTGCGGATGGCCCGCTTCCAGGCCTGGCTGGAGACGCGGGCGCGGGGGACTCCGCCGTAGACGGCCGTCTTGGGCGCGCCCGTGTCGTCGCGATTCAGGTTGCTGGGCGGGACGGTCTGCAGGGCGTGCACGTCCAGGAAGATGCGGTTCACGAGGCGTCCTTGTCGGTGTCCGGGAGCGTGTCCGGGGCCGTGCCCGGGAGGGTGTTCGCGTCGGGGGCGGGGTCGGTGCCGGGCGTGGTGTTCGCGTCGGGTGTCGGCCGGGGCCGCCGCTGTTCGTGGAAGGAGCGTCCCCACCGGCGGCGGACGGCGGCGGGCCCGTCGGGCCACTGCCAGACGTAGAGCTGGCCGGCGAGGAGGGCGTAGTCGAGCGGGATGTCCTCGCGCCGCAGCAGGGCGACGAGGTCGCGCAGCCGCTGGGTGAGGGTGACGAGGTCGGGGGCGGAGCCCGCACGTACCAGGCGTTTGCGGACGGGTTCGTCGAGGCCGTCGGCCGGCATCAGGCGCCGGACGGCCGCGCCGAGCCCTGCCGGTCGTTCGCGGGTGTGCCGGCGGTGCATCGGGGCTCCGCGGGACTGCTGGTGGAACGCCCACAGGGTGAGGGCCGCGTGCAGGGCGTCCTCGGCGCGGATCAGTTCCCGCTCGCTCAGTCGCCGGGCCGGTTCGTGCGAGGCGAGGGCGTTCGCCTCTCCGCCGGTGTCGTGGAGCGGGTCGGTGTCGATGAGGCTCCACAGGTCGGGCAGTTCGCCGGCGGCACGGCCCGCGCCGCGGCGCAGTCGGGCGAGGGCGGCGACGGCCTGGGAGCGGTCCTGGAGGTAGCCCTCCTGCCAGGGGGCGATGTGCGCGGCGGCGAGGTCGGCGACCCGCTGGTACACCGGGACCGACGCGGGCGGGGCGATTACGGACGCAGATGTGGATGTGGATGTGGATGCGGATGTGGATGCGGTGGTCATGCGTGCACCTCCGGGGCGGTCGCGGCGGGGTCGGTTTCCGGCAGGCCGGCCGGTCCGGGCCCGACCGGCCCGGATCCGGGGATGCCGGGCCCGGGTGCGCCTCCGCCGGCCGGGTCGGTGACGCCCGTGGCGTTGCCTCCGGCATCCGGGGAGCCGGGGTCACCCAGTGCCCTGGCCAGGCGTCCTCGGAACCACACGTCGGCCAGGCCCGCGTTCAGCCAGTGGACGGCGCCCTTCTTGTCGGTGGAGAGGCGGCCCTCCCAGGCCGCGTCGCCCGCGGCGGCGATGAGGCGGTCGCCGGCGCTGCCCACCATCTGCCGTACCCGGCGCTGCCAGGTGTACCGGTGCTCGTACGGGTCGGGGGCGTCCGCCATGGCGGCCAGCCAGCCGCGGTACGGATGTTCCAGCTCGTCGAATCCACCGGCGCGGGCCACGGATTTCGGCCCCTCCTCCTCGGATCCGGTCGCCCGGGCCAGGTCCGCCGCGAGGTCCCCCAGCGCCCGTACGGCCCGGTCGGCGTCCTCGGCAGCGGCGACGGCCTGCCGGGCGTACGCCGGGTCCTGCCGGTGGAGCAGGACGACCGGCAACTCCAGGCGGTCGTCGACGACCTCGTCGATCACGGACTGCTGGGTCCCGTACGTGACGCCCACGAGCCGGGCGCGCACCAGGAAATTGCGGGAGAGCTGCCCCGAGGACACCAGGCGGGCCACCCACTCGAGGATGCGGGGCCGCAGCCGTGTCGGGCCCTCGGCACCCCCGGTGTCCTCGATCCGGTCGGCGACGAGCGCGGCGATGCCCCGCCAGGCCGCGCGGTCCGGGTCGTGTTTGAGGGGCAGGAAGACGGGTGACCGCCCGAGCTTCTTCTCCTGTGCGGGGCTGCGGCGCCACGGGGTCATCGGCTCGCGGTCGTGCGTGTTCCTGGACGCGAGCGGGTCGCCGTAGCCGAGGACGACTCCGTGGACGCCGTCCGCGTCGTAGTGCAGGCGTACCCGCCGCGACTGCCAGGTGTACAGGTCCCGGGGGCCGGTCGCGGGCCGGTCGGCGGAGCCGGGGCCGCAGGGGGCGCGGCGCCAGGCCGGCCGGTCGTCGCCGGAGAAGCCGAGCCCCTCGGTGTCCGCCGCGACCAGGTTGAGCAGCAGCGTCTCACGCAGCGTTTTCCCCTCCACGAAGACGCCTCCGAGCCCGCCCGCCCAGCCGGTCCCCAGCGGGTACACCTTGCCGCCCTTGACCCGGGCGTCGTCGTCCATGCCGGTCTTGATGCCGGAGGTGTCGTAGGCGTGGACGTGCACGACCCAGCGTGCCGCCTCGGCGAAGGCCAGCCGCTCCACGTCCGGCATCCGCGCGGAGAAGAACGGGGCACCCGCGGGCACGTCGGCCACGATCCGGTTGAGCGAGAAGACCTCGTCCTTCGTGGTGCGCAGGCCGGGAGTCTGCAGAAACGGGGTGGCCGGGTGCAGGAGGTCGAAGCAGTCCCGGTGCTGTTCCAGGTAGGCCTCCACGGGAGAGAAGCAGTCGGGGTCCTCCCACAGGTCCGCCCATTCCTCGATGTCGCCGGGGCCGTCCAGGGCGTCGTGCGCGACGGCCAGGAGGAGCCGGACGAGGGAGAACTCCTGTGTGGGCAGGTCACCGAGGACGTGACGCAAATCCTCTGCCTGAGCAAATATCTGACGTAGTGACAGTTCGTCCGGGGAGCCGTCGTGGCGCAGCACCCCGATCCACGGCCGACTGCCCAGGTCGAAGGAGAGCGCCTCTCTCCTTCCCTCGCTTCCACTACTTCCGCTTTCGCCTCCGTCAGGGGAGTCAGTCGTCCGGGTCACGGATCACCTCAAGGCCGTCTTCGGGGTTGTAGTGGAGCGAGAAACCCGCCAGCCGGGCCCGACCGTCCTCGTCGAGGGGGAGAATCAGCTGGTCGGCGAGCCAAGGGCTGTTCTTCCCCTGCCAGTGGGGCAGGTACAGCTGTTCCAGTTCCCCGATGGCCCGGTCCAGGACCGGGCCGGAGAACTGCAGCGGTAACCGCAGTCCGCAGCTCGCGGCCGTACGGGCCGCGAACGGCGTCGGGGTCGCGTCCTGCGGCAGTTCGACACCGGCCCGCTGCCGGTTCCTCCGGTCCGCTCCGAGCCACGGCAGGGTGGCCAGGCTCCCGTCACCGCGCCGCTGCACGACCACGACTTCCAGGCTGTCCCGGCTGTCGCGGACTTGGGCGTGCCCCGTGGGGGTGTCGTCCGTGTCGCCCACGCCGGCGGCCACCCAGCCGAACAGCGGTCGCCCCGCTTTGCCGACGTCCCCCAGTCGGAACACGGCGGCGCGCTCGGCCTGGTCGTCGCGGTGCCGGTCGAACTGCTCGCGCGCCGCCTTCAGCGCGTCCTGCCAGTGGTCCGGCCCGACCGGTCCTTCCCCGTAGGCGCCCTGGACGAGCGGGCTGATGTCCGTCGGGAGTTGCACCGGCTTCCGGGGCCCGCCGTCGAGGTGGGGCAGGAGCGCCGCGGCCGACCGCAGCAGGGCGTACCGCCCGTACACGGCCACCGACCCGCGCACCGGAGCGGGTACGTCCGCCGCCCAGTCGACTCCCGTCACCAGGCAGCGCGCGGTCCGCAGGCGCTCGGGCCGGTCGGCCTGGTCCTGTCCGCGCCGGTGGCGGTGCAGGCGGCCCATGCGCTGGAGGAGCAGGTCGACGGGGCAGAGGTCGCTGACCAGCAGGTCGAAGTCGACGTCCAGGGACTGCTCGGCGACCTGGCTGGCCACCACGATGTGCCGGCCCGCGGGCCTTTCCCCCGTACGCTCCGGAGGGCCGAAGAGCTGGAGCAGCCTGCTGTCCTTGCCCGCCCGGTCGAGGTCGACGAAGCATGAGTGGGCCACGGTCACGTTCTCGGCGCCGAACTCCTCGCGCAGCGCACGCGCCGTCTCCAGCACCCGCCCGACCGTGTTCCGGATCACCAGGACGCATCCGCCGTCGGCCAGTTCACTCCGCAGCCAGGCGGCGAGGACGTCCTGACCGTCGGCGATGCGCTCCACGCACACCGTCGTCGACCGGGCCGACGCCTGCGGTCGGCGGACCAGCGGAGCGCCGCCCGGAGCGACGGCGGTCAGCAGCGGGTACGCGTCGTCCGGGGCGGTTGCCGCCGCAGCGGGACCTTCCGCGGGCATGACCGCGTCCGCCCGGCCGGCGTACGCCTCGACGAGTTCACACCTGCGCGAGGCCGGAAGAGTCGCGGAGAGCACCACCACCGGCACCCGGTACGCACCCAACCAGGACAGCACCCGGTCCAGGTACACGCTCATGTACGTGTCGTAGGCGTGCGCCTCGTCGATGACGACGACCTTCCCGGCCACCGCGAGATGGCGCAGCGCCAGGTGCCGGCTCTTCAGCCCGGCGAACAGCAGCTGGTCGATGGTGCCCGCGACGAACGACGCCAGCATGGCCTTCTTACGCCCCCGCAGCCAGGCATGCGCCACCAGTTCGGCCCCCGCACGGCGCCGCGCGTCGTCCGTCCGCCACCCGCCCGACTGCCACGTGGACGAGGTTTCCGCCCCGTCCACGTCGACAGCCGCGACCCGCCCCGCACGGGCCATCAGACCGGCGAAGTCCTCGTTGAGCGCAGCTTTGGAATGGGCCAGATGCACGGACCGGCGTGCGCCTGCCACCCCCGGCAGCCGGTCCAGCCAGGCGAGCAGGCGGGGGAACATCGCATTGCCGGTGGCCATGGTCGGCAGGGCGAAGAAAACTCCTCCCGCGCCGGAGCGCGCCGCGAAGATCTCGGCCACGGCGAGCGCGGCCTCCGTCTTGCCTTCCCCCATCGGCGCTTCGACGATCATCAGTCCCGGCGCCTCCATCTCCCGGGCGAGTTCCACGGCGGCCTCCTGCACGGGGCGCACCGTCGCCCCCTTCGGCAGAGCGAACCGGGAGGCGAACAACTCCTGCGCACTCCCGGCAGGTTCCTCGGCCCGCCAGGGGTCCGGCAGGTCAAGCCCCCGCCAGGCCGCAGCAAGACGTTCCCGGTCACTGCGGGACGCCCCATCGGGGAAGTACGGGAAGAGATCCGGGTTGCTGGCGATCCAGTCGGAGACGATGACCAGCGCGGTGAGCAGCACCTGAACCGGCTGCGGCAGCTTCGCCGTACGCCACTCCCCCAGCCGTTCCGTCACCCCGAAGCGCTCGGCACAGGCATCGAGCAGCTCCGTCTGCACCTCCCGCCACACCCGGCCGCTCGCCCCCGGAGTGCGCAGCAACTCCTCGTGCTCGTACAGGGCCTTGATCTGCCCGTACTCGGGCGGGACCCCGTGATGCCCGCCCACGGCAACCGTGAACTGACCGGTCCGCGCGGGCGCCCACCCGTGCCGCTCCTCCAGCCACTCCCCCAGCAGCACCTGCCCGGCCAGACCGTGCGGCGCGATCCGCCGGTCCGGCCCCATCGCCTTCGCCGAGCGCATCTCCATCCCCTGGTCGCGCATCGCGTCGGCGAGTTGATCGACCTGGCAGGCGAACGCGGGGGTGGCCTTGCCGATGTCGTGCACCCCGGCCAGCCACACGACGAGGGCCCGCGCGTCCGACTCGCCCTGCGGCAACGCCTCGGCCACCAGCCGCCGCACCCCCGCGGGCAGCCAACGGTCCCACAACAGGCCGGCCACCGCCGCGCTGTCCTCCATGTGCCGCCACAACGGCAGCCACCCGTCGGTGTCCCGATCATGCTTGGCCCACACCGCCCGAGCCGGCCCTCCGAGCCGACACAGCAGGTCGGATCGGGGCATCCCCCCATTGCTCATGAGGGATTGATACAGGGAGAGACGGGCTCCGCACACCAAAATGGGCAAAGAGACGGAAGCAGGCGCAGGAAGCGGCATCGGGACTTACGATGACCGGCTCACCATCGCTTCACTGAGAAGCGCCCGCGAGACCGAATGGCACCGCATGCCCCATTTGCCGAGATCTGCAAAAGTCTCCGAAACCACGTATCTGCGAAAGTAAAACCGCAGGTCATCCAGTCTGCTCCCCGCACCCGCGGGGATGCTCCCCGTCAGGTCTGACTGTCAGCCGGGATGATGTGCTGCTCCCCGCACCCGCGGGGATGCTCCCGAGTGGAAGGAGGCGGGGACGGACTTCCACCGCTGCTCCCCGCACCCGCGGGGATGCTCCCGGGCCTTGACCGCCGACGCCTTCGGGGTCGCGCTGCTCCCCGCACCCGCGGGGATGCTCCCAGCACGCCGGCGGCCGTGTTGATGGCGCGGGTCTGCTCCCCGCACCCGCGGGGATGCTCCCGCGCCTCCCGGCGAGCCGCTTGACCCCAGGTCCTGCTCCCCGCACCCGCGGGGATGCTCCCCTCTACCCCTGGTGGACCGGCAACCGCGAGATCTGCTCCCCGCACCCGCGGGGATGCTCCCCCGCTCGCCCAGATCGTCCGCTGGACGGCTCCCTGCTCCCCGCACCCGCGGGGATGCTCCCGAGGAAGCGATCCTCACCGCCCTGCGAGACAGCTGCTCCCCGCACCCGCGGGGATGCTCCCGTGGAACTCCCGCTGCGCCGGATCAAGGAACTCTGCTCCCCGCACCCGCGGGGATGCTCCCAGTCCCGAGCTCCACGGCCGCCGGCCGACCGGCTGCTCCCCGCACCCGCGGGGATGCTCCCGACGCCACCGTTCGCAGCCTGCCGCCGGCCCCCTGCTCCCCGCACCCGCGGGGATGCTCCCCCGGGCACCAAGACGATCAGGGTCTCCCCTGCTCCCCGCACCCGCGGGGATGCTCCCTGGACGAACAAGACCCTCCCGGCCGGGACCGACTGCTCCCCGCACCCGCGGGGATGCTCCCTGTTCGGCTCGTGGAACACCTCTCCCCACGGGCTGCTCCCCGCACCCGCGGGGATGCTCCCATCGGAACGGACTGGTCCGTCATTTTTGCTCCCTGCTCCCCGCACCCGCGGGGATGCTCCCGGGCGCTCCACCAGCTTGGTGATCTTGTCCAGCTGCTCCCCGCACCCGCGGGGATGCTCCCTACTGGTACACCGGCGGTACGGCACCCGAGGCCTGCTCCCCGCACCCGCGGGGATGCTCCCTTCAACGTCAGCGGCATCGGCGTGCAGGTGGCCTGCTCCCCGCACCCGCGGGGATGCTCCCGACTGGCCGTTCCCGCCCAACGCTCCCGCCCTCTGCTCCCCGCACCCGCGGGGATGCTCCCGTAGCCCGGCCCGTGGGCATCGTCCTGACTGTCTGCTCCCCGCACCCGCGGGGATGCTCCCGGACGCGCCGCGATCACCTGCGCGTCCTTGCCCTGCTCCCCGCACCCGCGGGGATGCTCCCAACTACGACATGCGACGTCTGCCGAAGACGGACTGCTCCCCGCACCCGCGGGGATGCTCCCCCGCTGACCTTGCTCCCGGTCTTGAGCCCGAGCTGCTCCCCGCACCCGCGGGGATGCTCCCGGCGGCGACGTCGACGTCTGGCCGACATGGCACTGCTCCCCGCACCCGCGGGGATGCTCCCGTGGTGGTGGTCTGCGCGGTCCAGGAATCGTGCTGCTCCCCGCACCCGCGGGGATGCTCCCAAACTGCCGTGGGAAACCTGGCTCGGCGCCGACTGCTCCCCGCACCCGCGGGGATGCTCCCGCGCGCCACATGAAGCTCGTCGTGGAAGCGAACTGCTCCCCGCACCCGCGGGGATGCTCCCACGGAACCGCCTCCCGTCCCGACAGCCCCGACCTGCTCCCCGCACCCGCGGGGATGCTCCCAGGGGCACGATCTGCGCGATGAACTTCCCCACCTGCTCCCCGCACCCGCGGGGATGCTCCCCCGCCGCGAGGCGAGTGCCGCCAGTGCTGGCACTGCTCCCCGCACCCGCGGGGATGCTCCCGCCCCGTCGTTCCGGTGACGGCGTTCGCGGCACTGCTCCCCGCACCCGCGGGGATGCTCCCGATCCCCCCCTAACATCCGAGCCACCGCTAGGCTGCTCCCCGCACCCGCGGGGATGCTCCCGGGGTACGCCGGAGACGCGCCGTGAGCACGACCTGCTCCCCGCACCCGCGGGGATGCTCCCGAGTACATCCGCGACAACCCCGGCATCCTCACCTGCTCCCCGCACCCGCGGGGATGCTCCCCGCACGTTGGCGTGGGTGGCTCCGGGGCTGCGCTGCTCCCCGCACCCGCGGGGATGCTCCCCGATGTGCTCCCCTCAGACCTTCGCCTTCGGCCTGCTCCCCGCACCCGCGGGGATGCTCCCGATCGGGTCCACCTCGGGCACGGCCAGGGCCGCTGCTCCCCGCACCCGCGGGGATGCTCCCCTGCGGGATCTCCGCAAGTTCCTGCCGGTCCACTGCTCCCCGCACCCGCGGGGATGCTCCCCGTGCTGTGGCTCAGGCCCTCGTACCGGGTGGCTGCTCCCCGCACCCGCGGGGATGCTCCCCGCCTTCAGAGCCTGCTGCTTCGGGGTCAGCCCTGCTCCCCGCACCCGCGGGGATGCTCCCACCGGCCGCGATGGCGGCGACCTCCCCGCCGGCTGCTCCCCGCACCCGCGGGGATGGTCCCGTGCTCCTCGGCATCGAGGCTGCCGGGGCCGGCTGCTGCCCGCACCCGCGGGGATGGTCCCCCCTGACCGTCTTCGAGGCCCTGTGTCAGGCCCTGCTCCCCGCACCCGCGGGGATGGTCCCCCTCGGCATGTCGTCTCCCCCGGTGCCATCCGCTGCTCCCCGCACCCGCGGGGATGGTCCCAACACGGCTGCCAAGATCCCGGGCGTTCCAGACTGCTCCCCGCACCCGCGGGGATGGCCCCGAGGCCGCGAAGATCACCGTCCAGTTCACGATCTGCTCCCCGCACCCGCGGGGATGGCCCCACGGGGTGCCGGACACGGCCGGACTCAATGACCTGCTCCCCGCACCCGCGGGGATGGCCCCTGTGGTGCTGAGGGGGCATCATGCCGTGTTGGGCTGCTCCCCGCACCCGCGGGGATGGCCCCCAGCCGGCGTCGGTGTCCGTGAGCGGCCACACCTGCTCCCCGCACCCGCGGGGATGGTCCCGCGCCCTCAAGCAGATGGATGAAGCTGAAGCCCTGCTCCCCGCACCAGCGGGGATCGAATTCCAGGGGGCGCCCCGCATCACGTCAAGCGTGCTCGGCGCTCCTTGAGCACGCCGATGAAAGCGGCGAAGGCGGGGGTGGGGACCGAGAAGGAGGCGCGGGAGAGGCGCTTCGAGTCACGGATGGCTATGTGGCCGCCCAAGTCCGTGATCTCCACGCAGTCATTGCCCTCTCCACCACCCGAGTAGGAAGACTTGCGCCATTGCGTAGGGGCGGTCATCGGATACCTCACAGCTCCTTGGCCAGCTGATGAATGAGGTCACGCGACGGCTCCGGTGCGAGTGACCCGGCCCTTACCCTACGGAACAGGTCTTGGAAATGCGCCAGTTGGGCTTCACCGTCAAGGAAAGCTGTGCCGTGAGGGGCGTCGCGCACCACGGTGTCCAGGCGCGGGACCGGACCACCCAGGTGCACCATGGTGCTTCCCGCGCCCGCGAAGTCGTCCAGCGCGAAGGGGATGACCCTGACGGTGACATGGTCGGCGTCGGACATCTCCAGGATGCGCGCGAGTTGAGCTCGCATCACCGCGCGCCCGGCAACCCTTATGCGTAGCGCCGCTTCGTGGATCACCGTCTCGTACGGGATCGGGTCGGGTCCTTCGATGACGACCTTCCGCCGCATCCTGTGCTCCACCCGGCGCTCCACCTCGACACCTGGGAACTCCGGGTTCATGTAGGCGAAGAGGGCGCGGGCGTAATCCTCCGTCTGGAAGAGCCCCGGCACATGGATGACCGCCACATCGCTCCGGAACGTCGCGTGATGCTCCAGCTCGGCAAGGTCCAGGTAGGCGACGGGCAGGACGCCTCGGTATGCCTCCCACCAACCCCGAACGCGTCCCGTCGCCATGGTCACCAAAGCGTCGATCAACTCGACATCCGCACAGGAATAGTTGGCGGCGAGTCGACGCAGGCGCTCCTCACTCACGCCCGCGAGGGCGGACTCGATGTGACTGATCTGGACAGGGCTCACCCCGAGTAGCGCCGCAGCTTCCCGAGCGGCGAGACCTGCGGCGTCACGAAGCCGGCGCAGCTCGGTCGCCAATCTCAACTGACGTGCAGTGGGCTCACGCCTCAGGGCCATCGACGGTGCTCCGATCTCGTGCACATGTGCGTGACTCATTCGGGGTCAGATTACGCGAGCGACTTGCTCGACATGAAGATTTAGACCTACCTTCAGTCGCGAAGCAATCACTCTGTGCAGCATTCAAATCTCGGAAGCGCACCGCTCCGCCATGCCACAACGCGGACGGCAGAGACACCGGCAACCACGACTGCCGCGCACCCAAACCACCCTCCACCTCACAGGAGTTCGCATGCCCGAAACCGACCCGTGGGAGTACTCCCTCTCCATCCCGAACGACCCCAGAGCCGTCACCGTCTGCCGTCGCACCCTGCGCCTGATCCTCACGGTGCACGGCCTGATCGGGCAGGTCGACGTCGCGGAGCTGCTCGCGACGGAGTTGATCGGCAACGCCGTGCGGCACACCAAAGGGCCCGCCGCGCTGCGAGTGCGCTGCTCGGCGTCGGGGGTTCTGCGGATCGGGGCATGGGACGCGGACCCGTCCCCGCCCGAGCCGCCGCAGCCCTTCACGCCGGCGCTGGACCGGGAGGACGGAAGAGGGCTCGCCCTGGTGCGGGCCTGTGCCGATGTCTGGGGTTGGCAGCCGCTCTCGCGCGAGGGCAGCCTGGGCAAGTACGTGTGGTGCGAACTGGACGGCGTTCGGGCGGGGCGTCCGGACTGAGCACGCCGGATCGGCGCGCGGCGCGTTCACGCCCTCCGTTCCGCGGCGGCGTGGAAACGGCGGACCGCGTGCGCCGCCCGGTCATGGTGGGGGCGAGCCGGGCTTCCGTGGCGTCGGCAGTCGGCTGTGCCGTCCAGGTCCACAGCACCTCGGCCGCCCCCTCCGCGACTCCGGCGGCGCGGGCGGGGCAGATCACGGACGGCTCCGACCAGCGCTCCGCAAGGGTGGCCACCTCCATGAGCATCCGGTTCGCCGTCGCCTGCCCGCCAGTACCTTCCGCACCGGACCGGCATGTCGATTCAGCGCAAGTTCGACGGATGCCGAGGCCACGCGTTGCGGTCCGCCATTCCGCTCCTTGCAGAGGCCTCCGCTGACAGACGGCGGTCCGTCGTCTCGCAGCGCCGCGAAGTCTTCCGCTCGGGCTCCTCTCGCTCAGGTGCCTTCCGTCGAGGCGCGGGTGCGAGCTGACCCGCCATCGTTGCCCCGAACGCCAGCGCCATGCCGACCAGTTGCCACGGCGTCAGCGCCTCGCCGAGCGCCGCCCAGCCGACGACGGCCGCGGTGAGTGGGGAGAGCGGGCCGAGGAAGGTGACCTGGGTGGCGGTGAGGCGGCCGATGCCGCGGAACCAGAGCCAGTACGCGACCGCCGTGTTCACCAGGGCGAGGTAGAGGTAGCCGCCGACCGCCGGGGCGTCCAGGGCGGGAGGGGCGCCCTCGATCAACAGGGCGGGCGGGGCGATGAGCAGGCCGCCCGCGGTCAGTTGCCAGCCGGTGAGCGCGAGCGGGCCGACGCCCTCGGGGCGGCCCCACCGCTGGGTGAGCACGGTGCCGGTGGACATGGAGGCAATGGAGGTGAGCGCCGCGAGCACGCCGAGCGGGTCCAGCGCCCCGGCCGCCTTCAGGACGACCAGGCTCACGCCGCCCGCGGCCACGGTCCCGGCGAGCAGGGTGCGCCTCGCCGGCCGCTGCCCCAGCAGCAGTGCCGAGAGGCCGACCACGCACAGCGGCGCGATCGAACCGACGGCCGCGGCCGTCCCGCCGGGCAGCCGGTACGCGGAGAGGAACAGCAGGGGGAAGAAGGCGCCGATGTTGAGTGCGCCGAGGACGGTCGCCTTCCCCCACCACGCGCCCTTCGGCAGCACCCTGGCCAGCGCGAGCAGCAGCAGTCCGGCGGGCAGGGCGCGCATCAGGCCGGTGAACAGGGGGCGGTCGGCGGGGAGGAACTCGGTGGTGACGGCGTAGGTGGTGCCCCAGGAGACGGGGGCGAGGGCGGTGAGCGCGATCAGGGTGGCGCGGTTCGGGGCCATGGGGGCGCACCTCTTCCCGGGGCGGCTTCGAGTGGACAGAGAGTAGCTTAGCGCTAAGCAACTTTTCAGCAAGCTACTTTCTTGCGGGCGACCGGGAGGGGGCGGATACTCCTGCCCATGAGTGCACGCCCCGAGCAGCGCAAGGACCCCGTCGACGCGATCGTCGAGCAGTGGGCCCGGAAGCGGCCGGACCTCGACACGGTCGCGATGGAGGTCTTCGGCCGCATCACCCGGCTCTCACGCGCCATGGGCGACCAGTTGGAGAAGGCGTACGCCAAGTACGGGATCTCGCGCGGGGAGTTCGACGTCCTCGCGACCCTGCGCCGCTCCGGCGAGCCCTACGCCCTGTCCCCGCGTCAGCTCTCGGCCACGCTGATGCTCACCACCGGCGGGATGACGGGCCGCCTCGACAAACTGGAGCGGGCGGGACTGCTGCGCCGTTCCCCCGACCCGCACGACCGCCGGGGACTCCGGGTCACGCTCACCGACCAGGGCCTGCGCCTGGCCGACGAAGCGGTCGGCGCGGGCCTCGCCCTCCAGACGGATGCCCTGTCCTCCCTGGACGAGGAACGGGTGGAACAACTGGCCGACCTACTCAGGGACTTGCTGCTCGCCACCGAGAAGTAGCGGACTGGCCGACATCCGGAAGCGGGCGCACCGAACGCCGGGTCACCACCGCGTACCGGGCGGGGCACCCTCCCCCGCCCGGCGCCCGGCACCAACCCGGCGATCCGGCGGCCCGACGCCCCGGCGTCCCGGCGTCCCGGCGTCCCGGCGTCCCGGCGTCCCGGCGTCCCGGCGTCCGTGGCCTACCAGCGGTTCCGGTGCACAACCTCCGCGACCGGGCGGCGGCTCACCGGACCGAAGTTGCCGCGCGGCCACCCCACCGGGATGGCCGCGAAGGTGTTCATGTCCTCGGGAATGCCGAGGGCCGCCTTCCACTCCTCCTCCAGCATCAGGTGCCAGATGGTGATGTTGGCGGCCAGGCCCAGGCCCCGCGCGGCGAGCAGCAGGTTCTGCACGCCCGGGTAGACACAGGAACCCTCCGCGAGGGCGGAGAAGCGCTCCTGGATCCGTCCCATGCGCGCCGTCCCCTCGGCACCGAGCGCCTCGGCGTAGCGCTGCAGGCCCTCCTCCTCGATCCTCGGCTCCGGGAACCGGTAACAGGGGATGATCAGCGCCGGTGTCTCGGCGAAGTGGTCGCGCTGGTACTCGATGGCGGCGACCATGCGCCCGTACGCGGCCTCGTCCATGCCGGCGGGGGCGTACTTGCCGGTCGTGGCGAGGTACGCGTCCACGCATCGCTTCCACAGCGGCGCGAGCTCGGCCATGACCTCGGGGTCGGTGACGACGACGTACTCGTAGCGCTGCATGTTGCCGCCGCTGGGGCCCCAGACGGCCGCCTGTATCAGCCGGTCCAAAAGCTCGTCGGGCACCGGGTCGGGCTGGAGGCGCCGCATGGCCCGCATGGTGGACATGGTCGCGAAGAGGGCGGGTTCGGCGGCCTCGACGGCAGACGATTCGGGCAGGGTGGCTTCAGGGTTCATGGGCGGAGTCTAGAAACAGCACGCCCCGCCCCGAACACCCGGTCACCTCCGGGGCGTTGCTCCGGCCGGAATCACCCCGCACCACCGGGGCCGGGCCCGGACCGCGACCGAACCGCAGGCGGTCCGTACGCGCATCGGGGGTGCCCGATATCGCCGCACCGGACGCTCCTGACGCCCCTTCAGCCGGTCGGCAGAGGCGGGGCGGAGGCCGAGGGCGGAAAGCCGGAGGCGGAGGCGGGACGCCCCGCCGCCCTGCCGCATACAGCCCCACGCGTCACTCCTCGAAGCGGAGCTGCACGCAGCACGAAGGGCGCCGATCCCGTCATCCGTACGGCGGCGATTCACGCGTACGGGTGGCGGGATCGGCGCCCTCGGAAAGATGCGGGGACGACCGACCGGGGTCAGGGACCGGAGTCCGGGGCCGGGGTCAGGCCTTGACGTCGGCCTTGGCGTCCGGCTTGATCGTGATGTTGGAGCTGGTCGTGTCCTTCTTCTTGTGCGACTTGTCGCCGACCATCACCAGCCCGGCGATGACCAGGAAGAGCACGATCGGGGCCGCGACGTACAGCCCCAGCGTCTCGATCACGCTCAGGCCCGTGCCGGGGTCGTCGCCGTCGTCGCGGGTGAGCGCGAGCGCGGGGGACGTCATGAGCAGCATCATCAGCGTCGTACCGGCTGCCAGGGCGCCGGCGCGCAGGGCGTTCGTCTTGTCCACGGTGCCAACGTAGCGAACCGCCGTGGGGCCCGCGCGTCCGGGGTGGCGTACGGGACCCCGGTCACATCGGGTATGTCCCGGTGCGGCCAGGTTTGCCCTCAGGTCCAGCCCGGGGTGTCCGCGCCCCCCGGCCGGTCGGTGTGGGCGCGCACCACGTCGAGCAGGGCCCGCAGTCTCGGGGACGCCGTCAGGTCCTCCAGGGAGATCGGGCGGCCCTGCGCGTCGGCGATGGGCAGGCGCCAGTTCGGGTACTGGTCCCAGGTGCCGGGGAGGTTCTGCGGGCGCCGGTCGCCGACGCCGTCGGGGAGCCAGACGCCGATCATCCGGGCGGGGGTGCGCAGCAGGTAGCGGTGGACGGCCTGGACGCGTGCCTCCTCCTCCGTGGGGGCGGTGCCGTCCGTCTGCGCGAGAGCGGTGCCGCCCGTGCCGTGGCCGTGCAGCAGGCCGAGCCCGGTCAGCAGCTCCAGCCACTCCGCGGTGTCCGCGACGGCCTCCGCGTGCTCCTCTGTGAGGGGTCGGGTGAGCAGGCCGAGGCTGTCGCGGAGCTCGACGTGTTCGCCGGTGAGGCGGGACGCGGTGGGCGGGAGGTCGTGGGTGGTGACGGTGGCCAGGCAGTCGGCGCGCCAGGCCTCCGGCGGAAGGGGCCGTCGGTCGCCCTCCCAGTCCCGTTCGAACCAGAGCACCGACGTCCCGTACACCCCGCGTTCGCGCAGCGTCTCGCGTACGCCGGGCTCGACCGTGCCCAGGTCCTCGCCGATCACCACCGCCCCGGCGCGGGAGGCCTCCAGGACGAGGACGGCGAGCATCGCCTCGGCGTCGTAGCGGACGTACGTGCCCTCGGTGGGCGGCTGCCCCTGGGGCACCCACCAGAGCCGGAACAGGCCCATGACGTGGTCGATGCGCAGGGCGCCCGCATACCGGAACAGGGCCTGGAGCAGGGCGCGGAACGGCGCGTAGCCGCAGGCGGCGAGCCGGTCGGGGCGCCAGGGCGGCAGGCCCCAGTCCTGGCCGCGGGCGTTGAAGGCGTCCGGGGGCGCGCCGACCGACATGCCGGCGGCGAGGGTGTCCTGCTGCGCCCAGGCGTCGGAGCCTTCGGGGTGCACGCCGACCGCGAGGTCGTGGACGATGCCGAGCGGCATCCCGGCCTCGCGCGCGGCCCGCTGGGCGGCGGTGAGCTGGGTGTCGGTGAGCCAGGCCAGCCGGGAGTGGAAGTCGACGCGGGCCGCCAGTTCTCGGCGGGCGCGCGCGGTCCCGGGCGAGCGCGGGTCGCGCAGGGGGGCGGGCCAGGTGTGCCAGTCGGGGCCGTGCACCTCGGCGAGCGCGCACCAGGTGGCGTGGTCCTCCAGGGCCTGCCCCTGTTCGGCGAGGAAGTCGCGGTAGGCGGCGAGGCGGCCGGGGCCGAGCGGCACCTCGTTCACGACTGCTTCGAGTGCGGCCTTCTTGGTCGCCCAGACGGCGTCCCGGTCGATCAGGGCGCCCTTGTCCAGCACCGCCTCGCGCAGTTCCGCGGCCCGCCCGAGCAGGTCCTCCAGCGGGTTCCGCCGCAGGTCCCCTCCGGGGTTCCGCCGCCGGGCGCGGTCCTCCTCGGCTCCCGCGCCGCCCGCGCCCTCCGTCCCGCCTACGCCCTCGCCCTCCGAGCCGCCCGTTCCCTCCCTCACGTACGCGAACTCCGGTACGTCCTCGATCCGCAGGTGGACCGGGTCGGGGAAACGGCGGGAGGACGGCCGGTAGGGCGAGGGGTCGGTCGGGGTGCCGGGGACGGCCGCGTGCAGCGGGTTGATCTGGACGAATCCGGCGCCGAGAGTGCGGCCGGCCCAGGTGGCGAGTTCGCCGAGGTCGGCGAGGTCGCCCATGCCCCAGGAGCGGCGGGAGAGGAGCGAGTAGAGCTGGACGAGGAGCCCGTAGCAGCGGGCCGGGGGTGCGGGCAGCCGGGGTGGGGCGACGATCAGGTGGGCCTCGCCGGTGCGGCCGTCGGGCGCGGTGGCGGTCACCCGGTGGACGCCGGGCGGGAGGTCGTCGGCCGAGGCACGGATCTCGCCCTGCTCGGTGCGGACGAGCAGCCGGGTGCCCTCGGGGAGCGCGGCCAGGGCGGGCGGCGCGCCGGTGCCCCAGCCGACCACGGTGGGCGGCAGCAGCCGCTCGGCCCGCTCCCGTTCGCCGGTGGCGAGCGCGGCACGGACGGTCTCGGGTGTCCCCGCGTCCACGCCGAGGGCGGCCAGGGCGCGGATGACGGCGGTGGCAGAGGCGGCGACCGTACGGTCCGGGGAGGGGGCGTAGGAGGTGGCGACGCCATGGAGGGCGGCGAGCCGGGACAGATCCGCGGAGGGCCCGGGGGTCGGCTCCGGGCCGGAGGCCGGCGTGGAAACCCCGGGCGGCGGCTCGGAAGAGCCGGAAGGTGACCCAGAAGGTCCGGAGGGCGGCTCGGAAGCGCCGGAGGGCGATTCGGAAGTCGGCTCGGGGGGCGGCCCCGAAGACGGCTCGGGGAACGGCCCCGGAGGGCGGGAGGACGACGCGGAAGGCGGCTCGGCCGGTCCGGCGCCGGCCATCTAGGGCTCCGGGACGTACTGCGCCGGGAAGGAGTCGAGTCCACTGGTGTCCATGGCCGCGTCGGACTCGCTGGTCAGGTGGGCGGCGTCGGAGAGCGGGGGCTCACTGGTGAGGGGTTCGGCGTCGGGCAGCGGGGGCTCGCTGGTGAGCGGGACTCCCGCGCAGGGGCCCTCCGCACTGAAGACGCAGGCGTACATGCCTTCGGCTTCGACGCTGTGCGGGCCGTCGAGGTCGGCGGACGGATCCGCCTCGGGTTTGGACATGGGCGGGGCCAGGACGAACGCCGGTGCAGCAGCCACTGAGGGCCTCCTCGTCGAGAACAATCGAAAACAATCGAATCAAGCGGGATCAAGCGGATCGGCAGGAAACTTTGCGCACGAATGTGCCTGTCGGCGGGGTTCCTCGCAGCCCCTACCCAGTGGACGCGAAGACAGACACCTCAATTCGGGGAACGTGTCCCTGCTCACATTGTGTTCCCGTTCCCGCATCCCGCATGCGGGCAAACCCGCCACAACGGCCACTCTGATTGACACGCCCGAAGCGCGATGATGGGCTCCTGATCTGTCACGGAATGGTTTCTGTCTCCTTGGGAGGGGCCTTGCAGCTGCGGCGTGGGAAGAGGGCGGCGGCCCTCGCGTTCGTCGTCGTCGCCGGGACGTTGGGCGCCGTGCCCGTCTCCGCGGCGGCCCCCTCCGTTCCCGGGACGACCACGTCCCCCGTGCCCGACCGGGTCGAGGCGGACCTGGCCGTCTGGCCCCGCCCCCAGTCCCTGCGGGCGAACGGCGCCCCGGTCGCGGTGACCGACGAGGTTGTCCTGCACACCGACGCGTCGGCCGATCCCCACGCCGTCGAGGCCCTGCGCGCGCTGCTGCGGGAGGCCGGCGCGCGCCGGTTCACCGCCCCCGGCGACAAGGCGCCCGAGGGGGCGCTCGTGGTGCGGATGGGCGCGGACCGGCCTGCGGGCTCCCCCCAGTCCCCTCGGCCGGACCTCCACGCCCTCCCCTCCGGCGGTTACGCCCTGACCGTCGGCAAGGAGACCGTCGCGCTCACCGGTGCGGGCGAGGACGGCCTGTTCCACGCCGTCCAGACGCTGCGTCAGCTCCTGCGCCCCGACAACACCTTCGCGGCCGCCGTCGTACGCGACTGGCCGGGCACCGCCGTGCGCGGGATCACCGAGGGCTTCTACGGCACCCCGTGGACGCACCGGCAGCGGCTGGAACAGCTGGACTTCATGGGCCGCACCAAGCAGAACCGGTTCCTGTACGCGCCCGGCGACGACCTCCACCGGCAGGCCCGCTGGCGCGAGCCGTACCCGGACCGGCAGCGCGCGGAGTTCCGGGAGCTGGCGGAACGGGCCCGGAGCAACCACGTCACGCTCGGCTGGGCGGTGGCCCCGGGCCAGGCGATGTGCTTCGCCTCGGGCGAGGACCTGCGCGCGCTGACCCGCAAACTGGACGCGATGTGGGCGCTGGGTTTCCGCACCTTCCAGCTGCAGTTCCAGGACGTCAGCTACAGCGAGTGGCACTGCGGGGAGGACGCGAAGCGCTTCGGCTCCGGCCCCGACGCCGCCGCCCGCGCCCAGGCACATGTGGCGAACGCGGTGGCCCGGCACCTGGCGGACCGTCATCCCGCTTCCACAGCCCTCTCGTTGATGCCGACCGAGTACTACGAGGACGGGTCGACCGCGTACCGGCGGGCCCTCTCGCACGCCCTGGACTCCGGGGTGGAGGTGGCGTGGACCGGGGTCGGAGTGGTGCCGAGCACCATTACGGGCGGTGACCTGGCCGAGGCGCGGAGGGTGTTCGCGCGCCCGCTGGTGACCATGGACAACTACCCGGTCAACGACTTCGCCCCCGGCCGGATCTTCCTCGGCCCCTACCAGGGCCGCGAGCCCGCCGTGGCCGCCGGTTCGGCCGCCCTGCTCGCGAACGCGATGGAGCAGCCCGAGGCGTCCCGCATTCCCCTGTTCACGGCCGCCGACTTCGCCTGGAACCCGCGCGACTACCGCCCCCAGGAGTCCTGGCGGGCCGCGATCAAGGACCTCGCGGGCGGCGACCCCGTCCTGGGCGAGGCACTGTCCGCGCTGGCGGGCAACGCCGCGTCCTCGGTCCTCGGCGCCGAGGAGTCGGCGTATCTGCGGCCGCTGCTGAAGGAGTTCTGGCGGACCCGCGCGGACGCCGGTGGCGACGAGGGCCGCGCGGCCGAGAAGCGGCTGCGCGCCGCCTTCACGGTGCTGCGCGAGCTGCCCGGGACCCTGGCCGGCAACCCGCGCACCGCCTCGCTCGCCGACGAGGCCGCCCCCTGGACCGGGCAGCTGGCCCGCTACGGTGAGGCCGGCCTCACCGCACTGGACATGCTGCGCGCGCAGGAGTCCGACGACGCGGGTGCCGCCTGGACCGCCTACCGGGAGCTGGCCGAACGGCGGACGCTGCTGAAGCCCGCCCGGGTGACGGTCGGCAAGGGCGTCCTGGACCCGTTCCTGAACCGGGCCCGGGACGCGTACGAGACCTGGGCGGGCATCGGCCGCAAGGCGACCGCCGGCTCCGGCGGCCGGTCGGACGACGGCGTGCTCCAGCTGCCGCGGGTCCGGGACCTGAGCACGGTGACGGTGCTGACCGAGCCCGGCACCACGGGGACGGTCGAGATCCACGCGCCGGGCGCGGGCTGGCGCCGTCTGGGCGCGCTGACCGCGTCCGGCGCCACGGAGCTGCGGGTGGACGGTCCGGCCGGCGCCGTCCGCGTCACTGGCGCGGACGCCTCCCGGGTACGGCACGTGGTGCCGTGGTTCACGGACGAGCCCACCGCCTCGCTGAAGCTGCCGGACGGCCCCGCGGACACCGACATCGGCGGCACCCGGCGGCTCACGGCCACGCTCGAGTCGCTGCGGCCCGAGCAGGTGCGCGGCAAGGTGAGCGTCGAGGCGCCGAAGGGCGTGAAGGTACGGGTTCCGAAGGGCGACCTGACCGTTCCGCGCGGCACGCCCGTGGAGGTGCCCGTCGAGGTGACGGTGGAACCGGGGACGCCGACCCGGTCGTACGAGGTGCGGCTCGGCTTCGGCGAGGTGACCCGGACGCTGACGGTCAACGCCGTCCCGCGCATCGCCGGGACCGACCTGGCCCGCACCGGCACGGCGAGCTCCTCGGCCGACGAGACGCCCGACTTCCCCGCCTCGGCGGCGAACGACGGCAATCCCGAGACACGCTGGTCGTCACCCGTCGAGGACGACGCCTTCTGGCAGGTCGAGCTGGAACGCCCGGTGCGGCTCGGGAAGGTCGCGCTGCACTGGCAGGACGCGCACCCGTCGGCGTACCGCGTCGAGGTCTCGGCGGACGGCCACGACTGGCGTACGGCGGTGTCGGTGGCGGACAGCGGCGGCGGTCGGGAGACGCTCCGCATGGACGAACCCGACGTCCGCCACGTCCGCGTCCAGGGCGAGAGGCGCGCCACCGAGTGGGGCTATTCCCTGTGGTCGGTGGAGGCGTACGCGGTCGCGGACTGACAGTCGGGGGCGTCGCGCGCTGCACCCCGGCCGGACCTTCGCGTTCCACCGGCTGACGGGAAGCACGCCGGGAGGGTGCTGCTCGGCGGGCCATGGGCAGTGGGCAGTGACGTGCCGCATCAGGCCGAACGGGCGCCGTTCGGCCTGATGCACACCGGCTTTCGGGGTGTTCGTTCAGGCGGCGTTGCCGTGCGGAGTGAGGTTGATGTTCAGGTCGGCGTCGAGGGCACGGGCCAGCCGTCGGAGAAGGGGGATGGTGGGGACGGTGCCGCCGCCTTCGATGCGGGAGATCTGAGGTTGCTTCATGCCGCAGCGCTCGGCGAGTTCGGTCTGGGACAGGCCGAGGGCGGTGCGCCGGTCGTAGACCATCTGGCCGAGGTCATGGGCCAGTTCGGCCTCTTCGTAGAGGCGGTCGTACTCGGGGTTGTCCTCAGCCGCCTCGCTCAGGAGCTTGCGGTGGCGGCGGGTCTGCCACTCGGCGTGGTTCATCGCGGTTCCTCCTTGATATCGCGGTGGTAGACGGTGTGTTCGGCGGCCGGTTCGTGGCGGGCCTCGCAAGCGGCCTGGGCGGCGTGGGCGCGTTCCACTTCCGCCGTCTCGCGCATCTTGGTCTTGCGGAACACCGTCAGGAGCACGATGCGGCGGTGGGACGCGATCCAGTAGGTGATGCGTTGGGCGTTGCCATCGAGGTCGAAGCGCAGTTCGCGGAGCTTGCCGCCGAGATGGCGGGTATAGGGCTCGCCGAGCGTAGTGGCGTTCTCGGCGAGCCGGTCGACCTTCTGCTCGACGGTGATGTACTGGCGGGCCGGGATGTTCTCCAGCCAGAGGCGCACCTCGGGCTCGATCTCGACCGTGTACCGCTCACCGTTCACCGTTCACCGTTCATAACTTCGATGATATATGACATGAGTGCTATGGGCCTGTGACGGCGAGCACGACCGGCAGGCCATCCGGCCGGGGCCGGCCGAACATCGCTCTGCCGGACATCGGGACGCTGAAAAATCCCTTCGACACTCACTATTCACTCAGTACATGTACTTGGTCCATACTGATCGACATGAGCACCCGCCACGTCCTGCTGGGCCTGCTCGCCTCGGGGCCGAGCCATGGCTACGACCTCAAGCGACGCCACGACGAACGATTCCCCGAGGCCCGCCCCCTCGCCTACGGGCAGGTCTACACGACCCTGCAACGTCTGGTCCGCGACGGCCTCGCCGAGGTCGACGGCACCGAGTCGGACGGCGGTCCGGAGCGGACCGCCTACCGCACGACGGACGAGGGAACGCGTGAACTCTCCCGCTGGGCCGGGGAGATCGCCCCGCCCGCCCCCTTCGTGACGAACGAGATCTTCGCCAAGGTCGTGGTGTCGATCCTGTCCGGCGGCGACCCGGCCGCGTATCTACGCGCCCAACGCGCCGCCCACATGGGGCGGATGCGGGAACTCACCGCGGTGAAGTCCGCGGCCGGGGCCGGACTGGCGACCGTGCTCTCGACGGACTACGCCCTCAACCACCTGGATGCCGACCTCCGTTGGATGACCACCACGGCGGACCGGCTCACCACTCTGACCGCGGAGGTCGACGCAGCATGAGCAACCGGAGCAAAGGAAGCGGCCCGGGCGAGGGTCGCGACGGGAGCCCCACGGGTGCCGGCGCCGGCACCGGCGGAGCCTCCGGCAGCGGCCCCGCACAACCGCTGCTCGCGGCCCGCGGCCTGGTCAAGGCGCACGGAAAGACGCTCGCCCTGCGCGACGCCTCCGTGGAGCTGCGCGCCGGGGAGATCCTGGCGGTGACCGGCCCCAGCGGCAGCGGCAAGTCGACGCTGCTGCACTGCCTGGCCGGCATCGTCCGCCCGGACGCCGGCTCGGTGACGTACGACGGGCAGCGGCTGGAGGAACTGCCGGAGAAGCGGCTGAGCGAGCTGCGCCGTACCGACTTCGGGGTGGTGTTCCAGTTCGGGCAGCTCGTACCGGAGCTGACCGCGCTCGACAACGTGGCGCTGCCGCTGATGCTGGCCGGTACCGGACGGACGCAGGCGCGCGAGCGGGCCGGGGAGTGGCTGGAGCGGTTCGGGGTGCGCGGGCAGGCGGAGTTGCGGCCGGGCGAGATGAGCGGCGGGCAGGCACAGCGGGCCGCACTGGCGCGGGCCCTGGTCACCGGCCCGAGGGTGGTCTTCGCGGACGAGCCGACCGGCGCCCTGGACTCACTGGCCGGTGAGCAGGTGATGACGGCACTGGCGCACACGGCCCGGGAGGCCGGTACGGCGGTGCTGCTGATCACGCACGACGCCCGGGTGGCCGCGTACGCCGACCGCGAGGCGCAGTTGTGCGACGGGACGCTGACGCCGTTGGAGGTGGCCGCGTGAACGCCGCCGCCTCTCCAGGTACGCATCCCTCCCCCGCCCTGCGCTCCGACCTGCGGCTGGCCTGGCTGCTCACCCACGGTTCGGACCGGCGGGAGTGGTGGCGGGTCACGCTCACCGCGACCGGCGCGGCGCTGGCCACCGGGTTCGCGCTCGCGGCCGGTGTCCTGCTGTCGCTGGGGGTCCGCAGGACCGGCACGTCCGTCGCCGAAGGGCTGGTGGACGAGCCGGGGACGCGCGCCGGGGTGATCCTCGGTCTGCTGCTCCTGCTGGTCCCGGTGCTGGGGTTCCTCGGGCAGTGCGCCCGTGTCGGCGCCGTGCACCGGGACCGGCGGCTGGCCGGGCTGCGGCTGGCCGGGGCGACGCCCTGGCAGGTGCGGCGGATCGCCGCGCTGGAGACGGGTCTTGCCTGCCTGCTCGGCTCGGCGGTCGCGACCGTCGTCTCGGTCCTGCTCCTGCTGGGCCTGGAGTCCCGGCCGGACGTCCTCGCCTGGGTGGTGGTCGCGCTGGTCGCCCTCGCGGTACCCGCACTGGGCGCGGCGGTGGGCGCGCTGGCCCTGCGCCGGGTGGTGGCCTCACCACTCGGCCGGGTACGCCGGGTGACGGAGATCCGTTCGGCCCGCGGTCCCGGCCGGCTGTTCCTGGGCGGGGCGGTGCTGGTGGTCGCGGTGGGCGTGGTGTCCGCGCTGGCGGGCCGCACCTCGGCCGGCGGGGCGAACTGGGCGTTCCTGGTGACGGTGTTCGCCGCGCTGCTCGCGGTCGGCGCGGGCGCGGTGTGGCTGGCCGGGGCCTCCTCCCGGCTGATCGGGCGGGTGCTCGCGGGCCGGGCCCGGTCGGCGACGGTCCTGATCGCGGCGGAGCGGCTGCGTGCCGACCCGTGGGCGGCGTCCCGTACGCATGCGGCCGTGCTGCTGGTGACGGTCGTCGGCACCGGGTTCATGGGAGTACGCCACGCGTTCCTCGCGGTACTGCACCGCGACCGGGAGACCTTGGGCGCCTCCACGTCGTACTACACGACAGGCCTGAACCTGACCGCCGCGGCGATCACGGTGGCGGTACTGATCACCCTGAGCGGCCTCGCCGTCGGCACCGCCGAGTCGCTGGCCACCCGTCGGCGGGGACTGGCCGCGCAGACGGCCGCCGGTGTCCCGCGCTCGGTACTGAACCGGGCGCTGCTCCTGGAGACCGCGCTGCCCCTGGCCCCGGCCCTGCTCCTCGCGGGCATCGGCGGCATGGCGTTCGGTGTCGGCTACAGCACCCTGACGGCCACGTCCCTCCCGTGGACCGCCCTGCTGGTCCCCCCGGCCGCCTACGCGGCCTGCCTCCTGGCCTCGGCCACGGCCCTCCCCCTGCTGCGCCGCTCGGCCGACCCGTCCCAACTGCGTTACGCCTGACCGGCCGGCGCGACGGCCACGCCCCGACGCCGGGGGGACGGGGGTTCACCGGAGACGGGGCGTGGCCGCCGTGCCGTCACGCCCGGACGGATACGAACCGGGATGAACCGGTCGGGCGGAGATGCCGTCCACTCCGAGACGGCACTTCCCGGCAGACCCACAGGAGGTCGACCCGGCGACGCGGTGAATTCCGCCCCTGTCACCGTGGTCTACGGCCACCGCACCACTGGCCACGAACTGCCGCAACATGACGGTCCGTCGGTCCACTGCATTCAAAAGGCGGTCCTTGAACAGCGGCGACAGCGGACTACCGCTGCAGCAACAGCCGGCTTCACCTCGTTACGCCTGGCGAGAAAGCCTCAAAAAGATGGCTGGATTCCGACTGAACCAAGCTTAAAGCTCTAAAGGAAGAGCTCCCGGTGCGGTAGACACATCGCCCCTCCCGTCCGATCCCCGAACCTCAAGATCTCCGTCTGCAGCACCGGTATCCTACGGACCATGAATCTCGGACCACTCGAACCCAAGATAGGCGACCTTGTCGTCGCAGTTGCATGCTTCTCCTTAGTCTTCGGCCTTTTTGCGAAGGTCATCCTCCCGCGCATCCGCAAGACGCTGGAGGAGCGCGAGGATGCCATCGAGGGCAACATCGAGCGCGCCGAAGCCGCTCGGATTGAAGCTGAGCGCATCCACGACGAGTACAAGAACGAGCTTGCCGAAGCCTACCGGGAATTCGCCCATATCCGGCAAGAAGCAAGGGAACAGGGCGCCCAAATCATCGCAGCCGCCCGAGAGGAGGGCGCTCGTCAGCGTGATTCCCTTGTCGCAGCGGCGCACTCTCAGCTCGAAGTCGACCGAGCCTTGGCAGCCGCCGCACTCAACGAGAGTGTGCGCCTGCTTGCAGTCGAACTGGCGGGCCGAATCGTTGGTGAGCCTCTCGACGATTTCGCTGACAACAGCGAAATCATCGACCGCTACTTCGATGAGCTGGAAGCCGGCTCGTCAGTGAAGTAAGCGACGAGCCAGGCCCCTCGAAGGCCGAAAACGCATGGCAATCGACAGAGACCCCCAGGTAGTCCTTTCGGTACTGGGTCCTCTACCGTGCTCACCGATTGGCAGCACCCTTCACCACTCGGCGGCGCTTGGGTTTCGGCGAGATGTCACCGCACGCGTGTTCAAGCGCTCGCTCGCTGCAACGAAACCTGATGTCAGCAGGTGAGAGCGCCCGCATGCCGACTGCAGAGCCGGTTTCCGCCCTGCTGGAGGTCCTGATGAGTACGGCCGCTCCTGAAGACTTCAGCCACTACCCGCAGCCGAAACCACGCCTGTCAGCCGATGAGTTGCCGGCGGCGAAGAGCACCCAGCCGATCCGCTCCCTGGACGACCTCGCCGCCGACACGTTCAAGTCGGACGAGGGACTGGAGGAGTTCCTCGCGTTCACGTACGCCGAGCGTCACCGAGACGCGGCCTGACCCTGTCCCCCCGCCCATGGCGCCGGGGCCGCCCCGGGCCACACGCACGCGAAGGCCCGGGGCGGGCCGGTCAGGCGGAGATGCCGTCCATGCGGGACAGGCCGTCGATGCGGGCCATCGCGTCGTCCGCGCCGTAGGGCTGGAGGTAGGGGAGCCAGCACGGGTCGCGGTGGCCGGTGCCGATGATGCGCCAGGCCAGGCCGGAGGGCGGGGCCGGTTTGTGGCGCAGCCGCCAGCCCAGTTCGAACAGGTGACGGTCGGCCTTCACGTGGTTGCAGCGGCGGCAGGACGCCACCACGTTGTCCCAGACGTGTTTGCCCCCGCGGCTGCGCGGGATGACGTGGTCGACGCTGGTTGCGACGCCACCGCAGTACATGCACCGGCCCCCGTCGCGGGCGAAGAGCGCGCGGCGGGTGAGTGGAACGGGCCCCCGGTAGGGGACCCGCACGAATCGCTTGAGCCGGACCACGCTGGGTGCGGGGACTGTGACGGTCGCGCTGTGCAGGTAGGCGCCGGACTCCTCGAGGCATACGGCCTTGCTCTCGAGGACGAGGACGAGCGCGCGGCGGAGCGGTACGACGCCGAGCGGCTCGTACGACGCGTTGAGAACCAGGACATGCGGCACGGATGCCTCCTTGTACGCCGGCGGCGCGTGGCTCGCGCCGGGACGATCCGTAGTCAGTCTCCCCTCATGCCTGGTCGTCGCGCCACCATGTACCGGTAACGGGCTGAGAGTGTTTTCGACCACACGCGGTACGGACGCGGTACGGAGGCAGCCCTGACGCGGTCCGGCTTCCGAGGCCACGACCCGTCCGGGCCGGGGTGACGGCCGGGGCGGGCCCGGGTGAGGGCCGTCTCTTCTTCACTCATCGTGCGGGTCCACCCGCAATGCCCCGTTAGTGTGGTGACTCTGCCCGCACCGGTGACCTTTTCGTGACCTTGCAGCCCTCGAAGACCTTGCAGACCTTGACCGCGCGCCGGGGGCAGACCGTGCCACCTGGAGGTACCCGCCGTGTCCCTGTCCGCCGTCCCCCTGGCCGAGGAGCCGTCCCCGACCCCCTCGGATTCCGGGACCCCGATGGTGCCCACGCTCAAGGACGCCCACGAGAGCGCCACCAACGCCGCCGGCTGGGTGGAGGAGAACTGGTCCACCTGGCTCGCGATCGGGCTCAGGGTGCTGCTCATCGTGGTGATAGCCGCCGTGCTGAGAGTGTTCGTGCGGCGGGCGATCACCAAGCTCATCGACCGGATGTCCCGGACCGGCCAGGCCGTGGACGGCACCGGGATCGGCGGGCTCCTGGTCAACTCCGAGCGGCGGCGCCAGCGCTCGCAGGCGATCGGCTCGGTGCTGCGCTCGGTCGCGTCGTTCCTGATCCTGGGCACGGCCGCGCTGATGGTCCTGGGCACCTTCCAGATCAACCTGGCCCCGCTGCTGGCCTCGGCCGGTGTCGCCGGTGTGGCGATCGGTTTCGGCGCCCGCAACCTGGTGACGGACTTCCTCTCCGGCGTGTTCATGATCCTCGAGGACCAGTACGGCGTCGGCGACACCGTCGACGCGGGCGTCGCCACCGGCGAGGTCATCGAGGTCGGCCTGCGGGTGACCAAGCTGCGCGGCGCCGACGGCGAGATCTGGTACGTGCGCAACGGCGAGGTCAAGCGCATCGGGAACCTCTCCCAGGGCTGGGCGACCGCCAACGTCGACGTGACCGTCCGCGCGGACGAGGACCTGGACCACGTCAAGGCCACCCTCGTCGCCGTCGCCGAGAGGATGGGCAAGGAGGATCCCTGGAACGAGCTCCTGTGGAGCCCCATCGAGATCCTCGGCCTCGACTCCGTCCTGCTGGACTCGATGGTGGTCCGCGTCTCGGCGAAGACCATGCCCGGCAAGTCCCTGACCGTGGAGCGCGAGCTGCGCTGGCGCATCAAGCGCGCCTTCGACGCGGCCGGCATCCGTATCGTCGGGGGCGCCACCGCCCCGGTGGAGATGGAGGGCCCCGACCCGGCGGCGTCCGTCGCGCCCCCGTCCGCGTACGCGAGCAGCATCTCGCCGCAGTCCATCGCGGCGTCCCCGCTGACCCCGCCGCCGAGCACGAAGAAGTAGACAGAAGCAAGAGGGAGCGAGCGGCCGGCGGCACGGCGGAGGACGCAGTGCGCCGAGCAGTGCTCCAAGAGGGCGGTACCCGGGAGTCCCGGGTACCGCCCTCTTCCGTGTCCCGGCCACTCCCCCTCTTGACGCTCCCTCCGCCTTGATCTACTTTCCTCCCTTCTCCTCCCCTCCCCTCCCCTCCCCTCCCTCCCCTCCCCTCCCCTCCCTCCCCTCCCTCCCTCTCCGTCCGACAGGAAGCCTTCCTGAAGGGAAGCCCTCGTCCAGCCGCGGCGGGCCTGCGTCCGACCGCCCCGGGACACCGCTCCGCGCGCCCCCGAAAGGGCCGAAAGGGTTGCTTTCATGAAACTCACCGTGGTCGGCGGGGGTTCGACCTACACGCCCGAACTCGTCGACGGCTTCGCCCGGTTGCGGGACAGCCTGCCGGTCGAGGAGCTGGTGCTGGTCGATCCGGCGGCGGACCGGCTGGAGTTGGTGGGCGGTCTGGCCCGCCGGATCTTCGCCCGTCAGGGGCACGGCGGGCGGATCGTCACCACGTCGGACCTGGACGCGGCCGTGGACGGCACCGACGCGGTGCTGCTCCAGCTGCGGGTGGGCGGGCAGGCGGCCAGGCAGCGGGACGAGACCTGGCCGCTGGAGTGCGGTTGCGTCGGCCAGGAGACGACCGGTGCCGGTGGCCTGGCCAAGGCGCTGCGCACGGTCCCGGTGGTGCTCGACATCGCCGAGCGGGTCCGGCGCGCCAACCCGGACGCCTGGATCATCGACTTCACCAACCCCGTCGGCATCGTCACCCGGGCGCTGCTGGAAGCCGGGCACCGGGCGGTGGGGCTGTGCAACGTCGCCATCGGACTCCAGCGGAAGTTCGCCGTACACCTCGGCGTCGACCCCGCCGGGCTGCACCTCGACCACGTGGGCCTGAACCATCTCACCTGGGAGACCGCGGTGCGCCGGGGCGGCCCCGGGGGCGAGGACGTCCTGCCCGAACTGCTGCGAGGCCACGGCGACGCGATCGCCGCCGACCTCCGGCTGCCCCGCGCCGTCCTGGACCGGCTGGGCGTGGTCCCCTCGTACTACCTGCGGTACTACTACGCGCACGACGAGGTCGTACGGGAGCTGCGCACCAAGCCGTCCCGGGCCGCCGAGGTGGCCGGCATGGAGCGCCGGCTGCTCGCCCTCTACGCCGACCCCGCCCTCGACGAGAAACCGGCGCTGCTGGCCGAGCGCGGCGGCGCCTACTACTCCGAGGCGGCCGTGGACCTGGCGGCGGCCCTGCTGCGCGGTGCCGGCAGCCCGTACCAGGTGGTGAACACGCGCAACGGCTCCACGCTGCCGTTCCTCCCCGAGGACGCGGTGATCGAGGTGCAGGCGGCCGTGGGCACCGAGGGAGCGAGCCCACTGCCCGTTCCGCGCGTGGACCCCCTCTTCGCGGGCCTGATGGCGAACGTCACCGCCTACGAGGACCTGGCGCTCGACGCGGCCCTGCGCGGCGGCCGCGAGCGGGTCTTCCGCGCCCTGCTCGCCCATCCCCTGATCGGCCAGTACGAGTACGCCGAGAAGCTCACCGACCAGCTCGTCGCACACAACCGGGAGCACCTCACGTGGACCTGACCCCGGACCTGCCCCCGGGCCTGACGGCCGGCGTGGCCCCGGACCTGACCCCGGACCTGACCGCGGGCGTCCTCGCCGTCGACGCCGGCAACAGCAAGACGGACGTCGCCGTGGTCGCCCACGACGGCGAGGTCCTGGCCACCGCCCGGGGCGGGGGGTTCCGGCCGCCGACGGTCGGTGTGGAGACCGCCGTGGACGCGCTGGCGCGGGCCGTCACCACCGCGTTCACCGCCGCCGGTGTCTCCCGCGTCGCGCATGTCTCGGCCTGCCTGGCCAACGCGGACCTCCCCATCGAGGAGGAGCGGCTGACGGCGGCTCTGGCGGCACGCGGCTGGGGCGAGACCGTGGAGGTCCGCAACGACACCTTCGCCGTCCTGCGCGCCGGGGCCACCGAGCCCCGCGGGGTGGCCGTCGTGTGCGGGGCGGGCATCAACTGCGTCGGCATGCGCCCGGACGGCCGCACCGCGCGCTTCCCGGCGCTCGGCCGCGTCTCCGGCGACTGGGGCGGCGGTTGGGCCCTGGCGGAGGAGGCCCTGTGGCACGCGGCCCGCGCCGAGGACGGCCGCGGTCCCGCCACCGCCCTCGCCGGCACCCTCCCGGCACACTTCGGCCTCCCGGACATGCCGGCCCTCATCGAGGCCCTGCACCTGGAGCGCCTCCCGCCCCGGCGCCGTCACGAACTGGCACCGGTGCTCTTCGCCACAGCGGCCGACGGCGATCCGGTCTCGGGCGCGATCGTCGACCGCCAGGCCGACGAGGTGGCGTCGATGGCGGTCGTGGCACTGACCCGCCTGGACCTGCTCGCCGAGGAGACACCCGTCCTGCTGGGCGGCAGCGTCCTGGCCGCCCGGCATCCCCGGCTGGACAACCGGATCCGCGCCCTGCTCGCCGAGCGCGCGCCCAAGGCCGTCCCCCGGGTCGTCACCGCCGCCCCGGTCCTGGGCGCGGCCCTCCTGGGCCTGGACCGCCTGGCGGCCCCACCGAGCGCCCAGGCCCGGCTGCGGGCCCATTACGGGCAGGCGTAGGAAAACCTGCCGGGGCGGGGCGGGGCGGGGCGAGCGGGGAGCGGGGTATGGGGGAACGGGTGCTCGCTCCCCCGAGGGGCACGCGCTGCCGGCTGCTCCCGCTCTCACCCGCCGAACAGGCCCAGAAAACCGGGCGGGCGGTCGGTCGGGTGCCCGAGTGGACGGGTGGGTGGTCGGACAGATGAGCGGGCGGATGACAGGAAGGGCGGGCGGTCGGGTGCTCGAGTAAACGGGCGGTTGGGCGAGCGGTCGGGCAGGGGCTCGAGTGGACGGTTGAGCGGGCGGGTGCCCGAGTGGACGGTTGGGTGGCCGGACAGGTGGACGGGCGGGCGGTCGGGTGCCCGAGTGGGCGGGTGGGTGGTCGGACAGGTGAGCGGGCGGATGACAGGACGAGGGCCGGAAACGGGTCCGGGGCTCCGGTGAACCCGCCGGGCAGCTCTCGGCCCCGGATCTCCGGATGCCCGCGAACTCCGCCCGGAACCAACCGGATTCCCCCGGCGTGTTCGTGGGCAGGGGGTGGTGCGGGGAGTGCGCTCCGGGGTCGTCCGGGGCTCGCTCGTGGGCCGGAATTCCCGGTGACCGTACGGCCGTCGGATCAAGATCGCGCCAAGGCCGGTGCATATGTCGGTTCCTGCGGCGATACTTGCGGGGACGAATGACCACGGGGGAGGTCAAGTGACCCACACGCCGAGCGGCGGCGCGGCACCGCCGGGCGCGCCCGCGACTCCCGCCATGCCCGCCATGCCCGCCATGCCGCCGCGGTCCGGGCCGGGCGGCGTCCCGGCCCCGCGGCAGGCCTCCGGCTACCCGCGACTCCCGGCGTCCCGGCAGCCGGAGGCGCCCCGGCGCACGGCGTTCGTCGAGGGGGCCGTCCGGCTGCGCGAGGCCGCCGCCACCGAACCCGGCCGTCTCAGGGTCATCGGCGCGGTCCTCGCCGCCCTCGTCATCGCCTTCGGCACGGTCGCCTCCTGGCAGATGGCCGAGCGGGCCGCGGCGGCGGACGACGTCCTCACCCGCAGCCAGCCGCTCGCCTCGGACGCCGCCGACATCTACCGTTCCCTCGCGGACGCCAACACCGCCGCCTCCAGCGGCTTCCTGGCCGGGGGCCAGGAGACAGCCGCCTCCCGGAAACGGTACGAGAAGGGCATCCGTACCGCCGCCGCCAAACTCGTCAACGCCGCGGCCAACTCCGACCCGGGCTCCTCGTCGACGGTGACGATCACCAGACTCAACCGGCTGCTGCCCGAGTACAAGGGCCTGGTGGAGCGCGCCCGTACCTACAACCGGCAGGGCTATCCGGTGGGCGGCGCCTATCTGCGGTACGCGAACGAGAAGATGCAGGAGGAGATGCTTCCCGCGGCGGAGAAGCTCTACCAGAAGGAGACCGAGCGCCTCGACGCCGACTACGCGGACGCGACCCCCTACCCGTGGGCCGCGATCGCGCTCGGCGCGGTCGCCCTCGCCGCGCTCGCCTGGGTCCAGCGCCGTACGTACCTGCGGACCCACCGGGTGCTCAACCACGGCCTGGTCGCGGCCACCGCCGCGGCGGCGGTCGTGCTGCTCTGGCTGGTCGTCGGCCACAGTCTCGCCCGCTCGGGGCTGAACGGCTCCTACGCCCACGGCGTCCGCTCGCTCGGCGTGCTGCACGAGGCCCGTATCGCCTCCCTGAAGGCACGCGGCAACGAGAACCTGACGCTGGTGGCCCGCGGCGCCGAGACGACGAAGGTCGGCGACAAGGCGTACGACGCCTATGACTACGACTTCCAGCACGACATGGAAGCCCTTGACAAGGGCCTCGCCCGGGCCGGCGAACTCGCGGACGACAGCAGCGGCGAGAAGCCGGTGGCCGCCGCCGTGAGCAACATGACGGAGTGGAAGAAGCGCCACGCGGCCGCCCGCGAGGAGGACGGGAACGGCAACTACCAGAAGGCGCTGGACCTGGTGATCGGCGGCAAGGGCGCGACCGGCGAGTGCTTCGACGGCGTCGACGAGAACCTGGCCTCGGCGCTGACGCACGAGAGGCGCGAGTTCGAGGAGGCGGCCACCGGCGGCCGGGACGCGCTGACGGGCCTCCCGCAGGGCGCCGCGGGCCTCGCCGTGCTGGGTGCGGCGGGCGCGGCGCTGGGTATCGGCCGCAGGCTGTCGGAGTACCGGTGATCGGAGAACCGATGACCGGAGAACCGGTGAAGGGTGAAGCGGAAGGGGGCGTGATGAGGAACGTACGACGTCTGCGGGCCGGCCTGCGGGGCTGGGGCGGGGTGGGCGCGATGGCCACCCTCTGCGCGCTCGCGCTGATCTTCGCGCTGGTGCTGACCCGCACCGGGTCCTCCCCCGGGCCCGGCAAGGAGCCGAGGACCGCCGGACAGGGCGTGACGGACGCCATGGACGCGAAGGCGGCCGAGGAGTGCGACGATCCCGAGAAGCAGACCCTGACCCCCTCCGACACCGACGGCCAGGTCATCGACGCGATCAAGGCCCGCCCGGACGAGAAGCGGAAGCTGATCGTCGGCATCGACCAGAACAGCTACGGCTGGGGCTACCGCGACCCCAACAGCGGGGGCGGCACCCGGCTCGAGGGCTTCGACATCGACCTGGCGCACCGCATCGCCGAGGACATACTCGGCGACCGGGACGCGGTCCAGTTCAAGGCGATCCCCACCGACCAGCGCATCCAGGCGATCCAGGACGGCCGGGTCGACATGATCGTCCGCACCATGACGATCAACTGCGAGCGCCTGGAGGACGTGGCGTTCTCCGCCCCGTACTTCACCACGGGACAGCAGGTCCTGGCCCCGAAGATCTCCCCGGTCCAGGGGTACGGTCCCACGCTCGCGGGCCGGAAGATCTGCACGGCGGCGGGCTCCACCGCGTACACGAACCTGGAGGCGGACAAGGCGAGGGGCGCCCTCCCCCGGTCGGCCGACATCCGCACCACCGTCCCCAACCAGCTCGACTGCCTGGTACGGCTGCAGCTCGGCGAGGTCGACGCGGTCGTCACCGACGCCGCGCTCGCCGGCGGCCAGGCCGCGCAGGACCCGACGGTGGAACTCAAGGGCGACTCCTTCACGACCGAGTACTACGGCGTGGCGATGAAGGACGACGCGGACGACCTGGTCCGCCGGGTCAACCAGGTCCTGGTGGACTTCGGCGAGGACACCGCGAACGGATGGCAGGCCTCGTACGAGCGTTGGCTGTCGAAGACACTGGGCAGTGATCCGGGCAGTTCCGAACCACCGGCACCGGAGTACCTGCGCGTGAGCTGACTCACCGTCGGCCCACCGCGCGGGCAGAGAGACGAGCACAGGACAACGCACGAACGTCGACGTACGAACGTCAACGACCGAACGTCGACAGCCGAACGTCGACGACCGACCCGCAGCGAGAGGTGATCGATGGGCGACACGGATCCCACCGGGCCGGTGATGGACCGGGACGAGGTGGACCGTGCGCTCGCGCGGCTCGGCGCGGAGCACGAGGCGGTCGAGACCTCGCTCCTCGCCCTGCAGGACCACGCGGGCCGCAGACTCCTGGAGGGTGCCCGTCTCACCGGCCGTACCGAGGAGCGCTGGCAGGCCACCGAGGCCTCGATCACGCTGCTGTGGACGTACTTCGACGCGTACTCCGGCGCGTTGCGCACCGCCCGCGAGATCCGCGCCCGGCGCCGCTGGTCCAGCCGTGAGGACCTGGTGGAGCTGACGGAGCTGCTGCGCGGCGAGTGCGTCACGGTCGCGGGCTCGTCCACCGCGAACGCGAACGCGCCGACGCCCCACGGCCGCGCGGGCCGCCTCAGCGAGCGCTACTCGCTGGCCTCGCTGGTCGAGTTGATGAACGAGCTGTACGCGTCCTCGCTGGACATGGTCGTCGCCTCGGACGCGGTGTGGTCGGCGCTGCCCGCGCGGATAGATCTCCTGGCCGCCGAGCTCCAGCGCACCCGCAGACTCGCCCACCCCGTAGGGGTCCGTCCCGGCGAGCACCCGGCGGGCGACGACCTGGAGCGGATCACCCGCACCCTGACCCGGCTGCGCGAACAGGTGATCTCCGACCCGCTGGCCTTCTGGAAGCCCCTGGAGGGCAGTTCGGCGCCGGGTGGCGGCCGGCCGGACACGACGGTGTACGACCGCGAGGCGCGCGCCCTGGAGGAGGTGCGCCGCGAGATCGACGCGGTGCTCGCGGTCCGCCAGGACTCCGAGCAGCGGATCGTGCGGCTGCGGGACGTCCTCTCGCGCGCCGACCGCACACTCGCCGAGGCGCGCACGGCGCGCGGCGAGGTGCTCGCGAAGATCGCCGCGACGGAGGTGCCGGCCGTCAGCGGCCCGCCGACCGTGCTGCAGGAACAGCTGGCGGCGGCCGCCGAGTACCGCAGGCACGCCCAGTGGCACCGGCTGTCCCCGCTCCTGGAGTCCCTTGAGCAGAAGGCGGAGGACGAACTGGTGCGCGCCCGCGAGTCGTTGACCGCGGTCACCGCCCCGCTGGCGATCCGCGCCGAGCTGCGCGGCCGGCTCGACGCGTACAAGGCGAAGGTCGCCCGGCACGGCCTCGCGGAGGACACCGTGCTGGCCGAGCGGTACGAGAAGGCGCGCCGCATGCTGTGGAGCGCGCCCTGCGATCTGCGGGTCGCCGGGGATGCGGTGCTGCGCTACCAGCACGCCGCCGCCGAACTCCTCGGCACGGTGCCGCACCGGGTGCCCGGCCAGGCCGGCCCGCCCGGGCAGTCCGGTCGGGGCGCGCCCGAGGAGCGTGGGGGGCCGACGCATGAGTGACAAGGGGGAGGCAGGCGCATGAGTCAGGCGGAGAACCGGACGCACCACCAGGGCCGGCCCCAGGGACAGCCCGACGGTGGTTCCGGGGAGCTGAACAGGCCCCGGGAGCAGAGCGGGAACGGGGAGCGGAACGGGACCCAGGAACAGAGCGGGAACGGGGAGCAGCAGGCGCAGGCGTCGCAGGCCGCCGCCACGGCGTCCCGTGCCTGTCAGCGTCCCGGCTGCGAGGGCGCCTACGAGGACGTCGGCGGCGGCGAACTGTACTGCGACACCTGCGGGCTCGCCCCGGTCGTGTCACCGACCGGGGAGGTCGGCTCGGCCCCGACCGGCGTCACCGTCGGCGGCCGGGAATCGCGTGGTTCGCACGGCTCACGGGGTTCCCGCGGCTCCGGCGGCTCCGGCGGCAGTGCCCGTACCGGCAGCCGCGGTTCGCGTACGTCGTCCCAGCCGTCGCAGTCGGCGAAATCGCGGCGCTCGGTGTCCGGGCGGCTTTCCCGTTCGCTCCCGGGCGGCGGCGCCGACCGCTCGGTGTCGGTGCGCAGCTCCGGGTCCGCCGGCGGCTCCTCCGGCCGGGGCCGGCTGGGCGCGGGGCTGGTCCAGGTCCCGCCGATCCCGCGGCCCGACCCGCGCGCGATGGTGCTGGACAACCCCGAGGTGCCGGAGCGGAAGCGGTTCTGCTCCCGCTCGGACTGCGGCGCCCAGGTGGGCCGCGCGCGGGCGGGCGGGGCGGGCCGTACGGAGGGGTTCTGCACCAAGTGCGGCCACCCGTACTCGTTCGTCCCGAAGCTGCGGGCCGGTGACGTGGTGCACGGCCAGTACGAGGTGGTCGGCTGTCTGGCGCACGGCGGCCTGGGCTGGATCTATCTCGCCGTGGACCGGGCGGTCTCGGACCGCTGGGTGGTCCTCAAGGGCCTGCTGGACACGGGCGACCAGGACGCGATGGAGGCGGCGATCTCCGAGCGGCGCTTCCTCGCGGAGATCGAGCACGCCAACATCGTGCGGATCTACAACTTCGTGGAGCACCTCGACCAGCGCACCGGTTCGCTGGACGGCTACATCGTCATGGAGTACGTCGGCGGCAAGGCCCTCAAGGAGATCGCCAACGGCCGCCGCGCACCGGACGGCAGGCGGGACCCGCTGCCGGTGGAGCAGGCGTGCGCGTACGGCATCGAGGCACTCGAGGCGCTGGGGCACCTGCACTCCCGCAACCTGCTGTACTGCGACTTCAAGGTCGACAACGCGATACAGACCGAGGACGAGCTCAAGCTGATCGACATGGGCGCGGTACGCCGGGCGGACGACGACGAGTCGGCCATCTACGGCACGGTCGGCTACCAGGCCCCGGAGGTCGCCGAGGTCGGCCCGTCGGTCGCCTCCGACCTGTACACGGTCGCCCGGACGCTCGCCGTCCTCACCTTCGACTTCCAGGGCTACACGAACGTCTACGTGGACTCGCTGCCCGACCCGGACCACATCGACGTCTTCCGGCAGTACGAGTCGTTCTACCGGCTGCTGGTCCGCGCCACCGATCCCGACCCGGACCGCCGGTTCGCCTCCGCGCAGGAGATGGCCGAGCAGCTCACCGGCGTCCTGCGCGAGGTCGTCTCGCTCCAGTCGGGCCGCGCCCGCCCCGCCCTGTCGACCCTGTTCGGTCCGGAGCTGCGGGTGACGGACACCGAGCTGTTCCCGGCGTCGTACGGCGACGTGTCCCGGCTGGGGGCGCGCGTGATGCCCCGAAGAGGGCCGGGACGCGGACGGCCCACCCCGGTCACACGGCTCACGCGGCTCACACGGCCCGAGCAGCTCCCCGAAGGCGGGGGCGGCGCCGCAACGGGCGGACAGCCCGGCACCTCGGGCACCTCCGTACCCCCGGGCGCCCCCTCGGGTGCCGCCCCGGGCCTCGTCAAGTCCGTCGACACCCCCGCGGCGGCTCTCACGCTGCCCGTCCCACTCATCGACCCGGCCGACCCCAACGCCGGCTTCCTCGCGGGGCTGCTGGCGTCCGCGCCCGCGGAGCTGGTCCACGCCCTGGCCGCGGCGCCCACGCCGTCGACCGAAACCCGGCTGCGGCAGGTGCGTGCCTGGCTGGAGACCGGCGAGCCGGAGCCCGCGCTGGCCGTGCTGCGCACCCTGGAGGAGCGGGAACCCGACGACTGGCGGGTGGTCTGGTACCGCGGGGTCGCCGCCCTGGTCACCGGCGACCACGAGGGCGCCGCGCTCGCCTTCGACGCGGTCTACGACGCCTTCCCGGGCGAGATCGCGCCGAAGCTGGCGCTCGGCCTGTGCGCCGAGGTACTGGGCCAGCTCGACAACGCCGCCGAGTACTACCGCCTGGTGTGGTCGACCGACCCGAGCCATGTGAGCGCGGCGTTCGGCCTGGCCCGGGTACGGCTGGCCACCGGTGACCGGAGCGGCGCCGTACGGACGCTGGTGTCGGTGCCGGAGTCGTCGATCCACTGCACGGCCGCGCGGGTGGCGTCCGTACGCGCCCGGCTGCGGGGGCGGACCCCGGTCGCGGGCGACGTACCGTTCCTCGACGACCTGAGTGCCGCGGCGGACCAGGTCGAGGCCTTGGAGTCGTACGGTCTGGATCCGGCGCGCCGGGAGCAGTTGGCGGCCGAGGTCCTCGGTTGCGCGCTCGACTGGGTACTCTCCGGGGGCCAGGGTTCCGTTCCGCTTCCGCTTCCGGCTCCGCCGGGACGGGGGCAGCGGAACGCCGCCGGGGAAAGGACACTGCTCGGCAGCGGACTGGACGAGCGGAACCTGCGCTTCGGACTCGAGCGCTCGTACCGCACGCTGGCCCGGCTGGCGCGGAGCGGTGAGGAGAGGATCGACCTGGTGGAACGTGCCAACCGTTACCGCCCCCGGACGTGGGTGTAGTTGATGTCGCAGATGCCCCAGCAGGCCGCCCTGTCGAAATGCCCGAACTGCGAGGAACCCCTCGAATCGGGTGATCGATTCTGCGGTGCGTGCGGATACGACCTGTCGGCCGTCCCGGCACCGCCGGTGGACCATCCGACGATCACCATGAACACCGGGAACGCCATGAACACCGGAAACGCAGGTAAGGCCGGGAACGGCGCGGTGCCGTCGCCGAGTCCGGCGGAGCGCGGGGCACCCCCGCCCCCGCCCCCGCCCCCGGTCGCACCCCCGGGGGCCCCGGTGGCTCGTCCGGCGTCGGCGCCGATGCCGAGCGAGCCGGACTGGCCCGATGTCCGCCCGGACAGTTCCGGCGTGTCCGCCCCGACGCACCGGCCCGCGGACCTGGCGGGCACCGACTCGGCCGGCCTCCCACTGACCGGCCACTCCCGCCCTCACCCCCACTCCCATTTCCATTCCCAGTACTCCGCGCCCGCGCCCGTGCCACCTCCCCCGCCCGCGGCGCCCCCCGCCACGGCTCCGGCCGCCGGGGCGCCCCGGTCCTCCGGCGTGCGCTTCGACCGTCCCACCCAGCCGGTCACCGACCCGGTTCCGCAGCCACGCGCCCAGCAGGTCCCTCAGCCGGGTGCGCGCCCCGTCGCCGGTCCGGGCGCGCAGCCCGAGGAGTACCCGCTGCAGGCCCCGGACCCGCGCGTGGCCGCCGAGCAGGGCGTCGAACAGGGTGGCGAGCAGGGCGCGGCCGCCCCGGGCAGCACCGTGTGCGTGGCCTGTCGTGCGGGCAGGGTGGACGACGACGGCTACTGCGAGAACTGCGGCCACGCCCAGCCACGCGAACGGGACCACATGGAACAGGAATGCGGCCCGCTGGCCGTGGTCAGCGACCGCGGCCTGCGCCACCACCGCAACGAGGACTCCTTCGGCATCGGCACCACCACGCTGCCCGACGGCTCCCCCGCCTCCGTCGCGATCGTCTGCGACGGCGTCTCCTCCGCGACCCGGCCCGACGAGGCCTCGCTGGCCGCGGCCCGGGTGGCGAGCGCGTCACTGCTCGCGGCCCTGCCGCGCGGCACGCACCCGCAGCAGGCCATGCACGAGGCGATCATCGCCGCGTCGGACGCGGTCAACGCGCTGGCCGACGAGCCCGAGACGGAACGGGAGCGCGCCCCGCACCAGAACTCCCCGGCCTGCACCTTCGTCGGCGCCGTGGTGACGGACGGTCTGCTGGTCGTCGGCTGGGTCGGCGACAGCCGCGTGTACTGGGTCCCGGTGGACCGCGCCGCTCCCCCGGCCCGGCTCACCGAGGACGACTCGTGGGCCGCGCAGATGGTCGCCGCGGGCCTGATGGGCGAGGCCGAGGCGTACGCCGACCAGCGCGCCCACGCGATCACCGGCTGGCTCGGCGCCGATGCCTACGAACTCGATCCGCACACCGCGTCGTTCAAGCCGGACCGGCCGGGAGTGGTCGTGGTCTGCACGGACGGGCTGTGGAACTACGCGGAGTCGGCCGAGGAGATGGCCCGGGCCGTCCCCGCCGACGCCGCCGTCCGCCCGCTGCACGGTGCGCGGGTCCTGCTCGGACACGCCCTCGACGGCGGGGGCCACGACAACGTAACAGTGGCTCTCGTGCCGTTCCCGGCCGTGCCGTAGGGGGCAGGATCGGCCTGAGGCCGCGTACGACAGGCCCTTGACGGGGAAAGTACAGGGAAACCGCAAGGAATCGCAGGCAACCGCAGGAGAGCTGCGGACAAGCACCGGCGAACCGGAGGGGACCGGTCCGCCTTCTGTCGTCGCCCCGTTCGTCGGGGTTCTCCAGGGGGAGAGAAGCAGGCATGGCCAATTTCGCGAAGTCGAACGTGCCGCGGTTCTCGGTGGACGTGTACCAGAACGAGTATCTGCCGGAGGGCGGCCGCGAGGTCAACGCCATCGTCACGGTGACCGCGACCGGCGGCGGCACCGTCGGCAGCGCGGTGGCGGCACCCCACCTCTACACGCCGGGTGAGGGGCCGTCGGCGGCCGTGGTGCTCATGGTCGACTGCTCCGGCTCGATGGACTATCCGCCGACGAAGATGCGCAACGCCCGCGACGCCACGGCCGCCGCGATCGACGCCCTGCGCGACGGCGTGCACTTCGCGGTGGTCGGCGGCACGCATGTCGCCAAGGAGGTCTATCCCGGCGCCGGGCGGCTCGCGGTCGCCGACGCCGCCACCCGCGAGCAGGCCAAGCGGTCGCTGCGCACGCTGAGCGCGGGCGGGGGCACGGCCATCGGCACCTGGCTCAAGCTGGCCGACCGGCTGCTGGCGTCGGCGGACGTGGCGATCCGGCACGGCATCCTGCTCACCGACGGACGCAACGAGCACGAGTCGCCCGAGAATCTGAAGGCGGCCCTGGAGGCGTGCGCCGGACGGTTCACCTGCGACGCCCGCGGCGTGGGCACCGACTGGGACGTGAAAGAAGTCACAGCGATCGCCTCCGGCCTCCTCGGCAGCGCCGACATCGTCGCCGATCCGGCCGGACTCGCCGACGACTTCACGCGGATGATGGAGACGGCGATGGGCAAGGAGGTCGCGGACGTCGCTCTGCGGCTGTGGACCCCGCTGGGCGCGGCCGTGAGATTCGTCAAACAGGTCGCGCCGACGGTCGAGGAGCTGACGGGGCGGCGCACCGAGGCCGGCCCCCGCGCGGGCGACTACCCGCTGGGTTCCTGGGGCGACGAGTCCCGTGATTACCACGTCTGCGTCGAGGTTCCGGCCGCGGACGTGGGGCGGGAGATGCTCGCCGCCCGGCTCTCGCTGATCATCCCTCAGCCCGCCGGCGCCTCCGCCACAAGCGGCGCGGAGGGCGTCCAGAAGCTCGGTGCGCAGGGTCTGGTGCGCGCCGTGTGGACGGACGACATGGCCTCTTCGACGTCCATCAACCCCCAGGTCGCCCACTACACCGGGCAGGCCGAACTGGCCCAAGTCATCCAACAGGGCCTCGATTTGCGCAAAGCGGGTGATTTCGACGGAGCAACGTCCAAACTGGGCCGGGCCGTCCAGCTCGCGAGTGCCTCCGGCAACGCCGATACTGCGAAACTGCTTGCGAAGGTGGTGGACGTGGTCGACGCCGCGACCGGTACTGTGCGACTGAAAGCGAGGGTCGAGGAGGCCGACGAGATGACACTCGAAACCCGGTCCACCAAGACTGTTCGTGTAAAGAAGTGAACGCGAGTTGAACGAGCCCGGCCTCGGGCCGGAGAACTTCGGTCGGAAGCGACCGGACAAGGAGAGGAGGAAGCGCCGACATGCCGACCTGCCCGAACGGACACCAGTCGGGTTCCGACGACTGGTGCGAGGTGTGCGGCCACCGCATGGCGGGGTCCGTGCCGCCGCCCCCTCCTCCTCCCCCGCCGCCCGGCGGTGGTTACGGATTCCCGCCCCCGGGTGGCCAGGGCGGTCCCGGCGGCCCGGGTGGATACGGAGGGCCCGGGGGCCCGAACGGCCCCGGCGGTCCCGGCGGTCCCGGCGGCAGAGCGGAGCTGTGCCCGCAGTGCCGCACGCCCCGTGAGGGCGCCGCGCCGTTCTGCGAGGAATGCCGGTGGAACTTCCTGACGAACACGGCGACCTCGTACACCCCGGCAGCCCCGCGCCCCGGCGGTCCCGGCCCGGGTGGGCCCGGACCCGGCGGCTCCGGACCCGGTGGCCCCGGACCCGGTGGCCCCGGACCCGGTGGCCAGGGTGGTCACGGCGGATACCAGCAGCAGCCCCCGCCCGGCCCGCCGTACGGCGGTGGCAACGGTGGTGACTCCTACGACTACCAGGGCTCCCGTCCGTCACAGATGAACCGGCCGGCCGAGCCGATCCCGCCGGGCCCGCCCGGCTTCGGCGGCGACCCCTCGCGCCAGGCACCGCCGCCGCCCGGACCGGGCGGATACGGAGGCCCCGGTGGGCCCGGCGGTCCGAACGGTCCCGGTGGGCCCGGTGGTCCGAACGGTCCCGGTGGGCCCGGTGGTCCGCACGGCGGACCGGGTGGTCAGGGCGGTCAGGGCGGATACGGAGGCCCTGGCGGCCCGAACGGTCCCGGTGGCCCGAACGGTCCCGGTGCTCCGCAGGCGTACCGGTCCGGTCCGCCGGCCCCGCCCGGATTCCCGCAGGAGACCGGCCGGCCTCCGCAGCAGGGCGGTCCCGCCTTCGGCGGCGACGACGACTGGGTCATCCCTCCGCCGTCCGGCGGTCCCGGTGGCGGCCAGGGCGGTCCGAACGGCCCCGGTCAGCACGGGCAGCAGGGCCAGCACGGGCAGGGTCAGCACGGGCAGGGGCAGCACGGCGGTTACGGCTACCCGCCGCCCGGCGCGACCCAGGCGCCGCCCGGTCCCGGCGGCTTCCCGCAGCAGCCCCAGGGTCCGGTGACCTGGACCGCGACGATCGGTCCGGACCGCGATTACTTCATGGCGATGATGCACCGCTCCGGCCCCGAGGCCACGGGCCTGAACCTGCCCGCGTACTCGCCCGAGCAGCAGCGCGCTCTGACCGGCAACCAGCTCACGATCGGCCGTCGGCGCCACTCCACCGGTGACACCCCCGACATCGACCTGTCGACGCCACCGGAGGACCCGGGCGTCTCGCACCAGCACGCGGTGCTGGTGCAGCAGCCGGACGGCAGCTGGGCGGTCGTCGACCAGAACTCGACGAACGGCACGACGGTCAACGGTTCGGAGGAACCGATTCAGCCGTTCGTCCCGGTCCCGCTCCAGGACGGCGACCGCGTCCACGTGGGCGCCTGGACGACGATCACCATCCACCGCGGCTGAGAGAAACCGGGTCGGGCCGAGAGCGGCTTCAGGAGGGCAGCACCCAGCGGTGCGGCCCTCCTGGGTCGTCCAGCCACGCCCAGCACCGGTCCTCGCCGACCGTGAGGCCGTACCGCTCACGCTCCGGCCGTCCCTCGCGCCACCACACCTCGTACGCCTCCCCGGCCCCGATGCTGCCCGCGGTCAGCGCCAGCAGGAACCGGAACCGGTCGCTGCCCCTGGCCCGGCGCGGCACGTCGGCCAGGTCGGTCTCGTCGGCCGGCACCGTCCGCGACCGGTTCGCGCCGCGCAGGGGGACGAAGTAGGCGGGCGTGTGCAGGAAGCGGCCCTCGGCGTACTTCGGGCCGTGCACGGTGAGGGCGATCAGACCGGTGGCGAACGGGGCGAGGACGCGGGCGCCGGGCCGGCACTGGGCGAGCCAGGCCCCGGGCACGGACGGCAGTGTGCAGGTCACGATGATCCGGTCGTAGGGGGCGTGTGCGGGCACCCCGCGCGCGCCGTCGCCGGTGACGACCACCGGGTGGTGTCCGGCGGCGTCCAGGTGCCGGCGGGCCGACTCGGTGATCTCCGGGTCGAGGTCGACGGTGATGACCAGGTCGTCGTCACCGAGCCGGTGGGCGAGCAGGGCGGCGTTGTAGCCGCTGCCGGTGCCGATCTCCAGGACCCGGTCGCCGTCGCGGACGCCCAGTCCGACGAGCATCACCGCCATGAGGGACGGCTGGCTGCTGGAGGAGAGCAGCTCGCCGTCGCGCATCCGGATGGCCAGCGGGACGTCCTCGTACGCGCCGCGCAGCCAGGCCTCGCCCGCCCGGGGGTCGGTGCCCTCGCCCCACCGCCGCTCGTAGCCGCCGATGGCGCCCACGTAGTAGTACGGCACGAACAGATGACGCGGAACGGTCTCGAAGGCCTCCCGCCACACCGGGTCGGCGTCGAACGCCCCGCTCGCGGCGATCTCGCGCACCAGCGCCGCCCGCGCCGAGCCGGCGAGGTCGTCCAGGTCCCGCTGAGCAGCGTGCCCACCCATGCCTCCACAGTACGAGCACCAGCACGGGGCGGGTCCCGGAACCGGGGCGGGGTCCCGTCCCGGTTCCGGGACCAAAGGGCAGAACGGCGGGACCTAGGGCTTGAGGCCTATGCCGCCCCGTCTGAGACCATGGACGGGTGACAGAGATTCGGCGCGGCACGCTTCAGGAGCAGACGTTCTACGAGCAGGTCGGCGGGGAGGAGACCTTCCGCCGGCTCGTCCACCGTTTCTACCAGGGCGTGGCCGGTGACCCGCTGCTGCGTCCCATGTACCCGGAGGAGGACCTCGGACCGGCCGAGGAGCGGTTCACGCTGTTCCTGATCCAGTACTGGGGCGGTCCGACCACGTACAGCCAGAACCGGGGCCATCCGCGGCTGCGGATGCGGCACGTGCCGTTCAAGGTCGATCAGGCCGCGCACGACGCCTGGCTGAGTCACATGCGCGACGCCATCGACGAACTCGGCCTGTCCGAGGAGCACGAGCAGACGCTGTGGAAGTACATGACGTATGCGGCGGCCTCGATGATCAACTCCCCGGGCTGAGTCACCCTCCGGGCCGAGCCCTCTCCGGACCTGGACACACCGGGGGCACACCGGCGTTCAGCGCACGCTGAGCCCCAGCGCCCCGGCCGTTCCCGCCCGACGCAGGGCGATCGACCCGTACGGCGTCCGCAGCCGGAGCCATGCGCCCGAGGCGAGCAGCACCGGCTCACCGGGGTCGCCGTCCGCACCGGCGGACGTGGCCGCCGCCCGCAGGAACCCCAGCGACTGGGCCGCGTGCACGGCCCGCACCGGAAGGTCGGTGCGGGCGACCGTGCGGGACCAGATCTCCCGCCCGATCCGGTCGAGTTCGGCCCGGGTGCGCGACTCGGGCGCCAACTCGCCCGTACGCGCCTTGAATTCGGCGACCGCGGCGGCGACGAGCGCCCGCAGGGAATCCGGTGCCGGCAGCCCGGGTTCGGCCTGCCAGCCCTTGCGCGGAGGCAGCATCCCGGCCCATGGCGGCCCGGTCACCGCGCCCGGCACGGCGGCGGTGACAGCGGTCTCGTCCACCGACTCCAGCAGCTCACCGGCGGACACCGTCACGTCCAGGGTGACGTCGATGCCGTCCTCGTACGGCTTGGCCAGCCGCACGGTGCGGACGGCCAGCACCTCGAAGGAGGGCGGCCGGCCGAACACGGCGAGTGCGGTGCCCGACGCCTGGAGGCGCACCGCGGCCCCACGGTCGTAGTGGAGCAGCCGGGAGAGGAAGGCCGCGAGGTCCGCGGCCTCCCTCTCGTCGGCGAGATGGAGCACCGTCATGCCGCGACGGCCTCCTCCTGCTCGGTGTCGGCGGCGGCGTCGCTCCCGCTGTCGCCGTCGTCCGTGTACTCCTGGAGGAACTCCCGCTCCTCCTGGGTGATCCGGCGCGGACGCTGCGCCTCGAAGTCGAACGGCACGATCACCGTGGAGGCCCGGACATAGACCTGGTCGCCGTCCTTCACCTCGTAGGTGAGGGTGAAGGAGGCGGCCCGGATCTGTGTGACCCACAGCTCGATGTCCACGGGCGCGTGCCGGTGGACGAGCTGCCGCTTGTAGTCGATCTCGTGGCGGGCCACCACGGACCCCTGCTGGAAGTCCTTGTCCGGGCGGAACAGGAAGTCGATACGGGCCTCCTCCAGATACCGGAGGAAGACCACGTTGTTGACGTGACCGTACGCGTCCATGTCCGCCCAGCGCAGCGGGCAGCGGTAGATGTGCCGCAAGAGATCAGCCCCGGGTCAGCTTCTTGTAGGTGGCGCGGTGCGGGCGCGCGGCGTCCGCGCCGAGCCGCTCGACCTTGTTCTTCTCGTACGAGTCGAAGTTGCCCTCGAACCAGAACCACCTGGACTCGCCCTCGTAGGCGAGGATGTGGGTGGCGACGCGGTCCAGGAACCACCGGTCGTGGGAGATGACCACGGCGCACCCGGGGAACTCCAGCAGCGCGTTCTCCAGGCTGGAGAGGGTCTCGACGTCGAGGTCGTTGGTCGGTTCGTCGAGGAGCAGCAGGTTGCCGCCCTGCTTGAGGGTGAGCGCGAGGTTCAGCCGGTTGCGCTCACCGCCGGAGAGGACACCGGCGGGCTTCTGCTGGTCCGGACCCTTGAACCCGAAGGCGGAGACGTACGCCCGCGAGGGCATCTCGACCTGGCCCACGTTGATGTAGTCGAGCTCGTCCGACACGACCGCCCAGAGCGTCTTCTTGGGGTCGATGTTGGCGCGGTTCTGGTCGACGTAGGAGATCTTGACGGTGTCGCCGACCTTGACCGACCCGGAGTCGGGCTCCTCGAGGCCCTGGATCATCTTGAACAGCGTGGTCTTGCCGGCGCCGTTCGGGCCGATGATCCCGACGATGCCGTTGCGCGGCAGCGTGAAGCTGAGGTCGTCGATCAGCAGCTTGTCGCCGAAGCCCTTGCTGAGGTTGTTCGCCTCGACGACGACACTGCCCAGCCGCGGGCCCGGCGGGATCTGGATCTCCTCGAAGTCCAGCTTCCGCATCTTGTCGGCCTCGGCGGCCATCTCCTCGTACCGGGCGAGACGGGCCTTGGACTTGGCCTGGCGTCCCTTGGCGTTGGAGCGGACCCACTCGAGTTCGTCCTTGAGGCGCTTCTGCCGCTTGACGTCCTTGGCGCCCTCGACCTTGAGGCGGGTGGCCTTGGTCTCGAGGTACTTGGAGTAGTTGCCCTCGTAGCCGTGCAGGCGGCCGCGGTCGACCTCACAGATCCACCCGGCGACGTTGTCCAGGAAGTACCGGTCGTGGGTGACGGCCACGACGGTGCCCTCGTACTTGGCGAGGTGCTGCTCGAGCCAGTTCACCGACTCGGCGTCGAGGTGGTTGGTGGGCTCGTCGAGGAGCAGCAGGTCGGGCGCCTCGAGCAGCAGCTTGCAGAGCGCGACGCGGCGCTTCTCACCACCGGAGAGGTTGGCGACGGCCCAGTCGCCGGGCGGGCAGCCCAGGGCGTCCATGGCCTGCTCGAGCTGGGCGTCGAGGTCCCAGGCGTTGGAGTGGTCGAGCTGCTCCTGCAGCTTGCCCATCTCGTCCATGAGCTCGTCGGTGTAATCGGTCGCCATCTGTTCGGCGATCTCGTTGAACCGGTCGAGCTTGCCCTTGACCTCGGCGACACCCTCCTGGACGTTCTCCAGGACGGTCTTCTCCTCGTTCAGCGGGGGCTCCTGGAGCAGGATGCCCACCGTGTAACCGGGGGTGAGGAAGGCGTCACCGTTGGACGGCTGCTCCAGCCCCGCCATGATCTTCAGAACGGTCGACTTACCGGCACCGTTCGGACCGACGACACCGATCTTCGCCCCCGGGTAGAAGCTCAGGGTGACGTCGTCGAGGATCACCTTGTCGCCGTGCGCTTTGCGCGCCTTGCGCATGGTGTAAATGAACTCAGCCAAGAGAAACCGTCCGGCAGCTTGAAACTGGCAGTGGGCAGATACACCCCATCTTGCCCGACCGCCACCCCTAGGGGGAAACCCGTTCCGCCCGGAACCTCCGATCCAGGGCTTCGACGGCCGCGACGGCGACTCGTCCATCACTTCTGCCACTTCCGATACTTCCGACACTTCCGACACTGTCGGTCGCTACTGGTCGGCGTCGAGAGCCCCAGACAGCCCGGGAACGGCCCTCGGCCGAGCAGACGGGCCGGGTCACCTTCGTTGTCAGTGCCTGCGGCTACGGTGCGTCCGCCATCAAGGGCAACGCTCTGGGGAGGGGCTTTGGGAGCCAAGACGGGACTGTTGGTGTACGCCGACGGCGACGTGCCGGGGTTGCTGCGACGAGTGGGTGCGGCGGACCTCGACCGGACAGCCGTCATGATGTGGCGGCTCTACCCGGACCGGGAGATCGAGCAGTGCGAGGGCTCGAACCTCTGGGACGGCGTGTACCCGCCCGAGGGAACGGTGTACGCGGCGGGCCGGCCGGGTGTGGAGGTCATCGGCGATCGGGAAGTGATGATCGGCGCCCCTTCCCGGCTCCCGGAACACCTCGCGGGGGACGCCATCCGCTCAACTGATCACCTGATAGAGCCAGTCCGACAGCACGAACGCCTGATCGCGGGTGAGCGTGATGCTCACCGTTTCGTCGTCCTCGCCGCCCGCCGCGTCCCGGGCCGGTCGGCGGTCGGCGGTTGGCACCGGTGTCGGTCAGTTGCCGCGGCCCGCCTCGCGCTGTCGGGTGATGACCAGGGCCGTTCCGCCGAGGACGACCAGGGTGATGGCGGTGCCGACGATCCAGGGGGCGGCGCTGGGGGCGCCAGTGGCGGCGAGGTTGACGTCGCCGTCGGTGGAACCGGCCGCCGCCACGGGGGCGGGGGTGGGGCCGCTCAGGGTCTGGATGTCGACGCCGGTTTCGGCGGCCTTGGTCCTGCAGTCGAGCATGCCGGTGAACCGCTTCTCGAAGCCGTCCGCGCCCTGGACCGTGAAGTCGTACGTCCGGTCCTCGGCCACCGGAACCGTCACCGTGCGGGTACCGCCCGGCTCCACGGTGTACTCGCGCTCCGCCACTTCGAAGGTGAAGGGCTCGTCGTCCTGATTGGTGGTGACGACGTCGACGCCGCCCTCGGCGCAGTTCTTCCGGGCGGTCATCGCCGGGATCGCGCCCTGCTCCGCCCATGTCGCGCTCGCCGTCGCGGAGACCGTCGAGGTGCTGGAGCCGGCCAGGATCTGCGTCTGGCTGCGGCTCTCGGCGGCGAACGCCCGGCCGACCGGCACCGTGGCCGAGGCCTGCGCGGCCACCTGGACCGTGCCCTCGGGCGTGTCCTCGGGTATCTCGAAGAACACCTCGGTGCCGTCCACCGCGCTGATGACCGGCAGGCCGTCCGCGTCCAGGATCCGCACCCCGCTCGTGGCGGCGTCCACCGGCGGCGACATCGTCACACCGCGCGCGTCCGTACGTACCGTCACCGGGCCGAGCAGCTCTCCGGGGCGTCCGGAGACGACCGGCGGGTCCAGGGTGAGCGACGCCTGCGGCTCCGCCTGGTCGCGCGCGTTCTTCTCCAGGTAGTCGGCGAGCTGCTCCGCCTGGGGGTCGACGGCGTCCACGTCCACGTTGTCGGAGTAGCGCCAGATCGCCACCTGCGTGCCGGCCGCCGCGTCCTGCTCGGTCAGCTCGCCCCGGACGCCCGCCCGGTCGGCGAGTGCCGCGAGGTCGTTCACCTGGGGGTAGGAGTTCCGCAGGATCCAGTGGATCCGGCCGGCGTCCTCGTTGGCGCCCAGCGAGGTCCCGCTCCAGTCGGCCTCGTGGTACTCGGCGTCCGTCTGCGTGGGGGTGTGGATGTCGACGCAGTAGGTCTGCAGCATGCCGCCGCCCTCGACGGACATCTCGAACAGGCCCGCCGACACCTGCTGGTCCCCGGCGGCGCCGCGGATCACGGCCTCGCCGTACGTCTTCAGGCCCTCCACGGTCGCCGCCGCTCCGCCCTCACCGTGCGTCGCCCCGTCGTCGGCCACCGCCGTCCCGGCGCCGGCGAGCACACCGGCGGCGATGAATCCGGACACCAGCGTTCCGGCGGCGAGACGTCTCACCGGCCCGAGCCCACGTGCGGACGACGCAGAGAATCCAGAGGACGCAGCAAACACCGATTTCCCTTCCGAGCGGGACCCGTTGACGTGGGGGGCGGGTCCCACCAGCAGAATTACCGGCCCCGAGAACCCCGGGAGCCATGCCCGGAATCCTAAGTACGTCGCGAACCGCGTCCGTCGGTGATCACGTCGGAGGGCTGATCCGACGTGGAATCGTTATCGCCGGAGTGGGTACGAACACGGCCTGTCGATAAATCATCTCGGGATCGTTCGCCATGGATTCGCCGATAAGCCGCACTTCGGTCAGCTCCGTCACCGAGGGCCGGACCGGCGACATCACGTCACCATGGCTGGTTCCGGCGACGGTTGTGCGGCGGCAGGCTGGGTGGTGGCGGTGCCGGCGGCGGCTCCGACCATTTCCGCGACACCCACCACGCCCGTCACACCCGCCACTTCGACGGTTTCGGCGGTCTCGGCGGTCTCGGCGGTTCCAACCTCCTTGGCTCCCTCGCCCGGCCTGGTCTCCCACGTGGGTTCCGGCCGGTCCGGGGAGGCCTGTTGCGGGTCCGGGCGGCCCGCCCGGCGGAAGGCCGACGTGCCCCGGGCCAGGTCGTGACCGATCGCCACCGCGTCGAGGTCCGCCGAGGTACGGCCCTGCTGCCCCTCGCGGGTCTCCGTGCGCACCTTCAGCCTCCCCTGCACGATCACGGGTTCGCCCACCGACAGCGAGGCCGTGGCGTTGGCGGCGAGCTGGCGCTGGGCCCACACCGTGAAGAAGTTGGTGTGTCCGTCCGCCCACATGGCCTTGTCCCGGTTCCAGTACCGCGACGTGACCGCCAGCCGGAACCTCGCCACCGGTCCGGACGCCGTCTCCCGGAACACCGGCTGCGTCGCCACGTTTCCCACCGCGCAGATCATCGTCTCGTTCATCGCGCCTGCCTCCCCCGCCCGGATACCGGCACCGGCGGCCGGGCGGTTACGCGTACGGGCCCGTCCCGTACGGCTGCGCGTCAGACTGCCGCCGTCGGGCCGGGCCCGCTGACACCTGTGGACCACCGCCGGTCTGTGGACAACTCCGCCACCCGTACGAGCGACAGCGCAAAGGGGCCGTGCAGGAGGAGGTGCACAGGAGAGAGGTGCGCAGGAGGAAGCTGGCAGAAGGCTGGCAGGAGTGGCCCCTCGTATGCCTCAGCCCATCCCCACACCCACCCCCGCCACCCGTCCGTACTCCTCCCGTACCTCCCGGTACCGCAGCAGTTCCGAAGCCACCGGGTCCAGGACCCGGGCGCGGCCGCACCCCGCGGCCGCCTCCCGCAGCCGTTTCTCCGCCGCCAGGCCGTGCCGCCGGGCCGGCCCGCGGGCCGCCATCCGGCAGCTCCACTCGACGATCGGGCCGCCGACGATGCCGATCACCATCAGCAGCACCGGCACGCCCAGATTCGGTGACATGAATCCGATGATCTGGCCCAGCAGCCACAGCCCGCCGACGAACTGGATGATCGTCATCGACACCTGGGCGAGTACGGCCGCCGGCCACCACCCGGGCCGCGGCGGCCGGCCCGGCGGCAGTGCGGCGCGTACGGCGAGGTCGTCCAGCGCCTCCGGCAGCCCCTGGGAGCCCCGTACGGCCGCCTCGCGCACCGCCTGCGCCCACGGCTCGGGCAGTCCGTCCGAGGCCTGGTCGGACACCGTGCGCACCGCCTGTTCCACCCGCTGCCTGGCCGTGATCTCCTCGTCGGGCTGCGTCCACTGCGGAAGTTTCCCGGTGAGCGGCCCGCCCCGGTCCTCGAACCAGCGCCACAGCCGCAGCCACGGGGTGCCGCACGCGCGGTTGGCGTTGCGCAGCCAGGCGCGTTCGGCGGCCTCGCCCGCCGCGGTGGCGCCCACGGCGTCCGCGAGCCGGTCCGTGAACTCCTCCAGCGCCTCCTCGCTGAGCCCGGCCCACCGGCGGTTGGCGTAGACGGGCCACAGCCGGGCCGCGGTGATGTCCACGTCCGCCGCGACACGGCGGCCGGCCGCTCCCCGCTCGGCCACGAACTGGCCGAGCGCTTCGCGTAGTTCACCGACCCCGTCGCCGGTGAGCGCGGACAGCGCGAGGACCGTCGTACCGGGTTCTCCGTACTCGCCCAGGGCGATGCCGTCCTCGTCGAGCAGGCGGCGCAGATCGTCCAGGACCTGTTCGGCGGCCTCCCCGGGCAGCCGGTCGATCTGGTTGAGGACGACGAACATGACCTCCGCGTGGGCCGCCATGGGCCGCAGGTAGCGCTCGTGCAGCATCGCGTCGGCGTACTTCTCCGGGTCGACGACCCAGATGACGGCGTCGACCAGGTCCAGCACCCGGTCGACCTGTTGACGGTGCTGCACGGCCGCCGAGTCGTGGTCCGGCAGATCGACGAGGACGAGTCCGCGCAGCTGCTCGTCCGCGTCCGCCGTCGCCTGCAACGGGCGCCGTCGCAGCCGGGGCGGGATGCCGAGCCGTTCGATGAGACCCGCGGCGCCGTCGCTCCAACTGCACGCGATGGGCGCGGAGGTGGTCGGCCGTCGTACGCCGGTCTCCGAGATGACGGCTCCGGCGAGGACGTTGAACAGCTGCGACTTGCCGCTGCCGGTCGCGCCCGCGATGGCGACGACGGTGTGCTGCCCGGAGAGCTTTCGCCGCGCGGCGGCCTCGTCGAGGACCCGGCCCGCCCCGGCCAGCGTCCGGCTGTCGAGCCGGGCCCTGGACAGCCCCACCAGTTCGCGCAGCGCCTCCAGCCGGGACGTCAGGGACGCGTCGTACGCCAGGGAGGTCACCGTCTGCGGCACGGACGCGCGGGGCTCCAGCGCGGCGTACGGCTCGGACCCGAAACCGAACCCGGCCCGGCTCCCTGTCCCGGCCCCTGTCCGCGGCCTGGCCCTTCTTCCCGACCCGGCGGTCCCGCTCACCCGGCGTGCGATCAGCCCGTCGGCCCAGGAGGCCTGCGTGGACGCCCTGTCCTCGGGTGCCCTGCCGTCGTCCCCCTCGTCCCCCTCGTCCTTCTCGTCCTCCTCGTCCTCCTCGTAGGCGTCATCATCCCTGTACACGTGGTCCCCGTACTTGTCGTTCCCGTACTTGTCGTCTCCGTACGGGCCCTGCTCGCGCCCGCCCTGCTCCTGCCCCTCCGCCCCGCACGCGTCCTCGGGAAGACCGGCCCCCTCGGGCCGCTCGGCCGCCTCGGCCGTCCCGGACGCCTCTGAACCCTCGGAGCGCTCGGTGTGGTCCTGGTCCTGGTCAGTGATGGCGGTCACCGGTCACCTCTCCTTCTGCAGTACGGACAACGCGGCGATGAGTTCGGCCTGGGGCTCCGGATGCACCTCGAGCGCGTCGAGCGGCGTGAGCCGGCGTTCACGTTCGGCGTGCATGACCTGGTTCACGTACTCGATGAGCAGCCGTCCGCTCCGGTCGCGCAGCCGTACCGCCCCCTGTGCGCCGATCCGTTGGGCGAGCTTCTCCCCCGCGGTCCGCGCCCGGCGCCCGCTCAGCAGCGCCGTGGCGGTCAGGGCGGCGACGGTCTCGGGATCGGGGGCGGGACCGCGGTCGAGCTCTCGGACCTCTTCCTCGGCGTACTCCTCCAGTTCGCGCCGCCACCGTCGTACGGCCAGCCCGATCCGGTGTTCGACGCTCTCCGTCGCCCCGTCGCGGTCGGTGAACTCCGGTGATTTCGCAGCCGGTTCGCGCCGCCAAGCGGTGTCGACCCGTTCGTCGGCGGCGGCGACGGCGCACAGCAGCAGGGCGCCCATGCCCTCCACGAGGGTGTCGAGGAGTTCGCCGGGCGTGCAGTCGAGCGGGAAGGCGCGCCACCGTTTGAGCGCGTCGCCGGCGAGCACGGTTCCGGCCTGCAGCCGGCCGCGCAGGCGTGCGTGCTCCTTGTCGTACGCCCCCTCGACGGCGGAGGTGAGCCGCAGCGCGGCGGCGTGCTGCGCGGCGGCGGCACCGGCGAGTTCCGGCATGCGGGAGTTGAGGGAGTCGAGGATGCCGTGGGCGGTGCGCGCCATGACGTGCGCGCGGGCGGCGGGGTCCTGCGTCTGGTGGACGAGCCAGGTCCGCAGCGACGCCACGGCGGAGGCCGGCAGGAGCCCGCCGCCCCAGGCCGACTCGGGCAGTTCGGGCACGGTGAAGCGCGGTACGTGGCCGAGTCCGGCCTTGGTGAGGAGGGCGCCGTACTGCCGGGACACCTCGGACACGACCTGGTGGGGCACCCGGTCCAGGACGGTCACCAGGCTGACGTCGTACTCCTTGGCGGCGCGCAGCATGTGCCAGGGCACGGCGTCGGCGTAGCGCGCGGCGGTGGTGACCATGACCCAGATGTCCGCGGCGCAGATGAGTTCGGCGGCGAGGACGCGGTTGTCGGCGACGAGGGAGTCGATGTCGGGGGCGTCGAGCAGGGCGAGGCCGGGCGGGACGCTGTCGGCGGTCTCGATGCGCAGGACACGTGCCGGGTTCTCTCCCGGGAGCAGCAGGTCGTCGACCTCCCGACGGGGACCCCATACGCGCGTGAGGTCGGGCAGGATGCGCATCCCGCTGAACCAGTGGTGGTCCTCGGGGTGGCAGACGAGCACCGGTGTCCGGGTCGTCGGCCGCAGCACGCCCGCCTCGCTGACGCGCCGCCCCACGAGTGAGTTCACCAGGGTGGACTTGCCGGCCCCGGTGGACCCCCCTACGACGGCGAGCAGCGGCGCCTGGGGCTCTCTCAGCCGGGGTACCAGATAGTCGTCGAGTTGTGCGAGCAGTTCGTCGCGGTTGGCACGCGCGCGTGCGGCCCCCGCCACAGGCAGCGGGAAGCGTGCGGCGGCGACACGGTCGCGCAGGGCGGAGAGTGCGTCGAGCAGCTGAGGCCGTACGTCCAAGGTCACCACATGTGAAGAATGCCCAATTTCATGGGAATTCTGAAGCATATGACCATGTCTGCGCGCCGATCTAACACAAGCGGATGGAAGGGGCGACCGGGGCGCGCACACAGCCGAGGCATAACGAGTGCACAACACCCGATGCGCTAGGGGTCAAAATCGGTGCATGATTCGTACCCGCCTGCGATTATCGGGACCGCTTCACCGGACCTCCACATCGAGCCACGGAGGCGAGGCGACAGGGGCAAGGACGCGGGAGCCCTATCCTTGTCCCCGGCGACGTCAAGGACCGGGACACCCGGGCACCACGACAGTGGCCACCACACCCGGCCCCCGTAGCTCAGTGGATAGAGCAGGCGCCTTCTAAGCGCTTGGCCGCAGGTTCGAGTCCTGCCGGGGGCGCCACCCGTCACCAGCCAGAACGCCCCAGAGGGGTCCTCCCCTCCAGGGCGTTTCGTGCCTCTGACGGCAATACTGACGGCAACGACCCCGTCACTCGGCGGCCGGCAGGCTCCCCAGCCGGTCCGGAGCGGCCCGCTTCTCCGTCATGCCGGCGTGCGCGTAGATGTTCATCGTCACATCCAGCGCGTGGTGACCCGCGATGTCGCGGACGATGTGCGGCGGGATGCCGAGACCCAGCAGCAGCGTCACGCAGGTGTGCCGGAGGTCGTGGAACCGGACCTCCCGACCCGGCCGCTCGCGGATCGGGCAGAAGTGCCGGTTCAGGTTCCGCGGCTCGATCGGGGTGCCCCGCCGGTGGTGAAGACCAGGCCCGTCTCCTGCCCCCTCTCCCCTGCCGCCTGTCGCCCCCCGCCTGGATCCCACGGCGCCGGCGGAGAGCATCCACGCAGACAACCGGGAGCGGGACAGGACGCTCCGAGCGGCGCGTCCTGGACGCGGTCGACATCTGGCCGGCTCCTGCTCCGGAATTGCGAACAGGGCCTCGTTCAGCTTGGGGCGGGCAGCCGACCCCTTGGAGTGCAGAACTTGCCGGCCGTCGTCCTGCCAGGCTCGGGGCCACCGTTGCACCGAGCGCACATCTGATACTCCGGCTGTAGATCGTGATCTTGCGTGGCGTCGCTGGGTACTTCGGTTGGCGCGGGTCGGCGCTCAACCTCAGCCTGGTCGGGGTTGAGATCGGCGCGCCGCCTGGCAGGCCCTACTCGTTCCCGTCATGCCCGAATGGCCAGCCGATGACGCCTTCCGCTTGGACATTGCGCAGGGTCGCTCCCCCGAACCGGGCCCCGGTGACGTCGGTCGGCCCGAGCGGGGGCATACCGGTGTTCACACTTCCGAGCCTGGCGCCGGTCAGATCGGTGTCGCGCAGGTCGGCACCCCGTAGATCGCATCCGGCCAGGCTGACCTCGCGCAGTGAAGCCCCGCGCAGGTCTGCGCCACTGAGGTCGCAGAACTTGAACCAGCACCCGTCCAGAGTGGCGTGGCGTAGATCTGCCCCGATGAACAAGCAGCGGGTGAACCGCAGCCGCGACGTGCGGGTGGAAGCAAGGTTCCGGCCGGTGAAGTCCTCACGGTTCACGGCCGCATGGCGGTGAAGCGCGGCAAGTCGCTGTCTCGCGGTCGGTGACGTGGCCATGTGCGCCAGGGTGTCAGCCGGGCCGGTGGCCGTCGCCCGGATTTCCGACGGTTCGCCGCCCGCCGGCCGATCACGCAGGTCCAGGCGGGGCCGGGAACGGGTGCGGCCACCGGTGAACTCGCCCACCACCGCTGTCACTCCACCACGTCGGCATCCCCGCCCACCCTGGTCAAGGTCGCAGGTTCCCGACGGCGGGTGGCCCGGCGTCTTCCGCGTGGCGGCGGCGAGGCCCTGGGGAGGGAATTGTCAGAGGTGCACGGCAGGATGACGGGATGTCATACACCGATGAGTTCCGGGTCTTCGCCCGTCGGCACGGCGTCTCCGACGACTCCATCACGCGCATCATGTGGATGATGCAGCCGTCCGTCCACCTGCGCATCCTTGATCCGTCCGAGGTCGGCCCCGACGATCTCGTGGTGGGTCACACCGGCGGGCTGCCGGAACTGCCCGAGGATGTCCCGTGGGACGGGGACGTCTACGTGGCCGGTCTCGACCTGGCCGCGATACCGGAGCAGCCGCTGGACCTCGGGCTCCCCCGCGAAGGGCAGTTGCTGTTCTTCACGAACCGCGGCTACGACGACGAAGAACCCGCGCCGGTCGTCCACGTACCGGCGGGAACCGTGACAGCCGTACGCCCCGCGCCCTCGGGCGCGTACTCCGAGGACCCCTCCGACACGTGGACGACGGACGTCCTCGAACGGCGGGTGCTGGTGTGCCGCACCACCGGCACGTCGTGGGACGTCCTCGACTGGCTGTGGGATCCCGACGACGACTTCGCCGAGGCGGAGGGCCGTATGCCGGACCTCGAGGGAGCGGACGTGGAGGACGAGGCCCGTCCGCTGCTGGCCGCGTTCACGGAGTACGCCGAGCGGGTCGGGACCGTTCCGTTCGTACACCGGACCTGCGGACTGCGCGGGGTGGAATTGAACCCCCAGTACTACCGGGCCGACTACGCAACGGACTTCCTGAAGAAGGGGGAGGAGGCCGTGGTCGTCTGCAGGGACGAACCGGAGCGGTTCGACGAGCTGTACGCCGAGGCCCTGCGGAACGCCGTCTCCGAGCAGGAGGGCGGACCGTGGCTGAACCTCCTGGAGTTCGGCGAGGACGCCGTCTTCCACACCGGGGACGGCGAAGTGGGCTGGCTCATCAACCGTGACGACCTTCTGGCGGGGCGTTTCGACGACGTCGTGCAGTCGTACCACTGCTGACCCCGCCGCCGCCTTCCCGGACCGTGGACCCGATCCGTGCCACCGGACGCGGAGCGAACGCGGGCGATCAGGACACCCCACACCGTTCGGGATGTCCGCAGTGACCGGGAACGGACCCAAGACCCATTCCTGGTCACTGCTCAGAAATCGGTGGCGGATCACCGTGACTCGTCGCGCTTCTCCGCGTTGAACGGGGAGCACGGCCGCGCCCCCTGCGGCCGCGCTCATCGAACAAGAAGGAGAACGTGATGTCGCGCATCGCGAAGGCTGCCTGCGTCGCACTCGGCACGGGTGTCGTGGCCCTGAGCGGGGCCGGTACGGCTCTGGCGGACGCGGGTGCCCAGGGCACCGCCGCCCACTCCCCGGGCGTCCTGTCGGGCAACCTGGTCCAGGCCCCGGTCCACGTGCCGGTCAACGCGTGCGGGAACACCGTCAACGTCATCGGCGCGCTGAACCCGGCGTTCGGCAACACCTGCGTGAACGAGGACGGTCAGCACCACAAGAACCACAAGAACCACAAGAGCGCTTACGGGAACTGACCCCGTACGCGTCATCAGCAGAACGTCCAGAGCCCCGGCACCTCGAGCGCCGGGGCTCTCGCCGCTCCCGGCACCGCCCCTGGGAACCCGGCTCTCAGGCTCGGCGGTTGCCGCCCGGCGGACCGTACATGCCTTGCCGCCGGGATCGCCCACAAATGAGTGATTACGAACAAAAGCCTTGATTGCTGGTAATCATGGACTGGTTCGTCGTCATTTCCCCTGTCCCGGAGCCGTCCATGCGCACTGCCCTCACCACCCCCCAGGGTTCACTGACCACACAACGCCGCGGGTCCGCTTCCCCACCGCCGGAGCAGGTGGAGGAGCGGACCCTGACGTTCGAGGGCTTCACTTACGGGTGCCGGATCGTCCATCAGAGCGCTCCGCGCACGGCGCCGTTGCTGCTGCTAGGGGGCTCGTCCCAGAACCGGTATTCCTGGCAGGGGCACGAGAAGTGGCTGGCGCCGTTGTGCACAGTGATCACCGTGGATCTCCCCGGATACGGCAGTGCGGACTTCCTGCCCTCCCGCTACGGGATCGATTTCCTTGCCGCCGCGGTCCAGCACATGCTGGTGGAGATCGGGATGCCGCCGGTGAATCTCTTCGGAGGCTGCTTCGGTGAGGTCGTCGGCCTCCGCTTCGCGCAGCTGCATCCCGAGTCCGTCCGTCGCATCGTCTTCTGCGGCGCCGCGATGCGTCTTCCCGAGATCTACACCGAGGCGGTACCGCGTCTGGCGCAGGCGCTGGAACGGGGGGAGATCGAAGCGGCGGCCGACGGTCTGGTGGGGCTGTTCATGTCGAACCCGGGTGCCGGTCAGGTCCGCAGGCACGCGGCCGTCGCGCGCCTTCTGCATCACCAGTTCATGAACCAGACGCCGGACGAGCTCAAGAAGGCGGTCGAACACAA